>NZ_OY780936.1:0-2400000 GCF_963675905.1 uncultured Bacteroides sp. | reverse complement strand
AAGGTTTTTATTCTATTTTACTTTTGGTTATATCGAATGTGTTTATGACGTTTGCCTGGTATGGCCATTTAAAATTGCAGGAAGATAAGGTTATTAGTAACTGGCCTTTAATTGGTGTTATCGCGTTTTCGTGGAGTATTGCTTTGGCCGAATACATGTGTCAAGTTCCAGCCAATCGGTTAGGATTTAATGGAAATGGTGGCCCCTTTAGTCTGATGCAATTGAAGGTTGTGCAGGAGGTAATTACTCTTATTGTTTTTACGGTGTTTTCTACCATGCTTTTTAAAGGTGAATCTTTGCATTGGAACCATTTAGCTGCCGGGGCTTGCTTGGTAATGGCTGTTTATTTTGTTTTTATGAAGTGATTTATCTCACCCCGTAAGAAAACAAAAAAATGGCATGGTTGCCCGCGCACTTTCAATTAGCGCTTATCAGTCAGCCTTGAATATTTGTAGACCTAACGTTTATCCAATAAAAAAGGCCAGATTTTTTTAAATCCGGCCTTTAGATTATATAAGTTGAAATGCTTTATGCAAGTTATTTGTTTTTGAATTTCTGATCCATTGCTGCTGCAGCTTTACGACCATCACCCATAGCAAGAATTACGGTTGCTCCGCCTCGTACAATATCTCCTCCTGCAAAAATCATTGGAATTGACGATTCCATTTCATCGTTTACATTAATGGTTCCTTTTCTTCCTGTTTCCAACCCTTTAATAGAACTTGGAACAATTGGGTTAGGAGATACACCTACACTGACAATAGCAAGGTCGATATCAATTGTTTCGGTTGCACCTGGTATGGCAACCGGACTGCGACGACCGGATGCATCTGGTTCGCCTAGTTCCATTTTTTGAAGAATTACCTGTTTAACAAATCCACGTTCGTCAGCGATATATTCAATAGGGTTGTGTAAAGTAAGGAATTCAATTCCTTCTTCTTTTGCGTGCTTAACTTCTTCAAGACGAGCTGGCATCTCTTCTTCCGAACGGCGGTAAATAATCATGGCGCGTTCTGCTCCCAAACGTTTGGCTGTACGAACAGAGTCCATTGCAGTGTTACCTCCACCGATAACTGCTACATTCTTACCGAAAGCAACAGGGGTATCAGATTCCGGATTTGCAGCATCCATAAGATTTACACGTGTAAGATATTCGTTAGATGAAAGAATATTCAGTGAGTTTTCACCCGGAATATTCATAAAGTTAGGAAGTCCTGCACCGGAAGCAACGTAGAAACCTTTAAATCCTTTTTCCTGTAACTCTTCTACAGTGATTGTTTTTCCAACAATACAGTCTTTTACGAAAGCAACGCCCATCCTTTCGAGGTTATTGATTTCTACATCAACAATATTGTTTGGTAAACGGAATTCCGGAATACCATACTTAAGTACTCCTCCAATTTCGTGTAATGCTTCGAATACAGTTACATCATATCCCAACTTAGCCATGTCTCCGGCAAAAGATAGTCCGGAAGGACCGGAACCGATAACTGCTATTTTAATTCCGTTGCTTTCATCTAAGTCTGGAACAGAGATTTGTCCGCTTTCTCTTTCGAAATCGGCAGCAAAACGTTCAAGGTGACCGATGGCAACAGCTTCTTTATTCATTTTCTGAACGTAGATACACTTTGATTCACACTGTTTTTCCTGTGGACAAACACGACCACATACAGCAGGAAGTGCACTTGTTTCTTTAAGAGTTTTGGCTGCTTCGAGCACTTCACCACGTTCTATGTTTTTAACGAACTTAGGAATATTGATTTCTACCGGGCAACCAGATATACAACCAGGATTTACGCAATCCAGACAGCGTTTTGCTTCTTGCATTGCTTGCTCCAGAGTTAATCCCTGATTAACCTCTTCGCTGTTATGTGAACGATATTCAGGATCAAGTTCGTTCATGTGAACGCGTGGAATATCGGTACGTTCTTTTGCTTTCATGCTTTTACGCAACTCTTCACGCCATGGTGCAGTACGGTCTTCAGCATGCTGACTTTTGGTAATTTCGCATTTTGGTGATCCTAACTTCTTGATTTCTTCTTTTTCAGCATCCTTGAAGGCGCTCATACGTTTAATCATTCCGTCAAAGTCTACCTGATGAGCATCAAATTCAGGACCATCTACGCAAACAAACTTGGTTTTTCCTCCCACAGTAACACGGCATGCTCCACACATACCAGTTCCGTCTACCATGATAGTATTCAAAGAAGCTTCTGTAGGTACTTCATATTTCTTAGTTAACAAAGAAACAAACTTCATCATTACTGCCGGTCCGATAGTAAAGCATTTAGCTACCTTTTCACGAAGAAGCACTTCCTCAACGCCAACTGTAACTACACCTTTATTTCCGTAAGAACCGTCGTCGGTCATAATGATTACTTCATCAGAACTTTCGCGCATCTCTTTTTCCAGGATGATAAGTTCTTTAGTACGTCCGGCAAGAACAGTTATAACCTTATTGCCTGCAGCCTTTAATGCCTGAACAATTGGAAGGAGAGGAGCTATACCTACACCACCGCCTGCACAAACTACAGTGCCGAAGTTTTCAATATGAGTTGCCTGTCCTAATGGACCTACTACGTCAGTAATATATTCTCCAACTTCAAGATTGCATAGTTTTGTTGAAGAAAGTCCCACTTCCTGGACAACAAGGGTGATAGTTCCTTTGTTTAGGTCTGCTCCGGCAATGGTTAATGGCATGCGTTCGCCTTTTTCTCCAACGCGGACAATTACGAAGTGTCCGGCTTTGCGGGAGCGAGCAATCAATGGTGCTTCAATTTCCAGTTTAAAGACTTTCTCTGAGAAATGCTCTTTGTTTATTATCTTATTCATAAAAGTAGAAATATGATATTTATATTAGATTTGTAATTTCAGAATGTCACTATTGGCAAAGGTAATCTTATTGATTATTATATCAAAGCTATAATGAAAAAAAACAAAGAGCGTTTTACTACACTTAACATAGTAAAACGCTCTGGTTTTTTGCTTATAGAAATCCCTTTTTGAGGGAATTTAATCGATGATATCAAATCCGGTATAAGGAACCAATGCTTTTGGTATGCGAATGCCTTCCGGGGTTTGATTATTTTCAAGTAGGGCAGCTACGATTCGTGGTAAAGCTAATGCACTACCATTCAGTGTGTGGCAAAGTTCTGTCTTCTTGTCTCCTGTACGGTAGCGGCATTTCAGACGGTTAGCCTGATATGATTCAAAGTTGGATACAGAACTTACTTCCAACCAACGTTGTTGTGCTGCTGAGAATACTTCAAAGTCGAATGTAATGGCTGAAGTGAAGCTCATATCACCTCCGCAAAGACGAAGAATACGATAAGGTAATTCTAACTTGTTTACCAGATTTTCAACGTGAGCAATCATTTCTTTCAGTGAATCGTAAGAATGTTCTGGCTTATCAATGCGAACAATCTCTACTTTGTTAAACTGATGCAGGCGGTTTAATCCTCTTACATCTTTTCCGTAAGAACCGGCTTCACGACGGAAACATGCAGAGTATGCACAGTTCTTAATTGGTAGTTCGTTGTCTGTAAGAATTACATCTCTGTAGATGTTTGTTACAGGAACTTCTGCTGTAGGGATAAGATATAAATCATCCTGATTATCATGATACATCTGTCCTTCTTTGTCAGGTAACTGTCCTGTTCCGTAACCAGAAGCAGCATTAACTACATAAGGAGGTTCAATTTCCAGATAACCTGCGTTACGGGCTTCATCAAGGAAGAAGTTGATCAGAGCTCTTTGAAGGCGAGCACCTTTTCCTTTGTAAACAGGAAAACCTGCACCTGCAATTTTAACTCCAAGTTCGAAGTCAATCAAATCATATTTCTTGCAAAGATCCCAGTGTGGAACAGCGTCTGCCGAAAGCTCGGGAGTAACTCCACCCATTTTCTCTACTTTGTTGTCGTCGGCACCATAGCCTTCAGGAACAGAAGAATGAGGTAGGTTAGGGATTGTGCAAAGCAGAACCTGAAGTTCTTCTGCAGCTTCGTTCATTGCTGTTTCCAAAGCTTTGTTTCCCTCTTTGATTTCGCTTACTTTGGCACGTGCCGATTCTGCTTCTTCCTTGTTTCCTTCCTTCATTAATTTACCAATGGATTTCGAGAGAGCATTTACTTCGGCAAGATTCTTATCCAGCTCATTTTGTGCAGTACGTCTTTTTTTATCTAACTCCAGCACTTTATCTATGGCTTCTTGTGCGCCTTTAAAGTGTTTCTTTTCCAGACCACGAAGAACCTCGTCGGTCTTTTCTGTAATTACTTTAAGTGTAAGCATATCTTATACTGTTTTTATAGTTTTTTTATTTAGAGCCACAAAGATAAATAAAAATAAGATAAGATGATATTATAATCTTTTTAATCCTTTAAATAATAAAAAAAGTTCCTGCAACGAATGTTACAGGAACTTTTTTTATTTGAAACAAAAATCGTTGTTATGCTTCTGTTGTTTCAGCAGGGATGATAGATACGTATGAACGATCTAATCTTCCTTTCTTGAATGTTACAACGCCATCAACTAATGCGTAAAGAGTGTGATCTTTACCCATACCCATGTTTAAACCTGGGTGATGTTCTGTACCTCTTTGGCGAATGATGATATTACCAGCTTTGCAAGTTTGTCCACCATATACTTTTACGCCTAATCTTTTGCTATGTGATTCGCGGCCGTTCTTAGAACTACCGACACCTTTTTTATGTGCCATTTCTTCTTAAAAATTTAATTGATTAAGCTACTACTTCTTTAATGTTTAACTCTGTAAATTGTTGACGGTGACCGTTACGTTTTCTGTAACCTTTTCTTCTCTTCTTGTGGAATACGATTACTTTGTCGCCTTTTACAAGGTGAGAAATTACTTCGCATACTACTTTTGCACCTTCTACTGTTGGGGCTCCTACAGTCACTGCGCCATCTTTGTCAACTAACAATACTTTGTCAAATTCTACAGTCGCTCCGTTTTCAGCGTCTTGTATGTGGTGAACATACATTCTTTTTCCAGCTTCTGCTTTAAATTGCTGGCCGTTAATTTCTACAATTACGTACATCTGTTATATTTTGTTATACAGGTTCTCTCCGGAAGGTGGATCTTAATCATTTAATACCTCTTATTTACCCGCGCGGACTAATTAGGGCACAAAATTACTGATTCTATTTTAATTGGACAAATATTTTGGAGAAATTTATTCTCTTTATTATGAGGGCATTTACTATTATAAATTAATCAGATTTACCGGATAATTGTGTTACCAACTAATTTTTTCTTTCAGTATAACTCCATCTGTTACTCCTAAATCTTTCAACGATCCGTTTTTACTTTGAATACATATTATTGTTAGCGGAGTGTTTCCGGTATTTCTCCATGCACGTTTGCCGTCAGGTGATACTCTAACTACGCTACCCTCAGAAATAGGAAAGTGATTACCGTCAACCTGAAACTCTCCACTACCTTTTAATACGATGTAAAGTTCTTCGTTTGTTTTGTGAACATGAAGAAAATCACCACCTGCTCCCGCAGGAACTACTGTAAAAGATACTTCTGTACCAGTACTTTGTACTGACTCGCCAACAAAAACTTTTCCTGGAATTTCTATACTTGGAGCAAGTACAAACAGATGTTCACTTAACTGATCTAAATTGCCGATTGTTACAGCTGCATAATTTCCCGCTGCAGAAATTTTTTCTACTTTTTTCATTTTTTTGCTGATTTATTTTTATACTAATTACGAAAAGCTAAACTAACTTTTACGTTGCAAAAATAAATATTAAATAAATGATTGTCAAGTAGGTACTTGTATGTAAGATGGTTACCTCAATGAAACCTTTGTTGAAAACGAGTAACTTACGAAGCGCTTTTTTTGGAATATATTTTTAGAAGGCAAATGACTGATTCATTATTCGTTGAATTTAATATTATTAGTTACTTTTGCTGCGCTAAAATACATACCTAATGAGTAAAGTCAAACTATCAGATAGTCTTTATCCTATGTGTCCTATAAGGAACATTCTCTCACGTATAAGTGATAAATGGTCAATGCTTGTATTATACATGTTGCAGGAGAAGGAAGTTGTTCGTTTTAAAGAATTACAACGTTGCATTCCCGAAATTTCACAGAAGATGCTGACAGCTACACTTCGAACATTGGAAGAGGATGGCTTTATAAGCAGAAAGGTTTATGCAGAAGTTCCCCCAAAAGTTGAGTACACGCTTACAGACAGGGGCAGGTCTCTGTTGCCTCACATTAATATGCTTATAGCGTGGGCGATAGAAAATATGGATGGTATAATGAATGATCGTAAAAAAATAGAATAGCATTATGCGAGTTGACCATTTTGCAATTTGGTGTGATGATATTGAAGCAATGTGCACATTTTATACAACTTATTTTGACTGTGTAAGTAATAGTAAATATCATAATCCGTCAAAGAACTACACTTCGTATTTCCTTTCGTTTGGTGGCGGAGATTGCCGCATTGAATTAATGAATCGTCCGGACATTGTGGGTGAACCAGTAAAACGTGGATTTATGAAAGGTATTGCTCACTTTGATATTGAAGTTGGCAATGAGGAGATGGTCGATAGTTTAACGGAGCGACTTCGGATGGATGGTTATAATATTGCCAGCGAGCCTCGTAAAACAGGAGATGGTTATTATGAAGCCGGAGTTTTAGATCCTGAAGGTAATTATATTGAGATTTCGGCGAAGGTATAGGATAGAATGTTTGCTCTGAAAATCTTTCGTGAATAAATAAAAATGTAAGCCGATAGACTGCGCAAGATAACCTGTTAGAATTTAATTTATTGGGGTTTAATTGCCATCAACTCTTCTTTAAATTTCTAGTTTATCTGGATAAAGTGTTCTTAATGAAGGATGAAACACTTTTTAACTCGACTTTCTCTTTTTGAGAGACAACTTATAAGGTTGTTTTCTGACAATACGTTTTACTTTTTGAGTTAACTTCCTGATTATAAGCTGCGGAAAAATTAGTTTCACCCCCTATAATAACAAAAAACAGAGGTCATTTTTCCGCAAGCTTAATTTTCTTGTTTGGAGTGTTATTTCACAGGCTCAACCTTGAATCCTTGCTTTCTGAGTAAAGTAATCAAACCGTTTTCTCCCGGAAGATGTAAGGCACCAACAGCGATAAAAGAAGGAGTTTCTTTCATAATAGCAGGTAGTTTCGCTGCCCAGTCTTTATTTCTGTTATCTATCATTGATTCCATTTCCCCTGGTATAGGGTCACAACTGTTTCCTTGTTTTTCCTCAGACAGCTTTTTCATCTTGTCTATATTGAAATTGTTATAAGCTTCTGTTAGTTCTTTGGTATCTCTTACAATTTTGGCTGTATCGTTTAATGAACATACAAGTAAACGTGCCTGGCGTTGAAGAGACTGTGAGTCATACAGAAGGTCTCTTTGAAATTCTAAAGTTTCAAGTGCTGCAATCTTTTTTCCGCTTTCTTCTCCCTTAGTTTGAAAATATCCGTCGAGCTGTTCTTTAGGATTGAAAGAAAGGGCTTTGGCTGCAATAGTCATTGCTACCATCATACTAATAAATGCAGGTCTTATTTTGGGCACCTGATTAAGATCAAATCCCATGTTTGCTTTTAAAAACGAATTAATAGTAGCCTGTTCAGTATCACTGAAAAGAATTTGTGCAGTAGTATCATTAGTAATGAACATTTTATCCTGCATTTTTTTCATTCCTTCGGGAGATTGTGCATCTTTCATATTCAGTTCACCTACCACTTGTTTGCTTGCATCAAAAGCTTCTTTAAAGCCACTAACTTTATCGAGGATAGACAACGGAGCCAGATGGTGAGTCCCGAATATATAGGATGGAGTCTTTAATCCATTGCCCGATACTTTCCACAAAAGAGATTGTGCGCCGGCAGATATTGAAAATAGCAAGATGCACGAAATAATAAATAGTTTTTTCATAAAAGATTTTGTATAGTATTAATATATTGTTGAAAATCTATTCAACGTTGAAGTAAGCTTCCAACTCTTTTTCAGCGGAATTATCTACGTTGTCTATGTCTCTGATAATCTTACCATCTTCTAGCAAAGCAATGCGTGGGCAGATATCTGTAGTATGGTTCAGGTTATGACTGGAAATCAGAATTGTAGCACCGGTCTGTTGGCTATAATCTTTAAGAATGTGTTTTATAATGGACTGTGAACTTGGATCAAGGAAGTTGAATGGTTCATCGAGTATAAGAAGCTCCGGATTGTGAATCATGGCCGAGATAATACCAATCTTCTGTTTGTTTCCGGCAGAGAAATTGCGGATAAATTTCTTTTGTCCTATAACTTCTCCATTCATAAAACGTTCGAATGTTGTTAAACGGCTATCAACTTCTTCTTTCTTTAGTCCATACATTTTCCCGATAAAGTAGAAATACTCTTCCGGAGTGAGGTAATCAATGAGGAAACCTTCGTCAATAAATGCACCTGTTATGTTTTTCCACTCTTCACTTTTACTGGAATCAATGTCATTGATAAAGGCAGCCCCATTACTGGCTTGCAACAAATCCAGGATTAGGCGGAAAAATGTAGTCTTACCAGCTCCGTTGTTTCCTACCAAACCCAATATGTCTCCGTTGTTTATTACGTAATTATCTATATCTACAGCTCTTTTTTCGCCGAAGTCTTTTTGTAAATTATTGATTTTTATTGTTGCCATGGTTTTATTTGAATTTAAATGATAAGGTGAAAAATGAAACACTTTTATTTGGTATCTCTGAATCCTTCCATATTTTTATATCTTCTTTTCATGAAGCGTTTATAGATATTCATGATCCAATAATTTGAAGTAAATGTCAGAGCAAGACCAATAGCCAGAAGTACTAGCTGACTTATTATTTCTCCGAAGGCTATCCTGAGCAAATTGATAACCAGCATAGGGACACCAAAGGACATTAAACTGATAAGACTCTGAAAACCGGTTCCGGTAGATTGCCTGCCTACCAGACTTTCGTTCAATGGCGTTGTTTTATTGTTGTAAACAGCTAATTGAAGGATAATGAAATAGATAAATCCGGTAGTAAAGAAACTGTAAGATATAGCCATTAATAGTGTTATTTTCCCCATTATTATCACAGGAATCATTAGAATAAAGGGAACTATCACAGCAAAACTGTAAAAATAGTATTTGGCTCTAAGCAGATTATAGATAGACTCTTTGCGACTCATTAGTCCATCAAGGTAGTTGCCTTCGAAACTCATTATTTGTGTGAGCATCAGGATTCCTAAGATGGCAAAATTGTAGATCCCTACAAAACTTTTGCCAATCGGACCTTCATAGGATGGTGTGAAGAGCATTGCTGTAAGCATAATAATAAGGAAACATCCCATTCGGAACATGGATTTACTCCTTTTATTTCTGAATAATAGCTTAAGCTCTAAGCGCAAGTATTCTCCAACTTCACCGTATTGCTCCAGAAATTTATATTCTGAAACATGTTTTATTTTAGTGTCATTTGTTTTGGCAAGTTCGGCATACAGATTTCTGGTCATGATAGTGCGGTTTATCCAACCCAAACCAGCTGAAATAATTAGTACACCAAGGAAACTAAGCAGATTTCCTTTGATAAATAATTCACCTACCTCCATAGTGAATTTGCTCACCGGATTGCCTAAGGTAAGTTCTAGCGTTAAAAGAAGCCCGTAAAATACGATAGGTATAATTACGAAATAAGTTTTTTCATTGATTAAAGTGCGGCACATTTGGTACCAGTAATTATTGAGAATCATTAATAGATAAAATCCCAGACTATAGGTAATGACTCCCGTTATTCCAAAATATTTAGTAACAGTAATGAATGCAAAAGGAACAATCATAAATAACCAGAAGGCATTGTATGAGTTTGTTGCCGATTTTAAAAGAAGAATATTGAGTAGCTTGTTCTTCTTTATCGGTAATAATAGATAAGGTTTTATTTCCTGAGTAGGAGTTTTTTGAAAAGCGAAGCGAAAAAGAAAGTCGATAGCAAGGATAATGAATAACCCTTTATTCATTATATGATATGGCTCCATGGTTGGAAATATATCTGCAAAACCAAGTCCGAAGACAATACCAAAGAAAATAAAATATCCGGCCCAGAATAGCATCATAAAGTAGATATAGAATTTCCCGAATTTATTCTTTTCGAACATGGGATGCCGTTTGGCGGCTAATTTAGTGTGTTTTCGTAATTCTTTTAAAAGCATAAACAGATATGTATTTGAACTTAAGATAAAAGTAAGAAAAAACCTTCTATAAAGGTCTTTTCTTACTTTCTGTTGTTTTATTATTTAGCTTCAGGAGAAGTCATTGTTACTTCAACCTGATTTTTTTGGCTGAACATACTCTTTGCAAATTTCTGAAGATCACTTATTGTTATTTTGTTAACAATAGCTTCATAATTAGCGTCCATGTCTAATCCGGTGTAAAGATATTCATCAATACAACCTGCCCAATAGCTATTTTCTTTTATGTTCTCTTTGTATTTTTTCAACATATATTCTTTCACTTTAGCCAGATTGGTTTCTGATGGGCCAACTTTTGCAATGTTGTCTGTTTCTTCAAAGACAATCTTAATCAGTTTATCCTTTTTAGCTGGATCTGTTTGGAATACAATTTGAAGAGAACTTTCTTCTTTAGGGTATTTAGCAGTATTTCCATATACACTAACACCATAAGTACCACCTTCTTGTTCGCGGATCTTTTCAGTATAAACAATGTCAAGAATCTGACTGAGCATACTCATCATGATATCATTCTGAGATGTGTATTTGCAGCTTCCATTATAGAATGTAAATACAGAAGCTTTAGCAGTTTGCTGTATCTTCTTGAATTCATTTTTGTATTGACCTTTACGCGTATACATCTTTGTATCTTTGAATGTCTCTTTTCTGTTTATAGATGGGAGTGAACCAAGATATTGTTCTATTAATGGTTTCGCTTTTTCAAGATCTACGTTACCAACTAGAATAAAGGTGAAATCGCTTGCATCTTTAAAGCGGTCTTTGTATAAGTCCATACATTTCTGATAATCAATTTTATCAATCATATCAGCCTTAATACGTATTGTTCTTGGGTGGTTACCGTACATACCGTATGTAACAGAATCACTGAAAGCTACCATTGGGTTTGCTTCACTGTTCTGTAAAGAGGCTTTCATACGGGTTTTGTAAGAAGCAAATGCATCAGCATCCATTCTTGGAGCAGTAAATGTAAGATAAGTAAGCTGTAACATAGTTTCCAGATCTTTAGGAGAACAGCTACCGTTAACACCTTCTGTATTTGTTCCAACAGAAGAGCTTACTGAAGCTTTTTTACCTGCTAAAACTTTCTGTAGGTTAACTGCACTGAAATTTCCTAGTCCTCCTAACTCAACTACATCATTAAGTGATTTGATATTAATAATCTCAGAGTTTGGCATTAATGAATTACCACCTAAACTAACACCTTTCATCTGAATTTCATCAGCTTTGAAATCTGTCTTCTTAACGATAACCTTCACACCATTTGATAATGTAAGTGTAGTTGTACCAAAGTTAGTATTTTCTTTTGTAGAAATAATCTTACCAGCTTTTGGAGCTACCGGAATAAGTGGCTCGTTAGATACTTTATCTACGTATGCAGTAATATTTTCTGCTTTTACGTTTTTAAGAATAGATAGAATTTTATCTTTAGCAGGATATACTAATCCTTCTTTATCAGGACCAAAGATTGCTACAACCTGGTTGGTGTCAGAAACGAATGATTTCATAACCTCATTAATCATGGCTACCGGCAAATTTGGAGCTATTTTGTTCATAAGAGCAAAATTGTCATCAATGCTTGGAATAGGTTCGTTATCTGTGAAATTGTTAACGTAGCTATTTATATAGTCTTCGTTCTTCTTTTTATCACGTTCGTTATATTCTGATTCAAGATTTCTAAGATATTCAGCACGTGCGCGTACATATTCTGATTCAGTGAAGCCAAAACGATGAGCACGTTCTATTTCGCGAAGAAGGGTGCTTAATGCATTCTCAACTCCATCTTCTTTGCATACTGCAACACCTGTAAAAGCATCTTTTGTTTTTGAAACAAAGAAGCTGCCATCGTATGTGTATCCATAAACAAATGGAGGGGTTGCAGATTGAGTAAGCTCGTTTAAACGGGCATTCAACATATTACCAATCATATTTTTTGCGTAATCAAAAAACAGGTATTGCATATTGTTCTTTAAAGAATCAGGATATACATCGTGTTTGTTGAAAAGCAAAATCTGCATATTGGTTTGCTCTTTGTCTTTCTCAATTACAACAATAGGTTCTTTATTGTCATTAACCGGGAAGTAAGTACGCAATGCTGGATTTACCGGTTTAGGAATATCGCTGAATATTTTCTTGATTTTAGCTTCAACAGCATCTACATCAATATCTCCTACAATAACTAAACCTTGCAAATCCGGGCGGTACCATTTTTCGTAATAATCACGGAGTATTTGATATTTAAAATTATCAACTACATCCATTGTTCCAATAGGCATGCAGTCTGCGTATTTAGTACCTGCGTACATTATAGGCAGTGCTTTTTCCTGTAAACGTTGCATGGCACTCATTCGTGAACGCCATTCTTCGTGGATAACGCCACGTTCTTTATCAATTTCTTTGTCTGTTAATAACAAGTCATTTGACCAATCGTGTAAAATAAGCAAACATGAATCTAATATTCCTTCGCGAGTAACAGGAGCATTGGAAATATTATATACGGTTTGATCAATACTTGTATAAGCATTAAGATTAGCTCCGAATTTTATACCTACACTTTCACACCATGGAACAATGCCTAAGCCTTTATCTGTTCCTGGAAAATTCTTTGAACCATTGAAAGCCATGTGCTCCAGGAAGTGTGCTAAACCTCTTTGTTGTGGTTCTTCAAGAATAGAGCCAACTTTCTGTGCTATGTAGAAATCAGCTCTTTTTTCATTTGTTGTGTTTTTACGGATATAATAAGTTAATCCGTTTTCTAACTTACCTATTCTTACATTTTTATCGATAGGTATTGGTGGCATTTGCTGTTGCGCAAAAGTTGTACTTGCACAAAGTAATAGAGATGCCGTGAATAAATTTTTAAATAGAGATCTCATAATTTATATAAATTGGAAGTTTAAATATATTTTTATTCAGTTAGTCGCTTCATAAATATTAAAAATCACAAAGTAAGTAATTTTATTGTCATAAAAATAAAATTCCCCGATAAAAATCTAAAAACTTTATCAGGGAAATCTTAAAGTATTACATTATAATAGTTAGTTTGATCAATAGCTATTAATGAATAATTGTTTATTAATCAAATTGTGATATATTATAATTTGTGCTCAGCTAAATAACGCTCTGCTTCAATCGCAGCTTTACATCCGCTTCCGGCGGCTGTTGTAGCTTGTCGGTAAACAGGATCGGCTACATCGCCGGCTGCGAATACTCCTGGAACTTTAGTACGCGGAGTATCGCCTTCTGTAATAATGTATCCAACAGGATCAGTATCAAGATAAGGAGCGAATATTTCAGAGTTTGGCTTGTGGCCTATTGCTAAAAAGAAACCGTCGATGGCTATGTCATAACGTTCTTCGTCAGCTTCTCCCATGTGTTTTACAACATGTGCACCTTCTACTCCGTTTTCTCCGAAGAGACCTAAAGTGTTATGTTCGAACAGAACGTCTATTTTCTCGTGATTTAATACACGTTCCTGCATAATTTTAGATGCTCTAAGGAATGGCTTACGAACTATCAGGTATACTTTCTTTGCCAATCCAGCTAAATAAATAGCTTCCTCGCAGGCTGTATCGCCACCGCCTACTACTGCAACTACTTTTTTTCGGTAAAAGAATCCGTCACATGTAGCACATGCGCTAACACCCATTCCGGCATATTTCTTTTCATCTTCCAGTCCCAGGTATTTAGCTGTAGCACCGGTAGCAATAATTATGGTATCTGCTTCGATAACTTTTTCACCTTCAATTGTAATCTTGTAAGGAGCTTTGCTGAGGTCGGCAGCAGTAGCCAGCCCACTTCTGATGTCGGCACCGAAACGAGCAGCTTGTCTTTTTAAGTCATCCATAAGCTGACTGCCATCTACTCCATCCGGATAACCAGGGAAGTTTTCAACTTCAGTTGTGGTTGTTAACTGTCCTCCAGGTTGTAATCCTTCATATAGGATAGGAGATAAGTTTGATCTTCCAGCATAAATTGCAGCTGTATATCCTGCCGGTCCTGAACCGATAATCAGGCATCTTGTTTTTTCTATATTTTCCATACTTGTTTTATCTTAAGTCAATAATTTCTGCATTTGGATATTTCTTTTTATTAAACTGAAACAAAGAGTCAGAATATGATTGTTTCGTTTTATAGCTTGTAATAGTAATCACACTATTGTTGTTAGGCTGTTCTAAAGTAATATGCTGAGGTTGATAATTACTTTTTGAGATTAACAGGACAATACGTGAAAATGCTTTTTTCTTATTTTCCGGAGTCAGAGTAATTTTGTAATTGTTCCCTACTACGCCATTTAATTTATAATTATATCCATTTTTATAAATATTAAGTAAGGCATAAGGATTCATGCTTTGCAACTCATCTTCAGTAGGTAAGCTGATGTTTACTTCTTCACTATGCTTTAGATAGCTCCATTGAGTTTTTCCATCAAACCAGGTTGTTGCATCATTTGTGTCTAAAAAGAACTTTTTATTTTTTAGCTGCAGTACACCATTTATTTGATTACCTCCGGATTTAATTCTGAAAGTAGCTTTTATACCTCCTGCTTTGGCAAAAGCAGCAGATGTTTGATCCAGAATCTTTTTAGCTTGTGCATCTTTTTGCGCAAAGCAAGGCAAGATCAAAGCACTAATAAGCAATGTAATGATATACTTTTTCATTGTTTTATTCTTTGGTTATTTTTATGCTAAATAAAGATTATTGTCTCAGATTACCCAATCGCATTTCCAAATCAGTTTCGTCTATACACATAACCTGGCGGGCTTTACTTCCTTCTGACGGACCAACAATTCCAGCTTTCTCCAATTGATCCATTATTCTGCCGGCACGATTATATCCGATAGAGAATTTTCGTTGTATGAGTGAGGTAGAACCTTGCTGGTGAATAACAACCAATCGGGCTGCATCATCGAACATTGGATCGAGACGGTTCATATCAACATCTCCAACAGTACTTTCACTCTCTTCTCCTACATATTCTGGTAAGTAGAATGCTGTAGTGTATCCTTGCTGACGAGAAATATAATCCGTGATTTTTTCAACTTCAGGAGTATCAACGAATGCACATTGTACACGAACCGGATCACTTCCTTGTAAGAAAAGCATGTCCCCGCGACCAATCAGCTGATTAGCTCCCGGACGGTCGAGAATGGTACGTGAGTCCATCATTGATGAAACTCGGAAAGCAACACGTGCAGGGAAGTTGGCTTTAATTGTTCCCGTGATAATATTGGTGGTTGGACGTTGAGTTGCAATAATCATGTGAATACCTACGGCACGTGCCAACTGTGCAATACGTGCAATTGGTAGCTCTACTTCTTTTCCGGCAGTCATAATCAAGTCACCAAACTCATCTATAATCACTACAATATATGGCATAAACTTATGTCCCTTTTCCGGATTCAGTCTACGATTAATAAACTTCTCGTTATATTCCTTAATGTTACGTGTGTGAGCTTTTTTAAGTAAGTCATAGCGGGTATCCATCTCAATACAAAGAGAATTCAGCGTATGTACAACCTTGGTAAAGTCTGTAATAATAGCTTCTTCGCCATCAGGTAACTTTGCCAGAAAATGTTTCTCTACAGTTGAGTAAATACTAAATTCTACTTTCTTAGGGTCAATCAAAACAAATTTCAGTTCAGCAGGATGCTTCTTATAGAGTAATGATGTGATAATTGCATTTAATCCCACAGATTTACCCTGTCCGGTAGCTCCGGCCACAAGTACGTGAGGCATCTTACAAAGATCTACCATGAAAATCTCATTGGTAATGGTCTTGCCAAATGCGATAGGTAGTTCGAATGTGGATTCCTGGAACTTCCTGGATGAAATGATTGAATGCATGGATACAATCTTTGGATTGGAGTTTGGAACTTCAATACCAATAGTTCCTTTTCCCGGAATAGGCGCAATGATACGAATACCTAAAGCAGAAAGACTAAGAGCGATATCATCTTCCAACCCGCGAATTTTGGAAATACGTACGCCGGCTTCAGGAGTGATTTCGTATAAAGTAACAGTAGAACCTACAGTCGCTTTAATTGAACTTATTTCAATACCAAAACTTCTTAACGTGCTGATAATTTTATCTTTGTTGGCAGTCTGTTCTTCCATGTTAATGGCAGGCTCATTGTTATCATACCTTTTCATCAAGTCCAGACCCGGATGACGGTAGTTTTCCAAATCGAGTGTAGGATTATACTTTCCTAAAATAGAGGCATCATAAGTTTCATCATCACTGGATTTTGTAGATTCTATTTTGAATTCCGGTTCTTTGTCTTCGGGTTCCTCCTCATTTTCTTCTATAGGCTCAGGATATTCTATTTCCTCTTCATTTACTATGTTTGATTTTACCCAATCCTCTACAGGTGCTTCTTCAACAGGAGCAGGAGTTATAGCTTCTATAGGTTTAGATACTGTTTTTTGTTCAAAACTGCGGTCTAGTTTGAAGTTTACAGTCTTAGGCTCAGGATTGGTGAATTCCAGTGTGTCGTCTTCTGCAGCTAAAGCTTCTTCTTTCTCTTTTTTCTTTCTGAAATTAAGTTGAAGTGCGCGTCTGATATAGATAATAGTCTGTGTGCTCAGATAAATAAGAAAGCAAAGAGCAGTAGCTAAAAGAAGCAAAGATATGCCTGGGACACCTATTTGTGAAACCAGCCAATTGCTAACGTTGTATCCATGTAATCCTCCAAGGTAAATAAAGCTATCTTTATAGTTGTCCATGAATACAAATCCAAAGAATACTGAAAACCAGATAAGTAGCAGAGAACAGCCAATAAACCATTTCCAAACACGGAAATTACGTACTCGCATCAATTTCATACCAACAATAGCCAGAAATAACAGCATAAAGTAAGATGAGACTCCAAAGCATTCATTAATTAAGAAATTTGCCATCTGAGCACCTCTTGAACCTGCATAATTTCTTATGTGATTATTAATCGACGATAACTGGTCTGGATTAGGATTGTCCAAAATACTTTGATCGGCTGCTCCGGTAAAAAAGAAGGAAGTAAAAGCCAGTAGTAAATAGACTGAAAAAATCACCATCATTAAGCCAATAATAAAATGAAAAGTCTCATTATGAAAGGTTTTTGTTAAATTATTGGTGGAAGCGGGCTCCATTGCCGGACTCTTATCTGTTTTTTTCTTTGCCATTAAGAATTTTATTTTTATTGTTTGATTCTGCAAAAATAATAAAATAACATTAGTTGTAGATTAAGAATCAAATAAAAATTTAGCAAAATAATAATATGAATGTTTTGTAGAAAAACTATGTATTTTGTACAAAATAAATAGTTTTATTGTACAAGATGATGCTTTTTGGTTTAGAATAAAAGTTTATCGTCATATTACTGGTTTGTATCTCTCAGATTACTAAAAGGCGTATTGTACTTACATTTCACGTTAAAATACATTGATTTGCAGTTGGATTACTCCTTTTTTGTTAACTTTGCGGCTTAATTGAAAAGTTGTATGGAAAATAATCATCAAGTGATATTCAGCAGAGATGTTGTAGAATTTGTAACAGTGGCAGCTGAACTTTGTGCTTATCTGGAACGTGCGGAAAGTGCAAAGCGAAGTTCTTTTGTTGATACCACTCTAAAAATATTGCCATTGCTTTATCTTAAAGCATCATTATTGCCCGAATGTGAAATGGTTGGAGATGAAGCTCCGGAGACATATGTTACTGAGGAAATTTATGAATTGATGCGTATGAATGTAGCTTATGTATTAAGGGAAAAGGATGACTATCTTGAAGTCTTTCTTCCTGAAATGGCTTATAGCGACACTCCTATAAAAAAATGCATATCAGAGGATTTAGCTGATATTTATCAGGACTTGAAGGATTTTATTTTTGTTTTTCAATTGGGATATAATGAAACAATGCATGACTCATTGGCTATTTGCAAAGAACATTTTGCTTTATATTGGGGACAAAAATTAGTTAATACTTTGAGAGCCTTGCACGATGTGAAGTATAATGCTGATAATAAAGATGAAGCTGAAGACGAAATTGATGATGATGAAAAGTTGAACGAAGTATTATGATTGTAAAAAGAACTATAACAAAAGACGATATCTCAGAAATGCCGAAAGCAATTTTCGAAGGCAAAATTATAATGATTTGTACTGAAAAAGATGCTGAGCGTGCTATTGAATTTTTAAATAAGTATGCTGTACTGGGAATTGACAGCGAAACAAAGCCGTCTTTTGTTAAGGGAAAATCACATAAAGTCTCTTTGCTGCAGGTTGCTACAGATACTCATTGCTTCCTGTTTCGCTTAAACCTGATAGGATTTCCTAAAGTACTGATTGATTTGCTGGAGAATCCTTCAATTGTAAAAGTCGGACTCTCGTTGAAGGACGATTTTCTGGCTTTGCATCGCAGAGTCTCTTTTAAACAGCAAAATTGTATCGAGTTGCAGGAATTTGTTAAACCATTCGGTATTCAGGATAAGAGTCTGCAAAAAATATATGCTATCCTTTTTGGTCAGAAAATATCTAAATCGCAACGCCTGTCTAATTGGGAGGCCGAAACATTAAGTCCGTCACAGCAGTTATATGCTGCTACAGACGCATGGACATGTCTCAAGATTTATAGCTTGTTGCAAGAGTTGCATCAAACGGGTGATTATGTAAAAGAGGAGATAGTAGAACCGGTAATTGAAGAAAAAGAAAAATAAATGGCTTACAAAAAAGTTTATCTGAAATCGGGGAAAGAAGAATCGCTGAAGCGTTTCCATCCCTGGATTTTTTCAGGAGCAATTAGTCGCTTCGAGGGAGAACCGGAAGAGGGTGAAATTGTAGATGTGTATACTTCAAAAAAGGAGTTTATTGCTTTAGGACACTTCCAGGTGGGAAGTATTGCAGTAAGAGTCCTTTCTTTTAAACAAGAAGAGGTAAACCATGATTTCTGGGTTAAGAAATTTGAAGTTGCTTACGACTTACGAAAAGGTATAGGGCTGGCTGGTAATCCTACCAATAATACATACAGACTGGTTCATGGTGAGGGTGATAATCTTCCTGGGTTAATCATTGATGTTTATGCCAAAACAGCTGTTATGCAAGCTCATTCAGTAGGAATGCACGTTTACCGTATGGAAATAGCCAGTGCTCTTTCTCAAGTAATGGGAGATGCGATTGAAAATATATATTATAAGTCGGAAACAACATTACCTTTCAAAGCTGATTTAGGACAAGAAAATGGTTTTATTAAAGGTGGTAGCTCCGATAATATTGCTCAGGAATATGGATTGAAATTCCATGTAGACTGGCTGAAAGGACAGAAAACCGGATTCTTTGTTGACCAAAGAGAAAACCGTGCTTTGTTAGAGAGGTATGCAAAAGACCGTTCTGTGCTCAATATGTTTTGCTATACAGGTGGTTTTTCTTTTTATGCAATGCGTGGAGGTGCCAATCAGGTTCATTCAGTAGATAGTTCTGCTAAAGCAATTGACTTGACTAATAAAAATGTGGAGCTTAATTTCCCCGGAGATGCCCGTCATACAGCTTATGCCGAAGACGCGTTTAAGTATCTGGATAGAATGGGAGATCAGTATGATTTGATTATTCTCGATCCTCCGGCATTTGCAAAACATAGAGCAGCGCTTCATAATGCTTTGCAAGGATACAAAAAATTAAATGCCAAAGCTTTCGAGAAAATTAAACCGGGCGGCATATTGTTTACATTCTCTTGTTCGCAGGTTGTAACAAAAGACAATTTCCGTACAGCGGTATTTACAGCGGCGGCAATGTCAGGTAGAAGTGTGAAGATCTTGCATCAGTTGACACAGCCTGCAGATCATCCGGTAAATATTTATCACCCTGAGGGAGAATACCTGAAAGGGTTAGTATTATATGTAGAATAAGCGTTGATAATATAAAATCTGAAACTTTCGTGTAAAATATGTTAATATATTGAATGTTTTATGTGATATGCTATGTTACATAACATAATTACTCTATATTTGCATCATGTTTTTCATGGTATTAGATTTAAGGTTAATAAAGATTGGGTTGTCGTGATGACAGCCTTTTTTTTTATAAATACCTTTGAATAGATTCATCATCCCAAAATTATCCCTATATTTGCCACATAGTCAAAAATTGGATTCAAAGTGGATAATAAAGTAGAACTTCGGGTATTAAATATTTCCAACAGTCAGTTACAGGCAAATGCTTTCGCCTTAGTTTTAGAAGAAGTAAACGGGCCCCGTCAGTTGCCTGTCATTATTGGTTCTATCGAAGCACAATCAATAGCTCTTAAGTTGAAGGGACTTACAACTCCTCGTCCTTTTACTCACGATTTATTTGTAACCTTTGCTGAATATCTTCAGACAAAACTCACACAGGTTTTTATTTATAAGGCCAAAGATGGAATATTCTATTCTTACCTTTATTTTGAAAAAGAAGATGGAGAATCGTTTAAGGTAGATTCCAGAACGTCTGATGCTGTTGCATTGGCTTTACGTTTTGGCTGTCTTATATATACAACTGAAGAAATTCTTAGTGCCGAAGGATATATTCCTGAAGTAGAAGAAGAAAAAGATGAATCAGAAATGTATTGTGAAACAATTGAGTCATTAAAAGAATCTCTTTTACAGGCTATTAAGGATGAGGATTATGAACTGGCTTCTGAACTACGTGATGAAATAAAGCGATTTGAAGAGGACGAAAAACGTTTAAATCAATAAAGATTATACCCCTATAATAATGCATGTATTTTATACTCCTGACATTTTAGTCAAAAATGAGCTACCTGATGAAGAAGCTCAACACTGTCTGCGCGTATTACGATTGTCTCAAGGTGATGAGATTATGTTGACTGATGGAAAAGGCTCTTTTTATAAAGCCGAAATCAGTTTGGCGACAGGAAAGAAATGTTTTGTATCTATCATAGAAACAATTCCACAAGAGAAATTCTGGCCGTGCCATTTGCACATTGCTATGGCTCCCACTAAAAACATGGATCGTAATGAATGGTTTGCAGAGAAAGCTACCGAGATAGGTTTTGATGAACTGACTTTTCTTAACTGTCGTTTTTCGGAAAGGAAAGTGATAAAGGCGGAACGGATTGAAAAAATTCTTGTTTCTGCTATTAAACAGTCGCTTAAAGCAAACCTCCCCGTTTTAAATGAAATGACTGATTTCGATAAATTTGTTTCCCGTGATTTCCCCGGACAGAAGTTTATTGCACATTGTTACGAGGGTGAGAAACCTTTATTGAAAGATGTTCTCCGAAAGGGAGAAGATGCAGTAGTACTGATTGGTCCGGAAGGAGACTTTAGTCCGGAAGAAGTTGAAAAGGCGCTCTCAAAAGGTTTCCAGCCAATCAGTCTTGGAAAATCCCGGTTACGTACTGAAACTGCAGCCTTGGTGGCGTGCCATACTATGAACCTGATGAATCAATAAAATTATATATTAGCTATGAATAAAACAAAATTCTTTTTCCGCTTATCTGTGCTGTTGATTGCAGTACTGATACTGGGCTCTTGTTCTAAAGGTAAAGAGTATACAAGAGTTATTCCTTCTAATGCTTCACTGGTTGTATCATTTGATATTCAGTCAATCATTAAGAAAAGTGGCTTGATGGATAATAAGGAATCTATAATGAAGAACCTTACAGCCTCTTTGAATAATGAAAAACTGGCAAAGATGGTTCAAAATCCTTCAGAGGCCGGTTTATCCCTCGAGAATAAAGCCTATTTTTTCCTTACACCGGAAGATAAGCCTGCTGTTTTGTTTAAAGTATCCGATCAGGATAAACTGGAAGATGCTTTCGAACTGATGCAGAATGAAGGGATCTGTGATGCAGTTGAGAGAAATGGTGACTTTTCATCGGCAATACTTCGTGGATATGGAATCTGTGCTTTCGATGAAAGTACTTTGGTTGTACTGGAGACTAGTAATGCCCGTTCTTTGCCGGTGAAAGAGATGGTTGAAAAAATGATGCATAATACAGAAGGAGTAAGTATCGCTTCGAATAAGGGTTTTCAAAAGATGATTGAGAAGAAAAGTGATATCGGGCTCTACGGATCTTTTGCTTCACTGCCTCAGCTTACATCTATGTCCATGAGTATGGGACTTCCCGAAGATGCTGACATGCGCCAAATGATGGTGCTTGCCCAGATTAATTTCGAGAATGGAAAGGTTACTATGGAAGGTGAGTATTATACAGACAATGAATCTTTAAAAGCATACATTAAGAAGCAATCCGATATGGGTGGAAAGATTAACCATACTTTCCTTAAACGTATTCCTGCTTCCTCTCTGGCTTACCTTTCCATGAATGTAAAAGGTGATAAGCTGTATGATATGTTAATGAGTGGGGCCGAGTTTAAGAATATGGTAAGAGATTCTCGTCTAACTCCCGGATTTGATTTGAAGAAGAGTGTAAACTCATTAAAAGGAGATGTTGCTATTGCTGTAACAAACGTTAGTGCAAATGGAACTCCTTCTTTATTGGCGTATGCCGAGGTTAGTGATCCTTCGGCTGCAGGAATTGTTTACGCATTTAAAAAAGATTTCGACGAAGTTGGTATGACTGTTGCCACTTCCGGCAAGAATGAATATGTGGTAAAGAGTGCCATGCTTCCTTCTCCAATCCGTTTTGGAGTAAGAGGTAATTATTTCTATCTCACGAATGATGATAATCTCTATAAGAATATAGGTAAGGAAGTTGCCAATTCACTGGCAAATGCTAAGTACGAAAATATAAAGAGTGATGCAAAGGGTTACTTTGTTCTGGATATGGATAATATAATGAAACTGCCAATGGTGAGCAATGCATTTGGACGTTTCGGATCACAGGGAAATATGGCTCAATCTATCCTTGCCGGATTCTCTTATGCTGAGGCATATAATAAAGACGATCAAAAGAGTGTGGTTAATATCTATTTTAAGAATAAAAACGAAAATGTTCTGAAGCAACTTATCACAGGATTAAAGAAAGTGTTTGGTTAGAACTGATTTTAAATTGAATTGCATCAATGAATAACATTAACTTACAGCAGACTCTACCTAATGTGTTTGCCGAACGCGAATCAATTGTTTCCGAAGTCTGGAAAAAAAATCTGGAGTTCCGCAAAGGAGAAATTTATCTGATAGAAGCGGATTCAGGTACAGGCAAGTCTTCGCTCTGTAGTTATATATATGGCTATCGGAACGATTATCAGGGAACTTTTAATTTTGATAAAGAGAACATCCGGAATTTTTCTGTCTCTAAATGGGTAGATATCAGAAAGCACTCTTTGAGTATGCTTTTTCAGGAGCTAAGACTTTTTTCAGAACTCACAGCTCTCGAAAATATTCAGCTAAAAAATAGCCTTACCGGCTATAAATCGAAAAAAGAGATTGAGACTTTGTTTGAAGCTATGGGCATAGATGATAAATATAATTCCAAAGTGGGCAAACTGTCTTTCGGACAACAACAGCGCGTGGCGTTTATCAGATCCCTTTGTCAGCCTTTCGATTTTATATTCCTCGATGAACCAATCAGTCACCTTGACGAAACCAACGGTCAGATTATGGGTGACCTTTTAATGCAGGAAGTGAAAAAGCAGGGAGCAGGCGTTATTGTAACGTCTATTGGTAAACATATTGAGTTGAACTACAATAAAATATTTAAGCTATGAAACTTGTTTGGAAACTTCTTCGTCAACATATAAGCCTGGGCCAGTTATGTGGCTTTTTCTTCGCCAATCTATTTGGTATGATGATTGTAGCATTGAGCGTACAATTTTATAAAGACATTGCGCCTGTTTTTACTCAAGGTGACAGTTTTATAAAGAAAGATTTTATAACCGTAACTAAAAAGATAAGTACGCTTGGCTCAATAGCTGGTGCAAACAACTCTTTTGTACAAGATGATATTGATGAAATTAAATCTCAGTCTTTTACAAAGAGCGTAGGTGCATTTATGCCTTCCCAGTTTTCGGTAACAGCCGGATTTGGCATGCAGGAATCAGACTTTAAACTTGCCACAGAGATGTTTTTTGAATCAGTACCCAATGAGTACGTTGATGTAAGTCTTGATAAATGGCATTTCGATAAGAATTCTAACTCAATTCCAATTATTATCCCTCGTAACTACCTCAACCTTTACAACTTTGGTTTTGCACAGGCACGTAGTCTTCCTAAACTATCCGAAGGATTGATGGGAATGATTAAGGTGGATCTTGTAATCCGTGCTAACGATGGACGGATAGCTAAATATAAGGGACGAATTGTAGGCTTCTCTAATCGTTTAAATACCATTCTTGTTCCGGAAGAGTTTATGAACTGGGCAAACAGTACATTTGCTCCCGACAAGGAAGTGCAGCCATCCCGGTTAATTGTGGAAGTGAATAACCCTGCCGATGAAAAAATTGCTCAGTTCTTCCAGAAAAGAGGGTATGAAACTGAAGATAACAAACTGGATGCCGGAAAAACAACTTACTTCCTGAAACTGATTACCGGTATTGTGCTGGCAGTAGGATTGCTTATCAGTGTTCTTTCATTCTACATTCTGATGCTTAGCATTTACCTGTTATTGCAGAAAAACACCACAAAACTGGAAAACTTGTTGTTAATAGGGTATAGCCCTGGACGAGTGGCCTTGCCATACCAGATACTTACGTTAGGACTTAACTTCGTCGTTTTAATTTTGGCAATATTGTTGGTCGGTTGGGCACGTTCCTATTACATGGGAGTTGTGGCATCTCTCTTCCCACAAATAGCTGCTGGATCTATTATTCCGGCTGTTGTTATCGGAACAACATTGTTTGTTGTAGTCTCTTCCATGAATATTGTTGCCATCCGCAAAAAGGTTCAATCCATCTGGATGCATAAATCATAGAACGAAAAATATAAATTTATCTGCCACCTGCTACTAAAATCTAGTAAATCGCCCTGTTTACGGGCCTTTTAGTTGGTGGCAGATAAATTATTAAAACACTTTATCTGCCACCAATTTCCACTATCTTCCACTACTTCTTTTTATAAGTCTTCAATCAGGCTTTGTTATTATCTACAAAGTTGAATCCAGCATTAACCATTCACACAGAACTTTTTTAAGTATCACCTCAGAGTTATAACAATACCTCGTTTTACTCTAAAAAAAGTCTTAATCTGCTTTTTGTATTCTTGTACAAAAGAATGCATTCTTCTGTACAAAACAATTTATTCTTTTGTACAGAAGAAATCTTTGTTTTGTACAACAATGCAACAATCTTATTCCTGAGAAATACAATACTCTTAAAGATATATTGTACACTTCACCGGCTTTGTAATCTTGCAAATAGATAAAAATGTATCGTAATACCATTTGTAGAATAAGTATAAACAGGTGGATAACTAAAATAGTAATTCGATAAAATGAATTATAAATAAAAAATAGTAACTTTGTATATACCTGTTAATTATAAACAATATAAGAATAATGAAAACACACATCTTTTTGTTGTATATAATTTGTTCTATCCTAATAATAGGGTGCAAAGAAATTAAAAAAAGAGAATCACAAAGAGCTCAAATGGAAAATCAAATATTCCGTTTGCCTGAAATACCAAATACGCTTACTACTCCTCAGAGACGTGCAAAATATTTAGTTGAACATTATTGGGATCATTTTGCATTTACAGATACATCTCAGACTCAAAGGTTAGATTCTATAGAACCTATCTTTGCCGATTTTTTAGGTGTGCTTCCTCATACTTCTTATCCTATAGCATGTTCCGGTATAAAAAAGCTGATGTGTAAGGCTGAATCAAATACCTCTATTTATTCTTTTTTGAGCAAATTGGCTGAAAAATACCTATATGAATCCCATTCACCGATATATAACGAGGAATTATATCTTCCTTTTTTAGAATCTATTGTCGCATCAAAGAAAGTGGATGATACATTTAAACTTACTTATCGTTATCAGTTATCCATGGTTCGCAAGAATCGTCCCGGCGGTATAGCGACTAATTTTGTATACACCCTTGCTTCCGGTAAAAGTGGTACACTTGCAGCCCTTAACAGCGAATATACTCTCCTTTTTTTTAATAATCCCGATTGTGAGTTATGCGAAGAATTCAGGGAACAGATTATTGCTTCGCCTGTTTTAAGTTCGTTACAAAATCAGAAAAAAAATAATAAGCTGATAATTCTTTCTGTTTATACTGAAGATGAATTTGGCAGTTGGAGAAAACAATTGTGGAAATATCCCTCTAACTGGATCTGTGTATATGATAAAAAGCAGAAGATTCGTAATAGTGAACTATATGATTTGAGAGTGATACCTGCTATATATCTTTTAAACCGTGAAAAACGAGTTCTTCTTAAGAATCCTTCGTTTGGAGTATTAGAGAATTATTTTGAAAAACTATAAAATAACGGTCTGCCTTCTTATTCAAAAAGCAGACCGTTTTAAAAACAGGGTATTAACTATTGCTTGCAAGCTATTTTTTTAGTTTCAATATTCTCCAGACTTTGCACTCTAATTATATACACTCCACTTGGTAACAATATTTCCACCTTTGCAGTGTCTAAACCAGTCAGCTCTTTTAATATAGTGCCACTTAAACTAAATATTTTGATATTCTGAAGCTTATCCGATGCAGAAGTAGCTACAACCACTCTTTCTCGTTCAGGAGAATAGACTACTATATTACTTTCTTGCTGACCGATAGCTGTACTTGTAAAGTTCAGATAATAGCGACCGTGAGTATTACCAGGCATTGTTACACTGGCATTTGTTCCGTTTAATTCTGTAGCTTGATTCAATAATGCGTCATAAAGTTCCATATATCCGCCAAAGTTATCAAGACCTTTAAACGTCAGATTCACGTTGTTATTATTTTCACTATATATGCCCAAAGGTATAGTTTTTTGAGAAGACATCACATTGATACTTACTGCCTGGTTTCCTGCCATGGAGTAGAGGGTAGGGGCATCTGCCAGATTGGAGTCCATTAATACCGGAACATCTTCCTCTGAATTGTAATTGTCGGATGCATTAATATCTTCTTTAATAAGAATTGCACTTGAATAACCATCTCGTTCAGCAATAATACGCAAGCAAGATGAATTATCGGATGTATTATCTTCATTACTAATGGAACGGACAGGGGTACCCAAAGATGGTTTGGCAATTGTCATATCAGGTGTAAAAGTAATGATTGGATCGCCTGATATGGATGACTTCTTTTCTACAAAGAAAGACTGCATTGGGGCTACTGTTCCCGTTAATATTTCGCTTCCGGAAGTAGTTATCGCTCCATTGTTATCAATTGCAACTGTACTTTGTCCGGTTCCTGTTAATATCCAGAATCTTCTTTCAAAAGACGGATGTGCGTTCAGGAACTTTGCCATATCTAGTGTAGCCATAAATGGATTGCCAATTAGGTATATATTATTTGTTCCTGTATTATTTGAAAGTATTAATGATATATCCGATGCATTGTTTTCGAAAGCCAGTTTTCCATTATTGGCACGATTTATTGTTGTATTATTATTAATAATACTACCATCATAGGAATAATAAGAATAGTTAGCATCATCTTTCGGTATACGGAACAACACTTTATCTGTACCTTCTGTACCATAAACCGGACGAATAGAAAAACCTTTACCGGAAGTATATGTTTCATCTACCTTATTATATACCTGACTCCAGTTAGCAGATATAAATGAATCATAAGTGTTTCCGTCTGTCTTAAATACTGTAGAAGAACTGTGGTCCCAACTTCGTTGATAAATAGCCGGACTGAAACGGTTATTTGTTGTACTGCTATATGTTATAGATTGGAATGCTTCTGTATTCTGTTTTCCATTTGCCGTAGGGAGATACATATCACCAGCTACTACACCTTTTAGAGGAGAAGAAAGCATGTACCAACGACCGGAAGTTAGTTCAAAGTCTACCCATGCTTTATTATAGATGAGATAATTAGTATTTCTCATTTCGGCAGAAGGTTTGAAATAAACCTGGCTGCAGGTATTTCCATAGAAATTACTACAATTGTAGTTTATTCCGTTTGCTTGCACCATCAAACTATACTCAATACTTGTTGTTGCAGCATTGGCAGTTCTGTCAGTAACATCTGTATAGTTCGTATTAGTCATATTAAAATATGGCGAACCTGTTAAACTGTACAACCATGGAGCTTTTGTAGAATTTGGAATTGTTACTTTTGAAAAATTCATTGGTACAAAGCCTTTATTATTGGTATCGTCTGTATAATTTGCATCTTTATACAACTCTGCTTTCAAGGAACGTCTCCAATTACCATCGTTATTCCAGTTGTCGCCATTAACACCTGTCCATGTCAGATATTCGGGAACTATTTTCAGGTTAAAGGATGCTACACCGTCGCAAGGTATTTCTCCATTTGAAGAATATGCCTCATTAAAATGAAATTCTATTTTATATGTATATCCCTCTTTAACACTAATAGTTCCTGAAGAAAATTTGAATGTAAGGTAGTCGGTATCTCCCGTAGCAGGAGTAATATTTACTGTTTCTAAGGTTGCTATTATTTTACTTGGATTTAAAGAATCAACGCCTGAAATAGATGAATCATCAGTTTTTATCAGATATACATTGCTATCACTTGCCTTAATAAGATTTTTAGTATTGCTTTGGTCTGAATTTTTAAAACTATATACTGGTATTGTCAGCGTTTTTGTAGAATTATTTTTTAAATCATTAAATTGGCTTAAACCAATTCTAACAGATGCAGTCTTACTTGCTCCTTCTCCACTCAATTGTATCGAAGGATTTTTGTGGTTTGCTCCTGCTGCTATAACAATATAATCACTACACAGATTTACAGTTGTGGTTGTAGATGTGGTTTCTGCTGTTCCTATTATTGGAATAGCAATAATAGTTTCTCCCTCCCTTAAAATACGGCTAATGCTTGTTTTGTTTAGTTGAAGCCATTGATTAGTTATTAAACTATTAAGTAAATTGTAGGCTGCCTGAGTGAAACTGCCGCTTGCAGGGGATAATCCTGTATATGTTTTTGATGGATTAGGATAGACATGCCGATATAATCCTAAAGCTGTGCTAACAGACATTCCACCAGATGGAGTTGTTGTGAATTGATCTTCCGTTCCAATATACCAATCATAGCGGCAAACTATTTCTTCGAGAGTATTTCTGTCTCTCAATTTAGCTCCGAATTCAAGCTCATTACCATAACATATTCCATTACCAGTTACCCAGCTTTCTCCGTCAACAGTAGCTGTAGAAGATCGTACGACAACAAACGGATCGCTGATCATATCACAAATACCAGTTAAGAAAACTCCCTGTGAGTTAGCAACCGACAAATAATAAGTATTGTTTATTTTCAGCATATTATTACTGGGTGCTTGAAATACGATATAACGATATGTCACATTATCAATTGTTTCTGTTTCGGTATATGCAAGTGCAGGTGTCTGGCTGTATGTAAGAGGAGGTTCTGTTCCACTTGTGAGAGCCGTCATTGCACTAAATTTTGTGCTAAATCTAACTACGCCATTATTAGTAACTGGATTTGTGTCTGTGTTGTAGTTGTAGTTTAATGTATTCTTAGAGCTATCCAGTATCTTATAGTTTGCATTTATAATAGTTCCGGTACCTGAAGTTACTTCTGTTAGACCTAAAGTAGAGAGAAGTTTACCATACTCTACTCTGAACTTTACTTTATTATTATTACTTCCGCACTCAAGTTTCATTTGACTAGCTTGCACAGATGGTTTGCTTCGGTATATACGGATATCATCTACAGCATAGTCTCCACCGGATGTGTTTTTACAGTTGTTCTCTATCTGTAATCTGTAAGATGAATATTCAATATTGGAATTAAAAGTAAACGAATAGAAAATCTGATACCATGGGGCTATTGTTGTTTTGCTGGGAATATCACCGGATGTATATCGATTAAGTTCGGTTTCATTACCACTTGCATCAACTCCAATAAAAACAAAATTCAAATCAGGGTCGGAATCGGCAGCATCTTCAGTTAAACTGCAAATTCCTGCTGAAACGAAAAGTTTAGTTCCTGAACAAAGCTCACCAATATCTAGTTTTGCAATAATACCAGGTGTCTCGGCTGCATCTACATAAAGAAAATAGCCAGCCTGATTCCCATTACTATCATAATACTTTCGGTCTCGAACTTCGCTCTTGCTATTATTGTACCAGGTATAATTGGCACTAGCATCGCTGACATTAGTAACATTGGCTGTTTTATAAAAACCATATTCATTCCATTGACTTACTTTATTGTCAAAACCACGATTTGTAGTTGCTGAAAAACCGTATGTACAAACATCCCAAGGTAGCGGACTAGCATACATATTATTAGCTGCAGTTGCAGGAACGGTATTATAATCGAAATCTAATTTACTTAATAAAAAGTAGTTATTATTTAAATAACTAATGGAACGCCTTTCATTTCCACCGGTTAAATTATCATACGGCATTGGGAGGTCAGATACAAAGTAAATAGTAAATTTAGCTATATTATAAGTGTTATAACTAGTTCTATTAGGGTTAGAAGTGTTTTGACACTTCATTGTAACTGTTATTGTCTTAGAAGTACCTGCGGCTCCTGGGGATACATAACAAAAACGCATATTTGTACTAGTAAATGCCTCAGATGCACCATTGAGTGTAAAGTTGGAATAACCGCCTTGTACTAAACCGTTATTTGGATTATATCCAAAGTAGTTGTCTGCATTGTATTTTAAACAGACTCTAGGATTATCATTCGCATTGGTTAGTTTTGCTGAAGGCATATATATAGTATATTCTTCTAGATAGCTGGTGCCAGATGAAGGATAAATTTTCAGTTTATCAGCAATTTCATATGCACTTCTTATATTGTAGATACACCGATAAGAAAGGGTTGGTTCTGTCAAAGTACTACCACTCAGATTATAGTCAGTATTTGCTGATACATCACAGGCAATAGCATCTGATGTAATATTACTTGGTACCGAATAGGTTATATTTTCGATCAGTGTTCCTCCACCATATGCAACTCTACCATTAGAGTAATCGGTACCTAAAGTTGTTGATAATAGAGTAGATTTGCTGTCTGCGTCATAATCATACCAACGATAATAGTGGTGTGGAGAAGTTGTGGTTGTAGAAGGTAAACTTAATGTAATGTTGCTATTAGGTTTAGCATAAACAGTTGTGTTATATACATGTGTTTTCTGCATATTATTCACCATATAGCCTGAATAATATCCTCCCATTTTATGGGCTACAGTTTTAGTCTGTCCTGATACATTACCTGCAAAAGCAAATATTAACAAGAAAAGGAGGCCTGATATATAATTTGTATAGTTTTTCATATGAAGTTTTTTTTAGTTCTGACTTATATATACTCTATATGAAAGCATCCGGGTTATATTTTCCGATGTAGACACATTTACTGAAATAGTACACAATGCTGTTCCTGTGGCTGAAGATTTTAGTGTTCCTTTTATCTCGCCATTATTTAGTGTTGGAACTTTATCAAATATTGATGATGCATCTGTATATGTAAAACTCCAGTTAGCATCAGTTATAACAGAATTGCTGGATAGTTGTACAAGCTTTGGTGTGATAACGAACGGGCCACCCCCGGGGAAAGTACAACGATATCCGTCTGTTGTTGTTGAAACAGCCGCGGCATAACCTCCGATAGGAGGATACGATTTAAGATCTAACTCCAATTTATAATCCGTTAGGATAATATTAAGCGGTAGATAGTCATTCCGGTTAATAAAAGTAAGATCGGTGAGTGACATGCGTACTTCATTATCAGTTCCATTTATGGCATTAAGGGTAAGTTTAAACCATCCATTATTGTTAACTTGTGATTCATTGAAATAGAAAATGTAATCTTTTAATTCAGCTTTATCAGCGAAACTTGAACTGCTATTAAAAGTATATGTATAATTACCTGTCGTCTTAGTAACAGGTAATGCAGGAGCTGTTAAACCATTGGAACGTGGTAGTAAATAGATAGCTGATGTTGTAACAGGACTAAGTACTATATCTTTCAATGTAATTGAATGTCCGCTTTCATTCTTAAAATTCAACTTCATTTTGCATAGCATGCGGATCAGTTCCATGTTGAAGCTTTGATTTGCTATGTTTGTAACGGTAAACGTGGTTTTATTACTCATGGGAAGGTAATTACCAGATATTGCATCTATGGTGAAACCATTTGCTATAGTTAAGGCAGAATTCGTTAAGTCTGGCATTGTATTTCCTATTTCTAAATTTGCAAGTCCTGCTTCTGTTAAATTACTTGCCGATAAGTTTGAAAATCCGTAAACTGTTTTTGTTCCTGGTGTCAGCTGAATTTTGATTTCATATAGTTTTTTCATTTCCTGAAATGTCTCTGTTACCTTCTTTTCAATTTTGTTGTTAGCATTTACAACAAAAAGGAGAATTGATTTCATCATCTCATTATCTGAAGCATTAGCATCACTACTGCTTCGCGTACTGATACGATAAGTCACAGAATAAGTTTCTTCTCCCGATTTAACTGTTGTTGTAAGATTATCGTCTTCTATACAACTACAGAGAATAAGAAGAATAAGAAGGCTTAACACCGATATGTAATTTTGTTTTTTCATATTTCGCCTTTTATTAAAGTACTACATCAGGATGTGCTATCAATCTCCACGGAGATACGGTTATGAATACGCTTACAAATGATTCTTCATCAGGATTTTCTGGCGTGTCAGTCGGGCTGTAAGGCATTGGTTTTCCAAGTCCTGAAAAAGAAATGACTTTTAGCTTGTATACATTATTGCGAACAATACCAAATTCCATGATTGATTCATCTATGGTTCCATTATTTGAATGACGAATCCAGTATGGATAGTAGCAAAGTCCATTAATGTAACAATTAATATTTTTTCCAAATAGCACCAGTCTTGTATCTATGCCATTTTGATTGATACTTCCATCTAAGTATCCATAGGTTGCTGATACAAAATTATCCCATGAAATAGTCTCATTAAGATTTGCGGTTAACACTTTACCATTTAGTTTATCAGATAAATAAGCTTTGAACCCCAGTAAGTCATAATCTTTTATACGGTTGGCATAATTTTGTACTTCCTGCCAGGTATTAGCAGTCGTAAAGATCTGAGCAAAGAAATCGTTTGCTGGCTGGGAACTTTTCAGTGAAGCGAATTCAATAGCTTCAAGAGAGTTGCATATCACATTATTGTTATCATAAGTGTAAAATGTGACAGCATTGGTTAGAGTTTTCGCTTCATTTAATCTGGTTGTAGCATTATAAGCGGTTACAGAAGTTGGTGTGTATTTTGTTTCAAACATAACTCCGGTAGAGTAACCGTTCATTTGACAAGTCATGTCGGTAGTATTCTCAAGCGTATAACCTAGTATATAAAATTTTTCTCCATTACTTGTACTTGTTAAATTTGCTGTTTTTACTACATCTTCGCTTCCAAGAGTAAAGCTGTTATTAAAATAGTTGGTATATAATGAAGATGCTGGATCAGATCCGGCTCCACCATTTAATAAATTAAAATGTGAACCTGTAAGGTTAGTCTTAGTCTTTATGATAGTCCATGGATCAATAACGTAATTACTTTGAAAGCTGTTTTGATCTAATGTTTCGTTCCCTAAGTATGAAGGAGTAGCAGACATGCTTGTAGCAACTCGCTTAAGTAGATAGGAGCCTGCTGTTAATCGGTTAATGAGCTTTATTTTGTTAATAGCCACTTGCCCTGTAGTATTACCACTATTGCTAACGTAGTAGGTATTTATGGGTGCATTGCTACTATTATAAGGAATAAAGTCCACTCGGGCAGCTAAACGTTCCACATTTACATCAATTTCGATAGGAGATGCTTCGGTTGATGTTCCTGTAAGCTCAATGGATGAATCATTGGAAGACGACATTACAAATTTAGAATAATCAGTGCCACTAACAGTCCAGGCGGTTTTTTGCAAATAATTGCACACGTTTTTTACTGTAGTAAATTCATATGTCAAATCGCCTGCATTAGCCACTATTATTAGGTGATAAATACCTTTAGGAATCTCAACTCTACGAGTCTTGGTAGTGTTATTAATAATGTCTGAAGTCCCGAAGTATATAGACTTTGAGACTAATACATTATCAGTAATAGCCTGATTTATATCACTGCTCTTGTAAAAGAATATGGTTATATCTGAGACTGTATTCTCATTAGTCTGACCTATTTCCGTTCCGTCTCCTGTTTCTCCTCCGGTAGGGTTGGCTCGGGTAATGGTTGGTGTATTAAGAGTGACAGAAATGAAAGTTCCGGCTTTGTCAGCTGGACATATATCCTTGTCGAACAGAATACAATCCTGGCAAGCAATTGTAGCCAATGCTAATATTGGCATCCATATAAGCTTCTTGGTTTTCATTATAAAATTTGTATATATCATAATTTAAATCAAAGTCCGGAACTATTGAATCGTACAGTCCATCCGTTAATTATAATTTGTGTCTTAAACCATGATAGATTATCATCAAGGAAGAAAACTAAAGAATATTCGTCTTGACGATCCAGATATTCCTGTGCGGTCATTTCTCCTTGGTGTCCTTCCATTTCAGTAAGCATTAGATATGCTGTTAATGGGATATCAACTACTACGTCACCATTCTGAACTTTGGTAATACGCAGACGTGATTTGCTATCAGTCATTAAGCGGGATGTATGTATTCCTGCATAAGCTGTGGTAACAGGTTGAACATCACCCACAGAGTTTTGTTTGGTTACATAAGGCCGATAAGTTAAATCACCATTTGGAATTATATTATTATCATAGTTTATTAGACTATTGTCATCGGTTATTTCGAAATGGAAAGCAGTATCACTTACAGCTGTTCCATTAATTTGTTGTAACACGATGCTCACATAATGAGTGTCTTTTACTAAAGAAACAACTTCTTCCTGGTATACTCCGGTTACTGTTATTTCTTTTATTTCACCATGCCATAACGGATGAAGATCGTTTTTTGATTCATTATTGATTTTTTTTAGAGCTACTCTAAGATCAGATAAAGTAGACTTCCCGGTAATAAGTGAATTGGCAGTAAATGATTCTCCGTCTAGTCCCGCCCATGCTACTATATGATATTTTCCCCGAGAAACTCCAAGTTTTAAGAAATAATCATTCTCCTTTAGTGCATCTCCTTGGTCTGTTTGCATCTTTACGAAGCGATCATTCTCGTCGAAAATGTAAACAGTTACCTGCTTTACTTCATTAGAAAAAGCATCGGCAAACTTCATGTTATAGTCATACTTAAAACGAATGTGACACTCTTCCGGACAATCTGTTCTCTCATCTTCCATAAAGGAACAGGCTGAAAATGTACCGATAAGAATGAAAAGTAGCAGTGCATTGCTAATTTTGCTTCTAATGTTATACAACCGTTTGTTCATTACTTTTTTATTTTATTGTTATTTTTTCTATATATAGAAGTCACCATTTATAGGTTACTATTATTCTCATTTTTTGTGGGGAAGTGGTTCTTGTACTCTTCCCAAATGCCTACCTCTCTTTGCACCGGTATGCTAAGTGCTTTCTTAATTTAGTTGAAAGAAAACCCGGAAGGAAGAATTTTCCATCCTTCCGGGATTTTTTATTAGATTAGTTGCTTCGTTTTTTATCAGAAATTGATATTGTTGACTCTAACTGTCCAAGGTAATACATAAATTGACATAATTAGAGATGCTTGGTCTACTTCATCTGGTACAGGAGTAGGATCAGGATCTTCAGGACCATTAGGAACCCAAGGTTCGCCAATATTGGCTATTCCTTTTACAGCAAGATAATAAACATTATTACGAACTACACCAAATTCCATTATTCCTAAGTTCTCACTTGGTTGGTCAATATGTTTAATCATCCAATTGTAGAAGCAAGTTCCATTATAGTAGCATCTTATGCCTTTTGCATAAAGTTTTGCATTGAAAGCTTTGATGTTTGCGCTTGTTCCTGCGTAAGATGTTGCGACTTCACTCTCTAGGAAAACTTTATCTAGTTGTTGATTTGGGTCTGGATAATCTGTATTATAAGCAGTTTGTAGGGCTGCGTAAGAAGTATAGATTATATTTTTATACGTATAAAATGTTGCTGTTGAACTACCATTTATTTTTATTTCAGCTTTATATACAATTGAAGTTGTTTTATTATCATATTGTTCAGTTCTCGTCATCGTATTTTCAAGGCAATATGTAATTTTCGAACCTGCAGTGAATGTCTTATTGATATCGTTGTTACCTACTGTGAAAAAATCACTTGTATACCATGGCGCTGCATCAGTTACTGATGATAAATAATTTGCTTGAATAAAGTTAGGATCTTTAACATAATTTGCATCATGGTTTCTAAGTATAAAAGAACGCTTATTCAGATTATTATAGTTATAATTTACAAGTGTAGCACTTACAGAACTAGCTCCAAGTTTATTAGAAATAGTAAAAGTAGCATCTGATGTATATTCTACTAATTTAACGGCGGCTCGTTCTACACATAATCTAATATTTGTAGGAGCGGTAACAGTTCCATCAATTTCAAATGCAACAGCAGGTGTTACGTAATTTCCCATTAAGAAATTATTTGAATTGGCAATTTCTCCTTCTCCGGTAATGTCAGGACCTGTAGAGCTTGTTAATGCAGTCATTTCTGTTGTTAGAAGCGTAGGAATATTAACAGGGCTAGTTTGATAATTAGCTTTTTTAAGAGCCGTTATGTCTGCTGTTGGATTTAAAAAGACATACACTCTTGCTTTTCCTTTAGTTACTAACTTTGCTGATTTTGCCAGATAATTTTTAGATTCCGCAGTACCACCATCAACAGCAGAATTACCATCTGGAGCAAAATCGGTATTGGCGTATTCCAAATAATCCGTAATATTATTTGTAACTGAATCAACCAAAATAACAACGACTTTTGTGAACTCTTGTTCAATAGCCAATCCATTCTCTGTGCTACCGTCTATGGGATCGGCTTTTGTGATAGCGGATTTTGGAAATGAAATTTGCAAACCCAAGTACGCTTCTTCCTTTGCTGCACTGTTAGTGACTACATTTTCATCTGTACTACAGGAAAACAAGGCTGTTGTTGCTAATCCTGCGAATAGTAAATTTCTAATTTTCATAGTTTATAAGAATTAATTAATTAAAATGGTAAAAATATGTTATCTCTAATTGTCTTTTTCTAACTCTTTGAGGTTTGATAATGCCTGAGGAACTCCTGCTGTGGAAGCCTTTTCAAATAATTTTTCGGCTTTTCCCTTTTGTTCTTCAAGTACTGCCAAAACTCCAAGGTTATTAATTGTCTCGGGTGATTGTTTATTTGCTTTTGCAAGATATTTTTTAGCTGCTGCTATATCGCGTTTAATTAGGGCTATGGAAGATGCATTCAGGTTTGCAATAGGATCATCCGGAAACATACGCACTGCTATATCGAATACCTCATTGAATTCGTTACTTCCTTTTTCATAAGTTTGGGCAAGAAGATACATTTCTTGTAAACTTAGCTGTTGAGGATATTTCTTAATAATCTCTTTTGTTTCTTCTATAGTAAATCCTTTGACTATATAACTCACCGTGTAATCTGAATGACGTAGAGCCGGGAAGTATTCATGCAGCATAAACTGATATGATTCTCCAGCATTGAGGTTTTTTAGTTTTTGCTCTTTAGCATCAGGAGAAATATTTTCGTTGATTATTGCTAAAATTTGATTTTTATTTTTCAGATTTGATTTTTTAATATAACTTGATAATCCATCCCAATCTTCAGGAGTTGACTTTACCGTAAACTTGATATTACCTAGATTATACAAATTGTTTATATACTGTTGCAAAGCTTTAGCTCTTTCATTTGCCAGTCGAGAGTTTTCTGTATAATTACCTTCTGGAGATGCATATCCATGAATTGTCATGTCAGTGATATGAGTGTTTTTATCATTCTTTATTTTATCAATGGTTTGTCTAATCTTTTCTAATTCGATAGGATTGTGCCTATAATCGAAATTAATGGTTGTTTTATTTTCCGGGAAATCCAGGTAAGCTTTTCCTTCTTCTTTTCTAGTCTTGATCTCTTCTGCCTGGGGAGTTATATATGCAACATCCGGTAATTCATTAGATCCTTTAACATTTTTAGCTTTGATATCGGCAATATTAACAAGAGCTAGTTGGGAATCTTTTTCTTGTTTTCCTCCGCAACCGCATAAATTAATATTGAGAGCCAAAATAGACTCACGCATCCATGTCTCGATAGGAACACTTGTTCTGTATTTTATCTGTTGCTTGGTTTTGTTGATTCGCCGAACTTCTGTGTATAAATTATTACCAGGATTATTGCTTAACAAATTGCGAGTGTATACAATATGTTTTCTTTTTCCGTTAATCAGAACTTCCGGTAACGCTTTACTCTGGTTCTGAGTTTCAAGAATAGGAATAATAGTCATTGTACGATTTGATGCAAGTTTTAGGTCGGATATATCCAATATCATCTCAATAATTAAATCAGTTTCATACTTGCGTACATCTGTTGAGAGTACACGTACTGATTCACTGGATACAGCTTGCTGTGCATTAATTTTTGTATTCTGCAGGGTCAATAATAGAACAAATGCAGATATATAGATTTTAAGATTCATAGCTAATTGATTTTATATTAACGTATCACGTAAATCAAAGAAAGAGTAACTCTTGTTATACCCCAGTAATTTTTATTGTAAGTGCCAATTCTTTCTCCACATTGAGGGCAGAGGTATTTATCGTAATGACCATATGCATATCCTCCACCAATACTAGCTTCAAGCCCTAAACGCTTGTTGAAAATCCACTGATGTCCAATACTTACACCTCCACCGTATAGATTACCTTCGTAGCGGTGAGTTTTTACGTCAGGAAACATGTTGAATGGGAGCGTAATTCCTCCAAAATTGAATTGTCCAACATGTGCGTGGATGCCAAAGAAAGTTCCATTAAACCTTTCACATGTCCAAAAGCGAAGTTCAGGCTGGAATAGCCAGTGCTTAAATTTTTTATTATTTTCAAAAGTGAAAGGATTAAAACCTCCATAAAGATCCAAGGTGGTCTTTTTTTTCAGGCCTATTTCCAAAGAAAGATTGGGAGTAGTAGTCGCATCGTAAACAATGTTATTCTTTAATGCTATTTCCTGTGGATTGACCATTGAGGAAATTCCCAATACAAAAAATAAGGTTAAAAGTTTCTTTTTCATATTTTAATCACGTAATAAAGAAGAAGGAATTCCTTCTTCATGATTTAGATTTATTTAGATATGTTTTTCACTTGTATCAGAACTAACATTTCAAAAAAAAAAAGGTTTTGAAGTATAAAACTGGTAATGTTTTATTTTATGTGTAAATCTGTTACTGATGTTCGTGCTTTAGGTATGTCTGGTATTATTGCATGAAAAAGCGTTTGTTACTGCAATATTTTTTTTGATTTTATTTTTCTTCTATATTCTTATAATTTGACATTAAATGATCTGCAATGCCTTCAAAATAGACTTTATTAAGATTTACAAGTGTAGATCCAGATTTATTTTTTAAATATTGAAAGAAAATAATCTTATTTATGAGTTTTTAATTTTAGCTTTAGTTTTGGTTTAACTATAATTAAAAAGTAAATGCTATAACATATATAGGCAGGGGCTTTTAACGTGTTGATATCTATTTTTATATTTTGTTAGATATGAAATATTACTATATAATTAAGTAATGTTATTTAAATTATGTTTAATTATGTGCGTTAACGCTTCCGCTATGTTGATATTTATTTGTATTTTTTTTAAAAATAGTTTAACTATCATTAACATGCTGCAGTATTTTGAATGTTTGTTTTATATTTTGTTAAACATTGTAATTGGATAATTTTTTGTCATTTTTATCCTTCTGGAGTTGTTTTGTATGTGTGTTATTTAATATCTAATCAAAATAAAAGATACTATTTAATAACATGTAATTATTGATTCGTTTAAAAATAAGAAATATGCAAATTGAATTTATATATTCGATGGCGTTTCTGCTTTAAATCAATAAGTGTTTATTATTTAAATAATAAATATTTAAATAATTTCTCGGTCGTGGACTAATTAATCTACAGCCTTGAACCCATAAGTTCTCTAATGAAAACCAATGGGTTCATGGCTGTGAATTTACTTATTGATCATGAATAATTGAGGTTGTTATAACGTTGGACTTTATTATAAAGCATTGTTTTATAGAATGTTTATGGAATGTTTGAAAATGATTTACGTAAAAATAATCCAATAATATATCAAAATAGTCTATTGGACTATTTTTGTATTCTTTTAATAGAATAGAGTAAATTTATTTATAAATATTTGAGGTTGAAAAATAAATCTTTAATCTCTAATATTATGAAAAAAGTTGTTACAAGAAGCTTGCTGATAGTTGCTTTGCTATGTGTGAACATAAAAGCTTTCGCTATCAACATTGAAAATTTGTCATTACGGTCTACTTGTATAGTGTCAACTTCGAATGTATCCAGTTGGGAAAGTCTGGGTGCAGTGAATGATAATTTGGTTTGTACAAGTTCCACTGATCGAACTAATGCCATTTATGGTAACTGGCGTGGTGAAGATTCCTATGGTGAATATGACTGGGTTGAATATGACTGGCCATACAACAACCAGATTACTAGTGTTAATGTTTATTGGTTTACGGATAATGGTGGATTGGGTAATCCTACAGATGCATATATTATGTACTGGGATGGCACTCAATGGATTAAATCTAGTAGCGTAGGCTTGGAACTCAATAAATTTAATTCCGTAAACTTGACTTTCTACACTAATAAAATCCGTCTTTACATGAAAAGTAGCACACAGACTGGTTTGGTGGAATGGCAAGTGAAAGGCGTATATACAAGCTCTTGCGATGCGGCACTAGTTACTGCTTATTCAAAAGTGAACAGTGGTACTTTGGAAGAGAAAAAACTATTGAGTGTGGGGCTGAATGATGCGGTACTTCTCTCGCCAGAAGCTAAACTGCCAAACGGTGATCAGGAAACTGCTAAGTGGCATTGGTCGGGCCCGAATGGATTTACAGCAAGCACTCAGAATGTGAACCTTTCAAACCTGACAGTTAATGATGGAGGTAATTATACCGTAAATTATATTCGTTCATGTGGATCTGTTGCCAGTGCTACCTATACACTAAACATATCCGATTCTTCCAAAAAAGGAGCCAGTTACAACTGGTCGGCTTATTCACCAACTCTGGATTATAATTTCCGTAATGAATTCCCTGAATTGGCAGCTCCGACAAAGATTTTGGATGATGCAACGAATGTTTCGGGAACTGTAACTTCTGGCTGGTGGGCATTTCGTTATGGACCAAAACGCAGAAGTGAGGTGACCAATACTGCTATTGACAACCTTCTTAAAAGTATGAATACCAATTTTGAATATTTCCGTGATACAATGGGGTGGCCTCCTGATAAACGCGCCAAGAACGGATATTACAGCACAATCTACCTATATGGTTCCGGTATGGGTACCGACGATGCAGATACTACGGCTTTAGGTGGTTGGCAAGGCTCAATTAATTATAACGGTGAGGATTGGCCAATGGTACTTCTTTCTTATTATCCGGTAGCATGTTTTGATCCTAAATTCAAATATACGGATGCCGATTATCAGACAGGAGCATGTGTACATGAAGGAATACATGCTGTATTGGCCGACCTTCCAGGTTGCAAGAATTCAGCCTGGTTTCAGGAAGGGGGAAATACCTGGTTGCAATTACAAGCTACCGCACAGCAAACAGGAGATTTTAGTTCTGTGGGCTATCTCAATGGAGGACCTTGTCTGGCCCCGTTTATGCCAATTGAATGTTACAGTGGCTGGCTGCAGGATGATACTTTTGGAGGACCTTCTGCCGAAGGTGTGAATATGACCAATAGCAACGGTGATCAGATTTGTACCTGGAGAACTTATCTGGGTGGAATGCAGTATGCCAATAACTGGCCGGTATTCCTGGGTGAAACACTGGGTATTGGTAGCATTCCCTGGATATGGCGTAATTGCGAAGGTCGTGTACTTGAGGGTATGAGTGCAGCTTTAGGTGAGAATCAGATTCGTCACCTGATAGCTGAGTATCGTGCAAAGCAGGCTACAATCGATATGGGAAAATGGACAACTGCATTCCGTAAAATAATGAATGACTATTTTCTGACGAAGATTACCAGTGAATGGACTCCTTCCTGGCTAACACCAACAGTTTGGTATGCCACACCTTATGCTGAAGTGACCAATGATGGTACAGGATTGCTTACTCCCGAGTATAGAACAACTCCGGGATGGTCGGGGGCCAATCAAATTCCGTTTCATGTAACAGGTGATACAGTATCTGTAGATTTCCAACCAATTGGTGAGCACATGACTTGTCAGTTATGTTATCGTACTTCAGCAGGAACTGCATACTACAGTGAATTAGTATTTTGTGGCGAATGCACAATGGCATTGCCCGAGAAACCGGCGAATGGAGTTGTTTTTGCAGTTATAACTAATACCGATTATATTTATGAAGGTGAAGAGACTCGTAAAGCTCACTTTGATTATCGCCTGAAAATGGGAAAAGGTTGCGTAGCTCCGGCTTCCACTAAATATGCATGGTTCAATTATGAAAAGAGTTATGTTGATGCTACTTATTCAGGAATAAAAGAAGAAAAAATGAGCTCTGTTTTCGATGCATTTCTTGAAGAAGCGGTAGTGAATCAGGGCGACGAAGTCAGTGTTGTAATTTCTGGTCCAGCTACCCCGATTATTCCGGTATTGCTGTGCAATGTTAATGGCCAGATGATTTATCAGCAGAATTTGACAGGAAGTGGAAATATTCAGTTGCCTGGAGGTATTTCTGAAGGAATATATCTTGTAACAGTCATTTCCGGCAATAATAAAAAGACTTTGAAGTTGGTGATTAAATAATAGTTTTAGATGTTTTAAGATGATGAAAGGAGAGCTGGACAGTGATGTTCAGCTCTCTTTCTGATTATATTTGAATTGTTTTTTCTAATAGAATTGCAATAACCTGGTTATTGAATATCTAAATCGTGACGGATAACCTGAATAGTGATTGATAAAGTGGCTGATCTGTGACAGATCGTTTTTATTTTTTATAATGAAACTACAATCTTCTCTTTGCTACTTTTAAAAGCGGCTTCAATAATTTGCATTACCCGTATGCCGTCGTCAACCGTAACAGGCATAGGGCGATTTTTAGTTAATGAAGTGTAGACACCATTATAAAATTCAAGGTAGTTACCTTGCTGTGTTTTAATCTTTTCTCGGATAGTAGTTCCCTCTTTATCATAGTTGATAAGCCCCTGTTCGGCTTCGGGTTCTGTTCCCCAACCAATTGTATTTGGCAGTAATCCTTTCTGAAGATCAGTTTCCTGTATATCGGCACGAGTTTTTAAGAATGAACCATTTGTACCGTGAACAATGTATGCGGGTAGAGCTTCTTTTACCAGATATCCACCTTTAATCCGAACTCTGAAAGATGGGTAATAAAGAAGGATATCGAAGCTGTCGTCCACTATCGAACCGGGACGGGTTATGCGTAAATCGGCAAAAAGAGCCTGTGGCATTCCGAAAAGATACAAAGCCTGATCAATAACATGAGGTCCCAAATCCTTTACGATCCCTGCTCCTAGGTTAGCGTCTTCTTTGTGTTTCTTCGGACTCAATTCCAACTTGAACCGGTCGAAATGAATTTCCATTTCATTAATTTCACCCAGCACACCGCTCTCGATAGCTTGCTTTACCGTTCTGAAGTCACTGTCCCATCTTCTATTCTGGAAAACTGCAATTTGCCTGTCCTGCTCCAGAGCTATAGTTTTAAGCTCTTCAGCTTCCGAAACAGTTGAAGTGAAAGCCTTCTCAACTACCACATGTTTTCCGGCCTTCAGAGCTTTTGCCGCATATTCAAAGTGAGAATAAATAGGAGTATTCACCACAACCAAATCAATGGAATCATCATTTAATACAGCTTCCAGCGAATCATAAGAATGCACTCCGGGATAAAACTCCTGAATCTGTTTCTTACTTCTTTCCCACGAACCCGCAAGATGAAATCCGCTATGCAGATTAATAAATGGTGCATGAAATACTCTTCCACTCATTCCGAAAGAGAGTAGGGCAGTGTTTATCTGTTTCATAACCTGATTTATTTTATAAAAGATAAAATTGCATATTTAAACCTGCGCTCTATCATTTCGTTTTAGTCAACGAATAATCATTAGCGACTTAGTGAAGCTTTTATAACTCTTTTGAAGCAAACAGTTCAATGGCTTTTGTTGCAATACGCTGCCCAAAGACCTCGAACATAGGTTTACTTTGTTCGAAGTTCTCTTTTAAAGCCACAGCGCCAAGGTGAATAAATGGTTGTCCCAGAGCCGAACCGCCGGAGTATACCAACATTCCTTTTACCATCAGGTGATTAATAATAGTCAGAATAGCAGTATCAGCACCACCCTGAGCATAATCAGCTGTTGCGAATACAGAACCAATCTTGCCTTCCAGTTTGTAGTTTCTCGACTCATCGAACCATTTCTTTATTTGCCAGCAAGTATTTGCGTAATAGGTTGGTGTTCCGAATACTACAGCTTTACTTTCTGCCAGAAATTCATCATCAACATGTTCCAGATCGAAGATTCCTACTTCAATACCTTGAATGCTTTTCATACCGTTGGCGATGATTTCTGCCATCTCTTTGGTATGGCCGCTTTTGCTGAAATATAATATTGATAATTTCATGATTGAGTGATTATACTTCGTGATTAATATATTCAAAAATTATAATTTTGGATATTTGGATGTCAAAGTTACGAGAATATTTCTTATAATATATCTCTGTCTTGAAATATAATCTTAGAAGATAGTCTTGAAAGGAAAACTTGTATAATTGCTACATTTATTCAATTTGTAAAAGTTACTCTGCTATAATTTTAGTCGTATATTGAATGTAAAAGCTCTTTATAAGAGAATCAATATCTTTATCTGAATACTTTTCTTTTTGCATACTTTCTTTTTCTTTTTTATATTCTTCGGTCTTTTTGAATTCCTGGAACTGCCTTTCTTTGAATTGATCGTATTGTTTAGAATTTAGTTTTCTTTCTTTTATAAATTTTCCTTTGTCGATTTCAAGGAGATAGTAGTTTTCGTATGTTGAAGCGTATCCCATATGCACATAGTTAACAACCTTACCGTAAGGAATAACAAGTAATCCGGAATACCAATCGATACTTATTTTTTCTTGTCCTGGAAAAACTTCTTTAATAACGCTAACAGATTTAATATCAGTTTTTTTATTTAAAGTATCTGGAACAATAATTTCTATATCTTTTAATAATAATTGGTTATCAGATATTTCCAATGTTGCGACATAACCACGCAATAAACCAGTACAAAAAGATCCTTTGTTTGGTCTTTTTCCCGGGTTCTTATAAAAGAAATCTTCTAACGGATTACAGTTTAAGGCATATTCTTGACCTTTGTAAATGATTCTCTCTGGAAATTGTGCTGTAGCAAAGATATTTAATGAAATAAAGGTAAATACGATTATTAGAAATGTTTTCATAGTAATTTTATTTATAATTGTTCAAATGTAAGAATAAAATTAATGAATGTAATTTAAAGTAAAAAGAATATTACACTTTTTTAAAAAAAAGAATATCCTGATACAAAGTTTTCTGTATCAGGATATTCTTTTTATATTGTAATTTATAATACTTACATAGAATGGTATCTATTTTATCGTCACCATAGTAGCTCCATAACCATACTCCTTAAAGGAAGCGTCCTGACTTTGGTAAGTCTTATATTTGTGCTTCAGTTCGTCAAGAAGAGCTTTGCGCAACACTCCATCGCCTTTTCCGTGGATGAAGACAATCTTTTGACCTTTCTTGTTCTTGTTTTCTTCGAGTACTTTGTGGAATTCTCCTAACTGGTAGTCCAGAATTTCTTTGTTACTCATATTGGCAGTGTTATCAAGTAATTCGTTGATGTGCAGGTCTACTTCGATAACTTCATTTTTTACAGGTCTCTTCACTATTGGAGTTGCAGCTGGTCTGTCTACATTCTTCTTTCCAAGTAAAGCTTCTTCAATTTCCTGTGCAGAGACATACATCTGTTTAGCAGGTTGATCGTTCTTTACGATATCATAAATCAAAGCAGGATCTTCAAAATAAACCGATTCGCGGAATGTATGCAGCTTATAGAACTTAACTGTATCTATGCGAAGCTCCACGCTAACAGCTGGTTTCAACATAAAACTCTTAGAATCTTTGAAAGCGATTAGCTGAATAGCTACATGTTCCAGCTCATTTAGAATATCTTTATTAAACTCTTCCAAAAAGAGTTTCGTATTAGGCTCAACCAGTCCATGCGAACGGCTTTTCCAGGCTTTCCCTTCTGCACTTAGGTAATTGTAATAAATATAATAATTGCTATCGTTTACAAGATAAGCTTCGAATGGAGTGCCCGAGATTGCTTTGGCATCAATAGGAACGTATGCCAGAAGTACATTAAGGACTTCTCCCTCACGTGTTTCGGTAGGACGAGAAGTTATCTGAGGTGCTTCGACTTTCTTTTCTGCTTTTGCCGATTCATTTGATGAAGCTTTAGAAGTATCAGCCGGTTTTCTTTTTAAGTTATAGTCGTCTGTTTCAATAACTACACATTCACGTATAAGCATTGGCACTTCAAACCCATCTTCACCCTCTACTATTACTTGTTCATTCCTTGCAAATCCAGTCACAATTCCGCCCCCCACTTCGCTGAGGAAGCGCACTTTATCACCTACTTTAATACTCATATTCTTTCTACGTTTAAAGTTCTTTGAGCAATCTGCTCAATTTTCCGTCAAATATCACTAATTTTGCCGAGATAGAAAAGAAAAGATGGAAGAAACAAAACATATTAAGATAAGTGAGTTCAATTATCCGTTGCCGGATGAACGCATTGCAAAATTTCCGCTTCCTGTGCGTGATCAGTCTAAGTTGCTTGTCTATAAGCATGGAAATGTGAGTGAAACGATATTCACTTCGCTGCCCGAACTTATTCCGGCCGGAAGTCTGATGATATTTAATAATACGAAGGTAATTCAGGCACGCCTTCATTTCCGTAAAGAGACGGGCGCTTTGATTGAAGTGTTCTGTCTGGAACCTATTGCTCCAAATGATTATATGCTTTCTTTTCAGCAGACCGAGAGATGCAGCTGGCTTTGTATGATTGGTAACCTGAAGAAATGGAAAGAGGGTTCTCTTACCCGTGAGATTGTGGTAAAAGGAATGCCGTTGGTATTGAAAGCTACACGGGGAGAATGCCGTGGCACAAGTCATTGGATTTATTTCTCATGGAATAATAAAGAAGTTACTTTTGCTGAGATTCTTGAAGTTGTTGGCGAACTGCCTATTCCTCCATATCTCAACAGGGAAACTCAGGAAAGTGATAAGGAAACCTACCAGACTGTTTATTCAAAAATTGATGGGTCGGTGGCTGCTCCTACAGCCGGACTTCATTTTACTGAAGGAGTGATGCAGGATTTGGAAAAGCGTGGTGTGGAATTGGAAGAGTTGACTTTACATGTAGGTGCCGGTACCTTCCGTCCTGTGAAGAGTGTGGAGATTGTAGATCACGAAATGCATACGGAGTTTATTTCTGTAACAAGAAAAACCATTGAAAGACTTATTGCTCACCAAGGCAGAGCTGTTGCTGTTGGTACAACTTCGGTTCGCACACTCGAAAGTCTTTACCACATGGGTGTAACTTTAAGTCGGCATCCTGATGCTACTGAAAAGGAACTTCATGTAAACCAGTGGCAACCGTATAAGTTTCTTCCGGATCTGACAGCTGTTGAGGCTCTTGAGCATATTCTTGCTTACATGAATCGTAATGGACTGGAAGTGCTGCATAGCAGTACGCAGATTATTATTGCTCCGGGATATGAATACCACATTGTAAAAGCTATTGTAACCAATTTCCATCAGCCACAAAGTACATTATTATTGCTGGTTTCTGCGTTCGTGCATGGCGACTGGAAGAAGATATACGATTATGCGCTGAGTCACGATTTCCGTTTCCTGAGTTATGGAGATAGTTCATTACTGATTCCTTAAAGAGATAGACTTATGTATAAAGATAATAATGAAGAGATGTTCCCGTTGGTAGACGAACTGGGGAATATTACCGGAGCTGCTTCGAGAGGGGAGTGCCATAACGGTAGTAAGCTATTGCATCCGGTGGTGCACCTTCATGTTTTCAACGATAAAGGTGAGTTGTTCCTGCAGAAGCGTCCGGCATGGAAAGATATTCAGCCCGATAAATGGGATACAGCGGTAGGCGGACATATTGATTTAGGCGAGAATGCCGAGCAGGCATTGAAGCGTGAAGTAAGCGAGGAACTTGGTATTACCGAATACGAACCTCAGTTTGTTACCAGCTATGTGTTTGAATCTAAAGTAGAAAAAGAACTTGTCTTTGTATATAAAACCATCTATAATGGTGAGATAACTCCCAGTAAAGAGGAACTGGCAGGTGGACGATTCTGGGGCATTCAGGAAATAAAGGAGAATATAGGGAAAGAGGTCTTTACACCAAATTTCGAAGGCGAGATTAAGCGAGTGAATTTACTTCCCGGTATTGAATGATAACTTAAGAGATAGTATAACCTTAAAAGAATAGTGGTATGTTGGGTGGTATTGTTATTGGCATCATAGCCGGTTATGTAGCCGGTAGGATAATGAGAGGCGGTGGCTTTGGCTGTTTTGTGAACCTGATTCTTGGAATAATAGGTGGTGTGTTGGGTAGTTGGCTGTTTGGCTTACTCGGCATTTATACCACCGGATCTATCGGACACTTAGTAACTGCAACCGTAGGCGCCATTGCTTTGCTTTGGGTTTCTTCGCTGTTCTCCTCAAAAAAGCATTAATTCTTTTTATTTCTGTTTATCCGCTATCTCTCTCATAAATATTAAAAATGAGAAATTGATCTAGCAATCTGGCAGTAGGTGCTTAAGTTGTTGTATATAAGTGTTATATAGGCGCTAGATCAAATTAAATTGATCTAGCGGTAATCTAGCAATCTAGCGCTTTGTCTCGTCCTGATTCTGGTGGTTCTTTATTTGTTCAGATGAAGTTTTTGCCGATAATGCAAATCTCTAAGATATATATAAATGTTTATTATTAGAGTTTTAGTTGTTTGACTGTGCCTTAATGAGTTAGAATAGAAGCAACCCTGCGATTAATAATCCTAACTTGAATAAGGCACAAATCTTATTATTATAATCTTCCCTTTGCATTCAATTAATCAGATTTTATTTCTCAAAAGTGATAAATCCTGGTACACCCGGGTGGAAGTTATCCGTACACCCGGATGGAGAAGGTTGTTACACCCGGGTGTACCGGTTATCTACACCCGGGTGTAGAAAAGAAAGTGTGACCAATAAAAACGAGCGAAGAAGGCAGGTTTGACTTCTTCGCTCGTTTTGTTTTATAATTGGAAATAGGAAATACTTATTGAATAGCTGAAACTATTTTTTTTCAAAGATCTTATCTTTGTCCGAAACTGTAGATGGAGCACCTACAATGCCTCCAATAGTGACATTAGACATCTCAATACGTTCTGCATTCGTGAAGCTAACACCTATCTTTGCTTCCTGAACCTCTACGTTCCTGAAATGAATATCATGTACAATATTCTTTGGATAGCCCTGAATTACTAATCCGGCATTCGATGCCTTCTTACATTTCAACCCGTTTACATATACATCACTAATATCAGTTACATTAAATTGGTTGGTCTCGGTACGTGCATAGGCTGACGTTATAAAGAACAGATCTTCAACATTATCGAATTCTACATTATTTATATAGATATTGCGAATAAATCCACCACGATCGGGATTTGTTTTAAAATAAATACCTCGTTTGCAATAACCGGCAAATGAACAATCTCTCACGAATACATTTTGAATACCGGATGACATTTCGCTTCCTAATACCACGCCATGTAGTCCTTTAAAGCGACAGTTCCGGATAATAATATTCTCCGAGGGTGTTGCTGTAGCACGTCCTTCGTTGTCTCTACCAGCTTTTATGGCAACATTATCATCTCCGTTATTGAAATCGATATCTTCAATAAGGATATTCTTTGAATACTCAGGATCAATACCGTCATTATTTACCAGTTTGGCATCGTATTTCAGTTTTCTGCAAGTAATGTTTTCACTTTTAAGTAAATGAATGCACCAGAAAGGCGAATTAGTTATAAACACACCTTCCAATAATATGTTTTTAGATTTGTAAAACTGTATTAGTTGCGGACGTAAGTAATGTCCTTCACCAAAGCTACGTTCAGCAAACGGCACATTGTTATGGTTCACATAACGTGTACGCTCAACATCTTTTCCCTGATTGCTTCTCCATGTACCGAATGTTTTCTGTGCATTTCCGTCTATTTTTCCTTTACCGATTATTGAAACGTTTTCTACTTCGTATCCATAAATAAATGGGCTGTAATTAGAAACGAATGTTCCTTCCCAGCTCGTTGATACAACCGGAAGATAATCTGCAGGATTATCGCTGAACTTCAGTTCGGCTCCTTCTGTCAAATCAAGACAGACATTGCTTACAAAGTGAATTGGTCCTTTTATAAAATATACACCGGCAGGAACAACTATGTGCAATCCTCCTTTGCTTTTCAGGGCGGCCTTCATTGCCTTGTCGAATGCTGGCTTGCAATCTTTTACACCATCGCCTTTTGCTCCGTAGCGGGTAATGCTTATTGTCTTTTCGGGAATAGACGGAGGGGTGATTTTACTTAGAATTGATTCATACAATGCCTGTTCATTCTGAGCAAACATGATGTTTGTGAGTAGCAAGAACAGACTCAAACAAATTATTTTTTTCATTGTTGCATTATTTAAAGCCTTTACCTTTTTATTAACCCATAAGATATTGTACAGACAATGGTTCTTGTTTTAGCAGGATTTTTGTTTCAGGCCAGTTTGGTTACTGATAATATTATCGCAAACATACAAAATAAAAAAGAGCGAAGAAAGCAGATTTTGCTTCTTCGCTCTTTAAATATTGTGAAGGATGAATTTTATTTTGCCAGTTCAGCAATTACATCCATAATCTTCTGACCAATTTCTTCTGCAGCTTCCATTGTTGAGGCTTCAGAATATACACGGATAATTGGTTCTGTGTTACTCTTTCTCAAGTGAACCCATTTATCTGGGAAGTCAATCTTTACGCCATCAATATCGTTGATTTCTTCTTTCGCATAGATTTCTTTTACTTTTGCAAGGATAGCATCTACATCAATTGAAGGAGTTAGTTCCACTTTATTTTTAGCAATAAAGTAAGGAGGATAAGTAGCTCTCAGTTCGCTTACCTTCTTTCCTTCGTGAGCCAGATGGCTAAGGAAAAGAGCGATACCAACCAATGCGTCACGTCCGTAATGGCTTTCAGGGTAGATAACTCCTCCGTTGCCTTCACCGCCTATCACAGCGTTAGTATCTTTCATTTTAGTTACCACGTTTACTTCACCTACGGCAGATGCATTGTAAGTTTGTCCGTATTTACGGGTTACGTCGCGAAGAGCACGGGTAGAACTTAAGTTTGAAACGGTATTTCCAGGAGTGTGCTTCAATACGTAATCGGCAACTGTTACCAATGTATATTCTTCTCCGTACATTTTTCCGTCTTCACAAATCATGGCTAAGCGGTCTACGTCTGGGTCAACCACGAATGCAACATCAGCTTTGCCGCTCTTCATCAGGTTCATGATGTCTCCTAAGTTCTTTTCAAGCGGTTCTGGATTGTGTTGGAAGTTTCCTGTTGGTTCGCAATATAGTTTTTCAACATGCTTTACGCCCAGAGCTTCGAATAATTCAGGAAGAATAATACCTCCCACAGAGTTAACACAGTCAATAGCTACTTTGAAATCGGCTTTGCGAATAGCTTCCAAGTCAACTAATTTAAGTGCTAATACACTTTCAATATGCTTTTTGTTGTAAGTTAAATCTTCACGGTAAGATCCCAGACTATCAACATCTGCAAAAGTAAACTCTTCTGCTTCTGCAATACGTAGAACTTCTTCTCCTTCTGCTGCATTCAGGAATTCTCCGTTTTCATTTAACAGCTTAAGTGCATTCCATTGTTTTGGATTGTGACTGGCAGTAAGAATAAGACCTCCGCAAGCGCCTTCCATTGTAACGGCAAGTTCTGTAGTTGGAGTAGAAGCCAGACCGATATCAACAACATCATAGCCCATTCCCATTAAGGTTCCAACAACTACGTTATTAACCATTTTACCTGAAATACGAGCGTCGCGACCTACTACAATCTTATTACTTGTAGACTTGCATGTCTTTCTTATTAACGTTGCGTAAGCAGATGTGAATTTTACAATGTCGAGTGGGTTTAAACCCTCGCCGGCCTGTCCGCCAATGGTTCCGCGGATACCGGAAATTGATTTGATAAGTGTCATAGATATTTAAATATAATGTGTATCTTATTTATACAAAATAGTACTTTGATTAGCTTTTAATATAATCCATTCCTGATAACAGGCTTGGATAACTAATTATTCGCAGTTAATAGCGATTCATATTTTTTCAGTCCCTTTTCGAAGGTATCGATAGCTTCTTGCATTGTTCCGTAGAACTCTCCTCCCGAAGCATTCAAGTGTCCGCCACCATTGAAGTATTCTGAAGCGAATTTGTTACATGGAAAATCTCCCACAGAACGTAATGAAACCTTTATCATGTTTGTATCTTCACGGAAAAAGGCTGAGAACTTTACTTCTTTAATAGACAATGGAATGTTTACAAAACCTTCTGCATCTCCTTTTACATAGTTAAAATTCTTTAGTTCTTCCTGAGTGAGCCAGATCATAGCCGAATGAGATTCAGAATATACTTTCATTTTTGAATGAAGAACATATCCCATCAGGCGCAGACGACTTTCGGAGTAGGTATTATAAACGTTACGGTTTATATCATCCTTGTCGATGCCTTTGGAAATTAGCTGACTGATAATATAGTATATCTCCCGGCTGTTTGAGTTATAAGTAAAGCTCCCTGTATCGGTCATCATACCGGTATATATACATTCGGCTCCTTCTTTGGTCATTTCATCAAAATAACCCAGGCGGCAGATTAACCGGAAAACCAGTTCGGACGTAGAAGAAATCTCAGGATGAGACATTACGATAGAGCAGAAATCGTCCGGAAATGGATGATGGTCTACCATTACTTTACGTGCTTTAGCCTCTTTTACAACCAGACCAAGATCGTCAATACGTTTCAGTCCGTTGAAGTCGAGACAGCAAATCATGTCGGCATCGGCTACCAGTTTGTCGGCTTTCTCTTTGTCGTGATTGTAAAGTGTAATTTCCTTAGCACCCGGCATCCATTTCAGAAATTCCGGAAAGGCATTGGGTACAATAACATTTACTGTTTTATTCTGCGAAATAAGAAAATGATAAAGTCCTAATGAAGAGCCCATAGCATCTCCATCGGGCGAAGTATGCGATACTATAACTACTTTCTCAGTTTCTTTTAGCCATTCACCGAAAAGATCGATATTGGCCTGATCTATTATTTTTGTCAACATAACATTTTATCTTCAATATTGAGCAACAAAAGTACAAATTAATTTGTATTAAAGCGTGATTTTGTAAGCTCCTTTTTCTGATATAGAGAAATAGTCAATACCTAGAAGCTTGCATTCTTTTTCAATGGCTTTTCGTTTGTAATCGCTCAAAGAGGCATCAATAACCACTTTCTTTGTATTGAAAAGTGGCATGAGCCACACTAATTTACCTTTATACCCTTTACAAAGATATAAATAGTCAATGTTTAAAGGGTTGTTGGAAACTTTGTTTCGCCAACTATCATCTTTTATCATGCAGATGGTTTTTCCTTCAAAATAAAGTACGTCATTTTGCTTCCAGATATATTTACCACGAAAGCTGGAAGAAAGTATTTGCGGAGTGTTTGCCAGATTTTTATTCCAGAAACGCTGTGTGGCATAACGTAATTTCTTGTGTACACTATCTTTTTCGGCCGAAAAAAGATAGGAAGTTTCCGGCGATTCTATTAAATGAACCGTGGGACAGTTGCGGGCATTATAAAAAATGATTGAACGAATATTTTGTTGCTGATATCTCTCTTTGGCATGGAAGGTAATCAGAAGTGCAATGCATGGCAACAAACCAAAAAGTGCCCATTTTTTTCTGGATATGAAATAGAGCGAACTGAGAAAAAGTAACAGATAAAACACAGCTACATCGGCAGTGGTGAGCCATATATGATCAATGGAAGAGTAGGGTAGATGTTCAACAAAACTCACTGTTCCGTTCAGAAACTTGATAGATTCTTTCAGAAAAAAGGCCAAAAGAGTTTGCAACGGAGAAATGAACCCTATGCAGAGTGTAAAAACGGCCAGATACATAATGACTGATACCAGCGGAACAACAATGATATTGGTCAGCAAAAAATGGGTTGAGAAACGGGAGAAATAATAAAGAATAATGGGAGTGGTTATTATCTGTGCTGCAATGGAAACAGTCATTAATCCCCATACATATTTCACAATGCGGTTTTCTGTTTTAACCAATCCGTCCAGCCATGGCTGGATAATTACAATTCCGGCTATGGCTGTGAACGATAGCTGAAAGCTTACATCGTACAGGTAAAAAGGGTTGTAAACCAGCATTAATAATGCTGCAACTGCCAGAGTGTTGAGCGTAACCGGATGATTGTTCCGTATTCTGGACAGAGCTATTAATGAAAACATAATGACCGACCGGACAACAGGGGAGAGGAGTCCGGTGAGGAAAGCAAATCCCCATAGCAAGATAATAATGGTCAGCTGTTTTGCAATCAACGTTCCTCTCTTTCTGTTGGCAAAGCTCAGCAGAAATTCCAGCAAGAAATAGAGAAAGCCAATGTGTAAACCTGAGAGAGAAAGCACGTGACTTGCTCCGGAAATGGAATAGCTTTCCCGTATATCTTCGCTCAGTTCATCCTGATATCCTAATACTAAAGCTGAAAGAACGGTATATTCATCTCCCGAAAATCCCAGATGCTTTATTTTTTCCAGCAACAGCTTCCGGTAATCCAGGGCAGTTTGTTTCAACGTTCTGTGCTGATCGTATCCTTTTAGTTGCCAGTTCCCGGTATACGCAAAGGCTGTTCCGCTAATATTCTGATGAAGCAGATAAGAAGCATAATCGAACTCTTCGGGATTTCCATTGTTGCGAGGTGCGGTTATCTGTCCATAGAAAAGTAACTGGTCTCCTCGCTTAAGCTGTTGGCTTGCTGAATCTTTCGTGAGGTAAAGCAGAACCTTCTTCTCTACTGAATGACTTCCTGCAGAATCCTGACTTGCAATTACCGATGCCGGACAAAGTATGCTGTGTTCTTTCTCTTTTGGATCTTCCGTAAGTTGTGCTTTGTAAACGCACTTTTCGGATGACCATTGATAATTTGCCGATGATAGATGTAATTCGGTTATTCCTGTACCAATGGTGAATAGCAGCAAATATATGCAAACTCCTGTAATCCACCTGTATGAGTATTTCTTCAGAATGTGATAAAGAATAAAAGAGAGTACACACATGAGGCAAAGTGTGCCCATGACAACTCCGCTGCATCCTGTTTCATGAAGAAACGAATGACTGAAACATATCCCCAGAATCAGGGGTACGAGAAAGCGTACAAAGGGATATTTGTGCAGGTGTAAAGTCATCTGCACGTTGAAATTACAATGCTTTTAGCTGATGAATCATATCTTCTGGTGAAGATGCAGCAAATACCGAATTTCCTGCTACCAATACATCTGCACCTGCTTCCAGCAACAGGGGAGCTGTCTTTTCATTTACACCGCCATCCACTTCAATAAGCGCATCTGAACCGGTTTTATCAATCAACATTCTTAGTTCTTTCACTTTATCCAGAGAATGTTCTATGAATTTCTGACCTCCATATCCGGGATTAACGCTCATAATCAGAACCATATATACGTCTTTAATGATATCTTTCAGCATAAAGACCGGTGTAGATGGGTTAATGGTTACGGCAGGTTCCATCCCTGCTTCGCGAATCTGTTGAATTACCCTGTGAATGTGTGGGCAAGCTTCGTAGTGAACATTCATAATTTTAGCTCCAGTAGCCTTAACTTCCGGGATAAACTTCTCGGGATTTACGATCATTAAATGCACATCAAGCGGTTTCTTGCAGAGTTTGCTTACCGCTTTAATAACTGGAAATCCAAAAGAAATATTCGGAACAAATACACCGTCCATAATATCAAGATGTAGCCAGTCGGCTTCGCTTCGGTTTATCATCTCAATATCTTCTGCCAGATTAGCAAAATTGGCAGCAAGCAGTGAAGGGGATATTTTATGTTTCATTACTATCTAGCTGTATGATTGGTTTTGCAAAAGTACATAAAATAATTGAACTAAGAATTCTTAATTTTATCTTCTTTTCACGATTGGCGGGTAATAGAATGTATTCTGTACAAAATAATTAATTCATTCGTGCAGAATCAATCAATCTTCTGTACGAAAAATTGTATTCTTTTGTACAGGATACAAACAGTGTTCAGTGATTTATCCAAGAATGATTCCTTGCAGACCGTCGGGCATTGATGGCTCAACGTGATAATTGCGGGCAAACATTTTTAAGAATGTTAGTGTCTGTAAGCTGGGCTTTAACTCACTTTTACCCTTGTTATTCCGTTTATCTTTTTTCTGCTGATTGGTTGGTTGAGTAATGTTATATTTCATAGGCATACTATTGTTGTTTTTCTATAAAAACGTAGAAAACAAAACTTTAGTATGCATATGAAACAAATATTTTAGTCGAGAGTGAGAATCATTTCTTTCTCTTCTGCCATGCGGCGAAGGTTAAGGATGGCGTAACGCATTCTTCCAAGAGCAGTATTTATACTTACTCCGGTAATATCTGCAATTTCTTTGAAGCTCAAATCCTGGTAAAAGCGCATGTAGACTACTTCCCGCTGATTATCAGGTAGTAGTTTAACCAGATGACGTACATCGTTATGAATTTGATCATTGATGATTTCCATCTCAATGTTTCCTTCAGAGAGTTTCATATTATTCAGCAAATCAATTTCGCTGTCATCGTTCGAAATTACATTCTCATTACGTTCCTGTCGGTAATTGTCAATGATCAGGTTATGAGCTATACGTGTAAGCCATGCAGGGAATTTTCCATTCTCTATGTATCGTCCTTGTTTAATGGTCATAATAGCCTTCACGAAAGTCTCCTGAAAGATGTCTTCCGCCAGTTCTGTACTTTTTACAATAAAGTAAATATAGGAATATAACCTATTCTGATATCGATTAAGGAGTGTATCAAAGGCTTGATTTTCTCCTTTTGAATATAAGATTACCAATTCTTCATCGGTCATCTTCTTCAAATTTTTCATCACGTCTTAATTTAGGATTAGAGTAATGTTTAATCGATAGGCTACGTTTTTTAATTGATATTAGTGTTAATTGATACAAATAAACATATTATTTAGCTAACAACAAAATAAAAACAAATAAAAGTGCGTTAATGTTCTTCCCATTAACGCACTTTTGTATATCTGTATTTGGAGTAATAATTTGGTTTACAGAAGATTCATGTCATCCAGAACTTTAAATCCGCGAAGGAACTCATCAATGCCAAGTCGTTTTTTTCCGGCTAGCTGAAGAGATTTTATTGACAGGTATCCATTTCCTGCAGCAACGTGGAGATAAGTTTTGCCATCAGTTTTTATGGTTCCCGGAACATCCGAGTGAGCTTTCTCTATTTTTTCTGTCTCAAACACTTTTAATGTAAGAGGAGACTCTTGTCCGTTGTGAAGTTCTGTCCATGCAGCCGGATAAGGCGACAGTCCGCGGATAAAGTCATATATCTGCTTTACATTTCCCGACCAGTTGATGCGGCAAGTCTCTTTAAAGATTTTAGGTGCCGGGCGCAACTCTTCCGGTTGAGCCATTTCTTCTTGTGGAATAGGCTTTACCCGATCTTCAAGAATAGCATCAACTGTTTCAATTACAAGTTTTCCACCAAGCATCATAAGTTTATCGTGAACCACTTCCACGTTATCCGTGTCGGCTATTGGAATGTGCACTTGCTGAATAACGTTTCCGGTATCTATTTCATGCTGAAGGAAGAATGTGGTAATTCCTGTTTCTGTATCTCCATTAATCACTGCCCAGTTGATAGGAGCTGCACCGCGATACTGCGGAAGGAGTGAAGCGTGTAGGTTAAATGTACCGAAGCGTGGCATTGCCCATACAACCTCGGGTAACATGCGGAAGGCTACTACAATTTGCAGATCTGCTTTCCATGCTCTTAATGCTTCAACAAACTCTTCATCTTTTAATCGTTCTGGTTGAAGCAAAGGAATGTTCTGTTCTAAAGCGTACTGCTTTACGGGCGAAAACTGCAGCTTATGTCCTCGTCCTGCAGGTTTATCGGGCATTGTTATTACACCTACTACATTATATCCACCTTCTACAAGGCATTTAAGAGACTCCACAGCAAAGTCGGGAGTTCCCATATATACTATTCTCAGGTCTTTCTTTTCCATTAATCTTTGATTTTAATTGTGTGATTTATAGTCTCTTCTCACTAGTTATCACTGGCCTAATCTTCGGAGAAGTGAACCAGAAGTTGTCTGTATGTACTTAATATCTTCGATTTAGAGACAAAGCCAATATATGTTCCTTTTTCATCAACAACCGGAAGATTCCAGGCTTGCGTATCATCAAAAGTATGCATTACTCGTTCCATGGAATCATCAATAAATAGTTTGGCAGGAACGGAACTCATTAGTTTACTTGCAGTGTACCGATGATAAAGTTCCTGTCTGAACATGATATTACGTATATTATCAAGTAAAACAACTCCTTGCAGTTTTCCATGTTTATCCACAACCGGGAATAAATTTCTTTTTGCCTGAGAGATTACTTTAACCAGTTCTCCCAAATCGGTTTCCGGAGATACTTGCTGGAAATCGTTTTCAATAACATTCTCCATCTTCATTAACGTAAGTACCGCTTTGTCTTTATGGTGAGTAATGAGTTGCCCTTTTTTGGCAAGACGCATAGAATAAAGACTGTGAGGTTCAAAGATAATTATAGTAAGATAAGAACTTACAGAGCAGATCATTAAAGGAAGAAACAGGTCGTATCCTCCGGTTAGCTCGGCAATAAGGAATATCCCCAGCAAAGGGGCATGCATTACACCGGCCATTACTCCGGCCATTCCCATAAGTGCGAAGTTCTTCTCCGGCAAGTTAATAAAGAATCCCAGTTCGTTTGACAGATGAGAAAATATAAATCCGGCAATACATCCCAGGAATAAACTTGGTGCAAAGATACCACCACAACCACCACCACCATTTGTTGCTGTTGTTGCAAAAACTTTAAATACAATAATGAGGAACAAATAGACTAATAATAGATGATTGTATCCGTAAAAAAGAGAATTGTTCATAACTGTCTGCCATTCTCCCGAAGCTGCTCCCTTAAGTAAAAGGCTGATAGTATCATATCCTTCACCATAAAGAGTTGGAAAAAGGAAGATCAGGATACTCAGCAGAACTCCCCCAAGTGCTAGTTTCTTGTATGGTCCTTGTAATTTTCCGAAAATAGTCTCTATGTAATTTGAAGCCCGGGTAAAGTACAAAGATACCAGTCCACAGAATATTCCCAAAAATATAACATAAGGAATGCGCTGCATGTCGAAAGCCTGATCGAGATCGAACTTAAACATAGCTTCTGTTCCCATAAAAATATAAGATACAGTAGCAGCAGTAACGGAAGTTATCAGCAAGGGTAGAAGTGAAGCCATTGTAAGGTCGATCATTAAAACTTCAAGTGTAAATACGACTCCTGCTATTGGTGCTTTAAAGATTCCCGCAACTGCTCCCGCGGCTCCACAGCCAATGAGTAACATCAGAGTTTTGTGTTCCATTCTGAAAACACTTCCCAGATTGGAACCAATGGCCGATCCGGTAAGAACAATTGGTGCTTCGGCTCCTACAGACCCACCACATCCGATGGTGATGGCACTGGCTATAGTGGAAGACCATATATTGTGACGTTTTATTCTTCCTTGTCTGCGCGAAATTGAATATAGAATCTTTGTAACACCATGGCTAATATCGTCTTTCACAATATTGCGTACAAATAATCCTGTCAGCAGAATACCGGCAACCGGATAAACTAAGTAAAGGTAGTTGGCTTCTGTGGCATTAAAATTGTCGGTCAGAAAGTTTTGAATCAAATGAATCAGACTTTTTAGAATTATTGCAGCACAGGCAGTACAAACACCTACTATGAAGCTGAGAATAAGTATAAAGTGTTTTTCCTTTATATTCTTTTCACGCCAAAATATAAACTGCTGAAATAAACTTGTTTTTTCGGTTTTCATATCTTTATGTTACATACCTTTTCCGGTAAGTATTGTTCTAATCGTATATATTAATATTTTTATGTCTATGGCTAGCGATCTGTTTTCCAGATATATTAAATCGTATTGTAAACGTTCAATCATCTTGTCTACTGTATTTGCATATCCGTATTTTACCATCCCCCAGGATGTAATGCCTGGTTTTACTGATAATGTCTGGTAATAATAAGGTGCTTTGCAAACAATCTGATCTACAAAAAATTTCCTTTCGGGCCGTGGACCTACCAATGACATTTCACCCTTCAGTACATTCCAGAACTGTGGCAATTCATCCAGGCGATATTTTCTCAAGATCTTTCCGAATTCGGTTATTCTTTCATCATTTAGATCTGATAGTAGCGGAATTTCTTTTTCAGCATCCATCTTCATGGTTCTGAACTTATATATTGTAAACGGTTTGCCTCTGTAACCAAGTCTTTCCTGCTTATAAAAAGCATCTCCCGGTGAATTCTTTTTTATTTTCCATGCTATCCACGCAAATAAAGGAGAAAAAAGGAATAAGGCAAGTGCTGATATTATTTTGTCGAAAATGTTTTTTATGTTTTTTGCTCCTTCAGACATGTTATCCCGGGTTATTTCAACCATCGGAGTAGCATAAATGGAGGACATCCTTACACTTCGCGAAAGTACATTCTTTTCTCCGGCAATAACCTTGATGGGTAAATTAAATCTATAAAGGCTGTTTAGCAGTTCAAAAAATGCTTTCTCATCAGTGAAATCGGGTGCAACTATTATCTCTTCTACATCTTTTCTCTGAATAAACTCTTCAATATTTTCCAGTCTTTCAACAGGCTGATCTTTGATAAGGCAAGGATCTTGTTCAAGACTTATAAATCCTACAACTTTATAACCAATAGATTGCGGCTGAGCATTAAGCTCCTGGAATAATTTAAGGGCTTGTTCTCCGGCACCTATTATAATCGTATTGAATCCAATTATTCTGTTGTGTATTTGGGTTGTTAGTTTTTGGGTTATTAACGCTCTTATGCTATAAGTGAGGATAAACTGTCCGAAGAAAAGGATTGCCAGTAATTGATAATAGACGTGATAATCCCTTGGTAAGTCGTTTACCAATATCACGAAAAATACTATTACTACTCCTATCTCAACAGATACCAGTGTTTTATTGAGTTCCAATAATCTGGATTTTCTCATCGGAGAGTTATAGTATCCTGATAAATAGTAAAGCAATAACCAAAAGAAAGGTATAATAATCTGTCCGGTTAATACCTTTCCAGAGAACTGGTAAGAAGCAAAATCATCAAATCCTAGTGAAGAGGCTATATTGTAATATCGGTAAATATTCGCAAGAAACCAGATCACATTTGCTGCAATATAATCTCCTAGAAGATATTTAATGAGCTGTTTCCTTTGACTTACTTTCATTAATATGTTCCCTTATTATTCCCGAATCACCTTTATGACTCCTCCTTTTCCTAACTTAATAATACTGGACGGTTTTGCAGGAGAAAGATCATCCTGTTTAAACTTAACAATATAGTCTACCGCTGATTTTATCTCTTCGCTTATTTCGCTAAAATTTGCGGGAGATGGTTGTCCGCTGATATTTGCTGAAGTAGAAACAATTGCTTTGCGGAATCGTTGACATAACTGGCGTGAGAATTGTTCATTTGTTACACGAATGCCCACACTTCCATCTTCTGCCAATAAATTTGTGGCCATGTTTCTGGCTCCATCATAAATTATGGTCAGAGGTTTGTCTGCCAATTCAATTAAATCCCATGCCACTTGAGGAACATCACTTACGTAAAAATCAACTTTTACGGACGAATCTACCAATACAATCAGTGCCTTACTATCAATACGCTTTTTAATTTCGTAAACTCTGTTAACGGCTTCAGGATTGGTTGCATCACATCCAATTCCCCAGATAGTATCTGTGGGGTAAAGAATTACCCCACCTTCATTCATTATGCGGCACGCTTCCTTAATATCTTCTGTAAATTCCATTATGTATTTATGTATAATTGCTACAAAAATACATAATACATTTTTGGAATCAAAATATTTAGTTCTCGAACATTCGGCTACGTGCTATCATGCATGCTCCAATAATGCCTGCTTTTTCTTTAAGTTTGGATGTGATTATTGTAGAATCTTTATTGACAAGATTAAGAGAATACTTACGAATCGCAGTTTTTATAGGCTGGGTAATATAATCACCTGTAATAGATACCGTTCCCCCAATAATAACCATTTCCGGATTAAAAATATTAATTAAACCGGCAATCTGCTTTCCTAATTTTTGGCCAACTTCTTCTACAATGTCAATGCATAGCATATCTTCTTTTTTTATTGCATTAAGAATGTCGTCCAAAGTTACTGTTTCATTGTTTAATACCTTCTCTGATAAAATAGAACTGGCACCTCCTTTTACTCTTTCTATTAACATTCTGTGCATTGCAGAACCGGATGCTTCTGTTTCCAGGCAACCTTTTTTACCACAGTGGCATATAATTTCGTTATCGTATGTGCTGATATGTCCAAATTCTCCAGAAAAACCAGATTTACCAGTGTATATTTTTCCATCAATTATAATTCCAATACCGAGACCCCAGCTGATGTTTACGAAAATAATATTTTTTTCATTGGTTACTCCACCAATCATATATTCACCATAAGTCATGGCACGTGTATCATTGTCAATAGTTACTCTGTATGAAAGTTTTTCTGAAAGGATCTCTGCTAAAGGGCGTTCATCAAAATAAAACATGCTATAGCTATATCCGGACTCAGGATTAACTCGGCCCGAGATGTTTACATTTATATTGAGTACTTTCTCTTTTTCAATAGAAAGTTTTTTAATGAAATTCAGAACTAATAAACAGAGATTATTAAGTGATTCTATCGTGTTCTCAAAGGTGTACGGAATGTTCATTTTTAATTCTACTATATCACCTTTGAAATTAATCAGGCCAATATTAATATCGTACAGATTGATGTCAACCCCGATAAAGTATCCTGATTTAGGATTCAATCCATATAAATTAGGGTGACGTCCACCACTGGTTTCTAGTTTTCCGTAATCATTGATGAATCCTTCTTCGCACATTTCACTAATAAACTTAGTGACAGTAGGCACACTTAGATCAACTTCTTTAGAGAGATCTGTGATGGTAGAATTTCCATGAGATATATAGTAATTTATAATTTTCTTTTTGATAAGGGCATTCTTGCTACCTTTTTCTAACTCGGCCAAAAAGTTCTTGTTCATATTTAAATGTATTTCGGATATAAAAGTGTGAATCTTTCTATCTATATTTTATTTCACTTCGAACAAAGATACTTATTTTTTTATTATATGTGCGGTTTTTTATTTAAATATTTACTAATTATAGCTAAAGGTGGATTGATTTGTTATTATTAAATTTGTGGATGAGCTTATTATTAATAATATAAGTTCTAGGCAGGTGTTATTTTGGATAAACTATGAAGGGGTATTTTTAGAAGGCGTTAGAATAACATCTGTAAGTCCAGATAAAATTATAGACTTACAGATGTATATTGTGGGTAAGTATTATTTGAAAGGTAGGATTTCAATCCAATAACCATCAGGATCATTTATAAAATATAATCCCATATCAGTATTTTCGTAACAAACGCATCCCATTTCTTTGTGAAATTCTCTAACCTTATCGTAATTTCCGGGAACACGCATGCAGAGATGAATTTCATTGTCACCTAAATTGTAAGGTTCTTTGCGGTCTCTTAACCAGGTTAATTCCAGACTAAAACTTGTTGTTTCGTCTGTTAGATATACTAAAATAAACGAACCATCACTGGCAACTTTACGTTTGGCTTCTTTTAATCCCAGTGCTTTGGCATAAAACTCAATACTTTTTTCAAGATTGATTACATTGAAATTGAAATGATCGAATCGGCTTTTTATTTCCATAACCTTATTAAATTAGTTTCTATTTTTGTGAATCTATAATACAAAACTTTCACCTCTTGATGTCCATTTCATGACTTTGCATTTTTTTGTTTCTGCGTATGGAGCAAATGCTGCAATTTTATGATAGGCATTATCAAAATGCATGGGAGCTAAAATATCAGTTGAAATACGGTTGATAAATTGCTCAGCTCCTTTCATATAATCCTTTCCTAAGCGAGGGTCAATGGGGAAAAATACAAGATCTAAATGAGTTAAGTCTTTCGCTAATAACTCCAGTTCCTTTAGATAATTATTTTCATATTCTTGTGATTCTTCAAGTGGGCATTCTTCATTCCAATGCCAATTGTTTAAATCGCCTGCGTGGAAGATTTTATTTTCTGAAGATTGAATCAAGAAAGAAATACCAATATCAGTAGAGCCGTAAGCTTTTATATTAAGATAGTCGTCTTTGTAACTATCTAGTTTGTCAAGGTATAATGCGTCTTCTTTATTAGCCAATCCGGCATCAAGAATATCTTTTGAAAAGATGTACTGAATATTGCTTTTTTGTAACTTCCAGCTAAGAACTTCAGGATTGAAATGATCTGCGTGTGAATGCGATGAAAGAATATAAAGTTTTTGTGGTTGGCGAAGTAAATATGAGTGTATATAGCCGTTCTCCGGAGATTTGGATGTATCCTCGTAATAATCTATTATAACGTTGAACTCATTGAACTCTAATGCAAAACAGCTATGATAAATATAGGTTATCTTCATTTTGGAGTCTTTTAGTTTATATAGATGAATTAAATGCAAAACAAAGATATAAAATCTGATGAAGGTTCGGTTGCTTATTAATATTTCTTTTGAATGTTTTTAATAATAATGAAGTATATTTGCTGCGTTAAAAATAAAAAATGTAATATGGAAATAAATGATAAGAATGCAGCTCTGGATGGACGAACTGAAGTTGCAATATTTGCTGGTGGATGCTTTTGGGGTGTTGAACATTTAATGAAAACTGCTCCCGGAACTCTTATTGTGGAATCTGGATATATTGGCGGAAAAAATGAAAATCCTTCATATGAAGAAGTGTGCCGTCACGATACCGGCCATGCTGAAGCTGTTCGAATAGTATTTGATCCTTTAAAATCTTCTTATGAAGAATTAGCTAAATTATTTTTTGAGATTCATGACCCAGAGCAAGAAGATGGTCAGGGGCCCGATCTTGGTGATCAATATCGCTCTGAGATATTTTATACAACTCCAGAACAGAAAGAAATCGCTGAAAAATTAATAGGCGTACTTACAGAAAAAGGTTATCATGTTGTAACAAAGGTAACTCCTGCTACTACTTTTTGGAGAGCTGAGGAATATCATCAGAGTCATTATGAGCTTAGAGGAACTGAACCGTATTGTCACATTTACACAAAAAGATTCTGATTAGATTGCTGACTAAACACAAAAAGGGAATGATCTTAAAATCATTCCCTTTTTGTGTTTAAAATAGATTATTTTCTAATCATTTATTATATATGTTGAGATGATTGTTATAATAAAACATCGCTTGTGGTAAATGCTTCTACTGTTGTGTTTGCATTAATTTCTGCGTCTTTTCCTTTGATTAAAAATGGAACGAAAATTAATGGCCATAAAATAATTAACGAAACACCAAAACAAACCCATGCAACAGCTGCTTTTGAATCACCCTGGTTGTTTAGTTCATTTGCTGATATCTTAATATCATTACCATTGGGCATGATAAGTGATTCAACAGCCATTTTAATTTCGCCTGCCTTGCCAAATATTTTTGGTTTTTTTAGATAAGAAATTTGAGCTTTTGCAATTGAACCTGCAGGGATAACAATTTGCCCTTCCTTCATCACATTATAAGCAACCCTAAGGGTAATTATGTCTCCAACTTTTGCTGTTCTAGTACTAATTGAATTTTCTACTTTTAATGAAATAGGTGTGTTGGCAGGTAGAGTGATTTTTTCATTCTTGTTGTTGGTGTTTGTTAGAGAGCTATTCTCTGTCGTTAAAATACGAGCTTCAACGTTATTATCTGATGATAAAATGTTTGATGCCTGCATTGGCTGAATGTAGAAGATTTGAAATAAAAAGATTAATGTTAGAAAAGTAGAAATCTTCTTTTTAGATAATGTTGTTGAGCTTTCTTTCATAATATTGTTATTATAGTTTATAATATGTATTTGCTATTTTTTTTATTATACAATTAAATTAGATATGATAAGGAGATATTAATATGTTATTGTTTGTATTAATATTGTTTATATTAATATTGTTTATATTATTGGTTATTAATAACTTTAATAATAGCCTGTATCAGTTGTTTGAATAGATCTATTGTTGAATAATAGTTTTTTATTATATCTCTTTTTAATTTATAAATGTCGTTATATGTTAATTCTTTGCAAATATATAATAAGTTTTTTAAACTTGATATTTTATTGATACTTTTTTATTGTTAGTTGTTTAATATTCTTTGGAAATTTGTTTCTTTTTGATGGGGCTTTAATTTCCTTTATATGTTTTGTTAATTAACGAATAGTTGGCTTTTAAGTTGGAAAACAAAATTGCTTTTTAGATTGTTAAGATTAGTAGGTGTCCTCAGTTTATGTGGTGTAATATTCAAATTAAACTATTAAAGTGCTTATTGCAGTATTCTTATTATTCTGTTTACTTATAATAGCTGGTACGAAATAGGGTTTAATTATTTAAAAGGATAATTTTATGAAAACAATACCGCTAACAAAAGATGAATTTCTTGCCAAAGTGGCTGATTATAATGAAAGTCCTGATGAATGGAAATATCTTGGTGATAAACCTGCCATAATTGATTTTTATGCTTCATGGTGTGGTCCGTGCAAGGTTATAGCTCCAATTCTTGAAGAACTGGCTGTGGAATATTCGGGAAAGATCTATATATATAAAGTAAATACAGAAGAGGAGGAGGAGCTTGCTTCTGTATTTGGAATTCGTAGTATACCTTCTTTATTGTTTGTGCCAATGTATGGTTCTCCTCAGATGGCACAGGGAGCAATGCCGAAATCAGCTTTTAAAGATGCTATTGAAAAAGTTCTTCTGAAAATGGAGAACTGATATTTTTTGAGTATAGATTCTATTTATCCATGATAATGAATGAATTATGGCCAAGGCATATAAGAAATAATCTCTGAATTCTTTTTTTGTTTACGAGAAAACATTTATCTTTGCGCCGGATTTATATAGTCAATTATAATGTCTTACTTAATTAAAGGTATTTAAACAAAATTATTAATGGAAAATTTAAAGAACGTTGCTCCTGTTGAAGACTTCAACTGGGATGCGTATGAAAACGGTGAATCTTTTGTTGGTGCTAGCCAAGAAGAACTAGAAAAAGCTTACGATAGTACGCTTAACAAAGTTAGCGACCGTGAGGTGGTTGACGGAACTGTAATCTCAATGAACAAACGTGAAGTTGTTGTTAACATTGGTTACAAATCAGATGGTATCATTCCTTTGAATGAATTTCGTTACAATCCTGAATTAACAATCGGTGATAAAGTAGAAGTTTACATCGAAAATCAGGAAGACAAGAAAGGTCAGTTAATCCTTTCACACAAAAAAGCTCGTGCTGCTCGTTCATGGGATCGTGTTAACGCAGCTCTTGAAACAGAAGAAATTGTTAAGGGCTTTATCAAATGCCGCACTAAGGGTGGTATGATTGTTGACGTATTTGGAATCGAAGCATTCTTGCCAGGTTCTCAGATTGACGTTAAGCCTATCCGCGACTACGATGTATTCGTTGGAAAAACTATGGAATTCAAAGTTGTTAAAATCAACCAGGAATTCAAAAACGTTGTTGTTTCTCACAAAGCTCTTATCGAAGCTGAACTTGAACAACAGAAGAAAGAAATTATCGGTAAACTTGAAAAAGGACAAGTTCTTGAAGGAACTGTTAAAAATATCACATCTTACGGTGTATTCATCGACTTGGGTGGCGTAGACGGTTTGATCCACATTACAGACCTTTCTTGGGGACGTGTTAGCGATCCTAAAGAAGTTGTTGAATTGGATCAGAAGCTTAACGTTGTTATCCTTGACTTTGATAACGAAAAGAAACGTATTGCTCTTGGTTTGAAACAACTTACTCCTCATCCATGGGATGCTCTTTCAGCTGAACTGAAAGTTGGTGACAAGGTAGAAGGTAAAGTAGTTGTTATGGCTGATTACGGTGCATTTATCGAAATTGCTCCAGGCGTTGAAGGTTTGATTCACGTTTCTGAAATGTCTTGGTCTCAACACTTACGTAGCGCTCAAGACTTCATGAAGGTAGGTGATACAGTTGAAGCTGTTGTTCTTACACTTGACCGTGACGAACGTAAGATGTCTTTGGGTATCAAACAATTGAAACAAGATCCATGGGAAACTATCGCAGATAAATATCCTGTAGGTAGCAAACATGTTGCTAAAGTTCGTAACTTCACTAACTTCGGTGTATTCGTAGAAATTGAAGAAGGTGTTGATGGATTGATCCACATTTCTGATCTTTCTTGGACTAAGAAAGTTAAACACCCATCTGAATTTACTTCAATTGGTGCAGATATCGACGTTCAGGTTCTTGAAATCGACAAAGAAAACCGTCGTTTGAGCTTAGGTCACAAACAATTGGAAGAAAATCCTTGGGATGTATTCGAAACTGTATTCACAGTAGGTTCAGTACACGAAGGAACTATTATCGAAATGCTTGATAAAGGTTCTGTAGTTGCTCTTCCTTATGGCGTTGAAGGTTTTGCTACTCCAAAACATCTTGTAAAAGAAGACGGTTCACAAGCTCAGTTAGACGAAAAACTAGAGTTCAAAGTAATCGAATTCAATAAGGATGCTAAGAGAATCATTCTTTCTCACAGCCGTATTTTCGAAGATGCTGCAAAGGCAGAAGAAAAAGCTGAAAAGAAAGCTTCTTCAAAGAAAACAACTAGCAAGAAAGAAGAAGCTGCTCCTGCAGTAACAAACCAAGCTGCTTCTACTACATTAGGTGATATCGATGCATTAGCTGCATTGAAGGAACAAATGGAAGCTGATAAAGACTAATTAATTAGTTATAAATAAAATCTGAAGGGGTTGCCGTTTTCGGTAGCCCCTTTCGTTTCAAAAAAGTAGTATGGAAAAATTTGATGTTCATATTCTGGGATGTGGCTCTGCTTTGCCTACCACGCGTCATTTTCCTACTTCTCAAGTTGTAAACTTGAGAGACAAGCTCTTTATGATAGACTGTGGCGAAGGAACGCAAATGCAATTTCGCAGATCTAAACTAAAGTTCTCACGTCTGAATCATATTTTTATCTCTCATCTTCATGGTGATCATTGTTTTGGATTGCCGGGTCTTATCTCTACATTTGGAATGCTGGGCCGTACGGCAGAGCTTTGTATTCATGCGCACAAGGATATGAGTAAATATCTAGATCCGGTGCTTGATTACTTTTGCCAGCATCTTCCATATAAAGTAACATTAATCCCCTTTGGTACTAAAAAGCCAGAATTGATTTACGAGGACCGCTCGTTAACGGTAACTACTATACCTCTAAAGCATCGTGTTCCTTGCTGTGGCTTTCTTTTTGAAGAGAAAGCGGAAAGGAATCATATTATTCGTGACATGATTGATTTTTATCAGGTTCCTATTTTTCAGATGAATCGTATAAAGAATGGTGAGGATTTTATAACTCCTGAAGGAGAAGTTGTTCCTAATAGCCGCCTTACTATTCCTGCAACACCTCCCCGTAGATATGCATATTGTTCAGATACGATTTATACTGAAAAGATAGTAGATCAGATACAAGGTGTAGATCTTTTGTTTCATGAATCCACTTTTACTCAGGCGGAACTTCCCAGGGCAAAAGAAACATATCACACTACTGCTCGACAGGCTGCACAGATTGCTCTTACTGCTAATGTTAAAAAATTGTTGTTAGGGCATTTTTCTGCCCGATATGAGGATGATTTAATATTTTTGCAGGAAGCAAAGGAGATATTTCCGGTATGTCAGCTTGCTAAAGAAGGTTTGTATATAAATATTTAGAGGTTTAAACCAGAATATTTGTATAAGAAAATCGGAATGTTTACATTTGTTTCATAAAGTAAAATGAAGCTTACAGATGAAGAGAATAGTTCTGTGTTTTTTAATAATCTTCTCTTTTCTGTCTTACCCTGTAGTTTATGCTCAGGAAGGCCGGAAATCTCTACCCATTGATAATGAGCAGACTTCTGTTACTTTAACTGTTATCGGCAATACTGTCCGTGTACAAAATGCTGCACCTGGATCTGTTCTTGAAATTTATAATGTTTTAGGAATGAAAGTATCTTCTATAAAAATAGATTCAGTAGATAAGGTAATTACTCTAAATCTTCCTAAAGGTTGGTATATTCTCAAAATAGAGAATATTGCCCGAAAGGTAGCCATAAAATAGAATTCTCTAACTTTTTATATTCACCCACATCAGCTTTGCTTTTGTGGGTGATCTTTTTAACAGATGCATTATTTTTCGTTTTTATTTCCGTAAAAACTATATCTTTGTCTGCAGTAATGAATTAAAAAAGATGAACGAATAATAAGTATGACAAAACGCCTGTTTCTTGCTATACCTTTCTTTATGCTGATTATGTGCGGTTGTAATCTTGATAAATCCGATTCTTTGGATTACTTAAACTTATCTTATTTTCAAGAGATGAGTGATCCACGTTTTGTGATAGATGGAGAAAAGGTACATAAAAGGCTATTGAAACTTTGCGTAGAGAGAAGTGTTCATTCAGTTAAAGATTCGGCATTGTATCATTATTATGCAAAAGAGGGCTCTTCTTTATGGCTTACTTCCTATGGAGATTGGACGCGGATAGAACAATTACTCTATTGGCTTGAAAATTCAAGGGTACATGGATTAAACCCTGAAAAGTTTTCTGTGTCTAAAATTAAAGCTCGTTTCAGGAAATTGCGTTCTTTGGAAATTAAGAAGACAGATAATATAAATAGGCTGCTTGCAGAATTGGAGTATGATTTGTCTGCTGCATATCTTCGTTATGTATGTGGAATGAGTTATGGCTTTGTTAGTCCGGGTAGGGTATTAAATAATATTGATGAAGCAGAACTTAAACCTGGGGAAGTAAGAGATTCGCTGGCTCCGCCAAAGATGAAGATTTACTTTTCCATTCCTTTGAAGAGGTATGACAGGAAATTTGTGAATAATGCTTTAGATGCAGTAAAAGGAAATTTGAATACTTTTATGCTGACGGTTCAGCCAAAAGATCCTTTTTATTTGCGTTTACAAAAGGAATATGTTAGGTTGGCTGCTCAGAAAAATAATTCTTTCAAAGAGATACCGGATATTGGAAAGATGGTACTGAAAGAAGGAGATGTTAATGAGGTGGTACCTTTGATTGCAGAGCGGCTTATGAATTTGGGATATCTACCACGGATTGAGCATGCAGGTAGTATTTATTCTTCTTTGTCATCCGATTTGTTGAATGCGGTGAATGAATTCCGAAGAAGTAATAATATGCCTTTGAGTAATATTATTGGTAGTTATACCATTGGAATGCTGAATCGACCATTGAGTTATTACAAAAACATATTGGCAGTGAATATGGAACGGGCAAGATGGCAGAAAAAAATGAGTAAGGGGTCTAAATACGTTGAAGTGAATATTGCGAATTTTACTCTGAAGGCCGTGGATGAAAGAGTTGACTCTTTGTTGGAGATGAAGGTGTGTTGCGGTACTTATGAAAATAAGACTCCTCTTCTGGCAAGTAAAATTGTCTATATGCAGATGAATCCTTACTGGAATGTACCTCAATCAATTATCCGCAAAGAAATTATACCATCATTTCTTGCAGATCCTGCTTATTTTGAAAAGCATCAGATGAAGGTTTACGATAAGGAAGGAAATGAAGTTAATCCGCTTTCTGTTAAATGGACCAGTTACGAAAACGAAGTAATACCATTTAGTGTTAAGCAGGAAAAAGGAGAAGGAAACTCATTAGGAAGACTTATATTTCGTTTTCCAAATGCTTTTGCTGTTTATTTGCACGATACTCCTTCACGATGGGCCTTTATGAAAGAAAACAGAGCGTTGAGTCATGGTTGTGTGCGACTTGAGAAACCGCTCGATTTTGCTTTTTTTCTTTTAAAGAAAAAGGATGAAAAGGTGATGGATAAAATAAGAATTGCAATTGATGTTCCTCCTAAAACAAAGCAAGGAAAGAAATTATTGGAGTTGCCCGAATACAAGCCAATGAAAGCGTTTACCTTTCCGGAAACAGTTCCGCTTTTTTTAGATTATTATACCATAGTTATGTCTAAAGATGGCAAACTGAATTATTGCGATGATATTTATAAATTTGACAGGCCTTTATTGAAGGAACTAAGAAAAATATAACAGAAAAAGAATATGACTCCATCTTATAATGAGAAAGAAGTATTGTTGCTGCTGCAGCATGAGGATACCCAAAAAGAGGCATTCTCCAGAATTGTAGCACAATACAGTGAGCAGCTTTACTGGCAAATCCGGCGAATGGTGCTCTCTCACGAAGATGCGAATGACTTGTTGCAGAATACTTTTATTAAAGCCTGGACTAATATAGATTATTTTCGGGCCGAATCAAAACTCTCGACCTGGCTGTATCGCATTGCATTAAATGAATGCCTTACTTTTCTGAATAAGCAGAGAGCGACATCCATGATGTCTATTGATGAGCCGGAGGCCGAGGCCGTAAGCAAACTGGAAGGAGATCCTTACTTTTCGGGAGACGAAGCACAAGTGCTGTTGCAGAAGGCGCTGCTCACTTTGCCCGAAAAGCAACGAATGGTATTTAACCTGAAATATTTTCAGGAAATGAAATATGAAGATATGTCCGATGTCTTTGGTACCTCTGTTGGGGCATTGAAGGCTTCTTATCATCATGCGGTGAAGAAAATAGAAAGTTTTTTAAAAGATTCTTTTTAAACCTTTTGTGTTACATAGAGTCTAAGAATTATAGAGAAGGAGAGATAAGATATGAAAGAAGAAGATGAAATATTGAGAAAGTGCGGCACCGGTAACCCGTTTACCGTCCCCGATGGCTACTTTGATCACTTCAAAGAGAACATTATGGAACAACTGCCTGAGAAGGTAGATCAGCCTTTTGTAAAACATCACATCACAAGGTGGAGCAGAGTAAAGCCATGGTTCTATATGACGGCAGTTTTTGCAGGGATGCTATTAGGCGTTCGTTTAATGCTTAATATTACATCAGGAAATGAATCTTCAGAAACGTCGAAACATGCCGAAACAGAAATAGTAACAGAACGATACGTGGAAACAATGATTGATCATTCAATGATGGATGATTATTCTTTATATGAATGTTTAACAGAAGCTGAATAGAGGCTGCTATAAATAGAGAATGGATATGAAAAGATTATTTTTAGTGTTAATGGTTTCTTTTATTGGAATAATAGGAACCTTTGCACAAGATGGCCATAGGTCAAAGATGTCTCCGGAAGAGTTTCGTCAGAAGCAAGAAGCTTTTATAACGGCTAAAGCTGATTTAACACAAGATGAAGCTGCAAAATTCTTCCCTATATATTTTGAGTTACAGGAAAAGAAGAAAGCATTAAATGATAGAGCGTGGTCTCAGATAAGAAGAGGAAAAAAGGAAAAAATGACTGAAACAGAGTATGAAGCCATTATAACCAATGTTTTGAATGCCCGTATTGCTTCCGATAAATTGGAAAAAGCATATTTTTATAGATTTAAAGGAATTCTTTCCTGCGAAAAGATTTTTAAAGTTCAGGGAGCTGAAATGCGTTTCCATAGGGAACTGCTTAAAGATTTTGGTCGTAAACCTTAAGTGGAAGATAGTAGATTTTTTTGAGAGGAATTAAGTGGAAGTGCCTTAGGTGGGTGTTTCCACTTTTTTTGTTTTTTATATAAACTTCAATTGTTTCTATCTATTTCTACACCTGTCTATAATGTTTTGTGGTTCTGCTTTATAATTTATAAACTACTCGCCAATTTTTTTTGGTTTGATGTACATCATGACTAGTGTTTGATGTATATCAAAGGTATGTTTAGATGTACATCAAAATAGTACTTAGATATACATCAAAAATAAAATTTGATTAATCTAATCTAAACTTTTAAATAGTAATTTAAAAAATAATAAACCAGATTCCATGCCAACTACATTATTAGTGGCAGATCTAATAATTTAGTAGCAGATAATTAGTAAAACAAATTTATCTGCTACCTGTTATAGTACTTATAAGCAATATATTATGCTGAAAAAGTAGCAAGTGGAACATGTTTTTTTATTTTTTCTTCTTTTAGTGATTACAGATGATACGTTGGTACGTCCTATATAGTGATGTGAAAAATATATCTTTTTGAATCCAACTCTATAAATAGAAATATGAAATTAATAAATAGGCTTATTTTCAGACGTATAGCCTTGTTTTTCTTTGTCCTGTCATTATCTCTCAGTCTCTATAGCCGCACAGGGGGAAATATGTCTTCTGCAGATAAGAAAGAATCCAGATATAAAATTGCAGCTTGTGACTGGATGATTTTGAAAAGACAGAAAATTGGTTCATTCCAGTTAGTTAGAGAACTAAATGGTGATGGCGTTGAGGTTGATATGGGCGGTTTGGGAAATCGTGACTCATTCGATAACAAACTTAGACAGGTTCATTTTCAGAAACTGTTTAAAGAAGAAGCAGCCAAATATAACCTGGAAATTCCTTCAATTGCAATGTCAGGCTTTTATTCTCAGTCGTTTGTTAAAAGAGCTAATTATAAAGAACTAACTCAGGATTGTATTCAAACAATGGTAGTTATGGGAGCAAAGGTTGCTTTTCTTCCACTTGGAGTTGAGTGTGATTTAATAAAGAATCCGGAAATTCGTTCAGAATTAGTTAATCGCTTAAAGATTATAGGAAATATGGCTCAGGAAGCAGGAGTCGTAATTGGAATTGAAACTTCTCTCGATGCCAAAGGAGATATTAAACTTCTGAAGGAAATAAATTCACCAGCTATAAAAATCTATTATAATTTTCAGAATTCCCTTGTAGCGGGACGCAATTTGTATAAAGAGCTTAAGAAACTCGGTAAGAATCGTATTTGCCAGATACATTGTACCGACACAGATGATGTTTTACTACAATACAATAAAAGATTGAATATGAATAAAGTGAAAGAAACCCTTGATAAGATGGGGTGGAACGGATGGCTTGTTGTTGAAAGATCCCGGGATAAGAATGATCCACGTAACGTGAAGAAAAATTTTGGGATGAATATTAATTATCTAAAACAGATATTTCAAAATGAAACCTTTGAATAATTAATCATAGTTCTATGAATCAAAAAAAGAAAAGTGGAACAAATTACTGAAAACAGAAAAGAAATATAATTTGTTAATGTTAAATTTAAAATTTTGTCAATGAGAAAAAGAAAAGTTTATTCTGTAAAGAATACGACGCTATTCTTTCGAAGAAAAATGTATGCCTTGGTTACATTGAGCCTGGGTGTTTTTCTTTTTGTATCTTGTGCCAATGATGGATTCAACAGTGATGAAAAATTTTCATCCGATGTAGTGAATGCTACTCTTGAATCTCCTAAGGTAGAAGATGTTGTGATTACACCGAGTGCCGATGGTGCTAAAGTTACTGTTAAATGGCCGGTGGTGTATGGCGCTGGTGGATATCAGTTCTCTTTGTATATTGTTGATGATCCTAATAATCCTGTTGCTGTTGGTACAGAAAATGAGATTGTAGATGGTTGTTCTGTAACACGTGCATTAGAGGAAGATACGAAGTATAAGGTTGTTGTTAAAACAATGGGCAATACTAAATATAATAATAGTGATGCTCAGGCTGCAACTGAAGTTTCTTATTCTACATTGTTACCAACTTATGCAACAATTCCTAATGGTTCTGATATAACCGCATATTTTGCTGAAAATGCAATACCTGATAGTGAAACGGAACTGGCATACAACTTAGAAGCTGGAGGTACTTATACCATGTCCGGGGTTGTTGATTTCGGAAATCATAAGGTTACATTCCGTGGAGATAAAATCAATCATCCTAAGGTTACTTATGGAGAAGCAGCAAGACTTTGTACTTCTGCTGGTTTGAAGATTAAGTTTATTGACTTCGACTGTAGTGCACAAATTGGAACTGCAGCAGATGCTTCTTTCTTATCTTTAAGTGCAACTCCTGCTATACCTGCAGGCACTGGTAGTTACTATATCATAACAGATCCTATTGTTGTTCAATCTTGTAAGGTAACAGGTGTTAATGGCTATATCTTCTATAATAATCAGAAGAAATATTGCGTGAAGACATTCCTTATGAAGAATGATGTATTCCAATGTAATTCGGCTCAAACAGCGACTGCATATATCTACTTTAATAAAGGAGATGGAGCTATCAATGATTTTACAGCTCAAAATTCAACTTTTTATGATTTAAGTGCTACAGGAAATAAATATTTCATTCAATATGGTAGTTCTGCGCGTCCTGATAGACCGGGTTTTATTTCAGGAAGTCTGAATTTCTATAACAATACTTTCTACAATATTGCTTATAAGGGACAAATGGGTAACTACAATAGCATGAGAAGTAATAAAGTTTATTTCAATTTAGCCCAGAATATTTTCTATAACTGTGGCAATGGTGAAGTATGCCGTCGTTTTATGGGAGGTGGTACAGGTATGATTACATCTTTCAGTAAAAACTCATATTGGTTTAATGGAGCTTTCTCTACTGGAGAACTTTCTTATGATAAGAGCAATACTGCAATTCAAACAGAGCCTACTTTCAATAGTGCAGCGACTGGTGACTTTAATGTAACAAGTGCCGATCATCAAACTGCAAGATGTGGTGATCCACGTTGGCTGCCTACTGAATAATCATTAATAAGCAAACTAAGAAGAATAAATATGAAAAGAAAATATATAATCAGTTTATGTCTGAGTTTATTGATGGCATTTTTTGCTATGCCGGCTCTTGCTCAAGACAGAACAGTAAAGGGAACTGTCGTTGATGAAAACGGAGAGCCTATTATTGGTGCTTCTGTTACCGTAAAAGGCGTAGCTTCTAAAGGTACAGTTACAGATCTTAATGGACAATATACTTTGTCTGTGCCTAAAGATGCTAAGTTAACAGTTTCTTTTATTGGTTACAAAAGCCAGATTATAACTGGTGGTGACGTCATTATGAAGCAAGATGAAACAACTCTGGAAGAGGTTGTAGTTGTTGGTTATGGCACTCAAAAGAAAGCCCATCTTACCGGATCTGTTGCAACGGTGCCTATGGATGAAATTAAAGATTTATCTGCAGGTGGTTTAGCTAGCACATTGAGTGGATTGATTAATGGTGTTAGTGTTAGCGGCGGAATGTCTCGTCCGGGTGAAAATGCTACAATCCATGTTCGTGATACCAATTCTTTATCAGTAGTTGGTAGTGAGTCTCAACAACCATTGTTTGTTATCGATGGCTATATTTATCCAAACGATGTTAAGGTAGGTAATTCTACACAAAATCTTGGAGCTGAAGCGTTCAACAATTTAGATCCTTCAGAAGTAGAAAGTATTTCTGTATTGAAAGATGCATCGGCTGCTGTTTATGGAGCTCGTGCTGCAAATGGTGTTATCCTTGTTACAACTAAAAAAGGAAAAATGGGCACTCCAAGTATTTCTTATTCAGGAACATTTGGTTTTGCCGATGAAGTTGCTCGTCCTAAAATGTTGAGTGCTTACAATTACGGTCGTCTTTATAACGCTGTAGCTGATGCTGACCCAACTAAAACAGATTTGAACCGTAAAACAGGTCTTTATCAAGCTGACGAACTAGAAGCAATGAAGGGTCTGAATTATGATTTGCTCGATAAATACTGGAAGGTAGCAACAACTGCAAAACATAGCGTTAATTTAAGTGGTGCTACAGAGAAAGCTAACTATTTTGCTGGAATCTCTTATTTTGATCAAAATGCCAATTTAGGTAATCTGGATTATAATCGTTGGAATTACCGTGCTGGTGTCGATGTTAGTGTTAGTAAATGGTTAAAGGCTGGTATGTCTGTTTCGGGAGACTATGGAAAGAAAAATACTCCTTATATAAAAGTAGGTGGTTCAAGCAGTGAAAAAGACTATGCTTTGTTGCTTACTCGTCCTCGCTATATCCCTGAAACTGTTGGTGGCTATGCTATTTCAGCTTATGGTATAAGCAATACTCAACAAAATGATGATCAGGAATATTCTTATTCTTTGATGCAAAACAATGGAGATTATAGTCGCTCAATGAACTCTAACCTTACTGTAAACGGTAATGTAGAATACGACTTCGGCTGGAATAAAATATTAAATGGTTTGAAATTACGTTTGTCTTATGCAAAGAGTATCAATTCTGATAAAACGAATCAATTCGGTTCAACCTATGATATTTATAACATGGTAAACCGTACAGGTAGCGGTAGTCATTTATATACTCCGGTTGGCGATGGCGATTATAATTCATATTTAACAGAAAGTAATTTGCTTAAGCAAACTATTGCTAATGGTGACCCTAGTCAGTTAAACCGTAGTATGACCAGAACTGATAACTATCAGATTAACTTTACTGCATCTTATAGTCGTGACTTTGGTAAGCATCATGTAGGCGGACTCTTCTCTATTGAAAAATCAGAAGCAGAGAGCGAATACCTTTATGCTATGGTTTCTAACCCTTATGATTTTACAACAGGCCAGTCAAACTCAGCTATTGGAGATACAAAAGTTGTAACCTTCACACGTAGTGAGTCTGGTACAATGTCTTATATCGGTCGTTTAAATTATGCTTATTCCGGAAAGTATTTGTTCGAAGTATTGCTTCGTTCTGATGCATCTACAAAATTTGCGCCTAATAATTATTGGGGTTTATTCCCTTCTGCAAGTGCAGGTTGGATTATTTCAGAAGAAGAATGGTTTAAAAAAGCTGCTCCATGGATTGAATTCTTGAAGGTGCGTGCTTCTTTAGGACTTACTGGTCGTGATAATGCACCACCATGGCAATGGGTGCAGGTTTATGCTCAGGACGCAGATAAAGGTGTAGTTTTTGGTTCAAGTACAAATACCGATGCTAGCAACCGTATTACTATAAATAAGAATAATTCAGCTATTAACCGTGATATTCGTTGGGATAAGGCTTATAAGGCAAATGTTGGTGTTGATATGAATGTTTTGGATAGTCGTTTGCAAATGACTTTTGAAGCTTATCGCGAATGGAATCGTGATATGTTGATGAGCATTGCTCAAATAGTTCCGGGAACTGTCGGAACTCAATCTGCGGATCTTAACCTGGGCGAAATGGATAGCTGGGGTTATGAAGTTGGTTTAACATGGCGTGATAAAATTGGCAAAGATTTCAAATATCATATTGGAATCAATACCGGTTATGGTGACAATAAAGTTCTTAATATGGACTTTAAAAAAGATTATATTTATCGTCAGATACAAAAAGGAGGCCGTTCTGATATTGGTACCTGGGGTATGCAGTGTTTAGGTATGTTCCGTAGTTTCCAAGATATCGAAGAATATTTCACTAAATATAATATTACTTCTTATTTAGGAATGGCTAAAGACAAGGTTCGTCCGGGTATGCTTATCTATAAAGATGTAAGAGGTGCTCAACAAACTGATGGTACTTATGCTGCACCAGATGGTATTGTTGACAAAGATAACGACCAGGTTGCTTTATCAAGTCGTAGCAATCCTTATGGATTTACTTCAAACTTTGGAGCAGAATGGAAAAACTTCTCTATATCAGCTCAGGTTAATGCAAGTTGGGGTGGCTATAGTTTAATTCCTTCTTCAGCATTGAAACCAGGTGATGGTTTGGAATTTACAAATGTTCCTTCATTCTGGAATCCTGATAATATGTATGTTTATCAAGATGTAATTGATGGATCAGGTAATATGATATTGGCTCAAAACCGTAATGCTAAATATCCTAATATGGCTTATTCAAGTGTTAACTCAATGTCTTCTTCATTCTGGAGAGTAAGTGGAACAAGAGTTCGTTTGAATCGTTTGACTATTGCCTATACTGTACCTTCTTTCTTGATTAAGAAACTCGGAATTCAGAGTGCTCGTGTAAATGTAACCGGACAGAATCTTTTGAGCTTGTATAACCCATACCCTGATCATTTTATCGATCCTATGAACAGTTATAATGCTTATCCTACATTGCGTCAGTTTACAGTCGGTGTAAATCTGTCATTCTAAGCAGGGTATTATAAAATTCTAAAAGAAAATAACGATGAAAAAAAATATAATAAATCTGTTCAGCTTAAGCTTGACTATTATTTTCACGCTTTCTGCTTGTAGTGATGACTTCCTGGAAGAAAAGAAGAATTACGATAACGTGAGCGAAGAAATCTACAACAATTATACTGGAAGTAATGCTCGTGTGAATGATGTTTACAGCTGGTGTTTGCCGGATGTTAACGGTGCTCCTAGCTGGAAATACAACAGCACAGGTAGCAATGATGACCAGGCTAAATCTACTGAAGAATATAGTGGTTTTGGTGCATTTGTTAATCCTGAATCACCTTTGGCTGTATTGAGTGGAACATCTGTCCCTGATTATTTTCAGGGAACAGCTAACAATATTCAAGCTTCAGCTTGGGGACGAATTCGTAATATAAATGATGTAATTCGTGGCATCGAAGGCGGAAGTCTTTCACAGGAAAATAAGAATAAACTTCTAGGTCAGGTTTACTTCTTCCGTGCTTGGTGTTATTACAATTTTGTAAAATGGTATGGTGGTGTGCCTATTATTACAGAAGTTCAGGAAACTACTGAATCATCTTACGTGCCTCGTTCATCAGCTAAGGCTTGTGTTGAATTTATAATAAGTGATTTGGCTAAGGCTTCTGAGATGCTTTCTGCCGAAACAACTAATGGTGGCTGGAGATCAGGTGATGATTGGGGACGTGTTACTTCAGGTACAGCATTGGCTTTGAAAGGTCGTGTTCTACTAATGTGGGCAAGTCCGTTATTCAACCGTGCTAATGATGAAACACGCTGGCAAAATGCTTATACCGAGATGAAGAAGGATCTTACTACAATCAACGCTTGTGGATATAATCTTTATAGCACAGCTAGCAATGTAAATGGTTCTGACTTTGCTGGTATGTTTACTAAATATAGCCAAAATCCTGAAGCAGTATTTGTAAGTCAATATAATACTGTTTCTGCCGGCAACGGACAGAAGAATAATTCATGGGAACGTGGTATTCGTCCAAAAAATACTACTGGTAGTGGTAAGAATGCATCAGCAATGTTGATTGATATGTTCCCTATGGCAGATGGTAAGCGTCCTGCTTCATGCGATACTTACACTAAGCTTCAGGCTTCTGATTCTACCTATAATGAAGGTTTTCCATTTATGGCACGTGACCCTCGTTTCTATCGTACTTTTGCTTTCCCAGGTGTACGTTGGGCTTATAAGGGGGATCCTATTCCGGCAAGTGCTAATAACCCATCGTATGATGGTGGTACTAATTATGTGCTGTGGAACTATGTATGGTATACCGACAAGAATGATCAGGGTAATCCTGAAAGTGGAAACTCTTATGGTGCAGATAATTTGTTGACAAATAAGAGTGGTATTTATGTACGTAAACGTTCTGATGATTTGGATGTAAACAATTCACCTCTTTACGGAGGTTTCGATGCAGCAAATTCTAACGGAGGTTTTGCTTATTCGGCAGCTCCTTATATTGAACTTCGTTATGCAGAGGTATTATTAAACTTTGCAGAGGTTGCTTGTGGTGCCGGTCATATGGATGAAGCTGTAGAACAAATCAAGAAAGTTCGTGCTCGTGCAGGTTATACTTCTGAAAATAATTATGGATTGCAACAAGATTTGTCAACAGATCAAGCTACATGTATGTCTGCAATTCTGTATGAACGTCAGATTGAATTTGCTTATGAAGGAAAACGTTTCGATGATCTTCGTCGTTGGATGTTATTTGATGGTGGTGCAACAGCAGTTACTGGCGCTCCTTCTTCATGGACATTGACCGGATGGGGTGGCAATACTTGTACATGGCTTGGTTTTAAAGCATTGAATGGACAACGTCGTGAGAATTTTGAATTCCGTGTGGCCGATTCTTATGGTATTGGTGGAACAACATTCGAATCTGATCCATTAGTAAAAGCTGGTGTTACTCGTTGTACTCCTGTTGATTACCGTAAGGCTGACTTGAAGTCTCAATTGGAAACACTGAAATCATGGTATGAAACTCATTTGGTTCGTAACTTGAAGAAGGGCGATGGTCGTGATTCTAATCATAATGATGAGTACATTTCGTTCTTGCCACGTTATTACTTCCTTGGTTTTTCTCAAGGTGCATTAAATAATAACCTTAAGATACAACAAACTATCGGTTGGGAAGATTCTAACAATGGTGGTTCTGCAGGTACTTTTGACCCATTTGCTGAATAATCGAATAAAGAATATATAGGAAGAGAGGATGTTTCGTGAGAAGCATCCTCTTTTTTGATTTTTTTTATTCAATTTTGTTTGTTGGTGATTACAAAAAGCCTTTAAATTTGTCTTATAGGTATAAGTAAGTTCTTAAATAACGAAAAATGAAAAAGAAATTATTATCGGTAATGTTTATGGTGGCGCTTATGACACCATTCTCACAAGTAAAGGCTCAGTATCCTGATGTACCTAAAGATGTACAAGATGCTACAAAGAAAATGATGGATGATGAGCAGAAGCTTTCTGATGAAGCATGGGAAAAAGCATATCCAATTGTTAAGGCTGAAGCAGAACAAGGACGTCCGTATATTCCATGGGCAGCTCGTCCAACTGATCTTCCACAAGCACAAATACCTTCTTTCCCTGGAGCGATGGGTGGTGGTGCTTTCAGTTTCGGTGGCCGCGGCGGTAAAGTAATTACTGTAACAAACCTTAATGATCGTGGTCCTGGTTCTTTGCGTGATGCTTGTGAACAAGGTGGTGCTCGTATTGTAGTATTTAATGTTTCAGGTATTATCCGCATTAAAACTCCTATAATTGTACGTGCTCCTTATATCACTATTGCAGGACAAACAGCTCCAGGTGATGGGGTATGTTTGGCAGGAGAATCATTTTGGGTAAATACTCATGATGTTGTTATACGTCACATGCGTTTCCGTCGTGGTGAAACCAATGTAGGTCGTCGTGACGACTCTTTTGGAGGTAACCCTGTTGGTAATATCATGATTGACCACTGTTCTTGTACATGGGGATTGGATGAAAATATATCTTTCTACCGTCACATGTTCAATCCAGGTAAGGGATATAATGATCTTAAGTTACCTACTGTAAACGTAACAATTCAGAATACTATTTCTGCTAAAGCTCTTGATACTTACAACCATGCATTTGGTAGTACTCTTGGTGGCGAAAACTGTTCTTTCATGCGTAACCTTTGGGCTAGCAACGCAGGACGTAACCCATCTATTGGTTGGAATGGTATCTTTAACTTTGCGAATAACGTAATTTACAACTGGGTACACCGTTCGGTTGATGGTGGTGATTATACAGCATTGTATAATATCATTAATAACTACTACAAACCAGGTCCATTAACTCCAAAAGATACTCCTGTTGGTCATCGTATTGTAAAACCAGAATCAGGACGTAGTAAATTAGGTTATTATGTATTTGGACGCGTTTATTGTAATGGTAATATTATGGAAGGTAATGAAACTATTACTAAAGATAACTGGGCCGGTGGTGTGCAGGTTGAAGAACAGCCAAATACAGACGGTTATACTGCTAGCATGAAATGGAACGAACCATTCCCAATGCCTTCATTCCCAATTATGTCTGCAAAAGAAGCTTATGATTTTGTATTGGAAAATGCAGGAGCTACTATTCCTAAGAGAGATATTGTAGACCAACGCATTGTTGAAGAAGTAAAAACAGGTAAAGCTTATTACAAAGAAGGTTTAGATCCTGAATCTTTCTATCAGTTTAAATATCGTCGTTTACCAAAAGATTCTTATGAGAAAGGTATCATCACTGATATCAAACAAATGGGAGGTTACCCAGAATACAAAGGTAAATCTTACAAAGACAGTGATAACGATGGTATGCCTGATGCATGGGAAAAAGCAAACGGATTAGATCCTAAAGATCCATCTGATGCTAACAAAGACTGTACAGGTGACGGTTATACAAACATTGAAAAATACATCAATGGTATTGATACCAAAACTAAGGTTGACTGGAAAAATTCTGCGAATAACCATGATACATTAGCAAAAAAAGGTTCGTTGATGTAATAATTGCTAATTATGAGAAATAATAAAATGAAATTTTTATACTTAGTTGCATTATTCGTCCTTTTTGCTGGTACAACTTTTGCTACAGAGCTGGATTCGCTTAATCGTGATCCAAAATATGTAGAGACTATCAAAGGTCGTTCACAGAAAATTGTCGATAAACTGAAACTGAAAAAAGCAGATGTGGCTTTGAATGTTCGTAATATTATTGCCAATAAGTATTTCTTATTGAATGATATTTATGAAAAAAGAGATGCCGCTGTTAAGAAAGTCAAAGATTCTGGTGTGACAGGTTCACAAAAGAACGAGGCTCTTACTGCTATTGATCACGAAAAGGATGCAGCTTTATACCGTTCTCATTTCGCTTTTGCTTCAGATCTTTCTTTGCTGCTGAACGAAAAGCAGGTTGAAGAAGTAAAAGATGGTATGACTTTCGGAGTTGTAAATGTAACTTATACTGCAACTCTTGATATGATTCCTTCTTTGAAAGCTGATGAGAAAAAGCAAATCTTAGCCTGGTTAAAAGAAGCTCGCGAGTTTGCTATGGATGCTGAAAATTCTAATAAGAAGCATGAGGCATTTGGTAAATACAAAGGACGTATTAACAACTATCTTTCTAAAAGAGGATATGATCTTACAAAAGAAAGAGCTGAGTGGGAAAAGCGTTGTAAAGCAAAAGGTATAAAATTATAGTTGGTTAATTATGTATATTAATAATCCCTGGTTTATCTGTACCAATAGATAAGCCGGGGATTTTTTGTTTCTGGATTTATTGCCCAATGAACGGTAATTTATTCACCAATGGTTACTTGTTTATTGACCAATAAATAAAATTCATTCACCAATGAATTTCAACCATTCCATTTATCACTGCTAATTGAGTACAAACTTTCTTTTAAAGCGTCCTTTTATCGTATTGTTGTGTGTAATTTATTAAAAAGTTAATTCTATAATGGCAAATATAATTAAATCAGGATTTTTGTTGCTTCTCATATTTTTGGCTTCATGCAAAACATCTCGCTCAGATGTCTATCTCTTTACATCTTTCCACGAACCAGCAAACGAAGGTTTGCGCTATCTTTGGAGTGAAGATGGCATTCATTGGGATAGTATTGCAGGAGCATGGTTTAAGCCGGAATTAGGAGTGCATAAACTGTTACGCGACCCATCTATAGCCCGTACTCCCGATGGTATTTACCATTTAGTGTGGACTACTAGCTGGAAAGGCGATTTGGGATTTGGTTATGCAAACTCAAAAGATTTGATTCATTGGTCGGATGAGCAAATGATTCCGGTTATGGCTAAAGAACCTACTACCGTAAATGTATGGGCTCCGGAAATTTTTTATGATGATGAAAAGAAAGAGTTTGTAGTAGTGTGGGCTTCTTGTGTTCCTAATCGTTTTGAAAGAGGTATTGAAGATGAAGATAATAATCATCGTCTGTATTATATTACAACAAAAGACTTTAAAACAATATCTGAAACAAAATTGTTTTATGATCCGGGATTTAGTGTAATCGATGCTACCATTGTAAAACGTGCAAAGAATGACTATGTTTTGGTGCTGAAAGACAATACCCGTGCAATGAGAAACCTGAAAATTGCATTTGCTAAATCTCCAACAGGCCCTTATTCATCGGCATCTGTTCCTTTTACAGAAAGTTTCGTAGAAGGTCCTTCTGTTACTAAAGTTGCTAACGACTATATGATTTATTTTGATGTATACAGAAAACATATTTACGGAGCAATGAAAACGAAAGATTTTATTCATTTTCAGGATAGAACGAATGAAGTAAGTCTTCCGGAAGGACATAAGCATGGAACAATTATTAAAGTTCCACGTTCTGAAGTTACTAATCTATTGAAGGAACGCAAATAACTATATTCTCTTTAATGAAATCCTAAGTCATACATGGACTTTTGATATAAATACGCAGAAAGTAAAATCTTAGCAAAATAGAAATGAATAGATTTACCCAATCAATATGTTCGCTGGCATCAGCTTTTCTTCTTACAACTGTTGGCGCAGCACAGAATAAGATTCATTATACAGGAACAGAACTTTCTAATCCTGCATATCATGATGGTCAGCTTTCTCCGGTAGTAGGAGTACATAACATTCAGGTGATGCGTGCCAATCGTGAGCATCCCGATGTTTCCAACGGTGATGGCTGGACATATAATCATCAACCGATGATGGCTTACTGGCAAGGTAAGTTCTATATGCATTATCTTTCTGATCCGAAAGATGAGCATGTGCCATCTTCACGTACTCTTTTAATGACTTCTAAGGATGGTTACAACTGGACAAATCCGGTAGTTCTTTTTCCTCCATATAATGTTCCCGATGGATATACAAAACCTGATTATCCGGGTGTGGCAAAGAATTTGATTGCTATTATGCACCAAAGGGTAGGCTTTTATGTTTCAAAGTCGGGCAAACTTTTAGCTATGGGTTTCTATGGCGTGGCATTGGATAAGAAAGATGATCCGAACGATGGAAATGGTATTGGTCGTGTGGTTAGAGAAATCAAAAAAGATGGTTCTTTCGGACCAATCTATTTTATCCGTTATAATCATGCCTTCAATGAATCAAATACTAACTATCCATTCTTTACAAAGAGTAAGGATAAGAAATTTGTAATTGCTTGTCGGGAAATTCTTGATAACCCTCTTTACCGCATGCAATGGGTAGAAGAGGCTGATCGTAACGACTCAATTATTCCGCTGAAGAAGGGATATAAAGCATTCTGCTATTATCATTTACCGGATGGCAATATTGCCTGTTTGTGGAAACACGCACTCACATCTATCAGTAAGGATGGCGGTAATACCTGGCTTGAACCGGTAGAACGTGCAAAAGGATTTGTAAACAGTAATGCAAAGATCTGGGGACAAAGACTGACGGATGGCACTTATGCAACTATCTATAATCCTTCAGAATTCCGCTGGCCACTTGCTATCTCTACAAGTATTGATGGTTTGGAATATACAACGCTGAACCTTATTAATGGTGAAATTACTCCAATGCGTTATGGTGGAAATTATAAGTCATACGGTCCGCAATATGTTCGCGGTATTCAGGAAGGTAATGGCGTTCCTGCCGATGGTAATCTTTGGGTGGCATATAGCATGAATAAAGAAGATATGTGGGTTTCATGTATCCAGGTTCCAATCCGACAAAATGCATTGACTCAGGCCGATGATAATTTTGATAAAAATAAATCAATCAATGAGCTTACAGAATGGAACATTTATTCTCCAATCTGGGCACCAGTATCATTAGATAATAAGAATGGAGCCAATTGGCTTACTTTAAAAGATAAAGATCCTTTTGATTTCGCTAAAGTAGAACGCAAGATTCCTGCTACTTCAGAACTGGAAGTTTCATTCAAGATGATGGCCGATCAGGTTGATAAAGGCACACTTCAGATTGAATTCCTTGATGAAAATGGTATCGCTTGCTCTCGTCTGGACCTTACTCCTGATGGATTCTTCCGTGCAAAAGGCGGATCTCGTTTCTCGAATATGATGAAATACGAAGCCGGTAAGGTGTATGAAGTAAAAGCTCTGTTATCTGTAGCCAACCGTAGTATTACTGTAACTGTTGATGGTAAGAGGGTAGGAGTGCGTATGTTCTTTGCTCCGGTTCATTCTATTGAAAGAGTAGTGTTCCGCACAGGTGCTCCTCGTAGTTTCCCAACTCCGGAAACTCCGGCCGATCAGGATTACGACCTGCCAAATGCAGGTGCTGAAGATCCAATGGCTGCATATTATATCAAGGATGTAAAGACAACAGCTGTTAATCCTAAGACTTCTGCGATTCTAAGTTATGATAAGTTCAGTCATTACGTTGATTACTTCAACGGAATGGAAGATGAGAATATTGCTCAGGCTATACCAAATGCTCAGGCTGGCGAATGGATGAAAGAAAATATTCCATTATTTGAATGTCCGCAGAAGAACTTTGAAGAGATGTACTATTATCGCTGGTGGACATTGCGTAAACATATAAAGCAAACTCCGGTAGGACTTGCTATGACTGAGTTTCTTGTAACTCGATCTTATGCTGACCAATACAATCTGATAGCTTGTGCCTTGGGTCATCATATTTATGAATCACGCTGGTTACGCGATCAGAAGTTTCTTGATCAGTATATTCATGTATGGTTCCGTGGAAACGGTGGTCAGCCAATGAAGAAGATGACTAAGTTCAGCTCATGGGCTGCCGATGCAATTCTTAACCGTTACAAAGTAAACGGTGATAAAGAATATATGCTCGATATGCTTCCAGATCTTGAAAGTGAATACAAACGTTGGGAAAGTACCAACCGTTTATCTTCAGGGTTATTCTGGCAGGGAGATGTTCAGGATGGTATGGAAGAATCAATCAGTGGTGGACGAAAAAAGAAATATGCTCGTCCTACTATAAATAGTTATATGTTTGGTAACGCAAAGGCCTTGTCACAAATGGCTTTGCTTGCAGGAAAGAAAGATGAAGCTGCACTTTACGAACATAAAGCAGATACTTTAAAGAATCTGGTTGAAAACAAATTATGGAGCGTGAAACACGGATTCTTCGAAACTTATCGTACCGATTCGTTAGCAAATGTACGTGAAGCAATTGGTTATATTCCCTGGTACTTTAATCTTCCGGATGCTAATAAATATGATTTAGCGTGGAAACAAGTAACCGAAGAAGGTGGATTCCTTGCTCCTTACGGACTTACTACAGCAGAACGCCGTCATCCGTTATTCCGCATGGCCGGTTGTTGCAAATGTGAATGGGATGGAGCAATCTGGCCTTTCGCAACAGCTCAGACTATGACTGCAATGGCTAACTTTATGAATAACAACAAACAAACAGTTTTAAGTGATAGTACTTATTTCCATTTGATGGAACTTTATGTTGAATCTCAATACCATCGTGGCCGTCCTTATGTAGGCGAATATCTTGATGAGGTTACAGGTTACTGGTTAAAAGGAGATCAGGAAAGAAGTCGTTACTACAACCATTCTACATTTAATGATTTAATTATTACCGGACTTGTTGGTCTTCGCCCTCGAATGGATAATGCAATAGAAGTCAATCCATTAATCCCAGAAGGAAAATGGAACTGGTTCTGTCTTGACAATGTGTTATATCATGGCAAGAACATTACTATAATGTGGGATAAAGACGGTAGTAAATACCATCTTGGAAAAGGATTCCGTATATTTGTCAATGGAAAAGAAGTGGCAAAATCAGATCGTTTGAAGAAGATTGTTTATGAAAATGTATTATAACAATAGCAAAAGCATATCAATGAAGTATCGGATTATCATATTATTTAGTCTGATTATAGCTTTATGTCCTTCTTTTGCAAGAGGAATAGAGGTTACAAAGATGACTTGTGAATTGTCTGAAGCTCCTTTGACAATTGATACTGAGCATCCTCGATTTGGATGGCAACTGCAATCCAAAGTGAACGGAACGCGTCAGTCGGCTTATGCAATAGAACTTTATAATGTTGATAATGGAAGAAATGAACTGGTATGGACTTCAGGAAAGATTGTTTCCAATAAAAGTCAGCTGGTTCCTTATTCAGGTTCTAAGAAACTAGAACGTACAACAAAATATGTATGGCGAGTGATGGTTTGGGATGAGAATAACAAACCATCATCATGGAGCAGGAAAGCAGAATTTCGTCTTGCTCCTTCAGCAGCTTTTCTTAATGCAAAGTGGATTGGATTTATATCCCGTGAAAAAGCAAACTTACCTTCGGGAAGACATTTCCATTCTACTGTATTAAAGAAACCGGAGAATAAGGCTTTATGGGCAGCTATCGATTCTGCTTCCAGCAAAAGTGTTTATCTGCTTCGCTCATTTAATGCAGATAAAAAGATAACTCAGGCTACTGCTTATGTTTGCGGACTGGGGCATTATGAGTTTTCTTTAAATGGAAAGAAGATTGGGGATGGTGAGTTTACTCCTCTGATTAGTGATTATGATAAGACTGTTTATTATAATGTTTACGATGTTACAGCCAACTTAAGAAAAGGTGGCAATGCTATTGGAATATTATTAGGAAATGGTTTCTATAATGTGCAAGGCGGCGGTCGTTACCGTAAGTTGCAGATTAGTTTCGGTCCTCCTACATTATTCTTTAAAATGGTTGTTAGCTATGCAGATGGCACAACAAAAGAGATACTTTCCGGTGCCGACTGGAAATATTCTTTCAGCCCCATTATATTCAATAGTATTTATGGTGGAGAAGATTATAATGCTTGCCTGGAACAGAAAGACTGGAATAAGCCAGGATTTAATGATAGTCGCTGGCTTCCGGTAGTTGTTCAAAGTGCTCCAAAAGGAGAACTTCGTCCGCAGCAAGCTCCTTCGGTAAAGATCATGGAGCACTATGGTGTGAAAAGTGTCAATAAGCTTTCTGATAAATATGTGCTGGACATGGGGCAAAACTTGTCTGGTTTCCCAGAAATTACAGTAAATGGCAAAAGAGGAACAACTATCCGTCTTACTGTTGGTGAATCATTGAATCCAGATGGTACTGTCAGCCAAAAGCATACAGGTAGCAAGCATTATTATGAATATACCCTTAAAGGAGAAGGTGATGAATACTGGCATCCTCGTTTCTCTTATTATGGTTTCAGATATATTCAGGTGGAAGGTGCACGCCTCAAAGAAGAAAAAGCAAACTGTAATTTGCCACTCTTAAAGAAAATACAATCTTGTTTTGTATATAACTCAGCCGAAGAGGTTGGCGATTTTAATTGCTCAAACAAAATATTCAATGATGCTCACCGCATTATTTGTATGGCAATGAGAAGTAATATGCAGGGAGTGTTTACTGATTGTCCGCATAGAGAGAAACTTGGCTGGCTGGAAGAAACACATCTTAATGGTCCTGGGTTGTTCTTTAACTATAACCTGACTAAATTTATTCCTAAAATAATGCAGGATATGACTGATGCTCAGCATTCAAACGGATTAGTGCCCAGCATTGCACCAGAGTATGTGGAATTTGAAGGCGATTTTCAGGATTCTCCCGAGTGGGGTAGTGCATCCGTAATTCTTCCTTGGATGTATTATGACTATTATGGTGATAACTCACTTATCATAAAATATTATCCAACAATGAAACGTTATGTAGATTATCTGACTTCACGTGCTGATAATCATATTGTTTCTCACGGACTAGGCGACTGGTATGATTACGATGGCAAGAAAGCCGGATTTTCCCGTAATACTCCAATCCCTTTAGTTGGAACAGCTCATTATTTATGGGACATTCAACTTTTAAGCAGAGCTGCTGATATGGTTGGAAATAAAGAAGACGAAGCACATTATGCAGAGTTGGCTAAGCAAGTTAAGAAGGAGTATAACGATAAGTTCTTTAATGCGGCAACCCGCCAATATGGTAATGGTAGTCAGTGTTCCAATGCTCTGCCATTGTTTTTGGATATTGTAGAACCGCAGTATAAAGCTGATGTGTTGGCTAATCTGGTTAAAGATATAAAAGCTCATGGAAACCGACTAACTACCGGTGATGTTGGTAACCGTTACCTTTTCCAGACACTTGCAAGAAATGGTTTGAATGATGTAATGTATCAGATGAACAATCATGAAGACGCACCGGGATACGGTTTCCAGGTTAAGTTTGGTGCTACAACACTGACCGAACAATGGGATCCGAGAGAAGGAACTTCGTGGAATCATTTTATGATGGGACAAATTGATGAATGGTTCTATACATGGTTGGCAGGCATTCAGCCTGTTCCAAGTGAACCAGGATTCCAAAAGCTGGTAATTGCTCCTCAGGTTGTGGGCGATCTTAAGCATGTTTCTGCTTCCTACAATACCCTTTATGGTAAAGTAGCTGTGAACTGGAAAGTTGAAAATGGAGTCTTTACCATGAATGTTGAGGTTCCTGTAAACTGCTCAGCTACAATCATTCTTCCTAATAAGGAAAAACGAGTTATGGAAAGCGGTAAACAAACCTTTACTGTGAATATTTAGTAACTTTATACTTTGAAAACATGAAGATAAAGCATTGTTTTTTGCTTTTTATGATGGTATTTCTTTGCACAAATGTTGTTTTTGCAGAGAGAGTTGATATGCTAAAAGCCGGTGCAAAAGCCGACGGCAAAAAAATAAATACTCAATTAATAAATAAAACAATAGAGAGACTTTCTTCCAATGGGGGAGGTACTCTTTATTTCCCTTCGGGTACTTACCTTACCGGGTCTATTAAGTTAAAGAGCAATATCACTATTGAACTTGAAACCGGTGCCACGTTACTATTCTCGGATAACTTTGATGATTATCTGCCTTTTGTAGATATGAGATATGAAGGCGTAATGATGAAAAGCTTTTGTCCTCTGTTTTATGCTGTCGATCAGCATGATATAACCATAAAAGGAGAAGGAACAATCAACGGACAAGGCAAGAAATGGTGGACTGAGTTCTATCGCGTTCTGGTTGATCTTCAAAAAAATGGTGTTCGTGATTTGAATAAATATCAGACAATGTGGGATAATGCCAATAAGGATCTGAATCTATCTAAAGTTACTAACGAAGATTATAAAGAAGTTCTCGATCGTCGCTTTTTCCGTCCTGCATTTATTCAGCCAATCAGATGCAAGAATGTGAAAATTGAGGGAATTAAAATTATAAACTCACCCTTCTGGACAGTTAATCCTGAATTTTGTGATAATGTTATTGTAAAAGGAGTAACCATTGATAATCCTCCTTCTCCAAATACGGATGGAATAAATCCTTCATCCTGCAAAAATGTGCATATCTCCGATTGCCATATATCAGTTGGCGATGATTGTATTACCCTGAAATCCGGCCGGGATTTGCAGGCACGTCAGTTAGGAGTTCCTTGTGAAAATATCACAATAACAAACTGCACAATGCTTTCCGGTCACGGAGGGGTAGTTATTGGTAGTGAGATGAGTGGAGATGTGCGAAAGGTAACAATATCAAATTGCGTGTTTGATGGAACAGACAGAGGTATTCGCATCAAGTCTACCCGTGGGCGTGGAGGTATTGTAGAAGAAATCCGGGTTGATAATATTGTGATGAAGGACATCAAGAAAGAAGCAATAGTTCTTAGCCTTTTCTATAGTAAAATGGATCAGGAGCCGGTTTCAGATCGTACACCTATATTCCGTAATATTCATATTTCTAATCTGACAGGAACAAAGGTAAATACAGCCGTCAGTATATTAGGGATAGAAGAGATGCCTATAAGTGATGTTACACTGAATAACATTAATATACAGTCAGAATCGGGAATAGAAGCAAACCTGGTAAAGAATCTGGAGCTAAATAATGTTCGTATTGATGCAAAGAAAGGTTCTGCCTTTGAATTCTCTCATGCTGAAAACCTGGAACTGAATGCCATCAAAACAGGAACACCGAATGCTGATGCTCCTTTATTGAAAATAAGCGATTCCAAAGGATGCTTTATTCAGGGATGCTATCCACAGGCGGGAAGTCGTTCTTTTCTTCTTCTTTCAGGAGAAAATAAAGATGTTATTCTGATGCATAATTACCTCACTCGTCTGCCTTTAGTTGTAGATAAAGAGAGCGTGTATGCTAAAGAAAGTCTCATTATAAGAGAATAATACCAACCATTTGGGATTCAAATAAATAGTACCATGAATATAAAAAAAGTCATATTGCTTTTTGCAATCGCCCTTTCGGGAAATACTCTTTTTGCACAGCAGAATTCAGATAACAAATACCAGAAACCACTCAAAGATGTTCTAACTGAAATCTCTGAACGATTCAATGTCCGGTTGAAGTGGACAGATGTAGTTGTGGATGGTAAAATGCTCGATTATGCAGATTCACGTATTCGTCCTTATTCTCTGGAGGAGAGTCTGAAAAATGTACTTGCTCCTTTTGATTATAAGTTTGTGAAGCAAACTGATACTTATTATAAAATAAAGAATTACGAGTATGCCCGTCGCACGGATGAGGATGGAGTAAAAATGATTAAGTATCTTAATTCTCTTTACCCTGATTCTGTACAATGGAACAAGAGAAAAGAATGCTTGCGCAAAGAGGTTAGAGAACGTTTGGGTATCGATCCTCTCTTGAATGCAAGGGTTAAAACTAAACCGGTAATCTCAAAGGAAAGAGTCTATACAGGATATACCGTACAGAACTTTTCATTGGAAACTCTTCCAGGTCTGTATGTCTGCGGATCAATTTACAAGCCTTTGGTAAAAGGAAAATTCCCGTTAATAATTTGTCCAAATGGGCATTTTAAAGATGGCCGTTACAGAGAAGACCAGCAGCAACGTATGGCTACTTTAGCCAGAATGGGAGCCATTTGTGTGGATTATGATCTGTTTGCATGGGGCGAATCTATTTTGCAATTCCCCGAAGAGGCACATCACAAAAGTGCTGCTCAGGTTATTCAGGCTTTGAATGGAATTAGTATTCTCGATTTTATGTATAACCGTAAAGATGTAGATAAGAAAAGAATCGGCGTAAATGGTGGTTCCGGTGGTGGGTCTCAGACAGTACTTCTTTCTGTTCTCGATCAGAGATACACAGCCCTTTGTCCGGTTGTAAGTCTGTCGTCTCACTTTGACGGGGGATGTCCTTGTGAAAGCGGACTACCAGTCTTCTATTCTTGTGGAGGAACTGTTGCTGCTGAACTAGCCGCTACAAATGCTCCGAAACCAATGTTGATTGTTTCCGACGGACAAGACTGGACTAGTACTGTACCAACTCTTGAATTTCCATATATCAAACGCATTTATGACTTTTACGGTGCAACAGAAAAAGTAACAAACGTTCACCTGCCTGCCGAAGGACACGATTTTGGCCCAAATAAAAGAAATGCTGTTTATAATTTCTTTGCCGATGTATTCAATCTGAAGAAACAAATGCTTGATGAAAGCAAAGTAACAATAGAACCAAGAGAGAAAATGTTTAGCTTTGGAGACAAAGGAGAAAAGTTTCCGAAGAATGCTATGCGCTCTTTTGAAGAGCTGGAAAAACTTTTGAATGCACTGAAGTAATCTCTTTTTCTTCATTAAATAACCAACAACAAATGAATCGTAAAAATACATATTTCAGTCGTTATCGATTTCTTATCCTGTTTTCATCTCTGTTTCTGTCACTTTATGCAGAAGCAGCAGGATATAAATTGTGGTATGATAAACCAGCTTCTGTATGGACTGAAGCTTTGCCTTTAGGAAATGGTCGTCTAGGTGCAATGGTTTACGGAACTCCTTCTGTAGAGCAGATTCAGCTAAACGAAGAAACTATATGGGCCGGCCGTCCTAATAACAATGCAAATCCGGAAGCTTTGCAATATATACCAAAAGTCAGAGAACTGGTCTTTGCGGGTAAATACCTGGAAGCTCAGACTCTGGCAACTCAAAAAGTAATGGCAAATACAAATTCCGGTATGCCATATCAAACATTTGGCGATTTACGTATTGCTTTTCCGGGACATACTCGTTATACTGATTATTACAGAGAGCTTAGTCTCGATTCTGCCCGTGCACTTGTTTCCTATAAAGTGGATGGTATTCGTTATAAAAGGGAAATGATTACTTCATTTCCAGACCAGGTTATAATGATCCGCTTATCAGCCGATGCTGCAAAGAAAATAACTTTTAATGCATTCTTTACTTCTCCTCATCAGGATGTTGTTGTGGATACAGAAGGAAACAGCGTTACTCTTTCGGGTGTTTCTTCATGGCATGAAGGATTAAAAGGAAAAGTAGAGTTTCAGGGGAGACTTACTGTTAAGGCTGTTAATGGAAAAGTACAGTATAAAGACGGAACCGTAACTGTTGAAGGTGCCGATGAAGCTACTTTGTATGTTTCAATAGGAACTAATTTTGTAAATTACAAAGATATATCCGGTAACTTTGCAGAGCGGGCTAAGAGTTTTCTTGATAAGGCACTGACCAGAGATTATGCAACATCGTTCAAAGAACATGTTTCTTTCTTTAAAAAGTATATGGACAGGGTTTCTCTTTATCTTGGAGAAAACAAACAAGATGGAATAACTACCGATAAAAGAGTAGAAAACTTTGCACAGACAAACGATGCTCATTTGGTGGCAACATATTTTCAGTTCGGACGTTACCTGCTGATTTCTTCTTCACAACCAGGCGGACAACCGGCTAATCTTCAGGGAATCTGGAACGATAAACTATTACCTTCCTGGGATAGCAAGTATACTTGCAATATCAATGTTGAAATGAACTACTGGCCATCGGAAGTGGCCAACCTCACTGAACTGAATGAACCATTGTTTAACATGGTAAAAGAAGTTTCTGAAAGTGGTAAGGAAACAGCTAAAGTAATGTATGGTGCCGATGGATGGGTATTGCATCATAATACAGATATATGGAGAGTAACCGGAGCTTTGGATAAAGCGCCTTCGGGTATGTGGCCTTCTGGTGGAGCATGGTTGTGCCGCCATCTTTGGGAGCACTATCTATATACTGGCGATATAAAGTTCTTGAAAGAGATATATCCTATAATGAAAGGTGCAGCTGTATTCTTTGACCAGATTATGGTTAAGGAACCATCACACAACTGGCTAGTTGTTTGTCCTTCAAACTCTCCTGAAAATGTTCATGCCGGAAGTAACGGAGAAGCAACTACTGCTGCAGGTTGCACAATGGATAATCAATTAATATTTGATTTGTGGAACCAGATTATTTATTCGTCCCGTTTACTAGAAGTGGATGCTGAATTTGCTAACCACTTAAAACAAAGACTCACAGAAATGGCTCCAATGCAAGTGGGCCGTTGGGGACAATTACAGGAATGGATGAACGATTGGGACGATCCACAGGATATTCATCGTCATGTGTCACATCTTTACGGATTATTCCCAAGTAATCAGATATCTCCTTACCGCACACCTGAATTATTTGAGGCTGCCCGCACATCACTGATACATCGTGGCGATCCATCTACAGGTTGGTCAATGGGATGGAAAGTTTGCTTATGGGCTCGTTTACTCGATGGAGATCATGCATATAAGCTTATAACAAATCAACTTTCATTGGTTCGCAATGAAAAGAAAAAGGGAGGGACCTATCCAAACTTGTTCGATGCTCATCCACCTTTCCAGATTGATGGAAACTTTGGTTGTGCTGCCGGAATTGCAGAAATGTTGATGCAGAGTTATGATGGTTTCATCTATCTCCTTCCAGCGTTGCCTTCATTATGGAAAGAAGGACATATAAACGGACTGGTTGCCCGTGGTGGATTTGAACTTAGCCTTAGTTGGAAGAATGGAGAGGTAGACAAAGTTATTGTCAAGTCTCATATAGGAGGCAATTGTCGTTTACGTTCACTTACTCCGTTAAAAGGTAATGGATTGAAAAAAGCCAAAGGCGAGAATTCAAATACGCTTTATACAGTACATTCTGTTGCAGCACCTTTGGTTAAGGACGCAACCAAACTTACAGGACTCAGTATAAAGAACACTTATTTGTATGATCTGAATACAAAACCAGGAAAAGAATACGTAATCTATAAAAAATAAACAATAATGATGAAAAGAAGCAAGTTTATTGCAATGGCATGTTTGTTCCTTTTGGGAATCTGTGGCAACGTTCAGGCACAGAAAAAAGTGGCTAAGACTTATATTCCCTGGAATAACGGGAAATTGATGGTTGATGAAAGCGGACGTTACCTGAAACACACAAACGGAACTCCGTTCTTCTGGTTAGGTGATACCGGTTGGCTTATGCCTGCACGTCTTGATCGTGATGAAGTGGAATACTATCTTGAACAATGCAGCAAGAAAGGCTTTAATATGGTTCAGATTATGTTGATGCATACTATGCCTGAAATGAATACTTATGGTCAATGGGCTTTGCCTGATGGCTTTAATTTTAAGAATATTGATAAGAAAGGTGTATATGGTTACTGGGATCATATAGATTATATTGTTCGTACTGCCGAGAAGAAAGGTATTTATGTAGGGATGGTTTGCCTTTGGGGAACTCCTGTTAGTAAAGGACTGGTAACAGAAAAAGATGCTCAGGTTTATGGTAAATTCCTTGCAGATCGCTATAAGAATAATCCTAATATTGTTTGGTTTATCGGAGGAGATATTCGTGGTGATGTGAAGCCAACTGTATGGAATACACTTGCCAATTCTATAAAAACTAATGATGAAAATCACCTGATGACTTTCCATCCAAGAGGAAGAACTACTTCTGCAGTTTGGTTTAATAATGAAAAGTGGTTAGACTTTAATATGTTCCAGTCAGGTCACCGTCGTTACGGTCAACGATTTGGTGATGGAGATTATACCATTCAGGAAAATACAGAAGAGGATAACTGGCGCTATGTAGAAAAGAGCTTTGCTATGAAGCCTTTGAAACCAACTATTGATGGTGAACCTGTTTACGAAGAAATTCCTCAGGGGTTGCATGATACCACACAACCTTTATGGAATGCTAATGATATTCGTCGTTATGCATACTGGTCAGTTTTTGCCGGTTCATTCGGACATACTTACGGACATAATTCAATTATGCAGATGTTGAAGAATGGAGTAGGGGGAGCTTACGGTGCTACTAAACCATGGTATGATGCATTGAAAGATCCGGGAATGAACCAGATGAACTATTTAAAGAACCTGATGCTTACTTTTCCATTCTTTGATAGAGTTCCAGATCAGTCTGTTATTGCCGGAACAAACGGTGAACGTTACGAAAGAATCATTGGTACTCGTGGAAAAGATTACCTGTTGGTTTATAATTATACAAACCGTCCTGCTCAGATTGATTTGACAAAAATCTCCGGAGCAAAGAAAAAAGCATGGTGGTATAGTCCTGTAAACGGACAGTTGGAATATATTGGCGAATTTGATAATAAAGTTACCGAATTTATTAACGACAGCGGATATCGTGCAGGTAATGATATGGTTCTTATTGTGACTGATGCTTCTAAAGAATACGTGAAACAGGATTGGACTTCTCTTCCTGATGCACAGGAAAAATGGAATAAGTAATCAATAAAATAATTCGATAACAATGCCGAAGAAAAAAATCTTTTTGTTACTCGTTTGTCTGCTTTCTCTGAAAGTAGCGGCTTATGCCGGAGTAAGCATAAACAGTCTGCGTTGCGAGATGCTGAACAATCCTGTGGGAATTGATACAGAGTCTCCACGGATAAGCTGGCGCATTTCTTCTTCCGATAGAGGGGTGACTCAGCTTTCTTACCAGATATTAGTTGCCTCGTCGCTGCAAAAACTAAATGCCGGTGAAGGAGATGTATGGAACTCCGGCATTGTTAAGTCTTCCCAGTCTCAATGGGTGAGTTATGCCGGACAGCCGTTAAAAAGTAATGGACGTTATTTCTGGAAAGTAAAGGTTACTACTAATGCCGGAGAATCTTCCTGGAGCACGCCTGCTCAATGGAGCATGGGATTACTTTCACAGAATGACTGGAAAGCTCAGTGGATTGGCAAGGATAAACTTATGCCATGGGATTCTGATACTCAGTTTTCACGTATGTCTGCCCGTTATCTTCGTAAGGAGTTTACTCCAAAGAAGAAAATAGCGCATGCTACTGTTCATATTTCCGGGTTAGGATTATATGAATTGTATATTAATGGTCAGAAAGTTGGTGACCGTGTTCTTGCACCTGCACCAACCGATTACAGAAAGACTACTCTTTATAATAGTTACGACGTTACAGCTTTGTTGAAAGATAAAGCAAACGCAATGGGTGTTACTCTTGGTAACGGACGTTTCTATACTATGCGTCAGAATTTCAAGAACTATAAAATCCCTACATTTGGCTTTCCAAAAGTACGTTTGGTACTTATAATGGAATATACCGACGGATCAAAAGATGTAGTTGGAAGTGATACTTCATGGAAAATTAATGCAGATGGTCCTATTCGTAGCAATAACGAATATGACGGTGAGGTGTATGATGCCCGCAAAGAGCTTGGAAACTGGACAGAACCGGGATTCAATGATTCTTCATGGGACTCGGCACAACGTGTAACCCTTCCTTCGGGAACACTTCGTGCTGAAATGACTGCAGGAATGAAGGTTGTAGATAAAATCCACCCTGTTTCTATTACAGAACTTCCCGGCAAGAGATACATTCTCGACATGGGACAGAACATGGCCGGATGGTTAAGAATAAAAGTGAAAGGTAATGCCGGTGATACTATCCGCCTGCGTTTTGCTGAAGTTCTTCAGAAGAATGGCGAACTTTATATGGAGCCTCTCAGAGATGCAAAGGTTACTAATCTTTATATCCTGAAAGGACAAGGAACAGAAGAGTGGGCACCTAAATTTGTATATAATGGTTTCCAATATGTAGAGATAACCGGATACAAATACAAGCCTTCATTAGATCAGTTTGTTGGCGAAGTTGTTAATGATGAAATGGAAACACTCGGTTCATTCAGCTGCACTGATCCTATCATTAATCAGATATACAAAAATGCTTTCTGGGGAATTCGTAGCAATTACAAAGGAATGCCTGTTGACTGTCCGCAGAGAAACGAACGTCAGCCTTGGTTGGGCGACCGAGCTGTAGGCTCTCTTGGCGAAAGCTTTGTAATGGAAAACGGACAGCTTTACAGTAAGTGGATGGACGATATCCGCGATGCGCAACGTGAAGATGGTTGCATTCCAGATGTGGCACCTTCTTATCTGAACTATTACACAGATAATATAACATGGCCTTCCGTATTCCTTTTATCATCTGATATGGTTTATTCACAGTTTGGAAATATTCAGCCTATCGTGAAGAACTATGATGCAATGAAAAAGTGGATGGATCACATGAAAAAGGAATACCTGAGAGAGGGTATTATGACTCGTGATGAATATGGCGACTGGTGTGTTCCACCTGAATCTCCTGAACTGATTCACTCAAAAGACCCGAAGCGTCAGACAGACGGACTGTTGGTTTCTACAGCTTATTACTATAAAATGCTTGCTTTGATGAGTAAGTTTGCAACATTGCAGAATAAGACTGAAGATGCAAAAGAGTTTGATGCAATTGCTGCTAATGTAAAAGATGCCTTCAACAAGAAATATTTCAATACCGATAGCTTGTTCTACGGAAATAACTCGGCAACATCCAACTTACTTCCATTAGCATTTGGCATGGTTCCCGATAATATGGTTGAAAAAGTAAGCAAGCAGATTGTTGATAAGGTTATGGTTGGAAGCAATGGACATATTTGTACTGGATTAGTCGGTTCGCAATGGATTATGCGCGAATTGTGCAAGATGGGACGTGCTGATGTGGCATATCTGTTGGCTTCTAACGATACATACCCAAGTTGGGGATATATGGTTAAAAAGGGAGCGACTACAATCTGGGAATTATGGAACGGTGATACCGCCGGACCAAAGATGAACTCAAAGAATCACGTAATGCTTCTTGGCGACCTTATTCCATTCTTCTATGAGAATATGGCCGGAATCAAAACCGATGAAAAGGAAGCAGGCTTTAAGAAGATTATCATGAAGCCTAATTTTGAGATTCAGGATCTGAGTGATGTCGATGCTTCTTATATGACTCCTTACGGAAAAGTAGTGAGCAAATGGAAAAAGAATCTGAAACATTTGGATTGGAATATTACTATTCCTGCCAATACAACTGCCATTGTTTACTTACCTTCGGATAAAGCAATGATAAAAGAGGGTGGTATTCCTGTAGCAAAAGCCAAAGGAGTGAAATATCTAGGAAAAGAAGGAAACTTTACTTGTTGGGAAGTTGGTTCGGGCAATTATTCATTCAGTGTTGATATGAATGTAGGTCTAGGCGCATGGAGAAAAGGTATTGTAGAAGATGAGTTCCTTTACGAAAAAGCTTCATTTCCATCAGCGCATGCTGCTACAATAGCCGACACTCCAACTGGACTTGTTGCTTCATTCTTTGGAGGAACAAAGGAAGGAAATCCTGATGTTTGCATCTGGGTGTGCAGAAAAACAGCTGAAGGATGGACTGCTCCTCAAAAGGTGGCAGATGGTATAATGAGTGATACATTGCGTAAAGCATGCTATAACCCGGTACTTTTTCAGGTACCCGGAGGTGAACTCTTGTTATTCTTTAAGATTGGAAAGAATGTGGGCGACTGGACCGGTTACCTTATTCGCTCTTATGATGGAGGAAAAACATGGACACAACGCGAAGAGCTACCGAAGAATATCCTTGGACCGATTAAAAACAAACCTGTAATGATAGGTAATAAGTTAGTTTGTCCTACAAGTACTGAAGGAGACGGATGGAAAGTTCATTTTGAATCTACAGAAGATAAAGGTAAAACATGGAGTGAAACACAACCTATCAATGATGGAAAGACAATCAATGCCATTCAGCCTAGTATTTTATTCCATAAAGACGGATCGTTACAGATTCTTTGCCGTACCCGCAACAGCGCAATAGCCGAAGCGTGGTCGAAAGATGGGGGCGAAACCTGGAGTGAGATGAAGTTGATTGATCTTCCTAACAATAACTCGGGAACCGATGCGGTTACATTGAAAGATGGCCGTCAGGTGTTGATCTATAATCACGTTAAAACACCCGAAGGGGCAAAGAAAGGGGCACGTACGCCACTTAACATCGCCGTATCAAAAGACGGGAAAAAATGGTTTGCTTCACTTGTTCTTGAAGATTCACCTATAGGTCAATACTCTTATCCTTCAATAATACAAGGTAACGACGGTTATATTCATGCTATTTATACCTGGAGACGCCAACGTATTAAATACATGAAGATTGATCCAAAACAATTAAAAGAAGTGCCTATTGTCAACGGACAATGGCCTGCACTAAAAAAATAGTTCTATTTGTTAAATCCTTTTTGTGCAAAAGGAATTATATAAGCATTAAGACATTGTTCAAATACTCATTGAATGATGTCTTAATGCTTTTTTATGGATGTATTCTTGTTCTATTAATCCAGAAACTGAGTACAGTTAGTTAGACGCCCCGTCATGTTAATACAACAGTAGATATGTGAAAATATACTATTGTTGAAAATAAAACATAAATGTTTTACTAGTAGTTATTAACTAACAAAAGAATGAAAAACAAGAAAGAAAAAGTGTGTCCACCAATGGACGTCTTGGGTTATCGTTTTAGACGTACCCATTTGGTTTTTGGACTATCGGCAGTTCTATGTATGTCTGCATTGCCTTCAACTTATGCAGGAAATTCGCAAAAGAGTGTGAGTTCGCTTCAGACTATTACACAAGCTAAAACAATCAAAGGAAAAGTAGTTGATGAGAAAACAGGAGAAACATTGACAGGGGTTTCTGTATTAGTAAAAGGTACTACCGTAGGTGCTATTACTGATATTGATGGAAACTTTACCTTGAACTTACCCTCCGGCAAGAATCTTATAGCATTAACCTACATTGGTTATAAAGCTATGACTGTTACAGTAGGTAACGGTAAGGATTTGGAGATTAAGATGGAGCCGACTACACAAAATCTTGATGAGGTTGTAGTAATTGGTTATGGAACAATGAAAAAGCGTGATTTAACCGGAGCTATTACTTCTATAAAGTCGGCTGATATTACAGTTGCCCCAACAAGTAACGCTATGGAAGCATTACAAGGTAAGGTTGCAGGTTTGGATATTGTAAAGTCATCTGGTCAGGCAGGTGCTGACGTAAATATCCAGTTGCGTGGTACCCGTTCAATTTATGGAGATAACTCTCCATTATTTATCATTGACGGTATTGCTGGAAGTTACAATCAGATAAATCCATCAGACATCGAATCTATTGAGGTGCTAAAAGATGCATCATCAACAGCTATTTATGGTTCTGCAGGAGCTAATGGTGTTGTTATAATCACTACAAAGAAAGGTGTTCAGGGTAAAACTACAGTAAATCTTGATGCTTATGTCGGAGTATCCGGTTTTGCAAAATATCCATCGGGAATGACTGGTGATGAATATATGAATCTTAAAAAAGAAGCATATAGAGGAGCGCATGGTTCTTATCCGGAATTTACCTCATCCATTTTTACAGATCCTAAAGTGCAAACTGCTTATGATAATGGACAATGGATTGATTTCGTAGACGAAGTGATAGGTAAAGCATCAATCAATCAGAATTATAATTTATCAATAACCGGAGGTACTGATAAGACTCAGGTATTTGCATCTATAAACTATAATGATGAGCAAGGCTTACTTAAAGGTGATGATCGTTTACGTTATGGCTTGAGACTAAATTTAGATCAAAAGCTTTCTAGTTGGGCAAAGGCAGGCTTCAACACAAACATTACATATACAGATCAAAATAAACGTAACCAAAGTGTGTTTGTCAATGCTTTGACTTTTGTTCCACTTGGAGAGGCATATAAAGAAGATGGCTCAATCAATCCGGAATATCTTACAAGTCAGCAGAATCCTATGTCGGATGAAATTGATGGTCAATATGTAAATAATACCAGAGGTACATACATTACTGCAAACGGAACTTTGGAGCTTACTCCGGTAAAAGGAGTTTCTTTCAAATCAGTATTGGGAACAACTGTTAACAATTCACGTACAGGAATGTTCTTTGGTCCGCTGTCTATAGCTAATATTACAGCTGGATATAACAAACCTTTGGCTTCTATTGCCAATAATGCTACTTACGGTTATAAATGGGAGAACATCTTAAACTATAACTTTAAAATAGCAAAAGATCATGAATTTGGGTTGACAGGTGTTACTTCCTGGTCTAAAAACCAAACAGAATATAGTTATGCTGCAGCTCAGGGACAACAATTAACCAGTCAGTCTTTCTGGAAACTGTCAGCAGGAACACAGAAACAAAGTCTGGATTCCGATTTCAAACAAACACAGTCCATGTCTTATGCAGCTCGTTTAAACTACAACTTCAAAGGACGTTATATCGTTACTTTGTCTAATCGTTGGGATGGAGTATCTCATTTAGCAGTTGGCAGTAAGTGGGATTCATTCCCTGCAGCAGCTTTTGCATGGCGCATCAGCGACGAGTCTTTTATGGAAAAAAGTCAGGACTGGTTGTCTAACCTGAAATTAAGAATAGGTTACGGTATTACCGGTAACTCAGGTGGTATGGGAGCTTATTCTTCTAACACAGCAGTATATACATTCCTTACTCCTGTAGTATTTGGATCTAAGGCTGCTCCTGTTGTACAGTTTAGCGCACCTTACGGTAATCCATCAATTGGCTGGGAAAAATCGTATAATACAAACATTGGTGTTGATGCAAGCTTCCTGAACGGGCGTATTAATCTTGCCGTTGACTTGTCTAACACAAATACAAAAGGTTTGTTGTTTAAACGTACTTTGCCTATTACCGCCGGTGTTACAATGTGGGGCTCTCCAATCAATACATGGCAGAATATTGGTGAAACCAATAACAAGAACCTTGAAGTGATGCTTAATACACAGAATATCGTTGCAAAGGATTTCACATGGTCTACTGTTACTACTTTAACAGTTAACAAAGAAAAGATTGTGAAGTTACCTGACGGGGATATTATTGCAGAATCTTTATTCAAAGGAAAACCAATCAGAGCATTCTATAATTATAAATACTTAGGAATATGGTCTGAAGCAGAAACCGATGAGGCTAAATTGTACGGTTGTGTTCCGGGAGATATAAAACTGGCTACCAATCCTATCATAACTAAAGATGTTGATGGAAACGATGTTAGTGATAACGGTGTTCATAAATACAGCGAAAAAGACAAGATGTATTTAGGTTCAAAGAATCCTGACTGGTACTTAGGTTTCCAGAATAACTTTACATACCGTAATTTCGATGCTAGCATTTTTGTGATGGCTCGTTGCGGACAGATGTTACAGAGCGATTTGATAACAAGATACAATCCAACTACCAGTCTTGAAAATTCTCCTTCAGGCATTAGTTACTGGACTCCTGAAAACCAGGGTGCATATTTGCCTCGTCCGGGAATTCACAGTTCAACATCACAGTATTATGGCTGGGGTTCTTTAGCTCTGAGAGATGGTTCTTTTATCAAGATTAAGAATATTACATTAGGTTATACTTTACCAAAATCTTTATTGAAGAGTGCACACATGGAGAAACTTCGCGTATATGCAACAGCATATAATCCATTTATTTTTGCATTCGACAAACAAATGAAAGGACAGGATCCTGAACGTGAAGGATCTGATAACTTCCCTTTGACAAAAGAATTTGTATTTGGTGTAAATGTAACATTCTAAAATTAAGTAAAACATGAAATTCAATAAGCTTAATAAATATAATAAAATCTTGCTGTCAACTATCCTTGCGGCAAGTGTGGGGGTCTCATCTTGTTCTTTAGATGAAGTAAACCCTTCTGGTTCTACCATGAATATTCTGATATCTCAGAAAGCAGGTTATCAACAAGCTATCAATAACTGTTATTTCAGTCTTCAACGTTATTTCTACGGTAAAAACGGAATGATGTTCCTTACTGAAGCAGGAACCGACCTTTGGACTTCCCGCCAGAATGCAAAAACCTACGAAGGTTATTTCAAATATGGTCAGGGAGCACAGATCTCATTAAATAATGCAAAAGATCAGTGGAATGGTGCTTATGATGGTATTGGAGCATGTAATCTGTGTATTGAGAGCGTAGACAACGTAACAGATTTCAAGAGTACTGACGAAAAGAATGCTTTAGTAGCAGAAGCTCATTATATGAGAGCGCTTTACTACTATTTTCTGGTAGAACAGTTTGGTGCTGTAACTTTGAACACAACATTACCTTCAGGGGTAGATTTATCTCCAACAAAAACTGAGCCGCTTGAAATATATAAAACTACCATTATCCCAGATCTTGAGTTTGCCGCTAAGTGGCTTCCTATATCTCGTCCGGGCGAAGAAGGAAGAGCATTGCGTAAATCTGCAATGGGACTTTTGGCAAAAGCTTGCTTACAGACAAAAGAATATGGTTCAACAGAGTTCATTCAAAAAGCGCTTGATACCAGTAAAGAATTGATAGCCGACTGTGAATCAGGTGGCGCAAAGTATGCTACTTATATGTATCCTACAATTAATCAGGTATTTGCAAATGCAAACAATCTGGAGAATAAGGAATCATTATATTCTGTAGCTTTCTCACAGGCCGGAGGTAGTACAAACTTGTGGCAACATAATCAGGATTACCAGTTATTCTATGGAAATGTAGCCAAATTCCCAGCTATTCTTTACAAAGGACACGAAACAGAAATAGGACGTTATTCTGATGGTTTGTTTATGCCTTCTAAATATTTGCTGGATGTATTTGTTAATGAAGATAATACTCTAGACCCTCGTTATGCTGCATTCTTCCAGACAGAATGGACTGCAAACAATGCATATCAATGGACAGCAGATAACCTGAAGATGTATGACCGCACAGCCGATGTTACTTCTTTATCAAAAGTGAACGTAGGTGACGTGGCTATTAAATTTGTTCGTCCTCAGGAGGCTGCATACAATGACCTTGTATCAAAGAAACTAAGTGTTCCTTACCTGATTATTGATTACAATGATTTGTATAGCAATGCTGATACTGTGAAAATGAAGTATACTCGTCTTAACGATGGAACAACAGTTGAGAATCCGTTCTACTTCTTCTATCCATCACTAAATAAATTCAACTCAAGCAACTTTACTGTAATCAGTGCTTCAAAGAACCGTTTCGCATGTGATGCTTCGGCAATAACAATGCGTATGGCCGAAATATACCTGATAGCAGCCGAAGCTGATTTGTATCTCAATGGAGGTTCGGGAGCTGCAGCTTATATCAATAAAGTACGTAAAAGAGCCGGTGCAGCCGATATTCAAGGTAGTGTAACTATTCAGACAATCCTTGATGAACGTGCAAGAGAGTTGGCCGGAGAGTACACTCGTTTCTATGATTTGAAGCGTACAGGTAAGTTGAGTAAAGCTTATCTTACTGAGACAAATCCTGATGTTGGAGCTTACTTCAATGACGATTACTATAAAGTTCGTCCAATTCCACAATCATTTACTGATGTGATAAAGAATGGCGCTGAATATCAGAATCCAGGATACTAGGATTATCTGAGAATTAAATTGAAAAAGTCCGGGTCTTGTGGATTAGACCTGGACTTTTTTTATTTCAGTGCTCAAATAAGTAATATTTTAGTGCGCGGGCAACTATGCTATTTTTTTGTTTTCTTACGGGGTGAAACAAAAATGCCCGCGCCTAGTAATCAGAATGTTATCTTGAAAAGTAAAATGGTAAGACGGAAAACTATTCCGCTTTTTACTGTTTTTAGATTGATTTTAGAGTTAAAAAGTGTTTAATACCTCTTTTTCAGCAGTTTAATTTGGTCGAAACCATGCCCACGGACCGTTTCTATGTCATACCAACGCTTAATTTCTGTGCTCGATATAGATTTATTAACAAATAATCCTTTTCGCTTGTAAGCCTGAGTAAGAATGGCACTTATTTCACCTTTCGAATAAAGCGTACTTTCATCAAACATCCTGTGGATAGACTTTCTCATAGGGCCGGAGTTCTTGATTATATTATCGTTAACCTTGTCAATAGAGCGTTCCATTGCTTTCAGGTTATAATCAATTTTCTCGCGGATATAACCACTACCCATTTTCTCGTAACATTCGTAAAGAGTTCTGTCCTCCTTGCTGGATATTAATCGTGACAGTAAATGCTGGTATTTTTTCTGTGATTTCTCAGCAGGATTCATTCTTAGCTTTTCTAGCGCTTCGAACCGCATAAGCAGCACAGCAAAACGTCCCTTGCGGGTACGTTGACGATGCAAAGCAAGTCGGTCGTCATCACTGAACAGATGTTGCTCCTGAGCTATATCCACATCAAAGAAATGAGAACTTTTATAAGCTTCGTAAAGATTAGAAGGATAGGTGTAGAGTGACTTTACCTTCTCTGCCTCATAAAGATTGGCAATCAGAAAAGGATCAGGGTTTCCCTTGTCGTCCAGATAAGGAAGGTAGCTGTTATTGAGCATTGCCTCTCTTAGCAGAGTACGTTCACCATCATTGGAAGTACTTTTTAAACTCAGCTTCCAGTTATTGTACACTTTCCCGGCACCTTCCAGCCAACTGTCAATCTCTTTTTCGCTCTTGTAATCAAGACTGGGACGAATACTGCAGATGTGAGTAAAGCTCCGAACCCCTTTTCTGAATCTTCCGTATATCTGTATTGCTTCCGTTTTAGGATCGATAGCGGATTGTGGAGCACCGTACATATCCGAAATCATAATCACATGCGGGGCAACGTCCGACATGATATCAACAGCCGAGAAGAAACGACTTGTAAAGAAGTTAAACGGCATCAGTTCGTCAATCATAGTCGACTTCTTTCTTTTACCTGCCTTCCACAGCTTAAAAGTTCCTTCCTCACTGCAGAAAGTATAAGAATCCTGAATATCAGGGATATCAATAAACAATGAATCAATGGTATCAATAGAATTCACAAAGATACATACCCGAGATCTGTTGTTCAGCCTTATTCGTCCCAGTAATTCAGAAAGCGATTCGCAGATATTATTTGTTGTGATAAGCTGCATCTTCTTTTTGTACTGGTAAGCAGGCTCAATGCGTAGCATCCTGAAACCATGATTCACAAATCGCTCATCATTGGCAACAATCGGAGTAGCAGAAACCATTGCTTTCGATTCGAAAAGGAAGAAATCATTCATCGGTTCGCGAATAGTATTGCGGTAATCAACATCCTGCACCAGCTTCTCGCACTCATCAAACAACATAAAACATTCGCTGTACATATCAATCTGCAGCGCCTCCATAGCCTCTTTTATCTTCTGGAAGCTCTCCGGAGTGGTGAGAATCTTGTAATGTTGCTTCCCGTTCTTTTCAAGGAAATCTGTTATATGTTGCACCATTACCCCTTTGTGAACAGCCAGCGTATGCTTGTGCTTCTTTGCTTTATCCACAATAACCGGCACATTTGGTTCAATGATGATAGACTTTCGTGGTGAGGTAAGTTCGCAGTAAGTAGCCCCCAGTCCCGGAAGTACCTTGTTAATTACACAATTAGTAGGAAGAGCCGCAAAACCTTCGCGCTTCAACGCATCAGTCAGATACTCCTTTTCGTGAATCTTGATAGTTCTTTCTCGTAGCATTAAATTTATTTTGGTTAATAAAGGGCGCAAAGGTAACTTTATTTCTCAAAATTTATACTATATGTTTTGAAAATATATAAGGTTGTATTGGTTGAAATGTCTAGTTGTTTTTTTATTTATTGGCGGGAGATTTTTTGAGGGTGGGGATTGTTTCGCTCGGGGGGGCTATTATTACTCTTTATTTATGAATTAATTTTTTTCTATAAATGTGTATGCATTTGTTCTTATTAAATTAAAATATGTAGCTATATTTGTATTTTTAGTCTGAGCTAAATATTTATTATTGAGTATTGAATAATTATTTATTAAAATGAAAATAAGAAAACGATATCCCCTCCTTACGAAACGAGTTGTATTCTCAGTTTAATTTCAATGAGTTTTCGCTAAATTTTGTGTAGTAGAACATAAAATACAGCAAAAACGAGGCTATTTACGTCCTGTTTTCGTAGATTTCTTTCCATTTCTGCACGAATCTTGACTTAATTTGTTAATTTTGCGATGTAATAGTATAATAATTTTATTTATGGAGAGAAAAGTGTTCAATCGAATAAAAGTAGTCCTTGCTGAAAAGCGGCTTACTAATAAATGGCTTGCTTTGAAAATTGGGAAAACTGAAGCTACTGTTTGTAGGTGGGCGAACAATAAAATGCAGCCATCTATCGAGCAGTTATTCGTAATCGCTGATGCTCTAAACACAGATGTAAGAGCACTCTTAAATAGTAATATGGAACTGGATGTTATGAATCCGTATGATATGATAAAGGAACATTATGCTGCAAAATAATAACAATTTTGAATTAACCAAATTCCAAATACGCCAGATTGTCACGCGTTTTAAAGAACGTGAGGTGGTGTATCAAGAAGATGAATTGCTAAGTGTGGCGGATGAAGAAACTCTACCATTCATAAAGAAGGTTGTTTCTGAGTCTCCATGCGTACGTGTTGTCAGACGTGAATTTGCTATTGATGAAGGTTATGAAGAATTAGCTGGGTGGTCAAATGAAAACGACATTCTCCTATTAGCGGATTATGACGTATTGATTTGTTTACCCAAAGTGGATTACAGCAATATAATATATGGCTAAAAAGAAAATATATAAAATAGGATTAGTTGATGCGGACTTACTTTGCAATGGTACGCGTCACCCAAATCTTGCCTTACTGAAGATAGCTGGTTTCTTTCGCGACAATGGCTTTGTACGAAAGAGTGACGCCATAAATCAAGATGAGGTGAGTACATATGAATTGCTTACAAACGAAAGTAAGTTTGAGGATTTGATGCAACTTGATCATATCTATGTTTCAGTTGTATTCTCATTTACCTATGACGATCCACCTTTGCTTCTTTCTGTTCTTATATCCGATAAAAAACTAAAAAAACGTGTACGTATTGGTGGAACGGGAAGCTATGCGAATCTCTCGGTAGAACAAGGTTTTGCCGAGAAACGTGCAGAAGATATGGAAAGATTGGAAAAAGATGAATTTTTCAATATCTTTACTAATAAATTGGGAACACAAGGTATAGATATGCGTACCCAGATGCCTGAATATCATCTTTATGATGAGTTTGTGGGTATAATGGAGAACATAAAATCATCAGCTTCATACTACAAGGATTATAAAGAATATTCTATCGGTTTCCTTACTCGCGGTTGTTTTCGTAAATGTCCGTTTTGCGTAAACAAACTTGAGCGTAAGGTAATGCCATATTCTAACCTTAAAGACTTCCTTGACGAGGAACGAGATGAAAATGGAAAGTTGAAGAGACCTTTCATTTATCTTTGGGATGATAATTTTTTGGCATCACCTTATTGGGAACCTTTGCTTGATGAACTGATTGCAACAGGCAGGCCTTTCCAATTCAGACAAGGCCTAGACGAACGTCTTCTTGCTCAAAATAAACGAGGCGAAGATATGGCGAAGAAATTGGCTAGTGCAAACTATCATGGGGACTTTATCTTTGCCTTTGATAACTGGTTTGATAGAAAACTTATCGAAAAAGCATTGAAGATTTGGAAGTTCTATTGTCCAAAGAGAGAAACAAAGTTTTATGTCTTTTGTGGATTCCAACAAACACCACACGATGATAAGAGATTCCAGCTTGACATTGCAGAGATATTCATGCGTATTACAGTACTGATGCGCTATGGATGCCTTGGTTACATCATGCGTCATGAAGATTATAAGAAAGCTCCTATGCCAAATATTTATGTACAGATAGCTAGATGGTGTAATCAGCCAGGATTCTATCGAAGTCTATCATTTTGGCAATTCTGCTATAAAAATCAGACATATTGGGAGGAACATACTCTTGGCATTAAGCATGATAGACTAAAAACATACGAAGAATTCATGGGGGATTACAATAATGGTTACTATAACGACGTAACTATGACGACTCCATTGAAGTCTATTTTTGACTTTCTAAACAGATTTAAAGAGCATAAAGAGATCTTCTTGAGTTTCTTCAATCTATCATTTAAACAGATGATTGATTCTACACTTTGGGAACGAGATACTGAAATTGTTATGGATGAAAATAAGTACACAATGGATGAAGCGTATTGGAATGACGTTATTGATAATCCAATAAATGAGCGTGTTCTGTTAAAGGCATTCTTTACTCATGCAGATGATAGTTTGCTTGAAGATGATAATAAGAGTAAGCTTCTGCTCGAAGTGCTGAAGAAATATAAGTGTAGTGAGATACTTGAAATTATCAAAGATGACTTTAAGCCATACGAAATAACAAAGGCTGACCCATCACAGTTTAGTGACTTCAAGGACGCATATTATAGTGTTCCATACTTACTCGCTAATTGTGGCAAGACAGATGTTGACTATAATCAGATGGGCTATATGCTTCGTTCGGATAAACGCAAAGAGGTTGCTGATAAAAAATATGGCGAAAACCATATGAAGACAGCTGCTCAATTAGGATTGTGTAGATTCGCAAAATGCAGAGCAAATGCAAATGCATTGGGATCAAACTTTATAAAACTAAAGGAGCGAGATATGAAGGCTATTATTCCAAAACTATGTCTGTATATCCCTTACGTTCAGAATTATTTTATGGCGGGAGCTACAGATGAAACACGCGAAGAGATATTGTCCATTCTATCGAAGACAACTCAAGTTAGAAGACGTCCTAACGTTAATCTCATAATTGAAACGGCAAAAGAGTCTATAGATTATGAACTTTAAGGAGCTAAATATCAAACCTTGCTATGAGTCGGGTGTTGACGATATCATAGAGGACTATTATGTTCCTGTTTTAGGTGCATCAGTCCTCTATGACCGCATTGCTGGTTTCTTTGCATCTTCGTCCATGGCTGTTGCAGCTCGTGGGCTTTCTGACTTTATTCAGAATGGTGGAAAGATGCGACTCATTACAAGCCCTCGTTTGAATAGCGACGACCTTGAAGTCATCAAAAAAATAGCTGAAGACAGTAGCGAACTCACTCTTAGAGATTTTGGTATTGATAAAGACAACCTAGAGGTAGAGTTTGAAAAAAATCATGTAAAGGCCCTTGGATGGATGTTGGCAAATGGCTTACTGGAAATGAAGCTTGCCATCGTTTTCAATGAAGATGGCTCGATCTGTGATAACGAAACAATCTCGGAAAAAGGATTGTTTCACCAGAAGGTTGGCATACTACGTGATAAAGACGGCAATGAACTTTCATTTAGTGGCTCAATAAACGAGACTGCCGCAGCATGGGTAAACAACGACGAAGAGTTTAAAGTTTTTAAAGAATGGTCTGAATCACATGATTATTATCTGCGTGACAAACAGCGCTTTGACGAAATTTGGAACGGAGAGCGTAAGAATGTGAAGGTATTCAATCTTCCAAGTGCAGTGAAGGCAGATATCGTACGTTACTCTTCAGATTTCAAAACTGAGAGTATTTCTTTGAGGAAGTACCGTACACTTAAACTCAAGAACTTTAATTTTAAACAAGACAAGAAATTGTTTTTCTACCAAGCTGATGCACTTAATAAATGGAAAGAAAATAGCTACCGTTTGTTATTTGAAATGGCAACAGGTACAGGAAAAACACGTACGGCCATTGCTGGTATTAAGTACTTAAATCAAACTCGAAAGAAGTTAATTACCATTATATCAACACCTCAAAATACATTGTCAAAGCAATGGAAAGAGGAGGTAGATGCCCTGGGCTTATGCTTCGATGAGAGTGATGTCGTTGATGGTTCTGTAGTTAACTGGGAGGGACTTCTGACAAAGTTATTATATAAAAATGGAGCTGGACTAGCTGATCATTGTGTATTCTACACGACACATATTACGGCTTCATCAGAGAAATTTATAGGAGCTTTTACAACCTGTCTACACCCCGACACTGAAGTTTTGTTTGTGGGTGACGAAACTCATTGGCTTGGAGCACGGAAGCTACAAAATGCACTATTAGATATTTATAAATATAGAATAGGTTTGAGTGCAACTCCTAGTCGTTGGTTTGATGATTCAGGAACAGCAAGACTTGTAGACTATTATGGCAATGCGAACTTCGAGTTTACCATCAAAGATGCGTTAACAGAGTATAACCCCATGACCGGGAAGCACTTTCTTGTTAACTATAACTACCTTATTTCGACAGTTAGGCTTAATGGTGATGAAACGAAGGAGTACCAATCAGTTTCAAATCGTATAAGTAAGATATGGCGAATGAAGGATCATGATGCTGATGCAGCTCTACGTCTTGAACGCTTAATGGAGAAGCGTGCAAATATTATTAAGAATGCAGAAAGCAAATATGAAGAACTTGAACGTATCTTGGATGAACTAGATGCTAAAGGTGGCATACAAAATCTCATAATATTTGTTTCTCCACAGCAGATACAGAGCGTTTTAGGTATATTAAATGAACGAGGTGTTATCTCTCATAAGCTAACTGAAAAAGAGGGCACTAAGCCTGAACGCAGATATAATAATAAGTCTGAGCGTGAAACTATAATAGCCAAATTTAAAGCAGGAGTCTATAAAGCTCTCGTTGCAATAAAATGTATGGACGAAGGCATTGATATTCCAACGGCTGATGTAGGCATTCTAATGGCATCAAGTACTAATCCACGCGAGTATGTTCAACGTATCGGTCGTATCATTAGACAAGCACCTGATAAAAAGTTTGCGAACCTATATGACATATGTGTAGATACAATAGCAGGTCTCGATGATGATGTGGCTGAACTCGAACGTAAGATTAGAGCTAAGGAACAAATTCGCCTTAGAGAAATAGCTGAGAATGCAATAAATTCAATAGATGCACTAAAAATAATAAATACTTTAGATTAGTATGGCAATTAATAAAAAGATACGCATAAAGATAGCGGAAAAGACTAAGTCTGATATCGCTATGAAACAAAATATCGAGAATGTGCTCTCTGGTATTGAGGAGGGTCGTCAAGGTAAGAGAATAATTGAAAAAATCATGAAATCAGTTTAGCCGTATGCGAATAGAGAGTATAGATATTCAGAATTTCCGACAGTACAGAAATCTGCAATTTAAGTTTTCATGTGCTGCAGAACAGAATGACCTACATATAATCTATGCCAAGAATGGTGTAGGTAAAACAAATGTGCTCAATGCCATAACTTGGTGCCTCTACGATTCGGAGATGCACCTAGGTAACAAATATACTGCGAGTCCGATTCTTAACAACTTACAGGTTCAAGAAATACGTGAACATCTTGTTGATGGTGGTAGTGCTATAGGCGATGCTTTTGTCAGAATATTGTTTACTTCAGACGACTCAGCAGAGAAAGTTAGATTTCAGCGTGTAGGTAAGTTCAATGTAACAAACGAGGCAGTGGTACCAGTTAGCACAGAATTTTCTATCATGCATTTCAAAGATGGAGAGTGGAACTCTGTAGATTCAGAAGAGGAAACACTATCTTTGGTAAAAAAGAATGTACCTGAAGAGATTCATGAATACATCTTCTTTGACGGTGAACATTTGGAGGATTATTTCAAAGCAGGTCAGCTTGAAAATGTAAAGAATGGTATTGAGGAACTTACTCAAGCAAAAATAATAGAGAAAGCAGAAACTGCCTTCAATAATTACTTGACTGGTGTTCTAAATCCTCAGATCGCAAATTCCTCAGTGAGGGATATTGCTACAGCTCAAAAGGATTTGGATAACATTCAGTCGGCTATTGACACATCTACTGCAGCTGTTGATACTTTTACAACACAGATACATAAGTGTGATGATGAGATTGCAGAACTCGACAATACCATAAGCGGCCATATACATGTTTCAGAGAAAACAGCTCGTCTCAAAGAAGTAGAAACATTGATTGACAACCTTAAGGTTACTATAGATCAGAAGAAAGACCAAATGATGGTATTCGTACGCGAGTATTTACAGTGCTTTGCTATGTATCCTGCAATCAAAAGCCTATATAAGTACATACAGGAGCAAGATAAGCATGGAAAACTTCCTCCGCGTATTGATAAGTTTTTGCTTGACTCAATTGAGCATCATAAGCATTGTTGTGTGTGCGACCAGCCATTGAGTGACCATTCATTCAACTTTATTGATGAGTTGAAAAAGGAGTTGGAGGTATCTTCTGAAACATCGGCTCTTCTTAATAAGGCTGTTGTATTCCTTCGTCAGTATCTAGCAAAGATTGCCAACTACCAAGACAAACGTGTGGCTATGATGAATGAAATCAATTCTTTGAGCAAGCAATATGATGATTATCTTGACGAGGAGAAGCAACTCAATACTTACTTGATGAACATTCCTAATACAGAGGCTATTACCAAAGCCATTGAACAGAAGAAGTTATTCAAGGCTGAACGCGATAAGATTGTAGCGAAGAAGGGTGTAGAAGAGGCTCATAGAAATGAACTTAATACTAAGTATGTGAATCAGAATAAGAAACTGAAATCACTCATAGATAAGAATAAGCAACTTGAGAGAATCAGCGAACAAGCAGAATACTGCAAGAAGTGTCGTAATATTCTCAAGGAGACACGTCTTGAGTTACTTGAAGAGAGTCGTAACGAGATGGAGAATGAAACTTTTGATACTTTCTCAAAACTTCTTTGGAAGAAAGATGCGTTCTCAAAAGTAGAGATACTCGAAGACTATACTTTCCGTTTGCTTGATAATTATGGTTCACAGACATTGGGCTCATGTAGTGCAGCCGAACGTGCATTGCTTGCACTTTCGTTTACGCTTGCTTTGCAGAAGGTGTCTATGCACGATTCATTGTTGTTTATTGATACTCCTATTGGACGTGTTGATGATGAGAACCGCATAAACTTTATCAATACTCTCTGCGAGATTGCAAAGTCTAAGCAGGTGATTCTTACATTCACTCCTACTGAATTTGACGAAAAGGTTAGTGGAGCTTTGCAAAACCAGTATAGCACATTTACTAAATTGTCATTTGAAGATAGTGTAACTGTAATAAAGTAATTAATTATGGCAAAAGTAGCATTAAACATAGCAAAGGCTTACGATAACGGCTTTATAGCAGATTTGGAGAAAAGCAAGTATTTCCAGCTTCACAAGAATGCCGCCACACGCGCAGACTTGTATAGCTTCGCAATAGCGATAGCTAAGATGGAAGGGAAAGAACCATCTGCCCCTCAAACAGTTGACTCATTTGTCCGTGCTGAGTATCTTGGCAATTACGAAGCGCTCCTATCGTGCCTATACTTTGACGAAAATTTGAAGGACAATACTGAACAGATTGACGAAATTTGTAATCGTGACGAGGTATATGCACTCGCTGAGAAGTATGCTAATGCTGGATTCGGTGTACTAAAAGATTGGGCTGAAAATCTAGATAAAGAAACTCTGTTCTATAAATTGATAGGTTACATGGATAACTGCTATCAAGAGATAAAGGACGAGGTTAATTTATTAATTTAGACATTTATTGTGTGGATTTTCGTTAGGAATGTTTCGACTATTGAAAGAATTAATGCTTGACATTTAAATACAAGATTAATATGTCGTAAATATTTTTTTTGAAACCAATTATATCCGTGATATATGGCATACAAGTATAGTAGGACAATCCGAAATAGTTCTGAGAAACTAATCGATGGCATTGAGAATATAGAAATGTTTCTCGGTGAAGAAGATAATTGGAATTTCCATGATTCTGAAATACGCTCGTTTCATTGGGATTCTGTAGAAAAGCGTGCAACGGTTACTGTCTTGCCAATTGGGCTTACTCCAGATATTGAAGGATGGAGTTCAGAGACAGACACCCTTCTTGACATGCACTTTGAGGATGTTTGGGATATTAAATTTGAGACTGCAGGGGCATCATCTATACCCTGAACGAAAAGTCGGCCTGCTGTACGAAGAACATCATCGAAGCACAGATAGTTACGGTCGTCAATGAATGTGTCTTCTGCCAATTCTTCTGCTTTCTGAATCTTTCGACAAATAGAGGCAGCTTGTTGTAGAACGATGTTGAGAATCGATGCTTTGAGATACATCAGAACGTCTCTACTCAATCCCATAGATAACGTCTTTTGAAATTCATTTATATATTGAGTATTCTTATTCTGTTGTTCTATTTGAGACTTAGAACGAAGTCAGAAATTGTTTTATGTTTGTTGCACAAGAGCCAAAGAATCGCTCGTGATTTATTTCAATCAAGCTAATCCTCAAGTAATAGAAAGAGCAGTAGACTGGTTTGGTACAGATAATGTAATAGATTTAGATAATTTATAACCCAGTATATTACTTCAAGAATTGATTCAGAATTTTATTTTATATCGATGTTGCTGTCAATAATACATCTGTAGTAAGTAGGTATTATAATAGTACTATTGTACGTTTTCCGAGCGATTTTATCAGATATGATTTGTCCCCCTATTAATTGAAAGTATAGTAAAATAGTGAATAATTAAATATGAAGTATTCATATTATTACTACATTTGTAGCATAACTAATTCTCAAAAGTTATAAGTTACAAATCAGTAAAAGAAGCTGTAACTATGCTTCAAGAAAACGTTTTGTTCTAAAAAGCCAGAAAAGTAACTATGAAAACAGTAGAAGTGATTGTAGAACATGCAGGAAAGAATTTTAGTGCTTATATAGAAGGTGCTCCAATTATTACCGTTGGTAATGATATGAGAGAGATTGAAGATAATATGAGCGAAGCTATCCAACTGTATTTGGAAGATAATCCAAATCCTGTTGAATTGTTGGTTGGAGAATTTGAGCTTAAGTTCAAGATAGATGCTGCTACCTTTATTAATTACTACAGTAATATATTTACGAAAGCTGCATTGAGTAGAATAACCGGAATTAATGAACGTCAGCTATGGCATTATGCGGCAGGAGTGCATAAGCCTCGTAAAACTCAGCTTGAAAAGATTCAAAATGGTATTAAGGCATTGACAAAAGAACTTCAGGCTATTAGTCTGGTATAGTTTAAACTCTGATATATTATTCACGATTTCCATTAGCTATATCTAATAAAGCAATAAAAATGGAACCTTTTGTGATTTATATCTAATGAAAATGTCTATTTGCATAAATCCATTAGATATAAATCATAAGAGTGGGTGTTATATATAAATCCAATTTAAGGAATAGATATTCCTTTCTAATCCTAACTATATTGATTAGCAAATTCCCTTTTTTAAGATTTATACGTATAAATTCGGAATTTTTATTTAATTTTGTATCGCATTAAAAGCAAAAAATAAATTCTCTTATCTAACAAAAAAATCACTTTGAGATTAATGAATATTCACGAAGTTGAAAAAGAACAGATTATCTCGCTGGTGAAGCGCGAGGTTGTTCCGGCAATTGGTTGCACAGAGCCTATTTCGGTAGCGCTTTGTGTGGCTAAAGCCGCCGAAATATTGGGTACGCTTCCAGTTAATATTGAAGCTCATCTTAGCGCAAACATTTTAAAGAATGCCATGGGCGTGGGAATTCCAGGAACAGGAATGATTGGTTTGCCAATAGCAATTGCACTTGGTGCGTTGATTGGTAAGTCTTCCTATGAACTGGAAGTCCTGAAGGATTGCACCCCCGATGATGTGGAACGAGGCAAACAGCTGATAGAACAGCAGGCCATCCACATCTCCCTAAAAGAAAATATTGAAGAAAAACTCTATATTGAAGTTGTTTGCAAAGCCGAAGGTAAGCGCTCAACTGCCATTATCTCTGGTGGACATAAAGATTTTGTTTACCTGGCTGTTGATGATAATGTTCTTCTGGATAAACGTACGGCTTCTGTTGCTGAGAAATCAGAACAAGATCCGGAACTGAACTTGCGTAAAGTTTATGATTTTGCCATGGAAACGCCTTTGGAAGAGATATCCTTTATTCTTGAAACCAAACGACTGAATATGGCTGCTGCCGAACTTGCTCTGGATGGTGATTACGGACATGGACTGGGAAAAACTCTGCAAAGTAAGATGGAACGCCACATTATGGGCGATAACACGTTTGCGCATATTTTATCATACACATCTGCAGCTTGCGATGCTCGTATGGCAGGAGCAATGATCCCTGTAATGAGTAATTCGGGTAGTGGTAATCAGGGAATCTCGGCTACGCTTCCGGTGGCGGTTTTTGCTGAAGAAAATCACAATTCGGAAGAAGAACTGATTCGTGCACTGATGCTAAGCCATCTGACTGCAATTTATATCAAACAGAGTTTAGGCAGACTGTCTGCTCTTTGCGGGTGTGTAGTAGCGGCTACAGGTTCCAGTTGCGGTATCACTTATCTGATGGGTGGTGGTTACGAACAAGTATCTTTTGCCGTAAAGAATATGATTGCCAATCTTACCGGAATGATTTGCGACGGTGCCAAACCAAGTTGTGCACTAAAGGTGAGCAGTGGTGTATCAACAGCAGTTCTGTCTGCCATGCTTGCTATGCAACAGAAATGTGTTACATCCGTAGAAGGAATTATTGACGATGATGTAGATCGCAGTATCCGCAACCTGACAAGAATTGGTTCCGAAGCTATGAATGAAACTGACCAGATGGTTTTGGATATTATGACACATAAGTGCTGAAAATCTATTTTATAAATGTGATTTTATAAGCATGACTTGCTTTCTTATCCTGTATCAGGTCGGTAAATAATTAGATTGCTCAGACACTCTTAACTTTTCTCCCCAAAAGGTATAATGAAATAATTTATTGCAGAATAAGACCAACTTGTTCTGCAATAATCTTGCCTATTATATATTTCCCAGGTTTTTGTTTCTTATACCAAACTCACGCTATACGCTATCTCCCTAAAATGCCATGTATATGGTATTGCCCTTTAAAACGACTTAAAATACCTTTGCAGAATCAAAATATAAATAAGAAGGTATGAAGTATTTGATTAGAAAAAACGAAATTATTCCTTTAGTCATGGGAATGCGATGTTGCAAGTGATTTTTGACGTATGGTTTAATAATTAAGGTGTTTTATAGTTTAAATTTTTAGGGTATGAAGAATTTCAGGATACATTTATTAGTATTGGCTTTAATAGCTACAGTTCACTTGCATGCACAGAAAAATACTTCCGAAATTTATATAAAAGGTTCCAGATTTACCACTCCTTTAGTACAAAAGTGGATTAACGAATATGAGAAACAGAATCCCGGAGTAAAAATTGTATGGGCAGACAAAAATGCAGATGATAATTCGGTAGACTTGAGTGTGCAGACTTATAATGACTCTTTACAGTCCGACAAGCAAATTACTTATGTGGGTAGATATGCACTACTTCCCATTGCAGGGAAAAACAGTTTATCTCTGGCGGAGTTGAGCAAGAAGAATCTTAATAAGAGGAAATTGAAAGAGCTCTTTTTTAGAGAAGATGTTTTTGCCGACGATCAGAAAGATTCAAAATCTGCAAGTAAAGCAACTGTTTATTCGGGAAATGGAAAGTCATCGGCAACAATAACTTTTGCTGCATATTTCGGTTACAAAACTGCGGATATAAAAGGACGGAAAATATCCGGTGATGATCAGTTCCTGATTAATGCGGTTGAGAAAGACCAGACGGGAGTAACCTTCAATAGTCTGAACTACATTTATGATACGAATTCCCGCAAATTAAGAGATAATATAGCTCTGCTTCCTCTTGATGTAAAGAAAGAACAACGCAAGGTCCTTGCTTCGGAGAATATTGATCAGGTTATAGATTTACTTGAAAATCAAAATGTAGATATTATACCGGTGCAGGATTTTGGATTTCTTTATTCAAAGAATGCAAATCCGGAAGTTGGAAGATTCGTCAGCTGGGTACTGGATAACGGATTGATTCATAATCACAATTACGGCTTCCTCAAGCCAACAGTAGATGTACTTGTTTCTCAGAAAAAGCAAGTGGAGGGTAATGGTTACCTATCATCTATAAAAACAAAATAATTCCTTTATAAAGCATTACTTATGATAAATATATTTTTTAGAGTCGGGGATAGACTTACATTCCCGACAGGGAGAACTATACTCTCTATTATCGCGCTTCTTTTATTTACTTCTTCGGGATTTATAAATGCACAGACTTTAATAAAAGGACATGTTGTTGATGAACGTACCAAAGAACCTATAATAGGGGCAATTGTACTTATCAAGTCTACAACAACAGGTGCCTCTACTGATGTAAAAGGAGAATTTGAAATAAAGGCTTCAAAAAAACTTCCGCTTACTTTATCTGTTAGTCTGGTAGGTTATCGCACTCAGGAGATTGATGTGTACGACACTGAAGAGCCTGTTTATGTTACGTTATCAGAAGATCTGAACCGCCTTAATGAAGTGGTGGTTGTGGGTTATGGTACTCAGTCGAAGAAAGTATTTTCCGGAGCGGCTGCACGTGTTAATGGTGACGTGATAAAGGAATTACCGGTTCAAAGTTTTGATCAGGCATTGTCCGGAAGAGCGGCAGGTGTTAGCATATCACAGCCTAACGGCTTGCTGAACAATCCTCCTGTAATCAGAATCCGTGGTGTCAACTCTATCTCTTTAAGTTCATATCCCTTGGTCGTAATTGATGGGGTTCCTGTAAGCACAGGAAATATTTCAACTACAACGGATGTGCCTAATAATCCGTTGGCAGATATAAACCCTTCGGATATTGAGTCTATTGATGTACTAAAAGATGCGGCTTCTACCTCTATTTATGGTTCGCGTGCTGCAGCAGGTGTGTTGCTGATTACAACAAAAAGAGGTAAATCTGGCAAGGCAAAGGCTAATTATGAAGGTTGGGTTGGTGTTACCAATGCTACCCGTTTGCCTAAATTGTTGAATGCGCAACAATACATGGATATAAAGAATGAAGCGGTGCTTAATTCCAAAATTCTGAGCGGAAATGCAAACAATGATAATGTAAGCTCTCAATTATTCTTTCCTTCTTATAACGCGGATGGTTCACTGGTTGACACAAAATGGTATGATTATATTTATCGTACAGCTGTGTCTCACAACCATGCGTTAACATTATCAGGCGGGACAGAGAAGACTACTTATTATTTCTCAGCCAATTATTCTAATCAGGAAGGTTTTTTGGTGAATAATGATTTTCAAAGAAAAGGTATACGATTTAATGTTGATCATGAAGTTACTAAATGGTTGAAAATAAAAGGTAATGGTTCTTATAACACAAGTCACAATCAGGCTTATAGTTCAGGATCTTTGCAGGGATCATCTCAATTTCTTATTGGGGCAGCCAGAATGGCTATTTCTTTGCCTTCTAATATAAGTCCTTATAATGAAGATGGTAGTTATAATCTGAGTAGCACCGGACAGATAGGTATGGGAAATAATAAAGCTTCTTCTACTTTATATAATCCGTTGGCTTTGTTTGAATACAGTCGTAGCACTTCTGATAATGACCGTTTTCTGGGTGGACTAAGTGCAAATGTGAAATTATCGAAGCATCTGGAGTTTAATACATCGTATGCCATTGATCGTTTGAAAACGGAGACAATTAGTTTTTTAAGTTCTAAGTTGGGCTCTTCGGGTTATTCTAATGGTGGTTCTGTAACAAATGTATCGGCATTGAGAAATAATGAGACTTTTACTAATACATTGAATTATGATCAGGTATTTAACAATAGGCATCATGTTTCTGCTTTGTTGGGTACCGATTTACAGAAAAATAAAGTAAACATCTGGGGAGTGAATGCTTCAAAGGCTTCGGATGAGTTCTTTGAAAACTACCAGGGAGGCTGGAGTAATTATACTGCTTCTAATAATTCACTGGGTGAAAGATCTTTCTTTTCTTACTTTTCTCGTTTGAGTTATGATTTGGATGCTAAGTATCTTTTTACTGTGAATCTGAGACGTGATGGAAATTCTGCTTTGGCCGTGGGACATAAATATGGTAATTTTGGTGGTGTTTCTGCCGGCTGGGTCCTTTCACAAGAGAAGTTCTTCAAGAAATCGGCATTGGGAAGAATATTTGATGAACTGAAACTGAATGCAAGTTGGGGACGTGTGGGAAATGGAAATCTGACAAACAATTATGGTTCGTATGACTTGTTCTCTTCTTCTCTTTATGGAACAGCATCAACCTGGGCTCTCAGTCAGTCGGGTAATCCTGACCTAAGTTGGGAAACCAGTGATCAGACTAATATTGGTATCAATGCCGAATTGCTGAAAAAACGTTTGTCGGTGGAACTTGCATATTTTAATAATAATGTGAACGGCTTGATTCTAGATACACCTCAATCTCCGTCAAAAGGTATTCCGGGTAATTCTATCTTAACTAACATTGGTTCTATGTACAACAGAGGTATAGAACTTACATTAAATACTTCTTTGATTCAGAAAAAAGAATTTTCATGGGATGTGTCATTCAACTTTACAGGTATTAAGAATAAAGTAACTCAGCTTGCCGGAGATAATGCTGATATTATTGGGTATACCCATACTTCTGCCAACGCAAACAATGTAACTCGTGTGGGTTATTCTGTAGGTAGCCTTTATGGTGCAAAGACTGCAGGTGTGAATCCGGAGAATGGTCGTAGGATATTTGTTAACGCTAAGGGCGAAAAAGTGCAGTATAGTTCTGTAGTAGCACCGGGTGAAAGTAACTGGACTTATCTTGATGGAACAACAGCTCCTGCAATCGGGGTATCTGACTATTATTTGATTGGTAGTGCACTTCCTAAATGGTATGGAGGGTTAGTAAGTAACCTCAAATATAAGAACTGGGATCTTACGCTGAACTTTACTTATGCTGGTGGTAACTATGTGATGAATGGTACTAAGGCCACCTTAAGAGAACAGACTTTTTATAATAACTATACCGGTATTCTTGATCGATGGACTACCCCAGGACAGGTTACTGATATACCTCGTTTGGTCTATAATGATATTATTTCCAATGGTACGTCGTTCCCAATTTCTGCAAATGCAGAAAAGGCCGATTTCCTACGTTTGCAGAATGTACTGTTAGCTTATAGAATTCCTGCAACTCTATTGAGTAGATTAAATTTAAGTTCTGCCCGAATTTATGCACAGGTTTCAAATGCCTTTTTGCTGACTAAATATTCGGGTGCGGATCCTGAGTCATCTGTCAATGGAAACTCAAATACCACTCCAGGTATAGAACGCAACTCCTTAGGACAGGGACGTACATTCACTTTGGGAATTAACTTAGGATTCTAATTACACTATATAAAAATGACATATTATGATTCGATTAATAAATAAAATAAAAAATATATCAGTCATTCTGGGACTTACCTATTTTTTTTCATTTACTTTGTCAGGATGCGATAGTGAGTTGAATACAGAATCGGAAACTTCATTAAGTGCCGGAGAAATATTTCAAACACAGACTCGTATCGAAGGGTTAGTCAACGGAATGTATAAAGCGCTTAAAGGTGCTAGTATGTACGGTGGTCGCATTCATTTGTACCTGGATGTACGTGGTGAAGATTTCATTAACGTAACAGGTAACTCATATACAGCCTATGAGAGCTGGACAAACTCTTATACTTCTGGTTCAAATGATATTAATAATACCTGGCAACAGGCTTATGCTGCAATTAACAATGCAAATATTATTATAGATGGATTAGCTAAAAGTACTGGTGTGATAAGCGATGAGTTAAAAACAAAATATGTTGCTGAAGCAAAATTTGTAAGAGCACTTAGCTATTATACTTTGGTAACTATTTATGCCCGTCCGTATACAGAAAACGACGGAGCCTCAAAAGGTTTGCCCCTCCGCTTGCAGGCTGAAACTACATCGGCAAACAATGACCTGGCTCGTAGCACCGTGAAGGAGGTTTATAAGCAAATTCTTGAAGATCTTGATTTTGCTGAAACCAATTTACCGGATTCTTATTCTTCTTCTGCTCTAAATACAACAAGGGCACACAAGAGTACAGCCATTGCTTTGAAAACAAGGGTTTATCTCAATAAAGGTGATTTCCAGAATGTGATAACCGAGGCTAAAAAGATTGTTCCGCAGACTGATGCTCCATTCTCTGCAACAACAGGGGTGAAGCATGCCTTGCAGAGTGATATAACAACTTTGTTTGGATCTAATTTCCTGACAACAGAATCTATTTTAGCTATGCCTTCAACAGCATCTGATTCTTATAGCGGACAATCAGCAATTGCGTATGTTTATTATTCAAACAAGGAATATTATCTGAATCCTTCCGGTATATTGGGCTCTTCTCTTTGGGGAGCCAATGATGCACGCCGTAATTTGATTGAGTTGAAATCAGGGAAATATTACCTTAATAAATATGCAAAAGTTTCTCCATACATAGATTATATTCCTGTAATTCGTTATTCAGAAATATTGCTTAATTATGCTGAGGCTGCTTTGAGAACTAATAACAATGCATTAGCCATTAAATTACTGGAAGCTGTTCATCATCGCTCGGATGCCGGTTTTGTATTTCCTGCCAATTCAGAAAATACAAGTACAGCATTACTGGAAACCATTCGTTTGGAACGAAGGATAGAGCTTTTAGGTGAGGGATTCCGTTCTAATGACTTGCTTCGCGATTTATTGACTATTCCGGCAAAAGGAAGTAGCAGTCTGCAGGCTGCTCAGGTTTTACCTTCTGCCGAGAACTATATATTCCCGCTTCCTGATTCTGAAACTAACACCAATAAAGCGCTTTAATTATATGAAGAAGTTGTTTGTTTATATATTGCTCTTGTTTGCAGGAATTCTGCAGGCAGGAGCTTGTACTACAGCGGTTATTTCGGGTAAGTTTACTGCCGATGGTCGTCCTTTGTTGTTTAAACAACGGGATACACATGATCCGAATAATAAATTTCAGTCCTTTTCAGATGGCAGATATCCTTATATAGCTGTAGTCAGCACGCGTGATTCTGGAAAAAAAGGTGTATTCGGCGGACATAATAGTGCCGGTTTTGCCATAATAAATTCGGCATCCTATAATCTGAACCCGGGATTGGACGGAGATGAAAAGGGACTTGATGGTTATATAATGAAACTAGCTCTCCAAACATGTGCTTCTTTAGCCGATTTTGAACACCTGCTCGACAGTCTGCCTCGTCCTATTCGTGCCAGCTCTAATTTCGGGGTAATTGATGCACATGGTGGTGCAGCATATTATGAAACCAGTGATAAGAGTTATGTGAAATATGATGCAAACGATTCTGCTGTAGCACCTTTTGGGTACATAATACGTACTAATTTCTCTTTCTCCGGAGACCGTACTCGTGATAAAGGGCTTGCACGTTTTGAGGTGGCATCTGAACTTTTTTATCAGGCTTCTCTGAAAAAGAGTATATCATTTGAATTTATACTGAAGGATGTATCACGTAGTTTGAAACATGGACTTACAGGAGTCGATTTATATAATAATATACCGTCAGACGGAAGTAAAGCTGTTTTGGTTCCATTTCGTGATTTTATTCCGCGTTATCTAACCACTTCTGTTCTTGTTTTCCAGGGTGTAAAGGATAGTGAACCAGCTTCGCAAACAGTCCTTTGGTCGGTTGTAGGCTGTCCGTTGACTTCTGTAGCAGTCCCACTTCTGGTAAACAGTAAAGGATATCTTCCTAAAATTGTTACTTCAGAAGGAGAGGCTTCGGCACCACTTTTTGACTGGTCATCCAAATTAAAACAAAAATTATTCCCGATAGATCGTGGAGAAGGCGAGGATTATCTTAATTTAGCGGCTCTAATTTCAAAAGATCAAAAAGGAATTCTTCAGACCTTGGAACCGGCGGAAAATAAAGTGATAACTGAATCACAAAAATATATCAATGAATGGAGAACTGAAGGGGTGAAGGTAGATGAGTTGAAAAAGCTTAATGACTGGATAGATCAATATTTGACTGATTATTATAAAAGCAATTATAGTTTATAAAAGAAGATTCATTATAAGTTTTAGAGAATCCCCGAAGTCAGTTATAAAAATCCCATATATGTGGTATTGTCTCTTAATGTAACTTTAAATACCTTTGTTGCCAGAAAATAACTTATATGGATAATTATAGAACTAATTATAGCTTATGAAAAGAAAATTAATAGTTTTGGCGGCATTAGCATTAAGTTTTACCTTAGCTCATGCACAGGAAAAAAATACATTGCACCTTAATGGCTCTGTAAGTGGAGTAACTACAGGTAAAGTGTATCTGCAAAAGTTTATAGACAAATATTATGTCGTTGTTGATTCTGCCAAAGTACAGAATGGACAGTTCTCTTTTTCCACAAAAACAGTATTGCCTGAGATTTACGGAATCTCTCTGGACTCAAAGGAAAATCCTTATATGCTGTTTCTGGATAAAAATAAAACAACTGTGAATTTAGATCCGGCTTCCGATTATCAGAATACAGAGGTAACGGGATCTGCTTTACATGCTCTCTTTAAAGAGTATAAAAGTAAAGAAGATGTGAAGATTGATGAGTTTATTAAACAACATCCTTCTTCGTTAGTATCGGCTTATGCACTTTACCGTGATTTCTCGTACCGACTTTCCCAAACCGAAATAGAATCAAATATCAAGCTACTTGATTCTTCGTTGCATAACACAACTTATGTGCAGGTTTTAAACAAGCTGGTAAAAACATTAAGTAATGTTTCTGTGGGCAAAACAGCTCCCGAGTTTTCTGCTAAAACCCCAGATGGAAAAACGGTTGCTCTTTCAGATCGTTTGGGTGAAGGTTATTTATTGATTGACTTTTGGGCATCCTGGTGTCCACCTTGCAGAAGAGAAAATCCAAACTTTGTGAAGATATATCAGAAGTATAAAGATAAAGGCTTTGATGTGCTTGCGGTTTCTCTGGATAAAGCAAAAGATAAATGGGTAAAAGCCATAGCTGATGATCATCTTGACTGGACTCAGATTTCTGAATTAAAATTCTGGCAAAGTGAAATTATTGGCAAATATGGCGTAAGAGCTATCCCAACTAATTTTCTGGTTGATTCAAAGGGAGTAATAGTTGCCAAAAATGTGTTTGGTGATGATTTGGATAATTTATTGAGAGAGTTGTTGAAAAAGTAAGATTACCTCCATTCAAATCTGAAATTTATATTCCGGATATAGAACTGGGTATGAATAAAAGGCTATCATTGCAAAAGTCGCAATGATAGCCTTTTGAGTTTTTATTTTATCCTTCTCATTATTCGTTTTATATAAAAGCAGAAAATATCCATTCTCTGGATTATCTTATGCTGAATTTACTTCCATTATTTCGATTGTTAGAATGTTATTACTTAAAAAGATTATAGAATTAACCTGAATAAAGAGCTGCTCAATTATAGTAGAATTCCAGAATAGACTCGTTTTGTTTGTATATATTTGCAGGTGATATATACAATGAATAGAATGGAAAATATTTCTTTTGAAACAACGTTTCATAAATCTCCCATAATATTAACTGAAGGAGCTATTGTTGAGCGGTTACGCCGTGAATATAATGTACCTTTGGATGAGCATATTGTTCATGCCGGGTTAATTTATAATGATAGATACAGAGAGGTGCTGGCCGATATTTATAAACAATATTTGGATATTGCTGAGACTTTTCAGTTACCGATTATGTTGATGGCACCAACTCGTAGAGTTAATAAAGAAAGAGTTCTTCGTTCTGCATTCAGTGATAGAGATATTATAGCCGATAATGTAGCGTTCCTTTCTGAATTAAAATCGGGTTATACCACTTCTGTATATGTCGGAGGTTTAGTAGGGTGTAGGGGAGATGCTTATGCCCCCTCGGAGTCCTTGTCCGTAGATGAAGCAATAGAATTTCATCTACCTCATTTGGAAGCATTCAAAAAAGCCGGGGCCGACTATCTGTTTGCAGGAATAATGCCTGCTTTGCCGGAAGCTATTGGTATGGCAAAAGCAATGGAAACTACTGAACTTCCTTACATCATAAGCTTTATGATTCTAAAGAATGGACCTTTGCTCGACGGTACATCAATTCATAAAGCAATAGAAGTCATTGATGCCAGTACCGAAACGCATCCTTTATGCTATACGGTAAATTGTGTACATCCTGATAACTTACATCAAGCCTTGTCCGTTGCTGATAATCACACTACGTTGGTTCGTTCCCGATTTATGGGTATACAAGCAAATGCATCCAGCTTGAGTCCGGAAGAACTGAATGAATGTAATTGTTTAAAATCTTCTTCAGATATAGAGCTTGCCAATAGCATGTTTGCTTTGCATAAAGACTTTCCTCTGAAAATTGTTGGTGGTTGTTGTGGAACGGACAATACACATCTAAAAAGATTTGCGGAAATATTTACTATAAAATAAGCCCGATGTAAAAGCCTGAAACGCTTTATATTTGTATATCAAGACTCATAAAAGAAGTTGAGTAAAAAGTTTGTGATGAGTATTTGCAATAAAAAGGCAAGCTAAAAGTTTCTTTTCTTTTAGCTTGCCTTTTTATTATAATTCCTTTGTTTTATATCTTAAGTAGTTGTTCTATAGTTTATTGCCATTCAATAAAGAAACTCATAGATACATAAAGATATTTTGTGTTGCAATGTTATTAAAAAAAAACACTGTTTTTTATGCAGTAATTATGTAAATTTGCGTTTGTTTTAAATAAATGATTCAAAACAAGGATTAGTTCTTTAAAAAAATGCGTATAATACTATTTTGTGAAAATAAATATGCTATTGATATTTTATATCCAATTTATCAAGAAGCAGTACAATCTCCGGATAATAAAATTCTCTGGTATGTACATCAAAAAAAAATACCTTTATTCCCTTTAAGTGAGGAAGTTCCATATACCAATAATATACAGGAAGTCTACGATTTTTCACCGGAAGCAATTTTTGTTCCGGGAAATATTGTTCCTTATTATCTTCCCGGAGTAAAAATTCAGGTTTTTCATGGATATGCGGCGGAGAAAAAAGACCATTGGGTGATAAGAAGATATTTTGATACTTATTTCACTCAGGGACCTTTCTTTACTGAAGGCTTCTCTACTTTGGCCAAAAAATATAAAGACTTTGAAGTCGTAGAAACCGGATGGCCTAAGCAAGACTGGATTAAAAACCACTTGCATAGTTTTGATACTGAAAAGGCTGACTTGCTGGCCGAACATAAAAAAAGTCAGGTTGTGCTGTATGCTCCAACCTTCTCGCCTTCTTTAACTTCTTTGCCACACATCAAAGAAACTCTTGTAGATCTTGTTCACAAAAAGGATATTGTTTTATTACTCAAATTCCACCCTTTAACTAAGCAGGAGTGGATTGATGAATATAAACAGTTGGCAGAAAGTGAAGAGCATATTGTTTGGATTGATGATTTTAACGTAACAAAATACCAATTAATGTCGGATGTGATGATTAGTGATACGTCATCCACCATATACGAATTTCTGTTGCTGGATAGGCCGGTCATTACTTTAAGTACAATCTCAAAAGATATTTATTGGACTAATATTACTGAGCCCGATCAATTATCGGATGCTTTTGAAATAGCTCTATATGATGAAGGTGCAATAAAAAAACGACAGTGGATTAAAAATAATTATGATCCTTATCTGGATGGTAATGTATGCAAGCGTATGCTAGATGCTACAGCCGATTATATAAGCAGACATGGTATTCCAAAGCAACGGAAACTTAATCTTTGGAGAAGATATACCAGTATTAAAGAATTTGGACGAATTAAACGATAAAAAATGAAATCATACGTTTTTCCCGGTAATATTGAGGAAGAGATATTGCAGATAAATAACGGACAGATACCATATATGCGTACTGCTGCCTTTTCTGCATTAGTGAAAGAGTCTGAGCAGATGATGCTTCAGCTCATAAACTGCAAAAAAGGAAAGGTTATTTTTTATACGGCATCCGGCACAGGAGCAATGGAAGCTGTAGTTACTAATTTTGTGACTCTGAAGAAGAAAGCATTTATTATATCAGGTGGATCTTTTGGACATCGCTGGAAAAGCTTATGCGATTATTATGCTTGCTCAAACGAAATCTTTGAAGTTCCATTTGCCAAAGATGTTGATTATGATAAACTAGAAAGTGCCATAATTGAATCTCAACCGGATGTCTTTTTATGTCAGCATCATGAAACCTCTACGGGACAGTTGTTCAATCTAAAAAAGATTTCAGATATCTGTCATAAGTATAATGTTTCGTTAGTTGTTGATGTGATCAGTTCTTTCTTGGCCGATCCTCTTGATATGGATGCGCTTGGTATCGATATATGCATTACAAGTAGCCAGAAAGGGTTGAATATTGCTCCCGGATTATCTTTGATAGTGCTTGCAGAGAGTGTTCAGAATCTGCCTTACGCCCGTAAAGGTTATTATTTCGATTTTGCGGAAAACCTTAGAAATCTGGAACGCGGACAAACTCCTTACAGTCCTGCCACTACACTTTTTATGCAATTGCATGCCCGCTTAAAAATGGATGTTGAGAAGGGAACCGATGCTATTGTTGATGAAGTAAAAGAAAAAGCGCTTTACTTCAGAAGCCTTTGTGAGAAGAACGGCTGGGAAGTTCCTGCCGAAGTCCCTTCAAATTGCATTACCGGATTTTTCGTTCACAAAAATGGTGATATATTGTTCACCGAACTGTTGAAACAAGATATATATATAATGCCCGGAGGCACTCCTCATTATTTTCGGGTATCGCATTTAGGCGTTCAAACAAAAGAGGATTTGGATGAATTGGCTGCACGAATAAAGGAAATAGAGAATTATAAACTGAATTAAAATAGAAGAGAGATGGTTAGGGTATTTACTTCAGGTAGTTTTGATTTATTTCATGTAGGACATTTAAACTTATTAGAACGGTCGGCGAAGTTGGGAGATGAGCTGATTGTTGGCGTTAGCACGGATGAACTTATTGAAAAGTACAAAGGGATGAAACCCATTATACCTTTTGAACAGCGTTTTAGGATTATTGAATCTTTAGAATGTGTGACAAAAGTAGTAAAGCAAGTGAAATTAACCGAGGTGGCTCAGCTTCGGGAGGAGAAAATTGATGTTGTGACCATTGGAGACGATTGGGAACATAAGTATCTGGAAGGGTTGGAGTGGATGAAATCTCAACCGGACAAACGTGTTGTTTATTTCCCATATACTCCCGGCGTTAGTACCACCACAATAAAAAAGATTATTATTGATAGTGCTAATCAGATTGTGGATGCTGCTCTTCAGCGCGAATCAGCTCTTGACTTTTGTTGGGCAGAGGATGTGAGAAAATAAATTGATTTTCAATTAAATTTGCAGGAGAAAGTTTTTTTCAAAAAACATCTCCCACCTGCTACTAAATAGAGATAAATATCCCTGTTTATAGGCGTTTTGACTGGTGGCAGATAAATTATTGGAACATTCATCTGCCACTACTATCTGCTACTAAAATAATTATAAGTATTCCTTCAAAGTTAATTGCTGATTCGACTTTCTTATTTTTATATGATTATTCATAATATTGAATTATTGTACAAAAGAATGTAATCCTCTGTACAAAACAATTAATTCTTTTGTACAGAAGATATATTTGTTTTGTACAAGAGGAAATAAAGTATTCGCCGGCTTTTTTATTTTCTTCAGCAGAGAATCAAAGAATGTTCTACATATTTAGATCTGTAACAAAGTAATATTTTCCCTTTTTTAAAAGAATTAATTGAATACCTTTGTTTTTCAGAGTATAAAGTAAAAAGTTTATGGCGGATAATTATTTAGAAAATCAGTACGAGCAATACCAGGCTAGAAAGGCAGCATGGGAAAAAGCTAATAAATTCGGTAAGAAGAAAACAACTACAGCTAATCAGGCGAAACCAGAAAATCCTTTTGCAGCCTCTGAAACTGATGCAAAGAATAAATTCGTTTACAGAAAACTGGATGCATTTACAAGCGGACAGTCGAAAGGGAATCCTGCCGCCTGTCTGTTCCTCGATAAAGATCAGCAGTTAACAGAAGAAGAAATGCTAAGTATAGCAAAAGATCACAAAGGATTTGTGTCCGAAGTAGTGTATTGCACTCCGCTTGCTGATAATGCATACAGATTACGTTATTACTCTTCCGAGTGTGAAGTAGAATTCTGCGGACATGGAACTATTGCCTGCATGTATAATCTGGTAAAAAGTAATAAGGAGCTGCAACAGGTTAAAGAAATTACAATCAAAACCAATAAAGGAGATTTGGCGGTCTATAACGAACTTCAGTCACTCGATGCCGTATTTATCACAGCTCCCAGTCCTGAATATCTTGAAGTAAAACCTTCGTTGGTAGATATAGCTGTGAATCTTCAGACTACCGTCGAAAGTATTGATCAGCAACACCCTGTTATGTTGATTGATGCAGGCTTAAGAACACTGATTGTTCCGATAGTGAATTTGGATAATATCCTTGGTTTGCAACCGGATGAACCAAAGCTGAAAGAATTCTGCCTCAATAACGATATAGATATAATACTCGTTTTCACTAACGATGTAGCTGATAAATCAAATAAAATAAGAACCCGTGTCTTTGCTCCGAAGTTTGGTTATCTTGAAGATCCCGCAACCGGTTCAGGGAATTCGGCAATGGGATATTATATGCTGAAGAATGAGATGTGGAACGGTCAGCCAGTTTCAATAGAACAAAATGGTGAAAAAGATCTCTTTAATATTGTAAAGCTTAATGCCAAAGATGGCAAAGTTCTTTTTGGTGGTAATGCTGTTGTTAAGATTGATGGAGAGTATAGCTTGTAGCTTATTTAAAATATAGAAAACAGGAAAGTGTAATATGCAGAATATTGCACTTTTTTGGTATTATAAACGTTATAATACGTATATTTGCTTCAAATGGGCAAAATAATGCACTTATGGATTTCTACGATATTATAAAAGATAGAAGAGTCTTGCTCAATATTACTCAGCAAGATCTGGCAGATATTTCCGGCGTTAGTCTTCGGACCATAAAAGCTATAGAAAAAGGTAACGGTAATCCATCTATCGATACTCTTAGAAAAATAACCGATGCACTAGGACTTGAGTTGATAATGAAAGTTAGAGAAATACCTAAATTATGAGACAGGCAGAAGTATATTACAATAAGATTCTGGCCGGACTTCTTACCGAGAATGATAATGGAGAATACATTTTCCGTTATGACGATAAATACTTTCAGGATTCCTGTTTACCGGCAATCAGTCTAACGCTTCCAAAGACAAAACAGGAATATAGATCGGAAACCCTTTTCTCTTTCTTTTTCAATATGTTGTCTGAAGGAGCAAATAAAGCCATTCAGTGCCAGACACTTCGTATTGATGAAGAAGATTATTTTGGATTATTGCTTGCAACAGCGCATACAGATACTATTGGTGCAATAACGGTTAAGAAGATATGAAAGAAATAAAATATTGTCCGGGTACTTTAGCGGAAGGATTTGATAAATATAGTCCTTTGTGCCTGAAGCGTGTCTTTAACGGAAAATCAGTGAATCATATTCTCGATTTTTCTTATGACGCAGAAGAAAATGATATTGCAGATTACATAAATCAGATTTCAGTCTCTGGTGTACAAGAGAAATTATCGGCCATTGTTGATAAAGGAAAGATTGTGCTTACACCGCAAGGAGTTCAGGGAACTTATATTATTAAACCTGCACCCAACTATAAGCATTTAAAGTTTCGTAATCAGATTCCTGCAAATGAACATCTAACGATGCAGATTGCCAGTCAGGTTTACAAAATAAAAACAGCAGAAAATGCTTTGACTTTCTTTAGTAACGGAGAAATAGCATATATCACCAAGCGATTTGATATAGCAGCCGATGGAACAAAAATAAATCAGGAAGATTTTTCTTCATTAGCCAGTAAAACTTCAGTAACCCATGGTAAAGACTTTAAATATACCGGTAGTTATGAAGATTTGGCTTTGTTAATCCGTAACAATGTATCCGCCTGGCAAGTTGAAATGAGTAAGTTTTTTACGTTGGTAGTATTTAATTATCTGTTCGCCAATGGCGATGCTCACCAAAAGAACTTTTCATTGCAGCAATCTCCAAATGGCGACTATCTTTTAGCTCCGGCATACGATTTAATGAATACTTCTCTACACATAAAAGATAGCGATTTTGCACTCGAAGGTGGCTTATTCCCAAAAGAAGAATATTCTGAAATATATGAGCAAACCGGACATCCTTGCAGTGATGATTTTATTCATTTCGGGTGCAGAATAGGAGTGCCGGAGAAGAAGATAAAGAAAATAATGGAAATGTTTACTACTTCTCAGCCACTTGTAATGGAGTTGATAGGTAATTCTTTTCTTGATGATAAGCTAAAGCGAATGTATTTGCGGAGTTATGAAGAACGGCTTAGTCGGTTGAAGCGTTTTGTTGATATGTAATCAAATAAAATCAGGACTCGTATTTTGCTCCTAAGTTTGGCTATTTGAAGCCCTAGCAACAGATTCAGGCAATTAGGCAATGAGATACATGCTGAAGAATCAACTTTGGAATGGTCCGTCTGTCTCTATTGAGCAGAACGGATAACTGGAATTTTTAATATTGTGAAGCTTAAGGCTGTAGATGGTAAAGTTCTTTTTGGTGGTAATGCTGTTGTTAAGATTGAGGGGAAGTATAGCTTGTAGTTTATTTAAAATATAGAAAAACAGGAAAGTGTAATATGCAGAATATTGCACTTTTTTGTTTTATATCTAATAAAATACACTCTTTCTGCTTCAAATGGGCAAAATAATGTACTTATGGACTTCTACGATATAATAAAAGATAGAAGAGTCTTGCTCAATATTACTCAGCAAGACTTGTTAGATATGGGGCTTTTATCATTATCCTGTATTCTTCGTTCACTCAGTTATTTGGATAGTTGTTTGATAAATTTAAAACTAATGGTATTATAATCAATAAAAAGTAAAATAATATTTTTTTTTCTTCTTTTGAAATTAATTTATATTATATTTGTATTGAATTTGAAAAATATGGTTAAAGATAGTAACATCTTAAATATAATATTATTACTCAGAATTAATAACTTATATTGTTTTTATCTCTTGTAATATTGTTTTCATAAATCGATATATATACTATAAAAAAATAATTATATGGCAAAGAAAAAACAATGCATATTTTGCAATCATATGGATAGAAAAAATGAATCTTTCATATGTCATTACTATGAGAATAAACCTGTTTTTGATAACAAATATTGCTATGTTTACAGTGAAAATGTGCAACCAGTGAAAAAACAAGGATGTGGATTAATATTCTTAAAAGTTTTATATATCATTTTCAGTTTTCTAATACTAACAATGTTTATAGAAGTAGACTTACAACCTTATTTGAGAACAATTCAGCAGGGGGAATTATCTGCTGTTGGATGGATGGTTTTTCCAATAATGATTATTAGTATAATTGTGATTTTTAGACCTTTTAGAGTGTCCATAGAATTGTTTAACGGATTTATTGCCCATATTCAAATAATATCGATTTCAATCTATAAAATGTTTTTTGGTAAATTATTAGCTGTAATTTTTAACATTACAATTTTTGTCTTTTTTCTTGTACTAACAACTATTTCTTCTTTTTTGATTTTATATGGTTGGCATTTATGTTTATATGGATTGTGGGGGAATCTTCTGTTTCTTATATTAGGAATTATATTAGATCTTTTATCTATGACATATTTTAGATATATAAGTTCAAAAGGAATTTTATGTAAAAGTGCATAATAAAATGAAACGTTACTTCTTTTTAATCTTGCTATATTTTATAGTTTGCGATTCATATTCACAAACTGAATGGTGTAATTTTGAAATCAATAGTGCTTTCAAAATTTCAATTCCTTCTACCATTGAGTTAAGACACAAAGAAGATACTTATACTAACTTGAAAAGCTATAAATATGAACAGTCTAAATATAATGATAGTATAATCATTTTTCAGCAAAAGAATCTTTCTAATATGAGTAAAGAAGGATTTAATAAGTACTGTCGTATTATCATTACATATTCTAAGGGCAATCATAATGATTACTTAAATGCCAATGAATCACCAGCCTTAACGCAAGAAGACTATAAAACCTTTAATGAAGAAATTCAATTTCAAGTCAGGAATGCTAAGTTGCTTAATATTCAAAGTATTAAATGGCGAAAAATTGGGGATATTTGCGCTTTAGTATCTTCATATAGAAGGGTTGGTGCTTATAAAACGCCAATTCAAGTAAAAATATTCTATCTTGCTAATAACAACGAAGTTGCTGAAATTCTAATGTCTTATAAAGAGAGTGAAGCTGATATTTGGGCAGCTGATTTTGAAAAGATTATTAATTCATTTCGTTGGAATAATCTGCAACTGGCTGTTGATGACACTACTTCTTTATGTCAAAATGTAGGAGCAATAAATGATAGTGATATTAGCGCCTCGACTATATTTTATATTATAGTTTTTTTTATTATAGCATTTATTTGTTATCTGTTAATATTGTTTTCTAAATATAAAGGTTCACTTTCTCCCTCAAAAGAGGAACCTATAAAAAATCAAAATACATTTGATTTAAGTCATAAAGATAAAGCTATTATATCACAAAATACGATCGGTACGATTGATTCAAAACAGATAGAACTGAACCTTATTAATCTCATTCGTGAAAAGTTTAAAAATGAGCCCTTGCCAATTAGTATTATAATGGCTCCTCAAGACCAAGATGTAAAAAGCGAAAATATATTTAAACCTATTATTATCGTTAATTCGGGGGAAAGAACATATGTTGGTTATTCTGTACCTAAAGAATTCATACAGAATAATATCTCGAGATATACGGTAACTAAGTATCCTCAAAATGGATGTATTGTTTGGCCACATCGTAAAGGAAAGATAGCAAGGCGTGGTAAAATGGAAGAAGCATTCCAAAAACAATTAGAAGCTTATTTAAATAATAATTATTCAATTCTTGGTGATGCTTGTTTGCTTGTTCAAGAAGGATGTAGACCATATGAACCAGATATTGCTATTGTTGGCAAGAATTCTAAACTAAATATAAGAATTGATATTGAAATTGATGAACCATATTCAGGCTTTAGTCGTGTTCCTATACATTTTATTGATTGCGGTGATGATGTAAGAGATACGTATATCAACAATGTTGGTTGGATTGTAATTCGTTTCTCAGAGAAACAGATTGTTGAGCAGTCTTATAAGTGCGTGGGGTACATTGCTAAAATAATTCATGCAATTGATCCCAACTCAATATTTGAAAAAAATCTCTTATTAATTGATAATCCTGATGAACAAGAACGATGGTCTTTGTTAGATGCTCAAAAATGGGAAAAACAAAAGGAACGTGAAAATTATTTGAATATAAGAAATTTCGGAGAAACTGAAACGAGAATCTATAATTCAGAAAATCTGATACTTAATGAGAAAGAAAAAGAATATATTACTGAGGTAAAACCTTTGAATTTAAACTGCATAGTGGGAAATGCAAAATTAACCTTATTCAATTCTTTGAACAGGAGTAGTCGTGATGAAGATATTAAGTTTTATCCAGAAAAACATCTTTATATTTATAAAGAAAAGATAAACATGACACCTGTTAGTAATTTAGTTGAAAGATTTTTTCCTGCCTTCGATAGCTTATATCGTGCTTCATATAAAGAATTACAAACAGGTATTCCTGCTATTGAGTTTATTGATTCATGGAATTATAAAGGGGCACTTTCTAGAGAAATTGGTACATATTTACATTCTCAAATAGAAAATTATTTTTTAGATAGAAAGTCTGTTGACAAAATGTTTCATTTTGAATTTACAGGTATTCATAAAAAGATTCAAGAAGATATTACCATCAATAGAGAATGGACTTATTTTGAGAATTTTATAAAAGCAAAAGAGGTCAAACCATATAGAACTGAATGGCGAATTTTCGATGAAGAGGACAAAATTGCTGGAACTATTGATTTGCTATGTAAAGAAGGAGATTCCTATATTACATATGATTGGAAGAGAAGTTTAAAAATAATTAATGAATCTATCTTAAACGATATTACTATTCAAATTAATTCTTATCAGAATGGAACTGGTGAGCTAAGTCATCTAGATAATTCAGCTTATAATCATTATATACTGCAACAAAATATTTATAGATATATTTTGAAGAAACGTTATAATATAATTGTAGATAAAATGTATTTGGTAATACTTCATGCAGATTATCGTCAATATCATTGCGTTGAAGTTCCTGTTATGGATAAAGAAATAAATTACATACTGCAAAATATTAGATTAATCAACATATAAATATACAACTATGTACTATGTTATCGGATTGGTTTGGAATTTATTATTTGCTTTGTTTGGACTTAACAGAAAAATGGGGTATTGGTGGAGTCTATTTTTTTGTCTTTGCTTTACACCTATAATTGGTTTAATAATCACATTATGTGGTGAGGATGAATCAGTCCCAACTGTTGCTCCACCCAGTAAAAAAAGAAAAGTATGGGGCATTTTTTTAATCGTTTTGGGAGGGATATCCATTTTTTTATGTGTTACCGAATTAGCTCAAGCAGTAACAGATAAACAAATTGATTTAATTTTTAGTATAATTTCTATTTCTATAGGTTTAATGGGAGGTGGTTTTTACCTACGCAAAGGTCATAAAATGGATGAAATGACAATAAATGACTAAGAAAGATACAATTAAATATGAAATTAGAAAATGATAGTAACAAAAATGAAGTATCTTATAAAATTATTATAACCAGCATTACTATCATTATGTTTAGTAAATATACCCTATGGATATTATATATTCATTAGGATTATTATCTCTGGAATAGCTAACTTTGAGCGAAGATTAAGTTAAGCTAAAAGGTTTATCTTAATTATGGAAAAAGAGCGTAAATAATATGACTCAGCTTTCAAGGAAAATGTAAGAAATATGAATATACTAAAACTGCATCAGGAAAATATGATTATGGATTGAGTTTAACTATACTATTGGTTAAATATTTAAATATTTGTTTTTTTTATTTATACTTAAACCACTTTTTCCCCCATTACAAAACCGCCCTTTCTTCGTCCTTATAGTTAACACATTATATTAACGAAAAAAGAAATGATAAAGAAAGGACTTCTTACACTTGGTTTATTATCGGCTTTTATGGCTTTGCCGGCACAGGAAAAAGCCTTAATGAATACCTCGAAAAGTAAGTATGCACAACTTACCAATGTTGACTTGTCAGCTGTGAAGTGGACTAACGGCTTTTGGGGTGATAGATTCCGCGTTTGCAAAGACACTATGCTTATCAGCATGTGGAATACATGGAATGCTCCTGAAATTTCACATGGCTTCCGCAACTTTGAAGTGGCTGCTGGTGTGTGTCCGGGCGAACATTGGGGACCTCCTTTCCATGATGGCGATTTTTATAAATGGCTGGAAGGTGTGGCTGCTGTTTATGCGGTAAATAAAGATCCGAAACTGGATGCGCTGATGGATAAGGCTGTTGCTGTTATCGTGAAGGCGCAACGCGAAGACGGATATATTCATACTCCGGTTATTATTGAAGAAAAAAATAAAGGTGTCGACTCTCACAAGGCTCACAAAGAGACTGTTATTGGAACAAAAGTGGGTGGCGCCAATGAAGTGGGGGCTTTTGCTAACCGCCTTAACTTTGAAACTTATAATCTTGGTCACTTGATGATGGCTGGTTGTGTACATTACAGAGCTACCGGAAAGAAGACTTTGTTCAACGCTGCTATCAAGGCAACTGATTTCCTTTGCTACTTCTACGAAACGGCTTCGGCTGAACTTGCCCGCAACGCTATATGTCCTTCTCACTATATGGGTGTGGTTGAGATGTATCGTGCAACAGGCAATCCTCGTTACCTGGAACTTGCAAAGAACCTGATTAATATTCGTGGTATGGTGAAGAATGGTACTGATGATAATCAGGATCGTGTTCCTTTCCGCGACCAGAAAACTGCAATGGGGCATGCTGTTCGTGCAAATTATCTGTATGCCGGTGTGGCTGATGTGTATGCTGAAACAGGTGAAAAGGTTCTGATGGATAATCTGGAATCTATCTGGAAGGATATTGTTACCCGAAAGATGTATGTAACTGGTGCTTGCGGTGCTTTGTATGATGGTACTTCTCCTGATGGTACTTGCTACGAGCCGGATTCTATCCAAAAAGTACACCAGTCATACGGTCGTGCTTATCAGTTGCCTAACAGCACGGCTCACAACGAGTCATGCGCAAATATTGGTAATATGCTTTTCAACTGGCGTATGTTGCAGACTACCGGTGAAGAGAAGTATGCAGATGTGATGGAGACTGCTCTTTATAATAGCGTTTTGTCTAATGTCAGTTTGGATGGAAAGAGATTTTTCTACACCAATCCGTTGCGTTTGTCGAAAGATTTCCCTTATACACTGAGATGGCCAAGAGAGCGCCAGTCATACATCAGTTGTTTCTGCTGTCCTCCAAACACAATGCGTACTTTGTGCGAAGCCCAGAATTATGCATATAGTATTTCACAAAAAGGGGTTTGGTTTAACTTATATGGTGGCAACCAGCTTGACACCAAACTTACTGATGGTTCTGCTTTGAAACTGACTCAGGTTTCTGATTATCCATGGGATGGCAAAGTGGTTACAACTGTTGATAAAGTTGCTTCAAAGAAAGCTTTCTCCATGAATTTCCGTATTCCTGAATGGTGCGAAAAAGCTACTCTGACAGTTAATGGCAAACCAGTGGATGCTGATGTGTCTGCCGGGAAATATGCGGAAGTAAACAGAGTATGGAAGAAGGGTGATGTTGTGGAACTGAATCTTGCAATGACTGTGAAGCTGATGGAGTCTAATCCGTTGGTGGAAGAGACTCGTAACCAGACTGTGGTAAAACGCGGACCGCTGGTTTACTGTCTTGAATCTATGGATGTGGAAGGCGGACAGTCTATTGATAATGTATTGATTCCTGCAAATATTCAACTTACTCCTAATAAGATTACCATTGATGGTAGCCCGATTGTGGCTTTAGATGGTGAAGCTTCACTGATGAACGAGGGTTCATGGAAGGGTACTCTTTACAAAACAGTTTCTGATTCTTCAAAGAAGGTAAAAATCCGCTTGATTCCTTATTATGCATGGGGTAACCGTGGTAAGGCGGATATGACTGTATGGATGCCACTGGCACGATAAATGAATGTTGATAAACAGATAATATAAGAAAAATGAAACGTATTCCATTTCTCCTGCTTGTTCTCTTTTTAGGGATAACAAAGGCTTCTTCGGCTGATATATGGGTTTCCGTGCATGGCAATGACCGCAACAACGGAACTCAGACTTCTCCGAAAGCTACACTTGCGGGAGCATTGAGACAGGCGCGTGAACTCAGAAGATTAAAGGATGAGTCGGTTAAGGGCGGTATTCATATTTACATGCAGGGTGGTACTTACTCTGTATACGAACCGGTCTTTATCCGTCCCGAGGATTCGGGCACGAAAGAATCGCCTACGGTTATTGAGCCGGTGAAAGGTGAAAAGGTAATTATTAGTGGTGGTACATCACTTACTGGATGGCAGAAGGCGGGACATGTAAATGGTCTGCCTGCTGCAGCAAAAGGAAAAGTCTGGGTAACAGATGTTCCTGACTTTAACGGGAGAACGGCTGATTTCCGTCAGTTGTGGATAAACGGAAAGAAAGCTGTTCGTGCCCGTAATGTTGCCGACTTTAAACAGATGGCAAGAATTGTAAACAACGATGTGGAGAATGAAATTCTTTGGGTGCCGGCTCGTTCGGTAAAGGCTATAATGAATGCTCGTCATGCTGAGTTGGTGCTTCATGAGATGTGGGCAATTGCCAATCTTCGCATCAAGTCAATTAAGGTTCAGGGTGATTCTGCCGGAATTAAATTCTGTAATCCTGAAAGTCGTATTCAGTTTGAACATCCCTGGCCACGACCAATGTTGGGCAAAGGAGTAAACTCTGCTTTTTATCTGACTAATGCCATTGAACTACTCGATCAACCGGGTGAATGGTATTATGATAATAGAACCGGTCGGCTATATTATTATCCACGTGAAGGGGAGAACATGAAAACCGCATCGGCTGTGGTTCCTGCTTTGGAAACTTTGGTTCAGGTAGAAGGTACAGTTGACCGTCCGGTATCAAATATCCGTTTTGAAGGTATTAACTTTAATTATACCACCTGGATGCGTCCGTCGGAGAAAGGACATGTGCCTTTGCAAGCCGGAATGTATATGCTGGATGCTTATACATTGAATCCGAAACAGATACGTGATGATAATAATCATCCGCTGGATAATCAGGGATGGATTGGTCGTCCACCAGCTGCCGTTCAGGTGCAGGGTGCAAACAATATTGCTTTTGCCAATTGTTCTTTTGAACATTTGGGTTCTTGCGGGCTCGATTTTGTTGAAGCTGCTCAGCATGTAAGCGTGGAAGGTTCTATCTTTAGGGATATTGCCGGCAACGGTTTGCAGACTGGTAAGTTCAATGATCCTTCGTTTGAGTCGCATTTACCTTACGATCCGGCAGATAGCAGAGTGCTTTGCGCCAATCAGCTTATCGCCAACAATTTCTTTACGGATGTAACAAATGAAGACTGGGGATGTGTGGCTATCTGTGCAGGTTTTGTAAGAGATGTAACTATCCAGCATAATGAAATCAGCTATGTGTCCTACACCGGAATTAACTTGGGATGGGGATGGACTCAGACTGTAAATTGCATGCGAAACAATAAGGTGATTGCAAATAATATCCATCATTATGCTATTCACATGCATGATGTGGCAGGTATTTATACGCTCTCCGCTCAACCAAAAACAGTGGTTGCCGAGAATTATGTGCATGATATTGTTCTTTCTCCTTATGCACACGATCCTAATCACTGGTTCTATTTGTATACCGACGAAGGATCTTCGTTTATTGAAGTGAAAGACAACAGGTGTGATTCCGAAAAGTTCCTGAAAAATGCTAATGGTCCGGGTAATGTGTGGACAAACAATGGTCCGATGGTGGCAGATAGTATTCGTAACCGTGCTGGTTTACAACCGGATTACCTATATTTGTTGAAAAAATAATCTTAATAATATAAAGATGAAACGTAATTTTTTATTAATCCTTTTAATAGTTCTTTCTGTTTCTTCAATGAAAGCACAAAAAGCTACATGGATTTGGTATCCGGGCGATTATGAAATATGGCTGGGTAATAATATGAATAATAACCGTACGGAGAGGGGAGCTTTCTTTCCTCCTTTCTGGAAAATGGATAGCCATTACGTGCTGGTTGAGTTCTCAAAGAAACTGAATCTGTTTAAACCGGAGGAGATTACAATTGCTGTTGAGGGACGCTACAATGTGAAACTTGATGGAAAACTTCTGTTTGGTGCTCCTAAAACTCTTATTATTCCGGAAGGAAAACATAGTCTGAATATCAAAGTTCACAATCAGGCAACGGTTCCTGCTATCTATGTATCTGGTAAAACAATTCACTCTGATCAGTCATGGAAAGTAACTTACGAAGACAAGGAATGGATTGACGAATCGGGCAAGGCATCGGATACTTCGGCTACAACTTATATGGATGCTGCCAGCTGGAACTTTAATGATCCTTCTCAGTTGCCTTCTCAATTTAAATTGCATACCGAACCTGCTAATGCGGTTTCCAGTACTCCACAAACACAAGGCGTGTTACTCGATTTTGGAAAGGAAACTTTTGGTTACATTAAACTTGAACAGCTTAAAGGAAATGGTAAGGTAAATATCTTCTATGGAGAATCAAAAGAAGAAGCAATGAGCACAGGTTCTTGTGAAACACTCGATCGTTTTGAGGTGAATAACGCCGAGGCTAAAGATTATACTGTTGAGGGTTCTAAGGCTTTCAGATATGTCTATATCGTAACTGATCCGGGAGTGAGCTTTGCAAAGGCATCTATGCTTTACGAATCTCTTCCTGAAACTTATCGCGGTTCTTTCCGTTGCAGTGATCCGGAGATAAATAAAATATGGGATGTGGCTGCTTACACAATGCATCTTACTACCCGCGAGTTCTTTATTGATGGTATTAAGCGTGACCGCTGGGTGTGGAGTGGCGATGCCATTCAAAGTTATCTGATGAACTATTATTTGTTCTTCGATTCTCACACTGTAGGCCGTACTATAAACTTGCTTCGCGGTAAGGATCCCGTTACTTCGCATATTAATACTATCATGGATTATACGTTCTACTGGTTCCTTAGTGTATATGATTACTATCTGTATACAGGTGACCGTCATTTAATTGAACAACTTTATCCGAAGGTGGCTACCATGATGGATTATGTGTTGGGAAGAACCAATAAGGATGGCATGGTCGAAGGTATGACTGGTGACTGGGTTTTCGTAGACTGGGCAGATGGTTATATGGATAAGCACGGCGAACTGAGCTTTGAACAGATTTTGTTCTGCAAGAGTCTGGAAACAATGGCTGTGTGTGCTGATCTTACCGGAAATAAAGAAGATAAAGCAAAATATGATAAGTTGGCAACTGCTCTTAAATCGAAGTTGGAACCAGCTTTCTGGAATAACCAGAAACAAGGATTCGTTCATAACCGCTTGAATGGAAAGCAAAGTGAACAAGTAACCCGCTATGCAAATATGTTTGGAATCTTGTTTGATTATCTGAATGATCAAAAGAAACAAGCAGTTAAGAAGTCGGTTATACTGAATAATTCTATTATGAAGATCTCAACTCCTTACATGCGTTTCTATGAATTGGAATCTCTTTGTGCACTTGGCGAACAAACGAATGTAACCAAAGAAATAAAAGATTACTGGGGTGGTATGCTTAAACTGGGTGCTACCTCTTTCTGGGAAAAATATAATCCGGAAGATAAAGGCAGCAAACATTATGAAATGTATGGCCGTCCGTTCGGAAAGAGTCTTTGTCACGCCTGGGGATCAAGTCCTATATATCTGTTAGGTAAATATTATCTGGGAGTGAAACCTCTGAAACCTGGATATAGTGAGTTCGCCATTAATCCTTCTTTGGGTGGATTGAAATGGATTGAAGGAACGGTTCCTACTCCTAAGAGAGGCGTTCATGTATATATGGATAAAAAAATAATCAAGGTTAAAGCCGGCGAGGGTAGAGGATATCTAACTTTCAAGAGTAAAGGCAAACCTAAAGCATCTACCGGAGTTGCTGAGAAAATTTCCAACGATGAATATCGTATCTTAATTGAAGGCAATAATTCAGAAGTTACAGTAAACTACCGTAATTAATCATAATAGCTTTGAATATAAAGAGCGAAGAAGCAAGGATAACAACCTGCTTCTTCGTTTTTTTTATTTATAACTTATTCATTCCTCCGTACACCTGGGTGTACGCACTTTCTACACGTGGGTGTACCCCCAGGATCCATCCGGGTGTACGAATGTTGTCCATCCGGGTGTGCAGAGTGGAAGCCCCTTTCTTTCTTGAGGAAATTGCACGCTTTTGAGTACATTCCTCCTTTGTTTTCGTCTCATTTTTATAACATTATAAACTTATTTGAACGATGACGAAACTGAAAGTATTGACCTTGTGCGCATTGGCTTGTCTTTTTGCTTCATGCCAAAAGAATGCAGTGTCGATAATTACTTCGCCTACAGCATCCAAACGTTTACAGTTTGGAACAGAACAGCTGAAGACAACTCTTGAGAATGACGGGTATACGGTTAAAGTCCGCAATTTGAATGATGCAAAACATTTAAGTGGAAAAACAATTTTTGCTTTAGAAAAAGGAGATCCTGTTTCCCTTGACCTTGCAAAGAAATATGGCTTTATGCTTCCTGATTTTAACAAGAAAGAGGGCTTCTATATCGGGACGAAGAAAAATATAACTTTAATGTATGGCAATGATCCATCCGGAGCTTTGTATGGTTGCCTTCAACTGAAAGATCAGGTTAAAAAGAATACTTTGGAATTTTCTGCAAACATGACTGATGCTCCGGAAATGGTGCTAAGAGGTGCATGTATTGGAGTACAGAAACCATATTACTTACCTGGAAGAACTGTATACGAATATCCTTATACTGAAGAAAACTTTCCATGGTTTTATGACAAGCAGATGTGGATTAAATATCTGGATATGCTTGTGGCCAACAAAATGAACTCTGTTTATTTGTGGAATGGTCACCCTTTTGCTTCTTTAGTTAAACTGAAAGATTATCCGTTTGCCGTTGAAGTGGATGATGCTACTTTTAAGAAGAATGAGGAGATGTTTTCTTTCATAACAAAAGAGGCTGACAAACGCGGTATCTTTGTTATTCAGATGTTTTATAATATCCTTGTTTCAAAACCTTTTGCCGAGCATTATGGTATTAAAACTCAGGATAGAAATCGTCCTATTACTCCATTGATTGCTGACTATACACGTAAATCTATCGCTGCTTTTATTGAAAAGTATCCTAATGTTGGATTATTGGTTTGCCTTGGTGAAGCAATAGATACTTATGAAGATGATGTGGAATGGTTTACCAAAACTATTATTCCGGGTGTAAAAGACGGACTTAAGGCTTTGGGACGTACCGACGAACCTCCAGTTCTACTTCGTGCTCACGATACTGATTGTAAAATGGTGATGGATAAAGCACTTCCTCTTTACAAGAATCTGTATACAATGCACAAATATAATGGTGAATCGCTTACTACTTACGAACCTCGCGGACCATGGGCTAAGATTCATAAAGATCTGAGCTCTCTTGGAAGTATACATATCAGTAACGTACATATTCTGGCCAATCTGGAACCTTTCCGCTGGAGTTCTCCTGATTTTATTCAGAAGGCAGTAAATGCGATGCATAATGTTCATGGTGCTAATGCGCTTCACTTATATCCGCAGGCTTCATACTGGGACTGGCCTTATACTGCCGACAAATTGCCTGATGGCAAGCGTCAGGAACAACTCGATCGTGACTGGATGTGGTATAAAGGATGGGCTCGTTATGCATGGAACAGCAAGCGCGACCGTAAAGATGAGATTGTTTACTGGAAAGATCAGTTGGCCGACTATTACGGAATAGATGCTGCTAAAGCGGGTAATATTCTGGAGGCTTATGAACAAGCCGGCGAGATTGCTCCTAAATTGTTGCGTCGCTTTGGTATAACAGAAGGTAACAGACAAACGCTTCTTTTGGGTATGTTTATGAGCCAGTTGGTCAACCCTTATAAATATACTATCTATCCGGGATTCTATGAAAGCTGTGGACCGGAAGGTGAGAAGCTTATTGAATACGTTGAGAAAGAATGGAAGAAACAACCACATGTTGGGGAGTTGCCTCTTGATATAATTGCTCAGGTAATAGCGCATGGTGATAAAGCAATTGCTGCTATAGATAGCGTTGATGGAAAAGTAACGAAGAATAAAGAAGAGTTTGAACGTCTTCGTAATGATATGCACTGCTATCGTGAGTTTGCTTATGCTTTTAACTTGAAAGTGAAAGCTGCCAAGTTGGTTCTCGACTATCAGTGGGGAAAAGATATAAAGAATCTTGATGCGGCTATTCCATTGATGGAGCAAGGACTTGTTCACTATCGTGAATTAGTTGATCTGACAAAGGATCATTACTTGTATGCTAACAGTATGCAGACTTCGCTACGTCGTATTCCTATCGGTGGCGATGATGGCAAAAACAAAACCTGGGCAGAAATGCTTGTTCATTATCAGAAAGAATTAGATAACTTTAAGGCAAATCTGGCAATGTTGAAAGATAAAGCAAACGGTAAGTTATTGTCTACAGACTCAAAGATTGCTGCGTTTGCTCCTGCTAAAGTTACATTGCTGGGTAATCCTTCTATAGTAAAACTAACAAAGGGAGCGCAGTTGTTTACTAACCTGAACGAAAAAGTTGTTGATATTGCTCCTGAACTGGAAGGCCTTTCTGCTTTCTGTTTCAATGGTGACAAACAACGTGAAGAGGCTACAACAATTGAATTTGAAACTAAGGAACCGGTTACATTACTGGTTGGCTATTTCCGTGATGACCATAGAAAATTTGCTAAAGCTCCAAAGCTGGAAGTTGATGCTTCTGCAAATGAATATGGTCAGGCTGAGCCTGTAATAATAAATGCTATTCGCATAAACAACATGCCTCTTGCAAATGTTCATCCTTTTAGCTTTGCGCCTGGTAAACATAAACTTTTATTGCCAAAAGGATATTTGATTGTTCTTGGATTTACAAATAAGAAAGATATGGTAACCAGAAATGCCGGTTTGGCTGGAGCCGATGAAACAGTAGACTGGTTATTCTATTAATATAAATTATAGAGATAAAATGATGATAATAAAACGCCATTTAACGGCTTTTCTTACTCTTCTTATTTCATTGGGAGGATTTGCTCAACAGCAAGTCCCTCAGAATAAAATGGAAGAAATTTATGAGAAGATAAAAACTCCTTATAAGTATGGTTTGGTTATTGCGCCAACCACCAATAAATATAAGGTAGACTGTCCGAGTGTGTTCAGAGAAGGTAATAAGTGGTACATGACTTACCTTATGTATAACGGGCAGAATGGTAAAGATGGTCGTGGATACCAGACTATGCTTGCGGAAAGTGATGATTTGCTTAAGTGGAAAACTTTGGGAAATGTTCTTTCTTTCCGTGATGGCACCTGGGATACAAATCAGCGTGGCGGTTTTCTCTCTTTACTCGATAATACATGGGGTGGAAGTTATAAACTGAATAAGTTCAAAAAAAAATATTGGATGACTTATATTGGTGGCGCTTCTGCAGGATATGAGTCCGGACCTTTGAAAATTGGTATGGCATTTACAAAGAAAAATATTACGAAGGCTCACGAATGGGAAAGTCTGGATAAACCAATATTGAGCCCGGAAGATAAAGATGCTCAGTGGTTTGAAAACATTACTCAGTATAAGAGCTGTGTTTATTGGGATAAGGATAAAAAACTCGGTAAGCAATTTGTGATGTATTACAATGCCGGCGGTCGTAATCCAAAGACAAATATCAAGGCTGAAAGAATTGGTATTGCTCTGTCTGATGATATGATTCACTGGAAGAGATATGAAGGTAATCCAATCTTTACTCATGAGGAGGGACTTACTGCAGATGCACACATTCAGAAGATGGGGGATGTGTACGTTATGTTCTACTTCAGTGCTTTCCGTAGCTCTAGAAAATATAAAGCATTCAATACTTTTGCCTGCTCGTATGATCTTGTTCACTGGACCGACTGGACTGGTGATGACTTGGTTATTCCTTCTAAGGATTATGATAATCTTTTTGCTCATAAATCATGTGTGGTAGAACATAAAGGAGTAGTTTATCACTTTTATTGTGGAGTAAACAAAAACGATCAGCGTGGTATTGCAGTTGCTGTTTCAAAACCAATGGGAAAATCGGAAGCTCATTTCCCTGTTCCGGAACAGACTGGAAAAAGAATTATCAGTTCGTTGAATAATGATTGGTATACAGTTGCTGCCGGAGAAAATAGCAATACTTATGATGCATTTAATGTGACTGCCGACTGGAAGAAAGTTAATCTTCCTCATAACTGGGATGATTATGCGGGATACCGTCAGCTGGTACATGGTAATCGTCACGGTAATGCATGGTACAAGAAAGAATTTGATTTGCCTGCTTATGATGCTGATAAGAGATTGTTTATCCGTTTTGATGGAGTAGGCTCTTATGCCACAGTTTATGTAAATGGCAAAAATATGGGACGCCATCCGAGTGGTCGCACAACTTTTACTCTTGATGTAACAGATGCTTTGAAACCGGGAGCAAAAAATACAATTGCCGTTAAGGCAGAGCATCCTTCAATGATTTCAGATATGCCTTGGGTTTGTGGTGGTTGTTCTTCTGAATGGGGATTCTCGGAAGGTTCTCAGCCAATGGGAATCTATCGTCCGGTAACTCTTGAGGTTACAGATAAGGTTCGTATTGAACCATTCGGTGTACATATTTGGAATGATGAAAAAGCTAAGACTGTAAACATTGAAACTGAAATAAAGAATTACGGTAACACTGTTGAAACAGTAGAATTAGTAAGCAAACTTACCGATGAAAATTGGACTCAGGCATTCCGTTTATCAGAAAATGTAACTCTTCAACCGGGAGAAACGAAAGTGATAAAACAGGTGAGCCCTGAAATTAAGGATGTTCATTTATGGTCGGTTGAAGATCCGTATCTTTACTCATTAGCTTCAGTTGTAAAACGTGGAGGTAAGAGTACTGACGAGATGACTACTTCTTACGGTATCCGTACGGTAAGCTGGCCGGTACTTCGTAAAGATGGCGACAAGACTTTCCGATTGAATGGTAAATCGGTTTTTATTAACGGTGTTTGTGAATACGAACATCAGTTCGGACAATCTCATGCTTTTTCCAGTGAACAGATTGCTTCTCGTGTAAAGCAAATAAAAGCTGCCGGCTTTAATGCTTTCCGTGATGCTCACCAACCTCATAATTTGTCTTATCAGAATTACTGGGATGAAAATGGAATTATTTTCTGGCCTCAGTTCTCGGCTCATATATGGTATGATTCTCCTGAATTCCGTAATAACTTTAAAGCATTGCTTCGTCAGTGGATAAAGGAGCGTCGTAATTCTCCTTCTGTGGTGATGTGGGGATTGCAAAACGAAAGTTCTTTGCCAAAAGAATTTGCAGAAGAGTGTTCGAATATCATTCGTGAAATGGATCCAACAGCCCGAAATCAAAGAATAGTAACCACTTGTAACGGTGGTGAAGGAACAGATTGGGATGTGGTTCAGAACTGGTCGGGTACGTATGGAGGATTTCCTGATAACTATAATAAAGAAATCAGCAATCAGTTGTTGAATGGTGAATATGGTGCATGGCGTTCTATCGATTTGCATACCGAAGGTGATTTTGATCAGAATGGTGTGTGGAGCGAAAACAGAATGTGCCAGTTGCTCGAAAAGAAAATTCGTCTGGCTGAGTCTGTGAAGGATAGTTGTTGCGGTCAGTTCCAATGGGTATTTAGTTCACATGATAATCCGGGACGTAAACAACCGGATGAAGGTTATCGGGCAATTGATAAAGTAGGGCCGTTTAATTATAAAGGTTTGGTTACTCCTTGGGAAGAACCGGTAGATGCTTATTATATGTATCGTGCAAACTATGTTCCGGCAAAGAAAGATCCAATGGTTTATATCGTGTCTCATACCTGGGCCGATCGTTTTACAAAAACAAAAGGTCGTGTGAACATTGATGTATTCAGTAATTGTGATTCTGTGAAACTATACAATGATGCAACTGATACTCTTTTAATGGGTAGGAAGATTAATCATGGTGTAGGAACTCACTTTATGTGGGAACACAGAGCTGTTCGTTACAATGTTTTGCGTGCGGTTGGTTATTATGGTGGAAAACCGGTAACTCAGGATGTAATTGTTTTGGATGGACTGGAAAAAGCACCTCATTTTGATAAGCTATATACTAATGTTGCTCCTATTCTGAAAGGTGAAAATGATTATAACTATATTTACCGTGTTAACTGTGGTGGTGATAAATATACAGATGAATACGGACAGGTTTGGAATGCAGATGTGGCAAGAGGAACAAGCAAAGGCTGGGGATCTACTTCCTGGGCTGATGATTATAAAGGACTAAACCCTTATCTGGGCAGCCAGCGATTTACTTCAGACCCTATTGATGGAACAAAAGATTGGAGCCTTTTCGGACATTTCCGCTACGGACGTCATAAACTAGCTTATCACTTCCCGCTTCCGGATGGCGAGTATCGTGTAGAACTCTATTTCACAGAGCCATGGCACGGTACAGGAGGAAGTAAAGATTGCGAAGGACTTCGTATATTTGATGTTGCCGTTAATGATTCTACCTACATTAATGATATGGATCTCTGGGCAGAATCAGGTCACGATGTTGCTTATAAGAAAGTAGTGAACGCAACTATTAAAGGTGGCGAACTGAAGATTTCTTTTCCTGAAGTAAAAGCTGGTCAGGCTGTAATCTCTGCTATTGCAATTGCTTCACGCAACAAAGATATTCGTCCGGTTGAGGCTGCTCCATCAAACGGATGGTCATGGGATAAAGCCGAATGTGTAGTTGCTACTCCGCCGGCTTCATTACCTGAAGGACAAGATTCGCGTGTCACTGTTACTTATCAGGCTGAAGATGCTTTGATAAAAGGAAAATCTGAAAAGAAACTACACAAAAAGCAGACAGGTGTTTGTTTCCTGAAAGGTAATTCAAACAGTATTGAATGGAACATTAATACAGGTATAGCCAATGTGTATGCTCTTCGATTTAGTTATATGAATATAACTTCGGCTCCAATCAAAGTTCGTGTTCAACTGATTGCTGCTGATGGAAGAATCCTGAAGAATGATGAAATAACCTTTCCGGTTGCTGCAGAAAAATGGAAAACGTTAAGTACTACAACCGGCAGTTATATTAATGCAGGCCATTATAAAGTACGCATCATTGCAGATAATATGAATGGCTTATGGTTTAATGCACTGGATGTGCAATAATTAAACTTTTGATTAAATGAAACAACTATTATTCGTTTTATTATTTGGTTTAGGCATTTTATCTCCGGTAGTTGCACAAAACAATGACTGGGAAAACCAGCATGTATTGCAGATAAACCGTGAGCCGGCGCATGCTTCTTATGTTCCTTTTGGAAAGGAGAAGAGTGACCGGATGCTTTCACTGGATGGCTTGTGGAAGTTCAATTGGGTATCAACTCCGGAACAACGCCCTATGAATTTCTATGAGACTACTTTTGACGATTCAAAATGGGTGGACTTTCAGGTACCTGCCAATTGGGAAATGCATGGATACGGAACTCCAATCTATGTGAGTGCCGGATATCCGTTTAAAATAAATCCTCCGTTTGTAATGGGGGAACCAAAAGCTACTTATACAACTTATAAGGAACGTAACCCTGTTGGCTCTTATCGTCGCTCGTTTTCCTTGCCTGCCGGATGGAATGGCAAAGAGGTGTTCCTTCATTTTGAAGGAGTGCAAAGTGCATTTTATGTATGGGTAAACGGAAAGAAAGTAGGATATAGTCAGGGTAGTATGGAACCTTCCGAGTTTAATATTACTCCCCATCTGAAGCAAGGTGAGAATAAACTGGCGGTCGAGGTCTATCGTTATAGTGATGGAAGCTATCTGGAAGATCAGGACATGTGGCGCTTTGCAGGAATACAGCGTTCTGTATATCTCTATTCTACAGAGAATATCCGTATCCGTGATTTTGCCGTACGTACAATTCTGGATGCCGATTATAAGAACGCTTCTTTGCAGATAGAACCTAAACTGGCTGTTTACAATGGACAGAGAGGAGAGGGGTATACTATTCAGGCACAATTGTATGATGAAGCAGGAAATCCTGTATTGCCTTCTGTTCTTAAACAAGATGCAGTTCCGGTTTTGAACCTCGACAATAAAGCTGATATAATGAACGACCGTAATCCTCAGCGAGGAGCAAGGAAGTTTGCATGGCTGGAAACAATGGTTGTTAACCCAAAGAAGTGGACAGCGGAAACTCCGAATCTGTATACTCTGCAACTTACACTCAACAATGCTAATAATGAGGTGGTAGAACAGATTACTACCAAAATAGGATTCAGAAGTCTGGAGATAAAGAACGGACTATTTCTTGTTAATGGAAATCCGATTCGTTTAAGAGGGGTAAACCGCCATGAACACGATCCGTACACAGGTAAAGTGATGAGCGAAGAACGCATGTTGCAGGATATACTTCTGATGAAGAAAGGCAATATCAATGCGGTGCGTACATGTCATTATCCAAACAATCCACGTTGGTATGAGTTATGCGATCAGTATGGTATTTATGTAATGGACGAAGCCGATATTGAAGAACACGGACTTCGTGGAGCATTGGCCAGTGATCCGGAATGGACTGCTGCTTTCCTTGACAGAGCAAGCCGCATGGCTATTCGTGACAAGAACCATCCGTCAGTAATATTCTGGTCAATGGGTAATGAAGCTGGTTACGGATTTAACTTTGCAGCAATCTCTGCATGGCTCAAAGATTATGATCCAACTCGTTTTATTCATTACGAAGGAGCGCAGGGAGTTGATAAAGATCCCGAAACAGTTGATGTAATCAGCCGTTTCTATCCACGACTTCAGGAGGAATATCTTAATCCGAATATTCCCGAAGGTGGAGATAAAGAAAGACCCGAAAATGCTCGTTGGGAACGTTTGCTTACTATTGCTCAGAAAACAAATGATAACCGTCCGGTGATGACCAGTGAATACGCTCATGCTATGGGTAATGCACTTGGAAACTTCAAGGAATACTGGGATGAAATGTATAGTAATCCACGACTTCTGGGAGGTTTCATTTGGGAATGGTCCGATCAGGGAATCTTTAAGAAACGTGCTGATGGCAAAACAATGGTTGCCTTTGGTGGCGACTTTGGTGATGTTCCCAACCTTAAGACTTTCTGTCTGAAAGGAATTGTTTCTTCCGACAGAGGCATCACTCCAAAATATCTTGAAGTTAAGAAGGTATACCAACCTATTTATATAGAATGGCAGGATAGTTCTGCTTTGAAACTTAAAATAACCAACAGACAACATCATTCCGACTTGTCGGCTTACAGGGTGTTGTACACAATAACAGCCAATGGCAAGGAAGTTGAACACTCAGAAGTAGCAGTTCCGGTTACTGAACCCGGAGAATCTGCTATTATTCAGCTGAAAACAAGAAAAGCATTGCCTGCCAAAGGGGATGTTCGTCTTAAAGTGAGCTTTGTGCTGAAGAGCGACTGTTCATGGGCTAAAGCCGGATACGAAGTGGCATGGGAACAACTTTGCATTCGTAATGGTTTTGCCGATAATACAGCTTTGTCTGCAATTGCTGCAAATAAGTCGGGTAACCTTCAGGCAACAGTAAATGGAGATGTATTGTTAGTGAATGGAAAGAACTTTTCAATGCAATGGAATCTGAAAGAGGGTAGTCTGAAATCTTTGGTCTATGGCAAACAGGAAATGCTCTCTAATCCGAAAGATATGGCTGCCCAACCAATCTTCCAGGCTTTCCGTGCTCCGGTTGATAACGATAAGAGTTTTGGTAACTGGTTGGCAAAGGACTGGAAAAATGCAGGAATGGATGCTCCGAAATATTCAGTGGAATCTGCCGAATGGAAGAACAGTGCTGATGGTAGTATTATTGTAAACACTACTATTCGGAGTTCATATATAAAAGGAAGTGTACTTTCACGAGCTCAGTTTACCATAAATAAAGATGGAAGCATGGATGTGGAATATCATTTCTTGCCTCAGGGAGAACTTCCTGAACTAGCTAGATTAGGCGTTGCTATGATCTTCAATAAAGAACTGGAACAGTTTGCATGGTATGGCTACGGTCCTCAGGAGAGTTATCCTGACAGGAAAAGTTCAGCTCAGGTAGGCTTATGGCGCTCAACTGTATCCGAACAACTTTTTGATTATCCGGTTCCTCAGGAAAGTGGTAATAAAGAAGAGGTGCAGTTGCTAACTTTGACCAATGCAAAAGGAAAGGGAATTTCGGTTACTGCCATGAAGAAACCATTCTCTGCTTCTGCTTTGCATTATTCAGCACAGGATTTGGCACGCACGGCTCACAGTTGTGATCTTGTTCCCAGAAAGGATATAATCCTGTCTATTGATGCCCAACAACTAGGATTAGGAAACAGTAGTTGCGGTCCGGCTGTATTGAAGCGTTTTGCAATAGATAAAAAGGAACATACACTGTATTTCCGTATTTCTTCTGCAGACCGTCAGCTGATTCCTGAGAAACTAGACAGATAAATAAATTAGATTCAGAATCAATTTCTTGATTCTGAATCTAATTAGATCATTTTACCATAACGCATTTGCGTCCAACAATATAAACTCCGCGATCAAGTCCATCTAATGCATTTTTTCTTTGCACTTGCGAACGGAGTTTAATTCCTACCATTGAGTAAACATCTACAAGTTCATTGCCATTATTATTATCAATAACTGGAATGTCGACAGAAGATACGCCATCATTACTCAAATAAATATCCTTGATTTTTATTGGTGAACTACCTAACGACCAGAAGCCGATAATATAAAGATGTGAAGGGTCGCATTTAAGAGTCGGAGTTTTACTTTTCGATAAATTAGAAAGATCAACAGCCACCTTTAACTTGTCTCCCATATCGTACATATAACAATCTGTCCAATAATTAGACGTATCAAACAAGCGGAAAGAAGCTCCACACGTTTGTTTCTCGGCCAATTCCACTACAAGATATTTGTAACTAGAAAGATTTAGCCCATTTGCATATTTCCAACCACCAAATCCATATTTTCCTGTAGTAAGCGTTTTAGTTGCTTCATCGAACGTGCCGGCTTCATAAATTGTAGAATTAAAAAGCTCACTTGTTAATGGGAACGTTTCCACATTTACCTGAAATTGGCCACTTTGTATATTTCCTAATAAATCCTGATAGCTGAAATCAACCGTTGCAACGCCATCAGCTTTAGCAATTATTTGTCCATTTACAATCGAAATATTATTGGATGAAGGGTTACTATAAATAGCTTCATTCGTGATATCTTCGGTATGTCCATCTAAATAATGAGCTGTAACTTTAAAATCCTTAGAGGTACCAATCAACATATTATATGTATTTTGCTCCACTGATACACTGCTTATTGTCATTTGATTCTTGGTAAACCCTACAAAAGTATTATCATAAAAAGTATCTTCAGTAAATTGTCTCTCGGTACTAAACCAGTCAACATCAACATAACCGCCTGTTTGGGAAGTTGCATAATTAAAGATGGCAAATCTATTACCTACAAAAACTGAAAGATTGTATTTCATATCCAGTTCATTCCCAAACTTATTATAGGTAACATTATCTGTACTGTAATAAAAGCTGGCCTTACTCGTACTATAATTGGTTATAGCTCTTAAATAGATGATCGAATCACATGTTATAGGTTGAGAGACATTATTTTTATTTCCGGTATTCATCATTACAAGCTTCTTTGTTCCTCCCGATACGGTAATTCCAATATATGCATAAGGATCATGGAATACTGCCAGGCCGGCCACATCACCCTCTTTCATATTTTGTACATCCATACGGATAGTTCCATAAGAATCTGTAGTATTAGAATTGTATCCCAGGATTCTTTGTGTCAATGTATTGCGGGCTTTTTGCAATGAATCAACCACGTTTACCGTTTGCAAACGAAGATAGCCTGCTTTTTCCATCAATGACCATTTAGAGTCATCAGGATTGTGATTCCATTCCCATTGCATACCTAATTTATAATTGCGGAAATTGTCATTAGTGGGCAATGCCTTTTTAATATAATCTTTTCCAACATTAGGTTTCTTATAAGTTGTAACGCCGCTACCGTTTACACCTACAATGGGCCAGTTATCAATCCAACTTACCGGTTGCAAACTTGGTAATCGTCCATAAGCTCCTTTATCGGCAAAAAGCATAGTCCACCATTCTCCGGTTTGCGTCTGTATTAAAGCTCCCTGATGAATGCGGTCGCTATTAAAGACTTCTTTTTCATCATACGGTCCAAAAATAGAAGATGACCGATAAGCTACTTGAGTAGCATAATATCCCCCCGTTGTAGCATAAATATAATAATAGCCATTGATTTTATACAGATGACTTCCTTCTGTAGCGGAATTATCTATACCCGACTGTATGTTTCCAAATGTTATAGCCTGATCACGTATTACTTTAAAGTCTGAATCAAGTTCGGCTACGTGCAATTTGTTAATACCATATACAATATAAATTCTGTCATCGTCATCAAAGAAAAGACCGGCGTCATAGAATGAAGTCGACAATTTCTTCATGGTCCAGGGGCCTTCCGGATTAGTAGCCGTCAGCAAAAAGCTTCCCTCGTCCAGCGTATTGAAATGAAGATAATAAGTTCCTTTATGGTATTTGAGGCTGCTTGCCCACTGTCCGTGACTGTAACGGTTACAACCATCCAGGTTATAACAGGCATTCGATTCAATTTTCTCCAATGGGTTACTGCAATATTCCCAGTTTACTAAATCATACGATTTTAATATCGTAGCACCGGGGAAGTTATGCATGGTAGTAGTCGACATATAATAAACATCACCCACTCTTATAACATCAGGATCAGGAAAATCGCCGAAAATAACAGGATTAGTAAATGTTCCGTTGTTATTGTCGCTATTTGAACTATACACAAAATCCTGTCTAGGATAATCTTTTTTCGCATATTCCTGATACCAATGAAATGTTGGCCAAGGGCATGCTTCCGGATCGTTTAGAAAGACCAGATTATTGGCTGTGGCCACATTTGTGGAATCAAATTTAGCCATCAGGTGTGGCCATGTGAAAATAAGCCAGCTCACGTTACCGGCATCGTCCGTAATCTTTTTGAAATTGGCACCAAAACCGTCTCCACCCGCTGTGCCGGTAATGTCTTTACCCCAAGAAGCATTATATTTTTCCGGTGCCCAGTCCATTTCAGTAACAACTATCGGAGCAAAATCGGCCACAGGTTTCACCTGAGCATCCCATCCTTTCTGGAAGTTTGCATATCCTTGTCCACTGTTAAACCAACCCGGATAAACATGTACTGCATAACCGATGTTATCTCCTTTAATAGGATTAACAGCAAATCCCTGATACAATGACTGATATCCTAAACCCGGTACCCAAAGAATATTGTCTGCATTGGCCCGTATAGCGTCAACAATAGTTTGAAAATATGTTTTCAGCTTATCAAAATGCCCTTGCGAACCTGCGCCATAAGTACCGTCAGGGCCAAGTATGTTTACAGGCTCATTTGCCAGTTCAAACATAATATTGGGATTGTTTTTCAATTTAGGATGTTGAGCCACATATCCCCATACTTTTATAAGATATTGATTATATGCATCGCCCACGGCTATTTTTTCAGGACAAACGCCGGGAGGACGCATAATGACATAGAGCCCTTTCGATATGGCATATTCAGCCATAGGGATAAACACATTGTCAAGTGCTGTTTTAAACCGGTCAAAGTTGAAAGCCGAGATATCATTTTCACCGGAAACAGATACACCAGGGGTATTTGACCAGTATGGATCCATGTGTAAACGAAGGAAATTTGCTTTCCAACCGGCTGCCATAATGCCATCAATAAGTCCTTTGTTATAGTTCAGACATCCGTTGACATTATAATTGGTCCAGTATTTTCCCTGCTCATTGAACCACGGCGAATATGTTTGAGCAAAACCATGTAAATTTACAATATTACCATGGGTGTCTTTTAAATAACGTCCATCAACATGCAATCGAGGCATTGGTTCACCTATCCATGCTTTTGCATTTGACGCGATAATTAGAATAAAAAAAGTAACGGCTAATTTTTTAATAATGTTTTTCATATTAGTATTTGATTTAGCACAAATATAGATTGTAATTACTTGCAGCTTACATTATTATGTTACACGTGCCTTTTTTTATCTTACATCTATTAATCATCTGTTACAAAAATCTGCAGTTGCGTTACAACAACAAAAATAACCAACTATATTATTAGCTTTTATGCATTTAAAACAGTTATATCAAGACTATTATTAATTTCTTCACTCGGATCTGCTACCTGCTACTAAATTTGTGTCAATGTCTTGGTAATTAATGATTTAATTTGGTGGCAGATAAATATTATATACATTTCATCTGCTACTAAAACCTGCATCTGCCACTAGCGACAGCTTCTTTCTGCCTTTTTTAGGATTTTGGGCCTTTTTTAGATAGCCAGTTTATGCCATAGTACTTTATTTTGGTTATTATTATTTTTTTCAGTATTACTAAGTAAGCCAACAGCCAAGAACCGATAAGCCTGCATTCGAGAACCCATGGGTTCATGAATGCAGGCCCATGGGTTCACGGCCGAAGGCTTACTAATATTTCTTTAAGTTTTTGCTTATGATGCGTCTTATGTAGAATTAATTCGTGAGGAACAATCCATAGAGATGCTTGCGAGACCAATTATCAGGAAGTGGTGCAGGAAGAAAGTAATTTTAAACCCATCGAATTCGAGAGGTTTAAAAGAGAAGCTGGATAAAATGCTTTCACACTTTCGCCAAAGAAATGATTGAGACAACTGCTGCTATCAGTATTGTTTCTAAATCAGGAAGAAATGCGCTCAGTTACAGAAGAGAAGCGGCATAAAGCTCACCTTCACAAACGCCATTTATTTCGAGTGCATCCTTAAAGAGCTGTATATTCCTAGCTGAAGGATTAGTGTGAATACTTATTATAACGATGTAAAACGATAAAATTTAGTGGGAGATAGCCTTGATTTGTAGCAGATGAACAGGGTTTAGTAGCAGATGATTAGTTAAACTATTTTATCTGCTACTAGCTGAAATCCTTTCCAGAAAGGCTTTTTATGCATTTTGGTGGAAGATGGTGGAGATAAATTTGAGAAATTACAATTAAGTACTGATTAATATTTCTTGAAGTTATACTTCTTTCTCAATTCTTCTTGCTCTTCCGAAGAAAGAGATTTGAAATAAGCCTTCCATCCCGGACAGAAGTTGATATGCCAACGCCAAAACTTACCGATAAATGATTTAGGGTTCTTTTCAAATTTAGCTCTTAACGAGCATTTGATACAATTTGATTCCATAGTATTTAATTTTAGTCATTTCTTTAAAGAGTAAAATAAGCTCACCTCATATTATCTGTACTTTTCCTCTAACTCTAATTTCTTTATTCTAGAATTAATGGCTCCTCTTTTGCGACCAAATATCTCATATAGCTGATTTGTCGTTTTGCCTTCACAAAACAGCAATTCCAATCTGTCATCTTCTTCCTGTGTCCAGGGTTTGTAAGCATTTGGATGGTCTACTCTACATGCCTCGATAGAGTATGTTGATACTCCTAATAGTTGTTTGTAGGCTTTAAGGTATTTACGCAGCCGTTTGATATCTTTTTCAGAAATATACGCTAGTCGCCTTATATCCATATTATCAGTCAGGTCATTGATTTTAACCTTTACAGCCAATGGATTTTTCTTTATGCGCTTTATAAACTTTTCGTAAGGTTCATCCTTAAACAACTTTGTTAAGCAGCGAAGAGCTTCGACTACCTCTATAGAAAAACCATCTTCCAGCAGCTTTTCAAAGGTCCAATCGCTATCTTCTATTACATCATGCAATACACCCACAATCTTTTCTTCATCAGTAGTTCCCATGTTCATCACGCGTAACGGATGTTCAATATATGGTTGTCCGGCCTTGTCAACTTGCCCTTCATGGGCTTTATTTGCTATTTCTATTGCTCGTTGTAACATTATTCTAAACTGTCAATAATATCTCTACGGATTTTATGTGCGGAAAGTGTGAGATTTTACACATTTTCCGCACGAAACAATGGCGAATGTATGATTTATATATGAATTTAGCAATAATTCTTCTATTAAATTAGACTCTAATTCCAGTTCCTTTATCTGCATATATTAAATATAAAGTGTATATGCGATTTTGCTAAACTTTAACTATGAGTATTTATAAAGAAATTAGCTCATAGTGCATTTGAATAAAATGAATGGAAGTTTTAATAACGATCTGCTTTTTTATTGAATTTTTCTTTGTGTAAAGTCACCCTTCTGATAAAATGTCCAATGCTTGAGTCTCAAATTATTATAAAAATGACATTTAATCTACAGATTATCAATATTTTATTTAAATAGCATAATCTTTAAGTTGTCCAACGTATTTTTTGATAGTTCCATTATTACTCTCTATTTTTGTATCATCCGATAAAGGCTAATTTGCTTCTTTAAAGGTTGCTTGAAAAAGCATTAGATTTTCTTTCTGAGATGAGAGAAAATAGAGATTGAAAAATGAGTTTAATTACAATGATTGATATTTGAGAGTTATTACTTTGATATCTTTTATGCCACCTATTAATAAATAAGATTATGAATTCTAAAATGTTTAATTCGTCAATTCTAGCCGATAGCTTTATTGAAAATAGCTGTTCGAAAGATTTCTCCCTGTTAAGCAGAATTCAATTAAACAGCAAAGCTGATTATATTCGTGCAGAAAAGCAAGCTTTGGAATGTGCTAATTATTTGACTTCAACTCCATTTGACAGAAATAACTGGAAATGGGAGTCGGCAGAGCATTTCTTGTTACTTTGGATTAATGGTACTTCTGATTTTAAATTTAAGCTAAATCAGACTATTTGTAAAATTATTAAATCCAATTTTGCATTACTAAGTATATACTTTGCTTATGCAACAAAATTTGTATTGGAAAACAGAGACAAATCAAAAGACGAAAAAGAGATATGTAATAATGTTGTTCCTTTATTAATGGATTATTGTAAAAATCAAAGTAATTGAGTAGTTTCAAATAGGTCTATCCATTTCTTCCAATAGGTTTAGCTTTTACATATACGCCGTTCAAATGCTTTTTATATAGCATTTGAGCGGTGTTCTTTTTTGTTTTATTGGGTACAAAAATGTTATCTGCTCGTCTTCTGTATATAAGAAATAAAGAGATTATGAAGCATACAATTCTGAATCTGCGAAAAGCAGCTGTTTTTTTATCATTGTTTTTAACTTCCTTCTTATACGCTCAGAAGACTGACAAGGAAACCCTTATCCAGTATTTATCTGGTAAAGGAGCCGATGATGCAGTAGCGTGGGATTTTTATTGCACTGATGGAAGAAATTCCGGAAAGTGGTCTAAAATTATGGTTCCTTCTTGTTGGGAAACACAAGGATTCGGACAATTTCAATATGGTATAACATTTTATGGCAAGCCTTTTCCTGATGGTATAGCAAAGGAACAAGGTCAGTATAAACACGAATTTGAGGTTCCTGCTTCATGGAGAGGAAAAAGTATACGTCTTGTTTTTGAAGCTTCAATGACCGATACTGAAGTAAAGGTAAATGGTCGTAAAGCAGGAGAAAAGCACCAAGGTGCTTTCTATCGCTTCTCTTACGATGTTACTGATATGTTGAAATATGGAAAGAAAAACTTGCTTGAAGTAACAGTTAAAAAGGAATCTGAAAATGCGGGAGTAAACCTTGCAGAGAGAAGAGCTGACTACTGGAACTTTGGTGGAATTTTCCGTCCGGTATTTCTGGAAGCAAAGCCTGCAATGAATATTAAACGAATTGCTTTGGATGCTAAAGCTGATGGCTCTTTCAAAGCTAGTTGTTTCCTTGGAAATGCTACTTCTGATAAATTAAGTCTTAAAACAGTTATTCTTGATGCTGCTGGTAAGAAGCTAAAAGAAACCGTTTCTCCTGTAAAAGATGGAGGTGACTGGTCAACTGTTTCTTTAAATGTTGTATCTCCTAAATTATGGTCGGCCGAAACTCCTAATCTATACAAAGCTCAATTCTCTTTGGTTGATAAAGATGGAATGGTTCTTCATCAGACTGAAGAAAGATTTGGATTCAGAACAATTGAAGTTCGTGAAAGCGATGGTCTTTATATCAACGGTGTACGTGTGAATATTCGTGGTGTGAACCGTCACAGTTTCCGACCGGAAACAGGTCGTACGCTCGATCGTGCAAAGAACTATGAAGATGTGCGTTTGATTAAAGAAATGAATATGAATTCCGTTCGTTTGTCTCACTATCCTGCTGATCCTGCTTTCTATGAAGCTTGTGACGAACTGGGATTATATGTTATGAGTGAACTTGGCGGATGGCACGGACATTATGAAACTCCAACAGGAATAAAGTTAGCAGAAGAAATGGTTACCAGAGATGTAAATCACCCATCTGTTATCTGGTGGAGTAATGGTAATGAAAAAGGCTGGAATACAGAATTGGATGGTGAGTTCCATAAATGGGATCCTCAGCTTCGTCCGGTTATTCACCCACAAGGAAACTTTAGCGGATTTGAAACAATGCACTATCGCTCTTACGGCGAAAGTCAGGAATATATGCGCTTACCTCAGATTTTTATGCCTACAGAGTTTCTTCACGGATTGTATGATGGCGGACATGGTGCCGGATTGTATGATTACTGGGAAATGATGCGTAAGCATCCTCGTTGTATCGGTGGTTTCTTATGGGTATTGGCAGATGAAGGTGTGAAACGTGTGGATGAAGATGGCCGTATTGATAATCAGGGAAACTTTGGTGCCGACGGTATTGTTGGTCCTCATCACGAAAAAGAGGGAAGCTTCTTTACTATTAAACAAGTATGGTGTCCGGTTCAGGTTATGAATACTAGTCTGGATAAGAACTTCGACGGAGTATTCCAACTTGAAAACAGATATGATTTTACTAATATAAATGAATGTAAGTTCGTTTGGAAACAAGTTGCGTTCCCTTCTGCTATGGATGAAAAAGGAGCAACCGTTGTTCTGAAACAAGGTGAAGTGAAAGGTACCGATATTGCTCCACATGCAGCGGGTGTACTTAAAACAAATATGCCTTCATTAACTGATAAAGTTGATGCTGTTGTCCTTACTGCTATTGATAAGAACGGAAAAGAACTATGGCGCTGGAGCTGGAAGATAGAAGGTAAGGCTCAGAAAGAAGAGGCAAAAGCAAGTAAGATTGCTTCTTACAAGGAAATAGGAAATGCTGTAACTGCTACTGTTGCAGATAAAAGTTATACTTTCAGCAAAAAGGATGGTCAGTTGAAAGAGGTGATTAGTAACGGTAAGAAAATATCGTTTGCTAATGGTCCAAGATTCATTGGTGCTCGTCGTGCCGACCGTTCATTAGATCAGTTCTATAATCACGATGATGAGAATGCAAAGAGTCTGGACAGAACTTACAAAGAATTTAATGATGCTGCAGTGTTTGAAAAACTTACAGTGAAAGAACAAGGTAATGATTTAGTAATAACTGCTTCTTATAAACTGGGAAATATGGAGACTGCTCAGTGGACAGTAAGACCTGACGGTTCTCTTGTATTGAACTATACCTATAACTTTAATGGTGTTGTAGATTTAATGGGAGTAAGATTTGATTATCCTGAAGATCAGATGCAAAGCAAGCGCTGGTTGGGTAATGGCCCTTACCGCGTATGGCAAAACCGTTTACATGGAAATACTTATGATGTTTGGGAAAATAAATATAATGATCCTATTCCGGGTGAGTCATTCACTTATCCTGAATTTAAAGGTTATTTCGCAAACTGTTCATGGATGAACCTGAATACTACCGAAGGTGTTATTTCTATTACTAATGAAACACCTAATGTGTATTTAGGAGTTTACCAGCCAAGAGACGGACGCGATGCACTGTTATATACATTGCCTAAAAGCGGAATCTCAGTATTAGATGTAATTCCAGCGGTAAGAAATAAAGTGAATGCTACAGACTTGGTTGGCCCTTCTTCACAACCTAAATGGGTGAGCGGACAAAAAACTGGTAAATTGATTTTCAACTTTAAGTAAATTCATAAATTCTGAGGGAGAATCTGAATAATGAGCAAATATAAATCATTTCTATTGTTTCTGTTGATTTTGTGTTGTACGGCTGTTACTGCACAAAAAACGTTGTTGTCCAATAGATTTAATAATCCACCGGAAGAGGCATCTCCATGGGTGTTCTGGTATTTGATGCACGGTGCTGTTTCTAAAGCAGGTATTACTGCAGATATGGAAGCAATGAAGGCTGCCGGTTTAGGCGGTGCTTACCTTATGCCTATAAAAGATACTATAAATAATAAATCTTTTCTTCCTGCATACAGGCAGCTTACTCCCGAATGGTGGGAGATGGTTCGCTTCTCCATGCAGGAAGCTGACAGGGTAGGACTGAAACTTGGTATGCATATTTGTGATGGTTTTGCCTTGGCTGGCGGACCGTGGATTACTCCCGAGAAATCTATGCAGAAAGTTGTGTGGAGTGATACAATCATTTCGGGCGGGAAAATAAAAAATATGCATTTGTATCGTCCTGAATCTTATGAAGGTTTCTATAAGGAAATCGGACTTTATGCCATACCTGTTCAGGAGGAATACTCAACTGAAATAAATATTCCGGAAGTTACTTCTTCGAATACTGAGGATAAAACTCCTTCTTACTTAGTTACCCGAAACGCTGAAGGTGCTTTTAAAGCTTCTTCTGCCTGCTGGATTCAATACTCATTTAAACAGCCTTTTACTTGTCGTTCTCTTGAGCTTGTACTGAATGGAAACAACTATCAGGCTCACCGTTTGAAAGTTTGTGTTAGTGATGATGGCGTAAACTTCCGTACTGTAAAACAATTAACTCCTGCACGTCAGGGTTGGCAGAATACGGATGAGAACTCTACTCATATTATTCCTGCAACTACAGCCCGTTATTTCCGTTTTTACTGGGATCCGAAAGGTTCCGAACCCGGCGCGGAAGATATGGATGCTGCAAAGTGGAAACCTAATCTGAAAATAAAGAAACTATATTTATCCAGTAGAGCTTTAATAGGTCAGTTTGAAGGTAAAGCCGGATTGGTTTGGCGCGTAAGCAAAAGAACTCAATCTGATGAATTACCGGATAAGGATTGTGTAAAGCTGAATCAGGTGATTGATCTATCTGCTTCTTTAAATGGTGATTTATTGAATGCAACTCTTCCTGCAGGAAGATGGAGAATTGTAAGAATGGGACATACTTCTACCGGACATACAAATGCTACCGGTGGGGGAGGTAAAGGACTGGAATGTGATAAGTTCAGTGAAGAGGCTGTGAAGATACAGTTTGACCATTGGTTTGGCGAGGCTTTCAGAAAGACTGACCCACAATTGGCTAAACGTGTATTGAAGTTCATGCATGTAGATAGCTGGGAATGCGGAAGTCAGAATTGGTCGGACAGTTTTATGGCCGAATTTAAGAAGCGCAGGGGGTACGATCTTACTCCATACTTATTGGTATATACTGGCACTCCTCTTGAAAGTGCTGAAAAAACAGAAAGTGTTTTGAATGACATCCGTCAGACAATATCAGAACTGATAGTAGATGTGTTCTATAAAACTTTAGCTGATAAAGCGAAAGAATACAATTGCGAATTCTCTGCTGAAAGCGTTGCACCTACTATGGTTAGTGATGGTATGCTTCACTATCAGGCTGTGGACAGACCAATGGGGGAATTCTGGTTAAACAGTCCTACACACGATAAACCAAACGATATGCTTGGCGCTATATCCGGCGCTCATGTTTATGGAAAGAATATTATTCAGGCTGAAGGGTTTACCCAGCTACGCACTATGTGGAATGAAAATCCGGTAATGCTTAAGCCTTTACTTGATAGAAACTATGCTTTAGGTATTAACAAACTGTTCTATCATGTTTATGTGCATAATCCTTATGTGGATAAAGCGCCGGGCGTGACATTGGATGGTATTGGACTTTACTTCCAACGTGATCAGACTTGGTGGAAGCAGGGAAAAGCATGGGTTGATTACGCTCGCCGTTGTCAGACATTGCTTCAGTTTGGTCATCCGGTAGTTGATGTTGCTGTATTTACAGGAGAAGAATTGCCAACAAGAGCTATTTTGCCCGACAGACTTGTTCCATCTCTTCCAGGAATATTTGGAAAAGAGCGTGTGGAATCTGAAGCAAAACGTTTAGCGAATGAAGGACAACCTGTAAGAGAAATGCCTGTGGGTGTTTCAAACTCTGCAAACATGACTAATTTGGGGGATTGGGTTGATCCATTATCAGGCTATGCTTATGATTCTTTCAATAAGGATGCGTTGGTACGCCTTTCAAGATCGGAATATGGAAAACTGATTGTTTCCGGCGGAGCTGAGTATAGAATATTAGTATTGCCTAAACCTCATCCAATGTCTCCCGACGGAGATTATATGAGTCTGGAAGTGGCACGCAAAATCAGATTACTTCAAAAATCCGGAGTAGTGGTTTTACTGGGTGACAAGCCATCAAGAGTTCCAGGATTGGCTGATAAAGATTATAACACTAAAGAGGTGAATAAGATAGTTGAAGATATCTGGTCGGCTTCACCACAGTATAAACTTCCTTATAACGAAGCCGATTTTTCTCAGTTCGGTTTAAAGAAGGATGTTATCTTTAAAGACAATGCAAAAGATTTTGCGTGGACTCATCGTGCAAACGATGGAACAGATATCTATTTTATCGCTAATCAGAAGAATGAACGTCGTAAAGTGACTGTTTCTTTGCGCTGCAGTGGCAGACAACCGGAATTATGGAATCCTGTAACCGGTGAAATTAAGGATGCAGAAGTGTGGAGCGAATTTGACGATAGAACAGAAGTTGCTTTAGATCTGGATGCTAACGAATCGGTTTTTGTTGTTTTCCAACGTGAAACTGAAGTTGCTTCAGGAAACAAGCAGTCAATTTTTACCACTGCTCCATTGCTGACTAAAGATTGGACAGTGAATTTCCCTCAAGTATCCAAAAGTCTGAAGAAAGATTCTTTGTTCGACTGGATTAAAGAAAGTGATGCTGATATTAAGTATTACTCTGGAACTGCCAATTATCAGACTACATTCCAATGGAAGAACAAAGTTGGCAAGAATGAAGTATATCTTGATTTGGGTAAAGTAAATGTAATGGCCGAGGTTATTGTTAATGGAGTAAATTGCGGAATTACATGGACTGCTCCTTATCGGGTTGATATTACCAAAGCAATAAAGAAAGGAAATAACAACTTAGAGATTCAGGTTGTTAATACCTGGTTGAATAAGATGAAAGGTGTGCGTGATCAAAAGATTAAAGCAGATAATGTTTGGACAAATGCTACCTACTGGTCAGAAAAGTTACCTTTGCAGGAATCAGGACTTTTAGGACCTTTAAATCTTCTTATAAAGGAAAGTAAGAGAAAGTAATAGAGACATTAATAATTTAAATTAGTTTGGTTAGTAAAATCTTGTACATGTTCGGAATCCATCATGTACAAGATTAAAAGTAATCATGTACAAGATCGAGGGCTAAACATGTACATGATTGTTTTAAGATAACCTGAATAAATAATTAGTTTATTATCGGGTTTCACTTAGATACTGATTATTAAATATATAATTAAATGAATAACAAGTTCAGATTTGGAGCACTCGCGTTGGCGTTATCGCTCTTTTGTTCGACCACAATAAAGGCCGAAGTTAAACTTCCAGCTTTTTTCTCAAATGGAATGGTTATACAACAACAAACTAATGCTTCTTTTTGGGGAACTTCAACACCTAATAAGAAACTGACTATTGTTACATCATGGAATAAAAAGAAATATACTGTTGATGTTGACGGAGCAGGAAAGTGGAAAGTTGCTCTTGCAACTCCTACGGCCGGTGGTCCGTATTCAATCACATTTAATGACGGCAAACAAACTCTTCTGCAAGATGTTTTAGTTGGTGAGGTATGGCTTTGCTCTGGTCAGTCGAACATGGAAATGCCTATGAAGGGTTATAAAAACCAACCGGTTGATAACTCGAATATGGATATCCTGAAATCTGCAAATTCTCAGATTCGTCTATTCACAGTAGGACATAATTCTGTTATCGATGTGCAGAATGATGTAAAAGGCGACTGGAAAGCTGCTACTCCTGAATCTGTAAGAGAGTTTAGTGCTACAGCCTATTACTATGGCCGTTTACTTCAGCAGATGCTGAATGTTCCGGTTGGATTGATTTGCAGCAGCTGGGGAGGTTCATGTGCTGAGGCCTGGATGGATAAAGAGATGTTGAAAGGTTTTCCAGAAATCAAGATTCCAAAATCACCTGAAGATATAGTAGAAAAGAATCGTACTCCTACAACTTTATACCAAGGTATGATTGCTCCGTTGGTAGGTTATACAATAAAAGGTGCAATCTGGTATCAGGGAGAATCTAATTATGATCGCTCTCAATCATACACAGATCTTTTCTCAACAATGATAAATTTGTGGAGAGCAAGATGGAATCAAGGTAATTTCCCATTCTATTTCTGTCAGATTGCTCCTTATGATTATTCAATCATTACTCCTGCCGGAAAAGAGGTTATCAATTCAGCCTATTTACGCGAAGCTCAAAGCAAAGTAGAATGGAAAGTAGAAAATACAGGTATGGCAGTTTTACTTGATGCCGGATTAAAGGAAGGTATTCATCCAAGAAAGAAACAAATTGCAGGTGAACGTCTTGCTCTTCAGGCTTTGGTGAAGACTTATAAAATTAACGGCGTAACTGCCGATGGACCGGTTTATAAAGAGATGGCCGTTCAGAATGATACTGTTGTGCTAAGCTTTCAGAGAACACAAATGTGGGTTGCTGCTCCAAAAGGTGACTTGCAGAACTTTAAAGTAGCCGGTGCAGATAAGAAATTCTATCCTGCTAAAGCATGGATTGTAAGAAGTAAGGTGTATGTAAAATCGGATGAAGTAAAGAAACCTGTTGCCGTTCGCTATGCTTTCGAAAACTATGTGGATGGTGATTTATACGGCACTGAAGGTCTTCCTGTTTCTTCATTCAGAACTGATAATTGGTAAATAGATGAAAAAAGCCTTTGTTGCATTTATATTATTGACTTTTATTTCTACCAGTCGTGCCGCGAAAGTGACCGACTGGCTTGATTCATATAATGTTTTGTGGACTTCTCAAAGCAAGGGCTCTTACGAGTCCATGCCTTGCGGAGGTGGAGACATTGGCCTGAATGTGTGGGTGGAAAACAACGAACTACTGTTTTATATATCACGCAGTGGTTCACTGGACGAAAACAATTGCCTTCTTAAATCAGGTCGTATCCGTGTAAAGCTGACTCCTAATCCTTTTATAAATTCAAATTTTAGTCAGCAATTAAATTTGCGAAAAGGCTTTGTCGATGTTAATGCCGGCAATACGAATATCCGTTTATGGGTAAATGTATTTAGTCCGGTTATTCATGTTGATATAAATAGCAAAGAAAAGCTCTCGGCAGAGGTTTGTTATGAAAACTGGCGCTACAAAGACCGTCCGGTTAGAAAGGGAGAAGGGAATGCCAATTCCTATAAATGGGCAATTCCTAAAGGACTTGTAACAAAGGCAGATGCAATAGAGAATAGTGCAGATAAAGTAATTTTCTATCATAAAAACGATGCTCAGACAGTTTTTGACGCAACCGTTGCTCAGCAAGGAATGGATTCCGTTAAAAACAAGATGTATAATCCGATTGGAAACCTTACATCTGGTGGAATGCTCTTCGGAGATAATCTGAAGTTTGCAGGAACTACTTCAGGAGAATACTGCGGAACTGATTATAAATCATGGTGTATGAAGAGCGTGAAACCTTCATCCTCGCATCATATTCTGATAGCTTTGCACACCCAACAGACAGAATCACTTAATCAGTGGAAACAAGGATTAGCTGATATTGTGAAAGGAATAAAAGGCAATGATGATAAGAAAAAGACTCAAGCTTGGTGGAATTCCTTCTGGAATAAGAGCGCTATTCGCATAAACGAAACAAATAAAGATTCCGAAGCCTGGAAGATTGGAAGAAACTATCAGCTTTTCCGCTATATGCTGGGATGTAATGCTTATGGTAGTTATCCAACTAAATTTAACGGCGGCTTATTTACGTTTGATCCGGCTCGCGTTGATTCTACACTAAACTTTACTCCCGATTTTCGTAAGTGGGGTGGGGGAACAATGACTGCCCAGAATCAGCGATTAGTCTATTTCCCGATGCTTAAAAGCGGAGACTTTGATATGATGAAGTCTCAGTTCGACTTTTATCTGCGTATCCTAAAAAATGCAGAACTACGAAGCAAGGTTTACTGGAATCACCAAGGGGGATGTTTTACTGAACAAATAGAGAACTTTGGTTTACCAAATCCAAGTGAGTATGGATGGAAGCGTCCGGCAAACTTTGATAAGGGATTAGAATATAATGCCTGGCTGGAATATCAGTGGGATACAGTTCTGGAGTTCTGTGATATGATTCTTGAAACAAAAGAATATAATAACGAGAAAATAGATAAGTATGTTCCTTTGATAGAGAGCGCTCTGACATTCTTTGACGAACACTATAGAATGCTGGCTACTCAGCGTGGTAGAAAAGTGCTGGATGGCGACGGACATCTTGTTTTATATCCGGGTTCGGCTTGTGAAACTTATAAAATGGCTTATAATTCTACATCTACTATTTCAGCGTTGAAAGTTGTTTTAGAAAAAATGATTGATTATTCGGCTGCGGACAGTACTAAATCTGCTCGCTGGAAACAGATGCTTTCAACTATTCCACCTATTACCATAAGAGAAGAGAGTGGAAAGAAGATGATTGCTCCTGCTAAATTGTGGGAAAGAATCAACAATGTTGAATCTCCCCAATTGTATCCTGTTTTTCCATGGAGAATATATGGTGTAGGAAAAAAAGATTTAGAGGTAGCGGTCAATACCTATCTTAACGATTCTGATGCCTTGAAGTTCAGAAGTCATGTAGGATGGAAACAAGACAATATTTTTGCTGCTTGTCTGGGACTTACCAAAGAAGCACAAAGACTGATTTCCTTAAAAATGAAAGATAGCGAACTTAGATTCCCAGCATTCTGGGGACCAGGTTATGACTGGACTCCCGATCACAATTGGGGAGGCAGTGGAATGATTGGTCTTCAGGAAATGCTGATGCAGACTAATGGAGAACAGATTCTTCTTTTCCCGGCATGGCCTGTTGAATGGAACGTCCACTTTAAGATGCATGCTCCTAAAAATACGACTGTTGAAGCGGAACTTAAGGATGGAAAAGTTACTAATCTACAAGTCTATCCTGCTAAAAGGATGAAAGACGTTGTTGTTATGATTAAGAAATAATAAAATAAAACAGAATAGAATGAAGAATGTTATTGCAGCACTTTTGCTCTTTTTAATACCGGTACTTGGTTTTGCCGGTTCATATCGTCCTGAAACTTCAGTTGCAGGCTTTATTGATTTAAAAGGCAGTGGGAGAATTGTTTATAATTTCAATCCGGGATGGCGTTTCTTTAAAGGAGATGTTAAAAATGGCGGTGCTATCGGACTGGATGATTCATCGTGGGAGGTTGTTGCAACGCCACATACCGTAGCATTGGAACCTGCCGAAGCCAGTGGCTGTCGTAATTATCAGGGACCGGCTTGGTATAGAAAGCATTTTGTGGTTGATAAATCACTGAATGGAAAGAATGTTTCGGTATACTTTGAAGCTGTGATGGGTAAATCGGATGTTTATGTAAATGGTAAACTGGTAAAACAACATCTTGGAGGATACCTTCCATTCTCAGTATCATTAACTGATCTTGGTATCCGTGCCGGTGAATCTTGCCTGATCGCAGTCTTTACCGATAATAGTGATGATAAGAACTTCCCTCCGGGAAAGAAACAATATACGCTTGACTTTGCTTATCATGGAGGTATCTATCGTTATGTTTGGATGATTGCAAAATCACCTGTAGCTATTACAGATGCAATAGAAGCAAACAAAGTTGCTGGAGGTGGAGTCTTTGTTCATTATGATAATATCAGCGAAAAAAGTGCCGATGTCTTTGTAGATACGGACGTTAAGAATGAAAGTAAACAAAGCAAGACTGTATATCTGGAAACAGAACTTTGTGATAAAGCTGGGAAAGTTATAGCTCGTGAAAGAACAAAACTTGTTCTGGCTAATGGTGAAAGCAAGACCGCAAAGCAAAAGATTACAGTTCGCAAACCTAATCTTTGGTCTCCAGATACTCCGTATTTGTATAAGATTAATTCAAGAGTTCTTGATGGTAAAGTTTCTCTGGATGGTGGAACAACTCGTATTGGTATACGTAAAGCTGAGTTCCGTGGAAAAGATGGATTCTATCTTAATGGTAAGCCTTACGGACAATTAATCGGTGCTAACAGACATCAGGATTTTGGATATGTAGGAAATGCTCTTCCTAACTCTCAGCAATGGCGGGATGCAAAGAAATTGCGCGATGCCGGCTGCAAAATAATCCGTTCTGCTCATTATCCTCAGGATCCAGCATTCATGGATGCTTGCGATGAACTTGGTCTGTTTATAATTGTAGCTACTCCGGGATGGCAATTCTGGAATAAAGATCCTCATTTTGCAGAACTGGTAAATGAGAATACGCATCAGATGATTCGCAGAGATCGTAATCATACTTCAGTTCTTATCTGGGAACCGATATTGAACGAAACACGTTATCCGCTGGATTTCTCTTTATCTGCATTAAAGATTACAAAGGATGAATTTCCATATCCGGGTGCTCCGGTTGCTGCAGGAGACTTGCATTCTGATGGAGTTGCTGATAATTATGGCTTGGTATATGGCTGGCCTACTGATGAAGGAAAAGCTAAACAATGTATCTTTACCCGTGAGTTTGGTGAAAATGTAGACGACTGGTATGCTCATAACAATAATAATCGTGCATCAAGAAGCTGGGGTGAACGTCCTCAATTGGTTCAGGCTCTTTCATTAGCAGAATCTTATGGTGCGATGTTTAAAACAACCGGACAGTTTATCGGTGGTGCACAATGGCATCCTTTTGATCATCAACGCGGTTACCATCCCGATCCATATTGGGGAGGAATCTTTGATTGTTTCCGCCAACCGAAGTATGCATATTACATGTTTAAGAGTCAGATATCTCCCAAAGCTACTCATCCTGTTTGTGAAACAGGACCAATGGTTTATGTAGCTAATGAAATATCTCCATTTTCAGACAGTGATGTCGTTGTTTTCAGTAATTGTGATTCTGTAAGATTGATAGCTTATGAAAAAGATACGATAGTACAACCAGTTATTCACGAAAAGAATGGAATACCTAATGCTCCGGTAATATTTAAGAATGTATATAATTTCTGGGATATGAGACAATATACTTATGTTCAGAAGAACTGGCAGAAAGTAAGTTTTGTAGCAGAAGGTATTATAGATGGCAAGGTGGTGTGCAGCTATAAAAGAATGCCATCACGTCGTTCTACAAAATTAAGATTAACTCTTGATCACGAAGGACAATCTTTAGTTGCCGATGGTTCTGATTTTGCTATTGTAATTGCAGAAGTTACTGATGATAGCGGAAATGTGCGTAGGTTGGCAAAAGAAAACGTTGTTTTCTCCGTTGAAGGTGAGGGAACAATTATTGGTGATGCAAGTATTGGCGCTAATCCGCGTGCTGTGGAATTTGGTTCTGCTCCTGTATTGATTCGTACAACAAATAAGGCGGGCAAAATTAAGGTTAAAGCTCATGTCCAGTTTGAAGGAGTTCATGCACCAACATCTGCCGAACTTGAGTTTGAGAGTATTTCTTCTGAGAAACCATTTTGTTATATAGATCAGGTACAAAGCAAGGTAAGCCGGAATAATAAAACGACTAATGAAACAAAACCAACTCTTACAGACGAAGAAAAACAAAAAGTTCTGAATGAAGTTGAACTTCAGCAGACTGAGTTTGGTGAAAAGCACTTAAAATAGTGATTAATAAGTTTTAAAGTGTTAACCGATTGTTGTACATTTGTCTGCCTTTGCTTAACTTTGACCTCATACTTAAAAAAAACAGGCAGAAGACATGAATAAATATTTGGTGCTTATAATTATGTTATTTTGCTGTCGTTTTGCGGCAGCAAGCAATAACATAATTATTGAGCATTATTCAGTTGAGAATGGAGTTCCTCATGAAATTGTAAATTGTGCAATCAAAGATTCAGAAGGCTTTGTATGGTTTGGTACCTGGTATGGATTATGCAGTTTCGATGGACAGAAGTTTAAAACGTACAATAGTCGGAATCTGTACTACACAGATATACCTCCCAGAAAAATCCAAAAAATAATTGAAGATAAAAGCTCTAACTTATGGGTCAAAACTGTTGACCACAAGCTTTATCTTTTTGATAAGCACAAAGAGTGTTTTTACTCTGTGTTTAATGAACTGAGAAAAAATTACTCAGTAAATTCTCAGATTATTAAGATTCAGAAAACAGCCGACGGAGAACTTTTATTATTAACAAAAAACAAGGACTTATTAAAAGCATCCTCCAACAAGGATGGCAAACTTAATATTATTCTCCTTCATAACTCAAAAGTCAAGGCCGGTAATACAAAACTGAAGAAAAATCTATTGTGCGAAAGTAAGGATTATATTAGCTGGATTGGTACAGATTATAAAATTCTGTCCAGTCCTAAAGGAAATTCCTTAAAATCTAAACCCTCTGATTTTATATTGAAAGGACTTGGTGTTACTCCCGAAACAGAATTTTCATGTGCATACGAGAATAAAGGAGTTTTATGGGTAGGTGACAAACAAGGTAATATTTATCTGATAAATCTCTATAACGGACGTATCATCCCAATAAAAATATTATCCGGTAAAGGAGCTATTGAGAATATCTTTATTGAAAACAGAACAAAGATATATATTTCTGTTGCTAATAAAGGTGTCTATTTATATGACTTGAAGAAAAAGACTTTCAAACTGTTATTCACTCCTCAGGTTAAAGAACCTGTTGTAAATCTATTTAGTGATAGTTATGGAAAAATATGGTTTGTTCTTGGAACGAAAGGGGTAGTATATTATAACCCGGTAAATAATCAGATTAAGCAATTCATTTTTCAGGATGGTCTTGTAAATGAAGAAATTCAGGAACAAGATGGAAAAGAACATGGGATGTTCTTTATTACTTCATCAGGTGATTTAGTTCGGATAGATCGTAATAAACTTACAGAGGATTACTTAAATCATTCTGAAGAGTTCCTTAAATTCGAAAAAGGGAACAGACTTTGTAACTTATTAATGGACAAAGACGGTGTATTGTGGGTTACTTCTTTGGATAATGGTATTTATAAGATCAGTTTTCCTAAACAACAATTTTCTCTTTTTTCTCCATGTAGCTTTGAAAACAAAACTACAGATCCCGAGATCTGTAAAGTAGGAGTTAAATCTTTGTTTGAAGCTAAAAATGGTGATATATGGGTAGGAACCCGTAATTCGGAAGTCTATAGAATTGCTAGAAATGGTGCTTTGAAGCAAAAATTCTTTGAGGGTAATTACAATATTGGAAATGTATACCATATAATGGAGGATAACCAGGGTAATCTCTGGTTCTCAACCAAAGGAAAAGGTCTTGTAAAGGCAGAACCTGATAATTCATCAAAATTGGGATTCCGTTTTACCCGTTTTATGAATGAAGAAGATAACCCGAACTCAATTAGCAGTAATGAGGTTTATTGTTCTTATCAAGATAGTAAAGGGCGCATCTGGGCTGGTTTGTTCGGTGGTGGTCTGAATCTACTGGAAGAAGAAAATGGAAGAGCAATCTTCAGACATAAATATAATTGCTTTAGCTATTATCCATCCAATGGCATGTATATGGAGATTCGGAATATGATCGAAGACTCCGAAGGACGTATATGGGTTGGTACCAGTGATGGGTTGATGTCTTTTGATGGAAACTTCAAAAGAGCTGATAAAATAAAATTTGAGGTTTATCAGAATGGATCAGATATTTCAGATAATGATATATATGCTTTATATAAAGACAAGAAATCACAAATATGGGTAAGTGTTTTCGGAGGAGGATTAAATAAGCTTATTAGCTATGATCATGAAACCAGAATGCCTGTTTTCCAATCGTATGGCTTGAAGGAAGGATTGAAAAGTGATGTTATCCTGTCTATAGTGGAGGATAAAAGAGGTAATCTCTGGTTAGCTACTGAAATGGGTATTTCCCGTTTTAATATGAAAACACAATCTTTCCGTAACTTCGATAAGTATGACGGCTTTATTCCGGTAAAAATGGAAGAGGAGTGCGCATTACGTTGTGCGTCCGGACAGCTATGGTTTGGGTGTAAAGATGGTATAATAAAGTTTGACCCATCCAGACTTGAAACATATAATTTTGCAAATAAAACTTTTATAGTTGATTTTAAAGTTTCTAATCAGGACTACAATTCATTGAATACAGGCGAACATAAATTATCTGTGAAGGAGCTTAAAACTATTACTCTGAAGCATAATCAGTCTATGTTTACAATTGAGTTTGCTGCACTAAACTATTATAATCAGAATCGCATCAGCTATAAGTATATACTTCAGGGATACGAAGAGGAATGGCACTTTAATGGAAAGAACCGTATTGCTTCATATACAAATGTACCTCCGGGAAAGTATCTGTTTAAGGTAAGAACAATCGACGAGGCAAATCCTTCTTTTGTTTCTGAAAGAACATTAGAAATTATAATTCTTCCACCTTGGTGGAGGTCTGATATTGCCTATGTAATTTATGTTATATTGTTTCTGGCTTTATTATATGGAGTTATGAAGTTTGTCTTTTTTATGATAAAGATAAAGAATGACATCTATATTGAACAGAAACTTGCAGAATTGAAAATTAAGTTCTTTACCAATATATCACATGAGCTGCGTACGCCTCTCACATTGATAAAGGGGCCTATTCAAGAGCTACGGGAGAAAGAAAAGTTATCCGACAAAGGAGCCCGATACATTGATTTAATGGAAAAGAGCACCGATCAGATGCTTAATCTGGTGAATCAGATTCTCGACTTTAGAAAGATAGAAAATGGAAAAATGCGTTTGCACGTTTCTCTGATAAATCTAAATTCGATGATTGAACATCTGAGCGAAGAGTTTGAAGTTCTTTCTGAAGAAAATGAAATTAGTTATACCTGTCAGTACAATGACAGTGATATCTTTGTGTGGGCAGATCAAGAGAAACTGGAGATAGTGATCCGTAATCTTCTTTCGAATGCATTTAAATTTACCCATTCTGGTGGAAGTATAATTCTTACAGTAGGACTTCTTCCTGACGGAAAAGCTTGCTTTGTTAGAGTAGAAGATACCGGTACTGGTATTCCTCAGAATAAACTTACTGAAATATTTGAGCGTTTCTCACAAGGTGATAATGCAAAAGATACTACCTATAAAGGTACCGGAATCGGATTGGCTCTTTCTAAAGAACTGATGAATTTGCATCACGGACAGATTACAGTTGAAAGTGAGCAATCTAAAGGGTCGGCATTTACAGTAGAACTATTGTTGGGCAAAGAACATTTCAAACCTGACGAGGTCGATTTCTATTTCAGTGATCAGGTTGATAATCTTCCTCAGGAAACTGCAATTCTGGATACAAACAGAAATGAAGAAGAGGATGAGCTGGAAGACGATTTGAGCAAAGACAATTCTACATTGCCAAGCTTATTGCTTGTAGAAGACAATAAGGATTTATGTAATCTGATAAAGATGCAATTGGAAGATCAGTTCCGTATTTATATCGCGAATAATGGAGTTGAAGGTTTGAAGAAGGTTCATCTGTATCATCCGGATATTGTTGTAACCGATCAGATGATGCCGGAGATGGATGGTACGGAAATGTTGCAGCGTATCAGGAAAGATTTTAAGATCAGTCACATTCCGGTAGTTATCCTTACTGCCAAGAGTGGCGATGAAGCTAAGACTACAGCTATTAGTCTTGGAGCAAATGCATATATAACAAAACCTTTTAGCAAGGATTATCTGGTAGCCCGTATAGAGCAGCTTTTAAGGGAAAGAAAACTTTTTCAGGAACGGCTTTGGAAAAAAGATAATGAGGAACCATCGGTTGATTCTGAACAATTCCTTGTTCAGAAAGATGTTCAGCTATTGGAAAAAATCCATCAGGTTATTGAAGATAATCTCGATAACAGTGATTTTAATATCGATACTATTGCTTCTACTATTGGTTTAAGCCGTTCTTCTTTCTTTAAGAAATTAAAAAGTCTCACCGGACTTGCTCCTGTAGACTTAGTTAAAGAAATTAGACTGAATAAATCAATTGAGATGATTAAGAACACTGATTTGAGTATTTCGGAAATAGCTTTCGCCGTGGGTTTTAAAGATGTGGGATATTTCGGTAAATGTTTCAGAAAGAAATATGATCAGTCTCCCCGTGAATACATGAATACTTATAGAAAATCGTGAAATACTGATTACAAAAGGCTTTTCTGTTCGTTTTAGAATTATATTCATTAACCCAAATAAAAGTTTACTATAATGAGGATAGTTCGAATAGCTTTAAGAAATATACTTGTAGGCCTTTTTTGCACATTTGCGGTGCAAAGTCTTTTTGCTCAAAAGACTTCAATGACATTGAAAGATGGTAAAATTTCCTATAATGTAGATCAACAAAACAATAGAGTTCTTGATTTCTCCTATTGTGGATATCGAAGTTCAGAGAAAGATATACCAGAGGTGCCTAATAAAATAGTTGTCTATAATCAGGAAGGCGATTGCTCTTCTGTAATTCAAAGAGCTATAAATTATGTTTCTTCTTTGGCTCCTGACAAAAATGGATTCAGAGGAGCAGTTTTGCTAGGTAAAGGTGTTTTCCATTTAGATAAATCTCTGTTCATCTCTAAATCTGGTGTTGTTTTACGCGGAGCTGACAAAAACCAGACTATTTTAGTTAAAAGAGGTTCTGATAGAGGTGCAGTGGTTTATGTCGAAGGGAAAAATGATTTTTCTGTTACTGATACACTATCTGTTACATCTTCTTATATTCCCGTTAATTCACGTACAATTACTGTAGCTTCAGCTGCTAAACTTAAAAAAGGAGATAGAGTGATGATCTATCGTCCTTCAACTACGAAATGGATTGAAAGTTTAGGTTGCGAGCACTTTGGTGGAGGCATTACAGCTTTAGGCTGGAAGGCCGGTGATATTGAAATCTATTGGGACAGAACAATTTCCAGCTTAAATAATGGAAATGTGGAATTGGATGTTCCGTTAACAATGGCTGTTGATGCTCAACAAGGCAAAGCTCAGGTGTTGTTATATCATTGGAATGGTCGTATCTCTGATTCTGGTGTAGAAAATATCTCTTTTGAATCTGAATATAATAAAAAATATCCAAAAGATGAAGATCATTGCTGGACTGGTGTATCCATTGAAAACGCAGAGAACTGCTGGGTTCGTCATGCTTCATTCAGATATTTTGCCGGAAGTGCGGTATTTGTTCAAAGAACAGCATCAAAAGTAACAGTAGAAGATTGTATCTCAACTGATCCGGTTTCTGAAATTGGAGGATTACGCAGAAATACTTTCCTCACTATGGGACAGCAAACTCTTTTTCAACGTTGTTACTCTGAACACGGTATTCACGATTTCGGAGCAGGATATTGTGCTCCCGGACCAAATGCCTTTGTACAATGTGAGGCAAAAGAATCTTTTGGTTTCAGTGGAGCTATTGATAGCTGGGCTTGCGGATTATTGTTTGATGTCGTTAATATTGATGGCAATAATCTTACGTTTAAGAATATGGGACAAGATTTCAATGGTGCAGGCTGGGGATCGTCAAACAGTCTTTTCTGGCAATGTTCTGCGGCTGAAATAGAATGTTATTCTCCTGCAAAAGATGCAGTGAACAGAGCATACGGCTGTTGGGCTCAATTCTCCGGAGATGGTGAATGGAATGAGTCAAATAACCATATTCAACCAAGAAGCATTTTCTATTCTCAACTGGCAGAACGACTAGGCAAAGATTGTTCTCAAAGAGCTCGTATCCTACCTGTTAGTACGGATGCTTCCAGCAGTCCGACTATTGCGGTTGCAGCAGAAATGGCAAAACAAGCTTACACTCCAAAATTGACACTACGCCATTGGATTGAACAAGATACACTTTTGGTCTCTGCAGATCAAAATAAACTAAAACTGGCTTCATCACTAAAGGTAGAAAAGGAAAAAGCTTCTTCAATGAAAACAATGTCAGTTGAAGACGGTAGAATTGTAGTAAACAACCAACTTCTTACAGGTAATCGTTCTGAAGTTTCCTGGTGGAGTGGCAAGCTAAGAACAAACTACCTGGCAAAGGCAAAACCACATATTACCAGATTTGTTCCGGGAAGAGAAGGATTAGGTCTTACCGATCGTATTGATTCTGTTGTAAACTTCATGAAGAATGAGAAGATAACTGTATTAGATCATAATTATGGATTGTGGTATGACAGAAGGAGAGACGATCATGAACGTACTCGCCGCAGAACAGGAGATGTATGGGGGCCATTCTATGAACAGCCATTTGGACGAAGCGGTGAAAGTTCTGCCTGGGAAGGATTGTCAAAATACGATTTGACCAGACCTAATGCATGGTATTGGGGACGACTGAAAGAATTTGCTACTCAATCGGACAAGGAAGGATTGGTACTTTTCCATGAGAATTATTTCCAGCACAATATTCTTGAAGCTGGTGCACACTGGGTAGATTGTCCATGGCGTTCGGCTAATAATATTAATGACACAGATTTCCCAGAGCCAGTTCCTTTTACAGGCGATAAGAGAATATTTATGGCCGACCGTTTTTATGACATATCTCATCCTGTAAGAAGAGAACTTCATAAAAAATATATTCGTCAGTGTCTGAATAATTTTGCAGAAAACAAGAACGTGGTTCAGCTAATTAGTGCAGAATTTACTGGTCCTCTTCATTTTGTTGATTTCTGGCTAGATGAAATAGGTGCATGGGAAAAGGAAACAGGTAAGCATGCAACAGTTGCTCTTAGTACAACAAAAGATGTTCAGGATGCTATCCTTAAAGACAAAAAGCGTTCGGCTTTGGTTGATATTATAGATATAAGATACTGGCATTATAAAAGTGATGGAACAACTTATGCTCCCGAAGGTGGAAAGAATTTAGCTCCAAGACAACATGCACGTCAGATGAAAGTTGGCAAAGTAACCTTCAATGAAGCATATAAAGCCGTTAGCGAATACAGAGAAAAGTATCCGGAAAAAGCTGTGACTTTTTATGCTCAGAATTATCCTGATATGGCATGGGCTGTATTTATGGCCGGAGGATCTTTACCAGTGTTACCAGGTATAAATGATCCTTCTTTTTTAAATGATGCAGCAAAAATGCATGTAGAAAAAACAGGTACAGATGGATATTATAAATTGGAAAAAAACGGTTTGGGAGTGATTGTTTATTCCCAATCGAAAGAAAATTTTGCTTTACCGCTGGCTGCCGGAACATATTCACTTAAACAAATTGATATAAAGAGTGGTAAAGTTACAACTCTTGTTAAGAAGTTGAAAGGTGGTGATTCTTACCAGTTTAAAGGAAATTCTAATGCCCCTTCTGTATATTGGTTTAAGGCTTTATAGAACTGAATAAATGGGAATATTTGCTATAAATATGTTGTAAAGCAGATTATCAATTATTTCTACTCTATAATCAAATATTCCCTAAATAAAATCCTTCATAGCTTTAGTTTTGCATTGTCTCTTCAAGGGGGCAATGCTTAATTTTTTTAAAGAATATCATGAAGGAACAAGATGAGAATAGAATGGATTGTATAAGTGTCGATACTGAAGTGTCGCAGTTACTTTCCCTTTTAGTATCAGGAGATGTTAAAGCATTCTCCAGATTATACGATTTGCACGTGAATATGCTTTTTAATTATGGTTGTCGCCTAACCACAGATAAAGAGCTTTTAAAAGACTGCATTCACGATGTCTTTATTAAGATCTTTAGTAAACGCGAAGATCTTAGTGAAATAGCAAATTTAAAATCATATCTATTCATTTCATTGAAAAATAAATTGTGCGATGAAAGCCGCAAAAGAATTAATTACTCAGATCAGGCTGTTGAGGAATTAAATCCTGTGGCTTCAGAAAATGTGGAAGACGACTATATTAACTTTGAGATGGATTGTGTCTCAAATGAAAAGGTGAAATACCTTTTAAATCAGCTTCCGCCAAGACAAAAAGAGGCTCTGACACTGTATTATATCGAAGAAAAAAAGTATGAGGATATTTGTGTGTTGATGGATATGAATTATCAGTCAGTGCGAAATTTAATTCATCGTGGAATATTAAAACTCAGAAGTATTGCTGTTTAATATATTTTTATAGAAATTAATGAGTACAACTTCTCCCTTTATTCGTTTTTTTATTATATCAATAAATTATATGATAAAGTGGGAAAAGATGAACTTAACAATATAGAAGACTTCTTAACAAATGATCGTTTTATTTGTTATGTTTTCGAGCAGACTTCTTCATTGAAGAAGTATTGGGATGATTATTTTAAATGTAATCCCGAAAAGGAATCTTTGGCACGGAATGCGAGGCAGGTACTCTTAAATGAGGATGATAAGCCGGGCATTAGTTCCACAGAAAAGGAGGAATTGAAACAAAGAATTCTTTCTACAGTAATGAAGGTTAATAGTTATAAATAGGATTTAGTTTAAGGGGGGAATGACCTGATGTTTGATTTAAAAATCATGCATCGGGTCATTTTGTTTTTATATATGATGTTATAATCCTTTTTTCTTTGCCTCGTTCCAGTATTTATCCATCTCTTCAAGAGACATATCTTTCAGGTTTTGACCTTGTTTTATGGTGTTTTCTTCCAGATAACTAAATCGACGGATAAATTTATGGTTAGTACGCTCAAGTGCATTATCTGGATTTATTCCGTAAAGGCGGGCTGCGTTGATTATGCTAAAGAGTAAATCACCCAATTCTGCTTCCATTTTATCTTTATCCATGGATGAAATTTCGATTTGCAGTTCGTTAAATTCTTCTTTTACCTTATCCCATACCTGCTCTTTCTTTTCCCAATCGAATCCTACATTTCGTGCTTTATCTTGTATTCTATATGCTTTGATTAGTGATGGGAGTGAGGCTGGTACCCCACTTAGAACTGATTTATTACCACCTTTTTCCTTTAATTTTAGCTGTTCCCAGTTTTGAGAAACTTGTCCGGCTGTTTCAGCAACTGCATCACCAAATACATGAGGATGACGGAAAATAAGTTTTTCACACAAATGATCGCAAACGTCTTTAATATCAAAATCATCTGTTTCGGAAGCTATTTTTGAATAAAAAGCAACATGAAGTAATACATCTCCCAGCTCTTTGCAGGTGTCTTTTTTATCTCCTTTCATCAAAGCATCACTTAATTCGTAAACCTCTTCAATGGTGTTTGCCCTTAAGCTTTCGTTTGTTTGCTTCCTGTCCCAGGGGCATTTTACACGAAGTTCATCAAGGATATCCAGAAAGCGGCCAAAGGCTTCCATTTGTTCTTTTCTAGTATGCATGTCTGTAATTCTTTTAATCAAGAGCAAAAGTAGCTATTTCTTTCGCAGTTAATCGTCTTTTTTTATTAATTTTGCGGGCAATATTCAATGAATTAATAAATTATCAAAATATAATATGGAATTAGCAAGTAAGTACAACCCCGCTGATGTTGAGGATAAGTGGTACCAGTATTGGCTGGATAACAAATTATTTAGTTCAAAACCTGATGGTCGTGAACCATATACAGTCGTGATTCCTCCTCCTAACGTTACTGGTGTGTTGCATATGGGGCACATGCTGAACAATACTATTCAGGATATCCTTGTTCGTCGTGCACGTATGGAAGGAAAGAATGCTTGCTGGGTGCCGGGTACCGACCATGCTTCTATTGCTACAGAGGCAAAGGTGGTTAATAAACTGGCTTCCGAAGGAATTAAAAAAACAGATTTAACTCGTGACGAGTTTCTGAAACATGCTTGGGCATGGACAGATAAACACGGTGGCATCATTCTTGAGCAGTTGAAAAAGCTGGGTGCTTCCTGTGATTGGGATCGTACAGCGTTTACAATGGACGAATCACGTTCAGAAAGCGTACTTAAAGTCTTTGTAGATCTTTATAATAAAGGATTGATTTACCGTGGTGTTCGTATGGTAAACTGGGATCCGAAAGCGTTGACAGCTTTGTCTGATGAGGAAGTTATCTACAAGGAAGAACATAGCAAATTATTCTATCTGCGCTACATGATTGAGGGCGAAGATAACAAATATATCGTAGTAGCTACAACTCGTCCGGAAACTATCCTTGGTGATAGTGCCGTTTGTGTAAATCCAAACGACCCTCGTTACAGCTACCTGAAAGATAAGAAAGTAATTGTTCCTTTGGTGAACCGTGCTGTTCCTATCATTATGGACGATTATGTAGACATCGAATTTGGTACAGGATGTTTGAAAGTTACTCCGGCTCATGACGTGAACGACTATATGCTGGGAGAAAAATATAATCTTCAGACAATAGATATTTTCAATCCGGATGGAACTATCAGCGAAGCTGGTGGCATGTACGTTGGAATGGATCGTTTCGATGTTCGTGAGCAGATCTCTAAAGATCTTGCTGCTGCCGGATTGCTTGAAAAGGAAGAAGCTTATGATAATAAAGTTGGTTACTCAGAACGTACAAATGTGGTAATTGAACCTAAGCTGTCTATGCAATGGTTCCTGAAGATGACAGATTTGTCAAAACCTGCTTTAGATGCAGTTATGAACGATGATATTAAGTTTCATCCTGCTAAATTCAAAAACACATACCGTCACTGGATGGAGAATGTGAAAGACTGGTGTATTTCTCGTCAGTTGTGGTGGGGACATCGTATTCCTGCTTACTTCCTTCCAAAAGGTGGCTTCGTAGTTGCTGCTTCTGAAGAAGAAGCTTTGGAATTGGCTCGTACAAAGACTGGTGATGCTAACTTGCAACTCTCAGATCTTCGTCAGGATGAAGATTGCCTTGATACCTGGTTCTCTTCATGGTTATGGCCTATCTCTTTGTTCGATGGAATTAATAATCCTGGAAACGAAGAAATAAACTACTATTATCCAACAAGCGATCTTGTAACTGGTCCGGATATTATTTTCTTCTGGGTAGCTCGTATGATCATTGCCGGTTATGAATACAAACAAGAATTGCCATTCAAGAATGTATATTTCACAGGTATTGTTCGTGATAAGTTAGGACGTAAGATGTCTAAGTCTTTAGGCAATTCTCCTGATCCGTTAGATTTGATCGAGAAGTTTGGTGCCGATGGTGTTCGTATGGGAATGATGCTTGCTGCTCCTGCAGGAAACGATATTCTGTTTGATGACCAGTTGTGTGAACAAGGACGTAACTTCAATAATAAGATATGGAATGCTTTCCGTTTGATTAAAGGATGGGAAGTAGACGAAACAATTGCTCCTTCTGAAGCTGCAACATTGGCTGCTGATTGGTTCCAGAATGTAATGACCAAGGCTATTGCTGAAGTAGAGGATTTGTTCTCTAAATATCGTTTGTCTGAAGCTTTGATGGTTGTTTATAAACTCTTCTGGGATGAATTCTCATCTTGGTACCTGGAATTGATTAAACCTGCTTATGGCGCTCCAATTGATGGAAAAACTTATGCGGTTACTTTGAAATTCTTCGATGATCTGCTTAGATTGCTTCACCCATTCATGCCATTTATCACAGAAGAGTTGTGGCAATGTCTGACTGAGCGTAAGGATGGAGAAAGCTTGATGATTCAAACTCTTCCTTCTTATGCTGCAGCTAATGAAGCTACATTAAGCTCATTTGAGGCTACGAAAGAAGTTATTGCAGGTGTTCGTACCATACGTATGCAAAAGAACATTGCTCAGAAGAATCAGCTTGAACTTGAAATAATAGGAGCGAACCCTGTAGCATACTGGACTCCGGCTATTTCCAAGATGTGTAATCTGTCTTCTTTAAAATCAGTTGAAGAGAAATCTGCCGGTGCTGCTTCGTTCATTGTTGGTACAACAGAATATGCGGTGCCACTGGGTGATATGATCGATGTTGCTGCCGAAATTGAAAAGCTTAAAGCCGACCTGAAATATCAGGAAGGATTTTTGCAGTCAGTGCTTAAGAAACTAAGCAACGAGAGGTTTGTGAATAATGCTCCTGCTGCGGTAATTGAAATGGAACGTAAGAAACAAGCGGATGCCGAGAGTATTATTAAATCTCTGAAGGAAAGTATTGAAGGATTCGAGAATAAGTAACGAATAGTATTATATACCGATTATAAACGTGGATATGCCTTAGTAGGGTGTATCCACGTTTTTTTAATATCTTTTCTTCAGGAAATGTAATATTATTGATTCTCAAAGAATATATATAATTATAATTGCCCAATGGTTCTTATTTATTGGCCTATCAATAAAAGTTATTCACCAATAAATAAGATCCATTGGCGAATGGCTGAAAATTTAATGCCAAGCAGGCTTAGGAATAAGAAAAATATTGTAAATCAGTTCTAGTAATAACCACAGAAACTGTAAACTCAATCCAGGAAAGGTCAAACTCCCGCCTGCTGTTTTTGAAAGCAGGCGGGAGTTTGATCAACATCCGGTTACGTTTTTAAAAAAGCCGGCGGGATGTTTTTGCATTGTACTTTTGCACTGATCTTATAGAAAAAGGTTCTTCGTCACTTTAGGTGCAAGATATTATATTAAGCCTCTTATTTCTGGTGTTTTGTAGACTTTTTATCAGATTTAATAAATGGCTTATCAAAAAGCATGTATAATCTTGATTGGATAAGCATTTAAACCTGTTTGCTTGCACCTAAAGTGACGAAGAACCCAGAAAAACGAAAATCATCCCTCACTCCCTCACCTTTTTTTGTAATGCATTAAAATATAGCGTATTATTTAGTGATGGTAGAGTTTTGAACCATCATCAAACCCTCACTTTTTGGGGCATCCCTCACCTTTTCGAGTTGTTTTTATTCAAAATCGAATCGAACTCAACGATATTGTTGCTCAGGATAAATAAGCCCGAAATCTACTGAATGTGATCCAAAAGGTGAGGGTTCATGCCTTTTGGTGATGGTTTGGTGATGGTAGAAATCAATCCATTACTTTATAATTAGTTGTTGTCTAGTGTGTTAGGCGAAATGGTGATGGTAGTGATGGATGAAACAAAAAAGGCACCTTAATGGGTGCCCTTTTCAATTATATTCTTAACTGAGAATTAATCCTCCAGTAGTTTTTTTAAGAATTCATCCAATTCTTCATCCAGTCCTTTTAGTAGTTCATCGTTGACTAATACGGTGTCGTCATCCATCAGCAAAAGGTCTGTAATAGATTCCTTTTCTTCGTCAACAAGAACAACTGAATAAGGTTTTAGCAGAGTAAGATTATCAAATATTCCCGCTTCCTTTAACTTGTTAAGCGTAGCGCGGAGAATACGTTCTACGTTCTGAGAAAAATCTTCAGTATCATTTTCTATCCATTCTTCAACTATAACTTTAGATAGTTCTTCCTCGTCATCATTGAATATGCATAATTCTCCTGAATCTTGTTTAGGAAGTATATGAATATCTGTAACAATAGTTTGTTCATCATTTCCGGCAAATTGGCAGATAGCCTCTTTTATTGCCGACTCTATAAGGGATTGCGATTGTGCACTTAATTTCATATATAGATAAATTTATCTTTTCAGTATTTTACCCAAAAGTACAAAAAAAAATTAATCATGCTATAAAATCTATTAAAAATTGCCATTAAAACGTTCCATTTGCAGATTTAATGTTTGTATAGCATTCATTCTTTCTTTCAGTGTCAATAAATACCTTGTAATAATAATGTAATCTTGTGAATCGTTACTATTGAGTCGGGCTTGTTTTTCTTCAACGATCTTTCCTTTTTTGTTTTCTTTTTCCTGGATTATTTTATCAGCTTTTTCTGCCCATTCTATTGCTTGCTCAATTTTATTCTGTAATTCGTAATATAAAGCAATGTTTAAGGCTGTTCTCATCTTTATTTTTTTGCTTTTCTTTTCGTATGCTGTTTGCCATAATTTTAATGCATCGTCCCATGAACCTTCACGAACAAGCGCGCCACCATCCCTTAACTCAAGACATCCGGAAGTGTAGTAAAATCTATTAGCTTTCTCCCATCTTGGTAAAATAACTTTTGTTGGTAGCTCTCCGGCAAATGCAGAAGCTTCTTTTATCAGTGAATCTTTGGTTATCAGATTTTTTTCTGCTATATCTGGAGATAGGCCATATCCATCCCAAAAGATCTTATCCTCAGGATAAATAATAAAAAGTGGTTTCACACGAGATGGAAGATATACCTTTATCATTGGTGCAACTGTAGCATCAATAGTGCTTCGGAATATATTATCAAGAATGTAGGTTCTCTGGTCTGTTTTTATCGTAACGTTTTCTACAGAAAAAAGCATGTCTACTCCAAGATCTGATGTTAGTTTCTTAACTTCATTTTGTGATAATTCAGATTCTCGTGGCAACAGATCTTTCTCTCTCAAGGCTGAATCACAGATTATCACTTCATTAAAAAAGTTTGCCGCTGCTACATTTTCTGCAAAAACTTCGGAAGTTAATTTAGCATTCCCTTGAAATGTGGATTTTGTACTTATAAGATGGTTATATTCTCCTCTTTCTTCAGTTACTGTAGTTGCCTTATCAGTAATTGTGTTATTGACAATTGCAATAGTTTTTATATCCTTATGAAAACTTACTTTTGCAGGCTCAAGATTGTCAATAGATATCTGACTGATGGATACACATGAGCAAACTAATAATGAAAGAAGAATAGGAGTTATATAATGGAATTTTGTCATAGCCTTTTCTGCTTAAGTTAGTCAACAAAAATACAATATTTATCTATAAATTAAAGTTAAATGTCTTATTTTATTTTGTGTCCTTATAGCAGAATTGTCTGATTGGAGAGATATAAAAAATGGGGTTGTCCAAAATACTTGGACAACCCCATTTAAATTCTATTATAATAATTTATTGTCGGTTTCTAGAAGAACAAGTAACGATTGTCTTTTACATTTGCTTTGATATAAAGATCATTCACAAATCTGCTGACAGTTCTTGCTGCCATATTCTTAACTTTTTGTTCTTCATCTTTTTCATTGTATACTTCTTTCAGTTTTTCTTTATTGAAAGGTTGGAATACAAATACTGCAGCATTACCTTTTACTGGTCCACTTAATTTGTTAAGTTGAGCAATTGAAGCGTAAGCACTTAATACAGGTTCGCTGCTTCTTACTGCAGAAACGTATGCAGGTGCAGCAAATGAAACGTGCTTAACTGAGTCAGTAACTACGTTAGCAATAGTTTTGCATTGATCAAAGCTTGTCAAGTTCTTAGCTTTGATATCAGCCATAATCTTTTCAGCTTTCTTATCTCTGATAATTTCAGCTTTCAACTGATCTTTAACAACTTCAAGAGGACGATAACCTTCTTCAACAATGCTTGTAACAGCAACAACTAACAAGTGATCACTTTCACCGCATTCATACATTTGAGAAACATCACCTTTGCTGGCTTCAAATACCCACTTCATTGCGTCACGAGTACCTTTAATGCCGCCAATTGTATGCTCTGCACTATAAAGGTCATTTCTTTCCAATAATTTGTATCCTTTAGATTCAGCATTAGCATTGATCTTTTCTAAAGTTGGGTTTGAAGCAACAAACTGACTAAAGTCATTGTAAACCTTGTTATATGTTTCTTTGCTGAAGTTTACAGTCTTTTTGATTACAGCAACTTTATATTTGTCTTTTACAGCTTTCTTATCAACAACCTGCATAATAATGTTTGCTTGTGGAAGAGCAATATTAGCAGTTTCGTTAACTCCTAAGTTGAATAGTGTAGAGAACAATTTAACATTGTCGGCTGTTAAAGAACCACCTTCGTAAGCTTGTGAAGTAATCCATTGTGCTTCTGGGGTACCATTGTATTTCTTTGCAATAGTTGCAAAATCGCCACCTGACTTAATAGCATTGTATACACTATCTGCCAAAGCTTTTGTTTTTTCAGGAGTTGCTGCAGTAATCTGAATTTGACGGAACTGAATTGAATCGGCAGCAGATTGTTTATCCAACACTTTAAAAGAATTGAATGTGTTATCTGTCTGATTGTAATATGGTCCGTAGATTTGTCCTATTGCAGAAGAATCAACGCGAGCTGCAATGTCTGTTGGGAATGCTGTTTTTGAATAAAATAAATCAGCAAAAGGAACTTCAGATTCTGTAGTGCGGATAAAGTTTGTATAATCTCCTGCTACGCTTGCAAGCTGAGTTGTGTAATCAGTTACTTCTTTTTCAATTGCAGCCTTATCAGTTTTGCTTGGAAGAACTTGAACATCAATGTATTTAATGTTACGAGATTCAACATATTGTTTGAACTGCTCTTTTTTCTTGTTATAAAGATCCTTAAGTTCTGAATCTGAAACTTTAATAGATGCGTCTTGAATAGAAGCGTAAGGAACTGCTGCTACTAAATAGTCTGCTGTATTAACTCTTGCTTCGAATGCTGCTTTAGCTTCAACAGGATTAGAAATTAAAGAACGGGCAATTAAGTTCTGATATTTTTCTGCTAAACGACTTTGAGCCAGATTCTTTTCAACAAATGTCCAGAATTTGAACATTGATTCGTAATATTCTGCATATTGTGCCGGCATTTTAGCTTTATCCATCTTTGAGTAGTCTACCAGAAACTTCTTTAGCATATCTTTGTCAAACATACCTGTTTTCTGGTTTTTGAATGGAGTTTGTTGAAGTATTGGGTTTGAACCTTCATCAATCATTGCCTGGATCTCAACTTTTGAAACTGTTAAGCCTAATTTCTTAGCTTCATTTTCAATAAGTTTATTGTTAACATAAGATCTCCAGACTTCGTCTTTGATTTGTGTTGTTTGCTCATCGGTTAAAGATGTCATACCACTTGAAAACTTAACGACTTCGGTGTATTCTTCTACTAAGTTCTGGTAATCCTGAGCTGAAAGAGACTCCCCGTTTATTTCGCCTACATCTTTTGTTTGATGAGGCTGAAATATCTTCCAGGCATCACCTGCAATAAATGCAAACAGAGCGAGACCAATCACTATAACCAAAAGTGGTCCCTTAGATCTGATTTTTTGTAACGTTGCCATTTTAATTAATACTTTTTATTTGTTATTTATTTATTTATTCTTAATTTGAGACGTTAAGTGCACGAAGATACAAAAAATGCTAATACGCATTCATTTATTCTTGAAAAAAAATAAATTATTCTATCACTTTCAACTTAACTAGCTCTATTTTAGTGGTAGTAAGCTTTATTATCTTGAACTGAAAGTGTCCGATTTTGACTATTTCGTGAAGTTTTGGAAAGTTTTGATAGTGGTTAAGTATGAATCCGCCGATAGTAATATAATCATCTGATTCAGGTAATCCAAGGTTAAACATTTCGTTAGCCTTCTCTATTTCCAATCTGGCAGAAAGTATATATTCGTTCTCGTCTGTTTGTTTAGCAATGTAAGATGTTGTATCATGTTCATCTTCAATTTCACCGAATATTTCTTCAACCAGGTCTTCTAACGAAACTATTCCTGTTGTTCCTCCAAATTCATCTACCACAACAGCTAATGTCTTTTTTTGTTGCATAAAAAGTTTCATCAGCTTATTTGCTCCCATAGTTTCCGGAACGATGGGTATCTGCTGAATGCAGCTTTTCCAGTTATCTGCATTTCTAAACATTTCGGAAGAGTGTATATATCCTATTATGTTGTCGATATTGTCCTTATAAACAATGATTTTTGAAATTCCTGATTCGATGAATTTCGATTTTAAGGTGTCTAAATCTGTATCCAGATCAATTGCGATAACTTCCGGTCTGGGCACTATGCAATCTCGTATTTTAATGGAAGAGAAATCGAGTGCATTCTGAAAAATCTTCACCTCAGTCTCTATTTCTTTTCTGTTTTCTGATTTATCAATGCTCGATTGTATAAAATTATCAAGGTCTGCTTTCCCGAAAATCTTATTATCTGCATCTTTGCCTGTTGTTATTCCAAATAGCTTTAATAATACATATGAAAATCCGGAACAAACTTTTGAAATTGGGTAAAGTACAATATAGAAGATAAACAAAGGAAAAGCAAAAAATGTAAGAACAGAATTTGCATACTGTCTAAATAATCTTTTAGGTATTATTTCACTTGTTATCAGGATTAGTATTACAGCAATAACAGTTTGCAGTAAAATGAGTAAAAAGCTACTGTTGGTAAACTTTATAAGCAGATGTGTTTTAACTAACTGAGCCACCAGAATGCCGTAAATTACTAATGACATGTAATTCCCGGCTAATATAGTGGGTATAAGGTTTCTTGGATTCGTAAAAAAGAAAGAGAGGATTTTAGAATTTATATTTTTATCACTCTTATCTGTTTTTAAACGTAACCTGTCTGCTGAAGTAAATGCAATTTCCATTCCCGAGAAAAAAGCAGAAAAGAATATTGCAATCAGTATATAGATTATAAGGTTCATAGTTTTAGTGGTTAACAATAATGGTATCAGGCCGGGTTACTTTTTTATCTTCAATCGGTATGGAACCGGTAGTTTTATGAATGGTATAAATAGTCATCTGCTGATTAGATTCAAATCCATGACCGGTAATAATCCTGTCTGATTTCTGAATCCGGATAAATTTACTTGAATAAACTTTTTCCAGGTTTTGGTCCCAGAACAGTTGTTCTGTGTTAAACTTATCACCTTGTACATTCTTAATAACTACATGTCCCTTTAGTTCCCAAAGCTTCTTGTCAGAATAGTAATATGCAGTGTCTGCTTTTATACTGGAATCAACATGGTATGTTGAATCAAATTTTTCAAGAAGCAATCCTTTCTCAAACGACCAGTATGGCGGATTTTTTTTGTCATATATCAACCACTCTTTAGTCTTGATTCGATAACGTGTAATTCCTGAGTCGGATATTAAAGTAGTTACATCTAAACTTTTCATAAGAGGCAAGGAGTCTCTATCTGAAATAGCAGCAGCTAAAGGACGTTTCTTCTCTGTACAAGAAGAAAATAAAAGGATTGTAGCAATAGTACAGCAGACTATTGTTATGTTTGTTTTAATAATAAAATAATTCTTTCTATATATTTTTGACATAAAATCCTTTTGGTTCATTGTTTCTATCTTTCTTATTTTTACAGACTAACCTCTGTTTCTCGTATCTAGAATATTGTTTATTTTAGATATTACCGTTATTGTAATTTAAAATTCTATTCAAACCTTTTAATACTAAAAAAGTATCCACAAAGATGCTATTATTTAAGTTAGTTTCAAAAAGAATCGCATCTCCACCTGTTAAAAAGACCAAAAGTTCGGGATAACTCATCTTTAAGGAATTAATATATCCTTCTATCTCAAACTCTATACCTTTTATAACACCTTCCCTGATTGCCGATTCCGTATTTACGCCCAGGGGCGTTCTTATTCCTTCTTCATCTATTAGAGGCAATTTACCTGTGAATTCATGAAGAGCTTTAAATCTCATCTTTTTACCCGGAGATATGTTTCCTCCTAAGTATCTTTCCTTTGAATCAATAAAATCATAGGTGATAGCTGTTCCTGCATCTATTACCAATATATCTTTTTGGGGATAAATTTCGTTGGCACCTATTACAGCTGCCAATCTGTCATTGCCTAATGTCTCAGGTGTATGATATAAATTTTCTATTGGAATAGGTGTTTCCGGGCTTAGCCTGATAATAGGGAAAGGGAGTGCATTTATTTGTTCAGAAACATCCTTGGATATATCAATAACAGATGCCAGTATCCCCTGATTAATCCGGAATCTGCAAAGAATCTCCGGCAGGCAATCGAGATACTGATTAGAGCTGCGAAAAACTTCTACTAATGAATTGTTATTGAATATCGCAACTTTAGCTGCTGTGTTTCCTATATCTATTATTAAATTCACTTGCTTCTTTTAGCTTGCAAAGTAAACCAAAAAAAATAGAACAACAGTATTAATTTTGTATCTAATAACTAAAAAAAAAAGATTTCGCCTCGTTTAATCAGAAATAAACGTATTTTTGCACGCAAAATGTATGGAATATGAGAGTGAAACTGAATAAACGGTTGTTGGATTTGAAAAGAAGATTAGAACCGTTTCGTGGAGTTTTTCTCTTTATTACTATTGTTTTAATAGCTCATCTTTCCTGGAAAATATCTTTTCATACAGGGATTGAAAATCAGGAATATAGTAATAAGATTCTAACAAATAATAGTTCATCGTCTGTTATAGCTAATATAAAAGGAAAGGTGTGGCGTGGAATTGGAGTGGGAGATGTTGATTGCCATAATACGGATTGTAGATATATTTCTTTCTTTAATAATAACTTGACGACGAAGTTTGTTCCGTGGACAGAAAAGACAGCTTTGGCTAGTTTTTGGGTTGTAAATTTAGTTTGCAAATATCCTCTTAGTCTTTTCAGTTATGTGGATTCTTCAAGTAGCAAAAAAATAGAGTCGCGCACGCTTCTATCTTATGACAGATTGCATGGTCCGGCAGTTAATATTATATGGGGATGTACAGGAGTTAAACAAATTTATATCCTTTTTCTTATAATCCTTTTCAGTAGAGGAATCTGGTGGAAACGATTCATTTATTTTTTAATGGGTAGTTTAGTTCTGTTATTATTTAATGTTATGCGCATTAGTATTGTAACGTTACTTATAAAATCTTACCCGGAAAGTTTTGAGATATTACACGATGTTTTGTTTAAATATTTATTTTATGGATTAATTTTCTTGCTATGGATAATATGGGAAGAAAAGTTTTCCGGGAAAAATTTCATAAAGTAGTGATGAAAAAAGTTATAAAAGCTAGTAAGCAGTTGTATATTAAATATGCTTTTTGTCTGGTTAGTCTGTTTTGTGTCTTTCCTTTTCAATCAAAGGCTTCATCTGAAGATTCTATTCGTATAAGTTTACTGACCTGCTCGCCCGGAAGTGAGATTTATGCTCTCTTTGGTCATACAGCTTTGCGGTATCAAAATATGAATACTGGCATGGATGTGGTTTTTAATTACGGAATGTTTGATTTTCATGCTCCTCATTTTATATGGAGATATATTAAAGGAGAAACAGATTATCAGCTAGGTGTTACCGATTACTTTTATTTTGAGCAAGAATATTCAGAACGTAACTCAAGTGTTTACCAACAGACATTGAATCTGCTTCCTGAAGAAAAAGATGCATTGTTCTTGATTCTACAAAAGAATTATTTGCCTGAAAACAGAGTTTACCGTTATAATTTCTTTTATGATAACTGTTCTACGCGTCCAAGAGATCGTGTGGAAGAATGTATTAAAGGCAAAGTAACATACACAAAAAATGTGTCTCCATTATCATTCAGAGATATTGTTCATGAATTTACTGCCGGTCACGAGTGGGCCGAATTTGGAATAGATTTGTGTTTGGGAAGCAAAGCCGATGAAATTATTGATTATAGATTAAAGATGTTTGCTCCTTATTATTTAAAAGAGGCTTTGACTGGAGCTAAGATAAAAGCCAATGACGGTAAAGAGCGGATATTGGTTTCTAATGCAGAAGAAATTGTTCATCGCTCTCCGAATAAAGAAACTGTAGAATCGTCATATCCATCTCCTTTATTAACCGCCTGGGTATTATTTACTCTGGTGTTACTTATTACAGCGTATGGATATAAAAAGAAAAAGAGCTTCTGGGGATTAGATATTATCTTATTTAGTATGGCAGGTTTAGCAGGATGTATCATTGCTTTTCTTGTTTGTTTCTCACAACATCCTACTGTAAGTCCTAATTATTTGCTGTTTGTTTTTCATCCTTTGCATTTTCTTTATTTGCCTTTTATGGTTTGGAGAGCATATAAAAGGATGAAAGACCCTTATCAATTGGCTAATTTGGCTGTTTTAACACTTTTTATAGTGTTTTTCTGCTTACTACCCCAAAAAATTAATTTAGCTGTTGTACCTTTGGCACTCTGTTTGTGGATACGTTCCTTGAACTATGTATGTCTGAATTACAAAAGAAATAAATGAAAAGTTTACTCACATCAATAATAACCGTACTAACTATAACCGGACTTCAGGCTCAGACTCCGTCTCAGCTAACAACACCAAAACTTGTTGTTGGTTTGACTGTTGATCAGCTTCGTACCGATTATATAGAAGCTTTTTCTTCTCTTTATGGAGAAAAAGGTTTTAAGCGCTTATGGAAAGATGGACGAGTATACAGAAATGCAGAGTTTAATTTTTCAAATCCGGACAGGGCATCTTCTGTTGCTGCTCTTTATACCGGAACGGTTCCTACTGTTAATGGAATAACAGGGGAGAATTGGCTTGATATTTCTACACTACGGATAAAAAATTGCGTGGATGATCGCAATTTTATGGGTAATTATACTACCGAAACAACTTCTGCTTCACAGCTGATGGTTTCTACTGTTGCCGATGAACTGAAAGTTGCTACTCAGGGTAAAGGTCTGGTTTATTCAATCGCCCCATATCGCGAAGCTGCTATCTTTGGAGCTGGGCACGCTGGTAATGGCGCTTTCTGGTTGAATGATGATACCGGTAAATGGTGCGGATCAACCTATTATAATGATTTTCCCTGGTTTGTAAGTCAATATAACGATCGGAAAGCTATTGATTTTCGTATTAACGGAATGATTTGGACGCCAACTCGTGCGGTTGCAGACTATAAATACCTGACGTCTCAGTTTGCTCAGGAAACATTCTCTTATAACTTTGATGAAGCAAAGAAAAATAAGTTCAGGAAACTGAAAACAAGTCCGTTTATTAATGAAGAAATCAACAACTTCCTTTTAGATATACTTGTAAACAGTACTATGGGGCAGGACGAAACTCCCGACTTACTTTCTTTGACTTACTATGCAGGTAATTACGATCATAAAAGTGCTAAAGAATGCGCTTTGGAGATGCAGGATACCTATGTGAGACTAGATAAGAGCATTGGCGAACTTCTGGATATTATTGATAAAAAGGTAGGGCTAAACAATGTTTTGTTTTGCATTAATTCTACCGGTTATGTTGATGCTGAAGGCCCGGAACTGGAAAGATATCGTATTCCCGGAGGTGAGTTTTATTTAGATCGTTGTGCTGCACTTCTTAACATGTACTTTATGGCTGTTTATGGCGAAGGACAGTATATTGAAGCGCATAATGACTTACAATTATATTTGAACCACAAACTAATAGAGAAGAAACAGCTGAACATAAACGACGTTCTTGTTAAGGCTTCTGATTTCTTGATTCAGTTTAGTGGTGTAAAAGAAGTCTATTCATCTTATCGTTTGTTGCAAGGAGCATGGACTCCCGAGCTTCAAAAGATGAGAAATTCATATAACCGTAATCGTTCTGGTGATTTAACTCTTGAAATTTTACCGGGATGGACTGTTGTTAATTCTGATTCTCCTTCAGAAAGTAAAGTTGTACGTAAAGCTTATGTTCCTTCTCCACTTATTTTCTTAGGAGGAAATGTGAAGCCTGAAATTATAAATACTCCGGTCAATACTGACTGTTTCGCACCTACTATTGCTCGTTCTATGAGAATCAGAGCACCGAATGGCTGCTCTTCTGCTCCTCTTGCAAATATATTAAGATAAAAAACAGCTGGCTATAATTAAAAAAGTCAGCATTTTGATGTATCTTTGCAATCCTAAAAACAAGATTAATAATGATTTAACAACAAAAATAAAATGGGATTTAATGAAATTTTAAGCTCTATCTTTGGAAATAAATCCACTAGGGATATGAAAGAGATCCAACCATGGGTAGACAAAATAAAGGCAGCGTATGAAGACGTTGCAAAACTGGACAATGATGCGCTTCGTGCTAAAACAGAAGAACTAAAGAAATATATATACGATTCAGCTACTGAAGAGAGAGCAAAGATTGAAGAGCTGAAAGCTACTGTTGAAACAACAGAACTTGAAGAAAGAGAAGATTTATTCTTGCAAATTGATAAGTTTGAAAAGGCTGTTCTTGATAAATATGAAGTAGCTCTTGATGAGGTTCTTCCAGTTGCTTTCTCTATTGTGAAAGAAACTGCTAAGAGATTCTCGGAAAATGAAACGATAGAAGTTACTGCTACCGATTTTGACCGCACACTTGCTACTACTAAAGATTTTGTTCGTATTGAAGGAGATAAGGCTATTTACCAGAATCACTGGATTGCCGGAGGTACTGAAATAACCTGGAATATGGTTCATTATGATGTTCAGCTCTTTGGTGGTGTGGTTCTTCATAAAGGTAAGATTGCCGAAATGGCTACTGGTGAAGGTAAGACTTTGGTGGCTACCTTACCTGTATTCCTTAACGCGTTGACCGGAAACGGTGTACACTTGGTTACTGTAAATGACTATTTGTCAAAACGTGACTCGGAATGGATGGGACCTCTATATATGTTCCACGGATTGAGCGTTGACTGTATTGATAAACACCAACCAAACTCAGATGCTCGTCGCAGAGCTTATCTTGCTGATATTACTTTCGGAACAAATAACGAATTTGGTTTCGACTACCTTCGTGACAATATGGCGGTTAGTCCAAAAGATTTAGTGCAACGCCAGCATAACTATTCAATTGTCGATGAGGTTGACTCTGTATTAATTGATGATGCCCGTACTCCTCTTATTATTTCTGGTCCGGTTCCTAAAGGTGAAGATCAGCTTTTTGAGGAATTATGTCCTGAGGTAGAAAAGATTGTTAATGTACAGAAAATATTAGCTACAAAATATTTGTCGGATGCAAAACGTTTAATTGCTTCTGACGACAAGAAAGATCAGGAAGAAGGTTTCCTTGCTTTGTTCCGCAGCCATAAAGCTTTGCCTAAAAATAAAGCATTGATTAAGTTCTTAAGTGAACCGGGAATTAAAGCCGGAATGCTTAAGACTGAAGAAATCTACATGGAACAGAACAACAAGCGTATGCCTGAGGCTGTTGAACCATTGTATTTCGTTATCGAAGAAAAAATGAATAGTGTAGACCTTACTGATAAAGGTGTTGACTTACTTACCGGTAATTCTCCCGACCCTACATTGTTCGTGTTGCCTGATATTGCTTCTCAACTTTCAGAACTTGAAAATGAAAATCTGAACGATGAGGAAAAGCAGATTAAGAAAGATGAATTGATGACTAACTTCGCTATTAAGTCAGAACGTGTTCATACCATCAACCAATTGCTTAAAGCATATACTATGTTTGAAAGAGATGATGAGTATGTGGTTATTGACGGACAAGTGAAGATTGTAGACGAGCAAACCGGACGTATCATGGATGGGCGTAGATATTCAGATGGTCTTCACCAGGCTCTTGAAGCTAAGGAACGTGTTAAGGTTGAAGCTGCTACACAAACATTTGCTACTATTACTTTACAGAACTACTTCCGTATGTATCATAAGCTTTCTGGTATGACCGGTACAGCTGAAACAGAAGCGGGTGAGTTGTGGGATATCTATAAACTGGATGTGGTTGTTATTCCAACAAACCGTCCAATCCTTCGTAAAGACATGAACGACCGCGTTTATAAAACAAAACGTGAAAAGTATAAAGCTGTAATCGAAGAAATTGAATCTTTGGTAAATGCTGGTCGTCCGGTGTTGGTGGGTACTACTTCGGTTGAAATCTCTGAGATGTTGAGCAAAATGCTTATGATGCGTAAGATTGAGCACAACGTGTTGAATGCAAAACTTCACCAGAAGGAAGCTGATATTGTTGCTCAGGCAGGTTTTAAAGGTACAGTAACTATTGCTACCAATATGGCGGGTCGTGGTACCGATATCAAGCTAAGTCCGGAAGTTAAGGCTGCCGGTGGTTTGGCTATCATTGGTACAGAACGTCACGAATCTCGTCGTGTAGACCGTCAGTTGAGAGGTCGTGCAGGACGTCAGGGTGACCCGGGTTCTTCTGTGTTCTTTGTTTCTTTGGAAGATGACCTGATGCGTTTGTTCTCTTCAGATCGTATTGCCGGAGTGATGGACAAATTAGGATTCAAAGAAGGTGAGATGATTGAACACAAAATGATCTCTAATTCAATAGAACGTGCTCAGAAGAAGGTTGAAGAAAACAACTTCGGTATTCGTAAACGTCTGCTTGAATATGATGATGTTATGAACAAGCAACGTACAGTAATATACACTAAACGTCGCCACGCTTTGATGGGAGAACGTATTGGTATGGATATTGTAAATATGATATGGGATCGTTGTGCCAACGCTATCGAAGGTAAAGAATATGAAGATTCTAAAATGGAAATTCTTCAAATATTTGCAATGGATATTCCTTATACTGAAGAAGAATCAAGAAATACAAAGGTAGAGAAACTTGTAGATCTTACGTTTGATGCTGCTATGGCTACCTTTAAACGCAGAACAGAACGCATGGCTAATGTTGCTAATCCTGTAATTAAAAAGGTATACGAAGAACAAGGTAATCGTTTTGAAAACATTCTTATCCCAATTACAGATGGTAAACGTATGTATAACATCACTTGTAATCTGAAAGCTGCTTATGAAAATGAAAGTAAAGAAGCGGTAACAGCATACGAAAAGACTATTCTTCTTCATAATATTGACGAAGGCTGGAAAGAAAATCTTCGTGAACTGGACGAGCTGAAACATTCTGTACAGAATGCAAGCTATGAACAAAAAGATCCGTTATTGATTTATAAGCTTGAATCTGTGACCTTGTTTGATGAGATGGTTAATAAGATTAATAACCACACTGTTGCATCTTTGATGCGCGGTAAGATTCCTTTCCAGGAACCTGAAGAAGTAAAGCAGGCAACTCCGGAAGTTCAACAGGATTACAGTAAGTATCGTACTGAAAAGACTGATTTAACTGATCCTAACCAGCAAGCTGCAGCTCAGCATGATACTCGTGAGGTTAAAAAAGAGCCAATTCGTGTAGAGAAAACAGTAGGACGTAATGATCCTTGTCCTTGTGGTAGTGGTAAAAAGTTTAAAAACTGCCACGGACGTGAGGCGTAATTAATAGATATAATAGAAACTCCCCGAAATGAATTATAAATCTTTCGGGGAGTTTTTTTATTCCCTTGTACAAAAGAATGTAATCTTTTGTACAAGGGAATTATTTCTTTTGTACAGAAGATTGTATTCTTTTGTACAATAATTCTTTTATTCCTGGATATGTTTTTTTATATTCCGGTTACCCCTAATTAATTCATCTCAGGTAACTGATGTTTTAGCAGATAATCTTCTGTAAAGTACCAACTATCTGGTGTATTCAAAGGGTAGTAAGCTACACTATCTAAGGGTAGGAGAGCTGCCGTGCAGCTGTGTTTGCTATTATATAAATGATACGAAGCAAAAGTTCATGTAAATGAAAGATAGCTTTGCGGTTTTAGCAGGAAAAGGTGATAAGGCTATTGTTTGTTTAAATAAAGAAAGAGGTAAAACTGTATATACAGTTTTACCTCTTTCTTATATCTTTTATTAGATAAATCTTTTTATTTTGCAGGTTTAGCAGGTGCTTGTTGAGTAGGAGCAGCAGCAGGAGTAGCTTCTGAAGAACCTGCAGCCGGAGCTTGTGCAGGAGCAGCAGCCGGAGCTGTTTCTGTCTTTGGAGTTGCGAAACCAGCCGGTGTATTCATCGGATTTGTTTGTTCTTCTTTTTGTGCTTGTTCAAGAATTGCAGAACCTTCAGCTGTGTGAGCTGGCATAGTATAAGAAGTAATAATACTTAATACTACGATGGCAGCAGCTAATCCCCATGTAGCTTTTTCAAGGAAGTCTGTTGTTTTACGAACACCCATGATTTGATTTGATGATGAAAAGCCTGAAGAAAGACCTCCACCTTTTGAGTTTTGTATCAAAACAATAAAGCTCAATAGTACTGCTGCGATAACAATTAAGATAATTAATAATAAATACATTTCGTTATTTTGATTTAGCGTTAATAATCAGTTTCTCCAAAAATCTTATTTGGTCTGCAAAGTAAGCATTTTTTTTCGGATAATTCAAACTTAATTTTTTAATTATTTCAAGTGCCTTGGAATATCTTTGTTGTTTTACATATATTTTGGCTAAAGTTTCGGTAAAATAACTCTCATCGTCCTCATTTTCATCCGATACAGTTTCTATGGGCTGAGGAGTTTTTATTTCATTTTCTTCCGAAATTTGCATTTTTGTTATATCCTCGTTCTCTGCTTTCTCTATGAATCCGTCAATTAATTCCTGGCCTCTTAATTTAGGCGTTGGTACTTCTTTTTTATCGGCAGATTCATCCGGAGCAATATCGCTGTCTTCCTGAAGAAAATAAGTTGTATAGTCGGTTGATAAATCATACTCCACTTTTACAGGAAGTGGCTCTTCCGGCAGTGATGAAAGGAATGAATCAATAAGCGTTAGTGTACGATCCAGATTTGGCTCATCTTTCATTAAAGAAGGCTCTTCTTTTTTCTTTGGCTCAATAACGTATTTATCTCCCTCTATTAAGTTAAAAAGAGCACGACGATCGGCTACGTAAAGAGCTGCTTTTCGTAACTCCTGACCAAAAGAAATATCGTGGAGTAAATATAAGTTCTTTAGATAAAGCAGTCGGGCTGATTGAAAATACGGGTAGTGTGCCAGTATTGTTCTCAGTTCGTAAAGCGTATCTCTATTAAGACTTTCGGGATGAGAAATCCATTGTTGCAGATTCTGAGCGTTCATTGAAATTACCAGTTTGCTACTGTTGCGTTAAAAATCTGTTCTGTTATTTCTTTTGTCATCTCAGCAATCAACTGATCCTGAACAGCTGTCAGCATCAGAGATGAATTGTAATTCCGGAAAGCTGTGAATTGTTGGTCATTCAAGTCCTGCGAATGATCTTTGTTGTTGACAAAACGTACAACGACCGTGATACGAAGTTCTGTTTCCGATGCATATCCGTCGGCTTTAACAGTTTTATTTAGCTGCTGGTAACCGGTAATTTCTCCTTCAATGTTTAAATCTCCGTTACGCGGAACAAGGCTCAAACGAGTCTGACGGATAAAGATATCTTTCAAATCGTCATTGAATTTAGTAGCCAATGGTGCATATACGTAATCTGACTTTATAGGAAAGGTAGCGATTGATATAGTCTTTATCTTGGTATAGTCGATAGACGAACCGTTAAACTTATATCCAATCTTGCACGAACTCATCAATATAAGCAATGAGAGTAAAGCAAGCGGTTGTTTTAATTTATTTATCCAATCCATATTCTTTTATTTTTCTGTATAGTGTGCGCTCGGAGATATTTAAATCTTTAGCTGCGTTTTTACGTTTACCATGATGCTTTTGCAGTGCTTTTCTAATCATCTCCTTTTCAAGATCGTCTAAAGAAAGAGATTCTTCCACATATTCCTCTGTATCCTGAATATCATCTTCCACGTGAATAGGGTGGTGTACGGATGAAATGTTGTTGTTTGAAGGGATATTGATGGTAGGTACATGGTTGACTACTGTTTGTGTTGCAACAGGTTGTGCCTTATCCGTCATAATATCATGTACCAGTTTCTTTAGTTCTGTAACATCTTGCCGCATATCGAACAATACCTGATAAAGAATTTCCCGTTCGCTTTCAAAAGTTTTGCCTTGCTGTTTGCCTCCAAAAAGCATTGGCAACTTCTCTCCCGGTTGTTCGGGAAGATAAGTTTGAAGAATAGCCGGGGTAATTTCGCGGTTTGTTTCAATGATTGATATTTGTTCTGTAATATTCTTTAGCTGACGCACATTTCCCGGCCAGGAATAAGATACCAGTACTCGTTTAGCATCTTCGGATAATTGAATAGCTGGCATGCGATATTTCTCGGCAAAGTCTGAAGCAAATTTGCGGAATAAAAGTACAATATCTTCAGGGCGTTCCCGTAAAGGAGGAATCTGCACAGGAACAGTGTTTAATCTGTAATAAAGATCCTCACGGAATTTTCCGGAAGAAATTGCTTCGCGCAGGTTTACATTTGTAGCTGCAACAATGCGTACATCTGTTTTTTGCACTTTCGATGAGCCAACTTTAATAAATTCGCCACTTTCCAGTACTCGTAGCAGGCGTGCCTGGGTTGGGAGAGGTAATTCTCCCACTTCATCAAGAAATATAGTACCGCCATCAGCTTCACCGAAATAACCTTTACGTTCGCCTATAGCTCCTGTAAAAGCTCCTTTTTCGTGTCCGAAAAGCTCAGAATCAATAGTTCCTTCAGGAATAGCTCCACAGTTTACTGCTATATATTGACCGTGTTTCCGACGGCTGTACTGATGTATAATTTGAGGAAAACTTTCTTTACCAACACCGCTTTCTCCTGTGATTAATACAGATAAATCGGTCGGAGCCACTTGGATAGCAATATCGATGGCTCTATTCAGTGTTTCCGTATTACCGATAATACCGAATCGTTGCTTTACTTGTTGAATCTCAGATCTAGTCATATTTCCTTTAATTATATGACAAAATTACAAATTTGTTTTGAGCTTACAAGCAGTTTTGGCAGAAATAAGGTTAAAAAGAAAAGCGGATAGTGCTTGTTCAGCACTATCCGCTTAAGTTATTTCTTAGTAAAATATTAGTCTACGCATTCGTCAGCTTCATATCCACCCATTTCACGAAGATTGTTTTTCAAAATTGTGAATTGTTGGAATAAGTCGTGAACTGGTTTGTGCTCGAAATCGTGCATTGGGCTCTTTAGGTAGAATGACAACCAGTCTTGTATGCCATAACGTCCTGCACGTTTTGCAAGATCAGAGAATAATACAAGGTCAAGCAAAAGTGGAGCAGCAAGAATAGAGTCTCTGCAAAGGAAATCTACTTTGATCTGCATTGGGTAACCCATCCATCCGAAAATATCAAGATTGTCCCATCCTTCTTTGTTGTCGTTGCGTGGTGGATAATAGTTGATACGAACTTTGTGGAAGATATTTCCGTAAAGTTCAGGATGTTCTTCTCCGTCAAGGATTGTTTCGATAACAGAAAGCTTACTAACTTCTTTTGTCTTGAATGAATCTGGATCGTCAAGAACTTCACCGTCTCTGTTTCCTAAGATGTTTGTAGAGAACCAACCGTCAAGACCAAGCATACGAGTTTTCAACATTGGAGCAAGCACAGTTTTCATCAATGTTTGTCCTGTCTTGAAGTCTTTACCTGAAATAGGAGTACTTGTCTTCTTAGAAAGTTCCCACATAGCTGGAGTGTCAACGCATAAATTAGGTGCACCCATAATGAAAGGACATCCTTCTGCAACAGCAGCGTATGCATAACACATACTTGGAGCAATTAATTCTTTATTGTCTTCTTTCATTGCTTTTTCGAAAGAAGCAAGAGTCATATGTTCGTCGCTCAATGGCAAATAAACTTCTGTACTTGCAGCCCAGATAACAACAACGCGTTCGCAATTGTTTGCAGCCTTAAAGTTACGGATGTCTTCACGAACTTGTTCAGTTAAATCCCAACGTGAAGCTTCTGGTTTAACGTGTGTTCCATGTAAGCGTTTAACGAAATTTTGATCGAATACTGCAGGCATTGGTTTGATTGCTTCCAATTCATCCTTTACAGGATTGATATCTTTTTCTTTTAGAACTTCTGCATGAATAGCCGATTCATAAGCATTATCGGCAAAAATATCCCATGCGCCAAATACTACATCATTTAAGTCAGTTAAAGGAACTACTTCAGTAATTTTCTTATATTGCTTATCTTTTCCTTTTCCTACACGCATAGTAGCCAATTGCGAAAGTGAACCAACAGGTTTAGCCAAACCTTTACGAGCCATTAATGTTCCTACAATAAAAGTAGAAGTAACTGCACCTAAACCTACACACAATACACCTAGTTTCCCCGTTGCCGGTTTTACATTTACATTTTCCATAACTACAATTCTTTTATAGCTTAGTGGGCTATATTTTTCTATTTTTAGGTTTAAAAATTATAATATATTTAATAATTGTTCCAAGTCTGTGATAATAGCATCAGGAACAGAATCATCTGTTTCTTCACCCCATCCTTCTCCTTTTAGCCAAATGGTACGACAACCTGCGGCCTTTGCGGGAATAATGTCTTTTGAAAAAGAATCGCCAATTACAACAACCTCATGTGCTTCAAATCCAAGCTCACGAACACCCAGAGTAAAAATAGCCGGATCGGGCTTTCTCACTCCAACAACAGCAGATTCAATTATGCTACTAAAATTACAAAGTAAACCAAAGTTTTCCAGTACTTTATTGATGTTTCCGTAAAAGTTCGAAACAAGAGTTAATTTATATTTATTTAATAACCTTTTGACTACAAAAAGGGACTTATTGACCACCTCTTTGGCAAAGTTATAACAGCCTTTAGCTATCTCTTCAGGGTATTTATCTGCTTGTTCTGAGCTTGATAGAAAACCTTGCTGAATTAAATATTCAATTTGAATTTTTGCTTTAATTAGCAAAACGTCATAAAAATTATGAGATGGCTTAATTAATGGCTGAGTAGCCAATGTTCGTTCACCATGTATGTACGCCTTTTTAAACTCTTCTTTACTTACAGGAATATTTAGTTCTTTATATCTGCTCCATAGTACTTCGGCCCAATGTTTTCCATTTGTATCAATAGTGCCTCCGTAATCGAAAATTATTCCTTTTATATTAGTGAATTGTTTCATTTATATTATTATTTGAGAGTATCTTGTTTTTATTACCTACTTTCATTAGCAGCATACCAATACCTATCCACATTAGTTCTCGTACCCTGGTTATTAAACCTGTATATATACCGAAGGCGCCTGTCAATCCTAGTTCTCCGGTTGCAATAGCCATTCCTCCTTCTCGTGCTCCCAATTGCATGGGCAAGAAGAAAAATAAGTTAGAAAACAACGTTGTAAACGCCATAATGAGAATGCAATTCAGAAAATTAACATCAGGAGTAAGAATCTTTAGAATGAAAAAAACTTCCAGACTACCGATAATTCTGGTTGTAAATTCCAGGCATAAAGAGGTGTAAAAGGTCTTTTTTCGTTGTTTGTGTAAATCTGCAATCTGGCTATCAATTCGTTCTAGAGTTTCTTTCTTTTCTGTTGCAAAGCGGATAGCCCAGTTTTTAAGGAAAGGAATTCTTTTACATAGACAAAGTGCCTTTACTGCCATTCCATTTTTGTACCCTTTAACAAAAAAGTAAATAAAAAAAAGGCAAAAAATAGTGGCGAAGATCAGCATAATTCCAGTCGGTATATTTACCGGATAAAGAATAATAAACAGAAAAATGGATGAAAACCAGAAACAGAAATGTGCAAAGATGTGCATCATTACATATAATATTACGGAAGATGTGGCTTTACTAACTCCAACGTAGGGGGTTAATTCCATAATTCGGTAAGGTTCGCCTCCCATTAATCCCACTGGAGTAGCATAATTAAGCGCAAAACCTGTAATTGTATATTTATATACTTTTAGAAAGGGTACTTTTCTTGTTCCATCATCATTAATGATCATGTACCAGGAAAGTGCATTTATCATGTAAATAAACACCCATAATAACATTACTATCGGAAACCATAATCCTGCTCTTTTTAAATTGCTTAAAAGTTCATCAAACTTCATGTCAAAAGTGGAGAACATAATTACGATAGCAATTATACCAACTAAAAAGAATATGTTACGATAGTTATTATTCACACTAAAAGATATTAAGATATTTTTTTATTTAACATACCACAGAATGATTCATGGCTCATTATCATATATACTAGTAAGATATTGAGTACCGTTATTTCGAATACAAAGTAGATCCACGGTTTGTTAATGAGAAGGCTGATAAACAAAGCAATAACTCTGGTGTTGAATGATAATATATTGGTGTATTTCATCAATGGCTTGCTTAAAGCTCTAAATTCATCTTTAAAAGTTTGGGGTATATTATCTCCGTATTTTTCTTTTATACTGTTGAATAGTAACTGAAATTTAGGAGTTAATTTTTCCTGAGAAGCTGTATAATCTTTATAGAAGAATATAAATAATTTTCTGATAAAATCATTTTTCCATGACAGTGATTTAAATAATTCTTTCTGTTGAGCTGAATTATCGAGTTCGCTTCCGGCTTTTCCTTTTAGGAAAAACAAATGAATATTGCGGTAGTAATCGGCCATCGCAGCTTGCTTGCTATGAAAGAATCCAGTAATTGCAGCTAACAACCAAATCCATATTCCCCATTCCGGAGTGAGGCGTAAACAAATGCAGGCGTAAATTGTAATAAACCAAAAATCACCGCTAACGCCATCAAGAATACGTCCGATTTCGGATTTTTGTCCGGTAAGGCGAGCTAGTTGTCCGTCTGCACTATCATAAGAATTAGCCCATATTAATAAAAAAATTCCGCAGAGCGTCATCTTAATATCTTCGAAATAAAAAAGAATTCCTGCAGCAACTCCAAGAAATATACTTGCTACAGTAACGGTATTTGGAGAAATTCCTAATCGTTTGAAAAATAAAGCCCAACGATATCCTATTGGTCGGTAAAAATGAATATCAATGAATTCTTCGGTATCCAGCGATTTTAATGAAGCTTCCAGCTCCATTTTTCTAATTTCTTTTTCCATCTTGCATCTTTTTTACTATAAGATCGGCAATAGCTTCTGCTGCTTGGTTGCTGCATGGTGCAAAGCTGGGCCAGTCATTAAAATCAATAATTCGTATTTCTCCGGTGGAAGAAACAATACAATCTCCTCCATAAACAGAAAGTTCAAGCTTATTGGCTGCTTCCTCACAATAACTTTTTAATTCTTCTTCTGAGAAAGGATAGCCTTTTGCTTCTCCGTTGATTGCTTCCAGGCCAAATTTACTATTAACCGTAGGGGAGGGGTAAAACCAGTAAAAGAAGTTATTTTCTGCTACACCATAGAATTTAATTAAATCTCCTTTCAGATGTTCGTTAGCCACAGCCAATTTAATACCTCTGTTATTGAAGTCGTGTAAAACGGCAGAAGCTTCTTGCTTGTTCTGAACAAAACTAACATCTTCTTTAACCAGTGCATGTCCATCTCCGCGTTTAATCCAGAATGGAAAGCTAGGAACGTCTTGTTCTTCGATACCTTTATTGGTAAATAGAATCGTACTAACTGGAGATGGTATATCTGCAGAGAGTAATAACGATGTCATTTCTAATCTTCCTGAATTTCGGATACCTTTGGGAGAATTGATAATCAGTGCATCTTCTTGCTCAAGTAAGTCAAGAATGTCCAGCATCATCTTACTGCGAGCCATTGTAAAAACTACTGGTGCAAACATTGGCTGATCAATAAAATGACTCTCTGTATATGTGCGCACTCTATAACCGCGTTTTTCAAGACTCTCTTTTACGCTACTGAATATTAAGGCATCACTACCAGCCTTGTTCGGAGAATACTTGTTTCCACGATCTATCCCGACAATAGGAAAGGGCTCTTTAAGAAAAGCTTCTGCTTTTGCAATATCTTCTGCATGATCTACATCCAGAATTTTGCTAAAAGGATATGCTTTCAGCTTTTTGCCTTCTTCTACTAATGCCCGTTGAAACTGTCGCATTCTTGTTAACCCTTTATCCATACAATGTTGCAAGGTTTCCAGACAAGACGGAGTAAGACAGTAGATACCACCCGAAATATAATTGCATTCGGGCGTTTTAGTATCGTAATATCCGGTAATATCAAGTGAATCGTTTGCTGCAATAAATAATGGCTTTTCATCATCAATATAATCAGTAACAGCCATAAAGCCGTCATCTTCAGACACTTTGAAGTTTTCTATATATGCTGTGAATTCAGCTTCATCAAATATAGTATCAACGGTAGTTAAACAAAATTTATCGTCTTTGAGCAGTGGCATAAGTTCAAAGAAACTATGCATTGATCCAGGAGTACTTTTAATAATAATCTCCAATGGATATTTTTTCTGCAGTTCTGCCAGATGTTTTTTTGTTTGCTCATGCTCGTTGTTGATTATAATAGCAATGGAAGTTGCATCATTCTTCATAAAAATATCTATGAGACGATCAATCATAGCCATGCCGTTAAGAGGAACCAGAGGTTTTGGCTGTTTTATCCCTTCTTGTGCCAGACGGGAGCCTTCTCCGGCGGAGATTATAGCAAATTTCATAACTTGTTGTTAATCTTTAAATTTCGTCATCAATAGTGTCGAGTTTCAGTTTGTCGCTGTCATCACGTTTTTCATAGTACTGCTTGCGAAGCGGATTAGCATGTATTTCTTTTTCAAAACGACGGTTACGGAATACATCTATAGCAACGTAAATAGCCTGACGGAAAGAATCTTCTGAAGCCAATCCTTGTCCGGCTATGTCGTAAGCTGTGCCGTGAGCCGGAGAAGTTCTGATTACAGGAAGTCCTGCTGTATAATTTACTCCTTCGTCCATTGCAATACTTTTGAAAGGTGCTAATCCCTGATCATGATACATGGCAAGTATCCCATCAAAATGATTAAAATTACCGGCTCCCATAAATCCGTCAGCTGGGTAAGGTCCAAAACACTGAATACCTTTCTCAGACATTTCTTTAATGGCCGGAATAATAATTTCTTCTTCTTCTTTGCCAATTAATCCATTGTCTCCTGCATGTGGGTTAAGAGCTAATACTGCAATTCGAGGACTGTCTATTCTGAAATCTTGTTTTAAAGATCTATTAAATATTTCTATTTTTTCAATGATCTTTTCCTTAGTAATAGATTTCGCAATATCTGCTACAGGTATATGTCCGGTAACCAATGCAACACGAAAATCGTCTTTCATTAAGATCATTAATGATTTGTTCCCTTCTCCTAATTTATCTTCCAGGTATTCAGTGTGCCCGGGAAAATAAAAATCTTTTGATTGAATGGTGTTTTTGTTAATAGGTGCAGTGATAATTACATCAATTAATCCTTTTTTATACTCTTCCACAGCTTTTTCTAAAGCTTCGTAAGCTGCTTTACCCGCTTCTGGGGTAGGTTTGGTAAACTCAACTTTTATTTCATCGTCTGTACAATTAACAACACTAAGTTTATTATGTGTTGCTTCTGCAGCTGTATTAATTATACTAAAGTTTGTCGATAAGTCTAATGCTTTGCGATGATATGCTGCAACTTTAGGCGAACCATAAATGATAGGAGTACAAAGTTCAAGCATTGCTTGGTCGGAAAAAGTCTTTAAAATAACTTCATATCCTACACCGTTGATATCCCCTTGGGTAATACCAATCCGTATTTTATTATTATCTTCCATTCTTTAATCAGTGATATTAGTTTTTACTTAAATAGGTAACTAAGGTAGAGTATTAAATTGAAATATTAAAGTTTTTAACTGTTTTTCTCTTGCTCCTTTGCTGTAGATAGCATTCCACATGCTGCGAATATGTCTTCTCCACGTGAAGCACGTATTGTAGTGAAAAGTCCATGTGCTGTAAGATAGTCGCGAAACTTTATCATAGTATCCATATCTGCTCCATTCAGGTCAACGCCTGGTATTGCATGAAAACGAATAAGATTTATCCTGCAGTCCAGCCCTCTTAAGAGTTTGACCAGTTCTTTTGCATAGATAAGAGAGTCGTTTACCCCTTTAAATACAATATATTCAAAGGATAAACGGCGTTGCTTGCTAAAATCATAATTACGTAGCAGATCTACCACTTCTGTTATTGAAAAAGCTTTTTCTGCAGGCATCAATTCAGATCGTTGAGCTGGTAGTGGTGAATGAATACTAATGGCTAAATGGCAATTGCTTTTTTCCAAAAAATGTCTGAGTCCTTTGCGTAAACCAACGGTAGATACTGTTATTCGTTTTGAACTCCATTTATAACCGTAATCAGAAGTTAAAACATCTAAAGCTTTAAGTACTTCATCCAAATTATCGAGAGGTTCTCCCATTCCCATTAGTACTATATTAGTTAGCTTTTCTCTTTCTGGAATAGAATAAATTTGATTGATAATTTGGTTTGCATTTAGATTTGTAGTAAAACCTTGTTTGCCAGTCATACAAAACTTGCAGTTCATTTTGCAACCAACCTGCGAAGATACGCATAGTGTTGCCCGATCATCATCTGGAATATATACGGATTCAATAAAATTATTATCTGGAGTACGGAATAGATATTTTATAGTGCCATCTACAGAACGCATAGCTTCAATAGGAGCGCTTGAACCAATCTCATATTCTTCATTTAGTTTCTCTCGTTGCTTTAGCGAAAGATTCGTCATTTCGTTTATAGAATCTACTCTTTTATCATAGATCCATGTTGCTATTTGTTTCGCAGTAAATTTAGGCATTCCCAGATTACGAGTTATATCCTGTAATTCGCTGAGAGTCATCCCTAGGAGTGGTTGCTTGTTCATGATGTTTGTTATCTTGAATTTGGGTTACAAAGATAATACAATTCATAAATTATTGTATTTAATCCAGATAACCTTTTTTGGTGTGGAATAAATAAAAAAAGAGAATCTAAACTATTAGATTCTCTTTTTGATGGAGCGGAAGACGGGACTCAAACCCGCGACCCTCAGCTTGGAAGGCTAATGCTCTATCAACTGAGCTACTTCCGCATTAGAAATTTTGTGGGCAAAGATGGATTCGAACCACCGAAGTCGAAAGACAGCAGATTTACAGTCTGCCCCATTTGGCCACTCTGGTATTTGCCCTTTATTTCCGATTGCGATGCAAAGGTACAACTATTTTTTAAAACTCCAAATAAAATCGATCATTTTTATTGCAGAAATTGCGCATTCATCGCCTTTGTTGCCTAGTTTGCCACCACTTCGGTCCTCTGCTTGTTCCATATTATTGGTGGTAATCAGACCGTAAATAACTGGTATGTTGAACTTTGCATTCAATTCTGTTATCCCTTGTGTTACTCCCATACAAACATAATCAAAATGTGGAGTATCACCCTTAATTACGCATCCTAAAATAATAACGGCGTCAACTGTGCCGTTTTTTATCATTTGATTGGCGCCAAAAGTTAGTTCAAAACTCCCGGGAACGAACTTTACTATTATATTTTCTTTTTTAACTCCATGTTTTATTAGCGTATTTACTGCTCCGTCAAGAAGAGCACCTGTAATATTACTGTTCCATTCTGAAACAATAATTCCAAATTTCATAGTTTCGGCATTAGGTACTGAATTAAAATCGTATTCAGATAAGTTGTGATAAGCTGTTGCCATAATATTTAATTTATTTTTATTTTAAATAAAAAAGTAGAGATACTGCGACACAATATCTCTACTTTATATATAAGGAGTAAATTTTATTTTTTCAAAGCAGTGGCTCTTTCGATGTATTTATCAATATCCATAGCCTGATAAGAATTGAAATATTTATCTTTAATGGTATTATATGCTTCAAGAGCATCAGCATATTTTCCTTGTTGTTCCATTATTAAACCTGCTTGCAATAAGTAAATAGGACTTAAAGTATTGTTGTCAGCTTTCTTAGCAGCATCCTGTAAAGTAGAAACAGCCTTGTCTAGTTGATTTAGCTGAGCATAGCAGTTTCCTAATGCACCTAAGATAGCAGGAGAAACCATTTGGTCATTACCGTCAAAATCTCCAAGATATTTTTCTGCTTCTTGATATTTACCTAGCTGAGCATAACAAATACCGGCATATGCTTTAGCCAGATTTGCAGTTTTTGTGCCGCTAAATTCATCTGCAATTTTAATAAATCCTTTATAACCGACACTGTCTCCATTAAGAGCGATCTCGTAAGCATCTTGTCCAAAATACTCTTCTCCCTTGAATATTGCAATTTCTGCTTTTTCTTCTCTAGGAGCTAAATAAAGATACTTGTAAGCAAAGAACGCAGCTATAATAATGATAACTGCGGCGATACCTCCGATAATTCCTTTTTTGTTTTTAACTAAATATGCTTCAGATCTATCAAGCGCATCTCCCACATTTAGTTTCTGTTCATGTTTGTCTTGTTCTGCCATTTTATTATGATTCTTTTATTATTAACAATTTTACTTATTTGGTGAGCAAAAGTAGTTTTTTTATATTTATAAATGAAATTTATTGCCATATTTTTTTCTTTTCTATTTTTTATATTTCTGGTTTATTTTGTTTTTGCTTTTAATCCCGATTTTATTTCTAATTTTGCATTTATAAATAGAAGGATTAGCAGCATGGTATTAAAACATATTTCTATACTTAATTATAAGAACCTGGAACAAGTTGAATTAGATTTTTCTTTTAAACTAAATTGTTTTTTTGGTTTAAATGGGATGGGAAAAACAAATCTTCTTGATGCTGTTTACTATCTTTCTTTTTGCAAAAGTTCTGGTAATCCTGTTGATTCGCAAAATATACATCATGATGAGGACTTTTTTATGATTCAAGGTTTTTATGAATCAGCAGATGGCTCTCCTGAAGAAATATATTGTGGACAAAAACGTCATCAAAAGAAGCAATTTAAAAGGAATAAAAAGGAATATAGCCGTCTTTCTGACCATATTGGTTTTTTGCCTCTTGTAATGGTTTCTCCTTCTGATTCGGCTTTGATTGCAGGTGGGAGTGAAGAGCGTCGTCGATTTATTGATCTTGTAATTTCGCAGTATGATAAAGAATATTTAGATGCTTTGATTCGTTATAATAAAGCATTGCAGCAACGAAATACTTTACTTAAAAGTGAACAACCTGTCGACGAAGAACTTTTTCTGGTGTGGGAAGAGATGATGGCAACTGCAGGTGAAGTGGTTTTTCGTAAACGAAAATATTTTATAGAAGAATTTATTCCTATTTTTCAGTCTTTCTATTCATTCATTTCTCAAGGACAGGAATTAGTAGGATTGTCTTACGTGTCTCATGCTCAGGTAAATTCATTATTAGATGTCTTAAAGGAATCTAGAGTAAAGGATCGTATAATGGGATATTCTTTAAGAGGAATTCATAAAGATGAGTTAGTTATGTCATTAGGCGATTTTGCTATAAAACGTGAAGGTTCACAAGGGCAGAATAAAACATATTTGGTTGCTTTAAAATTAGCACAGTTTGATTTCTTAAAACGTACAGGAGAAAAAACTCCGTTACTTTTATTGGATGACATATTCGACAAGCTAGATGCTTCACGTGTGGAACAAATCATAAAATTAGTAGCAGGTGATAATTTTGGTCAGATATTTATTACCGATACTAATCGTGAACATCTGGATAAGATATTGAAAAAGATGGGGAGTGATTATAAAATGTTCGAGGTAAATAACGGTAATATAAATAGTAAGGAGAATATTGATAATGAAAAGGAATAATGCTGTATCAATTGGTGATGCAATCCGTAAATTTTTGCGGGATGAACGTCTGGAATCTCCGCTAAATGAACAACGATTGATTAATGCATGGAAAGAGGTCTTAGGGCCAGGGATCGCTTCTTATACAGATGGATTATTTATTAAAAATCAGATACTCTATGTACATCTTACTTCTGCAGCATTGCGGCAGGAATTAATGATGGGTAGAGAATTACTTGTGAAAAATCTGAATCGTCAAGTAGGCGCACAAGTTATTACGAATATTATTTTTCGTTAAGTATCCCATTTTCTGTAATAATTAAGTTCATTTTTGTGTCATGTGGTTCAACTGGAATTTTTTCTGAAAGTTGAAAAGAAAAACATATTCCTATTTTAAAAGCTTTAATTTTAGGTAAAAGGCGATCGTAATATCCTTTTCCTCTTCCAAGTCTGTTGCCAACTTTATCAAATGAAACGCCGGGGATTATTGCCAAATCTATTTTATTGTAATCAGAAAATAATTCGCCTGTAGGTTCTTGTATACCGTAAGCTCCAGTCAGTAATTTAGATGAATCATTATATTCTTTTAGTATTAAGTTTTTGCCATTAACTACCGGCAAAATTAGAATTTTCTGATTCTTCCATTTTTCAATAAAAGCATGTGTCCTTACTTCATCTTTTAGGGAGTGGTATAACAAGATTGTTTTTGCATTTTGAAAAACGGGGAGAGATTCTAGGTGGATAAACAATTTGCTGGAGAAATCCAGAAAAAAAAATTCTGTTAGTGTTTTTTTTCTTTCAGAAATAGTTTTTCTTATTTGTTGCTTTTTTGAGTAATTCATGCTTGAATAGTAAAAAAAGACCCCGGTGTTTTACTTACCGGGGAATAATGTTATCTTTTCTTTTTTGAAATATTGGGCTTTACAGGGGCAGTGGGGAATGCTTGTCCTTTTTGTAGAATCTCGACTGCCTTTAGAACAGTATTATCAGATTTATTAATGTACTTAATATATTCTTCTTGACCCAGCATACTGTCAATGATACGTCCATATAATCTCTTTTCAATTAGTTTGTGTGATATCTGAATCAAAAGATTTCTCCTCTTAACTCCATTACTATCTGCATATCTTACAAATTGTTCCACAAGATTCTGTCCTCTCAGGTAGTTAGCCAATGAATTTGCATCTTTAAACTGCTTCAGCTTATTTCTATTCTGATCTGTGTATTTGTATCCAAATAGAATATCAAGTCCTTTGGTCATAACTGAAGTGTAATAAGAAGTAGATCCAATCGTGTCTTGAGGAACAAAGACGTCTGGCATAATACCTCCGCCACCATATACCGGCCTTCCTAAACTTGTAGAGTAACGTAGACTTTTATCTTGTTTAATGCTGTCTTTTGAGAAAAATTCACCATGATCATAGCGATTTAACCAGTCCATTTCGTAATCTTCGTCGTTACCATTCACATAAGGACGCTGAATACATCTTCCTGAAGGAGTATAATATCGAGCTATAGTAAGACGGATAGCCGATCCATCACTAAATTCGATAGGTTGCTGTACTAATCCCTTTCCAAAAGTTCGTCTTCCAATAATCATACCACGGTCGTTATCCTGAATAGCTCCTGCAAATATTTCACTAGCTGAAGCTGAACCCTCATCAACCAAAACTACAATTGGCATTTTCTGGCAACTACCAGTTCCGTTTGCAAATTCTTCTGTTCTTGGATATTTTCGTCCTTCTGTATAAACAATAAGTTTTCCTTCAGGTAAGAACTCATTTACCATTCTAATAGCTGCTTCCATGAACCCTCCTGTGTTTCCACGTAAGTCAATAATTAGTCCCTGACAGTTGCGCTGGCTAAGTAGTGCTAAAGCACTAAGTAATTCCACATGAGTAGTTCTACCAAACTTATTAATATATACATATCCAATGTTTTTGCTGATAATGTATGCAGCATAGATACTTGTAACTGGAATATCTCCACGAACGATTGTATAAGAAAGAAGTTTTTTCTCACCGAAGCGTTTTATAGTAAGTTTAACCTCTGTTCCTTTTTTACCTTTCAGCTTACTCATGGCGATATCATTCGTCACTTTTTTCCCAACGAAAAGGGTATCATTAACTCGGATAATCTGGTCGCCTGGCATTAATCCTACTTTTTCAGAAGGACCACCTTTTATAACACTGTTAACATGTATTGTATCATTTTGAATACGGAATTGGATTCCTATTCCGCTAAAACTTCCTTCAAGCTCAGAATTTGCTGCTTCCAGATCTTTTGCCGGAATATATTTTGAGTGTGGATCCAATTCTGCCAGAATTTGAGGCATTGCATTTTCTACCAGTTCTTGCATATTAACTGTATCCACATACTGATCATCAATAATTCGGAGCAGTGCGTTTAGTTTGTTTGACGAACTGTTTATAATACCCAATCGGCTTCCCGAATAGTGTTTTGTGTAAAATGTACCGATTAATATTCCGACCACAATACTTACCGCAATAATAATAGGAGTAAAGCGTGAAGATTTATTTGTACTCATGAGTTATTTAATTTAAATAGTTCTTTTTATATTTGGTTTTGTTCGGTAGGATCTAAATATACAACTTCAATATTTGCGCGTTTTAATAAATTAATACCATCTTCCAAACGATATTTTTCTGAATAAACCACTCTTTTAATGCCTGACTGAATAATAAGCTTGGCACATTCTATACATGGAGATGCTGTTACATATAATGTTGCCCCTTCACTGCTGTTGTTGGAACGGGCTATTTTAGTAATCGCATTTGCTTCAGCATGTAGTACATATGGTTTCGTTAAATTCTGCTCATCTTCACATATATTTTCAAATCCGGATGGTGTTCCATTATACCCGTCAGAAATAATCATCTTGTCTTTGACAATCAATGCTCCAACTTTTCGTCTGATGCAGTATGAATTCTCAGCCCAGATATTAGCCATACGTATATAGCGCGTGTCAAGTTCTTGTTGTTTTAATTCTATAGCATTCATTGTTCTTTTAGTCTTTTGTTATATGATATTTGAAACTTATCTAAAACGTTTATTTTATGCGGAATAACATATATCTGTCTCCTTGGCTACTCTTGTACTTTAAGACCAGAAGGTTTTCATCTGTTCCTTTACAAGAATATGCTCCCTTAATTGCATTGATATATTCAATAGCAATATCAAGTTCTTCATCTTCAGATTGATTTGTTATATTCATAGATAAATCATATCCATTTTCATTACTCCATTTGCCGTTGAAAGCATCTTTTACACCTTTTCCGTAAAAAGTACTATCCTGATTGAATTTTAAATAAAAGCCATCTTTGTTGTTGTTGAAAATAGCTTCGTCATCAGTGAAATGTATTTCATTATCATTATTCTCGTAAAATCCAACCAAACGCCACGTTTTGCCTACGATTAGCTCTTTTATATCATCTTCATTATCACTGCATCCACCCAGAAAAGGCAAGATAGCTAATAGTATAAATAAAATTTTTGTTTTCATTATTCTTTAATGCCGTTTCTAATTAATAAAGCATCAATAGTTGGTTCTTGTCCGCGGAAACGTTTATATAGCTTCATCGGATGTTCTGTACCACCTTTAGATAGTATATTTTCACGGAAAGAAGTAGCTACTTCTATATTGAAAATTCCTTTTTGCTTAAATAATGAGAAAGCATCAGCGTCCAATACTTCCGCCCACTTATAGCTATAATAACCGGCAGAATAACCTCCGGAGAATATATGTGAGAATCGTACGCTCATAGATTCATTATCCAAAACCGGCAGAAGTTTTGTTTTTGTCATAGCTTGTCGCTCGTATTCAATAACATTTCCCTCAAATGGGATATTTCTAGTATACCATGCCATATCCAGTAATCCTAAGCTTACCTGACGAAGGCAGGCATATCCGGTATTAAAATTGGATGCATCAACAATACGTTGAATTAGCTCCTGAGGTAACTGATCGTTAGTTTGATAATGCTTTGCAAATGTGTTCAAAAAATCTTTTTCAATCGCAAAGTTTTCCATAATTTGCGAAGGTAATTCAACAAAATCCCAGTAAACATTAGTTCCGCTGAGGCTTTCATAAGTAGAGTTAGCCATCATACCGTGAAGAGAATGACCAAATTCATGCAGGAAAGTTTCTACTTCACTAAAAGTAAGCAAGGCAGGTTTATTTTCTGTTGGTTTTGTGAAATTCATAACCAAAGAAATGTGTGGACGACTATCTTTTCCATTTTCTTTCCATTGTTCTTTAAATTGAGTCATCCATGCTCCTGCACGTTTTCCAGCGCGAGGATGAAAATCAGTGTATAACACAGCCAGATATTTTCCATCCTTATCAAAGACTTCGTATGCTTCAACATCTGGATGGTATACAGGTATATTTTTGTTTTCTTTGAAAGTGATGCTATATAATTTTGTAGCTAATCCAAATACACCCTCTTTAACTTTACTCAACTCGAAGTAAGGACGCAACATTTCATCATTGATGTTGAATCTCTGGTCTTTTAATTTGTTAGAATAGAATGCCCAATCCCATGGCATTGTCTGAAAATTAGGATCTTGAGTCTGGTTTGCTAGTTCTTGCACATCTTTCAATTCTTTTTCTGCTGTAGGCTTGTAAGCATCAACTAGCTGATTCAGTAGCTTATATACAGCATCACTATTCTCAGCCATACGTTTTTCAAGAGTGTATGCAGCATAATTCTTATAACCTAATAATTGTGCTATTTCCTGACGTATATTGGCTATTCTTGTCACGTTTGCAAAATTATTGTATTCATTGTCGTGAGTGCAAAGGGTACTAAAAGCAGTATAAAGTTCTTTTCTTAGCTCACGGTTTTCACAATATGTCATGAAAGGGATATAGCTAGGAGCATCCAGTGTAAACACCCAACCTTCTTTACCTTTTTCTTTTGCTGTTAAGGCCGCTGCTTCCAAGGTGCTTTCTGGTAATCCTGCAAGTTGTGCTTTGTCTGTAATAACTAATTTATAGTTATTTGTTTCTTTCAGAATATTTTGTCCATATTGCAAAGTAAGCTTGCTTAATTCAGCTGTCAAAGCACGATATTTAACTTTTGCTTCACCTTCCAGATTTGCTCCGCTACGTACAAAACTATCATAAGTGTTTTGTAGAAGTTTGCTGTCCTCTTTGTTCAGCTTTAATTTATTTATTTGGCTATAAACAGCTTTTATCCTCTCAAATAATTTTTTATTAAGACTGATGTTATTTGAGTGTTCAGATAAGAGTGGCATCATTTTTTCAGCTATTGCCTGAAGATCATCGTTTGTTTCTGCACTGAGCAAATTACTAAATACACTTTGAACTCTATTAAGTAATGCACCTGATTTTTCTAGTGCTACAATTGTGTTTTTAAAGTTAGGAGCTTCTGGGTTATTAACTATGGCATAAATCTCTGCCATATGTTGTTTCATACCTTCTTCCAAAGCGGGTTCGAAATGTTCTTTTTTTATTCTATCAAAAGGAGCTGTGCCGTGTGGTGTAGTATACTTTTCCAGAAATGGATTCTGAGCTTGAATCATGTTCATAATACAAAATATAGCGAATGTTAATATTACTTTTTTCATCTATTTGGTTATATAATAATAATCAACTACAAAAGTGCTAAAAAAAAATATTACTTTATTAAGAATAGTGGAGTTTTTAACAAAGTATATTACTTTTGTATGATTTCCATTTGAAATAGAGCAAAATAATTGTATAAATAATGAAGGATAGATTTTTCTTATTGCTAAAAACATATGTGTTTTTCATTTTATTTTTTGTAGTTCAAAAGCCTGTATTTATGTTGTATTATCATGATCTGTATCATGATTGCTCATTATTGGATTATTTGGGAGTTATTTGGCATGGTTTACCACTTGATGCTTCAATTGCCGGCTATTTTACTATACTCCCCGGATTGTTCCTTATAGCTTCTTTATGGCTAAATTCGACTGTGGCCAGTATGGTCTTTAAAATTTACTATGGCATTGTTGCTTTCGTTATTGGATGCGTTTTTATATCTGACATTGTTCTTTATAAATATTGGGGCTTCAGACTAGACTCTTCACCTCTTTTTTATTTAAAAACGCCGAAAGATGCTTTTGCAAGTGCAGATATTATAACAATTATTTTAGCCTTATTTTTTATTATTGCAATTATATCAGCGCTTATTTATTTGTTTAATCTGATTCTTATTAAACCTGAGATTAAAATAAAGAAGCCATATTATCGTAGAAAAACAGCATTGGTATTATTTTTAGTAACAGGATCCCTTTTTATTCCCATCCGTGGTGGGTTTTCTGTATCAACAATGAATACCGGATGGGCATATTTTAGTGATAAAATAGAACTGAACCATGCGGCAATAAACCCTTGTTTTAGTTTGATGGAATCTCTTTCTCGTGAACAAGCTTTTGATAAGCAATATCGATTTATGAAGGACGATGAAGCAACTGAAGAATTTGATAAACTCAAAGATGTTACAGCAACTGATAGTATTCCGGCTTTGCTCACAACAAAGAGACCGAATGTAATTATTGTAATTCTTGAAAGTTTTACTTCGAAAATAGTTCAGCCTTTAGGAGGTTTACCTGATGTGGCTTCTAATATGAATGCGTTTAGTAAAGAAGGAATATTGTTTACTAATTTTTATGCAAACAGTTTCCGAACAGATCGTGGCCTTGTTTCAATTCTAAGTGGTTATCCAGCTCAGCCTACCACCTCAATAATGAAATATCCTCAACGAAGTCAGTCGTTACCTTCTATACCTAAGTCATTGAAGAAAGCTGGTTACTCTACAGAATACTACTATGGTGGAGATGCTAATTTTACTAATATGCGCTCCTATTTATTATCACAAGGGTATGATCGAATTGTATGTGATAAAGATTTTCCTTTAAAAGAAAGACTCTCAAAGTGGGGCGCCCCTGATCATTATTTGTTTAATCGCGCTTTGTCTGATTTCTTAGGAGTACAAAAGGAACCATTCTTTAAAACGATCCAGACTTCAAGTAGTCATGAACCTTTTGATGTTCCGTCTCATAAGTTTAAAGATCCATTTCTTAATTCGGCTTTTTATACAGATAGTTGTTTGGGGAAATTTATTGATCAATACAAGCAAACTAAATATTGGAAGAATACAGTATTTGTACTTGTACCAGACCATGCAATGCGCTATCCTGCTTCAATTACCAACCATGAGATTGAACGTTTTCAGATACCGCTGATACTTGTTGGAGGAGCCGTTAAAAAACCTTTGAAAATAGATACTTATGCTTCTCAGATTGATATAGCAGCAACAATTCTTTACCAATTGGGGTTGCCGCATAAAGATTTTACCTTTAGTAAGAATATACTAAATCCTAAATCTCCTCATTTTGGCTACTTTAGTTTTCCAAATGGATTTGGTATGACTACTTCTCAGAATCAGTTAATATTTGACTGTGAGGCAAATAAAGTTGTTCTTGATCGTGGAAAGAAAAAGAACTTAAATCAAAAACCTGCCAAAGCTTATATGCAAAAGTTATATGATGATTTGGCTAAACGATAATAATTAATCAATAATATAATAGCTATGTTTACAAAAGAAACTTATATAAATAGAAGAGAGCAGCTTAAGAAGACTGTTGCTTCCGGAATCTTGTTATTTTTGGGTAATGATGAGTGTGGAATGAATTATGCAGATAATACATATTCGTTTAGACAAGATTCTACTTTTCTCTATTTTTTCGGTTTATCTTATGCCGGACTTTCTGCCATTATTGATATAGATAATGATAAAGAAATAATTTTTGGCGATGAACTGACTATTGATGATATTGTATGGATGGGCACACAGCCTACTCTGAAAGAGAAGAGTGAAAGAGTAGGAGTTGCATGTACACAACCTTCTAAGAGCATTGAATCTTATTTAAAAGATGCTTTGAATAAAGAACAGCAAATTCATTTTTTACCAACCTATAGAGCAGAACATAAGCTTAAACTAATGGATTGGCTTGGATATATGCCGGCGGCTCAGGAAGCTTCTGTTCCTTTTATTCGTGCAGTGGTAAATCAACGAAATTACAAATCTGCAGAAGAAATAGTTGAGATAGAAAAAGCGTGTAATACTACTGCTGATATGCATATTAAAGCGATGCAAATACTTCGTCCGGGAATGAAGGAAAGTGAAATTGCAGGTGCACTTGCTGATGTAGCTTTGTCTGCTGGTGGAAATCTATCTTTCCCAACTATTGCTACAATAAACGGTCAAACATTGCATAATCATTATCATGGAAATATTGTAAAACCAGGTGATATGTTACTTTTGGATGCTGGTGCTGAAACTGCGATGGGATATGCCGGAGATATGTCTTCTACGATTCCTGGGGATAAGAAATTTACTAGTCGTCAAAAAGACGTTTACGATATTCAGGTTGCTTCTCATCTAGCAGCTGTTGAGGCTCTCCGTCCAGGTATTCCATTCAAAGAGGTATATGAACTTTCGTCGAGAGTAATTGTTGAGGGAATGAAATCTTTAGGATTAATGAAAGGTAATGCTGACGATGCTGTTCGTGAAGGTGCTCATGCTATGTTCTTCCAATGTGGATTGGGACATATGATGGGGCTTGATGTTCATGATATGGAAAACCTTGGAGAAGTTTATGTAGGATATGACGGTGAACCAAAGAGTACTCAGTTTGGGCGTAAGTCTCTTCGCTTGGGACGGAAACTGGAGCCGGGTTTTGTTCTGACTATTGAACCGGGTGTTTATTTTATTCCAGAATTAATGGATTTGTGGAAAGGTGAGAAGAAGTTCACAGAATTTATCAACTATGATAAATTAGAAACTTACAAAGATTTCGGTGGTATCCGTAATGAAGAAGATTATCTGATTACAGAAAATGGAGCCCGTCGATTAGGTAAGAAAATCCCATTGACAACAGATGAAGTTGAAGCGCTAAGATAATTTATGGAGAAAAATACTAAAGCTATACTCTATGCGAGTGTTGCTGTGTTGAGTTGGTCGACTGTTGCAACGGCATTTAAGGTTGGTCTGAAAAGCCTGACTTATTTTGAACTAATACTAATTGCCAGTTGTACAGCACTTGTGATTTTTACGATAGTACTTATTGCTCAAAATAAGCTGACTGTTATAAGCTCTTTTAGCAATAAACAGTTGGTACGTTTTGCAGGAATTGGACTGTTGAACCCAGTTGCGTATTATCTTGTTTTGTTTAAATCCTATTCGCTGTTGCCGGCACAGGTAGCCCAACCGATAAACTATACATGGCCCATTCTTTTATTGGTTATGCTAGCAATATTTACACGCAGGCCAATTCCGATACCTAAATATATAGGGTTGACCTTTTCATTGCTAGGCGTTGTTTTAATATCATTGGGCGCTGGTCAATCCGATGTTTCTGGAATCTCTATTTTTGGAGTTTTTTTAGACTTGTTTAGTGCTGTTATGTGGGCAACTTACTGGATGATAAATAACAAAAATAAAGATATAGATGGTACAGTCTCTCTTTTTATGGGATTTCTTTTTGGTACCATTTATTTGTTGGTTGCAGCTTTATTTGTAGGTGTAAATATAGAAAATACGACAAGTCTTCTGGCTGGAATATATGTAGGAGCTTTTGAAATAGCAGTACCGTTTATTTGTTTTGGAATAGCTATACGTACTACAAATAACCCTGCGTTGGTTAACCAACTTTGCTATTTAGCTCCTTTCATGTCTTTGTTCTTTATTTCTATTGTTTTAGGAGAACAAATTTATCTCTCTACATATATAGGTCTTATATTAATTGTAGGAGGTATCGTTTTTAACCAGTATTTTGCGCATAAGATGACATGGAAACTGTATAGGTATATAATAAGGCATCATATTACTCATAGAGTGTATTCCAGCTAATTCTGTGAAAAGAAGGTTCTTCGTCACTTTAGGTGCAAGTTATTAGGTTTTAAACGCAATGAGTTTCACATTAAGTAGTCTATAGCTTGCCCTATTAAACATTTGCCTCTTGATAGCCTTTATTTTATTGACAGTTCCTTCCAAGAGTCCGTTGTTCAAATAAATATCCATTGCATTTTGCACCGCCTGTTGGTCTGCTTTTATTCCACAGGCAAATGCCCTCATGGCTTTTGAATCACATTCCATAGCCTGTTTTATCCAGTTTGCCAGAGACCATTGCCTGAGATTTCTATTTATCATTTCCTTGAATCTCAATCCTAATGTTACAACCTGTTTTATTGATGGATTCTTCAATAGATCAGTAAGACTTTGCACGGCAGATTCCCCTTTCAATATAAATCTCCGTATACTCCTTATTGATGCGTGTTTTTTGTTTTTCCTTTCAGCTATATTTTTGTTATATTTCCTGACTTCCTGTTGTTCTTGCTTTATTTTGTTTCTGATTCCTATCGTGGCAGCCGAGATTGCAATCGCATCCATCTTGTCTTCCATTTTCTTCTTCAAATTCTTTATATCCGTACATCCATGGCTGATTTCCAAAGCCAGTTCATCGACATGTTTTAATATACTCTTTTGCTGCGCAGACATATAATCCTTGCCTGTATGGTGACGTACCAAACGCCAGATAACCTGTGAATGCACTCCTAATTGGCGGGCTGTTTCTGAAATGCTCATTCCTTTTCTGATAAGGCTATCTGCTTGCACAAACAGGTTCAGTTTATGTCGATGTCTGGCATCCCCCAGGCCATAAAGAGCTTCCATGATTTTGGTTCTGCATTCTTCCGTGGAGGGATAAGAATAAGTTTGCTTATGCACACTTAGCCGGGATAATGAGGCTATTTCTTCCGTCAGAGCATCCACCAGATTCTTTATCAAATGGAATCTGTCACAGATTTGGGTAACACCGGGTAGGATACGATTAATAGCTTCAACAAAGTTTCGCCCCCGGTCTCGGGTTATATATTGTATCTGAGGATTATTTCGCAAGAACTGCTCTAATTCATCCCCCTCCCGGCAAGGAAGTACTGCAATGGGACGATGGGTCATCTGGTCTACAATAACACTCCCATAGATATGCCCTTTCTTCTGTGCAAAGTCATCTATACCTATAGCCACAGGTAGAGAATTACTACTTTTTGAGGGCAATTCCTTGTGAGCACTCCGTAGACAGGCAGATTGACTGCAGAAGATGTTCTGCCCGTGTAAAAGCTCACTGGCAGTACGGGATGTGACTTTTAGAGATACTTCACGGATACGTTCTTCTACCTCCAGAGTGTTGCGGCCATAGGGAGAAGCCAGGCAGGAATGGTCCTCACTAAAGACCTTGCGGAGACAATGCTCATTTCGGCAACGAAATTTGCGGGTTTTGACCAATAGAGTCAGGGAATGATTAAAGATCTCTGAACCCTGAAGTTGGCGTATATAGTACCCATGTAAGCTTTGACTCAAACAACCACAGGCCGGGCAGCGGCTACTATTAGAGTTACGAGACAATTCTACAGTGTACGATTTCCCACTTATAGAGACTCTATCCTGGCGATAATGGGGAATATGAAGTTTAAAAGATATAGTTGATTTCTTTTTGTTAACATTGATGTAAATAGGCTTATTTGTAGTAACTTTGCCAACTGTAGATATGCTTTGATTCATTGGAGTCTTGATGCTTTGGTCAGCTTAAAGATACTAATTTTCAAGCATATCTACAACTTTTTAAACACCTTATTATCTGATAATCAGATATGTACAAATATCTAAGTGGCTTAATTTTAGAGGTTGTTAGAAATTTCTATAGAAATTCCCTTTATTACGACTTTTGACAATATCATGACTTTAGATAGCTAGGCATAATATTCAATATGGAAAAACAGCTGAAATGCTTATGAATAAAGACTTTTATCTGAATAACTTGCACCTAAAGTGACGAAGAACCGAAAAGAAATGCAAGCGAACCATCACTCCCTCACTATTTCTTGTAATACACTAAAATACAACGTATTGCTTGGTGATGGTAGCGTTCTGATCCATCACGGAACCCTCACTTTTGGGGGCATCCCTCACTCTTTCGTCTTTTAAAAGTCGGTTTTCTACTTTTTAATTAATAAATAGAAATAAAAAACATCTAGTAATCTTATAAATCTCCTGTACAAAAGATTGAATTGTTTTGTACAAAAGAAAACAATATTCTGTACAGAAGAATTAATTCTTTTGTACAAAGGTTTATAAGTGTCTGGTTTTGTTTCTTAAAACTAACGGAGAAGAATTAAAATACAAAGGGAAGTAATAAAAAAAAAGGCAATCATCGCCTGTTTGCGAAGAAAGCCCAATCTATCATGAAAAACTACTCTTTCTAACTATTATGCTGCTGACTGCTTTTTCATAAGCTTGTGCAACTTTGCATTTAAACTTTGGCACATTGCGCCTTTACCTGCGGCTTGGTATCTTTTAATCTGATACTGAAGCGTTGTAATCTCATCGATTCTTTTTTTCATAATTTGCATCTTTTGTGTTTACCACGATTTGATAAACAGTTTGTTTTTTTACTTTTTAATTATGATGCAAAGATACACTATTATATTTAATAATATGTTGTATAACATATAAAATAGTGTAAAAAGAGTGCTTTTTAACAAATATTTATAAAATAGGAGGCGTAGAGGAAGAAACTTAATGTAGAAAATTATTTGCTTGTAATAGATATTATCTTGTGAAAGTTAAGAATATACAAGTGACTTTTGTGCAAAAAAAAAGGCAATCATCGCTCATTTGCGAAGAAAGCCCAATCTATCATGAATTAACTACTCCTTTTTTATTATGCTTCTGCTTGTTGTTTTATCAACTTTTGCAGTCTTGCATTTAAACTTTGGCACATTGTACCTTTACCTGCGGCTTGGTATCTTTTAATCTGATACTGAAGCATTGAAATCTCACTAATTTTTTCTTTTTTCATAATTTGCATCTTTTGTGCTCATCACGTTTTGATAAGCGATTTGTTTTTATTTTCTTTTTACGCTGCAAAGATACGACCAATTTTTGAATAATATGTTATGTAACATATAAATAGTGTGAAAAATAGCTTTGAATTAACTATTATTTGCAAAGTGAAGATATTTTATATCCTTATCCCTTCTTCCTTTTTTTGTATTCTTTAGGTGAAATCCCCATTATTTTGGTAAAAATGCGGCTAAAATAGTATGCGTCATCATAGCCTATCTTATGGCAAAGCTGATTTATCTTCATATCCGTAAAGTCAAGATACTGGCAGGCTTCCTGAATTCGTAGATTGTTTAAGTAAGCAATGGGAGAAAACCCGGTGGATTTCTGAAATTGGGTAGAAAAATAGGAGGTTGACAGATGTAACTCATGGGCTATATCTTCCACCATTATTTTCTTTTCTATATTTTCCCTCATAAAATGGATAGCGGAATTAGCCAGATCTTTTTCCCTGTTACTATTCTCGCTGAAAGTATCGTCACGAAATATATTAATATACATGAGAGAAGCCATATAATAATGAAAACACATACTTGCATATTGAAGATGCTCCATACTGTATCCCATTCCAAGAGTAGAATATATTTTCTCGAATAACTGGTTGCGATACTCTATTCGGGAATACTCTCCGGGAATTATGTTTTTAGGATAGGCTTGTTGTTCTTCCAAACAAAACTGAGCATTGTATCCTTTAAAATGAATCCAGTAAATAGTCCATGGTTCAGTTTCATCACTTCCGTATGCATGCGGGATGCCAGCTGGAAGAATAAAAAACTGATTTTTATTTATGTTTTAGTTACTCCATTTATGTTGAACCATCCTTTCCCCTTTATGCAGTAAATAAAAATATACTGTGAAATACCTTCTTTACGTTCCCGAAAATGAGATTCGGCATTGGGATAATAACCTATATCTGTTATATGCAGTGGAGAGGTGACCGGATTTTGCTCCATTGCTTTCAATATTGTTTCGGGCATAACAATAGCCCGCTGCCCTTTGAAGCCATCTTTTAGTTTCATACTAACAAAACTTTAATTATGAAGTACAAAAGTATATAAATAGTAGAATAATCCATCTTTTTTTGAAATTATTCTATTTTATAATGACCTAAGTAGCTGTATATTTGCATTATTAATAAATCTGATACATTATATCAATGGAACACTACAACAAAAGTTTTATTTATTTTATTTGTCTGGTTTCCGCTATGGGAGGATTACTTTTTGGGTATGACTGGGTAGTAATCGGCGGAGCCAAACCTTTTTATGAGGTATATTTTAATATCGTTGATTCTCCTTCAATGCAAGGCTGGGCTATGAGTGTGGCATTGCTTGGATGTTTAATTGGTGCAACTCTTGCAGGTATGATGGCTGATAAGTATGGTCGTAAAAAACTACTTATTGCATCGGCCTTGATATTTCTTATTTCTTCTTATGGAACCGGTGCTGCTATGTCATTTACGGTTTTTCTGATAGCACGCTTTTTCGGAGGAATAGGAATTGGTATTGCATCCAATCTTTCTCCCATGTATATTGCCGAAATTGCCCCTCATCATGTACGTGGGAAACTGGTTTCGCTCAATCAGCTAACCATTGTTCTTGGAATTCTTGGAGCGCAGATTGCTAACTGGCTCATTGCAGATAAAGTCCCTGCAGATTTTACTACTTCGCAAATTTTAGACTCATGGAACGGACAGATGGGATGGCGCTGGATGTTCTGGGCAACAGCTTTTCCTGCTGCAGCTTTCTTTTTACTAATGTTTATTATTCCTGAAAGTCCACGTTGGTTATCTTTAAAGGGTAGGAAAGAGCAAGCTTTGTCTGTCTTTAGGAAGATTGGAGGAGAAGAATATGCCCAAACGGAACTGGCATCGATGGCAGAAACGTCTGCTGATGAAGAAAAAGTTACAATAAAACAATTATTCAGACGCCCTTTAAGTAAAGTGGTAATCATTGGTATTGTTATTGCCGTGTTCCAGCAATGGTGTGGAACCAATGTAATCTTTAACTATGCCCAGGAAATATTTCAATCGGCAGGATACAGTCTGAATGATGTTCTCTTTAATATTGTAGTAACCGGCATTGCAAATTTAGTGTTCACTTTTGTAGCAATTCATACCGTCGACAGACTGGGACGACGTGCCTTAATGATGATCGGTGCCGGAGGATTGGCGGGTATTTATCTCATTTTGGGAACTTGCTATTTCTTTCAGGTAAGCGGATGGTTTATGGTTGTTCTTGTAGTAATGGCTATTGGCTGTTATGCCATGTCTCTGGGACCAGTAACCTGGGTACTACTTTCTGAAATATTCCCGAATCGTGTTCGTGGAATGGCTATGGCTGCGGCAACAGTTGCCTTGTGGATAGGTTGTTTTACGCTTACCTATACTTTCCCTTTGCTAAACTCTGTTCTTGGAAGTAGTGGCACTTTCTGGATTTATTCTCTGATTTGTGCTTCCGGCTTTATCTTTATGTTCCGTGTTTTACCCGAAACTAAAGAAAATCTCTTGAAGAACTGGAAAAAGAATTAGTTCATAAATAATAATCAATATACGAAAATGGTAAAAGCATGGAATGAGCAGGTTGTAATTCCTACATACGAGATTGGCAAACCTGAGAAGAACCCTATATTTCTGGAGAAACGTGTTTATCAGGGAAGCAGCGGCGTTGTGTATCCTTACCCTGTTATTGAAAAAATAGCAGACGAGAAAGTTGATAAAACCTATAATGCAGTCTTTCTTGAAAATGAATATATAAAAATAATGATTCTGCCAGAGCTGGGAGGACGTGTACAAATGGCTTACGATAAGATAAAGAAACGCCATTTTATCTACTATAACGAGGTGATAAAACCTGCTTTAGTAGGATTGACCGGTCCCTGGATTTCCGGAGGAATTGAGTTTAACTGGCCGCAACACCACCGCCCAAGTACTTTCCTTCCTGTAGATTACTGCATTGAAGAATTTCCCGATGGTAGCGTAACCGTTTGGGTGAGCGAAATGGAACAGATGTTTCATCAAAAAGGAATGGCCGGATTTACTTTGAGGCCGGGAAAAGCTTATCTGGAGATTAAAGGACGCTTATATAACCGCACGCCGATGCCACAAACATTCTTATGGTGGGCTAATCCGGCTGTTGCTGTTAATGACCACTACCAAAGTGTTTTTCCACCCGATGTAAATGCCGTGTTCGACCATGGAAAGAGAGATGTGTCAACTTTCCCGATAGCAACCGGAACTTATTATAAAATGGACTACTCGGCAGGTGTCGATATCTCCAATTATAAGAATATTCCTGTGCCAACTTCTTATATGGCTATTAAAAGTCGCTTTAATTTTGTGGGTGGTTATGAAAATGATACGCGTGCCGGAGTTCTGCACGTTGCCAATCATCATGTATCTCCGGGAAAGAAACAATGGACATGGGGAAACGGTGATTTTGGCCAGGCGTGGGATCGTAATCTGACAGATAATAACGGTCCGTACATTGAATTGATGGCGGGTGTTTATACCGATAATCAGCCTGATTTTTCATGGCTTCAACCATATGAAGAGAAAAGCTTTGTGCAATATTTCCTTCCTTATCGTGAACTGGGAGTTGTTAAGAATGCAAGCAAAGACTTACTGCTGAATATTGATGAGGTTGCCGATGGAAATGTTGCCGTTAAGCTGTTTGCTACATCACTTCAATCTGTTACAATTAAATTGTCGGGAAAAGAAGGAGTAGTGTTCGAAGAAGAAACTACTTTATCTCCTGAAGAGGTATACGAAAAAACTATTTCCATGAATGGTTATTCGCTGGAGGAACTTCAACTGTCTGTATTTAATAAGCAAGGTAAGGAAGTTCTTAACTGGCTGCAGGAAAAAGAAGAAATAAAACCGGTGCCGGAATCGGCTAAGGAAGCTCTTTCCCCACAAGATACTCCATCAGTGGAACAACTTTATTTAACCGGATTGCATTTGGAACAATACAGACATGCAACTTACAATCCTACTGATTATTATAAAGAGGCTTTGAAACGTGAACCCGGAAATGTTCAGAATAATAATGCATTGGGATTATGGTATTTGCGCCGCGGACGTTTTGCAATTGCCGAAACTTACTTAAGAACAGCTGTTGAAACACAATTGCAACGCAACCCAAATCCTTATGATGGCGAACCATTGTATAATCTCGGGCTGGCTTTGAAGTATCAGGGACGTTATCAGGAAGCTTATGATTCTTTCTATAAAGCTTGCTGGAATGCTGCCTGGCAAGATGCAGGATATTTTAGTTGTGCACAGATTTCATCTTTACAAGGTAATTTGGACGATGCATTAGAGGAAGTGGAAAGAAGTTTAATTCGTAACTGGCACAATCATCGTGCCCGTCATCTAAAGACAGCTTTACTTCGCCTGGCTGGAAGAAAAGAGGAAGCCTTGAACTGGATTGAGGATTCTTTGAAGATCGACCTTTTTAATTATGGCTGTATTTTCGAGAAATTCCTGCTCACAGATGATAAGGAAGTCTTGGCTTTAATGACAAAACTGATGCGTGGTGCTTCATTTAACTATGATGAAATAGCACTCGATTATGTTGCAGCCGGATTATATGAAGAAGCAATTGCGGTGTGGCAGGAAGCAACTAAGGTAAGCACTACACCAATGACTTATTACTATATGGCCTGGGCTCAGTCTCTGGCAAATAAAGAGGAAGCTGAAGATAGTTTTGCAAAAGCAGCCAGCCATGCTCCCGAGTTTTGTTTTCCAAACCGACTGGAAGCTATCGTAGCTTTGGAATATGCAAAAGAGAAAAATTCATCAGATGCTAAAGCACCATATTACTTAGGAAATTTATGGTATGATAAACGTCAGTATGATGAGGCTATTGTTAACTGGGAAAAATCAGTTTTACTCAATCCTGTTTTTCCAACGGCATGGCGTAACTTATCCCTTGCTTATTTCAATAAACAAGATAAGGTTGATGAAGCAATTGCTTGTCTGGAAAAAGCTTTTGCTTTGGATACTACCGATGCCAGAATTCTAATGGAGCTAGATCAGTTGTATAAACGACTCAACCGTTCGCATGCTGAGCGTCTGGCATTCCTTGAAAAATATAATTCGTTAGTACTTCAACGTGACGACCTTTATCTGGAACAGATTACACTTCTTAATCAACTGGGACGATATGAGGAAGCAAAGGAAATGCTCGATAAGCATAAATTCCATCCTTGGGAAGGAGGTGAAGGAAAAGTTTCGGCACAATATCAGATAGCTCGTGTTGAATTGGCTAAACAGGCTTTGAAAAATAACGATAGCCATAAAGCGATTGCATTATTGGAAGAATGCCTTGAATATCCTCATCACTTGGGAGAAGGCAAACTCTATGGTGCTCAGGAAAACGATTTCCACTATTATCTGGGATGTGCTTACGAGGTTTTGGGAGATAATGAAAAGGCTCTTTATTACTGGGAACTGGCAAAAAATGGTATTACGGAACCTGCTGCAGCTATTTATTATAACGATCAGAAACCGGATAAGATATTCTATCAGGGACTTGCTCTTCTGAAACTGAACCGAACTGCTGAAGCAAACAGTCGCTTTCACCGCTTGGTAAGTTACGGAGAAAAACATCTTTTTGATCAGATTAAAATGGACTATTTTGCTGTATCTTTACCCGACTTATTGATTTGGGAAGACGATTTGACTCAACGAAATGTTATTCATTGCAAGTATATGATGGCGTTGGGGCAATTCGGACTTGGAAAAAAAGAGAAGGCTCTTGATTTGTTGGATGAAGCATCATTGCTTGATCCTAATCATCAGGGAATTATGGCCATGAAAAGTAGTATTTATTAAACTGAAGTCATGAAAAAGATACCGGTATTTTTAGCATTATTCATAATAAGCGGATTAAGTTCCGCTTATGCACAAAAGATATATGAGATAAATGCTCCTGCTTCGGAAAAGAAAATTTATACGGGACAACTAAAGCTAGGTGGAGCTAATCCATCCGGAGAAAAGATTGAAGTGAACAGCTTTTATGTTTCCGAGAATGGAAAACCTGTTATTCCTGTTATGGGTGAGTTTCACTATTCTCGTTATCCTCACGAACAATGGGAAGAACAGATTCTTAAGATGAAGGCTGGTGGACTGACGGTTATTCCGACTTATATATTCTGGAATATTCACGAAGAAAAAGAGGGCGTTTTTGATTGGAGCGGGGATAAAGATCTTCGTACCTTTTTGCAGTTATGTAAAAAATATGGTATGCAGTCAATTGTTCGTGTTGGTCCCTTCTGTCATGGAGAGATTCGCAACGGCGGATTCCCCGATTGGTTATTCTCAAAACCGCTCGAAGTTCGTTCCAATGATGCTAAATATTTGTTCTATGTAGACCGGCTTTATAAAGAGATTGCAAAACAACTGCAAGGATTATACTATAAAGACGGAGGTCCGGTTATCGGTATCCAGATTGAAAACGAACATCAACATTCTGCTGCACCATGGGCTATAACATATCCCGGCGCTCCAAAGGATCATACATCGGCTACTTATGATGCTTCCATTACAATGGTGGGAGTAGGAGTGCAGGATAAAAAGATTACTTATGCAGAACTTGGGGATTTGCATATGAAGACTCTGAAAAAAATGGCTGTTGATGCCGGAATGATAACTCCTTTGTATACGGCAACCGGATGGGGAAATGCAGCAGTCATCGGTGATGAAGCAATCCCTGTTATGGCAGCTTATACATATCCATTCTGGGCAGAACCGCATAAATCTCCTTTCTGCCTGTTTAAGGATATTCAGAAAAAGCCCGATTACTCTCCGGTTCGTTATGACACGGATAAGTTTCCTTCTTTCAATGCAGAGATGGGAGTCGGTATTCAGATGATATATTCCCGCCGACCAATTGTTACGGCTGAGGCTGCCGAAGCATTGATGATCCGTACTTTAGGAAGTGGCTCCAACGGAATAGGCTATTACATGTATCACGGCGGTTCAACTCCTAAAATGAAAGATGATATTAGCTTCTTTAGTGATGAACCGATGGGCGTTCCAAAGATATCTTATGATTTTCAGGCTCCTATCGGAGAATTTGGCCTTGTTCGCGATTCGTACAGGAATCTCCGTGTACTCCATCTTTTCCTGAATGATTTCAGCAACTTACTGGCACCAATGGAGACTGTTCTTCCTCAGGATTATGAGACGATTACTCCCGATAACAGAGAAACATTGCGTTTTGCTGCTCGTATGAAGAATAATTCCGGCTTTATCTTTATGACTAATTTTCAGGATCATGATACTGCCCGTATTGACCAGACAGGTTTGCAGTTTAAGCTGAATCTTCAGAACGAATCAATTATGATTCCTGCCAGCAAAACATTTACGTTGAAAAAGGACGAAAGCGTAATACTTGCGTTTAACCTCAATATGGATGGTGCATTGCTGAAATATGCAACAGCACAGTTGCTCACAAAGATAGATGATAACGGAAAGCCTCATTATTTCTTCTTTGCACCAAACGGAATAGAACCGGAATTTGTATTTGACAAAGCAACCTTGAAAAGTGGAAAATCCGTAGTTACACCTGTTGCCGGTTATAAGAGTACATTCTCTGTAACAGCAAAGAGCGGCGAAAAGATACTAATCACCACATTAACCCGTGAGCAGGCATTGCATACAGCTAAAGTCGACGGACACATTCTGATAACCGATGCCACCGTTTTACCGGAGAAGGGTAAATGTACCTTGCTTAATTTAGGTAAGAATAAGTTCGATTTTGTACTTTATCCCTCGGCAAAAGGATGGAAGCAGCAAACTATCGAAGTTGCTGCAGTTAATCCGGTATTCAAGGTTGATAAAGCAGGATCTCGTCGTATGACGGTAACTGTTGAACCTAATAACAATAAACAGGTTCAGGAATACTTCCTGCAAATAAATTATGTGGGCGATGTAGCTATGGCCTTCATTAATAATTCCATGGTTTTAGACCATTTCTATTACGGAGCTCCCTGGACAATCGGTTTAAAACGTTTTGAGAGCAGAATGGCTGAAAAAGGCATGGATTTTTATTTCCGTCCGTTAATGAAAGATGCGCCATACCTGAAGGATTTGCCACAGTCGGCACTCAGGGATTGGAATAATAAAAAAAGTGTTCTGTCAATTGATAGTGTTAATGTATTGCCTGAATACCGTACTGAAATAATTTTTTAGATTATGCTTTGAGGAATTCTCAATCATTCTCTCATAAAAAATAAAAATGCAGAATTGATCTAGCAATCTAGCACTTACTACTTAATATGTTATAAATAAACAGTATAGCACCGCTAGATCAATTAAATTTGATCAAGCAGTGATCTAGCGATCTAGCACCTTACTGATTTTCTTTGTGTAAAGTCTTGATTCTCTAGGTTTTACATTGTAATTTATAGTATTTGTAGAAATAAAAATTAGTCTCCACCCGGGTGTACAGGATTCCTCCACCCGGGTGGAGACTGTTTTTAGATCCGGGTGTACGAGGTGGGTACACCCGGGTGTATGGGGAATTTTTTGGTTGTAAATTAGTAAGTTGATAAGCCCCTCATAAATAATCCACTTATTATAATAAAAAGTGCACATTAAGATGTAATAGAAAAACTAATATTGCATAGATTTTAAATCGGAGATTATATATAATTAAGCAATGATACTATGCAAAAATCACTAAAACTATTATTTCTATTGTGTTGTGCACCGCTCTTTGTGGTGCATTCTCAAAACAGAATTGAAACAGACTTGTCGGGAAAAGGATGGAAACTTTGGTATGACAAGGATGCTTCGTGGAAGAATGATCAGTTATTTCTTCCTTCTACGGATATAAAAACGATACCTGCTGCTTTGCCAACCGGTGGCTGGAACTCGCTTCAGGGGGCGAAAGATGTAAGTGTTCCTGGTACGGTGGAAGAATATCTGCAGATTAAACCGGGACCGGAAGGGGATATTCAAGGAGTAAGCTGGTGGTTCCGTTCTGTCAGTATTCCGACTGCTGCAAAAGGTAGTAAGTTGCTGCTCCGTTTTGAAGCTGCACGTTATCGTTCGGAGGTTTATATCAATCAACAACTTGCTGGTTATGATTTAACGGGGAATACTCCTTTCGAAGTTGATATTACCAACTTTGCCAAACCGGGTGAGACTGTGCAATTGGCTTTGCGTGTTACCGATCCGGGAGGTAACTATGACTGGAGAGATGGTGATGTAGTTAGCTGGGGAAAATATAAAATACCCGGTAGTCATGCTTTTGGTGGAATTACTGGCCGTGTGAAATTGGTTTCCTGTGCTCCGGTTTATGTGGATGATATTTATGTTCAGAATACTCCTGCCATTACGGAAGTAAATCCGCAAATAAGTGTTGTAAACAGCACTGCTAAAGAGATTGTTCGAAATATTGTTGTTCGGGTTGTTGATAAGAAAAATCCCGATACAGAAATAGCTCGTCAGGAACTAAAGAAAGTAAAATTGAAACCGGGAGAAAACCTTGTTTCTGCAAAGATATCTGCACCCCATGCAAAGTTATGGGATACGGAAAATCCTAACTTGTATATCTGCAAGGTTTCTGTAGTAGATGGAAAGAAAAGCATAGATGAAGACAGCAGAGTTTTTGGGTTCCGCTGGTTTGAACCAATGGGACAAGGCTCTGATGCAATGTTTCGCCTAAACGGAAAAAGAATTGTGCTGCGTACAGCAATCAGCTGGGGATTCTGGCCAATAAATGGTATTTATCCAACGGAGGAATTGGCAGAGAAACAGATTCGTATTGCTAAGTCTATGGGACTGAATATGCTGAATTTCCACAGATGCATTGGTGCTCCGGTTGTGCTGGATAAAGCGGATGAACTAGGATTACTTTATTATGAAGAGCCGGGCAATTACCGTAGCGGGCAGAGTCCTGATAATCCGTTCGGTCACACTTTGATGCACGAAAAAGTAATGCGGATGGTGAAGCGTGATCGTAGTCATCCAAGTCTGGTAATGTTCAACATGATCAATGAAGCCGGACCGGTTAGCGAAGATATCCTGAAACTAAACATCAGTGATATGCAGGAAGCTCATAAACTGGACCCTACACGCACTATAACCCGCACTTCTGCATGGTGTCGTACCGAAGAAAACGAACAGGCCCGTATTCATCTTCGTCCTAATGATTCAACGGTTTACTGGAAAGGTTGGTACGATTTTCATCATGCGGGTGGTCCTCATGTATGGAACCAGAGTCTTTATAAGAGTCCGACCGATTATTACAACTATACAGCAAATAAAAAGGATATTGTTTTCTGGGGAGAAGAAGGAGCTATTTCTACTCCTCCGCGCCTTGAAAAGATAAAGAGCGAGCTTGAAGCTTCACCCAATATGGGTTGGGATGGTGCCATGTATCTCGATTGGTATAAAACTTTTGATAACTTCCTTACACGGAAGAGTCTTCGTTCGGCATTCCCTACGATTGATGCGTTTACCGTGTCGATGGGCAATATTTCCATCGAACATCAGGGACGTAAAATAGAGACTATCCGCCTTGATAATTATACAGACGGTTATGCCATTAATGGGTGGGAAGCTCAGATTATTGAAAACCATTCAGGAGTAGTAGATTGTTTTCGGAACGTGAAAGGTGATACTGCGCTTATTGCGCGCTATAACCAGCCACTTTATGTTGCTGTGAAAGTACGTAAACAGATTGTTGAAATGAACGACAAAGTTGTGACAGATTTCTATGTTATCAACGAGAAGAATTTGCAAGGATCTCATAAGCTTTCAATTTCAGTTAAAGATCCGGAAGGAAAGGTGATTTTTAGTAAAGATGTTAAAACAGCAATTGCCGGAGGAGATGTTTATGGACAGTTGATTGCCGAAGGAATTGAGATTCCTACTTCTGCTATAGCCGGAATGCACCGCATTGATGTAGTCCTTTCTGATAATGCCGGCAACAATAAAGCTTCTGGTAGTGATCAGTTTCTGGCGGTCGACTGGCGTTCAGTAAAACTCTCAGGTAACGGAGCTGTATGGGAACATAACAATAGCCTGAAGAACTTCCTGAATAATGATAAAAAACTATCAGTAACGGATTACTCCGATAACGCAAAACATCTTGATTGGGTAGTGGTATCTCGTCCACCGATGGGAGGCAATCTGAGAGTTGTACCAACTGATCAGCTTTTTACTTCCGATGGAAAACAGGGAGTTACCGTGTCGTTTTACAGAGACAATAGATTTCAGGAGAAGATATCAGAACGTACTGACCGTGATATTAATTTCAATGTGGCGATGGGAGCTACTCCCGATCCTACAGTAACCAGTACTGAAAGATATAATGCTCGTTGGGAAACACAAATTGTACCTACAGTGAGCGGTGCATATTTTCTTGAATTGCAGACAAGTGGAGCCAGTCAGCTAAGTATTGATGGTGCTACCATTATAGATATAACAAAAAATAGTGGTGGTCGTGATAAGGTTTTGGTGAACTTCACAAAAGGAAAGTCATATAAATTGAGTATAAATCTGGTTCAGGTTAAAAACATAGCCGGATTATGCCGCTTGCAGTGGTCGGCACCGGAAACGAATGCAGCCGATCCGCAGAAGTTAATAGACCGAGTAGCAAAAGACGGCACAACGCTTATTCTGGTTGATAATGCCGACACGTGGATGGACTTGATTACTAAAAATACCCAGGTAACATATTCCGGTAAATTTCAGGTTGGAACAGCCTGGCTTGGTGGTGTTCATTTCGTTAAACAACATCCACTATTCAACGGACTGCCGACTAATGACAGTATGAACTGGCCTTACCAGGCTGTTGTGAAAGATGGTGCCGAAAGATATGGTCTTGAAATAGAAGGAGAGGAGCTGGTTGCCGGAGCTTATCACTGTTATCCTCTTAAATTGGGAACGGCTGTAGGTGTTATTCCTTGTGGCAAAGGTAAAATCATATTCTCTACGCTTGACATTTGTGGAAATCTGACTTCAAATGATTCATCAGCTAATGTGGCAAGAAAACTGCTTTGTAATTTTATAGAATATTCTGGTAAGTAATTACAATAGATATTTGTAAAAACGGGTCTTGCATTAAAAAGTGCAAGATCCTTTTTATTTTTGAGAATATTATTTGTTTGCAGATTTAAACACTTATATTTGTGATGTTGTAATTAACCTTATAAGATATAAATCTGCACTTACTATGAACAGAAAGTTCTTTTTTCTTCTTATTGTCTTTCAGTTATTCTGTTTTCAATCTTATTCTCAAATCAAGCCAATAAAGGAATTTGAAAATATTAGTCGGGGAGATGAGTGTGTAAACTGCTTCTTTCAGGACTATCGAGGCTTAATATGGGTGGGCACCAACCGGGGCCTTTTTTCATATAATGGATATTCGTTGGACAAGAATATTCCTCAGGCATCAAGTGATGTCATAAATATGGCTGTTAACTGCTCGCTAAAAGTTGATTCTACTCATTTTTATCTAGGTTGTAATTCCGGCATTCTGCTTTTTGATATTGAAAAATGCAGCTATACTTTGTTGCCTGCTACATCATCATATGATGTCCGTTCAATGGTTTGGTTAGACAAACATACAATATTGGCCGGAACAATGCGGGGACTGATAATGTATAATACTCTTAATAATACTTCTAAAAGAGTTGAAAGGAAAATGATACCTTATCTGCCTGTTTATTCTATTATAAAAAAGCCGGGAATGAACTTTTATATAAGTAGCAGTAATGGAATATATCAATTAAATGCTTTATCCAACAAAGTTACATTTATCTCTCTGCCTCAGTCAGGCAAAAAAAAATTATTAATACTTTCAATGACCGAAGACATACATAATAAATGTATATGGATAGGTACGGAGGGAGAATTGTTTAAATATAATTTAAAGCAGAAGGCGATAGAGCTAGTACCTTTTTTCTCAAACAATTCTATAAAATCTATTTCTACTGATTTCTCAGGACGGTTATGGATGGGAACAGACAATGGCTTGTATATATATAATCCAAAGGATAAAAGTTATGAATATTTTGTGCATAGCATCAGAAATAGCAAATCTCTTATTAACAATATTGTTTGGACTGTATTCCAGGATAAAGAAAAAAATATGTGGCTTGGAACCGATTGTGGAATCTCTTTATATAGAACAAATAGTAGTCTTAAAATTCATCGTTGGGATGAGATTACTGGTTCTGATGAAGGAAATCGTCTGACTTGTATTTTTAGAGACTCTCATAAAAACTATTGGTTAGGTGGAACTAACGGAGTTGCATGCTATAACCCTGATAAGCAAAAAAGTGTATGGTATAAAATGAGAGGCGGCAATAACTACATTTCTCATAACCGGATCAGATCTATTTATGAAGATAGAAATAACGATATATGGGTAGCTACGGATGGTGGTGTAAATCATTACAATAACCAAACGGGACATTTCAATCATTATAGTATAATGGATAAATCTGCAACCCGGAATGCAAATTGGGCGTATGGTATATTTGATGATAGCAAGAACAAACTCTGGATTGGAACCTATCTAGGTGGGTTGTTTATGGTTGATAAGCAAAAGCTGATAAGCAGTGGCGGTGATACATATTTTTCAGACAGAAATTATTATATGAATGGATGCAAAAATGGTCTGTTAGGCAATGATGTTTTAATAACTTTGAAAGATAAAAAAGAGAATCCGGTTTTGATTATTGGGAACAAAGGGATAAACAGAATCAATGTAATGCAAAATTCTGTAGAAAGGATTCCCTATAAGCCAAAGAGTACAGTTATTTGTGCTATATTTGATAAGACCGGCTTCTTGTGGCTTGGAATGAAAGGCTCTATTGACCGACTGAATATAGAGACTGGAGAAGTTCAATCAATAGATACCAAACTCTTACAGAATATGAATATATCTTCAATGACTGAAGAGAATAATCATATCTGGATAACTGCTTCCGAGGGTGTTTTTCTTATTAATAAAACAGACTTTACCGTAAAACACGTAAATTTAGGTGAACAACTCTATTTTTCTGGCTTTTATGATGCTTTTACCAAGAAAATGCTGTTGGGAGGTATTGATCATTATATAGAATTCTCACCTGATAAAATATTGAAGGAAACTACCGGACATATTCTTGCAATTCTTACTTCTGTGTATGTAAATGATGAACGTATTAATACTGGTCAGAGTTATACTGGTAATGTGATTCTGAAAAACAGTATAGGGTATACAAAGAAAATAGTACTCAAGAATAATCAAAACAATCTGGTATTTGAATTCTCTGATTTATTATATGGCAAAGCTGTAAAATCACGCTACGTTTATAAACTCGATGGAAGTGATAAAGAATGGCGCAATCTTGATGCCTCACCCTACAAAATATCTTATTCAAATCTCTCACCTGGTGATTATACCCTTTATATCCAAAAAAATAATGATAATGGAGCCAATGAAGCAGCTTTAACTTTAAGTATTGTTATTCTCCATCCCTGGTATAGTACTATTCTTGCTAAGATAATCTATTTTAGTATTATAGTGTGGCTTTTTATGTGGGCTTTGAATTATTATCGTGTTAGAAACAGATTAAAAATAGAGCGGATTCAAAGAGAGAAAACGCTGGAACTATCTAACATGAAAATGGATTTCCTCACAAATATATCTCATGAATTAAAAACTCCTTTGAGCCTTATTCTGAGTCCCGTTAGTAAATTACTGGACGACACAAAGAATCCACAAGTCAGAAGCCATCTTCAGATGATTCATAAGAATGTGATAAGGTTGAACAACCTTGTTCATCAGATGATTGATTTTCGCGATATTGATCCTTCACAATCGGATGTTGTTCTTTCAAACCTGGAAATTGTTGAATTTATAAAAAGTATCCTTGAAGTACATCGTGAAGCTTTTGATTCCAAACACATTGCATTGACCTTTGAAACAAATGTTTCTGATTTATATATAGATACCGATATTCAGAAAATGGAATCAGTTATCAATAATCTGATTTCTAATGCCTACAAATTCTCAAAAGAAAATGGAACTGTAAAAGTTGAATTGTTAGTCAGTGCGGATGATAATCTGGCTAAGAAACTTCATATCAGTGTTATTGATAATGGATGTGGTATACCTGAACGAGACTTACCTTATGTTTTCAATAGATTCTATCAATCCAAAGAGAATCTGAATATGAATAGTGAAGGTTCCGGTATAGGACTTTCCATCGTCAAGAATTACATTGAACTTCTTAATGGCTATATTAAAATATCATCCGCTGAAGTAAATGGTACTACTGTTATAATTGAATTGCCAATTATAAGCAGTGATTTAAATATTCCAAAGGAAGATATCCCGAAGAGCATTATACAAGATGAAATTCAAAAGTACAAAATACTCATTGTTGAGGATAATGTTGAAATAGCACGATTTATTTCCGAAAATCTGGTAAATGGTGTTTGTATGATTGCTCATAATGGCAAGATGGGAATAGAGATGGCTATAAAGCATCAGCCGGATATAATTATTGCAGATGTGATGATGCCTGTAATGGATGGCCTGGAAATGAGCCGTTTGTTAAAGCAGAATATAGTTACTGCAACTATCCCTATAATTATGCTGACGGCAAAAGACGATAAAAGAACAGAGACGCAGGCTTTTAATTCAGGGGTTGAGGCTTTTATCTCAAAACCATTTGATATAAAGCAACTGACTACCCGTATTGAACAATTAATTAACAGCAAAAAGCTACTCATTAAAAAGCTTCGTCAGGCTACAGTTCTGGAAGATAAGCCTGTTGATATTCAGTCGCAAGATGAGAAGTTTATTTTGAAAATAACTCAGATAATTGAAGACAGACTTGCGGAACCCGACCTTAATGTGCAATATCTAGCAGAGAGTACCGGAATAAGCGCTAAGCAAGTTTATCGGAAAATTAAATTGCTCACCGGGCATACTGCAGTAGACTACATTAAGTTTATTCGTTTAAAGAAAGCTGCAATACTTTTAGGACAGAAAAAATTCACTATAGCAGAAGTTATGTATATGGTAGGGTTCTCTAATCATTCTTATTTTTCGAAGTGTTTCTCTGAAAAATATGGGAAAACGCCCAAAGAATTTATGGATTCAACCGATTCTTAGTACTTGTTGTCTGATTTTTATTCATATTCATCCGATTTGTTTCTATAATGTCTGATTCCTTTCTATCCAGGTCTGATATAATCTAACCTTAAAAATAGAAGGATATTACATTTGCTCAGAAACTTTAAAATCGGTAAAAGTATGAAAAAACACAATCTTGGACGCAGAGATTCCTATTATGAAATGAATCTGCTGAAAGTACCCAAATTCTTCTTTAAGGGTTTAATTACAGCTTTATTATTTTTTTGTATAACAACAGCTTTAGCTCAACAGAAGTCAGTTGTTGCAGGTACAGTTGTTGATGAAGGAAGTAATCCTATTATTGGTGCATCAGTAACTGTTTCGGGGCAAAAAGTCGGTACGGTAACCGATATAAACGGAAAGTTCTCTATTAATGTAGAGCCAAACAAAACTCTTGAAGTCACATTTATTGGTTTTGTATCACAAAAAGTTCCGGTAAAAGGTCAGAAAATAATCAATATTGTTTTGCGGGAAGACAATCAGGTGCTTAACGAAGTAATTGTAACTGGTTATGGTGCTGTATCAAAGAAAAACCTTACAACCTCTATTGTTAAAGTAAAAGCAGACGATGTTCCTAAGGCTGCCAATAGTAACATGTCTCAAATGTTAATGGGACGTGCTGCTGGTTTGCAGGCAACGGTTTCCAGCGCTCAGCCAGGCGGAGGTATTGATATTACCATTCGTGGTGGAGGTACACCTATTTATGTTGTTGATGGTGTTGTAATGTCAAGCTTTTCTTTGGAAGCGAACTCCGGAGGTAGTACAACAGTTATTCCGTCAAATGTAAACCGTGCAGGTTTGGCTGGATTGAATCCTGATGACATTGAGTCTATTGAAGTGTTGAAGGATGCATCAGCTTCTATTTATGGTATTGGTGCTGCCAATGGTGTAGTTTTAATTACTACCAAGAAAGGTAAGGAAGGTAAAATGAGAGTTACCTATGATGGTAGTTTGTCATCTGTATCTAATTATAAATATATCCAGTCTTTGGATGCTAAGGACTACATGAGTTATGTCAATGTATTCAAAAAGGAACAGTATTTATATAATAATGGTCAGGGTGTATATGGTAGTACAGCTTATGATGGTGGTAGTTCTGATGTTTTCACTGCTTCGGATATAGCTTCTGCACAAACAACAAACTGGCGTGATATGATTCTTCGTAACGGAAGCATCTCCAATCACAATGTTACAGTTCAGGGAGGATCGAACGCTTTGCAGTACTATGTATCTGGAAATTACTTTAACCAGGTGGGTACAGTAGAGAATTCAGCCATGGAACGTTTTACCTTGCGTAGTAATGTAGCTTCTCAGCTTACAAGTTTCCTAAAATTAACTGCAGCTATCAACTTTAATAAAAATCGGAATAATAACGGAACAGTGGGTGGTTCATCTAATGGCCGTGGCGGACAGGCTTCCGGATCTTTAGCTGCAGCGCTGTCTTATCCTACAAATGTGTCGGTAAAAGATGCCGATGGTATATATAACACATTCCTTACTATCCCTAATCCTGTTGGTATGCTTGATATTGATGATGTCTCGGTTTCGGAAGGCTATAATATGAATTTTACAATGGATTTTGATATTATAAAGAATATGTTGGCGGCAAAAGTTCAGTATGGTTATAACCGCGAAACTTCTGATCGTAATGTTTATATCCCATCAAACGTTTATTATGACCAGGTATTTCAGTCACGAGGTAGTTTGCAGAAAGATGTTCGAGATAACAGTACTATGGAGGCCACTATTTCCTTTAATAAGAGTTTCCTGGATAAGTTTACATTTGATGCAGTTGTAGGAATGGGACGTTATTTTAATAATTATAACGGTCTGGGTGTTTCTTACACTGATATTAATGACGTTATTCAGAATTATAATATTTCTGCAGCTACAGGTAGTGTTGCACAGTCATCTTATAAAGCAGCAGATGAAAAACGTTCTCAGTTTGGTCGTTTTAGTCTGGATATTCTTGACCGCTATGTTATAGCTGGTAGCCTTCGTCGCGACGGAACCGATAAGTTCTTTAAAGATAAGAAATATGCATGGTTCCCTTCTGTTTCTATGGCATGGAAGATTTTCAACGAGAAATTCATGAGGAGCATTGAGTGGGTAAACCTGCTTAAATTAAGAGCTTCTTATGGTGTAACGGGTAATGACAATCTGGGAACCACGTTGTATGGATCTTATGGTGCTTTTGGTCATTATGTAGAGTTTGATCAGAATAGTACCAAGTATATACCATTTATTTTGAACAGTCAGGATTACCCAAATGTAACATGGGAGAAAACAGTAATGAAAAACGTTGGTCTTGATTTCTCAATTTTTAAAGATCGCATTAGCGGCAGTTTTGATTATTTCTGGAATGATGTAACAGATATGCTGGGCACTGCAAATTCTAACGGACTTTCCATGTTTGGAACATATCCAATTAATGGAGGACATATCCGCCGTTATGGATGGGATGCCACGATTAATACAAAGAATATAGTAACAAAGAATTTCCGTTGGAACAGTATGCTTACATTGTCTCACTACAATGCTATTTGGAAAGAGAGAATGCCGAACTATGATTATGCAGAATATCAGGTACGTAAAGATGAACCGGTCAATGCACTCTATTTTTATCGCACCGATGGTCTTGTAAATGCAACAATGAGCAATTGCCCGGATTATCAGCCTGATGGATATAAGAAACCGGGTTGTCCTATTATCAAAGATCTGAATGGTGATGGTACAATTACAGTTGGTGATGTTGATATGGTAAATGTAGTGCCTGATATCTATTTAGGTTTTGGAAATACATTCTACTACAAGAACTGGGATTTGAACGTCTTCGTGTATTCACAACTTGGTTTGAAGAAATATAATTATATATATTCATGGTGTAACGGAACTCAGTTAGCTAACCAAACCTTGAACCAGAGCACTTATATAAAAGATGCATGGACTTCTGATAATCAGAATGGTAACCTTCCTGGTATTGCATATTATTTATCTTCAGTATCTCTGCCTGGTAGTTGTGGTACGGATGTAGGATATCAGAATTCTTCATTCCTTAGAGTTCGTAATATAACCTTGGGTTACACTTTCAATGAAAAAAGTCTTGGAGCGTTAGGCAAATATTTCAATACAATACGTATTTATGCAGATGCTCAGAATCCATTAACAATAACAAGCTTCAAAGGTTTCGACCCCGAAGTTTATACAGGAAACAGTTATAAAGCCGGAAAAGCAGAGTATCCGCAAATCCGTACTTTCTCAATGGGCGTAAAAGTTTCCTTCTAATCAATTAAAGACACAAATAATATGAAAAAGATAATATTTGCTTTACTGGCATCAGGAGCTTTGCTCTTTTCCGGTTGTGAAAATGACTTTGATGCAAAAATCTATGGTTCTCTGTCTACGACAAATTTCCCTTCATCCAAAGCTGACTATGAAAATTATATGATGGATTGTTATATCCCATTCTGTATTAATTGGGGATATTCTTTCTCTTCCTGGCAGGAAGGATTTTATGTGGCAGAAGGAGGTACTATCCGTATGTTCGATTCTACTTCCGATTTATGCGCTCCCTGGACTATCTCAACATGGGGTGGTGACTGGCAGCGTATGACACAAGGACAGTTTGACGATCTTAAATATGTAAGTCGTGCAACTGGCAACTCTCCTTCTCATTTCGAAAAAGTACGTGATGTAACTCGTATGACAAAAGTGATAGCTACACTGCAAAATGCTCCTTCCAGTGTTTTAAGTGATGAAAAGAAAAAAGAATTTATTGGTGAAGCTCGTTTATGCCGAGGTATGGTTATGTATTACCTGCTTCATTTTTACGGACCTGTACCTGTTATATTGGATGATAATTATATTGGCGATGCAGATGCAGAGGCTAACTTAGTTCGCCCTTCATTGGAGGATATGACTAAGTATATCACTGACGATCTGGAATATGCAGCAGAAAATTGTCCCGAAACGCAGTCGGAAAAAGGACGCTATACTGCAGATTATGCTCGTTTCTGCCTTATGCGTCATTATCTGAATGAAGGTGCTCACATGTCCGGTTATTACCAAAATGCTTATGATATGTTCAGTAAGTTCACCGGTAGCTATTCATTATATAAGAGTGGAACCAACCCTTATGCCGATCAATTTAAAATTGCAAACAAGTTTAATAGTGAGGTCATCATGGCTGTTTCTTGTAATAGCAATGCTACAGGTAATGGAAATGAAGGAAACTTTAATCCTCTTTCCTGGTATGTTGTTCCTGGTAATGCAACTAAATATGATGGCGATGGAAAAGCTACTCCATTTGTTTATCAAGGAGGGGGTTGGGGACAGTGCTTTAATATTGATCCAAAATTTTATGCAACATTTGAATCTGGAGACTTAAGAGCACAAACAATTTTGACTTCTTTCTACAGTAACAATTATGGTCTGGTAAAACCTTCCGATATTGGTGATAAATGGAATGGCTATGTTATTAATAAATATCCTGTTGAAACTGCAACTTCATTCCAGGGAACAGATTTCCCATTGGCTCGTTGGGCAGATGTTCTTTTAATGTATGCCGAAGCTGACGTTCGTTTGAAGAACGCAGTTTCTTCTTCAGCAATCAGTTGTGTAAATCAGGTTCGTAATCGTGCAGGATTACCAAATCTGACTACCGACAAAACATCTTCACCAAGTGCATACCTGGATGCTCTGCTTACAGAACGTGGACATGAACTGATGTATGAAGGTGGACGAAAAGTAGATTTGATTCGTTTCAACAAGTATAATACAATAATGACAGCTTTTGGACGCACTCCGTCTAGTCAGTATTTCCCGTTACCGAACTATGCTGTTGAACAGGCAGAAAAATCAGGATTTACATTAACTCAGTATTTTACTCGTACTGATTATGATGGATCTGCTAAATAATTAGACCTGGAAGATTGATTAAATAAGGTAGTTATTTCAAATAGCTGAGATAACTACCTTAATTAACTCTTATAAGTAAATTCAATATTAAGATAATTATGAAAAGGCTCCTTACTATATTGTTTGTTCTCTTTTTAATAAGCATTCAATCGGAAACTGTTACAGCTCAAAATCTATTCAATAAAGGATGGAAATTCTTTCGTTGTGATTCACTTACTTCATCTGTAAAAGAACAGTTCTTTTCAAATACGTTTGATGATTCTGCATGGGAATCAGTAACTATTCCTCATACTCCCCGTATTGAGCCGTTAGTTGTGAATAATCAGTGGCAGGGAGATTGTCTGTATCGTAAAACATTTCAGTTGCCTGAAAGCAATCGGGGAAAAATTCTGTTTATAAAGTTTGATGCTGCAATGAATGCTGCAGAAGTGTGGATAAACGGAGAGAAAGTAGGAAGTCATTTGGGGGGATATCTGCCATTTAGTATAGATATAACTTCAAAAGTTCGTTTCGGTGCACTAAACACAATTGCTGTAAAGCTTGACAACAGAGACAATGCTGTAACTGGTCCGAAACCATTAAAACTTCTCGATTTTAATACCTATGGAGGTATCTACAGGAATGTAAGTCTGATAGTAAAATCTCCAGTCTATATCACTGATGCAAATTATGAAAATGAAACAGCCGGAGGAGGAGTCTTTTTTCATGCATCAAATATTTCATCTGCTAATGCCATAATACACACAAAAACACACGTCAGAAATCAATCTGGGAAAAAGGTAAAAGTAAAGGTTTACTATTCACTATATAATAATAAAAATACTAAAGTTGCCACTTTTCAATCTGCACAGAAAACTATTCTGTCAGGAGAAAGCAATTATTATGAATCGGACGCTAAAATAGTATCACCTGCGCTTTGGTCGCCCGATTCTCCATCGCTATATACTTTGCATGTGACCATTTTGGCTGATAATAAGAAAGTAGACGAAGAACAAATAAAAGTTGGAATACGAGATATTAAGATAACTAACGAAGGTTGCTGGATAAACAGTAAGAAAACGTTTCTTCGGGGAGTCAATCGCCATCAGGAATATCCCTATATAGGATATGCACTTTCTGATAATGCTCAGTACAGAGATGCTTATATTATTAAGCAAAGTGGCTTCGACTATGTTCGTTGTTCGCATTACCCACCTTCACCGGCTTTTCTTAATGCTTGCGATGAATTGGGAATCGTTGTTCTTGATGCGGTTCTTGGTTGGCAATATTTTGGTGATGAGGCTTTTGCACAACATGTGCTCAATTCTTCAAGGCAGTTAATTCGCCGAGACCGTAATCATCCTTCAGTTCTGGCCTGGGAACTATCTATCAATGAGGCTCCAATGCCTGAATCATTTATGAAGCAGGCACAGCAGATAGCAAAAGAAGAGTATCCTTATGGAAATTCTTATTCTGCAGGATGGATAAATAAAGTATATGATATTTATATTGAAGCCCGCCAACATCGTCATGGCGAAGACAAATTAAAGCCTCTTATTGTTTCAGAATACGGCGATTGGGAATACTATGCACAGAATGCCGGATTTAATCAGGAAAGTTGGGGTGACTTAAAAAGTGAAGAAAGAAATAGTCGCCAACCTCGTGATGCCGGAGAAATAAGATTATTACAACAAGCAAGAAATGTACAGGAAGCACATAACGACAATCTTTCCACACATGCCTTTGCCGATGGTTATTGGGCTATGTTTGATTATAACAGAGGATATAGTAATGATCTGGAATATTCGGGTGCTATGGATATTTTCAGACTTCCTAAATATGCATCATACTTTTTTCAAAGTCAGCGTTCAGCGCAGGGGGAGGGATGTTTCTCAAAACCAATGATTTTTATTGCTTCAGAATGGATGCCGGGTGTCTCAAAAAACGTGAGAGTATATAGCAATTGTGATGAGGTAGAGCTATATGTAGATGGTAAATTGCTTGAAAAACGTAAACCAGATACAGATTTATTGTCCTCAAACCTGAAGCATCCACCATTTACTTTTAATGTAAGTTGTTTAAAACCAGGTAAACTGGAAGCCATTGGCTATATAAAAAATAAGAAAGTTACCAGTCAGATTGTTCAAACAGCAGGGAATGCAGATCATTTAGCTCTTTCATGCAATATTTCAGGACGCGAACCTCAGGCAGACTGCAATGATGTGATATTTATTTATGCCACTGTACAAGATAATCAGGGATTCACCGTTTCTAATTCTAAGATTCCTGTCTCTTTTTCTGTTGAAGGAGATGCTGATATTATAGGAAATACCCAACCTATAGCAGAAGCAGGTATTGCTACTATTCTGCTTCGTGTAGGCGAAAAAAAGGAAAGTATAAAGATAAAAGCATATTCTGATAAGTTGCAATCTACAGAATTACTGATAAAACCAGAATAACCTATTTAATTAAGTGCTATGAAAATAAAGAATCTGTTCATTGTTTTATTATTGAGTAGCATCAACATATACGCTCAAAAGAGTTTGTACTATGTAGATGGAAGTGGAGTTTTGCGTGAACGTTCCGGCAATAAGGAAGTAGCTTTTGCCGGAGTGAATTACACTTTGCCTTTTGCACACGCTTACCGTATGCATAAAAAATTGGATGTTGACTTAAAAGCTGCCATTGATAAAGATGTGTATCATTTTGCCAGATTAGGCTTCAATGCCTTCAGATTACATGTGTGGGATGTGGAGATATCCGATGCCGATGGAAATCTTCTGGATAATGAACATCTCAACCTGTTCGACTATTTACTTAGTAAGCTAAAGGAACGAAATATCAAAATAGTGCTTACTCCTTTAGCCTATTGGGGCAATGGATATCCGGAAATGGATGAGAAGTTACCAGGATTTTCTTCAAAAGGCGATAAATGTGATATGACTCGCAATGAAACAGCGATAAAAGCTCAGGAACGCTATCTGCATCAGTTTATGAACCACGTGAATCCTTATACAGGAAAGGCTATAAAAGCCGATCCGGATATTGTGGGAATTGAAATCAATAATGAGCCTTGCCATGCTACAAGTCAGAAAGAGGCAAAAGCTTACGTAAACAGGATGGCAAATGCTATTTGTAGTACCGGATGTGATAAACCTGTATTCTATAATATTACCCAAAATACCGACCATACACAAGCTATTCTTGATTCAAAGATTGATGGATGCACTTTCCAGTGGTATCCCACCGGACTGGTATCAGGGCATACTCGTCAGGGTAATTTTCTTCCTGCGGTAGATCGCTATACAATACCTTTTGACAAGAACAAAAGCTTTAAAAATAAGTGTCGTATTATTTACGAGTTCGATGCGGCTGATGTTGCAGCGCCTTACATATATCCGGCCATTGCAAGATCATTCCGTAGTGCAGGTTTTCAATGGGTAACCCAGTTTGCTTATGATCCTCTTGAAATGGCATGGGCAAATACAGAGTACCAAACTCACTACATGAATCTTGCGTATGCTCCACAAAAAGCTATCAGCTATAAAATTGCAGCTGAGGCTGTTCGGAGTATACCGCGGTTTGCTTCTTTCGGAAGTTATCCGGCCGATACTATTTTCGGAGATTTCAGGGTGAGCTATAAAGAAAGTCTGAGTGAACTAAACTCTTCCGATAAGTTTTTCTATTCAAACAATACCAATGCTATTCCGAAGGATATCAGTTTCTTGAAAGAAGTTGCAGGATGTGGAACATCATCCGTTGTTTCTTATCAGGGAACAGGAGCCTATTTCCTTGATAAACTATCCGATGGAGTATGGCGACTGGAAGTAATGCCTGATAATATCTGGACATCAGATCCTTTTGCCAAAACATCCATGAAAAAGGAGGTTTCCACTATTCACTGGAGAGAGTGGCCAATGACAATTTCTCTTCCCGATCTAGGCGATTCCTTCTCTTTCATAGCCATTAACGACGGTAATTCACGCAAGGGCAATGCACAGCAATCCACAATTACTACTTATCCGGGCGTTTATTTACTCAAAAGACAAGGAGTATCTGATAGTAAATGGTCAGCTGAATCAATCTATAAGCAAATTCGTCTGAAAGAATTTGTGGCACCGGCGGAGAGAGTCAAATCGTTTACTGTGCTTCATAAACCAGCAATTGCTATTGACGAAAATAGTGCTTATAAAATAGATGCAACAGTTGTTGGTCCTGCCATCCCCGATTCGGTTATGCTATATGTCCATCACAAAGGTGAAGGATGGTGGCGCAATCATCCTTTGAGAATGAATAGTTCCGATGGATATGAATATGAAACTGTTGTTCCTGCAGAAAGGATAGGGGAGGGAACACTATCTTATGTGATAACCGTTTATAAAGGATCAAAAAGTTACAGCTATCCGGCTAATTGCGAAGGTAATCCTTCTGACTGGGATTACTATGCAGTAAACGAATGGACTACATTAGTACAGAAACCAGATAAGTTTATAACTCTTTTCGATGCAAAAGAAGATTTCAATGCGTTGGAGACTTATTACATAGATGGTAAGCAATATCAGAAAAAAGAAGTGGTAGGGGAGTATCCCGGTGAACATTTCATCAGCATAAAGATTGATGAGCCATCGACTGAAGGCAATTTGTTGCTTCGCCAGTACGTGAAAGATAAAATAGACGGCAGGCGCCATAAGTTGGCCGACTGCAAATATCTGGCTATTCAGTTAAATAACATTGAAGGAGTAGACTCGTTAAAGTTTGGTCTGATTTCAGATCAGGGACTAACTTACAAAACAGCCGTCAACGTATCTGGTGGCAAGCAAATATTACGTATACCGGTTGCACAGCTTTCATTAGGTGAAACCATGATTCAACCGGAAGGATATCCTTCATTTCTTCCCGATACTTTTCAATCCAAAAGCAACATACCATTAAATATTCAGAATATTGAATTCTTTGAAATAATGACAGGGAAACATGCTATGAAGAAAGATTTTAATATACAGCTAATGAGTGTTTGGATTGAATAACAGGTAAATAGATTGTCCGTCGAACAGATTTTAAGTGTACATTTTATCTGTTCGACGGTTTTTTTATATTTTAGTCAGAACAACTTCATCCCTTCTCAGCAACTAAAAGAAAGACAGGATATTCACGCAATACATCAGCTCTTCCTTTTTTCATAACAAAGCATTCTTCTGAAGTGATATTTGTAAATCCGGCTTTCTCCAGATTTTCTTTGAGTTGTTTCACATCAAAACCATTGTGACCGGTAAATCCTTCTCCATGGAAAGAGCCATCTTCAGAATATAAATCAGCTATAACCAGATATCCTCCGGGATTAAGCATTTTATAGAATCGGTTGATTATTAATTCTGTATCAACCACGTGATGTAATGCCATTTGTGTGAATATACAGTCAAAAGAATCATTGCTCAATTCTTCTTGTTCAAGATTAAAAAGGATTGGTTTCAGATTTGTGGAATGATACGCAGTAATCTTCTCCTGAATAACCTTTATCATTTCTGTAGAGTTATCCATCAGTGTAATTTCTGCAAAAGTATCAGATAACATAAAGCTTAGAATTCCTGTTCCGGCTCCAAATTCCAATGCTTTCATAGTAGGCTTGAATGGAATTTTTGCAATCATTCTTTCCGCTATTGCTTTTGAACGTTCCCAATGAATTGTCTCTTTATCCCATTCACGCGCTCTATTATCAAATTCATTTATTTTCATATTCTTTTTGTTTGCAAGTGACGACTATTTTTAAAGATTGCAATGTTAATAAATTATTCATTAAGTGCATCTTTCTTTTACAGTTTTTACCTGATATTGCATTTTAATTATTCAATTAAAAGCTTATATTTCCTCTATAAATAAATGCCATATTTTTATTTGACGCGCTTATAAATCGAGATTTTTATGTAAGTTTGCCAATAACTAAAAATGAAATTGAATGTATCAGATCAAATTAGAAAAGGATGACTTCTTAAGATTCCTGCTTTTTACGGCTTCGAAATCCAAGCGAATGAAAAATAAAAGGATTCGGAGTTGGATACTGACTACATTTGTCTTTTTAGGTCTTGGACTATTATTCTTTCAAAAAGAAGATAAATTTCTGGCTTATTACTTTCTGATCTCTGGGGCAATTTGCCTTTTCTTTTATCCTTTTTACTATCGATGGAGGTATAAAATCTTTTATGAAAAATTTATTCAGGAAAATTATAAAAACAGAATTGGAGTTATTAGCGAAATAGGATTCGAAGATGGATTTATAATTTCAAAAGACAAATCAGGAGAAGAGAAAGTCAGGCTAACCGAGATTGAATTCATCTATGAAATAAAGGATAATCTGTTTATAAGAATAAAGAATGGTGAAACAATGGCTATTCCTTCCAAGATGCCTGATTACACTGAATTCAAGAACGATCTGAGCAAACTGATCAGCAATCTGGGGATTGCGTGGAAGGTTGAGTTGGATTGGAAATGGAAGTAAATTATTAAGTACCAGCTCACAAAAATATATCATATTGTTATATAAACAAAGGGGCTATCCTATTTGGACAGCCCCTCGTTTGATTTTGTGTTTGTGTTAATATTTAAAAGCTCCGGCTTTTACGTAAACTTTATAATCCTTAATCATTCCCGGACAACCTTTTTCTGCTCGTGGCAGGTATCTGAAGCCTGTAACCACGACATCCTTTCCAAGATCTATCACAACCTGATGAGGATAAGCTGCATTGTCTACTGCACTCCAGAATGTAGATTCCTGCAAGTCGAAAATCTTATCGGCAGTGCGGTTACCGCTTCTGGTTTCTTCGCTGTCTGCATAAAGGATTTTCCAATTTTCACGGGATAGAGGCTGACCATCGGCTCCCAATACGTGTAGTTCTGCAACAGAAGCTATATTGCTGCCATCGAAAGAAGATAGTCCTTCCAGACAGAAATAGCGTCCTTTTACTTCATTGAACTTCACTTCCTGCCAGCCATTACGAATTGTAAATGCGCCTTGCGCTACTGCTGTTTCGTTCTGAAGATCCAGCTTCTGACCATTCTTGCGGTGTGTTTCAGGAGCTTTCTCACGAAGCATATCAAGAATAGGCTTTTTCAAACCTTTCACTATGGCTTGCTGAGGACCTTTCAGGTCGAGAACAATAATCTCGTTCTCACCCTTCTTCAACCAGCAACCTGGCATGTAAAGTGTTTGCTGTGGACCTATTTCCCAGATTCTACCCATGGCATGTCCGTTTACCCAAACCATTCCTTTACCCCAGGTCTGCATATCAAGGAAGGTATCTCCTATTTCCTTCAGATTGAACGTTGTACGGTAGTAAGCAGGCATAGTCTGTTTGCCTTTTGCAGTATATTTCTTATTCTGAACGAATTTGTAATCAACCGGGAAGTTGTAGACTGTCCAATTCTTCAAGTTTACCGCATTGCCATTTAAAAGCAATTCTACCTTTTCGGTAATACCTTTACGGTCGTGGATAGACTTATCAAAGTTTACACGTCCCATTGCTTCCACCAGAATATCCAGTCTGGCACCGGCCTTCAAGGCAGGAAGCGTTACGCTGTTTTCTCCGTGACGACGATCCAGACGGCCAATCAGTTTACCATTCACAAAAACCTGAGCCCAGTCGTGCATTTCAGTAATAAGCAATGTTGTTCCGGCTTTTACCTTTGGCAACGTTGTGCGGTAAAGAATTGTTCCCCAGCCTTGATTAAACTGTTCCATTGGCTTGATATCCACACTCTTCTTTGGAGCAGGAAGGTTTGCAAACAAAGGAGCAGCAGCTTCGAACTTGATTGCCGGAATTTCAATAACCGGATAAGCTGCAGGTACATCGGCCAGTTTCTCACCCGGAGCTACATATTTAGAAAGAAGTTCACGCAGTTGCCAGAACTTCGGTGTTGTCCATCCGGCTTCGCTGATCGGAGCATCGTAATCATAAGAACTACACATGGCTGAGTATGCCGGATTGTTGGCACCTCCCCAATGACCGAAAGTGGTACCTCCGTGAGTCATGTACAGACTGAAAGAGATATTCTGATCAAGCATATCCTTTAAGCCGGCTACCATTGTTGCACCATCGCGGGTTTCGTGCTTGCGTCCCCAGTGGTCGAACCATCCCGACCAGAACTCACTACACATCAGTGGAGATTCCGGGCGAAGACTTTTCAGTTTCTTGAACTGACTCTCAATATTGGCACCAGTACCAAAGTTTACAGTCCACAACAAATCGTCCAATGCATTATTGGTAAAGTTAGAACTCCAGTCGCACTGAAACAAAGGAACTTCGGTAAAGCCCGATTCACGAACGATGTCTCTGATAGCACTTACATAAGGCTTGTCTGTGCCATAAGAACCGTACTCGTTTTCTACCTGAACCATGATGATATTACCACCACGGGTAATCTGCAGATCAGCCAGTTGCTTACCGATTTCCTTCATAAACTTGCGCACACGCTCCATATAATAGGTATCAAGCGTACGGAGTTTTACGTCCTTCTTAAGCAACCACCAGGGCAGTCCGCCCATTTCCCATTCCGCACAAACATACGGACCGGGACGAACAATAACATACATGCCGTGTTTCTGAGCCAGACGGCAGAAACGGGCAATGTCTTTGTTGCCTGTAAAATCGAACTCATCGGGATTCTGTTCGTGCAGATTCCAGAACACATACAGACAAAGGGTGTTCATTCCAAGCGATTTACACATCTCAATGCGTTGCTCCCAATAAGCATCGGGAATACGCGGATAGTGTATCTCCGCTGCTTTAATAACAAAAGGCTTATCGTTGAGCAGGAAGGTGTTCTTGCCTGCTTTGAATGTTCCTCCCGATTGAGATTGTACATTAGCTGCACAAGATATTAAAAGAATTACGGTGAGTATAAAAGATGTTATTCTATTCATCGCATATATTATTTAAAATCATAAACAACTGTTACAACAGATTTTGGCTGAATATCGCTGTTATTTGAGCTCAGTACTTTTTCTGATAAATCAGATGAAGAATTAGTTGTGTATTGTTTCACGCTAGATGCCTTCTTGGATAGTCCGTTCAATGAAAGATCTACTCCAATTATTTTAGTAGTAAGATTAGTGTATACTACTACCAATTTATCTTTTTGAGGTGAAAGGTAAGCAGAACCAAAGAATGAATTTGAAGCATTCTGTACTGTTAAGTTCACTCGCTGGTAACCGGGACGAATAAATAGACTGTAATTTCCTAAAGTCCATAAAGTCTTTGTTGCCTCATGAGTACCGCTTTTTTCAATATCTCCGTAAGCTCCATCAGCAGGAGTTGTATTTATTAATAAGAATCTGTTCTTATGTCCCCAGCGTTCCACATCCATGGAAGTCCAGTATGACCATGAAGATACATTTGCTGTAGCCAAATCATGATGAATAACTTTAGCCATGCAGAGAGCGATGTCCATATAAGAAGCATTATCGTGTCCGGGATAATCTTCATAGTTATCACTCATCATACTCCATTCTGTTTGATAAACCTTCAAACCTTTAGCAGTGGCTGCTGTGGCAACCTGACTGCGAACATTAGAAAGAGTAGCCCAATTAGTATCAGTCCAATAGCTATGACCTGCAATAATAGGTGCTACATGAGTTAAATTCCCTACATAATTTACAGAACCCTCATTAAAGAAATTCTGTATAACGTCGCTACGTCCGGCATCAGTCTTTACTTTGTACAGATATTCCCAGTCACCGGCTTCGGCCAATAAAATTTTTGTGTTTAGGCTCTTTTCAGTAAGCGCTTTATCCAATTCAACGGCCAGGCGTTTAACTTCACTGTTTTGCCATCCACTTCCTTCTTGTGAAGGAGAAGCCCAATTATATTGAGGTTCATTTACCGGACTGATATAATTAAAGTTGATTCCTTTTTGTTCTTTAAAATAGGAGAGGGCATTTGCCATGTATTTGGCAAAATCGTCATAACAATCATCCTTTAAATTAGCAAAAGCTCCTTTTGCAGAATATCCTTTACCATTTACTGTATAGTTTACAGGGGGAGTATTACTGAACATAACAAAAGATTCGCATCCTAGACTTTTAGCTTTTTCTAAAAAGTATTGCTGTCCCTGATGATGGCTCCAGTCGAGCGTTCCATCTTGTTGCAGGAAGCATTCTGCTCTGCGAGATTTATCTGTAATGTCACTGCTGCTACCTTGTTCTGCTGTTCCGCCACCTAGATTAAAGCGCCACATAGACAGACCAATTCCTTGCGGAGCCCCGTTTTTTATATCCTTTGAAAAAAGAAGATTGGCAATTTCCTCCTTCTCGTCATTATTCCAATATTTTCCAATATAATTAGGAACCCAGCAATCAGAGGCAGCAAAACCATCTATTGTTTGATAAGTAACAGTGGCATCGATAGTCACATTTTTTGTTATGTCTACATTAACGTCTTCTTTCGGAGGTGAGTCAACACCACTGTCTCCACATGAAGCAAATGAGAACATACCTATTAAAAGTAATATATTCATTTTCATATTATTTCGTAAGTTAAAAAATGCTCATTTCTCCAGAGAAAGGAGCATTTTTGTGAAATAAAAACAATCTTTGTCTACACCCTTATTATTGATTAATAACCCGGATTTTGTTCAATAGTTCCTTCAGACATTGTTACTTCTGAAATAGGAATTGGGAAAAGCAAGTCACGCTTTTCATCGAAATAATAACCTTTATTGCTATTTTCTTTCTGGTTAGCCCATTCAAAAGGATCGGCAGTAGCCTGATTTGTATTAGCCTTTACAAAAGATCCGTTTGGTCCCATAATACTGCATACCAAAGGTTTGCTATCATCACCTTTCCAACGACGGATATCATAAAGACGTTCACCTTCCAGTGCAAGTTCTAAACGACGTTCAGTGCGAATAGCATCACGAAGTTTAGTTCCGGTAAGAGCTAAATCAGACAATTGCACACGATTACGAACTTTATTCAAATAAATAAGTGCTTCACTATCTTTACCAAGTGCGTTTTCTACTTCAGCGTACATCAATAAGATGTCAGCGTAACGAAGCAGACGGTGATTCTGTGGAATATATCCTTTGTTGAATGTAGCTGGACGCTGGTTTACAGGAATATAAAACTTACGGCTTACACGTGCCGATTTATGATTTCCAGGAGAAGCAACAAACATGTTTGGATAAGCACTCTTTGTAGCTTCAGAGTATCCTGCCAATAGTCCTGCAAAATTATTTTCACCTGCTATTTCTGTAGCACCATGCTTGATGATAGTCCATTTCAAACGAACATTATCGCCTGCATCAAGAAATGCTTTTTCCAGATTAGCGGTAGGTAATCCCCATGACCATCCTGAGTCATCACGTGATCCGCTAACAATAGGAAGAGAAGCTCCAAGACCATAAGTTGCATCGTATGTATACTGTACCTCGAAAAGGCCCTCTTTGCTGTTGTTGGATTCAATTGCCCAAACTTTACCGAAATCACTTAATAACTCATATTCACCAGAAGCAATAATGTCCTTCAACAAGGCTTCAGCCTCAGCATATTTCTCCTGATACATATAAACTTTAGCTAAATAGCCCTGAGCAGCACCTTTGGTAGCTCTACCCAAATCAGAAGAACTTAAAGCGCTACGCTTTGGTAGAACTTCAATTGCATCCTTCAAATCTTTCTCAACCTGAGCATAAGTGTCGGCCAGACTACTGCGGGTAATACCTTTAATATCAGAAGGCATTGCTTCTGTTAATAAAAGTGGTAATCCACCAAAGTTGCGAGCTAAGTCAAAGTAGAAGTACCCACGAAGGAATTTAGCTTCGCCAACCAGTCGCTTTTGTAGTTCTGTATTAGCAATAGGAGCATCGGGTATGTGGTTAATAGCTACATTGCAACGATAAATACCTTTGTAACGAAATTGCCAGAAGTTCTGAGCAGCTCCGTTACTGGAACCACCGCTGGTGTAATGAGCCAGTGAAAGATAGTCTCCCTGATCCTGTGAAGTGTTACCCATCCACATATCATCAGTACACATACTGCTAAGATTCCAGAATTTTGCAATCTGCCACCAGTCATCATAAAAGACAGACTGATAACAGCCGGTAATTGATTTTGTACAATCGTTTTCACTTTGGAAATATGTGTCCAGGTTTTCCTGGCCTAATACGGGTTGCTCCAAAAAGTCGGAACAACTGCTAAAGCCTGCTGTCAGTACTGCAGACAATGATAAAGCTATAATAGATCTTTTCATTTTAGTATCAATTAAAAGTTCAAATTAACTCCAAGCAAGAATGTTCTTGGATTCGGATAACCAATATTATCAACACCAGATTCTGTAACACCACCCATTGCAGCACGTTCAGGATCCATACCTGAGTAGTTTGTGATGGTAAACAGGTTCTGAGCAGAAAGAGAAACTCTTACACCAAGACCTTTTATCATGTTCTTAGGTAAAGTGTAACCAAGTTGCAGTAACTTGCAACGGAAATAAGAACCATCTTCTACAAAGAAACTGGATACAGTAGTGTAGTTGTTGTTAAGGTCGTTTACAGAAAGACGTGGAATTGATGCTCCGGTATTGTCTTCGCGCCAAACCTTATCATAAGTTCCGGCATATACGTTTGAACCGGATGTACCTGCATAAAGTGATTTGGTAGTATTGAAGACGTCATTACCAAATGTACCATAGAAGTTAGCAACAAGATCAAAATTCTTATATCCTAAACGAGTGTTGAAACCTAACATTAAATCTGGGAATGGATTACCAATGAAAGTCTTATCATCTGCATTCAATACACCATCATGATTCCGGTCTCTGAAGATAAGATCTCCCGGTTTTGCATAAGGTTGTATCAATGTACCATGTTCGTCGGTATGAGCATTTACATCTGCTTTGTTCTGGAAAATACCGTCACAAGTATATCCGTAGAAACCACTTAGATCTCCACCTTCTTCATTACGAATAATGTAGTTTCCTGAGTTCAGATCTTTAGTATAAAGAGGAGCATCTCCCGCAAGTTTAATAATCTTGTTTTTTACTGAAGACAGATTAACACCAAGGTCATAGCTGAAGTCGCCTTTCTTATCATTCCAGTTTAATGAAACTTCCCATCCTGTAGCTTTCATACTACCAACATTTGTCCATACACGGCTATTCCAGTCTGGGTAACCCAAAATCAATAAGTTTTCTTTTTGCAAAAGCATGTCGGTTGACTTCTTTTGGAAAAGATCAACTGTCATACTCAAACGGTTATTAAGAATACTCATATCAAGACCAATATTGTGATCTTCTACAGTTTCCCAGCGCAGAGAAGTATTACCAACAGAGCTAACCGCACTACCAATAATACGATTGCCACCAAGTACATAATCAGCATTCCCCATCAATGTAAGATAAGCAGAGTTTGCAATATTTTGATTACCAACACGTCCCCATCCAAGACGGACCTTCAGGTTGTTGATAAATTCCTGATCTTTCATGAAATCTTCGCCTGAAACTCTCCATGCAGCAGATACAGCAGGGAATGTAGCATATTTACTTCCTGCAGGGAAACGAGAAGAACCGTCAACACGCACTGATGCTGTTAAATAGTATCTGCCATCATAGTTATACATTGCACGTCCAAGGTATGAAAGCAGTGTAGTATATTGATCAGTACCACTAGCCTTTTGACTTTGTGTACCGGCATTTACTTGTTGCAACTCAATGATGTTACTTGCTGTGTTCTCACGAGAACCGGTTAACCAGTAGTTAGAGAATTTTTCCATTGTATAACCCACCATTGCATTAATATTATGCTTTTTATTGATGGTAGTCATATAATTGGCTGTATTTGTCCAGTTCCAGTCAACCTGAGTATTAAACTTGCGTTCTACATAACTTAGTTCCTGTTGTTCCAGATTATCAATATAGAATTTAGGAATAAAAGTATCAGAGATACGGAATGTAGCGTTTACACCAAATTGTGAACGTAAAGTCAAACCTTTGATAGGTTCTACAGAAATATACGGAGTCATCAACAAACCATATTCATCACTTGAATAGTTTTGTCTGGCCAATGAAGCGGCTGGGTTCCAAACCTGGTTGTTGTAAGAACGCTGATAGTTATTGTATTTGTTATCTACCCATGATTCTTCCGGACGGAATACTGGTGTAGTAGGGTATGGTCTATTATAGAAGGAACCCCAAATACATCACTATTTAATAAAGTCGCATCTGATACGTCTGTGAGATACATCTTCTCAAAATCAGGCATTTCGGAAACATTGATAGTACAGTTTTGAGTAGTTGTCAGGTTGAATTTGTCTACTGCAGAAATAGTAAGTGTGTAGGTTCCAACCTCTGAAGGCATTGATACAACATCACTATAATTGTAAGTTTTGCCAGTTACAGCTACTGTTTTGTTATAGTTCAATGTTGGAATTGAAATATTAATATGATCCAATGCTTTATCGTCCTGTACGCTGAAACGTAGATTAAGTTTTGTTTGAGTCTTAATCAATACTGTAATGTTAGCATCAGGTACTGTAGTAAATGTAGGATTTGTAAAGTCGCCATCCATTGTAAGTAAGATAGTCTGTTCGGTACTGCGTCCGCCTAAATCGGTAACAGTAACTCTAATTGCAAAGTTATCCCCAGTTAAAGTAGAAGGAGTTTTAAATGAATAATCTAAATCATAGGAGGTAAGTGTTTCATCATAGATATCAGACAAGTCGATTGTTTTGTCTAAATCGAGTTCTTCATTTTGTAAGCGAATGCTTTGAATACCATCGTTGTCGGTAATCGTACCAGAGATTTTAAATGCTCTGCCCACTTCGCTCTGGATGTGATCAGTTACTAATTCAATAGTAGGAGCCTTTCCATCTACATCTTTAAAATCGTCACTACTGCAACCCACCAAAATGCAGGACAGCAAGAAAGATGACATTAAGCCTGTTAGCTGTTTTTTGTTCATAATACATTAATTTAAGATTTAACTCTTAGTTGTTTTGCGGCAAATATAGATCAGGCGAATAAATCGATATATAAAAAATCGTGCATTGATAGATTGTAAATCGTGCAATGCATGATTTACTATTCTATATTGAAGGATTTAATTGCTATATTTGTCATTACTAAGAATTTATGATATGAAAGACAAACTGAAACGAGTGTTATTTATAATTTTGGTAGGCTTGACAACTCTATTAATGGCTCAACCTTACACAATAAAACGCTTGGGAGTTGAATTTGGTTTATCAAATAATAATGTATTAAGTATAACTCAGGATAAATTAGGCTTTCTTTGGTTTGCGACTGAAGAAGGCTTAAATAAGTTTAATGGTACCCGTTTTATTAATTACTATAAATACTCTACACAATCTCCAAGCATCAGCGGCAATGAACTAAATTGTGTTTATGCAGATAAGGTAGATAGCATTATCTGGATAGCAACTCAACGCTCCGGTCTGAATGCTTATAATTATAATAATAACACATTTACTGTCTATAAAAAGAATCCATCAGACAAGAATAGCCTTATAACAAACGATGTTACTTCTGTAACCAACGCTGCTGATGGTAATTTATGGATCAGTACTTACTATCGTGGAGTAGATTATTTCGATAAGAAAACGAAAAAGTTTATCCATTACAATAAATCCACTTTATCAGGGCTGAGAAATGAAAATGTGTGGACAGTTATGGAAGACAATGATCGTAACCTGTTTATAGGTCATGTAAATGAAGGTTTAAGTATCCTGTCATTAAGTAATAAGAGAGTCCGGAATTTTAAGAATAATCCTCAGGATCCCACAAGTATTCCCGGCAATGAAGTAAGATGCATTTTTAGAGACAGTAATAATAATATCTGGGTAGGAACAAATAGCGGATTAGCTTTATTTAATCCGGATAGAAACAATTTTACGGTCTTTAGAAATAACAATTCAGCTTTCTTTTCCCCCAAACTAAATTCCATCTACTCCATTCAGCAAATAAATAATAATCAGTTATGGATAGCTACAGAATTCGAAGGCATCTTTATCCTTGATATTCGCCAACTCTCTATCATGTCAGCAGATAAGGTAAGCTTTAGGCATATACCTTCCGGAGATGATGAATACCAGTTATCCGCTTCAACAGTGCGCAGCATTTTTCAGGACTCATTCCATAACATCTGGATTGGTACGTATGGTGGTGGCATTAATTTTATAAGCAATAATCCTCCATTATTTAATACTTTAAGCTACAATCCTGTACTGGGTAAAAACAGTAAGCTTAGCCATAAGGTAGCCTGGGGAATGTGTACTGACAAACAAGGCAAAACATGGATAGGAACCGATGGCGGAGGAATTAATGTTTTTGAGAAAGGAAAACGTATAGCCATTTTTAATAAAGAGAACGGACAATTGAGTGACAATGCCGTATTGTCTATGTTTAATGATTCTCAGAATAATGTCTGGATTGGAACTTATCTTGGAGGTGTTAACTGCTATAACAACAAGAGCAAGCAGTTCAAACAAATTGTTCTGGGAGGAAAAAGCAAACTCGATGTCCGTTGTTTCTTCGAAGATTTACATCATAATCTCTGGGTTGGAAGTAGTGAGGGAATTTATTTCATCAATTTGCAAGATCAGCAGAAAATCACTGCTTATAATTCAAAGAACAGTGGACTTCAGGGAGATTTGGTAAGAAGCATCTTTCAGGATTCTAAAGGTCGGATGTGGATTGGTACGTTTGGAAATGGTCTTGGAATTTATTCTCCAAAGATGAAACTTCTGAAGAAGTTCGATGATTATTCCGGCTTCTGCTCAAATACAATCAATTACATATTCAGAGACTCACGAAATAGAATCTGGGTAGCAACAGGAGATGGCTTGGTTCTATTTCCGTCTATGAGCAATTATAATTATAGAACATTTAAAAGAAGTGACGGACTTGTCAATAGCCACATCAGAGCCATTACTGAAGATAATAAAAAGAATATCTGGATTAGTACCAATAAGGGACTCAGTAAATATTCCGAAGCAAAGAAAAAATTCGAGAATTACGATATTTCAGATGGCATTCCTGCCGGTAATTTCATGAGTGGATCTATAACAAAAGACAAAGACGGATTCATCTATTTTGGTTCTCTGGGTGGAGTTTGTTACTTCAATCCTGAACAGTTTACTGATGGCAGAGAATATCCTCATCCGGTTATATCGGAGGTGAAAATATACAATAAGCTTTCCACCCTGGAGCATGATGAAAAGGTTATCCCTTTGGGAGGCAATAAACATATAGATCTAAATTATAAACAAAACAGTTTCAGCATTGCTTTTAATGAACTGGACTATTCATTGAACAATCAGGTAGAGTACACTTATATACTTAAGGGGGTAAATGATTCCTGGTATACATTAGAGGAAGGACACAACAGTGTTACTTTCCTAGATGTGGCTCCCGGAGATTATGAATTCCAGATAAAAGCACGCCTTCATAATCAGGATTGGAGTAATGAGGCTATCTCTGTATTTATTCACATAGCACCTCCTTTCTGGCTTACCTGGTGGGCAAAGTCACTCTATTTTATACTCTTTGTAACATTGGTTTATATTTCCTTATATGCCTATAAAAGAAGAATTAGCTGGAGAAGTTCCTACCAAATGGAGAGAAAGAAACATGAACATGAACAGGAATTGAATAATGAACGATTGCGATTTTATACCAATATCACGCATGAATTGCGTACTCCATTAACCCTTATTTTAGGTCCACTTGAAGATCTGATGAAAGAAAAGTCTCTTCAAACCAGGCAGCTTCGCAAGATTTCAGTGATACATCAAAGTGCCATTCGTCTGTTGAATCTGATCAATCAGATACTTGAATTCAGAAAGACAGAAACACAGAACCGCAAACTATGTGTATCCAGAAATAACATAGCAAAATTAATTCAGGAGATAGGACTCAAATACAAGGAACTGAATCGTAATTCTGATGTTGAGTTTAATGTCGTTATAGAGAAAGAGGATATGCCGTTGATGTTCGATAGGGAGGTTATTACCATTATCCTCGACAACTTTATATCGAATGCCATTAAATACACTGAAAAAGGTTCTATAACCATCTCTTTATACTCTACAGTTAAAGATCAGGTGGAATATACCGAAATAAAAGTCAGCGATACCGGACATGGAATAGAGGCTGAAGCTTTATCCCGAATTTTTGAAAGTTATTATCAGGTAAATAGTAAGCATCAAGCTTCGGGTACGGGAATAGGACTAGCTTTAGTGAAGAATCTTGCAACATTGCACCAGGGAGAAATATGGGTAGAAAGTACAGTGGGAAAAGGAAGCGACTTTTTCGTCAGACTCCAGACTAACAACACATATCCAAATGCCTTGCGTACAGATGAGCCGGAGGGAGAAGAAGAACCGGAAGTTACAGCAGTCGTGGAAGAAACTGCAGAAGAAGACTTTAATACAGAAAAACAAATACTCTTGGTAGTTGAAGATAATCAGGATATCCGTGAATACATAAGTGATACTTTCTCTGAAGATTTTGAAGTAGTAACAGCCGAAGACGGAAGAAAGGGTTTGGAAAAAGCTCTTACTATTATTCCGGATATTATCATCAGTGACATTATGATGCCGGGAATGGATGGTGTTGAGTTATGTAAAAAGCTGAAACAAGATGTTTGTACCAGTCATATCCCCATCATTTTACTTACGGCGAAAGATTCTATGCAGGATAAAGAATATGGTTACACCGTTGGGGCCGACTCATATCTAACCAAACCTTTTAGTGCCAGTTTGTTGCGGAGCAGAGTTAATAACCTGTTGGAATCAAGAAAGCAGCTGGCTGTGCTGTTTTCCGGAAATAAAAACATCGTTATAAAGCAAGAACCGGTAAGCAATACATTAAATAAATTAGATAATGAATTCATCAATAAAGTTACTCAATATATCGAAGCAGATCTTAGTTCCGATAAAATAGATGTAACTTACCTTTCCGATAAAATGTGTATGAGCAGTTCTACACTCTATCGTAAAATGAAAGCATTAACTAATATGTCTACCAATGAATACATTCGCAAAGTGAAGTTGCAAAATGCTGTGAAATTGCTTTTGGAGGGAGAAAGCAAAATCTCGGAAATAGCATATAAAGTAGGGTTCAACAATGTAGTTTACTTCAGACAATGCTTTAAAGACGAATATGGAGTATCTCCATCAGAATATGTGAAGCGACAAAGATGAGGCTATTCATCATCTTATAAGCAGCGTCTATTGTGTTAAATATGAAGAAATTTATTGCTTTTTGTATAATTATTCGTTTCTTCGTACTTAAACATAATAGAATAACACACGCTGTATTATGAAAAAATCTATGAGAAACATATTGTCTAAGTGGTATGAGGCAATACGCTCTAATCCGGTAGAATTACTTATTGCACTGATCTGCTACGTAATCAATGTTTTGTTGTTCGAAAAAGTAATAAAGCAGGGAGAATCACTTTATTACTATTTCCCTATGCTGATGATTATAGCGTATACGCTGAATAAATTTGCCGAGAAAAAACAGATACGGTGGATGTATTACGGGTGTGTATTATTGATTATTCCTCTTCTATGGCTCCATAAACCGGAAAGTGAAGAGTTCTTTTTGTGTGTAACTATTGGAGTTCTCACCGGAACCTATCTGGCTTCAGGGTGGCATAAAGAAAATGCTTCTTTCATGGATAGCGTCTTGCAATTGTTACGCTCTTTGCTTTATGCATTTGTATTATCTGCAATAACCTATGCATTGCTTTCTTCTGTCTATTTTTGCATTCAATATATATTTGAAATATGGAAGTCCGGCGATTCCCGATTTTTCCATTATTCGGGATATGCAGTATCCATGGTTATCTTTCCATCCTTATTCATCTACTTTCATTACGATAAATCAGATAAGATAATAGCTAACAAGCTTACAGATATATTGCTCAATTATGTATTATCTCCGGTATTACTAATCTACACAGTCATTCTTTATCTCTATTTTATCAAGATAGCATTTGTATGGTCGCTTCCTAAGGGAGGTGTTGCAGCCATTGTTCTGGCATTTTCTATTGGTCTGTTTTTCCTGAAAGGATGTGTGCTGCTAGTAAATAAATGTCCGTATAAATGGTTTTATAACAAAGCCAGCTTTATTGTTTTTCCTGCATATATAATGTTCTGGATAGCTACCATATACAGAATTAATCAATACGGATTTACCGAAGAGCGGGTGTACTTACTGATAGCCGGACTAGTGATATCTTTAACCGCAATATTGTTTCTTACAAACCGAACCGGTAGATATCTTTATGTAACATTACTTACCATCCTGTTGTTTGGTGTAGTGACCTATATACCCGGCATAAGAGCTATAGATATAGAGCGGATTTCTCAAAGTAACAGACCTCAGGTAGAAGTAGCAGTACCTACTACCTATTTGGACATACAATTATTGGAACCTGTTTCACTGCAAGGATATCGTTCTCTGAATAAAATTTACGAATTTAATAAATCGGACGCTATGTATTTCAATAACGTAGATAACCATCTTGATTTATATTCAGAAAAAGGCGCAATGCTTTACAGCTTTAATCTGGACTCATTATTAACTGTACAAATGAAGAAGGCCGGTCTTACTCAGTCAGACACTATACCGAAATCCCGTTATTCTGCTCTTATGAAGATAGAACTCAAATCGGCTTTGCTTATTTTAGGTGAGCTTAATTTACGACATGATTCCGTGTATAAAATATCAAATATAACACCAGAGTTCTATCTTAAGAAATAAGCCTGTTTTGAAACATTTTAACCCTATATCCGAAACATAATGAAATCCCAAAACCGGTGAGCAGCTTACAGAAAGCAAAGTTATCTGGACCCTTGCGTCTTAAAGCAACTCCATATAATCATTTTAGAATACTTATTGAACAAGATTAGATTTTACAAAATGACATTAATCAAATAGGAAGCTATATTTCTTAAGTAAAGATACATAAAAACCTGCATTTTCTTGTAATTAATGAAAGATAATTGCTCTTTAAATCTTGCTTCTTTTAATCAAGAATTTAAAGAATAAAGGTAGTAATACAAATAATATCGCAAATAAATCATCGTATTTCTTTACTACTCCAATACTGAACATTATTTTTATAAAGATGCAGTAAGCAATTATAATACAAATTCTTATAACAGTTTTCTTTTTCATTTTAAAATATGTATGTTTTCTGATTATAAATTACTCAACTTACAAAGACAGAATTCTTATTTCTTTATAAGTTGAGTAATATATCCCTGATCGGGATGGTTTCTCATCTCAGGAATAGAAAAATTCAATTCACCAGAGTCGAGCATTGGTTTAATAAACTTATTACTTATATACTTCTCTCCTCGTTGTATTATTAATGCAATTTCTGATAACTTATAAGCTCTCAGGGTACATATTAAAAGAATCACTTCTTTTATCTTTTTAGCATTACGCTCTTTTCCCTTTATAGAAATAATAAGTTCTATTATTTCATTAGGTAGTTCTTTAAGTAACTCTTCTTTGCTAATTGAACCACCTCCATCGCTAATTGAACCACCTCCGTTGCTAATTGAACCACCTTCGTAGTTAATTGAACCACCTCCATCGCTAATTGAACCACCTTCGTAGTTAATTGAACCACCTTCATTGCTAATTGAACTACCTTCGTAGTTAATTGAACCACCTCCATCGCTAATTGAACCAATCTCACTTATTGCTTCAATAAGTAAACTCCCGGCAACATAATAAGTTGATTTTCCTTTTCCTTTGCTACTTAATAAATTTTGGTTTCTTAAATATCTCAATTCAGAACTAGCTTTTGATATATCGCTATCAGCCATTTGCCTATAGGTGCGATTGTCAATTGCACCTATTTCTCTGACAAAAATAAGTGTCTGTTTTTGTACATCATTAAGCGATATATAAGTGAACTTTCCAAGCCATTGAATGTCTTTTTCATCAAGGAAATGGTGAAGTAAAAGACGCATTGTGAATTGATTATTCTCATAGCTTGATTCATAAGTAGGAGGGGCTAAATGAGCATCAATCATCAATTTTCGCATGGCTCTAATTCCTGTACCTTTTGTCTCAGCAAGGTTAGTCTCATGAAAAACAGATGCAATAAATGGGTTTCTTGTCTCACTGCCCGGCTTCCCCAATTGATCTTCTGCTTTTAAAGAATATCCTGGATTAATAATTTCGATGCGGTTATCATATCTTATTACCTGAGTAGGGCGATGTACTCTATATGATCTGTGAATCAAAGCATTTACAATAGCTTCCCGTAAGGCTTTTATTGGCAATCCTACCGATTTTGCCTGCAATGAATTATCGGGTAACAAGAATCCTTTGGGTAAATCGTCATTGATGGCGTTTATTAGTCGGTAAACTAACAAAATCAATGGTCCCCTCATATCCGTAGTTATGAAGCGATCATCCGGATTTTCCACCCATTGGTTTCCCGGTACGCGTATATAGTCCACCCGCATCATAGGCAGTTTACTTCTCAGAACTTTAGAGTTTCCAAAAAGTAATACTCCTGCCAGATTCAGTTCTTTTTTGTTATCGCTTAAACAGCCCAATGCTTCTAACAATTCAGCATCGTCATACGTTAATTCCTCAGCTGCAGGGTTTACCTCACTCCTTAATGTCCTGTATCTTTTTATCGCAGCCTCGTCTATTTGTGAAATATCGGTTCCGGTTATTGTTGTCTGATCGTAAGATTGTATATTATCTCTGTAGAAAACCTGTAAATCATCTTCAGTACAATGTAAATCAGAAGAGCCTATTCTTCTCATTATACCATGAGGAATACCATCCGATTTAAAGTATAGCGGTTTTTGTCTGTCGGATAACTCTTTAATGTGAACTACTACTACATTTTTTCCATTAATATTCTCAACAGATATTTGGGGATACACAGGAATATTGAACATCTGTTTACATTGAGTAGCAATGTCTTTCTGGAATTTATCAGTATCACTAACGCCCAATACTTTATATTGAGGTACAAGCGAATCTTTATCCTCTGCAATGCCCATCAATATATATCCGCCGCCTAATCCGGGTTCATTGCTAAAAGAACATACACTTTCCATTACAGAATGAGAGCTTTCGCTTCCACCTTTTGCTTCAATAAAATAACACTCGTCAGAGTCATTAAGTATCTTGTATAGTTCCTGAGCTGTATATTCCATTTATATTTATTTTGTTTATTTTACAGGCATTACTCTTTTGACAATATACCCATATAGATATATATTCAAAAGAGATATTACGATCAATTTTTATAAAATTCAGTAAGGCAAAAATATATTTTATTTTTTTAAATATAAGGATAAATATTGTATATTCAAATTTTATCTATTTTGATGCAGATATTTTCTTCCTTTAAATAATAGCTACCTGTTTTCTTTGGGCAGCAATATTCTATAATTACACTATTTCAGAATTTATCACGCCATTCTCAGAATTTATCGCGCCATATTATTGATTTATCACGCCAATATTACAGTTTTTCTATTCGTTTCAATTCATCATTATATTTCTTAGTTTGGTTAGAAAGTCCAGCTTTCTCTGAGCAATCTATAAGTTCTTTGATAATACTGTTATATGCTTCACTCTTTTCACCAGATGATTTTTTTATTAGAGGAAGTAACTCTTGTAGAATATTCATTGAACCAGAATAGTCTTCTGCCTGATAGTATAATGAGGCAAAATCAGCTAAGAAAGCAGGATATCCAGGGTTCATTTCTCCGCTAAATTCTTCTAAAGTCTGGAAATGAAGCTTAGTAAATTTTTCAAGTTCTATAGCCTTTTTGAAGGCTACTTTTTCAGAGTAACATGTTTGATACAAAATGTATAGAGCAATATGTAGCTCGTTTTCTGTGTCTAATGTGTTTGCCGGATGCGAATGAAACTTGTTAATGTTTGAATCCAGCAATTTAACAGCTTCATTTAATCGATTGTTGTTTAAAAGATCAATTGCTTGTTTGGCTATTACAGTTGTTGAGTCTATATTTTTTCTATAGGAATCCTTATTATTTTCTGAGCCGCTATTTTTATTTAATATATTCGATTCAATATAATTTGCCGTTTTTTCTGCTTTCTCTGCTGTTAATTCATCGAATTCAATATATCTATTTAAAGCAGATATACACAATTCTTTCTCTTCTTTTGAAAGAGTTATTGTGTCTTTGTTAATTGTTTCTTCTTGTATCTTCTTTGTGTTATTGCATGCTGCAAAACCAGATGTAATAATTAAGCAGATGATGATTGCGATTGTTTTTCTCATGAGTGAAAGATTTATTATCACGGGGTTTACTATTTCAAAATGTTTCTTTGCACTATGTTATTCTGTTCTGTCGGGCGAAGTTCCCCAAAAAGATTTTTTAGTAAGATTGTTTTTTTTTAGTACTTTAAAAAATAGAAGCCATTCTGCTCATTTCGCATTGTTGAACATCGTTATAAGTAATTCTATTATTTAGCATAAATTTTTTTATTTCATTAGATTCAACACAAATTACATTATTTGTTTCAGCCATCATCTTTGTATTATTGTTTACTATTGAATTAGTAAATAATACAGTTTTGAATTTTATATTTTTCCATTTTGCTTCATAAGCTCCTTTGCCCATACAAATTTGTCCTACACCATCCGATCCAATTGGATTTTTACTATGTTTGGTTTGTATCAGTAAATTGTCTTTTTGCCCTAATGCTATGACATCAACTCCTCGATCATTGCTTTTTGGAGTAAGAATAACATTATACCCAAGTTTCTTATAATAAGCAGCAGTGAAAGCTTCGAAGAAAAGTGGTTCAAAGTGTTCTAAATCTTCGAATGTATAACCTTTATCAATATTTTCAAATTGTTTTGCAAAGATATTTTCGTATAGCTCATCTTGTTTCACTTCTGATTGTTCTGTTGGGAATAGAGTTACTGAAGCTAACATAGACTTTTTATGTAATAGCTTATCTAGAGTCTCATCAAAAGAACTGAACTCATCTGATACAGCCATTGGGTAATATACATAGACATCTTTTGTTTGCCCAATTCTATAAGCTCTATCTGTAGCCTGCTCTTCTTTTGCTGGATTCCAATGTCGGCTATAATGAATTACGTGATTGGCACCAGTCACATTTAATCCCATACCTGCAGCAAGTGGTGACATAATTATAACATTGAAACCTATAACGGTTTGAAAATAGTCGATTGTTTGTTGTCTGCTAAGGATGGATTTGTTATAAAGATCTGGTGAGCTAGGTGTATCGCCATTTATAATACTTGGCGAAAATTGGAAATAATATTTGACTATTTTTTGTAGCATTTTTTGCGTTTCTCTTCTCTCGGCAAAGATAATTACCTTCTCATTCTTATTTTTTATATCTTTCAAGATAGAAACTGTAGACAAAAGCTTTGCTGATGTACTTACTAAGATATCTGGAGTATAAGAGTCTATTTGAGAGTCGACAAGATAAGGGTGGTCAGATATTTCTCGGATTCGCATTATAGACTTTAGAATTGCTCCTTTTTCCATTATGCCTTGTTCTCTTCTCTCTATAAATATATTGATTTCACTTTTGTATCTGTCCATTTGTATCTTGGGCATTATTTCTTTCTTTGTAACGATATATTTTTGAGGTAAATCTTTAGCAACATCTTTTTTAAGTCTTCTTTTAAAATAATAGCCCATCCGTGAATGAACATCTTTTCCAAGTTGATCTAAATCTGTATTTGGGTCTTTTAAAGGCTTTTGATATTTAGTGGCAAACTCTTTTGCATTACCTAAAAGACCAGGAACAGAGAAGTCCATAATGCACCACAAATCCAATAGTGTGTTCTCCACGGGGGTTCCAGTCATTGCGATTTTAAATTCACTTTTCAATGCTTTTGATGCATTTGTGACTAATGTGCCAGGTGTTTTGATTTTTTGTGCTTCGTCCAGCACAACAATAGAGAAGTTTACAGCGCAGAAATTAAACTGACAAGAACGAATCGTTTCATAATTGGTTAAAACGATTTGCATGTTAGAAAGTTCAATTACAGCATTCTTATCAAATTTCTTAGAAATATCTGAAGAAAGAACAATCTTGACAGGAAGTTTGGGGTTGTTAAAGAATTTAGAATATTCTTTCTCCCAGTTCTCCAACAATGATATAGGAGCAACAATTAAATATGGTTTCCCTGCATTATTTTTATTTCTAAAATGCCAGTCTATCAGATAAAGGATTTGTAATGTTTTTCCAAGTCCCATATCATCCGCAAGAAGGCATCCTTTGTATTTATTAAGAAAGAGATATTGTAACCAAGCAATTCCTTCTTCTTGGTGAGCTTTAAGTCTTATTTCGTCCTTTAAAGCTTTAGTTGGATAAAGATTTAACTCTTCTATCTTATTTACATCCTTAATATCAATTTGATATCCTAATTGCTCTGCATTTTCTTCAATAATTAAGACTTTAGATCCTTCTTTTTTAAGTTGTTCTGGTCTTTTTTTTGTTTTAAGTTGCTCTCTGGCATTACAGGCAATATTTTTTGCATCATTGAGATCTATAGTAAGAGAATGGTATGTTATTGTTTTTTCTCCTTTTTGATCTGCAATGTTGACTATATTTTCAAATTCGTCGACAATCGTTTCATTTGGAAACAAAAGATTAGTTGCGCCATTGATGCGGTCTACAACTTTAACTCCAGGTATCCATTCTGATTTGTAAGGACATACAAATGGATAGAATTTAGGTTTGTATAATCCAATCTCAATAACTCTATCACTGTAGAACTCAGATAAGTCACAAATTTCGGAGTCAAGATATTGCTCTGGTTGTTCTATAATGTGTTCTATTTGAGCTGCAGAACTTACATGTCTAAATTCATCCTTGATTTTCTTTAGCTGTTCTTTCTGCTCCTCTTTCAGAACTACTCTTATTCTACCACCATTATCATCATCAATAGGATAGATATCTTTAACTTGATTTCTCTTGTCAAATTTTTCTGTAAATTTTTCACCTATAGGTGAATCTATAGTTGGTATTATTTCAAGGCCATCCTCAGAATAATTAAGGTTGACTATAATCTTATCAGGAAAAATAACATTCTCGCCGTCTAAATACAAGTCAAGAATTGCTGATGCTTTTTTTGAAAGCCCTTTGATGTTGGAAAATGTAATGAAATTATTATTTGTTGATAAGTTTGTTGTCTCAAGAGTATTAAATTCGTCAATTGCTTGACATAATTTATATTGCTCTTCTCTAAGTATATACTTCTTATCATCAATTTCAATTATTGGACCTTGACGTAAAGCAATAAGTCGTTTTCCTCCTGGTGCAAAGGTATAAAAATCAACTATATATTTAAAGTCTGTACCATTTAGGAAGTTCTTTGACTGAATATAGATATCATATTCATATTGTGATGGCAGGCCTAGAATGAGCATATCTGTGTCACTCAATTCATAGATATTCTCTCCTGGAATTTTGCATTGAAAATTAGTGAATTTACCGAATCCATTATCAACTAGCACCTTTAATGTTATTAGATATAATTCATTATTGGATTCACACCATTTCTCCACTGATAGAAAAGAACTATTTTCTTCAATTGAAAAAATGAAGTTGTTATTTTCATAGCTCCATTGTATCATATTATATATATATATTTAACTTTGACTGAATCCATTTATCCATTCTCTCTTGCCAATATCCCATATGGACCAATCGTCCTTCATCATAAAAATAGTTGTAGCCATAGTTAGATGAAACGATTGATGATAAAGAAGGAACTTTTAGATTATCTGTAGAATCAATGCTAATTCTTTCAATTCGTTTGGATATTTCACTACCCTGTTTGTATACGTATACAGCACCAGTTTCCGAAAATTCGATAATAATATGATTTTGAATATACATAACTAGCGCTGATGTAGTTCTTTTACTAGAGCTGGTTTTCTTATATCTTTGTGACAATGCCTCTCTGATTCGACTATCACTTTCAAGCATTCGGTAAGTAAGAAGAGAACCAACAATTTTGAATCGATTAATATGTTTAGCGTACCTAAGCCAAAACCTTTTCCTTTCAGGATCTAAAAAACATTTTTCAAAGAATACTGTTATAAATCTTTGGGTAAGCCATTCGTTAACGATTTTCTTTGCATCATTAAGATTTGATATTTCTATTTCAGTTGCATTTTCAAAAGGAGCCCAATATGAATTCACTCCCGGGTCACCAATGAAAGCTATAGCTATAGCTTTCATTTCATCTTGTTTTTCTTCTGAATAATTTCTATCGGCATATTTAATAAAAAGAGGGAGAAGCTTTTTGTTAGTAGTTATATTATTATGGATAGTTAATATTTCTTTTAGTTGTGCTAAGTCTGAATAAATACCTTCATAGTATGTAATAATTGCTTTAGAATAATACTCATAGCTAAGACAATTTTCAGGTAAATTGAAAAAATTGGTAAATTCTTTTTTGGGATAATTTTTCATTCTGATTAATTTGCCTACTCTCAAAGGTCCGCTCACATCTAAAAAATCTTTATTGTTTTTTAGTTGCACAAACTTCTTTCTAGTCCCAGTATAATTATTTAAATGTTTCAGGAGTAATTTTCTGATTGTATTATTAGAATCAGTATTGCCCATTTCCCAATTACTTAATACGTAGCTGAGCAAACCATTTATAAAATTGTCTTTCCAAAATGAATCTAGTAAAATTGCAGCAAACTCCATTTTGCTGGGGCTTTCTTTGAATTTATTAATACAGTAGCAAAACTTCTTTAATTCTTTTAGAGAAAAAGTATTTACAATTGTTTTCTCATTATTGTATATATTGAACATTGCATTAAATCTTTTAAGAAGTTCTTCTGCTGTTTTCTCGTCAACAATGATATCCCTTTCATACTGATATTTTTCTGTAATAAGATCTAATCTTCTGTTGTTAAATTCGAATGTTTTTTCTTGATTGTGAGCAAAAATAGTATTAGCAGAATGTGCAAAATAATCTGCATGGAAATTAAATGATAATATTTCTTTTATTGTGCTCATCTTTTACCGCTTCTTTTTCTTGCTATTTCTTCCAATTGTTTTTCAGCATTAGTACGTATTCTGAACTCAACGCGACGTGAAAGTTCTGGGTTTTCTTTTTTTGTGGCCTTATCTATTATTGGGTGACTAGAGGATAGCCCATTGGCTGTTATTTTAAATTGAGACCACTCTTTCTCTTTATTATTGATTTTTGTATAATAAAGACAATATTCAAGAACAGATCGAGTCCTATCTTGTGATAATTCCATATTAGAGAAATATCCTCCAGAACTGTCAGTATGACCTTCTATTCGTATTTCTTCAATATTATTTTTATATTCTTTTTGTGTTATTACCTTTATATATCGTGGGAAAAAACTATTTAAAATACTTATGAATTTTGGCTTTAAATCTGACTTGTTATAGTCAAATAGAGTAGAGGGCTCTTGGAATCTAACGCTTAAATCAATTGAGTCAACCTCTGCGTTCCATACTTTTAAATCATCTTTAAACTCTTTTTTTAGGTCAATATAAAGTTGTGTTTTAACCTTGTTATATCTTTTTGTTACTTCGTCGTCTGAATCTGCTTTTTTTTGAACCTGCAACATGGTAGCAAGCAAAAGAAGAACAAATACAAGAAGTAATGATGACATCAAATCACCTGTGGAAAGAGCAAACGGATTATCGTTTTCCTCAAAATACTTGTTTTTATTACTCATTAATTATTCTTTTTAATTAGAGCTAATCCATCAACTAACTCTTCTACAATATCATTTTGACGTTCCATTGCATTTGATAAAGCACTTGTAGCTGTTGTCAATGAATTGGAATAAGAATCCAGGTATTTTTGAGTGTTTTCCCTTACTGTAGAACTATATTGGTTTAATCCTGTGTTAATCTCACTAAAAATAGAGGATAATCCATTTTGAATCAATCCAAATTTCTGTGCATATTCTGTAGAAATAGATTTTGCTTGATCTAGGGCAAGGCTAATATTTTCTATTGTATTTTCATTTTTATTTTGGTAATGCGCAATGCCTTCCTGATAACTCTGCTGAGATTTATGGAACTGCTCCATAATTAGAGACATATTTCCTGATGCATTACTAAGGTGCTCTGTTGCTTTTTGTGCTTCACTTTGTAGTAGAGAATATTGATTAATAGTATTTACGACCTGATCATTTACCTCTTTCATTCTTGCAACACCGGTCTTGAATGAATTTATTAGATCTTCTGTTTCCTGTGTGTTTTGCTGTTGCTTATTTAATAAGCCGTGGTGTCCTTCATTAATTCCATTTACAGTATTCTTTACTTCTTCGAGGATATTGGCCATTGTTCTTGTTGCTATGTCTACTTGTTCATTCATCTGTTCAATAGCTTTGCTTGAATTTGTAGCTGCAGTATTAGATAAATCAGTAACAATGTTCTTCACATTGCTTATAGTCCCATTAAGTTCATTCATTATACAATTCAAAGCCTCTTGATTAGCATTAGAAGACTGCGTACTAATATCCGAAACCATATTACGAATATCTTCAAACCCTCCCATAAGACTTTTTTGCATTGCGTTAAGTGATTCAGGGAAGCTGTTTAGTGCATCACCTGCCTGATTTAATTTTATAGCAAGGCTATCCATTTGTCCTGTAGCGGAAGATGATATACTAGATTTGAATCCTTCCATCATATCCTCCATACTTTTCTTTAAATCGTCAACTACAGCTTTAGTCATATCATCAGCTGGCGCTTGTATATTTGCTGAAAGTTGATCAATTTTATTAGCTAGTATATTAATTAAAGGAACAATTTTTGTTTCCAGCTGATTAGAGAGCGTCGCATCCATTGCATTATTAATAGCTTCGGATAAATCAGAAGTAAAATGTCCAAGAGCGGCAGACTGTTTAGATGTTTCTTCATATATATCTCTTAGTATAGCACCTGGCGTTATATCATTGCCATTTCTGTCTTTGTGAGAAAAAGCATTTATTAGAAATTCGTTTTGCTTTTTTAGATCTATTTTGTACATCTGATATCTTGAAATGTAATATTTTTCATCTAGTGAGGAACAAATTACATTAAGACTTTTTTGTAATTTGTTATACCATTTTTTTTCGCAAACAATAATTATAGATGAGCAAGTCATGCCAATAATTGAAGTAAAAAAAGCAGTGGACATCCCTCCTAATAATCCATTAATACTTGCCATTAGATTTTCAGAAGAAGAGGTGTCAATACACTTAATTGCAACAGTTAAACCGATAAATGTACCTAAGAGTCCTAGTCCAACCAGAATTCCAGATGCAGCCATGATTGTTCTCGGATTAATATTGAGTGAATTAAGTACTGAATTGATATAAAATAAATCTTCTGCCTCAACATCTGTTTTTTGAATACCATTAACATCGTAACAAAATGTTCTTTTATATTCTTTCCATATTGAAGATAACTGACCATTTTCTAAGAAATCAATATTTGCTGTCTCGTTTGTTTTATTAAGTTTATCTTTAAACGTCTTTACTTTCAATAGATATTTGAAGTAGATAAAAAAAATAAAAAATATAGAACCACAACAAAAGTAAGTTAAAAAGTTATTTAAAGCATTTAGGGTGAAATTCATAAGTTTTTTTTTTAGTTAAAAGGGAATGATACAGTTGTTATAATATTTATTGTAATGCAATTTCATATTTATAAATATTCGCTTCAAAGTTAACTAAAAAATTTAACTTAAAAAATAAATTATTGACATTGTTGTAATATTCTCATTCATATAATAATATTATTATATGGATGGTCTTTTGTGTAAATATTGTTATGAATAATAGATTTTTGACAGTTAATCATATGTATAATGGCTTGAAATTAACCCCAATCCGCTTCTTCATCTTTGTAGAAGCCCGGAAATTAACACTTTTTACCTCAATACTCTCGGCGCGATGAGGTTCTTCGGGATAAAAATCTTCAAGGAATTGTACAGAGAGTTGGAAAGAACCGTAATTGGTAATGTAAACAGTGTAGCCATTACTTAAAGCTTTTTCTATAGCATTGAATATTTGGGTAATGGTATTCTCTAGTTTAATCTCTTGAAATAGTAAAAGAATTGCTTCCTGCTACTGCTAAAAAGGGGTCGAATTCGCCCCCTTTTAAATTGGTATTGTTTAAGCGTTTCCATAATTGCAGATATTCAAGAGTATTTTTTGAATGCATCCTATTTTATAAATCTGTTGTTCGGACGTACCATATTTTCTGCAATATTATTTATTATTGTCCAGAGCTTGTATAAGTAACAAACCTTTTTCTGTTAATAGTTCTTTTCTGCCTTTTGGCTTATTTCTGACAGACTTTAAAACTATATAGCTGTTCTTCAAAGCTATCTCTATAGCATTAAGTAACAAATATATTGAGTCTAATAGCGCTTAACGCTCATTAATTAGTTTCAGTTTCTTATTTAAATACCACACTATTATTCCACAGTAAGGTTTAAACATTCCTTTTTTATTTTTACTGTCCCATTCTATAAGTTTCTTTCGTATATCAACACTTTTCCAGTGTTTACCATTCAAAGACTCTATAATCCCGTTTAGTGCTTCCTGTCTGTTAACTTTTAATTTCTCGTTATTTAAATTCAGAATGTCATTGATTTCTGTATTCCATGTTGGATTTGACGATTCAATCTTACCGGATTTGGTATGATATTTAATAGTTTGAACTAAAGAATCATTAAAGAGTGAAAAAGTAACATCTTTTTCACCTTTTGATTTATCACAATGAAAATCTTCTGAAATTGCACCAGGACAACAAATTACCATGTTTTGGTAATCTAGTTTTTTATCAGGGTGGTTTTCGCGACTTAATATATGGTCTATACGAGAATCTTCATTACTATTTCCATCCTTATGAGGGATTCTGCGCATGCAGTATGCGCAAATATATCCTTGCTCTTCCAACAGGGATTGACGTAATTCTGGTATAGACTGATAATCAGTATTAGGAGTTAATCGATATTCAGTCCATTCTTTTGGTTCCTTACTCTTCGTTATCGTCTTCATTATCATCCATCATAAAATTCAACATTGATTCAGCTTTTGATAATTCCGGTAAATTATCGCCAAATTTTTCTCTCATTTCAGAAAGTTTGCTTTGTGCTTCTTTGTATTGATTCTCATCAATATAACCAAATAGAAGTTCCAGTTCTTTATCTACATTTGCATCTCTGGGAGTTTGCCCTAAAACAATATTTGTAATAGTGGAAGAGTCCATCCCGTAAGTTTGTGTCTCATCAATTTTATAACCTCCTGAGGCTGAATATCTCAATTTATATACAATGTTTTCTTCATTACTTTCTATACCTGACATTACCATTGGTGCATGTGTTGTAGCTATAAACTGCAATTCAGGAAAAGCCTTGCGTAGAGCTTTGAATACACAAGCCTGTAATGAAGGGTGTAAATGAAGATCAATTTCATCAATCAAGACAGTTCCTTTAGTTTTGGAGCAAGCTTCTAACCCATAGATTCCTCTGTTTAGTAATGCGCATCTGAAAGCAAGATCCGTAACAATATTAACCAGTCTACGATGCCCGTCAGATAAATAATTGGCTTCAACCTCTCTTCCATCAGTTAATATATAATATACTTTTTTTTGATTTGGACGTATTTCTATATCTCTGATAATATTGCAAGTATCTCCAAGAGCTTTAATTATAGCTTGACGAACTATTTCAATCTCTTCTAAATTTTTGTTACCTTCTTTTAATACTAATAACCGCTTTACCCAATATGGAAAGAATCCATTTCCATCCAGACATTCATAATAACCAAATGAGGACTTTTGAGCATACTTAATAAATTTATTAGCATCAAGTTTTCTGGTTGCATGAATGTCTTCTGTAGAGAAGCAGGCAAACAGAGGAAGTGCTTTTTGTTGTTGCAGAGAATCTTTTTCATAAAGATTTTTATGAAGAAGAGTAGCATATTCTTTGTATTCCTTGATTCCGGTAATAAGAGACCTACTGTTTTTTTTGCTGTTTTTTTGTAATGAATATTTTACTGGAGCTTCAATAAGACTTTGTACTCGTTCCAATAGCTCAGGATATTGAACAGTATCCTCTATATTAAAATGTATAATTATGGGCTTTTCTGGTTGAATAATACCATTATGCTCTATTTGAGTGAAATCATCAACATCAGGATTCAACCATTTTGTGTTTTCGTCACTAAATCCAGAGAAGAAAGCACTTAATACATATTTGCATGCTTTTAGTACTGAGGTCTTTCCGCTTGCATTATCACCAATAAGCAAATTAATGCCCGGCCGGAATAATATAAGCTGATCAGAATAGCATCTAAAATTTTCCAATCTTATCTCTTTCATAAGTGTCCTGTTTTATAGTGATATTTCTTGTTTTTTCAGTCAATTACCTCTGCTATTTATATGAATAAACCAATAGATGTATCGGATAATTTTTGACTTTATATCTTACAAAGATAATACTTAAAAATAAAATTTTAGCAGTAATAATGATTACTTTTGTTTGATAGAAATATCTTTCATCTCTCACTCTTCTCAAACCCACTCGCCCCAATCCTCTTCTTCATCTTGGTAGAAGCCCGGAAATTAACACTCTTCACTTCAATACTCTCGGCACGATGAGGTTCTTCTGGATTAAAATCCTCACGGAATTGTGCAGAAAGTTGGAAAGAACCGTAATTGGTAATTGAAACTGTGTACCCTTTACTTAAAGCTCTTTCAATGGCATTGAAGGTTTTGGCTATTGCTTGTTCTATGTCAGACCTTTGCTGCGTATTGTTTCCGGCAATGTATTCGGCAAGTGTCATGGTGTCTAACTGTTCGCGACTTTTCACGATGGGGTGAACGCCGCCTTTTTTGTTTGTGTCTTTACTCAAATTATCGTTTATCCCCTTGAATTTATATGGTATGCCCATGGTAATTAATGTTTTATTGGTTAATGGTTTTGGCAAACATGTACATGTTTAGGTTCAATCATGTACATGTTTGAGTCCAATCTTGTACATGTTTGGGTTGATGTCTCGTTTTGTTTTTACTAATTTGTTTAGTCATATTTGCTAAATAGACTATGATTTATTGCTAATGTCTTTAACTCTCTTTGTTAATGGCTGATTTATAGACTCTTTCCACTTAAGAGTAATCTTTTAGGTGGAGAGGGTGGAGTAAAAATTAGTATTTTAGCTTTCTGAAAATTAAATTTTGAAAATTCTGCAAATTGCGGAATTTTCAAAATTTAATTTCTGGAAACGAAAAAAGGACTATTTCTCTCCACCCTCTCCACCTAAATCTTTTAGTATAACCTTGTATTGAATTGTTCCCTGGTATGTTCTAAACTTGTAATTAAGTGATTTCAAGTTCCTTCCCAGCTTAACAATCATCTTCTTACTAATAGCAATCCCCGTCTTACTCTTAATATGTTCCGCCAATTTTGCTGCAGAAAGATAAATACCTTCCTCTTCACCTTCAGGTTTGCGGTAGTATTCATAGAAAAGTTCCATATCTGCATCGGTTTCCATGTAGTGCTGGTTGTGTTGCTCTACAATACTATTTTCCTCTGAATTGAAATAGTAACGGAACCCATTGAGAATCATGTTCCATGCTTGGGCATAGAGTTGCTTGTAATCTATGGTAAAATCGAAATTGATAGGACCGGTTACTTCGTGACATAGGTTACGGCGGCTACCGGTATAATCTCTCAGAATATCCAGGTGATTGGTTGTACCAAAGAAAGAAGCATGACGCACAAAGTTCCGTGGGGGACGGTCGGGCGAGGTGCGTATGTTAATATTGAACGTGGTGAACAGTTCTTTTACAGTTTCCTGATCGTAGCGCTGAATGGTATCCAGTTCGTCAATATTCAGAATGGCACTAGTGCTTAGTTTCATGCGGGTGGCATTGGCGTTGTTGGAAAATACGTTGGCATCGAAATGACTTTTTCGCCATTCGGGAGGCAACAGACGTTCCGGCCAGGTGGATTTTCCCATACCGTGCTTACCGCCAATCAATACCAGAATCTGATGATTGATAACACGGTCGTTAATTAATGAAGCAACTAATGCCACGAACCATTTACGGAAACACCATTCAAAATATTCGGGATCTTTGGTGGGTACGGTGGCTGCCACATCGGCAATATAGTCGTGCCCGTCCCATTCGGTGAAAGGAACAAAGATAAAATCCTTGAAAGGGTGGTAGGAGGGGGTGAACTCCGAATCTACCATTGCCTTTACATCATTGAGGGTACAGTTTATTCCTTCTTTGTGTGCCCGGATATATATGGTGTTGAGGTGATGGTCGCGCAACTCTGTCCACTCATGACTTGTATGATCGGCATAACGGAATTCAATACCTTGCAGTATTACATTGCGACGCAGCATGAAGTTACGTTTTATAAACTCTTCGAGCAGGTGTGTCTCTTTTTCCACTTTTGTCAGTCCGCTGTCAGTACCAAAAGCATTTTCGTACTCTTTATATTTAATTCGGATGGTACGGCGGAGGTCGTCGGCTGTAAAATTGTTGGTAATGCAGCGCGGAAGTGCCAGTTTGGCGGTTTCTGCTTCAGGAATTCCTGCCAGGCAGCAAAAGTATGCCAAACCGTACACAAATTCCGACCGGTTTTCTTCCAGGAAAGATTCCTTGTTGAGTGTGTTAGAGTAAGCGCGGTCGAATGCTCTTTTTATTTCCATATCCCGTTCCTGACCAATAGGCAGATGTGTAAATGAAATGGGGTCTCCCTCCATATTTCGAAGCAATTTCTCTGGTTTTTTCTCGTAATCCTTTTTGGTGGCTACCAGGAACACTTCTGCTTCAGGATTAAAGAATAATTGAGGGTCGTAGGTGGCGGTGGTTAGTTGTGTCAGTGAGTGTGTACTTTTCTTAAAATCAGCGTATAAGCATGATTCGTAATAGATGCTGACAGTTGCAAATGCTTGCTCGTGAAACTGAGAAATCTCTTCATTTGTCTCCGGCTGTGAATTATCCGGACGAGATACAGGAACAAGAATGATAACCTCTGTTCCCTCTGTATTTATGAAAGAGGCGAGGGTGTTGGGCTCTTTGGCTGCTTTATCCCGAAGAACAGCAGCTTGTCCCGGTTCTAGTTTTGTGCTGAAAAGCTGAATAATTCCGTTGTACTGCTCCATGTTGGTTTTGGTGCGTCCTCCTTTGAAAGTGGCGCCAAATGTGAAAGTAGGGAGTTGTTCCCATGCTTTGGCAGCATCTGTACTGCTGTTTCGGATATCGTCGACCAGACTTGCGTATTTTAAACTGCTGAAAGAGTTGATAACTTCTGCCATCGGACTGTTTTCAAGAAATGTGGGGCGTCCTTTATTTCCCCCTTTGTATTGTGATGCATTCATAGAGATTTGGTTTTAAATTTTGTATGTATAGAATCTATTCTATTACAAAAGTCGTGCCAAACGTCTATAAATTTCAAATTATATATTTAAACAGATGCCGGATGGGTGGAATTGCGTGAAAATAAAAATCTTTCGATAAACAGTTGTTGTGAAACAACGCTTACCGAAAGATCTGCCTGGTTTGGTTAGGTATAGTAAGTTCTTTTATTTTTTACCAGGTTTGTATTCTTCGATTTCGCCTTTAAAAACTTGATCCTGACTGTCTGTTCCGGAAGATGCGCATCCACCTGCTCCACAACACGACAGGTTGAAGACTGCCTGCAGCAAAAATAATCCGGCTAGGAAAAAGAAACCGTAGTCTTTTGATACGATGGCGTATATGCTAAGTGCGATACTGAGTATTAGACGGATGATACGACCGGTACCCCAATTCTTTAATAGATTATTCATTGCTTTTCTCCTCTCTTTTAAATATGCTAAACAATAATCCTCCCATAACTGCACCCCACATTGAACTTAATAAGGGTGAGGAGGTGATAGGACAACTACCACTTGAGCAGCCAATGTATAGCCAATACAGATAGCCTCCCAATGCTCCGATTACCACTCCCAGTAATGTGAGCCAATGTTGTGTGAATACTTTTTTTATCATTGTAAGCTGTATTAAGTTCTTTTGATTTTAAATTTCCTATGGAAATATATTCCTTAGGTGTTCGGTGCAAAGATATATATATTTTCTTATAAAACAAATTTCCTATGGAAAATAATAGTGAAAAGAGTTAAATTGAATAAAAAATAGTCTGGTAAGATATATTATTAATGTGTGGAATGTTGTTTGAGAGGTATGGGCAAAAAAAATGGTTGTCATCACGACAACCAATCTTTGTTAACCTTAAATCTAATACTATGAAAAACACAGTACAAATGTACGACTTATAATTTAATTTGCAAACAAATGAAATAAAATCGGATGCTTTACAACATATTTTAATATATATTTGATTCGGTTAAGTAAATTGTTGTTATTTTTTTAATTTTTTCTTTCCGTTACCCTCTTTATTCAAAATTATAGTGGTGTTTTCTGTTGTGATTAGACAGCCGATGGGCAGGTAATCAAACCAGGGAAGTATTTTTTCGATAAATGCATCAATCTTTTGAGATTCATCTATAATTTCCACTACAACAGGTAGTTTCTCTGTGATCTCCCAGAATTTTACCGAACGGATAATACTGCTTGATCCGTATCCCATAACTCCCTTTGTAACTGTTGCTCCGGCAAGTCCGTAGCGTTTTGCTGCGAAAACAATTGTTTCGTAAAGAAGTGAATGCTTAAATTTATCTGTGTTGCTGGTAAATATCCGCAATAATTTTGCTTCCCCTTTTATTTCCATATTCAAAATATTTTAGTGATTAGATTACCTAAATAGGTGGCTATTAATCCAAGGAAAATGCTGAGACTTGTGTAAAGTGCAAAATAGAAAAAGTTACCATCTCGCAAAAGAGAGATATTTTCACTGGTAAATGTTGAAAAGGTTGTAAACCCACCACAAAATCCGATAGTGAGAAATATTCGCAGTTCGTTATTTACCAGATTGCCCCGTTCAAAAAGTCCGTAAAACAGGCCAATAAGGAAACATCCTAATATATTCACAATAAATGTTCCGAATGGAAAGGATGAAAAGATGTTGTTTTGCATAGCTCTTGACAGGAGATAGCGTAATATTCCACCGATAAAACTTCCGGAACCAATGATGAATAATATTCTTATCATATTGACTTTAGATTTTTGGTCTTTACAAATGTAAGAATAAGGAGGAATAAAATATAGTTTGCGGAAATATTTTTATTACTGAAAGTAAAAAAGTAAGGCACCTCAATAATGAAGTGCCTTACTTTTGAGCCTCTTGTCGGATTCGAACCAACGACCCCGAGATTACAAATCACGTGCTCTGGCCAACTGAGCTAAAGAGGCGAAGATATATATTTTTTTATTTTTTCATTTTTTAGGCACCTCAATAATGAAGTGCCTAATTTTTTGAGCCTCTTGTCGGATTCGAACCAACGACCCCGAGATTACAAATCACGTGCTCTGGCCAACTGAGCTAAAGAGGCGGGTGGGTAAGCTTACTATATCGCGCCGCTACAACCAACTACCTTTGCTGCGATCAAGCCCTGGAGGATTTGTAGGGAGCTAGCCGTATAGGACTTACCCGGGTGCAAAGGTAGATATTTTATTTTACCTTGCAATACCTCTCTGAAACTTTTTTTTGGATGGATGGACTAAGCAGCTACTTTTCAGTTACTTAAAAGGACGAAAAAAAATCATTTTTTTTTGTGGCAGGTAAGAAAGTAGATGCAAAGCTGGAATCTTTATACCATTTTAATAATTTTCATTTCATTTAGTACTACTTCTTGATGTAAAAATAGTATTTTTGTGCACAAATATAAAAGATGATAATGGAGAACAGAAGCTTTATGAACAAGTATGCCATGCAGTATGGCACTTACATGGGGATTTTTTGGATTATTAAATTTACTTTATTTCCGCTTGGGCTTTCAGTGCCTTTTCTGGAGTTCTTCTTTCTTATACTGACATTACTGGTTCCTTTTGTAGGGTATTATTTTACGAAAATGTACCGGGACAGAATCTGCGGTGGGTTTATTAACTTTGGTCATGCTTGGGTATTTGCTACTTTTATGTATATGTTTAGTGCATTGCTTACGGCAGTGGGGCACTTCGTATATTTCAGGTTCATGGATAATGGTTTTATTGTAACTTCTTATCTTGACATGCTTCATGCAGCAGGCAAGAATCAGGCTGTTACTGCAGGACTGGGTAGCTCGCTTAAGCAATTCGAAGAAACCATAAATGCACTTGGTAATCTTCGCCCGATTGAAATTACAATACAATTGCTTTCACAAAATGTAATATATGGATCTTTACTGGCTCTTCCTACTGCTTTTTTCGTGAAAAAGAGGGCTGCTTTTCCTATAGAGGATAGCGAGGTGGATAGTAAAGATGAAAATAATCAAGACGAAAATAAAGAATAGAAATATGGATATATCTGTAATAGTTCCGTTGTATAACGAAGAAGAATCTCTTCCAGAACTTTATGCATGGATTGATAAGGTGATGAAGAAAAACGATTTTTCTTATGAAGTGATCTTTGTAAATGATGGCAGTACTGATCGTTCATGGGATGTAATTGAAGAACTTAGTGCAAAGTCGGAAACTGTAAAAGGTATTAAATTCCGTCGTAATTATGGTAAGTCGCCTGCTTTGTTTTGTGGATTTAAAAAAGCACAGGGGGATGTGGTAATTACAATGGATGCTGATTTGCAGGACAGTCCGGATGAAATTCCTGAACTTTACAGAATGATTACAGAGGAGAAGTATGACTTGGTTTCCGGATGGAAAGAAAAGAGATATGATCCGCTTTCTAAAACATTACCTACTAAGTTGTTTAACGCTACAGCCCGTTCTGTTTCGGGAGTTAAGAATCTGCATGATTTTAATTGCGGACTAAAGGCTTATAAAAAGGATGTTGTGAAGAATATTGAAGTGTATGGTGAGATGCACCGTTATATACCTTATCTGGCAAAAAGTGCCGGCTTTACAAAAATAGGGGAGAAGGTGGTTCAGCATCAGGCTCGTAAATATGGCTCTACTAAATTTGGTATGAGCAGATTTGTGAATGGATATCTGGATTTACTGTCTTTGTGGTTCCTTTCTAAATTCGGGAAAAAGCCAATGCATATTTTCGGATTATTGGGTTCATTGATGTTCTTCTTTGGTTTTATTTCTGTTATAGTTGTGGGTGCATCTAAACTTTACTCTATGTATTCTGGACTGGAATACAGACTGGTAACAGAATCTCCTTATTTTTATCTGGCTCTTACCTGTATGGTGATTGGTACTCAATTGTTCCTGGCCGGATTTGTAGGTGAACTTGTTACACGGAACGCTCCCGAACGTAATAATTATAAAGTAGAAAAAGAACTGTAAAAACTGTTTGGCAAAAATTATGAGACATCTATTGAAACTCTTGTTTTTTACAGTATTTACTTGTTGTGCCGTAAGCTTTTTTATGGCATGTGATGAGGCTTCTGAGTCCTCAGTAGGACGTCTTTCGCCGCTATTTAATTTTGTTACTAAAAGTACGCTGGCAGAAAAGTCGTTTGACTCGCTGACTGTGGTTGCTCTTAATACTGTTCGGGGTGACTCGATAATTATTGATAACGAAAAGACTGTTACTTCTGCCACTCTTCCACTTAGTTATGTTGGTACTAAAACAGCCCTGGTCTTTAAATATTCAAAAGATACTATTGATACGGTTTGGGTTACTCATACTAATACTGAGCATTTTATTTCTATGGATCGTGGGGTAGCTATGTTTTATCATATAGACAAAGTGGAACACACCAAACATTTAATAGATTCTATCGCAATAGTAAATTCGGAAGTTAATATCAATGAAAAAGAAAATATTCGCATCTATTATTAGTACACTTGCTCTGTTCGTGGTCTCTTTTCCTGTTCTGGCTCAACAACAACAAGCGCAGAGGAAAGTGCAGAAGAAAGTAATTAGTAAGATACCTAAAGAGGTGTTTCCATTGTATAATGGTACTTTTGTTGGGGTTGACTTGTACGGAATAGGAAGCAAAGCGTTTGGAGGTGATTTTTTGAATTCGGAGGTTAGTGTTGATGTAAATCTGAAGAATCGCTTTTTCCCGGTTGTGGAATTAGGTTATGGTAAGGTTGATAAAGATAATAATAATATTTCCTATAAATCGTCGGCTCCATATTTCAGAATAGGTATGAATTACAACTTAATGTTCAAGAAAAAGAACTTAAGTCATATGTATATTGGAGCCCGATATGGTTTTACTGCTTTGAGTTATGATGTGAAAAGCACCGGACTTGATGATGATATCTATTCGGGAGAAGTGCCTTTTGAATATACAGGAGAGAAAACTACTGCTCATTGGATGGAACTGGTTGGTGGTATCAGGGCCGAAGTATTTAAAAACGTTTTAATGGGATGGTCTTTGAGATACAAAGCTAAGATTAGCGTGAAAGATAATGTTCATTCAACACCTTGGTACATTCCGGGATTTGGAGAAAATAAGTCTTCAAACTTTGGGGTTACATACTCTTTGATTTATAAGTTACCTTTTTAATAATGACAAATTTAGAAAACTGGCTGCTTGCTGTGGGGCTGGCAATGGATTGCCTGGCTGTGTCTATAGCAAGTGGCATTATTTTTAAGAAAGTTCACTGGAGTAATATCCTTACGATGGCTTTCTTCTTTGGTTTATTTCAGGCTTTAATGCCTTTCTTAGGATGGTTTGGTGCAAGCAGGTTCAGTCATTTGATAGAGAATGTTGACCATTGGCTGGTTTTCCTTATTCTTGCTTTCCTTGGTGGAAGAATGATATGGGAATCGTTTAAGGATGAAGAGTGCAGGAGTGACTTTAATCCGGCTTGCTTAAAGGTTGTTTTTACATTGGCCGTTGCAACTAGTCTGGATGCCCTTGCAGTGGGTGTATCTTTCGCCTTTATGGGAATGAGAACCGTTAATAGCATAATTTCACCGATATTGATTATAGGCTTTGTTTCTTTTGTGATGTCTGTCTTTGGTTTGTTGTTCGGGATATTCTTTGGATGCAAACACAATATGAGAGTGGAACTGTGGGGTGGACTTATATTGATTGGTATTGGAACAAAAGTGTTGATAGAGCATCTTTGTTTATAAATGATAACAAAAAAAATCCTGCTATAGAGAATATCTGTAGCAGGATTTTTTTATGCTATATAAATCAGGAATGTACTTTATTCAACTAATTTATTGGTCATGGTGTCGGGGAAAACCACTGTCGGTTTAAAGCTTTTAGCTTCTTCAAAATCCATCATGGCATAAGACATGATGATAATGATATCTCCAACTTGTACCTTTCGGGCAGCTGCACCATTCAGGCAAATCTTGCCTGTACCACGTTCGCCTTTTATAATATAAGTTGAGAAACGTTCACCGTTATTGTTGTCTACGATATGTACTCTCTCATTGGCGATGAGGTTGGCCGCATCCATTAAGTCTTCGTCAATTGTAATACTACCCATGTAATTTAAATCAGCCTCTGTTACACGTACACGGTGTAGCTTTGACTTCATTACTTCAATCATCATAAGGTTGGTCTTTTTAATTAAATCTCTTTATATTTTATGTTATCAATCAGTCGGACTTGTCCACAGAATACTGTGATGCAGCCCACTGCATAATTTGTATCTGCCCAGTCTTTCAAGTCTTGTAATGTGTAACCATCAACAATATTAAAATACTCCAGGCGTAGCCCTTGCTCAGCGGCAATAGATTCTTCTACGAAGTGAATTGTTTCACTCACTGAGTGATCTGCTGCAAAGGTACGACTTTTAAATAATGTTTGAGATATTTTTAATGCTATTTCACGTTCTTCAGCAGATAATAGTGAATTGCGGCTGCTTAAAGCCAGTCCGTCGTCTTCACGAATAATTGGACAGCCTACAATTTCTATCTCAAAATTCAACTGTTTAGTCATCTCACGAATGATGGCCAGCTGCTGGAAGTCTTTTTCTCCGAAGTATGCTCGGTTTGGTTTTACAGCATCAAAAAGTTTACTTACAATTTGTGCTACACCGTTAAAGTGTCCGGGACGGAAAGCTCCCTCCATAACTGTGTCAAGCGGTGCAAAGCTGAATTGACGAGTATCTGGTTGCGGATACATTTCTTCTGCTGATGGGGCAAAAACAAAAGAGCAGCCATTGGCTTCCAATAGTTTGCAGTCGGCATCCAGAGTACGAGGATATTTTATTAAATCATTTTTATCGTTGAACTGAGTGGGGTTTACAAATACACTCACTACGGTTACATCATTTTCTTTTACGCAACGATTTACTAATGAGGCATGCCCTGCATGTAAAGCGCCCATAGTAGGGACTAACCCAACCTTTTTACCCTGAGCTTTAAGTGCAGATAACTCTGACTGTAACTCATTGATAGTGTGTACAATTTTCATTTTTAATTTTAATTGTTTAATCTGTTGTTTTAAAAAACGGTGCAAAATAAGCTAATATTTATCACATAACGAAGAATTATTTAAAATTTATATAATGAAATGTTTTGGCTTGTTTTTATTTGATTTTAATGCTTATGTGCTGATTAATAGAAACTTAATAATTAGCGAGATGTTATTGAAGGATAAAACTTGCATAAATGCGCTTTTTTTTTTATATCTTTGCAGAATATTTATGAGAAAGATAATAAAAAGATGAAGGCTAACAAGGTTTTATTTATTACACAAGAGATTACTCCTTACTTGCCCGAGTCCGAAATGGCTAACGTTGGAAGATTTCTTCCTCAGGCTATTCAGGAGAAGGGAAGAGAAATCAGAACATTTATGCCTAAGTGGGGTAATATCAATGAGCGCAGAAATCAATTGCACGAAGTGATTCGCCTTTCGGGAATGAACCTGATCATTGATGATACGGATCATCCATTGATTATTAAAGTGGCTTCGATTCAGGCTGCCAGAATGCAGGTTTACTTCATTGATAATGATGATTATTTTCAACACAGATTGCAAGCTGCTGATGAAGATGGAAATGAATATGATGATAATGACAGCAGAGCTATATTTTATGCCCGCGGTGTTATTGAAACAGTAAAGAAACTCCGTTGGTGTCCGGATGTTATTCACTGTCATGGATGGATGTCGGCTTTGGCTCCATTATATATTAAGACTGTATACAAAGATGAACCATCGTTTCGTGATGTGAAGATTGTATTCTCTGTATATGAGGATGATTTTAAAAATAAACTTTCTCAGGATTTTGCTTCTAAAATAATGATGAAAGACTTAGCAGGTATTGATTTATCTTCTGTTCAGGGAGATGTTGATTATGCAGGTCTACTGAAGCTTGCTATTGATTATTCTGACGGGGTTATTCAAAACAGTGAGCACGTAAATGAAGAAGTGATGAATTATGCTCGTAGTAAGAATATTCCGATTCTTGATTTTCAGTCTCCGGATAATTACGTTGATGCTTTCAACGAGTTTTACGATAAAGTTTATGATAATGAATAAGTATCATAAAAAAAGCAGCTCAATTTGAGCTGCTTTTTTTATGATTGATTTTCTATTCTTTCTTCGCTACTTTTTTAGTTTTCTTTTCTTTTGTTGTTTTGGTAACTGCCTTTTCTTTATTTACCTTGCTGAGTTCCAGCAAATCAATCTTCTTACGTAAGGTATCAATCTCGTCTCCTTGATTTTTTATTGTTGTAAGCAGTGAGTTCAATTCTTCATTATCCAAATCTTCCGGATAAAGGGAGTTTACTCTGTTGATAAAGTCGGCCAGAATATTCATGTAATTTGAAAAAGCATCGTAGGCTGAGTCATAATTATCTCTGTCGATACCAAGGCCGGTATGTTTAGTTGACATGAAACGGAAGTTGTGACAAGCCTGTAGATAGTCCCAGTCTTGCTTGATTCTTTTATCATGGCACAATCTGACACGTTCTGATAGACCGTATAGCTTATTAAAGGCTTCACGCTGAAGACCGTTTCCTAACCATGCACTAATATCTCTTTCTTCGTCCAGCCAGGATATTGGATATAGAACCTCAATAGGAGAGACTGATTTAGATTTGGAAATAATCTCTGAAGGAGTAGAGAATGTTATTCCTTTTTCACTGGCACAACCCGGTAACGCTTTCATAAATTCCAGAATGTTTGAAGATAGAGGCTGTGAAATACCGATAGCATCTATAGGCATGAAGATATTGATCACTTTTTCTTCTTTTGGCAGTGAGTCAATCCAACTGATGTATTTATCAGCAAACAAAGGATACTCGCTCCATTCATGATTTGAGAACCGAAGGCTGATATCATCTGAAAGTTTATAGTCTCTGAATAAAATCTTAAGCCCGGATGCCTGATTGCAATTATATACATAATGAGGACTTTTCCATCCTAAAATATGTTTCGCTCCTTCGGTCAGCACTCCTTTAAATCCCATATCGGCTATTGTGCTGCCAATTTCATCAGAATAAATAAGTCCTGTGTTTCTGAATACTGTTGGTGCCTGACCAAAAAGTTGTTTTGTTTTTCTGCATTGATGCTGAACTTCCTCACGGAAACTTGTTTCATCGATCAATGAAGAGAGTCCGTTGGAATATGTTTCGGCCAAAAACTCGCAGCAACCGGTTTTGCCCAATTCTTTTAGCTTGTCAATAACGCAGGGAGCATGCATTTCCAATAGCTCCATGGTTACTCCTGATAGAGAAATGGCTACTTTGAAAGCTCCGTTTGAGCTTTTAACCATCTCTATTAATGTGTCGATTGCCGGTTTATAAGAAAGCTCTACAGTATCACTTAATTTAGTTTCATTGGCGTAATCGTCATAATAATAGTGATCTGTTCCTATATCAAAGAATCGATATCTCTTCAGATGAAAAATCTGGTGTATTTGAAAGTATAAACAGATTGTTTTCATATTGATTATATATTTTTTTATTATCTATAATTCTGTAAAATATTGTCGTAAATGGAACGTACTTTATAGCCTACGTTTTCCCATTTTATTGCATCAACTTCTTTTTTACCTTCTGTCTTTAAGTAATCATACATGGCAGGATAGGTACAAATGGAATAAATAGCATCGGCCATAGCATGAATATCCCAATAGTCGGTTTTGATACAATTGTCTAAAATCTCAGCACATCCTGATTGTTTCGAGATAATTGTTGGCACACTAACCTGCATTGCTTCCAATGGAGAGATGCCGAAAGGTTCCGAAACCGAAGGCATTATATATACATCGCTGGCTTTGAGTACTTCGTAAACTTGTTTTCCTTTCATAAACCCCGGAAAGTGGAAACGGTCGGCTATACCTCGTTCTGCTACCAGGCTAATCATTTGGTTCATCATATCGCCATTGCCGGCCATCACAAAACGAATGTTTTTTGTTCTGTGAAGAACCATTGCCGCAGCTTCTACAAAGTATTCCGGACCTTTTTGCATGGTTATTCTTCCCAAAAAGGTTACAATCTTTTCTTTTTTACTCTTTTGGGGAACAATATCCAAAATTTCTTTTGATAACGGGGATACTGCATTGTGTACTGTAGTAACCTTTCGCGGGTCCTGATGGTATTTATGAATAACCGTTTGACGGGTCAGCTCACTAACACACATGATGTGATCGGCATGATCCATTCCGTTCTTTTCTATTGAGTAAACAGTAGGATTTACATTTCCACGGCTTCTGTCAAAGTCAGTTGCATGTACATGGATAACCAGTGGTTTTCCTGAAATTTGTTTAGCATGAATACCGGCAGGATATGTTAGCCAATCGTGCGAATGAATAATATCATATTGTTGCTGCCTGGCAACAACACCAGCTACTATGGAGTAATTATTAATTTCTTCCTGCAAGTTATCCGGATAGCGACCGGAAAATTCAATGCAACCTAAATCGTTGGTATGAAGATAATTGAAATCGGCATATATGTTGTCTCGTAAATCATAGTAATCCTGAGGATTCATATATCCACCGACGCGGCTGTTAACATAATCCCAATTCACATCCCTCCAGACCACCGGAGTGCTGTTCATACCTATAATCTTTAAAAAACTCTGATCTTCATCTCCCCAAGGTTTGGGTATGCAAAAGGTTATTTCCATATCTTCCTGCATAGACATACCTTGTGTAAGCCCATAACTGGCTGTACCTAAGCCTCCTAATATATGAGGGGGAAATTCCCATCCAAACATTAAAACTTTCATTTTTATTTCCTCCTCTTAATAGTATTTATTAAGTTGCCTTAAAACATGTAAGATTGATGCGACATTCATTGCAAATGATATTGCTCCTCGTCCTTTGAAAGGAGGGTTGCCATCAAACAATTCTGGTATAGAACTAATACAATGTTTTGTCATTTCTTCCTCAAATCCGATTAACTGGCGTTCAATAAAGGATACTCCGCTGGATTTATAAATCCGTAGATAAGCCTCCATATAGAATCCCATTAACCATGGCCATGCCGTGCCTTGGTGGTAAGCGTAATCTCTTAATATTTGTGGTCCTACATAATTGGGGTTATATCCGATACTTTTGGGACTTAACGAACGTAGTCCTTTTGGGGTGAGTAACTCTTTAGTTGTAATATCAAGAATCTGCTTTTTTTGTTCTGGTTTAAGTGGCGAGTATTCAAATGCCACTGTAAATATCATGTTGGGACGTACGCTCCAATCGGATGGTTGTCCGTTAACATAATCCAGTAGGTAACCATGTTCGTTTAGGAATACATCAATGAAAGATTGGGCCGTTGTTATTGCTAATTCATCTAGTGAATCGGCGAATATCAATTCGGCTTTATCTCCTTGATGCATCATCCCGGCTACAAAACGGAGTGCATTGTACCATAAGGAATTGACTTCAATAATATATCCGGTTCTTGGAGTTACAGGACGATCGTTGATTGTGGCATTCATCCATGTAATAGCTCTGCTTTCTCCGTTTGAGTATAGCAATCCGTTATCATGTAAGAATAGGTTATCGTGTTTGCCTTTATGGATAAACTCGATGATGTCTTTCAGAAGGTTCCCGTATTTTTGTTTACATTGTTCCGGTGATGTTGCATTTGCATATTGCTGTATAGCCCATATTGCCCAAAGTAATACATCCGGATCTTCAATTTCATATATCTTACAATCTAAAGGACGTCCATTTATATAATTTTCTATTGCTTCCCGGGCGGTTTCCATCACAGACTCGAATTCTTCGATTTCATCAATAGCAAGTGTTAAACCAGGTAAGGAAACAAACATATCACGAGCACGACATTTAAACCAGGGGTATCCTGCAAGAATGTAGTGTTTACCTCCTTGCTTGTTATGAAACTGATGTGCGGAGTTCTTTAGACAATTTAAAAAACTGTCTCGTGGAGTACGTCTTTCAGCTTGTTCTTCAAATTTATCAAGCATGTCGTTTGTTGAAGCCTCAGATATACCGGCAGAGAAAATAATACTTTCTCCCTTTTTAATATTAACTTCAAAATATCCTGGAACATAGAGGTCTTCATTGAAATCATATCCCCGTTCTTGTTCTTTGGTATATTCTATGCCTTTGTACCAATATGGATCAAAATGAAATTCGTTTTTCTTATTTAGCTGCATAAATAATTCAGGATATCCTGGGTACATACAGGTTTTTATTCCATTTTCAACTTCCTGATATTCTCTGCTTGCATGTGGGTTCTCATGAGTATACTGACGTACGCTTCTAAAGGCGAGAAGTGGACGAAAACGAAGAGTAGTAGCAGAGTGTGCATCTACTAATGTATATTTAATCAATATTCGATTCTCATAATGAACAAAGATTTTTTCTTTGGTAAGAACAACTCCACCTACACGGTAGGTAGTAATAGGGATTTTTTCACAATCAAATTCACGGATGTATTTATGCCCCTTGGGACTATAGTTGTCTCCCTGATATTTATGTAAACCAAGGTTAAACTCTGCTCCGTGTTGAATAACTGTTTCATCTAAAGAAGAGAGTAAAACATGATTTTCGTCATCCATTTCTGGAATAGGAATCACTAGTAATCCATGATATTTTCTTGTGTTGCAATCGACTATTGTTGTACAATGATATGCTCCCGATTTATTGGTCCGAAGAATTTCTCTAGGTAAAGATTCTTCGAGATTAATCATGAGAGTTTTGTCAAATCGCAGATAACTCATAGTTATATAGGCTTTTAAAAGGTTTATTATTTATTTAATGGTTACAAGATAATGTTGCTATCTCCAAAAATAATAATTTTTGAGATAAAACAGTATTGTTTGCTCCTTTTTTTTGCTTTTTGCTATAAAGTTTCTTATTGAATTTTTTTATTCAGCTATATCTTCGATAGGTTTATATTCCTGCAGAATTTTAAAAAGGTTCTCTTATTGAGGTTTATAGTCACAAAAAAAGTCGGCTTTTAATTGATAAAAGCCGACTTGAGTGATATTTATGTTAGTTACTATAAACCGCCTTGAAGAACTGTGATCAGGTTGGTAATGTTTGCAGTAAACAGTTTTACAGAAATAGCAAGCAAAATAATACCAAAGAATTTCCGGATAACATAAATGCCTCCTTTTCCTAGAAATCTCTCTACCTTTCCTGTTAGCTTTAAAACGATATATACCCAGATCATGTTGAGTACTAAGGCTATCATAATATTTATGCTGGCATATTCTGCTCGTAGTGATAATAATGTTGTAAATGCACCGGCCCCCGCTAATAGTGGGAACACAAGAGGAACAAGTGTTGCTTCTTTAATTGGACCTGTATTCTTAAATATTTCAACGTCAAGAATCATTTCCAGTGCCATAAAGAATATAATGAGTGCACCGGCTATTGCAAACGACTCTATATCTACCCGGAAGAGGCTTAACAATAAATGACCTGCATAGAAAAAGCCTACCAGTAATGCTCCTGAATATAAAGTTGCTTTAACGGCGTTTACTTCACGTCCTTTTTCTTTAAGATCTATGATAATTGGAATGGAACCAATAATATCTATTACTGCGAATAGTACAATAAATGCACTAATCAAATCCTGAATATTAAATGCTGCAAACATATCTTATTATTTTTAAATGCAAAGATATTATATTTTTATGCATTTTACAACATTTTACTATGTAGAAAACAATCATGCTTAAGAAACAATAAAAAACAAAAAAAGAAGAGCGTGTAAATGAATATAATCAATTTTTATCAATATATTTGTATTGAACTAGAATTAGACTATTTTATAAACTGTAATACCAAAATGGTTGTTATGGAAACTATGTACGAGACTTTACTAAAGATGCCTCTTTTCCAAGGATTAGGTGAAGATGAAATCACAAAAATTGTTGGAAAAGTGAAATTGCATTTTCAGAAATATAAAGCTGGAAGTGTTATATTGAGGAGTGGTGATCCTTGTAATGAACTTACCTTTTTATTAAAAGGTGAAATAATGCTGGAGTCTACCGATAAGGATAATAATTTTGTGTTAAAAGAATTCCAGTCAGCTCCTGATCTCGTTGGATTCTATTCTCTCTTTGGAATTAAAACGTGTTACTTCACTACTTATACTGCGGAAACAGATGTTGATATAGTTTCTATAGATAAGTCTTTTATTCTAACTGAGCTTGATAAACATGACATTTTCCGTTTGAATTTCCGTAATATTCTGTCAAATAGAGTACAGCAGTTTCATGATAGATTGTGGCAATTTACCTATTCTTGTCTGGAAACAAAGATAGTTGATTTCTTGTTGGCACGATGTGAAAAACCTTATGGCAAAAAGCAGCTGAAGATTAAAATGGAAGATTTTGCTGCAATTATTGGTGAAACACGTTTATCTGTATCCAAATGCCTGAACCAATTAGAAAAAGATGGATTGGTTATTCTTCGTAGAACGGAAGTTGAAATTCCAGAACTGAGTGTATTAAAATTGTGGAAAGAAAAGTTCCTTATGACCTTTTCTCACAATAAAGAAATAGTAAATGAGTAATAAATAAAGCCTCAAAATCGATTTGGATTTTGAGGCTTATTTGTTTTATGAAAGTTCTTTGACTTTCACATTATTGCATTTATTTCACTCGTTTGTACCCATAAACAGCTAAATCTCCTAATTCTTCTTCAATGCGGAGCAGCTGATTATATTTCGCCATACGATCAGAACGGCTTAATGAACCAGTCTTAATTTGTCCGGAGTTTGTGGCTACAGCAATATCAGCTATCGTAGCATCTTCCGTTTCGCCAGAGCGATGAGAGGTTACCGTAGTATATCCGTGGCGATGGGCCATTTCAATAGCATTCAGAGTTTCTGTCAGTGTACCAATCTGGTTTACTTTGATTAATATAGAGTTTGCACAACCTAGTTCAATACCTTTTGATAAGAAATCTACGTTTGTTACAAACAAGTCGTCACCTACAAGCTGACATTTATCTCCGATTTTATCAGTAAGTAATTTCCATCCTTCCCAGTCGTTTTCACTCATTCCATCTTCTATTGAGTCGATAGGGAATTCCTTAATCAATTCTTCCAGATAAAGTGCTTGCTCTTCAGAAGTTCTTTTCTTACCTTTTGCACCTTCAAATTTGGTGTAGTCATAGGTTCCATTGCTGAAGAACTCTGATGATGCACAGTCTAAACCGATAGTTATATCTTTGCCAGGAGTGTAACCGGCTGCCTTAATAGCAGCAATAATGGAGTTAAGCGCATCTTCGGTACCTTCGAGCGTTGGAGCAAAACCTCCTTCGTCGCCGACAGCTGTACTTAACCCACGGTCTTTAAGAACTTTTTTCAACGCATGGAAAACTTCTGCTCCCATTCTTAATGCTTCTTTGAAAGATGGTGCACCAATAGGTCTGATCATGAATTCCTGAAAGGCAATTGGAGCATCGGAGTGCGATCCTCCATTAATGATATTCATCATCGGTACAGGCAATACATAAGAATTTACCCCTCCGATATATTGGTAAAGTGGTAAGTCCAGATAAGCAGCTCCGGCTTTTGCTACAGCCATCGATACGCCTAAAATGGCGTTTGCTCCGAGTTTTGATTTGGTTTTTGTTCCGTCCAGCTCAATCATGGCTTTATCAATACCTCTTTGATCAAGCGTTGATTTTCCTATCAACTTAAGAGCAATTATCTTATTAATATTATCAACTGCTTTCTGTACACCTTTACCTCCATAGCGGGCCTTAACGCCATCTCGCAATTCTATTGCCTCATTTTCACCTGTGGATGCACCTGATGGGACAGAAGCTCTACCTACAATACCTGATTCTAATATTACGTCAACTTCTACAGTTGGATTACCTCTTGAATCGAGAATTTCTCTTCCTACAATCTTTTCTATTTTCATTTTATCAAAAATTTAAGTTGTTACTGCAAAGATAAAAGATTATATGACATTTTATCCTTTTAAAGAAAAAACATTGCTATGAAAATAAAGTTTTTATAAAAGAGGTCTATTCTTGTACCGATTAAGCATATTTAGTAATACAGCATGAAACTGTAATGCTTTGTTTATCAATATTTATATTTGTTATTTGGGTTTGTAACAAGTTGTTCTTCCTGTATTTACAATAGCTATTCTGCGGGTTTATCTATTATCAGAACTTATTTACCAATAATTTGACTTCATTAAATTCTATTCTGTATATCTTTGCGTAATCATTAAATCTATTTATGCAGAATATCAACTATCCTACATTACAGAAAGTATCTTTATTTTTACTTTTATTGCTTTGCCCATTTTGGGTAAATTCTCAAAATGAAATTATTCAGCATTTAAAGTTTAAACAGCTTTCTACGCTTAATGGCTTACCTACTGATGAGGTGCAGAAGGTTTTTCAGGATAAAGACGGTTATATATGGATTGCTACAAGAAGTGGCTTGTGCCTTTATGACGGTTATCAGGTGAAAACTTATAAGGCCAACCTATACACACCGGAATTGTTCACAAGTAATAATATCCTTTGTCTGGCCGATGATAACAACCACAATTTATGGATAGGTACACTTGACGGATTAAATATTCTGAATAAGAAGACTGGTGTAATACGTAAGATTTTTATTCCAGGAATTGCAAACAATGCAATTTCATGTTTGCTGATTGGCAAAGATAATACTGTTTGGGTTGGTACGGATTCTGGTTTATGCAGATATATTTTTCAGAATGATTCTTTTGAAGTTCTGGATAATTCAAAGACTAATGGAGTATTGAATCCAACTGCTATTAAGTCTCTTATTGAAGACTCGAAAGGGAATATTTGGATTGGTACATGGTCGGCCGGACTTTACAGATATGATCCTAAGATTAAAAGGTATTATGCATATCCTAAAATGAATAATCGTAATTCGGCTCATGTTATTTATGAAGATTACAAAAAAAGGATATGGGTTGGTACATGGAGTGAGGGACTGTTCTTATTAGAGAACCCTTATGATATGAAACATTTGCGTTGGAAGAAGTTCGTTCATCAGAATGGAAATCCTAATAGTTTATCAGATAACATCGTCTATTCAATATCTGAGGATCTGAATACTCACACTCTTTGGGTGGGTACGCGTAGCGGACTTAGTATAACTCCCCAGGACGGATCGGGGTATTTTATTAATTATCTTCCCGAAAGTGAACGCTATCCTTTGATTACTAATGAAGTTAACTCTATTATTAGAGATCATTTTGGAATGATGTGGATGGGGACTATTGGAGGTGGAGTGTGTTGGGTGAGCACTAGACAAACACATTTTAATCAATATAATATTGAATCGATAAAGAGTGAGCTACCTACAAACTCGGTGAAAAGTCTTTATGTAGATGATGACGGACTGGTTTGGATGGGGATAGGTACTTATGGATTGGCTGCATACAATCCAAAAAAGAATGTTTGCAACTATTATCCAAAGATTCCTGAATTTTCTAGTATAAGTAGCATGCCAACAGTCAACACGATTGTTCGCATGAAGAGAACAAATGAATTGTGGATAGGTACTTATGATGGAGGTATCTATGTTTATAAGAAAGGAGAGAAGGTAAAGGTGATGTTACCTGAGAATGCTCCTTTTTTAAAAGAAGCTTGTGTTTCTGCTATAAAGGAAGACAGGAAGGGTAACTGCTGGATTGGTACCCGTAGTGGATTATGCGTGAGGTATAATAACGGTAAAGGTTATATCTTTAATACTCTTTTGGTTAACAATAAAGATCTTAGTCGTTGTACAATTCGTTCTCTCTGCGAAGATAACGATGGAACAATATGGTGTGGTACAGGCAATTATGGAGTAATACGTCTTTCCGGAAATCTGCAAAATCCTAAATTAATGAAGGTTGCTCAATATTCGTTGAGTAATAATAAACTGAATTGTCTGGATGCTCTATGCTTGTTCAAGGATAATATAGGAAGACTTTGGCTTGGAACTGAAGGAGGAGGACTTAATTTGTATGATAGAGAAAAAGATACTTTTGTTTCTATTAATAAACTTATAAATCTTCCGGGAGATGTTGTGAGTAGTATACAACAGGATAAGAAAGGAAATCTTTGGCTTGGCACGAATTATGGTCTTGTAAGGTTACGTGTTGAAAAGAACCTTAAAGAATCGAGTTTCCGTGTTTACACAACAGCCGATGGTTTGCAGGATAATTTCTTTATTCAGAACTCTTCTTTTAATAAGAACGGAGAACTGTTTTTTGGCGGATATAAAGGATATAATAGTTTCTTTCCTGGCAAAATGGAAGATAATGTGATGAAAGTACCTGTTGTTATAACAGATATAAAGATTCTTAATCAAAGCTTTGGAACTCTGGATAATGAACTTAGAAACAGAATTTCTGAAGAGACTCCTGGATTTACAAAAAGAATAGAACTTCCTTATAAATATAAGAACTTTACAATTGAATTTGCTGCTCTGGTTTATAATAACTCCAGGGGAAATAAGTATGCATATAAGCTGGAAGGATTTGATAAGGACTGGCAGTACACGGATGCATTGCATAGATTTGCCAATTACAATAACCTGAGGAGTGGAACTTACACATTCAGACTAAAGGCTACGAATGAAAATGGTATGTGGAATGAAACAGAAACAGTATTGGAAGTTGTTATTCTTCCTCCTTTCTGGGCTACCTGGTGGGCTTACCTTATTTATATAGTTATTATTGCGTTAATAGCTCGTTTCTCTTTGAGAGTTGCAAGGAACAGAATGCAGTTGAAAAATGATTTGAAATTGCAGCAGATAGAGCAGGTAAAATCAGAGGAAGTAAACCATGCTAAATTGCAGTTCTTTACAAATATTACTCATGAACTTTTAACTCCGCTGACGATCATCTCAGCTACTGTTGATGATTTGAAGATGATTTCTCCTCAATACCGCGAACATTATGGTGTGATGCAGAATAATATATCTCGTCTGATTCGTTTGTTGCAACAGATTCTCGAATTCAGAAAAGCCGAAACAGGTAACCTGAAGCTAAAGGTGTCTAATGATAATCTGGCGGTGTTCTTAAGAAAAGAGGTTGAGAGCCTTCGTCCTTTGATGAAAAAGAAGAAGATTCATTTGTCGGTAGTTTGCGATCCGGAAAATATAATGGGATATTTTGATCCTGACAAGTTAGACAAGATAGTATATAACTTATTGTCGAATGCTTCCAAATACAATAGTGAAGGCGGATTTGTTCAGGTTAATCTAAGTTGTGATTCAAATAAGGAATATGCAATACTTACTGTAAAAGACAATGGGAAGGGTATTCCTCCGGAGAAAATAAAGACTTTATTTAAGCGTTTTTATGAAGGAGATTATCGCCGCTTTAATACGATTGGCACAGGAATCGGACTTTCTCTGACTAAAGATTTGGTAGAACTCCATCAGGGAACTATTACTGCTGAAAGTGAAGTTGATAAAGGTACTACTTTCACTGTCAGGATTCCAATAGATGGTTCATTCTATAATGAGGATGAAATAGATGAAGTTAAGGATGTATCTTCGGAAGGAACCATTTCGGATCTTGAACTTTCTGTTCCGGAACCGGAAAAAACAACTGAGGCAAAATCTCATTCTTTACTGGTTATTGAAGATAATGAGGAGCTATTGCAGTTGATGACTCAATTATTAAGTAGAGAATATAATGTGCATACAGCACAAAACGGCAAAGAGGGTATTTCTATTGTTGAAAATGAAGACATTGATCTTATTGTATCTGATATTATGATGCCTGAGATGGATGGTATAGAGTTTTGTAAACACATAAAGAATAATTTCGAGACTTGCCATATTCCTTTGATTCTGCTTACGGCAAAGAATAAAGAGGAGGATAGGATTGAAGCTTACGATTCCGGAGCCGACGGATTTATAAGCAAACCATTCAAACTAACTGTGTTGCATGCAAAGATTAAGAATCTTCTGAAGAACAAAGAGAGGGTTGCAAAGGATTTCAAGAAACAATTGGTTTTTGAAATGAAAGAGCTAAGCTATACAAGTATGGATGAAGACTTTTTGCAACGTGCTATTGACTGTGTTCACAGGCATCTTGACGATTCAGAATTCGACCAGCAACAGTTTATTGAAGAAATGGGTTCCAGTAAATCTACTTTGTACAAGAAACTGAAATCGCTTACCGGACTCAATACATCGGCCTTTATACGTAACATTCGATTGAAAGCTGCATGTAAAATTGTAGAAGAGAAAAAGAAAATCCGCATCTCGGAATTAGCCTATGCTGTTGGATTTAATGATCCTAAGTATTTTAGTGCATGTTTCAAAAAAGAATTCGGTATGCTGCCAAGCGAATATATTGAAAAATATATGCCGGAATCATTCGTTCCGGAACCTGAGGAAAACGAATAAAAATATATAAGGTTTGCCTGATAAACCATTGGTGAATAATCTCAGATTATTCGCCAATGGTTTTTATTTATTGCCCAATAAATATCACCCTGTATATTTTACGAGGTTTCGGTTTAATTCATCAATTCTTAGTTTTCTGGAGTTAAATTATAGCTCAAAGTAGTAGAATATCCCATATTCCTCTTAAAATAGCTATATTCAGACTTATGTATTGTTAAGGATTGATAAATTTGCTAAGTGATTATTAAGCAAAGATGTTTAATCTTAAAGTTTATAACTAAATGAAAAAACAAAAAACTTTTCATGAGTGCAGAGGAAAACGGCAGCTTGTACCTGTTAAATGGGTAATACGTTTGTCTGTTTTATTATTTGCACTTTATTCCCCTTTTCAACTAAAACTTTTTGCGGAAAACAACTCTCTGGAAATATCCCAGCAAAGTACGCAAAAAATATCTGGAGTTGTTAAAGATTCAAAAGGAGAAGCAATCATTGGTGCTAATGTGTTGATTGAAGGTACTAAGGTTAGTACTGTAACAGATTTAGATGGTACTTTTACTCTCCAGCTGCCTCAAGGAGCAGCAAGGCTTAAGATTTCTTTTATTGGATATAAAGATAAAATTGTTCCAATAAGAAAGGGTGCTCCCATGTCTATTGAATTAGATGAAGATACACATGTATTGGAGGAAGTTCAGGTTGTAGCTTATGGTGTTCAGAAGAAAGTATCAATTACAGGTGCTATTTCTTCAATGAAAGGTGACGATCTGCTAAAAACACCTGTTGGTTCTATCTCTAATATACTTTCAGGACAGATTACTGGTGTTTCTTCTGTTCAGTATTCAGGAGAACCGGGTGCCGATGCTGCAGATATTTATGTTCGTGGTATTGCTACATGGAACGATGCTTCTCCAATTATCCAAGTTGATGGAGTAGACCGTGATTTCTCACAAATCGACCCTAATGAAATTGAGAGTATCACAGTTCTTAAGGATGCTTCTGCTACGGCTGTATTTGGTGTAAGAGGTGCAAACGGTGTAATCTTGATAACAACCAAACGTGGTGCTGAAGGCAAAGCAAAAGTTTCACTTTCCAGCTCGTATGGAGTTAACGTTATGACAAAGCAACTTGATTTTGCTAATTCTTATCAGTATGCTTCATATTATAATGAGATGCAGGTAAATGATGGCGGTGTGCCTACTTTCAGTAATGATCAACTTGAAAAGTTCCGTACACATTCTGATCCAATTCTTTATCCGGACATTAACTGGATTGATTATTGTATGAAGAAGTCAGCATTCCAGTCACAGCATAATGTTAATATCTCTGGCGGAACTGAAGGTATGCGTTATTTTGTTTCAACCGGTTTGTTTACTCAGGCTGGTATGTTTAAGCAATTTAATGCGAACGATGATTTCAATTTTGATTATAAAAGATACAATTACAGAGCAAATCTTGATTTTGATATAACTAAATCTACTTTATTATCTGTAAATATTGGTGGTAGGGTAGAGACTAAACGTACTCCGGAATCAGGAGAAGACCAAAACCAATTATTCCGTAAACTTTATTGGGCTGTGCCTTTTGCCGGTGCCGGAATTATTGATGGTAAACGTGTTGTATCGAATACTGATTATTTGCCATTTACTGGTGTTGATGGTCTTTCTTCTTACTACGGAAAGGGATTCAGAACAACAACTACTAATGTTTTAAATCTCGACTTGGCTTTAAATCAAAAGCTGGACTTTGTTACAAAAGGACTTTCTTTAAAATTAAAAGGAGCATACAATAGTGAATATGCTAATAAAAAAATTGCTAGTTCTTCAAAAGCATATTATACTCCTATATCAGGAGAAAATGGTTCTGTTGATTATAGAAAAAATGGATCTGATTCTCAATTGAACTATAGCGAACCAGACGATCAATTCAGCAAAGCACGTGACTGGTATATGGAACTGGGTATGAATTATTCCCGCAAGTTTGGAGATCATAATGTAAATGCTTTGGTATTATACAACCAATCAAAAAGATACTATCCCGGAGGGTCTTATAATGATATACCTTCTGCATATGTAGGTTTTGTAGGTCGTGCAACATATGATTGGAAATCCAGATATCTGGCAGAATTCAATATTGGATATAATGGTTCTGAAAACTTTGCACCGGGTAATCGTTACGGAATTTTCCCTGCAGGTTCTTTAGGATGGGTTCTTAGTGAAGAGTCATTCTTTAAGCCGATTAAGAGTGTAGTTAGTTATATGAAACTGCGTGCATCTTTAGGTGTAGTAGGTAATGATAAATGTAATAATCAACGTTTCTTATATATTCCTGATGCCTATAACCTGGGTGGTGGATATTATTTTGGTACAAATACAGGAAGTAGTAAACCGGGAGCATATGAATCAACAAAATCTTATGCTAATGTTACATGGGAAAAAGCTACAAAACAAAATTATGGAGTGGACTTTACTGTATTAAAGGATCACTTGAATGTATCTTTCGATTATTTCTATGAAAAACGAAAAGATATATTAATGACTCCTAATTATCTACCTAGTATTCTTGGAATGAGCCTTCCTGTTGTTAATGTTGGTAAGACAGAAAATAAGGGTTTTGAGCTTCAATTGAAATGGAACGATCAGGTTGGTAAAGATTTCCGTTACTGGGCAAATGCTAATCTTTCTTTTGCACGCAACAAGATTTTATATATGAATGAGGTGAAGCAAAATGAAGATTGGATGTACAAAACAGGTCGCGTTATTGGTTCAAGATCTATGTATAAGTTCTGGGGATTCTATGATGAAACTGCCGATACAAGATATAAAGCTCAGTTTGGTCATGAAATAGCCGATCATGGTATTGAACTTAAACCAGGAGATTGTGTATATACTGATTTGAACAATGATGGCAAGATTACAGGTGATGACGCGACTCGTAATCTAGGTTACACAGATGCTCCGGAATATACAGCCGGATTAAATTTGGGATTTAGCTGGAAGAGATTTGATTTTTCAATGCAATGGACAGGTGCATGGAATGTAGACCGTATGTTAAGCGAATTCCGTCAACCTCTTGGAGATACATTCAACAAAGGTTTGTTGCTTTATCAATACGAAAATACATGGCGCACATCCGAAGATACATACTCAGCTAAATATCCAAGAATTTCAGGCTTACATGCATCAAATAACTATGCCGGTTCCGATTTATATCTTATTGATGCTAGCTATTTGAGATTAAAGAGCATCGAATTAGGTTACAATTTTGATTTTGCTTTCATGAAAAAATTGAAAATGAACCAATGTCGTTTGTATGTAAATGGATATAACTTGTTGACTTTTACAGGATTTAAATGGGGAGATCCGGAATCAAGACAAAGTGATCGCCCAAATTATCCATTAACTCGAGTATTTAATATTGGTTTAAAGGTTGGATTCTAATACTTTGATAAAAATGAAACATTTTAGTAAGTGGTTTATCGGAACATTTGTTGTAGCTACAATGGCTACCTCATGTGTGGATGACATAAAATTCGGTGATAGTTTCCTGGAAAAGGCTCCGGGAGTTGCTGTTACGCAAGATACAATTTTTGGAAAAGCTGAATATGCTCGTCGTTTTCTTTGGAATTCATATAGCAAACTTTATTATGGGTTAGCTACCAACTGGAATATGGTCGATGGTAAAATGAACACCGGTATGTTTGAAGTGCTTTCTGATTGCTGGCACAGCCATAATTCATGGGATGGATTAAATAGAAAATATTATTCAGGTGGCTATAAAGCAAGTGATGAAGATGATGCTGACGATACGCGTTTTGGATATACAAAGGAAAATTGTTGGGTAGCGATACGATCTTCTTTATTATTCATAGAAAATGTAGAACGTGTACCTGATATGGATGATAGCGAGAAGAAACGTTTGGCTGCTGAGGCAAAGGTTATTATTGCATCACGTTATTTCGACTTGTTCAGACATTATGGTGGATTGCCAATATTGGATAAGTCATACGATGTGCAGTCAAGTTATGAGCTGCCTAGAGCAACAGTAGAAGAAACGGTTAATTATATGGTTCGTTTGCTTGATGAAGCGGCAGCTGTTCTTCCTTGGGATTTGGATGCTGATGGTGAATCAAACTGGCAAGGTCGTTTTACAAAAGCTGCAGCTATGGGATTGAAATGTAAAGTTCTTCTTTTTGCTGCCAGTCCTTTATTTAACGATAATCAGCCTTATTGCACAGAAGAACCTCAAGATGCTGTAACTAAACATCAGGTGTGGTATGGTGCATATAAACCTGAATTGTGGACACAATGTTTAAAAGCATGCGAAGATTTCTTTACTGAGTTAAGCTCACAAGGACATTATGCTTTAATGCAACCTACCGGAGCAACAACCGATGCTTATAGAAGTGCATTTAATGCAGCTTATTTTACAAGACAAGATAATACAGAACTTTTAATTTCTACCAGAATTATTGGTAAGTACAACTGGGATTGGTGGTACTATTGGGGAGACTGGGTTGGTTTTGGAGGATATACACCAACAGAAGAATATGTAGAGATGTTCCCAATGGCCGATGGTACTCCATTTACCTGGGATAATTCAAACACTGCTTCAAATCCATTCTTTACAGATAATAGTTATAGTAAACCTATTCGTGATCCAAGATTGTATGAAACAATACTTGTTAATGGCGCTAAATACAGTGGCCGTGCTGTTGAGCTTTGGTTAGGCGGTCGTGAAAACGTAAGTAGTACAGAAAAGGAAACAGGTATGTATGCTACTGGTTATGGATTATATAAATTCTATAAAGAAGGTAAAGGTAGCTTAGCAGGCAATTATCTGGAATGGCCATATTTGCGAATGGCAGAAGTCTATTTGATTTATGCTGAAGCTTTGTTAAAGAATAACAGATTAGCTGATGCCATTAGACAAGTCGACATTGTTCGTGCAAGAGTTGGTTTAAAAGGTTTAGTTGAATCTAATCCAACCAAACAACTTACAACCGATTCAAATGCTCTTATGGAAGAGATTTTACGTGAACGTGCTTGTGAATTAGGTATGGAAGATGTTCGTCTATTTGACATGGTTAGAAATAAACGTGCTGATTTGTTTACGAAGACTTTACATGGTCTGAAGATTCAACGTGCCGATGGAGGTTCCGGTTCATGGTCTGATAAAAGTTCAAGTGTCCGTGGAGCTTTCCCTACTAAGTTTACTTATACTAAATTTGAGTTGACTAATAAATCCCGTGCATGGTGGACAAACTTTAGTCCTAGATGGTATTTATCTGCTTTTCCACCTTCAGAAGTCAATAAAGGTTATGGATTAACTCAAAACCCAGGTTGGAAGTAACAACATGTATATTGACTTAAATAACGAATTGATATGAAAAATAAAATAATAGCTTTAGCAATATTTGCATGTGCAAGTTTAAATAGTTGGGCGCAGAATGAAAATAATGTGACTGGCAGGGTTATAGATCCGCTGGGAAATCCTGTATCGGGTGCGTTAGTTTCAATCGTGAACAATCCGTTTATTAAGGTAGCTACTGATAAGGATGGTAAATTCGAAATCATGGCTAGCAAAGAAAATGTATTGAAGATTCAGACAGCTGATGATGCCGTAAAAATGTATCCGGTAGTAGACTCTGGTAAGTCTGTAACAGTGGTGATGGATTTTTCTACAGGAAAAGTTAATTATGGTTTCGGTTTGGGACAAGCATTGGCTGAGTCTACAGGATCTGTTTCAACAGCCAATTCTGAAAGTATAAACAAACGTTCTGCATTAACTATCGGTAATTCTTTATACGGTAACGTTTTAGGATTAACTAATATGCAGAGAACAGGTGCTACCTGGGATCAGAAATCAGCTATGTATATCAGAGGACTGAAAACCCTTAACGGAAATAATGGTATATTGGTTGTGGTTGATGGATTGGAACGTGACAATAACTGGAATGTTTTGAATTACATTACTCCGGAAGAAGTTGAGTCAGTAAATGTTTTAAAAGATGCTGCGGCTTTGGCTTTATATGGATATAAAGGAGTGAATGGTGTTCTGAACATTGTTACTAAACGTGGTAAATACAAATCAAGAGAAATAAGTTTCAGTTATGATCATGCTATTGACTGGCAAGTTCGCAAACCGGAAATGGCCGATGCTTATACTTATGCCAGTGCTTTGAATGAAGCATTGACAAATGATGGTAAGACTGTTCGTTATTCGCAGAATGAATTAAATGCATTTAAGAGTGGACAGTATCCTTATTTATATCCAAATGTAGATTGGTGGAAAGAAACATTCAGAAATACTGGAGCTTCAGATATTGCAACATTAAGTTTCCGTGGCGGTAGTACCAGAATGCGTTATTATACAATGATGAATTTGCAGGCTAACCAAGGTTTTATTGCTAATTCAAATAAGAATGTTGGTTATTCTACTCAGGAAAAATTCTCGAAAGGTAATTTCAGAACAAACCTGGATATGGATTTGTCTCCTAATACCAGGATGCAAGCTAATATTATGGGAGTATTGAATGAATTCAGTCGTCCCGGATTAGGTTCTGATAATATTATTTCAAAGCTTTATACAGTTCCTTCTGCTGCATTCCCTATTAAAACTCAAGATGGACTTTGGGGAGGTAATGCTACATGGAATGGTTATTATAACCCAGTGGCTTTGACTCAGGCGCGTGGTTATACCAAAGGACATACCCGTGCATTATATGCCGATATGGCATTAAAGCAAGATCTTTCTGATTTTGTAAAAGGATTGGGAGGTAATATCCGTATAGGATATGATAATATCGCTTCATATTGGGAAAACCATTCCAAAGAATATAAATATGGTAGCCAAAGGGTTTCAAGTTGGTTGAATGATGCCCCTGCAACATATAGTTCTTACACAGGTGGTTCTGATAGTGAAATGAGTGGTGATAGTAAATTGGACTGGCAATATCGTTCATTCAATTTTCAGGCAAATTTGGATTATCAACGTCAGATTGGTTCACACAACTTATATACAATGTTGATGTATTCATATAAATATGATAATGCAAAGGGGGTAAACCAGACTTTCTATCATCAGAATTTAGCTTGGTATACTCATTATGGATACAAAAATCGCTATTATGCTGATTTTACATTGATGAACTCTGCTTCTAATGTTCTTGAAACAAATAGTAAATGGCATCTTTCTCCAACAGTTGGATTAGCTTGGGTTATGTCTAATGAAGACTTTATGAAGAATGTAAACTGGGTTGATTTCTTAAAGCTTCGTGCTTCATGGGGAATCTTAAGTACAGACAATATTCCTTATAACGGTTATTGGAATGAAACAGTCACAGGTGGTGGTGGTTATCCTATAAGAGATAACTTTAGTAATGATGGCAGCTGGCAGGAAGGAACTTTACCTTCTTTGAATGGTACAACTGAAAAAGCTCATAAGTATAATCTTGGTTTAGATGCAGGTCTGTTTAATGGACTTACTTTGACTATCGATGGTTTCTATGAAAGACGTTCTGATATTTGGGTTAACACTTCAGGAAAGAACTCTTCAGTACTGGGTGCATCCAATTCTTATAAAAATGCAGGAATTGTTGATAGCTGGGGTACTGAGATTGGAGCTGATTACAACAAAAATATCGGCGATTTCACTTTAACTCTTGGAGGTAAGTTTACTCTTTCTAAAAACAAGATAAAAGAACAGCTGGAAGCTCCTCAGGCTTATGATTATTTGCGCTCAACAGGTAAGTCGGTAGGACAAATATTTGGTTTGCAAGCTACCGGATATTTTGTTGATCAGGCAGATATAAATAACAGTCCAACACAACAATTTGGTCAGGTGAAACCGGGTGATATAAAATATAAAGATCAGAATAATGATGGCGTTATTAATAACAACGACTTTGTTGCTATGGGATATAATTCAACCGTTCCTGAAATTTATTATTCATTCAATTTAGGTTTGGAATGGGAAGGTTTAGGTTTTAATGCTTTATTCCAGGGGGTAGGTAACTACACTGCAATATTGGGAACTACAAGCGTTTATCAACCTTTGGTTGGTAACTCTACTATATCTAATTATTATTATGCTAACAGATGGAGCGCTGAAAATCCAAATGCCCGTTTCCCTCGTTTAACAACAGAAGCTGTAGATAATAACTTAAAAACAAGTTCTGTTTGGATGGCCGATCGTTCATTCTTAAAATTACGTAACTGTGAAATCTATTATAAGTTACCAGCTTCATTCTTAGAAAGAATAAAGATTAAGAATGCTAAATTTTATGTGAGAGGAATTGATTTGCTATGCTTTGATAAGATTGACGTCAGTGATCCTGAAGCAATGGGAGTATCATATCCTGCAACACGTTCTGTGAATTTTGGGCTATCTCTTGGCTTTTAAGGATTTATTCAATAAACAGAAAAAAGTATTAATATGAAATTAAAAAATATATTCATAGGCTTAGGTTGTGTACTTGCTCTTTCATCTTGTACTGATGAAATGAACTATCATGAGTATACAGTATATGGTAAAGACTATGTCTTTACAGACTTTGGCCGTACAAGTGGCTTTGTTACTAATATATATAGTTCTCTTGATTCTGATCTGCCATCAAGTGGTTCATTCAGTTCTGCATGTGATGAATCTGAATATGCATGGTCATGGTCTAATATTCATGATTATTATAATGGATCATGGGGACCACTTAACTCATATTCATTATGGGGATATTACAAGGCTATTAGAGAAGCAAACTACTATCTGAAAGAATTCCCGAATGCTGATTTCTCTGAGCTTAAGTTTGATAAAGACTATCAGGCACAGATGAATCGTTTCAATCGTTATCAGTATGAAGTCCGTCTGTTACGTGCTTATTATTATTTCTTATTAGTGAGAGCTTATGGGGATATACCATTTACAACAAATGTTCTTACAGAAGATGAGGCTAATAAATTAGAAAGGACTCCGGCTGCGACCGTTTTCCAATTTATAACAGACGAATGTGATGCTGTTGCTGATAAATTACCTATAAACTACAATGATTTAAAAGAAGATGCATCAACAATAGGTAGTGTTGAAACAGGTCGTGTAACTCGTGGTATGGCTTTGGCATTGAAGGCAAGAACTCTTTTATATCAGGCAAGTCCTTTATTTAATGCAAATAATGACTTGGCTTTATGGAAAAAGGCTGCCGAAGCTAGCAAGGCCGTTATTGATTATTGTAGTCAGAACAGCATTAAGCTTGGCAAATATTCAGCTTTGTGGGGAACTGATAACTGGAAAGCTTCAGAAATGATTTTTGTTAGAAGAATAGGTGATACTAACTCTCCGGAAACAACAAATTTCCCTGTTGGTATGGAAAATGGTAATTCAGGAAACTGTCCTACACAAACTTTGGTTGATGCTTATGAAATGAAAACAACCGGAAAGGCATGGAATGAAACTGAAAGTGGTTATGATCCTCAAAAACCATATACAAACAGAGACCCACGATTAAGTATGACCGTTGCTGTTAATGGAGAGAAATGGCCTAGCACAAATGCAAATCTTTTAGAGACATATATTGGAGGTAGAAATGGTTTGCCTATATCTGGCGCTACTCCAACAGGATATTACCTGAAGAAATATTTGGATGGAACTATTGATATCAGTGCTCAAAATAGCAGTGGTGGAAAACGACACAACTGGATTACTTTCAGATTAGGCGAGTTTTATTTAAATTATGCTGAGGCTGTATTTAAATATTTAGGTTCGGCAGATGCAACAGATGAACAATTTACAATGTCTGCTAAAGATGCCGTTAATGTTATCCGGAATCGTGAAGACGTTAAGATGCCTGCATTCCCTGCTGGATTATCAAATGCTGATTTCTTGAAAAAGTACGAACGCGAACGTATGGTTGAGTTAGCTTTCGAAGGACATCGTTTCTGGGATGTACGTCGCTGGAAAGAAGGTGATAAGTTTAAGAGTATTGTTAGAATGGAGATTTCAAAAGATAATAATAATTATACTTATAACCGTGTTATAAAGAATCGTATCTGGGATGATAAGATGTATTTATTCCCTATTCCGGATGTTGAGATAAGAAAGAATCCTAATCTTACTCAAAATCCAGGTTGGTAATCAGGTATTATTAAATTATTAAAAGATGAAAACCATGAAACTAAAATTTATATATTCATTAGCAGTAATTTTTCTTCTGCTAATGAATGCATGTGATGATAAAATTGAGCAATTTGAATTAGTTGGGTATACCAGTGTTCCTGCTTCTATTGATGCTAAAACAGTTCAGCCGGAGGCATTACCTGGACAAATAAAACTTAAATGGCAGGCTCCAGCTGGAGATTTTGCTTATTTGCAGATAAAATATTATGATCCGTTACAAAAGAAGGATGTATATAAAATAGCATCGAAAGGTACTACCGAGATGCTTATTAGTAATACAAGAGCCCGTTATGGAGCATATAAATTTTATTTCCAGACGTTTAATTCAGCAAAAGAAGGTGGAGATATAAATATTGTTGAGGCAACTTCTGGAGCAGCTCCGTCAGTTACTACTGTTGCTGAAAAGACAAAAATAACTCTTACCGACACTCAATTAAGTACTAATGCGCAGGAACCATCAGAGGGTCCAATAAAGAATCTTCTTGACGGAAATTCAGGAACTTTCTTCCATACAAGATGGAGCTCTCCTCAAATTCCATTGCCTCAATATATCCAGATAAACTTAAATGAGGCTCATGAAAACTTTTTGATTTATTACATGAATCGAAACAATTCGGGAACATCTGCAAGACCAAGTAGTGTTGAATTACAGATAAGCAATGATGGTCAGAATTGGGAAACTGTAACAACCCTTTCTGGTTTGCCAAGTGCTGCAAGTTCAGAGTATACATCAAGCTATGTTGCTCCAGGTAAAAAGTTTACCTATTTCCGTTTTAATGTAATTGCTACCACTGGAAATACTAAGTATTTCAATATGGCAGAATTTGCAATATACGATGTAAAACTGAATGTATTTAATCCTGAAACAGACGAAAAGGATTAGTCCTTTGCAGTTACTATGAAAAAAACTTTTATAAATATTATCGCAGTCATTTCAATGGCTGCGATAGTATCTACATTTTCTGCATGCAGTGACAATGATAACCTTGCAACAGATAATGTAGATACATCATTGCTTTGTTTGAAACAATCTGCCGATTGTTGGAATGGTTCCGATGCTGCCATATCAATGAAAATTGCCTCTTCTGAGAAAAAAGATACAGTTGTTAATTTGAATCTTGCGTTGTATCAGAATAGAGTTGCCGATAAGGATGTTAATGTTGACCTGATGATTGATAAGGATTCATTAGCCACTTTAATAAGTAATGCAGAGAAAGGCAGCTTGTATGAAAAGGCGCAACTTCTACCAGACAGTTATTACGAATTATCGTCTAATCAGCTTTCAATGAAAGCCGGCGAAAAAGAAGGTTCTTCCTTGACTGTAACCATTCATAAAGATAAATTGCTGGCTGATGATATTGTAAGAAGAAACGGAAAATTTGTTTTGCCGGTTAAGATTCAGAACTCAACTTCTTATACAATAAATAAGAAAGTAAATTCTTTAATGCTGGTATTTAAGTTTGCCGATTTCGATGAAACAAAACCAGATCCGGCTATGCCTGAGAGTGAGAAGGATGGCATGCAACTGATTTGGAGTGATGAATTTAATTCTAACAGTGCTCCTGATTCAAATAACTGGACTTTTGAAAAAGGCTTTGTTCGTAATGAAGAACTGCAATGGTATCAGTCGGATAATGCTCAATGTAAAGATGGTGCTTTAGTAATTACAGGAAAAAAAGAAAGAGTGCTGAATCCTAATTATGTGGCAGGTAGTTCCAGTTGGAAAACAAGTCGCCAATATGCAGAGTACACTTCTACTTCGATGACTACTCACAGTAAGTTCGATTTCCAATACGGACGTCTGGAAGTAAGAGCAAAGATTCCGACAGGGAAAGGTGCCTGGCCGGCAATATGGACACTTGGAAATTGGTACGATTGGCCATCATGCGGTGAAATTGATTTGCTGGAATATTATCTGATAGGTGGTGAACCTTATATCCTAGCTAATACAGCATGGGGAACAGATAAAGCATGGACTGCCCAGTGGAATTCAATAAAGACAAAGTTCTCTGATTTTACAGCTAAGGATCCTGATTGGGCAAAGAAATACCACGTTTGGCGTATGGATTGGAATGAAGATGAAATAGATCTATATGTAGATGATGTTTTGTATAATACCACAAAACAGTCTCAAACACAGAATGGATCTGCTGCAAATTACACATGGCCATTTAAGCAAAAGCAATATATATTGTTAAACCTGGCTATTGGTGCTAATGGGGGCACACCTGCTGATGATGTTTTTCCTATGCAATATATGATTGATTATGTTCGGGTATATCAAAAGAAATTGTGAACATAGATTTTTTGAGTAATGATTAACGTTTTCTTAGGTGTTAGTTTTTTATTTATTAGTGAATAACATGAAAAAGTATAATAATACAGATATGAAAATGTATAAACTTTTATTGCTATGCCTTTTTGTTCCAACTTTAGCTTTTGGACAAAAGTGGAAGCTGGTATGGAGCGAAGAATTTAATGATAAAGGAAAGCCCAATGAAAAATTATGGAGCTTTGAGAAAGGATTTGCCCGTAATGAAGAGTTACAGTGGTATCAGGATAAAAACGCATATTGCAAAAAAGGTGTTTTAGTTATAGAAGCACGTAGAGAAAAAGTCCTGAATCCTGAATATAAGAAAGGTGATGCAAACTGGAAAACGTCAAGAGAGTATGCAGAATATACATCTTCTTCTATAAATACCCAGGGTAAAAAGGAATTCTTATACGGACGTGTTGAGGTTAGAGCCAAAATACCTACAGCATGCGGATCATGGCCTGCAATCTGGACTTTAGGCAAAGATAAGGAATGGCCGTCAAACGGTGAAGTTGACTTGATGGAATTTTATCGAATAAACAATGTTCCTTCAATATTGGCCAATGCTGCGTGGGGAACAAATGTAAGATGGAAAGCTAAGTGGGATGGTTCGAATAAACCCTTGAGCCATTTTACAGAAAAAGATGCTGATTGGGCAAGTAAATTTCATATCTGGCGTATGGATTGGGATAAAGATTTTATCCGGTTGTATCTTGATGATGAATTATTGAACGAGGTTGATCTTTCTAAAACGATCAATGCGGATGGTAGTAATGCGTTTCATCAACCGCAATATTTGCTTTTGAATCTTGCAATAGGACGTAATGGGGGAGATCCTTCTCAAACAAAATTTCCATTAACCTATGAGATAGATTACGTGCGGATTTATCAGCAAAAATAGGAATCCGGTTTATTAAGTTGAGTTGTTTCCAGGGTTTAGAATAACTTTCTTTCAGAGGTTGCCTGATACTTGTTGTCATTGGCAACCTCTTCTTTTAGTACGTATTTCTGTGTTAAATAAGTTATCTTTTTCTTTTGCTATATCCTTCTAGATAAGGATTTCCGGAATTTATAACTTAGTGAACTAGAATTATACATCTTTTATGTATAAGTATTGGTGAATAGGCTAAAAACGGAACTTAAAGAGCTATTTTTAGTGCATTTACATAATTTGAGAGTCTATATTTGCGTATAATCTTTAAATTTTAATTAATGAGATATAAGAGTCTTTTTAGAATTATCACTCCTGTTTTAATGGCTTGTGTAGCCTTTTTCAGTGTTCAGGTTGGTGCAGTAAATAAATCATTTTATCCGGGAAAGATATGGCCCGATGATAAAGGTGTTCATATTAATGCTCATGGAGGTGGAACTTTATATTTTCAGGGTAAGTATTATTGGTTTGGAGAGTTCAAAAGCGAAAAGACCAGTAGTGCTTTAGTTGGAGTAACCTGTTATTCTTCTTCCGATCTTTATAACTGGAAAAACCAGGGGATTGCTTTAAGTGTTGAAGAAGATGAGAAAAGTGATATAACAAAAGGTTGTATTATTGAACGTCCTAAGGTTGTATATAATAAGAAGACGAATAAGTTTGTGATGTGGTTTCACCTGGAACTTAAAGGAAAAGGATATGCTGCTGCACGGGTTGGTGTTGCTGTGAGCAATAAGATAACCGGACCATATAAGTTCCTTCGTTCGTTTCGTTCCAATCCCGGAATCTATCCAATGAATATGACGGATGAACAGAAGATGCTTTCTTTGAATACTGAAGATTATAAAGAGTGGTGGACTCCGCAATGGTACAAGGCTGTTGATAATGGCTTGTTTACAAAAAGAGATTTAAAGGATGGGCAGATGTCTCGTGATATGACAATTTACGTGGACGATGACGGAAAGGCTTACCATATTTACTCGTCTGAAGAGAATCTGACTCTTCAGATTGCCGAATTGACCGACGATTATTTAGGTCACTCCGGAAAATATATCCGAATTTTCCCTAGTGGACACAATGAAGCACCAGCAATATTCAAGAAAGATGGCGTGTACTGGATGATTACTTCTGGTTGTACCGGCTGGGATCCTAACGAGGCTCGTATGTTCTCTGCTACAAATATCTGGGGACCGTGGAAAAAGTATCCTAATCCTTGTGTGGGAGATGATGCTAAACTGACTTTCCATTCTCAAAGCACTTTTATTCAAAAGGTAGAGGGTAAGAAAGATGCTTATATCTTTATGGCCGACCGGTGGACGCCTAAACATCCTATCGATGCCCGTTATATATGGCTGCCCATTCTCTTTGAAAATGGCAAACCAGTTTTGAAATGGTATGACCAATGGAACCTCAGTATCTTTAAATAGAATAGTATTTATAACTTAAAATAAAACTCTTTTGAATTATTTGTGGAGTAAAGATTGCCTTTTAAAGTATATCTTTGCTCCACAATTTTATAAAAAGAACCTTAAAGAATAAGATTATGAGGAAATTAATGCTGGTTTTATTAGCATGTATCTCTGCACTTTCGCTGGTGAAAGCTGATACGATACTTAATAATGTATACGCACGCCACACACAATCACTAAACGGATCCTGGAATTCCATAGTAGATCCCTTCGACAATGGGTATTATGACTATCGGCTTAATGTAAGCAACAACGGCTTTTTTAAAAATCAAAAGGCAAAATCTAAATCGGACTTGGTGGAGTATAATTTTGATACTGCTCCGCTGATCAAAGTTCCGGGCGACTGGAATACGCAAGATGATAAACTATTCTTTTACGAAGGTAGTGTTTGGTACAAGAAAGATTTTAATTATACTCCAAAACCGGGTACCAAAGCATTTCTTTACTTTGGTGCTGTGAACTATTTATGTAATGTTTATCTGAATGGCGAACAGATTGGAACTCACGAAGGCGGATTTACTCCTTTTAATTTTGATGTGACCAACAAACTTAAAGAGGGAAGTAACTTTGTGATTCTTCGTGTGAACAATGAACGTAAACCGGAAGGTGTGCCAACGGTGAATTCCGACTGGTGGAATTACGGAGGAATTACCCGCGACGTTTTGCTTGTAGAAACTCCTGATGTATTTGTAGACGATTATTTGGTTCAACTTCCCAAAGGAAGCTATGACAAGGTGGAAGGATACGTTCAGCTAAATGAAAAGAAGGCCGGGGTAGAAGTTTCTGTAGAGATTCCTGAGTTGAAGATTCAAAAGAAGCTGGTGACTGATGTTGAGGGTAAAGCGATATTTGCTTTAAAGGCTAAACCAAAATTATGGTCGCCTGAATCTCCAAAACTGTATGATGTGGTAATTCGTAACGGTGAAGATGTACTGAATGATAAGATTGGTTTCCGCCAGATAGAGACACAAGGAAAAAGTATCTTGCTAAACGGTAAGAAGACTTTCCTTAGAGGTATATCCATTCACGAAGAAGCACCTTACCGTCAGGGACGAGTTTTCTCGAAAGAGGAATCAATGCTTCTGTTAAGCTGGGCAAAAGAACTGGGATGTAATTTTGTTCGTCTGGCTCATTACCCGCACAATGAATTTATGGTTCGTGCTGCTGAAGAGATGGGGCTAATGGTTTGGAGTGAAATTCCGGTTTACTGGACTATTCACTGGAGCAATCCGGATACTTACAAGAATGCTTCCACACAATTAAATGATATGATGGAACGCGACAAGAACCGTTGCGGCATTATAATTTGGTCGGTTGCCAACGAAACTCCGCACAGTGATGCACGCGATAAGTTCCTTGCCGATCTTGCTGCTCAGGTTCGTGCAAAAGATAACACTCGCTTACTAAGCATGGCAATGGAAGTAACCGGAACAAATGGAAATGTAAGTCAGGTAAAAGATTACATGAGCAAGTATGTAGATATTATCAGTTTCAATAATTATTTGGGATGGTATGGCGGAACGCCGGAAGATTGCAAAACCCGCCAATGGGATATTCCGTACGACAAACCATTCTTCATCAGCGAATTCGGAGGAGGAGCATTGCAAGGCAAGCATGGCGACAAAACTGAACGTTGGACGGAAGAATATCAGGAAGAGCTTTATAAAAACACACTCGATATGTATAACCGTGTTGACGGATTTGCCGGAACTTCTCCTTGGATTTTGATGGATTTCCGCTCATCTCGTCGCCAGTTAAACGGTATTCAGGATTTCTTCAATCGCAAGGGAGTAATCTCTGAAAGAGGTATGAAAAAGAAAGCATTCTATGTGCTTCAGAACTTCTATAAGATGAAAAAAGAACAAGAACTGAAACATTAACAAATCTCTCTAGTAATATTTTTATTTTGATGTATATCTAAACATCTTTTTGATGTACATCAAAGCATACTTTAGATGTATATCAAACTACTATTATGATGTACATCAAAAGTATGTTGAGACCCGGGTCTAAAATAAAATCTCCCGGCATTGATTTTAAAAACAGCCTGCAGTAGTTTGAGTTTTACTGCAATAGGTATTTAAATATAGTTTTTTCGGATTAACATAAAAGTAATATAGTTACCCGCTATATTATTAATTTTGACCCATATAAAACTTAAGTAAAAACACACTGCAGGTTGAAAAATAAAAAAGAGCCACGGATTACTTTGTAATTCGTGGCTCTTTTTTTACCTTTACAAGCAGTATAAAAACAACATAAAAATTTAATTATATGACTTTAGTAGAACGTTTTTTTAAATATGTCAGTTTTGACACCCAATCGGACGAGCTAACAGGGCTAACCCCAAGCACTCCGGGACAGATGATTTTCGCAGAATATCTTAAAACAGAACTCGAAGCTATGGGGCTGGAAGATATATCATTGGATAACTACGGTTATCTTTTTGCTACACTTCCTGCAAACATCGATAAGAAAGTTCCAACCATTGGATTCATTGCTCACATGGATACAAGTCCTGATATGAGTGGTAAGCACGTTAGCCCACGTATCGTTGAAAAGTATGACGGAAAAGATATTCTTCTTTGCAAGGAAGACAGAGTGATTCTTTCTCCAGAAATGTTTCCTGAACTGTTGGATCACAAAGGAGAAGACCTGATTGTAACCGACGGAAAAACTCTTCTTGGTGCAGATGATAAGGCAGGTATTGCAGAAATACTTACTGCCATTGCTTATTTGCAGGCACATCCTGAAATTAAACACGGAAAGATTCGCATTGGATTTAATCCCGACGAAGAAATTGGAGAAGGAGCGCATAAGTTTGATGTGGAGAAATTTGGTTGCGACTGGGCTTACACCATGGACGGTGGTGAAGTAGGTGAACTTGAATTTGAAAACTTCAATGCGGCTTCGGCTAAGGTTACTTTCAAAGGCCGTAATGTTCATCCGGGATATGCAAAGCATAAAATGGTTAACTCCATACGTATTGCCAATCAATTCATTTCAATGTTCCCTCGCCACGAATCTCCTGAGCACACAGAAGGTTATGAAGGTTTTTATCACCTGATTGGTGTTAACGGAACAGTGGAGCAAACTACAGTTTCTTATATAATCCGTGATCACGATCGTTCAAAATTTGAGAATCGTAAGACCGAAGTTGAACACCTGGTTCGCAAAATCAATTCAGAGTTTGGTGAAGGAACTGCAACTCTTGAATTAAAGGATCAGTATTACAATATGCGCGAAAAGATAGAACCGGTAATGCACATTATCGATACTGCCTTTGCTGCAATGAAAGCTGTAGGAGTTGAACCAAAGGTAAGAGCTATACGTGGAGGAACAGACGGTGCACAACTTTCTTTCAAAGGTTTGCCTTGTCCAAACATCTTTGCGGGAGGCTTGAATTTCCATGGCCGTTATGAATTTGTACCAGTACAGTCAATGGAAAAAGCAGCCAAAGTGATTATTAAAATTGCTGAGCTTGTAGCCAGTAAATAAGAAATAAAAAATTCTAATACTATGAAAACCACACCATTTACTGACAAACACATTTCTTTAGGTGCAAAGATGCACGAATTTGCCGGCTATAATATGCCGATTGAATATTCCGGAATTATAGACGAACACCTTACCGTTTGCAACGGAGTAGGGGTGTTTGATGTTTCTCACATGGGAGAATTCTGGGTAAAAGGTCCCAATGCACTTGCTTTTCTGCAAAAAGTAACTTCCAATAACGTAGCTGCACTAACTATTGGTAAAGCACAATATACTTGCTTCCCAAACGAAGAAGGTGGTATTGTGGACGATTTGCTGGTATATTACTATGAACCTGAAAAATATATGTTGGTGGTTAATGCCTCTAACATAGAAAAAGACTGGAACTGGTGCGTGAGTCATAATACAGTGGGTGCAGAACTGGAAAATGCTTCCGATAAAATGGCTCAGCTTGCTGTTCAGGGACCAAAAGCCATTGAAGTTTTGCAGAAACTAACGTCTGTGAATCTGTCAGAAATTCCATATTACTCCTTTACAACGGGTGAATTTGCCGGATATGAGAATGTGATTATCTCAAATACCGGGTATACCGGTGCAGGCGGATTTGAACTTTATTTCTATCCCGACTGTGCAAATAGAATATGGAACACAATTTTTGAAGAAGGTGCTGAATATGGAATAAAGCCAATTGGTTTAGGTGCGCGCGATACACTTCGCCTTGAAATGGGATTCTGTCTTTACGGAAATGATTTGAGCGATACTACTTCACCACTGGAAGCAGGATTGGGATGGATCACTAAATTTGTAGATGGCAAGGATTTCACTAACCGTGCATTCCTTGAAAAACAAAAAACAGAAGGCGTAACCCGTAAACTGGTTGCTTTCGAAGTGGTAGATAAAGGTATTCCCCGTCATGGATATGAACTGGTAAACGCAGAAGGAGAAAAGATTGGTGACGTTACTTCCGGAACAATATCGCCAACTCGTAAGATTGGTATTGGAATGGGGTACGTAAAGACTGACTACTCTAAACCGGGAACTGAAATATTTATTAGCATCCGTGGAAAAGGAATCAAAGCTGTGGTTGTAAAACCTCCTTTCAGAAAATAAATTATGGTATTTATTATAGTTAAGAATCAGGCGATATTGTAGCTAAATGCTATAATATCGCTTTTTTTAATGTCTGAAACTTTCCTTTCTGCTTTAAAAAAAGTATATTTGTGAAAACTAATCTGAAAATACGATGTCACATTTACCGAATCTTATAGCAGACTTAGCACTCATTCTTATATCTGCCGGAATAACAACGTTGCTATTTAAGAAATTAAAGCAACCATTAGTCCTGGGATATATTGTTGCGGGATTCCTGGTGGGTCCTCATACATTTCTAACCCCTTCTGTTGTTGATACAGCTAATATACAAACGTGGTCGGAAATAGGCGTAATATTCCTTCTCTTTGCCCTTGGTTTGGAATTTAGTATCAAGAAAATACTGAAAGTAGGAGGATCGGCCATTATTGCTGCTTGTACAATCATCTTTTGCATGATACTGGTAGGTATAACTGTTGGTCTGGGCTTTGGCTGGAAACGTATGGACTGTATTTTCCTGGGTGGAATGATTGCAATGTCTTCTACCACCATTATATACAAAGCTTTTGATGATTTGGGATTAGGAAAGAAGAAATTTGCCGGACTTGTTCTTAGCATATTGATTCTTGAAGATATTCTTGCCATTGTTCTTATGGTAGTATTATCAACAATGGCTGTAAGTAACACTTTTGAGGGAAGTGATCTTATTGCCAGCATATCTAAACTTGTTTTCTTTCTGGTTCTTTGGTTTGTTGTGGGAATCTTCCTTATTCCCGGAATTCTGAAAAAGACTCGCAAATTAATGAGTGATGAAACATTGTTGATAGTTTCTTTGGGTATGTGTTTCGGTATGGTTGTACTTGCTTCTCAGGTAGGTTTCTCGCCTGCTTTTGGTGCATTTATAATGGGATCTATCTTTGCTGAGACTATTGAAGCAGAGCACATAGAACATTTAGTGAAACCCGTGAAAGATCTTTTTGGAGCAATATTCTTTGTTTCAGTAGGTATGATGGTAGATCCTTCAATGATTGTGGAATATGCTCTTCCAATTGCGGTAATTTCACTTGTTGTAATTCTGGGACAGACTTTTTTTGGAACCTCTGGTGTGCTTTTATCCGGACAACCATTGAGGACTGCGATGCAGTGCGGTTTCAGTTTAGGGCAGATTGGTGAGTTTGCATTTATCATTGCTTCGTTAGGCGTTACACTGAAAGTAACAAGCCATTTCTTATACCCCATTGTAGTTGCAGTGTCAGTAATCACAACTTTCATTACTCCGTATATGATTCGTCTTGCCGAACCGGCTTACGTAAAGGTTGATCGCTCAATGCCTCGTTCCTGGAAACGGTTCCTCGACCGCTATTCTTCAGGATCGCAAACAGTGAATTATGAAAGCGACTGGAAGAAACTGCTTATGGCTATGGGGCGAAACATTGTTATATATTCTATTATAAGTATTGCTGTTATTATATTGTCCTTCCGTTTTGTTGCTCCTGTATTCCAGGATTATTTACCTCACTTCTGGAGTGCATTGTGTGGCTCAATCTTTACTGTCCTTTGCATATCTCCATTTTTGAGGGCAATTGTGGTAAAGAAGAATCATTCTGCAGAATTTGTTACGCTGTGGGAAGATAGCCATGTAAACCGTGGACCGTTGGTTTCTACTATTGTTTTAAGAGTGGTAATTGCAGTTGCATTTGTTGCATTTGTTATTGCCCATTTCTTCAAAGCTTCTGTAGGATTAGCTCTTGGTGTGGCTGTAATTCTTGTCTTTTTTATGGTATATTCAAGAGTATTGAAAAAGCAGTCTATTCTTATTGAACGCAGATTTATTCAGAATCTAAGATTACGCGATATGCATGCCGAATATATAGGTAGTAAAAAACCGGCTTATGCGGGTAGTTTGCTTTCGCGAGATTTACACCTTACCGATTTTGAAATTCCGGGCGAGTCTGTCTGGGCCGGAAAAACATTGGCAGATCTCAATTTAGGTAAGAAGTATGGTGTGCATGTTGTTTCCATTCTCAGAGGAAAGCAACGCATTAATATTCCGGGAGCTTCTGTAAGACTTTTCCCTCTTGATAAGATTCAGGTTATAGGTACTGACGAACAGCTAAACTTATTTAGTCAGCATATGATGACGGAAGATGTGGTTGAAGAGAATAAGGATTTAGAAAAAAGCATCATGACTTTGAAGCAGTTTATGATTAATATTAATTCTGTCTTTCTCGGCAAATCTATTCGTGAATCGGGTATTCGGGACAAATATAAGTGTCTGATTGTGGGGATGGAACGTGACGGCAATTCTCTGAGAACGCCGGATGTGAACGCTCCTTTTCAGGAAGGAGATGTGGTATGGGTTGTGGGTGAAAAAGAGGATGTGTACAAATTGGTAGATCAAAAGAGCTAAAAAATACACCTTTGATAGAATATTTATTATTACTTTTACGACATTAACATTAAAATAGATAGTAAAAATGAGTGATCCTAAAGATTGTCTGTATTGCCAAAACAATCAGACTTTGCATGATTTAATGATTGAATTTGCACAATTAAGTGTATCGAGAGCATTCCTTTTTAAGGAACAAACTTATAGAGGTCGTTGCCTGGTAGCATATAAAGATCATGTTAACGATCTTAATGAACTGAGTGATGAAGATCGTAATGCTTTTATGGCTGATGTTGCCAAAGTAACAAGTGCTATGAATAAGGCTTTCCATCCTGCAAAAATTAATTATGGTGCTTATTCGGATAAGTTGTCTCATCTACACTTCCATTTAGCTCCTAAATATGAAGGTGGTCCTGACTTTGGTGGTACATTCGTTATGAATCCGGGTAAGGTTTATCTTACAGATGCTGAATATCAGGAACTGATTGATGCTGTAAAAGCTAATTTGTAATTAGATAGAATCTACGTTTTATATAAAAAATGGGGTTGTTCCAAACGGAACAACCCCATTTTTGGTTCTTCGTCACTTTTGCTGGAAGCAAATTGTCTCAAGTGCTTATCCAATCAAGATTCTACATGTTTTTTGATAAGCAATTTATTGAATCTGATAAAAAATCAGCAAAATACCATAAATAAGAGGCTCAAAGCGATATCTTCCACCAAAAGTGACGAAGACCCCCGTTTTTTATAGCTTCTTTCTTTGAGTCTATTCTCTGAGAATGTCTTTTAAATCCAGTTCTCAGAGACTTGTTTTACTTTTATATAACCTTATTGAAGAATATCCTACTTTTTTTGAAGTGGGTGCAAATTATGTAAACTAGTTGTTTAATTACCTTGGTTACAAAAGCTCAGATAGGTTTAGATAAAGCAAATAGTGTAATCCTAATTGTTTAATTACCTTTTTGGGGAATATCTTACTTCTTTAAAGCGGCTTTCAGTTTGCAGTTCTTTAATTCACGGATAGCTTCGGCAACAGTTTGAGCATTTAATATAGCTCCGGCTTCTGATGTATGAGTATGATCACCATAATATAATGTTTGAATAGCATCTTTACCCATCTTGTCAAGTTTGTCTGCTGTAAGCTTATTCAAGTCAATATATGGAACTTTTTCCATTGCGGCAGATTCTTTTGTCCATAGACCGTAGCCATCGCTATTACGAATAACAGCTACACTATCTTTTGTAGTAAACATATTACGAGGTATATGTGATAATAAGATTGGTGTTGCCTTTTTAGCTTTAACATCCTTTGCGTATTTACGCATATACCAGCCAAAAGAATGAACAGTTTCTTCTTTCCCGGTAAGTTCCATTATTACAGTGGTATCATTATCAGCATATCCTTTCAGTGAAGCACGGGCACGTCCCATATTTAGTGAACCACCATCGTTATGTCCAAACTGAATAAGTACATAATCACCAGGCTTTACTGCCGAAAGTACTTTATTCCAAAGTCCTTCTGTAATAAATGTACGACTGCTGCGTCCACCCAATGCATGATTTTCTACCGATACTTTAGTTGTGTCAACATAGTCTGCAAAGAAATGTCCCCATCCCCATTGGTGATTGCTACCATTATCTTTTCCATTCTTTACGGTTGAGTCACCAATTATAAAAACAACCGGGCGACTTTTCTTTCTGGACGATCCGGCAACTCCGGCATTGGCTTTCTTCGGATCGGCACCCGACTTTAACCCTAATAAGTCTTCACCTGTAATTTGAGTTTTAGTAGTTTTGGCTTTTTCCTGAGCCGAAATAGTCATTGCAAATAGCGTAAATGCTACAATAAAACATAATTTTAATGCTTTCATATTTTAAAATTTAATCGTAGATATCTTTTCAGCAAAAGTCTGTATTTAGAATAATTTGAGAAATAGAGATATGTACATTCATATTAAAAAATATACATTATTACATTAAAAGTAATATTTTTGTGAGTGATTTTAAAAGGTAAAGGATAAAAAATGGGAGAACAAAAAAATAAATCAGAATTGGGTATGGAACATATTCTTACTGGTTCCATACGTTCCAAAGAGGAACAACAGAAACTTACCCCCAGCGAGGTTCTTGATATTCTGAAAAAAGGGAATCAGGAATTTGTAGAAGATAATCTAACTGTTCGTAATAATTCCGACCGTATTCGTACAGCAGTATTAGGACAGTATCCGTTGGCAGTCGTTTTATCTTGTCTTGATTCGCGAGTTCCTGTAGAAGATATTTTTCATCGGGGTATAGGAGACATGTTTGTTTCTCGTGTAGCCGGAAATATAGTAAATGAAGATATTCTGGGAAGTCTCGAATATGCCTGCAAAGTATCTGGATCTAAACTTATTGTTGTATTAGGTCATACACATTGCGGAGCTATTCAGTCGGCAATTGATGATGTAAAGATGGGAAATATAACATCTTTACTTTCTAAAATTAAACCTGCCGTAGAAAAAGCTAATAGTTTTTATAAAGGAGATAAATCATCAAAGAATGATGAGTTTATGGATGCTGTCTGTCACTTAAATGTTCAAATATCAATTGATGAGATCAGAAGTAAAAGTCCTATTCTTAAAGAAATGGAAGATTTAAACGAAATTATGATTGTTGGAGCAATCTATGATATGAAAACAGGGAAAGTGGATTTTTTGTAATTGATACTTATAACAGTCTCCGGTAAAGCTTTTTTGCCGGATAAAAAATAGAGTCAGACTTATTTGCAAGTCCGGCTTTTTTCTTCTTACTTTGTTTAACCACAAATAGAAAGTGGAGTATAAGCAAAAGTACAAGTTTTTCAGGACGATAATAAATCAATAAATATTTGACTGTTATGATTGAAATACCCGAAGCTATTGTATTGTGCCGCCAGTTGAATAATACCATTAAAGGAAAGGTTATTACTGATGTTGTTGCAGGTTTTTCTCCTCACAAGTTTGCTTTCTTTTTGGGTGATCCTCAAAATTACCCATCACTCTTGATTGGGGAAAAAGTAATTGATTCCAATCCTCGGGGAGGTTTGGTTGAGATTAGTACAGAAAAGACCAGAATTGTATTTGGTGATGGAGCTAATCTTCATTATTTTGAATCTGGAAGTAAAATACCCGATAAACATCAGCTCCTGATAGGATTTGATGATAATTCTTTTCTTGCTGTAACAGTGCAGATGTATGGCGGATTATGGGCTTTCCAGGTTGATACATTCGATAATCCATATTATCTTGTTGCAGTAGAAAAACCATCGGTTTTATCAGATGCATTTAGCAAAGATTATTTCATGAATCTTATTTCTGATGAAAATCTTAAAAAGAAATCTTCAAAAGCTTTGCTGGCTACCGAACAAAGAATTCCAGGCCTTGGTAATGGTGTATTGCAGGATATTTTGTATAATGCCGGCATACATCCCAAAAAGAGAGTTCAGGAGCTGGATACACAAGAAAAGGAGATGTTGTATAATGTAATAAAGAATACGATATCTGAAATCTGCGAATTAGGTGGGAGAGATGTTGAAACCGATTTGTTTGGGAATGCCGGAGGATATAAAACAAAGCTTTCCAAAAATACTTCTGGAAAGCCTTGCTCTAAATGTGGTAGTATTATTGTGAAAGAAAACTATTTAGGCGGAAGCATTTACTATTGTAAGGAATGCCAGCCATTATAGATTACTTTCTAGTCTTCTGAATTAAAATCAAAATCGAAGTCAAAATCATCCATAGATTCTGGAGTGCTGAAATCTTCTAATTCCCGACGATCTTTTTTTGTTGGCCGTCCGGTACCTCGTGCTCTGTCTACAAAACCACTGATTTTGTTCATTTCAAGTATTTCATACTGATCAGGAGTGGTAACATTCTCCATATATTCCTGCACAAGTTTAGCACCAATTCGCTTCTCTATTGTTTGCAATACTTTAAATGAATAAGTAATAGGCGACTTTTTTACCTGAATAACATCACCTACTTTAATAGTGCGTGATGCTTTTACCTGTGAACCATTAATAGAAACACGACCTTTTTTACAAGCTTCGGCAGCGATAGTACGTGTTTTGAATATACGCGTTGCCCACATCCATTTGTCTATTCTCGCTTCAGCCATACTTTTTATTTTTTATTAAACTGATTCATTGTAAGAGAAATGCCTGCCAGACAGAAATTTTTCACAATTTCGCCTGCCATTTCCAGGCGTTCATCCATTGTCTTCATATCTTCTTCGGTAAAATTGCCTAGTACAAAGTCAATCTGTCCACCTCGTGGAAAGTCATTGCCGATACCAAAACGCAAACGTGCATAGTTCTCTGTTCCCAGTGTGGCAGCAATATGCTTTAATCCGTTATGGCCGGCATCGCTGCCTTTTGCTTTTAAGCGAAGAGTTCCAAACGGTAATGCTAAGTCGTCAACCACTACAAGTACATTTTCTAAGGCAATTTTTTCTTTTTGCATGTAATAGCGTACTGCATTTCCACTCAGATTCATAAAAGTAGATGGTTTGAGCAAAATAAGCGTACGACCTTTTATCGATAGAGTAGCGGTAGCCCCATAACGTCCATCGGTAAAAACAATATTGGACGCCTTAGCTAGGGCGTCCAATACATTAAATCCTATGTTGTGACGAGTATCCCGGTATTCATCACCGATATTACCCAATCCTACAATCAAGTATTTCATTCAACTTTAAAAAGTTAATTATTTATTTGCTGCAGCAGCAAGACCTCTTGCTACACGAGTCAACTTAACAGCACAAACAACAGCTTCCTTAGCAGTTAATAATTCAAGGTTTTCAAATGAAAGTTGTCCAACCTGAATAGTCTTACCTAAACCTAAGCTAGATACATTGATAACCAATTTTTCTGGGATATCATTGAATAAAGCTTTAACTTTAATTTTACGCATTTGAAGAGTTAACTTACCACCGGCTTTAACACCTTCAGCCAAACCTTCAAGAGCTACAGGAACTTCCATTACGATAGGCTTAACTTCATCAATCTGGTAGAAGTCAATGTGAAGAATATTATCTTTTACTGGGTGGAATTGGATATCTTTCATGATAGCCTTAACTTTCTTACCTTCGATATCCAGGTTTACAAGATAGATATCTGGTGAATATACCAAGTTACGAAGAGAATCGTTTGTTACTGTAAAGTGTAAGTTTTCTCCTTGTCCGTAAAGAACGCAAGGTACACCGTCAGTCTTACGAATAGCTTGAGAACCTTTCTTTCCGAAATCGTTTCTCAAAGTTGCACTAATTTCAATTGTTTTCATTTTCTAATTTTTTTGTGTTACTCTAAATTAAGTTTTGTTGCTTAACTCACCATTACACGATGTGGTATATCACACGATGCCAGTAAAAAGCGGTGCAAAAGTACGCTTTCTTTTTTATATTACAAAGAAAAGGAGAGGATAAATGACTTGAATAATATATATTTCCTATTCAAAATCAATATCAATCTTTATTTCATCAGAAATTATATGATCAGTATTTATTTCTACTTCTTCAGCCTGATTGATTACTGTTTCCTCATCATTACTTTTGTTGTCGTTTATAAAAGAGATTGCCTGCGTTAATCCTGTCATAAACTTCTCAAAATCTTCTTTATATAGAAAAATTTTGTGCTTTTCAAAAGAAACCTGTGAATCATCTCCTTCTCCAGAAACTACTTTTTTACTTTCTGTAATAGCAATGAACATTTCGTCTTTACGGTTCTTTTTAACATCTAAATAATAAATGCGTTTACCTGCTTTGATTGATTTAGAAAAAACGATTTCCTTCTCGCTCATATCCACTGCGCTTTTCTTTTTGAACTCTTCCATAAACTAAATTATCACTGTTTTAATTCGGCCCCAAAATTGACTATTTTTTTTTAATAGGCAAAAGAATAGTGCAGAAACTTCTTGTAAAATCACATTTTTAATTTTAAAGAGCTATTTATTCATTAAAAAATGTAATTTGTTTGTGTGAACACTCTAAAATATCTACTTTTGTACGTTGAATTAATGAATTGAAAAAAGTTATGATTAACAGAGTTCTTATTCGTCTTAAAATCGTGCAGATTGTGTACGCTTACTATCAAAATGGAAACAAAAATTTGGATACAGCCGAAAAAGAGTTGTTTTTTAGTCTTTCAAAGGCTTACGACCTCTACAACTACTTGTTGTTGTTGATGATAGAATTGACGAACTTTGCCCATAAACGTATTGATGTGGCAAAAAACAAATTAGTACCTTCTCAGGAAGATTTAGCCCCTTGCATGAAATTTGCGGAAAACAAATTTATTGCCCAATTGGAAGTAAACAAACAACTTTCAGAGTTTGTTTCTACCCAAAAGAAAACATGGGCTAATGAAACAGATTTTATCAAAGAATTATTTGATAAAATTGCTAGTTCTGATATATATAAGGAGTATATGGAGTCAGAAGAGTCTTCTTATACTGAAGATCGTGAGTTATGGAGGAAAATCTATAAAAACTTCATTATGACTAACGAGTCTTTAGATCAGGTTTTGGAAGATCAAAGCTTATATTGGAATGATGATAAAGAAATAGTTGATACCTTTGTTATTAAAACAATCAAGAAATTTGATGAGAAACAAGGTGTAAGTCAAAAACTATTGCCAGAATTTAAAGATGATGAAGATCAGGAATTTGCTCGTAGATTGTTCCGTCGTTCAATTATGAATGAAGATTATTATCGCCATTTAATAAGCGAAAATACTAAGAACTGGGATTTAGATCGTGTGGCTTTCATGGATGTGATTATTATGCAGATTGCATTGGCAGAAATACTTAGTTTCCCTAATATTCCAATTAGTGTATCTTTGAATGAATATGTAGAAATTGCGAAACTATATAGTACCGCAAAAAGTGGCAGTTTTATTAATGGAACATTGGATGGAATAGTTAATCAATTAAAAAAAGAGGGAAAGCTAACAAAAAACTAATATATTTGTTTTTTTATTGATTATAAAACTATAAAGAATATTTTATGAACTTATCTGTATTATTACAAGGAACAATTGTTGGTGGAGATTTTCTAAGTGGTGGCGGTGGTACCATTCTTATGATGGTAGCAATGTTTGCTATTATTTATTTTTTTATGATTCGTCCACAAAACAAAAAACAAAAGGAAATCCAGAATTTCCGTAAAGGATTGGAAGTAGGTCAAAAGGTTATTACTGCTGGTGGCATACACGGAAAAATTAAAGAAGTAAAAGATGATTCTGTTATTCTTGAAATTGCAGATAATGTCCGTATAAAAATAGATAAAAATTCTATTTTTGCTGCTGCATCTGATGCAAGTCAAGCAAATACGAAATAGTAAGATAGAATGTTTATTGAAAGGAACATAAAGTTCTTTTATTTAAAGATATTTAGGAGGGTCAGAAGCTTTCTGCTGAGTGAAAAAAGTAGAAAAGTTCTGATCTTTCTGTTTTTTTTCTTTATATCTTCTGGATTTTGGTTATTGCAGACTTTAAAAAACAATTTTGAGATTGAATTAGCTATTCCTGTAAAACTAAAAAATGTTCCGAACGATGCTGTTATAACCGCTGAACCTATTTCCGAATTACATATTGTAGTTAAAGATAAAGGAACTACGTTACTGAATTATTTTTTTGGTCACAACTTTTACCCTATTAGTCTGGATTTTGCAGATTATCAGGATCTTGGTAATCATGTAATTATACCTGCGTCTAGCATTGAAAAAAGAATTTTATCTCAGCTTAGTTCTTCTACTAAGCTAGTTAGCATCAAGCCTGATGTTGTTGATTACTTTTATACAATGGGTGCATCAAAGAAAGTTCCTGTAAGGTTAAGAGGTAAAATAAGTACAGGACGTCAGTATTACCTTACAGATACTGTGTTTTCTCCCGATTCGGTTCTTGTATATGCTCCACAGTCTATGCTTGATTCTATTAAATATGTCAGTACGCATGCTGTATTATTGAAAGAGATTTCGGATACAGTACATAAGAGGGTGCAATTAGCTACTATTAAAGGTGTGAAATTAGTACCCAACGTGGTTAATCTTATGCTTCCTGTTGATATTCTTACTGAAAAAACTTTAGAAGTGCCATTATTGGGAATAAACTTTCCTGCTAATAAATCTTTGCGAACATTTCCTTCAAAAGTAAAAGTAACTTTTCAGGTTGGGCTGAGACGCTTTAAATCTATTCGTCCTGAAAACTTTGTTTTTGATATCTCTTTTGAAGAACTAATGAAGAGTGGATCTGAGAAATATAAATTAAAACTGAAATCGGTTCCGGCAGGAGTGAGCTACGTACGCATTATTCCTGATCAGGTAGATTTCTTAATCGAATCAATTCCTGCTTATGGCTATTAAGATTGGTTTAACTGGCGGCATTGGGAGTGGTAAATCGGTTGTCTCTCATTTATTGAAAACAATGGGGATACCCGTTTATATAGCAGATGATGAATCAAAAAGAATCACTTCAACTGATACTTTGATAAAGCAACAACTTATTAATTTACTTGGTGAAGAAGTTTATATTAACGGCGTTTTAAACAAGAATCTACTTGCTGCTTATATTTTTTCGGATGCAGAGCATGCTAAAATTGTTAATAAGATTATTCATCCAAGAGTTAAAGAAGACTTCGTAAAATGGGCAGCTAAAAATAGTAAGTACCCTGTTGTTGCAATTGAATCGGCAATACTCATTGAAGCCGGATTTACTGATGAAGTTGATATTGTTGCAATGGTTTATGCTCCAATGGATTTACGTTTGCAACGGCTGGCTTTGCGTGATGCCTCTTCGTCAAAAGAACAAATCTTAAAAAGAATTCAAAGTCAGATGGATGATGAGAAGAAAAGAGCATTAGCCCATTTTGTTATTGTTAATGACGAACAAATTCCTGTAATTCCTCAAATAGTAGAGTTGGTAAAATCATCACTACAATAATTGTTTTTCCTAATATATGTTTAAAGGGTCACTTTTTATCAATTTAACGTTGCTTGTTTCAATGTTGAATGCTATTTTTGTTGGCTCAAATATTTAAAAATAAAATAAAAAAGTATTATGTTGAAGACTATTTTGTCTATCTCGGGTAAGCCGGGTTTGTATAAGTTAATTTCTCAGGGAAAGAATATGCTGATTGTTGAATCAATTTCTGCAGATAAGAAACGTATCCCTGCTTATGGTAATGAAAAAGTTATTTCTTTGGCTGATATTGCAATGTATACAAATGATTCAGAAGTTTCTTTGAAAGAAGTGCTTGCTTCTGTGCTGAAGAAAGAAAATGGTGAATTAGCATCTATTGATGCAAAGAAATCTACTAGCGACCAATTGCGTACTTATTTTGCAGAGATCCTTCCAGATTTTGACCGTGATAGAGTTTATGTAACTGATATTAAGAAATTAATTTCATGGTATAACATTTTGGTAACTAACGGTATCACAGATTTTGAAGCAGAAGAATCAACTGAAGAAGTTGCAGAATCTGAAGCTGAATAATATCTCTTAGTAATCGATAGAAAAGAGGGTATCCCAAAAGGATACCCTCTTTTCTATATACAATAAATCAATAGAATTATAGGACTATTTGGCTCTTATTTTTCGGGAAATAAATATTTTTATAAAATAGGAAGCAATATATTTGGTTTATAATATAAACCACTTTATATTTGCACACGGCAATTGAGAAGTGCACAGCTCTTTTGCTTTTTTATCCGGATATAGTTTATGTTATAAACCAATTTACAAATTAATTAAAAAAGAACTATGGAAGAGAAAACGTTAACAGAGAAAGAAAGCATTGAAATAATTTCTCGAATGATTCAGGAGACAAAAGAAGGAATGCAGGAAGGTTCAGGAAATATGTTCCTTTTGTGGGGATATCTATCAACAGCAGTTTCGTTGATGATCTATTTTGGCTACAATGCAACTGGCAATACAAACATATTTTGGTTTTGGTGGTTAATACCTGCATTAGGATGGCCGGCAATGGTATACCTTCTCAAAAAAAGAAAAAGAAGAGTGGTTACTTATATAAATCGTATAGTAAGTTATATATGGATTGTTATAGGAATTTGTTCGGTACTTGTTCCTGTAGGTAGTATATTGGCTCCGGTTCCTTTTCCTGCTTTATTCGTTGCAGCATTGCTTGTAAATATCGGAGTGGCAATGACCGGTCTGGTTATTAAATACAGGTTACTGATTATTTCTGGCTTTTCCGGTATTTTATTCAGTTTTTCATTGCTGTTTGTTCATGGCCTGTCGTGCATACTTGTATTTGCTGCAATGTTTGTAGTTTTAATGATTATTCCGGGGCATGCACTGAATGCTGCTAGTAGAAAATCTAAAAAATATGGCCTATGTTCAGAGAACTAGATCCGTTACTTCATTCACAACTTCGGCTTGCTGTAATGGCTATTCTAATGAACGTCGAAGAAGCTGACTTTGTGTATCTGAAAGAAAAAACTCAGTCGACGGCCGGTAATCTAAGTGTTCAGCTTGATAAACTTTCTGAGGCTGGGTATATAAAAGTAGAAAAAAGCTTTGTGGGAAAGAAAACACATACGGCTTGTCAGATCTTACCTGTAGGAAGAAAAGCATTTGAAAGCTATGTTAAGGCTCTTAAAGATTATATTGGATGATATAGATTGTTTTTCGAGTTTTTCAGTGAAAGTGTTAGGCTAATAAAATATTAAGCGAATTACATATCTAAGAATTTAATCTTGTGTTTAATATTAAAGCAAACAAAAAGAGCACAGACTTCACAGTCTGTGCTCTTTTTTAATGGTGCGCCGTGCATGATTAAGTGCATACTCAAATGGGTACGTAGGAAGTGCAAAAAACGAAAGTATAAAAGGCGAGCAGAATATTGGTTTGGAAAAGTGGCACAGCGTGATACAATATTGTTTGCTCACTGTCGATTTGGAGTATTGCTTACGGTTGGATAATGGGAGCCGGATGAGCTGAGAGGTTCCTGTCCGGTTCTGAGAGGGGGCAAGGGGGAGTTCCCTTGCTCTACTTACTCAATCTGCCACTGCCATAGTCTTAAGCGGAGTATATGCAGGCAATGATTCAACAACGGTTTGAATCCTGTAGGTTGCGGCTCAATGAAGAGAAAACGAAATCGTTTATTGCAAGAGTAGTCGTCTAAAGAAATGAAATAGGAGGAAAACTATTTCATTTTCCTCCTACTCGATCAAGTTCTGAATGCAAACAAATATTTTTTTTCTGCAGTTTATCTACCCCATCTGCTACTAAATTGTATTAATATGTTGATAACTAGTGTTATAAGTTGGTGGTAGATAAATTTTATATACAATTCATCTGCCACTAAGCCGTGTTTATCTATCACTAAAATCAGTTATCTGCCACTAACTGGCTATTTAAGTTACGCTGTAATTTGAAAGACAACAGCTTGCTCTGCTCTCTTACTTATAACATCTTATTTAATATGTTTCCCGGTTTTCCTATTTTAGCTAAGTAAGCCTTCGGCCCAGAACTCATAAGCCCACGGCCGAAAACCCATGGGCCTTTATTCGAGAACTCATAAGCCTTTGGCTGCGGGCTTACTTATGTTTCTTTGCAAAATTAGTTAACCTGGCAGGGAGAAGCGCTAAACGAGTCCATCATCACAAAGTACATTCATTTTTATCGTATGCTCAATAAGCTGAAATTCCTCACCAAAAATTAATGATAATATCGGCTATAATGTTCCAGAGCGTTTAATTTAGTGGAAGATAAGGCTGTTTTGTAGCAGATGAACACGATTTTGTAGCAGATAAACGGTTAAATATTTTTATTTGCTACTAGCTGAAATGACTTGCTCAAAGGTTTTCCATGCATTTTAGTGGAAGATGTGGTAGATGAATTTTGATTTTTTTTTGCTTGTTATAATAAACTATGGATGATCATTAACAATAATCCGCAATCTGCGCTGTATTTAGACAATGCAAGCTTATTAGTATTGCTCAAATTATTTGCTGCATTAACGAGTAAAGCCATAATCTTGGAGTGAATTGTCATTTTTAAGATTAAATACGATATCAAATATGGTACTAATAAAATTCCCTAATTCGAGATTCCTTTTTCTTTCAACAATATTAATACGCCTCAAAGAACCTTGAAATGTGATTATAGAGAATGTCTTCTTCGCGCACACGCGTATATATAATGTATACATCAAGTAACCTTTCCCAAAGTTCCTTCCAAAATACTAAAAAATATGTTCTACAACACACTTGTAGTTCAGCGAGTTAAGCATTAGTTGCTAAAAAAGTTATAAAAAAGAGTTAGATATATTTGGATTGCAAGGAATAAAGGTCTACTTTTGCACCCGCTTTGCAAGAGAGACAGAGCGTTGATTGAAATGCTGGTTCTTCGGGATGTTTGAAGAAAAAAACTTTTAAAAAAGTTGCTTTAAAATTTGGAGCGTATTACTTAAAAGTCTTATCTTTGCATCCGCTTTCGCCTTGATAGGGGCGCTTAGAGCAAACAAAAAGAATCGTTCTTTGAAAAGATTATAAATAAACGAAACAAGTAGTACAAGAGCATTAAGTGCGTGTATTGATACATGTACTTGGTAAAAATAAAAATGCGAACCGTCAATTAAGATAAACGGAATCCTGGACAGAATTTAAATGAAACTTTTACAATGAAGAGTTTGATCCTGGCTCAGGATGAACGCTAGCTACAGGCTTAACACATGCAAGTCGAGGGGTAGCAGGGTAGCAATACCGCTGACGACCGGCGCACGGGTGAGTAACACGTATCCAACCTTCCCATAACTCGGGGATAGCCTTTCGAAAGAAAGATTAATACCCGATAGTACTTAACAAAGGCATCTTTGATAAGTTAAAGATTTATTGGTTATAGATGGGGATGCGTTCCATTAGATAGTTGGTGAGGTAACGGCTCACCAAGTCTTCGATGGATAGGGGTTCTGAGAGGAAGGTCCCCCACATTGGTACTGAGACACGGACCAAACTCCTACGGGAGGCAGCAGTGAGGAATATTGGTCAATGGGCGAGAGCCTGAACCAGCCAAGTAGCGTGAAGGATGAAGGTCCTATGGATTGTAAACTTCTTTTATAGTAGAATAAAGTGATCCACGTGTGGATTTTTGTATGTATACTATGAATAAGGATCGGCTAACTCCGTGCCAGCAGCCGCGGTAATACGGAGGATCCGAGCGTTATCCGGATTTATTGGGTTTAAAGGGTGCGTAGGCGGAATAATAAGTCAGTTGTGAAAGTTTGCGGCTCAACCGTAAAATTGCAGTTGATACTGTTATTCTTGAGTGTACATAAGGTAGGCGGAATTCGTGGTGTAGCGGTGAAATGCTTAGATATCACGAAGAACTCCAATTGCGAAGGCAGCTTACCGGGGTACAACTGACGCTGAGGCACGAAAGTGTGGGTATCAAACAGGATTAGATACCCTGGTAGTCCACACAGTAAACGATGAATACTCGCTGTTTGCGATATACCGCAAGCGGCCAAGCGAAAGCATTAAGTATTCCACCTGGGGAGTACGCCGGCAACGGTGAAACTCAAAGGAATTGACGGGGGCCCGCACAAGCGGAGGAACATGTGGTTTAATTCGATGATACGCGAGGAACCTTACCCAGGCTTAAATTGCAGATGAATATAGTAGAAATATTATAGTCTTCGGACATCTGTGAAGGTGCTGCATGGTTGTCGTCAGCTCGTGCCGTGAGGTGTCGGCTTAAGTGCCATAACGAGCGCAACCCTTATTGATAGTTACTAACAGGTTAAGCTGAGGACTCTATCGAGACTGCCGTCGTAAGATGCGAGGAAGGTGGGGATGACGTCAAATCAGCACGGCCCTTACGTCTGGGGCTACACACGTGTTACAATGGGGGGTACAGAAGGTCGCTACCTGGCAACAGGATGCTAATCCCAAAAGCCTCTCTCAGTTCGGATTGGAGTCTGCAACCCGACTCCATGAAGCTGGATTCGCTAGTAATCGCGCATCAGCCACGGCGCGGTGAATACGTTCCCGGGCCTTGTACACACCGCCCGTCAAGCCATGGGAGCCGGGGGTACCTGAAGTGCGTAACCGTAAGGAGCGCCCTAGGGTAAAACTGGTGACTGGGGCTAAGTCGTAACAAGGTAGCCGTACCGGAAGGTGCGGCTGGAACACCTCCTTTCTGGAGTGATTCCTTTTATCTGGTTCGCTTTTTATTGTACTACTGTTTTAGTTTATTCTATATAAGAAATAAGAGATTAGAAAGAAGCCGAGCCGAAAGGTAAGAGGTTTTGAACGACAGTCCTATAGCTCAGTTGGTTAGAGCGCTACACTGATAATGTAGAGGTCGGCAGTTCAACTCTGCCTGGGACTACGCGAAAAAAATCGGAGCAACAAGGATTAACCATCCCAAAACAAACGCTTCAGAAAAATTTCGGGGGATTAGCTCAGCTGGCTAGAGCACCTGCCTTGCACGCAGGGGGTCAACGGTTCGAATCCGTTATTCTCCACGATCAAGCTAAGGCTTGAAAACGATCTTTGACATGATGTACAAAAGCAATAAATAAAGTAATTTTTAGAGATAAAAAGAGCTAAAGTATATATCGAACCATATGGTAAACGAAAACGTATAATTACGAATAGTTTACAGTGTTTGAAGAAAGTAAGCAAGGGCGCATGGCGGATGCCTTGGCTCTCGGAGGCGATGAAGGACGTGATAAGCTGCGATAAGCTTCGGGTAGGTGCAAATAGCCTTTAATCCGAAGATTTCCGAATGGGACAACCCAATATCCTGAAGGGATATTATCCATCTTAGATGGAGGCGAACGCAGGGAACTGAAACATCTTAGTACCTGTAGGAGAAGAAAATAATTGAATGATTCCGTAAGTAGTGGCGAGCGAACGCGGATTAGCCCAAACCAATTATGTTACGGCATAATTGGGGTTGTAGGACCACGATATCGGACTTATATTGGAGAATGGAAGACTCTGGAAAGTGTCACCATAGAGCATGATAGTTGCGTACATGAATCCAATATATACTGTAGTGGTATCCTGAGTAGTGCGGAGCACGAGAAATTCTGCATGAATCTGCCGGGACCATCCGGTAAGGCTAAATACTCCCGAGAGACCGATAGTGAACCAGTACTGTGAAGGAAAGGTGAAAAGAACTTCGAATAGAAGAGTGAAATAGTCCCTGAAACCATGCGCTTACAAGCGGTCGGAGCAGCTTCGTGCTGTGACGGCGTGCCTTTTGCATAATGAACCTACGAGTTACTGTCACTGGCAAGGTTAAGAAATTAAGTTTTGCAGCCGAAGCGAAAGCGAGTCTGAATAGGGCGATTTAGTCAGTGGTAGTAGACGCGAAACCAAGTGATCTACCCATGGTCAGGTTGAAGGTTAGGTAACACTAACTGGAGGACCGAACCGATAAGCGTTGAAAAGCTTCCGGATGAACTGTGGGTGGGGGTGAAAGGCTAATCAAACTTGGAGATAGCTCGTACTCCCCGAAATGCATTTAGGTGCAGCCTTGATAATTACTAATGTGAGGTAGAGCGACTGATAAGATGCGAGGGCTTCACCGCCTATCAAGTCTTGATAAACTCCGAATGCGCATTAGTTCAATATCAGGAGTGAGGGCATGGGTGCTAAGGTCCGTGCCCGAGAGGAGAAGAATCCAGACCATCAGCTAAGGTCCCGAAATAATTGCTAAGTTGAACTAACGAAGTCAGATTGCTAAGACAGCTAGGATGTTGGCTTGGAAGCAGCCATTCATTTAAAGAGTGCGTAACAGCTCACTAGTCGAGGAGTTTGGCGTGGATAATAATCGGGCATAAGCAATTTACCGAAGCTATGGAACCAGTAATGGTTGGTAGGGGAGCATTCCACTCTGCGTTGAATGTGAAGCGTGAGCTTTGCTGGAGCGTGTGGAAAAGCAAATGTAGGTATAAGTAACGATAAAGGGGGTGAGAAACCCCCTCGCCGAAAGACTAAGGTTTCCTGATCAACGCTAATCGGATCAGGGTTAGTCGGGTCCTAAGGCTCAGCCGAACGGCGAGGCCGATGGCAGAAAGGGTTAATATTCCCTTACTACCTTAAAGAGTGATGTGGAGACGGAGTAGTGATAATACCGCCGGCTGACGGAATAGCCGGTTGAAGGGTGTAGATATTAGTTTTCCAGGCAAATCCGGAAGACTAGTCGAACCTGATAGTACCGAGAGCCCTTGTGGTGATTGGATAGCGTATGTAAGCAGACTCCCAAGAAAATCCGCTAAACTTAATCTTTAAGGTACCCGTACCGTAAACGGACACACGTAGTCGGGTAGAATATACTAAGGCGCTTGAGTGAATCACGGTTAAGGAACTAGGCAAATTGACCCTGTAACTTCGGGAGAAAGGGTCCCTCAGTAATGAGGGCGCAGAGAATAGGTCCAGGCAACTGTTTAACAAAAACACAGGGCTATGCAAAATTGAAAGATCAAGTATATAGCCTGACACCTGCCCGGTGCTGGAAGGTTAAGAGGAGATGTCATCGCAAGAGAAGCATTGAATTGAAGCCCCAGTAAACGGCGGCCGTAACTATAACGGTCCTAAGGTAGCGAAATTCCTTGTCGGGTAAGTTCCGACCTGCACGAATGGTGTAATGATCTGGACACTGTCTCAACCGTGAGCTCAGTGAAATTGTAGTATCGGTGAAGATGCCGATTACCCGCGATGGGACGAAAAGACCCCGTGAACCTTTACTATAGCTTAACATTGAATTTGGGTAATTGATGTGTAGGATAGGCCGGAGGCTTTGAAGCAGGTACGCCAGTATTTGTGGAGCCGCTGTTGAAATACGGCCCTTTGATTATTTGAGTTCTAACTCGCGAATGTGAGGACACTGTTTGGTGGGTAGTTTGACTGGGGTGGTCGCCTCCAAAAGTGTAACGGAGGCTTCTAAAGGTACCCTCAGGACGATTGGTAACCGTCCGCAGAGTGTAATGGCATAAGGGTGCTTGACTGGGAGACCGACAAGTCGATCAGGTAGGAAACTAGAGCATAGTGATCCGGTGTTTCCGTATGGAAGGGACATCGCTCAAAGGATAAAAGGTACTCCGGGGATAACAGGCTGATCGCTCCCAAGAGCTCATATCGACGGAGCGGTTTGGCACCTCGATGTCGGCTCGTCACATCCTGGGGCTGGAGAAGGTCCCAAGGGTTGGGCTGTTCGCCCATTAAAGTGGCACGCGAGCTGGGTTCAGAACGTCGTGAGACAGTTCGGTCTCTATCTATCGTGGGCGTATGAAATTTGCGTGGCTCTGACACTAGTACGAGAGGACCGTGTTGGACTGACCGCTGGTTTACCGGTTGTGCCGCCAGGTGCATTGCCGGGTATCTAAGTCGGGATTGGATAAGTGCTGAAAGCATCTAAGTACGAAGCCAGCCACAAGATTAGATTTCTTAGGGTCGTTGAAGACGACAACGTTGATAGGCTGCAGGTGTAAAGACAGTAATGTCAAAGCCGAGCAGTACTAATTGCCCGTACACTTTCTTCTATGCCATATATGGTTGGCTAGATAATTTGGCTCTTAAAATACTAGAAAGAGCTTGTTTATTGCTTTTACATTGTGTTTATCTTAATAGAATCTGAAATAAGGAAACGAAAGAAACAAAATAAAATCAGATAAAAAAGAAATTAAAAATATTAAGGTAGCTATAGCATCAGGGTTCCACCTCTTCCCATTCCGAACAGAGAAGTTAAGCCTGATCACGCCGATGGTACTGCGTAACAGTGGGAGAGTAGGTAGCTGCCGTTTTATCAAAGAGTCCTGTTCATTGAATAATGAATGGGACTCTTTTTTTGTATATATACACTCATCTTATTCATTACTTTCACAAAAAAAGAGTTTCTTTGCATTTAATTAATTTCATCAGGCATTCAGGTATGAATGGCTTTTACGAATAATTGCAATACAAACATTATGAACAAAGTACTTATTATTGATGATGAAGCCCAGATACGCAAGTTACTGGCAAGGATGATGGAACTGGAGGGATACGAAGTTTGTCAGGCCACTGATTGCAGGTCGGGGTTGAAGCAGATTGAGGTTAGCTCTCCCGAAGTGGTGCTTTGTGATGTGCGTTTACCTGATGGGAATGGGGTAGATTTGGTTCTAAAGATAAAGAAGCTGTATCCTCAGACGGAGGTGGTGCTGCTTACTGCTCATGGAAATATTCCGGATGGGGTGCAGGCTATAAAAAATGGGGCTTACGACTATATTACCAAAGGCGACGATAACAATAAGATTATTCCTCTGATAAGCAGGGCCATGGAGAAGGCTTTGATAAACAAACGTCTGGAAAAGCTGGAAGCACAGATGGAAAGGAGGTATTCGTTTCAGAATATTCAAGGCAACAGTAAGCTGATAAAAGAGGCGGTTTCGCTGGCACAAAAGGTGGCTGTTACTGATGTTCCAGTTCTGCTTACAGGTGAAACAGGAACCGGAAAGGAAGTCTTTGCTCAGGCTATTCATAGTGGTAGTGCTCGCAAAGATAAGGCTTTTGTGGCTGTAAACTGTTCTTCTTTTTGCAAGGATCTGCTGGAAAGCGAGATGTTTGGTTACAAAGCCGGGGCGTTTACCGGAGCTCAGAAAGATAAGAAAGGGCTGTTTGAAGAGGCTAATAATGGTACGATATTTCTGGATGAAATAGGGGAGATGGCGTTCGATCTTCAGGCTAAACTGTTGAGGATTCTGGAAACGGGGGAGTTTATAAAAGTTGGTGAGACTAAACCGACTAAAGTGAATATCAGAATTATTGCGGCAACTAATCGCGATCTTCCAAAGGAGATAGAAGAAAATCATTTTCGGGAAGATTTGTTTTACCGACTTTCTGTGTTTCAGATTCATCTTCCGTCTTTACGCGACCGCAGAGAGGATCTTGAACTGATTGCACACTCTTTGATTGATGACTTTGGTGTAAAGTTATCGAGGAAAGCTGTGAGGGTGAGCGATGATTTTATTGAGGCTTTGAAGCAGCACAGTTGGAAAGGTAATATCCGCGAATTACGGAATGTGATTGAACGAAGTCTTATTGTCTGCAATGAAGAGGAACTTACTCTACAGGACCTACCGATAGAAATTCAGAATTCTCACTTTGAAGAGAGTGCCGGAAAGAGTTATTCGAACTTTGAACTGGCGGCTATGGAACGCAGACACATTGCACGGGTGCTGCAATATACCAAAGGGAACAAAACTGAAACAGCACGCCTGTTGAAGATTGGTCTTACTACGTTGTATCGGAAAATAGAAGAGTACAAGTTATAAGAAAAAAAGCTTTAAGTATCCATTCTTCAAAACAAAAGACCTTTCTGGAATATATATATAGATTATAAGGAATCAGGCTTTAAGCGCTGTTTTAAATAATTACAGAATTACCATCGCATTAACAAAACTGAAGTGAATCTAAAAAGTTGTACGAGTTAAAATATTAACAAGTTTGAGAACGAGCTCGGTATTGAAGTGACCCCGAAAAGTTAGACGTTTAATAATTAATTTATATTTGTTTGAGTCTGGTATTGCACCGGGCTCTTTCCATTTAACCTTGATTCTTTTATTGTTGTAATAATCTACATATTCTTCTAAATCCTTCATGAAGGCATCGACCTATTCAAGCTGCTACGCACAGACGGCTGTTTCGTTAGTAAAGGTAATCTTGTTATGAGGTAACCCAAAACGACATATAACCCTACCAAAATGAAAAGGTCCTTTTGGAGCTGATAAAAGAACTTTATTAATTAATAGCTTGTTTTACTGAAAGATATGTATGCTATATTTTTTTTGGCATGCTATTGGTATGTGTTTAAGTGATTCATAACAGAAATAATAACTCTTAAAGAAAGGATTGAGATGAACACTTTATTTTTTATAGTAAGTTGCCTTGCAGGCTGTTTCTGCTTCTGGTTTTTTTTCGTATGTATAAACTGGTTTGAAGATATTTAAAATTAGAATAGAGTATGTATACAGCATTGTTTATTTTAGGCCTGGCCATCTTTGGTTATATGGTTTACGTTCTTATTAAACCCGAAAAGTTTTAGTGAAATGAATACACAATTAATAGGCAACGGAATACAGATTGTCTTGATGATTGCATTGAGTTATCCGTTGGGAAAACACATTGCAAAGGTTTACAAAGGAGAGAAGAGCTGGAGTGACTTTATCTCTCCGGTGGAAAATGCGATATATAGATTTTGTAATATTGACCCCAAAGAGGAAATGAGCTGGAAAAAGTTTCTGGGCACACTGCTCACGCTTAACTTATTCTGGTTTTTCTGGGGAATGATTTTACTGGTATCTCAACACTGGTTGCCATTGAATCCGGATGGTAACGCTGCTCAAAGTGCAGATCAGGCTTTTAATACTTGCATCAGCTTTTTGGTAAACTGCAACCTTCAGCATTATAGCGGTGAAAGTGGACTGACTTACTTTACTCAGCTGTTTGTTGTTATGCTTTTCCAGTTTATCACTGCGGCAACCGGAATGGCTGCTATGGCCGGAGTGATGAAGGCTATGGCTGCAAAGACTACTCAGACTATAGGTAATTTCTGGTTTTTCCTGGTAAGAAGCTGCACACGTATTCTTCTTCCGTTATCATTGATAGCTGGTATTGTGCTTATTCTGCAAGGTGTTCCTATGGGCTTTGACGGAAAAGCATCTATCCACACTCTTGAGGGAGTTAGTCAGACTGTTTCCCAAGGTCCTGCTGCTGCAATTGTTGCTATAAAGCAACTTGGCACAAACGGTGGGGGATTCTTTGGAGCTAACTCTGCTCATCCTCTGGAAAATCCTTCTTTTATATCCAATTTGGTTGAGAGCATCTCGATTATGCTTATCCCTATGGCTATGATCTTTGCACTTGGTTTCTATCTGAAAAGGAAAAAATTGGCTTACAGTATTTTTGCCGTAATGTTTATTGGGTACATCATTAGTGTGGGAACTATTACCTGGCAGGAAACAAGTGGCAATCCGCTGATTAAAGGTATCAGCCAAAGTGGAGGAGCTATGGAAGGAAAAGAGGTGAGGATAGGATCTGCTGCTACTGCTCTGTGGAGTTCAAGTACTACGGCTACTTCCAATGGCTCTGTCAATGGTATGCACGATAGTATGAAGCCGCTTTCGGGAACGGTTGAGATGTTGAATATGCAGATTAACTCGTGGTTTGGCGGTGTAGGCGTTGGCTTCTTGAATTACTATATTTTCATTATTATAGCTGTGTTTATAAGTGGACTAATGGTGGGTCGTACTCCTGAACTGCTGGGTAAGAAGGTGGAAGCAAAGGAGATGAAAATTGCTACTATTCTTGCTCTTTTTCATCCGTTTATGATTCTTTTGGGAACGGCTGTCGCTGCTTATTTGTACACTCATCATCCGGGAATGGTTTCGGCAGAAGGCGGATGGCTCAACAATCCGTCATACCATGGACTGAGTGAAATGTTTTATGAATATACATCCAGTGCTGCAAATAATGGATCGGGATTTGAAGGTTTGAAGGATAATACTCCGTTCTGGAACTATTCCACAGGACTGATTCTTATTCTCAGTAGGTATATACCTATAATTGGTCAGGTAGCTATTGCCGGTTTGATGGCTAAAAAGAAATTTATTCCGGAAAGTGCGGGAACATTGAAAACAGATACGTCTACGTTTGGTGTAATGACCTTTGCTGTGATCTGCATCATTGCTGCCTTGGCATTCTTCCCAACACATGCATTAAGCACTATTGCCGAACTGTTAAGTTTATAATTGTAAGAAGTAATATGGAAAAAAATAAAATAACCTCTTTATTTCCTAAAGAGCAAGTAAAAGCAAGCCTTAAACAATCGTTCGTGAAGTTAGACCCACGGATGATGATTAAGAACCCGGTTATGTTTACTGTTGAAGTGGCTACTGCTGTGATGCTTTTTGTTACGGGCTACTCTGTTTTTAATAGTAGTCAGGGATCGGTTGGGTATAATATAACTGTATTTGTTATTCTATTTATTACGTTGCTGTTTGCCAACTTTGCGGAAGCTATTGCCGAAGCAAGGGGAAAAGCACAGGCCGATAGCCTGAGAAAGACGCGTGAGGAGACTCCTGCCAAACAACTTATCAATGGTAAAATAGAAATTGTAAGTAGTTCCAGATTGAGGAAGGGAGATATTTTTGAATGTGAGGCTGGAGATATTATTCCGGCTGACGGTGAGATTATAGAGGGCTTGGCATCTATTGATGAGAGTGCTATAACGGGAGAAAGTGCGCCGGTGATTCGTGAAGCCGGAGGAGATAAGAGCTCTGTTACGGGAGGTACAAAAGTGTTGTCGGATGAAATAAAGGTGATGGTTTCTACTCAGCCGGGAGAGAGCTTCCTTGATAAGATGATTGCTCTGGTAGAAGGTGCATCTCGCCAGAAAACTCCGAACGAAATAGCTTTGACCATTTTATTGGCAGGCTTTACGCTGGTCTTTATCATTGTGTGCATGACTTTAAAACCTCTGGCCGATTATAGTAAGGCTTCTATCACAATAGCTTCCCTGATTTCTCTTTTTGTCTGTCTGATTCCTACTACAATAGGTGGATTGCTTTCGGCAATAGGTATAGCGGGGATGGATAGAGCTTTACGGGCAAACGTAATTACCAAATCGGGTAAGGCTGTGGAAACTGCGGGCGATGTAGACACTTTGCTGCTTGATAAAACCGGTACAATCACAATTGGTAACCGGAAAGCTACGAAATTTTATCCGATAAACGGAATGGAAGAAAGGGCTTTTATTGAGTTTTGTATGCTCTCTTCCATGGCTGACGAAACTCCGGAAGGCAGATCTATCGTGGAACTGGGAAGGGAATCGGGACTAAGGATGAGAAACCTGAATACAACAGGAGCCAGAATGATTAAGTTTACTGCAGAGACGAAATGTTCAGGTGTTGATTTGCAGGATGGAACGCAGATACGCAAGGGTGCTTTCGACTCTATTCGCCGAATTGCAGAATCGGCAGGAAACAAGTTCCCTAAAGAGACGGAGGAAATGACTTCGGCTATTGCTAATAATGGTGGTACGCCTCTGGTGGTTTGTGTGAATAAGGAAATTGTTGGAGTGGTTGAGTTGCAGGATATTATAAAACCGGGAATTCAGGAACGCTTCGAACGTTTAAGGAAGATGGGGGTTAAGACGGTGATGGTTACCGGAGATAATCCACTTACAGCTAAATATATTGCTGAAAAAGCCGGGGTTGACGATTTTATTGCAGAAGCCAAACCGGAGGATAAGATGGAATACATTAAGAAGGAACAGGGAGCAGGTAAACTGGTGGCAATGATGGGTGACGGAACTAATGATGCTCCTGCTCTGGCTCAGGCAAACGTGGGTGTGGCGATGAATAGTGGAACGCAGGCAGCTAAGGAAGCTGGTAATATGGTGGATTTGGATAACGACCCTACCAAATTGATAGAAGTGGTGGAAATAGGTAAGCAGTTACTTATGACTCGTGGAACATTAACTACTTTCTCCATTGCAAATGATGTGGCTAAGTATTTTGCCATTGTTCCGGCATTGTTCATGTGGTCTATACCTCAGCTTGCTGCTTTGAACGTAATGGGGTTGCATAGTCCGGAAAGTGCTATTCTGTCGGCCATAATCTTTAATTCCCTGATTATTCCGGCACTTATTCCATTGGCTTTAGCCGGAGTTCAGTATAAACCGATAGGTGCTTCTGCACTGCTCAGACGCAATTTGCTTATCTATGGCGGAGGAGGGGTGATTGTTCCTTTTATCGGAATTAAGATTATTGATCTCATTGTTGGTTTATTTATTTAATATGTACGCAAAATGAAAACGACTCTTATAAAATCGGTAAAAATAACCCTGATGTTCTGTTTGTTGTTAGGGATATGTTATGTTGCTGTTCTTTGGGTATTTGCTCTTATTGCATCTCCCGGTAAAGGAAATGCGGAATTAGTTATGCTCAACGGTAAAGTGGTTGGTGCTGCCAATGTGGGGCAACAGTTCACAAAAGATACTTATTTCTGGGGGCGTCCTTCTGCTGTAAACTATGCTGCTGATGCTTCGGGAGGTAGTAATAAAAGTGTTACTAACAAGGAGTATCTGAAGGAGGTGGATGCCAGAATCGATTCTTTCTTAATTCATCATTCTTACCTGAAGCGTAGTGAGGTTCCTGTGGAGATGGTTACTGCAAGCGGATCGGGACTGGATCCGGACATTACTCCTCAATGTGCTTATGTGCAGATAAAACGTGTGGCTAAAGCTCGCGGTATGAATGAGAATATGGTAAAAGAAATTGTAGAAAAACAGATACAGAAACCTTTTTTAGGTATATTTGGAACTGCAAAGATTAATGTTCTGAAGCTGAATATTGCTTTGGATGAAGTGAGTAAATGATTGAAATGGCATGGACGACGAGAATAATGTACAGCATTTCCTCGACTTAATCAAGAGGTCGCGAAGAGGTAAGTTTAAGATCTACATTGGCATGATTGCCGGTGTGGGGAAGACTTATCGCATGTTGCTGGAGGCGCATGATCTTCTTAAAAGTGGGGTAGATGTGCAGATTGGTTATATAGAAGCACACGGCAGAGCCGAAACAGAAGCTTTGATTGAAGGGTTGCCTGTTATTCCCAGGAAGAAGGTGTTCTATAAAGGAAAGGAGATTGAGGAGATGGACTTGCAAAGCATTCTCCTTATTCACCCGGAGATTGTGATTGTGGACGAACTGGCTCACACAAACGTGGAAGGAAGTTTGAACGAGAAAAGATGGCAGGATGTTATCTCTCTGCTCGATGCGGGTATTAACGTAATTAGTGCAGTGAATATTCAGCATATTGAAAGCTTGAATGAGGAAATTCATGATATATCGGGTATTGAGGTAAAGGAACGTATTCCCGATAGTGTACTTGAACAGGCCGATGAGGTGGTAAACATTGACCTTACTGCCGAAGAACTGGTTACCCGACTGAAAGCCGGAAAGATTTATCGTCCTGATAAGATTCAGATAGCACTGAATAATTTCTTTAAAACGGAAAACATTCTGCAGTTAAGGGAACTGGCTCTGAAAGAGGTTGCCTTACGGGTAGAGAAACAGGTAGAGAATGAGTTTATTCAGGATTTCTCCCGCATTCGTCACGAACGTTTTCTGGCGTGTATAAGTGCGAATGAAAAAACTCCTAGAAAGATTATAAGGAAAACAGCCCGGTTGGCTACTCACTATAATACCAAGTTTGTTGCTCTTTATGTACAGACACCAAAGGAGGCTCCCGATCGTATTCCTTTGGCCAACCAACGCCATTTACTCAATCACTTTAAAATGGCTACTGAGTTGGGAGGTGAGGTGGTGCAAATACAATCTTCAGACATTATAGGAACTATTATTAAAGTGTGCAAAGAGAGGCAGATTACTACTGTTTGCATCGGAAGCCCCTCTTTCAATATTCCAAGAGTGTTCTTTTCTGTTACCCGCTATAAAAAATTTATTGATTCACTATCCAAGGCAAATATCGATTTAATTATTTTGTCCTAGGATTAAACTGATAATGATATGAGAATAAAAACTAAACTCACTTACGGCATCGGAATGCTCTTTGCCATGATTGTTCTCTTAGGCATTCTTTCGTTGAGCTATATAAATAAGCTGAATAACGAAACTCATAAGATATATACGAATAATAACTATTCGCTGGATTATTGCAGGAATATGTTGTCCGTTCTCGATGAACTGAATACAAGCAAGAAGGCTCTTCAGGTTTTTACATCAAACTTGCAGATGCAACAGAAAAATCTGACCGAAGTAAATGAGAAGGAAACAACGGATAAACTGGCCGTACATTTTGAGAAGCATAGAATAAAGAATGATCAGCAGAGCTTACGGGAAATGCGTTCTGATATTTATACCATTATGACCTTGAATATGGCATCCATTTATCATAAAAGTGCGGTAGCCAAACAAACTGCTATGAATGCGCTGCTATGGATTTGTCTGACGTTTGCTGTCTGCATAGTTTTTGCTTTGGGCATATTGTTTCGCTTCCCTCATTCTATATTGAAGCCTATAAAGGAATTAATAAATGGTATAACGGAAATTGCTAATCATAATTATGATAAACGACTGAACTTTGAGCCTAAAAGCGAATTTGGTGAGGTTTCTACCTCTTTCAATAAAATGGCAGAAAGGCTGAACGAATACAGGGTCAGTACTCTTGCAGATATTATTGCTAACAAGAAGTATATTGAAGCTATTGTTAATAGTATAACAGAACCAATCATTGGATTGGATAACGAAAAAAAGATTCTTTTCATAAACGATGAAGCACTGAATATTCTTAATCTAAAACGGGAAAATGTAATCAGGAAGTCGGCTGCGGAACTTGCTCTGAAGAATGATTTACTTCGGAGACTGGTTAGGGAACTGGTGAATCCGGAAGAGAAAAAGGAGCCTTTGAAAATTTATGCTGATAATAAAGAGAGCTACTTTCAGGCTAACTATATTCCTATAAGGACTATTGAAACTGGTGAAACGGAACCTCATAATATTGGCGATGTAATTCTTTTGAAGAATATTACGGAATTTAAGGAGCTGGATACGGCTAAAACAACATTTTTGTCTACTATTTCTCACGAGCTGAAAACTCCAATCTCGGCTATTATGATGAGTTTACAGCTCTTGGAAGATAAACGGATTGGCTCACTGAATGAAGAACAGGAATCATTGTCTCACAGCATAAAGGAAAACAGTGAACGGTTGCTGAGTATAACTGGTGAGTTATTGAAACTTACGCAGGTAGAGACAGGTAAACTGCAATTAATGCCTAAGATTACCAAACCTATCGAGTTAATTGAATATGCAATAAAGGCAACTCGCATGCAGGCCGAAAAGTTTGGTTGTCACATTGAAGTTGAATATCCAGAAAAGATAGCCAAACTATTTGTTGATAGTGAAAAGATTGCCTGGGTGCTCACTAATCTGCTAAGCAATGCTATCCATTATTCTAAGGAGAATTCCAGAATTATTATTGGTGCTCAGCAAATAGGTGATGTTGTTGAGATGTTTGTGCAAGACTTTGGTAAAGGTATCGATCCACGTTATCATGAAAGTATCTTTGACCGTTATTTCCGGGTTCCGGGAACTAAAGTACAAGGTAGTGGTTTAGGACTTTCTATCTCAAAAGATTTTATTGAAGCCCAGAATGGCACTCTCACAGTGGAGAGTGAAGTAGGAAAAGGAAGTAAGTTTATTATTCGCTTCAATGTGAAATAGGCAATTAAAATAATCCAAGTCATATACTTCTGTCTTTTCAAATTGTTTGCAAAAATAGTCAAATGCCCTATTATCTCTCTTTACATTTGATAAGAAATGATAGTTGCAAGATTATAAGTTATTTACAGTTTTCTTAATGTGAGTTTTAATACCTAGAGCTAAACTGAAATAAACACATCTCTTATTTTTATGAGATAAATAAGCAAAGTATATTCTCAAAATATTTGTTTTTTCTAAAAGTATCTAGCAGTCTAGCACTTTGTTTTTAAGTGGTTAAATATTAGTGTGTTATGCTCGCTAGACTTTCCGAAAATACTCTTGCGGAAGTCTAGCAGTCTAGCGCTAGACTGCTAGACTTCTGCAAGACTTATTCAAGTATATCTAGCACCTGTATTACGCTTATAAACAGCAACTTATACACCTAGCGCTAGACTGCAAGACTTTTTTCGAAAAATTAAAATTTATGTAGTGGTTTTGCAGTTTATCAAATGTCACTCCGGCTCTCCGGAAAGATGCGACGGGAGCTTCTTCAAACTCCCGAGTGAGTTTTTTTATCTCAGGCGGGATGTTTCTGCACTTTTGTACAAAACAATGATATCTTCTGTACAAAAGAATTAATTGTTTTGTACAGAAGAATGCATTCTTTTGTACAAGAATTCACAAACATCCCGAATAACTTTTGAAAAGGCAAACCGGAGTTTTGTTGTACTCCGGCGGGCTATCTCTTAAAAGCTTTCGGTGAATAATGAGAGCCAGATTCTATTTACGGACTTATTACTGGTCAGTCTTTTAAATCTCCTGCAAATTCCTTGCGTATGTTCCGGATTTTTGTGAATATTGCGCACGATAAGACACATAGATAAACTGTATATCATATATTTAAGATAAGGAATGTGGTGTAATAAACAATCTCATGTATGATTGATGAACTAATTAAGAAGATAAGAGAAGATAAAGAGAATCGGGACCGATTTGAAAATATCTTTATTGAAAGGCAGGTGGCAGCCAGAACTGTTTTACTAAACGAAGGCGAAATAGCCAGTTATATACATTTCATAAAAAGGGGTTGTTTACGGGAGTGTTTTAATAAAGACGGGAAAGATATTACTTTTCAATTCTTTTTTGAAGGGCAACCGGTGGCTTCAATTGACAGTGTAATGAATAGTACTCCGAGCTTATTTTCCATTGAAACCATTGAACCTTCTACAATTCTTTCAGTTAAGAAGCAGGACTTTGAGATGCTTCTGTCAACCTATCCTGAGCTGAAAGATAAATTCCAGAGTTTTATTTTTCAACGATTCAGCAACTATGCACGGCTTTTTCTTTCCAGAATAAAAGATACTCCTCAGGAACGTTATGAGGATTTAGTAAAAAACCAACCAAATATAATCAAGCGAATTCCGCAGCACTATATTGCGTCTTATCTCGGAATAACCCCGGTTTCATTAAGTAGGATAAGAAATAGAAAATAGATTCCATTTATTATCTTTTGTTATCGTCCCGACGATCCCCATCGATGTATTTTTGTTGAAAAAAGAATATGAGAACAAACATCAATGGTGAGGGAAGGGCTACAACCAAATATATCCAACTCAATACCCGAAAGTGCGAGGCATGCTGGAAATGTGTGGAAGCATGCGATAAAAATGTATTTGGGCGGATAAATCTTCCATGGCATAAGCATGCCGTTATTGTAAGAAGCAATAATTGTACGGGTTGCTTAAAGTGTAAGAAAGCGTGTGAGCATAATGCTATATCTAAAATTCAGACTGCAGAACTTAACGACAATTCTCGTAAGGGAAGATCCGCTTCCCGTTTTATAATCAATTTTAGTTTGCTTCTTATTGGTTTCGTAGTGGTATTTTCAGGATTCTTGATACAATTCAGCTACCATGTTGGACACCATGGAATGATTGACATGAATAAAATGGTTTATAGCATAAGTTACTCCGGTTGGACTATGATTCATAAGATTTCAATTATTCTGATCTCTTTTCTGGTTGTGTGTCATATAAGTCAGCATTGGAAATGGTATAAAACCGTAGTTTTAAAGAGACTTATAGCAAAGAACAAACAAGTAATTACGCTATCTGTAATTTTCTTAATTGTTGCTTTAACTGGATATTTATCATGGTTTATCGATTTATCAGGCAACGCTCCGATAGTTCGGAAGACTTTTCTTGAGATTCATGATAAAGTTGCCATCGTATTCTTTATATATCTTTTTCAGCATGTGGCGAAGAGGCTTAAGTGGTTTTTAAAATTCACAAAGAGCGGTAAATAAATGACTGTAAATTGTCAATAATTTGCTCTTTGAAATAATATTTTTATCAAAAAACAAAATACCTTTGCACTAACAGATTCTGAATGATTAGATAAAATAGAAAGCATGGCAAAAAAGGTACTTTTATTTCTGGCTCAAGGTTTTGAAGCTTATGAAGCAAGCGTTTTTACTGATGTTTTTGGTTGGAGTAGAGATGCTGGTCTTGAAGCGGTGGATTTAATTACTACTGGTTTACGATCAGAAGTGAAGTGTTATTGGAATTTAATTGTAAAACCGGAGCTTGATTTTAGCGAGATTAATATTGAAGATTATGATGCTTTAGCAATTCCGGGAGGAGCTGGGGAGGCTGGTTTCTACGAAGATGCTTATGATGAACGTTTCCTTAATTTGATAAGGGAATTTAATAGGAGAGATAAATTAATCGCTTCAATTTGTGTGGCAGCACTTCCAATCGCTAAATCGGGCGTACTAAATCAGCGAAATGCTACCACATGGGATTTAAATAATGGTGCAAGACGAAAGCAATTAGCAGATTTTTGCGTAAAGGTACAAGATGATCAGTTAGTGGTTGACAATAATATCATTACTTCAACCGGACCGGCAACTAGTCTTGACGTTGCTTTTAAACTACTCGAAATGCTGACGAGTATAGAGAATGTTAACGAGGTGAAAACAAATATGCGGTTTATTGTATAATTAAGGGCTTGCTAAACCTGTTGGATGCTTATTTCTTGTTTTCATTCTTTTTCGTTTTCTATGTGTAGTATCCTTAAATTGCTTTGTCAATTAATGGATTCTCGTTGTCTAATACCTCAAATACTTGGATTCTGACGTTAAAATTCTTTGAGAATTCCTGAAATTTAGGCTCATTATTAATTTGTTGATAATCATTCAATACAGCATCAAAACACTCTTTTGCTTTCTCGTTTATATCATCTGATTTGTCGAACCAAAACAGCTTGTTTCTTACAACTAAAGTTTCATTATTTATGTTGTTAATAATTATATTATCATGTTTCCAAACCTTACCGGCCTTTAATGTTTTAATACCTTCTAAAATGTCAGCAATGTCTCTATTCAGATACTTCTTATCGAGTTGATTAAAGTTTAATATACCTATTGGAATTCCACCAATACCAAAAATAATAATTTTGACTATTAAATTGGATATATGCATGTTTTCGATCTTAAAGTCACTATCCCATAAGAACAATGAAATAGCCACAAATAATCCCCAATAAACAGTTCCGTGGAGAAATATATACAGCCATTTCTTCTTTCTCCGTTCTTCCCATTTCTTATAAAACTTTTCTTCTTTGGTAGTCATGTTTTTGTTTTGCTGCTTTTTTTATTTTGGTTACTAGTACTTAACGATTGTGGATTAGGGTTTTGTTACAATTAAATATCTCGAGTTTCTATCTTATCCTCGATTAATTTATATTTAAAGTACTTTCTTAATCCAGTAGAAAGAACCTCAAATTCATTCAGTTCATATAAACTCCCATAAAGTTTAAACGTGCAAATATCAGTTGCGCTAATAAATGGTTCAGTTTTAAGATGACTATGTGTTAAACCTGTGACTTTATTTCCTTCATATTCGGTTGGAGAGAAAATCAATCTGGAATGAATTTTTCTCCATGAAGTTACGTTTCCTTCCTTATCACCAAAGAAAATATAATCATTACCAAATGGTATTAGTTTCGGTTGACTAGTCCCCAAAATGAAATAAAGTTTATATCCAAGCTCGTAAGGGATTAACTCCATATTGATATTATATCCTTGCGGACAGTTTACTTGATATTTTTCATCGTTTGTGACTTCTTTAAACATTTTCTTTTTAATTTGTTGCAAGTTCTTCTCAGCTTCGCTTAAATCTCTTACAATCAGACTCTCTTTGCAAGGATTGTTGAAGCTATTTTTAAATATCACTTCATAAATGCATTTTGTACCTTCTTTTGCTAATACAACAGCCGATATGGAGTCATTTCTTTGATAAATTAAAAGTCCACCAAAATCTTTTTTGATTTCTTTCTTATCCATTGCCATATCACTTGTTATCCAGGCTGCTTTTTCATATTTATATAAAGTATTTCCTTCTTCTAAGATTGAATCACATTTTTGTTTTATTTCAGTTTCGGTTAATGACGTTTGGGCATTAACACTTGAGAATGCTGTAACTAAAAGAAAAAGAATAAGTGTTTTTTTCATGATTAATGTGTTTTTATTTTTTTTATAAGGTTAGCCTCTTGAACTTTTTTATACTTTTCTAACTTGTCCGCTTGCAAATGTGTCTTGGTTGTTCAATACCCCAATAAACTATTTATATAAAGTAAGTATGCTCCTGCGTACATAAAATAGTGACTGAATTATGCATTATCATGTATGTAGTTGTTTCAAATAGTCTTTTGATCCTTATACTCAATGTTATTGACAACTCTTTAGTTAGTAGCAAATTTAAATGATTTAGACCATTCAAAAAATCGTTCAACTTCTTCTTTGTTTGATTCTAACCACTTAGAAACATCCGGGTCTGCTGAAGATGCAAAAGCTACATACGAAAAAGCCTCAACTAACTTTTTGTCTTTCATTTCAATTAAATATGGAACATAATAATCCCAAAAAAAACCATAATTTTCTTTCTTTGATTCTTTTAAGGACGAACAAACAGTATTAAACTTTCTAATAAATTGTTCAACTTCTGTCTTATTATTATTCTTTTCATCAAAATCCATTGCTGTTTCCATAGATAATATCATGTCGGTAACCGAAAAATTGTTCTCTTTTTGTTTTCCGTTAGCCGATACGTCACCAAGCATATTACTATTAATATTAATGTTAATAGATTTGTTTCCGGTTTTTTCAACATTTGCTTTCATTATGGATTTTACACTTTCAAGATTTTGTTTTGCCCTGTCACTTTCAGAATCGAGAGATAAAAATCTGCAATAAGCCAATAATGCAGGAATCCTTATATCGTTGATCTTTGAAATCCTGGCAATTGCATTATGAGAACTAGCGTGTTTTGGATTAAGCTTAGCTGACATTTGGAAACAGAATAATGCATCATTATATTTTTTCACACTCCCTAGTGTTATTCCTTTATTGAAATGGAGCAGGTAGAAGTCTGGAAATTGTTTTATTCCTTCATCATATACTTCGATTGATCTATCCGTTTTATTTAAGCCATCTAAAGCATTCCCGTATGTTACATAAACCATTTTTAGTCCTTCTTCTTCTGGATGAGTTTCAATTGCTTTTTCACAGCATTTAATAGACTCTTCGTTTTTTTGGGATGATAATAAACTGAATGCCTTTTCTGACAATGCAAGAAAATTGTCTTTGTCGAGTATCAGAGCTTTGTCGTATCTAAATATGGCACCATCATAATCTCCTTTGTCGTGATAGGCAATTCCTTCGTTAACTAGCTTTTCAGCATCTACTTTATTTTGTCCAAATGAGATGTTGTACATTATAGCAAACATCAAAATTAAGATTGTTTTCTTCATAGTATTATTTTGTTTAATAATCCATCCAAAAATAGTATATTTAATTTGAATTTAAAGTATAAGTACTTTAGTTAATTTTTAATTTATCTGATAGATACTTGTTTGAGAGTATTCATGTATATTAATTGGGACTATTTTGGATATTCAATAATTTAATAAATTGTTTATATAAGGTGGATATATTCCTATTATAATTAAATAATGATAGAATTATGTTTTAACATGCATGTAACTATTTCAAATAACGATTTGATTCTTTTATTTAAATCAGATAAACACATAATTGTTTAAGTAGTATACTAAAGATGGTAAAATACAGCAAAAATAGAATAGGGGAGTCTTCCAGGATTCGTTAACTACTAAGTCTCTAAATAAACTCTACAGGTTTTTCTTTTAATTAAATCTTTTAAGCTTATTTGATATGTAACAGGTATATGTTTTATAAAAATGAATCATTTATCGGGCTAACAATTCTTTCAATTTAAATTTAAATTTTATATTTGCGTTCTTAAACAGGGATTTTATATTCTCTGGACAATGCTTAAAAACTAATTATGAAAATTTCTCTCTCGTATAAACTTAATCTTATATGTCTTCTAGTTGCTTTTTTGCTGCCGGGTATCTTTGGTTGCTCAAATGCCTATGGAGAAAATGCTCCCCAAAATTCTATTCTTATAATCAGTTCATACAATCCTGAAACATCTCAAACATCTAAAAATATTTCTGCTTTTTTGGATGAATATCGTCTTTTAGATGGTAAATCTCCTGTTATAATAGAAAATATGAATTGTGGAAGCTTTACTGAAGCTTATCTGTGGAAAGGGCAGATGAAGAAAATTTTGAATAAATATTTTTTAAGCAATCGCCATCCGGGAATAATTATTCTTCTTGGTCAGGAGGCCTGGTCTGCATTTCTTTCTCAGGATACTCAAACGAACAAAAAAATACATAATATACCTGCTATTGTTGGTATGGTGAGCCGGAATGCTATTATCCTTCCTGATGATAGTGTGTCATTGGAAAAATGGAATCCTGAAAGTATTGATGCGCTAAAGGATTCTTATCGGATACATAAAATGGCGGGCTTTATTTATCAGTATGATGTAGAGAAGAATATAAAGCTGATTCAGGATTTGTATCCCAAAACAAAACATGTTGCATTAGTTACAGATAATACTTACGGTGGGGTTTCTTTGCAGGCGTATGTGAAAAAGGAAATTACAAAGTTTCCCGGATTGGATCTTATCTTATTAGATGGAAGAAAAAACTCAATTTATACAATAGTAGATAGCATTAATAAGTTGCCTGATAATACTGTTATGTTGTTAGGCACTTGGAGGGTAGATAAGAACAATGGCTATTTTATGAATAATGCTACCTATATGATGATGGCTGCAAAACCAAAAATGCCAGCTTTTACTATAACATCAATAGGGCTGGGGCACTGGGCTGTAGGTGGCTGTGTTCCTCAGTATCGTACTATTGGTAAAGATATGGCTTTGCAGGCTTATGATATTTTAGATGACAGAACTGTTGTTAAAGCTAAAATAGAAATCATTCCTAATCAATATAAATTTGATGCGATAAAACTGGATAGCCTGAGAATTAGTGTAAATAAACTGCCGGCTGGTTCTGTTTTGATAAATGAACAGGCTTCTTTCTATGAGCAGAATAAGTATCTGGTTTGGGCATGTGTTTTCGTCTTTTTTACGCTTTTAATAGGTATGATTATTTCTCTTTACTTCTTGTTCCGTACAAAGAAGTTGAAAGATGAACTAGAAGTATCTGAAGCTGATTTACGAGTTGCTAAAGAAAAAGCAGAAGAATCAGAACGTTTAAAATCAGCCTTCCTGGCAAATATGACTCATGAAATCCGGACGCCTCTTAATGCTATAGTTGGTTTCTCTAATGTGCTGGCTACAGGAGGGTGTGCTCAGGAAGATATTGTTGAATATAATAAAGTTATTCAAACTAACTCTGATCTTCTTCTTCGTCTTATTAATGATATTCTTGATATATCTCGTTTAGAATCTGGTAAGCTTGATTTCTATTATGAAGAATGCAATGTAGAATCTTTGTGTAAGGAGGTTTTGGCTTCGGTAGAAGCAACGTGTAAATATCCGGTGGAATTTACATTCGAATCTTTTAATCCAAATTTCTATATGGTTACAGATATACAACGCTTACAGCAGGTTTTATTAAATATCCTTTCAAACTCTTGTAAGTTTACTAAAGAGGGTTCTATTATTTTAAACTATAAGATCGATGAAATGAAAAAAATGATGTTTTTTTCTGTAACTGATACTGGTGAAGGAATAGGGGAAGGAGAAGAAGAAATGATATTTGATCGTTTCAAGAAATTAAATGATTTTGTTCAGGGATCAGGCTTAGGCTTAGCTATTTGCAAAACAATTATGAATGTATTGGGAGGTGATATTTGGGTAGATTCATCTTATAAAAATGGTGCACGTTTTGTGTTTTCACACCCATTAAATTTAAAACCTCAGGAATATATTGCTGAATAAAATGCGCCAAAAGTTTGCATGTTTCAAAATTTGTTGTACCTTTGCAACGCTTTTGAGAGAAAGAGCAATAAAGAAAATACTTTTGGAGAGATGGCAGAGTGGTCGATTGCGGCGGTCTTGAAAACCGTTGAACTGCGAGGTTCCTGGGGTTCGAATCCCTATCTCTCCGCAAAAAAATCAATCCTGATTGATAAATTTAAAGGTTGAAATCCTACAAATCAATGGTTTGTAGGATTTTTTTTGTTTGTATAAGTTGTCATGATTATTATGCTGTCGAAGTTCTTTAAACATTCCCACAAATTTATAGACTGATCCGTTCTTCTTTCTATTGGCTCCATTACTATTCAAAATATTAGCCTTGACACAAGAGGCTGAAAGAGTTTCTACCCACTTTAAAATTATTTCTCAAATAAGCTTTAACGTAACCAGTTATTTTTAGATATAAACCTGCTTAGGTTTCACCAAGTATTTAGTAATACGTTTTTCTTATCTGGCTTATAGATATGCTTTTAAGTAAATTCAGCTTTACTTTTATCTAAAATTGAAAACCAAATATCTTAATTTGAAACAGAGAACAATATGGTAAGGCTATTTTTGCTTTATATAAATTTAATATCAGAAAAAATACAATTGATAACTTAAATAGAATATGAAAAGAAAAACAAAGATTACTTTATTGGCATTTGTAGGATTACTTGCATTGAGCTTGAATTCTTATTCTCAGGATAAGAATTTTTATATTTTCATTTGTCTGGGACAATCTAATATGGAGGGAAATGCCAAAATAGAACCACAGGATACGATTATGACTGATAGCCGTTTTCAGGTTTTGTCAACTGTTGATTGCCCTGATATGGATAGAGCCAAGGCTAACTGGTATCCTGCCGTTCCACCATTATGCCGATGTAATACCGGTTTAACGCCTGCTGATTATTTTGGTAGAACGATGATTTCCAATCTGCCAAAGAATGTTAGAGTTGGTGTAATAAATGTAGCTGTTGGTGGTTGTAAAATAGAACTTTTTGATAAAGATAATTATCAGTCTTATGTAGCAACGGCTCCATCCTGGATGATTGGTATGCTAAATCAGTATGATGGTAATCCTTATGCACGACTGGTTGAAATGGCTAAAATAGCTCAAAAATCGGGCGTAATTAAAGGTGTCTTGTTACATCAGGGAGAATCAAATACAAATGATGAGACTTGGCCGTCTAAGGTGCAAGGTGTTTATAACAATCTGTTGAAGGATTTGAATCTAAATTCAAAATCGGTGCCTTTACTTGCTGGAGAACTTGTAGCAGCTGACCAAGGGGGCAAATGTGCAAGTATGAATGCTATTATAAATAAACTTCCTCAGACAATTCCAAATTCACATGTTATCTCTTCCAAAGATTGCACAGCTATAGACGATGGACTGCATTTTACTGCCGAAGGTTATAGACAAATAGGTAAAAGATATGCTGTGGAAATGCTTTCTCTATTAGGATATAAAATCAATTCAGAAGAGTAGTTATGCAGAATCCGGGTATTACAGAAACTGTTCTGTCTGACATACACGACTGTGGTGTTCTGCATCCTAATGAAGCCGGGTATAAAAGAATAGGAGAATCAATTGATTTGAATCTGTTTAAATAACAGGCGATTTTTTTTAGCTTCCTGAAATACCCGCATAGTTAACCGATAGTCAACTTTAATATAGATATTATGAAAAAGTTTTTTATGCTTTTATCTTTAGCATTTATTGCTAATTTAAGCATTAACAGTCAGACGTTTAATTGTGCGCCTGAAGGTTTTGATGTTTCTGGAGATGGAATTAAACATGGTAAAGTAGATACTCTTGAATACTTTTCTGCAACCGTTGGGGGTAACCGGAAAGCACTGGTTTATACTCCTCCAGGGTATTCGAAAAGTAAAAAATATCCTGTGCTCTACTTATTACATGGGATAGGTGGAGATGAGAAGGAATGGTTAATTCAAGGTAAACCACAAGTGATTCTTGATAATTTGTATGCCGCTAAAAAAGTGGCTCCAATGATTGTGGTTCTTCCTAATGGAAGGGCTATGAAGGATGATCGTGCTGTTGGCAATATTTATGATGGAGTGAAGGTACAGGCATTTGCTACATTTGAAAAAGATTTGATAAATGATTTGATTCCTTCAATTGAAAAAAAATATCCGGTTCTTAAAGATCGCGAACACCGTGCCATTGCAGGTCTTTCAATGGGTGGAGGACAATCATTGAATTTCGGACTTGGCAATCTTGATAAATTTGCCTGGATAGGAGGATTCTCATCAGCTCCGAATACAAAAACACCTCAGGAGCTTGTTCCAAATCCTGCTAATACAAAGAGAATGTTGAAATTACTATGGATATCCTGCGGTGACAAAGATAATTTGATTACTTACAGCCAACGTACACATGATTATTTGAATGCTAATCAGATCTCTCATATTTATCAGGTTATTCCGGGTGGACATCATGACTTCAAAGTTTGGAAGCAGAATCTATATATGTTTTCTCAGACATTATTCAAACCAGTTGATACTTCAATAATAGCTCATTATAGTAGCGCTCCTCTTGCTGATAATACTACTACTTCGGCAATTCCTGCTTCAACAAATATTCCGGGAATGCAATATCCCGAAGTTTTACCTGATAACAGAGCATTTTTCAGGATAAAAGCTCCTCAAGCAAACAAAGTACAAATTGATCTGGGCAAGAAATATGATATGGAAAAAGAAGAGGATGGCTCATGGATTGTAACAACTGAACCTCTGGTTGAAGGCTTTCACTATTATTCTATAATTGTTGATGGTGTTGCAGTAGCCGATCCGGCCAGTCAGACTTTCTATGGTATGGGACGTATGGCTAGTGGTATTGAGATTCCTGAAAAAGGGGTAGATTATTATCTGGCAAAAAATGTACCTCACGGTCAGATTCGTCAAGTAAGATATTATTCTGATGTAACAAAATCAATGAGAAGAGCTTTTGTTTATACTCCTGCAGGATATGATGCAAATTCGTCTGCAAGATATCCGGTTCTTTACCTGCAGCATGGAGCAGGAGAGGATGAAACCGGATGGTCAAACCAGGGAAAGGTTGATTATATTCTTGATAATCTTATTGCTGAGGGCAAAGCTAAACCAATGTTGGTAGTAATGGATAAAGGCTATGCTGTTGATCCTGAAGCTCCTAAAAATGAGAATGCACAAGGAATTAGAGGGATGATGCAGAATAAAGCTTTGGAACAGGTATTTATTAAAGAAATTATTCCAACTATCGACAAGGAATTCCGCACTATACCCGATCGTGACCATAGAGCTATGGCCGGACTGTCTATGGGAGGTTTTCAAACATTCCAGATTACGCTGTCTAATCTTGATAAATTTGCTTACATAGGCGGATTTAGTGGAGGTGGCATGCTACAACAGGCACAGGATTTATCAAAATTATATAATGGTGCTTTAGCTGATTCAAACGAATTTAATCAGAAAGTGAAACTTGTTTATTTAAGCATCGGAACAGCAGAACCAGAACAAATGTATCGTACAGTAAATAATTTCCATAAAGAACTTGAAAAGGCTGGAATTAAACATGTATATTATGAATCTCCCGGAACTTCACATGAATGGCTTACCTGGAGAAGATCACTGAATCAGTTTGCTGGTATGATTTTTAAATAAAAGATTTTAATAGCTAGATGATAGATTATTGAATAAAACAACTAAATGAAATGAAAAAACTTACTTTTATATTTTTAATAGCTCTTATTTTTAGTTCAACTGTGAAAGGGCAGACTGATGGAATAGCAAATAAAGATAATTCTAACTTAGGAATGTCTGCTTCATCAAATGTGAGAACATCAAAATATCCTATGATTTTACCTGATAGTCGTGCTGTTTTTCATGTAAAAGCTCCTGATGCACAAAAAGTACAGCTTGATTTAGGAAAGAAGTACGATATGATAAAAAATAACGAAGGTATATGGGAGGTTACTACCGACTCGCTTACAGAAGGCTTCCATTATTATTCTTTGTTGATTGATGGCGTAGCTGTTGCCGATCCTGCCAGCGAGTCTTTTTATGGTATGAGTAGAATGGCCAGCGGCATAGAAGTGCCTTTTAAAGGGGACGGATATTATGCTGTTAAAAATGTTGCACACGGTGATGTAAGAATGAAGCGTTATTATTCATCTGTTACAAAGACCTGGCGCCGCTTTTATATTTATACTCCTGCCGGATACGATGCTGATATAAATCAAAAATATCCGGTGTTGTACTTGATGCATGGTGGTGGAGAAGACGAACGTGGCTGGTCAACTCAAGGCAAAACTGATTTAATTCTGGATAATCTGATTGCTGATAAAAAAGCGAAGCCAATGCTTATTGTTATGGTTGATGGCAACATCGGTAATGGTGGATTTAGTGAATCATCATTGAAAGCATTTGAATCTGAATTAAAGGAATGTATAATCCCTTGTGTAGAAAAAGAATATCGTGTTAAAACAGATTCAAAGAATCGTGCGCTTGCTGGTCTTTCAATGGGCGGAATTCAAACTCTTTATGCAGGAATAAAAAATACCCAATTATTCTCTTATCTGGGAGTCTTTAGTTCTGGCTGGTTGCCTAACTTAGACGGTGTTGCTGAAGCTCAATATGAGTTTATGAAGAATAATTCTGATTTAATAAACAATAATCTTAATCAATTTTGGATTGCTCAAGGTGGCAAAGAAGATATTGCACATAGAAACTGTCAGATTATGCTTTCGAAATTTAAAGATTTGAAGATTAAATATTCTTATAGCGAATACCCAGGAGGACATACATGGCCGGTATGGAGAAACAATCTTTATAACTTTGCTCAGTTATTGTTTAAATAATTAAGTTTGTGATAGAAATCTATAAAACAAATTGTAAGAAATGAAATTTGCTATTCTTTCAAAGCCGAAAATGCTAAAGCTTGGTGTCTTTATTGGTAGTTTATTATTTTGTAATAGTATTATAGCTCAGGATAAATTATATCCGAATACTTTTCGGTTAAGTGATGTGACATTACTTAACGGTCCTTTTAAGCATGCCAGAGATCTGAATATTCAGACACTTTTGAAATATGATGTTAATCGTTTATTGGCTCCTTACCGTAAAGAAGCTGGATTAACTCCCAAAGGTGAGAGTTATGAAAACTGGATTGGACTGGATGGGCATGTGGGAGGACATTACCTCTCGGCAATGGCAATTAATTATGCTGCTACCGGTAATGCAGAGTGTAAGAAACGTTTGGATTACATGATTGCAGAACTGAAAGCTTGTCAGGATGCTAATACAAAAATGCATCCGGAATGGGGAGAGGGATATGTAGGTGGTGTTCCTGATAGTAAAGGTGTATGGAGTAAGATTAAGGCCGGCGATGTTAGTGCGATCTGGAAATATTGGGTTCCCTGGTACAATGTACATAAAATGTATGCCGGGCTTAGAGATGCATGGCTGTATACCGGAAATAAAGAAGCAAAAAGGATTTTTATAAAATTCTGCGACTGGGCTATTAATGTCACTTCAGGTCTTTCAGATATAAAAATGGAAGAGATGCTCGGTAATGAGCATGGTGGTATGAATGAAGTTTTTGCCGATGCATACCAGATGACTGGCGATCAGAAATATCTGATTGCTGCAAAGCGTTTTTCTCATAAAATGTTGCTTGATGCAATGTCTGCAAATACTGATAATCTTGATAATAAACACGCAAACACACAGGTGCCTAAAGTCGTAGGCTTTGAAAGAATAGCAGAACTATCTCACGATAATAACTATGGAAAGGCTGGAAGCTTTTTCTGGGAAACAGTAACTGCCAATCGTTCTCTTGCATTTGGCGGAAATAGCCGGAGAGAAATATTCCCGAGTGCGGCTGCCTGCTCGGATTATGTAAATGATGTAGAAGGTCCGGAAAGTTGTAATTCCTATAATATGCTGAAACTCACAGAAGATCTTTTCCGGGTTAATCCATTGGCTAAATATGCTGATTATTACGAAAGAACGCTATTCAACCACATGCTTTCATCTCAACATCCCGAACATGGTGGATATGTGTATTTCACATCAGCTCGCCCACGTCATTACAGGGTTTATTCCACTCCTAATGAGGGAATGTGGTGCTGTGTGGGAAGCGGTATGGAAAACCATGGGAAACATGGTCAGTTTATCTATACTCACTCTAAAGATTCGTTGTTTTTAAATCTGTTTATTGCTTCTGAACTAAACTGGAAAGACAAAAATATAAAAGTAAGGCAGGAAACTGCATTCCCCAATGAGGAACAGACTAAACTTACCATAACCAGTGGCAATGCTCGTTTCAAGTTGATGATTCGATATCCTTATTGGGTAAATGATGGACAGTTGAAAATTACGGTTAATGGAAAGATGGTTGATTTTGTTGGTCATCCATCATCTTATGTAAGCATTGACAGGATATGGAAAAAAGGGGATATAGTAGAAATTAAATTCCCCATGAATACTCATATTGAACGTCTGCCAAATGTTCCTAATTATATAGCTTTTATGCACGGTCCTATCTTGCTGAGTGCCAAAACGGGAACAGAGGATATGAAAGGACTCGTTGCTGACGATTCAAGATGGGGGCATATAGCCGGTGGAAAGAAATTGCCTTTAAATGAAGCTCCAATTATTGTGGAAGATGATATTGCTTCATTAGTAAATAAGGTAATTCCTGTAGCCGGAAAGCCGTTTAATTTTACTTTCTCACAGGTTAAAATGGTTAATCCGATAAAGGTTGAACTGGAACCGTTTTATAAAATTCATGATGCGAGATATGAAATGTATTGGATGACTTTATCAAACAGTCAGTACCGTTCTTATATTGATTCACTTTCAGTATTGGAGCAACAAAAAGCCGATTTGCAGAAACGTACCATTGACTTTGTTGCTCCGGGAGAACAGCAACCGGAAGTTGATCATGCTGCTGAAAAGCAAAATACAAATAGTGGAAATAACTTGGATGAATTTTGGCGTGATGCACGAAATGAAGGCTATTTTAGCTATAAACTTGCTACAAATAGGGAAACAAGTTTGAGTTTGATGGTGCGTTACTGGGGTGCTGAAACAGGTAATAGAAAATTTGATATTTACATTGATAATGAGAAGCTGGTAACGGAGAATATAAGTGGCATATGGAATAGAAAGGAATTCCGGAATGTAGAATATCTTATTCCTGATTCAATGCTGAAGGGTAAAGATTACGTTAGAGTTAAGTTCCAATCTTTGCCTGATAATATTGCCGGTGCAGTTTATTATGTTCGTATAGTCAGAAGTAAATAGAATTAGTAATTAGGATTAACTGTTAGAATAGATCTTTGCTCAGAAATATTCATCAGTTAATCCTTTTAATTATGTAAAATCTTTAAATATATAAAATGAACAACACTAAAATTTCAGTACTGATTTTATTATTCTGCCTTCTTGCTATCCCAAATGGGTGGGCACAAAAAGGCGGAAAACTTAAAATGTGGTACGATAAACCTGCTAAAGTGTGGAACGAAGCGCTTCCAATTGGTAACGGCAGACTGGCAGCAATGGTTTTCGGAGATCCTTTTAATGAAAAACTGCAGTTAAATGAAGGTACTTTTTGGTCAGGTGGACCATCACGTAACGACAATCCTGATGGCTTATCCGTACTTGACTCAGTGCGATACTATATTTTTAAAGAAGACTACAAACGAGCCGATTTTCTGTCAAACAGAGGACTTACTGCAAAACAATTGCATGGTTCTATGTTTCAGGTAATAGGTAATCTGAATCTTGCATTTAATGGCAATAATAATTATACTGATTATTACAGGGAACTCGATCTGGAAAGAGCTGTTTTTACCACTTCCTATAAAGTGGATGGAGTAACTTATAAAAGAGAGGTTTTTGCATCGAAACCAGATCAGGTTATTGTTGTAAGACTTACAGCCAATAAACCTGGAAAATTATCTTTTGCAGCAAGTTTTGACGGGCCTTTACAGAAATCGGTAAAGGTGCTGGATACTAAAACTCTTGAAATGACAGGTTTATCTGGTACTCACGAAGGTGTAACCGGACAAGTTAAATTCGATGCTCGTGCTAAAATCCTGAATTCGGGTGGAACTACTACTATTGAATCAAATAAGATCAATGTAAGTAAGGCTAATGAAGTTGTTATCGTGATTTCTATTGCAACTAATTTCACTGATTATAAAACTTTATCGGCAGATGAAGTCAAGAAATGTACCAACTATCTTACAGCTGCTCAGAATAAGCCTTATTCAACAATGCTTAAGAACCATATAGCTACGTTTCAGAAACATTTTAATCGTGTAAATTTTGATTTAGGTACTTCGTCGGCAGCAAAACTGCCAACTGACGAAAGAATTAAGAATTTCTCAAAGTCATTTGATCCTGAATTGATTTCTATGTATTATCAATTTGGCCGTTATTTGTTGATTTCATCTTCTCAACCGGGAGGGCAACCAGCCAATCTTCAGGGAATATGGAATGGTAGCACTCGTCCGGCATGGGATAGTAAGTATACCATCAATATCAATACGGAAATGAATTATTGGCCTGCCGAGAAATGTAACATGTCTGAAATGCATGAACCATTGATTCAATTGATAAAAGAACTATCAGAAACGGGCAAACAAACAGCTAAAACAATGTATGGTTGCAATGGTTGGGTGGCTCATCATAATACTGATATCTGGCGTATTTCCGGTGTGGTCGATTTTGCTAATGCCGGATTATGGCCGATGGGTGGTGCATGGCTGTCACAGCATTTATGGGAGAAATACTTGTATAGTGGCGATTTAAAATATTTGGAATCAGTTTATCCCGTATTAAAATCAGCTTGTGAATTTTATAAAGATTTTCTAATAGAAGAACCTTCTCATAAATGGTTGGTAGTAAGCCCTTCTATGTCACCGGAGAATACTCCATCAGGGCATTCCGGATGTGCGCTTACCTACGGAACAACTATGGATAATCAGATTCTTTTCGATTTGTTTACCAAAACAATTAAGGCTGCAAAGTTGCTGAAAAAAGATGGAGCATTGATAGCTGATTTTCAAAAGATACTAAATAATCTTCCTCCAATGCAGATTGGCCGTTATGGTCAGTTACAAGAATGGATAGGAGACTGGGATGATCCTAATGATCAACATAGGCATGTGTCACACTTATATGGTTTGTATCCGAGTAATCAGATTTCACCATATACGACTCCCGATTTATTTGATGCTGCACGTACAACACTTATTCACCGTAGTGATGTGTCAACCGGATGGTCGATGGGCTGGAAAGTGAATTTCTGGGCACGCTTGCTCGATGGTAACCATGCACGAAAACTCATTACTGATCAATTAACACTTGTTGATCCGGTAAAAGAAAAGAGTGGTGGTACTTATCCCAACTTCTTTGATGCACATCCGCCATTTCAGATAGATGGAAACTTTGGCTGTACTTCGGGTATTACAGAAATGCTTTTGCAAAGTCACGATGGAGCTATTGATATTCTACCGGCATTGCCTGATGACTGGAAAAAAGGAAGCATCAGTGGCTTGAGAACTTATGGTGGTTTCGATGTGAACATCACTTGGGAAAATAATAAGGTACAGAAGATTATCATAAAATCTCATTTAGGTGGAAACTGCCGTATTCGTGTTCCTAATGAAGTTACCTTGGTAGGTGGTAAAACATTGAAAGTAGCTTCAGGAGAGAATTCAAATCCATTCTTTGATACTGCTAAAGTAATGAATCCTTTGATCTCGGCTTCAGCAAAGATGAATGCTGTACATCTTAAACAAAACTGGTTATATGATTTGCCTACTGAAGCTGGTAAAACATATACAATTACTTGTAAAAAGTAGCTTGGAGCATAACTAGCAAGACTTATAATCTCTTATACAAACATGTACTCCTGATAATGGGGGTTGAACTTTTCGGTTCTATTATTCTATGATGATTTTAATCCAGATATAATTCATTTATGAGTTATGTCTGGGTAAAATTTACAATATAAAAAGAAATAAATACTATGAAAAAGATTTTTATTAATTTATTATTGGCTTTGCCAATTAGTTTGTTTGGTCAAACAGCTGAAATTAAAATAGATGTTGACAGGAAGATTGCCGAAATTGATCCTAAAATTTACGGTGTATTTATGGAACCTATTCATTTTAAAGGAGACCGAATGGGGTTGCCCGACTCTGTTGAATTTAATACTCTTTATGGAACTCTTTATGATCCTAAATCGTCTTTGGCTGATGAGAATGGCTTTAGAAAAGATTATATTGATGCGATGAAGGAATTAAAGATTACCAATATGAGATGGCCTGGTGGTAACTTTTTAATGGGATATGATTGGAAAGATGGAATAGGACCTAAAGAAAATCGACCTAAACGTATAAACCTGGCTTGGGGTGGTGTAGATAATAATCATGTGGGCACCGATGAATGGTTTGCTCTAAATAAAGCAATAGGTAGCGAAAATGTGGTTTGTGTAAATTTAGGGTTAGGTTCTATATTGGATGCCTGCTATTGGGTAGAGTATTGCAATTATAAAAAAGGTACTTACTATTCTGATTTAAGAGCTAAAAATGGACATCCAGAACCTTATAACGTTAAAATATGGGATTTGGGTAATGAAGTTGATGGTTATCCATGGGAATTGGGACATAAATCAATTGAAGAATATTCAAGAATAGGAAGAGAAGCTGCAAAGGCACTGAAGAGTGTAGATAAGGATATCCAGTTGGTTGCTTCAGGATCTTCGTGCTATGAGAATTCACCTTGGATTGACTGGAATAGGAAAGTACTGTCTAGCTTTGGTGATTTGATCGACTATATTTCTATTCACAGGTATTGGGAAAAGTCGGACGACTATTACAATTACATGGGTCAGAGTGCGATGGATTTTGAAGAAAAGATTAAAGTAACAGCTAATGAGATTGAAAACGTAAGAGTAATGAAAGGACTCAAGAACCCTATTTACATTTCAGTGGATGAGTGGGGAATTATGTCAAAGAATACTTTATCTGTTTTACCTATCGCTCAAAGCTTCAATTCATTTATCCGTCATGCTGATGTTGTAAAGATGGCTAATTTTACAATGCTTACCTCTTTGCTGAACACTGATAAAGAAAAAGGTACTTATAAATCACCTTTGTTTTATATCTTTAAATCATTCTCAAATAACTGTCTTGGTAGCTCTGTCGATACTTATGTAAAATGTGAAACGTTCAATACTCCTTTATATAAAGATATACCTTATCTTGATGTTACAACGGTCTATTCAAAAGAGACTAATACAACTTGCATTAATGTAATTAACAGACATAAAGACAAAGCCATTACAACTAACATAGTATCTAATTCAGGAGAATTCACAGGAAAAGCTGAGGCTTCTTTAGTAGCTGGAAATATACTTGATGAAACTTTTACTTATGACAAACAAAGTCAATATGTACCTGTTACTAAAGAGATTAAAGCTGAGAAGAACAAAATTACTTATTCCTTCCCAGCACATTCTTTTATACAGATAAAGGTAAGAATGAAAAAGTGTCTTACCCTAGAAAAAGTTGACTCTAAAAAGATTAAAAAATGAGTCAATCAGAGAAAAGTCGTCGTCATTTCGATGACGCATTTAAAATGTCGGTGGTCGAAGAGGCCATCCAGGGTACACAGAGCAAGTATTCTTTGTGTCGTAAATATTCCATCGCCAGTACTAGCACATTACGAAGTTGGATTCGTATCTTTGCACCCGAATATGAATTGAATGATGGTTCCATGAAAAAGAGTCCCGTGAGTGAAAACGAAGAAATCTTAGCTCTGCGTCGTATGCTTCAAGAAAAAGAATTGTGCTTGAAACGTGAAAAGATGCGTGCTGATTTCTTAGATGAAATGATCAACGTTGCTGAAGAGAAGTTTCAGCTTCCCATCCGAAAAAAAGCTGGCACCAAACGGTAAAACAGCTTCACGCAAAGAGCCCATCTTATCGGGTGGGTGACCTTTGCGCGCTGTTTGGTGCGTCTAAGCAAGCTTATTACAAACACGAAGATGAGAATATCGAACGCCTTGCCATCCCTCGTTTTATTATCGAGTTCGTAAGAGATGTTCGAGAGGAGGATCCCGGTATCGGCGGCGAAAAGCTATGGGTGATGTATAGTCAATACTTCGGCAAACGTTATAGAATAGGTCGTGATGCTTTTTTAAAAGTGCTCAAGCGGTACAACTTGATGCTCAAGGCACCCAGAAAAAGTTGTCGTACTACGGACTCCACCCACGACTTGCCGACCTACCCCAATCTAATTAAGGATTTTGCTATCAACCGTTCTGACCAAGTCTGGGTTAGCGATATTACCTATATCCGCTTGCGGGAAGACGATTTCTGTTTTCTCTCTTTGGTGACAGATGCGTACGACCATGAAATTGTAGGCGCTTACGTCGGCCCTACACTGGCCACTGTCCATACCATAGAAGCCCTTAAACAGGCTTGCAGGAAGAGAAACATTCAAAACACAGAAGGGCTGACTCACCATTCGGATCGAGGAGTGCAGTATGCCAGCTACATGTACGTAAATGAATTGAAACAAAAAAGAATAAGGATCAGTATGACGGAAAATGGAGACCCTAAAGAAAATGCAATAGCTGAAAGAGTAAATGGGATTCTCAAAAAGGAATTCCTTAACCAATATTCCTTTGAAACAATCGAATTGGTTAGACAAGCAGTGCAGCAGGCTGTCACATTCTACAATACCAAACGCCCCCATAGGAGTTTGGATATGCTTACTCCACAACAGGCTTTTGGGAAGACCGGAATGATCAAGAAACGATGGACAAGTTATAAAGATAAATACAGAGAAGCTTGCCCGCAATAAAGAGAAAAACTATCTTTGTCTTGAAAGCAAAAAAATGATTCTACTAAGAATCCGAACGAGATAGAGAGAGAAGGCTGCGGACCTCTCTTCTCGTTTAAATATTTCAAGCTAAAGAAGGCCTATCAACCACAATTAGGGACTATAGAGAATTTAGTCAACCGAAGCTAGAGATTAAAATATAACCAGTCAACTCCAAAAAGGGGGAAGAACAAATTTAATCAACCTTTATCAGGTTATTACATTCTATAGTGAATGTTTTGTCTTCCACCCGGATGTAATCAATTGGTACACCCGGGTGGAAGGCTTTTTTAGACCCGGGTGTACAAGATGCGTACATCCGGATGTACAGAACAATAAGCCGAATAATATTAAAATCCTGCTGTTACTCTACTTGTAAAGGCGAAGAATTATCTAAAATTAGATATGGATTATCAAAAAGTAGAAATGAAAAAGCTAAAAATATCCCATATTTGTGGTAACTAATGTTTCATTAACTTTAATCAGAATAGGAAACAAAGAAATTGTAGCTATCGTGGTTCAATATGTGTTGATTATATGTATTATAATCCCGATGGTACAATTTAAAAAGTGGTACAGACAACTAAAGGAGTAAATCCAGTTTAAAAATAAGTTATATATTTGTTTGAGTAAAATTACTTAATACTATGAGAAAAAGAAATATTTTATGCGTTGTGGCAATTCTGGTCTCCGGGCATTTTATGAATCTGTCAGCACAGGTGAAGAAAGCACAGAACCCGATTATCTTTTCAGATGTTCCTGATATGTCTATGCTTCGGGTTGGAGATACTTATTATATGAGTAGCACTACCATGCATATGAGTCCGGGTGTTCCAATTATGAAGTCTAAAGATTTGGTGAATTGGAAATTAGTGAATTATGCCTATAATACTTTAGGTGATGTTGATGCACTAAATCTTAATAATGGTCAAAGTACTTATGGAAGAGGTTCATGGGCTAGTAGTCTTCGCTATAATAAAGGAACTTACTATGTTTCAACATTTGCTCAAACAACTGGGAAAACATATATTTATACAACAAAGAATCTGGAGAAAGGACCTTGGGTAAAACATTCTTTTGCTCCGTCATTGCATGATCATTCATTGTTTTTCGAGGAAGATGGACGTATTTATATGATTTATGGAAGTGGTAAACTCAATATAGTAGAGGTTAAAAAAGACCTTTCAGGCATTAAGCCCGAAACAGATCGCGTGCTTATAGAAAATGCCACTGCTCCGTCTGGTAACGGAGGGCTTGGAGCAGAAGGTTCTCAGCTTTTTAAAGTAAATGGGAAATATTATATTTTCAATATAACCTGGCCAGCTGGTGGCATGCGTACTGTAAACATCCACAGAGCAGATAAAATTACCGGTCCGTATGAAGGACGAATTGGATTTCAGGATAAGGGCGTAGCCCAAGGAGGAATTATCGACACTCCTGATGGTAAGTGGTTTGCTTATTTATTCCGTGATTTTGGAGCAGTAGGACGTATTCCTTATTTGGTTCCGGTTAAATGGGAAAATGGATGGCCAGTAATTGGCGTGAATGGAAAAGTTCCTGAAACACTCGATTTGCCAGCAAGCAAAGGCTTGATTCCCGGTATTGTTGCTTCTGACGAATTTACGCGTAAGCCTGGAGCTGCTGCTTTACCATTGGCTTGGCAATGGAATCATAATCCGGATAATAAATTATGGTCGGTTACAAAAAGAAAAGGTTATTTGCGTCTTACTACAGGCAGAATAGATTCAACTCTTCTGTTAGCTAGAAATACCTTGACTCAGCGTACTATTGGACCTGTATGTACTGGCTCAACATCAATTAATGTGTCTCATATGAAGGATGGCGATTTTGCTGGGTTATGCTTGTTACAAAAGAATTTCGGTCAGCTAGGGGTTAGAGTTAATAAAGGAGCCAAGTCTATAGTCATGATTAGTGCCGGAACAGGAAAGCCTGTTGAAATACAAAGTGTTCCGCTTTCTCGTAATATTGTTTATTTCAAAGCAGAATGCAACTTCAAAGACCGAGCAGATATTGCTAAATTCTTCTATAGTTATGATGGCAAGACTTGGAACTTCATAGGTGAACCATTGAAAATGGCATATACCATTCCTCAATTTATTGGATATCGCTTTGGATTGTTTAATTATGCCACTAAAAATGTTGGTGGATATGCAGATTTTGACTATTTCCATATTTCAGATACTATTTCTGAAATGAAATAATATACTTAAAATGTGACAGAACATTATAGGATAAATAAGTCTTATAATGTTCTTGTCATATAATAAAGAGACGATTTGTGTATAGTCTATGGTTTTTAAACTAGATAAATGTGTTGTGCATTTTATAATGTTATATAGATTTTCTCAGTCTAAATAAGCTATACATATAATTGTTATACTTAACTGATAACCTTTTAAAAAAAATATTTATGAAGAATAATAAATTAGCGATATTGATTCAATTGATCATTATATTGTTTGGATTTTCAAATGTCGCTGCACAGAATCCAATTATTAGAAACCAGTTCTCTGCCGATCCAACAGCCAGAGTTTTTGGTGATAAAGTCTATCTATATCCATCGCATGATATTTTAGGTAAAGAAGGGCAAGGCCGTCCAGACTGGTTTTGCATGGAAGATTATCATGTTTTCTCATCTTTAAATCTTACTGATTGGGCAGATCATGGAGTTATTTTGAGCCAGAATAAAGTACAATGGGCAGACTCAACAGCATTTAGTATGTGGGCGCCGGACTGTATCAATAAAGCTGGAAAATATTACTTTTATTTTCCAGCTCCCCCAAAAGGCACAAAGGGTTTTTCTGTAGGAGTCGCTGTTGCTAATAATCCCTTTGGCCCATTTATTCCACAACCTAAACAAATTGACAAGGTTAGTGGTATTGATCCCAACGTATTTATTGATAAAGATGGACAAGCTTATTTATATTGGTCGGCTGGCAATTTTATGGTAGCCAAATTGAAAAGCAATATGGTGGAGTTAGCTTCGGAACCTCAGATTATTGCTAATTTGCCGGAAAAAGGTTTAAAAGAAGGTCCTTTTTTATTTGAACGTAAAGGGGTGTATTATTTGACTTTCCCTCATGTTGAAAATAATATTGAACGGCTTGAGTATGCAATGGGACCAAGTCCGATGGGACCTTTTAAAATGGCAGGAGTTATAATGGACGAATCGCCTGTTGGATGCTGGACTAATCATCATTCTATTATCAATTTTAAGAAACAGTGGTATCTCTTTTATCATAGTAATGACCTTTCACCAAAATTTGATAAGAACAGATCGGTACGCATTGATAGCCTGTTTTTTAATGCTGATGGTACAATCCGAAAAGTTACACCTACCTTTCGTGGGGTTGGCTTGACCGATGCTTCAATGCAAATACAAATAGATCGTTATAGCCGAATAAGTGATAAAGGAATCTCTGTTTCATTTGTTGATACTCTGAATTCATTTGCAGGTTGGAAAACTGTTTTTAATGAGAAAAATGCATGGGTACAATATAACAAGGTTGATTTTGGAAAGAAAAAATACAAATCAGTCATAATAAAAGCTATTTCTCAGAAAGGAGGGACACTGCAATTGAAATTGAATAGTGCTAATGGTCCAATATTGGCTAAGATTAATATTCCAGAAAGTAAAGAATGGAAGGAGACTAAAGTTTTGATTTCTGGTTTAAAACAAGGTATCCATAATTTGTTTTTATCTTCAGTGAATAATAATGTGGTTGAAGTGGATTGGATTAAATTTGAATAGCAAACTAATGAAACGTTAATCTAGTATTGTATTATTTCATAAACGAATTGCACCCCAAAAGTTAGACATAAAACTTTTGGGGTGCATTTTTTATATCAAAAAACCTGTTTTGAAGTAAAACTGAATATTTAAAGAGAAGCACACATGTTTTTTCAAATTAAAATAGATTGTTATTAATAAGGGAAGAAGTTAAGCTGAAAAGTAACGGGCATACAAAAATATGTTACCAAAAGAAAAGCTAGACGATATTTTGTATATTATAAGCAGAATAGCTCTTATAGTAATATTCTGTATTAAATAGGCGAATAAAATTTAGACTTTATCCTGAAAACTAGTATTGTAGTATATTCTTTTTTTGTAATTACCGATGCACTTGCCCCAAATCAATATAGTTATCAAATCTGAAATTGTGTTTAAAACTGGAAAAAGAATATCTGAATTTAAAATTCAAAATTTTGATTTCACTCTACTTTTGGCATTCATTTGTTAAACGAAAGTTTAGCCTAAAATCTATTGTTTATGAACACAAAGAAAACTGTAGTTGATATTATCTGCTGCAAAAGTAATCTCTTCCCTTGAATTTTGAAAATCTGTATAAAACGATTGTCTGAAGTCATATAAAGAAGGCTTCTCTATGACTTATATTCTTTTTCTCATGAAAAAGGAGCTTTCTTATGTAGAAGTATTGAAGTGAAAACTTCACTTCTACTCTTATTAGTAAACCTATAAATCGATTTTTATGAAACATTTATTTGATGATAGTTGACGAGCTTTTTCTTATAGCTAAAGATTTATGAATAATTGAGTTATTAAGTCTAGTATAAATTATTAAGAAACTATGAAAAACTTTAATTTTAAAAGAACCTTAGGAATCATCATTGTTCTATTGATGGTCCCTCTTTGGGTATTTTCTCAAAACTTTATTGTAAAAGGTACAGTAAAGGATGCTTCCGGTGAAGCTTTACTTGGTGTAAACATATCTCAGGTTGGTACTGCCAATGGTACAGTATCAGATTTTAATGGTAATTTTCAGATCTCAGTTTCTCCGAATGCTAAATTACAATTCTCTTTCGTTGGATATGTAGGTCAGGTTATAGCGGTTGGAGAAAAAAGAACGTTGAATGTTGTTTTAAAAGAAGATGACAAAACTTTAGAAGAAGTTGTTGTTGTTGGTTATGGTACTCAGAAGAAAGCAGATTTGTCATCGGCCATAGCTGTTCTCCCTACCAAAGAACTAAATAAAGTTCCTGGTGGATTACAGGCAGGATTGCAGAGTTCGGTTCCTGGTGTTCAAATTACCAATGGAAGAATAAAAATTCGTGGTGTTGGTTCTATTAATAATACAGATCCTCTTTATGTAGTTGATGGTATGATTGGTGGTGCTGTGCCAGATGAAGCTAATATTGCAAGTATTCAGGTTTTAAAAGATGCAGCGTCTTGTGCTATCTATGGTGCCCGCGGTGCTAATGGAGTTATTGTTATTACAACAAAACGAGGAACTGCCGGTGAAGTAAAGGTAGATTATGATGGATTTGCTGGTGTGAAAAACCTGTCACACAATATCGATATGCTTAATGGACAGGAATTGGCAGAACTGGTAAATGAAGAATTATGGAACGCAGGCAAAAGAAACGCTACTGATTATTTAGATGCATATAAAAATCCATCTGCTATAGGTGAAGGATATAATATGTTTAATGCATTGAAACGTACAGGTTTTTATCAGAAACATAATCTCTCTATAAGTGGAGGTTCTGAAAATGCCAATTTTAGAGTAAACAGTCTTTATTCAACTGATAAACCTGTTTTTATTAAAGAAGATACTAAAAATTATGGAATGCAGTTTATTTCTGATTTTACGAAAGGTAAATTCAAATTCGGTGAAACTGTATCAATTAAACGTAGTAATCATGATTGGAGTGATAAAAACCTGCTAATTGCATTAAAATGGGCTCCAACTTTGCCTTTGTATGATGCTAATAGCTCAACAGGATTTGCTGGTGCTGGAAATGGTACAGACGTTGCAAATTCTTTGGCACAGGCTAATTTGAACTGGCACAAAGGTGAAACTACTTCCGTAAATGGTAATGCATGGATGACTTATGAAATACTCCCCGGTTTAAAATACAAGTTCAATATGGGAGTTGACATGTATAGGTATATGGTTCAGGATTATGAGGCAGAGTATTCAATTCCATATCAAAACCATACACCTGATTCTTATTCTATGGCAAGCTATAAGACCAATAGACTTTTGTATGAGAATACTCTTTCTTATGAAAAGAGCATTGGTAAACATAGCTTAAATGCTTTGTTTGGAGTTTCTTCAGATGAAACAAAGAGTTTAAGTGTAAGTGCCGGGGCACGCGCTATGCCAAGTGAAGATATTCTTATTCTAGGTGCTACTCAGGATGATAGTTCAAAATCTGTAGATTCTTCAGTGGGACATGAGTCTATGTTCTCTATGTTGGGACGAATTAATTATAGTTACGACAGCAAATATTTACTGACATTTAACTTTAGACGTGATGGTTCTTCCAAGTTTAGTAAAACCAATCGTTATGGTAATTTTCCATCTTTATCTGCTGCATGGAGAGTAAGTCAGGAAAAGTTCATGGAAAAACTTCCATTCGTTAATGATTTTAAATTGCGTGCCAGCTGGGGTATGTTGGGTAACTCTAATATCGATTCTTACCAGTATCAGAGTACTATAGCGTTTAGTAATATTTGGTATTATCTTAATAATGCAAAGAACGCAGGTGGACTTGCTACTACTCCTTCAAATCCAAATGTTAAGTGGGAAAGTCAATATTCTACAGACTTTGGTTTCGATCTTTCTTTGTTTGATAATCAGTTGTCATTTATATTTGACTATTATTATAAGAAGACATCAGATATGTTAGTGGCTGTGCCTATTTCATATGCTGCTGGTTATAGTGATAATAAACCTACACTTAATGCCGGAAGTATTGAAAATAAGGGACTTGAACTTGCTGTTTCATACAAAAAGTCAATTGGTAAATTTGATTATTCAGTAACGGGTAATATTTCTACAGTAAAGAATAAAGTACTTAGTATTGGTTCTAATAATCAAATCATGGCAGGCAATGGCATCTCTAAAACTGCAGTTGGCAGATCTATCGGAGAATTCTGGGGATATGTAACAAATGGACTATACCGTACTCAGGCCGAATTAGATGCAGACAAAAAGTTTGCACCAAAAGCAGCATTAGGTGATGTTCGTTTTGTAGACAAAGATGGAGATGGAGTAGCCGATCAAGATTACATCGGAAATCCAATACCTAAATTAAGTTATGGATTGAGTGCAGATGTTAGTTATCGGACCGCTTTTGGTATATTCGATATGGCGATGATTTGGCAAGGATCTTATGGTAATGATATTTATAATAAAACCCGCTATTTTGGCGAGGGTATGTATCACTATTACAACTGCTTCTCAAGTACATTGGATCGTTATCGTGCAGAGGATCTGAAATTTGTCAACCCAATTTCAGGAGTAACCACCATTTATCCTAAGAATACAAATACAGATATGCCAAGAGCTGTTATAGGTGATCCAAATCAGAACATGCGTAATTCAAAACGTTATGTAGAAGATGGATCTTATTTAAGACTGAAAGCCTTGACTATTGGCTATACACTTCCTCAAAGTGTAACTAAGAAATTGAATATTAATAATCTTAGAGTGTATATTGGTGGCAAAAACTTGATAACCTTAACTAAATATTCAGGCTTTGACCCAGAAGTTGGTGACCAGGATACAGGCGGAACAAACTTAACAAGAGGTGTTGATGGTTCTAGTTCATGGGATCCTACATTCCCTAACTCAAGAGAATTTTTCGTGGGTGCTCAATTGTCGTTCTAAAGGTTGAATCTTTAAATTAAAAATACAATGAAAAAAATATCAAAATTCTGCTTATTGTGCAGTTCTGCAGCAATTTTAAGTAGCTGTGTGCCCGATATGGACTTGAATAATCCTTCGCAGTTATCTGTTGATACATATTACAAAACAGCAGCACAATTAGAACTTGCTGTAATACCGGCTTATCAGTGCTTAATCAGTTTTAATGGTGTTGAAGGTGGTTATGGTCGTGGGGCATATTATTATATGATACTTCCTGGAGATGATTTCGAACATACTTTTAAATGTGTAGGTGAAGAACTTTATCCTGATACATATAGCACTCCTCCTAGTCAAGGAAATATTACCTCTGGATGGAAAGGGTACTTTGAAGGTGTTTACGCATCTAATACAGCCATTGAAAAAATAAGTAATTTTAGTGGGGAAATATCAGAAACTATTAAAAATAGATTGCTAGGTGAGGCTTATTTCTTGAGAGGTTTACATTATATGCATCTTTGTGCTCTCTTTGGGGAAACAATTCCATTGGTTGATCATCCGGCACAAAATCAATCAGATTATTATCCTACTAACTCAAAGCCCGGTGAAATATATGCTTTGATTATTAATGATTTTACAAAAGCTTCTGAACTTTTACCATTGCGTAGTGAACTTTATGCTAATGTGGCAAACAAAGGGCGCGCTACCAAAGGTACAGCGCAAGCATATTTAGCAAAAGCATATATGTATCGTCCTATTCTCGAGAAAGGAAAAGCTGCAGAATTTGATAAAGCAGCTCCTTTATTGAAAGCTGTTATAGATAGTAAAGAATATAAGCTTATGGATAATTTTAGAGCTAATGGTTTGGGTGGAGATTACGAAAATAATGATGAATCTGTTTTTGAAGTCCAGATGTTCAATGGTACAAACTGGTTGGGTGGAGATAATTCTGATTCCTGGAAATGGCAGGAAATTGGAGTTCCTGACGGAACTGGTAGTTCTTGGTGGAATATCGCTCCAAACAAAAAGACTTATGATGAATTTGAAGATGGTGACCCTAGAAGATACATGACTCTATGGTGTCCTGACGGAGCCAAATATACTGAATTATCAGGTAATGTTGCTGATTGGAATTATATGATGGCGCATTTGTCTTCAGATAATGATCTTTATGGTACCAGAAAGGAATGTCCTGATTACCAGATTGCTGATATTGATGATGATATTAATACTCGTTTGATGCGTTATTCAGATGTATTATTAATGTATGCAGAGTGTTTAAGTGAGACTGGTAATGATAGTAAGGCTATTACAGATCCTACTGGCCCTAAATATTATATTCAGCAAGTTAGAGATAGAGCTAATAAAGTAGTTCCATCTGAACAACCACATTTATGGTATCAACACTCTCCTGGTACAATTCCTAATGTTGATGCGTTATTATCAAGTGGTAAAGTTATCAATGGTGTTGCCATGAATAGCATAAAGAATATTATTGAACATGAACGTTATGTTGAATTCTGTGGTGAGTATTTGCGCTATTTCGATTTACTCCGCTGGGGTATGGCTGATGCCAAATGGCTTGAACCATTGAAAACTTTAGGATGGGCAGAAAAGGCTATGTATTTTCCTTTCCCTCAGTCTGAGTTGAACAATAATCCAAACCTGAAAGGTAATGATATGAATTAGTTTTTTTTGAATAATATTTCTCTCTATGCCCTGCACTATTTCTAAAAATAGTGCAGGGTTATTTTATGCAATTTTATAAAAACATCTGCCCATCTGCTACTAATATTGCTGAAAAGCCTTGCTGGAAGTCTTCTTGACCGGTGGTAGATAAAAAAACATCTGCTACAAAAATACATTTATCTGCTACAAATTTGGGTTATCTGCTACAAGTTCTACATTCCATAACATTATATGGGTGTTCACCGTTATTATAAAATTGAATTTTGCTAGAATGTTTAATAGCTCACATTATCAGGTATATAGGTGGATATTTAGAAATTATAATGAACTATAAGTAAGCCTACGTCCATGAACCCATAAGCCTGCATTCGAGAACCCATAAGCCCTGGATAGAGAACCCATAAGCCCTCGGCCGAGTGCTTACTAATTTCTATAGACTAAAATAAATAATCCACCAATAAAGAACTTTTGTTTTATTAGAACTTCAAATATGTATGCAGCATCAAAATAATCTTCATAAATCTGCTAATAAAATAGTTAAATCTAAAAATGAAACATTTTTGCATTATATCTATACCTGTTGTTACGTAATCAAAAGCATAGGATACATTTTTATTGTTTAGACTTTAGCCATCTTTATATTTTTGCAATACTTTGTTTTGATGTTTAAAACAACAGGCTTCCGCATCTTAATACCGAAATTCAAATGAATTTGATATATCTAATTAATACTTTTTTATAATGAAAACATCTAAAATTAAATTTAGTTTTTTATTTGTGTTTATGGCTGTTTTCTCTTTATGCCAAACTGGTTCAGCGCAATCAGGTGTAAAGAAGAAGAGCTCACAGGTTAAGTCGAAAAATAATCCGACGTTTACACAGTTTGTCTATCAGGGCGATGATGATGTATATAGAGAAAATCCATTGGGCGATGACGAGTTTTATAATCCGATTTTGCAAGGTTGCTATCCTGATCCAAGTATAACCCGTAAAGGGAATGATTATTATTTGGTTAATTCTTCTTTCTCTATGTTTCCAGGAATTCCTATTTTTCATTCCAATGATTTGGTTAATTGGAAACAAATAGGGCATGTACTCGACAGAACATCTCAACTAAAAGTGGAAACTGCCGGTGTAAGTGCTGGAATTTATGCACCGGACATTAAGTATAATCCATATAACGATACTTTTTATATGATTACTACTCAATTTGCTTCTGGAATAGGCAATATGATAGTTAAAACAAAAGACCCTTTAAAGGGTTGGAGCGATCCTATTAAATTAAATTTTAATGGCATTGACCCTTCTATCTTCTTCGATGATAATGGAAAAGCTTATATTGTACATAATGATGCTCCTGATAATGGAAAAGAACTGTACAATGGACATAGGGTGATTAAAATCTGGGAATATGATTTAAATACAGATCAGATTATTCCGGGAACAGATAAAATCATTGTCGATGGGGGAGTAGATATTAAAAAGAGACCAATCTGGATTGAAGGTCCCCATTTATACAAAAAGAACGGTCGCTACTATCTGATGTGTGCTGAAGGTGGTACAGGCGATTGGCATAGTGAGGTTGTTTTTGTGAGCAATAGTCCAAAAGGACCTTTTATTCCATCTGGGAACAATCCTATTCTTTCACAAAGATACTTACGTTCTGATAGAAAAAATAAAGTAGACTGGACCGGTCATGCTGATCTTGTTGAAGGTCCGGGCGGAAAATATTATGGAGTTTTTCTGGCTATTCGTCCTAATGAAAAGAATTTTGTAAATAGTGGTCGCGAAACTTTTATCCTTCCAGTTGATTGGAGTGGTGAGTTCCCTATTTTTGAAAATGGCCTTATTCCAATGGAACCTAAATTGAAATTACCAAAAGGCGTTGTAAATCGTCAAGGAAAAGATGGCTTTTTGCCAAATGGTAATTTTACTTATACAGAAAATTTCACCTCTCCTAATGTAGCTTATTCATGGATTGGAATGAGAGGTCCTCGTGAGGATTTTATTCATATCAATCCGAAGGGTGGGGTACAGATTATGCCTTTCAACGTGAATATTAAGGAAGTAAAACCTGTGTCTTCTCTTTTCTATAGACAACAACATAAAAATTTCACAGCTACAACAGTTTTGAACTATCAGCCTAAAGTAGAAAAAGATTTGGCGGGATTGGTGTGCTACCAGTCTGAGAGGTTTAACTACGTTTTTGGAATTACAAAAGTTAAAAAGGATACGTATATTTTGTTGCAAAGAACAGAGAAAGGAAACTCTATAATTCTGGCAAGTGCAAAAATTGATGCATCAAAGCCTGTTCAATTACAAGTAACAGCTAAAGGAAATGAGTATAGTTTTAGCTATTCCGAAAACAATGGTGAATTTAAGAATTTAGGAGGAATGGTGTCAGGAGACATTCTTTCGACTAATATAGCTGGCGGATTTACCGGAAGTTTAATTGGTTTGTATGCTACTTCGGCTAATGATGCTTTACCTGAATAGAAATAGGTTGTTTTTGGTTTAATTTATTCGTTGCACACTCAAGGTAATTACTACACTTGAGTGTGCTGAATAAATTAGATAAATAGACTCAAAGGGGGATTATATAAAAATCAATTATTCTTTGGTTTGTTCCATATATTCTTTCGGGCTCATTCCATACAACTCTTTAAATGCTGTAGAAAAATACGTTGCATTAACAAATCCTGTAGCAAATGCAACTTCACTTATATTTTGATTTTTATCTTTTAATAATGATGCAGCTTGCTGTAACCGTACATTGCGAATAAAATCACGAGTAGTTTGATTGGTAAGTTCTTTCATCTTGCGATGCAGATGAACTCTGCTGATTCCAACTTCAGAAGCTAATATTTCTACACTAAAGTCTATATTGTTTATATTTTTATTTATCACAGACATTATTCTTTCCAATAACTTTTCGTCGGGTGCTTTGAGATTAATTTTATCAATTTTATCTTCCTGAATTTGCTGGCCTGTCAGGCTGTTCTTCAAACATTCTCTGTTTTTTATTAAATTCTGGATTGTTTTTCTTACAATGTCAATGCTGAAAGGCTTTATAATGTAGCTATCAGCACCAACTTCCAATCCTTCTATATTATCTTCTTCTCTGGTTTTTGCTGTTAGTAGAATAACGGGAATATGATTGATATTAATATTCTGTTTAATCTTTTGGCAAAGTACCATCCCGTCCATTTCTGGCATCATCACATCACTAATGATTAAATCCGGAGCTTTCTTTAATATCATTGTAAGAGCTTCTTTTCCATTACAACTTTCTGCAATATGGAATTCGTTTCCTAATTCATCTTTTAGATATTTACGAATTTCTTCATCATCCTCTACTATTAATATTTTATATTTAGTTTTTATTCTAACTTGCGCATTATCAATGTTATCAATTGTTTCCGTTACCATTACAGAGCTGTCTTGATTAACATTATCTGTAATTTCTGCATCATCAGCTATTTCTTCGGGAATTAAGAAATCATTGCCTAATGGCAAACGTATTATAAATCGACAACCTTTTCCATCTTCATTATTTTCAGCCCATATTTTTCCATGATGTAGTTGCACCAGTGATCGTGTAAGATGAAGTCCTATACCAGTACCAATATTTGAATTGTTCTGACTATTATTAATCTGGTAAAAGCGTTCAAAAATACGCTCTATTTCCTCTTTTTTAATCCCTATTCCACTATCAGATATAATGATTTCGTAATAATGGCTTGGTTTTTCATTTTCGTCATTATTCTCTACAATATGAATGCTAGTGTTTATCTCTCCATTTTTAGGTGTAAATTTGAATGCATTAGAAAGCAAATTCAGGATAATTTTATCAAAATTATTAGGGTCTATCCATGCTTTTAGGTGAGGTACATCTGACTGAAAATTCAGTTTTATTTGTTTATTGATAGACTGACTCTCAAAGATATTAACAAGATCATGCGTGAATTTGATGATGTCAGTTTCACGAAATCTTAGAACCATCTGTTTCTTGTCTATTTTTCGGATATCCATTAATTGGTTCATTAAGGCAAGAATTCGTTTAGAATTTCTGAAAATGGTATGATACACCCTCTGACGCTCTTCATCTTTGTCTATTGTTATAAGTTTCTGCAATGGACTAATAATTAGTGTCATAGGAGTTCGTATCTCATGAGATATATTCATAAAGAACTGAAGTTTGGCTTCATTGATTTCTTCAGCATGTGCTTGTTGCTGAAACTTTAGTTTAATTTTACGTCTTTGCATGATTTGCTGTCGAGTAAAATATAAAGCAGTAATGATTATAATGAAATAGATAATTTTCGCAACAAGCGATGCATACCATGGTGGTGATATAATAATTGTAATTTCTTTTATGTCAGAATAAGTTTCGTAATACTTCGCTTTTACTTTAAAAATGTATTTTCCAGGAGCTAAATTGTCGAATGAAACATGATTTTCTCCTGGCTGAAGTGTATTCCAATTATCATTGTTTAAGGCATACATAAAAGTAATTCGTTCCGGATTGCAAAACTCCATTGCTGAAAATTCAACGCGGAAAGAGTTATCTCTTGCTGCAAGATGGAATTTATTTGCTTCAGAAATAGCTGTATCAATAATGTCGTATGGACCAGATTTATCTCCTTTATTGATAGCTATATCATGAATATAGAATCCAGTTATACGTATATCAAGTTTCTTGGCTGGATTAGTTATTTTTTCAGGGAAAAATGATGTAACTCCATTAACACCTCCAAAAATAATTTCACCGCTTTTATCTCTGAATAAAGCATTCTTGCTGAATTCATTACCTTGTAGTCCATCGTCTGCGTAGTAATTAGTGAATGATTTTTTTGTTGGATTATATTTAGATATACCATAACTTGTACTAATCCAAAGATTCCCTTGTTTGTCTCCGCAAATTCCACAAATAACATTGCTTGGCAATCCGTTTTTCATATCAAATGATGTTATCTGTTGATTATGAGGATTGAGGCATAATATACCTTCTGAGGTTCCAATCCAGATATATCCTTTTGCATCTTCAAATATAGTGTAGATTATATATCCGCTTAAAAGTTTATTTGTATTATACGTTGATGCAAAATTCTTAGTTTTCAAATCCAGGCAACCTAATCCATCAAACGTTCCGATATATAATTTATTATTATGAGTCAACAGCATGGCTGTAACCCAACGATTATGTAATGTATTAAGCTTGCTATTATATTTGGACCCTTGTACAGAAGGATAGTGCACAATCTGATTATTTTTCATATTCATAGAATATACTCCGGAGCCCATTGTGCCAATCCACAGATTTTTACTTTTATCTTCTACAATACTAAATACACAATCAGTATTTAGTTTTTGTATATATTCACAATGGCCGGTTTCCTTGTTCAATTTAGCCAGCCCTTGGAAAAAGGAGCCTACCCATAAATTTTGTTCTGAATCTTCAAAAAGACTTATAATTGTAGAAGGAACATTTGAACCATTTTCCTGACTAAAATGTGATTTAACTTCTCCATTTGGAGTAACGCTGTATATACCATCATTATCTGTTCCAATCCATAAAACTCCTTTATGGTCTTTGCATACTGACATAATACAATTTGAACCAATATTGTTTTTTAGAATAGATTTATGACCAATATATTTAAAATTACTTCTATTGGCAGGCAATAGCATTACCCCTTTTTGAAAAATACCTAGCCAAAGATCTCCTGCTTTATCTTCAATAATAGAATGAATTTTTGATTTTGTAAAATTGAAAGTAGGAATGTTGTATTTGTTTTCTACAAACTTCTTATAAATAGGATCATATATTTTTAATCCTTTTCCATCTGTTCCAACCATGATTTTATGCTGCTTATTGACATAGAGGGTTTTTATTGGAAGTTTAGTTGGGTAAGATATTACATCAAAAGAATTAGTAAATGCATTATATGAGAACAATCCTTTATTCAGACTTCCGACATATATTTTATTATCAGGTCCAAAACACATACATGAAATGTCAAGATTAGCCAATCCTGGTCCATTGAGATATTGTTTAGTTTCCTGTTTCTTGCCTGAAGTTATACAGAACACTCCTTTTCCTTCAGTTCCTATCCAAAGATTACCATTCTTATCTTCCTGAATAACAGTAATAAAATAGCTAGGTATTGAACGAAGAATAACCTGCTTGGCTTGTTTACTGTTTCTTTTTAATAAGAACATGCCATGACCTGCCGTGCCAATTAAAATGTCTCCATTCTTTCTTTCATAAATAATATGGATATGAGCATCTAAAGGTTTGTTATTCTTGGCAGATAGTAAGGGTATATCTGTGAACTTTCCGGAAGCATAGTCGTATTGTTGCAAGCCATTTACATATCCAATATAAAGATTGTTTTGGCTATCATTAAAAACTGATATTACATAATTGCTTTTTATGCTTGATTTGTCTTCTTTTTTATGTTTAAAAGTTAGGAATTTAGCTCCATCATAATAATTAAGACCGTCTTCTGTAGCAATCCAGATATTTCCTTTTGAGTCTTGAGTAACCTTATTGACCATGCTACTGGATAATTCCTTGTCGACAGTAAATAATTTCCCGGATTGAGCAAATCCACAGATGGAAAAACAGAATAACAGAAAAATTGAAATTTGTGTGGCTCTCATAAATATATGATTAATGTTCTACATGCAAAAGTAGTCATTTATAGCTAAAATAGGGCAAGTATTACTAAATATAAAGAATGATGTTACATGAACAAAGGATTATGTAACATTAATGCGGTGGATTGTAATGTATACAAAAGGATGTGTTTTTTTATTCTATTATTAGATACGAATTGTGAGTATATTTGTATGATGCATATGCGAAATAGTGCTTTAATGTATTTTTTGTTTCAGCATTTTTTTTGTTAACCAAATACAGGCTCAATAATTGAAGGGTAAAGTATATATGAAAAACTTAAATTTAAAATGAGAACTAAACTACTCCTTTTAGCTTTCTTGCTATCTGTATTCTCATTGCATTCCTCAAATGTAAAGTTTTACGATATAAACTCTTTGTATGGAATTTCAATGCGAATGGCAACTTCTATTTGTAAAGATAAAAAGGGCTTTATTTGGGCTTCCACTAAATTGGGCATTTTAAGGCTTGCCGGAGATGATTATCGTGTTTATCAACTTCCATTTGAAAATACAGATATAATATCTGTGAAACTTGTATATGCAAATTCGGACTTATTAGCTTTTTCAAATAATGGTCAGTTATTTCGTTACAATGCCATTAAGGACCAATTTGAACTGTTAATTAATATGGGCAAGTCTATGAATAACACGCATTTAGTGACAGGCGGTATACTTGTAGATAATGCTAATTGTTATTGGACTGCTACTTCATCTGGTTTATTCAAATATCATAATGGGGCTCTTACACATATTCAAGATTCTGAAGAAGTTTATTGTTTAGCCTGGTATGACTCTAATCGATTTTTTCTTGCCAAACCAACTGGAATATGGTTATTTAATAAACAAACGATGAAAGGAACAAGGCTTTATAAAAATACTCCTAAAGCCGATTTGCGTGTTTCCAAATTCTTTTATGACAAAAAAATGAAGAGACTTTGGATTGGAACATCCTGGAATGGTTTGTTTTATTACGATTTAAGCAGGCATGCTTTGTGTCCCGTGAAAATAAATGGTTTTCCTAAACAACCTATCCTGGCTATAGAAGCAAATTCTGATTCTACAATTTTAGTAGGTATTGATGGACAAGGAATTTGGGAGGTGAATAAACAGGGAACAAAGGTTTTAAATGTATATAAAGAGGATGTTAATGATCCGTCCTCACTTTCTGGAAATGGCGTTTATGACATCTTTAATGACCAAAATAAGCGTATTTGGGTTTGTACTTATGGTGGTGGAGTCTCTTTTTTTGATAAAACATCTGCTCAGGTTCATCAATTTACTCATACTGTGAATAATGCCAATTCTTTAGTCAATAATAATGTTAACAAGATTATACAGGACAAGAGAGGAAATATATGGATGGCTACAGATAATGGTATTAGCTGTAAGGAAGCCGGAACCGGAAATTGGAAAACATTTTATCAAAATGAGCATAATCAGGCTCCTGTATTTATATCATTATGCGAAGATGATAAAGGACGAATATGGGCGGGAACTTATTCTTCTGGTATTTATGTCCTTGACGAACGTACTGGTCGTGAATTAGCCCATTATTCGAATGGAAGTAAAGGATTTTCTTTAGAGAACAACTTTGTTCTGGATATTTTTAAAGATAGTAATGGAGATCTTTGGATAGGAGGGGTGCCAGGAAAATTACTATGTTATCTTTCAAAAGAAAATAAATTCCGAAATTACTCAACGCGGCCTATTAATACTTTTGCAGAATTAACACCAAACAAAATACTTTTAGCTTGCACATATGGGTTATGCGTTCTGGATAAAAAAACAGGAGAAATAAAAACTTTGCAAGAAGGGTACTTAGTTCACGACATGGTAGTTATAAAAGATGAAATATGGATTTGTACAAGTGGGGAAGGCTTGATCAGATATAATTATAGAACGCATAAAACTCAAAAGATAACAACAGTATCTGGATTGCCGTCTAATTTTGTAAATAGCATAATGTATGCCAGTGGATATTTGTGGTTGGGTACAGAATGTGGCTTGTGCCGACTAAATCCAAAGAATATGGAGATGCTTACTTATAATACTGTGTATCCATTATCTCGGGTGTCGTTTAACAGGAGCTCACGCTGCAGCCTAAATAATGGGCAATTAATTTGGGGAACGAGCAATGGTGCTGTTTGTTTTTCTCCCCAATCATTATCGAAGAGTCAATCAAATGGAAATATCTTTTTTCAGAATTTAACCATAGCAGGCCGCTCTATTCGTAACAGTCTGAACACTCCATTAGATAGTTTGCAAGAAGTATCATTGAACTACGATCAAAATACCCTGCAATTAGAACTTTTATCTATAGGAAGTGTTTCCGGCGCTAAATTCTCCTGGATGTTAGAAGGATTTGATAACGCCTGGAGCCAGCCTTCTGAAAATCGCTTTATTCATTATTCGAATATACCAAACGGGACTTATGTCTTGAAAATAAGGTTATATGATTGTTCTCTTTCACATGTAATTGTTGAGCGATCATTAAGTATAACTGTTATTCCACCTTTTTGGAAGACCTGGTGGTTCCAACTTTTTCTGTTAGTACTAATCGTTGGCGTTATTTATATATCATTAAAATATTATATTGAGCGATTCAAACAACAACATAACGAAGAGAAAATTCGCTTTTTTACTAATACCACTCATGATATCAGAACGTCTCTTACACTAATAAAGGCTCCTATGGAGGAATTAGCGAATGAACATAACATGTCTGATACTGGTAAATATTATCTTTCGTTGGCTACTGAACAAGCAAGACGACTTTCTGCTGTTGTAACTCAATTAATGGATTTTCAGAAAGTTGATATCAGAAAAGAACAGCTGGTTCTTGCTCAGGTAAATATTGTGGAGATGATTGAGCACCGTCGGTTGATGTTTGAATCATTTGCAAAAAAACAAAATGTAAGATTACAATTTGTTTCACAACTGGATTGCTATCAAACAGCTGTAGATGAATTGATGATAGAGAAAGTTATTGATAATCTTATTTCTAATGCTATTAAATATTCACATCCGGATAGTGAAGTTCTGATATCTGTAAAATGTGAACCCGACAAATGGAGCATGGAAGTAAAAGATAGTGGTATTGGAATTAGTAAGAAAGCTCAAAATCAGCTATTCCGAGAATTTTATCGTGGTGAAAATGCTATAAATTCAAAGATTGTAGGTTCTGGTATCGGTCTTTTGTTAGTGAAAAAATATGTAGAAATGCATGATGGCGCTATTAGTTGCGTTAGTGAAGAGAATATAGGTTCAACTTTTAGAATGGTTATACCTTTTAAAGAATTTATTGATGAGAGTGATAAAACAAATACTAAGATAGAAGAACCTGTATCTTTTGATGTAAATGAAGCTGATTCGCAATTACTCTTAGAATCTGAAGAACCATCGAAATTAAAAATGCATATTCTGATTGTTGAAGACAATGATGATCTTAGAAATTTTATGCAATATCCCCTTAAAGCTGACTTTGAAATATTATTAGCTGAAGATGGTGTCGCAGCTTGGGATATCATTCAAAAACAGATGCCAGATTTGGTCGTTTCAGATGTAATGATGCCTAATATGGATGGATTTGAATTATGCCGGTTGATGAAGTCAACTTATGAGACTTCTCATATTCCAATAATATTACTTACTGCACTATCTGGTGAAGCTGATCAAATTCATGGATTAGGTTTAGGAGCGGATGATTATTTAACTAAGCCTTTTGATATGATTCTTCTTTCACAAAGAATAAAATCGATAATAAGAAATCGGGAAATCGTTAAGGAAAAGGCTTTAAAGTTAATAAAAGGAACAGATAATGATGAAGAACAAATTTTGGTTAACGAATTTAATGACAAGTTTGTAAAGAAAATACTGGAAGTTGTTCGAGCTAATATGGCAAATGCTGAATTTGGAAAAGATGATTTTGCTTTTTCAATGAACATTAGTTCATCATTGCTTTATAAGAAGGTGAAGTCTTTGACAAATCAATCACCAACAGATTTTATTAAAATGGTCCGACTTGATTATGCATTGGAATTACTACAAAGTCATAAGTATACTGTTACAGAGGTGAGTGAGTTTTGTGGTTTTTCTTCACTTGGATATTTTAGTACTGTATTCAAAAAGCATTTTGGAAAATCACCTACTCAAATATAGTATTAGAGTTTTTCTATATGCAAATTTGATAAAAGATATATTGTAATAAGGAATTATATTACAATATATCTGGATTTGAAAACTAAATATCTTAATTCCAAAGTGAAAAGATCTGTCTGAATATACTTTTGCATAGAGGAAATGAAAAACTGTTTTTTAATTTGGTGACCAGATTTCTTCTATTAACAGTCTGCTTTTTGAATATTTGAGAGTACATTATATAAGTTTTTTAGGTTTTTAAATTTGATTAGTTTGTGATTATAGATTAGGTTAGTGTGATCGAAGATTGGAGTGAATTTTCACTCCAATCTTTATTATTGCTCAGAATTTAAAATATTTTTTTATTTAAAAAATTACTGGAAGGAAATTTTTTAAATAAAATTTCTAGTATCTCTTAAATTAGTAGCTTGTATCTTTTTAATCTTAAAGAAGTAATTGTAAATCACGATAAGATGAAGACTTTAAAATATGAAAATGCGATTGTAATTGTTTTAACTCTGTTAGCAATAGTAGTACCAATTACCAGTATGTCTCAGAACCCTGTTATTCAAACTAATTTCGTGGCTGATCCAGCTCCTATGGTTCACGATGGCACTGTATATCTTTATACTACGCATGATGAGGATAAAACAATAAACAATTTTTTCACGATGAATGACTGGAGGTGTTATTCATCGAGGGACATGGTGAATTGGACTGACCATGGGGCTGTATTTTCTTATACCGGTTTTAGTTGGTCAAGAGGGGATGCCTGGGCTGGCCAATGTATCTATAGGAATGGCAAATTCTATTTTTATGTTCCTGTTAATCAAAAAAATGGAGGAAATGCAATTGGCGTTGCTGTATCCGATAGTCCGACCGGACCATTTCGTGATGCTCTCGGATCTCCTTTGCTTGCTGGCTATGGATATATCGATCCTACAGTGTCCATCGACGATGATGGCCAGGCTTATCTGTATTGGGGGAATCCACATCTTTACTATGTGAAACTAAATAAAGATATGATTTCGTATGATCAGAAGGTTGGAGTAGTTAAAGTGCCTCTCACTGAAGAAGGATTTAAGCTAAGAATCATTAATGCACATAAAACATTTTCGTGGGCTAAATCTATTGATGGTTTGGCTTCACACAGCATTAAAGGTTTTGATAATAAATATTACTGGTATGTTAGTGCGATAGATAAAAGTTCCAACAACAAAGTTATCGGAGTGGCAGTGGGTGATAAAGCGATCGGACCTTTTACTGATTTATTGGGCAAACCGCTGATTACAGAACATTGTGCTCTGAGCAATATTAATCCTACTGTAATTGTAGATAATGATAAACAATCCTATCTGACTTGGGGTGATAAAGAATTGTGGTATGCAAAGCTCAACAGTAATATGATTTCGTACGATCTGAATGCTGGCATTAATCCCATCCCTTCAGATAAAAAGGATTGGTTTACCTCAAAAATTATAGAAACTAAGAATTCTACAGAGAAAAGAGCTACCACTTATGAGGAAGGTCCCTGGCTTTTTAAACGTAACAGTAAATATTACCTTCTTTATCCGGCAGGAGGAGTACCAGAACATTTAGCTTATTCTACAAGTACTAGTCCTACCGGACCTTGGGTTTATGGTGATACAATTATGCAAGTTATTAAAGAAGGCGGAGCATTTACCAACCACCCGGGATATATTAATTTAAAAGGAAAATCATATCTCTTTTATCATAATGGAGCGCTAAAAGGAGGAGGTGGCTTTAAACGTTCTGTTTGCATTGAGCCGTTCCACTTCAATGCAGATGGTACAATTCCATTGATTATCCCTACCAAAGAAGGTGTTATTGAAAGTGTATCCAATTTAAACCCATTTAAGAGAGTCGAAGCCGAAACTATTGGCTGGGAAGAAGGAGTCGAGACAGCAAAAGATGCAAAAAATGGCGTTTATGTTACCGATATCAATGATGGCGATTATATAAAAGTGCGCAGTGTTGATTTTAGTATAGGAGCTAAGATATTTGAAGCAAGTGTTGCCACAGCTTCGTTAGGAGGTAAAATTGAAATTCATGTTGACAGCAGAAATGGCCGTCTGTTAGGCGTTTTAGAAGTGAAGAATACAGAAGGTGTGCTGAACTGGAATACTATCTCGTGCAAAGTGAATAAAATAAAAGGGGTCCATGACGTTTTCTTTGTGTTTAAGGGCGGTAATGGCAATTTATTCAATTTTGATTGGTGGAGATTTCTAAAATAAGCGTTGTAGCTTACAGATTTTGATGATTATGAAATGAAAAATGATATTCACAAGGGTAAATAATAACTGTTGCCTAGTGATAAATAGTTTATTAAAATAGAACACCTGAATAAAATTATTTATAGGTGCAATTCTTAAGTCTGATTTGTGCTTTTGTTTAAAATAATTTTGATTATTAACCTCTATAGTCTTGTTACAACTTTATTAAAAAGTATTTATATGAAAAAAACAACTTTAATCGTTTTAGTATTACTCTTTTCTTTCTCAGGAGTTCTCTTTGCTAAGCAACCAGCACCGATAAAAGTAAGAGAAGGATTAATTCAAGGAATTTATGAAGATTCATTGACTGTTTATAAAGGTGTCCCGTTTGCAGCTCCACCTGTGGGAGAATTACGGTGGCGAGCACCACAACCAGCTGCTAAGTGGGAGGGTGTGAAACAAACCGTACAGTTTGCTCCAGCTCCTATGCAATATGGAAATCCTCCATCGGGGAAAAGTGAAGACTGCTTGTACTTGAATGTTTGGACTCCCGCAAAATCATCAAACGATCGCATTCCGGTGCTTGTATGGATCTATGGCGGCGGATTTAGCTTCGGCTCAACTTCTGAACCTGTTTACGATGGGAAAAAGTTGGCTCATAAAGGTGTCGTTTTGGTAAGTCTTGCCTATCGTGTAGGGCAACTTGGATTCTTGGCACATCCGGAATTAAGCAGTGAAAGTCCAACTCATACTTCTGGAAACTATGGTTTACTCGATCAGATTGCTGCTCTCAAATGGATAAAGGAAAATATAGCAGCATTTGGTGGCGACCCTGATAAAATTACTATTTTTGGAGAATCGGCAGGAGCTATTTCTGTTAGTATGTTATGCGCTTCGCCATTGGCTAAAGGATTGTTTCAGGGAGCTATTTCACAAAGTGGAGGTTCGTTTGGTCCCACACGCCCGACAACATTTCCCGGTGAAAATATGCAAACTCTTCAACAAGCAGAAACTGACGGGCTTATTTTCGCCCAAAAAGCAGGAGCTTCAACTATTGCCGACCTTCGTAAAATACCGGCAGATAAGCTTCCTTCAGGATTTGGATTGCCTGGTGGCTGGCCTATTGTAGATGGTTCTGTAATTCCCGATGATCAGTATAAATTATATGAAGCAGGAAAATTCAATGATGTGTCTGTGCTTATTGGTTATAATTCTGATGAAGGTGCAAGCTTCTCACCGGGAAGAACGCCGGAAGAGTATATTGAAGGAGTGAAGAAACGCTACGGGAAATTTGCTGACGAACTGATAAAAGCCTATCCAGCCGGAGAAAATTCCGTTCCAAAAACCGCACGTGATTTAGCCCGAGATGCTGCATTTGGCTGGCATACATGGAGCTGGGCCAAACTTCAAAGTGAAAAGGGAAAATCGAACGTTTATTATTACTATTTTGATCAGCATCCCGATTATCCTAAAGATTCACAACGCTATGGTTATGGTTCGCCCCACGGGCAGGATGTTGCTTATGTTTTCTTAAACTTAGATGCTTCCAATCCGCAAATCACTAAATCGGATCTGGAAATATCAGAAGCTATGGGGAGTTACTGGACTAACTTTGCAAAATATGGCAATCCAAATCCAATTGGAAGTTTGGAATGGCCTGCATTTAATCAGTCTAAACCCTCGGTAATGCATTTTAGCCAAAAAGCATATATTGGTGAAGTTCCAAGTCTGGAATCGCTTAAGGTTTTAGACACTTATTTTAATTGGAGAAGAAGTTCGGAGGGTAACATCTGGGCAAAATAGGAAGAAAAATGAAGAAAAATTTAATTTATTTGCTGCTCTTAGTCTTTTTTGTTTCCGAAAATGTAAAATCCCAAAACATAAATTCAGAGAAGAATGATTCTTTATACAAGGACTTCAAAACTGAATTTATTTGGGAAGCAAAAGTGAAAATTGGAAGCATGATAAATGTTGGCGAGAGCAAACGTGGTACAAGAAGAATTATTCCAATTATTGGAGGTTCCTTTTGCGGACCAAAAATAAAAGGCGAAGTTTTGCCTGGAGGTGATGACTGGCAATTGGTTCGTCCGGATGGTGATACAGAATTATATGCGCGTTATCTCCTGAAAACGAATGATGGATATATATTCCAGATTATAAATCAGGCATTGATTCATACAGACAATAGCGTAAACTCATTTTATTGTAAATCGGTTTTGGATATTGAAGTGCCAAACAATAGTCCTTACAATTATCTAAACCATGCGATTTTTCTGGGAACTTTAACCATGCCTGATTTAAAACCGGGAGATGAACCGTATGTAATAATCAGAATGTATAAGCTGTTGTAATAAGAATAGAGATTAATGTTTTACATACTAAATTGAATTATTAGATTTGTTATGTTTCAATCGAAAGGATAAACTTACATTTGCATCTAACTAATAATCAAATAACCATTTATAATTTACCAAAATGAAGTGTAAGATAATAACAGGACTTTTACTTATCAGTTCATTAGCTGTGTTTCCTCAGAAAATAAAAGTTGTTTCGCCGAATAAAAAGATAGTTATTGGACTTTTCAACACAAAGAACTCTGAAACAGGTGAGTGGTATTTGGGTGTTAAGTATTCGAATAACAGTAAAGGTTCGTCCGGATGGTGATACAGAATTATATGCGCGTTATCTCCTGAAAACGAATGATGGATATATATTCCAGATTATAAATCAGGCATTGATTCATACAGACAATAGCGTAAACTCATTTTATTGTAAATCGGTTTTGGATATTGAAGTGCCAAACAATAGTCCTTACAATTATCTAAACCATGCGATTTTTCTGGGAACTTTAACCATGCCTGATTTAAAACCGGGAGATGAACCGTATGTAATAATCAGAATGTATAAGCTGTTGTAATAAGAATAGAGATTAATGTTTTACATACTAAATTGAATTATTAGATTTGTTATGTTTCAATCGAAAGGATAAACTTACATTTGCATCTAACTAATAATCAAATAACCATTTATAATTTACCAAAATGAAGTGTAAGATAATAACAGGACTTTTACTTATCAGTTCATTAGCTGTGTTTCCTCAGAAAATAAAAGTTGTTTCGCCGAATAAAAAGATAGTTATTGGACTTTTCAACACAAAGAACTCTGAAACAGGTGAGTGGTATTTGGGTGTTAAGTATTCGAATAACAGTAAAGAATGCGAAGTTATACCGCAAATAGCGTTAGGACTTGCTCGCACTGATCAGGATTTCTCGAAAGATTTAAAAATCCTGAAGACAAGTACCCCCATTTTAATAAACGAACACTATTCTGTAGTGCATGGCAAACGATCACAATGCAGTAACTCAGCAAGCGAAGCGGTGGTTTCTTTTGAAAATCCGGGTAAAACTAAATTAAATATTATCATCAGGGCTTATAATGATGGCGTAGCATTTCGGTATGAATTTCCTGAAAAGAAAGGTTCTTTTGTTGTAAATGATGAATTGACAACTTATTGTATACCGGATAGTACAAAAAGATGGATAGAGAAATTTAACCCTGCCAATGAAGGTCTTTATACTACTATGTGCGACGGGAACACTCAACAAGACTGGGGCTATCCTGCACTTTTTAATACATCCGATAAAGATTGCTGGTATTTGATTCACGAAGCCGATTTGGGAAGAAATTATTGTGGAACAAAACTATCTAATGTTGCTGAAAAATCTAAATATAAAGTTACTTTCCCTGATCAATGGAACGGAAGAGGACAAGGTGAGGCAAAACCAACTATTACTCTTCCATGGAAATCGCCATGGCGTGTAATGGTTATTGGTAACCTTGCAGATATTGTGGAATCTACGTTGATCGATGACGTATCTGCACCTTCAACTATAACTAAAACTGATTGGATTAAACCTGGCGTAGTATCTTGGAATTACTGGTCGGATAATCACGGAACCAAGGACTTCAAAACGGTGTGTAAGTTTGCTGACTTAGCTGTTTTAATGGGATGGCTGTACACTTTGCTCGATTGGGAATGGGATGCCATGGGCAATGGAGGAAAATTGGAAGATGCTTTAAAGTATATTCATTCATTAGGTATAAAACCTTTGATGTGGTATAACTCAGGAGGAGATCATACCTGGGTTTCTGCTACCCCAAAAGATAGAATGTTGACTCATGAAAATAGAATGGAAGAGTTTGCCAAACTTAAAAAAATGGGTGTTGCAGGCGTGAAAATTGATTTCTTTGAGAGTGAAAAACAAAACATGATTAAGTATTATCTTGATATTTTAGACGACGCAGCCAAATTTGAGATGATGGTGTATTTTCATGGTTGTTTAGTTCCTCGTGGATGGGCTCGTACATATCCACACTTGATGACTTATGAAGGAGTGCGCGGAGCTGAATGGTATAACAATGGTCCGGAATTTACCACAACAGCTCCTGAACATAATACCATTTTGCCTTTTACACGAAATGTGGTTGGATCTATGGATTATACACCAGTTACATTTACTAATTCCCAATTTCAACATATTACATCATATGGTCATGAGCTTGCTCTTAGTGTAGTGTTCGAGTCAGGCTTTCAGCACATGGCCGACCGTCCGGAGGGTTACTACGATTTGCCCGATGCCGCTAAACATTTTCTGATGGAAATACCTAATGCATGGGATAATACCAAATTAATCGACGGATATCCGGGAAAGGATTTAATTATTGCCCGAAATAAAGGTGATATATGGTATATTGGAGGTATAAGTGCAGAAAAAAATCTAAAAAACAAAACCTTGACATTCAATTATTTGCCTGAGTCTGTGAAATACAAACTAACATTAATAGCAGATGGTGAACACGATAAGAAACTCGTTACACAATACATGGTTGTTGATAAATCGAGTACGGTAAAAGTAAGATTATTAGGTAGGGGTGGTTTTGTTGCTTCTCTGAAACCAATTCATTAGTAAATGTGTATATATATATTATGAAAAAATCAACACGATTAATTATTAAAAAGGGATTGTTTATAGTAATAACTCTTTTGTTTTCAGTAAATTCCTGGGCTCAGCAATTGCCTTATAAAAATCCAAAATTAAGCTCTGAAGAGCGTGCTAAAGATCTGATCTCTCGCTTAACCTTAAGCGAAAAAGCAACTTTGATGTGTGATATATCAGATGCTATTCCACGTATGGGAATCCAAAAATTTAATTGGTGGAGTGAAGCTTTACATGGTCTTGCCAACAATGGGAACGTTACAGTCTTCCCAGAACCAATTGGAATGGCTGCTTCATTTGATGATGATTTGCTATATCGTATTTTCAATGCAGTTTCGGATGAAACACGAGCTAAATATAATGAAGCTAGAAAAAACGGTCAGGAAAATGCACGTTTTCTAAGTCTTTCGGTTTGGACACCAAACGTTAATATATTCCGTGATCCACGTTGGGGGCGCGGTCAGGAAACGTATGGTGAAGACCCTTACTTAACTTCGCGAATGGGAGTTTCGGTAGTGAAAGGTCTGCAAGGACCAGCTGATTCGAAATACAAAAAGCTTTTAGCTTGTGCCAAGCATTTTGCTGTTCACTCAGGACCAGAATGGAGTCGCCATTCTTTAAATATTAATGATGTAAATCCCCGAGAATTGTGGGAAACATACCTTCCTGCTTTTAAATCATTGGTCCAGAAAGCAGATGTTCGTCAGGTAATGTGCGCTTATCAGCGTTTGGATGATGAACCTTGTTGCGGAAGCACACAATTGCTACAACGAATTTTAAGAGATGAATGGGGTTATAAGTATATGGTTGTTTCTGATTGTGGTGCTATATCCGATTTTTATACAAGCCACAAAGTGTCATCTGATGCTGTTCATGCTGCTTCAAAGGGAGTGTTAGCTGGTACTGATGTAGAATGCCAATGGTCTGATCATCTTTATAAGCAATTGCCAGAAGCTGTTGCTAAAGGTCTGATTTCAGAAGAAGAAATAAATAAACACCTGCTGAAGGTATTGATTGGACGTTTTGACTTGGGTGAAATGGATGATGATAATCTGGTTCAATGGTCTAAAATTCCTATGTCGATTGTAAATAACGATGAGCACAGAAAGCTTGCCTTCGATATGGCTCTTGAATCAATGACACTTCTTCAGAATAAAAACAATGTTCTCCCACTTACTAAATCAAAAAAAATAGCAGTAGTTGGTCCAAATGCTAATGATAAACCTATGCTTTGGGGAAATTATAATGGAACTCCCGTAAGAACAATTACAATTTTAGATGGAATTACTTCTAAACTTTCAGCAGATAAGGTTCTTTATGAGAAAGGATGCGATTTGGTAGAGGATAAAGTGACCGAAAGTTATTTCTCTCAATGCTCAATTGATGGAAAGAAAGGCATTAAGGTTAGTTATTGGAATAATAAAGATTTTACAGGTGATATTGTTGCAACCCAGCAAATTGTAAATCCTATAAAATTAACTACTGCAGGTCAACATGAATTTGCAACCGGAGTTCGTTTAGAAGGATTTTCCGGAAAATATGAAACAGAATTCACACCATCTAAAAGTGAAGAGATCGTGTTCAAATGTGGAGCCACAGGATATTTTGAATTGTTTGTGAATGGAGAATCTCTTGCTAAATATAACAACTGGAGAACGCTACCTTCACGAATTCCGTTTAAAGTTGAAAGCGGTAAGAAATATAAAATAGAAATTCGCTATGCACAACTAAATAATTGGGAAGCAAATATCGAATTCAATTTAGGTAAGGAAGTAGGTGTTGATTATACTGACCTGATTAAAAAGCTTCAAGGAACTGATATTGTGGTATTTGTTGGAGGTCTTTCTACACAATTGGAAGGCGAAGAAATGCCTGTCTCATATCCTGGTTTCAAGGGTGGTGATCGTACTGATATTGAGCTTCCGGTGGTACAACGTAACTGCTTAAAGGCATTAAAGCAAGCAGGAAAAAAGGTGATTTTTGTCAATTGTTCGGGCTCGGCTATTGCTTTGGTTCCTGAAACTGAAAGTTGTGATGCCATTCTTCAGGCTTGGTATGGTGGCGAGTCGGGAGGTCAGGCTGTAGCTGATGTTCTTTTTGGCGATTATAATCCATCGGGAAAACTGCCAATCACTTTCTACAAAAGCATGAAGCAATTATCCGATTTTGAAAATTATTCAATGAAAGGACGAACCTATCGTTATATGTCCGATCCGTTATTCCCATTTGGTTTTGGGTTGAGTTACACTAATTTCAAAATCGGAAAAGCCACAGTAGATAAATCAGAATTTAAATCTAACGAAACAGTAAAACTAACAGTCCCAGTAACCAATGCAGGGAAAAGGAGTGGAACGGAAATCGTGCAGGTTTACATTCACAAAGTTAATGATATTGAAGGGCCAATTAAAACTTTACGTGGATTTCAACGTGTAGAGTTAGCAGCTGGCAAATCCGGACAGGCAACTATTGATTTACCACCTTCTGCATTCGAATTTTTTGATTGGGCTCAAAGAAAAATGATGGTTACTTCTGGTGATTACGAGGTATTATACGGAAATAGTTCAGATGCTAAAGCTCTACAAATATTAAAAATAACTATCAAATAAATTAATTAAGAAGAAAGATGATTCACAACCAAAGCTCCAGGTATTGGATCTTAAAGTTGCGAACCTCTACTTTTTAAAGATATCAGCTTTTGCTGAATCTAATTTTAAATAATAATATCCAATAAAAAGGCATTAATGAAAATAGCAAACAACATTAAATTAGCACTCGTTGCAGGGCTCTTTATTTTATTCAGTATGATAGGTGTCGAACATTTATCTGCTCAAACAGTATGGCTTGATCAATTAGATCTCAGTGCGGCTACTCAGGGTTTCGGTACACCGAATAAGAATAAATCTGTTGATGGTAAAGCAATCACAATTGGAGGAAAAACTTTCGAACGCGGTTTTGGTACTCATGCTGAAAGTTCGTTGTTGGTTCTACTTGATGGAAAAGCGAGTGAGTTTACAGCTCAGGTTGGTATTGATGATGAAGTAGAAGGCCGTCAGCCGGCTGTCGAATTTATTATAATTGGCGATGGTAAAAAACTATGGTCGAGTGGTGTGATACATTTAGGAGATGCTGCCAGACCTTGTTCGGTGAAACTAGCAGGAATACAGAAACTCGAATTAGTTGTGACTGATGGAGGCAACGGCAATTACTATGACCATGCCGATTGGGCTGATGCAAAATTTGAGACTACAGATGTAACTACTTTTAATACATATAATCCGATATCAAGTGAGCCATATATCCTTACTCCTTTGACTTCCGACAAGCCAAGAATCAATAGCTCAAAAGTTTTTGGAGTACGTCCTGATTCTCCTTTTCAATATCTTGTGGCAGCAACGGGCGACCGTCCGATGACTTTTTCAGCTTCGGGTTTACCTAAAGGGTTAAAGATTGATTCGCAAACAGGTCTTATCACGGGGTCGCTTTCCAAGATTGGTACATTTGAGGTTACTCTGGGTGCTAAAAATGCTAAAGGCAAGGCAGAAAAAAAACTACGCATTGTTTGTGGCGACCGTATTGCACTCACTCCACCAATGGGCTGGAACAGTTGGAACTGTTTTGCCAACGAGGTTTCGGCAGATAAAGTAAAACGTGCTGTTAATGCAATGGTAAAAAGTGGGCTTATTAACCACGGATGGACATATATAAATATAGATGATTTTTGGGAAAATCATCGCGACTCAAAAGATCAGACATTGCGTGGCAAGTTGCGCGATGAGGCTGGCAATATAATTCCAAATTCCCGATTTGGAGATATGAAAGCCCTTGCCGATTATGTGCATGGGCAAGGATTAAAAATAGGACTTTACTCAAGCCCGGGGCCTTGGACATGTGGAGGTAGTGCCGGTAGTTATGGTTACGAAAAACAAGATGCCGAAAGTTATGCCAAATGGGGTTTCGATTATCTGAAATACGATTGGTGCAGTTATGGCAATGTAATTGATGGTTTGCCTGAGAATGACCCATACAAAGTATCGTCTTTGTCGTATAATGGTGGTAGCGAATTGAATGTTGCTATGAAACCATTTAAGGTTATGGGCGAATATCTTCGCCAGCAACCCCGCGACATCGTTTTTAGCGTATGTCAGTACGGGATGTCGGATGTATGGAAATGGGGTGACTCCGTTAAGGGTAATTGTTGGCGCACTACGAATGATATTACCGATACGTGGGTAAGTGTAAAAAATATCGCTCTGGCACAGGATGAAGCCGCAGCATGGGCTAAACCGGGCAATTGGAACGATCCTGATATGCTAGTTATTGGTACTGTAGGTTGGGGTAATCCACACTTAAGCAAGCTTAAACCGGACGAGCAATATCTTCATGTTAGTCTCTGGAGTCTTTTCTCCGCACCGCTCCTTATTGGTTGTGATATGGAGAAACTAGATGATTTATCATTAAATTTACTAACCAACGATGAAGTTATCGAAGTCAATCAAGATCCTCTTGGCAAACAGGCAACCTGTATTCAGACTATTGGTGATTTACGCATTTATGTAAAGGAACTCGAAGATGGTAGTCATGCAGTTGGTTTCTGCAACTTTGGTCTTGATATAGTAGATCTTTCCTACAAGGATTTCGATAAACTTGGCCTTAACGGGCGATATACGGTGCGTGACCTTTGGCGGCAGAAAGATATCAGTAACATCGAAACCAAAACAGGTGAACTAATGCTTAAAGTACCTGCACATGGAGTAGTTCTTTATAAATTTTTGCCTGTTAAATAAATCTTTAAATCTAGAAATAGATTTGAATATTTGAAGATAAAATCCATATTTGAAATGAAAAAATATTTTGCTTTAGTTTTAGCAGCGCTGTCATTTTGGGGTGTTAGCCGGGCAGATAACCCGATTGTTCAAACGCATTTTGGTCCCGATCCTGCACCGATGGTTTATAACGGTACGCTTTACGCATATGTTGGCGATGATATTCCAGGCTTCGATTTTTACTATATGACCAAATGGCATGTATTATCCACTACCGACATGGTAAATTGGACAGACCATGGAAGTCCCATTTCGTTGGAATCCTTCAAATGGGCGCGTGACCGTGCCTGGGCAGCTCAGTGTATTGAACGTAAAGGAAAGTTTTATTGGTATATATGTGCTCAAACTGATAAAAACGACATGGCAATAGGCGTGGCGGTTTCTGATTCACCAACAGGCCCATTCAAAGATGCACTTGGAAAGCCATTGATTACTAACGGAAGTTGGTCTAATATCGATCCAACCGTATGTATTGACGATGATGGGCAAGCTTATCTTTATTGGGGAAATGGAAGCCTGTTTTACGTCAAGCTAAATAAAGATATGATTTCTTATTCGGGTGAGATTGTAACAGTTCCTCTTTCTGTAGAGACTTTTGGGGGGATCCGGAGTAATAAAAGTACTGAAAATCCTAATAAAGATATGTATGTTGAAGGACCTTGGTTTTATAAACGGAACAGTAATTACTATATGATGTACGCAGGAATGAGCAAAGGTGGTGAGAGCCTTTCCTATTCAACAAGTAGTAGTCCTGTAGGCCCGTGGAAATATCAGGGTAAAATTATGGAGAATCAAAAAATTAATAGCTTTACCAATCATGGTGGAATTGTTGATTATAAAGGGAACTCTTATCTTTTCTACCATACAGGATTGTTACCCGGAGGGGGAAGCTATGGACGGGCTGCATGCGTCGAGCAATTTACGTACAATCCTGATGGAACAATTCCTTCTGTTTCCATCTCCAAAGAAGGGCCTAAACCGGTTGGGGAGATTAATCCTTACAAGCGCGTTGAAGCGGAGACAATGGCATGGTCGCAAAAATGTTCCATATCTCAAGATAAAAAAATAGGGGTGTATGTTTCAAGCACTCGTTCGAAAGGTTATATAAAAGTACGTGAGGTGAATTTTGGCAATCAATCGCCTGAATCATTATCTGTCTCGTTAGCAGCAGGAGTTGATGGCGGTATTTTGGAGGTTCGTCTTGATAGTGTTTCGGGACCAGTAATCTCGTCTATTCAGCTACCTCGTACCGGAGGATGGGATAAATTTAGAACTTTCACTTCGGAATTAAAGCATAAAGTAATAGGTAAACATGATATTTATTTTTATTTTAACGGTCAAAATATCACTGCTGGACGTGAATTGTTTAACTTTGACTGGTGGAAATTTCAATAATAGAAAATAAGCAACCTATAAAAATAATTTATGAAAAGACTCAATTTAGTATTCTCGTTACTGATGTTTTTTGCCATCGGTAGTCAGGCACAATCGTACACAAAAAGCAATTTGGGTATCAAAACCCAAATTAACTCAACGGATGTTGAGATTCAATTTTATGGACCTTCAACTGTAAGGGTGCTGAAATCTCCTGTGGGAAAAACTTTTGAAAAGAAAAGCTTAACGGTAGTAAAAGAGCCTCAGGCCGTAAAGCTTGCTATCAATCAGCAAGGGGATGTTGTTTCGTTAAAAAGCAATAATCTGAAAGTAGATATCAACATAAAGTCTGGAAAAATATCCTATAATACTCTTTCCGGAGAACAACTTTTAAGCGAAAAGGAGGGTGCAACCTTTACTGATTTTAATGATGCAGGATCAAAAACCTATGCCATTGATCAGTCGTTTGCACTTGATAAAGACGAAGCTATTTATGGTTTAGGCCAACAACAGCGTGGCAAATTATCTCTGCGTAATGCAAAACTCAATATGGTACAGGGAAACACTGACGATTATGTTCCTTTCCTGGTTTCTACTAAAGGGTATGGGTTATTCTGGGATAATTATTCACCCACTGTTTTTGAAGATAAGCCCGAAAGTACATCATTTAAATCTGAAGTTGGCGATTGTATTGATTACTATCTTATGTTTGGTGGAAATATTGATGGATCTATTGCTTGTATGCGTGACCTTACCGGACAAGCTCCTATGTTTCCTTTGTGGACTTTTGGTTTTTGGCAAAGTAAAGAACGCTACAAAAGCCAGAACGAACTGGTGGGTGTAGTTAATAAATATCGTGAACTAGGTGTGCCTCTCGATGGTATTATTCAGGATTGGCAATACTGGGGCAACAATTACCTTTGGAATGCAATGGAGTTTCTTAACACTGAATTTCCTAATCCAAAGAAAATGGTGGAAGATATTCACAATCAAAATGCGCACTTGATTATTTCTATCTGGTCTTCTTTTGGACCGCAAACAAAACAATTCCGCGAAATGGAACCGAAGGGCATGCTTCTGAATTTCGGTACATGGCCACAATCGGGATTGGAAAGCTGGCCGCCAAACCGTGAATATCCGTCAGGTGTACAACCTTACGATCCTTATAATCCAGAGGCTCGTGATATATACTGGAGACATCTGCAAAAAGGACTTTTCTCATTGGGAATTGATGGTTGGTGGATGGATTCAACAGAACCCGACCATCTGGATTTCAAACCTTCAGATTTCGATCTTAAAACATACCTGGGTTCATTCCACAAGGTACGCAATGCATTCCCACTGATGGCGGTAGGAGGAGTTGCAGAACATCAGCGTTCGGCAAGTTCAGATAAACGTATATTTATCCTTACCCGCTCGGCATTTGCCGGACAACAACGTTACGGAGCAAATACATGGTCGGGCGATGTAAATTCTTCCTGGCAATCGTTACGCAACCAGATACCTGCAGGTCTTAACTTCTCAATGAGTGCTATTCCTTACTGGAATACAGATATTGGCGGTTTTTTTGCTGGTGCTTATAATAGAGGCTGGAGTGAAGGAACTAAGAATCCGTCTTTTCAGGAACTGTATGTACGCTGGCTTCAATTCGGAGCATTTACCCCTATGATGCGTTCGCATGGTACCGATATCCCTAGAGAAATATATAACTTTGGGAAAAAAGGTGAGACTATCTTTGATGCAATAGCAAAGACAATTAATTTGCGCTATTCTCTGTTGCCGTATATTTACTCTACTTCTTGGTCGGTTACAAATAATCAATCAACTATTATGCGAGCTTTGGTGATGGATTTCAATGATAAGAAGGTTAAAGACATGAACAACGAGTATATGTTTGGTAAATCAATATTGGTTGCTCCGGTTGTTAATGCACAATATACACCTGAAACTATTGTAAAATCAGATGCAGAAACCGGTTGGGATAAAAAAGATGATACCGGCGAAAAGAAAAGTGTAGCTGTGAATTTCGCTCAGGCTAAATCAACGAAAGTTTATTTGCCCGAAGGAACTGCCTGGTATGACTTTTGGACTAACGAAAAAATTAATGGTGGTAAGGAAATAGTAAAAGCAACAACGATTGATGAGATTCCTTTATACATTAAATCGGGAAGTATAATTCCGTTTGGACCGCAAGTGCAATATGCCACAGAGAAGAAATGGGACGATCTTGAAATTCGTGTTTATGTTGGTGCAAATGGAGAATTCACCCTTTACGAGGACGAAAACGATAATTACAACTACGAAAAGGGAGCATATTCAACCATTACCTTTACTTGGAACGATGCAAAGAAGGCATTGACTATTAGTAATCGTAAAGGTGCTTTTCCAGGAATGCTTGCAGAACGTAAATTCAAGATCAGACTAGTTGCTTCTGGTAAGAGTACTTCCAATGAATATGATAAAGTTATAGTTTATAAAGGGAAGAAAATTGTTACTGTTTTACCTTAGTTGAAAATAGAAAGGGTAAACTCTTTATATCTCTTTAATATTTAATCTGTCACAACTCAGAAGGGGACTTTTGAAAATATCTGTGCGGATAATGATCAATGTCTGATCTGATTTTTTTAGAATGATTAGTCTTATATATAAATCCTTGTACAAAAGATTGTATTCTTTTGTACAAGGTATTTGATTCTTTTGTACAGAAGAATGCAATCTTTTGTACAAGATGTAATAAATGTTATTCCAGAAAAAATAAATCTCATTTGGGAAGTTTTAAAATGTCTGCCGGGCTTATTAATGTAAAGTACGCTGGTAGCAGATAATTCTCGTTAGTAGCAGATGAATAGTCTTATTTTTTTATCTCCCACTAACTAAAAGCCTTTAAACAAAGGCTTTTTATGCATTTAGTAGCAGATAGGGGAGATGTTTCTTGATTTTATGGTTCTTCGTCACTTTAGGTGCAAGCAAACAGTTTCAAATGCTTATCCAATCAAGATTCTACATGCTTTTTGATAAGCCATTTATTGAATCTGATAAAAAGACTGCAAAAAACCAGAAATAAAAGGCTTAATATAATATCTTGCACCTAAAGTGACGAAGAACCGATTTTATTAAAATAAAATAGATAGAAGATGAAGCTAAAATTATTTTTATTGATTAGTCTTTTCCCACTACTTTGTGAGGCACAAGTTGTGAAAGGCTTTAAACGGTTGTCCAACAAGGTAAATATTACTTTATCAGATGGAACACTCAGTATATCTCCCTTAAGCGAGAATGCCGTAAGGGTCAAATTCTATAAAGAAAGTGAAGGAAACTTGCCAGAGCTAGTTTTTACTTCGAGTGTTGCAACTCCTGGATTTCAAGTTTTAGATTTGCCGACTAAGCTTGAGATAAAAACAAAAAATATTCAAGTGTCATTGGATAAGCACACAGGCAAATTATCGTATGCCAATAATGCCGGCAAAGTATTTTTGAGCGAAGAGGCAGGCACCCGGAAACTAACTCCCGGTTCTATTCAAGGCGAAACTTGTTATGAGGCAGAACAGAGTTTTGAATCACCATCCGATGAATATATATTTGGTTTGGGACAATTTCAGGATGGGCAATATAACTTAAAAAGCGTAGCTCGCCGTTTAATACAGGTAAACACGCAGATTGCAATTCCATTTATTTATTCCAGTAAAGGATACGGTTTGTTATGGCATCAGTATGGGTTAACGGATTTTAATCCGGCAGATAATTTCATTACACTCGGGAAACAAGAGCAATCAACTTCAGACAATAGTCAAATGGCCGAAGTAACTACTACCTCCGGAACTCAGAAAGTATCACAAAACCAATCGCTTTATCAAGGTAAGTTTAATGTTACGAAAGATGGCGAGTATTCTATCTTTCTGGATCTGGGCGATATGGGTAACAGACATTTTGTTGCTATTGATGGGAAACCTTGTATTGATCAAAGTAATATGTGGCTTCCGCCTACTGTAGGAGCATTGGTAAAATTAAAAGCCGGTGAACATCAGGTACAGGTACTTTGTAAATCAAATAATACTCCCAAATTGTCATGGAAGCTGAGTGATAACATAACAACATTTCGGTCACCAGTTGCTAAAGGGCTAGATTATGTAGTTTTTTATGGCCCCTCAGCAGATAATGTGATTGCATCTTACCGTAATTTATCGGGCAATGTACCTATGTTGCCACAATGGGCTTATGGCTTTTGGCAGTGTCGCGAACGTTATACTTCAGGAGCACATTTAGTTGAAACAGTAAAAGAGTTCCGAAAAAGAAATCTTCCGTTGGATGTGATTGTACAAGATTGGCAATATTGGGGTGATAGAGGTTGGGGTGTTCCTCAGTTTGATGAGAAAAACTACTCAAACCCTGCAGCGTTTATAAAAGAACTGCACAATTTGAATGCACATTTCAACATCTCAATCTGGTCTAACCCTGATAAGAACTCAACAATAGGTAAAGAATATGTGGCTAAAAACCGTTTTATTCCAGATACCAAATGGCTGGACTATTTCAATCCCGAAACCAGAAAAGAATACTGGAATACCTTGAAGGTAAATATGCTTAATAATGGTGTAGATTCCTGGTGGATGGATGCTGTTGAACCAGAAAATGATGCATTGAAAGGAACAAGAACACATATTGGTGCAGGCGATTTTTATCGGTTAACCTATCCATTAATGGTGAGTAGGGCAGTGTATGAAGGTCAACGCGAGGCTAATTCTGATAAGCGGGTATGTATTCTTACTCGTTCGGCTTTCTCGGGTCAGCAACGCTATGGGGTGATTAACTGGTCGGGTGATATTGGCGGAACATGGGATACATTCAAAAATCAAATTGTAGCCGGATTAAATTACACAATTACAGGGTTTCCATATTGGACAACTGATATTGGTGGCTTTTTCCGTCCCGGTAATTCTCAATACACCGACGAGAAATATCACGAACTGCTTACACGCTGGTATCAATGGGGAACGTTCAACCCAATTTTCCGTATTCACGGTTACCAAACCGAAACAGAACCTTGGAAGTACGGACAAAAAGTAGAGGACAATATGCGCAAGATGCTGAATCTTCGCTATTGTTTACTTCCATATATTTATTCCGAAGCATGGCAGGTTACTAAAAATGGATCTACAATGATGCGTCCGTTGGTGATGGATTTTAATGCAGATACCACTGCCGTAAACCGTCAATATCAGTATATGTTTGGGAAATCTGTATTAGTAGCTCCGGTTACTGAAGCTAATGTGTCTGAATGGAATGTTTACTTACCCAAATCGGCAGGTTGGTTTAACTTTTGGACAGGTAAACATTTTAATGGAGGTCAAAATATAAAAACGGATGCTCCATTAGATAAAATTCCTCTTTTCGTTAAGGCTGGTTCTATTATTCCAATGGGTAAGATTGTCCAATATACAAGTGAAAAATCGGCCGATACATTAGAAATTCGCGTGTATAAAGGAGCCGATGCTAAATTTGATTTATACGAAGATGAAGGTGATAATTATAACTATGAGAAAGGTAAATATGCTGTTATCTCGTTCAATTGGAATGAAAAACATCAATCATTAACAATCTCAGATAGAAAGGGAAATTATACAGGCAGTTTAGCAAAACGTATCTTTAATGTTGTCCTGGTAAGTGAAAACAGAGGTTCGGGAATTCATTCAAACTCGATAGGGAAAAAGGTTTCTTATACTGGAACTAAAGTGATTATAAAATTGCAATAAAAGCTGAGCTGTTCTTCAGGGAATATAAAGGGAGAGCTTGTTCGAAGTGCCCCCGAAAAGTTAGACGTTTAATAATTAATTTATATTTGTGTGAGCTCGGATTGTACCGGGCTCATACCTTTTAATAAACATAACAGCTTATTATAGGAGAGATGTACCTTGGGTGTACCATCTTTCTCCGCTCACTGAGATTGCACAATCTATTTATCCAAACTTTGACAGCATTTGCGGAAAGAGCGATCATTCTCTATTTTAAATGGTTGTTTTTACTGAAACGAATATATGCAATTAGGGCTGAGTTCATTTGAACTCAGCCCTTTTTTAAATCTAAAAAGTTATAACGAACAGCAGTAATTTATTATTTACCAGCCAATCCGTCAGCATATCCAGCATAAGCATGTTTACGGTTGTAGTTTATATCCCACAAACCGATAGGTTCGCCAGCACGCCAAAATGAAGAATCACTGTCAGGACTATCTGTCATAGCCCAGGTAGTAATACCATATTGCTGAGCAACTGGAATGATCTCGAAGTATTTTTTCACAATGAATTTATAGAATTCAGACATTGCTTTATGTTGCTCTTGAGTCATATCAGCAGTCTTTACACTATTACCCTCTTCGTCAATGTATCCCATATCCAATTCGGAAATCTTCACTAATTTGCCTGATGCCGCCAACAATTCAAACATCTTCACTATGTGTTCTTCTTTGCTTTTTTGTGAAGTTGCATTTGCAAAACAAGAAACGTGCATTTGTGATCCAATACCATCGATTTTGGTAACTGCATCATTTTCCCAACGTTGTATCCAGTGAATCAAACTTTTCAGCTTTTTGTTATCGTCCCAATCGGATTCCAGATTATAATCATTGATGAACAGTTTTAAATCCGAAGGATTTCCTTTGAATTCTGCATAGTATTTACGAGCCATACCAACGACTTTACGTACATATTCTTCGCTTCCTAAATAATCTTGCCAGTAGAAGTTTTTAAGAGGGTCGCCATTTGATGCAGATTGCAATACATAGAAGCCTTCTCCGTCGTCGCCTCCACCTGAAATAGCTTCGTTTACTACATCCCAGGACTTAACGTATCCACCGCAAGCTTGCATCATTCCTTTTACCCATTTGTCCATAGCCCAGGTTAGTGTATCAGCCTTTTCTTTTGGAGTTAATGGAATAGTATTGCCTGATTCTTGTTTCTCGAAATAGATATCATCAAAATAGAATGTTGTTGCTTCTTTATTTGGAGAAAGGTTGAACGCAATAGTATTCATCCCTGCTTGTGAAGCTGAAATAACACCGGTTTTAGTATATTCCTGCCAAGAGGTGGTAACGCTAGGGTTACCAATCATTGACCAATATAAATAGCCACCTGGATTGTTGTGTGCTTGAGACTCAATAGTTCCCGCTTTATTTGCTCTCACTTTCATTGTAAAACGATAAGTGTCGCCTTCTTTGAATTTATAAGGTACTTTTACAAAGAATTGAGTATCCCAGCCATTAGTTGGGTTGTCTCCCGATTTTACAATAATAGCACGGCCAACTCCATCTGCTCCTGTACCAGCAGCTCCAAAAGTTGCAGCTTTAGGTCCTACTGTTGCTTCTGTAGCATAGAAAGAAGAAACATCGTCTGATTCACAGTTACTATTACTCACCAGGTTTGTAAACCAGGTAGTAGGTCCTGCTGCCAAAGTTTCAATAGCATAAGTATAACTATGCCAACTTGGTTTACTCCATTTGCTCAAATCGGTACTGTCAAAAGATGAATTGGCAATCAAATTGGTATTAGAACCTGTAGCAATCAATTTAACATCGTCAATATACAAGTCACCGCTAAACTTCCCGAAAGAGAATACCAATTTTTGAATAGGAATAGTAGCCGTAAATTTAATTGAAGTAGTGTTCCATTCTTTTCCTACAGACAAATTAGATAAATATTGTACTTGCGATCCATCTGCATTGTTTGGCCAAAAAGCAATATCCGTTGCAGTAGTTGCTTTGGCACGCATACTTATTGTATATTCCTGGCCTACTGTAAGAGCTGCAGGCAAAGTATAATAGATTTGCCAATCCCAAACATTTGCTTTAGCTTCAGTAGTTTTTATATGCAATGCGTGATCTGCGTTATTGGGATCCACTTGTATTTCTTTGTCAGCAATCAGTTTATTCAAGTACTCATTCTGCTGTTGAGAATGCCAAGCTAATGTGTGACCGTAGATTGATAAACCTGCAGTCTTGGCCATTTCAATAAATTTGGTTACTTCAGAGAAACTCATAGTACCATCTTTAGTAACACAAGAGCTATATTTCATGGCGTTACCCGGAGTTATCTCATCGAAATTTGCACTTGCCAATCTAAAGACAACACCTCCCATATTAAAATCGCTTTCCGAAACACCCGATCCCAACTTAAAGTTGGGGTGGGTAGTACGATCTATATACGATTTTAACGGAGAGTAATCATTTAGATATTCCATACCCGCTATAGAGTTTGGTTTGTCTACAGAAAAATCATCAATACCAGTATCAGCGCATCCGGCTATTATGACCGATCCTAATGCTGTTATCAGAAGTTTATTTATATACTGTTTCATTTGTATTATTTTTAGGAATCAATCGATTATTTGTTTTTCGCTTTAAAAGTTTCCAATTTACTTCCACGGTCACGTGCAACCAATGTATCATCACATGTGTACTTTTTATACAACATCGGGCCACCTGCCTTTTGCTGGTAGTTATAAGTCAATACATAGTTTAACTTCAGTTCATCACGATCTTTATCTCCCCAAGCCTTTTTTGCACCTTCTTTTGTCCAGGTACCAGTACCGGTAACCGAATAACCTTCTGTTCCACTGGTAATTGTACATTTATCATTGTCGTCGAATGTTAATATAAGATTGCAAGTTAAGGTTTTAGTTCCCAATGTACCATCTTCTTTATACACATTTACAACTGTTGATACTGGATATACAACTTGCTTATAGGCAGTCGTTGTAAGGCTACGTACTTCATCATTCTCAATATACTTAGCTTGGCGTGTTACTGTAGTAACAGATCCATTATCGTCAATTACATCTGTACCTCGGCTCAGCCAATTACCATCCCATTTATTGATGTATTTAACAGCGTAAAGAATGTAGTTTTTACTCTGCAAAATGGTATCAGCATTTTCTACATTAGTCATTCTTAATGGAATAACATAAGTAGTAGCAATAGATTTCGGATCATTGAAGAACGCATCAGTAAGCTGTACTTCTACTCCTCCCAATACCTTACCTACAGGTATAATAATTTGGTTGGATGCAAGTTTATAGTAAGAAGTAGGCATAGGTATAATGTCACTTCCATTATCATAAGTCAACCCATTACATAAAGATTCATCAACCTCGAAATTTATTATGCGATTGGTTTCATTATTATATACACCTCCCATGGTAGCCATAATTTTACATTTATGCTCATTGTCCAAGGTTGTATCATATGTATCTGTACCCAATGTAATGGTGCGTATTGGCGTTTGTTTGGCAAAATAAACACTTGTCGTACCGTAATCGGGAAAATCCCAATCAGCATTCTCGCAAGATGTAACCAGTGCGCCTAACATCATAATAGCGGCTATAATTTTTTTCATATTTAATCAAATTAATATTTTACATTGTAATGATTACCATCCCTGGTTTTGTTCCAGAGCATTAAATTTTAATATTTCACTATAAGGAATAGGCCCATAATACATATAATCTTTATACGTACGTGTATCAACTTCTATCGGAGAATAGGTTTTAGTAGCATCTCCTGTAATACTAACCCCCATGGCAGTTGTATTCCAGTTTGCTTTCCAACGACGTAAATCCCAGAAACGGAAACCTTCAAAACAAAGCTCTAAACGACGTTCGTTACGAATCAACTCACGCATTTTGTCTTTGTCATCCTTGATAGACTCCAAATATAGGTCACCACCTGTAATACCAGCTCGACTACGTATTGCTTTTATTACGTCATAAGCAGAGTAGGCATGAGTGCCTTTTCCTGTAGGACCGAAAGCTTCGTTTGCAGCCTCTGCATAGTTTAGATAAATTTCTGTATAACGAATACGTGCCTGATAGTGCTCTTGAGTACTATTTACAGTTGGATCCAGATTGATATCCTGACGCAATAATTTACGCATATAATAACCTGTACGTGTTGAATAGCCTTCTTCTTTATCCAAGGCATCATTTGTTGTACCATCTGCAGCAGTTGTAATAACTTTATTATTTACACCAGCTTTCGTTCCATTGTATAAAATATAAGCAGCCAAACGAGGATCGCGATTTGCATAAGGGTTCTGTTTATATTCATCGTTTTCTTTAGAAATTGGATAACCATCCAACATAGGGAAAGCATCAACCAAATTTTGTGTAGGGTTAATTCGTCCTTTACCATAAATAGAAGGAGGATAATTATCCTTTTCCAATGAATTGCTTGACGACTTAGTTCCTCTCCATAATATTTCAGGTGGACATTCACCACTACCTAACGACTCAATTTCTTTGTTGCTATACCAAGTACCACCATCGGCATCAATACCGGCAACACCATTGATTTTATCCAATACGTTGGCTGCATAATCAGCTGCATTCTGCCAAGTTGTAGTATTACCTTCAGCAAATGCCGGACTTGCAGCCAGCAAAGCAGCTTGTGAACGGATAGCTTCTACAATACGTCCGGAAATGCGTCCACGAAATTTTAGACCAAACACACGATTATACTGAGTAAGGTTTACACCTTCATTCGAATATTTTGAAGGTATTTCAGAATTACTAGTTAAATCTCCATAATCATTTGGTAAAAGTTCCAAAGCTTTTGTTGCATCAGCATAAAATGCCTTCATACAATCTTCAAAAGTAGCACGTGCATAGTTGAAATCTGTTGAAGCTTCCTCTGGATTGGTAACAATGGGTACACCTAATAATTTTCCATCTGCTGTCCATCCGCCATGTGCCTGAAGCAAATAATACATATACATGGCACGTAGCCCATAAGCTTCACCTTTTAAACGATCATTATACATTTTAGCAGCCAACTCATCGTTTGCCCAATGTACTTTATCAGCATTGGCTAGAAAAAGATTGAGATACTGAATTCCGGCACGACAATTGCGCCAACGTTCAGTTGGGTCATTGTCTGACTGCCAGGCACCTGCAACCATTTTGCGATAACTATTTGTTGCATCATTACTAACTGCATCATCGGTTGCAACATCATTGAATGAATAAGAAGCAGACGGAATGCGCGTATATGCATTAGATAAAACACCTTCGGCATATCCCGCATTTTCGTACATATATTCAAATCCCAGATTATTCTCAATGGCTGGCTCGAACAGATCATCGCATCCTGTCAATAAAGAAGAAAGGACTAATATTTTTATTATATTTTTCATGACAAATAATTTATTTGGTAATCTATCTCATTTAAAACTCAGCTTTCACACCAAGATTATAACTACGATTCTGAGGTGTACTACCTACATTCATCTCCATATATTTACGTTCTTTGGCTATAGTCAGCAAGCTAGAACCACTTAAGTACACTGACAAGCCTTTGACAATACCGTTTCTAAATATATTTTTCGGAAAATCATAAGTAATTTGTACCTTACCCAAATCTACACGACTGGTACTGTAAATCCAGAAATCAGAAGAGCGGAAGTTATTGTCGCCGCTTTGCGTTGTTAAACGAGGATAAGTAGCTGTGTTAGCAGTTTCTGGAGTCCAGCGATTGCGCACAACTTCTGAATACTTGCGGTCACCATATACCCACATATATGAATTATTCTTTATTCCTTTTCCTCCTATATTACCTGTAATGGCAGTAAAGAAAGTAAAGGCTTTCCATTTAGCTGTAAAGTTCACACCGAAAATAAAAGGTGCTCCCCATTTACCCAATACAACCTGATCTTTGTTATCAATTGTACCATCTTTGTTCTGGTCAATGTATTTAATATCACCCGGTTTTACTTGGCCATAACTTGAAGATGGAGAGTTAGCTATATCAGTTTCATCTTTGTAGAAACCGCTACTCTGCAATCCCCAAAGAGCATCAATAGCTTTTCCTTCAGCTTTCAAATAATCATATTCTACATTTTCATTAACCTTTGTAGCCTTAGAAGTGTAGTACATTCCGTTTACTCCCAATGTCATATCTACATCACCAACTTTCTTATTCAGATTAAGTGCAAAGTCAAAACCTGTACGGCGGTTGTTATTATAGTTCATATATGGCAAAAAAGAGGAAACCGGCCAGTAAGTTTGGAAATAGCTCGGGAAAATAGTAGATGGAGTAGTTAATAAACCTTCTGTTGAAGTAGTAAAGAAATTGGCATTCAATTTCAATAAACCCTTCCATAAAGAAGCATCTAAACCAAGAGTAATTTCCTTGCGTTTTACATAAAATAAATTATCATTACCACTACGACGAGAATCGGCAGACTGCATGCTGTTACCATAGGATTCTGACCATCCCCACCAAGTTCCTGATGAAGTAAATACATTGTCGTAAAGATAATATTCAACATTCTTATCGTCAATTGTAGTCTTAATATCTAAGTCCTGATTCAACATTGAAACAGAGGCATTAAGCTTCAAATCGTCAACAATCGGCGAATCTGCAAGGAAACCTTCTTTACTTAAACGCCATGCAGCTGTTAAAGTAGGTGAGATAGCTTGACGATGTCCCGGAGCAAATTTTGCTGAATGAACTGCGGCTGCATTAAAATCGACATAATACTTATTATTATAATTATATCCGACTTGCAGACCTAAATTCGCATTACTGAGGCGATGATAATCTCCGGAAATTGTTTGTTGATAACCGTGTGCCAACAACATCGCAGAAACATTATGCACATCATTGAAAGTACGATTATAATTAAACTGCCCAGAGAACATTATAGTTTGCTTTTCTGCACTACCTGATACATTTTGTGTACCTGTACTACTATCTTTGTTGTACTTATTTAGCGATGTGATTAAATCCTGACCTGAGTAATTGTTCCATACTGCTTCATAAGTTGCATAATTATTATTGATAGAAGTAGAATAGCTGGTCGCATAATCAACAGCAAACTGTGTACGGAAGGAAAGTCCCTTCAATACCTTCTCAAGATTTAAATTAATACCGGTGTCAAATTGAAATTGGCGAGAAGTATGCTTGTTGTAGCCAGCGGCATACATAGCTGCAAATGGATTGGTTGGATCCAACTGAGTTCCACCTAATAAATATTGACCATTTACCAGATAATTACTATTATTGATTAATGTCCAGGAAGGATTATCGTTCTCTTCAACATAGGATATTGGAATCAAAGGACTTACACGGTTAGGACGCAGCGTGGCAGAGTTTGACCAAAACGAAGCATTATCGCTACGTGCGTCATAGAATGTAGCGTTGGCATTTACCCAACCTGTTACCCAATCATTCAGGCGCAAATCCACATTACCACGTATATTCATACGATTGGTGTGGTTGTCTTTACCTTCTCCAAAATTAATCAGGTCGCCAACATTATAGATACCAATATTGGTATAGAAATGTGCATATTTCCCACCACCTGAAAATTCAGCAGATGCATCGTAACGATTATATGCTTTCTTTATATAATCTGATGAGAAGAAATTTACATTCGGATAACGATAAGGATTATTTCCTGTAGAAGTATTATAAATCAAATCTTCTGAATAAGTAGAAGATAAACCGTCATTGGCACGCGCTTCATTATATAAAGTCATATATTCTGCAGCACCTAAATATTCAGGATATGCTTTTGGAACAAATAATGAAGCATTACCACGAGCCTTTATTTCAAGTCCATCTTTACTTCCACGTTTTGTTGTAATTAAAATAACACCTTTAGATGCACGACTACCGTATAAAACAACAGCAGACGCACCTTTCAGAAATGTTATTTTATCTATTTCAGTGGGCAATACATTATTTGCATCACGGGGTACACCGTCAACTAAGACTAATGCATCACCCATATTCCATAGTTGGCCATTATACCCACCTACGAGTGATTGCATATTATCCAAACTATAAGTTGAGTAGTTTTTATCAGTTAATTGCACCATATCCACTACAGAAACACCACCCATCAGGTCCTTCTGATTCACCGTACGGAAAGCCACATTGACTTCTTGCTTGGCTAAAGAGTCCGCAGGTGTCACCATTTCTGCATTCTCCTGCGCTATCAGCCCCAATGATGAGAAAGTCATCATAGTCCCCATAACGATTCTTGCATGTATATTTTTCATTCTTTTTCTGTTTTATTAAACTTAATGTTAATACCTATTACCAACCAGGATTCTGATGAAATTCAGGATAAAGACTTGTATCAGATTTCTTTAAAGGTAGCCAGTAATGCTTTTCTGTAAAGTTGCGAGTTAAAATCACTTTTTCTGTAAAGCCACTTACTGCATTTTTTGTAGGATCTGCCTTATCAAAAACTCCTGAACGAATAAATTCCTGTGAAGTTTTAATTGTATAAGGAGCTTCTGTCAGTAATAACCAACGACGCAAATCATTAAAACGATGTCCTTCATAAGCCAATTCTACGGCGCGTTCACGACGAAGTTCACTCATGAAACCATTTAATGAGCTAGTATATTTAGCATTTATCTCTTTTACTCCCGCACGTTTACGTATTGTATTGACAGCGTCAACTGATGTCAATGAACAGTTTGATGATTTGCCCATAGCAGATTCAGAAGCATTTGCTGCTGATTCGGCATACATTAAATAGATATCTGCTAAGCGCATCCAACTCAGATGAATATGAAAGTGATTACTATATCCATAACCGTCATCGAACTTATTACATTTAATAGGAATAAACTTGTAAAGTAAATATCCTGTACGGCTTCCTTTAGTAGCATCACGTAACTGACCGGAAGTATATAAGCTGGCATAGCGAAGTGGTTCATTCTCTGTACTCAAATTACCTTCTACTACTTTTACACCATCGTATACAATATCATTGTAAAATCGTGGATCACGTCCTTTCCAAGGATAAGTTGTATCAAAACCCGATTCTGCGTCAGTCAAAGGCAAGCCATTTGCCATACCATAATAGTTAACATAATTGGCTGTAGGAAGTGATATTACTCCAGCGTCATTAAGAATTCCGGTACCAAACTGCTTACTTAATCCCCAGTTTGTATCATTCCATCCATAAGAAGGTCCACGGAAAATTGCTTCTGTTGACCCAGGCATCAAACCATCTTTTCCGATTGTATAAAACAAACTAGAGTATTCTTTAAAATCGACTAAAGAATATTGTGTCTGACCACTTTCAACTAATGTGAGCAATTCACCAAATGCTTCGGCTGCTCTCTTGCACAAATCTTTGTTGTATGATTTAGAACCTTGAGATTCATAGTTCATTAATGGACTGCCTGCCCACAACAAATTCTTACCTAAGTAGCCTAATGCCATAATCTTATTGATACGTAACTGATTCTTGCCCAATGTGTTTTTTCCAGCATTTGTGTTATCCCAGTTGATAGGCAGTAAGTCGGCAGCCTTGCGAAAATCGGCAGCTGCTTTTTCTGCACATTCCTGATAGCTAAGTCGAGGAAGAGTCAATGGTTCTCCAGAAGGAAGTACTGTATCAATATAAGGCAAACCTCCGAAGTATTGCATCAACTCAAAATGGAACCATGCACGAAAGAAGTAGAGCTGTCCTTCAATTAGGTTACGTTCTTCGTCAGTAGCATCAGTCATCAAATTTAAGTTAGCAATACCCATATTGCATTTGCGAATACCATACCATGCAAGTGGCCATAATGACTTTTCAAAACGGTCATTAGAAGTAGTCGAATTATTATTACGATCCATCCAGCCGCTTTGCCAGCCGTCATGTCCGGATTGCCATCCCCAGAAATCACCTTGGTCTATCTTATAACACATGTGATAGTCAATACCTACATTCATAATTTCATCTTCTCCCCAGTTAAAGGAATCACTCCAATAACCTTTTGCAAAATCAGGGATGCAATAATATAGCTCTTCCGTGTAACCTTGGAAGTTGGTGAAATCTTTAAAAGCATCCGTTGCGGAAATATCAGAGTCGGGTGCTTTATCCAGATAGTCAGTACATGAAGTTGTACTTAGCAGGCACATAACCATCAAGCCGCTTAAAAAATATTTATATATATACTTTTTCATGTTATTTCTTTTAAAGATTGAATTTTATTCCCAAATTGAAACGTTTCAACGTAGGATAAGCTCCTTGAGAAGCCAAGCCTGTACCGGCAAAGTTCGATTCACGGTCGTCTGGCATACGTGTCCATACCCACAAATTATTACCATTCAAATAAATTTTCAGGTTAGAGAGACCTATTTTCTTTATCCAACCGTCAGTAAATGTATAGGCAATTTCAGCATTCTTTAAACGAATAAACGAACCGTCATAGTGGAAGCGAGCTCCCTCATAATAACTTGGTGTAGAATTCCAACGTGGCATAGGTGCATCGGCATTTGTATTTCCTACTGTCCAGTAAGATCCTTCATCAAAAACAGTATCCAAGTTACCGTTCAGTGAAGTAAAGGATACATAACGATCAACATTAGTTACTCCATAGAACTGAAGAAAAGCACTGAATCCTTTCCATTCAAAACCAACGGTAGCATTGTATGTATTTTGAGGAGTTCCGGTATATCCATAAGGTGCGTTATCATTAGTGTCAATCACTCCGTCGCCATTAAAGTCAACAATGACATATTGACCTGGTAATTTCTGGTTATCATTTGTATTGTGATCAGTCATACCGATAACTTCATCCCATGTGTTTGCATATCCATTATCCAGATAAGAATGATCCTGTCCGATTGCGTATCCTGCTGTTTTTTGATAATTAGGCAAGAATTGTGCGTCATCATATTTTAATACAAGGTTTTCGGCATGCGTCATATTGAAATTACCCCATAGGCGCAGACCGTTCTTAAACATTTTATTCAGACGTAGTTCCAGCTCATATCCTTTTGTGCGAACTTTACCAAGATTGGCAGTAGGAGCTGTTGTACCAAAATAAGAAGGGACAGAACGTTTATTACCTGATACGAGAATATCAGAACGGTTTTCACGGAAAAACTCAGCACTACCAGCTATTAAGCCTCCGAATAATGAATAGTCAATACCCAAGTTTTGCTTTACTGCTTTTTCCCAATGCACATCCTCATTACCTACTGATGACTCACGATACCATGTATAAGGACTGTTTTCTCCTTTAGATCCCATCATAGCAATACTTCCGTTTTTACCTGTTCCGTAAGCCCATTGAGTGGCGTACAACCAACGAGATCCAACATTGTCATCACCGATTTCACCATAAGAATATCTAAGCTTTAGCATATCTATGTATTTCTTAACCGGAGTGAAGAATTTTTCTTCACTGATCATCCATCCTAAGGCACCCGAATTAAAGAATGCAAAACGATTATTTGCACTAAATTTTTCAGAACCATTGTAAGCACCGTTATATTCAGCGAAATACTTGTCGGCATAATTATATGTAGTACGGAAAGCCCAGTCTTCGCGATAGTGGGTAAATTCACTACCGCTAGCACGTTCTGTACGGTTGAATACCCCCATTGCAGTAACCCCATGTTTACCAAACTGTCCAGCCCAGTTCAATTGTCCCTGATAGAACAAGTTACGCTGAGTGAAATTATTATCTATTGAACCACCTGATGTAGTCCATTGAATTCCTTCTTGAAAGTCGAAATTGTTGTTACTATTACCAGATTGTTGGTACTTTATTTCTCCCGTATCAGGATCTATCCATTTAAATTGTGTATTGTGATAAAGGTCATTTATTCCACGATCTGTTTCTAAAAATACATTATCCAATGATATCAAAGCATTTGCTTTCAATCCTTTCAAAAAGAAACTTAGATCTTGTTCCAGGGTAAAGTCTGTGTTAATACGGGTAGTTGTATTTTTTTCTGCACCACTGATTGCTAAATTTACTATAGAGTTAGGTGCACCTTGTGTGTTAGCAGGATAATATCCCCATGTTCCATCCGAATATTGGGGAAGAAATGCATCCGAGGGTGAACTGTAGGCGGCTTGCCATAACTGTGAAGCTCCGAATGAGTCATTACTAACATTCCAGGGAGAACGTTTAAGACCATGTGACCCCGCAATATTAGCTTTCAAAACAGTTGTTTTTGTCAACTGGAAATCTAAATTACTTCGCACATTAATACGGTTATAGCCATATCCTGACTGATATCCACGATTATTGTCCCACTCACGGAATAAATCACCTTCATGTTGAAAATCTACTGCGGCAAAGTATTTTACAAATTTTGTTCCACCCGAGATGTTAACATTTGCATTGTAAGCCATCGCATAATCTTTAAACAACTCTTTCTGCCAATCTACATCCGGATAGCGTTCAGCTTCTTCCAAATTAGCCGGATTACGGTATTTATCCAGAATATCGGCTGGTGTAATATTGCTCCATGAATCCGGATTTAAACCTAGCTCATTCTCTATTGCTTGATTACGTACATATAAAGCATTTGCTGAAGCTATAGAACGTGGTAACTTTGATACTACTTTTGCTGTAGCATTAAGACCAACTTCTATTTTGGCTTTACCTTCATTTCCGCGCTTTGTAGTAATTAAGATAACCCCATTCGCACCTTTTACACCGTAAACGGCAGTGGCAGAAGCATCCTTTAAAACAGAGACTGATTGTACAGAACTTATGTCCACACTATTCATAGGACGCTCTATTCCATCTACTAAAATTAATGGATCACTATTGTTCCATGAACTTACGCCACGAATTACAATTCTAGGATCTTCTTCGCCCGGCATACCAGTACTGGCTGTAGTAACTACACCAGGCAGGTTACCAGTTAAGGCTGCACCAATATCTGCAACACCGCCGGCACGTTCCAGCACTTTACCAGTAGTTTGTGTAATTGCACCAACCACACTGGCTTTCTTTTGCTGTCCATAACCAACGACTACAACCTCTTCTAATTGCTCCGAAGCGTCTTCTAATGCAATTCTCAACTTTTTATTATCAACAACTTTGATTTCTTTTTTCTTCATACCGATGTATGAAATAACTAACACTGAATTTTTTGGCACAGACAATACAAAGTTTCCGTCAATATCTGTAATTGTACCTATTGAACTATTGCCTTTCAGTGTTACATTGGCACCGATAATAGTTTCACCTTTACTATCGATTACCGATCCCGTTACTTTTATTCTGTCTTGCGCATAAGCTGTAACGCAGGTTAACAGCAGACATAAAATCAAGTAAGGAATCTTTTGTAACTGTTTTTTTACATTTTCCATTACTGCTAGATTAAGATATTAATATTTTTCTCTTTTTCCAAATAAACTTTCTTTCTTGAAAGCAATCAATTTTAACTGTCATCATATTCACATTTCATTCCATTAATTATTAAGGTTAATTACTATAGGTATTTATTTTTTTAGTGGTTACATTCCAGAAGTAGTTCCTGTGAATTCTTTGGTAGCATCATAAGGCCGGAACATTCGATAGAAAGATTTTGAATTTTGAAATAATATTCACCAGGAAATGGAGTCGAAACATAAAAGTTATCTTCACTTTTGTAGCTGAAGTTATCAAAGAGTAACATTGGGTTGCTTATAAACGACAGATCTTTTGCTTTATTGAGTGAATTGTACGAAGATGTAGAAATACAGAATAGCCATGCTGATGACAACATGGTTGACCCTAATTTAAGAGATTCCTTTTTTTTCATAGTACTTAGATGTCTGTGCTGATTTTATAGCCTTTTAATGTAGTTTGCTATAAGTCTAAATTTTCAAAGTGTAAATGTACTAAACATTAATTAGGAGTATTTAAATAAATGATACACGTGTTTTTATATGCGTTACATATTTACTTTTTTATGTTACATAAGACTTGTTGTATGTTACATGATGATGTTTAAATTGTTGTTATAAAGGTGTTTATGGAATGTGTGTTGATATCTATTAATATGCAGCCTGAGACTTGTTGGAAATAATTTTTCCGATTGTTTAAGGATTAACTTTTAAACTAAATTTGCATTTATAATTTTACATATATTACTCTTTTATAAAAGAAATGACTATAAGGCTATTTTTTTTGATCACCACGAGACGATTATGTAATTGTATAAAGTCAGTGAATGAAGATGATAAGATACCGAAAAAGCAGGGGTCGGGTTGTATCGGTAAATACTTTCATTTAATATAAATAGTTGTACCTTTGCACTCAAAATAGAAAAAGATGCAATATTTTGGCGAAATACTTTCTCTGGGTGTAGCTATATCCTGGACTGCGACAGCTCTTTTTGCGGAAGTAGCTTGTAAACGGATTGGTTCTTTACAGCTGAATTTAATCCGAATGCTCCTTTCTTTGTTTTTCCTGGCTATCACTCTGTGGTGGTTTACCGGTGTGCCTTTTCCTTTGTATGCCAATTCAGAAACCTGGTTCTGGTTATCGCTTTCCGGTTTTGTGGGTTACGTGCTGGGAGATTATTGCTTGTTCAACTCTTACGTTCTTATTGGTTCCCGTTTCGGACAGTTGTTTATGACACTCGCTCCTCCGGCAGCTGCAATATCTGGCTGGATAATACTAGGTGAGAAACTCCCGTTGAATGCATGGATAGGTATGATGGTTACTCTGTGTGGTATAGGAATGTCTGTTCTCAGTAAAGGAACTTCTCACAAAATAGGATTAAAATTACCGTTGAAAGGTATTTTACTTGGGATAGGTGCAGGGGTAGGGCAGGGAGTAGGACTTGTACTAAGCAAGGTTGGGATGAACTATTATAAAATGTCGGTTCCTGCAACAGATATAAATCAGTTTATGACTATGCTTCCGTTTGCTTCAACTTATATACGTGCCATAACCGGTATGCTTGGATACTTTGTTATGATGTGGCTTAGAAAGGAACTATACACAATGCCTATTGCATTTCACAATGGAAAGGGTATGAATGCTGCTTTATGGGCTACCATCTTCGGGCCATTTATCGGAGTTTCTGTATCTTTAATGGCTGTTCAATATACAGAAGCAGGTATAGCATCTACATTAATGGCACTTACGCCAATTTTTATATTATGGCCTTCACATCTTATTTTTAAGCAGAAAGTTACAATAAGAGAAATAATAGGAGCTATAATAAGTGTGTTGGGTGTCTCGTTATTCTTTATATAAGATTGGGATATAGCCTTTAGTAGACTTATGTACGATTATTGTATTCTTGTGTCTAGAACGTAATTATTCCGAAGTTTCTCAAAGGTGGTAACATGAGAACAACTATCATCTACATAAAAATTAAAAACTACAAATTGATCTAGCAATCTAGCACTTGGTACTTAATTGCCAGATAACTAATAAATTGCACCCGCTAGATCAACTGTGTTTGATCTAGCACTAATCTAGCAGTCTAGCGGATATTCAGCATGAGATGATTGATAAATAAAGTATCTCACAAATAATCATCTGGTCTTTTATAAAAATAGAAACAAGTAGATATTATGCTTCCATCTGGGTGTATACAATTGGTACACCCGGATGGAAGATAGTCGTAGACCCGGGTGTATGAGATGGGTACATCTGGGTGTACAGAATAATATGTCTATTTGAATTAATTATTTTATGTTGATCTATCTGTATAGGCCGGGAATTATCTAAAATTTGACCACGATTATCGATAAATAGAAATGAGTAAGCTAAAAATATCCCATCTTTGTTATTAATTAGTAGTATAAAGAGAATCTAGTAACAATAAACTAATAAATATGAAAATCATGAAGACGTTTTTTAGTCAAAGATTAACGTGCAATTCATTTCAAGGTCTGGCATTACTTGGAATATGTTTGTTATTTCCGCTAACCATTCAGGCAGCTAAAGGAGGAAAGAAAATCAGTTCTGATTTGTTTGGACTCTTTTTTGAAGACATCAACTATTCCGCCGATGGTGGACTTTACGCAGAGTTAGTACAAAATCGCTCGTTTGAGTATAACCCCACAGAACGCAGCGAATGGAATCCTTTCTCTTTTTGGGAATATATTACTCCCGGATTTTCTTATGGCAAAATAAGTGTTGAAACTTCATCGCCTATTCATCCTAATAATCCTCATTACATGGTGCTGGATATTGAACATGTGGGTCACGAAGCCAATACTCCTGATTTGGCTGGTTTGGGTATTAAAAACTCAGGCTTTAGTGGTATGGTGGTAAAAGCAGGCGATAAGTACAATTTTTCAATGTTTGCATGTCAGCTTAGTAAAGAGCCAATAGAACTGAATATTAGCTTGCAGACTCCAAAAGGAAAAGTACTGGCTGAAACTAAAATAAACACATCAACTGATACTTGGAATAAGTATACAGCAAGCCTGATTCCAACAGAAAGTAATGATACTGTCAGTTTAGTTGTTTTAGCTACAACTAAGGGTAAACTGGCTATTGATGTAATTTCCTTGTTTCCTGAAAAAACATTCAAGAATCGTCCCAATGGTTTGAGGGCGGACCTGGCACAACTGCTGGCCGATATGAAACCTCGTTTCATTCGTTTTCCCGGAGGTTGCCTTTCTCATGGCGACGGTCTGGAAAATATGTACCGTTGGAAAAATACGATTGGCCCGATAGAACAGCGTAAAGAACAACGTAATATCTGGGGATATCATCAAACAACCGGCTTAGGCTATTTTGAGTATTTCCAGTTCTGTGAGGATATAGGTGCAAAACCATTACCTGTTTTACCTGCTGCAGTTAGTTGTCAGAATTCGGGAGGTACATGGCGTGTAGGTGGAACCGGACAAAAAGCTATTCCAATGAATGAAATGCAGGATTATATTCAGGAAGTATTAGACTTGATAGAATGGGCAAATGCTCCCGCAACTTATACCTGGGGAGCTAAACGTGCTGCTGCAGGACATCCGGCTCCATTTAACTTGCAATATATTGGCATTGGCAATGAAGATAAAATTACTCCTGAATTTGAGGAACGCTTTAAAATGATCTTTAATGCTATTAAGGCAAAACATCCGGAAATAGAAGTCGTAGGAACTGTTGGTCCTTCTCCCGACGGTGAAGATTTTACAAAAGGATGGAAACTGGCCGATGATTTGAAAGTTCCGGTAGTTGATGAACACTATTACACTGATCCAAACTGGTTCATTTCTCATCAAAACCGTTACGATTCCTACAAGCGTAATGCTACGGAAGTTTATCTTGGGGAATACGCTTCCTGGGGAAATAAAATGCGCAATGCTATATCCGAGGCTGCTTATATGACGGCTCTTGAACGCAACGGCGATGTAGTGAGAATGGCTTCGTATGCTCCTTTATTGGCAAAGAAGGATTTTACACAATGGAAAACTGATATGATATTCTTTGATAATACAAGAATCAATCCAACGCCTAATTACTACGTACAAAAAATGTTTTCTGCCAATCAGGGAGATTACTATTTCGATAATGTTATTCTGAAAGATGAAAAAGATGCAAACTTAGCAGCTTCTTGTGTACAGGATAGCAAAACCGGAGATATTATTCTGAAAATGGTAAATTTTGGAAGCGAAAGCAAACCGATGAAAATTGATCTTAAAGGATTCAGCAACATTGCTTCAAAAGCAGAACAGGATGTTCTTACAGGCGATGCTGAGGCTGAAAATACACTCGAAAATCCTCAGGCAGTAGTTCCTGTTAAGTCTGTTGTCAAAATAAAGAAGACATTTGATTATTCTGCTCCGGCAATGTCACTAACAGTAATTAGAATAAAAACAAAGAAATAGAGTTTTGTTTCTTTAAACTTGATACTCTGTGATTGAGAATGTTTCTAATCTGGTGAACGATTGATGCATGCACATTGAGTTTGAACAATATGGTATAAATGATATAGATTTATTCAGGGAATATAAAAAGGGCATCCGAAAGGATGCCCTTTTTAGAATATAATTATTTTAAAGTGCGGTAAACTGTCTGGTAGACGCTATTGGCAATGCAGAGCGCATACCACCTAATATATGGTGATATCTTCTGCCAATGTATTCAGTTGTAGTAGCAGTATAAGCAACATACTTTTTATTTGAATTCCAAAGCATAAGATCATCACCCATTGATCCATCGGCATTTACAACTTTGATCTTATAAATTATAGGGCAATATCCGGATGAATTAAAGAGAGATTTAACAATCTTCACAGGTTGCCAGCCAGTAGTTTCTCCAAATGAAACAGGCTTTCCAATGTTTACTAAAGTATTGGTTCGAGGATCAGTATATTGGTACTGCAATTTCAGAGTACTGGTTGCTCCGGTTGTTTCATAAAGAAAATTGTAGAACTTTACATAACAAGTGGAATCTGTATTCTCTGTCAGATTAGCCTGATATGGATAGCCATTATCAAAAATAATAGGATCTTTATTGAAATCGTATACAAACATGTTTTGTTTCCCTACATTTAGTGTAACGTCCTTGTCGTATACCAAAGTTAATGCAGCACTCATATACAATTTAATATTTATTTTACCAGGTTTAACTGTATAAAAACGCCCTACAGAACCATTAGGAATCGCGTTATAAGTTGTCAAAGGCGCAGTTTTGTTAGCAATAGTATCGCCATTAACTACAACCTTATAAATATTGTTGGTAGTGGTGGCAGTAACAGGTGCAAAGTAGTGCAGCTGGAATTCTGCCATATCTGAAATAGATTCTGTATTGTATTCTACTTCATTCTTATCGCATGATGCCGTAAGTACCAACATCATAACCAGACTAATGTATTTTAGAATTTTCATATCTTTTTATTTTTATATTTTACTTTTCTATAAAACAGATACATTACTTAGAAGGAAGTTCTCCCGGATAAGCAAACCAAGGAATAGAACATTGATAGTTATCGGCAGTTCCTGAAATTGGCACTAAAGATTCTAGTGATGGCTTATTCCACACTACCTTCGTCTCCAAGTATATAACCTAAGGAACGAATATTCTGAAGGATTTGTTTTCCATCATAAAAACATGAATTAGAACCAGTACCTAATATACAGGCTATACCAGCTTCGTTTTTTAATAAACCACGTGCTGCAGCAAGTAAATCACTTTCTACTTCAATGGGAGATTTGAATTGTGCTACTAATGATGCTCTAATTATTTCTTTTCGGTCAGTGGTTGTACAACCTGCTCCATAGAAATAAACGGTTTCAAAGCGCTTCCTGAAAAAGTGTTCCGGCAAACCCAGACGGACACTGTGGCTGATTTCCCTTCTTGATTGGAAAAAAGGATTTATTCCTTCGGTAAATTCATGCCCTATTACATAATTTTCATCAATAATTGCCCACTCTGTTTTTGTAGAGCCGCTTTCTGCTATTAATATCATCTTTCTTTGGTTTTTGTGTTTTTATTAGAGACGATAAGCACAATATAAACAGGCGTCCTTAAATAAGGATTATATATAAATTTGCAAAAGAAAATATTAAGACCATTTCATTTAATTATGGAACTAATATAGAAAAAATGTAAAATGATTGCACTACAAATGTGTAATTAATAATTTATAAATCAAAACACTAATTCAATTATTTTATATATGTATATTATTTATTCAGAATATGATACTAATTATAAATGGCTATATTGTTAAAAGTGAAAATGAAATTGTATTTATCTTATGTTTAAAATTGGTTGTGTGATTAAACTAATTGTATAATATCTATAATTTTTTGAATTTATTATTCCGAATGTATCATATGTGACATTTTTTTTATAATAGTTTTTCTTCCTTTGCTAAATATTAAATTTATAATGATATGGAAGATTTATTTAAAAAAGGAACTGTACTTGATTTCGAAAAGCTAATTGATTATTCAGTAGGTGGAATTATTAGTAAACAAGTACTTAAAAATGAAGCTGGTAATATAACACTATTCTCTTTTGATAAAGGGCAAGGATTAAGTGAACATACTGCACCTTTCGATGCATTAGTTCAGATTCTTGATGGTGAAGCAACTATAACAATAGGAGGTAACCCTCTTCTTTTGAAGCAAGGTGAATCAATTATTATGCCGGCAAACGTAACTCATGCTTTATTCGCAGATAAAGAATTTAAAATGTTACTAACTATGATAAAAGGTATCTGATTTTATTATCTTTTGAAAGAGATAACTATAACTATAAAAAAGATTATCCAAGAATTGGAATTGTGACCTTTTTTCTCAAAATTATATTTATATTTGCTGAGTTATTAAATAATATGCAAAAAATATAAATATAATAAGAAATCTAGAATGAGCGTTAAAGGTCGTTTGATTACAATGAACTTCCTGCAATTTTTTGTGTGGGGAGCTTGGTTAATTTCTTTGGGAGGATACATGGGTGGAAGCCTTCATTTTGAAGGTGGACAAATAGGAGCAATTTTTGCAACAATGGGAATTGCTTCTTTATTGATGCCCGGATTGGTTGGCATTATTGCCGATAAGTGGATAAATGCAGAACGTTTGTTGGGAATCTGCCATTTACTAGGATCGGCTTGCCTGTTTTATGCTTCAACAGTTACTAGCTATGACCAAATGTATTGGGCCATGCTTGTCAATCTGTTGGTGTATATGCCTACTCTTTCCTTAACCAATACAGTTTCTTACAATGCGTTGGAAAATAATAAATTCGATATAGTTAAGGATTTTCCTCCTATCAGGGTTTGGGGAACCGTAGGTTTTATCTGTGCTATGTGGGCTGTTGACCTTACTGGGTTTAAACATACATGTGCACAGCTTTATGTTAGTGCGGGAGCTGCTTTATTATTAGGAATTTATTCTTTTACTTTGCCACAATGTCCTCCTGCAAAAAGTGAGAGCAAGACATTGCTTTCCTCTTTTGGCCTTGATGCTTTGGTACTTTTTAAACAGAAGAAAATGGCTATTTTCTTTTTGTTTTCTATGTTATTGGGTGCTGCTTTGCAGATTACAAATTCCTATGGCGATTTATTCCTGAGCAGTTTCAAGGATATTCCTGAATATGCTAATTCTTTCGGAGTAAAACATTCTGTGATTCTTTTATCTATTTCACAAATGTCTGAAACTCTATTTATTCTTGCTATTCCATTCTTTTTGCGTCGCTTTGGTATTAAGCAGGTAATGCTGATTAGTATGACTGCATGGGTATTCCGTTTTGGACTTTTTGGACTTGGAAATCCGGGAAGCGGATTGCCATTGCTTATTCTTTCAATGATAGTTTATGGCATGGCTTTCGATTTCTTTAATATATCCGGTTCACTTTTTGTGGAGATGGAAACAACTCCACAGATCAGAGCAAGTGCGCAGGGACTTTTCTTTATGATGACTAATGGACTTGGAGCAATAATGGGTGGTTATGCCAGTGGAGCAATAGTAGACTTGTTCTCAAAATATGCAACTGTTGCCGGACAAACTCAGGTAATAAGCCGTGATTGGCAATCTATCTGGCTTATTTTTGCTGCTTATGCTTTAGCAATCGGAATTCTTTTTGCTATTGTATTTAAATATAAGAATGGTAGTAAGATGGTAAAGGAGTGATTTCCTTTAAAAGATAAATAAAAAAGCTAGTTCAGCGTATTGGTTGAACTAGCTTTTTTTTATATGGTAAGATTTAATAAACCTAATTGGATAAATAAATGATGTTTTACAGGAAGAACATCAAAATAATCTGTGCAATAATCACTCTAAGGAACATGCTTAGTGGATAAACTGTTGCATAAGATACAGATGGATTATCTCCCGGGATAGTATCATTAACATAATTCAAAGCCATTGGGTTGGCCATACTTCCGCAGAGCATTCCCGATACAGAACCAAAATCGACCTTCATTACTTTTAATGCAATTAGTCCGGTGACAATAACTGGGACAAAAGTGATGGCAAATCCTAAACCAATCCAAAGAATTCCTTCTGGGCGTACTACTGTTTCAAAGAAATGTGCACCGGCATCAAGTCCCAGACAAGCCAGATACATAGCCAGACCTAATCCTCTTAGCATCAGGTTGGCACTAAGTGTAGTGTAAGTAACCATGTGCAGACGCGGGCCGAAGGTTCCTATCAGAATTCCCACAACAATTGGTCCACCTGCTAAACCTAGTTTAACAGGAGCACTGATACCCGGAAGAGTAAATGGGATACTTCCCAATGCCAATCCAAGGATGATACCTATAAATACAGCTACCAGATTAGGTTCCTTGAGGCTTTTCACTGCATTACCTAAAACCTTCTCTACATTCTGGATAGCTGCAGCTTCTCCAACAACTGTCAGTCGGTCGCCCATTTGCAGAACCAGCTCGGAAGTAGCCAGAAGCTGAACTCCGGCACGGTAAACACGGCTGATATTTATTCCATAATGATTTCTCAGGCGGAGTGAACCAAGCTTTTTTCCGTTAATTTCGGGGCGGGTAACAACGATACGTTGTGAGATAAGCTGACTGTCTATAGCATTCCAGTCAATATCTTCTTTGTTCCAGTCAGTATGCTCCTGTTCTCCAAAGAGAACGGTTAGTGCTTCAACATCTTTTTCAGAAGTAACGACCAGTAAACGGTCTCCTTTAGCCAAAATTTTTTCAGATGTTGGAATTGTTACTTTGCCATCTCTCCAAAGACGGGAAATAACAAACTTCATGCTGCTGAGATGTGCTATATCTTTAATGCTTTTGCCATAAATTCCCGGATTGAAAACCTGAAATTCAGCAATATATGTTTTGTTTGTATTTTCTTTATCGTGATCAATTAAATCGCCTTTTCGTACAAAGATTTTTCGTATCAACAAGATGGCGATAATTACTCCTACAACTCCCAACGGATAAGTAACGGCGCAACTTAATGCCGGTGCACTCGATGGAAGTCCCATTTGCTGAAGTGTTTGCTGAGCGGCACCAAGGGCAGGAGTGTTGGTTGTAGCTCCGCAAAGTATTCCAACCATATCCGGTAATGAAACCCCGGTAGTATAGTGGCAAACTATTGTAAAGATGGTGCCAAGTGCAATAAGAATCAGTGAAAGTGAGTTAAGTTGTATGCCCTCCTTGCGGAATGAACCGAAAAAACCCGGGCCAACTTGCAATCCCAATGAATAAACAAATATCACTAATCCGAAACTTTCTGCGTAATTAAGCATCATCGGGTCAATGGAGAGACCAAGATGTCCGGCAAGGATTCCGGTGAAAAATACAAAAGTAACGCCAAGTGAAATCCCCATTACGTGAATTTTTCCAAGGCCAAGCCCAATTGCAGAGATCAGGGATAAAATTACTACAGCTTGCAGCGCTGAATGATCCAAAAAAAGAGTGTTAAGCCATTCCATGCTTACGGTTTTATTAGGTTGTTTTTTCGGGCTGCAAAGATAGGAACTATTTTATGAAAAGTTGATTTTTTATTTATAAAATATACAGTAGATTGGCAATTATCTTTTTTATCCGGAGGGTTACTCTTTAAAAAAGTACGATACCAAGTTCTACAATTGGCTTATCTTCAAAAGTTTTGTTTTTTGAATAATATCTGGTTACGTCATAACCTCCTGAAGCAAATATTCCAAATTTCTCAGTAAGATGATATTCCAGATTCAAACGTGCCTGAAGCGCATACATTCTTGCAGGTATGTTTTCCTGGTACTTGTTATGGAATGTCTCAATATGCTGATAGCCTAAATCACCACTTAAGAATAAGTTTTTGGCAATATCAAATCCTAATCCGGTTCTATAGAATGCAGAAGCAGATATTTTCTTGTCAAAATCAAAATAGTGACTCCCTAAACCTAGTATTGTGTAGAATAGTTTGTTCTTAAAACGCATTGCAACGTTGGTCTTGGTTGTATTTCCCCCGTATATCATTAACTGATAACGAGTATCCGGATTAACATTAACCAAACCAAATTTAGCAGCAGCCGAACTTTTACTCTTGTTTACTATACCAATTTGTACTCCATCTGTAGCAAAATCAGCTCTGTTATAAATACCTATCTGAGCTCCGTGCAGACTTCGAGCAACGTTTCCTAATCCGGCAATCTGCAATCCTTTGGCGTGAACACTTATATTGGCTAAACCCGAAAGCTGAATACCCCTTGTTTCTCCTCCCGAAATATTAGTCAGAGAAGCAATCTGAATTCCATTTGTGTTATTACCCGAAATATTCATTAACCCGCCAACTGCAACTCCGGAAAGATCAGAACCGATGATATTTCCAATTCCACCCATCTTTATTCCTTTAGACGTGCCACCACCTTCTATATTTAAAATTCCGGCAACGCTTACACCACTTGTTGTTGTTCCGGTTACATTCATCATTCCCGATACAAGCAGAGCCTTAACATTGTTTCCGGTTATATTCATTAATCCACTGACTCCTATGCCGTGCAGGTTATTTCCGGTAACATTTGCTATGCCCGATCCGATAAATCCGGCAGCTTCATCTCCGTTTATATTGGTTAATCCGCTTAATTGTATGCCCTTCATGCTTCCACCGACTATATTGGATAATCCAGATACCTGAATACCATATACACTATTTGAAGCAAATGAACCAAATACGTTAAGACCTATTCCTCTTAATTGATGAAGGCTTGAAACAATGCCCAGATTTAAATAAGTAGTTTGAGTTGTGTCACTAGGTTGAGTTGCAATGTTTTTCCATAATGAGAGGCAAACTCCTCCGGATTTATTTTGTGCTTTGCAAGGAATACAACATAAAATTAATGAAGCTGTAAGGAATATGATATAACGTGTAGTTGTTTTCATCTTAATATAAATTGTTATATAATGTATTAAGTTAAAAATTATGTTGCAATATTACACAATTAATTTGATACAACCTTATGTCTAACTCTTTTTGTAACCAAATAGCAGAGAAAAGACCTACAGCAAATTTTAAGAAGCTCTACACTAAAAAATAAAAAGGTGTACACTATTTATTTGTTTGGTGTACACCTTTTTGAAAACTATTTCTTTTGTATTAACTTAGCTTCCGTTATCCTTTAGCTTCAGTATAAAGGAATCTCTTAATACTTCTTTTAGGAGTCTTTTCAAACTCTTCCGGATAAATCTTCATTTTGCTTATTTGACTGTAAGCCGGAAGCATTGAGTTTAGTTCCACTCGGTTTTCTTCCATCACTTTTTCAATATCTTCGTTAGTTAAACCATGAGCGAATGCATCGTCAAAGTCAGGATAAACGAGTCCTACCAGTTTATCATTCTGCGAAACAATGAGAGACTCAGAAACATAAGGAAGGTTATTGAGTAAATCTTCTATTTCTTCAGGATAAATATTTTGTCCGGATGCGCTAAGAAGCATATTTTTACTACGTCCTTTGATGGTAATGTTTCCTTCGGCGTCGATAACTCCCATGTCTCCGGTGTGCAACCAGCCGTCTTTGTCGATAACCTGAGCTGTTGCTTCTTCATTTTTGAAATATCCCAGCATAACATTGTCACCTTTGGTAATAATTTCGCCGGCAATATTTTCAGGATCAGGAGAATCAATCTTTACCACCATACGTGGAGCAGCTTTACCGCAAGAACCCATCTTGAATTTTTTCCAGTCCTCGTAAGCAATAATTGGTCCGCATTCTGTCATTCCATAACCTACAGTGTATGGGAATTCAATCATTTTAAGGAATTGCTCAATCTCTTTGTTAAAAGCTGCACCTCCAATGATAATTTCTGCGAACTGACCGCCAAATGCATTTATCATCTGCTCGCGGATTGTTGCTTTTATCTTATCATTGATAATTGGAACCTTCATTAAAATTTTCATTGTTGGAGTTTCCAGTTTTGGCAGAATGCTCTTCTTTATAATCTTTTCGATAATCAAAGGTACTGCTACAACAAGGTGAGGCTTAATTTCGGCAAAAGCCTGGAATATAATCTTTGGAGTCGGCATTCTTGTGAGGAAGTAAATATGGCACCCCACAGAGAATTCATAAAGAAATTCAAATGCCATTCCATACATATGCGCTAACGGAAGCATAGAAACGATGCTGTCACCAGGATTCAATGTCAGAACTTCGTGTGCAAAAGCAACGTTCGACCACAAACTGCGGTAAGGTAACATCACACCTTTTGAATAACTTGTTGTTCCGGATGTATAATTTATAAGCGCCAGTTCATCTGGTTTTTCCTTAAAATAAGAAACGTGTTCCGGACGGAAATTTTTAGGGAATTTTTGTCCGAACATCTCATTCAAATGCTCGCGTGCATGGGTAAGTTTCTCTGTACGGGACACAAGTAATGAAAAGTCGTTCATCAATACAATACCTTCGAGTAAAGGCATTGCGGCTTCATTCAGGTTCTCCCACACCACATCACCAACAAAAAGCAATTTAGCTTCTGAATGGTTCACGAGGTTGTGAATATTGTCCGCTTTAAACTCGTGAAGAATAGGAACTGCCACAGCTCCGTATGTTACCACAGCTAGAAAAGAAACTGCCCAAAAAGAACTGTTTCTTCCGCAAATAGCTACTCTATCGCCTTTTTTGATGCCGCTTTCTTCTAATATAATATGTAACTTTTCGATTTTTCTGGCTACATCTTTGTATTGGAGTGTAGCTCCTTTATAGTCAGTCAGGGCATCTAAGTCCCAATTCTTTTTAATGCTATTTTCTATGAACGCTATAAAACTTTGTTCCATGTTTTCTGCACAATATATATTATTTTGTGCAAATATATATGTTTCTCATCGCTTTCCAAATTAAAAAGTGGAAAAAGTGGAATTGCTACCAATAGAAGAGCTATTTGTACCAATAGAATAATAGCAGACATTAGAAATAAAAAAATATCCGCTACAACACATTTATTGTAGCGGATATTTTTCTTTGAGTATTTAGATAACTTATTCTCTTTCACTGAAATATCTAAGGAATTGAGTTCTCTCGTACATGCTTGCACAATTCACATCTTTGGCTCTCATTAATCCTTTGAATTGAGAAATATTTTCAAAACCTTTATCTGTCATCCAGTTTTCTATAGATTTCAGCATTGGACGGATGCATTGGCTACCTGTTTTGTAGATAACACTGCAAAGTTCTACGGCCGATGCCCCCACAAGAATAGATTTAATTGCAGCTTCGGCACTGTGTACTCCTCCGGAAGCAGCATAATCAATATTACTAACTGTGGCAGACGAAATACCAATCCATCTTAAAGATGCGGTAAGATCACTTGGAGAACTCAGAACTTCTCCTGAAATATATTCTAATTTCTTTATATCAATATCTGTTTGATATAAACGATTGAATAGTACTATACCTTCAGCACCGTGAGCCCTCAGCTTATTAATTAGTGATACCGGATTTGTAAGATGTGTACCAAGCTTTACAATGACAGGAATCCGTATCTTGCTCTTTACATTCTTTAAAATGCTGATATGCTTTTTCTCAAATTCTCCACATTCATAATATGGAGAAGCCTGAATACTCAATATATTCAGTTCAAGGGCATCAGCACCTGCCAGCTCAATTTTATGAGCAAACTCAACCCATTCTTTGTCCGTACAACAATTTATGCTGGCAATAATAGGTATTGAGCAGTTCTTCTTACTTTCCTGAATAAGTTTCAGATAATCGGATAAATCTTTTTCATGGATATGCTCAGTCAGAAAATTGCCACCTTCCGGAATGTATGCTTGCTCATACGATTGTTCAGCTTTTAACATGATCTGTTCCTCGAAAAGAGATTTAAGCACTATGGCTCCGGCTCCCGCCAGTTCCAGCCTTTCATTCTTTTCTACACTACCTGTCAGTCCTGAACTACTAACAATTAAGGGATTTTTTAAATGTAATCCCGCGAATTCTGTTCTTAGATCTATCATAAATTTTGCACATTAGTAAATCCTTTCACCGAAGATCTTACTTCCCACGCGGACTAAAGTGCTACCTGCGGCAATAGCCATAGGATAATCATGAGACATGCCCATTGATATTTCTTTAAAGTCCGGCTTTTGGTCAAAGTAAGATTGCTTTACCTCGGTAAAGAAACTACTTAAAGAACAAAATTCAGCCTCAATTTGTTTTGTAGAATCTGTGTATGTTGCCATACCCATTAATCCCTGGATGGAGATATGGGTAAGCTTTTTCCATTCTTCGTTGGCTAACATATCTTTGCATTCATCAAAACTGAAACCAAACTTTGTTTCTTCTTGTGCAATATGAATCTGTAATAAGCAAGGAATTATTCGTCCGGCTTTTTCTGCCTGTTTATTGATTTCGCACAGCAATCTGTAACTGTCAACCCCATGAATCATGGAAACATAAGGCGCAATATACTTTATTTTATTAGTCTGCAAGTGACCAATAAAATGCCATTCGATATCTTTTGGCAGAGCTTCATATTTATCTGTCATTTCCTGCACTTTACTTTCTCCGAAAATTCGTTGCCCGGCGTCATATGCTTCCATAATTGCTTCTTTGGGATTGAATTTGGAAACAGCTACCAACCTTACTCTTTCGGGGAGTTCTGAAAGTACATCCAGTAAATTGCTTTTAATGCTCATTTTATTATTGATTTTCTCCTGCTTGTGGAAATTCCGGTTTTACATCAGGCTCTGAAGAGTATGGGTAAACATCCATGATTGCGGTTTCAGCTACAGATGCAATAACATAATCGGCCATGGTTCCCTTCATTCCTTCATCCAGGTTTTTAACTGCTTCGCGAAGGTCGCCTGCCTGAACGAGTACGTTGGTAGAAGTTTTCTTTTCCGCACCACTTTTCTCATCAAGAGTAACAAATTGTAGCTTACATCTAAACCAACGGTCGCCTGTTTCATCATCAAAAAGTTCGCTGTAGTTAGCTCTTTTAATATCAGCTACTGTAAATTCTCCCGAAATAAACGGAGAAATCTCTTCAATGATACGAGCTTCTGCTTCTGTAAAACTTAGAGCATCAACCAAATATGGCTCAGTAACCTTTTTATTCATCCCGTTTTCCATTACTTTTTCGTAACGGATTTTGCATTCAAACCAAGTGTGCATCATATAACTGTCTAATAATTAGTCGTTAAAATAATTTATAAATTATAAGTTTATTGAATTGGCTGTAAACTCTTATAATTAGACTATAAAAGTTGGATAAGCTTATCCATAAACTAAAAGCAAAGATACTTGTTTTTTTATTTGTTTTCTGTAAGGTCAGGAAATAAAATGCCTTTTAATTTATAAAACGGAGTGATGATTTTGTTTTTATTTTAGAGCAGTCGTTACTATAAAACTCTTAAAAGTAGTGGTAGATGAGTAGAAAAGTAGCAGATGTGTAGCAGATAAAAAAAACATCTGCCACCAATCGAAATAGCTATTGATAAAGGATTCTAGCTATATTGGTGGCAGATGTAGCAGTTGTTTTTTATTTTACTAATTTATTTTCTCCAGTTTTATTGCAAATCCTCCTCCGGGAGCTAAATGAATGTTCAAAGTAGAGGAAGTATTAACAATCAAATCTTCTTTCTTGTAATCCCGGCCGGCACGGTGAGCATTTTTTCCATCTTTGAAAACAGTGGCTTTATAGTCTCCTTTTCCTAAGAAAGAGAAATTAATTGCAAGATCGCGTGGAGTCCAATCAGTTAATCCTCCAACATAGAAATTATTTCCCGATTGTCTTTGGGTAACAATGTATTCACCGATTTTTCCATCTAATACTTTTGTATCGTCCCATACGGTAGGAATTTTGGTAATAAAGTCCAGGCATTCTGTTTCACGCATATAGTTTGACGGATTATCGCACAACATATTGAATGGAGATTCCAGAATAACATATAAACCTAGTTGATGGCATCGGGTTCCCTGACTCATAGGTTCTGAGTTGATAGGGGCATAACTACCTTTCGCTGCATTGCGCATGGCTCCCTGGGTATAATCCATTGGTCCGGCTGCCATACGAATAAAAGGTATGGTTACATCATACTTAACCATGTTTGTTGTGGCGGGCGACCATTTCAATTGCTCCAATCCATGAACTCCTTCAAAGTTAAGAACATTAGGGTAGGTGCGGTTTAGTCCGGCTGGTTTATACATTCCGTGAAGGTCAAGAATAAGATGATACTTGGCACATGTAGCAGCGGCGCGATAATTGAAATCTACAATTTCCTGATCGTCCCGGTCCATAAAATCTACTTTAAATCCTTTAACTCCAAGTCCAGAATAGTATTTGCATACGTTTTCCATATCACGGTTAAAAGCATGAAACCCTGCCCAAAGTATAATACCAACATTCTTTTTTGCTGCATAGTCAACAAGTTCCTTGATATTAATTTCCGGTACAACCTGCATTAAATCACATTTTAGATTAACAGCCCATCCTTCGTCAAGAATAACATATTCCAATCCGTTTGCAGAAGCAAAATCAATGTAGTATTTATAGGTGTCGTTATTTATCCCGGCTTCGAAATCTACATTATATATATTCCAGTCGTTCCACCAGTCCCATGCTACCTTTCCAGGTTTTACCCATGAATAGTCAGGTACTCTCGAAGGAGCAGCAAGTTTATAAGTCATATCACTTTCGGCAAATTGTTTATCTTCCGAAGTAATAATTGCTACACGCCAGGGAAACTCGCGTGCACCATTTACCTTGGCTATAAAGTTTTCGCGTTCTTTCACCCTAAATTGCAACATATTATGTCCACCTTGTTCTGTACTCTTAGGATAAGGTGCAAAAACTCCATTTAAAGAATTTCCATCTTGAGCCTTATTAAGATAAAGTCCCGGATAACTTTCCAAATCAGCTTCAGTAATACAAACTTTAATACCACTGCCGGCTTCTACTACTAACGGAAGAAACATCAGTCTGTTACTGTCTAATTTTGATAAATTGTCTGTGCTATAAGTGTTTTCAAATGAATTATGGAATTGTTTCTCAAAGTCATTATAATTACTAACCCCATCCAGGCGAACATAAGGAACTGTTGCCGGACAATCGTTCGTGAAATTATATTTTACCTCTTCGTTCTGAACAGTGAATGGTATTTTCCTATAGTTGATGAAGCGATATGCTACACCGTCATTGTATACCCTGAACTTTATTCCCCAATCTTTTTTAAAGTGAAGAGTCAATTCATTACAGTTATCAATGATCTGCGCTCTTTTATAAAATGGCGAAGTGATTTTCTGATTTATTGTTTCTTTTGTGCTTTTATCAAGCTTTGCATTTTTCCCCCATACTTCTCCTGAATTCAGAGTCATGGATATAGGAGAGGATGCAATGACTGTTTGATTATTACTGGTTACTGTATAGGTTATTTTATCTCCAATAGATATGGTTGTTTGTATCTTTCCGTCGGGAGATGAGACGGACTGTGTTTTTTGTGCCAAACCTATTTGCGCACAAAGGCTACAGATTGCAATTATAAATAATTTCTTGTTCATCTTTCTTTTATAGCTTTTATAAGTCCGAATATTAATAATTATCTGTACGGAAAGGCACCATTGGAAGTTCTCTGTGATTATACAGATTTCCTATCTGAAAATTACGGAAACAGTATCTGACAGCTACCGGCTCTTTTACATTTTCGCTGGATACGATAACAATTTTCTTATTTAAGTCTACAGTCGCTATAGCCGGATAGAATACTTTGTCAGCTCCTGCAACTTCAAATCCATTGATTCCTTTTTCGCGACTAAAGCCGTCCTGGGTATAATTGAAACTAAGATAAGCTTTGCCATCTTTTACTTCCATTGATTTATATTCCGGACCATTACATGCAACGGTGCTATAGCCATAAGTCTTATTTAAAGCCATATAGCAAAGACGTTTCCCTACCAAAGTCTTATTTCTTGGATGAATATTGGCTGCTTCATATTCTTCAACCAAATCATTTGTAGAAATCATTCCACTATTAGGAATTAAAGATTGTGCTTTATATTGAGCTTCTCTCAAATAAGCTCCCGGTTCTCCTTCTCCATATTGATAAGGAGCAATTTCAACGAAATAGAAAGGTAAATTGCCCAGTCCCCAATCTTTGCGCCATAATTCTACCATGTTTGCTAATCTTTGTGCATAAGTATCCTGGTTTCCCACATTCGATTCACCTTGATACCACAAGAATCCTTTAATAGTATAATTAGTTAATGGTTTAAGCATTCCATTATACATAAGCAATGGTCTTAAATAATCACGAACATTGTTTATGCCTTCCTTAGATAAATCGATATCCTTATATGTTTCAAGAATTTCCTTGTTAGTCCAGCTTTCTACCTTTGAACCTCCCCAACTGCAATTTATAACACCTACCGGAACATCAAGAGCTCGATTCAGCGAAGTGGCAAAATGATAAGCGGTTGCACTGAACAAGGCTGCAGTTTCCGGATTACAAACCTGCCATTTACCCAGGCAGGAAGTCTGCGGTGTGAAGCTTGGAGTTTTGGGTACTGTTGCAAATCTGATACCTTTATTTTGTCCGGCGTTAGCAATAGTTTCGTTTGCGTTCATGATTGGGCAATTCCAAAAGCCGTTAAGTGGCATTTCCATATTTGATTGTCCGGAGCAAAACCACACTTCACCGATCAATATATTTTTAAGTGTAAAAATCTCACCATCTGAAATTGATATTTCTCTACTGTCATAGCTGCCCTTTGGAGTTGATATCCACAATAGCCACTTACCATCTTTATCAGATTGAGTTTGAACACCATTTTTGCTCCAGGATACTTTAACAGAAATCGTTTTATTTGGAGTTGATTCTCCCCATAGTTTTACTTTAGTGCTTTGTTGTAATACCATGTTATCGCCCAGAATCTCTGGCAATTTTACTTTTGCATTTGCTCCTAAAGTAAGAAGAGCAAACAGCATTAGACAACTTAATTTGTTTTTCATTGTATATTTAGTAATTAAAATTTAGTCAATCAGATCTTTTATTATATAGATTCCATCTTCAATAGCAATATCAGCTACTTTTCTTATTCATATGATACAATAGTTGTATTGATATTACTGTCCGATCCATTGCTACAGGATAACAACATTATAGATGAAAAGGAAAAAAGAATAATTATGATAAAGGTTGATATTGATTTCATAATATGGATAAGATGGCTTATTATTCCGAGCCGAAAATACAGAAAATAAATGAGAACATTATTGCAGACGTTAGAATTGTATTATAAATAATCAATAAAGTATAGTTTTTCTTATGTTTAAATAAATTGTGTGATGGAATCTCTTGAAAGTTTTGTATTTAGCGATTTTATTCTTTGATTACTCGAGTTTTTTTACGAGTTTTGTGAGCTGTTAATCACTGATAACCCAGTTCTTCTATGAAAAAGCACTTATATCTATACTTTTTTCTTCTTATTTTATTTCCTTCTTTTGCTTTAGCCCAAGGCAAATTTATGTTTAAACATCTGGAAGTAAGTAATGGGCTTTCTCACAGTCAGGTTAATTACATCTATAAAGACAGCAGAGGATTTATGTGGTTCGGTACAGTTTCTGGTCTTAACCGCTATGATGGATATTCCTATAAGCTTTTTCAGCACAACAAAAAGGATACAACATCTATTATTGATAATTATATATCCAACATCCAGGAAGATGCTGATGCTAATCTATGGATTAATACAGGCTCCGGTTATGTAATTTATGACTCACGAAAAGAACTATTCAAAAGAAATGTTGCTAATGAATTAAGGAAGTTGGGCATTCAGCGAAACGTGGAATCAATCTTTATTGATAAGCAGAAAAATTTGTTGTGTTATGTCAGAGGATTGGGAGTTTATCAATATCAGAGTGCATCAAAGAAACTGCTTTTATTTGCACAAGATGGTCGGGCTGGTAACTTGAGTAGAGGTATTATAACAGATATTCGTGAAGGTAAAGCCTACTATGTAATAATGTTCCAATCGGGACTGATGGAATGCATAAATAAAAAAACGGGAAAGATTCTTAGAAAAGAAAACTATATTCCTGCTAACTTTGGTATAAATGCTAATAAGTTTTTTGTTTATGTTGATTCTGATAACGATTGTTGGGTGTATACTGAAGGTAGTTATGGTTTGTGGCTTTATCATGCAAATACCAGAAGCTGGGAGTATATCAGTAATATGTCAACCAAATCGGTATATACGCTTTCCAGTAATGTGATTAAAGATATAGCACAGGATGCTAACGGAAATGTATGGATTGGAACTGACCATGGGGGGATTGATGTTATTAACAAGAAAAAGGGACAGGTAATTAATCTTGTGAATGATCCAACTGACGAACGAAGTATTTCTCACAATACTATAAATTGTATTTATAGAGATAATACCAATATTATTTGGGTAGGGACTTATAAAAAGGGGATATCTTATTATAGTGAGAGTATCTTTAAGTTTGAAGTAGATCACATGTCTTATTATGCTAATCAGAAAAACTTTAATAATGATGCTACTATTTTGGCTGAAGATACTAAAGGTAACTTATGGATTGGTACTAATGGTGCAGGAGTAATATGCTATAATAAGTCCACAGGGATGCGGCAACTCTATCAACATATACCTGGACAAGAGTCGTCTTTAGCCGGAGATATAATTGTGAGTCTTTGTGCATCACGAGATGGAAAGGTTTGGATTGGAACCTATCTGGGAGGAATGGATTGTTTTGACGGCAGTCGTTTTATTCATTACAAACATGATCCGAACAATCCTAATTCTTTGGCTAATAATAATATCTGGTCTATTGTAGAGGATAATGAAGGATATATCTGGATTGGCACGCTGGGAAATGGTCTTCAGCGACTGAATCCTAAAACCGGACAGTTTCTTACTTTTAATAATAGGAAGACAGAACTACTTTCTTCCGAATATATATCTTCTCTTTGCCTTGGGCGTGATGATATGCTTTATATAGGAACAGCTATTGGTGTAACCACTTATAATATAAGAACAGGAGTTTTTGAACGATTTACAACCAATAAACGAGGCGATCAGCCTTTCTCTACTAATAATGTGAATCAGTTGTATGTAGATAGTCGCGGACTTTTATGGGTGGCTACTCGTGAAGGATTAAATATCTTTGATCGTAAAAATGATAAGATAACTGCTCTATTTAAGACTAGCGGACTTCCGGACAATGTGATTACGGGAGTTATAGAAGATACTAATAAAAATATGTGGGTTACAACGTCCAATGGAGTTTCAAATATTATAGTTGCTACAAATCCAAAGACTGGTGATTACTCGTACACCTTCTATAATTATGATGAACGTGATGGCCTGCAAAGTAGTGAGTTTAATATGCGTTCCATACTCAGATCTTTCCGTGGAGAAATTCTAATGGGAGGAATCCGGGGCTATAACATTTTTAATCCTGAGATTATAAAATATAACAGAACTTTACCCAAAGTAGTTTTTACCGACCTGCAACTGTTTAATAATAGCGTGAAAGTTGATTCTGTTTATGACGGAAATCTAATTCTTAAAGAAGGATTAAACTGGACAAAAGAAATTAAACTGAAATATCGCCAGAATGTTTTCTCTGTTGAATTTTCATCTATGAATTATGTTTTGCCTGAAAAGACAAAATATGCCTATAAACTTGAAGGTTTTAACCAGGATTGGCTGATAGCTGACGAGAATGTTCATAAAATAACTTATACCAATCTTGCTCCCGGAACTTATACTTTAATGGTGAAGGCTGCAAATAGCGACGGATTCTGGAATGAGAGTGCAGCTTCACTTAAAATAGTAATAGAACCTCCTTTCTGGCGTTCCGGATTTGCTTATCTGTTATATATCCTTATTATAATAGGTGTGTTGGTTCGTGGTAGAATTATGATTCTTACACGTGAACGAAATCGCTATAAATTAGAGCAAATAGAACTTGAAGCAAAGCGTAATCACGAGATTGACGACATGAAGTTACGCTTCTTCACTAATATAAGTCATGAATTGCGTACTCCGCTTACCTTAATTATCTCTCCATTGGAAAATGTAATTAAAGTAATAAACAATGATGAGCAGAAGCAAAAGCTTGAGATGGTGCATCGTAATGCAATCCGCTTACTTCACCTTGTAAATCAGCTAATAGATTTCCGTAGATTAGATGTTCAGGGCCATCAGGTAAACCTTTCTTATGGTGATATTGTAGCCTATATAAAAAGTGTATCCTCTACTTTTGCCGAACTTTCGGAAAAGAAAAATATCCGGCTAACCTTCTATTCTGCAATAAACGAATTGCGTATGGAGTTTGATGAGGATAAGATGGGCAAAATTATGATGAATTTACTTTCCAATGCATTTAAGTTTACTAACGAAGGAGGTCGTGTGGAAGTACATCTTGATTTGTTACCAGCTTCGGGAGATGGTCAGCCGGAATTGTTGGAAATTCGTGTAGCAGATACAGGCATTGGCATCAGTGATGATGAAAAAGATAAAATATTTGATCGCTTTTATCAGGTGAAACAAACCGATGAGCATAAGTTTGGTGGTAGTGGAATAGGTCTTAATATGGTTAAGGAGTTTGTTCTATTGCATAAAGGAACTGTAGAAGTACACAACAATACCGGAAAAGGAAGCATCTTTGTTATTACCATACCTGTAAATCGAAAAATAGAGGAAGAAAAGAAGGTTACGATTACAGAAGGTAATGTTGCTGTTCTTACAGAAAAACAGGAAGATTTGCCTGATATGCAGGAAGTGCATGAAGAAGCTCCGGCTCGTTCAACGATACTTGTTGTTGATGATAATGATGACTTCCGCACCTTTATGAAGGATAGTCTCAAAGGAGAGTTTATTGTTCAGGAAGCTGCAAATGGAAAAGAGGCATGGGAGTCAATACTGGATTCTCTACCAGACATGATTATTAGTGATGTGATGATGCCCGAAATGGATGGATGCGAGCTTTGTCGCCTGGTAAAGAGCGATCTGCGTACTTCGCATATTCCATTGATTCTTCTTACTGCACGAACTGCCGAAGAGCATAAGCTTGAAGGATTGGAAACCGGTGCGGATGATTACATTACTAAGCCGTTCAATTTTGATATCCTGATGCTCAGAATCCGCAAACTTATGGAAAGGAGAGAGGCTGCCCGGGAAGCTTTCCGTCAGCAAATAGAAGTTAAGCCCAGCGATATTACAATTACTTCTTTAGATGAAAAGCTAATTCAGAAAGCTATCAAGTATGTAGAAGATAATATAAGCAGTAGTGAGCTTTCGGTTGAGGAATTGAGCAAATCTTTAGGTATGAGCCGGGTGCACTTATACAAAAAACTACTTTCAATAACTGGAAAGACTCCTATTGAATTTATACGTACCATACGCTTGAAGAGGGCTGCTCAGTTACTCCGCGAGAGTCAGTTGAACATTTCAGAAGTTGCTTATCAGGTAGGATTTAATAACCCTAAGTATTTCAGTAAATACTTTAAAGAAGAATTCGGAATGTTGCCTTCAGCCTATCAGGATAAAAAAGACAGAGATGACGCAGAAATGTAAGTAGCAAACTTGTTACTTACTTTCTAAAGTAATTACAGATATTTCGGGCCATGCACCAAAGCGCAAAGGTATTCCAAGGAATCCTAGTCCCACATTTACATACAAAGCTCTGTTGCCTTGTGTATACAAGCCTCTCCATTGTGAACTAAAAAGTGAGGCTAAAGAGTGATTCCCAAGTGCAAATTGCATACCATGAGTATGTCCGGAAAGCATTAAAGCAACATCGCTTTCCGGTAATACTTTCTTTTTCCAGTGAGTGGGATTGTGGCTGAGCAATAATTTAAAAGGAATTTCTTCTGCACCGATAAGCGCTTTCTTTAAATCGCCCTTACCAGTAAAAGGAGGGGCACCCCAGTTTTCTACACCAACCAGTGCTATACTGTCACCCTTGTGATGAAGAATACGATGCTCATTATTAAGTAGAATCCATCCCATCTTAGCTTCTTTTTGTTTAAGGGAGATAAGATTATCAGCTTGGTCTTTAGGATTTTTCCAACGATAGTATGGCCCGTAATCGTGATTGCCAAGAATAGAAAATACTCCGTCTTTTGCTTTTAATTTGCTTAGAATATCTTCATAATTATCAAGTTCGCTGGCTTTGTTGTTTATTAAATCTCCGGTAAACACAATTAAATCAGGCTGCTGTGCATTTACTAAATCTACAGCTTCCTGCAGTGCTTTTCCATTTCCTACCCAACTTCCGATATGAATGTCCGACAGTTGCACTATTTTGTATCCATCGAATCCTTTAGGAAGTAGTGATGACTGGTAAGTTAATGGCTTAACTTCGAATTTTGTTTTGCCCCAAAATGAGCCATAAATAAGTATTGCTACCCAAATTACAGCCGAAGTGATACCGGCGTATGTAAATGTAGAGAAAGAACGTTTAAAGATAAAACCCAAAGGAAGATCAAATATTGAGATAAGCATAAATGAAAGCTTGGGCACGGTAAAAAGGAAATACGACATAATAAACCAACTTACCAGCTGGTTTCGTTCAATTATAAAGTCGTGATTTGCAAAAAGAAACAGATAGATGATGCCTGCCAGTAATAACAACGAAGGCAGAAAATAAAGATACTTAATAAGAGTATTGGTTTGAAAATTAGATATATAAACCTTGTAGATAAATATATCTGGTAGGATAAGCACCAATAACAGGAATAAAAAGACTTTCTGCATCATATTCTTTGTGGGCTTTTTAAAGTCTTTCCTGCTTTTAGACAGGAAAGACTTTTTTTTGAGAGTTGTTAGTAAAGTAATGTAATTAATCTTGTTCTAGTTCTCTCAACTCAGCAAGATTCCGTTTAATATCTTTCAATTTATCGTAAAATAAATGCTTTATAACCCAGATAGCTGCAATGCAACCAATAATCCATACTCCGAGAAACACTAATATGGTAATTAGATTCAGCGCTAGCAGGTCAAGACAGAATGCCTGCATTAAAAAAGCTGATAAGAAAAAGAGAGCTGCCACAAAACATTCAATGATAAAATTCCGGTGATAGGCAGTAACCTTTTTAACGATAGTTACGAGTGGCATTTTTTCTATATCAATACTTTTCAGATACATGTATCCTAAGCTATCCCATATCATACCAAAGCAAAGCATTCCCCATATAAAAATCCATAAACAGTATTCTTTATTGTTATGATCTGCTGTCAGTAAATAATAACTTAAACCAATAATTGCAAGAAAGCCTACTATCAGAGTCGCTTTCGAGTACATTAGCATTTTCTTCATCGAGCTATGCGTTTGCTTTGTTCGTTCGTTGATTAGTTTGCTTAATGTATGCTCATCTAATATTTCTTCCTTTTTTAGTCGGTTATCCAGTATATCCCACGACTTTTTCAATTCATCAAGTTCCATTGTTCAATATTTAGTTGTGAGGCATTTTTCTTAATTTATCTTTTATTCTGCTCAGTTTGGTTGCAATATTAGTAACCGTTAATCCGGTAATCTCTGCAATTTCTGCATAGTCCTTATTCTCCAGATAGAGAAGGATAATTGACTTGTCGAGTTGTCCCAAACAATTTATGAGCCTATATAATTCCACCAGCATTTCCCGGAAACTGTCTTCCTCTTCTGTTAACCATTCTGCTTCTTGTGTCAGTGAAACTATCTCTGGTATATTTTTTTCTTTACGAATGAATGAGATGCAAGTATTCAACGTTATGCGATATATCCATGTAGATATTTTGCATTCGCGCCGAAAGTTCGGGAAAGCCCGCCAGATATTCAGTACAGCTTCCTGATATAAATCATTAAGCGTTACTGACTTAGTGGTGTATAAATAGCAGACTTTGTATATGACACGCTCATATTCTTTGATGCATGCCGTAAACTCCTGCTCTAATTCCTTGTTTATTCTTGTCTCGTCCATTTGCTAAATCACTTAATTAGTCGTGAGTAACAGGGAAAAATCACAAAATTTCAGGGAACCTAATACTTTTTTTAACTAATTGTTTTTTCAAAGCAGTAGGGTGTATATAGATAAGGCCTAGACCTTTTATTCTTTTAGTCTACACTTTCTATTATAAAGGTGTAGGTCTTTAAATGAACTATTCTATTAATTTTATATTATTATTGGTTATATATTACTTAAAAAACAGAGTCTCAACTTATAAGGTCGATTATAAGTTGGCTGCAAGAAACTTTCTCATTACAGATTCTTCCATGTTTCTTCTGCGGGCATAATCCTTCAACTGGTCTTCTCCTATTTTTCCGATAGAAAAATAGCTTGATGCAGGATGCGAGATTATTATTCCGCTTACAGAAGCATGAGGATACATTGCTCCGTTTTCTGTGAGTTTAATTCCAATCTTACTCATATCAATCAAATCATTCAGTAAAAAATTGATAGATTGATCGGGGATGGATGGATATCCCACAGCCGGACGAATGCCTTGATACTTCACTTTCAGCATGTCTTTTATAGTCAGATTTTCATCTTTGGCATATCCCCAGGCTACTTTTCGTACGTACTCGTGCATCTTTTCAACAGCAGCTTCAGCAAGGCGGTCGGTCAATGTTTGAACCAATATATGTTTATATGGATCGTCTTCGTATGTTCTCTCCATTTCAGGGTCAACACTCGATGCAAATACACCCACTGTGTCTTTTATTCCCGATGAAAGCGGACGGACAAAATCACTTAAACATAAATAGGGTTCATTGTCTTTTTTACGTACCTGCTGACGAAGCAACGGAATCACAACGTCTCCTACAATAAGATTATCTCCGTCTGAATTAGAATCGAACAGTTCAAACATTACTTTAACTTCATAATCTTTATCTAGTTGGTTAAGCATTCTGTTTGCTTCCTTGAAAAGTTGCATAGCTTCGGCCGCTTTTGAGCGTTCTTCCTCCGGAAAGCTGGCAAGCCATTGTGCACGGCAGGCATCGCACCCGTGAATATCAGATATTTGACCGAACTGTGCTCCCAATCTCCATGCGTGGAAAAAGTAAAGCCAGTCAATATACTCTACAAGCTCATGAATTTTATATGAAGTTACCATAGTTTATCTGAATCTAAGTTCCTGTCCGCGATATGAATCATCTAGTTGTCCGTCAGAGTATACAGTATGTCCATTAACAAAAGTACGTTCTACTTTGTTATAGAACTTTAAACCTTCCAATGGGCTCCAGCCACATTTGCTGAGAATCTTATCATTAGTAAGTTTCCATTCTGCGTTAGGGTTTACAATTACCAAGTCGGCCTGGTAGCCTTCGCGTATATATCCACGATTATGTATCTGGAAAAGCTCTGCCGGAGCATGACACATTTTTTGCACAACCTGTTCCTTTGTGAAAATTTGAGGTTTAGCAAACTCGAGCATAGAGATCAATGAAACCTGAATCATAGGCATTCCCGAAGTTGCACGTAAGGCACCACCTTCTTTATCACTTAGTAAATGCGGTGCATGGTCTGTTGCAATTACGTCAATGCGATTTTCTGTGATGGCATTTAATAATACTGCTCTGTCAATTACTGTTTTTATTGCCGGGTTGCATTTAATGCGTGTACCTAACTTCTTGTACCATGTATCGTCGAAAATAAGATGGGAAACGCAGACTTCTGCTGTAATTTTCTTCTCCTTGATCGGTACATCTTTAAACAGATCAAGTTCTTTGGCTGTAGAAATATGAAGAACATGTAGTCTGGCACCTGCCTTTTCAGCCAATTCAACTGCCAATGCTGAAGATGCATAACATGCTTCATCGCTTCTAATCATCGGATGATGAATAATATCGGGATCATCGCCGTACTTTTCTTTGGCAAGGCGGGTGTTCTGTGCAATAATTACAGGATCTTCGCAGTGAGCAGCGATCAGCAAATCGGTTCCGCTAAAGACTTTCATCAGACTTTCTTTGCGATCAACCAGCATATTTCCTGTGCTCGAGCCCATAAAAAGCTTAACTCCGCACACACGGTGAGGATCTAACTGAGAAAGCAGATCGGAATTTGTATTTGTAGCACCGAAGTAAAAAGAGTAGTTGATTAAACTCTTTTCTGCTCCCAGCTGAAACTTAGCATTTAATGCATCAAGGTCCGTAGTTTGAGGCATTGTATTCGGCATATCCATAAAAGAGGTAACACCTCCTGCAGCAGCAGCCCGGCTTTCACTTGTAATATCTGCCTTTTGTGTCAGTCCCGGTTCGCGGAAATGCACATGGTCATCGATAACTCCAGGAATAAGATATTTACCTTTTGCATCAATTATTTCGGTATACGTGTCTTCGGTTGTTACAGCTCCTTCTATAACTTTGGCTATTTTGTCATCTTCAATTATAACAGAGCCTGTAAAACTGCGCCCTTCGTTTATAATCGTGGCGTCTTTGATAAGTGTACGTTTCATTTCTTTTGAGGGTATTTGCGGAAGAAACTATCAAATTTTAATTGAAGAACTCCCATTACTGCTTCTCCGAATATTCCACTGTTCATTTTTGAGGAACCCAATTCACGGTTAATGAAAATCACAGGGACTTCCAATATATTGAAGCCAGACTTATAAGCCATGAATTTCATCTCAATCTGGAATGCATATCCCTTGAACTTTATTTTATCCAGTTCAATAGTTTCCAATACTTCACGGCGGTAGCATTTAAATCCGGCAGTGGTATCTGCAACCGGAATACCTGTGATAAAACGAACATATTTTGATGCAAAGTAAGACATAAGTACTCGTCCCATTGGCCAGTTCACCACGTTTACACCACTTACATAGCGTGAACCGATGGCTACATCTCCTCCCAGAACTGTACATGCGTGATAAAGACGAGGCAAATCATTAGGGCTGTGAGAAAAATCGGCATCCATTTCAAAAATAAAATCGTATTTATTTTCTATAGCCCATTTAAAACCAGTGATGTATGCTGTACCAAGTCCAAGCTTTCCCTTACGTTCAATCATAAACAAACGTTCAGGAAACTCAAGTTGTAGTCGTTTCACGATAGAAGCTGTGCCGTCCGGTGAACCATCTTCAATGATTAATATGTGAAATATTTTATCTAATCCGAAAACTGCGCGGATTATATTTTCAATGTTTTCCTTTTCATTATAGGTTGGAATAATAACGATACTGTCGGAGGCTTGCATAAATTTGTTGTATAATTAGTAAGACAAAAGTAGTTAATTTATTGTACCTGCAAAAGAGAACCATATTTTTTTAGTAATTTTGCAGTGAAGATTAAATTCTTTTCACCACAGTTGGCATTTATTCCTTTTTTTTTGTTTGTTATTATATCTATATAACAGTTTCGATAAGGATAAAATTGCAAGTTTATTCATATTCTGAGGTGAAAAAACAGATTGTTTTTATGAATATATCAGAATTGCAAAGCTTATATGCCAAGCATCCCGGGATTGGGGCTACGGCAAAGCTGCTTGAAGAATCCTCGGTAAAGAAGATTTTTCTGGGGGGGCTTTGTGCCTCTTCTGCAGCTCTTATTTTTTCCACTCTTCTTAAAAGTAGCAAAAAATCGTTTGTTTTTATTTTAGGTGACCTCGAGGAAGCAGGATATTTTTATCATGATCTTACTCAGATAAACGGGGCAGATAAGATTTTGTTCTTTCCTTCATCTTATCGTAGAGCAATAAAGTACGGACAAAAGGATGCTGCCAATGAGATTCTACGTACAGAAGTGCTGAGCCGTTTGCAAAAAACGGAAGAACCTTTGTGTGTAGTGACTTATCCGGATGCGTTGGCCGAAAAAGTTGTTTCGCGTAATGAACTCACCGATAAGACATTGAAACTGCAGGTTGGCGAACAAGTTGATACTGGATTCATTACGGAAGTTCTGTATAATTACGGTTTTGAACGTGTGGATTATGTTTACGAGCCCGGACAATATGCTGTGCGTGGAAGTATTATTGATGTGTTTTCTTTTTCATCAGAATATCCTTATCGTATAGATTTCTTTGGAGATGAAGTAGAAAGTATCAGAAGCTTTGAAGTTGATACTCAGCTATCCAAAGAAAAGAAGACTAATATTTCTATTGTGCCCGAACTTACAAAAGGAGTAGGTGAGGAGGTCTCTTTCCTAGACTTTATACCGGAAGAAACAATTCTTGGAACCAAAGATTTCTTGTGGTTACGCGAACGGATTCAGGCTGTACACGATGAGGCTCTTTCTCCACAGGCTATAATTGCACAGGAACAAGATGGGCAGGAATATGTGAATCTGGAACAAAAGCTGATTGATGGTTCTGAATTTACTGTCCGTGCTTTAGATTTTCATCGCATTGAGTTTGGTAATAAACCAACCGGAACTCCTGAGGCTAAGGTGGATTTTGATTTCTCTGCACAGCCTATTTTTCATAAGAACTTTGATTTGGTAAGTAGTTCGCTGAAGAGTTATCTGGAGCAGAACTATCAGATTTATATATTGTCGGACAGTGCAAAGCAAACGGATCGTATCAAGGCTATTTTTGATGACCGGAACGATCATATTCCTTTTATAGCAGTAGATAAAACTATTCATGAGGGATTTGTTGATAATACGTTGCGCTGCTGTTTCTTTACCGATCATCAGATATTCGACCGTTTTCATAAGTATAACTTAAAGAGTGACAATGCCAGAAGTGGTAAGGTGGCTCTTACATTAAAGGAACTGAACCAGTTTCAGGTTGGCGATTATGTGGTACATACTGACCATGGAGTAGGTAAATTCGCCGGATTAATAAGGATTCCAAATGGAAACACCTCTCAGGAAGTAATCAAATTGGTTTATCAGAACGAGGATGTAGTCTTTGTTAGTATCCATTCTTTGCATAAGGTATCTAAATATAAAGGTAAGGAAGGGGAACCTCCTCGCTTAAACAAACTGGGAACCGGTGCATGGGAAAAACTGAAAGATAGAACTAAATCGAAAATAAAGGATATAGCCCGTGATTTGATTAAACTTTATTCTCAACGGAAAGATGAAAAAGGCTTTAGTTTTAGCCCCGATTCATTCCTGCAACACGAACTTGAAGCTTCATTTATTTATGAAGATACACCCGATCAGCTGAAAACTACACAAGACGTGAAGTCGGATATGGAGCGTGAAATGCCGATGGATCGCCTGGTATGTGGGGATGTTGGTTTTGGAAAAACAGAGATTGCTGTTCGCGCTGCATTTAAAGCTGCTACGGATAATAAGCAAGTAGCGGTTTTGGTGCCGACTACTGTTTTGGCTTTACAACATTACAAAACATTTAGTGAACGTTTAAAGGATTTTCCTTGCAGAGTAGACTATCTGAGTCGTGCCCGTAAACCGAATGAAGTGAAAAATATACTGAACGACCTCAAAGACGGGAAGATTGGTGTGCTGATTGGCACACACAAAATTATTGGCAAACAGATAAAGTTTAAAGATCTTGGATTGTTAATCGTTGACGAAGAACAAAAGTTTGGAGTGTCTGTGAAAGAGAAACTCAGACAATTAAAGGTAAATGTGGATACGCTGACTATGACGGCAACACCTATTCCTAGAACTTTGCAGTTCTCATTGATGGGTGCTCGCGATCTTTCGGTTATCAGTACTCCACCGCCTAACCGATACCCTATACAGACAGAAGTTCATACTTTCAATGAAGATATTATTGGTGAGGCAATTAATTTTGAAATGAGTAGGAATGGTCAGGTTTTTCTCGTGAATAACCGTATTCAGAATATCTATGAACTGGAAGGCTTGATTCATCGCTTGGTTCCGGATGCCCGCATTTGCGTGGGACATGGACAGATGGAACCTGAAAAACTGGAAAAAATAATTCTTGATTTTATTAATTACGACTATGATATATTGATAGCAACTTCAATTATTGAAAGTGGTATTGATATTCCTAATGTAAATACTATCATTATTAACAATGCACAGAACTTTGGCTTGAGTGATCTTCACCAGTTGCGTGGTCGTGTGGGACGAGGAAACAAAAAGGCATTCTGTTACTTACTGGCACCGCCGCTTAGCAGTCTCACTACCGAAGCCAAGCGCCGTTTGCAGGCTATTGAAAACTTTAGTGATCTTGGCAGTGGTATTCATATTGCCATGCAGGATCTTGATATTCGTGGTGCCGGAAATATGTTGGGTGCTGAGCAAAGCGGTTTCATTGCCGATTTGGGATATGAAACCTATCAAAAGATTTTGAATGAAGCTGTGCATGAGCTGAAGACAGATGAGTTTGCTGAACTTTATGCTGAGGAGCTTGCTGTCGGAGAAGAAAAGATAAGCGGAGAGGGCTTTGTGCAGGAATGTATGGTAGAAAGTGATTTGGAATTACTTTTCCCGGACGAATATATTCCTAGCAGTAGCGAAAGAATGTTGCTTTACCGTGAACTGGATAGTATGGAAACGGATCAGGAGGTGCTGGATTTCCAATATCGCCTGGAGGATCGTTTTGGCAAAATACCAAAAGAAGGGCTTGAACTGATGCGTATAGTTCGTCTTCGCCGTTTTGCAAAGAAATTAGGAGTAGAAAAAGTATTCCTGAAAGCAGGAAAAATGACGCTTTTCTTTGTTAATAATCCAGAGTCGCCATACTATCAATCGGAAGCTTTCGATAAGGTGATTACTTACTTGCAGAAATATTCGCGTAACTGTCAGTTGCGTGAGCAACATAATCGCAGAAGTATGATTATAAAGAACATCGATGATGTAGAAACAGCTGCCGGCATTCTTAGCGAGATGTATGTTATGTAAAGCTTAAAAATAAAAGATAATAGGGGGTATATTCCTTATTTCCCCTGTCTCTTTTAGAAATATACACTGCAAATTACCGATTTTATTGCTGAAATGGTGAGAGATGACACTAAAAGTGAGTGATTGGTGATGGTTGAAAATGCTACCATCACCAGCTAATGCATTGAAATTAATGATGTTATAAGAAAAAGTGAGGGTAGTGATGGTTGAAATTATTTTCTTCGCAGAATGTTATAATAATGCGAAGTAAAAGCACTCTTCCAATACTTTTAAACGAAACTAAAGTGGGTTGCACAGATACTTGCGGAGCTGTAACATACCCTCTTTTTTATATCTTTAAACGAAACCGTATATGTTGAAGGTTATTCACCAATCATTTTTATTCCTTCACCAATAATTCTCAGTCCTCCGCCAATGGATTTAATTTATTGGCGAATGGCTGATAGAGCGCAATCGTTCCTTATTTTCCGTATAACTTGTCTATTAAATCTTTTCGTCCTAGCTTTCTCAGTTCATTAATAATCTGATTTTTATATTCGCGCTGATACCAGAAGAAGAACTGGCGTTGGGCTAATTTTTCTTTCGGATTATGGGCTGTGAAAATTGGTTCCAAAGTGTACGGATGATATCCGGTATAATAAGCTTCGGTAGAAACAGTCATAGGAGTAGGAGTAAAGTCCTGCACCTGCTCCAAATGGAAATCCAGGTTCTTGGTAATAACAGCCAGCTCAGCCATATCCTCTTCCTTACATCCCGGGTGAGAGGATATGAAATATGGAATCAGCTGCTGTTTCATGTTTAGTTCCTTGTTCAGCTTATCAAAGGTTCTCTTGAACTGTTGAAACTGTGAGAAAGAGGGCTTTCGCATAAAGTTGAGCACTTTGTCGGAAGTATGTTCCGGAGCCACCTTGAGTCGTCCGCTAACATGCTTAGCAATTAGCTCGCGGGTATACTCAACAGTAGAACGGTTTATTTCCGGGTCCTTACTATCATACTGTAATAAGTCATAACGTACTCCGCTACCAATAAATGATTTCTTTATTCCTTTAATCGCATCTACTGAATGATAAATATCAAGCAGTGGACGATGATCCGTATTTAAGTTAGGACATACTTTGGGATGAATGCAAGAAGGACGCTTGCACTTTCTGCAAATCTTAAGATCCTTTCCGCCCATGCGATACATATTAGCAGATGGTCCGCCAAGATCACTAAGGTATCCTTTGAAGTCCGGCTGATCTACAATCTGTTTTACTTCCTTTAAAATAGAGTCTTTACTGCGTGAAACAATAAACTTTCCCTGATGAGCAGAAATGGTACAGAAAGCACATCCTCCAAAACATCCCCGATGGATATTAACAGAAAATTTAATCATATCAAAAGCCGGAATTCTTTTCCCTTTATATTTAGGATGAGGAAGACGGGTATATGGTAAATCAAAAGATCGGTCCAGCTCTGCTTCCGTCATAGGAGGGTAGGGTGGATTAACAACTACCACTTTATCATCAACAGCTTGCAGTATGCGTGAAGCTTCCATCTTATTGCTTTCTTCTTCAATATGACGAAAGTTTTCCGCTTGTTTCTTTTTATCTTTCAGACACTCTTCGTGAGAATGGAGGAAAATATCGTTTTCTTTTTCCCCTTTGGGGGTATCACCTTTTGATGTAATGTATACCGTTTGTGGAATCTCTGTTATTTTATGAAACGGGATATCTTTCTGCATTTGCCGACAAAGCTCAGTAATAGGTTTTTCACCCATTCCATATATCAAAATATCGGCACCAGAGTCTATTAAGATACTTTTATGTAGTTTATCCTGCCAGTAATCATAATGAGTAAGTCGGCGCATGGATGCTTCAATACCTCCCAATACTACAGGAACATCAGGATATAGCTTTTTTAGAATTTGAGTATAGACAATCGTTGGATAGTCGGGGCGCATATCAGCACGACCATCAGGAGTATAAGCATCATCCGATCTTAGTCGGCGGTTGGCTGTATAATGATTTACCATCGAGTCCATGCATCCTGGAGCGATACCAAAAAATAGACGAGGACGTCCCAGCTTTTTAAAATCCCTGAGATCATCACGCCAGTTGGGCTGAGGAATAATTGCTACCTTAAGCCCATCAGCTTCAAGAATACGTCCGATAACTGCCGCTCCGAACGAAGGATGATCAATATAAGCATCCCCGGAAAAAAGGATTACGTCTACTTCATTCCATCCACGTAGCTCCACTTCTTTTTTTGTGGTAGGCAGCCAATCTGTTAATCTGTACTCTTTCATGGCAGCAAAGATACGGATTTTACCTTAAAATAATTGTATATTCAGGTTAAATGACTGGAATATGAATGTGTAATGAAGTAGACGTAATTATTACTCTTCAACAGTTTCTTCTATAATTTCAGCAGGATATTTAGCATCCCACTCTTTATAAAGATTGATTAGTTGTTGCAGTCCGAATGCTTTCATGTTATTGTGATAGATAATATCTATACACAAATCCAGTAAATCTTTGCAGTCATCTTCCTGAGAAGCTATCAATGAACGAATATTCATTTTTAATTTTTCAAGATCCTGTTCTTCTACTACACCTGTGCTGCTTATTAAGTGCTGGAAAAGCATAAATTTACGAATGGTTTGCAGATTTTCTTCTGAAATTTCCATCGTTCTGGTTCCTGATGTGTTTGCTTGTATTGTGTACATGGTATTCTAGTTTTTAGGTTTATACTACTCACAAAGATATAAATTATAATGAGATTCCACCTATCTTCCATTTAAAAACTGAAGTATTCCTGCCATGATTTCTGCCCGATGAGTATCTGTATCGATTGTTTCAAAAGGAAATCCCATTATAAACGTCCGATAATCACCTTTGTAGGCAGTACCTGCACTTCTGTTTTCATCTACATATTTAAATACAGGAAAAGCATTTGAGACCGGAACAATACAATCGGGCGACGGAACCGAGTAAATTTTTTCATTCATTTCTCTTGGTATTGTAAATTTACGTCCCAGTCCAAAGATATTTCCGGATATTCTGTTTTGCATGCTGCTTTCAAAGCTGTATTTAAGTACGTCTTCTGTGAAACCTCTGTCTTCATTTGAACTCATATCACTACCAACGTAGGAACCACTCACCATTATATTACCTCCTTTATGGCAGTATCTGGTAATGAGCTCTTTCATTTTAGGAGTGAAAGTCTTATACCTTTTGTTGATTAACTTGATAGTAGTAGACTCTTCTTTTTGTAACCCTAGAATATAATCAACAATCTTATAATCGTTTAGCTTTATCTGACCACTTTCTACCGCTTCGTTACTGCATGAAACAAACGAAAATCCAGGAGTAGCCTGAATTGCTTTTCCATGTATAAAAGAATAGTCGAATGTGTTTCCCGCTATTTTTAATCCTTCAAGCTCGCTACCGCTGTATCCTAATCCTCCCTGAGTTTCTTTACCCGCATTCTTACGATCAAATCCAGTTTGATATCCACAGTATGAAATGTTGTATTTGTAAGATACTCCCGGATCTTTTCTAAGATCGAACCCAGCAGAATCTGGATTGTTTACTATAGCCGGACCGCTTATTCTATCAAATCCATTGATAATCAGAACTCTTTCTTTTTCTTTTTTAGCTTTGTAGGCTGAAAGAATTTCGGAAGGGAAGCTTTCACCCCCTTTATTTACTGAGGATACCTTAAAACTATAGATCAGTTCGGGCTCTATTTTAGCAGTATATGATGTTCCTTCTACAACCACACCATTGTCGAATCCGAAATTACCTATGCGGGTATAAACAATATAACTATGCGGTTTTGCTGATGACTCGAGAGGATCTTCCACGGGTTTCCATGAAAGATTTACTGTATTCTTCTTTTTCCCGAACTTTATAGCAAAATGACTCGCAGGTAAGGGTTGCACTACACATTCTTCATCGTGTTGCGAAGTTACAAACCGAAGAATTGATTTATAAATAGAGCGTCCCACTGCAAACTTAAAGTTCGGATCGTGTCCGAGTGTCATATCAGTAAAGTTCTGATGAGATAGAAATTCAAGTATTGCAGAAGGCACAGCCGGAAGTCTGGTTTCGCTGTAGTTTTTATCCCACATTCCTCTGCGGTTCCACTGAATGTCGAACTGTGAATTTATGTCCGACTTTAGCTGAGTAATCATTATATCAGTCAGATCTCTGGATGCATAACGAGAAATTCCCGAATGCAATTTGCTGTTATTAAAGTCTGTTGTGTATACTCCGAGAGAGCCTATGGGTGTGCCATTAGACGTATATCCGGCATCACTGTGTAAAGCCATTGTCATTTCAAAAGGAATTCCAACCCCTTTTTCTTTTGGATTATAAACCGAACCGCCAGATAAGTAATTAATCATCCGTGAGCGGGTGTTTATATCATCAGCATAATCATTTATTCGTTTTTCGTCTCCATAAATAGAATAAGGCATTCCTGACCACTGTGCATAATATCGGGCTCCTTCCAGGTAGCGAGGTAAGCCGCTTAATGTTCCTCCACGAGAAATATTGCCCATACCGCCGCCAAAGCGGACGGCATCTGCGCAAACAACCCCTTTTTCTTTACTTTCATTACTCAAAATAACCATTCCATAGTCGTTAGATCCTTTATCAAAGGAAAAGGTTCCAAGATAAACCCATGTACCTCCGCCTATCTTCTGGTTTACAGTAAATTCAGTTGCCCCACCTTTATGGATTACAGTATATTTTGCGTCCGAAACACTTTCCGGTAAAGTCTGGTATGATACATAAACTGCATATTCTCCCTCTTCAGGAATATTAGGAACCCACTCAGCAAAAGCTTTGTTCTTTTTGTTTTCTGTTTTTATATAACGAATAGTTCCATCTTTAAATGGATTTTCTCCATCCTGATAACTGCTTTTTCTTTGTGCAAATCCAGCAATATCGCTTGTGTTCCAGTATCTCTTTCTATTCTTGACTTCAATGTATAATGATTCTGATTGTTTATTATCATTGTCAACTATAACTTCATTTTTCTGAATATCTCTTTCACGAGGTGTAAAAACATTAGCCCCTGCATTCTCAAGCATGGGTATTAGATATGGAATTACTATTGACTGAGTAAACAAATCTTCGGATGTGCAAAATAATCGAGGACGTTGCCATAGCCATTTACCATCTCCGGCACCATTTTTACTGCCGTTTCCTTTCCCAGCTCCATTTCCATCCCCGTTAATAGTCTCATTCCCGTTTCCGTTTTTGAAATATTTACCGTGACTTTGCCAAAGCGCAATGTGTCTGCTTTGTAGTCCTCGTGAAATATCAATAGGGTGCGAGATGTTATTTACCCAGGGAGTCCCTTTATAATCAATATCTCCCGATAAGCGCGATTTGTCTTTCTTTCTTTTTCTGTATATGTTAGGAATCAGTTCTTCGATAGGTTTACCATCACTGTAAACTGTAGTTTTAAAATAGCATACAGGGCCAGGGAGAATCTGTGAAATATGGCGATAAATACCTTCAACTATTTCGGGAAGAAATGGTTGATAAGCAAAACTTTCCGAAGCATATATATCCAATTTCTTGGCATCATAGTCAATCTTAAAGCTGCTTAAATTAGTTTTTCCAATTTGTGCAGTAGAACAAGTGTAATTCTCAAAAAAGTTTTTTAAACGTTCTTCTACGTTTTTGTCTATATCTTGTGCTGTGCCTTTTACCGCGAAAACGATTAAAAGGAGAAATAAAATGTACTTTATCTTCATCTTTCGTGATTTTATACACAAAAGTACATTTTTAAATAAAGAGAATCCACGGATTGTTACAGAATTTATTGCTAATCTGTGTTAATCCGTGGATTCTTTAATTTATTTATGAAGTTATAGAGGTATATATTCTACAAAAGCTTCGATTGCTTCATAGGATGCTAATCCTAAACTATCGTATAATGCAGCAGTACTGCGGTTACGATCTTCAGAACGTTGCCAGAATAAACGCTCATCATTGCCAAGGAATGGCGCACCTTCCATTTGTGACTGATGCTTCAAAATAGTATTTCTTTTCAGCCTCAATTCTTCCGGAGAAATAGGAACAGCCATTTCAATGTGTTCAATTTCCCATTCTGCCCATGCACCTCGGTACATCCAGATACGGCACTCTTTCATCCATTTTTCACTTTTCTCCAAATCAATAGCAGCAAGAACAGAATCAGTACAAACACGGTGAGTACCGTGTGGGTCGGCTAAGTCACCTGCCACAAAAATCTGATGAGGTTTCACTTCCTGAAGTAGAGCACGTACTATTTCAACATCTTTTTCAGAAATAGGAGATTTTTGAATCTTTCCTGTTTCATAAAAAGGAAGGTCAAGGAAATGAACATGATCTGATTTGATACCTGCATATGAACAAGCTGTGCGAGCTTCTCCTCTACGAATTAATCCTTTAAGACGAAGCATATCTGCATTGTCAAAATCTCCTTCTTTTTTGTTATTGATAAATGCTCTGATTTCTTTGTATTTCTTATCTATAACATCGCTATTTGCGTCAAAAAGCTGATTGAAACCGTTTATGAAATGCATGAAACGTACTACTTCTTCATCTCCAACCGCAATGTTTCCAGATGTTTCATAAGCAACATGTACATCATGTTTTTGCTCAACAAGACGTCTTACAGTACCTCCCATAGAAATTACATCATCATCCGGGTGAGGAGAAAATACAATTACACGTTTAGGATATGGCTTTGCACGTTCAGGACGGTATGTGTCATCGGCATTTGGCTTTCCACCTGGCCATCCTGTAATAGTATGCTGTAAATCATTAAATATCTTTATGTTAACATTGTATGCAGAACCGAAAAGAGCTAATAACTCGCTAAGTCCGTTTTCGTTGTAGTCCTTGTTAGTTAACTTAAGAATAGGTTTTTTAGTCAACATACAAAGCCATACAATTGCACTACGGATTAATTTATCGTTCCATTCGCATGAAGTAACTAGCCAAGGACGCTGTATACGTGTAAGATTTGATGCAGCAGAAAGATCAATAGCAACACGAGTTTTGTTGTGCATCTGTAAGTATGATGCTGGAATTGTATCAGTAACTTTGCCTTCTACTGTTTCTTTTATCATTTGAGCCTTATCATCTCCCCATGCCATCAGGAATATTTTCTTTGCAGCAAGTATAGTTGAAATACCCATTGTAATAGAACTGATAGGAACATTTTCTGTTCCACCAAATAACTTGGCAGCATCATTTCGTGATGTATTGTCTAATAAAATCAGACGTGTATTTGAATTTGCCTGTGATCCAGGTTCGTTAAAACCAATATTTCCTACGCGACCAATTCCTAATAATAAAATATCAATTCCACCAAAGCTTTCAATTCTTTGTTCGTACAAGCGACAATGTTCAAAAATTGTATCTTTAGGAATTGTACCGTCAGGACTAAATATATTTTGTTTATTAATATCTACCTGATCTAAGAACATTGTTTGCAATGTCTTCAGATTGCTGTTTACGGCATCAGGTGCTAATGGATAATATTCATAGAGAGTAAATACAATAACATTGCGAAAACTAAGAGCTTCTTCGCGATGCATACGAACTAATTCATCGAATATAGAGCGTGGAGAATTTCCGCCAGGAAGAGCCATAACGCAGAAACGTCCAGCCTTTTGCTTTTCCCTGATGGTGAAGGCTATTTCTGTAGCTATTTGGTGGGCACCTTCATCTACTGATTCATAAATATCGGTAGGGATCTTTTCAAAACGAGTTAGAACAGAACGTTCAAATGCATTTTCAGGTTTGTAGTATTTTGTTGAAACCCGATTTAGTGTGATTTGTGAACTTAGATTAGTCTTCATAATACTTTTTATTATTACGATTAGATTTTTTTATCAGAATCACAAAGATATATATTTCTTCTTATTTAATCTATATTTTATCGAAAATAATATATAATTAATAAAAAATTTTATTATTAAATTAGTAAACAAGAAAAAGAAATATATAAAGTTTACTATTATAGAGAGAAGAAATCGGCATCACGCCAAGCTGGAAACTTAGTTCGAAAAGAACGGAGGGAGTCGATCTCAAGGTTTACGGTACGAATACCTTCTTCATCTTTAGTGAAGTTAACAAGATTCTCTCCTCTCATATTGTAAAGAGCAGATCCTCCATTATACGAAATCCCCATAGCATCATTCCCTATGCGATTTACACCACATACATAGCTTTGATTTTCAATGGCACGTGCACATAATAATGTATCCCAGGCACGACTACGACTAGCAGGCCAGTTAGCTACAAAGATAAGAAGATCATATTCATTGATTACATTTCTTGACCATACAGGAAAACGCAAATCATAACAGATTAACAAGCATATTTTCCATCCTTGCCAGTTGAAAATACAGCGTTTGTTTCCAGCTGAGAAATGTTTAGGTTCATTGCCCATTCTAAAAAGATGACGTTTGTCATAGAAGTACTCTTCATTATTGGGAGCCAGAAAAAAAGCTCTATTGTAATATGCTTCATTTTCTGAACAAATAAAACTCCCTACAAGAGCCAAATTATATTTTGTGGCCCATTTCCTCAGAGTGGAAATGGTATCTCCATTAATTGTTTCAGCAAAAAGATGGCTTTGCATAGTAAAACCGGTTGAAAACATTTCTGGTAACACAACAATATCAGTCTTTCCGCTTAATGCCTGAAGTTTTATTTCAAGTCTGCGAAGATTCTCTTGTATGTTTTCCCACTCAATGTCTATCTGTGCCAGTGAAATACGCAAAGCCGTCTTCATTACATTTGTATTTTATAAACCAGTAGCAAAATTTTCTGGATTTTTCCCTTCAAATTGATTGTAATATAGCTTTATCTCGCGCATATCTTTTTCAATATCTCCAGAAGGAATAACCACTTTTTCTGCTGTAATTGTTTTAGTAGGATAGTCAACTGCTACTAATACAATAGGAATATTGGCTTTCAGTGCAATATAATAAAAACCTTTTTTCCAATTTGGGTTTCTTGATCGAGTAGCTTCCGGAGTGATTGCTAAACTAAATTTTTGGCTGCTTTCTATTATATTTGCCACTTGTTCAACCATAGAATTTTTTCTTCCGCGATCTACAGGAATACCTCCCATACATTTTAAAATGCTACCCAGAGGAAAGAAAAACCATTCTTTTTTCATCATAAAAGCTGTTTTTCTTTTAATAGATGCATAAAATAATTTGCCGATAATAAAATCCCAGTTACTAGTGTGTGGTGCAGCACAAATAATTTGTTTATCGAAATCTTCTACATTAACCACTGATTTCCATCCTAATAATTTGTGATAGATGAAACTACAAATTGCTTTCTTCATTCTTTTGTTGTTGTCCTTGTATTTTTAGTTAAGCGCACCAATTTTATCAACTATAGCTTTAATGCTTGCGTTCAAATCTTCATGGTATTTTTTATAGAATTGCTTAACTTGTCCAGGTTGAGTATGACTAAGACGACTAATGAATTCCTGCTGCATTTCCAGAACATCAGCCATTAATTCGTCAGCTTTTGCTTTATCTGTTCCAGGAACGAATAAGCTGTTGATCATACACTCTGTAAATAATTCACCGGCAATATAGTTTACTTGTTTTTTTAAGTTTCTTCTGCTTGACATAATCTTTCTTTTTTAAGTTAATACTAATATGTAAATTGTGGTAAAGATAAAGACTTTTTCTGAAGTTCTGAATTGTTTCTATTAAAAAATATTATAGTAGAAAAAGTATATCAATAATGTGAAATTTTTAATGTTTGTACAGTAACTTTTGATAAATAGTTGTTGTTAAATGTAGTAGTTTTAATCTATGCAACCTTTATTCCTCTTTGTATTAGTTTAAAATTATGAGATTTGTTACATGAACTTTATATTATAATATTGATTTTTGAAAAATTTAGTTTTAAGCTAGAATAGTTTTTATAATTCAGAAAAAAAAGCGAAATTTGCGACGCTTATTAATAAAAGCCTAACACACTTTAAACAAATATAGAAAAAATGACTAAAAGCGCATTACAAATTGCCAGAGCAGCTTACCAACCAAAGTTGCCTAAAGCATTGTGTGGAGCAGTAAAAGCTAGTGAGGGTGAACCTACACAATCTGTTGCTGACCAGCATGCAATCAAAGAATTGTTCCCAAACACCTATGGGATGCCTATCGTGAAATTTGTTGAATCAGACGTAAAAGTAGAATGTCCTGCAATAAATGTAGGGGTTATTCTTTCCGGCGGTCAGGCTCCTGGTGGTCATAATGTAATTTCTGGAATTTTCGACGGAGTAAAGAAGTTAAATCCAGATAGCAAACTTTATGGCTTTATTTTAGGTCCTGGTGGATTGGTTGATCACAATTATATGGAATTAACTGCAGATATTATTGATGAATATCGTAATACTGGTGGTTTTGATATGATTGGTTCTGGCCGTACAAAACTTGAAACTGCAGAACAGTTTGAAAAAGGTTTGAAAATCATTCGTGAACTGGGTATCAAAGCAATCGTTATTATTGGTGGTGATGATTCAAATACAAATGCTTGTGTTTTGGCAGAATATTATGCTGCAAAGAAGTATGGTGTACAAGTAATCGGATGTCCAAAAACAATTGATGGTGACTTGAAAAATGAAATGATCGAAACTTCATTTGGTTTTGATACAGCATGTAAAGTTTACTCAGAAGTTATTGGTAATATTCAAAGAGACTGTAACTCTGCACGTAAATACTGGCACTTTATCAAGCTAATGGGACGTTCTGCTTCTCATATTGCTTTGGAATGTGCTTTGCAAGTTCAACCAAATGTTTGTATCGTATCTGAAGAAGTAGAAGCAAAGAACATGTCACTTGATGACGTTGTTACTTATGTTGCTAATTCAGTAGCTGCTCGTGCAGCTCAAGGTAAAAACTTCGGTACAGTATTAATTCCTGAAGGTCTGATTGAATTTATTCCTGCAATGAAAGCTTTGATTTCTGAATTAAATGATTTCTTGGCAAGCAATGCAGAAGAGTTCTCTCATATTAAGAAGTCTCATCAACGCGATTATATTATTTCTAAACTATCTAAGGTTAATGCTGAAATATATGCAAGTCTTCCAGAAGGAGTTGCTCGTCAGTTGACATTAGATCGTGACCCTCACGGTAATGTTCAGGTTTCATTGATTGAAACTGAAAAATTACTTGCTGAGATGGTTGGCAATAAACTTGCTGAATGGAAAGAACAAGGTAAATTTGTAGGTAAATTTGCTTCTCAAGTTCACTTCTTTGGATATGAAGGTCGTTGTGCTGCTCCTTCAAATTACGATGCTGACTATTGTTATTCTTTAGGTTATGCTGCTTCAGCGTTAATTGCTAACGGTAAAACAGGTTATATGTCTTCTATTCGTAATACAACAGCTCCTGCTGATCAATGGATTGCCGGAGGTGTGCCTATTACTATGATGATGAATATGGAAAAACGTCATGGTGAAATGAAGCCTGTAATCCAGAAGGCTCTTGTGAAACTTGATGGAAAACCATTCCAGGCATTTGCTGCAAAACGTGATGAATGGGCAATTAATACAGACTATGTATATCCAGGTCCTATTCAATATTTTGGTCCAACAGAAGTTTGCGATCAACCAACTAAAACGTTGCAACTGGAGCAAAGTAAATAAATAACTGCTAATATTTTATATTAGCTTTATTAAATTCACCACAAATTACTCAGATTGTATCAACTTATATATAGAAATATTTATATTTGCTTTATCTGAGGGATTTGTGGTGAAATATTTTATATAAAATTAGATATTTTCAACTGAATTAATGAACAAAGCTCCCATATTAGCAGCTAATGGCCAGCGAAAGCCGCGTAAAAAAGTCTCTGTAAAAAAGAAACCAGCTTCATCGCGAAAAAAAAATGGCCGGAAAAATAGTAGTGCATCGTGGTACTTACCTCGTTGGGCTGTTCGTGTGCTTGCTTTTCTACTTATTATATTTTTTTCAGCTCTTTTCTACTGGTTTTTTATCCGTCCATATTCATATAGATGGAAAGCTTGTTCCGGTGATAAAGAATATGGTGTATGTATGCCTTCTGGCTTCGAAGTTCATGGAATTGATATATCTCACTATCAGGGAAATATTAACTGGGAAGAACTTGTTGAATATCAGTCGCCAGACTATCCTTTGCAGTTTGTGTTTGTTAAAGCTACGGAAGGAGGCGATTTAGGAGATGATACTTTTCAGAAAAACTTTGATTCAGCTCGTAAATACGGTTTAATCCGCGGTGCTTATCATTTCTTTAATCCAGGTGCACCTGCAGCAAAGCAGGCTCAGTTCTTTATAAATACTGTAAAGCTTGACAGTGCAGATCTTCCACCTGTATTGGATGTAGAAAAAAAAGGAATAAGGAGTAAAGAAAGTCTTGTGAAAGCTATAAAACTTTGGCTAGACATTGTAGAAGCTCATTATGGGGTGAAACCTATTCTATATACATCTTATAAGTTCAAGACCAGCTATCTGAATGATTCCATTTTTAATTCATATCCTTACTGGATAGCTCATTATTATGTAGATTCTGTAGAATATAAAGGAAAGTGGAAATTCTGGCAACACACAGATGTAGGCTCCGTCCCGGGAGTGGAAGAAAGCGTAGATCTTAATATTTTTAATGGAACAATTGAAGAGTTAAAAGCCATGACTATTAAAAGAAAAATTTCAACCAAGACGCAATAATACTAGATGATATTCGTTTTTATAGTAAATCATAAACTATATGAAACTAATAAAATTGCAGTATGTTGAAAGAAATATTTAAAATAGCAGGCCAGATGATTCTATATATCCTGATATTAGTTGCGTTGGTTTTTATTTTTTATCCCGAAAATTCTAAAGACAAAAAAACAACAGTTCAGAATTCAGAGTTGTCTATTTCAAAGCTTCTTTGGTAGTGTTAGTTCTTTATGAATTTAACTACTGCCCAATTGTTTTTCTCTTTGTAATACATGTAACTAAGCCCCAGGCTTTCAGCCTTTTCTTTAAGAATATCAATGTCTGATACGTAAAAACCGCTCATGAATATTTCAGAACCTTTGTGCATGCATGCAGTATAAAAGCTCATATCATTTAATAAAATATTCCGGTTTATATTTGCTATTACTATATCGAAAGATTTCCTTCCTTTAAGTAAGGTTGCATCACCTAATTCTACTGATATATTCTCAATGTTATTTAAAAGAATGTTTTCTTTTGAGTTCTCAACACACCATGTGTCAATATCGATTGCTGTAATTGGCTTTGCGCCTCTCATGGCAGCAAGTATTGCCAAAATGGAAGTACCGCATCCCATGTCAAGCAGAGATTTGTTTTGCAGTTCTGCATCCAGTAATTCCTCTAAAATAAGGCTTGTTGTTTCATGATGTCCTGTTCCAAAAGCCATTTGAGGATTAATCAAAATGTCATATTCAGCCTCGGGTACATCTTTGTGGAATGTACTGTGAATTGCGCATCTGTTGCCGATCACGATAGGTTGGAAGAAATTTTTTTCCCATTCTTCGTTCCAGTCTTTATCTTCCATTAATTCGGCCTTATATGAGATGGAAACATTATCCAAAGGTATATTTTCAATAACCTCTTTTAATGTATCTTCGTTGTAGATTGGTTGTTGAATATAGCCTTTAATACCATAGGTGTTTTCAATAAAACTTTCAAAACCAATTTCTCCCAGACAAGCAGAAAGTACGTCATTTACAGTTTCTGTACAAGGGGTTGTTTTAAATGTAACTTCGAAATATCTCATAATATAACTTTGATTATTACTATTTATGATACAAAGATAAGTAAAATAGGGAAATCCCTATTACTATTTGGGGAAAATCTTCTATTATTGATAAATCCCTTATTTATCTTTGTATTGGATTTAAAAGCGAAAGTTAATTTTTAAATTAAATTATCATGAAAAAGATTATAACGTTAATGCTAATCGCGCTTGGGTTATCGCCAGTGATGATGGCTCAAAGTTATGATGATCTTTACTACAATCCTAATAAGAAGGATACTTCGCTAAGGAAGGAAGAGAAGAAGCAAGTTACCGAGAAAAAGCGCACGTATGTTTCTACTAATATGCCGGTTGTGGTGAAAGATCGTAAAGGAAATGTTCGTGATATTGACGAATATAACCGTCAATATAGCGCAAAAGAAAATAAATTTGAAGTTGTAGACGATACATTATTCGTTGAGGAAAAGGATTATCCTGAACGTGGAGAATGGGTAAACGGATTCCAGGGAAGTGAGGATGATTATGAATATGCTCAAAGAATAGTTCGTTTCCGCAATCCTCGTTACGCCGTTAGTATCAGTAGTCCTTATTACTGGGATATTGTTTATGGCTTGAACTCATGGGACTGGAATGTATATGTTGATGATTTCTATGCTTATGCATTTCCTACTTTTACAAACCGTTTGTGGTGGGATTGGCGCTATAATTCCTTTGGCATGGGCTGGGGATCTTCATGGGGTTATCCTTATTGGGGTGGTTACTACGGTAGCTATTATTCTGGTTACTGGGGTGGATATTACGGAAACTACGGTGGAGGCTATGGATATTGGGGACATTCTCATTATGGATGGGATGGACCATGGTATGGTAGCGGATATGGTGGATACGGATTAAACCATGCCGGATATTATAATACACGTCGTTCAGATTTTGGCGATTCTCGCATGCGTGCCGGTTCTTCCAGTTATCGTACCTCTTCATACTCTCGTGCTGGTGGTGCGCAAGATCGTACTTCTACTTATTATCGTCGTTCTGGAAGTGGAAGGGTAGTTGGTACTCGCTCTGGTTCTGGTTATGAAACAGGGGTAAGCCGTCGTTCGGGTTATATTAGATCTGAATCAAGTTATAATGGCCGCACAGATGGAACTTCAAGAAGAACCATTTACGCACGTCCAAGTTCAACACGTACTTATTCTGGAAGTAGTGAAGGTATAGAAAGAAGAAGCTCTTCATATGAACGTCCATCAACTACAACAAGAAGTAGCTCATATAATCGTGGAAGCAGCAATGATGTTAGAAGCAATTATAACAGAAGTAGTTCATCCGGTCGCTCATACGATAATAGTTCATCAACTCGTAGCTATTCACCAAGTAATAATAGTGGCAGCTCATATCGTAGCAGTGGCAGCAGTTCTGGTGGTGGAAGTTCACGCTCTAGCGGTGGCGGCAGTTCTAGTGGTGGAAGTTCTAGCAGTGGCAGTTCTCGTGCTGGTGGCGGTGGCGGTAGAAGGTAAGCCCTTTATTCCATAAGAGAGATAATAATAGGTATTCATTATAAAGAATAAAGAACAATACAATGAAAACAATAAATTTATTGAAAATAATGACGTGTGCCCTTTTGCTTAGTTCAGAAGTGGGTGCTCAGACAATATACGATGCAGCAAAGTTTTCAGGGAAAGACCTTAACGGTACAGCGCGTTTTGTAGGTATGGGTGGTGCAATGGGAGCATTGGGCGGTGATATTTCTACAATAAGCACGAATCCTGCCGGTATTGGTATTTACAGAAGTAATGATTTGATGACTACTTTTGGTTTCAATTATACTTCTTCTGAAAGCAATTATAAGGGAAATATTATGAATTCCGATAAATATCGTGGTTCATTTGATAATATTGGTTTTGTTTATTCTTCTAAAATAGGTAATCAAACAGCGTTGCGATATGTGAACTTTGGATTCAATTATCATAAAGCAAAATCGTTTAACCGGAATTTTGCTATGAGTGGAGATATGGGTGGTATTTCTCAAACAGACCAAATGGCTAATATGACAGATGGTGCTTCTATTGACAGACTTGAAGATAAAGATGTTTTTACGAATACTGAAATTGGATGGTTGTCGGCTTTAGGATGGGGAAAAGCTCTCCTTTATTCTGCTGGAACGGACTTATATAAAGGTTTTCCGGGAAGCAGCCCTTATGGAGAATATTCATCCAGAGAAAGAGGGGGTATTGATGTATATGATTTTAATGTCTCATTTAATATTAACGATCGGGTTTATTTAGGATTTACTCTTGGGGCTTATGACTTAAATTATACTAAGGATACCTACTACAGCGAATCTCTTTATAATAATAGCACCGATTATTTTTATTCTTTGGATAGTTATACTAAAACAAGTGGAACAGGAGTTGATTTCAAAGCTGGAGTGATTTTCCGTCCGCTTGAAGATTCACCTTTAAAAATTGGGGCGGCTATTCATTCACCGGTATTCTATAATCTTACATTGTATAGTAGCGCTATCATGGGCTCAGATGCTAATAGAGATGAAATTAATAATGCGCCTATACCTACTACTTTTAAAACGGTTGATACTTATGATTATGTAAATGGCGATGCCATTACTGATTATCAGCTCCGCACTCCTTGGAAGTATAATTTAAGTTTGGGCTATATCATTGGAAGTAATGTTGCTTTGGGTGCAGAATATGAATACAAGGACTATTCTTCTTCAAAGTTAAGCTATGGTGACGGTGTAAAGATGTCAGATGAAAATGGAATGATTAAAGATATGCTGAAGGGTGTCAATACAATCCGTTTAGGTGCAGAAATAAAATTAGTTCCTGAATTTGCTATCCGTGCTGGATATAATTATAGTAGTGCTGTACTTGCAAATGATGCCTTTAAAGGACTCGCTTATAATTCAATCCGTACGGATACTGATTTTGCAAACGAGAAATCTATCAATAACTTAACACTCGGTTTAGGATATAGAACAGGTAATTTCTATGCGGATATTGCATATCAATACAGTGCGTATAAAGAAGACTTTTATCCTTTTGTCAAAGGATTTTATGGATTTAATTCTCAAAATGAAGTACTGTATAAGGATGAAGTGTTATCAAATATGGATATAGTTAAGACACATGTAAAGAATGATAAAAGCAGTGTTTCGCTTACTTTAGGATTTAGATTTTAGGTAATTAGATAACTTGTCAGGATAACAAAATGAATCCTCTTTTGATACACTTTTTTATATCAGAAGAGGATTTTTTTGTTTTATCACCTATCAGTCAAAAACTAAACTCGATGACTAAGCTTCCCGATTAATATTCAATTTTATCCGTATTCTTTGTCCACTCTTCAAAAGCTTTCAGGGCTTCTTCACGAAGCAGTGGTTCCGATTGCAGTTTCCTGTCAGCAGGTTTTAGTTCCAATTCATCATAAATGAATGAATCATCGAAGCCAATATTCTTTGCATCAGTCTTTGTATTAGCGTAATACATCTTATCCAGCCGAGCCCAATAAATTGCTCCAAAGCACATGGGACAAGGTTCGCAGGAAGTATAAATTTCGCAACCACTCAGATTGAATGTTCCTAATACTTTCCCAGCAGCACGGATAGCACTAATTTCTGCATGCGCAGTAGGGTCACACGAACTTGTAACTCGGTTTACACCGGTAGCAATGATTTCTCCGTCTTTCACAATAACGGCGCCAAACGGTCCTCCGCCTTTTGCCACATTCTCTATTGAAAGTGCGATGGCCTTTCGCATGAATTCTTCTTTATTCATAACGTTTGTATTAGTTTGTTTTTGTTTGAGGAACTCAAACGAATATGATATAGTCAAACTTAAACTCTATAGAGTTAGCTAGTTACTATAGAAAGGAATTTAAATACTATTTTGTTCACTGTTTACTTCTATAAAATTTCTTTTTATTGAAATTGAATCCTGCATAAACCCGTATGGTTCCAAAGCTATTGTTCAAATAAAAGTTTTCGGTTCTGTAATCGTAAGTATGCATTACCAATGATGCACCAACAAAATATTTAGAATTATTGTATACAACTCCTGCCCGGGTTATTAAATCGAGATTCATCTCTTTAAGAGTAGGTAGTATTCTGTCACCGGAATCTGTTTTTGATTTTTTGTATGCTATGGCAGGCGCCACAGATATGTTTGCCAGAAAGTTTTTGGCAAATACCCAATTGTATGTATAACCAAAGCTTAGGCTATAGTCCGAATAGTTGATCTCCTTAAATTTCAATGCATCACTTAATTTCATCACTATAGGAGCCGGTAACTGGTTGTGATCAAAATTAATTTTATGTTGAGAATAGGAAAATCCAGCAACGAAAGAACCTGCACTGCGACGCTGATTACTTGATTGACTGTAGGCCGCCGGATAAGAAAACTTTTTGTTGTTAAAGACCCAATAAGCGTTTAGCCCCTTTATAGCAACCGAAAAACCGTTAATATCAGTCGCAATAGCTGGATATTCATTGTCTTCAAAAATACCACTTGTACTTCTCAATTTGAAATTACTACCACTTTTCCGGTAATAAACATCGCCTCCAATCATGGGGCTATAAAGACTCAATCCAAATTCTGTTTTTTTATTTGAAAGCTTTTTATTTCCAAAAAAATCACTCAAGTCCACAGACCATCCCAGGAAAATCCATCTCCACCCAAAGTATGCACCTAGCTTATAACTCATATTGGGTGAGATTGTTAATCGCTGAGGATTCTCTTCCTTGCTTTCAAATATATAATATTCATACCAGTTACTGTTCTCCAGCATAAATGCATAATTGAATTTATTTGGTTCAACATAACTGGTATCAATTGCATTTATTTTATGTCCAATTGTATTTACATTTTCTTTTGCTTTCTCTTTCAGTTCTTTTCCGAACTTATAAAAGTCTGTTTTTTCATCCTGAGCAAATAAAATTAATGTTGAGGATAAAAGAAAGCATAAGAAGGCAAACGCTAATTTCATCAATAATAACTTAGTAATTTAGAACTAAATTTTACCAAGGATCTTATCCATAACCCAATTTGTAGGTGTAGCACTGATACCATCACAAGCACAAATAGATTTCCCTTGCAAGTGATGAATTACAGATTCAATGAGATTATACTGAATATGTTCGGGGTTTTCTATTACAAATTCTTCTCTGCCTTTTTCTGTGTGCATGGCAATTGGATCAAATGTAAATGTAGAAAAACAAAGCATACCCTTATCGCCAATTACTTCAATTCTGTCTTCTTTTGCAGAAGAGTGAGCAACAAAACACCATGAACCTGAGCCTACCAGTCCTGAATCGAACTGGAAACAAGCACTTACGGTATCTTCTGCTTTATATAACCCGGCGCGATTGCTTTTAAATCCTTCAGCCTCAAGGATACAGCCAAATATATCCTGAAGAATATCCAGCTGGTGAGACGCAAGATCGTAGAAATAACCTCCGCCTGCAATATCTGGTTGAACTCTCCATGGGAGATTTTCTTTATTGTAGTCCAGATCGTATGGAGGCTGAGCAAAACGTATTTGTACATTAATTACGTTTCCAATAGCTCCTTCCTGAATCAATTCTTTGACCTTTATAAAATAGGGCAGGTAACGTCTGTAGTAGGCAACAAAGCATGGAACTCCTGTTTCCTGCGAAATTCTGTTGATACGAGTACATTCCTCGTAACTGCTGGCCATTGGTTTTTCTATATAAACCGGTTTGCCTGCTTTCATGGCCATAATGGCATAAGTAGCATGTGAAGAGGGTGGGGTAGCTATGTAAACAGCATCAACTTCAGGATCCTCAATCAGTTCCATCGCATCAGTATACCATTTCTTAATGCCTCTTTTCTCAGCGTAATTTTTAGCTTTTTCTTCGTCGCGGCTCATTACAGCAACAACAGTAGAACCTTCAATTTTCTTAAAAGCAGGTCCACTTTTCTTTTCTGTTACGTTTCCACAACCAATAAATCCCCATTTAATCATATTCGTTAATCCTCTTTATTTATCTTATAACAAAATTTACAGTTAATCGAATTGCAAATATATTGTTTTTAATTACTTTTGTCATAACAAAACATGAATAAACTGATAAAATACACTCTATAAATGGAAAATCAAACATCAAAAATAGTATTTTATAAATCACGCAGTCTGGCAGGACGTTTCTCTGCTGCATTCGATTTTATAGAAAATAATTTTAAAGTTTTGGCAAAGTTCAGCTCTTTTATAATTTTGCCTGTTGCAGTACTTCTCTCATTGTTTTTTATTGTATACAATAATTTCGCAGCACAGATTGTTCAAGGCAATATTGCAGCTTCGGGGTTAACCCAATATGTGGCTTTAGTATCTGCCTTAGTATTGGTATGTATAGTCGGAGATATCCTTTTTAAAGGAACAGTTTTTGCATTGGTAAAAGAATATTCATTGCGAGAGTCTATTGCACGCTTATCATTCAAAGAAATGAAAAACAAGCTGGTTGCTAATATCAAACGCTTTTTAATTGTCAGTTTGGTTTTGGCATTACTCCTTATTGTCTACGTGGCTTTATTAGCAGGCTTGCTATTCCTTTCTCCATGGACGTTGGTACTTACTTTCCCATTCTTACTTTTCATAACTATACCTTTCACTTACGCACAAGAAATTTATATGTTTGAGGATGTAAAAGTAATGACTGCAGTGAAGAAAGGTTTTAAATTAGGTATTCCCAATTGGGCCGGAACCTTTTTTCTTTTAATTCTGGCAGAAATATTTGCTTTAATTATTCAATGCATAGCATTCACTCCCTGGGGAGTTGGTTCTTTTGTTCAGTCTTTATCCTTTAGTTCAATTCTTGATGGGAATACTTCAACTTTACCAACCTATTTCAGTATCTTAATGTTTGTGTTGAGTGTGATAGGTTACTTTGTTTCTTATCTGGCACAGTTGCTTCCAACAGTATCAATGATGTTTCAGTACTTTAGTGCAACTCAGAAGCAGGTAGAGAAAGATTTGGAACTTAATCAACCTTTATAATATTTCTTATATATACGCTTGTATTCTTCACTCTTGGTAAACGATTTAAGCCAAGAGTTAAGAGTATCTAGCAATACAGGAGAGTGTTTACTTACTCCCCATGAATAGAACTGAGTAAAACTTATATCAGTATGAATGTCTAGTTGCGGAAATGAATCGATTGATGCTAAAGCTATGCTTTGATCGCATACTGCATAACTAATATTTCCGTGCGCTACCAAAGCCATAAGCTGTTCTGAACCATATTTCTCCACTTCTTTAATATAAATAGCTTCACCTATTTCATTGCTTAGGTTTTTGATGCGAAGGATAGAAGGGGAGCCCTTTTCTACATGCAGAATTTTATGTGCCAGGTCTAGCTGACTTTTAATAAATGCAGGATTACCTTTTCCAGCCTTTCTTTGAACTAAAACTTGTTTATTTAGAACAATAGGAGTGGTTAGCAGAATAGAATCTTTAAGTTCGCTGGTAACCGGAATATTGTAAGCAATAATATCAAATTTGCCATTGGAAAGCCCTTTTAACCGTTTGTCAAAACTCATCTCAGGAGTTATTTCCAGACGCAATCCTTTATCCTTAGCAAAAGCATTTATAAGTTCGTATTGAAATCCTGAGATTGTATCTCCGTCTACATAATAACTCAAAGAATTATATTCTGTAACCACCCGAAGAATTTTGGATTTCTTAATTTCGGCATACTCTCGTGGTTTCCCTGTTTCTGATTCTTCCCGGGTAAAGAAAATGGCGAGAATAATCAATACTATTCCAGGAATCAAATACTTAATATATTTACCTTTTAACTTCATGTTATTAATCGTAGAAGTTCCAGGAAACGCCTATTTTAAATAGGCGAGGGTTGATTGGGTAATGAGGTACATAGAAAGAATCAGATCCGCCGGAACTCTGATTAACATGGTAGAACATTACAAAGAACCGCGTACGTTTCAGATGCAAATTAGCATATAGGTTTACGATAGGATAACCACCAATCTTAGTATACTTATCGGTATTTGTTTCATCTTGTAAATTGAATGCCCCAATAGCAGGAGTATAATCCGGTGCATAGTATTTGCTGAAGTAACGAACATCAGCTCCCAATTGCAAGCTAAGGACTTTCTTTGCCAGCTTTGTTTCCAGATACAAGTTGTGGTAAAGAGAAAGATCAGGAAGTGGCAAAATGCTATTGTTCGATGACTTTTGATAAGTAACTTCATTATCTAAATGGAGAATACCAGCCTGGAAATTTTGTTTCAGACATGCACTTAATATCTGCAAATTTTCACTTGCCTGTACAGGTGTTGCTTTACTGTTGAAGTATGTGTAATTCTTAATGTTTTCTACGCCAATATTAATATTGGTTCCTAATCTCTTGAAAGATAATTCTCCTTCTACGTGTGTTTTGAATTCTTTAGAGAAATCCTTATTATCCCACCAGAAATGGTTTGAGTGATAATGACGCATATAAAAAGATGGCAATGTATTGCTGATATTTCCGCGGGCAACAAGTGCAACAGTATCTTTCAGTAAACGGAAATTAAGGCGAAGATCTCCTTTTAAACGAAATTGACCGATACTTTCCTTAAGCATTCCCACTTCTCCAATAGCTGTATAATTGATCAGCTTACCTTCTTTTCTCGATAATTCACCTCCTACATAAACTTCATTTTCAGTAAATTTATCTGTAGTTATGGAATCAGCATTCATTAAGTTATACTGGCGAAGTTCGTGAGATATAAATCCGGTTAATCCGGCCTGAGCATATTTATTAAATCCTTCCAGAAGTGCTATTCCAAATGTGTTTTTAATCGATGTATAACTGGTAGAATCTCTGGATGAAAGATTACTTCCGTTTAAATATGTATTTTCGTAATAATCTTTATCTTCTGAGTATGCAATAAATCTTTTGTGAGCTCTTTCATATTTCATAGTATGAATAAAGCTTGTAACCGGAACAAATTCTATTACCTTTTCTTCTTTCTGTTCTTTGGCTTCACCATTCTCAGCTTTTTTACCGTTTCCTTTTTTCTCTTCTTTTATTTTATCTAATTCCTTTACATCTTTAATCTTTTCTCTTTTAAATCCCAAATTATAGCGGTGAGTCAAAAATACATAAGAATTATGGTTCTTATTCCATGTATCAGTGAAATTAACCGGAATATTGGCAGGTTCATATTGCTTTTTACCTTCACTCATGGCTAGCGGATTTGTAATATAGCGATCATCTGCTATACCACCGTTTTCCATCATTTTTATACTGAAGTTGTTGTATAAAAGATGTGCCTGATATTGATCTCCAATATAACTACCAAAAAGAGCTCCGTTAAAATGAGAGGTCGACTGGTCTGTATAGAATCCACGGCCATATTGATAGTCAATGTTAAATCCAAAAGCTAAACGTTTGTTTATATTTACAGAAAAATAACTCTTGAAACGTTCTTCGCCATCTATTTTTGAACCAGATTTGAAATATGTAAGATTGGTATATGGTAAACGTGAGTTAGCAAATTTAAAATTCTGTGGGGTAACAAAAAAACTTGAATAAGGATCAATAAACAAATACTGCGAACTCTCTACCGGACGATCAAAAAAGATTCTGGACATTGATGGCGAACCAAGATTGCCCAGATAATTGTTGTGTCCGGTCATTCCTTCTACAAGGTTTTCATTCTGGAAGTTGTGGTAAATCGTGTCAGCAGGAATCATTTTTCTATAGCCTAACCGTTCATCAATATTCCACATAAAAAGTTTTGGGTCAATTGATGCCGTATTTACTTGTGAACTATCATTTTGTTCCTCGTTAGTTTTACGAGGAACCATGCGGGACTCATCCATCTGGGCATGAACGTATGCCTGACATAGAGTCATCAAGAGTATGTATATTAATAATATCCTTTTCATATTGGACGCAAATATACAACAAAAAACAATTCACAAAGATTATTTGTTAAGCACGTTCTTTTAAATGTCCCTTTTTTTTCTTTTATCAACAGTTTATTGCGATTATTAATTCAGATTTTGGCTTAATGGAATAGTTTTTATCATAAACCTGAATGCATACATCTGTGTCTGCAAGATTGTTTACACTCATTTCTTTATGGCTGACTTTTATATCTAAAAAGTATCCGTTGAATTTAACTTTAAATTGATATGATTGCCATTTTGGGGGAATAAGCGGTTCAAAAGATGCCTTTCCTCTGTTTAACTTCATACCGGCAAATCCTTCTACCAAAGCCAGCCAACTGCCAGGCATGCTAGTGATGTGAAGTCCATCTTTTAAATCATTATTGTAATCATCAAGGTCCAGACGTGTAGCTTTTAAGAATAAATCATAAGCATTATCAACGTCTCCTATACGTGCAGCCAGTATAGCATGTACAAAATAAGATAGCGATGATTCGTGAAGCGTTCGTGGTTCGTAAAAGAGGAAATTCTTCTTAATAGCTTCCTTATCGAAATAATTACGGTAGAGGTAAATTCCAAGAAGAACATCGCTTTGTTTAATAAAACAAGAACGCAAAATTCTGTCCCATGACCAGTGCTGACTAATGGGGCGTTCGGATGGATTAATTTCCGAAACAAGCTTAAGCTCTTTGTCCATATATCCATCTTGTTGCACCAATATCCCTCTTTCTTTGTCTTCAGGGAAGTACATGTTCTCAATTATATCTTGCCACCTTTCAGTTTCTTCCAGCTGAAAGCCGGTTTTATTTAGAACTCGTTGATAATCATCCGGATATTTCTCTTTTACTAACTCCAGATAATAGAGAGTTGATTTCAGATTTTGTATGCAACTGTAGTTGGTATACCAGTTATTATCTACATTGTTTTCATATTCATTCGGACCTGTAACTCCTAATATCACGTATTTCTGTTTAGGAGTAGAGAAGCTTACCCTTTGACTCCAGAATCGGGATATTCCAATAAGAACTTCAAGACCATACTTAGCAACGTAATCTGTTTTTCCGGTATAGTTGGTGTATAAATCAATGGTGTATGCAATGATACCATTACGATGAATTTCTTCAAAAGTAATTTCCCATTCATTGTGACATTCAACTCCATCCATGGTAACCATCGGATAAAGTGCTGCACCGTTTGTAAATCCTAACTTTTCAGCATTTTCTATAGCTTTGGGTAAATGGTTGTATCTGTAAAGCAAAAGATTGATTGCCAGATTTTCAAATCCGGCTAACAAGTAATAAGGAATACAGCATAATTCTGTATTCCATTGAGTGTTTCCTCCGTATTTTTCTCCCGTAAATCCTTTAGATCCAATATTTAAGCTTGGGTTATCCCCTTTGTAGTTTTGGTGGATTTGAAATAGATTGAAACGAATGGCTTGTTGTACTTCATCGTCTCCTTCAATTTTTACATCAATGATATCCCATATTTTACTCCATTCTTTCTTTTGTTCATCTAAGAGCGTTGCCCATCCTATGCTTTTTGCTTTTTGAGCTTCGTTAATTGATTCCTCCACAAGTTTTTTTCTATCACAATAGAGTGAAGAAACAATAGACGTATATTTTATTAATGATAAAGTTTCACCTGGTTTTATATCAGAGCCAACACTAAATCCTACTAATTTCTCTTTTTCAATTCTAATCGGTCTGTTAGTTATTTCTTTATTGTTTTTGAATAGCTGATAAGTTGTGGCACAGCAAGCCTGAGAGTCTTCACGTTTAGTCTGCGCCCACAGTAAAGCATAGTCGTGAGTAGTTTTTGCCAGGATGATATTCCACATTTTTTCATTGAAATTAGAACTTTCATGAACTACATCTCCATTGATAAATGGGAGAAGTGATATCTTACCTTCATAATTTACAGAAGTAACACTGTATTTTATCAGACAGAGATTTAATTTAGCCATACTATAAAAACGCTCCACATGGATTTTTAAAGTATATCCTTTAGGAGACGTTACGGTGAAAGTTCTTTCCGAAACACCTTCTTTCATTAAAAGCTTACGCTCAAACTCATTTATATCCCATACTTCAAGATTGAGTTCCTCGTCTATAAGTCTGAGGTTAATGCCACTCCAATAGGGAGCATTAGGCATACGCGAAAAATAACGTGGATATCCATTTTTCCACCATCCAACACGCGTACGGTCCTGGAAATAAATACCTGCAATATACGATCCTTGAAGTGTGTCGCCTGTATAAGTCTCTTCGAAGTTTCCTCGCTGACCAATTCTTCCGTTGCCAATACTGAAGATGCTTTCGGAAGCTCTTTGGTTTTTAATGTGAAATTCTTCTTCAATAATATTCCATCCGTCTGTTTTTAGGAATCTTTTCATGGTATTTTTAATTCTTGCTCACAATAGTGATGTGTGTATTATCTTATTTATAGTTGTTCCCTAAAGAAAAATACTACGGAGAACTTTATATGTACCTTAGTAGTACCTGATATAAAGTTCTCCGTGCATTTTATCTTGTAAGCTAATTTGCTGAAAACTTGCTGCAAGATAATAAAAATAATATTATAAAAACTGCTAAAAACTAATTTTCCGAATTAATTATTTTCATGCTGTGCCAATGTTTCTTTGATAAGAAAAACACATATAGCTCCTACAATAAGAAATATTCCTGCAAGAACCAGCATACTTACCTGTTTGCCACCCACCAAGTGAAGTAGACCTCCGCCAATTAATGCTGCGCAAATCTGAGGCAAACAGATTGTTCCGTTGAATAAACCAAGATAAGCTCCCATATTTTTTCCTGAAACAGAGTTTGTTAATATAGTAAAAGGCATTGCCAGCATTGCTGCCCATGCAAAACCAATTACAAAGTAAGATGCAAACAATGAATACTGATCGTGAACAAAGAAAGTAGAGATAAAGCCCAATCCTCCAAGAAACAGACTTAATGAATATGCAAATTTTCGTGATTTAAACATTGGAAGCAAAACGGCCCAGCAGAGAGAACCTATGGCTTGAATTGCAAACAACACTCCAACCCAGTTTCCGGCTTCCTGATATTGAGCAGATGAGGTATTGGTGGTTCCCCATACATTATCGGCAATAGCACCATTAGTATAGGTCCACATATACATGAAAGCTGCCCAAGAAAAGAATTGAACCAAACCTACTGTCCAGAATACTTTTGGGGCATGTACCAATAAAGAAATAAAATCAGTTTTTTGCTTTTTCTCTGCAGCAGTAATACCATGAAATTCTTCGAATTCTTTCGGAGGCATCTCTTTTACCTTAACGGTTGTATAGATTACACAAAGAATAAGTATGGCTGCGCCAATGTAGAACGAATAAATAACAGAGTCGGGAACCATACCTTTTTCTGCAATATTACTGATTCCGAAAAATGTAAAGATGAAAGGAAAAAGATAACCAACCAGGCTTCCTGCATTGCAAAGAAAACTCTGGATGGAATAAGCCAATCCTTTTTGTTTCTCATTTACAAGATCACCAACCAACATTTTAAAAGGTTGCATAGCCATATTTATAGATGTATCCAAAAACATGAGAGCTACCACACCAAAAATCATAGCATTTAATATTTTCGTAAAACTGCCGGCATTTGGAAGAAGACACATTACTATCACTGCAAACAGTGAACCAACAAAAAGATAAGGAATTCTGCGCCCGAAACGTGTCCATGTTTTATCACTGGCAGATCCAATCAACGGTTGTACAATAATTCCTGCTAAAGGAGGAAGTATCCAAAAGTAACTAAGGTTATGAGGATCGGCACCTAATGTGGCGAATATTCTACTAATATTTGCACTTTGAAGTGCGTATGCAATTTGTACGCCAAAGAAACCGAAACTAATGTTCCATAGTTTCCAAAAACTCAGGTCTGGTTTTGTTTTCATTGTATTATTCTTCTTTATTAGATTTTATATGAGTATTGTTTATTATGTCTTATTATACTAATTACTCTTTTTATCAGGTCATCCCGTTTCAAACATGTACATGTTTAGCCCCAATCATGTACATGTTTGAGTCCAATCTTGTACATGATCGGTCAGCTTACTCGCCAATAATTAGCTAAACTTATTCCGGTTAATCATTAATTTCCCCCTATAACTTTATTAAACTGATTCCAGTTGACTACTACTGCTCCTAAGCCTATAATCAGTTGACCGATTAACCAACTGAATTTATTCTTACTGTTATCTATAGTTTTGATTATCAGTAATAAATGTTCTGCGGTGGTGTACATGGTGTAGATAAATTGCCCTTTTTCCGTTCTGAGAAATATATTTTTGAAAATTCCGCAGATTGCAGAATTTTCAAAAATAATTTTCTGGAATCCGAAAAAACTCTTTTTTAGTACACCATGTACACCACTTTTTGCTGATTATTGAACCCTTGAATTTTGCAATTAGCTGATTATTAATTATATAAATTTTATCAGGTGGCAGAGGTGGCAGTAAAATAATACTTTTTTCCCTTCTGGAAATTAAATTTTGAAAATTCTGCAATTTGCGGAATTTTCAAAATTTAATTTTATAAACCGAAAAATATAACTTTTTACTGCCACCTCTGCCACCTGCTTTGTTTTAATTATCTGATATTTAATATATTATAAATTCCATTTTATTTGGTAGTTCCCCTAACTACCAGATTAGTCTTAACAATTCTGTTGCCACTTCTCTTTTCTTCCGGGTTTTTATTTTCAAGCCTGTCAATTAATAAATTGATTGCACTTTCACCAACTTCTTTTCCATGTTGCTCTACAGTAGTAAGTTTAGGATCGGTAGTCTGAGCTATAATTCCGTCAGAGAAACCACAAATAGAAATATCCTCTGGAATTTTAAGATTTGCCAATTTGCATGAATACAAAATTCCCGAAGCAGTTTCATCATTAATAGCAAAGAAACCATCTGGCCTGTTTGATGATTCTAAAATAGCAGGAGTAATAGCGATGGCTTGTTCTCGTGTATCGCATATTTTAATCATGCTATCATCAACCGGAACCTTATATCTTTTCATAGCGTCTAAATATCCATTTTTTCTGTTTTTTGAAATTTCCAGGTGAAGAGGGGCGCTATAGAATAAAATACGCTTGCATCCAGTCTGAATCATATATTCAACTGCAGCAAAAGCTCCTGCATAATCGTCTACAACAACACGTTCTGTATTAATTCCGGTACAAATCCGGTCGTAAAACACTATTGGAATATTATTGTCGAGCAATTCCTGATAATGTTCGTAATGTGATGTGTCTTTTGCCAATGAAGTGATAACTCCGCAAACCCGAGCGGCTAAAAAGGTGTGAACAATTTTAACTTCCCGGGTATACTCTTCGTTTGATTGTGCGATAATGATATTGTATCCGGCTTTAGAAGCCACTTCTTCAATTCCATCAAGAACACATGAGAAAAAATGATGAACAAATTGTGGAATAATAACCCCAATTGTATTCGATCGGCTTGTGCGTAAATTCATTGCCAATTCATTTGGCTTATAATTATGTTCGCGCGCGTACTTATTAATAGTATTCCTGGTCTCTTGACTAATATCGGGATTATTTTTAAGCGCTCTTGAAACGGTTGAGGGAGAGACATTTAATGCCCTGGCTATATCTTTAATCGTTATTTGTGGCTTGTAATTCATATATTTAGTTCTAAGGTTCAACCCAAGGTTGTGTTTACAAATGTTCCCTCAACAAAAATATAAAAAATGTATCAGATTATTTTTAAGAGTTATTTATTAGAAGTGTAATTGAGGTGCAAACGATTGCATGACAAAAGTAACAAAATCAATACACTATTGATATAAATAATAGTTAATAAACTCTATTTTTGTTGAGTAGTTGAAATGAAATCTTATGGTTCATTCCATTTTTTCAGAGAATTAATTATTTATAATATTGTTAACTTTAATTTTTAAATGCATGAAGCAAGTTAATCTTAAACTCGTAAAGGCAATCCTTCCATTATTGATGGGATTGTTCTTCTCGGTGGGCGTCTTTGCACAGCAAATCACTATTACGGGAGTTGTAAAGGATGCAAAGGGTGAGCCTATTATCGGTGCAAATGTTGCTGTTAAGGGCACAACAACTGGAACGATTACCGATTTTGATGGAGCATTCCGTCTACAAGCTCCTCAGAATTCAGTCCTGACTTTTTCTTTTATCGGTTATAAAACTATGGATGTAAAAGCATCTAAAACTATGGCAGTTGTTATGCAGGAAGATGCCGTAATGCTTGAAGGTACAGTTGTTATTGGTTATGGTACGGTAAAGAAGAATGATCTTACCGGATCTGTATCAGCAATTGATGCTACTAAATTAACTAGAGGTATGGCAACTTCTGCTTCAGACTTGTTGGTTGGTAAAGCTGCTGGTGTAAGCGTTATTACAGATGGTGGCGCTCCAGGTGCTGGTGCAACTATTCGTATCCGTGGTGGATCTTCTATGTCTGCAAGTAATGATCCGTTAATTGTTATTGATGGTGTACCTGTTGATAATAACAGCATTAGTGGTATGTCAAATCCATTGTCTACAATTCATCCTAATGATATTGAAAGTTTCACTATTTTAAAAGATGCGTCATCTACAGCTATTTATGGATCTAGAGCATCTAACGGTGTAATTATTATTACAACAAAGAAGGGTAAAGCCGGAAAAGTTAAAGTAACTTATGATGGTAATTTCTCAGTAAGTACTAAAACAAAGACTGTAGACATGATGGATGCAGCCACATTTACTACCTATATAACAAGTACTTTTGGTGCTACCAGTGATCAGGCTAAAGCTCTTGGTACTGCTTCTACAGACTGGCAGAAAGAAATATTCAGAACAGCTTTAAGTACAGACCATAACGTAAGTGTCTCAGGTTCTGTACCTAATATGCCTTACCGTGTTTCTGCTTCTTATACCAACGAAAATGGTATCTTGAAAACATCAAATATGGAACGTGCTACTGGTGCTATCAGTTTGAGCCCAAGCTTTTTTGATAAGAAACTTAATATTCAGTTGAATGTAAAAGGTATATATAATACCAATAGATTTGCCGATCAAGGAGCTATTGGTTCTGCAACACAGTTTGATCCAACTCAACCTGTTTATGCTGATACTCCTTATGGTAATGGATATTATATGTCATTGAAAGCTTCTGATGGTAAACCTATTGACATCGGTTTAGCTAATCCAGTTGCAATACTTAATCAAAAACATGATGAATCTACTGTATACAGAAGTATTGGTAATGCTCAATTTGATTATAAAATGCATTTTTTACCTGATTTACGTGCGAATCTTAATGTAGGTTACGATGTATCCAAGGGTGAAGGTGATGTAATTATAGACGATAATTCTCCAATGAGTTATGTTCAAGGAAACTATAAGTCAGGTTGGGGAGATAATAAACATTATTATCAGCTAAAACGTAATACTTTACTTGATTTCTATTTGAACTATAAAAAAGAAATAGGAATTCATAGTGTTGATGCAATGGCTGGATATTCCTGGCAACATTTTTATAATACATCATATAATGAATATCCATATTCAGAAGCTAAGGCAAAATCTGTAGGTGTAGCAACTTATAAAGATGGCGATGATTATTCTTCTGAGAGTTATTTGGTATCTTTCTTTGGTCGTTTAAATTATTCATTGTTAAATCGTTATTTACTAACATTTACTTTGAGAGATGATGGTTCTTCTCGTTTTAATCCAGATAATCGTTGGGGATTGTTCCCATCTGCGGCTTTTGCATGGAAAATTAATGAAGAAGCATTCTTAAAGGATTCTAAAGTAATCTCTGATTTGAAACTTCGTTTAGGTTACGGTATAACAGGTCAGCAAAACCTTGGACAAGGTGATTATCCATACATGGCCAGATATACTTATAGTAAAGCCGGAGCGAACTACTATTTTGGAGATACCATGGTTGGTTTAATTCGTCCAGAAGCTTATGATTCAAATTTGAAATGGGAAGAAACTACAACTTATAATGTTGGTCTTGATTACGGATTACTTCATAACAAAATCACTGGATCTCTTGATCTATATTACAGAAAGACAAAAGATTTGTTGAATACAGTTTCTATTGCAGCAGGTACTAACTTTAGTAATGAATTACTTACTAATATGGGTGAATTGGAAAATAAGGGTGTTGAATTTACCGTTAACGCTCATCCTGTTACTACTAAAGATTGGAATTGGACTGTTGGATACAATGTATCATATAATAAGAATAAAATTACTAAGTTGACTATCAATGATGATCCTAACTATGTTGGTGTTGTTCATGGAGGAATTGATGGTGGTACAGGTAATAAAATAATGATTCATAGTGTAAATCATTCATATAATTCATTCTATGTTTATGAACAAGTGTACAAACAGGATGGTTCTCCGGTAGAAGGTGCATATGTTGATCAGAACGGTGATGGACAAATCAATGAGAAAGACTTAATTCGCTATAAGAAAGCTGCTCCAGATGTATTTATGGGATTATCTTCACAATTATCATATAAAAACTGGGATTTTCAATTTGCATTACGTGCTAATTTAGGTAATTATGCATATAATAATGTGCAGTCTAACCGTGAATCATCATCAACAGCATTTGACCCATCTGGTTTCTTAAAGAATCGAATGAATAGTGCATTAACTACTAATTTTGTAGATCCACGTTATCAGTCAAGCTACTATATTCAAAATGCATCTTTCGTGAGAATGGATAATATCTCTTTAGGATATACATTTAATAAATTGTTTAATAGCAATCAGACAGCACGTATTTATTGTACAGTTCAAAATCCTTTCGTTATAACTAAATATAAAGGAATTGACCCTGAATTCAATAATGATGGTATTGATAATAACATTTATCCTCACCCACGTGTATATATGGTTGGCTTGAGTCTTAACTTTTAATCTGTAATATATATGAAAACATTAAAATATAAATCTTTGGCCTCCGCATTATTCATTAGTATGATAATGGGAACCACATCTTGTACTAATGACTTGAACACGGTGCCTTTGGACCCGCAAGATGTGGTATCGGAGCTTGTATTCAGTAATACAATTGTTGCATATCAGCAAAGTCTGGCAAAAATTTATGCAGGACTTGCTATGAGTGGTAATGCCGGTGGAGATGGAGATTCAGACGTTGCCGGAGTTGATGGTGGTAGCCAGGCTTCTTTCTTACGAGGACTTTGGAATTTACAGGAACTTACTACAGATGAGGCTCATTGCTGCTGGAATGATGTTGGTATTCCTGATTTTAATAATAATTCATGGAGTTCATCCAATGTCTTTATCAAAGGTCTTTATTATCGTCTTTATTATCAGGTAAATCTGGCAAATGCTTTCCTTCGTGAAACAACTGATGAAAAGTTAGCTTCTCGTGGTGCTGACGAAACAGTTAAGACTCAAGTGAAAACATATCGTGCAGAAGCCCGTTTTATGCGTGCACTTGCATATTATTACCTTCTTGATATGTTTAGAAACGTTCCTTTCGTAACAGAAACAAGTACTGTTGGTACAACATTGCCTCAGCAAATTATGGCAAATGACTTGTTTACTTATGTTGAAAAAGAACTTACTGAATGCGTTTCTGATATGCAAGATCCTACTGTAGGTTATAATGCCAGTTATGGACATGCAAACAAAGCTGCTGCCTGGTCATTACTATCCCGCTTGTATTTGAATGCAAAGACTTATATTGGTACTGATAAATATACTGAATGTATTACTTATTGCAATAAAGTAATTACTGCCGGTTATACTTTGGAACCTGTTTATGCTAATATGTTTAAGGCAGATAATGATCACTCTAAAGAAATGATTCTTCCAATTCGTTATGAAGGTCTAAATACTCAGACATGGGGTGGTATGACTTTCATACTTTGTAGCGGCGAACCTTCAAGTATGCAATCTGCGGTTAATGCAGTTGGTGCATGGCAAGGTAATCGTGGTCGTTCTTCTATGCTAAAAACATTTGAAAAGGAAAATGGATATAATTTTGATACAAGAAAATCAATGCTCCATACAGAGTTGACTACAAATATTGAGATTGCCAGTCCTGGATTGTATACAAATAATGGTATTCCTGTAGTTAAATATTACAATGTTAATAAAGATGGCTCACTTCCAGCTAGTAACATTGCTTATACAGACTTCCCTTTGTTCCGTTTAGGTGAAATCTATCTGAATTATGCTGAAGCAGTATTAAGAGGAGGAACTGGTGGTGACAAAACTACTGCTTTGAAATATGTAAATGATCTTCGTGCACGTGCCTATTCAGATATAGACGAATCACCAATAGCAGCGAGTGAATTGACTCTAGACTTTATATTAGAAGAAAGAGGACGTGAATTCTTCTTTGAAGCTCAACGTCGTACGGACTTAGTTCGTTTTGGAAAATATTCTGGTTCTTCTTATGTATGGCCTTGGAAAGGTGGCGTAGCTGCAGGTAAATCTATTTCGGATATATATAATGTATTCCCAATTCCGGCAGATGATATGGGTGCTAATACTAATCTAGTCCAGAATCCTGGATATTAATGATTATTTTCAAAATTTATAAATGAATTATAATATGAAAAAATTAAATATATTTCTGATCGCTCTTTGCTGCACTTGCTTTTTTGCTTGCGAAGAAGAAGATAAGGTAATGATGAGCGACACAACCATTTCTCCTGTGCTGGAGCAACTCTTGCCAGAGAATCTTGTGATTACCGAAACAACTGATTTAACAAACAAAGTTGGAAAGTGGCAATGGGAAGCAGCTGATTATGGTTATGCCGCTGCTGCAAATTATACTATCCAGGCAGATGTTCATGGAGGTACCTTTGAAAAACCTGTAGAACTGACTTCGTCTACAACTACGTCTGCAGTTATTACAGCTGCTATGCTTAACTCTGCTGCTGCGAACTTTACGATAGATTCAAAGCCGCTCACAATAGATATACGCTTGAAAACTGTTGTCTCTTCAAGTAGTGGTAATGCAGCTATTTCAACTGTTTATTCAAATGTACAAACTATTACCTTTACTCCGTATATTGCAGAAATTCCTGTAAAGGATCCTCTTTATATTGTAGGTGATGCGCTGTATAGTTGGGACAATAATAATACTAATTTTGGAAAAGGACTTCAGGTTATGTTTGCTAACAATAGCCTTCCTGGTGAGAAAATCTATACTTATACAGGATACTTTAAAGCTTCGGGTGAATTTAAATTAATAATAAAAGCCGGCGACTCGGATCATTGTTATGCTTATGCAAGTGATGGTAAAATAGGAGCAAATAATGCAGGTGGCAATTTCCATGCTCCCGCTACTGCAGGTTATTATACACTTACAGTTAATTTGACTACTCTTACTTATAGTATGGTTCCATATACAGGATCAACTGCAACGACTTATACTAGAATCGGTATAATTGGTGATGCAACTCCAACTGGTTGGGATAGTGATACAGCTTTGGAACAAAATATTCCACATGTTTGGAGTCTTCAAAAAATTCAATTGACTGCTGGTAAGACTATTAAATTTAGAGCAAACAGCGCTTGGGATGTAGCATGGGGAACAGGAACTCCAAGTACTTATTTCTTGCCATTCGGTACTGCTAGTACTGCTGGAGGTAACATTACAATTGAAAAATCTGGTGATTACTTTGTTTCATTCAATGATTTAACTAATCATTATATACTTGTTAGACTAGAAAAAATGCCATAATTATTTCGTGAGAATAATTAACTATAAAAAGAGAGCACCCGTAAAATGTACGGGTGCTCTCTTTATGCAATCATGCAATCGTTTGCAATTCAAAGTATATTCAATTACTTTTATATTATAATACAGATAGCCATTAATTTTTATCTTTGTTTTGCTAAGAGAATTTGAAATCTAATACTTGTTTTATTATGAAAAAACTATTACTTATATTCTTCTTCTTATTACCGGTTTTACTGAACGGGCAAGTTATTACTACTGATCCGTCATTTCCAACCGAGGGAAAATCCGTAACAATAACTTTTGATGCATCCAAAGGTACTGCCGGGTTAAATAATTATACAGGAGATGTTTATGCGCATACTGGTGTTGTTACAGATCAAAGTAATGGCGGTTGGGTTTATGTTAAGGCTGCCTGGGGAGTTAATATACCCGATTGCAAGATGACTTCTTTAGGAAATAACAAATACACACTGACTATTCCTAATATCAGAACTTTTTATGGTGTACCTTCTGGTGAGAAAATATTGAAGCTCGTTTTTGTTTTTCGTTCTTCTACGGGAAGTCCGGAAGGAAAAGGAGATGGAGGAACCGATATCTTTTGCCCGGTTTATGAAGATGGACTGCAGCTTCTTATTACAGAACCAACTGGTGATGAATTGATTAAAACATCTAAAACCTATAATTTAAAGGCTGTTACATCAGAATCGGCCGATTTAAAGTTTTATGTGAATAATTCAGTAATTGCATCTCAAAGTAATGTTACCGCTCTTACTTCTTCGTATACAGTTTCTTCTCCAGGTAGTTATACAATAAAGGCTGAAGCTACTGCTGGCGGGAAAACTGTTACAGCTACTCGTTTAATTACCTATAAAGGTTCAGTGGTATACAGTCCATTACCTGCAGGAGTTGACAAAGGAATTAACTATGCAGCTGATGGCAAAAGCGCAACATTGGTATTTTACACACCTTATCCTAGTACTGACACATCAAACAAGGTAAGTGATATTTATGTAATTGGAGATTTTAATAACTGGACACCGATGGCTGAATATATGATGTATCGTAGTACTGAAGTTTCCAGAAGTGATGATTCTTGGTGGATTACTATCCCAAATCTAGAACCTGGCAAAGAATATGGTTTTCAATACCTGGTTTCATATAAAAATGGTGATGTAAAAAGAATTGCAGATCCTTATTGTCAAAAGATACAAGATCCCTGGAACGATAAATGGATTAATCAATACAGTGAAATTTATCCGGGACTAGCTGCTTATCCTGAAGATAAGACAAGTGATATTGTCTCTGTTCTGCAACCAGGTAAGGCGGCCTATAACTGGCAGGCAACTAATTTTACCACTCCGACGAAGAATAATATGGTAGTTTATGAATTGCTTTTACGCGATTTTACTTCTGAAAAAACTCTTAAGGCGGCTATTGATAAGCTTGATTATTTAAAAAATCTGGGAGTGAATGCGGTAGAGTTGATGCCTATTACTGAATTTGATGGAAACAGTAGCTGGGGATATAATCCTTGTTTCTATTTTGCACCAGATAAGGCTTATGGCACGGAAGCTAACTATAAATTATTTATTGATGAATGCCATAAAAGAGGAATTGCTGTTATTTTAGATATGGTACTTAATCATGCAACAGGCAATAACCCAATGGCTAAATTATATTGGAATAGTACGACGAATAAAACGTCTGATGCTAATCCCTGGTTTAATGTAGATGCTCCTCATCCTTATAGTGTATTCAATGATTTTAAACATGGATATGTAGGAACAAAAGACTACTTTAAGCGTGTGATGAAATACTGGATTCAGGAATTTAATGTGGACGGATATCGACTTGATTTATCGAAAGGGTTAACTGATAATTCTTCAACTGAAGCTACTGCTGGTAATTATGACCAAACACGTATCAATAATATTACTGAATATTATAATGCTGCTAAGGAAGTGAAACCGGATGTATTATTTATTCTTGAACATTTTTGTGCTGATACAGAAGAAAAAGTTCTATCAGACACTGGAATGATTCTATGGAATAATATGAATGGTTCTGGTAAGTCAATATCTAAAGGAACGAATGCTGATTTAAGTTATATGAATGTTTCAACCCGTACACAGGTGGCTTATTTAGAGAGTCATGATGAAGAAAGGGTAGGATATGAAGCCATGGCTAATGGAGTTACAAAAAATGATTTGGCTTCTACAATGAAACAACTATCTTCAGAAGCTGCCCTTTTCTTTACTGTACCTGGACCTAAAATGATCTGGCAATTTGGTGAACTTGGATATGATTATTCTATTTATGAAGGAGGAGACCGGATGGCTGTTAAACCTGTTCGATGGGATTTCCTGGATGTTCCAGAGCGTATGAACTTATATAAAACATATAGCCGTGTACTTAATTTGCGTCAAAAATATCCAAATGCCTTTACTCAGGGTACTGCTACCAGAAGCATATCATCAAGTGACTGGGATAACGGAAAGAGTGTAACAATATCACATAATGATTTGAATGTGGTGGAGGTTTCTAACTTAAAAGATGCAGTGATAACTTCTACAGTAACTTTTCCAAAAACAGGTGTTTGGTATGATTTGATGACAGGTAACCAGTTGAATGTGACTTCAACAACGACTAGTATTACTATTCCAGCTCATGGATTTCTGTATTATATTGATCGTCAGACAACTTTCCCTTCAGTTGGAATTGAAAATATTGAAAGTTATGTTGGAGTAAAGGTTTATTATGACAATTCAACTTCTGAGATAAAAATAGTGACTGACAAAGATGTGAAGAATATAAAGGTTTATTCAATCAATGGAGTGCTCGTAAAAACTGTAGATAATCAAGCTTTTGTTGAAGCGGTTGGTTTATCTTCCGGTTGTTATTTAGTACGTACTCAATTGGCCGACGGAACTTTGGAAACATTTAAGATATTAAAATAAAAGTAGAGGTGTAACAAGAAGGCGGAAAGCTGAGAATTAATTCTCAATTTTCCGCCTTCTTGTTTATTTATCTATAGTTTATTTGATATCTAGATCTGCAACATTTCCCGATCTTTTCAGAACTCCCCAGGTTTGTAGTTCACCTTTAATGGCTTTTTTAAAGCTCTTGAAAAGAACAATATACATTATCCATCGATAAACAAATCTCTGAGGTATTATCCAGATTAGTTTGGATACCTTTTCCTTTTCAAAGATAAAGGCTAGTACAGATATACTGATGTCAACCAGCATAAACAGCAGATAGTATATTCCAATTTTTGTGGCATTGCCGGCAAAGATACCTACGAGCATAAATATATCCGCCAACGGTGAGAAAAATGGAATTAAGAACTGGAATATAAGGATGTTTGGCATAGCCCATATTCCCAAACCTTTGAACTTCTTATCCAGTAGGGTGTCTCTGTGTTTCCAGAAAGTCTGCATCACTCCAAATGTCCATCGTGTTCTTTGCTTGATAAACTGTTTGGTCTTTTCCGGAGCTTCAGTCATAGCAATCGCTTTGTTTTCATTTACAATACTGTATCCAGCTTTGAGGATACGTATTGTCAAGTCACAATCTTCGGCTAAAGTGTCTGTTGTAAAGCCACCAGCTTCGTCAATAGCAGCTTTCTTAAATGCACCAATAGCACCCGGAACAACTGTTATTGCATTAATGTTGGCATAGGCAAGTCTGTCAAAGTTCTGACTAGTAGTATATTCTATAGCCTGCCATTTGGTAAGCATATTAATCTGATTACCTACTTTTACGTTACCGGCTACAGCTCCAACATTTTCATTGTTGCTTTTATCCAGAAAATGAAGCATCATTAACGATACGGCATTAGGATAAAGTTTGGTATCAGCGTCAATGCAAACTACATAATCGGCATTGGTATGCTGAATACCAAAATTCAGTGCCGAAGCCTTTCCGCCGTTGGGCTTAGTGAAGATTCTCATCTTTTGATTTACTGACAAGGCTTCACATACTCTCTTATAAGTTTCATCTTTACTTCCATCGTCAACAAAGATGATGTTAAAGTTAGGATAATCTTGTTTCAGTAAATTGTTGAGTGAAGAAACTGCGTTGACCTCTTCATTATAAGCTGGAACAATAATAGAGACCAATGGTGCGTTCTCCAATAAGCGGCTATCTAATATTACTTTTTTCCTTTTCTCTCTTGATGTTAATACTATCATAAATATTAATCGGGCAATACCCAGAATAATAAATATAATGAAAAGTGAAGTTAAGAAGTTACCAACCCAGTAGGTAAGCTCAGCAAGAGCCAAATTGGATTGCATGATATAATATCCGCTACCTTTTGGAACAGCAGGCATTAACACATTTCTATCTTTGTTCAGCAGAGAAGAAATGCTGGTAAATGTATATCCTTTTTGCTGGAAATATTTTATAATCATAGGAAGAGCCTTTATTGTCTCTTCTCTTGTTTCACCGCCAGCATCATGGAGTAATATGATATTTCCGCGTTGCTCTTCAACAGCCTTGACTACCCTTTTAAAGATAGTATCCGCTTTTATTCCTACCTGCCAGTCTTCCGGGTCAATGTTTTCACCAATATCCAGATAGTTTTGTGTTCTGGCCAGTGCTACCGGAATAATTTCTTCCATAGTTACCGGTTCACTGTCGGCATTATATGGCGCACGGAAAAGAATTGTGCTGTGACCGGTAATACACTCAATAAGCAATCGAGTTAGTTTAAACTCAATTAATGCCCTCTGAGGTGTAATAGCAGCAACATTTCGGTGAGTAAATGTATGATTTCCAATTAAATGACCTTCATTGTATATTCTTTTAAGAATAGGCAAATTCTTTTCGGCTTGCAATCCTACCACAAAGAATGCTGCCGGTACATGATACTGTGACAGAATATTCAGAATTTTAGGAGTATACTTTTCATCCGGACCATCATCAAATGTTAATGCGAGCATTTTTTGTGGAGCCATTCCATACTTTCTTATTTGAAAAGTACTTGGTATTTTAACATAGTTTTCCTCAGATATCAACATCTCAGTACTATCTATTTCTGTTTTTATTGTTCCAGGGTGAGGAACATTAACAACATCAAGCACTTCTCCGTCGCCAAAATAGTCGACATCCTTAACCATTTTTACATCTTCCAGATCTTTCTTGCTTATTTTTTTAGCAGCATCTTTAGTAATATCCTTATTATAGAATTTCCATACTCTGTTGTCTTCACTACCAAGACGCCACACAGCGAAACCTGCCAGTCCGTATTCCGCGCCAAATCTCATTGTATTGAAATGAGTTGCAGCATCGGTAAAGTAAACCTGATGGACAGTGTTTTTATCATCTTTATAAGCAAAGTTCAGGTTGTAGGTGTCGTTGTCGAATTTGATTTTAGACTTGCTTGCATAAGCCCTTGACAATGCTTGCTGATAGGTAACGTTAGGTGTAGAATTTGCTGCTGCCGGCCAATCGTAACCGAATGCTCCAAGACAAAGAACTATTTTCTCTGAAGGTACTTTCTTTGCGAGGTCGTCAACTGTAGCTTCAATCCATTTTTGTGAACTGATAGGACCCGGATCGCTGTCTGATGAGTATTCATCATAAGACATTAAGAATAAATAATCGTTGTATTTGGCAAGTTGAGTAACATCGTAATCTTCATTGAAAGGCATAATATCTTGTGTAACAAGCAGTCCTTCCTTATGAAAGGCATCAGCCATTTCTTTTACGAAATTAAGCAAATACTCGTTCTTACTTTCGTTTAGACCTTCAAAGTCGATATTAATACCGACAAACTTATTTTTAAGACATTGGTTTAATACTTCCTGTATTATTTTCTTTTTCTTTTTTTCATTATGAAGAATACGACCTATAGCTTCGGGACGGAATTCTCGGTCAAAGTTATTACTTAATATCGGCATGATAGGAACGCCGCTTTTTTTCATCAGTTTATATCCCTGTTCATCTACATTTGTTTTTAACTCATCGGTTTTAGGATCAATAAAGAACCATTCTGGTATTATAAGGTTTAGATTACGGATATTCCTTTTTAAGGAGAAGAAAGACTGAGGATCCCATGCTACATAAAATGCAGAACGTATTCCTGCAGGAAACATGTCCCAGTTATTTGTTATTTTATTCGAGTTCTTATCATTAAAGTTCGTTTCAAACTTTTTATATCTGGCCTGAGCTGCAAGTTTCTCCTTTTCGTAATTGGAATGAAACTTTTTATCAGAAATATAATCTCTGAATCCCTTGTACTCTTTTGATAGTTTTGATTCCTGCATGAAAGGTTTGGAGGCTGTTACAACACTTCGGTAATCATGTCGGAATGGGAGAGAGGGGCTTTTATCAATAATAAGCATAATTATCAGTGCAGCAATAAGCATACACACGATGAAAGAGAAAAATCTCATTGTCCATTTAAACTTTTTCCACCTCGATGTGTTATCAGTTTGGAATACTTGTTTTCCCATTTTCTTCTAGTAGTTTGTTCCAAAATTCAGTTAATTTTTTAAATGTGGGCAAATATAGATGAAAAAGAGTTTCGATGGTTGTTTTATTCAAATTTATAATATTAAAAAAAGATTAATTGATTTATTCTTGATGTTTAAAGCTCTCTTTGATATTGTTTTTTGCAAAAGGTGTACACTTTTCTATAATATAGTGTAGGGTGTATTAATAGAAGGTGTACACCAAATTATAATTTCAAGGCGAGAAAATACTTTATACGTGCTCAATAATCGGTTTATTTATAAAATAAAACAAATCAATTATAAAGAATAATTAAAAAATATGATCCTCCGAATATATTCCTTAACTTAGCAGCGTTTTTTAAATTTTCAATACTAATGAAGAAATATTTATCAATCATATTATCCCTGTTGTTATTGTTATTCTCTCCACATGTTGATGCCCGGAAGAGGAAACATCATCATCGTAAAGTGAAAGCACGTACACATATTAAAGTTGCACCTGCTCCTCCAAGAATTGTGGATGGAATTTGTGGAATTGATGTATCTCATTACCAGGGAACAATTGATTGGGAGAAGGTAACTCATTACGAAAATAATCCCATAAGGTTTGTTTATGTAAAGGCTACCGAAGGGGCTACTATTAAAGACGAATGCTATAATAGGAATGTAATGCTGGCAAAAGAAAAGGGTTTATTGGTGGGGAGCTATCATTACTTTTCTACAAAAACATCGGCCGAAGAACAATTCGAAAACTTTAAGCAGACTGTGAATAAAGATACTCAGGATCTTATTCCTGTAGTTGATATTGAAGAATGTAAATATTGGACTGATGATGTACTTCATAAGAATCTTCAGATTTTTCTAAATGAGGTAGAGGCTCTTTATGGAAAGAAACCTGTATTATACACAATGCCTTCTTTTTATAATCGTTATTTGGTGGATCGCTATAAAGATTATAAAATTTTTATTGCTCAATACGGTGACGGTAATCCGGTATTACCTGATGGCAATAACTGGCATATTTGGCAATATACCCGTAGGGGACGGATTGATGGAATTCGTGGAGATGTAGATGTGAATGCAATAAATCCGGAATGTGATCATAACGAGATTTTGTTGAATGGTCTTCCTGATACTGATAAAAGTACGGCAAAGAAAGAACAAACTCCGAATCCTGTTCCTATAACTGCTAGTTAATAAGTAAATCAATATAAAAAGAAAGTGGCTGTATCTTAAAAATACAGCCACTTCTTTTTTATAATTCATTGATTTATAATTCAATAATCATTGATTGTTTAGGATTGAGTGTTATGTCTTTAGTAAAATCAATATCTTTTTCACTGATAATATCTTTGCCGGTTGTAGCATTGTTTATTACTTCATTATAATGCTTTATTGGAAGCACTTGTTCTTTATTAGTACCATTCAGAATAACCATGGCAGCTTTTCCTTCAAAGTTACGTACGTATACGTAAATACCATTTTGTGTAAGCCAATGCTTCATTGTTCCTTCAGAAATTACAGCATTATCTTTTCGCCAATGCAGAAGTTTACTGATATAATCGAATATTTCATTTTGAATAGGAGTTCGTTCCTCTCTTGTGAAAGCATTCTGTACATCACCTGCCCATCCTCCGGGAAAGTCTTTCCGTACATATCCGTCACTTACATTTTTTCGGCCGTTCATCATAATTTCAGTGCCATAGTAGAGTTGCGGAATACGTGGAATTGTAAGCAGTAATGTTACGGCTTGTTTTAATTCGGCAATATTGTTACCATCTTCCAAAAAACGATTTGTATCATGGTTGTCAAGGAAAGCCATTACAGATAATGGGTTAGGGTAGAGGTAGTCATAAACAAAATTGTTGTAAATACGGTTTAATCCTTTCCAGTCTTCTGTGCTTTCTTCGTTTTTAGCCTGATTTATTTTATCGTAAAAACTGAAATCCATTACAGTCTTTAAGTTTGAATTGCGTGGAGCTGCAAGTTTGGAATCTTTTTGCCAGTAAGCTGTATATGCAGGTTCGGTTACCCACGATTCACCAACAACGTTGAAATTAGGATATTCTTCATTTAACTCTTTCATCCATCCTGCCATTGCGTCGAAATCAGCATAAGGATATGTATCCATACGAATGCCATCGATACCTGCAAATTCAATCCACCAGAAGCTGTTCTGTATAAGATAACGAAGTACGTGTGGGTTTCTCTGGTTTAAATCGGGCATTGAACGGACAAACCATCCATCGTTCATAGTTTTGAAATCATAATCCGATGCATACGGGTCTACGTGTGGGGTTAACTTAAAGTTAGTCTGAACAAAGTTCTTTTCGTAATCAGGGAAATTAAACCAGTCGTGCGAAGGCATATCTATTATCCATGGATGTTCAGAACCGCAATGATTGAAAATCATATCCATAACTATCTTAAGACCTTTGTTATGAGCATTGTCAATCAGTTTTTTATATTCGTCATTAGTGCCAAATCTGGGATCTACTTTATAATAATTCGTTGTTGCATAACCATGGTATGAACCTCCTGTCATACTATTTTCCAGAACAGGAGTAAACCATAATGCAGTGACACCTAATTCATTAAAATAGTCAAGGTGTTTTTCTATACCTGCAAGATCTCCTCCATGACGTGCATTCGGGTCTTTTCTGTCGGCAGTGGAAGGCGATAATGTTTTATCATTGTCATTTGCTGCATTTCCGTTAGCAAATCTATCAGGCATAAGCATGTAAAGAACGTCTGATGAATCAAAACCAATTCTTTCCGACCCTTTTTTAGCTCTTGTTTTTAGCTCGTAATACTTAATTTCTTTTTTATTTCCCTGAGTAAAGGTAAGTTCAATATTACCAGCCTTAATATCTTTATCAAGAGTTAGGTATACCAAAAGATAATTGGGGCTTTCTAATTTTACTATACTGCTAAGATTAACTCCGGGATAATTTACAGATACATCGCTCGAAGAGATATTCTTTCCGTATACCATCAATTGAAGTTCTGGATTCTTCATCCCTACATACCAGAAAGATGGTTCAATCTTATCTATTTTACTGGCAGCATTCATACTTACTGCTATTATAAACAAGATAAAAGATAAAAGTGTTTTTCTCATGATTAAATTAATAAATGTTACGTTTAGGCGAATGTACATAAAATATCGATGATATTTAGTTTATATTATACTTCTCTTTATCGGAGTCTATGCAAACGTTTTCATTTATGGCATAAAAAAACGTCTGCAATTCATAAAGAAGAGCAGACGCTTTAATATAAGTGATTTTTATTATTACATAATAAAGCCCATAAGTATTCCTGCTGCCAATGCAGCACCAATAATACCAGCTACATTTGGTCCCATGGCATGTACAGACAGATAATTAGTAGAATCATATTCCAAACCAATTTCTTCTGATATATTTGCTGCCAAAGGTGAAGCAATTCCGGCATTTCCAATAAGTGGATTAATCTTATGCCCCTCTTTAAGGAATAAGTTTGTCAACTTAATGAATAGTATACCCGAAGCTGTTGCAATAATGATAGCTAATATACCAATGACTATAGCAAACACCGTATTTACTGTGAAGAAATTGCTTGCTGTAAGTGTTACACCAACTGTTAATCCTAAAAGTACAGTTACAATATCAAGCAATGTTCCGCTTACAGCTTCTGCTAAACGACGGGTAACGCCACTTTCTTTAAGCAGATTACCAAAGAATAACATACCTAATAATGGCAAAGCCGAAGGTACCAATAAGCAAGTAAGCACCAAACCAACAACCGGGAATACTAACTTTTCAGTATGCGATACCTGACGAGCCGGTTTCATTTTTATAACTCTGTCATTGCTATTGGTTAGTAAGCGCATTAACGGTGGTTGTATTACAGGTATCAGAGCAATATAAGCATAAACAGATAAAGCAACGATACCAACTAATTCCGGAGATAATTTAGATGCCAGGAATATAGCAATAGGGCCGTTTGCACTACCAATAATACTTATACCAGCTGCCTGAGCAGGATCAACTCCAAGAATCATAGCAAGTATATAAGCACCGAAAATACCTAACTGAGCAGCTGCTCCGATAAGCATTAATTTAGGATTAGAGATCAGAGCAGAAAAGTCGGTCATAGCTCCAATGCCTAAAAGCATTAATGGAAGATACCAGCCACTTTCAAGACCTTGATATAAAACATTGAATACAGAATCATCATAAATACTTAAATTGGCACCTATCATGAAAAGTATATTTCCTACAAGTATTCCAAAACCGATAGGAATCAATAACATTGGCTGAAAGTCTTTCTTTATTGCCAGATATATTAAACACATCCCCACAAGCAGCATAATGAGTGCGCCTGGCGTAGCGTTTGCGAATCCTGTATAACTCCAGAAGTCAGCTAAGTTATTTGATAAATATGTTCCAAACTCTCCCATACTATTACTCAATTATAATAAGATCTGTACCTTCAAGAACAGAGTCTCCATTGTTTACATTAATAGCAGTAACTTTTCCATCTTTATCTGCATGGATATTATTCTCCATCTTCATCGCTTCAAGAATAAGAACGGTATCTCCTTTCTTTACTGTATCTCCTACTTTTACTTTGATCTCAAGAATAATACCTGGAAGCGGAGATTTTACAGCGCTCTTGTTTGATGTTGCAGCCGGACGAGAAACTACTGGTTTGCCACTTTCTGTTTTAGGAGCAGCAGCCGGACGAGTTACTGGTTTGGGAGCTACAGCTTTTTCAATTTCCACTTTGTACGGTGTACCGTTAACTTCAACAGTAGCGATATTATTTTCATCAATGTCGTTAACCGTAACTTTGTAGAGGTTTCCATTGATTTTATATTTATATTGTTTCATCTTTTATTAAATTTAAAATTAATATTGAAAATACTTCTAACGTTTACGTGGCGTTTCTGTTAAAGTGTAAATTTTAGAACTCCATGGAGAATAGTTACGTTTAACCTTATTAATGGTTAATACCATGTCTTCTACATCGTGAACATTATCCTGATATTCGTGCAATGCCATCGATATTGCTGCCAGTACATCACCGGATTCCGGACCTGTAGCCTGGTTTCTATCAGTTATTCCTTTAACCTTCATTGTATTCTTGTTGGATAATTGAATAGAAATATTAGCAATAATCCTGAATACAAAATAGAAAAGAATCAAACTAACAAAAATAACTATCATAGCAGCAATGGCCATTCCTATGCCGGTAGAATCGTTAGTGCGAATGTTTTGCGCATTCGCTCCAATGCTCCCTGTAAGCAATGAAATAATTAATATCCCTTTATTTATTTTATTCATAACTTGTCGTTTTATAGTTACTTATAATGGAATATTTCCATGCTTTTTAGCTGGATTAGTTAACTTCTTAGTTTGTAATTGCTGTAAAGCACGAATTATACGGAAACGAGTATTTCTAGGTTCAATAACATCGTCAATGTAACCATATTTTGCCGCATTGTATGGATTTGCAAACAACTTGGTGTATTCTTCTTCTTTTTCAGCCATAAAGCGAATAGGATCTTCAGCTGTTTTTGCTTCTTTTGCATACAATACTTCTACTGCGCCAGCACCACCCATAACTGCAATCTCAGAAGTTGGCCATGCATAGTTCATATCGCCACGAAGTTGTTTACAACTCATTACAATATGTGAACCTCCGTATGACTTTCTAAGAGTAACGGTTACTTTAGGTACTGTTGCTTCACCATAAGCGTAAAGCAGTTTAGCTCCATGAAGAATAACTCCATTGTACTCTTGTCCTGTTCCTGGCAAGAATCCCGGAACATCAACCAAAGTTACTATAGGAATATTAAATGCATCACAGAAACGAACAAAACGTCCGGCTTTACGAGAAGCATTGCTATCAAGTACACCTGCAAGATATTTAGGCTGATTAGCCACAACACCAACAGATTGTCCGTTAAAGCGGGCAAAACCAATTATAATATTTTTGGCATAATCCTTTTGAATTTCAAGAAACTCTCCGTTGTCAATGATCGCACCTATAACTTCATACATATCATAAGGCTTGTTTGGACTGTCAGGAACAATTTCATTTAAAGAGTCTTCCAAACGGTCTATTGGATCATCACAAGGAACAAGAGGTGATTCTTCTAAGTTGTTTTGTGGAATATAGCTAAGTAGCTTACGAATAATAGATAAACCTTCTTCTTCTGTTTTAGCAGTAAAATGAGTTACACCTGATTTTGTAGAGTGTACACTTGCACCTCCTAAATCTTCTTGTGAAACATCTTCGCCAGTTACTGTTTTTACAACTTTAGGACCTGTAAGGAACATATAAGAAGTACCTTCCATCATTAAAGTGAAGTCTGTCAATGCTGGAGAATATACAGCTCCACCTGCACAAGGACCAAAAATTCCTGAAATTTGAGGAATAACTCCTGATGCAAGAATGTTACGCTGGAAAATTTCAGCGTATCCGCCAAGTGCGTTAATTCCTTCCTGGATACGAGCACCTCCAGAGTCATTGAGTCCAATAACCGGTGCACCCATCTTCATGGCCTGATCCATAACTTTACAGATCTTTTGTGCCATAGTTTCAGACAAAGAACCTCCAAAAACAGTGAAGTCCTGAGCGAAAACATAAACTAATCTGCCTTCGATAGTTCCGTATCCGGTAACAACTCCATCACCAAGATATGATTTCTTTTCCTGACCGAAGTTTGTACATCTATGTTTTACGAACATATCCATTTCTTCAAAACTTCCATCATCTAATAATTGAGCGATTCGCTCACGTGCAGTGTATTTTCCTTTCGCGTGTTGTTTTTCAATAGCTTTTTCTCCACCACCTAAGCGAGCTTGCGTACGTAGTTCTATAAGCTCTTTTACTTTTTCAAGTTGGTTACTCATGAATTTATGATATTAAAGTTAATAAATTAGTGTTCACAAAGTTCGGTAAGTACGCCGAGGGTAGATTTTGGATGAAGAAATGCAATCTGTAATCCTTCAGCTCCTAAACGAGGTGCTTTGTCGATTATACGGATTCCATTTGTTTCAGCTTCAGCCAAAGCGTTGGCAACTCCATCTTCAATTGCAAATGCAACATGGTGTACACCTGCTCCTTTATTTTCAATAAATTTAGCAATAGTACTATCTGGACTAGTTGGTTCCAGTAGTTCAATTTTTGTATCTCCAACTTTTAAAAAAGCTGTTTTAACTTTCTGGTCTTCAACTACTTCTATGTTGTAGCATTTCAAACCTAATACATTTTCATAATAAGGTAAAGCTTCTTCTATACTCTTTACGGCAATGCCTAAATGTTCAATGTGAGAAATCTTCATAATTATTTAATTTTTCATTGGTATTCACTATTATCCCTATGGACAAAACAGTACAAAGAAAGTCAATTACTTCTTAATAAAGAAATTTTTCAGCATTTTATTTTGGTTGTTTATGCGACTAAAATTCTAAAAGTAAACGAATATTAATTTGACGAGATGTAAGGTAATTAGGGACGGCATATTGATTATTCGATATATCGGTGACCCAATAATAGGAATTTACGTTGTTGATACCTAGCAAATTGAATATATCTATCCCAATCCACATGCTCCGAATATGGCGGCTGATACGCCCACGATAGTCTCCATCTTCGTTGTCAATAATTTGTCTGGACATGCCAATATCCACTCTTTTATATGCCGGAGTTCGAAATACAATTTCTTCTCTTCCTGAATGTGGAGGACCAAAAGGAAGCCCGTCAGCCAAGGTAGCTTTTAAGTTCATTTTCCATTTTTTATTTCCGGGAAAGTAGTCGCTGAAAAAAAATGAGAGGTTGTATCTCTGGTCGGTAGGGCGTGGAATCCATTTTTTATTTATCTGTTCTTCAGTTTTCATTAATGAAAGACAAAGCCAGGAGTCTGTACCCTGAACAAATTCTCCGAATAATTTCATATCAATTCCTGTTGCATATCCACTAGCCATGTTTTTACCGTAGTAGCTTATGTGCACATTGTTAACATTATAAGGAATCAGATCGTCCAGTTTCTTATAATAAAGTTCGGTGGTGAATTTAAATGGTCTTCCAAGAGCTCTGAATCTATAATCTCCGGCTAATACAAAATGAATGGATCTTTGAGATTTAATATCTTTATTAAGTGTTACGGTTGCATTTCCATTTATGGTGGTAGTATCCCGAAACTCTTTGTAGAAAGGAGCCTGATAATAAACTCCTGATGCTGCACGGAAAGTCAGATCTTCATTAAAACTTGGAATAAGCGCTAGGGAAGTACGTGGACTGAAGATAAATTCTTTGTTCCAGTTCCAATAACTTCCTCGTACTCCAAAGTTGAAAGTTAGTAATCCAATATTTGAGGAAAACTTATATACATCTTGTGCATAAAATGAAAAACGGTCACTTCTTATTTTATTTTTTGAAGCCAGACTATAAATCAACTCAACGTTATTACTTGTGTGAGGAAGAGAATAACCTGCCGAGTCTCTCATTTCCCATTCACGAAGTTTATCTTTTATAAATTCCTTTTTTAATTCCAGTCCCCATTTTATTTGATTACTATGAATCTTATGACTTCCGGCGATAGAGTAATTTTGTACATCTGCGTTCAAATAATTACGGGCATGTTCCATATATGTTCCTACACCAATGGTTTCTGTATCATTAGTAGTTGCCGTAGATGTACTTCCATTTAAGGAACTTAACCAGTATTCCCCGGTAATATCATAAGTCTCTTGTTCTTTTGTATGAAAAACAGACCCGATAAATGAGATTTCATTATAAGGATTAAGGTGATAAGTAATACTTCCGGAACCGAAATAAGTTTGAAATAAATCTTTTTCCTGCCCTCCGAAATATACTTTGAACTCTTGAATAGCCGAAATTGTTCCGAACTTTGTATTTCGGTCTTTTGGTTTGAAATTATAATTGTTTTGTGATATGTTACCGATAAACCCAAACTCCCAACTCTTATTGGGCGTCCAGTTTATATAAGTCTGGTAATCAAGGAAAGCAGGATCATATTCACCTTTAGTTTCCAAACTACCTAAAAGATAACGATTGGTTTTATAGCGAATACCGTTAGTCATGGAAAAATGTTTGGTAGCAAACCCAACGTAAGCACTAGCTCCTAATAAACTGGTAGATATAGATCCCTCCAGATGTTCCGGCTTTTTATAGGTTATATCCAGAACGGAAGACATCTTATCTCCATATTTTGATTCATAACCTCCGGAAGAAAAACCTATCTCTTGTACCATATCCGGATTTATAAAGCTTAAACCTTCTTGTTGACCAGAGCGAATTAGTAATGGTCGATATATTTCCACTCCGTTTACATAGACTATATTCTCATCAAAGCTACCTCCCCGAACATTATATTGAGAGCTTAATTCGTTATGCGAACTGACTCCGGCCTGAGTAGCAATTAAAGATTCTATGTTTCCTCCCGAAGCATCCGGTATAAGCTTTGCATCTTTAGCTTTAATTCTTTCTGTCATTCCAGTTTGTCTCTTTGCTTCTGTTACAGTAACTTCACCGAGTTCATATCCGGAATTCAGTAATATAACGTTAAGTGTGATTTCGCCTTTTGGATTCTTTAATACTCTTTTCTTTGTATTATATCCTAACCTGGAATAAACAATAACTACACTGTCTTTTGATGGGACGGTTAATGAGTAATGTCCTTTCAGATCAGTAACAGTACCTATTATCTGTCCCTGAACTCGTACATTGGCTATTTCTATTGGATTATTATCCTGATCCATTACGATTCCGGAGACTTTGGCTGTTCCCTGAGCTATACTTGCTGTAGGAAAGAATATCATTATAAGTGCCCGAAGTGCACAGTACTTCATATTGATGCGTTCTTTTTATGCACAGAATATCCTGCGCTATCATATAGAGATAATAACGTAAAAAAGAGATTATGTGTATATTCTAACAAAAAAATTATTTAAGAAAGACCATCTGAGTCTGAACCAGCGGCGTGAACTTTTTTGCTGACCGCCAAAACGAAGGACAAAATCGCGGTATCCGTGTTTCTTGAAAGGCAATCCTACATCCATATATTCTAAATGTTCATAACCCTCTTTCTGTGCAAATTTTAAGGCTTCCCAAATAGCGAGTACTCCGGGATATAATTTTTTATATGTTTTTTTAATACCTCCAGAAAATAACAGATATGCATTTGTTTTAGAAAAGACAAGTACAGAACCTCCAATTATTTTATCCTTATATTTTACAATAAATATTCTTCCCATTCCGCTATGTACAGCTTTCTCATCAAAATATTCAAAGTATTCAATACAAGGGAAGTTTTTACGAATGTTATATGAATAATTCATTTTAAGCATCTGCGAGAAAGAACGAATTTCTTCAATACTTTTCGCCTCTTTAACATACGCCCCATTGGCATAGCCTTTTTTGATTTGTCTTCTACGAGATACGCTAACTTTATCTAGCAAGTCGGAAGTATTGTGCAGAGAACTTCTTACTTGCATCCAGTTAATAGGAAAGTATTGATTCTTTCGAAACGTTTTGTAACCGAACAACGAGTTTTCCAGATTCCGGAATATTAATATGAAAGATTCCTGAATTCCAATATCTGTTATATACTCAAGCATTTTATCAAAAATAACTTCAGAGCTTATTTCATCATCAAAATATTCTCCGGTTCCATAAATTTCGCATCTGCGAATAAAGCTTGGCGGAATTAAGCGAATACATTTTCTGAGAACAGTCAGTATCTTGGCAATAGGCTTTGTTCCATTATAAGCCACAACCAGAATAGGAGTGTAGCCAGGAGTTGCTTCATAAATCTGAAACATCTCTTTGGAATAAAATACATTATCTCCAGGTAAGTCTGGAATATCATATGCGTGATAATATGTAAGAAGCTTAAATACCATATAGTTGCAAATTTATATTTTTTTACCAACAAATCAAATTCCTAATTGTATATTTGTCGGTTAATAACGAATATGCAGATATAATTATGGAACAATTCAGTGAATTGATAAAGAACAGACGTAGTACCAGAAAGTTTACATCTGAGGAACTGAAACAAGAAGAAGTGGTGAGCTTACTAAAAGCAGCTTTAATGTCACCCTCATCCAAACGTACAAATCCCTGGCAATTTATAGCAGTTGATGATAAAGAGACGTTGGCAAAACTAGCAAAGTGCAAAGACAAAAGTGCTGACTTTATAGCAGAAGCAGCATTGGCTATTGTTGTTACCGCCGATCCGTTAGCAAGTGATGTGTGGATTGAAGATGCTTCCATAGCTTCTATTATGATTCAATTGCAGGCTGAAGATTTAGGGTTAGGCAGTTGCTGGGTGCAAATTCGTGAACGATTTACAGCTACCGGAATGTCTTCCGATGAATATGTGCATGGAATATTGGACATCCCATTACAACTTCAGGTCCTTTCGGTTATTGCTATAGGACATAAAGGTATGGAACGTAAACCTTTTAATGAGGAACATTTACAGTGGGAGAAGATACATATTAATAAGTATGAAGGAAAATAAAATCGTTTTTATTGGAGCGGGAAATCTGGCAACTAATCTTGCAGAGGCTTTCCACGACCGACATATCAAAATAGCTCAGATCTACAGCCGCACTGAAGATTCTGCTAAAAATTTGGCAAAAGCTGTTGAGGCTGATTATACAACAGAACTGGAAAAAGTTATCAATGATGCCGATATTTATATTGTAGCATTGAAAGACGATGCTTTGATAGAACTTATGCCTCAGATTATTGCGGGGAAAGAAAATGCTTTAATGGCGCATACTTCAGGTAGTTTACCATTGAGTATCTGGCCTGAATCGGTAAAACGAAAAGGTGTTTTTTATCCGCTTCAAACTTTTAGCAAGCAACGAAAGGTTGATTTCCAAAACATTTCGACTTTTATTGAAAGCAATAACTCTGCAGATAATCAACTTTTAAAAGAATTAGCAAGTTGTGTAACCAATAATGTTAGTGAACTTTCGTCAGAAAAGCGCAGGCAAATTCATTTGGCTGCTGTCTTTGCCTGTAATTTTACTAATCACATGTATGCCCTTGCAGAAAAATTGCTTCAACAATACGGAATGCCATTTAGTTATATGCTTCCGTTAATAGAAGAGACTGAAAGGAAAGCGCAAGTCCTTTCACCTAAAGAAGCACAAACTGGTCCGGCTGTGCGTTATGATGAGAAGATCATTAATAAGCATCTGGAGCTATTATCCAACGAACCTGAAATGCAGGAAATTTATAAATTGATTAGTAAGAGCATACATAAACTATGAGTACTATAAATTACGATTTAAAGAAAATAAAAGCAATGGCTTTTGATGTGGATGGAGTATTGAGTCCTGAGACTATTCCATTGCATCCAAGCGGAGAGCCAATGCGTTGCGTAAATATCAAAGATGGATATGCAATTCAGTTGGCTGTAAAGCATGGATTACTTGTGGCAATTATTACTGGAGGTAGGACAAATGCTGTACGCGTTCGTTTTGAAGGACTGGGAGTAAAGGACCTTTATCTGGGATCAAGCATAAAGATCAACGATTATAACGATTTTAAGAATAAGTATAATCTCACTGATGAAGAAATCCTTTTTATGGGAGATGATATTCCTGATCTGGAAGTACTTCAAACCTGCGGACTACCTTGTTGCCCTTCCGATGCTGCTCCTGAAGTGAAAGCTGCTTCGATGTATATTTCACATAAGAATGGCGGATATGGTTGTGGACGTGATGTTGTAGAGCAAGTGTTGAAGGCTCAGGGAAAATGGATGAATGGAGAAGCTTTTGGCTGGTAAAAGAATGGAATTAAGAATGCTGGATAATTTAAGTAAATACAAAATAATACTTGCATCGAACTCTCCCAGAAGAAAAGAGTTGATGACTGGATTAGGAATAAAATATTCTGTTAAAACATTACCCGATATAGATGAATCATACCCCGAAACCTTGGTTGGAGGAGAGATCCCTGTTTATATTGCCAAAGGAAAGGCGGATGCTTACATGCATCTTATCAAGCCTGATCAGTTAATTATTACTGCTGATACAATAGTTTGGCTGGATGGCAAAGTTCTTGGTAAACCTCAGGATGAGGATGAGGCTAGAGAGATGCTGAGAAGTCTTTCGGGTAAAACACATCAGGTTTATACAGGTGTTTGTCTTACAACGAAAACATTTCAAAGAAGTTTCTCATCGGTGAGCGATGTTACATTTGCTACATTAACCGATGAAGAAATAGACTATTATGTAGATCTGTATCTCCCAATGGATAAAGCCGGAGCTTATGGTGTTCAGGAATGGATTGGCTATATTGGGGTAGAGAATATAACCGGATCGTACTTTAATGTTATGGGATTACCTATTCAACGACTTTATCGTGAATTGAAGACTTTATAACTAACGGGAACTTATATAAGAAAATCCGGACTAAGCTTCTATAAGCTAATAGCCCGGATTTTTTTATTCTCTGAATTACTTGTATCTATTTTAGAATGGTGGTGACAAACTTTAATAAAAACTTCTTTTATATGTCCCGTGCTAAAATTTATCACCGCGGCTATCACGTACTTTTAGAAGGAGGTATCTTGTTATCCCCTCAATTTATTCTATATATAATTCCATTTTTGGAGGATAATGCTGCTTTTCAGGTAAGGCTTATATAACTTATTGATTGTCTTGTTGTTAAATTTGTAATTTGCCGGAATTACATCAAATAGACCGATAAATAATTTGTTGTTGGGTGTAAATAAATTACTAAATATTTCATTCGGATATTGCCGTTTCATGATATTGGCGAATGGCCGCCAAGTAAGCCTCCTGTTTTATTTTGGATTAGAAACTAAACAAATACTTTAGTACGAACTGACGGGAACGTAGTCTGCTAACACTTAAATACTCACTTAATGTTCCAATGGTCTTTCGTTCATAATTAGTATTATTGAAAAGATTCATAGCCGAAAATTGCAATTCACTATTCTTTATGATATAAGACAATGACAAATCTGAGAAAAAGCTACTTTTAAGATTCTTATCAGAACTGTGATAATATTCACTGGTCCACTTAAACTGCCAATTTTCTGATGGAAATACATTAAAAGAATATTTATGCTGGAAATTTCTTACTGGGGTGTACTCTGTTTCCTGAGGTTCCAGCGTTTTCATTCTATAATAGAAATAGGAAGAGCTAATTTCCCAGTCAACAAAACGACATGGCTGCATTGTAACAGACAAAGATGAACTTATACTTTCTGAACGGAATCTGGTAAGAACCTCGCTCCATAATTGGGTATCCTCAGAAGTGCTGTAAGAAGAATTCAACCGGAAAAGGGTTTTCCAGAAAGAGAATGTTTTGCCAATTATTGAGTTTACCCCATAATTTTTGCTATCAACATCTTTCTTTAGATAGACTGTTTGCTGAAGAATACCATTAAATTTCGATGATATAAGAGTATTTCTATGTGCAGGAAAATAATTCCCTGATAAATCAAAGAATAAACCTTTTATTGGATTCTTAAAGTTCACAGAAATATTCATATTCAGATATTTAGTGAACGAAATAGCATTGCTATTCGCTGAAGCATTTCGATATGAAGCAAATACATATCCGGGATAAAGGCTATATATATCCGAATAGTTATGTTGGTAAGAAAATAGTCCATTTATATTCCAAAGAGCAGAAAACATATATTCCAGATATATCTTAGGTTCAAATAATAAATGACTTTCTGAACCACTATACTTATTCATGGTTCCATTATGCTGATAAAGATTATTGAGATTCGTAGATACTTCAACTTTTCCTTTAAAACTGTAATTCTGATAACTAATGGAAGGAGTAAGATATAAATCTGTTTCAGTAAAACGTGAACGATTAAGAAAAGAATCTCTCAGTGCTTCCGGAAAGTTATTTCCCGAAACACCCAATGCAGAGTGCAAAGACTGACTTTTTATCTTCAGTCCAACCTTATAATCAATATACATTCCCAGTAATTTGTGCTGAAAAGAGGAATATGTATGTGAAACAAACGAGCGCAACCGTAAATCTTGCTGCATAAAGTCATATTCATTACCTCCGTTTAGCCAGTCGGGATACTGACCGGGAGTTATTGTAAGATGCTGGGGAAGGTTACTATATTTATTCAAACTACAAATACGGAAAACATTCTTTCCATAATTCCGTATCAATTGAAAATCATTCGAGAATACTTGCTTATCAAGATCTGAATTTTGATCTGTTGATTTCCCATTAGTTAACATCCACCCTTTGTTATTCGCATAATTAAGATTGAATTTTAAATTATTTTTCAAATACACTTTGGTATTGTTTATATTATAAGTCACACTTCCCTCAATCTCATCCTTAGAATGAACAGCATGCATACCTTCATCTATATTTAATGTTTGTCCGGGAAGATAATATGTGATAACCGAGCTTCCATCCTGTTTTTCATGATCATGAAAATAACTTGCCTGAACACGCAAATCAGTTTCCTTTTTAATCCGCCACAAATTATTGAACGTAAACAAATGAGAATCATTATTATAATAGCGATTCTGGTTAAGATCAGGTGAACCAACCGATAGAGAAGATAATGTATTACTTTCGTCGGCCAATGTCAACTGATTGATCTTATCAATAGTAAGCACTTTCAGCTCCTGACTTACGTCATTGCCCGTATTGTTATTTTTATACATGCTAAGGTTTTGCACTTTAGAATTAAACAGCATGCTAAGTAACCGGTTATCCCACAAAGTATTTCCACTTTTATCTTCAACTCCTATCCCCACATCTACCGTACCCAGAATACGTGCTTTGGCTTTATCTTCCAATACCAGATTCAATGCTGCATTCTCACTAAAGTTCTTGCCTTTCAATGCTGCTATAGCCTGATGATTCTCCAGCACCTGAACACTTTTCACAGCCTTTGCCGATAAGTTATTTGTAGCCAGATTATACTTACCATCGAGCAAGTTCATCCCCTCAATATAAAACTTATTAATTGGCTTATCCTGATATCTTATTTGTCCATCACCAGATACCTCGATACCGGGCAGTTTCTTCAATACATCACCAATCGTTCTGTCATGAGGCATGCGAAAGCCACTCACGGAGTAAGTTAAAGTATCGCCATTCTGAGTCAGCCTTTTGGAAACATACTTCACTTCCTTTATCATTATATCTTTAGGATTCAATCGTATTTCACCACCTTCATTATATCCCTGCACGGGAATCCATTTTTGTGCATAACCCATGCAAGATATACAAATAAACTTTGCCTTTTTTCCATCAGGAACAGTAACAGAAAAACGGCCACTACTATTAGCCATAGAAAAAGCAATAGTCATACTATCTGTTTGTAACAAACTAACAGAAGCTATCTCAAGAGGTTTGTCTGTAGAGTTATTTATTACTCTCCCACTGAAAGTCTGTGAGTATAATGTAAACGGAGCTACAATCCCCAATAAAGTCAATAGTAGTTTTTTCATTCTTATTTTTTAGACGGTTCCTGAACTTCTATATCTAAATATTTTTTATTTTTTGTTTTTTCAGGAGTTTTCAAAATAGCATTTGTGATTTGAGGCATGCTTTTTATATATGCAACCATATTCTCGCTCAGTTGCTTCTTTTTTTCATAGAGCTCCTGCTTTGAACATTTAATGAATTTTCCTTTTATATTTATAGGTATGCTTTTTTTTAATAGTTTCATGCCAACACAATAAAAATGATATAGGCTATCGCTATCCACAGCATCCAATATTAAGCCTGGTAATCCATTGAGCTTCCAAGGTCCATCCGAAATCGGTATTTCAGCAGTATACCAAACAGTCCATTTCCTTCCTTTAAATTCAGTCATTGCTTTCTGGCATGAATATCCCAGAAGATCTTTTCGTTCATTTAGCAAATTCCATACAGGTTTTTCTAAAGATTCTTCATATCTGTAAGAATCAAATAATACTTTATCCGTATAAGTTAGCATTCCCTCTGAAGGATAGTTCTTATATACATGATAATACTGGTAACTTCGGGGAATATCAGCAATAAGAGATGTAGCTTGTGAAATATTTCCACCTATTGCAAAAATACTGTCTCGTATATTTTGTACTTGATATTCTCTTTTACTATAGAATTCAGATATATGAGAACCAATATTCAAGAATAATTCATCATAACCCATTTTTTTTGTATCAATATCCTTTATATAATCTTCTAAAAAAGTTACTTGAAGGTAAGCGCTGTCTAATTTAATTTGAGCAAATAATGGCAAATTACACAACCCCAGTAATGTTATTAATATTATTCTAATTTTATTCATTTGACATATTTTTAAAAAGGGTGTCCAAAGACACCCTTGTAACAAAAACTAGCAATTTGCTTCTACAGCATCTTCTATAGCCACAATTTCATCCTTTGTCAATTCTCTATCTGTTGTCATAGTTAATGAATGCCCACAAGAAGATAGAAAATGATAACTAGCAGTTTCACACTCTTCTAGATTTTCAATACCTGGAACTTCCATTACTTCACTAGAAAAAGCTGTAGGGACTTCTGATTCTAACTTCAAGTTAATACTTTCACTCTCTTCTGCTGCATTCATAGCCTGTGCTGAAATGAATAGTGCAGCACAAATAAACATCATTTTTTTCATAATCATTTTTTTAAAAATTTTAAAATAAAATCTATAGAGATGTCGACAATCTATTAATAATATATACATATAAATTATTCAGGCAGATGTAATAGATGAATAACTTGTGACAAATATAGGGTAAAATAATAAAATAAACAAAAATATTATTGGACATTTTATTTAAATAAAAATTAGCTAATCATTTATAAAACTAGTGATTACATTTATATGTAAAACAATAGCATTGGACATTTATAATATTTTAATAAGATTACGGTATTTACTCCAATACTATAATACCTGTTTACTAAACAAATTACATTTGCAACAAGCTGACAAAAGTTATCTCAATGGGTTAATTCGTTGAGTTACCTTAAATGCGCAACACTTCTATAAATAAAAAAGGCAAAACTCTGAGAATGAAAACCATTCTCAGAGTTTTGCTATATCCGAAAATTACTTATATTGGTGCTTGCAAGCTAACCATAAAGGAGTATTGTATGTGCGAGTAAAATACCACTAAAAAATGAGAAAGTGATTTCCTTTGGAGGTATTGTCCCTTTCCTGTTATATATTCTTATCGATAATATCTTAACAGATCAAGCATTAGTGGAATATCATCTTCTTTAATGCCCTGTTTAATCAAGTATTCTTTATCCTTATTAAATAATTCCAGAAAGGATTCCTGATTATCACTCATAGCAAGACTGGTGGCATACATTTTTACGGCTTTCTCTAATTGTCCCAAACTCCAGGCTACATGTCCGGCATTCAGATAGTCCAGCAATTGAGTTTCCTTTTCCAATAATTTATTATAATACTTCATCGCCTGCTCATGTTTTCCTATTACGAAAGAACACCAGGCAATTGCACGCCATATCTTTGGTAATTCAGAGTCTATATAATCAACCTTGAAGAAATAGTTCAAGGCTTCGTCATATCGTTTGAGTCCCACCAGGCAGTGACCTATTTGTGAAAGAACATTCAGATTATCCGGCTGGGCAGCTTCAACTTTCTGATAATAAAGAAGTGCTTTATCCAATTGGTTTAGCTGGCGGTAGCACATAGCCAGATGCCTGTTTGTCCAGATACTGTCGGGCTTCAGAATATCAGCTTGCAGATAAGCCTCAATTGCTTTTTCATAACCCTTGTTCTTTTGCATGCAATAACCCATCTTCTGATAGATTTCAGCATCGCCCTTCTTGTCTTTAACAATATCTTCATAAAGCAACCAGGCTTCTATCAGATAATTCTTGTGGAAGAAATAGCCGGCAAGAGTGAGTTGGTTACTGGTGTCGCTAACTGTATCTTTTAGTGTAATACAACGTTGCAGGTTAAGAGATTCCATGAATGGATCTTTAAACTCATGTCTGCGTGGATGAATCCTAAAGAAACGATACAAGTCGTGTATGTACTGATTACTAATGGTATCTGCATGTTGGGCAAAAGCTAGAATCTTATCATAACTGTTGTTTTCATTGATTGCTTCATTCTGAGCCTCAAATTGCTGTGCCATCATCTCACGCTGAGCTTCCGGAACCTGCATCATGGTGAAGCAGAAAGAATACTTATCGCTGTTGCAAAAGAATCCCGACTGATAAATAGTGTCTAATAATACATCTCGTTTTACCGGAGTAGTAGAGAACGTTTGTACAACAGATGAGTGCTGCATGTCAAACGGATAAAACCAGTTGGCCATTTCTCTGAAGAAAGGGTAAGTTTTCAGTTGGGCAAAAGTACTCATATAAACATCTGCACCTTCCATTTGAAGCTCATTCATCTCTTTAAGCTTATCGCTTAGTCCGGATTGATCCATCCAATCCTCCCAATCAGGATTCTTATCGTTCTGACCGCTTTCTTCATCCGGAGCTTCATCGTTAAACTTAATATTTTTCAGGTTAGGATTCTTCATTAATTCAGGAAGAATCTCTTCACGCATCTTTTTATCAATCTTTTCTGTTTCCCGGCAACGCAAAAGCTGAATCTGTATAACACTCAGGTTATTAGCAAAGATAGCATCTTCGTTTAGTAATTTCAGTCGGGCTGCTACTTCAGGATACAAAGACAAACGCTTATCATAACGGTAGATAATAAGTGCCAGTCCTACGATAGCCCGCTGGTTTATATCGTTTGCATTATGTTGGTATGCATCAAACAACAGCATGAATTTGCGAATATCGAAATATTGCATCAAACTCAATGTCAATGCGCTGACAAACAAACAAAGGTCATTGACCTGAACCAGTGAAGATTGCAGGAAGTTGCGGGCCTCTTCTTCCTCCTGTGCTTCCCAATGGTCGGCTAACCAAAGGATATAGAAAAGTTCTGATGCAGCTGTTTCATGACGTTTACGGATAGTAGCAAGTTCTGCGGCCTGCTTTTCTGTATAATGTAGTAACTTACCCACAGCCATGTCTTCGGTGTAACTTTCCAGCTCCAACTGTACCGCCGGAAGAGTACGGAGCGGGATAAATTTATGATATCTTCTCCGATCATAATAATACTCAGTAGAGTTTGGGGTAAGTTTACCAATTCTGGCTTTTTCAGCTAGTTTGTATGCCGTAGCCAATAGTTTTCTGTAGAGGTTATTACGTTCAGGATCTGTAATGCCTTGTTGCATGTACTGCAACATATATCTATAAGACGTTTGCAATTCTTCCAAAGAGTTTTTTAACCCCCAGTCTGACATATCTTGAGTAAAAACTTCCAAACGGTTTAACGCTTCAGATAATCTTTTCTGATCCAGGAAATGGACAATCCGTTCATATTCTTCGTTAATGGCTGTTTCGTTCATAGTTTTGTGCTATTAGTTTTCTTTTATAACAAACAAAGATAAAAAAATATTCATATTAGCCGATTTAATTTATCCAAATCTTTATTCTTTATGATTGTCAGAGCAAGTCTTGAAAAATCCTTGTACAAAAGATTGCATTCTTTTGTACAAAACAATTAAATCTTCTGTACAGAAGAATCTATTCTTTTGTACAAGAATCAAATAAGCTTTCCTGAAAGTTTTAAAATGATGCGCTATGGCTGATTAACAAACGTACTATCTATCAGATTCTTTTCGTTATACTCCTCAGGAATCAGCTGTTTAATCTTAAGCCATCCAATGCTGGCTTTTATATCTTTAATTTTTGGAAGTTCGGCTCTATAATAATCAGGTAATGGAATCTGCTTTACCACAGATCTTGCTAAATCGAAATCTTCAGAAAGAGTTTCTATCCATTCATTTTTCGGATGGCTTTTTATAAAGCCTATGCCGAGATTGTATCCAAGTATTAATGCCATAATTTCGTTATTCTTATCTTTTATAGCATTTTCGGAAAATATAGTAGTAGTTGCATTAATGCCCAGATCTTTAGTCGATTCTAATGATTTGTGTCCATCCTTAATAGCGATAGTTGCATACGGATCGGGGAAGAAAGCTGCGTCGATCTGCCCGTTTTGCAACATCTCCAATCGGACAGTTATTTTGCTAATATTAGGTTTGTTTACGTTTACGGTCAGGATGTTAGCATTCTTTAAAGCTATATCTGTAGAAAAATCTGTTATGGTATTTTCTGAAACACCAATATTCATTTTTCTTAGGTCTGTAAGCTCTTTTATGCCAGATTCTTTTCCTGCTATCAAATAAAGAATTCCATCGTTTTTCATTATAACTTTTAATCTGGAACCATTTGCATGCAGTGTTATAGCTCTTGTTAAATCGGTTATGGCACCGTCTAATTTGCCAGATTTGAAGTCGAACTCCAAATCATCTGAGGACAGATATTTTATAAAGTTTACTTTTAATCCCAGTGAATCATATATCCCTTGTTTCTGAGCTACGGTAAATGGTACATAATCCATTGACTGCATCACACCGAGATTTATTTCCTGAAGTTCATTCTTATCTACAACCTTTTCTTTTCCCTTGCAGGAAATAAAAAATGAGGTGGTAAGGATAATACTAACGACAAAAATGTATTTTTTCATAAAGCGAAGATCCTATAAAAATATAATAAAAAAGAAGAGAGCGATTCAAAAGTAATTCGAATCCAGGGATTCGCTTTAACTTTTGAAGCACTCTCTTCTCTATATCTACTCCCTAGGGAGAATTATGCTTCTTGAATAGCTGCGATTCCTGGAAGAACTTTTCCTTCGATAGCTTCTAATAATGCACCACCACCTGTAGATACATAAGAAACGCCATCAGCTAAACCAAACTTGTTTACACAAGCAACAGAATCACCACCACCTACAAGTGAAAATGCACCGTTCTTTGTAGCTTCAACAATAGCTAAACCTACTGCATGAGAACCAGATGCGAAGTTATCAAATTCGAATACACCTGTAGGACCATTCCAAAGAATTGTTTTAGAGTTCTTAATAACTTCAGCAAAGATAGCTTCACTCTTAGGACCAATATCCAAACCACTCCATCCATCAGGAATTTGGTCAATCGCAACAAACTGAGTGTTGGCGTCATTTGAGAATTTGTCAGCAATCTTAGAGTCAACAGCAAGAACTATGTTTACGTTGTTAGCTTTAGCTTTTTCCATAATCTCAAGAGCCAATTCCTGTTTATCGTCTTCGCAAAGAGAAGAACCGATTTTACCACCCATTGCCTTAGTGAATGTGAAAGACATACCACCAGTGATGATAAGGTTGTCTACTTTAGTAAGTAGGTTTTCTATAATTTCAATTTTAGAAGAAACTTTAGAACCACCCATGATAGCAGTAAAGGGACGGTGAATGTCGTTCATTACTTTTTCTACAGCGATAACTTCTTTGTTCATTAAGAAACCGAACATTTTATTGTCAGCATCGAAGTATTTAGCGATAAGAGCTGTAGAAGCGTGTGCACGGTGAGCAGTACCAAATGCATCATTTACATAGCAATCTGCATAAGAAGCAAGAGCTTTAGTAAAGTTTTTCTGGCTTTCTTTTACAGCTTTCTTAGCAGCAGCTTTTTCTTCGTCTGTTGCATCTTCAGCAAGACCTCTTGGTTTGCCTTCTTCTTCAGCGTAGAAACGAAGGTTTTCAAGCAATAAAGCTTCACCTGGTTTCAAAGCAGCAGCTTTAGCAGCAGGTTCTTCGCCCATGCAATCGCTGGCAAACTGTACGTCTACGCCAAGCAATTCAGATACACGACCAATTATATGTTTTAATGAGAATTTGTCAGTTGCTCCTTTCGGACGTCCAAGGTGAGAACCAATAATAAGGCTACCGCCATCAGCGATAATCTTCTTTAATGTAGGAAGGGCAGCACGTATACGATTGTCGTCTGTGATGTTGAAATTTTCATCCAATGGAACATTAAAGTCCACTCTAACGAATGCCTTTTTACCGGCAAAGTTGAATTTGTCAATTGTTTGCATAATTCTCTTATAATTTAAAATTCTATTATTCTTAAATGCGAACGCAAAGTTATTAATTATTTCCTACTTATCAATTAAATATTATTTAATTATTTTCTGTTTTTTACTCTTTTATCTTACTGTTTTATCACATTATATTCTCTTTTGTAATATTTACATAGCAATTTTAACCCACAACTATCACATTTTGGATTCCTTGCTATGCAAACATATCTTCCATGCAAAATAAGCCAATGGTGTGCTATGGGTAATAATTCACCCGGAATGTATTTTACAAGTTCTTTTTCTGTGGCAAGAGGGCTTTTTGAATTTGTAGTCAGACCTATCCGGTTAGATACTCTGAATACGTGAGTATCTACAGGCATTGCTTCTTTATTGAAGATCACAGCACGGATAACATTGGCTGTTTTTCTTCCTACACCAGGCATCTTCTCCAATAATTCCATGTCGGATGGTACCTCGTCATGAAATTCATTATGTAGCATTTTTGCCATGCCAACTAAGTGTTTCGCTTTATTGTTGGGATAAGAAACACTTCTGATGTATTCAAATATCACTTCCGGGGTACTGGCTGCCAATGCTTCGGCGGTTGGATAATCATGAAACAGTTTAGGAGTAATCATGTTCACACGTTTGTCTGTGCATTGCGCTGAAAGAATTACAGCAACCAACAATTCATAAGGAGTGTTGTAGTTAAGTTCAGTCTCGGCTACAGGCATGTTTTCTTTGAACCACTCAATTACTTTATCGTATAATTCTTTCTTTCTCATATTATCTTAATTTATTTTTTTCAAAGTGTGGAGCAACTTTCCTTTTGAAATAGATTACAGATAAAACGGTGAGGCAAGCTCCGAAAAAGAATGCCTTATCGAATGTTGCTATTTGTCCTATATATCCTCCTGCAAGAACGCCTATACCAATACCCATATCCCATGAAGTTAAGTAGGTAGAAGTTGCTGTTCCTCTTTGAGAATTTGGAGCCAGATTAACAAAAAGCGTATTAAATGCCGGAAACATTGTTCCGAAGCCAATTCCCAGAAGAAGAGCTATCAAAAAGAATAAGATTGTGGTAGCTGTACTGCTGTACTCCATCAGCATATTACATGCTGAAAGTAAAAAATAGCAGAAACAAACCAGGTACATTCCCCATGCTAAAACGGTCAGTAGTCGCCCTTTATCAACTTGTTTACCCGAAAATAAACGCGAAACGGCCATTCCCACTGCCATAAAGGTAAAGAACAATCCGGTGCCACTCGTTATTCCCATGCTTTTAGCATAGATAGCCACATAGGTTGTTGTCATTCCGTAAGGAACAGATAGCAACATAAGATCCAGTCCGGCGGGAACTCCTTTCAGCAGAATAAATCTATCCAATGATATTGCTTCACGTTTTACACATTTCTTTGCCGGAGTTTTTATTAAGAACGCCATTAAAAGTCCGATGCTGCAAGATACAAATGCACAGGTAAAGATTACATCAAACGAGTAAACCTCATGCAAAAACAAGCCAACCATCGGTCCAATGCTCATTGCTGTGTTATTCATCATTCCATAATAGCCAAGACCTTCACCTCTTCTTGATGAAGGCATAATATCTATCACTATCGTATTACCACCAACAGTTACAGTACCAAAAGCAAAACCATGAAGAATTCTTAAGATTGTGAACAAGGTCAATACTCCCGAAAATAAGTAACCAGCAAAGATTCCGGTGAAAATAAAATAGGCGAATAAATAAAGCGGTTTTCGGGCAAAAGCATCAAGCAAATATCCTGAAAAAGGACGAATACAGAGTGCAGCTATAGTATAACATGAAAGGATTATTCCTATAGTAGCATTGTTTGAATGAAAAACCTCTGTGAGGTAAAAAGGAAGTATCGGTAGTAATAGATAAAAGCCAAAGTACAACAGAAAATTCGCAGCCAGAATAAATATATAGCTACGGGTAACCAGCTTGTCTTTTGCCATAAGATGATTATTAGGAGATATAATAAAATAAGGATAATGAATAATTCAGTTCATTGAGCTATTCATTATCCCATATTAATTATTTATGATCAGTTAGTTTGCTGCTTCGAACTGCTTCAGGAAACGAGTATCATTTTCCGAGAACATTCGAAGGTCTTTTACCTGATATTTCAGATTGGTAATACGTTCAATACCCATTCCAAGAGCATAACCAGAGTAAACTTTGCTGTCTATTCCGTTACTTTCAAGAACGTTAGGGTCAACCATACCACAACCTAAAATTTCTACCCATCCTGTGTGCTTGCAGAAAGGACAACCTTTACCGCCACAGATATTACAACTGATATCCATTTCAGCACTTGGTTCAGTGAATGGGAAATAACTTGGACGAAGACGAATCTTGGTATCTGCACCAAACATCTCTTTTGCAAAAAGCAGAAGCACTTGTTTCAGGTCAGTGAAAGATACATCCTTGTCAATATAAAGAGCTTCAACCTGGTGGAAGAAGCAGTGAGCACGGTAACTGATTGCTTCGTTACGGTATACACGTCCCGGACAAATAATGCGGATAGGAGGTTGTGAAACTTCCATTACACGACTTTGTACAGAAGATGTATGTGTACGCAATATGATATCAGGATGTGCTTCAATGAAGAATGTATCCTGCATATCTCTTGCCGGGTGATCTTCAGCGAAGTTCAAAGCAGAGAATACATGCCAGTCATCTTCAATTTCAGGTCCCTCTGCAATACTGAATCCCAGACGGCCAAAAATATCGATAATTTCATTCTTAACAATAGATAGTGGGTGACGAGTTCCTAAGTCAACTGGATAAGCAGAGCGAGTTAAATCTAAATCGCATGAACTGCTGTCCTGACTTTCGAAAGCCTCTTTCAAGGCATTAATCTGCTCCTGAGCTTTTGTTTTCAGCTCATTCAGTCTCATTCCCACTTCCTTTTTCTGATCAGCCGCTACATTACGGAAATCAGCCATAAGGTCATTAATTGCTCCTTTTTTGCTTAAATATTTAATACGCAGAGCTTCTAACTCTTCCGCATTAGATGCTTTTAATGCTTCAACTTCTTCTAGTAGTTGCTTAATTTTAGCTATCATATTTTCTTAATTAATTCCATTCCTTTTTGAATAGCGGCTTCATTCATCGGAATCAAATGATGATGACGTTCCGGAAGGGTCTTTTTCAATCCTTTAATAACACTTTCAATGCTTACAATAGGACGAAGTTTCAGTAATCCTCCCAACACAATCATGTTGAATGCTTTGGCATTATTCATTTCATTAGCTGCATCCATTGCATCTATGCGATAAACATTAATATCCTTACGTGTAGGTGGATTGACAATACCATATCCATCGTAAATTAAAATTCCGCCCGGTTTAACCTTGCTCTCAAATTTCTCTAAAGAAGGCTGATTCAGGATAATTGCGGCATCGTATTTACTTAAGATAGGAGAAGAGATTTTTTCGTCACTTACAATAACAGTAACATTAGCAGTACCACCTCTTTGTTCCGGTCCGTAAGCAGGCATCCATGATACTTCTTTATTTTCCATTAAGCCTGAATAGGCAAGGATTTTTCCCATAGACAAGACTCCTTGTCCACCAAATCCAGCTATGATTATTTCTTCTTTCATTGCTCTGATTTTTTAGATTATTCTTTATCTTTTAAGTCGCCTAGCGGATAGTAAGGGAACATGTGTTCTTCCATCCATTTATTAGATGCTTCCGGACTCATCTTCCAACCAGAGTTACAAGTTGAAACAACTTCCACTAAATTAGAACCTTTACCGTTCATTGAATTTTCAAATGCTTTGCGAATAGCCTTTTTGGTTTTGCGTATCGCAGCAGTTGTTTGAACAGACTGGCGGGTAACATAAGCTGTACCTTCTAAAGTAGCAGCAATTTCAGTCATTTTTAGTGGATATCCGTGTAGCTTTACATCACGACCATAAGGGCTGGTTGCAGTTTTCATTCCAACAAGAGTTGTTGGAGCCATCTGACCGCCGGTCATACCGTAAATAGCATTATTGATAAAGATAATTGTAATATTTTCACCTCGGTTTAATGCGTGAATTGTTTCAGCTGTACCGATACAAGCCAAGTCACCATCTCCCTGATAAGTAAATACCAGTTTGTCGGGCCATAAACGTTTAATAGCAGTAGCAACAGCAGGAGCACGTCCATGAGCAGCTTCCTGCCAGTCAATGTCAATGTAATTGTAGATAAAGACAGCACATCCTACAGGAGAAATTCCCACAGTTTTGTCTTCCATACCCATTTCTTCAATTACTTCGGCTACTAATTTGTGAACTACACCATGACTACATCCCGGGCAATAATGCATCGGTTTGTCATTCATTAGTTTTGGTTTCTTATATACTAAGTTCTCAGGTTTGATTATATCTTCTTTAGTCATCGTCATTCCTCCTCTTATTTTTTTTCAAGCTGTTTTGAGTGATTCGCAATGCGTATTCTATGAATTTAACAAAAATGGTAAAGCAACAAACGATAAACATTACCATCTGATCCTCAACAGTGAAGTAGATTATGATTGTACTCAAAGTTCCGATCATAAAGAGTATGTTCAGAATCAATCTGATTTTATCCAAATTCAACATACGTCTTTTTTAATTAATTAGTTTCTCTTTGATTGCTTCAACAACCTCATCAGGATCAGGAACAATACCTCCAAGGCGTCCAAAGTGCTCTACTTTTACACGACCATTAACAGCAAGACGAATATCTTCTACCATCTGGCCTGCATTAAGTTCCACAGAGATCATTCCTTTTACTTTTTCAGCGTATTTAGCAATTGCTTTTGTAGGGAAAGGCCATAGAGTAATAGGACGAAGAAGCCCTACTTTAATGCCTTCGGCACGAGCCAGTTCTATAGACTTTTGACAAATACGTGCACTAGATCCGAATGCTACGATCAGATACTCTGCATCTTCGCAGTTAATCTCTTCATAACGAACCTCGTTTTCTTCAATCTCTTTATATTTAGCCTGGAAACGAATGTTGTTTTGTTCCATTGCATAAGGATCAAGTTCAAGAGAAGTAATGACGTTTGGCTTGCGACCATTTGCTTTTCCTGTAGTTGCCCATGGACAACGAGCAATTACTTCTTCGTCGGTAAGACGTTTTCTTTGTGCCGGAAGAACAACTTTCTCCATCATCTGACCAATTACACCATCGGCAAGGATGATAGCCGGATTTCTGTATTTGAAAGCAAGTTCAAAACCTAATCCAACGAAATCTGCCATTTCCTGTACAGAAGCAGGCGCAAGTGCTATTAATCTATAGTCACCGTGACCACCACCTTTTACAGTCTGGAAATAGTCAGCCTGACTAGGTTGGATAGTTCCAAGACCCGGACCTCCACGCATTACATTAACAATTAAACAAGGAAGTTCTGCACCGGCGATATAAGAAATACCTTCTTGCTTTAAACTTACGCCAGGGCTGGAAGAGGAGGTCATTACCATTTTACCGGAACCGGCACCACCGTATACCATATTTATTGCTGCAACTTCACTTTCAGCCTGTAAAACAACCATGCCGGTAGTTTCCCATGGTTTCAGATCAGCAAGCGTTTCTAATACTTCAGATTGAGGAGTGATAGGATAACCGAAATAACCATCAACTCCATAGCGAATAGCTGCATGAGAGATAGCTTCGTTACCCTTCATTAAAACAACTTCTTCTTCCATATATTCAAGTTTTTTTAAGTTCTTTACTTAATTGATTAATAATGACTTTAATTACTTAAAGTTTTACTTTGAAAACAGTAATACATCCGTCAGGGCATACTGTTGCACATGAAGAACATCCGTTACAAGTGTCTTCTAATACTTGCTGAGCGAAATTGTATCCTTTAATGTTTACTTCTTTATTTGTTAGAGACAACACATTAAGAGGGCATGCCACCACACAAAGATTACATCCTTTGCAACGTTCGGTGTCAACTACTATTGCTCCTTTTATTTTAGCCATAATTTAAGAATTTATTGATTGTACATATCCTTATTATAGAAATTCAGGATGTTCATTATCATTTTATGAGCTTGCAGTGCAGGACTCTGAGGGTTTATTTCTATAGCCGATAAGTAATTGTTAATTGCTTGTTGCCAGTTCCCTTGTTTACGATAAGCATTTCCGCGAAGATAATATGCCTCGTCACACGTTGGATTGGACTCTATAAATAGATCCAATGCGTTTATGGCGGCCTCCACGTCATCTTTGTCGAGTAGTCCTTTTATAGTGCTAAGTTCTTCCATCTTTTGAATTTCCAATGCTTTAGACACGCAAAGATAATTTTTATTTTTTGATTTACGTATTGAGAATAGCGAAAAATGAAAAAAAGAGATGCTTGAAATAATAAAAAAAGAATTTTTTTAGTTATAGGAGTAATTTCTTTATGTTGCATAAATGTGACCTGAAATTATTTGAATAAGAAGTTTCACTTTCATAAATAAAACTTTCAGGCTTTATTTATGCAAAAAGAAAGAGGCTACCATTTTATGATAACCTCTTAAATCTTATATTTGTTGTAATTAATAAATTTATTATCTGAATAAGTGAAGGAATAAATGATCTTCCTTGATAATTAATTATTTTTTAATTTCTTTTCCGTTGATATATAAACCTTTAAAGGTTATATCTTTTGCTCCTTTGATTGAATTCCCTTGAGCAACGTTGTTGAAATGACAATCTTCTACGTTTATATTATAAACATGATCATTATCTTCCAGGCCAACTATGTAAGTACCGAATTTACTTTTCTCACAAGTTACATTCTGAAGATATACATTGCGTACTGTCGGATTAAAACCACGGTTGCATTTTTCTCTGTTTTCATATTGGAGATTAATTTTCAAAACAGCTTCACCACATTGTCCTACTGTAACATTTCTAACATATATGTTTTCTATTAATCCACCACGACAAGTGCTTGTTTTAATACGAATTACACGATCCAGGTTTTTACTGTCCATTTTACAGTTCTCTACAAATAAGTTTTTATATCCACCTGAAATTTCACTTCCTACAACAACACCTCCATGTCCGTCTTTCATAGTACAGCCACGAACAATGATATTTTCACTTGGTATATTCCATTTACGACCGTCTGCATTTCTACCAGATTTAATGGCAATACAATCGTCGCCGGTATTGAATATACAATTTTCAATCAATACATTTTTGCTTGACTCTGGATCGCAACCATCATTGTTTGGACCGTGACTCAGAATGTCTACTCCCCGAACAATCATGCTTTCACAGAATAGCGGATGAATAACCCAGAATGGAGAGTTACGCAAGCTAACATCTTCGATTAGAATAGTATTGCATGAATGGAAATTGATTAGCTGAGGACGCATTCCGTCTTCTGGAACCATCATGCGTTTGTAAACAGGCATAGATGTTTCGGCATACATCAACAAGCGTTCACGTCCGCCATTTCTTTGAGCTACAACTCCTTCTTCCCAGCCATAATGTTTGGCACCACACATCTTCCACCAATTTTCATTAGCGCCCTGACCATCAATGGTTCCTTTACCGGTAATAGCAATGTTGGTCTCACCGTAAGCATAAATTAATGGGTGAGCATTCCAGCAATCAACGCCTTCCCAACGAGTTAGGACGGCAGGGAAATATAATTTCTGATCAGTAGAAAACTTAAGTACGGCTCCATCCTCAAAATGCAGATTTACATTACTTTTTAATGTTACAGGGCCAGTATAAAATACACCTTTAGGGATAACTACCGTTCCGCCTCCAGTCTGATTGCAAGTTATAATTGCCTGGTTAATTGCATCATGGCAAGGTTCTGCTTCATTATTAGCTTTTGCTCCAAAATCGGTAATAACAAAAGTCCTTTTAGGAAAAGATGTTTTTTTAATTTGTTGTTCAATCTTCGTACACTCTTTCCAAGCTTCCTCAATCGGATTAGCGTTTGCCAAAAGAGTAATTAAAAGCAGGGGGATAATTCCGAATACTTTTTTCATTGGTATTATTCTTTAATTGTTGTTTATTTATCGCAAAGATAAGTAAACAACAAAGGAACTAAAGGGTAGTATTTGGCATAAAAAGTGTAATATTTGACACAAGCCTACCTTTGTTTCTTCTTCCTGTGTCTTGAAAATAAGAAGCCGGCTATTAGAAGTAAAAGAGGTGGTGTAGCTATATTTATAAATTCATAAAAGCCTCTGTTTTCATTAATTGCTTGTTTTTTCAGCAACCGAAGCTTGTAATCGTGTGAACGCAGATTCAGCCATTGTTCGTTTCCGGCTAAATAATTCACGGCATTAGTCACGAAATCAGCGTTGCCTAATTGTTCGCCGGAAACTTCATCGTATCCCAATGGTAGAGGTTGCGCTTCATCACCTTGTCCTTTCCATTCATTTTTAATTATACTTCCCGTTGCAACAACAATAATTCTTGTACTCTTGCTTTGTTGTAATCTGCCTTGAGACAATTCCATGCAGCTATCAGGAATAAGCTGGTTGGTAAATGCAGAAGGAAATTGTCCTTCAATGAGTCCGGCTATCGGAATATTCGGCTCATTAAAATAAGATTCGTCGGCCGGCATTTCCATATAGCGCAAACTAACTTTTTCCGGAACACGCAGTGTATGTGCATTTGGAGAAGTAGAAAGCAGCACTTGTTTCTCTAGCTGACTGTTACCTACAAAAGATATGGTACTAACAAATTCCGATTTAAGAGACGAAATATTTCGTGTAATTATGTTTTCTTCGGAAGGATTAATCAGTGGAGCAAAGTACCAGGGTAGGGTAGTAAATGCTTCTTTAGAACCATCTTTGGAAGATGCCAATCGAATAGCTGTGCATTGCATATCCTGCACTGTTACCGGATTAATTCGTACGCCATAAGTAAAAAGCATATCATCCAGATTTAGGTCCTGCTTTAAAGTTGATGATTCTCCGGTACCGTCAAAATCCTGCAGAGAAATCTTTATTCCGTCTATCAGCCAAAGAATTCGTCCTCCATTCATAAGGTATTGATCCAATGCAAATTTCTCTTTTTCAGTAAAAGCTTTCTGTGGAGAGGCGACAATCAAAACTTTGTAGGGAAGCAATTCTTCGGGATTCCCACTAAGTTGTCCTCTATCCACATTGTAATATTTACTTAGTAAATTTGTGGCTTCGTATACATACGGTTCACTCCACTCTCCATGTCCTTCAATAAATGCAATACGGTCGGGGTTGGTAATGGTCAGCACTCTCAAACCTTCTGTAATATTGTATTCCAACTCTCCGGCCGAAGTATTAAGTACTTCTTGCGGGGTAAGATTCAGATTCTTTTTAAGCAGACTAACCTGAATGGTATCGCCATTATATATCAACTCTGCCCATGGGAAGACTACTTTCGAGGAAAGTTTGCCTTCGCGATCACGCTCATTAACAGACAGACCACGCATTCCTTTGTTGTTCATTCTAAGATAATGCTCCTGTCTGCTTTTCTCATCGGGTGCCGCCGATGGATTTATATTTTGCAAAATAATGCCGTGAGTTGAATAAACCGAAAGTTCATCTAGCATGTCGGTCACAGATGTACGTAACCTGTCAAACGCAGGATTTAAATCACCATTCAGATATAGAATTACTTTTAAAGGTTTATCAAGGCTTTTAACCAGTTTGCAGCTTTGATCGGATAAAGTATAGCGTTTCTCGGAAGTCAGATCAACCCTTATAAAACAATAAGAAGAAATCAAGTTTATAACCAGTAGTAAAACCAGTAATCCTGTTCCATTTAAAATCTTCTTTTTCATCTTTTACGTGTGTTTACTTGTATTGTTAGATAAATAAAGAAGAACGTAATTGAGGCGAAATAGATCAGATCACGAGTGTCAATCACTCCTCTAGTGAGAGATTGATAATGAGCCTGAATACCCAGCTGAACCCAGCCATTGTGCAGACTTCCGCTTGTTGTTAGTGAAGCTATCAATTCAAATCCGTAGAAAGCAGAGAAAGAAAGAAAAATAGCCAGAAGGAATGCTACCAGTTGATTGTTTGTAAGTGAAGAAGTGAACAATCCGAAACTTACAAATGTGGCCAGCAGACAGAGTAATCCGCAATAGCCGCCAGTTGTTTCTCCCCAATCTATTCCATCCATACTCAGTAAATAAACGCTAATTACATAAATTATGGTGGGAACCAAAGCAATGATCATTAATAACCAGGCCGACCAGAATTTGCTCAAAACAATGGTACTAATCTTTATCGGTCTCGAAAAAAGAAGTTCCAACGTACCCATCCGGTTTTCTTCAGCAAACATACGCATGGTTGTAGCAGGAACCAGAAGTAAGAAAAGAATAGGCGACAGAGAAAAAAATGGTCTGAGAGTAGCATAACCTCCATCCGGCAAATTATATTCTCCGTCAAAGAACCATAGCATGAGCGATGCAGCCAGGAACCACACCAGGAGTATTACATATCCCATTGCCGAACTAAAAAATCCTGCTATCTCTTTTCTAATCAAATATTTCATTAATTGTTAGAATATTTATTACTTTTGTATGTTAGCTTTTAATGATTAACGGTACAAAGATACTTATATTGTATTGAAAGCGTATAGCTATGGATAGGAAAATGAAGATAAAAATAGTAGTCGTTACGTTCTTTTTGCTTCTTTTCATAGGAGCCGGAAGCTATTTTTTTACGAGTCTCAATACTCGTGGAAAGGCGGCCGGAATTAATCTTTTTTCTTTGGTTCCTTCTGATTGCTCTGCAATATTTGAAACCAATGACCTTGCTTCCCTTTTGAAAGAGTTGAAAGGAGTAAGTTATGGAAAAGAGTTGACTACTCATGGATTCTCTCTCATTGCTAAAGATTTAATAGATCATTTTGATGAATTAACAGCATCCGCTCCATCTGGATTAAGCTTACGGATGAACAAGCTGCTTATCAGTTTCCATTCTCCCGGAACAGAAATGGATCAGGTACTTTATTTCCCAACAAATCCCGGAGATGAGAAATGGATTGAAGAACAAATCCAGAAGAAACGTCCAATCGATTTCCCTTTAAAATCAGTATTATACAAAGGCAAAAAGATAAATATTTGTCCTATGGGAGGCGATTTGTTTCTTTGTTACTACAAATCATCAGGTTTTGTAGCAGTCAGTTATTCCAAAAGATTGATAGAACAAGTGATAGATGCCCATATTAGTGGAGATTCCGTTCTATCCGATAAAGTATTTGGTTTTACGAAAGATACAAAAACAGCTAATGGCATTGCTTCTTTATATGTGAAAGAGAAACAAACCGGTTGGAGTTATCTCAATTTAAAATTTGATGATGACGCAATTCATCTTTCAGGAATTACCACGGATGCCGAAACCAGTTCTTCGTTTGTAAACGCAATTAAGGAACAAAGTCCGATTGAGCTCTTTTCCGGAAATATATTTCCGAGTTCTACATACTATATGAACCAAATGTCTATTTCACAAATTCAATATATTGCTGTCAATTCAGCACAGACAGAATATGATCTTGCTTCTTACAGCGATGATGTTAAGGCAACAGATATTCAATTAATGTACTTTCTGAAAGGAAATGTTGCAGGAAGTTTAGCCGGATTTTCTTTTTGCTCAGATGATTCCATTCAGCGACCATTCTCATTGCTTTGCATTCCCATGCAAAATTCAATGAAAGCAGAAGCCGATTTGCGTTTGTTTATGCAAAATCGATCAATAAAAACAGAGAGTGCTGCCGGTGGAAAAATCCAATTGTTTAATACCGGAAATAGAAGTTATCGCTTTTATTCATTACCTCCCAGTACCATTTTTTCTCAGCTTTCCGGCATTAAAGATGCAGATCTAAATACCTATGCTCTTTTCTATAATGATAAGTTATTGTTAGCTCCCGATCCGGTTAGTGCTCTTTCCTATATTAATCAGGTTGAGAAAGGTAATATAATAGAAAAAGATAGTATTTATAAGGAAAACATATCTCATGTAGATACTCGCTTTAATTTTCTTCTTATGACCGATTTAGGAAAACTAACTTTCTATCCCGAGTATCGCTCGAGGTTAATTCCTGATTTCCTCTGCCAGCACATGAGTTTTTTTAGCCATTTTATACTCCTAAATCAGCTTGAGTGTCGTGATAGAAAAGTTTATCCTAATCTGATATTTATTTATAAAGGCGAAAAGTAATTTCAGATATTATTATTGGGCATATTTTTGCAAAAACATCTACCTTCTATTGACATTCTAAGCATTTTGAGTAAATTTGCTCACAACATTGAGTAATTTAATTTAGTATGTGCGAACGCCCTTTTTTAAGAGAGTTAAGTAAATGGGGAAGAGCCGCTAAAGTTCATTCAAGTAATTCTTGGCCCTTGCAGGTGGGTAAAACCACAAAAAATAATTTAATATGAATACATTGGAGTCTCAAATAGAATTCTATAATCAACTTATAGATACCGAAAAAGATATTGTAAAAGCATTCGCTGCAAAAGGCGCTTTCAGCCATCCTTCAGACATTACGAATATTCTGATGGAACGAATCAAAATTACTCAGAAAAAAGTAAAGGAGGTGATTGAAAAATCTGTGTCGGCAGGTATTTTAATTATTTCGACTGATAATTACTATCACAGTAATCCCAAATACAAGGTTTTCGTTCCTTTTATGGTTTATGTGTACCCCCAATTGGAAGGGTTTGAAAGTGAATGCTTGTTGAACAAAGGTAAATTCAACCGATACTTTTATTTTGATGAATCGTACATTCTTGCTCTGGTTAAAAACTTTCTATATGAATTGCTTCATAAGATTAAGGTGTCGGTAGAGGTGCAGAATCAGTTGTTGATTCATTCTCAAATACTTGACGAACTAGATATTACAGTTTATCCGGAGTATTTGAAAAATATAAAAAAACTCTCTCCTGAGCTGATTAATAGACTTTATATATTAAAAATAAACAACTTGATTATTGAACTATCGCCTGTAGATAAGTTGATTGAACTTAAGAATACATTTGATTCTTATCTAGGTGAGAACTTTGGATTATTATCTATCGAAGATAACATTGATTTCTACAAAGGAGATTTTGGGAATATTATCAAACGAGGAGCCAGTGACCAATTATTAGTGGTGGAAGCAATAAGTCAATTGGTAACAGGTAATACGGGAAATGCAATTAAATTATTCGATCAACAGCTGAAACTACTGCGAAAAGAATATAAAGGAATACAGATATTTCCAGTGTTTGTTCATAATTATTTTTATTTTGTAACTTTATTGTGTATCGATCCTAATGAGTGTGTAACAAAAGCTCAGAAGATATTAAATACTTATTATAAGATATCTTATTCAGAATATAATGATTATTTCAAACTAATATTATTCAATATTTTAAATAAAAAGGAGGAAAAAGAATTTGAAAAAGGGTCTATATATGCCTATATGCTGTATAACTCAGATATGGTTTCGCTTTTTCTAATTCCAATGCTTTATCTGGCCGAACAGACTCCACCGTCCAATCTTACAGAATATATTATACGACTGATACAAAAAGGATATGATTCCGGAAATTATTTATTTACCTATGAGGCTGCTTACGTTGCCGATAAATGGTTTGGAACTGCCGAAACTGCTCAACTTTACCAAAAGGTAGCTGCTTGTATGAGTTATCCACCTTTTTGCTCATTAATTAACAGGCAAGAAGAGTGGGAAAAATCCTTTAACCTTCTCTTTAACGCTATAGGAGGATCAAAATCATCGAGCAATACTGCAAAATCATCCGAAAACAACACCCGCGTTATCTATCTTTTTAACCCTCAGTATATGGGAATAAAGCCTATACTGCAAACCCGTAATGCCAAAGGGGAATGGAGCAAAGGTAGAAATATTGCTATGAAAACTTTTTATGAAGGAAAGACACAAGGAATGACCGAACAGGATGAGAGAATATCCAAAACCATCAACTGTTACAAAGGTAGTTATTATGATCCGGACTTGTATGATTTTTCGTCTAAAGCGATAGTTGAACTTATTGGTCATCCTTTTATCTTCCTGGATGGAGCCAATGAAATACCGGTCGAATTCGTAGCTGCACAGCCTGAAATAAGTGTTACCCCCCAAAAAAACAGCTACAGCCTGAAGTCTAATATCAGTGATTTTACATCTGGAATATTTGTTAAAAAAGAAACTAATACTCGTTACAACGTTTATAATTTGAGTACTAGTCAAATGAATATGCTAAAGATACTTGCTCAGCAAAATATTACCATTCCTGAATATGGAAAAGATAAGCTGATACAATTGCTGGGGGAAATGAGTAAGTATGCTACTGTACATTCTGATGTATTGGGATCTACTGCCGTTTCTAACCAGAATGTAAAAATGGTTCAGCCGGATAATCGTATCCGGGTACAGCTGTTACCATTTGGTGACGGGCTAAAAGCCGAATTGTTTGCCAAACCTTTCGGCGAATTTCCACCTTATTGTAAGCCAGGTATTGGAGGTAAGGTTCTTATAACAAATCAAAATGGTGAACAACTACAGGTTAAACGCGATTTGGGAACCGAACAGAAATATTCCAATTTGTTATTGAATGATATTCAGCAGCTCGAAAGTGTTAATATGAACGATGAACTTATCGTTTTCGATGAACCGCTGGATTCGCTTAATCTGCTTGATGTATTGTCTGCCCATAAAAATGAATGTGTAGTAGAATGGCCTGAAGGCGAACGTTTTAAGATATCTTCAACGACAAGCTTCTCCAATCTTAATTTGCAGATAAAATCAAAAAATAACTGGTTCGAGTTAGAAGGGGAACTGAAGGTTGATGAAGATACGGTTATTTCCATTCAGCAATTGATGACATTGAAAAGCCACGGTCGCTTTGTAGAATTGAAAGACGGTGAATTTATAGCTCTTTCGAATGAACTTAAAAAACGATTGGAAGAGCTCTATACTTTTTCTGTTAATGGAAAAAATGGTCTGCAAATCAATAAATTTGCTTCTATAGCTTTAGGTAATACACTTGATAATGTAGACAACCTCAAGGCCGATAAAGCGTGGAAATCTTTCCGGAATCAAATTGAGTCACAATATGCATCAGAAGCCAATATACCTTCAAATTTGCAGGCAGAATTGCGCCCTTATCAGGAAGAAGGCTTCCGCTGGCTGTCTCGTTTGTCCGAATGGAATGCCGGAGCCTGCCTGGCCGACGATATGGGTTTAGGTAAAACCGTGCAAACGCTGGCTGTACTTCTTCATCGTGCTTCGAAAGGTGCTACAATGGTTGTCTGTCCGGTTTCAGTCATTGGCAACTGGATATCCGAAGCTCAACGTTTTGCGCCTACACTTAATGTAAAAGTATTAGGAAATAACGACCGTCAACAAATATTAAATGATTTGGGCCCGGGCGATGTGCTTGTTACTTCTTACGGACTATTACAGTCGGAAGCAAAACTTTTCGTCGAAAAGAAATTTGCCACTGTGGTGCTTGATGAGGCTCATGTTATAAAAAACTATGCCACAAAAACCTCTAAAGCCACAATGCAACTTAAAGCTGATTTTCGTTTAGCACTTACCGGCACACCGTTGCAGAATCATCAGGGCGAGATATGGAATCTTTTCAACTTTGTAGTTCCCGGATTGCTCGGTAATCTGAATCATTTTACTGATACCTTTATTAAACCCAACAATGATCATGCCAGAAAATTACTGAAAAAACTTATTACACCGTTTATTCTACGCCGTACCAAAGCTACGGTGCTTGATGAGCTACCTCCAAAAACCGAAATAATTAAGAAAGTGCAACTGTCGGATGCAGAAATAGCCTTTTATGAAGCGTTGCGGCGACAAGCTATTATCAACCTGGAATCAGATGAAGACAGTCAGGGAGGAAAACATATACAAGCATTGGCCGAAATTACCCGACTGCGACAAGCTTGCTGTAACCCTTTGCTGGTAGACGCTAACATTGGTATCGAATCATCCAAACTTACTACTTTTCTGGAAATTGCCGACGAACTGATTGAAAATAATCATCGTGCTCTCGTGTTCAGCCAGTTTGTGTCGCACTTGAATATTGTTAGGCAGGCTTTGGATAAGAAAGGCATCACATACCAGTATCTGGATGGTTCTACCCCGATAGCCCAGCGTGAAAAAAGTGTGAAAAATTTCCAAAACGGTGAAGGTGAGCTGTTCCTGATCAGTCTGAAAGCCGGAGGATTGGGACTAAACCTTACTTCTGCCGACTTTGTTATCCACCTCGACCCATGGTGGAATCCCGCCATTGAAGATCAGGCATCAGATAGGGCATACCGTATCGGGCAGAATAGGCCGGTAACCGTTTATCGTCTTGTGGCAGAAAATACGATTGAAGAGAAAATAATTAAATTGCATAATACTAAACGAGATCTGGCCGAATCATTACTCGAAGGTAGCGACCAATCAGCCAAACTGTCGTTTAACGAGCTTGTTTCACTCATTCGGGAGAGTTTTTAAAGGGTTTATAAATTACTATTAGTGTCCGCTAAAAGTTTTTATACTTAAAATCAGCCTGGCTAAGAATGGGGAACGCTATGTTAAGTCATTTGATGCCTAAAGCGCAAACGCCATCAAAATACAAATGTGGGTAACACTAATTGCAAACCTGTTATTAACATTGCTGCAACGCAGCACAATATTGATGCAAAAAGGAATAAATAGATGATAATATAGTCTGTTTTCTTAGCTGTCATATTAATCAATAGTTATCGTTTGTGCACAAATGTATGCTAATAACTATTTGATTACAATATTTTATAGAGAAGTAGCAGCTTGTGGCCTTGTTTGGCCGCACTTGGCTTTATTTAAATTTCGCAGGGAATATTTTCGCAGCCGCGAAATTTGAATTTGAGAATAGATTTACAAAGTATTTAGATCTAGAATATAATCCTTGGTACGATTGTGATAGGTTACTATTATTTTATTTACTAATTTCATTGCGCCCCTTTTTTCTATTTTTGTTCTTGTTAATAATCTCGAGTTCTTCCATCGTATTGTAGAGTGGCTCGGAAAGCAGTTCTTTTATTGCTTTGGAGTAGCCTAATGCTTTTGCCAATGCCACATAGGATGCCAAAGATATGGTGTGCTTCTGCTCAAATTTAGCAATAGTAGGAGTAGGAACTCCACTAGGTGCCGTGAGAGCCTCCCTTGAAAGCCCCTTCTCAAGCCTACGCTTTTGCAGATTATCTGCAATAATAGCTAATAATTCACTAGGTGTATCAATATCAAGATTATAAATTAATTGCATATTATTGTATCTTATTAGATGGTTAAGTGGCGATATTGAATACAGTTATATCTAATACGAAGATAATATTTCTTTGTCAATAAGCTATTAAAAAGGTCATTTTTGCTCCAAAGACTGAGGGGGTAGAAATATTCATGAAAGCTGCAGGACAAGAAGGGTTAGAAGTCGATTGCGAAGTTAGTACTCATCCTTTTTCGTAAATTGAATCAATCATGAGAAAAGACTCGTTAGATTTAATTGTCTTTTTAATGTGTATAACAGGTCTAAGAGTAAAAATATCTTGTTCGCAGCTAAATTATATTGCGCAAATAACTTCCTTTGGGGTGATACAGCATCATCATATTACAATGCTTAAATTTGATCAATAGAAACAGGAATCTTCATTTCATTAAATCTACTAAAGAGTAGCATTCCATTATGTTGCAAGCGTCCTACAACAAAAGAAGGATGAATTTCAGCTTTATGGGCAATATCTAGAATTGCTTCTTTTGTTATTTCACCCTTTATGTTTTTCAGGAACTTATTTGGGATAAGAAGTTCAGAAGCAAATGCATTGGCTTCATCTTCTTTCTGTTGGTCTATTTCTGCACCTTTTAAGTCTTCCAGAAAAATATCCTTCTTGGGATGAAGCAATACATGCGCTACTTCATGAAAGAAGGCAAACCAAAAGTGATCATTTGTTTTATATCTGTCAGATAGCTGAATCAATGGTTTATTTGAGAACCACCTTGTAGCTCCGCTTATTGGAGCTTTAGGTAAACAAGATGTAAATACACAAGCAACGCCATTATTGACACAGATAGATTTTAGCTCTTGAAGAAAATCCTCTGGTTGTTTAATTGCTATTTCTCTTATTAGCGGAAGGCAGGCTTTAAATTTACTTGCGTTAAATTCTGCACAGCTCAAATTCCTAGATTGTAATTCTCCAATTCGCAACCACGAAGAAACAGCATAAGGATCTGTTGTGCTAGCTAAAGATACGCGAAATGCTACAGACATCTTGTCATTTAGATAAATCTTTTCCCATTCCTTTTGTGAAGCAATTCCAAAAAACTTAAGAAGCTCAGGTACTAACTCTTTTATTGTTTTATTCTTGCTTAAATATCCCAACTTTTTTAATTGCGCCAAAGGAAATTTCTTAATCCAGTCAATCATTAATTCCTGTGCTTCTTGCTGCTCAATACGTGCAAGCTCTTCTCGGTAATTAGCTTCTCTGGCAAGCCAGAATTTAGCAGGAATACCTAAAACAAGTTCTAATTGTAGAGCTGTGTTTACAGTTATAGGTTCTTTCCCTTTTATGATATCATTAATTTTGCTTTCGGTTTTACCCATGCGTTCAGCTAATTCATTTTGACGCATTCCCATCACATCAATAGTTTCCTGAATTGTGTCTCCCGGAGGTGATAACAACTCTTTAGCTAAAATTAAATTTGCATTCATGATTTTGTTCTATTAATGATAGTCTTCCGTAGTAATTATTTCTATCTCTGTTATTAAAATCCATTCCAGTCCGCCATCTTCTTTCTGAGGAATGGGATTTTGGCATGGTTCAAAAATTAGTCTGTAATTAGCAGAAATGTCTACTGCCAACTTTCCTTTTTTATTACCCTTCAGTTCGTGGCAATTAGCTGCTGGAAGTGAACGCATATCTTCGAGCGTTTCTGCTGCTTTTAGTTCAGATATTCGTTGAGCAACTTTTTCTGCCATTGTTCCAAATTTCTTGCTAAGATCTTTGGGTACAGTTAATTGCTTTTCAAGTTTATTTGAACTGTATTATATATTTATTGCAAAATATATATTATTACTAAAAATAGGGTAATTATATTTAGTTAAAAATGCTTGGGTGTTTATAACTTAGTTATTCGGGATTTCCGAATAATTGAACCACCTCCGTCTGAAATTATAGATTCAAATCCTTTATGGCATATATTACTGCTTTTCTATTCGTTTCAACTCTTCATTATATTTTTTAGCCTGGTTAGAAAATCCAGCTTTCTCTGAGCAATCTATAATCTTTTTTATCGCAATGGTATATGCTTCACTCTTTTCTCCAGACGATTTTTTTATTAGAGAGAGTAACTCTTGCAAAATATTCATTGAACCAGAATAGTCTTTTGCCTGATAGTATAATGAGGCAAAATCGGCTAAGAAAGCAGGGTATCCAAATCTCTTTAGCTATCATTGTCTCTTTATTTTTAGCTTATTCAATTAATCTTATAATTAAGTATTTATATTTCGTTTTTCCAATCTTTATCTTGGTCAACAGCTTGGTCAACAGCTTGGTCAACAGCTTGGTCAACAGCTTGGTCAACAGCTTGGTCAATAACTTGGTCAATAACTTGGTCAATTAAACAGCCTGCATCTTTAAGAAATGTAAGACCTTTATATGTATTCTTATACGCTTGATCAGGTGAAGCCTTTTTTCTTAAATCCAGGATTCATGAATAATAAAGAAAAAGCTCGTCGAAACGAGCTTTATATCTTATCACTTAGTTACGTGCAACTTTTATAGCTGTAGAGGCTTGACTAAGTATCACGTCGTAAAAATACATAACTTGTGTATAAATGCAAAATGTTTCAAAAGAAAAATAGATGTAATATCATAGCTTTCTTTTTCATTTTTAAAATATGTATGTTTATCTGATTACAAATTACTCAACCACTTTTTACCATCCTTTACAGGAGCAGAAACAATAACTTCAGGAGCAACAACCTTGAAGTGCTTTCTGGCACATCTTATTTTATCCTGTTCTGCAGGGCGAAGCTCTCCGAAAATTTCCGTTCCTTTTGTTTCTACTATGAAATAAACTTTATTCTCTATTCCCTTAACATATACAGCCCAGTCCGGATTATATGTTCCTAGCGGAGTATCAATCTTGAAAGATGAAGGCAATTTCATAAAGCAGCTTACTCGTTCATTATTATCAAGGGTTTGTGCAAATTCCTGCTCTTCCTTTGAATCAACGGCAAAGCAATCAACAACGCATTTGTTAGGAGTTTCCGCCATTAATTTATTGAAGTATTGCTCAATTTCTTCATCAGCGGGGAGTTCCATTACATATTCATCGTCAATACGAGTGTATTTTAATCCGGCAACCAGCTCGTGCTGCATAAGTCTGCGAATGGTATCACGTACCAGCTCCATATATAACTGAGGGTTATAAACAACCTTTCCTAATGTTCGTGATTGGGAAATAATTTCTACAAGAGTTTGTCGTTTAAGTCCTGTTTCATTTTGCAGGTATCTTATAATATCGGGTATGCGAACTTTACCTTCGTAACCCATTGCTCCGAAATCACTTTTTACGCCATCCTTATCTGATACACCGGAATCAGAATCTATCTGAATTCTTGCACGTTCAATGTTGTATACAATTTTACCAACTTCCAATTCGTTCAGCTCATCAATGCATTTCTTTTTGAAAGCTTCTGCATCAAACTCTACAGAATATATACTTTTATGTTTTATTCTATCCCAAAGAGCCTTGAAATCATCAGAATAACGAATTTGTTTGTTCACCCTGACTTTATGTTTTGGCTTATGTTTGGTGATTTCAATTTTGGTTGCAAGTTCTGCAACTCGTTTAGTAATAGCTTCTGTATATGGGATAAAGGTTTCCTTTTGAGGTACAACCAATTCCGGATTAACCTTTAGTGTATCACTCAGTTTTTCGGTTGGTTTTGATTTTATAATATATCCACTTGTTTCCAAATGTCGATACAGTTCATTAGCCAATTGTTCCCCTAACACATGCCTTACTCCGTCGTTTGCAAGATAGGTAAGGTTCTTGAATTTCTCGGGAGTGATTATATCAAACTTTTCTCCTTCATCTTCCCGAAGTTCTGTTTGAAAGCGGGAAACAAAATCTCCAAATGTTTCGTTTGCAGTAACGGTTAGTATATTTACTCCCTTATCGTATATTCGTTCTCCATCCTGATTTACTGCAATACGCAATCCTCTACCTATTTCCTGACGCAGACGAATATTTTTATCTTGCTTTACCTGAGGGTCTTTCAGCATACAAATCTCGAAAACATTCGGGTTGTCCCAGCCTTCACGCAGTGCGGAGTGGGAGAAGATAAACCTACAAGGCTCCGATTCACTAAGCAGAATACCTTTGCGTTTCATAATTTTGTCATAAGCCGATATATCATCGTCCGTGTCTCCTTTGGTATCTTTATAATTACCCTTTTTGTCCTCAGAAAAGTAACCATCGTGTAACTTGTCTATGTTTCCTCCCCAAATATCAAATAACTTCTGGTAAAATAAATTTCCTTTAGTCAGCTCAAGAAACTCTTCCTCAAACATCTTTGCATACTTTCCTTTTTTATCCTCAGCACCGTAGTCACGATAATTAACAACGCGGTCTATAAAGAAGAGCGATAACACCTTTACACCCTTGTCAAGCAAAGTTAGTTGCTTATCTAAATGCACTTTAATAGTTTCCCGAATCATCATTCGTTTTAGTTCATCATCCGAGTATAGCGAACTGCTGGTTTTAACGCCTCCGATATATATTTTTTCATGACCGTTCAGCTCAATGCTGTTGTCGTCAATATTAGTCAGTCGCAATCCTACATATTCCGGATTACCGGTAACCTCGTGCAGTAAGTCGTTGTATTTTACTTTCTTTGAAGCACGGACAGATTTTCCACCTTTGATGATGTTTAGATCTAAATCTACCTCACGCTTTGCCGGAGATGTGGAATTTACTTTGATATACACTCCGTTAAGGTCAGTATCTTCAAAAATGGAAAGCACTTCAATTTGCTTTACCAGTTCCTGATTGTATGCATCTACCGCCCCCAACTTGTAAATAGGATGGGTAATTTGTCTGTGTGTTGCCGAATAGCGGAATATAGCCATTGGAGCCAATGAACGAATCGCCTCTTTTGCTTTATCTGTATTATCTACAGATTGTGGCTCATCAATAATTACAATAGGCCGGGTTTCGGCAAGTAGTTCAATAGGACGGCGGCCAAATGTCTTTTCGCTCTCACGATGTATTACATTAGCCTTATCTTCCATATCACTGCTTTTAAAACTACGGTTAAAGGCAGCAATGTTGATAATCATTATTTCCAGTGTGCTTGCCCTGGCATAAGATGCAACCTGTGGCAGATCCTGAGAATCGTAAATGAAATGATTATATTTTATGCCATACAACGAATGGAAGTGATCCTTCAAATCTTTTAATGAAGCATTCACACCTTCCCGAATAGCTTTATTGGGTACTACTATTATAAATTTTTTAAAGTCGTATTCACGATACAAGTTAAGCATTGTTTTCAGGTAAACATACGTTTTACCTGTTCCTGTTTCCATCTCAATGGTGAAATCCGGAAAATCTAATTTGGGTGAAACATCCAAACCCTGCTCCATTTGTACGGCACGCAGGTTATCCAGAATCTTGTTATCCGAAATAGTCAAACGATTACCTTCACCGATAATTATATTCATTTCATCCTCTTTGCCGAAGAATACTGCTCCTTTGCTTATCGTAAACGGAGACAAAGACTTCCACTGACCATTAAACAGATTAACGGCGGTCTTTACTGCTTCTTTTTGATAGGGCAGGTTTGGGTTAAATTTTATTTTAGTTTCTATTGCCATAATAGTTAAAATGCACGATTATATTGCAGAATAAAAAAAGATTTGTATCTTTGCAACCGAGTTCATAACCCATTTGGGTTAAGGAAATCGAGAAGCGGCAGGTCTTAGATACCTTTCGCTTTTTGCTTTTTATAGAACAGCCTCTAATTTTCTTCTATATTTCTTCTCAATTTTATTTCTTTGAGCATCTTTACCTCTGACGTGGTAAGCCGACAATAAGTAATATGATACTCCATCCCTTAAAGGTTCTAAAACAATAACATACTTTTCATCTTTATCATAATAATATGTTCTGTTACCTTCCGGTTCTTTAACCGAAAATAAGAGCATATTCTCTTTCTTATTTAGATCCAGGTGGTATTTTACCCAATGTAACCTTTGCGAACGATTTAATTCAAAGGCCCTTTCTCTTGTCTTTTTATCAATCATTTCGGTTGTAAGATGTCTGAATAATGTTTCCATTGGAATCTCACCATCATCTTTTGGGGTTGGAAAAACATTCTTTCCGCAAAATACTGTTAATTTATCCTCAAAATCTCTTTTAAAGACACCTTTTAGTGTTTTATTGCGTTCACTAACTCCCAGACTGATTATATCCAGTAGCTGATTATATCTTCTCAGTAAATTAAGTGGCATTATCTAAGTTCTATAAAAAAGAGGTTTAACTTCTCGTTATAATTGGTAGCTTCTAAATCAACATTACTGTGTTTTTTTATTCTATCTAAAATTATACGTTTGGCTTCATTCTTTTTTTCATCATTATTTTTATTGTATGAAATGGCTCCAATAATGAAATCTGCCAATTGCAACAAAACACTTTCATGCGAACGAATATTTTGTATATTCCGAAAAACGCCAAATTTTACATTCAGTATATTTTTCAATCGCTCCACTTTATATGCACTCAACGTATCTTTTATATCTAAATATACATTATAAGTGTAGTTTGTGTTTAGATTATGATTAAGCAGATAGTAATACATTGTGTAATAATGATCGTCATAACTTTTGCCAAACTCATCGCAGCGTACCTTTGATTTATCAACCCCAATAGCCCGAAATCTTAAGTCGGTGGAAAAAAAGTAGTCTATAAGTTCAATGTAAAATCTTAATTTTGATTTTGAGACTTTATTCCACTTAATTTCAGCATAAAAATTATGTTTATTCTTAATATCGTTAATGCGTTCTGAGTGCGCTTTCACTTGTGGATAAGCACAACTGATGTATCCGAGAAACATAAATAATTTGTGATCGTTCTCAATATGACAGCTTTCATCACAATATACATTAAACGTTTTCTTCATACGCAGTTAGATTATTTCATAATTAGTGATTCCACGCTGTTTGAATAGCTGCATTGCATTGGTTTTATCGTTGTCCGAAGCAAAACTTTCGTCGGCAAAAACCACTTTAAACTCTCCTGCTTGTACAAACTTGGCTTTGAGATCGAGCATTTTGCTTATCTGAGCATAAGTGAGCTCCTTGGCAAACGAAGCCACCATTATGCCATCGCCCACAACAAAAGCCTTTTTGCCTTCTATATCTACTTCTTTTACATGAGTGGTGAGTAATAATCCTAGCTTTAACATTACTTCATAGAGGATATCCAGTTCGGTACGTCCATCTTTCAGAATATCCAATGTTTTGTTAAATTCAGCTTGAAGTTGTATTGCAGCTTGTTGTTCATTAAGCCCTTCAAGTTCCACATCCCACTCTTTTACGTTCGAGCGGTCTAGCTTGAATACTTTAAAACCGATATCGAGTTTGGGGGCTTCATCAGCAAAAAGACCGTCGTTTTTTGCTTTTTGTTCTTCCAGTATCTTTTTACCTGCACGGCGGATACGTTCTTTTGCTATTTCTGGAATGGTATTGTAACCGGCTTTCCTTGCTTCAGAATTATCTGGTGTTGGCTCTGGTATTTGTACACAGATATATTTGCGGTTACCAGCATCTTCTGCATTTAGTTGCATAACTGCGTGGGCAGTTGTGGCTGAACCAGAGAAGAAGTCTAGGATAATAGAATTATCGACATCCAACATCTCAATAGCCCTTTTTATTAAAAAAATGGGTTTTGCGTAATCAAATGCCCCTCCATGTAATAATTGCTTAATTTCTATGGTTCCATTTTGATAATTTATTTCCTTCTCATCCCATATAGACTTAGCTTTCGTTCTACGCACAGTTGATCCATACTTATCCAAATAATCCCTTTGATATACATCCCAAACCAAAAAAACATCCCTTGAGACTTGTTTACCCAACAAGTCTGAATTTTCTTTTTCAATTTTTTCTTTGCTCCACCTCCATGTTCCCTCTTCCCCTGTTGTTGGTTGAATAGGTAGTACCATTTCTGTATGTAATTCATCCTGAATAAGAGAAATTGAACCATCTTTTGGGGAAATATATATGGGGAAATATAAATTGGGACGTTCACTACGTCTCCAGAAACCGCCACGTTGCCGCAAACCAAGAAGACGGTAATAACGATTGTTTTCTATATATTTATATTCTGATGTCATATTCTCAGAAATAACATGACCTGTAATTGCTGTGTCTATAATTTTTTTAGCGTATACAAGCAGATATTCGTGTAAACTAGCAAGCTTAGCTTCTGACATAGAGCCACGAGGATTGCTTTTAATAACAATTAAGCCAACAAAATTATCCTCACCAAACACCTCATCACATATACTTTTCAGGTTTGAAACCTCATTATCATCAATAGAAATAAAAATAACCCCATCCTCAGTCAAAAGATTACGAGCTAATTTCAAACGAGGATACATCATATTCAACCAGTTAGTATGGTAACGACCGCTGGCTTCACTATTTACGGCATTAGTGGTATTTGTTTGTTCCAGATAGTTGGCAAGATTGTCTTTATAGTTGTCTTTATATACAAAGTCCTTGCCTGTATTATATGGAGGGTCGATATATATCATCTTCACCGCTCCAATATACGAATCTTGCAGAAGTTTCAAAACTTCCAGATTATCGCCCTCAATATATAGATTTTCTGTTTTATCCCAATCAACTGATTCTTCAAGGCAAGGACGTAATGTTCCGGTACTACGCTTTTGTGCTTCGGCAATAGCACGACGTTTACCCGCCCATTCAAACGAGAACTTCTCACCATACTTCTGGCGATACTCCGTTTCGTCCGTAGGTATAGCAGCTTCGCCCAGCAAAATGGCAAGCTTTTCCATATCTATTTTATGAGTTATATGGTTGCCTTCGTTATCAGCAACTTCCGTTACTGCTTCAGGAAACAGTGCTTTAATTTGTTGTATATAATCTTCGGTCAGGTTTCTACTTTTTCCGTCCATATTGTTATTTTCTATTTTTTGTCTAATAAGTTAATCTGCCTTGCCAGCTCCACTTTCTCCTTCAAAGATACGGATTTTTGGTTAAGCATTTTGGCTAATCGGTCAATTTCTTGTTGTATCGCTTTTTGTTCTTCGGCTTTTTGCTTCAATTCTTCAAAGTTGGATGCATTAATTTTGCTGACAATTTCGGCATTACTCTCTTCGTAAATTTGTCTGTGTAAATACACATAAGCTTGTTTATAATCGAGCGCAGGTATTCTGCCAAAACTTACAGCCAACAAAAAATCTTTCTGTGAATTGGTAGGATTTTCTAAATCTATCCAGCTGCTGTAATGGTATTCTTCTGTAACAACCTTTTGCTTTTCATTTTTATTCAGTCTTTTAAGAGCCGAAGAAAACAGGTATTTATTCCCCAACTTAAAAAGAATAATTGTAGGCGATGGTAGTGTTTCTTGAATAATACGTGAAAGACGTTGCACTGATACTTCACTCTTAAGTATAGCTAAAACAACAAAGATAGAATTGTATTGCTCTTCATTACTTACAACAACCTCCATAGGGTAGGTGTGTTGGTTAAACACATACATCAAACGCACCTCTTCAACCTTTTCCGTCAGCAGTTCTCTTTCGGCTTTTGAAAGTCCACCCTGAAGGAACAGTTGTGTTTTGGGAATCCGTTTGTCATACGGCTTAACATGTTCCTTGTATCCTATGTACTCAAATATCTCCATATTACATTATAACCAGAAAAGAGATCAGCTCATAATTGCTATCTGTTATTTTAATATCGGAACTTTCTGCTCCGAACATGGAAAGTCCGCCTAAAGAGAAAATATCTCCGCAGTTATCATCTTCTTTGTCTTTAACATAATCAAGAGCTTTTGAACAAAGATTCTGCCAATGTCCCATTTTTGTCTGGTTATTACTTTTCTTATTAAATGCAGCAACTAACTCTTTTATAGGCTCTTTTCTGCCCAGGCAAAGCGAACGGTAAATATCCAAAACCTGTTTTACTTGCTTTTCAGAAAACAGTATTTCGCCTTCATCGGTAACATACACAAGGAAGAACGGAGCTAACGAATTTCTATCTCGTTGTGACAAATCGTCGGTACTTTTCAGACAAAAGATAACGCCGGGTTTTATCTCATCCTGTAACTTTTCACTATAGTTTTGGCTCACAGCAAAGATTCCCGTTGGCATTTCATTGAGTGTTGTCGGGTTCTTTTCAGCAAAAGCAGTCAGGTCCATTCTAAAATCATTAAGAGTCAGGTCGGTAATTGAAACACCTCCCGACAAGTCCTCTATGTCGAGCACTTCTTTTTTTAGTTGTTCGAGTTGCTGGCGGCGATACTCCAAATCGCGCATTCCTGTGTTCGATTCAATGATATTCTCTTCACCGGTAGCCGAAATATCAAGCAGCTTCATTCGTCCTTTAACCCTTTGTTCCAGATTGATATATTCGTCCAGGCCAATGGCCGGCCAGAAGTTAACCAGCTGTATAGAATCGTTTTTACTGCCAATACGGTCAATACGCCCAAAACGTTGTATAATGCGTACCGGATTCCAGTGTATGTCATAGTTTATCAGAAAATCGCAGTCTTGCAGATTCTGTCCTTCCGATATACAGTCTGTTGCAATCAGTAAGTCAATTTCCGCTCCCTCTTCATTTCGCTCTTTGGAGCGTGGAGAAAAGTTTATCAATATACCGGTGAAGTCTTTGCGCTTAATAGGCAGGTTTGTTTTAGGATCATTTGAACCTGTTACCAATCCCGAATAGATGCCAAATTCTGATTTTGCCCATTTCGATAAGTTATTATATAGATAGGCTGCTGTATCTGCAAATGCCGTAAAGACAATAACTTTCTTATTGCCGGGGTTGATAGGGTTAGATACTTTTTTTGCAATTATACGTTTAAGTTCTTCAATCTTCTCATCTCTATCGGGAGTTACATTTTTGATAGCTTTTGATATCTGATTAAGAATGGCAAGATCAAATTCCAGATCTGATTGGTAGCGTACCTTATCTAAGTCGGCAACACGTATTTTAGTGGCGTTACCAATCATTAAGCTTTCAACAGAGTCGTCATCATCCCAGTTAGAATCAATGTCAAAATCAGTAATTTCAGTACCATTGTTTTTATTCAAGCTATCTAAAATAGTCTGCAATCCTTCTATGAGAAAAGATATTGTTCTGTTAAATGCAAAAACAGAACTCTCCAAGCGTTTAAGCAGATTGGTTTTCATCAACGCCTTTAAACTAAACTCACGATCGCTCTGTTTAAAGCTACCTTTGCCTTTCAGTTTTGTGTCATACAAATCCTCGTAATATGCTTTGCGTTCCGGCATTACATAAAACAATGGCGTATACATACATAAACTCATGCTCATAATTTCTTCGTTTATTGCCGCAAACGAAGGAAATTCACGCTTTATATCAATTTCACACTCTTTGTTAATGGGTTGAAGTCTGGTAGGGAATTTACCAATTTTCTCTAAGCCGTAATATTTCTCTATATGTTTTCTAGACCGGGCAATGGTTATTGAATCGAGCAGTTTGAAGTAATCCCAGTTAAGGTAATCCAGCAGTGATTCAGTAGTCTGCTCGTCGGCCGGTAGTTTGTTCCACATATTAAAGGCAGTCTGAGCTTTACGCAATGTGTTTGATATACTTTCAATTTCAGCATTAACTGCAAAAGCATAATCTTTTCCTTCTGAAATGAATGCAATCTGATTTTTTATATCATTCAGTTCCTTATTAACAGGCGTTGCCGAAAGCATAAGTACTTTAGTTTTAACACCCGACTGAATAATATCTTTCATTAGCTTTTCGTAACGGGTCATTCTATACTTACCCGTAGAAGCATTACGGAAATTGTGTGATTCATCAATAACTACCAAATCATAATTTCCCCAGTTTACGTATGATAAATCAACATCACCGGAATGTCCGCTTTCACGAGTAAGATCTGTATGATTAAGCAATGTGTAACTAAACAGTCGGTCTGCAATAAATGGGTTTCGCTTATCGTTCTGTTTATATACCAGCCAGTTATCACGTAATTTCTTAGGAGCCAGTACCAAAACTTTGTGATTACGGAGCTCGTAATATTTTATAATGGCTAAAGCTTCAAAGGTTTTACCAAGTCCAACTGAATCGGCAATGATACACCCTCCAAACTTTTCAATCTTATTTATCGCACCAATTACACCATCTCTTTGAAATTCATATAGCTTATTCCAGATCATGGTTTCAGTAATACCGGTACGTTTCTCAATCAACGCTTCATTATCTGTATCCTCTAAAAAGTTTCTGAACAACTGGCTTATTGTAAAATAATAAAGAAGCTCCGGCGATTTATCCTTATATATATTTTTAAGTTCCGCCAGAACTTTCTTTTTAATATCCTCCGTCTGAGTTGTATTATTCCAAATAGAATCAAAGGCTAGTCGCAAGCTTTTTGCTCTGCCCGGATCTTCCACTTTTTCGTTGATATGAACACGGCCACCTTTGTCGAGCAATCCTAATCCGATAGCATTAAAGTCCGAGTGAGTAATATAATCTGCATATTTCTCACCGCTATTAATGCAAAGCATTTTCCCGTCAATTTTACGAGATTTTACTCTTTTTATATTCACCTTTTTATCAAGCCATTCAGCAAATTGTCTTGCAATACCAGAATAATCAAGATTTGTTTTTAGCGTAGACTCTTCAGCTGTTTCAATAAAACTATTATTAAAGTCGTATCTGCCGGGATTGATAATTAAGTCGATATTATCAACATGCTGTAGTTCATTTTTTATTTCATTAAAAGCAAACAGAGTGAAGTAGGCAGACATTATTTTTAGCTGACTACCAGGCTGAATATCCGTTTTTATAATATCTTTTAACTGAGGAATGTTGTTCATAGTAACTACTGGTTTCTATTTGTCGTGCTCTACAAAGGTATTAATTTTTTAATAAGAGGTGCTATTTAATTTAACTTTTTATTATTCACCTTTCACTCTTCTCAAACCCACTCGCCCCAATCCTCTTTTTCATCTTGGTAGAAGCCCGAAAATTAACACTCTTCACCTCAATACTCTCAGCGCGATGAGGTTCTTCGGGATCAAAATCTTCACGGAATTGAGCTGATAGTTGGAAAGCACCAAAATCGTTTAAGGCAACGGTGTAACCATTCTTTAATGCTTTCTCTATTGCGCTAAATGTTTTGGTTATTGCTAGTTCCATTTCTGTTCGTTTTACTGGGTCGTTTCCCGCAATGTATTCGGCTAATGCTTTAGTGTTTAACTTTTCTCTGCTTTTTATTATTGGGTGAACACCGCTTTTTTTCTGTGTGCCATTACTTAAATTATCGTTTATCTCCTTGAATTTATATGGTATGCCCATGGTAATTAATGTTTTATTGGTTTATGGTTTCGGCGAACATGTACAAGATTGAAAACGAACATGTAGATGTTCGTGTGTCGATCATGTACACGATCGATATGATATCTCGTTTTGTTTTTGCTAACTTGTTTAGTCACACTCTCTAATATGCCTATATGTTTGATTTATAGTTTCTTATGTAGTTTTTGACTTTCTTCTTTGATTGAATAGTGGTGTACATGGTGTACTTAAAAAGACTATTTTTGCTTTCTGGAAATTAAATTTTGAAAATTCCGCAATTTGCAGAATTTTCAAAAAAAGATTTTGCAGAACGAAAAAAGAACAATTTATGTACACCATGTACACCACTTTATCTGAGTACTACTTCGTATTGGCTTATTCCTCTGGACTTTCTGAAGCTGTAATTCAGTGACTTAAGGTTTCGGCCTAGTTTCCATATCATCTTCTTACTAATAGCAATCCCCGTTTTACTCTTAATATGTTCCGCCAATTTTGCAGCAGAAAGATAAATACCTTCCTCTTCACCTTCCGGTTTACGGTAGTATTCATAGAAAAGTTCCATATCTGCATCGGTTTCCATGTAGTGCTGGTTGTGTTGCTCTACAATACTATTTTCCTCTGAATTGAAATAGTAACGGAACCCATTGAGAATCATGTTCCATGCTTGGGCATAGAGTTGCTTGTAATCTATGGTAAAATCGAAATTGATAGGACCGGTTACTTCGTGACATAGGTTACGGCGGCTACCGGTATAATCTCTCAGAATATCCAGGTGATTGGTTGTACCAAAGAAAGAAGCATGACGCACAAAGTTCCGTGGGGGACGGTCGGGCGAGGTGCGTATGTTAATATTGAACGTGGTGAACAGTTCTTTTACAGTTTCCTGATCGTAGCGCTGAATGGTATCCAGTTCGTCAATATTCAGAATGGCACTAGTGCTTAGTTTCATGCGGGTGGCATTGGCGTTGTTGGAAAATACGTTGGCATCGAAATGACTTTTTCGCCATTCGGGAGGCAACAGACGTTCCGGCCAGGTGGATTTTCCCATACCGTGCTTACCGCCAATCAATACCAGAATTTGATGATTAATTACTCGGTCGTTTATCAATGAAGCAACTAACGCCACGAACCATTTGCGGAAGCACCATTCAAAATATTCAGGATCTTTGGTGGGTACGGTGGCTGCCACATCGGCAATATAGTCGTGCCCGTCCCATTCGGTGAAAGGTACAAAGATAAAATCCTTGAAAGGGTGGTAGGAGGGGGTAAACTCAGAATCGACCATTGCCTTTACATCATTCAGGGTGCAGTTTATTCCTTCTTTGTGTGCACGGATATAAATGGTGTTGAGGTGATGGTCGCGAAGCTCGGTCCACTCATGACTGGTGTGATCGGCATAACGAAATTCAATGCCTTGCAGTATTACATTGCGGCGCAGCATGAAGTTGCGTTTGATAAACTCTTCGAGCTTCTGTGTCTCTTTCTCCACTTTTGTCAGTCCGCTGTCAGTACCGGCAGCATCTTCGTACTCCTTGTACTTAATACGGATAGTCAGACGAAGATCATCGGCTGTAAAATGTTCGGTGGTGCAACGCTGGAGTGCCAGTTTGGCTGTTTCAGCCTCCGGAATTCCTGCCACGCAGCAAAAGTATGCCAAAGCGTACACGAACTGCGATCTGTTCTCTTTTCGGAAGGACTCCACATTGAGCGCATTTGAGTAAGCACGGTCGAAAGCCCTTCTTATTTCAGTATCCCGCTGTTCGCCAATAGGCAGATGATCATAGGAAATTGGCTCTCCCTCCATGTTTCGGAGTAGCTTCGTTGTTTTCTTCTCGAAATCCTTCTTTGTAGCTATAAGAAATGTTTCGGCTTCGGGATTGAAAAACAGCTCAGGGTCGTAAGTGGCTGAGGTTAACTGTAATAATGAATGTTCGTTTTTCTTAAAGTCGATATACAAACAGGATTCATAATATAAGCTGACAACGGAAAAAGCGTGTGCGTGAAATTTGCTAATCTCCTCATTACTATAGGGTATGGAGCCGTCCGGACTGGAAACGGGAGATAGAATTACAATTCCTGTACCTTCTGTAGTAACAAATGCTGCCAAGGTATTGGGCTCTTGCGCTGCCTTATCCCGTAAGCGAATGGCTTGTTCGGGCTCCAGTTTGCCACTGTTGAGCTGAATCACTCCGTTGTACTGCTCCATATTAGTCTTTGTACGTCCACCGTGAAAGGAAGCGGCAAATGTAAAGGAGGGGAGTTGCTGCCATGCTTTGGCAAAATCGCTGCTTTGACTTCGGATACTGTCAACAAGTGTTGCGTACTTCAGTGTTTTGAACGAGTTGATAACTGTTTCTATAGCGAGGTTTTCTACAAACGTGGGACGTCCTTTATTCCCACCAATGTATAAGGATGCATTCATAGTATTGAGATTTAAATTTATAGTTAGAAAGATAATTATATTACAAAAGTCATGCCAAAGTGCTATTGTATATAAAATATTTCTGAATAATGATTAAACCCCTATATATGCAAAAAATCCTGCTTGAATGTACAAACAGGATTCTTTGTTATAGTAAGAACGTAATTACTTTACGGGAATCTTTTCTATTCTTTTTTGATGACGGCCGCCTTCAAAATTTGTAGAGAAGAACTCAGTCATAATATGATCGGCAGTTGCTGTGTCGATAAAACGACCTGGCATAACCAGAATATTAGCATCGTTGTGCTGACGGGCAAGATGTGAGATCTCCGGTGTCCAGCAAAGTGCTGCACGGATACCCTGATGCTTGTTCAACGTCATGTTAATGCCATTACCACTACCGCAGATAGCAATACCCGGATAACATTCGCCATTTTCTATGGCTGATGCCAGCGGATGTGCAAAATCTGCATAATCGCAACTGTCTGTTGTGTACGTTCCAAAATCTTTGTATGCCCAACCCTTGGCTTCGAGCCAGCTCTTAACGAACTGTTTCAATTCAAAACCTGCGTGATCGGAGCAAATACCAATAGTTTTCATTTTTATCTGTTTTCAGTTTATGTTAGATTATAACATTGCCTTAACCTGATTGTACACGTTCTGAGCAGTGAAACCAAGTTTTTCGTCAAGAACCTTGTAAGGTGCAGAGAATCCGAATGATTCCAGACCAAATACCTTACCGTTGGCACCTGCAAGGCCTTCAAGGTTTACTGGTAAACCTGCTGTAAGACCAAATACTTTAGCTGCGGTTGGGATAATTGATTCCTGATATTCCTTGCTCTGGCTACGGAACAATCCTTCAGATGGAACAGAAACAATGCGAAGTTTTACACCATCCTTGCGAAGCAATTCTGCTCCGGCAACAAGTGTAGCAACTTCAGAACCAGAAGCGATAAGAACTACATCTGGATTTTCATCAGCTCCGGCAACAATGTAAGCACCTTTTGCAGCGTCAGCATAGTTTGTTCCTGCAGGAAGATTAGTAATGTTCTGACGAGAGAAGATTAATCCTGTTGGAGTTGAAGTATTTTCCATGGCAAGTTTCCATGCTTCTGTAGTTTCTTCAGCATCAGCCGGACGAAGTACCAACATTGAGTTGTGTCCGTTGTGGTTTTTAAGTTTTTCCATCAAACGGATCTGAGCTTCCTGTTCAACCGGTTCGTGAGTAGGTCCGTCTTCACCCACACGGAATGCGTCGTGAGTCCAGATAAACTTAACTGGAAGTTCCATAAGGGCAGCCATACGAACTGCTGGTTTCATGTAATCAGAGAATACAAAGAATGTACCGCAAGCTGGAATTACACCTCCGTGAAGTGCCATACCGATGCAAACACATGCCATTGTTAATTCAGCAACACCTGCCTGTAAGAAAGCACCGCTGAAATCGTCTTTTGTAAAGGCGTGAGTTTTCTTTAAGAATCCGTCTGTCTTATCAGAGTTTGACAAGTCGGCAGAAGCACAGATCATGTTTTCTACCTGAGTAGCCAATGCACCAAGAACTGTAGCAGAAGCACCACGAGTAGCATCGTTTGCTTTTTGCTTGATACCAGCCCAGTCTACTTTTGGAGCTTTGCCTGAGAAGAATTCTTCTAATTTTGCAGCAAGTTCTGGGTTAGCTTTAGCCCATTCTGCTTTAGCAGCATATTTGGCTGCAACGATTTGCTTTAGTTCAGCAGCACGTTTAGCGTAAAGTTCTGCAACTTCAGGGAATATTTTGAAAGGATCTTTAGGATCACCTCCTAAGTTTTTAATAGTTTCATCGTAAGAAGCACCACTTGCACTCAATGGCTGACCATGAGTTGAGCATTGGCGTTCGAAGCTTCCGTGTTCGGCTGTAACGGCACCTTTACCCATGATGGTTTTACCAATAATCAGGGTAGGACGTTCTTTTTCTGCTTTTGCAGCAGTAAGAGCCTTACGGATTTCTTCAGGATCATTACCATTGATAGAAATTACGTTCCAGTTCCATGCTGCATATTTCTTTGCAGTATCTTCACAGGTTACAGCATTTGTTCCTGTTGAAAGTTGAATATCATTGGAATCGTAAAACATAACTAAGTTATCGAGTCCCAGGTGTCCGGCTAAACGACCTGCTCCCTGAGAAATCTCTTCCTGAATACCTCCGTCTGAGATAAATGTGTAAATGGTTTGTCCCATTACTTCACCGAAGCGAGCTTTCAGGAATTTGGCAGCGATTGCAGCACCAACAGCGTATGAATGTCCTTGTCCGAGTGGACCTGATGTGTTTTCTACTCCACGCATTACGTCTACTTCAGGGTGTCCCGGAGTTGGGCTTCCCCATTGACGGAATTGTGATAATTCACTCAATGTGTATTTACCTGTAAGGGCTAGGATAGAATACAACATGGGTGACATGTGTCCTGGGTCTAAAAAAAAGCGGTCGCGACCTTCCCAACGAGGATTTTCAGGATCAAATTCCAAAAATTCAGAGAAAAGAACGTTCACAAAGTCTGCGCCACCCATGGCACCGCCCGGGTGTCCTGAGTTTGCTTTTTCTACCATAGAAGCTGCTAAAATTCGCACATTATCTGCTGCGAGATTCATTAGTTTACTATCATTCATAATAATTGATTCATTAATTTAGGGGCAAAGATAGCAGTTTGTGAGTAATAAACTGCTAGAATAGAGCGATTTTTTGTTGAAAAGATCGAGGTTAAAAGCGAGACCGGGAGAGATCTTAGAGTATAAAATACAATAAGTTATTTATCAGAAATACACTAAGATATTTCGATCTTTTCCCGGCCTCGCTTGAAGAGATTTATTAGCAGAACAATTCTTTTTCAGTGAATTGTCCAACTTTTACATATTGTTCATAAATAGCCTGATATGCTTTTGCATTTTCTGCATTTGGAGTATATTCCGAAGCAAATCCTGGTCCCATAGCCTGTTGTGCTTCTTCTACCTTACCATAGATGCCTGCAGCTGTTGCAGCAAACATAGCAGCGCCTAAAGCACAAGCTTGTTCTGTTTTGCAGACTTTAATAGGCATATTTAGTACATCAGACAAAGTTTGCATTACGAATGGTGATTTCAAAGAAATACCTCCGATACCAATTACTGCATCGATTTGTACGCCTTCGCTACGGAAACGGTCAACAATTGCTTTTGAACCGAATGCTGTAGCTTCTACCAATGCACGGAAGATGCGTGGAGCTGAACTACCGAGAGTAAGTCCGGTAATTGTTCCTTTCAACATCTGGTTAGCATCAGGAGTACGGCGGCCATTCATCCAGTCGGTAGCAATTACTGTGCTTTCGCTGATTGGAATTAGCTCGGCTTCTTTTGTTAATGCAGGGATAATCTGGCTGCATGCTTCATCTACCAATTTAGCTTTTGTAGCTTCGTCAATAAGTGTGCTGTTTCCTATGATTTGTTTGATAGGGAATTCCAGAACTCTCTTGAACCATGCATATACATCACCGAAAGCAGATTGTCCGGCTTCAAGTCCTACGTATCCTGGGATTACTGATCCGTCAACCTGTCCGCAGATACCTTTGATCAGCTTGTCGCCCATCTCTTCGTAAGAAGAAACCATGATGTCGCAAGTTGAAGTACCGATAATGCGTACCAGTGTGCGAGGTGTTACACCTGATCCTACTGCACCCATGTGGCAGTCGAATGCTCCGCCGGCTACAACAACGTTTGTTGTTAAACCAAGACGCTTAGCCCATTCTTCTGTAAGGTGACCAACTACCTTGTCAGCAGTTTCTGTCTTTGTGAACAGACGATCACGGTAGCCAGCCAAAAGTGGATCAAGAGCTACAAGGAAGTCTTCAGCTGGAAGTCCGCCCCATTTTTCGTGCCACATAGCTTTGTGTCCTTCAGCACAGCGACTTCTTACGATGTCTTCTGCTTTATTGGCTCCTGTAAGAATAGCAGGTAACCATTCGCAGTGCTCAACGATAGAGTAAGCGTTCTTGCGTACAGTTTCGTCTTCACGAAGTACGTGAAGAGCTTTTGCCCAGAACCATTCTGAAGAATAGATACCACCTTCGTAAGCTGAATAGTCAATCTTCCACTCTTTGCAAAGCTTATTGATTTCGGCTGCTTCTTTTACTGCTGTATGGTCTTTCCAAAGTACAAACATTGCATTTGGATTTTCTGCAAATTCAGGAAGTAAAGATAGGGGAGTACCTGCTGCATCTGTAAACACAGGAGTACTTCCGGTTGTGTCAAAAGCAATACCAACAACTTGTTCTGCAGTTCCTGCAGGGCATTTTGCCAGTGATTCTTTGATAGTAGCTTCCAGTACTTCAATATAATCAAGCGGATGTTGGCGATATTGGTTGATTGCAGGGTTGCAATATTTTCCTTCTGTCCAGCGAGGATAGTATTTTACGGCTGTAGCCAATTCTTCTCCTGTCAATGCATCTACAATGATTGCACGGGCAGAATCACTACCGTAATCTAATCCGATAACATATTTTTTTGCCATATTACATCAAAGCTTTGTTAAGCATATAATAAACATCATTTGTGCGTAGCTCTTTCTTGAAGTTGCTGATAGTAGTATCTTTGTCGATAACGATCATTTCGATACCTGCCATTTCAGCATAGTCTTCCAGATATTCCTGAGTAAGAGCGAAAGAGAAGCTTGTGTGGTGTGTTCCACCTGCAAGAATCCATGCACCTGCACCTACTTCGAAGTTTGGTTGTGGAATCCAAAGTGCAGAAGCAACCGGCAATTTAGGAAGTTCTTTTGATTTGATAACATCTACCTGGTTTACAATCATACGGAAACGGTTACCCATATCTACGATTGTTGCAGCAACTCCGGTTCCTTCGTGAGTAGTGAATACCAAACGAGCAGGATCTGCTTTGCCACCGATACCTAATGGATGAACTTCTAGTTTTGGTTTGTTTTCTGCGATAAGCGGACAAACTTCTAACATGTGTGCCTGAAGAATTGAGCTGTTATCTCCGTCGAAGTTCAACGTGTAATCTTCAAGGAATGAAGCACCACCTTCAAGACCTTGTCCCATGAACCACATTGTGCGGTACAATGCTGCTGTTTTCCAGTCACCTTCTGCTCCGAAACCATAACCTTCAGCCATCAAACGTTGAGAAGCAAGACCTGGAAGTTGATTCATTCCGTGCAATGCATCGAAGTTTGTAGTGAATCCTTTTGCGCCTTTTGCTGTTAAGAATTTGCGAAGAGCAAGTTCTTCACGAGCAGCTTCAATAACCTGGGTGCGGTCTTTTCCGCCTTCTTTTACATTGGCAGCCAATTCATATTCGCTTTCGTATACTTTAACCAACTCTGCAATTTCAGCATCAGTTACAGTATCCTGAACTGCTACTAAGTCGCCGATTGGATAGTAATCAACATGGTAACCTAAACGAAGTTCTGCTTCTACTTTATCACCATCTGTTACAGCAACATTGTTCATGTTGTCTCCGAAACGGATGATAAGCATATCTTGTGCATCAGCCCAAGCTGCAGAAACACGCATCCACACAGCGATTTTACCCTGAGCTTTTTCATCTTGCCAGTGACCAACAACAACCTTGCGGTTTTTGCGCATACGAGAAACAATGTGACCAAATTCGCGGTCTCCGTGAGCTGATTGATTCAAGTTCATGAAATCCATGTCCATTGTATCCCATGGAATTTCTTTGTTGAATTGTGTGTGGAAGTGAAGAAGAGGTTTTTTCAACTCTTGCAATCCGTGAATCCACATTTTAGCAGGAGAGAAAGTGTGCATCCAGGTAATGATACCGATACATTTGCTTTCATTGTTTGCTGCTCTCATTGTAGCTGTTACTTCAGCTGCTGAGTTTACAGTTCCTTTATATACAACTTTAACAGGAAGATTTCCTGATTCATTAAGTCCTTTTACAATCTCGTTAGAGTGTGCGTTAACTGCGATTACTGCATCGCCTCCGTAAAGGAGCTGTGCTCCTGTTACAAACCAAACTTCAAAATCTTGAAATGCCATAATTTTTTAATTTTAAGATTATAAATCTATTTGTTTTGATATTTATTTCGATAATAATTTATTTCTGACCGTAATAAGCGCCCGGACCATGTTTGCGGTTAAAGTGCTTTTCTACCAGCAACGGATTCATTGTTAATGCCGGATTTACAGAATATGCAATAGAAGCCATTTTTGCTACTTGTTCCATAACAACTGCGTTATGAACTGCATCGTCTGCATTTTTTCCCCATGAGAAAGGACCGTGGTTCTTTACAAGTACACCTGGAGTATGAACCGGATTGATTCCTTCGAATCTCTTGATGATAACACTACCGGTTTCTTTTTCATAAGCTCCTTCTACTTCTTCTTTTGTCATATCAGCAGTGCAAGGAATTGCATCGTGAAAATAATCGGCATGTGTGGTACCGATATTAGGTAGATCAATTCCGGCTTGTGACCATGCTGTGGCATAAGTGGAGTGTGTATGTACTACTCCGCCAATTTCAGGAAATGCTTTATAAAGTTCCACATGAGTAGGAGTGTCTGATGATGGTTTAAGTTTTCCTTCTACTACTTTTCCATCAAGATCTACAACGACCATGTCGCCTGCTTTCATATCGTCATAAGATACTCCACTTGGCTTAATAACTACCAAGCCGCTTGCACGATCGATAGCAGATACATTGCCCCAGGTGAAGATAACCAGTCCGTGCTTTACTAAATCCAGATTAGCCCGGAAAACTTGTTCTTTTAAAGTCTCTAACATAATTCTCTATAACTTGAATTTTGGATCTTTCTTGTAAATCTTACTATTAAACTTGTACAGGTAAGCTCCACGTTTAGATCCTGATTTATCTATTTGATCTGTTTTTTCAATATAGTCCATTTCTGCAACTCGCTTACGGAAATTCCGCTTATCAATGGTATCTCCGTAGATGGCTTCAAAAAGACTTTGCAACTGTGTTAATGTAAATAACTTGGGCAGAAGATTAAAACCGATAGGTTCTGTGCTTGCATTATGCTGCATTAAGCTTCGTGCCTTTTCTACCATTAACTGATGGTCAAAAACAAGAGGAGGAACTTCGTTTACATTTACCCAGTATGCATTGTGTTTTTGCACTAATTCCTGATCGTATTCATTGATGTTGATCAGTGCATAATAAGCTGCAGACACAACTCGCTCTCCCGGATCACGGTTTATTTCGCCAAAGATTCCAACCTGGTCCATGTATACATCTTCCAGTCCTGTTAATTGATTCAATACTCTTTTTGCTGCATCATCTACGCTCTCGTTTTCCTTAACGAATCCACCCATAAGAGACCATTCTCCCAAGGCTGGTTCAAAGTTACGTTTTAGTAAAAGGAGGCTTAATTCTCCCTGGTTAAATCCGAAGATAATGCAGTCTACTGCTACATAGAATTGCTTTTCCTGACTATAGTAATTAATCATTTTTGTTAAATAGTTCTTTTATTTGGCAACCGAAAATTTATAGATACAATGGCTTTTGTATGTTTTTCCCGGTTCCAGGATTACAGAAGGCCAGTCTTTTTTATTTGGGCTGTCAGGATAATGTTGTGTTTCAAGGCAAACACCTGTACGTTGCTTATAAACGATACCACGTTTACCTTTTACTTTTCCATCAAGGAAGTTTCCTGTGTATACTTGTACTCCTGGTTCGTCAGTGTACATTTCCAAAGTAATGCCGCTGATTGGTGAAGTAAGTTTTGCTGCTAATTTAGTTATATCTCCCGCTGTGTTAAGTACCCAGTTATGATCGTAACCATTTCCGTTCTTCAATTGTACATAGTCGAATTTGTCGATATCCTGACCAATAGCTTTTGCCTTACTAAAATCCATTGGTGTTCCTGCAACAGGAAGAATTTCGCCTGTAGTCATGTAAGTACTGTCTACCGGAGTAAATTTGTCAGCATTGACATATAGTTGGTTATCGGTTATTGCATTATTAGCATCTCCTGAAAGATTGAAATATGAGTGGTTAGTCATATTTATAATAGTTTTCTTATCAGTAGTTGCTTCGTAGCTGATATCGATAGCGTTGTCTTTTGTAAGAGTGAAAGTTACTTTTGCTGTTACTTTTCCTGGGAAATTAGCATCTCCGTCAGGAGAGATACGGGTAAGTTCTACACAGCTGTCGCTGATAACTTTTGCATCGTATACTTGATATTGCCATCCTTCTGGTCCTCCGTGCAGGCAATGACCGAAGTTATTTGTAGGTAGTTGAATTGTATCTTTGTCTAAAACGAATTTTCCTTTGTTTATGCGATTGGCATATCTTCCAACGGAAGCACCGAAGTCACTAGGAATATTTATGTAATTTGAAATGCTGTCAAAACCAAGTACCACATCCTGCATCTTACCATCCTTATCGGGAACCATGATAGATACAATTCTTCCTCCAAAGTTTGTGATGCATACTTCCATACCTGCTTTGTTTTTAAGCGTGTATAGATCAGTCTTTTTCCCTTTAACCTCTGTTTGAAAGTTTTCTGCTTTTAATCCAGAGAGAGTAGCCTCTTGCTGAGGCTTATTGGCACAGGATGATAGTATACCTGCGGCAATGCTGAGTGTGAGCCAAAATTTCTTCATTTCATGATCTTTTTTAAGGTGATATTTAATGAGTGTAAAAGTAACACTTATTTCTATATGATTATATAATTATTAGTATGTTATAGAGCATGAAATGATAAATTGAATATAAAATCCGATTGGTTTTGTTAGGTGCAAAAAAAAGGTGTATCATTCGTATTGAATGATACACCTTTCTATAAGGTTATGTTTATTTTAAACTTAAGCTAACTTGCGTGAACCATCGCTGATTACTACATCGTAAACTTTAGGACTTCTGCCAAACTTAGCTTTGAAAGATTCTTTTGCATCAGCAATAAATGCATCATACAATTCTTCTTTTACTAAGTTGATAGTACATCCACCAAATCCACCACCCATAACGCGTGAACCTGTTACTCCGTTTTTCTTAGCGCAGTCGTTTAAGAAATCAAGCTCTTCGCAGCTAACTTCGTAAAGCTTGCTCATTCCGTGGTGTGTGCCATACATCTTTTCACCAACTGTTTCGTAGTCGCCTTTTCCCAAAGCATCACAAACGTCGAGTACGCGTTGAATTTCTTCAATTACATATTCAGAACGCATGTAATCTTCTGCAGTTACGTCGTTCTTAACAGCCTCAAGCATTTCCATTGTGCAATCGCGAAGGAATTCTACTTCTGGGTGATTTTTCTTGATAGCAGCTACTACTGTTTCACAAGATTGACGACGTTTGTTGTATGCTGATGAAGCAAGTTCGTGCTTAACAACAGAATCAAGCAATACTACTTTGTATCCAATTGGGTTGAATGGATAGTATTTGTATTCCAATGAACGACAATCCAAACGGATTAAGCTACCTGCTTTACCAAATACCGAAGCAAACTGATCCATAATACCACAGTTTACACCGCAATAATTATGTTCTGTAGCCTGTCCGATTTTAGCTAATTCGAATTTGTCGATACCACAGTTGAACATATCGTTCAATGCAAAAGCGTATGTGCTTTCCAATGCTGCAGATGAAGACATTCCTGCTCCAAGAGGTACATCGCCTGCAAAAGCAGTGTCGAATCCTTGAATTTTACCTCCTCTTTTAATGATCTCACGGCAAACTCCAAAAATATATCTTGCCCAACTTGCGTGTGGAGCATCTTCTTCGTTTAATCCAAATTCTACGTAATCTTTCAGGTCAATAGAGTAAGCTCTTATTTTATCTGTTCCATTGATTTTAATTTCTGCCATCATTCCCTTATCGATAGCTCCCGGAAATACAAATCCGCCATTGTAATCTGTATGTTCTCCGATAAGGTTAATACGTCCAGGTGATGCGTATACTGAGCCTACTGCTCCATCAAAGTGCTTTGCAAAGCGACTTCTTACATATTCAATATCCATAATTCGTATTTTATTTTTAGATTTCTATTTTAAATATAATTTAATTATTCAACAGGAATATCCTTGTTTACGTTTTTGCTACCAATAATTGCGTAGTAGAAGATGTAACCAACACCAGCAAATACAATCCAGAAGCTCATTAAGTAGCTGCTAGTAATGTCTGCTAATGCTCCCTGGATCAAAGGAAGGATACCTCCACCACAAACCATTACCATGAATAAACCTGAACCCATAGCTGTGTATTTACCAATACCCTCTACTGCAAGGTTGAAAATACCTCCCCACATGATTGATGTACAGAATCCACAAAGAATGAAAAACATAACACCAACTGGTACAGTTGTCATACCAAAGCTGATATCTGATTTAAATACAGGCATAGAAACCATAGTTTCTGTAGGTGCAAACATTCCAACTAATAAGAATATTAAAGCAATTGAACTAACAAAAGTAAGCTGTGTTTTACTAGAGAACTTAGCTCCGACAGCTCCACCAACGAAACGACCAATCATCATTAAGAACCAATATGTACCGCAGATTGAACCAGCCATAGCTGCATCCATACCAATACCTTTAGCGCCGTTTGCATCAGCTCCTGTAGTAAGGAATAAGTTTACAAAGTTAGGAATACCAACTTCAACACCTACATAAACGAAGATAGCTACTGTTCCTAATAAGAAGTGACGGAATGATAATGCGCTGTGTGTTTCTTTTTCTTTCTTCTCTGTTGCAGATTCTTTGTGTGGTTCAGGGATACTCATAGTAGCCAATACAAAGAATGCCAAAGCAAATACACCCATTGCTATAAATAATGCAGGAGCTGCATCACTGATCTGTGCTCGCGCTGCATCACCAATCAGGTAACCTACAAGAATAGGAACGATAGTAGCAGAAATTGAGTTACCGCATCCACCGAACTGGATTAACTGGTTACCTTTTTTGCCACCACCACCTAAAGTGTTAAGCATTGGATTTACTACTGTATTCAACATACACATAGAGAAACCTGAAATAAATGCACCTGCCAGATAAACACCAAAGCTGCTTACTTCACCAGATAAGAATTGAATACCTACGCCGACGAAACCTACTGCGATTGCTGCTAGAGCTGTTTTCTTATAACCAATTTTCTTTAGCATCATACCGGCTGGGATTCCCATGAAGGCGTAAGCTATAAAGTTTGCAGCATTACCTAGTTGGGTCATCCAGTTAGGAGCATCAAACTGATTTTTTACAATTATACCAAGTGGATTAGTAAGACCGGTTACAAAAGAAACCATTGCAAAAAGAGCAAACATCATTGCTATAGGCAATACATAATTTTTCTGTTGATTAGACATGTCGTTTAAATTGTTAGTTATGAGATTAAATTAGTTTCTAAAGATTATTTTTCTACTCCAAATTTGTAAATGGTTACTTGAGTATACTCTTCTCCCGGATTCAGAGTAGCTGAAGGGAAATGAGGGTTATTAGGAGTATCTGGGAATAATTGTGCTTCAAAGCATATTGCACTTCTTGCAGGGAAAGTAGCTCCATGAGCTCCGGTGAAACCATTCAGCCAATTGCCAGAATAAAGTTGTACACCCGGTTCGGTTGTATATACTTCCATGAATCTTCCGCTGTTTGGTTCAACACATTTCACTGCAAAGCTAAGTTGTCCGGCTTCTTCCTTATTTAAAACAAAGCAATGGTCATATCCTGCTCCGTTTTCAATTTGCTGATGTTTGTCATTAATACGATCGCCTACAATATGAGGAGCTCTGAAATCAAGAGGAGTACCTTCTACTTTTGCTATTTCTCCAAAAGGAATGCATACATCATCAATAGGAGTATAATGGTCTGCGTTTATTGTAAGAATGTTGTTGAGAACGGTAGGGGTAGGATTGGCTATGCCGGCTAGGTTGAAGAAACCGTGATTGGTTAGATTTACGAGGGTTGTTTTGTCTGTCTTTGCTTTATAACTTATTTTGAATTCATTTTCATCTGTTAATGAATAAGTCATAATTACATCCAGTTTCCCTGGGAATCCTTCTTCACCATCCTGGGCTGTATATTTAAATTCTACAGTCTGATCATCTTTTTGTTCAGCATCCCATACTACTGCATGAAATCCTTTTGGTCCACCATGCAGGGAGTTAGGTCCGTTATTAGTGGCAAGTGTATATTCAACACCGCATAAAGTAAATTTTCCTTTGGCAATTCTGTTACCGTATCGTCCGATAGTAGTGCTAAGAAATGGTTCAGGACTATTTACTACATTGTCTATACTGTCGTGTCCAAGAATAACATTTGAGTAGTTTCCGTTTTTATCCGGAGTCATAATGGATAATGTTGCAGCACCATAATTAGTAACTGCTATTTCCATACCATTTTTGTTTTTTAGAATAAATAAATCAGTTGATTTACCGTTTATTGTTTTTTGAAAATCCTCACGCTTAAGGCCTGATAGGTTATTGTGAGTCATAGAAGTGTTTATCATATTTTTATTTTAGTTTTATATTGTCATTGCAAATAAAGTCAAATTCTTCCGTATACCCAAATATATTTCTGTAAAACTGTTGACTAAATTAAGAAAGTTTAGCCCTTTATCAGGCTTTGAAACAAATTGTACCCCATGATGAAACAAATAGATACCTGTTACTATCAAAAAGCGTACGCTAATAAAACAAATGTGTAACACAAGGTAATATTTTATATTATATCTTTACACTATTGAAAAAACTTATTAAATATTAGGTAAACGATGAGAAAAATATTCATTTGTTTGTTAGCCGGAATGTTGTTTATGTCTTTTGTGAAACCAGATTTTGAAAAAACAGCAGATGGGCTTATTGTACGTATAAAGAAGGAAAAAAGCTTCGGCTTGAATCAAGTAAGATTGCAGGTTATTAATGATAAAATAATTCATGTGTCTGCAACTCCTGATGATAAATTTTCGAACGAAAATAGCTTGATTGTTGTACCTCAAATCGGAAAGAAGACTCCTTTTATTGTTGAAGAAAAGAATAATTGTGCGGTTCTTTCCACTGCTTCTTTAAAGGCTTTTGTAAATTTAAAGACTGGTGAAGTTAATTTCACAGATACAAAAGGAAACTCTGTTCTTCGTGAAAATAAAGGCGGAGGCAAATCTTTTACTCCAATCGAAGTGGAGGGTACCAAAGGTTATACTATGCGTCAGGTTTTTGAATCTCCCGATGATGAAGCTTTCTACGGACTAGGACAACATCAGTCTGATGAATTTAATTATAAAGGTAAGAATGAATCTCTTTTTCAGTATAACACGAAAGTGTCTGTGCCTTTTGTTCTCTCAAACAAAAATTATGGGATTTTGTGGGATAACTACTCCTTGAGTAAATTTGGTGATGATCGTGAATATGCTCAGCTAGATCAATTTAAACTTTTTGATGCAAATGGTAAAGAGGGAGGGTTGACTGCTACTTATGTTCCCGATGCGAGGAGTGGGAAAGCTACTGTGACCCGTACGGAATCTACTGTTGATTATGAAGATATTAAAACAATAAAGAATCTTCCGGCTAATTTCCCGTTTGATGGCGCCAATGTAACTTACGCTGGTGAGCTTGAGGCTAATGAAAGCGCAGTTTATCGTTTCTGGTTGTACTATGCAGGTTATACTGAAGTATATATTAATAATGTAAAGGTTGTTCAGGAACGCTGGCGTACTGCATGGAATCCTAATAGCTATAAGTTTACTGTGAATCTGGAAAAAGGGAAACGTGTTCCAATACGAATTGAATGGAAACCTGATGGTGGCGTTTCTTATATGGCTTTGAAAGCATTGAGTCCTGTTCCGGACAGTGAACAGAACAAACTGGCTCTTTATAGTGAAATGGGTAATGAGATAAATTACTATTTCATTAAGGGTAAAAATATGGATGATGTGATTGGCGGGTATCGTAAGCTGACCGGCAAATCTCAGATTATGCCAAAGTGGGCAATGGGATACTGGCAAAGTCGTGAGCGTTATAAAACTCAGGATGAATTGCTGGGGGTATTGAAAGAATTCCGTAAACGCCAGATTCCTATTGATAATATTGTGCTCGACTGGAATTACTGGCCGGAAGATGCGTGGGGAAGTCACGATTTTGATTTGAAACGTTTCCCGGATGCAAAAGCTATGGTTGATTCTGTTCATCAGATGAATGCAAAGATTATGATTTCGGTTTGGCCTAAATTCTATGCTACTACAGCAAATTATAAGGAATTCGACAAGAATGGATGGATGTATCATCAAGCTGTTAAAGATAGTATTCGTGACTGGGTTGGACCGGGTTATGTTGGTTCTTTCTATGATCCTTATTCTATTGGCGCCCGTAAACTTTTCTGGGAACAGATGAGAGAAAAACTTTACACAAAGGGTATTGATGCATGGTGGATGGATGCTTCCGAACCTAATGTTCGGGATTGTACAGATATGGAATACCGAAAGAAATTGTGTGGTCCTACTTCTTTGGGCCCTTCAACTAAATATTTCAATACGTATGCCTTGATGAATGCGCAGGCAATTTATGAAGGACAAAGAGGGGTGGATCCTGATAAGCGTGTTTTCCTTTTAACCCGTTCGGGATTTGCCGGACTGCAACGTTATTCTACTGCTACATGGAGTGGAGATATTGCAACCCGATGGGAAGATATGAAGGCGCAAATTTCTGCGGGGCTTAATTTCTCAATGGCTGGTATACCTTATTGGACTATGGACATTGGAGGTTTCTGCGTAGAAAAAAGATATGAAAAGGGTCAGCATGTGTTTGATAAGACCGGAAATGAAAATGCCGACCTGAAAGAGTGGCGTGAACTTAACACCCGCTGGTATCAGTTTGGTGCATTTGCTCCTTTGTTCAGGGCTCATGGTCAGTTCCCATACCGTGAAGTATATAATATAGCCCCTGATAATCATCCTGCTTATCAGTCAATAGTGTATTATACCAAGCTACGCTATAGTATGATGCCATATATTTATTCACTTGCCGGGATGACTTATTTCAAGGATTATACTATTATGCGTGCCTTGGTGATGGATTTTGAAAAGGATGTTAAGGTTAATAATATTGGTGATCAGTATATGTTTGGCCCTGCGCTGATGGTTTGTCCGGTGTATCAATATGGATCTCGTTCACGAGAAATCTATTTCCCAGAAACAACCGGATGGTACGACTTCTATACCGGTAAGTATATTCGCGGAGGACAAAAGTTGAATATTGATGCTCTTTACGAACGAATTCCTCTTTTTGTTCGCGAAGGTGCTATCATTCCTTTTGGTCCAGATATGCAGTATTCAAATGAAAAGCCTGCTGATAAGATAACATTATTCGTATATAGTGGTAAAGATGGCTCTTTTAAATTGTATGAAGATGAAGGCGATAATTATAATTATGAAAAAGGTAAATATGCTGCTATTGAATTTACCTACAATGAACTTTCAAAAACGTTGGTAATTGGCGATAGAAAAGGAGAATTTAATGGAATGCTGAAAAACCGTACGTTTAATGTGGTGTATGTTAATCAGGCTAACCCTAAAGCATTTGACTTAAAAGTAAAGGGCAAGACGGTAAAATATAACGGCACTAAGCAGGTTATTAAATTATAATCTCGGCCTTTAATAAATCCTTGTACAAAAGATTGTTTTCTTTTGTACAGAACAATTTATTCTTTTGTACAGAAGAATGAATTGTTCTGTACAAGGAAATATGAATATAACCTGTTAACTTTAAAATATGAAAAGATATAATCTTATTTGCCCGGCAATAACAGCTTTTTTAATACTCTTGTCTGTTTCGTGTTATGGTGCTACATCTCGTATTATATCTAGCTTCAATAACAACTGGACCTTTCATTTAGGTGAAGTGAAAGAAGCTTTCTCTCCAAATTTCAATGATAATTCGTGGCGTGTTCTGAATCTTCCTCACGATTGGGCTATAGAAGGAAAATTTAGTAAAGATAATCCTTCGGGTTGTGGAGGAGGAGCGTTGCCCGGTGGTATTGGCTGGTATCGCAAATCCTTTATGATACAATCTGATGTTAAAGGAAAAAAGGTCTTTGTAGACTTTGACGGCGTATATATGGATTCAGAAGTGTGGATAAACGGTACTTCTTTGGGAAAACGCCCTTATGGTTACATATCTTTCCGCTATGATCTTACTCCTTATATTAAGTTCGGCCAAAAAAACGTGATTGCTGTGAGAGTTGATAATAGTGAGCAACCAAACTCTCGCTGGTATTCAGGATGTGGAATCTACCGGAATGTATGGCTGACTATTGCCAATCCAGTTCATGTTGATCAATGGGGAACGTATATTACTACTCCAAAAGTTTCCAGTAGGCAGGCAACGATTGCTCTTGAAACAAAAGTGAAAAATGACTCAAAGTCTGTTGTTACTGCACAACTAAGTTCGTTTATAATGAATAGCAAGGGTGCAGAAGTTAAGAGAGCTGTCAGCACATTGAAAATAAAACCAGGAGTGGTCGAAGAAACAAAACAAGCTATTGATATATCCAATCCGGAACTTTGGACACTAGAGAATCCTTATTTATATAAGGTGGTAACTGAGGTAAGTGTTGCCGGAAAAGTTGTAGATAAATATGAGACTCCGTTTGGAATTCGCGATTTTAAATTCGATGCACAGAGAGGATTTATATTGAATGGTGTTCCAACAAAAATAAAAGGGGTGTGTATGCACCATGATTTAGGTTGTCTTGGTGCTGCTGTAAACACACGTGCCATTCAGCGTCAGCTTGAGATTCTGAAAGAAATGGGTTGTAACGGAATTCGTTGCTCGCATAATCCTCCAGCTCCAGAGCTACTGGATTTATGTGACCGCATGGGATTCATAGTAATGGATGAATCTTTTGATATGTGGCGTAAGAAAAAGACAGCGCACGATTATTCGCGCTATTTTAATGAGTGGCACGAACGTGATTTGACGGATCATGTTCTTCGTGATCGCAATCATCCTTCTATTTTTATGTGGAGTATCGGCAATGAAGTCTTGGAGCAATGGACGGATGCCAACGCTGATACTCTGGATCTTCAGGCTGCAAATTTATTATTGAACTTTAAGCGAGATTCAAAAATGCTTGCCAATAGGGGAGATTCCATGAGTGTAAATTCCTTGCTTACCTTAAAACTAGCCAATATGGTTAAGGAGTTGGATACTACACGTCCAATTACTGCCGGAAATAATGAGCCGGATCCCAATAATCATCTTTTCCGTTCTAAAGCATTGGATATTATTGGATTTAATTACCATGAATCATACTTTAAGGATGTTCCCAGGAATTTTCCGGGCAAACCGTTTATCGTAACAGAAGCAACTTCCGGACTAATGACACGTGGGTATTATCGCATGCCAAGTGATAGTATGTATATATGGCCTTCTCGTTGGGATATACCTTTCTTTGATGAGTCATTATCCTGTTCTTCGTATGATAATTGTCATGTGCCTTGGGGAACTACTCATGAAGATAGCTGGAGATTGGTGAAGAATAATGATTTTATTAGCGGAATGTATGTGTGGACAGGTTTTGATTACCTTGGAGAACCAACTCCTTACAACTGGCCTGCCCGCAGTTCTTATTTTGGAATTGTAGATCTTGCCGGATTCCCAAAGGATGTATATTATATGTATCAGTCCGAATGGACTAAAAAAGACGTTCTTCACGTTTTTCCTCATTGGAATTGGAAGGAAGGTGAAACGGTTGACCTTTGGGCATACTATAATAATGCTGATGAAGTAGAACTTTTCCTTAACGGCGAATCTCAAGGAATAAGAAAAAAAGGAAAAGATGAGTTTCATGTAATGTGGCGATTGAAGTTTGTTCCTGGAACAATTAAAGTCGTTTCTCGTAAAAATGGAATAGAAGTATTAAGTAAGGAGATAAAAACAGCAGGTGCTCCAGCTCAGATTACTTTGTCGGCCGATAGAAAACAGATTAAAGCAGACGGTAAAGATCTTAGCTTTGTGATTGTAGAGGTAAAAGATAAAGATGGAAACCTCTGTCCTAATGCTGATAATCTGATTAATTTTAGCATTGAGGGAGAAGGGGTTATTGTAGGAGTTGATAATGGTAGCCCCATAAGCAGTGAAAGTTTCAAGGCTAATTTTCGGAAGGCCTTCTATGGTAAATGTCTGGTAGTAATCCAGTCAACTGAAAATAAAGGGGCTATCACACTAAAAGCAACGTCAGATAATCTGAAAAGTAACGAACTGTTTATTAAAACATTAAAATAATCAAAATATCTAATCATGAAAATGAAATTTGTATATGTTGCAATTGCCATTTCATTGGGAGTTGTTTCATTAAAAGCACAGCAAAAGGCTGTTTATCTGGACGATAATCAGCCTATTGAAGCCCGCGTCAAAGATGCATTGTCTAGAATGACATTGGAAGAAAAAGTTAAGCTTTGTACAGCTCAATCTAAATTTAGCAGTCATGGGGTGCCTCGTTTAGGCATACCCGAAATATGGATGAGTGATGGTCCTCATGGAGTTCGTGAAGAAATACTCTGGGATAGCTGGGGTAACGCAGAGTGGACAAATGATTCCTGTACTGCTTTCCCTGCACTGACCTGTCTGGCTGCTACATGGAATCCACAAATGTCTGCAATTTATGGTAAAGCTGTTGGTGAAGAGGCACGTTATCGCAGAAAAGATATACTATTGGGACCAGGTGTAAATATCTATCGTACACCATTAAACGGACGAAATTTTGAGTATATGGGCGAAGATCCATATCTTGCTTCCAAGATGGTAGTTCCTTATGTTAAGGGTTTGCAGTCTAATGGAGTTGCAGCTTGCGTAAAACATTATGCACTGAATAATCAGGAAGTTTGGCGTGGTAGTATAGACGTTCAGCTTAGTGACCGTGCACTTTATGAAATTTATCTTCCTGCATTTAAAGCCGCTATAGTTGAAGGAGGAAGTTGGAGTATTATGGGATCATATAATAAAGTTCGTGGGCAGCATGCCTGTCATAGCGATTTATTATTGAATAAAATATTGAAAGGAGAATGGAAATTTGATGGATGTGTGGTAACCGACTGGGGTGGAGCACATGATACAAAAGAAGCTGTATTCAATGGTTTGGATATAGAAATGGGATCTTACACTAACGGTCTTAGCTCCGGAAAGAATTTTGCTTATGATGATTATTATTTAGCTTCGGCATACCTTAAAGGTTTAAAGGATGGAGCTTATCCAATGAGTACTATTGATGATAAAGCCAGCAGAATACTTCGATTAATATTCCGCACAGCAATGAATCGTAATCGTCCATGCGGATCTTTTACCAGTGATGAACATTATAATGCAGCTCGTACCATTGCCGAAGAAGGTATTGTTTTATTAAAAAATGAGTCTGCTAAGAAGAAAGAAGCTATCCTTCCTTTAAATGGAAATAAATATCGCTCAATTCTTGTAGTGGGAGAGAATGCAATTCGTCGTTTAACAGAAGGTGGTGGATCATCTGTGCTGAAAGTGAAGAAGGAAGTTTCCCCATTGGCTGGCTTGCAAGCTAAGTTTGGTGATAAAGTGAAATATACAATGGGATATGCCTCTGGAAAACCTGTTTATGATCGCGAAGTTGCTCCCGATTTTAATACAGATTCTCTTCATGCAGAAGCTGTAAAACAGGCTGCAAATGCCGATTTGATAATTTTTGTAGGTGGATTGAATAAGAATAATTTCCAGGATTGCGAGAACGCTGATCGTAAATCACTAGCACTTCCTTTTGGACAAACTGAGCTGATCAATGATTTGTTAAAGGTCAATAAGAATATGGTAGTAGTTCTTTTAAGTGGTAATGCCGTTGAAATGCCATGGATTAAGAATATACCAAGTGTTTTGCAGGCGTGGTATCCGGGATCTGAATCGGGAAATGCTATAGCAAACATAATAACAGGTGATGTTAATCCAAGTGGGAAGCTTCCATTTTCATTCCCTGTAAAGCTGGAAGATAATGCTGCACATTCATTTGGAACTATTGCTTATCCGGGAGATGGTGTGAAGGAAGAATATAAAGAGGATATTCTGGTTGGTTATCGTTGGCATGATACTAAAAAGATTCCTGCTCTTTTTTCTTTCGGACATGGATTGAGTTACACTCAGTTTAAATATGGAAAGGCTATTACCGATAAGAAGAATATTTCGGGAACTGAAGAGATAACTGTAACCATTCCAGTTAAGAATGTTGGAACTGTTAAAGGTAAGGAAGTTGTTCAACTTTATATTGGTGATGAAAAGTGCAGTGTAATTCGTCCTGTAAAAGAATTGAAAGACTTTCAAAAGATAGAACTTGCTCCCGGAGAGGAAAAGATTGTTTCTTTTAAAATAGGAAAGGATGCTCTAAAATTCTTTAACGAGACATTACATGACTGGGTAGTAGAACCAGGTGCCTTTAAGGTGTATATTGGTTCTTCTTCGACAGATATTCGTTCTATAGTAAATTTTGTGTTTAACTAGGTTAACTGTTAATTGTGAACATTATAAATAGGTTGTCCGTGATGGATGACCTATTTTCTTTTTGTTTCTAATGAAACTGTTTCTTTTGTGCCGATTCTGTTTCTGATTTAGTAATCAAAATGAAAAAATAGCACATATTTGTTTGGTATGTGCAATTTTGTGCTACCTTTGCGCCGTAAATTTTAAAATATAAAATCTTATGAGAAAATTATCACTGATTAGCTTTTTAATGTTAATCGTTTCAGTTCCAACTTTTGCGGGGGGACTTTTGACAAACACAAATCAGAATGTAGCCTTTCTTCGTAATATAGCCCGTGGCGCATCTACGGAAATTGATGCTGTTTATTCTAATCCGGCAGGTGTTGCTTTTTTAAATGATGGTTTCCACTTATCATTAAATGGGCAAAGTGCTTTCCAAACAAGAACTATTAATTCTACTTTAGGAGATCCTACGATCAAAGACCCTATTATATTACCATTTATTGGAAATGGCAGAAGTGCAACCAAAGAATTTAAAGGAGAAGCGTCAGCTCCTTTTATCCCTAGTTTCCAGGCAGCTTATAAAAAAGGAAACTGGACTTTCTCTGGTAGTTTTGCTGTAACAGGTGGTGGAGGTAAAGCTACATTCAATGAAGGATTGGCTTCTTTTGAATCTAAAGTTGCAATGATTCCGATTGTACTTTCTAAAGTTGGCTTTGCAGGAACAAATCAATATGCAGTAAGCAGCTATATGCAAGGTAAACAGTATATTTTTGGTTTGCAGCTGGGTGCAACTTATAAGTTGAATGATAATCTTGCAGTTTTTGGAGGTGGACGTATGAATTATGTAAGCAACAGCTATTTTGGTTACTTAAGAAATATAAGTGCAAACCTGAATGGAGGCGATATGGTTAATTTGAATGATGAATCAATCAAAAATCAATTGCTTACAAAAAAAGGTCAATATAGTGCAGCTGCTGCGCAATATACAACGCTAGCAACTGCTGCAAATGCTGCAGGCAATACGCAACTTGCTGCTCAATATACAACTGCTGCCGCTTCTGCAACTACTGCGGCTAATGCTATTTCTAGCGTAGTAGCTGGATCAACAGATAAAGAACTTGATTGTGATCAAAGCGGATGGGGACTTACACCTATTATCGGCATTGATTATAAAATCGGTAAACTGAATCTTGGTGCTAAGTATGAGTTCAAAACTAATCTGAATATTGAAAATAAAACAAAAGTAAACTCAACAGGTGTTGTTGCTTATGACCATGGTGTAAACACCCCCAATGATATTCCGGCAATGCTTACTGTTGGTGCTCAGTATTCAATACTTCCTTCTGTTCGTGCTTCTTTAGGATGGAATCACTATTATGATAAGGATGCAAAGATGGCTAATGATAAGCAAAAATATTTAGGTGGAGGTACAGACGAATATCTTGCAGGTGCTGAATGGGATATTACTGACAGAGTTCTTGTGAGTGGTGGATTTCAAAGTACAAATTATGAATTGCAGGATAAGTACATGTCTGATATGAGTTTTACTACAAGTTCATATTCTGTAGGTATGGGAGCTGCGTTTAAACTAAATAAAAGTTTAAAGGTGAATGTTGCTTATTTCTTCACTAATTACGATAAATATACTAAAGTTTCTAAATCGACAGCTGAAGATGCTAATAGTACAGGATATAATGGAACAGGTCTTGCTGGAACAGATGTTTTTACCCGTACAAACAAAGTATTTGGAGTAGGTGTTGATTATACATTTTAACAGAATAAGAAAACTAGAATTAAATAATAATTAGACTAACTAAACTCGCTATTTAACAACCAAACCATCTGACTGGTCTTATTGATTGGAAGACTAGGTAAAAGGCAATCCGAAGATTGCCTTTTATTTTTGTGCGCCGTGCATGGTGTGTAACTTGACGGTGTGAGTCCGTTATGGGGGTCGGTAGTTACCAACCATTAGCCAATAGCAAGGGTGTCGACCGTGAGGCGAATCTGAAGGAAGCTTGCGGCAAAGTCCCGAACTGAGGAATACGAATAACATTAGGCAAAGCTGATTTGGATGAGTTTGCAAAACAAAACGAAGTCCAATAACTACCCGGGAAGTCAGCGTGTAAATGTTGCAGTTACATGGGATGAAGGTTATGCATCTTACCACGGGAGATCTCACGGACGTGTGGATGTTTTTTTTTCAGAAACACGGATAACAATTGCTGTGAGAAGTCAGCCGATGACATAGTACCCGATTTAAATCGACTACTCGGGGAAGGTCTGAACCTTATCTAAGTGAGAAGTAAATGAATGTAACCTTATGAAGGGAAGAATGCAGAAAATATCAGCAGTGAATGATAGCTGCCCGCAAAAGAATAGGACGGAATCCGAAGGCTATGTGGGAGTGCAGACTTTTATAGGGATTACTGAAAACAACCTCACGGAAGTGCATTTTACAAAAGATGATTTACTGGAACGTATATTGTCGCCTGCCAATTTGAACAAGGCTTATAAACAGGTCCTATCGAATGGTGGCAGTGGAGGTGTCGATAAAATGGAAACAGAAGAACTTCTTCCGTTTCTGAAACTCCATAAAGATAAACTGGTAACATCTTTAATGGATGGTAATTACCATCCTAATCCTGTTCGTAGGGTAGAAATCCCTAAGGACAATGGCAAGAAACGCCAGCTTGGTATCCCTACCGTAGTTGACCGTCTTATTCAACAAGCCATATCACAAGTTTTGTCTCCGATTTATGAACGTGAATTCAGTAACAACAGCTTCGGTTTTCGTCCGAAACGCAGTGCGCATAAAGCGCTGCAAACGGCCCAGAGTTATATTAATGCAGGTAATAAATATGCCGTAGATTTAGATTTGGAGAAGTTTTTCGATACAGTCAACCAAAGCAAGCTGATAGAAATTCTTTCCCGCAGGATAAAAGATGGGAGAGTGATTTCTCTTATCCATAAATATCTCCGCGCGGGAGTTATAATTGGTCATAAATTTGAGAAAAGCAGTCGGGGAGTTCCTCAAGGTGGTCCCCTTAGTCCGCTACTGAGCAATATAATGCTCAATGAACTGGACAAAGAACTGGAACACCGAGGACATCCATTTGTCCGCTATGCAGATGATTGCATGATATTTTGCAAAAGTAAACGCTCTGCCAGTCGTACGATGAAGCACATCATTTGTTTTATCGAAGAAACCCTCTTTCTGAGGGTAAGCCGAGAGAAAACGAAAGCAGGATATGTGCGGGGCATGAGGTTCTTAGGTTACTCCTTTTATAATATCAAAGGAGGATTTCGCTTATCTGTACACCCCAAAAGTTATGCAAAACTGAAAGCCCGATTGAAAGAGCTGACAGGTCGCAGTAATGGTATGGGATACGATAAACGCAAATACGAACTTCATCAATTCATTCGTGGCTGGATTGAATACTTCAAACTGGCAGACATGCAAAACCATCTGAAGAGAATAGATCAATGGCTCCGTCGTCGGCTTCGTATGTGTATATGGAAATACTGGAAGAAGATAAAGACCCGCTCCGATAATTTGATTCGTTGTGGGATAGACAAAGTTCGTGCTTTGAGTTTTTCCAATGCCCGTAAAAGCTACTGGCGCATGGCTAGATGTCAAATCCTGAAGGAAGCTATAAGCAACGAAAACCTTAGCAAAGCGGGCTATCCTTGTCTGATGGATTATTACCGTAAAGTGGCATCGTAAATAAGGAACCGCCGTATGCCGAACGGCACGTACGGTGGTGTGGAAGGTCGGTGATGGAAATAATCCATCACCTCCTATCCGATTACTTTTAACTGATTCTTGTTTTTTTCTTGCATTTTTATTCTTACATTTGCACCCGAAAATTAAAAATACGACGCCTTGAATAGAGGTCGTGTGCTTGAACACCACGTAAAAAACAAGAAAAATGAAAAGTAAAGTAACTGTTTCTTTTATGCTAATGGGCATACTTTTTAGTATGTGCCTCGTTCTTTCCAACATTCTCGCAGTAAAACAATTCGAAATCTTTGGTTTTCCATCAACTGCAGGATTGATTATTTTCCCTATTTCTTATGTTATTAATGACTGTATTACAGAAGTGTGGGGATTTCGTAAAGCAAGACTTATAATTTGGATTGCCTTCGCTGTTAATTTCCTGGCAATTTTGCTATTTCAAGCTTCGGTAGCTCTTACTCCGGCTCCACATTGGACGATGCAGGATTCTTATGCTTCCGTTCTTGCGCAAACTCCTCGTATTGCACTTGCAAGTTTGCTTGCTTTTCTGGTTGGCTCATTTTTGAATTCTTATGTAATGAGTAAGATGAAGATTCTGCATAAGGGAAAGAAGTTTGGACAACGGGCTGTAGCTTCTACTTTAGTAGGAGAGTTGGCAGATACTTTAGTCTTTACTACTATCGGATTCCTTTTTGTAATTCCTTCAAGTGTGGTATTTCAGATTATAGTTGTTGAGACTATTGCTAAAACGCTATTTGAAATATTGGTTCTTCCTATTACACGGAGAGTAGTTAACTATGTGAAGCTTACTGAAGAAACGGATGTTTATGATGAAAATATTTCTTATAGCGTAATTAAAATAAAAGAAATTTGATGAGAATGAGTAATGAGTCTGCTGTTGTATTATTTAGCGGCGGACAAGATTCGACTACATGTCTATTTTGGGCAAAAAGACATTTTAAAAAAGTATATGCTTTGAGCTTCCTTTATGGGCAGAAGCATCAAAAAGAGGTGGATATTGCACGTAATATAGCCGAAAAAGCTGATGTGGAATTTCATTTGATGGATGTTTCATTTATTAGTAAACTAGGAAGCAATTCCTTAACTGATAGTTCAATAGAAATGGATCAGGAGAAACCTGCTGACTCTTTTCCTAATACATTTGTACCGGGAAGAAATTTGTTCTTTTTGAGTATTGCTGCTGTTTTTGCCAGAGAGAAAGGGGTTCGTCATTTGGTTACCGGAGTTTCGCAAACAGACTTTAGCGGTTATCCGGATTGTCGTGATTCATTTGTGAAATCATTGAATGTAACAATTAATCTGGCTATGGATGAACAGTTTGTTATTCATACTCCATTAATGTGGATTGATAAAACTGAAACATGGGCATTGGCCGATGAACTTGGAGTGTTTGATCTTGTTCGTAATGAAACGCTAACTTGTTATAACGGTATTCCTGCTGATGGGTGTGGACATTGTCCGGCTTGCAAGCTGAGAAATCATGGATTGCAGGAGTATTTGAAAAGAAAAAACTAGAACCATAATATAAAAATAGGAATAATGACAGATTTAAAAGATCAGCTATCTTTATTAGGAGGAAAAACTGAATATAAGAATGAATATGCTCCGGAAGTACTGGAGGCTTTTGATAATAAGCATCCGGAAAATGATTACTGGGTACAGTTCAATTGTCCCGAATTTACTAGTCTTTGTCCGATTACCGGGCAACCTGATTTTGCTGAAATTCGGATATCTTATCTTCCTGATGTGAAAATGGTAGAGAGTAAAAGTCTGAAGTTATACATGTTTAGTTTTCGTAATCATGGCGCTTTTCACGAAGATTGCGTTAATATAATAATGAAGGATTTAATTCGCTTGATGGATCCTAAGTATATAGAAGTAACAGGAATATTCACTCCCCGAGGTGGTATTTCCATTTACCCATATTGTAATTACGGTCGTCCGGGAACAAAATATGAAGAAATGGCGAGTTATCGCCTGATGAACAGAAAATAAATCTGTTTATCTACCTAACCAGTTATACTTAAGAATCAGGGCTGTCCAAAAGGATAGCCCTGACTATTTTATATTGTAGATAAATTGAATACTTCAGTATATTTATAATCCTCTTTTAAAATGCAGATTTATTCTATTTGTAATGGTTCGTCGCATTTAATAGAGTTCTAATCCGAAAGCTTCTTTAAGCTTAATTAGTTCAGGATTCTTTTGAGCCATCATTTGAAAACGTTCAACCCTGCTATATGCACGTACCACTTCTTGTTCCTCGCTTACACGAACTGCCATGGTTATTTTGCTATTTCGTAATTGAGTTCTCAAATAATTCTGAATTGCTGGAATCATAGTGGTCATGTCTCTTGCCACAATCTCATTATCTACAACCATTTCAATGGATGTAGCTGAGATTAATTTAGCTGGAGAATTCTTCATCCGCATCATAATCCCTCTTTGCTCTACAGGTAGAGACTGGGCAAACTCAATCCAGTAGTGACTCAGATCTCTCTCGTTAAAAGCAAAATCTTCTTCATGCCTTTTAAGAGATGGACCAGATTCAGTCACTTTTGTCTGTTGTTCTTGCTCATTCTTATAAGGATTCTTGATCGATATACCTAAACTGCCGGCTTTCATTACCGGAACCTTCTTTTCTTCCTTAACTTTTATGTTTGTTGCAGGACTGGTATGAGCCGATGAAACAACGGCAGCCGGTGCAGCATTAGTATTATTTGATGCAGAGGTTGGAGCTGTTTGTTGGTTCTGAGAAACAGGTGCAGCTACTTGTTGCTGTACCGCAGCATTATTTTGCTGGTTGAATATTGGTTTTATAGATTGTTTAGGGCTACGCCCATGACTCACATCATCTGGTTCTGCAGTAAGTTGTGCTATCTGAATTATAGTTAGTTCCACTAAAAAACGTTTGTTTTTGCTTACACGATAATTCAGATCACAATCATTGGCAAGCTTCATTGCTTTGTAAAGAAACTGAGGTTTGCATTTGGCTGCTTGCTCTTTATATCTATTACGAATGCTGGCACCAACTTCCAGAAGCTGCAGGGTTGATTCATCTCTACTAACTAAAAGGTCACGAAAATGTGAAGCTAATCCAGTTATAAAGTGACTGCCTTCGAAGCCTTTATTCAAAATGTCATTGAAGATAAGAAGCGAGTCGCTCACATTATTTTCAATAAACTTATCGGTTAATTTGAAATAATATTCATAATCAAGAACATTCAGATTCTCGATTACACTTTGATATTGTACATTCCCGGCAGTGAAACTTACTACCTGGTCGAAAATGGATAAAGCATCACGCATACCTCCATCAGCTTTCTGAGCGATAACATTTAAAGCTTCAGGTTCAGCATTTATTCCTTCTTGCTGAGCTACATGTGCAAGGTGGTTTACTGTATCTTGTACACTGATTCTGTTAAAATCATAAATCTGACAGCGAGACAGAATTGTAGGCAGAAGTTTATGCTTCTCTGTTGTTGCTAGAATAAAAATAGCATGTTTGGGCGGTTCTTCCAATGTTTTAAGAAATGCATTGAATGCTGCTGTAGAAAGCATGTGAACCTCATCAATAATATATACTTTATATTTACCAATCTGTGGCGGGATGCGAACCTGCTCTATCAAAAGCCGGATATCGTCTACGCTATTGTTCGAAGCTGCATCCAGTTCATGAATATTATACGAACGTTGTTCATTGAACGCTTTACATGATTCACATTCATTACATGCTTCGCCATCGGCTGTAGGAGTCAAGCAATTAATTGTTTTAGCAAATATACGGGCACAAGTAGTTTTTCCTACACCGCGTGGACCACAAAATAAATACGCATGCGCTAACTTTTGAGCAGCAATTGCATTCTTTAATGTTGTAGTTAATGACTTTTGGCCTACTACCGATTCAAAAGTGGAAGGGCGATATTTTCGAGCCGATACTATATAATTTTCCATATTTTTGGGATACTTCTTTTTCTATCAGTGCAAATGTACATTAAATTATCGATTATTAAAATGTAGGTTAAGAAATATTTCTATCTTTGTATCCATATTCAACTTGATGAAAAAATGAGTAAACTTCATACAATTTGGGAATTTATCAGAAGACATAAGTACTTGATTACAATGCTTATTTTTGTTATTATTATTGGCTTTCTCGATGAGAACAGTATGGTGCGTCGTATCTCTAATATTCGTAAAATAAACAAACTTCACGAAAGCATAAGGGAATATCAGGCGGATTATGATGAAAATACAAAACGATTGAATGAGTTGACTACTAATCCGCATTCTATTGAAAAAGTTGCGCGTGAAAAATATCTGATGAAGAAGCCTAATGAAGATATTTACATTATTCAGGATGAACAAGATACAAATATAGAAGAACCTCAAAAATGAAAAAATATCAATCATTAATCTTTTTTATTGGAGCAGTACTTTTGCTTATTGGAGCAGCATCTTATATTACTAACTGGAATTTTTCTCCATATATTTATTGTATTGGGGCTCTGGCTATTGCTGTAGTTCAGATATTTTCTTCATATAAAGGTAATAATGTTGTTTTAAAGCGACTTTATAACCAACAGATATTTGGAGCTGTTTTCCTGATAATTACTGGTGTGCTGATGTTTACACTTCCTCACGGTAACGAATGGATGCTAACTCTTACCATCGCTGCTGTGATAGAACTCTACACCGCATTCCGTATTCCTCAGGAAGAAGGAAAGAAATAGAATTTATTTAATCAAAAATGAAAAAAATCGTGTTATCAGCAATCTTTGGTGGTTTGTTGAGTGGGTCAGCGTACGCTCAACTCTCGGAATCTCTTAATGTAAAAGAGTTCAAATTAAGTAATGGACTTTCAGTCTGGCTTAATGAAGATCATTCTCAGCCTAAAATTTTTGGCGCTGTTGTAGTTAAAGCTGGATCAAAAGATTGTCCCAATACTGGTATTGCTCATTATTTTGAGCATATGATGTTTAAAGGGACCGATAAAATTGGAACCATAAACTATAGTGAAGAGAAAATCTTATTAGAATCTATCGCTCAGAAATACGATGAACTTGCACTAACTAAAGATGAAGCTAAACGCAAACAGATTCAGAAGGAAATAAATGAACTGAGTATTCGTTCTTCAAAGTATGTCATCCCTAATGAGTTCGACCGCCTTATCTCAAAATATGGCGGAAGTCGTTTGAATGCAGGAACTTCTTACGACTGTACTATTTACCACAACGAATTTTCACCTCAGTATATAAACCAATGGGCTGAGCTTAATAGCGAACGTTTAATGAATCCTGTGTTCCGCTTGTTTCAAAGTGAACTTGAAACAGTGTATGAGGAGAAGAATATGTATAATGACATGATGGGATATCAGGCTTTTGAAAAAGTTGCAGAACGTTTCTTTAATCCTCATCCATATGCTTTCCCAATTGTAGGTAGCACGGAAAATCTTAAAAATCCTCAGCTTTCCGAGATGAGAAAGTTTTTCGAGAAATACTATGTTTCCGGTAATATGGGACTTATATTAAGTGGTGATTTCAAAGCAGAAGAAATTCTTCCTGTATTGGAGAAAACATTCTCAAGAATAAGAAAAGGAGATGCACCGAAAAGAGAGAGCGTGTCTTTGCCTCCTTTTTCAGGGGTGGAAGAATTTAAAATTAAAGTGCCTATTCCAATAGTTAAGGCACTGGTTCTGGGTTGGAGGGGAGTTCCTGCCAATCATGAAGATGAAGTAGCACTTCGTATTGCTATGGGGATTCTGAATAATGATAATAGTACCGGATATCTTGATAAACTGGCTGTGGATGGTAAAATTATGGAATCCAGAGCTTTGAATCTTAGTATGAATGAAGCTGGAGTAGTGGGAGTACTTACTGTACCGAAATTACTTTTCCAGTCATATTCCGGAGCAAAGAAGCTTGTAATGCACGAAATAGACAGAGTGAAAAAAGGGGATTTCTCGGACGAAGTTTTTAATAGTCTAAAATTAGAGCAAAAAAGGAATTATATTAAAAACCTTGAAAACATAGACTCTCGTGCGCAAAAAATGCTGTCTCTGTTTTCTGAAGGAAAAAGCTGGAATGAATATCTTAATGAAGTTAAGAAGATAGACGATCTTACAAAAGATGACATAGTGAAAATTGCAAATAAATATTTCACAGATAATTATCTTCAGGTAAAAAAGAAAACTGGTAACTATCCTAAGAATAATCTGAAAAAGCCTGGATTTGCTCCAATAATTCCTCAGAATTCGGAATCGAAATCAGATTTTGCCAAGGAAATGGAGCAGATAAAGACATTGGATGCACATCCTCGTTTTCTCGATTTCAATAATGATGCAAAAGTAATTCAGGTAGCTCCTAAAGTTGTTCTTTATGCAGCATCTAATCCGCAGAATGATATATTTACTTTAAATATTGAATATGGAAAAGGAACTTTAGAGTCAAAGCTTTTGACTCCAATGGCTACTTACCTGAATCTTTTAGGAACAGATTCTTCTTCTTTTGATCAATTCAGGGCTAAATTACAAAATCTGGGTAGCACTTTATCTTTTGTTGCCGATCAGAATAAATTCTGTGTTGAAATATCCGGGTTCGATAAGAATTTTGAATCAACCTTAGAACTGGTTGCCGACTTCTTTAATCATGCAAAAGCGGAACCTAAAAAGATGAAACAAGTGGTTGATGAGGCTAAATTGAGAGTCAAAGCCATTAAACGTTCTCCGGATGAGTTGGCTAATGCACTGCTAGACAAAGTCCGTTATGGAGATAAATCCGAATACCTGAACCGCTTATCTGGTTCTGAAATAAAGAAACTCAAAGGGCAGGATTTGATTTCTGAATTTAATAACATTCAGAAGGTTGAATGTAATATACATTATTGCGGAAATATAGCAACCGAAACTGTTGTTGACCAAATAAATAAGAATCTCGGAGTAGAAAAGGTTAATGTACCTTCGCAAACTCCGGTTTGCAGAGAAGAAAAGGAATATAAAGAGCAAACCGTTTATTTTATTGATGATCCGAAATCATCTCAAAGTATTATAGGCGGTTACATCAGAGGAGGAGTAAACAACAACTCTTCAGAACGTTATCAATCGGCTTTGTTTAACAGCTATTTCGGCGGGAGCATGAGCTCTGTTCTATTTCAGCAGATTCGTGAATTCCGTTCTTTAGCTTACAGAGTACGTGCAACATACAAACTACCTCCGTATAAATACAGTGATAAGAATGGTCAGCTGGTGGCAATTCTTTCAACTCAGTGTGATAAAACAACTGATGCAATGGGAATTCTAGATTCATTGATTAAACAGATGCCTGAAACAGCAGAACGTATTGAGATTGCCCGACAGGATGTTGTAAACAAGGCTAATAATGAATATCCTTCTTTGCGCGAACGTTCCTTAAAGATTTCATTTTTAATAAAAGAGGGATATACTTACGACCCGAATAAAGACATTATTGCGAACGTTAGCAACCTTGATATTAAAGATGTGGTAAACTTCTATAATCGGAATGTAAAAGACCGTACTATAACATATGTGGTTGTAGGGAATTCTAAGAAAATTGATATGACTAAGCTTTCATCCTTTGGAAAGATTATAAAAGTTAAGTCGAAAGATGTATTCAAATAGCAATATTAAATAGAAGCATAAATCTATCTTCGTTTTATTGAAAGTATAATCGGAGATAAAAAACTATCAGGCCGGAGTTTTGCTAAACTTTGGCCTGTTCTTTTAAAAGATACACCGGATGTTTGTATATCCTTGTACAAAAGAATGCATTCTTCTGTACAAAAGATTTAATTGTTCTGTACAGAAGATTACATTCTTTTGTACAAGATATTATTAATGTCTGGTTTTGAAAATATAAAACTACTCGGGCTATTTAAAGAACTCCGGTGGCATTTTAATGAAAAGTAGGAGTGGTGTAATAAAGAGAAACACTACATAAATTTTAATTTTGCAAAATTGATCTAGCAATCTAGCAGTTGACGTGTAACTTCCTGGTAATTAGTGTATAAAAACCGCTAGATCAAATTTATTTGTTCTAGCAGTGATCTAGCAATCTAGCACCTTTAATTGGCCAAAAAGTTCCAATTTTAATCACTGTTGAGATAATAAAAAAAGTCGCAAGCCATTTTATTTTTTATGGCTTACGACTTTTATAATAAAGGTAAAAAGTATGCTTAAATTAGTCCTTTATTGGAGTTCTTGATAAAGTTTATGATATTTTCTATCTCATCACTCATTGGAACCTCTTGTACTACTCTTATTAATGCATCGGCAATACTTACTTTTGAATGGAAAATTAATCCATAAGCCTGAGCAATGTGCTGAATTATCTTTTCTGAAACATTATGATGTTTAAGTACTTCAACATTAACTCCATAATAACTGGTAGGATTTGTTGTAGTGACAATATATGGAGGAACATCTTTCTTTAAGCGACATCCTCCTTGTACCAGACTCCAAGCACCAACACGGGTATCCTGAAACATACTAACCATAGAACTGAATATAACATGAGAACCGATAACACAGTTTCCGGCAATAACAGATTTTATGCCTATTACACAATGGTCTGCTATATTGCAATCATGGCAAATATGCACACCGTCCATAATAAAATTTTTATCACCAATAACAGATTTTCCTGTTTTACTGGAAGAACGGCTGATTACTATATTTTCACGAAATACATTATTATTTCCAATTTCAAGAATTGTATCTCCACCGTGATATGAAAAATCTTGTGGAGTAGCACCAAGAACAGTGTTCTGGAAAACCTGATTATTGTTTCCCATGCGAGTTCCGTTTAAAATACTTGCATTAGGCATAATGACGCAATTATCTCCAATTACCACATTTTTATCAATGTATGCAAAAGGATGAATAACTACACCTTCTCCAATTTTAGCTTCCGGATCAACATAAGCCAATGGGCTGATTGTATTCATATGCATTTTATTTAAAGTTTATGTATTATCTTCCACCTCCCAGAGCCTGATAAAGATTGATAACGGCCTGAATGCGTTCAAAACTATCTTTAACATCAGATAACTGAGCACTCAATAATGATTGCTTGGCAGTTAAAACTTCCAGGTATGTAGATGACTGGTATTTCATTAATTGCATTGTTTTATCAACACTACTTTCCAATGATTGAATCTGCAGTTTGCGTTGAACACACTTTTCATTGGAAGACTGGAACTGGTAAAGAGCATTGCTAACTTCAGAGCCAGCATTTAATATACTTTTCTGGAAAGAAAGTAGTGCTTCTTCTTGTTGAGCCTTGGCAATCTTTAATTTTGCAACATTAGCACCTCTGTCAAATATTGGCTGTGTTAAAGAACCAACTGCAGAAGCAATGAATTTTGCTGGATTAATGATAGCACCTCCGGCGCTGTTTGTCCATCCGGCCGATCCATTTATTGTTATTTTAGGATAGAATGCAGAGCGTGCCTGATTTGTGTAATAGTAACTACCAGCCAATGCCATCTCTGCCTGTTTCACGTCCGGACGGTTGGAAAGCATTTGTACAGGAATACCTGCAGATAAATGCTCTGGCATTTGTTGTTCAGCCAATGTTCCACGTTCAATCTGCTGTGGAGCTTGCCCAAGAAGCAGTGATAATGTATTTTCAGTTTCCCGGATCTGCTTTTTAAGATCAGGTATACTTGCTTTTACTGTATAATAAGTGGCTTCGCTTTGAGATACAGCAGCTTCATTTGTAAGGCCTGCTTGTTTCATTATCTTCATGGCCTTAACATTCTCTTCCCAGTTTTTTGCTGTTTCCTCAGTGATGTTCAACTGCTTGTCGAGCATTAACAAAGTGTAATAACAGTTAGCTACATTGGCTATAACCTGAGTTTGTACAGCTTGGCGATATGCTTCACTTTGCAAAAGTGAAGCTTTTGCTTCGCGTTTTGCATTCAGGATATTTCCAAAAACGTCCAGTTCCCAGCTAGCTGTAACCGGTAACTGATATGTCTTTGTTGCAGCCTTGCTGTCAAAGCTACTGATTGTTCCTTGTGGCGACAATGAAAGAGATGGAAGAAATGCCAGACGGGCAGCAGTCAATATTGATTTTACTTCTTCAACTTTAAGCATTGCAGTCTGTAAATCAAGATTGCTTGATAAACCTTTCTCTATCAGAGTCTGAAGCTTTGGATCTTTGAATACTTCTTTCCATGGAAGATTTCCCATATTGGTTGTATCAGAAGCTAAAGTATCCTTTACCGAAACAGTATCCCTATACATCCCGGAAACATCAACTTTTGGCCTTTCGTATGTCTTGTAGATATTGCAACTGCTTAAGACAGCAGTTGCACATATCATTCCTATTATTTGTTTTTTCATTCCGTTATTCATTATCAATGTTTCTATATTGTTCAAGTTCAGGAATTGCCTCACTGACATCCATTCCTGTCGTCTCTATAGGTTTGATTTTTTCCTGCAGATATTCAAAAGCAACGAATAATCCCGGTACCACAAATATCTGGCATATCACACCAATTAACATACCACCCACAGCACCACCACCAAGAGTACGGTTACCGTTTGCACCAACACCACTTGCAAACATCAGAGGTAGCAGACCAATAATCATAGCCAGTGATGTCATTAAAATAGGACGTAAACGAGCTGTTGCACCCAATATGGCAGAATAGGTTACACTCATACCTGAATGTCTTCTTTGAAGAGCGAATTCTGTGATTAGAATGGCATTTTTGGCTAACAATCCAATCAACATAATCAACGCAATCTGCAAATAAATATCGTTTTGGGTTCCCATGAACTTAGCAAATATGAATGCTCCAGCCAGACCGAATGGAATGGACAATATTACTACAAGTGGTAATATATAACTTTCATATTGTGCACTAAGCAATAAGTAAACGAATACAAGGCACAGAACGAATACAATTGCGGTAGTACTTCCTCCGGTACTTTGTTCTTCACGGGTCATTCCGGAGAATTCATATCCATATCCGGTTGGCAGAGTTTGCGCGGCAACTTCTTCAATGGCTTTGATGGCTTCTCCTGAAGCATAACCTGGTTTTGGAGATCCGTTTATAGCCATTGAAGTAAACATGTTGAATCTGTTGATTACATCAGGACCATAAACTTTCTTTATTGTCATGAATTGACTAATAGGAGCCATCTCTGTACCATTACGAACATAGATACTATTTAATGTTTCAGGACTAATACGGTATTTTGCATCTGCCTGAACATAAACTCTGTACAATTTACCAAAACGGTTGAAATTGGAAACGTACATACCGCCATAGTATCCCTGAAGAGTTTCAAGGATTGTACCTGGACTAATACCTGCTTGCTTACACTTAGCCGCATCTACATCAACTTGATATTGAGGGAAGTTTGGATTAAATGAAGTCATGGCTCTTGCAATCTCCGGCCGCTGATTTAAAGCAGCCAGAAAGTTTTGCGATACTTGACTAAAGTTTTCAAGACTACCACCTGTTTTATCCTGAAGGTTCATTTCAAAACCATTAGTCATACTATAACCGGAAATCATTGGAGGAGCGAAGATAAGTATTTGAGCATCTTTTATGCTTGCAGTCTGCTGATATAGCATACCGATAATACTGTTCACATCCTGTCCTTTTCCCTGACGTTCATCCCAGTTGCGGAGTTTGCAGAAAAAACTACCATAAGAACTACCTGAACCTGATATAAGTCCAAAACCGCCAATCAGCATGTTTGATTCAATCGAAGGGTTGGTTTTCAGAATATCGTTCACTTTTCTCATTGTTTCTTCAGTGCGTTCCAATGATGTTCCAGGTGCCATGTTTACCGACATCATAAAGATTCCGGTATCTTCATTCGGCACCATTCCTGATGGAGTAAATTTCATTAATACTACTAGCAAAATGAAACTTATGATAACCAAACCAAATGATATCCATTTATGTTTGATAATTCGTGATATGCTACCTTTATATTTTTCCAGTAACTTCTCATAAGTTGTATTAAAAGCTATATGGAAACGTTCTATAAAACTGGTCTTATTATTCTCTCCCTCTTTATTGTGAGGCTTTAGGAATATAGCACACAATGCCGGGCTAAGGGTTAATGCATTCAAGGCTGAGAAACCAATTGCGACAGCCATTGTTACACCAAACTGCCTATAGAATACTCCCGAAGTTCCTCCCATGAAACTAACAGGAACAAACACAGACATCATTACCAGAGTAATGGAAAGGATAGCTCCAGAGATTTCACTCATAGCATCAATAGAAGCTAGCTTTGATGATTTGTATCCCTGGTCTATTTTGGCGTGAACCGCCTCAACCACCACTATGGCGTCATCCACCACTATGGCTATGGCCAGTACCAATGCACTCAATGTTAGTAAGTTGATACTGAATCCAAATAACTTCAGCATTAAGAAAGTTCCAATCAAAGCTACCGGTATAGCAATTGCCGGAATAAGTGTGGAACGAAAATCCTGCAAGAAAATATATACTACTAAAACTACAAGTATAAAGGCTTCCAATAACGTTTTGAGTACTTCATAAATTGAAGCAAACAAGAAGTCATTGGTGTTCATTATAATATTGTATTTAACTCCTGCAGGCAATGACTTCTCTGTGTCCTTCATCAATGAAGTCACATTCTTGATGATTTCAGTAGCATTAGACCCAGGAGTTTGGTAAATAACACAAGTTACCGCGTTATGTCCGTCCGCATAACTATTTACACTGGTTGATTGTGCTCCTAGTTCTATACGCGCAACATCTTTAAGCCTTAAGATATTTCCATCTGCAGAGGCCTTGATAACTATATTCTCAAATTCTTCCGTTTTTTGAAGACGACCTTTTGTCTTCATTGTATATTGAAAAGATTGCTTTCCGTCTTCACCAAATTGTCCCGGTGCAGCTTCAATATTTTGTTCAGCCAGTGCAGCAGATACATCGCTTGGTATTAACTTGTATTGAGCCATTACTTCAGGCTTAAGCCATATACGCATTGAGTATTCACGAGCACCCATAACACTAGCATCACCTACGCCAGGTACACGCATAATTTGTGGTACGATATTTATCTTGGCATAGTTCTGCAAAAATGTTTGGTCGTACTTGTCATCTGAACTATATATGGAAAATACCATCAGCATACTTGTCTGACGTTTGGTTGTAATGACACCTACCTTAGTAACTTCTGCTGGTAACAATCCCTGTGCTTTTGTTACACGGTTTTGCACATTGACAGCTGCCATATCAGGATCGCTTCCCTGCTTGAAGTATACATTAATAGTTGCATACCCATTGTTTGAAGCGGTAGATGTCATGTATGTCATATTCTCCACGCCGTTGATTGATTCTTCGAGTGGAGCAATAACACTGTTCATTACCGTCTGTGCATTCGCACCTGTATACATTGTACTAACCTGAATGGTTGGAGGTGCAATGTTGGGATATTGTTCGACTGGTAATGATACTAGTCCGATTATACCCAAAACAACAACAAATATTGATATAACTGTTGAAAGTACCGGGCGGTTTATAAATTTATCTAATTTCATATTTCTTCTGTTTTAATAATACACCTATTACTTAGAAGCTTTTTCAGAAGATTGTTGTGCCTGAGCTTTTTTTGCAGCAGCTTGTTCCGGAGTTATTTCCTTAATTTGCATGCCATCTTTAAGAGTACCTACACCTTCGGTAACAATCTTGTCACCAGCCTTCAAACCAGATGTTACAACATAATTCTGGCCATCATCTAATGAGAATATCTCAATAGGAGTACTTTTTACTGTTGATTTACTATCAACTACATATACATACTTTTTATCTTGTATCTCATAAGTAGCTTTCTGAGGAATAACAATACAGTTTTTCATTTTATAAGGGATCAATACTGACCCTGTACCTCCACTTCTTAAAGTGCGGTTTTTATTAGGGAATTTAGCGCGTACATTGACAGAACCTGTACTTTGGTCAATAACTCCACTCATGGTTTCTACTTTTCCAGTTTCGCCATATACGTTTCCATCTATCATTTGCAATTCTACATTTGACATTTTATTAAGTATGTCTTTTTGTGAATTACCTTCGTTAGTAAGACTTAAAAGTTGTCTTTCAGTCATTGAAAAATAAGCATACATATCTGAAATATCAGAAACTGTAGTAAGTGGTGTAGCGATGCTGGAACTAACTAAACTTCCAACACGAAAAGGAATACTTCCTACAACTCCATTCGACGGACTTGCAACTCTTGTAAATGAAAGATTCTTTTTTGCACTGATTAGTTGTGCTTTAGCTTGTGCCAGCGTAGCTTTGCTAGATAATAAAGAATTTTCAGCCATCTGCAGGTCATACGAGCCTATAATATTATTTTTAGCCAACTCACGTTTGTTTTCAGCGGTTAGTTTAGCTGTTGCTACATTTGCTTGTGCCACATTAACTGTAGCTTGAGCAGCATTAACAGCTTCCTGATACTGAACAGGATCAATAACAAAAAGAATCTGTCCTTTATGTACAACAGAACCTTCGTCGACACATAATTTAGTTATTGTTCCTGAAACCTGAGGACGAATTTCGATGTCCTGCTTTCCTTTTATTGTAGCAGGATATGAACTCTTTAGTTCCATATCAGAGGTCTTTAGAGCTGTAACTGCATATTCTTGCACCATATCTTTTCCCGCCATATTTCCACTCTTTTTACATGAGCTAAGGGAAAAAAAGACTAATAATACTCCGACAATTGAGAGCGGAGTGACAAACAATCTACCAATTTTCTTAATCATAAGATAAACATAATTAGTTAATATACTTTTTACCTAAATTAATCTCTGCAAAGTTCATAATAATTGAATAAGCCAGAAAGTTCTAAAATTCATTATAATTGGTCTATATTTCATTATGTTATTGTTGAATTAACAAATATATATTATTTTTGTGGTCTAAAAAGAATTAATCATGAATAAATCATCTTTTTTTTTTAGTAAGAATTTAGTCTCTATAGAGGACGATTTTATCATGTATTCTGATATCAATAGATCTTTTGTTTTAGAATATCCTATACATGCTGAAAAATCGTATATATGTTTTTGTCTTGAAGGATCTGCTGAAATAGAAATTAATCTCAAGAAACGCGTTATAACTAAAAATGAAATAGTTTTAATAGCATTAAATTCTATAGTCTTTCATCGTAAATTTAGTGATGATTTTCGAGTTGCCTTATTTTCCATTTCAAAAAGTATTACGGAAGATTTGTTGAATTACTTACGTAAATATCCGCCTGTTTTCCTTTTGAAACCAGATTTTCCTTCTATTGAATTAAGTAATATAGAGATGGAAGAGGCTATGAGCTTTTTCCAGATTATGTGGAACGTTGTAGAAGATGTTGAGAATGATCATAGAACAGAGATGCTGAAACATCTGTTATGTGCTTTGCTTGTAAAGATTCATGGATATGCCAGTAAATATATGAATAATACTGTTCCCGTTTCTCGAAAAGAAGAGATGGTGAGGCAGTTCTTTTTATTGGTTTCCGAGCATCTGAAAGAATCCAAGGATGTTTCTTTTTACGCCAATAAGCTTTGTGTGTCTCCAAAATATTTATCATCTTTAGTGAAACAAATAGTTGGTAAACCTGCCAAGGAATGTATCGATTATTGTGTTGTTTTAGAAAGCAAGCTAATGCTTAGATCTTCGTGCACTATTCAGGAAATATCTCAGGAATTAAATTTCCCTAACCAATCTTTTTTTGGAAAATACTTCAAAAAGCATGCAGGTGTATCTCCGCTTCATTACAGGAGATCAATATTAAAACAATAAATTTGTTTTTTCAAAGAAACATCTCCCACCTGCCACTAATTTTGCTTAAAACTCTTTGTTTATAGGCTTTATGACTAGTGGGAGATAAAAAATATGGGCAATTGATCTGCCACTCTAATCTTCCATCTGCCACGATTTATTCAATTGAAAGGCTGATGCTGAATTTATTTATATTATAAAACACCAAACGTATGTTCATAAAAAAAGAGATACTGCTTTATTAGGATAAGCAGTATCTCTTTTTATTCTATTGTATAGATAGAAATGCTTTATTTCTTCTTTTGAGAAGGAGCATATCTTTCATTCAATCCTTCAATAATATCGTTAGTGATATTGTAAGCCTTATCAGCATAAAGTAAATTGTCAAATCCAGTGTTACTAAAAATCATGCTGTATTTATGCTTCTTATTATAAATTTTCAAGAAAGAATTAATAGAATCACGTAATTGAAGACTGTTCTTTTGGTTCTCTGCTTGTAATTCGTTTGTAAGTCTGGATTGCAATTCCTGCAAATCCTGTTGTTTTTTTACTAAACGTGCATTTTCCTGTTCAGCTCTTTCACGGCTTACAAAAGCATTGTTTTGTACTTTACGTTGGAATTCTTTTCCTTCTGCATCAAGTTCACGAGCTTTTTGATTAAGTGTAGCACGGATATTCTCTTCTTTCTTCATCATCATCTCATTCAGATCATTCCAGAAGGTGTATTTTGTGAGCAGTGTGTCGATTTCAACGTAAGCAATTTTAAGGCCGCTTGGTGCAACACCCATAGCTGTTACAGATTCATCAGCATCTGTTTTTTTTCCGCTACATTGTGCAAACATAACAACCACAACCGCAGCTAGGATCCCTTTTGCAAGGTAGTTAATTCTCTTCATAATTTGTTTGATATAGTTTCTAAATAGTTATATTCTTTATTTTATTGTTTTCATAGCTGTTATAAATAGCTTTTATGAAGTTCAGCTATTTATAAAAATAATAGTTTTATGCATAATAATGCTGTTCATATAGTAACAATTAACAGTACTAAAGGAATAGTGTAAAGCATTTCTATTACTTTTGTGCTGCAAATATAGACTTTTGAAAGGATTATACGTTCTCTTTTCTAATAAAAAGTATGGGTGTACTATATGGAAAGTAATCAATTTAACCATATTTAGTAATTTAATAAAAAAATGCTAAGTATAAATAGATAAAAATATATGAGTATAATAGAATTAAAACCGGCACAGGTATTTCATTATTTTAATGAGATTTGTCAGGTGCCACGTCCTTCAAAAAAGGAAGAACAAATTATAGAGTATTTAAAAGAGTTTGGTAAAAAGCACCAACTAGAAACGAAAGTAGATGAAGCGGGTAATATTTTAATAAAGAAACCGGCTACTAAAGGGAAAGAGAATCTACAGACAGTAGTTCTTCAGTCTCATATTGATATGGTATGTGAAAAGAATAGTAATGTGGAACATGATTTCCTTACAGATCCTATTCAAACAGAAGTTGATGGAGAATGGTTAAAAGCTAAAGGTACAACTCTTGGTGCTGATAATGGAATTGGGGTAGCAACAGAATTGGCTGTTCTTGCTGCTAATGATATAGAACATGGACCTATTGAGTGCTTGTTTACAGTTGATGAGGAAACCGGACTTACCGGAGCCAATGCTTTGAAAAAAGGTTTTATGTCTGGTGATATACTTATTAACCTGGATTCAGAAGACGAAGGAGAATTGTTTATCGGTTGTGCCGGTGGGGCAAACACGGTTGCTGAATATACTTATCAGCCAATAGCTGCTCCCCAGGATTATTTCTATTTTAAAGTAGAAATAAAAGGATTGACAGGTGGGCACTCCGGTGATGATATTAATAAGAATAGAGCTAATGCCAACAAACAACTGATTCGTTTCTTGTCTCTGGCTGCTGAGAAATACGATCTTTACCTTTGCGAAATAAAAGGAGGTAACCTTCACAATGCAATTCCTCGTGAAGCTTATGCAGTTTGTGCACTTCCTATGGCTCATAAAGAATCAATTCGTGTTGATCTGAATATTTTTGCTTCTGAAGTAGAAGCAGAGTTTGCCGTGACCGAATCTAACATGAAATGGGTACTTCAGTCAGAATCTCCGGTTGCTACAGCGATTGATCGTGATACAACTGCTAGTTTGATTAAATCACTTTATGCAGTATTCCATGGCGTATTTGCAATGAGTCAGGAAATTCCGGGGTTTGTTGAGACATCATCCAATCTTGCTTCAATTAAAATGCCGGGAGATAACATTATCCGTGTAGAAACCAGTCAACGTAGTTCAACTCTTTCATCACGCAAAGACGTGTCGGCTGCTGTTAAAGCTGCTTTCGAACTAGGAGGTGCCAAAGTTTCTGTGGGCGATGGTTACCCGGGATGGAAACCAAATCCGGCTTCACCAATTTTGAAAGTGGCCGAAGAGGCTTATGTTCGTCTGTTTGGTGTAGAACCAAAGGTTAAAGCCATCCATGCCGGATTGGAATGCGGATTATTCCTTGAGAAATATCCTTCATTAGATATGGTATCATTCGGACCAACTCTCCGCGGAGTTCACTCACCTGATGAGCGTATGCATATCCCTTCAGTTGATAAATTCTGGAAACATTTGCTGGAAGTATTGGCGAATATTCCTGCAAGCAAATAATATTTACGCACTTTCTGCGTTTGGTGTATAGGGGTAGCTAAAAGGTTACCCCTATATTTATCTGTAAACTCATGAAGAAATTTCTTTCAATCATACAGTTATGCTTCCTGCTAACAGGGATATGTGCCGTCCTCTCATCGTGTAATGATGAGAATTTCTCTTCCAATCCATCTCATCTACTTGCTTTTTCTCAGGATACTCTTTCTTTTGACACTGTTTTTACTTCCATTGGTTCTGCAACTGCAAAGATTAAAGTGTATAATCCCAATAAAGAAGCATTAAAAATATCTTCTATTGTTTTGGCTAATGCGGCCAATTCTGGTTTTAAAGTTAATGTGGATGGAGAAAAAGGGACTCAATTCTCGGATATTGAGATTCAGGGAAAAGATAGCATGCATATTTTTGTGGAAGTTAAAATAAACCCTCTGGATAGGGATAATCCTGTACAGATGAAAGATTCCCTGGTCTTTATTACCAATGGAGTTAAGCAAGATATTAAATTGCTGGCTTATGGTCAGGATGTACTTATCCTGCGAGGTAAGACTATTGATAAAGATACTACATTTACTTCCCGAAGGCCAATTCTTGTTTATGATAGTTTGCGGATAAATAGTGGAGCAAAATTGCAATGTGAAGCGGGAACCCGACTCTATTTCCATGATAAAGCTTCTGTGCTGGTGCATGGCACTATCGATGCTCAAGGTACACTTGGTAATCCGGTATTGTTTCGTGGCGACAGATTAGATAACATGTTTACAAATCTTCCTTATAACAGAATACCGGGGCAGTGGGGCGGTATTCGCCTTTATTCTTCCAGTTATCAGAACCGTTTCGATTATGCTGATATTCATAGCGGACAGTTCGGAATACGTTGTGATTCATCATCTATAGATAATGAAAAATTAAGGCTCACCAATTCTATATTGCATAATGTGGAAGGAGATGCTCTTAGTATGACTTCCTGTAAAGCAACAGTTGCAAACTGCCAGATTACCAATGCCGGAGATAATTGTGTCAATCTTTTGGGTGGAGATTATACTTTTACCCATTGTACACTGGCAAACTTTTTCTCCTGGAATATCCGTAATGGGGTAGCCCTGGCTTTTGCAAATAAACTTAATAGTGTTGGTTATCCTTTAAAAACATCATTCTATAACTGTTTGATTACCGGCTCTTCGTCTGATGAAATTAAAGGAAGCAAATCGGATAATACAAGTATTGCTTTCGATTACTATTTTTCTAATTCGCTTATTAATTCTGTCGAGGAGAAAAGTGAACGATTGGTCAATATAACCTGGGCAAAAGAGATGAACTTCCAAAACATAGATAAAGAAAATTATAAATATGATTTCCGCCCGGATTCTTTGTGCAAAGCCAAAGATATTGGTAACCTGGAAATAGCTCGTAATTACCCGTATGATTTGAATGGACGGAATCGCTTGCAGGATGGAAAACCAGACGCCGGATGTTATGAGTGGATGCCCGGAGATAAATAACTAATCAGCCAGAAATGAATCGTCGCCATTTTGCTTATACAATAAGTTTTCTTGTTGCCCTTTCGCTTTATTGCGGACAGGCTTTCTCACAGAACGGCTTTCGCGTGATGTTTTATAATGTAGAAAACCTTTTCGATTGCCGGCACGATAGCTTGAAGAATGATTATGAATTTCTTCCAAATTCCATGCGGGCCTGGCATTACGGAAGATACAAACAAAAGCTTAATAATATAAGTAAGGTAGTAACAGCAGTAGGAGAGTGGAATCCTCCTGCTTTAATCGGGCTCTGTGAAGTTGAAAATGATAGTGTGCTTACAGGTCTTGTTAAATATTCACCTTTAAAGGAGTTTGGATATCGTTACATAATCACCCATTCTCCTGATGAGCGCGGTATTGATGTGGCGTTACTTTATCAACGGGGGAGTTTTCGCTTAATTGATCATGACTCCATTCGGATTGTTTTTCCCGATAATCCACTGAAACATACACGAGATATTCTTCATGTAACGGGACAAGTTATGAGTGGCGATTCACTTGACGTTTTTGTTTGCCATTTTCCATCCCGAACTGGTGGGGAAAAGGAGAGTGAGCCCAATAGAATGTTAGCTGCAAGTCTGCTAAAACACTATACAGACAGTCTTTTTACCGTACGCACTCACCCTAATATTATTATAATGGGAGATTTTAATGATTACCCCTATAATAAATCAATATCAGAAGTCCTGAATGCCAAGGCACCTTCTGCTTCGCCCGAGGATAAAAAGCTATACAATCTTATGGCAGAGCGGGCAAAGGATAAAACCTTTGGAACATATAAATATCAGGGTGAATGGAATATTCTCGACCAGTTCATTGTTTCGGGCTTTCTGTTGAATAACAAAAGCGGACTGTGTACCTCAGCAAAAAGTGCCGGAATCAGTAATTTGCCTTTCCTGCTCGAGAAGGATGAAAAATATTCCGGTGTTAAGCCTTTACGCACCTATTATGGAATGAAATACCAGGGAGGATATAGTGATCATCTACCTGTTTTTCTTGATTTTGCATTACCCGACTAATGCGAACGTTTGCATAGATGTTTTTCTCTTTTAATGTTCATAATTAAGTCATTACGATGTTAATTGGTTATCTTTGAAAATAACCACTTAATAATCGTATAGCTATGAATAAATTACATCATCTTATCATGTTGTCTCTTGTTCTATCCCTTTTCTCTTGCACATCAAAGAAAGCAGATACTTCGGAAAATTTGCAAGCCGGAGTTTCTCATCCCGAATGGTCCCGAAACGCTGTTATCTACGAAGTAAATCTTCGTCAGTATACTAACGAAGGAACGATAAAAGCATTTCAGAATCATCTTCCTCAGTTAAAGGAACTTGGCGTGGATATCCTTTGGTTTATGCCTATTAACCCTATCTCGGAACTGAATCGTAAAGGTAAGCTGGGCAGTTATTATGCGGTGAAGAATTACAAAGAGGTGAATCCGGAATTTGGAACAATTGCCGATTTTAAAGAGATGGTGAAGAAAGCTCATGAACTGGGCTTTAAAGTAATACTGGACTGGGTAGCCAATCATACCGGTTGCGACAATGTGTGGTTGAAAGACCATCCGGACTGGTATATGAAAGATAGTTTGGGAAAAGTGGTTAGTCCGTTTAATTGGACAGATACCTATAAACTCGATTATTCAAAGAAAGAGATGCGTGCAGCTATGATAGATGCCATGAAATTCTGGATTAAAGAATGTGATATAGACGGATATCGTTGTGATGTGGCATTTGAAGTTCCAACTGATTTCTGGAATGACGCCCGAAAAGAGCTGGATTCTATAAAGCCGGTATTTATGTTGGCTGAAGCAGAGAAACCGGAACTTAACGAAAAGGCTTTTGATATGAGTTACAACTGGCCTTTGAAAGATGTAATGAATAAAATTGCAAAAGGTCCGAAAGAAGCCGATAAAGCACAATACGTACATAAAAAAGAGAAAGCAGATTCATCGGCTAAAACCATGAATGCCGCAGAAGAATTAGATAAATTACTGGCTCATCAGGATAGTGTATTCCCTAAAGACGCTTATCTGATGAATCATATTACTAATCACGATTTAAATTCATGGGAAGGTACTGAGTTCGACCGTCTGGGTGGTGGAGTAAAAACCTTTGCTGTGCTGACTTATACCTTGAAAGGTATGCCACTTATTTATACCGGACAGGAAGTTGGAATGAATCGCGCATTCAAATTCTTCGAAAAAGATAAGGCTCCCGACTGGACTAAAAACGAAACGTTTGCTTTCTATCAGAAACTTAATGAGCTGAAACATTCTCAGCCGGCTTTGACTGCAGGTATTAAAGGTGGTGAAATGGTGAGATATATAACAGAATCTCCTAATGCATACGTGTTTGCCCGTAAATTGCCATCTTCGGAAGTTCTTGTTTATCTCAATTTAAGTAAAGAACCGGTTAATCTGTCGTTTAAAAAAGAGGCTCCAAAGGGAGAATATACAAACTTCTTTACCGGAAAGAAGGAAGCTCTTCCTACAAGTCTGGCTTCGTGGGAATATAAAGTATTTGTGAAATGATGTGTTTTTTGTGAATAATTAGTTGGTTTGGTTGATTTGTTTTTACTCCCGGCAAATATTTTGGATATTTGCCGGGAGTTTTGTATTGAATTCTATTGTTTACTCGTGGTGGTACGGACCATTGTTTAGTATAGTCATGGCCCGGTAAAGCTGTTCTACAAAGATAAGACGCACCATCTGGTGAGAGAAAGTCATTTTCGACATAGAAATCTTTTCATGCGCAGCATCATATATCTTTTGAGAAAAGCCGTAAGGTCCTCCAATAACAAATACCAATCGCTTGTTTACATTATGCATCTTCTTTTCCAGCCAGTTGGCAAAATCCACAGAACGAAATTCCTTCCCGAATTCATCAAGCAGAACAATGACATCTCCAGGCTGAAAAGCTTTTAAAAGAAGTTCAGCTTCTTTCTCTTTTTGCTGATCCATGGTGAGACTCTTCGTATTCTTTAATTCAGGAATAACCTCCATATCGAACGATATAAAATGCTTTGTACGTTCAATATAGTCGTTAATAGCAGTGATATAATGTTTTTCTACAGTTCTTCCTACAACGATAAGTGTTATTTTCATCAGATAATTTCCTTTTTTGCCAGATTTTGTGGGTGCAAAAATAGGCTTTTTCTTTTGAATTAGGGAAATTAAGTATTGTTTTCCGGAAATAATATCTACCTTTGTAACATATTAATGCTCATTGATATGAAAAAACTAATCCTTTTTATGTTATCGGCAGTTGTATTCTGTACTGCTTTTGCTCAGCTACAAGACTCTGTTGGTTTTACATCTGCATTTAAAAGAGGCAGCGCGCAGGATTTACTCCCGTTTTTAGGTGATCAGGTGGTAGTAATTATTAAAGATAATCCTCAGAAATTTAAAAAAGTTGAGGCTCAAAAAGCCATGGCTGGTTTCTTCTCAGCAAATAAAGTTACCGGATTTCTAGTCAATCATCAGGGAAACCGAGATGAATCGGGTTTTATTGTTGGCACACTGAATACAGTAAATGGCTCATTCCGGGTAAATTGTTTTTTTAAGAAGAGCGATAATAACTCATCGTTAATTCATCAAATTAGAATAGTTAAAACAAATGAATGATTTAATTGACAGACTAATAGATTTAGCTTTTGCCGAAGATATAGGTGATGGCGATCATACAACTCTATCTTGTATTCCTGCTACTGCAATGGGAAAATCCAAACTTCTTATTAAAGAAGAAGGTGTACTTGCCGGAATAGAAGTAGCAAAGGAAATATTTCATCGCTTCGATCCTGAATTGAAAGTAGAAGTATTTATAAATGATGGCGCTGAAGTTAAACCTGGTGATGTAGCTATGATTGTATCCGGAAAAGTTCAGTCATTGTTGCAAACAGAACGTTTAATGTTGAATGTAATGCAACGCATGAGCGGTATTGCTACAACAACACGTAAGTATGTAAAGCGTCTTGAAGGAACAAAAACTCGTGTATTGGATACTCGTAAAACAACTCCGGGTATGCGTATGCTTGAAAAAGAGGCTGTAAAAATTGGTGGCGGTGTTAACCACCGTATCGGACTCTTTGATATGATCCTTTTAAAAGATAATCATGTGGACTTTGCCGGCGGTATAGATAAAGCTGTAAACCGTGCTAAAGAATATTGCAAGGAAAAAGGTAAAGATCTGAAGATTGAAATTGAAGTACGTAACTTTGATGAAATTAATCAGGTGCTTGCTATTGGTGGAGTAGACCGTATTATGCTTGATAACTTCAATATAGAGAATACCTGTAAAGCCGTTGAAATGATCGGTGGTAGATTTGAAATAGAATCTTCTGGTGGTATTACTTTCAATACTCTTCGCGATTATGCAGAATGTGGAGTGGACTTTATTTCTGTAGGTGCGCTTACTCATTCAGTTAAAGGCTTGGATATGAGCTTTAAAGCTTGTTAATGATAAAATAAGGAATCCTTATATTTAATGGTAAACATCCCGTTTGGTAAACTAACCAAACGGGATGTTTTTTATTTTAGACCTACACCTTTTATCGATTAAGTCTACACGTTATATATAAAAGGTCTACTGTTTATTTTAAAAAGCTGTAGACCTTTTATAAAATATATACCTAATAAATTGTTTAGCTTATTAATTGTGTTTATCTGGTTTATTTGGCCTATTCGTCTATTGAATCACATGTTTTCGTCCACCATATTAGGTTAATACAGAAACTTCTTTTACTTTTGTTTGTTATAGAAAAATAGTGTAGGAGAATTATTTTTTATTTTCTCATGCAGCATTTATAAATTCACGGAGTTATATATATAGACAACGCAAATACGTCTATACAAAACTAGAGTAAGTTGAAAGAGGAATTAGAATTGGTTAAAGGTTGTCGGACAGGTGATAATGCTGCCCGAAAGGAACTTTACACTCTTTATTCTAAGAAACTACTTGCAGTTTGTTATCGCTATACAGGCGATATAGACGTTGCGCATGATATTCTCCACGATGGTTTTATTAAAATCTACAAATCGATTTCAAAATTTGATTATCGTGGGAATGGCTCTTTAGAGTTATGGATGAGCAGAGTGATGGCAAACCTTTCATTGGACTACTTGCAGCAAAAGAAAAAAATGCAGGAAGTTTTTGTTCAGGAAGAAGAATTGCCGGATGTGATTGAACTACCCGAAAAAGAATTGTATGAAGACATTTCGGATTCACAGCTAATGCTTTTTGTGACAGAGTTGCCTGCTGGCTATCGTACAGTGTTCAACTTATTCGTGTTCGAAGAAAAGTCTCACAAAGAAATTGCTGCTTTACTTCACATCAATGAACATTCATCCACTTCACAACTTCATAGAGCAAAAAGTATGTTAGCTAAGAAAATTAAAGAATTTATCCGCAATGAAGAAAGATGAAGATGAATTAACCGAACTGTTTCACTCGCGACTGAAGAAATACGAAATTCCGTTGCAAGAGGACATGTGGGAAGATCTGGAAAAAGAATTATCCAAACCTTCTCCAAGAAAGCTTTATTCTATATTGTTTATTGCTGCAGCAGCCATTTTTCTGATATTATTTGCTTGCTCGGCTGCGGTTTGGATGTTCGCTCCTCATAAAGAAGCTTCTTCCTTATTAAGCAAAGCATCTGCACCTGTTATTGAAAAGCACGATGCAATAGCAAAGGTGGATAAAGTAATAATCAGCAATCCTGTTACTGAAAAAGCTGTTGAACAGACTCCTGTTCCTGAAGAAAAAGTAGTTATAGAAAAGACGGTTGAAGCTATTCCGGCTGATACTGCTATTCAAAAAGAAGAACCAAAGAAGCAATCACAGAATGTACTTATGTCTGCAGAAGTACAAGCGGCTGAAGCAATGGCTCAGGAAGATGATGATTACATAAAAGTTCATACAGAAAAAGAATGGAGCCTGGGTTTATCGGCCTCTATAGAACCTTGCAAATCATTTACTAAGGTTGGAAGCAACTCAGAACCAATAAATATTTGCTATAAAGAACCCGTTTCATTGAGTCTGACTATCGGGAAAAGACTTTCTGATAAAATTTCAATAGAAAGCGGACTGAATTATACATTATTACGCTCAACATTAAAGGATGAGGCCGGAGGAAATCTTACCGATCAGAAATTCCATTTCCTTGGAATACCACTTAGAGTTAGTTATACGCTGATTAACAAAAAAGATTTTGATCTTTATGCATCTGCCGGTGGAATGTTGGAAGAATGTATTTCTCCAAAATCAGAATATTATTCAGGAACAAGTCAAACAGATAAAGATGATTATAATATGGACAGAATGCAATGTTCGCTCACTGCTTCTGTTGGATTCCAATATAATACATCCGAGCATCTGGCGCTCTTTGCAGAACCTGGTCTTGCATACTATTTTGACGATCATGCACTTGCATCTACAATAAGAAAGGAAAGACCTCTTAACTTTAATCTCCGTTGCGGAGTTAAATTAGTGTACTAGCAACATTAATCTCCTTAAAAAACTTTATTATGAAAAGAAATCTATGGCCATTGGTAATGGGCATTCTGTTTCTCGTAGCTTATTGTTTACTTTTTACAGGATGCAGCGGAGAGGATGTTGACTTTGATAATCCAAATCCAAAAACATTTGTCAAGCAGATAAAGGCAGGAACGTATGATACGAAAAGTCCTTATGGATTCGTTGAGGTTCCGGTTTTTGCAAAAAAAGATATTCCCGAACTTATTAAGTATGTGAAAGATATGTCTACTATAGAATTCTTTCCTGCAAATGTAATTTCTTCATACGGGCCTTATGCTAATTATCGCCTAGGGGAATGTATTATGTGGACTATCGAATCCATTAGAGTTGGGAAGTATGCATCTTTAGGGTGCAAGATCGTTCATAAAGATGTGAATGAACATTTGCAATATGCTTATCTTTCTGATAGTGAAATTAAAGAAGTTGCAGACTTATATATTAAATGGTGGAACAAGGTGATGAATCAGCCAGAATATAATTTAATAGATCCTTTTTCAGAGAATCCATTAGAAGGTACTAATTATCGTTGGAATTAAATGACAAAAAGAATATATCTCGTTATTTTGTTTTTTGTTACAGCTATTGTTGCAAGTAATGCGCAGCAAGGCAAAAAGACTAAAAAAACTGTCACTCAAAAAAACGAAATGTCAGTAGAGAAAGAAATAATAATAAATCCGGAAGCTCTAAAATCTATCAATTTAGGTTCTCCACGTATGTCATCGTCTTCTTCTAATATGAAATCGACGGATGTGAAGGACTTGACTAACGAAATTCTAGGTAAGAAAGAGAGTTTGGATGCCCCACATGAAGGAAGACTCATGCTGGGATTTTCTTGTTTCGCTTCTGCTTACGAAAATCGTAGGAGTGGACAGAAACTGAAAGTAGATCCAATGGGATTTGGTGAATTTAAAATGCCTCTCAGAGGAGGAATGCAAATTAGTAAAGATGCCACAACTCCACGATATCTGGCTGCAGATAAGATTAAGACAATGTTTGGTCCTTCTGCCGGAGCTGCTTTATCTTTTAGTGCAGAAGATATTCTTGAATCCATATTCTGGAGAAAACCACCCGATTTATGGACTCATTATGCTGATAAGCCAAAGCCTAACTTTAGTATTGAAACAGACATGCCCAATGATCTTATAAAAATTCGTCAGGCTGATGTTGCAATGATGGATTCATTGATAAACACTTCACAGAAGAAATATAAAATTGTTTATCTGTTTTGTGAAGATTCAGATTATTCAACGGAAAATTTTCCTGAGGTGGTTAAGTATGTGGAAAGTCATAAAGATAAATTTGATTTGTTTCCGGTTTCCGGAAAGAAGCATGAAGATCTTTCCTGCATAGCAAAATATCTTCATAAAGTAGCTTACTATAGCCCGGTATATGTGTTCAACGGAAATCATAAGGAAAGTCTTATTCTTATGCTCGATCAAAATCATAAGGCTATTTCTTTACTAGCTTGTGATACTAGTGTCTCTAAGAAGTTTGATGAAATAAAGCTTTTGCCATAGAGTGGTGTTTATTTAGAGTCGTTTCTTTAATCAGAGTGATGCACGCATGGCTTCTATATATATAGTAAGCCGTGTGTGCATTTTCTTTTCTTTCCAGGATTATTCATCAAAACTTTATAATATCTTTGAAGGTAAATAAATGATTTATGAATAGAATATGTGACCTTTTTGGAATAAAATACCCTATTGTTCAGGGAGGAATGGTGTGGTGCAGTGGATGGCGACTGGTTTCTGCCGTAAGTAATGCCGGTGGATTAGGATTGATAGGAGCCGGCTCCATGCATCCTGAAGTTCTTCGTGAACATATCAGGAAATGTACTGAGGCGACAGATAAACCGTTTGGAGTAAATATCCCTCTGATGTATCCTCAGATAGAAGAAATTATGAAGATTGTGGTTGAAGAGAAGGTGAAGATTGTATTTACTTCAGCCGGAAACCCCAAGGCCTGGACATCTTATCTGAAACAAAATGGTATTAAGGTAGCACATGTAGTCTCTAGTGCCAAGTTTGCCGAAAAGTGCGAAGCTGCAGGTGTTGATGCAATTGTAGCCGAAGGTTTTGAAGCTGGCGGGCATAATGGTAGAGAAGAAACAACCACTTTTTGTCTTATTCCATCGGTGAGGAAAGCAACCTCGCTGCCATTAATTTCAGCAGGTGGTATAGCTACTGGTGCAGGAATGCTTGCAGTAATGGCATTAGGTGCCGAAGGTGTTCAGATGGGAACTCGTTTTGCTTTGACAAAAGAAAGTTCCGCGCACGATAATTTTAAAGAATTGTGTTTGTCTCTCAATGAAGGCGATACCAAACTTCTATTGAAGAAACTAGCTCCGGTGCGATTAGTTAAAGGAAAGTTCTTTTCCGAAGTAGAAGAAGCTGAAGCTCGTGGTGCATCAGTGGAAGAGATGCGTGAATTGTTAGGTAAAGGTCGTGCAAAAAAAGGAATCTTTGAAGGAAATCTGGACGAAGGCGAACTGGAAATCGGTCAGGTTGCTTCACTTATTCATGAACTGAAACCTGTTGCTGAAGTCGTAAAAGAGGTGATTGATGAATTTAATTCCTGCAAACAGGTTGTATCTGCCTTTTCAACTTTATAATGGATAAGCACGATGTTTTCACTTTAGTTAAAAGCATATGAATGTAAGCCTTGCCAACTTTATAATGGATAAGTGGTGAATAAAACCATGATGCAAAATGCTTTCTTGTTTCAAAGAATTATTGTGCTGTCCTGTATAAGACTGAACAATCACTTGAATGAAAGGTTTTTCAACTAATTGAGTTTGCCGCTATTGTTGCATAAAGTATTATTAAGTTAACCGACTTTATAACGAACTAATGGTATTATGGATGATATTTTTATTAAAAAGAAGTGGGACGAAGAAAATATTGTTTTTTATATACATTTCAAGAATAATGTTGGCGTAAGACAACTTGAAGTATATCCAAATGAAAAGCGGTATTTATCCGAATCTAATCCTTTTTATAAGGATTCGGGATTATGTGATCAATCGTTAGAAACTCTGGATCTTGAAGAGCGCGATTTTATTGATGAGATGGAGTTTGATAATGTATGGAATAATAGAAAAGAAGATGATAATATATATTAAACGAGGAAACATCTTTAAAATAGATAACGTCAATAATTTTGCGCATGGATGTAATTGTGCTGGAGCTATGGGAAAAGGAATTGCATTACAATTCAGAAAGAGGTTCCCGCTTATGTATACTCAGTATAAAAATCTATGTGCTTCAGGGGATTTTCAATTAGGGGACGTATTTCTTTATCAATTTAATGAAGGATTTGTATTTAATTTAGCAACCCAATACTCTTGGAAAACAAAGGCTGATGAAAATGCGATTAGAACTTCTCTAACAAAAATGCTTGATATTGCATGTGAATATAATATCAAGCAGATTGCTCTTCCCAAAATTGGAGCAGGCTTAGGAGGGTTAGATTGGTTGGAAGTTAAATTGATAATTGAAGATATTGCATCAAAATACAATGATATCAATCTTTTTGTGGTTGAAGATTTTGATGGCGATGTTTGATGTAGCTTCTTAATAACTGAGATTCATTATTCCCGGTGTAAGTCTGATATTAATAGTCCGTTATAAATTTGTTTAACTTTATAACGAACTAATGTTTTCAAAGTTTGCGGAAAAATAGGTGCTCTTTTTTGTTATTATAGGGGGTGAAACTAATTTTTCCGCAGCTTATAATCAACTGATTAACTCAAAAAGTAAAACGTATTGTCAGAAAACTTCCTTATGTTTTTATACATTTTAGAGGAAATCTGTGTTAAAAAGTGTTTTATCTTTGATTATTAGTGATATAGTAAAGCTTTGTACCCAATAATAGCATAAATAATCAGTTAATTGTCGCCCAAAGAAGATAGAGCATCCGTACTTTGTACCTGATAATAGTATAAAAAGACAGATTTGGGAAGTTCTTTAAGTTCCAATGCTTCTTTGAAATTATACCCAATAATAACATAAAAAAACAGGGGTTGTCCAAGCTTGAACAACCCCATTTTATTATTTTTTCTTTGGATCTCTATCTAAGACCGTTTTAAAATATTCAATTCTCAGAAACTTTATTTTACTTTTGATTTGTCTATAAGTTCTTTTATAATTCAATAGGATCGTATTTTAAACCAAAGGTTTCGGCTACTGCCGGATAAGTTACTTTACCTTTTACAATATTCAATCCTTTAGCCAGACTCTTGTCTTCTTTGCAAGCCTGTTCCCATCCTTTATTTGCTAAAGCTAATACGTAAGGGAAAGTTGCATTTGTTAGAGCAAGTGTTGAAGTATAAGGAACTGCACCCGGAATGTTGGCTACACAATAGTGAGCAATACCGTCTACAATATATTGAGGATCTGTATGTGTAGTTGGGTGAGAAGTTTCAAAACATCCGCCCTGGTCAATTGCAACATCCACCATTAAACTACCTTTTCTCAGATATTTTAGCATTTCACGGGTTATTAAGTGAGGAGCTTTTGCTCCAGGTATCAATACTGCACCTATAACCAGATCGGTTGTAGGAAGTTCCTCTTCAATATTATGTGCGGAAGAATAGAGTGTTTTTACATTAGGAGGCATAATTTCACTCAGATAGCGCAAACGTGGAAGTGATATATCGGCAATAACTACGTCGGCTCCCATGCCGGCAGCAAGGAATGCTGCATTACTACCCACAACTCCACCTCCAAGAACCAAAACCTTTGCTGGCTTTACTCCCGGAACGCCGCTTATCAGTAAGCCTTTGCCGCCTTGTGGTCTTTCAAGAAATCTCGCACCCTCCTGAATGGCCATCCTACCAGCAACTTCCGACATAGGGATTAGTAACGGTAAAGATCTGTCTTCCTTTTCTACTGTTTCGTATGCAATACAGACTGCTTTGCTGTCAATCATCGCATAAGTGAGTTCTTTTTCCGATGCAAAATGAAAATAAGTAAATACTACCTGATTAGGTTTAATTAATTTATATTCAGATTCAATAGGCTCTTTTACTTTAACAATCATCTCTGCTATTTCATAAACTTTTTCTATAGTGGATAGAATGTTTGCTCCAGCTACTATATAAGCTTCGTCATCAAAGCCGCTATTAATTCCTGCATTGTGTTGCACGTATACGGGGTGGCCTCTTTTAATTAGTTCTTTTGCGCCCCCTGGTGTGAGTGAGACCCTGTTCTCATTGTTTTTGATCTCTTTTGGAATTCCGATTATCATAATGATAGATTTTTGGGTTAAACATGACGAAAGATACGTTATTTTTTGATAAAGTGTTATTATTTCCCCTTTTTTATTCAAATTTTATTTTTGATATTTTTAGTTTTTATCTATCAAAAAGATTGATTGCATTTGTTTGTACTTACAAAATGTTTAGTAACTTTGCGCCCAGAAAATAAAATGGGTTATTTTTGTATTTAATTGTTTCTAAATGTAATTTTTATAGCGGAAATGATTAATTCTTTAGTTGATTGCTTAATAGCTAAATAAGAAGAAATGAAAAAAAGATGGATTATTATGATGACGATTCTGGTCATCTTTTGTGTTATAGGAGTCTTTACTCCTGAAACTGCTGGAATATGGGAGCCCGACGCGAAAGTAAACTACACGGACGTAACATGGATTCTTACTGCAACAATTTTTGTATTAATGATGACTCCCGGATTATCGTTCTTTTACGGCGGTATGGTGCGTCAGAAGAATGTGATTTCCACAATTCTTCAAAGCTTCATTGCTATGGGGGTAATCAGTGTTCTTTGGGTCGTTTTTGGATTTAGCCTTGCTTTTGGTGATGATATAGGAAGTCTTGTCGGTAATCCGGCTACATTTTTCATGTTTAATGGAGTAGGGGCAAAGACAAATGCACTTTTAAGTCCTACAATTCCTTTGGCATTATATGCTTTGTTTCAAATGAAGTTTGCTATAATAACTCCTTCCTTGATTACCGGATCATTTGCAGAACGCGTACGTTTCTCTGCGTATATGGTATTTATGATTTTATTCTGCATTTTTGTATATTGCCCGTTGGCCCATTGGACATGGCATCCTGATGGTTTTTTACGCCAGCTTGGGGTTGTTGATTTTGCAGGAGGTATCGTTGTTCATGCCTCCTCGGGAGTTGCAGCTTTAGCCGGTGCTTTGTTTTTAGGCAGACGTTGTGACAGGGGAGGAGACAGGGCTCCTGCTAATATAGCACTTGTTATATTAGGTGCTTCAATGCTTTGGTTAGGATGGTTTGGTTTCAATGCCGGATCTTCACTTGCTGCAAATGGCATTGCTGTTAAAGCCTTCTTAAATACAAATACCGCTTCGGCAACAGCAATGCTTGCCTGGGTGTTCTTTGATAGTCTTCGCGGACGTAAACCTTCTGCAATGGGAGCTGCTATTGGAGCTGTAGTTGGTATGGTTGCCATCACCCCTTCTGCAGGTTATGTAACTGTAGGTCAAAGTATGTTTATTGCTTTAATCACAACTATTGTTTGTAATGTGGCTGTGCATTGGAAAAATTATAATTCAGTAGATGATGCTTTAGATGTATTTCCTACTCACGGTGTAGGAGGTATTACAGGTACTATTCTTACCGGTGTTTTTGTTAACGGCTTAGTTGCCGGGAACATTCATGTTTTTCTGATACATCTTTTGGCTGTAGTTATTGTATGTGTTTACACATTTGTGGTAACTTATGCACTTTACTGGATTACAGATAGAATGATACCAATGCGTGTATCTGTTAAAAGCGAACACATTGGACTGGACATCAGTCAGCATGATGAATCGTATGGAATTCGTTTTGGTGAAAGAGAATTAGCAGAATACTTAGACGTGGAAAAGAGTGAAGATAAATAAGTATCTTGTTATTTATTCGTGATAAATTAATAAATCGCGGTACAAAAGGCTGAAGGGCTTTGTACAAAAGAAAATCTCCTGTTCAGTACTAATTAGTTCTGTGCAGGAGATTTTCTTTTACTATTATTATCTAATATCTATTAGTCCTTTTTTTAATTATCTTTTTGTTCTAAAAGTTAAAGAATAGAATCTGATAATGAAATAAATTAGTTACACAGATTTTTGAGTGCCTTATTTATTTCCGGATACTGAAATGAATACCCATAATTCAATAACTTATAAGGAAATACTTTTTGCCCTTTCGTGAGAATCGATGCACCTTCGCCATACATAATTTTAAAGACAACAGATGGTATGCGGAAGCATGCCGGTTTATGCGCAATCTTTGCTAATGAATAGGTAAATATAAGATTGTCGCACATCTGAGGAGCAGTGCAATGGATAATACCTTTTATTTTTTTTGTGCTTATTATAGTCCAGAATATATTCATTAAATCGTCTATGTGTATCCAGGAGAAGCCCTGATTTCCAGATGCTATTCTTCCTCCTATAAACAAACGAAATGGTAAATACATTTTAGGAAATGCTCCTCCGTCTTTACTTAGAACAACACCGAGTCGGGGAATAACTAAACGTACATCCGGAGATACCTTTTTGGCTTCAGCTTCCCAGTCTTTACAAACGCCGGCTAAGAAGCCATTATCATAATTTCCGTCTCTTTCGCTCCATATCTCTTTATCAGGATATATTCCAACAGCAGATGCAGAAATAAGCACTTCGGGTTTAGTTGCTAATTCATTGATTACTTGTACTAAATATCTGGTAGTTTTTATTCTGCTATCTCTTATTTTTTGTTTGTTTTCTTTAGTCCAACGACTATTAATTGAAGCCCCTGCCAGATTAATAACCGCATCACAACCGTTTAAAAGAGATATTAACTTCGATTTATTATCAGGAAGATAATGTTCTCTTTTCACTGCATGTACTTCTACACCTTTATTCATTAGAAAGCCACTAAGATGCTTTCCTATAAATCCCGTACTTCCTGTAATTGCGACCTTCATAATATTTAGTTATTTGCATTATGAAATAATAACGTTTAAAGTATCAATTATGTTGTTTATTAGCGATTAATATTTATAATGATTGTGTGCTTTGAATAAAAATCCGTAAGTTTGCATCTCTTGAAAATAGTATTAGTTTTAATGAAAAGATATATAATTGCTCTGATGTTGTTAAGTGGATTTTCACTTTCTGCACGTGAAGCAAAAAAGGCTGTATTTGTAAATCCACTTAACATACCTATTGTTCTGAGTGGTAATTTCGGAGAGTTGAGAGCAAACCATTTTCATGGTGGATTAGATTTTAAAACAAAACAGATTACAGGATTACCTGTTTATAGCATAGCAGATGGGTACGTATCCCAGATAAATGTTTCTTTGGGATCGGGTTACATGCTTCATGTGAGACATAAGAATGGATATACCTCTATTTATCGTCACATGCTTGGCTTTGTGCATTTACTGGCAAATTATACAGAAAAATATCAGTATGAACATGAGCTGGACGAAGTAACTATCGACCTTCCTCCTGATGAATTTCCGGTAAAGGCCGGGCAGCAGATAGGATGGAGCGGTAATGAAGGATATTCTTTTGGTCCACATTTACATATGGATCTTATTGATACAGAATCTGGCGATTTTGTTGATCCTTTGCAGTTTTATGCCAGTATGATTAAAGATACCAAACCGCCTCGAGCTGAAAGTATTATGTTGTTTCCACAATTGGGAAAGGGAGTGGTGAATAACCGACAAACAAACTTCTCATTTCCTTCATACGGAAATCGGGTAATTGAAGCCTGGGGAGAAATTGGTGCCGGAATCAGGGCTCATGATTATATGGACAATGTGTCTAATCATTACGGAGTTCATTCTGTAACGCTATTTGTAGATGGAAAAGAAGTTTGCAGTAGCAATATGGATTATTTTTCGGCATACGAAAACCGTATGGTTAATTCATGGGCATATGCAGGGTATATGAAATCCTTCCGTGATCCAGGTAATAAATTGCGTTTTTTACATACTGGTGAGGACCGTGGAATTGTGCTAATTAACGAAGAACGTGATTATAAGTTCATGTTTGTTCTGAAGGATGTATTTGGAAACTCTTCTCGCTGTGAATTTACTGTTCGCGGAAAGAAACAAAATATTCTGGAATCAACAGTTAAGAGCAAGTATATATTAAAGTGGAATGAACTGAATGTTTTGAATAAACCGGGCGTTCAGCTAATTGTTCCAAGTGGAATGGTTTATAAGGATGAACCTGTAAACTTTGAAACATTTGATGTTTCGGGAGCTATTTCCTTAGATTGCCAGTTGCATAATGTACCATTACCGCTCCATGCGCCTTGCGAATTGGAAATTGGTGTTCGTAATATGATTAAGCAATATACCAAAAAGTACTATATTGCTCAGAAAATAGGTAATGGATACAAATACGTAGGTGGAGTATATAACAATGGATATATTTGTGCGGATATAAAAGAACTTGGTACATATACAGTTAAAATAGACACAATTCGTCCAAGAATAGCTCCGGTAGGAAAGAGCTATTGGGCGAAAGCAGGAATTGTATCCTTTACTATTCGTGATAACGAAACAGGCATCAAGTATTATAAAGGCAGGATTGATGGTAAATTTGCTCTTTTTCATCTGAAATTAATGAATTCTCGTTTGAGTTGCAGACTCGATTCCCGAAAAATTCAAAAAGGAATTCAGCACGATGTGGAAATACTTGTAATAGACAATTGTGGTAATGCTTCGGTTTATCGCGATTCATTTAAATGGTAATAATAAAATGATAATATATGAATAAAAGACTTTTAACTTTTGCTTTCTTACTGTTTGCATTGTTAGCTAAAACCTTTGCATGTACAAATCTTATTGTAGGAAAAAATGCTTCAACAGATGGTTCTACCATTGTTTCTTACTCAGCCGATTCTTACGGAATGTTTGGTTATTTGTGTCATTATCCTTCCGGCACTTTCGCCAAGGGAACAATGTTGAATGTAAATGAATGGGATACAGGTAAATATCTGGGGCAAATAGAACAAGCCAAAAAAACATATAATGTGATTGGTAATATAAACGAGTACCAGTTAACAATTGCAGAAACAACTTTTGGTGGTCGTGAAGAATTGGTAGACTCAACAGGCATTATTGATTATGGAAGCCTGATTTATATAACTCTTCAACGAGCACGCACTGCCAGAGAAGCAATTCAGACAATGGACAAACTAGTTCAGGAATATGGATATTACAGCAGTGGTGAGTCGTTTACTATCGCAGACCCTAATGAAATATGGATTATGGAGATGGTGGGTAAAGGCCCGGGTATTCGTGGTGCAGTTTGGGTAGCCGTACGTATCCCTGATGATTGTATTGCGGCTCATGCTAACCAATCGCGCATCCATCAGTTTAATATGGATGATAAAGAAAACTGTATGTATTCTTCTGATGTAATTTCATTTGCCCGTGAGAAAAAGTACTTTAACGGTGTGAATAAAGACTTTAGTTTTGCAGATGCTTATGCTCCGCTTGATTTTGGTGCACGTCGTTTTTGTGAAGCCAGAGTGTGGAGCTTCTACCGCATGTTTAATCCTGAAATGGAATCGTATTTAGGATATATTCAGGGAACCAGCAACGACCCGATGCCTCTTTATATTAAACCAGCCAAAAAGCTGTCAGTTCAAGATATTAAGAATGCAATGCGTGATCATTACGAAGGTACTCCACTCGATTTAACAAAAGATTTAGGAGCTGGTCCATATAAAAGTCCGTATCGCCTTTCTCCATTGACATATAAGGTTGGCGAACAGGAATATTTTAACGAACGACCAATCTCTACTCAACAAACAGGATTCACTTTTGTAGCTCAGATGAGAGCTGATAAACCCGATGCAATTGGTGGCGTGTTATGGTTTGGTATGGATGATGCAAATATGACTGTTTACACTCCGGTATATTGTTGTACAGATAAAGTGCCTGAATGTTATGCTCAGGGAAAAGGTGATTATATCACATTCTCATGGGACTCTTCATTCTGGATATTTAACTGGGTGTCAAATATGGTTTATCCTCGTTATAGTCTGATGATTGACGATTTACGCTCCACCCAAAAAGAAATGGAAAGCGGATTCAATATGTCACAGGAAGCAATTGAGGCTACAGCAGCCAAAATGTATGAAACAGATCCGGCAAAGGCAAAAGCGTTTTTGGCGAACTACACTAATATGACTGCTCAGTCTGCATTTGAAACATGGAAACACCTTGGCGAATACCTTATTGTGAAATACAATGACGGAGTGGTGAAGCGTATGAAAAATGGTAAGTTCGAACGTAACTCAATCGGACAACCAGCACCGGTAATGCGTCCTGGATACCCAAAAGATTTTCTGGAAGAACTTGTTAAGACTACCGGAGATCGTTATAAAGTGACACAATAGACCTATAATGAGACAAAAAGGTTTGTTGTTAGTGTGTAAAATATAAATGAAATTTGCTATTTTTGTACCGATCAAAGTATTAAGAATACAGAAACAATTTAAATAAACAATCGTATGGATAATGAAGAACTGATAAAATTCGTATCAGAGAAAGCAAATAAATGGCTGACTCCCGCTTATGATGCAGAAACTCAGGCAGAGGTTAAAGGAATGCTTGACAATGAAGATAAAACAGAACTGATTGAATCATTCTATAAAGACCTGGAATTTGGAACAGGCGGTTTACGTGGTATAATGGGAGTAGGTAGTAACCGTATGAACATTTATACTGTTGGAGCTGCAACTCAGGGCTTATCTAACTATCTGAATAAATCTTTCAAGGAATTAAAGCAGATCTCTGTAGTTATTGGTCACGATAGCCGTAACAACAGCCGTAAATTTGCAGAAATCTCAGCGAATATCTTTTCAGCAAACGGAATAAAGGTTTATTTATTTGAAGACCTTCGTCCAACTCCTGAGATGTCTTTCACAATTCGTCAATTGGGTTGCCAAAGCGGAATTATTCTTACAGCTTCTCACAATCCAAAAGAATATAACGGATATAAAGCATATTGGGATGATGGTGCACAGGTACTTGCACCTCACGATTCGGGTATTATTGATGAAGTAAATAAAGTATCTTCTGCCGCTGATATTAAGTTCGAAGGCAACCCAGCGCTTATAGAAATTATTGGCGAAGAAATTGATAAAGCATACTTAGATAAGGTTAAAACAGTATCAATTGATCCTGAAGTTATTGCTCGTCATAACGATTTGAAGATTGTCTATACTCCAATTCACGGAACAGGAGTTCATATTATACCACGTTCTTTGAAAATGTGGGGCTTTACCAATATTATTCCGGTGCCAGAACAGAATGTGATTAGTGGTGATTTCCCAACAGTGAAGTCTCCTAATCCTGAAGAACCTGCGGCATTGTCAATGGCAATAGAAAAAGCAAAAGAAACAGATGCCGATTTAGTTATGGCTTCCGATCCTGATGCCGACCGTGTAGGTATTTCCTGCAAGGACGATAAAGGCGAATGGGTATTGATTAATGGTAACCAGACTTGCCTGATGTATTTGTATTACATCATCACTCAATATAAAGCTTTGAATAAAATCAAAGGTGATGAATTTGTAGTGAAGACAATTGTTACTACAGAATTGATCAAGACAATTGCAGACCGCAATAAGATTGAAATGCTTGATTGTTATACTGGCTTTAAATGGATAGCACGCGAAATTCGTTTGGCTGAAGGCAAGAAAACATACATTGGTGGTGGAGAAGAAAGTTACGGATTCCTTGCCGAAGATTTCTGCCGTGATAAAGATGCTGTTTCTGCTTGTTGTTTAATTGCTGAGGTAGCTGCCTGGGCAAAAGATAATGGCAAAACTTTGTATCAATTGCTTCAGGATATCTATGTAGAATACGGATTCTCTAAAGAAAAAGGTGTTTCTGTAGTGAAACAAGGTAAGAGTGGAGCAGAAGAAATCAAGCAAATGATGACTGATTTCCGCAACAATCCTCCTAAAGAAATGGCTGGTTCTAAGATTGTTCTTTATAAGGACTTCCAGGCTTTGCAGCAGACTAATGCCTTAACCGGAGAAAAATCAGCATTGGATATGCCGGAATCTTCTAATGTATTGCAATACTTCACTGAAGATGGTAGTAAAGTTTCTATCCGTCCTTCAGGTACAGAACCCAAGATTAAGTTCTATATAGAGGTTAAAGGCGATATTAAATCACGTGCAGATTATGATAAATCAAATGCTGCCGCTGACGAAAAGATTAAAGCCGTTATGACTTCTCTTGGAATCTAAGAAGAAATATATCTCACAACAAAAAAAGCTGTTTCAGTAATGAAACAGCTTTTTTGCTATAAGTACTTTTTTAAGAAGTTACTTTTTGTTACTGCAATTGCATTCACTAAAAGTTCGGTTTTCATCTCCCTGTTCCTGAGATATCAATATGGAATTCTCAAAATGAAATACTGTATTTATCATGTACCATGTTTGTATATACAACTGCTCTTTGTAATACAGGTCTTCGTGCAAAACCTTATCCTTATCGAAATAGAAACCAGTCTTATAAGGTTTCCCGAAAAGAGAGATAAAGTCAGCTTTGCTCATACCGGGTTTTACCTTATCACTAATTACAAACATACTTTTCGTATAATCTTTTGAAACGAATGAACCTTTATTCTCTGTCTGTGTAGTTATACAACTGGATAGTGATAAAGATACTAATAGAAGTAAAAAGATCTTTTTCATTTTATACCGTCTTTATATTAATATATAAGTTTGTAGACCAGCCATTATTCCATAGCCGAAGCATCAAAAGAAAGCGGAAGCAGACTCCCTATTCCTTCTACAATATAAATACATTCTTTTCCATAAAGTAAAATACGAATGGAATTGCCAAAGCGCTTTTCTGTTTCCAGAATAACCTGTCGGCAGGCACCGCATGGAGGAATAGGAGTATCTATGAAATCACGTTCTGTACGGGCAGCAATAGCCAGTGTTTTTACTGCAGAATCCGGATATTGAGAGTTTGCATAGAACAAAGTAGTGCGTTCGGCACACAGTCCGGAAGGGTAGGCTGCATTTTCCTGATTAGTACCGGTAACAGTAATTCCATTATCTAGTAAAGCGGCAGCACCTACAGAGAACTTTGAATAAGGAGCGTAACTACGTTTTGTTGCTTCAATTGATTGATCAATCAGTTTTTTATCTTCATCGGAAAGTTCATCGTATTGGCAAACTTTTATAATAGATTTGATCGTCAGATCTTTCATAATTATACGGGTTTTATTGGTTTTAATAACAAAGTTAATAAAAGAGATTGGTAAATTCGATTATTTTTATGACTTTTGTGCTCAGAAACAGATAAAATATATAGTATGAAATTTTCCCGATTGTTTTTTGCTTCTGTATTGTTGGTTTGCTCAACTTTAGCTCAGGCTCAATATAGAAATCCGAAATATGTGGCTTATGTCAAGCAATACAGTGACTTGGCTATAGAACAGATGAGAGAGTATAAAATTCCGGCTAGCATAACTCTTTCTCAGGGACTTTTGGAATCAGGAGCAGGACAAAGTTCTTTGGCAAAGGAATCAAATAATCATTTCGGAATAAAATGTGGTGTAAGGTGGAACGGACCAAGTGTTTCTCATGATGACGATGCACCCAATGAATGTTTCCGAGCTTATAATAATCCAAATGCTTCATACGAAGATCATTCTAAATTCCTTTGCTCCGGTGCCAGATATGCTTTTCTTTTCAATCTTGATATTACCGATTATAAAGGTTGGGCAAAAGGATTAAAGAAGGCCGGATATGCTACAGACCCTTCTTATGCAAATCGCTTAATCACTATTATTGAAGACTATGAACTCTATAAGTATGACAAAGAAGGACTGAGCAAGAAGAAGCATGTTCATGAAAAGAAAGAGAAAGAATCATTTACACCTCATCAGGCTTACATCGCCAATGGGTTGCTATATGTTATAGCTCGCCGTGGAGATACGTTCGAAAGTATTGCCAATGAGTTCCATACATACGCAAGAAAGCTCATCAAAGATAATGATCTTACTAAAGACTACACATTGGCAGAAGGAGATATTATTTATCTTCACCAGAAAAACAAACATGCTTCAGAAAAGTATACCGTTCATACAGTTCGTGAAGACGATTCAATGCACAGTATTTCTCAATTATATGGTATCAGACTTAAGAACCTTTACAAACTGAATAAGAAATCGGGCGAGTATGTTCCTCAGGTGGGAGATTTAATCTGGCTGAGATAATATACCTCGTTTAAATATTGGTACATAGTTGAAAAACATATTATGCTAAAAGGAAACGTATTTATTCTTCTGATAATATTTTCATGTTCAATGTATTCTCAATCAATTCAGAGGAAAAAGCAAACAGTAACAAGCGTGTACTCTAAGCCCAATATTAAGATAGGTCATTTTACTAAAATTCCTAATGACGTTGATGGTGGAAGTTGCTGCTTCTATTCCTCAATTCAAGACAAAAAGAAAGGAATATATGTTTGCGTAAATGATATGGCAAGTATAGCTCATCTAGTAATTAATGGGAAAATGGAGAGGTTTACTTTAATTAATATAGATAAGGACAAAACCTATAATTATAGGAGTAAACAATATTTGCTAAAAATAATAGTTGAAAATAAGAAAGATACTGATTATGAATCCTATGCTATTGAAGGGAATATTATAGTTTCTAGTCTCAATAGAAAAGTAGAACTTACATTTATTGGAGATTGTGCTTTATAGCTTTTTCTTTTAGACTTTAAACCTAAAGAGGGCATCCTGTATCAGAGTTAATAAATTAGTAGGTCAACAGATTATAGGCTTAGGAACATTAGCATTCAACAGGAATCAGTTTAATTCAAAAGAAAGCATAAACTAATTATTTATTCAGGTTTGCTTAATCCAAACATGTACAAGATTGAGTTCAATCATGTACATGATTGGGAATAAACATGTACATGTTTATCTCAACCTCCCGCCAATAAATTACTAATAACCCTTTTCTTATTAAGTACTTTCAGGACTGAATGGCAATAATCCATATCGTTTTATACAGCAATTTCCAGCTAAGTACTTTTCTTAGGAATAAACATTATTGATTATCAGTTAGATATGTTTTCTGGGGTGTAGATGGTGTAGATAAATTGTTCTTTTTTCGTTCTGGAAAATAAAATTTTGAAAATTCTGCAATTTGCGGAATTTTAAAAAAAATATTTCTGGAAGCCAAAAAAACTCTTTTTATGTACACCATCTACACCCTCTTTAATGATAAAATGTTGATGATCAGAGCTAAGATAATTATGATTTAGCATAATATTGCTTTAGTATACATAAAAGGCTCGAATATATGTGTTCTTAAAGATAAAGCTTAGTGATAAAAAGAAAGGTTGCTCGTAATGAGCAACCTTTTCCTTTATTTAATTTCGATTTCTTCCTGCATATCAATCTCTTCGCCATTTGAATCATAGAATTTATATTCCAGAAAGGCTAGTTTTTGATTAGGGATAATCTTAATTCCAAATCCGTATTTTATTTGCCATTTATGTTTCAAAGAAATAAGTCCTTGATTTACATAGGCTGTAATATACGGGTGGATGTGAAGTGTGAATTTCTTTACCTTTAATTTATTTACCAGGTAATCAATTTTATTCTCTAAAGAATCTGTAAACAGAATGGAAGGCTTAATTGTTCCTTTACCAAAACAGGCTGGGCAAATTTCACTTGTATTTACATCCATTGCCGGACGAACTCGTTGACGGGTTATTTGCATCAGCCCGAACTTGCTAAGTGGTAAAATGTTATGCTTAGCTCTGTCGAGCTGCATATTTGCACACATCCTTTCGTAAAGCTTCTGTCTGTTTTCTGCCTCATTCATATCTATAAAGTCGATAACAATAATTCCTCCCATATCACGGAGACGGAGTTGTCTTGCTATCTCATCGGCTGCACCCAGGTTTACTTCTAAAGCATTTCCTTCCTGGCTATTTGTGCCTTTAGCACGGTTACCACTATTAACATCAACTACATGAAGGGCTTCAGTATGTTCGATAATAAGGTATGCGCCACTTTTATAAGATATGGTTTTACCAAATGATGATTTAATCTGTTTGGTAATGCCGAAATTGTCATAAATAGGAAGTTGTCCTTTATACAATTTTACAATTTCGGTTCTCTCTGGGGCAATGAGGGTAACATAATCCTTTATTTCTTCGAAAACATTTTTATCATTAATATAAATGTTTTCGTAAGAAGGGTTAAACAAATCACGCAACAATGCAACAGTTCGGCTGGTTTCCTCATAAACGAGAGTTGGAAACTTAGTAGCTTTCTGAACTTTAGTTATGCTTTCTTCCCAATGTTTTAAAAGAACCTTAAGTTCTCCATCAAGCTCTGCCACTCTTTTACCTTCAGCTACAGTACGAACAATAACACCAAAGTTTTTTGGCTTTATGCTCTGTAAAAGCTGTTTCAGGCGGGCACGTTCTTCGCTTGATTTAATTTTTTGTGATACGGAAACCTTATCATTAAAGGGGATAAGCACTAAATATCTTCCTGCAAAGGAAATCTCGGCTGTTAATCTTGGTCCTTTAGTAGAAATTGGTTCCTTTACAATTTGAACAACAATTTCCTGTCCTACTTTTAGTGTATTAGAGATGGTTCCCTCTTTTTCTATATCAGGAAGGATAGTTGCCTTTGTAATGGGATTAAGCTTTTTTCTGTCGCTTAACGTTTGCTTAACGTACTTTTGTAGAGAATTAAATTGAGGACCTAAATCTAAATAATGAAGAAAAGCATCTTTTTCGTAACCTACATCCACGAAGCAAGCATTTAAACCAGGCATTAATTTCTTTACGCGGCCTAAATACATATTTCCCACGGAGAAAGAAAGATTTCTTCCTTCACTTTGAAGTTCCACTAAACTCTTGTTTTCAAGAAGTGCAATGGAAATCTCTTTGGGTTGTACGTCTACTACCAGTTCGCTTGTCACAATATGTTTCTTTATTAATTTAAGTGATGAACAGTAAAACAGAGTTTATTGTTCATTGAAGTTCCTCTTTACACAAAGAACAAACTTCAAGACATTTGTCTTTACAAGTTTGTTCTTTATTTTCTGTCATGCAGACTAAAAATTATTTCTTGCTTTTATGTCTGTTCTTTCTTAGTCTTTTTTTACGCTTGTGAGTTGACATTTTATGTCTTTTTTTCTTCTTTCCGCTTGGCATAGCTTCAAAATTTTATGGTTAATACTCTTGTTAATTATTTTTTTACTGCAATAGTAAATGTCTTTGCAGGTTTAAACGACGGAATGTTGTGCTCAGGAATAATGATAGTTGTATTCTTTGAAATGTTACGAGCAGTTTTTTGTGCTCTTTTCTTAACTACAAAACTACCAAAACCACGTAAATAAACGTTGTCCTCACTAGACAAGGACTCTTTTACTGTATCCATGAATGCTTCTACTGTTGTAAGCACTGTAGTTTTATCAATTCCTGTGTTTTTAGCAATCTCGTTTACAATATCTGCTTTTGTCATTTTTAAAAAATCTATGTTATTCGTACTTCTAATTTTTTGGAATGCAAATATATAGCTTTTTAGGTTCTCAAAAAAATATATGCTTAAGATTTTTATAAAAAAGTAAGTTGTTTACCGTTTATTGCTTTACTTTTGCGAAAAAGGTGTTATTTCGATTTAAAAATGGACAAATTTAGCGATAAAATTATAGTTTGGTATGAAGCTAATAAGCGGATATTACCTTGGCGGGAAACATCGGATCCTTATCTGATTTGGATTTCAGAAATTATACTGCAACAGACTCGTGTTGCTCAGGGATATGATTATTTTCTAAGGTTTGTGGAGAGATTTCCAACAGTGAAATCATTAGCTGAAGCAGATGAAGACGAAGTCTTAAAATACTGGCAAGGTTTGGGATACTATTCACGTGCACGCAATTTACATGCAGCTGCAAAAAGTATCAATGGAGATTTTCCTGATACTTATTCTGACATTTTGGCTCTGAAGGGAGTAGGAGAGTATACGGCTGCAGCAATCTGCTCTTTTGCTTATAATTTACCTTATGCTGTTGTGGATGGCAATGTGTACCGGGTGTTGTCTCGTTATCTGGGTATACAGACTCCTATAGATTCTACCGAAGGGAAAAAGTTGTTTGCTTCATTGGCGGGTGAGTTCCTTGATAAATCAAAACCTGGAATTTATAATCAGGCTATAATGGATTTCGGTGCATTGCAATGTACTCCGGCTTCTCCGGGATGTTCTTCTTGTCCGCTAGCTGACTCTTGTATGGCTTTAAAGGATAATCTGGTAAACATCTTGCCTGTGAAACAAAACAAGACAAAGACAACCAACAGATATTTTAATTATTTATATGTACGCATGGGCGCGTATACCTTTTTAAATAAGCGAAGTGAAAATGATATTTGGAAGAATTTGTTTGAATTTCCATTAGTTGAAACAGATAAGTCGCTTGGAGATGAGGAGCTGTTTGCCTTACCGGAATTTCAGCAGTTATTTGCTCCGAATGAGAAACCGGTTATTCATTGTTTAAACAAGAATGTAAAACATGTACTTTCTCACAGAGTAATTTATACTAATTTTTATGAAGTTATTTTACCAGATAATTCAACTTCTTTTTCTTCATACATAAAGGTCTTAATTGCAGATATTGACAAGTATGCAGTCTCTCGTTTGATACACAGCTTTTTAGAGAAATATTTATAAATTAATTACTTAATACTTGCTTAATGTTGTATTTCTGATTATTTTTGAAGGCTAAATGATTAATATATAATTAAAATAACTAATTTTTATGTCTGTAAATAAAGTGATATTGATTGGAAATGTTGGGAAAGATCCTGATGTTAGATACTTGGATAGTGGCGTAGCAGTAGCAAACTTTACATTGGCAACTTCAGATAAAGGATATACTTTGGCCAATGGCACACAAGTTCCTGAAAGAACTGAATGGCATAATATTGTTTTATGGAGAGGATTGGCTGAAGTAGCAGAAAAATATGTTCATAAAGGTGATAAATTATATATTGAAGGGAAAATAAGAACTCGTTCTTATGACGATCCAAGTGGAGCAAAACGATATATTACTGAGATTTTTGCAGATTCAATGGAAATGCTTACTCCTAAGGGGGGTAATCAGTCTTATGCACCTCAACAGGCACAGCCTCAAAGTGCACCGGTGCAATCTCAGCCTGTTCCCCAGGATAATTCAACAGATGATTTGCCCTTTTAATTGAGGAATTATGAATTGTGTAATATGAATCAGATAGTAGCATGCTATCTGATTCATATTGCATAGTTTTTATTCATAATTCGAACAAGATGTCTAACTAAAATTTAATTCTTTGGACCCAGATGCGTTTTTATGCCAATTGGCAAATGTTTTTAGCGGTGTAACCGTAAACTCTTCCTCTTTTTTTGCAGAAATAGCATTTCTTTCAGCTATTCTGTTATTGTTTGTTTCGGGCTTTACTTCTGCTTCAGAGATAGCCTTTTTTTCTCTTTCAACATCCGATTTGAATACCATCGGATTGCGTAATAAACTTTCAGATAGAAATCTCCGTTCTCTTCTTGAGAAATCAGATCGTTTATTGGCTACAATTCATGTAACTAAAATGTTTGTCAACGTAGCAATAATTATGCTATGTAATGCATTCTTTTTGGACGTTTTTAGTAATGGTAGTTCAACCTGGATGGGAGTTTTAATATTTACTTTTGCATTAACTTTTGTCCTGTTGTTTTTTGGTGAGATTATTTCTAAAATTTATTCGGTGCAACGTACACTTTCCTTTTGTAGGTTTGCGGCTCCAATTATAAAAGTTCTTGAATACCTGTTCTTGCCAATTGTATTGATATTGATTCGCTCTAATACTTATGCTAATAAATATCTGCCAAGAAAAAGCTATGGTTTGTCGGTTGATGAATTATCTCATGCGCTAGAACTTACAGACAAAGAAGATTTATCAGACGAAAAGCAGATACTCGAAGGAATTATCCGCTTTGGTGGTGAAACGGCAAAAGAGATTATGACCTCACGCTTAGATGTGGTTGATTTGAGTATTAAGGCATCTTATAAAGAGGTGTTGCAGTGCATTATTGAAAATGTTTATTCACGTATTCCGGTATATTCCGGATCGAGAGATAACATTAAAGGAATTCTTTATATAAAAGACTTGCTGCCTCATTTGAATAAGGCTGATAACTTTCGTTGGCAGTCGCTTATCCGTCCGGCTTATTTTGTGCCGGAAACAAAAATGATTGATGATTTGCTGAGAGATTTTCAGGCAAACAAAATTCATATTGCTATTGTTGTGGATGAATTTGGTGGAACCTCCGGTATAGTCACTATGGAAGATATTTTAGAAGAAATAGTTGGTGAGATTCGCGATGAATATGATGAAGAAGAAAATACCTTCGTTAAGTTGAATGATAATAGTTATATTTTTGAAGCGAAAACCCAGCTCACTGATTTCTACAAAATAGCCAATATCAGTAATTTTGAGTTTGAACAGATTGCCGGAGATGCTGATACTCTTGCTGGTTTACTGTTGGAAATAAAAGGTGAATTTCCGGCTTTGCATGAGGTAATAAGTTATAAAGATTATGACTTTGAAGTTCTGAAAATGGATGAACGTCGTATTTTAAAGGTTAAATTTACTATCCATGAAGAGGCAGCAGACTTATAAAATTTTTATGGGTATTTATATCTTGCTATTATTGCTTTTGGTAATGATGGCTTGCTCGTCTCCTGCATCTGAAAAAAAGGAGAAGGCGAATTCTAAATTGAATTTCCCAAAAGCTGTGTATGCTTCTTCTACAGATTCTTTGCCATTTACTTTTGATTTGTCTAATCAGGCAAAGCTTACCTGGCAAAAGAATAAACCGGGCGAGTACTTCTGTAATGTAATTTATCCTTCACTGAATGCACAGTTATACTGTACTTATCATGCCATAACCTCTGATAAATTCCGGGATTTTGCAGAAGAAAGCCGTAAAATGGTTTATCAGCATTCAACAGTGGCTACCGCAATTAATGAAAAGAGATACGATAATGACTTGTCTCATGTACATGGAATATTATATGATATTCAAGGTAATGTTGCAACTCCTGTTCAGATAGCTTTGACAGATAGCAATCACTATTTTTTCAATGCTTCTCTCTACTTTAATATGACACCAGATGTTGATTCTATTGCACCGGCATTGAACTATATTCGTAGAGACATTATTCGTATTATGGAATCGTTTAAAGTAAAATCTCATTAAGCATGGCAGTTTTTGAAACACATATTGAAGCTGATTACAGATGGGGAATCTGGAAAATGGAAGAAACGGAAGATGATTTGCTTTCGCTTTTTTCCGATCCATTTCAAATAAAGGAGAAGATGCAGCATTTATCCGCCAAAGGCAGACGTTTGGAATGGCTTTCTGTACGTGCTCTCTTGAAAAGTCTTTGCGGAGAAGAGAAGCAAATTGAATATTATCCTTCTGGTATGCCTTATTTGTCTGATCAATCTTTTTATATCAGTATTTCTCATACTCGTGGATATGTTGCGGTTATCCTGAGTGCTCAAAAGAAAGTTGGAATAGATATTGAGCAATATGGAGAAAGGATTCTTAAACTTGGTGCAAAGTTCCTGAGTGAACAGGAAATGAAGGCTATTAATCCTGATAAAGAGGTTTATCACTTGCTATTGTACTGGTCGGGTAAAGAAACTGTTTTCAAGGTGCTTGGCGAACAAGTGGCCGACTTTAAAAAGTATTTGCTGATAGAACCTTTTATTCCGGAAGAGAAAGGCTCGTTTGATGCAAAAGAGTTAAAGACAGATGCTCAACAAAGTTTCCTTGTCTATTACCAGACTCATCCTGATTTTGTAATTACATGGTGTTGATCTTTCTGTTCTTTCTGCTCTTGCCTAAATTATAAAATGGTGTTTTACCGGAATTCTATAAGTTGTTGGTTATCTACTCAGTTTGAAAATAGATTTTGTCAACGATTATTGCTTTACCTATTTGAGTTTTTATTTAATTTTAAAACAGATTCGCTTAGCGGCTTTTAGTCAGGATGGAAGATTCACCACTTTGTGCCGGATGAAGATCTTCTACTCCGGAGACTTCTGTCGATATTTCTCCTACAACGGTGTCTAAGGATTGATTGACTGCACTGTATATTCTTATAAAATCGACTCCTTTTACAGTTACACTATTGCCATTCTTGTCTACAGCCCAATCGAACTTCAGCTTGCAACCATCTGAAGTGTTTGAGTGGTTGTCGGCATATCCATAACTGTAAGATGCCATAATCCATTTTCCTTGTGAGGAACTATATACTCCGTTATCTGGAAGGCGGCAACCGTTGAAGGTCATTGTTTCTGCGCTAATCCATTGCGGATAATAAGCTTGTGCGTGATAGGAGTTATGCAAAACATTTCCTTCCTTGTTCTGATTATCTGTCCAGCGTATATTATCTGTTGAGCCAGTAGGCTTATAGTATTTAATTTCGTAATTGTGAATGGTGGATGCATTGCTGTATTCCGAACCTTTCAGTTCATACCATTCATCGTTGGGTAATCCATCCTTGTTGGTATCAGCAGAAACTAGAACAATGCCCGGTTCGGCGCTGCCATCGAATGCATTTCCCAGCACTTTTATATCATATTCTCCCGATACATTGGCAATGGTATGATCAAAGCCCACGGTTATGTATCCACCGAATGCTCCGAGTGATACTGCATAATCCTTATTGAAATAGTTCAGGCACTTAGCACACATAGAAGATGCATTGTCGCCACTTGTATATTCGGGAAGTACATTCACGAATTGTCCCGGTGCAGGGACGTATTCAAGTACTTTTGTAACGTATGAACTCTTACTGTTGTCCGTTGGATCTGATGGCTGACTGGTGCTTTTACTACTTGTAAATACAATAGAGTTTGGGTTAATGCCTTTTGCATCAATGGTAAACTTATGCACTCCATCTTTAGTGAAGCAAATAATGCTGCCATTGATTACATAGTTTTGAGCATCGCAGATATAAACATCTCCGTTCACAGGATTTACCTCTATGTTATATGTACGGGTAATTTTTGTTCCGTCCTTAATGAAATTATCATCAATAATTTCTCCAGTACGAGTATCCATAACCTGTATGGATTCTACGTTTGAGTTGTAACTGTACAGATATGCCAGATGCCCGTATATAGTAAAGCTTACGACTGATAAATCGTAGGTTTTAATCAATTTATCTGTTTCGCTGTCAATGCGATGCAGTTTACAATCATAGTCACCGATAGTATAATTGTAAGATTCACGAGATACCACATAAACATTTCCGGCTTCGTCGGAAAGAATGGTTCCTAAGTTATTGCGGACAGTGATTTTTTTTGTTTCGGTAAAAGTTTTCGTGTCTATTACAGAGACTGTGTTATCCAGATTCGTTTCATTCAGTCCGCCGGAATTGGCAACATAAAGTTTTCCATTGGCCACACAGATACCATCGGGATTGCGTCCCACTTTTACAATTCCGTCAACTTCAAGCGTTGTTGTGTCAATACGTGCTACTGTGCCGTCGAAGTTACAGATATATGCTTTGTCTTTATAGAAAGCAAAGTAGCGGGGCTGACGAGCCACTCCATTTTCGTTGAATAAAGGAATTTGTTTCTGAGATACTCCTGTTGATATGTTTAATACCTCTATTTGGCTGGAAACATTAACCACACAGTAAAGTTTGGATCCATAGCGTTGCAAATCATTTGCCGTATCACCAAGCTTTCTGCCATTTGCCATTTTAAAATAATCATAGCTGGTTTTATCACTTCCTTTCTTATCCGAATCCTGAAAAGACTGCATTTCGCTTTTATTGAAATCGTAGAAAGAGAGTGTACTGTTGTTCATGTTAAACAGTCCTTCACAAAGAATATACATTCCTGCTGTTTCAGTTTCAGTGGGATGATCTCCGGTGTCTTGCAGCACGATGGTATCGTCACATGCACTGACCATTAATGTGAGAACCAGGATAATATATAATATTTTGTTTTTCATATCAATAAATAATTCGAATGCTACCCCTGAACTGTCTGCCGGGCATTGGATAATTTTGTACTATCTCATATTCTTTATCAAAGAGATTAAGGACTTCTGCCTGAGCCGAAATGCTGAATCTTATCAGTTTAAAAGTTCTCCATACAGATGCACTGTGTTCTGTGTAACCATCTAACCGATATTCCGGCGCGTTATATTGGTTTGAGAAACGTTCACCCGAGGTCATTACTGTGTATGATAGGTTAATCCACGGAGTCTCAAAACCAAGTCGGGCAGATCCGGAATGACGCGGCGTATAAGGAATCTGGTGATTATATGTTACCTTATCGGGCATATTGTACTTATCTGTCTTATCCATTGCCCTTTGGTAGGTATAATTTCCGGTAGCTGTGAGCTTTATTTTGCTGTTAAGGCTGAATGCCGTTTCAAGATTACTCTCCAACCCTCGAATATCAACCCTTCCAATGTTTTGCATACTCCATACAAAAAGATTCTTGGACGGTACAGCTACTATCTTGTTACTTACTCTGTTATAGAAACCATCTACAGATAAAGAGATAAATGGAATTATGTGATTGATGTTCTTTATCCAGTTTACTCCGGCACTGTATTCACTGGCCTGTTCGGGCTTGAGAGACCGTGTACCTATTGTTACGTAATATAAATCATTGAACGTAGGCAGACGGAAAATATCTTTATAGAGTAATCTTAATCGCAGATTCTCTTTCTTTATTGGCTGATAAGAGAGGCTGACAGAAGGTGACAATCGGTTGCGATTATCGGCTGCTGTTCCTGTTCTAACTGATTCGCGGGTTAAAGTAGATAGAATATGTGCCGTTGCTGTAAAGCGATTGTTTACATACTTGGCGGCAAAAGCATTCAGTAAGGTAAAGCGGGTGGGGTAGACAAAGTTTGCCATATCTGCCCTCATGGTATTTATGCTACCATCATTTGCCAGAGAGAAAGAGAGAAGCGGGCTTAGGCGGTACATAACAGTGCCCGAAAGGTAATATTCGTTTTGGTAATAGTTGTTTTCTGTTGCGGCGTTGTAAGTTGCATTATCCGGATTGCTGTACTTATTATATCCCCAGTTAAACTTTCCATTCATTAAAAGACTCCATCTGTCGGAAAATTTATTTTCATAATAAGCCTGAGCAAAGAAGTTATTGTCTTTCAAACGTTCTGTGCCCGCGAATTATATAGTTTATTAGAAGGAAGACCTCTGTCTGAGAAATAATAATAAGCCTTCATGCTTGCTTTTTCGTGATTGCTGAAATGCGCAAACAAATTAGCCTCAGTCTTTACAGTTTCTATATCAGAGTTTAAGCGTTTCAGTCTTTCGGTTGCAGTTCCGTTAAGCTGAGTGTAAGGATAGTCTCCATCTGCCCGCATATAATCTGCGTTTACAGAAGAAGAAAATATTTTGTTCCATTGATGGTTCAGATGAAAACCGGGATTAAGCAAGCCAAAGCTTCCCCCTTTAAAAGTAGCACTGGCATTTGTCTTTTTTTTGGTGAATACGGGAGCCGGACTCTTAATATTCAGAACACTAGCAGCCGAGAAAAGACGTGCCGACTGAAAGATATTATCATCTTGTCCGCTTAGTAAGCTTATTTCCTCAACATTGTCGAGAGTGAGTTTTCCTAAATCAATCTGTCCGGTTTGAGAATCGTTAATCGTAATTCCGTCGTAAACCACAGCTGTGTGGTTTGCTCCCAGACTACGCACCGAGATTGTTTTTAATCCGCCAATGCCTCCATAATCCTTCACAACTACTCCGCTGAAGAATTTCACGGCATCAGATACCAAAAGTGAACCGGACTGTTTTAATTGGTTGGCATCCAACACCTGAAGAGGAGTCGTAGAACGAAACTCCTTCTCCTTTTTACTCTCTTTTATAACGACCTCGCCCAATGTGTGAACACGGACAGAATCTGCTTTCTGCGCCCAAACAAGCGAACTGGCGCAGAAAGAGATTGCTAAAGAGAAAATAATGTTTCGAGTGTTAGACATCTATAAGTAAAGTAATTAAAGTTCGATTGTAAATCCGTCCATACAGAAATATGCAGGAGTATTCATTCCCCAATCTCCATTGTCGGTAGAAGTCATGCTAAATTTAACCTGTGCTGCCTGACCAAGAGCAGAAAGATCAACCCAAGTCCACTGATCTATCAAAATCTTTTTCCCATCGCGGTAATCTGCAAGGTAAAAATCTACAGTACCAGTAGTGTTTCCTTGTGCATCCAAACCTGTAACAGTCAGCTTAAACCAGTCGCCATCAACAAACTTCTTGGCAATATTGTCTCCATTCTTCATAGAAAGGTAAGCATAAGTGCTGTTTGTTACATACATTCCTTTTATAGAGTGACTTAAATTGCCTGCAAAACGGAATTTATCTGTTGAGTATGCACTTGGATTCACAGTAATATAAGTTGCACTTAGTTTTCCTGTACCAGTAATTGCACTGTTGTTTGTATATCCTGTAGTTGTTTTATCTGTTTTATTTGTATAAGTAAATCCGCCGCCAAAAGATGAACTGCTTGTTACATAACTATCAAAAACAAAATATCCGGTTTGATCTACAAATGTATTCTTGTAGCTGTACGAACCGGCTGGTTCATCTTTGAATACTCCTGTAAATTCAGATTCGGGTGAACTAAGTTTTCCTTGTAGATTTAAGGTAACGGTTGTACTGTCAATAACATTAGAATTATCGTCGTTATTGTCACAACTGCAAAGTATTACCACAGTAAGCAGTAATAGAGAATAGATCTTTTTCATCTTGTCTATGTCTTTATAAATTAAGTAATAAAAAAATTGAATTTCTTAGTGATAAGCTCGTTCCTCGCAAGCTTTATACTTAAAAATGTCTGGCAGGTCTTCTGACTCGTTTCCGTTGGTAAGCGCCTTCCCGAACTATATTGTTCAGTGGTATTGAGTGCTTGCTTACAACGTTTTTGTAGAAACTTACAGCAGCGGGACTGTTCAGGATTTTCACCTGATTCCCTTTTAATCACCTCTCCGATAAGGAGATATAGTGAACCAAAGCACCGCAAAGTTAGAAAGAAATTCCATATTCACAATTATTTCTTTCATTTTCCTTTATTTAATCTTTTTCTCTTATAAAAGTAAAGGCAGGCAATTAGCTGTTTATTCTCAGAGAATTATTATCTTTGTCTATATATATTAATATTAAGGTCGTGACTCTGTTCGATTGAGGTCGCGACCCTGATTATTTAGCCTCACGACCTTGTTTGGTTAGGGTCTAGACCCTAAAAAGAGTTTTTCGGGATTAAATAATTAATATGATAAGAGTAATCACTTAATCTAAAAAGGAAAAAATGGCAATTCGTTACAGTGTTCACACCTATGCTATTAAGAGTAGTAAAACAGGTGAGTTGAAGAAATCTAATTGGGTAAGCGTAAAAAGTAAAAATAACTATAGAACAGAAGATTTGGCCGAAGAACTCAGTGGCGGTTCGTCGGCAAAGAAGGGAGAGCTTTTGAGCGCATTTACACGGATTGCGGCTTTTATTGAGGAAAAGCTGAAAGATGGTCATAGTGTTACCATTGATGGTTACGGAACTTTTCAGCTTACGGCACAAATTAAAACGGGAAAAGAGGAGGATGATTTTCGTGCGGAATCTGTAGAATTGAAGAATGTTGTTTTTAATGCAACCCGTCAGGCAAAAAAGAGAATCAATGCTGCTGGGTTTGAACGGTATAACGATAATATCCATCATAACAGATAGAAAAAAACAGACCCGGGCGAATCACTTCGACCGGGCGTGTTTTCAATAAACTTGGCAGAGTTTAATTGATTATATACTATTGTCATTAAGTATTCACTCTTTCAAAAGGATATAATAATCCTATTGCTTTTGTTGTATTAAGTATAAAAAATGATAGCGAATAACCGGAATGTTGTAAAAACGGTTATAAGATTCAATGGCTCTGTCCTCGAAAGCTGTTGAAATACAAGCATGGCAGGTCTTCTGACTTGTTTCCGTTATTAAGCTCCTTCCCGAACAACTATAGTTCAGTGGTATTGAGTGTTTGCTTATAACGTTTTATAGAAACTTACAGCAGCGGGACTGTTCCGGATTTTCACCTGATTCCCTTTTAATCTCTGTTTTTAAGTAAAAACAGAGAACCGATGCACCGCAAAGTTAATAATTAATTTAGGAGAACCAATATAGAAGAGATCTTTTTTACTTTCAATATTGATTTTAGCTTTTGGCTAGTGTGAATATAAATTCTAAACCACCACCCTGATTGTTTTTGGCCGATATATTTCCTCCGTGAATAATTACGGAGTTTTTTACGATAGCCAGTCCCAAACCTGTACCGCCAATTTTTCGTGAGCGCCCTTTATCTACCCGATAAAAACGTTCAAACAATCTGTTTAAATGCTCTGGCGCAACACCTACTCCGGTATCAGAAAAACTGAAATAGTAGAATGATTCATCTTCTCTAAAGCATTTTATATTAATAGAAATATCGTTTCCTGCATATGCAATGGCATTATCCATTAAATTCCGGAATATAGAATATAGCAGCGAAGCATTTCCACGTATTGGCAATTCCTTATTCAAAGCATTGCTTACTTTGATGTTTTTTTCTTCTAATTCTAAAGCCACATCTTTAATAATACTTTGCACAAGAGAACTGATTTCTACTTTTTCCATATCAATCATGTTGCTTGCTTCGTCCATTCGTGTAAGCACAGATATGTCTCTTAAAAGTCGGGTCAGTCTGTTACTTTGAGCATAGCAACGTTCCAGAAATGTTTTCAGTTTATCTTTTGGAAGAGATTCATTATTAACAATAGTTTCCAGATATCCCTGAATACTGCTTACGGGAGTTTTAAGTTCGTGTGCAATGTTCTGAGTTAGTTGCCTTTTCATTCGAACCTGCTCTTCCTCTTGTGTAATGTCATTGATAGAAATCTCAAAACTCTTATCCTGGAAAATGATGCACTCTACAACAAATATTCGTCCGTTTTTATCTAAATTTATAGACATTCGGCGTTCTTCGTTACCGGCAGGCCTTTTTTGTGCCTTACTTATGTATTCAGTAATTTCTTGAATTTCGGGTAAAGAAAAAACTTCCTCTGCATTTTGAAGATTAACATCCGATATAAGATTACTATATTGGGTGAAAAGGTTATTAACGAGAATCTCTTTCTTGTCGGCAGTAAAAATACCTAGTCCTTCGTGTGAAATCTGTAAGTGGGTAATAAGCTTTTCCCTTTCTATATATAAAGCTTCTTTAGTATCATGCAATCTATTATAAATTGTGATGATATGCTGAGAAATATCACCTAATTCATTATTTGGGAATGCGTTAGCCATATCCATATCCAAAGCCTCATTGCGGTCTGCCCGTCTGGTAAATTCTCTCAGCTGAGCAATAGAGGTTCCTATCTTTTTAGTAAATCTGGAGAAAATTATGGTCAGTATTAGCGTAACTATCGCCGTAAACCAAACAAACTTGTAATCAGCTTTTAAACTGGTAACTAAATCCATATTATAAGGCAGCGCACTACGAACAATGTATTTATCATACAAAGAAGCAGAATAGAATGATGGATATCCGGTTGTTTCGGATGTTCTTCTCAAATCATATCCATTGCCTTTACTTAAAGCCAGTTTAACTTCAGGTCTGTTTGAATGATCCTCAATCTTATTGTAGTCTTTTTTTAGATTATCATAGATTACTTTACCGTCAAGAGTTATAATGGTAACACGGAGGTCTTTAATGGTATGTCTTTTTGTGTATTTGTTTAGTGCTTTTTCAATATCTCCCGAGTCGCAAATTACCTCATATAAGCGTGCATTGTAATCTTGAAGTTTAGTATTAAGTAGTTCTACTTTAAACTCTTTTTCTCTGTTATATTGAAAACCAATAAAACATAAGGAAAACGCTGCAAATAAAAGTATAACAGAGAGTAATAATTTCTGGTTTAGGGATAATATTGGTTTGTTGGCAATTGTCATATTGAATAATTATAATAGCTCGTTAACATTCAAAACAGTATCCATAACCAAGCCTGGTAACAACATGTTTCCCATAGCTGCCTATTTTCTTTCGCAAACGAGTGATATTTACGTCAATGGTGCGGTCTAATACACAAACTTCATCACTCCATATCTTGGAAAGAATGTCTTCTCTGGAGAAAACTCTTCCTCGGTTTTGCAGTAAAAGGAGTAATATTTCAAATTCTTTTTTGGTCAGAGATATTTCTTCTCCGTCAATGGTGACTTTCTTTTTTGTAATATCAATAACCAGCGTTTCGAAATAGATTTGTTCTGTAGAGCTTTTTTCTGTGTTATTTGTAGTACGGCGAATCACAGCTTTTACCCGTGATATAACTTCACGCAAAGAAAATGGCTTCGAAATATAATCGTCAGCTCCAAGGTTAAAACCTGTAATGGTATCATTCTCTGTATCTTTTGCTGTTATGAAGATTATTGGAATATTAGCTGTCTTCTTTTCTTTTTTAAGCATACTGGCCATTCTGAATCCGGAAATTTCTCCCATCATAACGTCCAATAATAATAAGCTATAATCGCTAATATTTAATTTTAATGCTTCTTCTGCCGAATTTGCAGTATCTACTTCATAGCCTTCATTCTCTAAATTAAATTTTAAAATTTCACAAAGATCTTCTTCGTCGTCAACAACTAAAATTCTATTGGTGTTCATAATTTCTTTTGTTTATGATGTTGTACAAATATATACATTCTTATTAATTAATTGCAAAGATGTAGCTTTTATATTACGTATGAATGAAATAGATGTTACAAAGTTGTTACGATGCTTTTATGTACCAAAACTTATAGTTATATTTGTTTCATTATTATGTATGTCAGATGAAAAAGATTAATATATGGAAGACTGTTGCAATTGTTGCGTTAGTAATAATTGTGACTGTTAGCGGGATCTACCTATACAATGATGGACTTTTTAGACGCGATTATGAATTAAATGATGAACTAGGCGGTAATATATTCCCTTCAGCAATTCTCTCTATTGCAACAACGGATACTGTCGTTATTAAACCGGCAGGAAATCATTATTTAGGTAATCCAAAATCGGGCTTTATTATTCGTCTGAGATCAGGGAGGGCTAATAGCAAAGTTAGAATTACGCTAGGTAAAACCCCTTATTTTGAAAAATCTGTTTCTGAATTTGTACTGGAGGAATCGGGTACGGTATATCAGATTTTTCCGGATGTAATATGGAATTATAATGCACTGAAAAATAATATTCAGGCTGCTCCTGTTAGCGTTTCCGTTGAAGTTGAGGTTAATGGAACTAGTCTGGGGCAGAAGGTTCGCACATTTTCTGTGAGAAGTATTAACGAATGCCTGCTTGCTTATTTGGATAGTAAGCAACAATTTCACGATACCGGGATATTCTTTGCTGCATATGTAAATGAAGAACATCCAATGATTGATAAACTACTTCGTGAAGCCTTGAATACACGTATTGTTAATCGTTTCGTTGGTTATCAGTCGGATAAACCGGGCTCGGTAGACAAACAAGTATACGTTTTATGGAATGTATTGCAGAAAAGAAACTTTAAGTATAGTTCTGTTTCAACATCCAGCCTTTCATCAAATGTTGCTTTTTCCCAACGAGTCAGAACTTTGGATGATGCCTTGGAATCTTCGCAAATTAATTGCGTTGATGGAAGTGTTTTGTTTGCTTCTTTGTTGAGAGCAATTAATCTTGATCCAATTTTAGTAAGAATGCCTGGCCACATGTTTGTGGGATATTATCTGGATAAGAATCATAAGAAAAAAGAATTTCTTGAAACTACGATGATTGGTGATGTAAATCTGGATGATTTCTTTCCCGACGAAAAGCTGGATTCAACAATTGTGGGCAAATCGCAAAATGAAATGTCTCGCATAACTTTTGAGAAGTCTAAGCAATATGCAAATAAATTGTTTGAAAAGAATTTGAATGGAATTAGAACTCGTCAGCGCTTTTTCATGTATCTGGAAATTTCGAGAGGGGTAAGGCGCAATATTCAGCCTATAGGTAAATAGTAAACAATAATAGATAAAGAATAAGATAAATATATATATGATCGAAAAAGGAAAAAAGTTTATTTCTCCCGGAGCTTGGTTCTCTTTAATTTACCCTTCATCCTGGAACGAATTCGAGGATGCAGAAGATAGTTTCCTATTTTACAATCCAAATAAATGGACTGGTAATTTTAGAATTTCAGCATACCGTGACGATAGAAATAATGGGTATGGAAAAGAATCGGTAGATTATGAACTGAAGCAGAATGAAAATTCTTCGCTGGTTAAACTTGGTGAGCTGGTTTGTGCTTATAGCAAAGAAATGTTTCAGGAAGAAGGATCCTATTATGTAACTCATGTCTGGATAATCGGAATAGGTAATGTGGCATTCGAATGTACATTTACTGTTCCCCGCGGAAATGATATTACCGAAGCTGAAGAAATAATATCTTCCTTGAAAGCTTATCCGAAAGGCAAACAAATAAATGAAATTATACCAATACGAGTATTGGAAATTAATGTTGTAAATGAGGCTTTCGATTGGGCTTCAAGTACAATTAAAAAACAAATTAAGAAGGATTTTACTTCATTGGAAGAGGATATTGCTAAGATTCAACAAATTGTTGATAGTAGCAGCTTTAAACCTCAGCAAAGAGAAGTGTGGGAATCTTTTGGAATTGCTTTTGGTACAGTTATTGAAAACCAGATTGATGGTATGGAATGGGTTACGGTAATTAACGGTAATAAGGAAATTCCGGGATTACGTTTTAATGAAAGTAAACTGATTATATATCCTTCAGAGATAATCTGGGACTTAGTCCATTCTGGTCAACCATGTGATTTGAATGCTATTTTTCAAGATGTTAAGTTGAAAGTGGAAAATGAATTGAATTAAAATTAGAAAAAAAGATGGCGAGTTATATGCAGGTTGATGGGTTAACCAAATCGTTTGGTGACCTTGTTCTATTTAATGAAATTTCATTTGGTATTGCAGAAGGACAGAGGATTGGTCTTATAGCTAAAAATGGTAGCGGAAAGACAACCTTATTAAATATTATTGCAGGAAAAGAAGGATACGATGCCGGGAATATTGTCTTCAGACGAGATCTACGCATAGCTTATCTGGAACAAGACCCTCAGTATCCCGAAGACTTAACGGTACTGGAAGCTTGTTTTCATTCAAATAATGAAACTGTGCAGCTGATTAAAGAGTATGAAGCTTGTATGGAAACAAAAGGTAATCCCGGATTACAGGAATTATTAATCCGAATGGATCATGAAAAAGCATGGGATTATGAACGTAAAGCAAAACAAATTCTTTCGCAGTTAAAGATTCGTAACTTCGATCAACTGGTAAAACATCTTTCAGGTGGGCAGTTGAAACGAGTGGCACTCGCAAATACATTGATTACCGAACCGGACTTGTTAATTCTCGATGAGCCTACCAATCATTTGGATCTCGATATGACAGAGTGGTTGGAAGAATATCTCAGACGTACAAATGTTAGTTTGCTGATGGTAACTCACGACCGGTATTTCCTTGATAGAGTTTGCTCTGAGATTATTGAGATTGATAACAAGCAGGTTTATCAATATAAAGGGAATTATAGTTACTATCTGGAGAAAAGACAAGAACGGATTGATTCAACGAATGTAGAAATTGAACGTGCGAATAATCTTTATCGCACAGAACTTGACTGGATGCGCCGTATGCCACAAGCACGAGCACATAAAGCAAAATACAGACAGGATGCGTTTTATGAAATAGAGAAAGTTGCTAAGCAGCGTTTCAATAACGATAATGTAAAGCTCGACGTAAAAGCTAGTTATATTGGTTCTAAAATATTTGAGGCCGATCATCTTTATAAAAGTTTTGGAGACCTGAAGATATTGGATGATTTCTCTTATATCTTTGCTCGATATGAAAAGATGGGCATTGTTGGTAATAACGGAACCGGAAAGTCTACCTTTATTAAAATATTAATGGGACAAGCACAACCGGATAAAGGAACTATTGATATTGGAGAGACAGTACGCTTTGGTTACTATTCACAGGATGGGTTGCAGTTCGACGATCAGATGAAGGTGATTGATGTGGTGCAAGAAATAGCTGAAGTAATTGAATTAGGCGATGGCAAAAAGCTTACTGCATCTCAGTTTCTGCAACATTTCCTTTTCACCCCCGAGACTCAGCATAGCTATGTTTATAAATTAAGCGGAGGGGAGAGAAGAAGGCTTTATCTTTGTACGGTATTAATGCGAAATCCTAATTTCCTTGTACTCGATGAGCCTACAAATGATCTTGATATTATTACGCTCAATGTCCTTGAAGATTATCTGGTTAATTTTAAAGGATGTGTGATTGTGGTTTCTCACGACCGCTACTTTATGGATAAAGTTGTTGATCACTTGCTGGTGTTCAACGGTCAGGGAGATATTAGGGATTTCCCAGGTAATTATTCCGATTACCGCGATTGGAATGAGGCTAAGAAACAAAAAGAAAAAGAAGCCGAAAAGCCTAAAGAAGATAAAACTGCAAGAGTTCGTACTAACGATAAACGCAAGATGTCTTACAAAGAAAAGATGGAATATGCTCAGATTGAGAAGGAACTGGAAGATCTGGAACAGGAAAAAGCAGATTTGGAAGCCGATCTTTGCAGTGGTTCTTTATCAGCAGCTTTGTTGACTGAGAAATCGAAAAGAATTGCAGAACTTATTGATCTTATTGATGAAAAGACAATGAGATGGCTTGAACTAAGCGAAATAGAAGAATAAAATGAATCTGACAAATTATCATAGTCATACATCTTTCTGCGATGGACGTGCTCCTATGAAAGAATTTGTAGTTGAAGCTGTGCGCCAGGGATTTACTTCGTATGGCATTTCCTCTCATGCTCCGCTTCCTTTTCCTACCCGATGGACTATGGAAAAGGAAGATGTAACGCCTTATCTGGATGAGTTTTATGCTTTGAAGAAAGAATTCCAGGATAAAATAGAGCTATATATTGGATTGGAGATAGATTATTTAGATGAGGAAAGTAACCCTTCAATAGATTATTTTCGTAACCTCCCTCTGGATTATCGTATTGGCTCTGTTCATCTTCTGGCAGACGATCAGGGAGAAGTTGTAGACATAGACTGCAGTAAAGAGAACTTTAAAGAAAAGCTGGAGAAGCATTTTCATAATGATGTAAAGTCTACTTCTCTTGCTTATTTCAGTAAATTAATGTCTATGGTAGAGCTTGGAGGTTTCGACATTGTGGGGCATGCTGATAAAATTGCATATAATGTCTCTTATTGTCAGCCTGGTGTTACAGAAGAAGAATGGTATAAGAATGCATTAAAAGATTTGTTCGCGTTTATTTATGAAAAGGGATATATAATGGAGATAAATACTAAGGCCTATCATAAACTTGGTGTCTTTTATCCCGATGAAACAACTTTTTCTCTTATCAGAGATATGCGTATTCCTTTAGTGGTAAATTCAGATTCTCATTATCCGGAACTGGTAAATCATGGTAGGAGAGAAGCCCTTCAGGCATTAAAGACTGTTGGAATAAATAGCGTAATGGAGCTTGTTTCTGGTAAATGGCAGGAAAAACCTATTTCGATTTAAATATTTAATATATTATATAGAATAGAAACAAGCACTCAACTTGTTTCTATTCTGCTCTTTTACAATTGTTGGAAGCAAAAAATGCATCCAATTTCTTTTCATAATTACCAATAACAATCATATGATGATTTCCTATCGGGTTGCGGAGGAAATAATCTACCGGACTATCCAGTCTGATTCGGATTTGTGTTCGGCAAACATTCAGATAATTAGTATTCTCAATTAAACTTCCCGAAGCAACATAATATTCGTCCAGACATTCCCCGCCACATTTTACTATTGTAACATCTCCTGTTGGTAGAATTCCCTGAATAGATACTCCTTTGCTACTTTCAAAATGATTTCGGATAATGTATCTATCCGTAAGTTTTGTGCTAACAGTGCAATGCGCCATTACTATTTCGTTGCTTTTAATATCAATCCTGATAGGGTTTGCCATAAATGCCGAGCGACCAGTTACAGCTTTTATAGCCATGAGAGTAAAGATAGATTGCAAGTCGCCTTCGCATCCGGCAAGTATTCCTTCATCATTAAGCAATGACATAGCCAAACACCCAGTAGTTCCTAAAAGTGTTATTATTTTATAGCAGTTTAATGTAATAGCATTCAACTTTTCTTTTTCACAAATCTCTTTTATAGCTTTATAAATGCGCATTGCATTTATCATATCTTCCGGGTCGGCCTCTCTGCAGGCTAAAGCTTTTCCGGCAATATGTGCAGCTTGTTCCCCAACCTCATCTTCACCGATAAGTGCATATCTCTTTGTAACATTCTCAATAGGGATGTTAATATACTCTACTCCCCAGCGTTGCTTGGAAAGCAAATAATCTACTCCGCTTGCAATTAGCCATGAAGAAGGAGTTCCAATAACTCCAATTCTTTTGCCTTTAAGAGCTTTTTGAGATTCGAAATTGTTGTAATGAATATGAATCCTTTCAACTGTATTTCGTATATCTCCATGAAGTATTTCAGATTTTAGTCCTTTACATTGCATCCAATATGAAATTTCCAATGAGGCAGAAAAGGAATTCTGCACACCATCAGTAAGTAAAATCATGGGCTGAGGCAGGAATTCAAAGCATTGGATAACGAACTTTTCTATCCCTCCTGTAGCTATGAAAACAATTTTGAAATCATCTTCGGTAAGGGTATACAAGTCTTTATAATCAATGATTTTTATGATATAGAATTTCTCAAGTTCACTGAGAAGAACTTCGTGCATCTTATAGATGGACATCTGGTTTTGCAGAGCCGAAGCGAATGTTATGAGGTGGACTGTAATCATAGAACATTCAATTTAAAGATTAAACAAATCTACATATTTAATTTGATTTAATACAGTTTTAATGCAAAAAATTGACTTAAAGAAAACTAAGCCTCATTTTTGTTTACTATTTGTTTGCTTGGTTACTCTCGAAGTCCTATCTTTGCAGCTCAATTGAAAATATATTTTAATACTAGAAAGTATGCCAACTATATCCATTCGTGGAACAGAAATGCCCGCTTCACCAATTAGGAAACTTGCTCCGTTAGCTGAAGCTGCCAAACAAAGAGGAACTCATGTGTATCATCTGAATATTGGTCAGCCAGACCTTCCTACTCCTAAGGCCGCACTTGAAGCCATTCGTAATATAGACCGTAAAATTCTTGAATATAGTCCTAGTGACGGTTACAAAAGTTATCGGGAAAAGCTTACCCATTATTATGCGAAATATAATATTAATCTCACTGCAGATGATATTATCATTACTACCGGTGGATCGGAAGCTGTGCTTTTTGCCTTCATGTCATGCTTGAATCCGGGTGATGAAATCATTGTTCCTGAACCGGCTTATGCCAACTATATGGCATTTGCTATCTCGGCCGGAGCTGTGATTCGTACTGTGGCAACTACTATAGAAGAAGGATTCTCTCTTCCAAAGGTGGAGAAATTTGAAGAACTGATTAACGAGCGTACAAAAGGTATTTTGATTTGTAATCCTAATAACCCTACCGGCTATTTATATACTCGCAAAGAGATGAATCAAATCAGGGATATGGTTAAGAAGTACGACTTGTTCCTATTCTCTGATGAAGTATATCGTGAATTCATTTATACCGGTTCGCCTTATATATCAGCATGTCATTTGGAAGGTATCGAGAATAATGTTGTTTTGATTGACTCTGTTTCTAAAAGATATTCAGAATGCGGTATCCGTATCGGCGCATTAATTACAAAGAACAAAGAAGTTCGTAACGCAGTTATGAAGTTCTGCCAGGCACGTCTTAGTCCTCCATTGATTGGACAAATTGCAGCTGAGGCTTCTTTAGATGCTCCCGAAGAATATTCAAGAGAAACGTATGACGAATATGTAGAGCGCCGTAAGTGCCTGATTGATGGCTTGAATAAAATACCGGGAGTTTATTCTCCGATACCAATGGGAGCTTTCTATACAGTGGCAAAGTTACCAGTTGACGATTCTGATAAATTCTGCGCATGGTGTCTTTCTGATTTTGAATACGAAGGCGAAACCGTGTTTATGGCTCCGGCTTCAGGTTTTTATACTACTCCGGGTGCCGGATACAATGAAGTTCGTATTGCTTATGTGTTAAAGAAAAAGGATCTGACTAGAGCACTCTTTATTTTAAGTAAAGCATTGGAAGCCTATCCGGGGAGAGTTGATTGAATTTCTTTATGAAGCAGTATGATTACATAACGCTTTCTAAAGCTATTGGCATAATATTAGTTGTTGTTGGTCATTTTACTTCCACTGTATACATGCCGGCCTATTACAGCGAAATAAAAAATCTAATTTTTTCATTTCATATGCCTCTATTTATGATATTGTCTGGCTTTCTGTTCCAAATGTCTATGAGCAGGAAACCAGACGGTATTTCGTTACTTCCATTTCTTAAGAAGAAGTTTCTGCGTCTGATGGTTCCTTATTTCTTTATATCTGCAGCAATAGCTCTGCTGAATTTTGGTTTGGGACTCTTTATGCCGGTAAAACGAACGGTAGACTGGCATTATCTTCTTGAAATTCTTTACACAAATGTTGGTGGATCGGCAGTGTTTCTTTGGTTCATGTACACTTTGTTTGTGGTGTTCTTGGTTTCGGCTCTCTGCACGAAATTAAAGGGTGGTATAACTATTTTAGGAATTCTTTCTGTAATTCTCTATTTTATTCCACTTCCACAAATATTCTATTTATCATTTGTCCATTCATTCATTATCTATTTCTGGGCAGGAATAATTCTATTTTTATTGACTGACAAGCAAAAGCTCCGCCCATCATTAGCTCACTCAATTTTTGCAATTGTTATATTGACTTTGGCTTATGGAAGAAGAGATTTTGTTGATACTGAGAATCTTAAACAGTTTTTGAATCTTATTTGTGGTTTATCCGGTAGCTATATGGTTATCTGTATTGCTCACGAAATTCAAAAATCAAGTAACAACTGGTTAATGTCTTTAGGCAAAAATAGCGCTTATATCTATTTACTTCATATGGCCGGAGTTTATTCAGTAAGAATGGTATATGAAAAAATGGGTTTATTTACCCCCTTTACATATTCTATAGCTTTGGCTCTGGCGGTAATAGCAGGTCTTGTTATTCCTGTGATTCTAACAAAATATGTAATTAATAAAAATAAGTCATTAACTTTTTTAATGGGAGGAAAGTAAAAAATGAATCTTTCACTTTTTATAGCTCGAAGAATATATTCTGGTAAAGAGGTTCAGAAGCAAGTCTCAAAGCCAGCTGTGCGCATTGCTACGATTGGCATTGCGATTGGACTGGCTGTAATGATTATTTCTGTAGGAGTAGTTATAGGCTTTAAAAATGAAATTAAAAGTAAAGTAGTAGGGTTTGGTTCGCATATTCAGGTTAGCAACTTCGATTCATCTCTTTCTTACGAAACGCGTCCGGTTGTTACGAATGATAGCTTAATAAAAGTCCTCTCTTCCATACCTGGTATAAAACATGTGCAGAGATATTCTACAAAGCCAGGAATGATAAAGACAGATAATGCTTTTCAGGGAATGGTCTTAAAAGGAGTGGGGCAGGAGTTTGATCCTACATTCTTTCGCAAAAATCTGGTAGAAGGAGAAGTCCCTGCTTTTTCAGATTCAGCTTCATCAAATGAAGTGCTTATCTCTAAATCTTTGGCAAATAAGCTGAACTTAAAGTTAGGCGACAAGATTTATACTTATTATATTCAAAGCGAGGTTCGCGCTCGTAGATTCACTATTAAGGGGATATACCAGACAAATTTCTCCGAATATGATAACCTGTTTCTGCTGACGGATATCAGAACTGTAAACCATTTAAATCAGTGGGAACCCGAACAAGCTACCGGAATGGAGCTTCAGATTACCGACTATGATCAGCTGGATAAAGTGGCATATAATGTGTATCAGCATGTAGATAAAGAAGTTGATAAATATGGTGGTGTTTATTATGCCCAGACCATAGAGCAGCTTAATCCATCTGTTTTTGCCTGGCTTAGTTTGCTTGATATGAATGTATGGGTTATCTTGTTTTTAATGGTTGGTGTAGCCGGATTTACAATGATTTCGGGTTTGCTGATTATCATTCTGGAGAGAACAAATATGATTGGTATTTTGAAAGCGCTTGGTGCCAAGAACTTCAGTATTCGCGAGATATTCCTTTATTTCTCAGTCTTTTTAATAGGCAAAGGTATGCTTTGGGGAAATATAGTAGGATTACTATTTTGTTTTGTTCAGTCAAAATTCCATCTATTCAGGTTAGAACCCGAAACATATTATATTGACCATGTGCCAGTGGAGTTTAATGTCTGGCTGTTCCTTTTATTGAATGCAGGAACATTTATTGCTTCAGTCTTGATGTTAGTTGGGCCTTCTTATCTCATTTCAAAGATTAACCCGGCTAAATCCATCCAATTTGAATAATAGAGATTCTATTATAAAATTATTGGTGAATGGTTGCTCAACCATTCACCAATAATTTAAATCCATTCACCAATAAATTAAGAGGCAAACCCCAATGCTTTTCGTATAGAATAACGGGCTATTTTTTATCTTCTCATATAATCACCTTTTCCCCTGATAGTTCTGAATAATTTGAACTTTAATACATCAAGAGGCAGTACTATATCAAATATTGGTAACGTAAGATAATTTTTTCTTTCTTCTAAATCAGTGGTTGTTTTATTGATAATAACAATCTGCATTATATATCGAAGAATGTACGCCAGGATTGCTAAGCCCAGCACAACCCATTGCTTGTCAATAATACCAATTGCAATTGTTCCGACAACAGTAGCGATAAATAGCAGGCGAGAAGTTGTTTCAAAACCTAATAAGTATCGTTGAGCGCCATGGAAAAAGTGTGAAGTTGCCAGATAGCTAACTTTCTCTTCTTTCCAGCTTTTATATCCATATGCTGGTTCCATTCTTATAATAGCACCCGGAGAAGTTTCAACTTTTGTATTGTAAGCGGTTGCCACTTCGTTTATAAACAAGTCATCGTCGCCCCGTTGTAAGTTTAGGTGAGATGAGAATCCTTTATTTTTAAAGAATAACTCTTTTCTGTATGCCATATTTCGTCCAATACCCATATATGGCTTATCTATAAGCGCGAATCCTAGAAAGCGCATTGACATAAACAGGTTAGTGAATGAAGCCTTTCTATAGAACCATCCATTATTTTGCTCATATCCGCTATATCCTAAAACTATTTCTGTGCGTGGTGTGAAATTTCTGGCCATTAGTCTTAACCACTCCTTGCTAGCCGGACGGCAATCGGCATCTGTAAATACTAGCCAGTCATACTTACTAGCCTTAATTCCTACAGTGAGTGCCAGTTTTTTTCTGCTGATGTAACGGGCACCATCGGGTGTAAATGTATGATATAAATTGGTGTATTGTTCTTCAAGAATTGTCAGTACATCTTCACTTTCATCGGTTGAACCATCATTAATAACGATAACCTCAAAATTAGGATAATCTTGTTCCAGAATGGAAGGCAGATATTTCCTGAGATTCTCAGATTCATTACGTGCGCTGATAATTACAGAGATAGGAGGAAGATCTGTTTCGTATATTAAATCTCCTGCACTTACAGCTTTGTTGTGAACATGTAATTGGTTGTATAGACTGAAATAGTAGATTATTTGTATAATTAGTAATATACCTATAGAGGCTAATAATATAATCTCGACTATATTAAAGGTAAATAAGTCCATTGCGTATTTTCTGTTTATTTATTGCTGCAAAATTACATTAAATATTGGAATTAATAGATATAGAATTTTTCTTTTTAAACATAAAGTATATCTTTTGAAATCATTTTTTTTGCTAAAAAAAGGGATGCCTTTTGGACATCCCTTATTCGTTTATTTATCGAAGTTAAATTAGCTCATCAGAAGTGTATCCTTGAGGAAGAGCTCTGCAATTATAACCAGAAGCCATAATTTCACCGTATGCACCGGCCGAACGAAGAGCAAAGAGATCTCCTCTTTTCACTTTGTTAATATCCAGTGCCTTGCCAAATACATCAGAAGACTCACAAATTGGACCTACAACATCATATTTTTCCGTTGGCTCTTCAGATGTTATGTTTTCAATTTTATGGTAAGCCTGATATAAAGCCGGGCGAATAAGATCTGTCATACCACCATCTAAAATGGCGAATTGCTTATTTGCTCCTTGTTTTACATATAACACTTTGCTTATTAAACTTCCACATTGTCCAACAACTGAACGTCCTAATTCAAAATGCAATGTTTGTGAAGGGCGTAATTTCAAGTGTTTATGGAATGTTGCAAAATATGCAGCAAAATCAGGAATAGATTGTCTGTTTGGATGTTGGTAATCAATACCCAGTCCACCGCCAACATTTATATGTTCAACAATAATACGGCGTTGATACATGTGTTCCTGTATTTCGTTTACACGATTACAAAGTCCCACAAAGTCGCCCATATCAAGGATCTGTGAACCAATATGGAAATGTAATCCTAACAACTTAACATTAGGAAGTGCATTGACAGCATCTAAAACATTATCCAGATCTTCAAGATTAATACCAAACTTATTCTCCTTTAGTCCGGTAGTAATATTAGCATGCGTATGTGCTCCTACATTTGGATTAATACGCAAAGCTATTGAAGCGATTTTACCTTTAGCACCAGCAAGTTCGTTGATAACTTCAAGCTCTGGTATAGATTCTACGTTAAAACAGAATATTCCATAATCTAATCCTAGATTAATTTCCCAGTCGGCTTTACCAACACCTGCAAAAACAATTTTAGAAGCAGGAAATCCAGCTTTAATTGCAGCACGAATCTCGCCACCGCTAACGCAATCTGCGCCTAAATAGTTCTCCCGAATAATTGAGAGTACTTTCGGATTAGCATTTGCTTTTACGGCATAGTGTACAATATAATTGCCATACTTCTTTGCCTCGTTATTTACACAATTAAGTGTGTCCCTTAATACCTTTGTATCGTAGAAATAGAAAGGAGTTTCTATCTCACGAAATTTATCTATTGGGAAGGTCCCTTTCATACAAATTTGCTATTATTTATTATTGAAAAGTACATTACTTAATGATTGTAATGCTTCTTTTTTATCAGATTCGCGAATAAGAAATGATATATTGTGATTACTACCACCAAATGAAATCATTCTAACCGGTATGTTACTCATTGCATCAAGTGCAGTAGCTTCAAATCCAACATTTTCCCATTCCAGGTCACCAACAACACATACAATACACATATCTTTGTCTACTGTAACTGTACCATATTTCTTCAAATCATCAAGAATTTCCGGCAAGTGTTTTGTATTGTCTATCGATACTGAAACGCCAACTTCCGATGTACAAACCATATCAATAGAAGTCTGGTAGCTTTCAAATATCTCGAATACCTTGCGAAGGAATCCGTGTGCAAGCAACATACGGCTTGATTTTACTTTGATTGCTGTTATATTATCTTTTGCTGCAACAGCTTTGATTTTATTCTTTTCGGTTTCGTTAGAAATCAATGTACCAGGAGCTGATGGTTCCATAGTATTCAGCAAACGAACCGGAATGTTTGCATATTTAGCAGGTTGCACACAAGTTGGGTGAAGAATCTTTGCACCGAAATAAGCAAGTTCGGCAGCTTCTTCAAAGTGAAGTTGACGAACAGGTGCAGTTTTATCAACTACACGAGGATCGTTATTGTGAAGACCATCAATATCAGTCCAGATTTGAATTTCAGAAGCATCAATAGCTGCCCCGATTAATGAAGCGGTATAATCACTACCTCCACGTTGCAAGTTATCAATTTCACCGTATGCATTTCTACAGATGAAACCTTGTGTGATATAAATATCTGCATCAGGATAAAGCTCTAACTGAATCTGAAGTTTTTCTTTAATGTATAAAGGATCTGGCTCTGCATTCTTGTCTGTACGCATATATTCCAATGCTGGAAGTAATACAGATTTTACTCCACATTCACATAGGTAATTATTAACCATAGCAGTGGATATTAATTCACCTTGAGCAAGAACAACTTTTTCTTCAAAAAGTGTAAACAGATCTTTGGTGTAAGAACGGATATAATCAAAATGGGATTTAATAATTTCCAATCCTTTCTGTTTATATTCAGCAGTAGAATAAAGTTCATCAACGTGTTGTTTATACTTTCTTTCCAGATTGTTGATGATCTCGTTTGCGCCATCCGGATTCTTTTTATATAAGTAATCCGAGATTTCAACTAAAGTATTTGTTGTGCCAGACATTGCTGAAAGCACTACTATTTTCTTCTCACCATCGGTTATTAATTTGGCTACCTCTTTCATCCGCTCGGCAGAACCAACGGAAGTACCTCCAAACTTTAAAACTTTCATCTTCTTTACACTATTAAATTGTTAATTTATTCTTTATCCGTCTCTTCTTCACTTATAAATTCGGCTTGTGAATAAGTCGTTTCTAATATAGGTTCATTAAAATCCTGAACGTTCTCTTTTTTATGAAAATCGTGAGTGGCATCTTGTAATTGATGATTATCACATTTCAGAACCAGTCCGGGGAAATCTTTGATTAGTTGAATATTATGCGTAGTCATAATCACAGACGACCCTTTGTGGCTGATGCTATGAAGTAACTCCACGATTCTTCTTCCTGTTTCTGCATCCAGATTTCCAGTTGGCTCATCCGCCAGGATAACAGAAGGAGAGTTCAATATTGCTCTGGCAATAACAATACGCTGTTGTTCTCCGCCAGAAAGCTCGTTAGGTAACTTATCACCTTTGGATGTCATTCCTACCTGCTCTAAAACTTCTTGTATGCGTTCTTTAATCTCCTGCTTGTTTTTCCAGCCGGTAGCACGCAATACGAATTCCAGATTACTATATACTGTGCGATCTGTAAGCAATTGAAAATCCTGAAAAATGATGCCTAACTTCTTTCTAAGTTGAGGAATATGCTTACGCTTAATTGTTCGTAGGTTATTCCCTAAAACTTCTGCTTCTCCGGAAGCGATACCCAGTTCTCCATAAATAGTTTTTAGTAAGCTCGTTTTTCCAGTGCCTACTTTTCCTATTATGTATAAAAAATCGCCAGCATTCAACTGCATGTTTACATCTTTAAGTAAGCATGTATCTTGCTGTGCAATTTCTACATTCTGATAGTTAATGAGTAATTCGCTCATATCTTTTTATTCTTTATGTCTTTTCTTAAGCTCACGAGCTAAATCTTCAATGCGATAACCTTTTGAAGTAAGAAGAACAATCAGGTGATAAATCAAATCTGAAGCTTCATATATTAAGCCTTCGTCAGTGCCGTTTGTTGCTTCAATTACAGTCTCTACAGCTTCTTCACCTACTTTCTGAGCCATGCGGTTCACGCCAGAGTTGAATAAAGATGTAGTATATGATTTTTCAGGCATATCTTCATGGCGTTTATAGATAAAGTCTTGCAAATACTTAAGAAACATGATATCTTCTGTATTTTCTTCGTTCCAGCAAGTATCAGCACCTGTATGGCAAACCGGGCCTACTGGCTTTACCTTAATCAGTAAGGTGTCTTTATCACAATCTTCTTTAATGGAAACAACATTCAGAAAATTTCCACTTTCTTCTCCTTTTGTCCAAAGTCTGTTCTTTGTGCGACTAAAGAAGGTTACTTTTCCTGTTGCAACAGTTTTTTCATAAGCTTCCTTATTCATAAAACCGAGCATCAGTACTTTAGAAGTGAAATTATCTTGTATAATTGCCGGAATTAATCCATCCATTTTATTAAAATCTAAATCCATGATGTAATATATTAAAATTCATTATTCGACTTGTTATCGTCTGACAGTTATTCCTTGTGCACAAAGATAATCTTTTAATTCGGAAATTTTAATTTCTCCGAAATGAAATACACTGGCGGCCAAAGCAGCATCAGCTTTTCCCAAGGTAAAAGTATCTTTAAAATGTTCTATTGAACCAGCTCCTCCGGAAGCGATGATCGGAATAGGCAAAGATTCAGATAAAAGAGCCAGTGTTTCGTTTGCATATCCATTTTTTACTCCATCATGATTCATGCTGGTAAAAAGTATTTCTCCAGCTCCACGATCAGCAGCTTCTTTAGCCCACGAAATTAGTTCATTATCCGTTTCTATTCTTCCTCCGTTCAAGTAACATTTCCAGATATCATTTTGTTGTTTAGCGTCAATAGCAACAACGCATACCTGTGAACCGAAATTTTTAGCGATATCGTTTATTAATTGCGGGTTTCGGATTGCAGAAGAGTTTATTGATACTTTGTCGGCACCTGCATTAAGCAATCTGTCTACATCCTGTATTTCATTAATACCTCCACCAACAGTAAATGGAATGCTAATGTTTGCGGCAACCCGTTTTACAAGATCAGTAAAAGTTTTCCGTCCTTCATGGCTAGCAGTAATGTCCAGAAAAACCAGTTCATCTGCACCTTGTTCGCTATAAGCCCGTCCTAGCTCTACCGGATCTCCGGCTTCGCGCAGATTGACGAAATTTGTACCTTTTACGGTTGTTCCGTTCTTGATATCCAGACAAGGTATAATTCTTTTCGCTAACATACTATATAAATATCTTTAAGTCCTTAAGTTGAATTTTACCTTCATAAAGCGCTTTCCCAAAAATTACAGCGGGAACTTTTGCTTCTTCAAGTTTTATAATATCATCAATACAGCTAACTCCTCCGCTTGCAATTAAGTAGAGTGAAGGAAATTCTTTTAGTATTTCCTTATAGAGATCAGTAGATGGTCCTTGTAACATTCCATCACACTCTATATCCGTACAAATTACCTTTTTAATCCCTTTTTTAATATATTGATCAAGGAAAGGCATAAGCTCAACATCTGTACCTTCTTTCCATCCGCCTACTGCAATTTTTTTATCTTTGACGTCTGCTCCAAGTATAATTTTGTCACTTCCATATTTACTGATCCATTCAGAAAACAGTTCAGGCTCTTTTACGGCAATGCTTCCACCGGTAATCATTTGAGCTCCGCTGCTGAAAGCAATATCCAGGTCTTCATCACTTTTAATGCCACCACCAAAGTCTATTATTAAAGATGTTTGGGATGCAATTTTTTCCAGAATACGATAATTGACAATATGATGAGATTTTGCTCCGTCAAGGTCAACAACATGAAGTCGGCGAATACCGTTTGCTTCAAATTCCTTTGCAACCTCAACAGGGTTCTCATTATATACTTTTTTGCTATCGTAATCACCTTTGGAAAGGCGGACGCATTTTCCTTCAATAATATCAATAGCAGGAATGATTTCAATCATATTCTATAATTTATAATGGTAAGTTGATGAAGTTTTCTAATATGCGTTCTCCTACTTTTCCACTTTTTTCCGGGTGGAACTGAGTAGCATAAAAGTTATCTTTTTGTAATGACGCGCTAAACGGAAGTATGTAATCTGTTGTAGCTATAGTAAATTCGTTGACAGGAACATAAAAGCTATGCACAAAGTAAACAAATTCCTCTTTGGTAAATCCTTTATAAAGATCGCCCTTAACATCACAGATAGTATTCCATCCCATGTGCGGAACTTTATCTTCATGCTTTTCAGGATGGAAAAGTTTTACTTCAGTAGGGAAGATGTTCAGGCAATCTGCGTTACCCTCTTCTGAATGGTTGCACATAAGCTGCATACCCAGACAAATACCTAAAACCGGTTGCTTTAAATCAACAATCAGTTTATCCAGACCGTTGGCTTTTAAATGTTGCATAGTTGTTGCAGCTTCACCAACTCCCGGAAAAATTACTTTATCAGCTTTTGCCAGAATCTCTTTATCGGCAGTTACTACTGCATTTATGCCCAAACGGCGTAAAGCATGATCTACCGAATAGATATTTCCTGCATTATATTTTACAATAGCTATATTCATTTATCTTTAACTAAAGATTACAGTTTTATTCTTATAAGCCAGAACTTTACGTTCAATATGTTTTTGTACTGCACGTGAAAGAACAATCTTTTCAAGATCCTTTCCTTTATTAACCAAATCTTCAACTGTATCCTTGTGAGTGATACGAACCACATCCTGTTCAAGAATAGGACCGGCGTCAAGTTCAGTAGTAACATAATGGCTGGTAGCACCAATAATTTTCACACCTCTTTCAAAAGCAGCGTGATAAGGCTTAGCGCCAACGAATGCCGGAAGGAAAGAGTGGTGTATATTGATAATTCTGTTAGGATAAGAATTGATCATGTTTTCAGATATTACCTGCATATATCTCGCTAAAACAATAAAGTTCACTTTATGTTTAGCCAGAAGCTCCATTTCTTTAGCTTCCTGTTCAGCTTTTGTTTCCTTAGTAATAGGGAAAAGGTAGAACGGAATACCAAATTTATCTGCTACATGTTGCAAGTTAGGGTGATTACTTATGATAAGAGGAATTTCTACATTCCATTCACCGTTAGCATAACGTGCAAGCATGTCAAACAAGCAGTGAGACATTTTAGAAACAAATATCGCCATGCGTGGTTTAACATCCGAGAAATATAGACGGAAGCTCATTTCATACTTCTGAGCATACAAAGTATCGAAGTAATCTTCTATTTTTTCTCTTGGGATAAGAAAGTCGCTTAGTTCCCACTCAATTCTCATAAAGAAAATGTTTTCAATATGATCAACGTACTGATCAAGATAAACAATATTTCCTTTATTAATCGTAATAAAATCTGTTACCGCGGATATAATCCCCGGTTTATCGGGACAGTGAAGTAACAACTTTGCGGTATTTTTGTTTGCTTGCATCTTATTTATCATTAGTTATCATTATGAGTTCGCAAAAATAGCGAATTATTGCCAAAGAATGAATTATTAAAGCAAGAAGTTTGTATTAAATGTTATTGTTTGTCACTTCGTACTGAATAAAACATGCTTTTACAAGACTAAAATGAATAAAAAATGAGTTTTTTTTCTTTTAGTACTTGCAGGAATGAAAAAAATGTCTACCTTTGCATCCGCAATCAGAAATGATAGCAATACAAAATACTGGTGCGTTAGTTCAGTTGGTTAGAATACATGCCTGTCACGCATGGGGTCACGAGTTCGAGTCTCGTACGCACCGCCAAAGTTTAATTTGTATTTGCAATCTAAATAATAGTGTTTTTTTATTGAAATATTGGTGCGTTAGTTCAGTTGGTTAGAATACATGCCTGTCACGCATGGGGTCACGAGTTCGAGTCTCGTACGCACCGCAAGAGAAGCCTCAAAAACTTAGTTTTTGGGGCTTTTTTTTATCTGGATCATAAGCATATTCTAAAAATTGGGGATAATTGATGGTTATGTTATACAGTATCAATTAATATTTCTTGTTCCAATCCCTTATGATGAAGATGAATCAGTTGGAGCAACTTAGCTACATTTGGTTCGTTGGGAATGATTTGATTTGTAAGATGTAGTTGTTTATCGTATAAATTTCTGTTTCCAAAGCAAGGAAGCAACTCTTCAATAACTAGTGGAAAGAATAGGGATGCGCGTTCGTTTAAGTATTTTTTGTACTCATTCTGATATATAGTGATTCCTGCAAAGTCGAAATCACCGAAATGCAGATAGGGATTTGGGATGCTCTGTAACCATTGAATAAGGTCTTTGTGCTGACTTTGTGGGTAACGACAGACAAATAGAGGGGTGTATTTGCTAAACAGTTCTTGTTGTTTTTCAATATACCGGAAGTTTTCTGTATTTTCTATCCCTATAACCGTTACATGGTCGGGAATAGAGAATGATTGGTAATCATAAATAAAAGTGAAGCTTCCAGGATTAGGTAAAAGAATCTGTTCCTTTCCATTGAGCATGACAGTTATTGGGCTGAGTACGTTGACCATAAAACCTTTAAAAGTGCGTACTTTTTTGAGCTTTGAGTTGCCCGATATCTTTATGTTTTCCGTACGATTGCTGTTGCTCGTTTCTAAATGTGCAATGTAGTTATCCAGATTGCTGATGTTATAATGGTTTTGAAGATAAGCTTCCAGCCTTTCCGGGTTGGGAAGATAGATAGATTTACGAGTCCGCCCTTGTATTTGTACCAGCAATATTCTTTCTTCAATCAATTGACTGAAGAAATCATTCGAAAGGCGGCTGAAGGATATTCGTTCACCTTCCGAAAGTTCTTTAAGCAGTTTGGCTGTATGTCGCGATATTTCCATTTTGATTATGCTTGTGAAAGGATTCGTATAATCTGAGTAGAACTTTCTGCATTTTTTTCCAGTTTATAGATATGCTTATAAGCTAATGCATTTTGTTCAGTTGGCGAACCATTGATCAATAGAATATTACGGTCATTGGCAAATTTCAGTATACCGGCAATGTTATTGGGATGTAGCTTTCCTATTTCATCCATAACACAATGAAGTTTAAAATCCTTAAACTTCCGCGATGCTCCTTCTTTAAATACGTTCAGTAACATAATGTTAATCATTGCTTTCACCAGAATATCCGTTCCTTCTGAACCTACGTTGGAAAGTCGTTCTACGAAACCTGTATCATTCTGATTCTCTATAACCCTGAACTTTAATTCAAAAGAGTCTGAAAGCGTAATTATATCACTTCGATAGGCATTCATTACCTTGATTAACTCCTGTAATAGTCCTATTGCCTTTTGTCTAATCTGATCCTCATTTCCTGAAGAGAACAAATTGCTTATTCCAATGTCGAAACCATGCTCATCATTGAATTTTTTTATCTCTTTCAATACGCCTACTACTTTATTCGAACTAGAATCCATACGCATTTCAATACGTTGGATAATTCCTACAAAGTTTCGGGTAACAAAATCGTTATTGATCTTGGTAATGACCGATAGAATTGAACCTTCCCGTGACGTGAGTTCGGTTGTGTCATTACTTACTTGCTTAAATATGTCAGAGTTACGCTCGTTTACCCGTTTGATAAATTCTTCAATTTTATGCTCCTCCATAAAATCGCGCAGTTCTTCGGCAAAGAGCATGTATTCTTTATCATCACTAAGCTGAGTTTTGAATGCAAAGATGTTATTAACAGAGAAATTCCCCATGAATTCGTTGACCTCTTTGCGAAGATCTCCCATTTTTCGGCTTTTATTCATGACAATACGGGTGATTTCCCCAATCAGCTCTTTGCATGATTTTTCAGTCTTTACCTTGGCACAGGCATTGGTGCTGAAGTATGATTGCATATTGTCGTACCAATCAAGTGCCGATATTTTGTTATATTCTTCGCTGTTTTCATAGCTACTCCGGAGATTGTTTTCTGTCTCTTTTATCTCGGCATTGATTTTAAAGAACTTCTCTTGAATGACTTTTAGCTCTTGTTCAAGTCGGAGATTCTCTTCCTGAATTTTCTCTTCCAGTTGTTTCTTTTGACTCTTTATTTCAGGTACTTTGTCCAATAGCTCTCGTTTATCCTTCTTATATTCGGTTACCAACGCCAGATTCTCTTCAATAAACGTAAGTTCTGCTGTAAGTATGGCAAGCCGACTGTCAATAGCTTGCAGTCGGTTGGTGTCGGCTCCCTGTTCTTTCAGATTTGCCTGCTTTTCTTGTTCATAAATGCTTTTCTGTGACAGTAATTTTGTTCGTTCAGCATTGATTTCCTCTGTCAGGACTTTTTGCATATCTTCATTCTCCTTATCAAGAACCTTAATTTTCCGGGCAAGGTCATTTTTATGAGCGGTAAGATCTTTTTCTTTACGTTCGTTGCAATCGGACAGTTCCTTGATCGCTGTTTGCAGGCGAATGGATACATCTTCCATTGTCCGGCTAAGATCAGTCAGGCGTTTCTGTTGTTCCTCCGTTGCTCGCTTTTGCCAATCAGTAAGCTCCAGTTTATCATTTTGAATGGCACGGTTGGTTAACTCCCATTCATATTCAAGTTGACGAATCTGCTCCTTTTGCTCCCTAATCTGTGGCTGATACTTTTTTCTCAACTTCTCCTTATCTGCCTCGAACAAATCAGTTAACTTGGTTATCTGATTTGTACACTCTACAATCTTTTTTTCAGATTCCTCTTTTTCCTGCAGATAATCCTCGATAGTCTTTACCTGAAAATCTATCTCGTTCAATTCAATTTTTACTCCAAAGAGTGAATCGGTAGATGAATCCATGCGTAGAGGTGCTAAATTGCTTTGATGCAAAACGGAGTCATTACATACTTTTCCGATAGTCTCTTCCCATCTATCCACATTGTTATTCAGCCATCCGTAGAATGAATTTTTGCTATTTTCTATATATGAAGAAATCTTTTCAATTTGATTGCGCAACTCATTTATCTGTTCCTTTAAAATGTTACGCCTGGAGTTGGTTTCATTCTCCTTATTTTCCAGCTCCTTATGCCATTGATCGATTATTTTTTCAATACGAAGGTTTGCCGCCTCCACATTGTTTTTTATCTTTTGCATAGACGGTTCAGACTCTATCAGGCGATTCCTGATAGCAGCAATTTCTTTTTGGAACAACTGTTCGTTTTCCCATTCCCTTTGTCTGAATCCAAGTTCCTTCAACTCTTCCTGAATGCGGTTTTTGTTTTCTCTTAATCTTTCCAGTTCACATTCCATATTCAAGCGAAACTCATCAGTCTGCTTCATATAGTCCACTCGCATCTTTTCTTTTTGGTTATTGAAAAGATTTCCAAGATCCAGCTTTTGATTTTGCTTTTCATTGTTGAAAGCCTGGAACTGGTTCTCAATATTGTTAATAAGTGCATCGTATTTTGTAGTCACGTCTCGGAACTGAACGGTTAAAATTGTTCGTTCCTCATTCAGACCTTTTATTTGTTCTCTCTTTTCCTGTCGTTTGTTCACCCGCTCTATAATTTGAGCTATTCCCTTTTCAGCATAGTTTTCTTCCTTTTTTCGGGCAACGCTCAGCTGATTTTTGCAGACGGCTAAATCTCCTTCCAGTTTGGCGCACTTCTGTTTAGACTTGTTTTCGATGTCTGCTTTTCTTTGCAGGACCGTACTTTTAGCCTCTTCACTCTTTTTTTGCTTTTCATGCAAAAGAGGAATCTCTTTCAGAACCTTTTCGTGTGCGACGAAAAGTTCTTTGCAACCGGCAATGATACTTTTTTCAGCATAGTTAATGTCCATTGATAATTGTGAAATCCGTTCAGCCAGTTTTCCCGTTGTCGGATTCTGAAACCCCTCAATGTCTTTTAATTGTGTTTCAAAATTGAATAAATGAGTTTTGTATCTGTTCAAATCAATATTCACCTCTTCTTCGTTTAAAGAAGAAATAATGGTTTGTTTGATGAATTCAGCTTCCAATTTTGAATTTAATAATACATTTTGTATGGTTCGGGGAATATTCTGAAATTGTTTGCTTTCCATCAAAGAATATTTCCGATAGTCTTTTCTGCCTTGTGAATTTCCATAAAGAATGTTCCGGTATTCATCATACGTATTGATGTTATTTGAGTATTGAACCTTGTTTTTATCCAATGAAGCCCGTATTTTTTCCCAACTATCATAAGCAGCGTTATCTTCTCCTATAAACAGCTCTTTTCGGTACTCACTGTCTATAAAACGGTAGCAGATGCGGTTCATTGATTTGAAACTTAGGACACAAAAGTTTCCGTTTTCTCGCGTTACTTCGTAAATTATGTACGAGTCGGAGTATTGATAATAGTAGTCCGTGTAGTTTTTTTTCTCCACAGGAATACCCAACTTTTGTGTGTCGGCATTATAGAAAAAAAGGATGGAACGAAGAATGGTACTTTTGCCTACTCCTTGTGTTCCTATAAAATGAACATTGCCATCCACACGCACTTCAGCGTAATGAATAGTTGCACTGTTAATGAAAATAATTTTATTGAGATATCTCATTTTCTGTTTCGTCTGTGATGTTAATACTTTCTATTAGTTGCTCCAAGTAGTTCCATGCCGTCATTACCTTGTAGGTGTTATTGATTTCATTTTCACTTTCAATAAACGATTCTTTTATCAAACGATCTATTATACTATCCAATATATCTTTTCGTTTTTCTTTTCCTGCGGAGTGCTTTTTCAGTCCGTCCAGTTTTATTCGTAACTCCATGTTCATATTGCTTTGAACCAATATGTCCGCCGGAGAAAAGCGATAACCTGCTCCGAACGATTCATTGTAGGTTTTGAAAAAATCCAGAATGTCTATCCAGCAGTAAGCACGGCTTATTTTCTGTTCCAAAGTGGCTTTTGGCTCTTTTCGTGAGAAATAATAATATTCATTTCCCTGTTCCAAACAAAAATTGATGTGTGCAAAATACTCATTAAGCAGTTCATAAGACTCTTCAATAGTGTAATACATTTTTCGAACTTCCTCGTCAGTACTGTTTGAACTTATGAAGAGACCTTTTTGAAGATATTCGAAGATACCGGCTGTGTTTTTAGGTAATTCCATATTTTATGTTATTTGGAATAAATCAATGCATATTCTATTTGTTGATATTGGCCAAATTCCTGCCTGATATCAAATTCATTTTCATAAAGTGAAACCATTTGGCAGAAGACGGTGACTCGTTCTTCAAAACTGACTTCGCGCTGAAATTGATAACCCATAACGAAGTTAAATAACTGGTTCCCTGAAGCGAGGAAACTGTTTTTCACCTCTTCCAGATTGATAAATACTTCATCTGAAAATGCTTCCTGTAAATATTCATCGCCAATAACGCCTGCTTCCGGCCGTTTTCTTTTTTTAAGGTCACGATTATTGCTGTTAGCCTTCAATATAGCTGTGCGGGCATCATCGCTGGCAAGGAAATTTAATGAAAGTTTGAAGGTGGCAGTAGTACGTCCTTCTAATATGACTGATTGTTCTTTGGTTAATATCTCCTTTAAATTACTCTTGCTGAGCAGTTCGAACTGATTGCGCAGATATTTCACTTTCCGTATTTTTTCAACCAGTTGCACCTGATTTTTAATCTGATTCAGGTAGTTGATAATATCTTGCTGAGAACGTATCAGGTTGTGACCTGAATTAAGTAATTCCTTTCGGAGTTCCAGCACTATATATGCCAACTCTTCATCAGTAGCTTGCTGAAAAAAGGTTCGTTCCTTGATTGTTATCAGTTCATCGGTTGTGTCAATCAGTTTTTTTATATCGATTCTTTTATTATCCAGATTCTCTAGTTTGGCAATCTTTATCTTGTAATTTGGCTCATTTTTAAAGGTGTTATCAATGTTGCGTTGCAGATTGATAACGTTTCTTATTGTTATTTTTTCAATCTTTTTCAATACAGCTTTTACATTTCGTAAATAACCGTTTTTGCGCGACAGATTATCTTCCTTCAGATAGTAGTCCATCTGTTGGCGTATGAACTGAATGTTTTCATCGATGCTTGCTGTACTAATCTCTTCGTTTGCTTCTAAAAGCAGCTCAAAGAAATCCATAAACCGTTCGTCTAGCTCCAGATAAGCCCCGTTTTGTCGGATAACTTCCCGCTCAAGCAACATTTGCAAACGATTTCCATCGATTAAATCCAGTGCATATTCGTATCGGAAAGATAATGATTTCCTTTTTTCGAACATCTCCTCAATCAACCCTTTAGCCAGTGCAATGGTATTGACAATTTCAGATATAGAGTTGAATATGTACATTTCTTTATTATTTGTATTTTTCCAAATTTTATTTAAAACTCACGAAGCAGTTCCATCATGGCCGGACGCCGTTTGTACCTTATTCTAAAATCGGCTACTAATAAGTTCGTCATCTCTTTCCCTTTCGGAAATTCAAGCATTTTTTTTAATACCTGCACGATGTATTCATAATAGTTTCTGCCTACGTTCTGTTCTGCATATTTTTGAATTTTGTTATTATATATCGCCAGCATCTCATCAGAATAACTCTGTGTTAGATGATGAGCGTATATTAGCATATAATCCAGACTCTGGTTTGATGTCTTTACAAGAAAAGTTTTCAGATTTTCGTAATCCTCCTCTTCCACATAAATATCAGCTTTTACACTTGAACTAATATTAAAATGCATTTCCGAAGCTGGCTGTTCCAATAGTTTCTTTAAAAAAGTCTTCCAATTATCTATAGGTACATATTTTTTAAGCGTGTGATAAAGTTCCATATTTCCGCCTTTATAAAGAAATAAATCCTTAGCAGTAGCTATGATATATGGAACATTGTTTGTCTGTATGTAAATTCCTAGTCTCTGTTTTTTCCATTTATATACAGTACCATGATGGCCTTTTTCTTCAGCCAAGTGAATGCCTTCATCTAGCATACTCAGTGCCTCGCTATATTTTTTGTCTTCAATAAGAATCAGTACTTGTTTCTCCCTGATTTCGGAAAGATAAAGATATTGTTTGATAGTAGTTTCAGCTTCTTCTTGTCGATTTAACTGATAGAGAAAATTTATTTTTTTATTCACTAATCCATAGATGTTATCGGAGTCTTTTTGTTCTTCCAGTAAATCATTAATCAGCTGCAGTGCACCTTCTTTGGTTTGGACATATATGTTGATGTTTAATAATAACTCATCAATGTTATAAAACGGGTAATCACAAAACTTCTTCTTCTTTGTAATTGTTCGGATTTCTTTCAGAATAACTTCTTTCAATGATTGAGGAGTTTCAGGGTGTTTAGCAATATCAAGAAGCAATTCCCCTGCCGTTTCGCAATCATATTCAAGCACAAAAAAATCATCGTAATAGTTGTAATAATTGTCTTCATCATAATGGTTCACAATGCTGTGGATTATATGGAGAGCAATAGACGCGGCATCGTCAAATGATTTTTTTTCGAAGAAAAAGCGAGCTTTATCAAGATAGATCGATAGTTTTGATGATATTTCGTCAAGGTCTATTTGTTCAAAGGAACCATATCTGCTTGAACGGTTACGGTAGGATGAATTAAAACATGCATCTATCTTTTTGTTGTAATCTATTGTGATTTGACCGGTACTCTTTTTAGGAGCAAAGTTTTGTAGAAGGGCTTCTTGCAGGTCTGGATGGGTTAGTGCATGTTGACAGATAAATGCAATGAGTTTCTTCTTATCAACATACGATAATAACTTTTCTATATCAGGTGTTTCTTGATGTTGCTTTTCGCTCATTTCTTCAACAATAACTGATTCTTTAGCTGATAAAAATAGATTAACTTTTCTTCTTTCTTTACGGATAGCATACATTACTGCCACAATATGTTTGCAAATATCCCCATCGTAAGGGCAATTACAAAACCATGATGAAATTTTGTTCCCGTCCAACGAAATTCTGACAGAGTATTCTTTTGTACCTTCAACGGTTGCCTTCCATTCTCCCGTTGATGTTTCTTTCAGGTTTTTTACAGCATTATCATTATAATAATCTATACCCCGCATAAATATGGTAGGTGGCACAAATTCCTCAAACTCAGATAAAGTCATCATAAGTAATCAAAATGTATTTTAGTAAATTATATTATTCAAATCAAATTATATCTGTCTACAGCGTAATATAGCCGATAGTTTTAAATATCCATGTCAACTTTGTGTTTTGGTTGTAAAAATAATATTTTTCGCATAGATAATCTAGAAATAACCGATTATCTGTGCGAAAATTGTTGTTTAAATATTATGATTCATCTTTAAAAGGCAAATCAAAATAATATAGAAAATATTGGTGCGTTAGTTCAGTTGGTTAGAATACATGCCTGTCACGCATGGGGTCACGAGTTCGAGTCTCGTACGCACGGCAAGAGAAGCCTCAAAAACTTAGTTTTTGGGGCTTTTTCATTTTGATATATTTTGATATCCAATTATGAACCTCGGATAGAATATAATTCATTGATATACCAAAACAAGGATTCAATTTTTAACTTATCAATTATAGTTCTGGATTATGTTTAGAGCTTTGAATCACCCTTTATCAAATCCAGAAATTTATCAATCTCTTTTTGGGGAGCAGTATTAAATGAAACTTTTCCTTTAACAGGTTTTCTTGCGTAATCTATTCCAATATTTATTCTTTTGGATACTTTGTTTATGCTTATTTTAAGAAATGACATAACATCTTTGTTTGTTGTCTTTTTCTTGACTAATAATAAATTGAAATCATTTATTACAATATTGAATAAATTGTCTGCTTCTTTATCGCCTGTTTTAGGTTTAATGTTTCGGTTGACGCTATAGTACCATTCGTGATAAACAACCATACAATCGTCATATTTGATATAAACATGACATCCATCGCTGCAGTAAGAAAAATATCCCTGATTTCCATTAGGGCAAGGCCAGACGTATGATACCGACTGAATTGTATTGCAAGGAACATCGGCATTTACATTTTTCGGAATAGAAAACAGGAACAGTGCAATCATTAATAGTGAAGCGGCTTTATTCCCGGTAGGAAAGTGATTGAATTTAAGATTCGTTTTCATACTATTATTTTTAGGTGTTTTCTTTGGAACAAATGCAAATATGTTTTGTTTAAAAAATGCTTCTTGAAAATGTAATGCTTCTTTTTTATATTGCTACTGTTAAAGTAAAACATATCTTTGCATGCAAAAAAGTAATCAATGAAAAACTTACAAAAGATAATCTTTCTGGGAATAGGACTTTCTCTACTATCAACTTCTGTAAATGCACAGGAGAAAGAGTTTATCCCGATGGCAAACATTCCTGCAGGAAGTTTTTATATGGGAGGAGATGCTCTTGGAGAAAACTTTGATGAAGCACCGATACACAAAGTTATCATCTCTCATCCCTTCCGGATTGGAAAAACAGAAATCACCAATGCACAGTATGAAGAGTTTTGTCCCGAACATAAAGCTTTACGGGGAAAAAGAGGCCTCTCTAAAGGCGATGACGAAGCAGTAATATTTATAAGCTACAACGATGCTGTGGCTTTTTGCAAATGGCTGAGTAAGAAAGAAGGTAAAACTTACAGGTTGCCAACCGAAGCGGAGTGGGAGTATGCCTGCCGGGCGGGAAGCTATTACCCATTCAGTATGGGGGATGGACTGCCGGCTGTTTTCCAGAAAGATCAGAGAATTGTGAGAGATTATCAGTCTGTTTCACTAAAGGTGGGACAAACGCCACCGAATGCATTCGGCATTTATGATATGCATGGAAACGTAGAAGAGTGGTGTATGGATTGGTATGGTCTTTATATTTCAGATGCTCAAACTAATCCTGCAGGACAGAGCAGGGGAGAGTTCAGGGTTACAAGGGGTGGTAGTCACAGTACACCCGAAACTTTTTTGCGTAGTTCGAACCGCATGGCAATGTTGCCTGATGATAAGCATGCTTTAACCGGCTTTCGTATTGTACAGGCGGAATACCCTGCAAGCAAACCAATAAGTACATTTGAAACGAATTTAAATAGTGAACATGTATCTCAGGTTAAAGCTGTATGGAAGAAACAAGATAAAGTTCCTTTGTTTATGGCTCCAATTCCTTTTGTTATAAAACCGGATTGTTCTTCTAAAACTCCTTTTTATCAGCATAATCACCAACCGGCTATAACATGGTGTGACAATGGTGACTTACTGGCTATCTGGTTCTCTGCCGATCATGAGAATGGACGTGAGATGACAGTGCTTGCTTCCCGATTGCGTGCAGGTGCTCAGAAATGGGATCCGGCATCACTTTTCTTTAAGGTGCCCGACAGGAATATGACTGGTTCGGCTTTGATGAACGATGGGAAAGATACACTTTATCATATCAATGGTGTAGAGGCTGCGGGCGATTGGCAGAATTTAATGATGGTGCAGAGAACAAGTTACGATAATGGTAAAACATGGAGTTCTCCGCGAATAATTGAACCGGAACATGCAAAACGCCATCAGGTTATTGCCGGAACTATAAAGACAAAAGAGGGTTGGTTTATTCAGCTTTGCGATGCCGGACCAGGCGGAAAGGATAGTACGGCTGTACATATTAGTAAGGATGGCGGACAAACATGGGCTGATACTGGAGGTACTATTGCCGGAATTCATGCGGGTGTAGTGCAACTTAAGGATGGAAGACTAATGGCTTTTGGACGGAGTAATAATATTGCCGACTCATCTGGCAAAATGCGTATGCCGATGAGCATTTCAAGTGATATGGGTAAAACGTGGACTTATTCAGCTTCCGAATTTCCTCCTCTTGAAGGTCATCAGCGACTTGTTTTAAGACGACTCAATGAAGGACCTATTTTATTGATTTCGTTTACAGATCATCCTTTGCGTACAAATCCATCGGAACGTGGAATGATTTTTAAAGATAAAAATGGTAAAGAGTTCAAAGGTTACGGAATGTATGCTGCCTTGTCTTTTGATGAAGGAAAAACCTGGCCGGTGAAGAAATTGCTGACTGATGGAAAGTCTCGGTTCCTGAATGGCGGTGCCTGGACACAGTTCTTTGAGATGGATGCAACTCATGCTGAGCCGCGTGGTTATCTGGCAGCTACACAAACACCGGATAATGTGATTCATCTGGTGAGCAGCAGGCTGCATTATCGTTTTAATCTTGCATGGTTATTAAAAAATGCAGATTGATCTGCCACCTGCTACTAAAACGAATGTAATTAACTGATATATAATTATATAGTTTGGTGGTAGATATTTTTGTTTTACAATTTATCTGCCACCAAATTCATTTATCTGCTACAAACTTTATTTCCATTCTTAAAGCGCTTTACTTTCCTTAATGTATTTCTTTTTTCTTTACCTTTGCATGTTCTACTTTTTTAGAAAGCATTTTCTTATAATGCTAAGATATTCTTAGTTGTGTATAAGTTTTTGATTATTAGGTGCTTATAGTATTTTATATTTTATGCTTAGTAAGTTTACGGCCGTGAACCCATAAGTCTTTAGCCGAGAACCCATGGGCCTTCTATCGTGAACCCATAAGTCTTCAGTTGTGAACTTACTTATTGTTTTAAGAAATTTGATAATGTATGTCTTTGAAAAATGATAATAAATATATATAGTAGACTTGCTATGATTTAAAATTTGTAGTAAACAAATATATAATATAGTCTTGTGCAGTAGCTCTTTTTACGTCGAGATAGTGTCTTGAATTTGTATTTTTAGTAGCAGATGATGGTAATTAGTAGCAGATAAGCACGATTTTGTAGCAGATAAAATTGTGTAAATGTTTTATCTGCCACCACCACAAAGCTTATTGGTAGGCACTTTTAGGCATTTTAGTGGCAGATGGCAGTAACTTTTTGTTTTTACTGAATAATTTTCTCTTAGAGGATAATTGTTAGAATTTTATTTTAAAAATTCTTCAATATCCTTTTCTAACGATTTAGGAGTAGTTGTGGGAGCATATCGTTTTATAGTACATCCGTCCTTTGCAACAAGGAATTTAGTAAAATTCCACTTTATAGCAGAGACTATAAATCCCGATGCTTTCTGTTTAAGGAATTTATAAATAGGATGAGCATCATCTCCATTCACATTAATTTTAGACATCAGCTGGAAAGTAACTCCAAAGTTTATCTGGCAGAAAGATTCAATTTCGCTATCGGTACCCGGTTCTTGATGTCCAAACTGATCACAAGGGAAACCTATAACAACTAATCCTTTATCTGCATACTTTTTGTTTAGTTCTTCAAGTTCTTTATACTGAGGTGTGAATCCACACTTACTAGCAGTGTTTACAATCAATAATACTTTGTCTTTATACTTAGCAAAATCGATATCCTGGCCTTTGTTACTTTTTGCTGTAAAATCAAAAATTACTTTTTCCATAACTTTATTTTCTTTAGCGTTATTACTCTGTGCAAAACTAAATTGCACAAAAAAGATATAAAATAAGAATGATAAAAGATATGTTACATTTTTCATAACTATTCTTTGAATTTAATATTGCTTTACGAAATTATGTTTTGTACAATATATATCCAAATAAAAAGATAAAAATAGTTTTGGCTTTAATATTATTTAGTTGATCCTTTAAAAAAAAATCGCGTTTAGATACAAAACATATCCGAACGCGATCTCTTTTATATTAATGAGAATTATTTAAACTGATATCGTCCTGGTAATTCTATTAGCTTATCATGAAGTTTGCCTGAACGGCTGACAGAGTTCTTTATAACTTTTGGTGTAAACATTAAACCTTTTGTTTTAGCCTTTGTTGACGGTATACCTGTAATCAATTCTAATGCTTTTGCTAATAATGGTTCATTCTCATCACCCATTAAATAACCATCAAAAGGATTATCCTCAACCTTATAAGTAGGTGTAAAGCCGTCGGGCATACATGGCGTATTGCTGTTTTTATCAGAATATCTGTATACCATTGCGTATATACCCCAGTTATCAAGATCTTTATCTGGTTTTTCATAAATGTCGGCCGGAGTAAATACAATTCCACCACAATATTTACCGGAAGTCTGTTCCCCAATAGTTGTGACACTTATATAAGGAGAAAGCCCTGTGATTGTAGCCTCGGAAGCAGATGCAGTATTACCCGAAACTAAAACATATAGCTTGTTTAGATTCATATTAGCATCTTTAGTGGAGAGAGTAACTGTTTTGTTATCTTCGTCTTCGTAAGTATAATCCGATTTGTAGTATTCATTTAAATCAGTCCCTTTTGATTTCCAATATGCAGCATATTTTTCGTTCCATGTTTGTTTCAAATATATTTGCTTACCATCAACAATAGATGAAGGAGCAAGAATACTGCTAAGGAGTTGTGCTGATAGAGAGTAGCCACCTCTATTATATCGTAAGTCCAGTACCACATCTGTTACTCCTGCTGTTTTGAAGGATTTAAATACATCAATCAGTTTTTGATTTGACTTTAAAGTATAATCAGTATAGCATAAGTAACCTATTTTATAAGTACCCTTATCAATCACTTTGTAAGTATTAACAGGCTCCTGATACATTGTGCTGGCAGTAAGTGGTATTTTTGTACCATTGAGGCTTATTGTGTTTGCGTTTAAACTTGCCATGCCCAATGTTATTGAGGATGTGTAGAATAAATCTGTATAATTGCTGGTTGTAATATTTGTACCGTTTATTTGCAGAATAAGATCACCACGTTTTATGCCGGCTTTTTCTGCAGGTGTGCCCGGATAAACAAACTGAACTACAGCATAACATTGAGGATCAGTATAAGAGAATAGATACACTCCGAGTGAATATCCAAAAGATGTTCCTTCTCCTGCAAAGTTACTGGTGAGACCAGCAGCATCATCCGTCAAGGTAGTCCAATGATCGGCTGAGTATCTTATGCTGTCTACCATTGCTATCGGATCTTTTATTTTAGTAACATCTACTTTCGGTATCTCAGAACTCCATAAATAGAACTCTTGTAGTACATCTAGTGCAAATTGAGTAACTTTCTCTGTCTTGGCAGCTGCTTTTTCTTCGGTTTTAGTTTTATTATCGTCATCTTTGCAACTTGTGAAAAATGGTATGCTTGCTATTGCTGCAAGCATAACGAGTAATTTCCATTGATTTAGTTTCATTGTTTTAATTTGACTATTCTATTAGTATAATGAATTGTGTACTCTTTTGAAATGTATTAATTATGCGTCAATAATAATACAAATATAATTCATAAATATTGAATTCTTATAACTATTGATGAAAAAATTGATACAAAATATAATGATAATTGACAAACAGTACTGTTTTATAGATGATTTTATTTTTTTTCATAATAAATTGGAGTGTAATAGATGTTAAATTAATATTTTTATGTATGTTTGCTGCATCTAAACCATATATAATAACATTATAATGTATCCATTAAAGTTTAAACCCATCCTTAAACAAACCTTGTGGGGTGGTGATAAAATTATTCCTTTTAAGCATCTTTCTGAAGAGATGTCAAATGTTGGTGAGAGTTGGGAACTATCCGGAGTTCCGGATAATGAATCTGAGGTTGCTAACGGAGAATTTAAAGGGATGACCTTAGGTCAGTTGGTAAGACGATTTAAAGGAGAATTAGTTGGAGAAAGTAATTATGCTCGTTTTAATTCAACTTTCCCATTATTAATAAAGTTTATTGATGCACAGCAGGATCTGTCTATTCAGGTTCACCCTTCTGATGAGCTGGCGAAGAAGCGTCACAACTCAATGGGAAAGACTGAGATGTGGTATGTAGTAGATGCTACTCCTGATGCAAAACTTCGTTCTGGATTTTCTCAGGAAATAACACCTAAAGAATATAAGGATAGAGTCTTTAATTCTACTATTACAGACGTTTTACAGGAATATTCTATAAAGAAAGGAGATGTTTTCTTCCTTCCTGCAGGTCGTATTCATAGTATTGGTGCCGGAGCTTTTATTGCAGAGATTCAGCAAACATCGGATATTACATATCGTATATTTGATTTTGATAGAAAGGATGCAAATGGTAATACCCGCGAGCTACATACCGAACTGGCAAAAGATGCGATTGACTACGAAGTGCTTGATGATTATAGAACTGATTATGAAGCTGTAAAGGATGAGCCTGTAGAATTGGTTGCTTGTCCTTATTTCACAACATCTCTTTATGATATGACTGAAACAATTTCTTGTGATTACTCGGAATTAGATTCATTTGTTGTATTGATTTGTTTGGAAGGTGACTGTAAAATTGTTGATAATGAGAATAATGAAGTAGAACTTCATGCTGGTGAAACAGTTTTGTTGCCTGCTTCAACAATGGATATTACTATTATACCTGAAGGAACAGCTAAGTTGCTTGAAACTTACGTATAGTATTGTATTTTTGATATAAAAAAAGAGGAATCATTCAATATGGTTCCTCTTTTTTTTGTGATATATTTTTTAATATTTAGCAGCTTGAGCTATTTTCTTTGGAATGTCTGTGTTTTCGAGCTTCCCGTGGAATAATTCTGCTCCGGCTCCGATTGCAAAGACAGGGATATAACCGGCTGAATGGCCGCCACTAGCCCAACTCACCATCGCAATTTCATTTAAAATTTGCTTTGCAAGTGCTGCCATTGGTTCATCTTTAGAATAAAGACTTTCTGCCAATTTCACATCTTTGCCAAGGAACGAACGGATGTATTCTTCTTTTAGCAGCTGTTCTTGCTTGTCATTCAACTTAACTTTGCTCCATAAACCCAGGTTTTCGCTTAGAATATTTTTTATATCGTTCCAGGTAATGTCGTTTTGTTTGTCTTTACGCAATTGCTTGATCTTTTCTGAAAGTTCTGTTTCTGACACTTTCTGATATTCAAGTGCTTTTAGATTTAATGCATATTTCCCGTTGCCTAAAGCAATTCCTCCAGTTTCATGATCGGCTGTAATTACAATGAGAGTTTCGTTTGGATGTTTCTTGTAGAATTCATATGCAATTTTAACTGCATTGTCCATATCAACAACCTCATTGAAAACTGTTGCAGCATCATTACTATGACAAGCCCAGTCTATTTTACCACCTTCAATCATTACAAAGAATCCATTCTTGTTGTCTTTAGTAAGGAAACTGATGGCGCTTTCTGTGATTTGACTAAGAGTCAGATCGCCCGGCTTTCTGTCGATAGCATAAGGAATAGAGTGTGCATCAGTATTGTCCTTTTGCATAAGGATCATTTTTGAAGCTTTATTCTTTTTTGCCTTAAAATCTTCAAATCCTTTAGCTACTGTATAATTTGCCTCATTAAATAAGGTATATATATTAGGAGCATTCTTGTTTGCTTTGCTATTGGGTTCTAAAAATCCACTTCCGGCATAGAAATCGAATCCTGCTTTAGGTAGATCAGTTGCTATCTCATAATACATATCTCTGTCCGGTTGGTGAGCATAGAATGTTGCCGGGGTAGCGTGGTCAATACTAACACTGGTGGTAATCCCTACTTTCTTTCCCGCTTTTTTAGCTTTGACAGCTATGCTGTAAAGAGGTGATTTGCGAAGACTGTCCATCCCAATTGTTCCATTTTTTGTTTTTACTCCGGTTGCCAAAGCCGTACCTGCTGCGGCGGAACATGTAACTGAGTTGTAAACTGAATAGGTTGTTGCAATAGTACTGTAAGGAAACTGTGTGAAAGTAAGAGGCTTTACCCCAATTCTTCCTTCTTTTTCAGCAAGATACATTTCTGTGCCGTTTACCTGATTAACTCCCATTCCGTCGCCAATGAATAAAAATACATATTTGGCGGTTTTAGTTTGTGCATATCCATCTGTCTGGCCAAATAAAAATCCGGCGAACAGGATGAATGACAAAAGATAAAATTTTGGTTTCATTCTTTTTATTAATTAATTATTGAATCTATTAGACAAAAAAATAGGGCTGAGTTTAATTCAGCCCTACAAAGTTATCTTTTTTTATGGAAGTACTTGCGAAATTTTTTCATTAAATTAAACCCCACTATAATACCATTGAAGAGGTTCAAGCCTGTTTTAAAGCGGTTGAGGAATGATGGACCGGAGGCTATATTTGATATTGGAGAGAGAATGTCTGCGTAAGTTGCAGTGATTTTCTCTCTTTGCATAGCTATTTTTTGTTTAGTTTCGACCCTTTTTCGGACGATATCTACCAATGTTATGCCTTTTTCTGAAGATTGTGTATGTGTTATTTTCATAAATTATTTATTAGAATCCTTAAGGAAAAGGGTTGCCAGAAATCTGACTAAAGGATTGGTTATTAAATTTTTACGGAATACTATCATACAAATTATAATTGAAATACTTAGACAAGCAATAAGGCAGAAGCTTAAAGATAGTCCAACTAAAGGTTCAAGAATATAAGCTAAGGAGAAAAGAAGATAAAATAAAGTCACCATACCCAGAGTAATCATAATAAATATCAGAATAAGTGTAGAAAGTAGAATAGTTAATTTTTCTACAAACTGTAACTTAGCGTAATCTTTTTGTAATATCGCATATTCTTTGAGCTCTGCGATAAGTTGTCTGATATTATCAACTGTGTTTTTTTCTGTGGACATGGTGACTCTTTTTTTAGTTTCATTCAGCTCCTTCGCCAATTTCAGTAGCAATTTCACTAACAAGATCTTCCATTTCGCTACGATTTAGTTTGATACCTTTCTTGCGAAGAATTTCAGCAATCTTGTTTCTTGTGTCTTCTCCCTTTTCCGGGGCAAATAAAATACCCAGTGCAGCACCTATAGCTGCGCCGCCTAGTAAAGCAGCAATAACATTTAGATTCTTCATAGCAATTGCTTTTAAAATGTTTTACTACAAATCTAAGTATTTTTTAGATTAGTTGTTCTACTTTTTAGAACAATTATTTCTACTAGATGGTTTAAATCTTAAAAAATTATTTTTTATCTTTTTTCTGATTTACTTTTTGTCTGCGCCAAAAATCTCCGTTACTTCTGTCACCACGGTATTTTTTGTTTTCTTTAGCTTTTTCTTTCATCTGTACCTTCTTCTCTTCAATGGCAACAGTTGCTTCAGTAGAGATAAACGGATGATTTGATACTACAGGTATTTTTATACCGATTAGCTTTTGGATATCTTTCAAATATGGCAACTCTTCTGGCTCACAGAAAGCTATTGCTATTCCTTCATTACCGGCACGTCCTGTTCGTCCAATGCGGTGAACGTATGTTTCCGGTACATTAGGAAGTTCATAATTGATAACGTGAGATAGCTGGTCAACATCGATACCTCTTGCAGCAATATCTGTTGCTATAAGCACTCTTAGAGTATGATCCTTAAAACTGTTTAAAGCTCGCTGACGTGCATTCTGAGATTTATTACCGTGAATTGCCGCAGCTTCAATACCTTCTTTTGTTAGTAGTTTGGCAATCTTGTCTGCTCCGTGCTTTGTTCTGGTAAAGATAAGAACTGATTCTATATTCGGATTCTTTAATAAATAAAGAAGTAAATCTTTCTTTTCATTTTTACCTACAAAATAAACACTCTGCTCAATAATCTCTACGGTAGATGAAACAGGGGTAACTTCTACCTTTTCTGGCTGGAAAAGTATACTGTTTGCCAGCTTTTCTATTTCTGGAGGCATTGTTGCCGAGAAAAACAGAGTCTGACGTTTCTTTGGAAGCATAGGAAGTATACGCTTAATATCGTGAATGAATCCCATATCGAGCATACGATCTGCTTCATCAAGTACAAAGAATTCCAAAGTTTTTAGTGAAATAAAACCTTGATTAATTAAATCTAATAGTCTTCCCGGTGTGGCAATCAAAACGTCAACACCTTTTTTTAATGCATCGGTTTGAGGTTTCTGCGGAACACCACCAAAGATTACAGTATGGCGTAATCCGGTATAACGTCCGTAAGCTGTGAAACTTTCTTCTATCTGGATTGCAAGTTCGCGGGTAGGAGTAAGTACAAGGGCTTTAATTCCTCTGTTTTTCTCCGATTTATATAATTTTTGAAGAATTGGAATCGAAAATGCTGCTGTTTTACCTGTTCCGGTTTGTGCGCAGCCTAATAAATCTTTGCCTTTTAATACGATTGGAATTGATTGTTCTTGAATGGGAGTTGGTGAGGTGTAACCCTCTTCTTGTAAAGCCTTTAATATTGGGCTTATAAGGTCTAGTTGTTCAAATGTCATTTAAAATAATTGAAGTAGCCTCGCGGCTGGTGTATACTAAATTGACAAAGATACTCTAAAGTGCTGGTGGATTGAGAAAATTCTTGAATGATTAAGGATATTTAACTAATATACTAATGCAATATATATATTTATCTAATATCTTTGCTCTACACCTTTCTTTTAAAAACTCTAGATTTAATTTAAATATACTCTAGTCTTTCTTTAAAAAAGGTCTAAGCCTTTTTATCTATATTCTATGAAGTAATAACTTAAATATTTAGATATATGAGTATTCAATACAGATTAACGCCCATGCGCGACAACATTAGTGAGAAACCCAAGCAAGGTTTCTATGCTCAAGTGGTTACTAAAGGCACAATCGATACTCGGGAATTGTGTAAAGCAATTTCTGAGAAGTGTTCTTTGAATGTAGCCGATATGAAAGCTGCAATTGAAGCACTTGCGCAAACCATTGAAGATAAGCTTCAGGATGGTTACAATGTTAGCATTGACGAGTTGGGGACTTTCTCTGTTTCGGCCGAATCTCGAACAGTTCAGGATGCTGAAGAGATCAGGGGACAGTCGATTAAAGTGAAAAATATAAATTTTCGCCCGTCTGTCAGACTTAAAACAACGATGAAAACATCAAAGTTTGAGAGAGTACCTGGAAAGAAGTAACTAATTAGTGATAAAATGAAAAATAGGATTGTTTTTATTACAGGTTCAACCAGTGGAATAGGTGAGGGATGTGCACGCAAATTCGCATCTAAAGGATCTGATTTAATTTTAAATGGGCGTAATGAAGATAAATTGCTGAAGCTTAAAAATGAGTTGGAATCGGAATTTGGAATAAATGTTCTTCCACTTGTTTTTGATGTTCGGGACAGGAAAGCTGCAACTGATGCATTGGCCTCTTTAGAAGGAAAATGGAAAAATATTGATGTGCTTATCAATAATGCAGGACTTGTTTTTGGAGTTGATAAAGAATATCAGGGTGATCTTGACGAATGGGATATCATGATTGATACTAATATTCGTGCTTTATTGTCAATTACTAGATTGATTACTCCCGGAATGGTGGAACGAGGTAGAGGACACATTATTAATATAGGTTCTATAGCCGGTGATGCAGCTTATCCTGGTGGAAGTGTTTATTGTGCCACTAAGGCTGCTGTAAAAGCGTTGTCTGATGGTTTACGTATTGACTTGGTGGATACTCCTTTAAGAGTAACTAATATTAAGCCGGGTATGGTTGAAACGAATTTCTCGGTCGTTCGTTTTCGTGGAGATAAGGTGAAAGCTGATAATTTCTATAAGGGAATAAAGCCGCTAACTGGAACGGATATTGCCGAAACTATTTATTTTGCAGCATCTGCCCCTGAGCATATTCAAATTGCTGAAGTTCTTATTATGCCTACCAATCAGGCTACGGGGACTATCTCTTACAAAAAGACAGAAGCGTGAAAAAGTTGCTGAACATAATATCTTTTGCGCTGTTGATTACTTTAGTGTCGTTTTGTACTAATGATGAATCTCTTCTGGAAAATAAATGGCAACTCCGGAAGTATGTACATGCTAATGGAGTGGTGCAAAGTGAAGATAGTGTGTTCTATAATTTTATGAAGGAATCATTTTCGGCTATTTGTTTACTTTCAGATGGAAGTTATACAACCATTTTTGGAAATTACTCTTTAAGTGGCGATGAGTTAATGATTAAAATTTTGCCCGAATCAACTAGTGGACCAGCTTATGATCGATATATAAATTGGAAAGATGGTGTCAGGGTGTTTAAGATAGAGGAACTTTCTTCTTCTGTTTTGCAATTAAATTATAATGGAGAAAAATCAGTTTTCAGAAAATATTAATCTGAAATTATTAATTAAAACAGAAAATAAATTATGAAAAAATTAGCAGTATTAGGAACAAGTTTATGTATTGTTCTGGCGTTTACTTCTTGTAAATCAGGTGAAAGTGCATACAAAAAAGCGTATGAAAAAGCAAAACAACAAGAACTAGCACAACCTAAAGTGGCGGAACCTGTTGAAGTTGCTCCTGTTGCCGATGTTCCATTGGTAGAAACAAAGAAGGCTACAACAACTACAAACAGTGCACGTCAGGAAAGACTAACCGTTCAAGGTAATGGTACGCTACTTGAATATAGCGTTGTTTGTGGAAGCTTCCAAACTAAAGCAAATGCAGAAGCTTTACAGGAAGATATGGCTCGTGCTGGATATAAAGCTATTGTTGCTTATAATCCAGATAATAATTATTATCGTGTTATTATTAGTACTTTTGCTGATTACGCTTCAGCAACTGAATCTAAAGAAGCATTTAAGGCTAAGTATCCTAATAGAAAAGATTTCCAGGGTGCTTGGGTTTTACGCAGAGTTTTTTGATAAATCTATTTTGATATTTCCATAGAATATTCTTTTTATGGTAATAAAGGCAGGGACTGGGAAGTTTCTGCCTTTTAATTTTGTGCGCCGTGCATGGTGTGTAACTTGACGGTGTGAGTCCGTTATGGGGGTCGGTAGTTACCAACCATTAGCCAATAGCAAGGGTGTCGACCGTGAGGCGAATCTGAAGGAAGCTTGCGGCAAAGTCCCGAACTGAGGAATACGAATAACATTAGGCAAAGCTGATTTGGATGAGTTTGCAAAACAAAACGAAGTCCAATAACTACCCGGGAAGTCAGCGTGTAAATGTTGCAGTTACATGGGATGAAGGTTATGCATCTTACCACGGGAGATCTCACGGACGTGTGGATGTTTTTTTTTTCAGAAACACGGATAACAATTGCTGTGAGAAGTCAGCCGATGACATAGTACCCGATTTAAATCGACTACTCGGGGAAGGTCTGAACCTTATCTAAGTGAGAAGTAAATGAATGTAACCTTATGAAGGGAAGAATGCAGAAAATATCAGCAGTGAATGATAGCTGCCCGCAAAAGAATAGGACGGAATCCGAAGGCTATGTGGGAGTGCAGACTTTTATAGGGATTACTGAAAACAACCTCACGGAAGTGCATTTTACAAAAGATGATTTACTGGAACGTATATTGTCGCCTGCCAATTTGAACAAGGCTTATAAACAGGTCCTATCGAATGGTGGCAGTGGAGGTGTCGATAAAATGGAAACAGAAGAACTTCTTCCGTTTCTGAAACTCCATAAAGATAAACTGGTAACATCTTTAATGGCTGGTTATTACCATCCTAATCCTGTTCGTAGGGTAGAAATCCCTAAGGACAATGGCAAGAAACGCCAGCTTGGTATCCCTACCGTAGTTGATCGTCTTATTCAACAAGCCATATCACAAGTTTTGTCTCCGATTTATGAACGTGAATTCAGTAACAACAGCTTCGGTTTTCGTCCGAAACGCAGTGCGCATAAAGCGCTGCAAACGGCCCAGAGTTATATTAATGCAGGTAATAAATATGCCGTAGATTTAGATTTGGAGAAGTTTTTTGATACAGTCAACCAAAGCAAGCTGATAGAAATTCTTTCCCGCAGGATAAAAGATGGGAGAGTGATTTCTCTTATCCATAAATATCTCCGCGCGGGAGTTATAATTGGTCATAAATTTGAGAAAAGCAGTCGGGGAGTTCCTCAAGGTGGTCCCCTTAGTCCGCTACTGAGCAATATAATGCTCAATGAACTGGACAAAGAACTGGAACACCGAGGACATCCATTTGTCCGCTATGCAGATGATTGCATGATATTTTGCAAAAGTAAACGCTCTGCCAGTCGTACGATGAAGCACATCATTTGTTTTATCGAAGAAACCCTCTTTCTGAGGGTAAGCCGAGAGAAAACGAAAGCAGGATATGTGCGGGGCATGAGGTTCTTAGGTTACTCCTTTTATAATATCAAAGGAGGATTTCGCTTATCTGTACACCCCAAAAGTTATGCAAAACTGAAAGCCCGATTGAAAGAGCTGACAGGTCGCAGTAATGGTATGGGATACGATAAACGCAAATACGAACTTCATCAATTCATTCGTGGCTGGATTGAATACTTCAAACTGGCAGACATGCAAAACCATCTGAAGAGAATAGATCAATGGCTCCGTCGTCGGCTTCGTATGTGTATATGGAAATACTGGAAGAAGATAAAGACCCGTTCCGATAATTTGATTCGTTGTGGGATAGACAAAGTTCGTGCTTTGAGTTTTTCCAATGCCCGTAAAAGCTACTGGCGCATGGCTAGATGTCAAATCCTGAAGGAAGCTATAAGCAACGAAAACCTTAGCAAAGCGGGCTATCCTTGTCTGATGGATTATTACCGTAAAGTTGCATCGTAAATAAGGAACCGCCGTATGCCGAACGGCACGTACGGTGGTGTGGAAGGTCGGTGATGGAAATAATCCATCACCTCCTATCCGATTTAGCGAGATCTGAATACAAACAAATGTTTTTTGCAGTTTATCAACCTATCTGCTACTGAATTGATTTAATCTATTGATAAATAATGCTTTAATTTGGTGGAAGATAAACTTTATATACAATTTATCTGCCACTAAACCGTGTTTATCTACCACTAAAATCAGTTATCTGCCACTAACTGGCTATTTGAATAATGCTGTAATTTGAAAGACAACAGCTCGCTCTACTTTCTGGTTTATTACATCATATTTAATTTGTTTCCCGATTTTCCTATTTTAGCTAAGTAAGCCTTCGGCCCAGAACCCATAAGCCCACGGCCGAAAACCCATGGGCCTTTATTCGAGAACTCATAAGCCTTTGGCTGCGGGCTTACTTATGTTTCTTTGCAAAATTAGTTAACCTGGCAGGGAGAAGCGCTAAACGAGTCCATCATCACAAAGTATATTCATTTTTACCGGATGCTCAATAAGCTGAAATTCCTCACCAAAAATTAATGATAATATCGGCTATAATGTTCCAGAGCGTTTAATTTAGTGGAAGATAAGGCTGTTTTGTAGCAGATGAACACGATTTTGTAGCAGATAAACGGTTAAATATTTTTATTTGCTACTAGCTGAAATGACTTGCTCAAAGGTTTTCCATGCATTTTAGTGGAAGATGTGGTAGATGAATTTTGATTTTTTTTTGCTTGTTATAATAAACTATGGATGATCATTAACAATAATCCGCAATCTGCGCTGTATTTAGACAATGCAAGCTTATTAGTATTGCTCAAATTATTTGCTGCATTAACGAGTAAAGCCATAATCTTGGAGTGAATTGTCATTTTTAAGATTAAATACGATATCAAATATGGTACTAATAAAATTCCCTAATTCGAGATTCCTTTTTCTTTCAACAATATTAATACGCCTCAAAGAACCTTGAAATGTGATTATAGAGAATGTCTTCTTCGCGCACACGCGTATATATAATGTATACATCAAGTAACCTTTCCCAAAGTTCCTTCCAAAATACTAAAAAATATGTTCTACAACACACTTGTAGTTCAGCGAGTTAAGCATTAGTTGCTAAAAAAGTTATAAAAAAGAGTTAGATATATTTGGATTGCAAGGAATAAAGGTCTACTTTTGCACCCGCTTTGCAAGAGAGACAGAGCGTTGATTGAAATGCTGGTTCTTCGGGATGTTTGAAGAAAAAAAACTTTTAAAAAAGTTGCTTTAAAATTTGGAGCGTATTACTTAAAAGTCTTATCTTTGCATCCGCTTTCGCCTTGATAGAGGCGCTTAGAGCAAACAAAAAGAATCGTTCTTTGAAAAGATTATAAATAAACGAAACAAGTAGTACAAGAGCATTAAGTGCGTGTATTGATACATGTACTTGGTAAAAATAAAAATGCGAACCGTCAATTAAGATAAACGGAATCCTGGACAGAATTTAAATGAAACTTTTACAATGAAGAGTTTGATCCTGGCTCAGGATGAACGCTAGCTACAGGCTTAACACATGCAAGTCGAGGGGTAGCAGGGTAGCAATACCGCTGACGACCGGCGCACGGGTGAGTAACACGTATCCAACCTTCCCATAACTCGGGGATAGCCTTTCGAAAGAAAGATTAATACCCGATAGTACTTAAGAAAGGCATCTTTTTTAAGTTAAAGATTTATTGGTTATGGATGGGGATGCGTTCCATTAGATAGTTGGTGAGGTAACGGCTCACCAAGTCTTCGATGGATAGGGGTTCTGAGAGGAAGGTCCCCCACATTGGTACTGAGACACGGACCAAACTCCTACGGGAGGCAGCAGTGAGGAATATTGGTCAATGGGCGAGAGCCTGAACCAGCCAAGTAGCGTGAAGGATGAAGGTCCTATGGATTGTAAACTTCTTTTATAGTAGAATAAAGTGACCCACGTGTGGGTTTTTGTATGTATACTATGAATAAGGATCGGCTAACTCCGTGCCAGCAGCCGCGGTAATACGGAGGATCCGAGCGTTATCCGGATTTATTGGGTTTAAAGGGTGCGTAGGCGGAATAATAAGTCAGTTGTGAAAGTTTGCGGCTCAACCGTAAAATTGCAGTTGATACTGTTATTCTTGAGTGTACATAAGGTAGGCGGAATTCGTGGTGTAGCGGTGAAATGCTTAGATATCACGAAGAACTCCAATTGCGAAGGCAGCTTACCGGGGTACAACTGACGCTGAGGCACGAAAGTGTGGGTATCAAACAGGATTAGATACCCTGGTAGTCCACACAGTAAACGATGAATACTCGCTGTTTGCGATATACCGCAAGCGGCCAAGCGAAAGCATTAAGTATTCCACCTGGGGAGTACGCCGGCAACGGTGAAACTCAAAGGAATTGACGGGGGCCCGCACAAGCGGAGGAACATGTGGTTTAATTCGATGATACGCGAGGAACCTTACCCAGGCTTAAATTGCAGATGAATATAGTAGAAATATTATAGTCTTCGGACATCTGTGAAGGTGCTGCATGGTTGTCGTCAGCTCGTGCCGTGAGGTGTCGGCTTAAGTGCCATAACGAGCGCAACCCTTATTGATAGTTACTAACAGGTTAAGCTGAGGACTCTATCGAGACTGCCGTCGTAAGATGCGAGGAAGGTGGGGATGACGTCAAATCAGCACGGCCCTTACGTCTGGGGCTACACACGTGTTACAATGGGGGGTACAGAAGGTCGCTACCTGGCAACAGGATGCTAATCCCAAAAGCCTCTCTCAGTTCGGATTGGAGTCTGCAACCCGACTCCATGAAGCTGGATTCGCTAGTAATCGCGCATCAGCCACGGCGCGGTGAATACGTTCCCGGGCCTTGTACACACCGCCCGTCAAGCCATGGGAGCCGGGGGTACCTGAAGTGCGTAACCGTAAGGAGCGCCCTAGGGTAAAACTGGTGACTGGGGCTAAGTCGTAACAAGGTAGCCGTACCGGAAGGTGCGGCTGGAACACCTCCTTTCTGGAGTGATTCCTTTTATCTGGTTCGCTTTTTATTGTACTACTGGTTTTTGTTTATTCTATATAAAAAATAAGAGATTAGAAAGAAGCCGAGCCGAAAGGTAAGAGGTTTTGAACGACAGTCCTATAGCTCAGTTGGTTAGAGCGCTACACTGATAATGTAGAGGTCGGCAGTTCAACTCTGCCTGGGACTACGCGAAAAAAATCGGAGCAAAAAGGATTAACCATCCAAAAACAAACGCTTCAGAAAAATTTCGGGGGATTAGCTCAGCTGGCTAGAGCACCTGCCTTGCACGCAGGGGGTCAACGGTTCGAATCCGTTATTCTCCACGATCAAGCTAAGGCTTGAAAACGATCTTTGACATGATGTACAAAAGCAATAAATAAAGTAATTTTTAGAGATAAAAAGAGCTAAAGTATATATCGAACCATATGGTAAACGAAAACGTATAACTACGAATAGTTTACAGTGTTTGAAGAAAGTAAGCAAGGGCGCATGGCGGATGCCTTGGCTCTCGGAGGCGATGAAGGACGTGATAAGCTGCGATAAGCTTCGGGTAGGTGCAAATAGCCTTTAATCCGAAGATTTCCGAATGGGACAACCCAATATCCTGAAGGGATATTATCCATTTTAAATGGAGGCGAACGCAGGGAACTGAAACATCTTAGTACCTGTAGGAGAAGAAAATAATTGAATGATTCCGTAAGTAGTGGCGAGCGAACGCGGATTAGCCCAAACCAATTATGTTACGGCATAATTGGGGTTGTAGGACCACGATATCGGACTTATATTGGAGAATGGAAGACTCTGGAAAGTGTCACCATAGAGCATGATAGTTGCGTACATGAATCCAATATATACTGTAGTGGTATCCTGAGTAGTGCGGAGCACGAGAAATTCTGCATGAATCTGCCGGGACCATCCGGTAAGGCTAAATACTCCCGAGAGACCGATAGTGAACCAGTACTGTGAAGGAAAGGTGAAAAGAACTTCGAATAGAAGAGTGAAATAGTCCCTGAAACCATGCGCTTACAAGCGGTCGGAGCAGCTTCGTGCTGTGACGGCGTGCCTTTTGCATAATGAACCTACGAGTTACTGTCACTGGCAAGGTTAAGAAATTAAGTTTTGCAGCCGAAGCGAAAGCGAGTCTGAATAGGGCGATTTAGTCAGTGGTAGTAGACGCGAAACCAAGTGATCTACCCATGGTCAGGTTGAAGGTTAGGTAACACTAACTGGAGGACCGAACCGATAAGCGTTGAAAAGCTTCCGGATGAACTGTGGGTGGGGGTGAAAGGCTAATCAAACTTGGAGATAGCTCGTACTCCCCGAAATGCATTTAGGTGCAGCCTTGATAATTACTAATGTGAGGTAGAGCGACTGATAAGATGCGAGGGCTTCACCGCCTATCAAGTCTTGATAAACTCCGAATGCGCATTAGTTCAATATCAGGAGTGAGGGCATGGGTGCTAAGGTCCGTGCCCGAGAGGAGAAGAATCCAGACCATCAGCTAAGGTCCCGAAATAATTGCTAAGTTGAACTAACGAAGTCAGATTGCTAAGACAGCTAGGATGTTGGCTTGGAAGCAGCCATTCATTTAAAGAGTGCGTAACAGCTCACTAGTCGAGGAGTTTGGCGTGGATAATAATCGGGCATAAGCAATTTACCGAAGCTATGGAACCAGTAATGGTTGGTAGGGGAGCATTCCACTCTGCGTTGAATGTGAAGCGTGAGCTTTGCTGGAGCGTGTGGAAAAGCAAATGTAGGTATAAGTAACGATAAAGGGGGTGAGAAACCCCCTCGCCGAAAGACTAAGGTTTCCTGATCAACGCTAATCGGATCAGGGTTAGTCGGGTCCTAAGGCTCAGCCGAACGGCGAGGCCGATGGCAGAAAGGGTTAATATTCCCTTACTACCTTAAAGAGTGATGTGGAGACGGAGTAGTGATAATACCGCCGGCTGACGGAATAGCCGGTTGAAGGGTGTAGATATTAGTTTTCCAGGCAAATCCGGAAGACTAGTCGAACCTGATAGTACCGAGAGCCCTTGTGGTGATTGGATAGCGTATGTAAGCAGACTCCCAAGAAAATCCGCTAAACTTAATCTTTAAGGTACCCGTACCGTAAACGGACACACGTAGTCGGGTAGAATATACTAAGGCGCTTGAGTGAATCACGGTTAAGGAACTAGGCAAATTGACCCTGTAACTTCGGGAGAAAGGGTCCCTCAGTAATGAGGGCGCAGAGAATAGGTCCAGGCAACTGTTTAACAAAAACACAGGGCTATGCAAAATTGAAAGATCAAGTATATAGCCTGACACCTGCCCGGTGCTGGAAGGTTAAGAGGAGATGTCATCGCAAGAGAAGCATTGAATTGAAGCCCCAGTAAACGGCGGCCGTAACTATAACGGTCCTAAGGTAGCGAAATTCCTTGTCGGGTAAGTTCCGACCTGCACGAATGGTGTAATGATCTGGACACTGTCTCAACCGTGAGCTCAGTGAAATTGTAGTATCGGTGAAGATGCCGATTACCCGCGATGGGACGAAAAGACCCCGTGAACCTTTACTATAGCTTAACATTGAATTTGGGTAATTGATGTGTAGGATAGGCCGGAGGCTTTGAAGCAGGTACGCCAGTATTTGTGGAGCCGCTGTTGAAATACGGCCCTTTGATTATTTGAGTTCTAACTCGCGAATGTGAGGACACTGTTTGGTGGGTAGTTTGACTGGGGTGGTCGCCTCCAAAAGTGTAACGGAGGCTTCTAAAGGTACCCTCAGGACGATTGGTAACCGTCCGCAGAGTGTAATGGCATAAGGGTGCTTGACTGGGAGACCGACAAGTCGATCAGGTAGGAAACTAGAGCATAGTGATCCGGTGTTTCCGTATGGAAGGGACATCGCTCAAAGGATAAAAGGTACTCCGGGGATAACAGGCTGATCGCTCCCAAGAGCTCATATCGACGGAGCGGTTTGGCACCTCGATGTCGGCTCGTCACATCCTGGGGCTGGAGAAGGTCCCAAGGGTTGGGCTGTTCGCCCATTAAAGTGGCACGCGAGCTGGGTTCAGAACGTCGTGAGACAGTTCGGTCTCTATCTATCGTGGGCGTATGAAATTTGCGTGGCTCTGACACTAGTACGAGAGGACCGTGTTGGACTGACCGCTGGTTTACCGGTTGTGCCGCCAGGTGCATTGCCGGGTATCTAAGTCGGGATTGGATAAGTGCTGAAAGCATCTAAGTACGAAGCCAGCCACAAGATTAGATTTCTTAGGGTCGTTGAAGACGACAACGTTGATAGGCTGCAGGTGTAAAGACAGTAATGTCAAAGCCGAGCAGTACTAATTGCCCGTACACTTTCTTCTATGCCATATATGGTTGGCTAGATAATTTGGCTCTTAAAATACTAGAAAGAGCTTGTTTATTGCTTTTACATTGTGTTTATCTTAATAGAATCTGATAAATATAAATCAGATAAAAAAGAAATTAAAAATATTAAGGTAGCTATAGCATCAGGGTTCCACCTCTTCCCATTCCGAACAGAGAAGTTAAGCCTGATCACGCCGATGGTACTGCGTAACAGTGGGAGAGTAGGTAGCTGCCGTTTTATCAAAGAGTCCTGTTCATTGAATAATGAGTGGGACTCTTTTTTTGTTGTATATGCGTCTCTATACGGTTCACTCGATATTTAGTGGGTGAGCCCTCTATACATCTATTTCACCTTCTTTGATTACATGAACCTTTCTGGTTACGCTGAATACTGTATCTTAGCAGTCTTTATGTGTACTATACTCCTGCCAATTGTATGAGAAAATATCTTTGCCAATTTTACATTTCAACTGCTCCAATGTTATCGGTAAACCTTTATTTGTTATTTATCGAACAAGAGATCTAAAGCTAATTCATGTTTGGCTGCAGGTTTTTTCGGTGGCAGGCGTTAAAAAGTTCTCTGGAGATCAAAAAGAGAATAATAAAATTTGGATTTATCTTACTCCTTATGAAACATCTTATCGTTTTCATTTCTTTTCTTGAGGATATAAATTTATTGGTTAGTGTGGTTAAGCAGAATGTAGGATATAATCAACCTACCTAGCCGGGATTCTACTTTAGGATCGATAATGATAAAATAATGAAGTCAGTGAAAGAATGTGTGACGTCATATAACTAAACCGTAATTTTAATTAAGTTTTGGACATAATATTGTACTTTTTTGTTCTGCAGATGCTTATATAAATAATTTGTTGTATTTTTGCATCTATAAAATTATGGGAAGAATATTAGCACTTGATTATGGAAGAAAGCGAACAGGGGTCGCTGTAACTGATATTTTGCAAATTATTGCAAATGGTCTGACGACTGTGCCTAGCCATACATTGCCTGATTTTTTGGTGCAATATACAGCTAAAGAACCGGTTGATTTAATATTGATAGGGCTTCCAAAACAGCTTAATAATGATTTATCCGAAAGTATGAATTATATTAAACCGTTTGTTCAACGACTAAAAAAAATTCTTCCTAATATACCTGTGGAATTTGTTGATGAACGCTTTACTTCAGTTTTGGCACATCGTACAATGCTTGAAGCCGGATTGAAAAAGAAAGACAGACAAAGTAAAGAGCTTGTTGACGAAGTGAGTGCAACGATTATTTTGCAGTCATATCTTGAAAGTCGAAGATAGCACTAGAGAAAACAATTTGTTAATATAATACAGAATAATAATGATTTTACCTATTTACGTATATGGTCAACCAGTTTTAAGAAAAGTTGCAGAAGATATAACCCCTGATTATCCGAACTTAAAAGAGCTGATAGGAAATATGTTTGATACAATGCATAGGGCTGATGGTGTAGGTCTTGCTGCTCCGCAGATTGGACTCTCTATCCGTGTTGTGGTGATCAGTCTTGATGTTCTTTCTGATGAATATCCTGAATATAAAGATTTTAATAAAGCTTATATTAATGCTCATATTCTTGAAACTGAGGGCGAAATGGTGTCTATGGAAGAAGGATGTCTCAGTTTACCTGGAATTCATGAGACTGTGAATAGAGCAAATAAAATTCATGTGAAATATATGGATGAGAACTTTGTGGAACATGATGAATATGTAGAAGGCTATCTGGCACGCGTAATGCAGCACGAATTTGAACATTTGGAAGGAGGTTTGTTTATTGATAATTTATCTCCTTTGCGTAAACAAATGATTAAAGGCAAATTGAATGCTATGATTAATGGTAAAGCCAGATGCTCATATAAGGTTAAAACAATCAAATAGTTATTTTAACTTTAAAATAAGATTCCTAAAAAGACGTATCTTTTAATTTATAAAGATGCGTCTTTTTATCTTTTAGATCGTTTTTTAGGTTTATAAAAAGTCCTTAATGACTAATAAACCATGAATGTTATAATTATTTTCTGTTTTAATAAGTGAAAAAAGCCTTTCTAGCTTGAAAAAAAAATGCTAAACGTTGTTACTTCAATCGAAATCATTAATTTTGTTTCGCCCTTAGATGAAAAATAAATGATAAAGAGAATTTTAATATACCTGCTATTATTTCCTGCTGTAGTTTCTGCCCAAATAAACACGGAACGTGTAATGGCAATTGGCCGCAATGCATTATATTTTGAAGACTATGTTCTTTCTATTCAATACTTTAATCAAGTAGTGAGTGCAAAACCATATTTGTATGAGCCATACTTTTTTCGTGCTCTTGCAAAAATAAATCTGGATGATTTTCAAGGAGCGGAATCAGATTGCTCATCTGCTATAGAACGAAATCCATTTGTGGTTAATGCATATCAAATCAGAGGTCTATCCCGCATAAAGCAGCAAAAGTACGATGGCGCCATAGATGATTATACTAAAGCGTTGAGTTATGATCCCGAGAATGTAGGACTTTGGCATAATCTTGCTCTTTGCAAAATATCTAAGGAAGATTTTAAGGGAGCAGAAACTGATTTGTCAAAGTTGATATCCCTTTCTCCTCAGTATACAAAAGCTTATTTAATGCGTGCAGAAGTATCTTTAAAGCAAAAAGATACAATTAAAGCAATGAATGATTATGATTTGGCTTTGTCTATTGATAAATATGATGCAGATGTTTGGTCCTCACGTGCAGCAATAAAGCTCCAGCAAGGAAAATATAAAGATGCAGAAGCTGATTATGATCAGGCTACATATTTGAATACTAAAAATTCAGGAAATTATATAAATAGGGCATTGGCTCGATTCCATCAGAATAAGTTACAAGGAGCGATGGAAGATTATGATATTGCATTAGATATAGATCCAACTAATTTTATAGGACACTATAATCGCGGACTATTACGAGCTCGGGTAGGGGATGATAACAGAGCGATAGAGGATTTTGATTTTGTTATAAAGATGGAATCCGATAATATGATGGCTATCTTTAACCGGGGCATTCTTCGTGCTCAGACAGGAGATTATCGTGGTGCTATCAGAGATTATTCAGCGGTTATTAAAGAGAATCCAAATTTCTTGGCAGGATATTATAATCGGGCGGAAGCTAAAAGGAAAATAGGTGACTATAAGGGGGCAGATTTGGACGAGTTCAAGGTAATGAAAGCCCAACTCGATAAAAGATATGGCCTTGATAAAGGAAAGAAAGCGGCGAAGTCTGATAAAACACGTAAGAAATCCGATAAGGATATGGAAAATTACGGAAAGATTGTTGTTGCCGATGATTCAGAAACTGAACAGAAATATAAGAGCGAGTATCGTGGAAAGGTTCAGGATAAGAATGTTGAAATAAAGCTGGAACCAATGTTTGCTTTAACTTACTATGAAAAAACAAGTGAGATAACACGAAATTTAAAATACAACAAATTTATTGATGACTTAAGTAATTCAGGAGCTGTTCCTAAACGACTTTTGATTACCAATATGGAGACACCTCTTACAGAGAAGCAAATTAAAACTCATTTTGCTTCTATTGATGAGCGGACAACAGATATTGTAAAACATCCTAAAAATGCAGCAAAACGTTTTGCTCGTTCAATCGATTTTTATTTGGTTCAGGATTTTACAAATGCTATTGAAGATTTAACTCAGGCAACGATTTGCGATAATTCATTTTTTCCAGCTTATTTTAATCGGTCGCTTATACGTTGGAAACAGCTGGAATTTGAAAAGTCCGAAGATCAGAATTCTGAAACTGCAGAAGTACAGACTGGCCTGAAGAAAGTTGATGTTCGTACTCCGGAATATAATATAGTTAAATCAGATTTGGATAAGGTTATTCAGTTAGCTCCCGACTTTGTTTATGCATATTATAATCGTGGAAATGTACTTTGTATGCTGAAAGATTATCGTTCGGCAATAGCCGATTATGATAAAGCCATATCACTTGATCCAAATTTTGCAGAAGCATATTTTAATAGAGGATTAACACTAATCTTCTCTGGGAATAATAAAAAAGGTATTTCAGACCTAAGTAAAGCCGGTGAATTGGGTATTGTATCTGCCTATAATGTTATTAAGCGCTTTACAGAACAAAAACACTAACATTTTTATTTGAAAATAAGTGTAATTTAAAAGAAATAGCTACTTTTGTAAGCCTAAATGAAAAATAATTAAACCATTATGATAAAGATTACATTTCCAGATGGCTCTGTTCGTGAATATAATGAAGGAGTCAATGGTCTGCAGATTGCAGAAAGTATAAGTAGCCGATTGGCGCAGGATGTTGTAGCTTGTGGTGTAAACGGTGAAACATATGATTTAGCTCGTCCTATTAATTCTGATGCATCGGTTGTACTATATAAGTGGGATGATGCAGAAGGAAAGCATGCATTCTGGCATACTAGCGCACACTTGCTGGCTGAAGCCTTACAGGAATTATATCCGGGCATACAGTTTGGAATTGGTCCTGCAATAGAAAACGGTTTCTATTATGATGTAGATCCGGGAGAGGCAGTTATCAAAGAAAGTGATCTTGCTGCTATTGAGGCAAAGATGGCAGAATTGGCAGCAAAAAAAGAAGCTGTTGTAAGAACAGAAATTAATAAAGCTGATGCTTTGAAAATGTTCGGTGAAAGAGGTGAAACTTACAAATGTGAATTAATCTCAGAACTCGAAGATGGAACCATTACTACATATACTCAGGGTGCTTTTACTGATCTTTGCCGTGGTCCTCACTTAATGAATACTGAAAAGATTAAAGCTATCAAGCTAACATCTGTTGCAGGTGCTTATTGGAGAGGTAGAGAAGATCAGAAAATGCTTACTCGTATCTATGGTATTACTTTCCCTAAAAAGAAATTGCTTGATGAATATTTAGTTATACTAGAAGAAGCAAAGAAACGTGACCACCGTAAAATTGGTAAGGAAATGGAATTGTTTATGTTCTCTGAAATGGTAGGGAAAGGACTTCCAATGTGGTTACCAAAAGGAACAGCGCTTCGTCTTCGTCTCGAAGATTTCCTGAAGAAGATTCAACGTCGTTTTGGTTATCAACAAGTAATGACTCCTCACATTGGTAATAAACAATTATATGTTACTTCTGGTCACTATGCTAAATATGGAAAAGATTCATTCCAACCAATTAACACACCAGAAGAGGGAGAAGAATACTTATTGAAACCAATGAACTGTCCTCACCACTGTGAAATATATAAATGGCAGCCTCGTTCGTATAAAGATCTTCCATTAAGATTTGCAGAGTTTGGTACAGTATATCGTTACGAGCAAAGTGGAGAGCTTCACGGATTAACACGTGTACGTAGCTTTACACAAGATGATGCTCATATTTTCTGTAGACCAGATCAGGTTAAGGATGAGTTCTTAAAAGTTATGGATATTATCTTCATTATATTTAAGTCTTTAAACTTTGAGAACTTTGAGGCACAGATTTCACTTCGTGATCCTAACAATCGTGAAAAATATATCGGAAGCGATGATAACTGGGAACGTTCAGAAAAAGCAATTATTGAAGCTTGTGAAGAGAAAGGCTTGAAAGCAAAAGTAGAACTTGGTGAAGCTGCTTTCTATGGTCCTAAACTCGATTTTATGGTTCGTGATGCTATTGGTCGTAAATGGCAACTTGGAACTATTCAGGTTGATTATAACTTGCCAGAGAGATTTAATCTTGAATATACAGGAGCTGATAACCAGAAACATCGTCCTGTAATGATACACCGTGCACCTTTTGGCTCTATGGAACGCTTCGTTGCCGTATTGATTGAACATACCGGCGGTAAATTCCCATTATGGCTAACTCCAGATCAGGTAGCAATTCTTCCTATCAGTGAGAAATTTAATGACTATGCAGAGAAGGTAAAACAATACCTTGATATGAATGATATTCGTGCTATTGTAGATGATAGAAACGAAAAAATTGGTCGTAAAATCCGTGATAATGAGATGAAGCGTATTCCTTATATGTTAGTTGTGGGCGAAAAGGAAGCCGAAAATGGTGAAGTTGCAGTTCGCAAACAAGGAGAAGGCGATAAAGGAACAATGAAATTTGAAGAATTTGCAAAGATTTTGACTCAAGAAGTTCAAAATATGATAAATAAGTGGTAACTTTGCACCCGCTAACTGAATATAAAAGAAAAAACGAAAAGGAACTAATAGTTATTGAATGAAGAAAGAGGTTATAAAAGAGCAACACCGAATAAATGAACAAATTCGTGCCAAGGAAGTACGTTTAGTTGGAGATGATAATATCGAACCAAAGGTTTATCCTTTATTCCAGGCATTAAAGATGGCAGAGGATAGAGAACTGGATCTAGTAGAAATTTCTCCAAATGCAGTTCCTCCTGTTTGTAAAATTATTGATTATTCAAAGTTCCTTTATCAGTTGAAGAAGCGTCAAAAGGAGCAGAAAGCTAAGCAGGTAAAGGTTAATGTAAAAGAGATACGTTTCGGACCTCAGACTGATGATCATGACTATAACTTTAAGATGAAACATGCGAAAGGATTCCTTGAAGATGGAGATAAAGTGAAAGCTTATGTTTTCTTTAAAGGGCGTTCTATTCTTTTCAAAGAACAAGGTGAAGTTTTGTTACTTCGTTTTGCTAATGATCTTGAAGATTATGCGAAAGTAGAACAGATGCCTATGCTTGAAGGTAAGAAGATGACTATTTTCTTATCTCCTAAAAAGAAGGAAGTAAAGAAGCCTGTTGCACCAAAAGAAGTGAAAGTTGTTAAAGTAAAGGTTGACAAACCTGAAGAGACAACTGATGAAGCGGAATAATTGTTTGGAAAAATAAGAAATGTATAACGCGCAGGTATAGTGCGTTACCATATATTAATAATTAAAAAATAATCAAGATGCCAAAGATGAAGACTAACTCCGGTTCTAAAAAAAGGTTTACCCTTACCGGAACAGGTAAAATCAAAAGAAAGCACGCTTTTCACAGTCATATTTTGACTAAAAAGAGCAAAAAGAGAAAAAGAAACTTGTGTTACTCTACAACAGTTGATGCAACTAATGTAAGCCAGGTTAAGTCTCTTTTAGCAATGAAGTAATCATAAGCGTACTATCGAATTATTAAGTATTAACCGAATGCATTAGCTTTAAGTTCGCTACGTGAAGTTGCGACGCTAACATTCAAAAAGATTAAAACTATGCCAAGATCAGTAAATCATGTTGCTTCAAAAGCAAGAAGAAAGAAAATTTTGAACCTTACCAAAGGTTATTTTGGTGCAAGAAAAAATGTTTGGACCGTTGCTAAGAACACCTGGGAGAAAGGTTTGACTTACGCATTCCGTGACCGTAGAAACAAGAAAAGAAACTTCCGTGCTCTTTGGATTCAGCGTATTAATGCTGCAGCTCGTTTAGAAGGAATGTCTTATTCTAAACTAATGGGCGGCTTACATAAAGCTGGTATCGAAATAAACCGTAAGGTCTTAGCAGACTTAGCTGTTAATCATCCAGAAGCTTTCAAAGCTGTGGTTGCTAAAGCAAAAGCTGCTTAATTAAATTTAAAAGATTTGCTAAGCGCTAATATCCAGTTCTGCTGGGTATTAGCGCTTTTGTTTTCTGAGCCTGTAAACTATTTGTTTTTTTATTAAAACAATTATTCATTTTTATTTGTTACATAGATAGAAAAAGCTTATATTTGTGATAGAAAAGAAGACAGTTTTAGCCACATTAGTTTGACTGGGAAACTCATCAAATTAATCTGAAAACCGAGACAGGCTTCGATTCTCAATGGCGGGCCACAACCTTCGGGTAGCATTTATGCCGGTGGATTACAAAGAGGGCGGGCACTCAAATCATGTCATACGGAGTTTCATCACATCACTGGTGTGGCTTTATATAAGAAAACGTCGATAATCAATTGATTATCGACGTTTTTGTTTTGTTCGCCCAGCATAGCATGAGTGATAACTCTAGGGTGTAAGTCCCGAATCTCTTCATAAATGTGTTTTGATATACATCGAAATATTATTTAGATATATATCAAAGGTATCTTTAGATGTATATCAAAGATGTGCTTAGATGTATATCAAACGAAAAATGTCTCGCCAATAATTTGTTGGATTTCTACCAATAAAGATATTTTTTTATTGTTAATAAAATATTATACTATTGTTTGCTCTTTATATAAAAGATATTATCTTTAACACATAAATCAGACACGACAAGTTTTGTGATTTTGATTTTTGTAAGAAATCAAAATTTTAAATAGTTATTATATGATGAACAAGACTATAGTAATTATGTCTAATGACATACTGTTTCCTCAACTATTTGAGACCTTGCTCTATCGAAAAATCAAGGGAGTTAATGTTATTGTATGCAAATCAATACAGGAAATTAAAGAAAAAGTGCCTGTACACTCTGCAAACCTGGGGCTTCTTGATTCTATTTTGAATGGAATTTCCAGTCTGGAGGTGATAAGATACCTTCGCATGGAAAGACGTATTGTTACTCCTTTGTTTTACTTCTCGGATATACAGACCGAAGCTTATACATACAAAGCGTATGAAATGGGTGCCAGTAGAATTATTCACCGCCCTTTCGATCCAAACGTTGTTACGGATGAAATTGTGGAGCTTATAAATAGTTATTAATAAAAAAAGAGCTTATGAGGAAATTATATATTGTCATGTTTTGTCTGTTTCTTGCAAATGGATTTAATTCTGCTTTCGCACAGGAAGCAGATTTCCAAAAAGCAAAGTTCAGAAAGACGATTGAAGAAGCCCGGAAAGCATTGGGTGCTGAACCTGCTCGTGGTGACTTGATGGTAGTTATTGCCAATAATTATGCCTGGCAGGAAAAGACAGACTCTGCATTGATCTACTTAGAGAAGGCAAAACAGATAAATTACTACAATGATGATTTGTTTGATTCGTGGCTGAATGTTTTATTGTGGTCTCACAGATACGAAAGTTTACTGGAGACTTGCCGGGTAGCCGAACAATACAAATATTCGCACACTGAAAATCTTCTGCGAAAAAAAATGCTAGCATATACCGAACTGAGGGATTACGATGAAGGCATTGAACTGTTCAAGGCTCCCGGGAATAAAGAGTTTCTGAAACTGGACGATATTAGCTACATGTACAATAACCTGATAATGAAAAGAAACACCAATGTGGTGCAGGCTTTTTATTCTATAGACTGCTTTGATCATAATGCTCCTCAGCATCTGGCAAATCTGGGATATGCTTTTAAGGTAGGAAAACATTCGCTGGCTCTGCGAGCCAATTATGCAGACAGATATCATATGAACGATGTGCTTCTGGAATCAGATTTTTATCTGCAGATGAACAACAAATCGTACATGTACTTTAACTATGGATATGCTTTCGATGCATCATTGTTTCCTCGACACCGTGCCGGGTATGAATACTATATGCCTTTGGAGTATAAAATGGAAGCGTCTCTCGGAGCCAGATATATGAAATATATCAGTTCGGAGGTATTTATCGCTACCGGTCATCTGGAAAAATACATGGGAAATCATTGGGTGGCTTTCCGGCCTTTCTATGTGATGCAGGATAACGGAAACTCATTTACTTTGCTGGCAAACTACAGATTTTACGGAAAGAATCCGTTAAACTACTGGGGAGTGGAACTTACTTATGGTAACTCGCCGGATGATAGCAGAGCAACAATGGAGAATTCTGCATTCAACAATCTGGATGCTTATAAAATAAAGCTGGAAAGAAGCTTTATGCTGAATAGTATATCAGATGTACGTATCGGCATTGGATACACCAGAGAAGAATATATTACAAGCAAATTCAGAAACAGATATTTAATAGAAGTAGGATATAGATTCAGATTGAGATGAAAATACTTGGATTTTATATTGAATATTGGGGAACCAGATTATTTTATGTAACCCTTATCTTCCTTATTTGCTATGGGAGCTATTTATATTCTGTTCCGAAGTTTTCAATAGGGGGGCATATGTTTAATAATCTGTTGTATCGCGATTATTATTCTCTCTCCAGATGGCTTTACTATCTGGAGTACTTTATATTCATTTTCCTTATTCTAACTATCCTCACTTTTATTCTTACACTGTATTATGGACACGATAAAAGAATAAAAGAGAGAACACACGACCGTTATATCAACTTCTATATTAAATATTTGCTTGCACTGTTGTATACAAAAGATAAACTTGCCGAAAAGGAGTTGAAACGAAGAAAGGTTAGATTAATGAGTTTTGTAAAGAACGACTATTCAAAAGAGCTTGTTATAAATACGCTTCAGCAAATTCATCATCAAACCATTGGACAAATACGCGAGGATACTGAGCATCTGTTGCACGAACTTAAATATGATAATTTAATACGAAACTACTTACATTCTCCTTTCTACAGGCATAAGAAGATTGCAATGAATGCTATTGCGGAGTTTAAAATAATAGGGCATGAAAAGTATATTCTCAGACTGGCTAAACGAGAAAGAAACGAACTGCTTCACACGGAGGCATTAGTAACTCTTATCCGGCTGAACACTTACGATCATTTGTTGCAGCTAATAAAGAACGATATAAATATCTCGATGTGGGAGGTGAATGTTATTATTGATAATATTCAGAAAGATAAAATTACGGATGTTCCTTATGCCGAATTACTTCATTCTGACAATAATGGTACAATACTTTTAGGTATTATTCTGTCACGATTGAATTGGAAGAATAAATTTAAATATGATATTCAAAAGTATATAGAATATCCCGACGATAACATTATGGAAGAGGCGATTCTTGCCTTTGCCACATTTGCCGAAGATAAATCTGATTTTGTCTATCTTAAAAATGTATATAAAGATGCTACGGGAAGAGGCAAATTTTCTATAATTAAAACCATAACCCTATCTCCTGATACCGACTTTGCTATTGGTTTTCTGGAATGGGTTGCAATAAATGAACCTATTAAGTATAAAACAGAAGCTTTAAAATATCTTCTCACTATCAGTGTGGAAAAGGTGGCACGATTGAAAAATGCCTCGGATCCTTTGGTAGTAATGGCTTGTAATGAGGTTCTAGATATTAACTTATAAATGCTCAGACTGATGGATATAACTTTTTGGAATAACTTTATAAACATCTTGTTCTTCATATTTTCAGGAACTCTGTTTACGTTGTATCTTATAACGGCGTTCTTGTCTATTACGGAGGTGAGGAGGCATATTAAAAAGAGTAGAAACTTTGATTACAGAACAATGCTCTCTTTTCCTAAACTACCTTCTGTTTCTATTATTGCCCCGGCATACAATGAAGAAAAAACAATTATAGAGAATATTAATTGCTTATTATCTTTACAGTATCTGGACTATGAAATTATTATTGTAAACGATGGGAGTAAGGATAACACACTGGCTACAATAATAAACCATTTTGGGCTGATAAAAGTTGAGAAAGCTTACGAACTGAAAATTCCATGTGCAAAAATAAGAGGTGTTTATCAGTCGGAAAATCCAGCTTATCACAATTTATTGGTTGTTGATAAAGAAAATGGCGGTAAGGCTGATGCGCTGAATGCCGGAGTAAATGTTTCTTTGAAGGATTTGTTCTTGGCTATTGATGTGGATTGCATAATTGAACCAGATGCTATCTTAAAGATGGTACAGCCTTTTATTGATGATCCAAAACATAGAGTAATAGCTTCCGGAGGGGTAATCCGTGTGGCAAACTCATGTGAGGTAGACGACGGGAGAATTGTGAAAGTTAATTATCCGACGAACTTCTGGGCTAAATTTCAGGTACTTGAATATTTCAGAGCTTTTACTATTGGACGAATGGCATGGACTAAAGTAAATGGTCTGCTTATGGTGTCAGGAGCTTTTGGACTGTTTGATCGTGAAGTGGCTGTCAAAGTGGGTGGCTATGATAAAACAACCGTGGGCGAAGATTTGGAGTTGGTAGTGAGAATGCGTAAATATATGTATGAAGTAGGAGAAAAGCACCGGGTAGCTTTTATTCCTGATCCTCTATGCTGGACTGAAGTGCCAGAATCTTATAAAATTCTTTCAAGGCAACGTAACAGATGGACTCGTGGTGCCATTGATACTATAAAGAAACATAGAAACATGTTTTTTAATCCGAAATATGGAATAGTTGGCATGGTTAGTTTTCCTTACTGGGTAATATACGAATGGTTAACTCCTGTTGTAGAGTTGCTAGGCATAGTTTTCCTTATTATTCTGCTGATATTGAATTTGTATAGTTTGAAAATAATTTCGCTTGTTCTACTTTTTGTAATTACATTCTCTTTTTTATTTTCTACTACTGCTATCTTTATTGAAACATATACTTATTATAAGTACAGAGGAGTAAAATATATGTTTTTGGCTTTTCTCTTTGTAATTCTTGAAATGTTTGTATATCAACCATCGAACCTGTATTTCTCTTTATGGGGCAATTATGATTATTTTTTCAAAAAAAATAAGAAAGGATGGGGCAACATGACCAGAACAGGATTTTCAACAAAACAACAAACTAATTAAATATATAAAATAAATTGAGTATGAATACAATAACAATAGAAACAATAAACAGTCAAAGCTGGAACGACTCGTTACTTCTTGGAATTCCACTCGTTGACAAGCAGCATAAAATTCTTATTTCTTTGTTTGATGAAATTATATCGGTTAGTAAAGAAGATGATAGCGAAGATAAGATATTGCCTTTATTAAACGAACTGCAAAGGTATACTATTTATCATTTCAATACTGAAGAAGAATTAATGCGCCAGAAGAATTTGCAAAATACTGAACTGCACCTTAAACAGCATAATTTATTCAAGAAGAAAATAGATGATTTTATAATTGCCCACAATTACAAAAATATAGTTTTATTGAATCAGATCATTCTGTTTTTACGGAAATGGCTGGTCACTCATATCAGCGATATTGACTCTAGCACTTTAAAACATCAAGCTGTAATTGATATTGAATAGCGGCAGGAAACCTTTGTTTTTTTCAATGATGAATAAAATATAATAAAGACTTATTGGTAAATAATTGATTTAAAATGAATTAAATACATAATTATTAAACAACTACTATCATTCTATATTTGTTGATATAGGTAGAATGGATTTTGACTAATATATTGTTTGGTTTTAATCTGTAAATCCATTTATTATGAGGTCAACTACTCTATATCAATACATATTAGGGATAGCATGTATATTGTTAAGTCTTGGTTTGCATGCTCAAGTAGTTTCTGATACAGTAAATGTTACAGCTGGAAATTTGAGTACCCAGCTGGGATCTCAAAAGGATGTAATTACAGACCTGACCCTCAAAGGAAGCATTAATGGAGTTGATATTGGTACTATACGCAGCATGGCTAAGCTGTCTGTTATTAATATGTCTGATGTTAATATTGAGGCAGGCGGAAGTTACTATATCGACAGAATTGGTGTTTTCCAGGTTGCCTCGGCAAATATAATACCTGATTATGCTTTTTATCAGTTGTTTAAACTAACATCTGTTGCTATCCCCAATAGTGTAATTAATATTGGGAATAATGCATTTTCCCGTTGTTCAGGTTTAACTTCTGTTAGTATACCAAACGGTGTTTTATCGATAGGAAATAATGCCTTTGCTAGTTGTACAGGCTTAACATCCGTCTTCATACCTAATAGTGTAACTTCAATAGGTAATAATACGTTTTCTTACTGCTCAGGGCTCACTTCAATAACTATTCCAGGTAGTGTAACATCCATCGGCTATAATGTTTTTTCAGACTGTAAAGGATTAACGGGTTTTATTGTTTCGGAAGATAATACTGTTTTTAGTTCGCTGGATGGCGTTTTATTCAATAAAAACAAAACTCAGCTCATAGCTTATCCTTTTGCAAAATCAAGTATATATGCAATTCCTGATAATGTGAACTCAATTGGCGATGGTGCCTTTTCATATTGTACAGGGCTGACGTCAATCTTTGTTCCCAATAGCGTGAATTCCATTGGTAACAATGCTTTTAATGGTTGTGTTGGCCTTACATCTATCAATATCCCTGATAACGTATCGTTTATTGGCAATAATGCATTTTATAACTGCAGAGGGCTTACTTCGGTAACTATTCCCAATAACCTGACTTCTATCAGTTATTATGCTTTTTATAATTGCACAGGACTGACTTCTATTACAATTCCTGGAAATGTGGCTTCTATTGGTAATTATGCCTTTTCTTATTGTACCGGACTATCTGCAATCGTTATTCCTAATAGTGTAACTTCCATTGGTGAAAATGCTTTTTCTTTTTGCAACAGACTAAAGTCTGTTACTATTCCTGATAATGTAACCTCTATTGGAAACTGGGCTTTTTATTCGTGTGATAGTTTGATTTCTGTTACTATTCCTAATGGAGTGACTAATATTTATGAGAGAGTATTTTCGGGATGCAAAGGTTTGACTTCAGTTAAAATGCCTGATAGTGTAACCTTTATTGGAAATAATGCCTTTTCTTATTGTACGGGGCTAGCCTCTATAACCATTCCGGTTAGTGTAAATTCTATTGATGACGAAGCTTTCACTTTTTGCACAGGCTTAACTGAAATACATAGTAAAGCATTGACTCCGCCAAATGCATATTCAACAGCTTTCAATGGTGTAGATAAAATTATCTGTAAATTGTATGTTCCCATGGAAGCTTTAACAGCCTATAGGAGTGCAACTGTATGGAGCGAATTTACAAATATTATAAAGGAAGAACCAACAGCAGCAATTCAAATTAAAGCAGAAAATATTAAGGTTTATACAGAACGGAATGCAGTAGTGATATCAGGCGCAGAATATGGAGATGTTATTTCTGTCTATTCAGAGGTGGGAGTTTTATTGCAGAAAGTAAGGGCTACGGATGATATTATCAGATTTAATCTTCCCGCCAATCACACTTATCTGATTAAAATAGTAAATATGTCATTCAAAGTAGCTTTGTAAAAATACTCTTGCTTTTATATGTTAATATTATCATATCTATCAATCTTTATAAACACTGAATTGTTTAGTTAATAGGAGTTATATAATAGATTTAAAATAACAATTTAAGATCTAAACAAAATGGAGACAAACAAAATAAAAAAAGTATTGATAGCACTGGATTATGACAAATCTGCTGAAACTGTTGCTGAAGCTGGATATTCATTGGCTAAAGCCATGAATGCTGAAACTACATTATTGCACGTAATATATGAGCATCTCACTTACTACGTGGAATATTATTCTGCTTACGAAATTCAGCTTGATCACATTAAAGATCTGAGAATGTCTATGCACTATTTCCTCGATGAGATAAAGAAGCATCTTGGTGATGAATGGATTCACACAATGATTAAGGAGGGGGTAATTGCTCAGTCAATTCTGGAAGCTGCAGAAGAAATTAATGCGGATGTTATTGTTCTGGGCGCACATAGCCGGAACTGGTTTGAAAATATTATTATGGGAGATGATGCAAAAGCGGTGTTGAAGAAGACCAAGGTGCCTCTTTTCATTGTACCAATAAAAACAGAAAACAAATAAATGTAGTATAAAGTATCTGGCATTTCAACTATCAATCACTTAAATTTTATTGTAATGGTAAGGAAAAAAGTTTTCGTTAGTTACGATCATGAAAATGACCGTCAATACAGGCATATGTTAGAGGAATGGAATACTAATCCTGATTTTGAATTTTGCTTTAGTAACTTGTCTCCAAATGAAGTGAAAAAGGAGAATATAATGCATGCAAAAGAGGTTATTACGGGTAAAATAAAAGATGCGGATTATACGTTTGTTATAACAGGAAGAGATGCTAATAAAGAGAATAAATTTCATGAGGATATTGGTTACAGGAACTGGCAGAATTTTGAGATTGCTGTTAGTAAAGCTAACAATAAGAAGCTTGCAGGTATTAAGCTGGATAAGAAGTTTGAATCGCCCGAAGAGATTGTGGGATGTGGCGTAAAAAGTGCTATGAGCTTCACTAAAGAAGCAATATTGAAAGCACTGAAAGACGCGTAGATTCGCTGATATTACTAATAAAAAAATGGGGTTATTCCAAATCGGAGCAACCCCATATACTAAATATTCTAATTAGTTTTTTCTTAATTTACCTTAGGCAACAATATAAAACTAAATTCATAGTTCTTGAATGGCAGGCGGTATTCTTCTCTTGGAAGTGCACCCCAACTAGTTACACATCCCATACCCATTTGTACTTTATCAATACAAACATTGGTAAAGTCTACTTTAGGAACGTCTGTTACGTGACGCTGATCTTTTTCAAAGCCATCATCAAGCCCTTTGGTAGTGTAATGCAAAGCCGACATTGAAAGCGGTGCATCTGAATGGAAAGAAAGTCCCTTACCACCAACATTTACCTGATTCCACCAGCGGATATCGGTCTTGTTACCAGTTTCCTGAGGACGAATATAAGCATGGAATTGCTCATCGGCTGTAAGTTTATAAACACCAAGGTTAGAGAAGTTATTGCGGTCAGCATAGTTTTCCTGTGGTCCGCGACCATAGAATTCAGAGATTTCATATTGATAAGGCATCTGTAGTTGCATACCAAAACGGAATAAATCCGAAATGCCTTCTGTTTTATCAACTGTCATTTTCTGAGTAACCTTAATTGCTCCTTCGTTATTGATTACGTAAGTAAGGTACAACTTAGCATTTACGGCTTTCATATCGTATTCTGCACGTACTACTACTTGTTTATTTTCTACTTCTTTTTCAAGTTTAACAAGAGTAATCTGAGGATCTTTCCATACAATATATTTCTTCTGAAGATCTGCACCAAAATCATTATCGGTTGGAGCACGCCAGAAGTTTGGTTTCAGTTCGCTTCCATCCTGCATAAGTTCGGTTCCCTTAACTGTATATTTAGTAAGGTATCCGGTGAATTTATTGAACTCAACAGAATAATCGGCTCCTTCTATAATAAGGTAGTTCCAGTCGTTATCACGGATTACCGGATTTTGAGTTTCCACGTTGCTCTTATCTTGGTTTTTCAACTCTGCTGCAGGGAATTCATACGGACGAATGCTCAGTTGATTCTTAGCTACTGTATAACCTGCCGGAAGAAGATTTTCTCCTTGTTTCAATACAAATGATATATTAAGAAGAAGCTCTTTCTTTGGACAAAGGTTTTTCAAGTCATAATTCAACTGAACCTCTTTGGTTTCCTGTGGTTTCACTGAAAGATCATTTATTGCACCAGCCTGAACTGCTTCGCCATTAGCAAGCAATTGCCATTCCATACGGTAAGCAGAAAGATCATGGAAGAAGTTTTCGTTGTAAACAGACACTTTCCCATTTTGAAGATCAACCGGTTTAACCCATATTGACTGATAGATGTGAGCTACTTCATAAGCATGTGGATGCCATACTCTATCAGGATTAATCAAACCATTATCAAAGAAATTATTATCCGAAGCATCGTAACGATCAAAGTCACCACCGTATCCGTAGATATCTTTACCGTTCTTATCTTTCCAATGCAAAGATTGGTCTACAAAGTCCCAAATGAAACCTCCCTGGTAATTTGGATACTTGCGAACAAGATCCCAATATTCTTTGAAACCTCCTTGTGAGTTACCCATAGCGTGTGCATATTCACATTGAATAAGTGGCTTCTTAGGATTGTTTTCACAATATTTCTCACAACTCTCGTAAGTGTAATACATTGGGCAGAAAATATCTGTGAACTCATTCTGACGAGCTTGCTCGTACTGTACCGGACGAGATTTATCTTCAGCCTTTATCCAACGGTAGCATGCTTCAAAGTTAGGACCGAAACCTGCTTCGTTTCCTAAAGACCAGAAAATAATTGAAGGATGGTTAAAGCCACGTTGTACATTACGTTGGTTACGTTCCATATGTGCTTTAGCGTACAACGGATTCTTGGCCAATGTCTTTTCACCATAACCCATTCCATGAGATTCCACGTTGGCTTCGGCAACTACATAAAGACCGTATTTATCGCATAATTCATAGAAGAAGTTGTCGTCAGGATAGTGACATGTACGAACAGCATTGATGTTCATCTGCTTCATATTTTGAACATCCTGAATCATACGTTCGCGAGAAACATAGTAGCCTTTATCAGGATCCATTTCGTGACGATTGGCACCTTTGAATAAAACAGGTTGTCCGTTGACTAGCACCTGAGCATTTTTGATTTCAATTTTACGGAAACCAACCTTGACCGGCACAACCTCTAGCACTTTATTTCCGTTCTTCACAATTGTCTGAAGAGTGTAAAGGTTTGGAGTTTCTGCTGTCCATTTCAAAGGATTGGCAATATTAAGTGTTACGGTTTTCTTTCCAGAAGCATTTACTGTAGTTGAAGCTACCTGTTTGCCTGCTTTATCAAGCAAATTAAGCTCTACCTGAGCAGACTTGGCAAGCTGAAGTTCTACATTCAATGTTGCATCCTTATATTGTGCATCCAAATCTGGAGTAACACGAATATCTGCCAGGTGAGTAGCATTACGAGTGTACAGATAGCAATCTCTTGCTACACCGCAAAGGCGTGCAAAATCCTGATCTTCCAGGTAAGTACCATCGCACCAGCGGAATGTCTGGAAAGCAATCAGGTTTTTACCCGGTTTAAGATATTTAGTAAGATTGAATTCTGCTTCCAGCTTACTGTCTTCGCTGTAACCTACGTATTGGCCATTTACCCAAAGGTACATATTGGAAGTTACAGAACCGAAGTGAGCGAATATTTCTTTTCCATTCCAGGAAGCAGGAACCGTTATTTCACGACGATATGAACCTACATGGTTGTTTTCTTCAGGAAAAGCAGGAGGATTATTTTTAAACTGGTTGCGCCACGCATATCCGGTGTTTACATAAATAGGCGAACCAAAGCCATTCATTTCCCAGATACCTGGTACAGGCATCTTGTTCCAGCCTTTGTCGTTAAAACCAACTTTCCAGAAGTCCAAAGGACGTTCGTTTGCGTTTTTTACCCAGTTAAAATTCCAGGTTCCGTTTAATGTGAGGTAATTGGCCGAAGAATTTTTGCAACCTTTTGTAGCGGCATCTATTGATTCAAAGGCAAAGAAATTAGTGTGCATCGGGGCACGGTTCACTTGGTTGACTACAGGATCTTTCCATTCGTTTTTCTGGGCACTCAAGGCCATTGAAAAACATATCAATCCGCAGGTGATGAGAGATTTTTTCATGTTTTTAATAATATGTGTTTTTTGGTGATTTATTCGCTAACAAAGGAAACAAAAATAAAGCTATTCTGACTTAAAAATAAGACCAAATAGTTCTAATTATAGATAATATTAAAATGCATACCCAATCTTTAGATCTATTTTTGGAGAACCACCCCAGTCGCCTCCCTGCATTCCAACATTATATCCAAGATTCAACTCAAAAAGAATATTATTTTTATAGACTCTTTTCAAGCCCCAATACGGAGTGAGCAAAGCAATATATTCTTTGTTTACTCCATGTGAAATAATTGCCGGAGTTATATATTGTATATCCAAAGCCAGAAAATTTGCAGAGTTTTTTCTTGTATTTTTGCCTTTAGTTTCTCTGGATGCTAAATTATAGTAATAACGGAAATCAGTTCCCACAACACCTCTTACAGAATAAAGCCAATCGTCACTACTATATTTACCATCGTCGCCCCAATTAATAGTGGTACTGCTATATCCTAAACTTCCTGTAAAACCTCCATGATAATTGATTGTAATCGTTTTACTTAAAGGTTTCTCATAATTATATTGTAAACCTAAAAGATCAAGATTTAGTGACTGTGTTGTTTCCGTTTGTGCACTAATATTTAAAGTTGCAATACTTGAAATTAGAAATAAAAAAATTCGTTTCATTGTTTTTTTTTTATTAACCTCAATGTTTACATTTATTTTTCAACTAAAACCGATTCAACGGATTATTTAAGCTCAATACTAATGCAAACGCAAAAATGTTATTAATATATTTTTATTTTTAAATAAACAACAAAAGTAAAAGATTAATTATAGACGAACAAATAATTAATTAGAAAAAATATATAGATTACTTAGTACGACTTGAAATTTATTAATGACTAAAAGTTCGGTGCATTGATTTCAATAGTCCCTGAGGCGAACATTCAGGAACAATCATTCGTCGAATGGTTTGCAATGGCTGAACGGAATCGCGTTTGGATATCAGTGTGAATGAGAGCTTGAAATATTTACTTAACTCCTCAGCTCCTTTATGATCATAAACTCCATTGGGATAAGCCCAGTATTCTACCGGAGAGCCAATAATCTTTTCCAGTTCTTTTTTAGGATTTACCACTTGCTTTATCCAGTCGGCATCCTTGTACTTAGTTACCATTACATGATCCCAACTATGTAATCCGATTGTATGACCAGCCTTTGCCAGTTGGGCGATCTGCTCCTTTGTCATGTAGTTCTTCTTGTTGTACGTAACAGTCATGATAAAGAACACTCCCTTGAACCCATACTTCTCCATTGCCGGAGCTGCAAGGTTGAAATGCGCCTCGCGTGAATCATCAAAAGTGATCATTACAGGTTTTGCAGGCAATGACTTATTGTAAACAAGATAATCATATAGTTGGCTTGGTAAAACTGAATGATATCCACTATCGGCAAGAACTTTCATGTGTGCGGCAAAGGTAGCCGGAGTTACCGAATAGTAGCTTTTTCTACCATTTTCTATACGGTGATAGCAGAGAATGGGAATCTCCGGCTTAGCAAAAATCCGGGCAGTTGTATTCTTATTTTGTTTATCGGCTGCATCACTTTTTTTAGAAGCAGATTTTACTGTAATATGTTTATTATCATTATCTTTGCCATGAGAGTGATAATCACAGCCGGTTAATATTAATCCAACAATAAGCTCAAAAATAATTATCTTTATATTCATAGTATTCGCATTTGTTTTACGAATATAACATTATTAATTAAAGAACCATCATAAAAGATATTTGTTTTAGTCTTATGAAACTATAATCTATCAGCATATGGAATCAATAGAAAAAAAAGCAGCATCTATGTTACAAAGGTGCGAAACTGTAAATCTGGCATCAGTTAGTACGGAAGGATATCCCAGACCCGTGCCAATGGCCAGAATCAGTTCAAAAGGTTACTCAACAGTGTGGCTCACCACAGGTAAGGATTCGCTAAAAGTGAAATATTTCCTCGAAAATCCTAAGGCAGGATTGTCTTATTATGAAAATGGAAATAGTGTAGTGTTAACCGGTGATGTAGAAGTGATAACCGATCTGGAAACAAAGAAGAAGTTCTGGGTTGATTGGTTCGTGGAATTTTTCCCAAAAGGGTTTGAAGATACAAACTATTGCTTACTGAAATTTAAAGCTACTTACGCTACTTTCTGGATTGACAAAGAGTTTATTCATCAGGAAGTAAAGGAGGAATAATTGCAATACTATTCTTTTAAAACCTGATAAGTGCAACATGTATAACCGATCATGATTGAATTCAATCATGATCGTGTCCTTTATATTTCCACATTGGCATGCAGCTTCCTGCTTTCTCGAATCCGCATTTATTGTAAAATTCAATAGCGCCTCCGTCAGCTACCAATATCTGTTGGTGGAATGAGGCGTATTTCTCCTGAAACTTATCCATTATCATTCGTCCTATACCTTTACCTTGATATTCTGGCAAGACTAATAAATGAGGATAATATACCACCAAATAACCATCTGAAAGAGAATTTGCAAGTCCTACCAGCTTATCTCCATCCCAGGCTGATACCAGAGCATGAGAATTTTCCAATGCTTTCATTAGTTCATCCGGTTTTTCTGCCGATGACCACTCATTCTTTCTGTACAACTCTAATATCTGCTCTTTATCGATATTTCGTTTTTCTGATAGTTCTATATTCATTTCAATATCTATTAATTAATATTCTATTTTCCGAAATAAAAGGTTTAGCGTTTCTCTAATTTGAATAGTATTTGTACATCATTCCTATCAATAACTTAGCACAAAGTTATTATAATTCCTCCGGAATGAGAAACAATATCAAAAATCATCTGTTAAATTTGTCTCAACACCTCAGAATAGTTATATTTGTTTAGTTAAAACACATAAGCTCGCAACCTTTATATGAGAAAAAACATAATTCCCCTGGCTATTGCACTTGTTTGTATCCTTTCCGGATGCACTTTAAAAACGAAATCAGACACAGCAGATTATAAACCAGATAAGGCTCCAGCAGAAGAAATAAGCAAAAAGGAACCATTAGGAACTGATACCATTGCCTACAATAAAAGACTGAAAGCCTTAGCTAACGGCGACACAACTGGACGATGGCCTGTAAAGCGTCAGCCCTATCCTATAAAGGGAGCTATTTTGCCCTACAAAAGAATTGTTGCTTATTACGGTAATCTCTATTCAAAAAGGATGGGTATTCTGGGAGAATATCCTCCTAAAGAAGTATGGAAAAGATTAAATGCAGAGCTAAAGGCTTGGGAAAAGGCCGATCCGTCTACTCCTGTACAACCGGCCATTCATTATATAGCCGTGGTTGCTCAAGGTGCTCCTTTAAAAGGAGGTAAGTATCGAACACGCATGCCCGAGGTTCAGATAGATTCTGCTCTATCCATTGCCAGAATGGGAAATGCGATTGTATTTCTTGACGTGCAAGTAGCTCTTAGTAATTTAAGAGAGGAAGTTCCTTTGCTCGAGAAATACCTTAAAATGCCTCATGTGCATCTGGCTATTGACCCTGAATTCTCTATGAAAGATGGCAGCAAACCGGGAACAAAAATAGGAACATACGATGCGAGCGATATTAATTACTGTTCTGACTATCTGGCCAGACTGGTAAAAGAGAACAATTTACCTCCGAAAGTGTTTGTTGTTCATCGTTTTACTCAACGAATGGTTACCAATTACAAGAAGATAGCATTACATCCTGAAGTGCAGATTGTAATAAACATGGACGGCTGGGGTGCTCCGGTTCTTAAATATGATACGTATCACGATTATATTTATCGGGAACCTATACAGTTTACCGGATTCAAGCTATTCTACAAGAACGATCTGAAGCGTCCGCCTCACCGTATGCTTACGCCTCCTGAACTGATGAAGCTGAAACCACAACCTATTTATATTCAATATCAGTAGTTATTTAAACTATTTTATTCTTATTTTTGTTTTAGCAGTAAAGGTTAAACAATTATGAGAATATACATTGGAGTTGATCTGCCTGCTTATGTGAAGCAATCTCTTTTTGAGTCTCAGTTACAAATGAAGAAACTGGGACTTAACGGTTCGTGGAAACCAATGGAATACCTTCACATTACATTGGAATTTTTGGGAGAAACAGCAGATGAATCGATTCCTGTATTGGCGAAGATTATTGATGAGATAGCCTTAGAGAATAAAGCATTCAGATTACACATTGACCGGCTCGGTGCTTTTCCTTCTTTCCCTAGAGCTCACACGTTATGGGCTGGAGTAGGAGGCAGTGTGAATAAACTGTTTCAGCTATGGGGGTGCATTCACGAGAAACTGGAAAAGAACGGATTTGTTCTGCAGAAGTCACCATTCAAGCCTCATATATCTCTGCTCTCTCGCCCTAAAGAGTTGGTCGATCTTTCTTCCTTCTCATTAATACGTCCGGGGCAGTTTACCATCTCTGAAGTGATTATATTCGAGAGCAAGCAGGTAGATGGAAAACGAATCTATCCGGCTTTACATCGTGCCAGACTAAAAATGTAACTTCACGTTTTCATATTACATAATTCTATCTATCAATGCTTTTCTAATAAATATTTATACTAAAATTATTTGCCTCAACACCTCAGAATAATTACTTTTGTTCTGGAATTATAAAACAAGAGAATAATTTAGTATGAATAAAAGATTTATAACGGCCATTGCTCTGGCTACGGCAATCTACGCCAATGCTCAGCAAGGTGACGGGGGCATTTCGAGCGACATGCTACAAAGTATCAAACATAGTTATCAGGCTACGGCTTCCGACAAGGCTATCCGCAATGCAATCGGGAGTAACGACATTAAAAAGCTTGCTTTAAATCAGGATAACTTGGCTGGCCTGGATACTTATTTCTCCAACAAAGTTGAATCAAAAGGAATTGCCGATCAGAAGAAATCGGGACGTTGCTGGTTGTTTACCGGACTAAACGTGATGAGATCTAAAATGATTGCCAAGTATAAGCTTGGTTCTTTTGAGTTCTCGCAGAACTATTGCTTTTTCTGGGATCAGCTGGAGAAATCGAACCTTTTCCTACAAGGGGTAATTGATACGTACAAGAAACCAATAGACGATAAGATGGTGGAATGGTTGTTTAAAAATCCATTGAGTGACGGCGGACAGTTTACCGGTATATCAGACATTGTGGGCAAATATGGATTGGTTCCTAAAGAAATAATGCCTGAAACAAACAGTAGCGACAACACAGCTCAGATGGCTAATCTTATCTTACTGAAACTCCGTGAGTATGGATTACAGCTTCGCGAACAAGCTGCTAAAGGTGCAAAGAAAGAGGCTTTGGCAAAGAGCAAGACAGAGATGCTAAGCACTATTTATCGTATGCTGGTTCTTAATTTAGGGGTTCCTCCTACAGAATTTACCTGGACTCTGAAAGATGCAAAAGGAAATCCTGTAAATACCAAACAGTACACTCCCATGTCTTTCTTTAAGGAATACGTAAATAATGATCTCACTAATAACTATGTGATGTTCATGAATGATCCTACCCGTGATTATTATAAAACGTACGAGATTGATTTCGACCGTCACCGTTATGATGGTAAGAACTGGACTTATATTAATCTTCCTATTAATGAAATAAAAGAGATGGCTATCAGTTCTATTAAAGACAGCACTATGATGTACTTCTCTTGCGATGTAGGTAAGTTCCTTAACTCTGACAGAGGATTACTGGACATCAACAATTTCGATTATGCTTCTTTAATGGGTACTTCATTCGGAATGGACAAGAAACAACGTGTGCAAACTTTCGCCAGCGGTTCTTCTCACGCTATGACTTTGATGGCTGTAAATCTTGATAAGGATGGCAAACCAAACAAATGGATGGTTGAAAATAGTTGGGGAGCAACCAATGGTTATCAGGGACATTTGATTATGACAGACGAATGGTTCAATGAATACATGTTTCGCCTTGTGGTTGAAAAAAAATATGTTCCTGCAAAGATTATGGAACTTCTGAAACAGAAACCAATCCGACTTCCTGCCTGGGATCCAATGTTTGCTGAAGAAGAATAGAACAGAATAATAACTTTATTCTGAGAATAGAGCCTGCATTAATTTTGCAGGCTTTTTTGTTTATGGGTTTTCATTCCTTTGCATATGTATGTTATTAATATTTCTGTAAAAAATATTTTTATAAATTATTTATATTTAGAATATTTCCATACCTTTGTCGATACTAACTGTAAATATAAAGATGAAATATTTTATCTTATTCTTAATTCTTTGAATAGTTTAAGATGTTTAAAACTAACTATATATGGTTGTATTTATTTGCTAAACACTATGTTTCTTATAAATAATAGTAACAATATAAAATAATAAGAAATGAAATATATATCAACCTTTGCTTTTTTGTTATTTCTGGCAATTTCAGTAAATGCTCAAGATAATTATAGAAAAGGATACATAGTAACAAATAAGAATGATACAATTAAAGGGCTTATAGATTTCCAATCTGATAAAATGAATTGCAGCTTCTGCAAATTCAAACTTTCCGAAAAAGACGAAGATCAAACATACTATCCAAAAGATCTTATAGCTTACATGTTTATTAATGAAAAGAAATATTATATTTCCCGCACTATCAATATAGACAATGAACCACAAAAGGTTTTTTTGGAATATCTGGTTCAGGGAATAAAAGATCTTTTTTATTATCCACTTAAAAATGGTTGCTATTATTTTGAAGACGAAAATGGTGAAATGATTGCTGTTAGCAAAGAATATAATAAGATTGAGAATAATAAACTTATTTCAGACAATAAATACAAAGGTGTTTTGAGTTATATATTCAGGAATAGCAAGTCTGTAAGCCAAAAAGCCAAAAGAGCCTTTTTTGATCGTAAATCAATGATTACGCTAACTAAGAGTTATCATTCCGAAATGTGTGCTCCCGGTGAAGAATGTATTGTTTTTGCCAACGACTATAGGAAGTCGTTTATGAATTACGACTTCTCAATATATGCAGGCTATCAATCAACAAAGGTTACTTTTAAAAACACTCTTTTGGAGATCTTATACAATTCGATTAATAGTACTGCGCCTATAATCGGAGTACAGCTTGAAATGTCGAACCCACGTCTTTCGAAACCTCTGAGTTTGCAAATAGATGCTTCATTATCTAAATTGGAAAGTAGTATGGTTCATCTGAGTTCTATTATAGCAACCGGTTCAATCGGGCCAAAATATTCTTTTATGTTATCAAAGAATTTGAATCCTACAATTGAAGCAGGTGTTAGTTATTCACAACTTTTTGAAACTTCTACTATTATATATAATAACGGATATTACAAATATCCTCTTCCATCAAATTATTTTGGTTTGTATGGAGGAGCAGGATTAGACTATCAACTAAACAAAAAACATTCCATATTTTGCAAGCTTTTGTTTAGTCACATGTATGATTGGGAGGCGAATATTGATAATACTCAATTAAATATAGGATTTACTTTTTAATAGATAATAGAAAAACGTTGCTTGTTTACAGGTGTTGAAAGCAGCATTACAACTGCAAAGCTATTTTCAATGTGCGGTATCCGGCAACGCTTGCCTTTATCTGATGACCATTCTTTAGTATCAGCATTTGCTGTTGTTTATTGTAAGATTCTATACGCGATATCATCTCCACATTGACTATACACGAACGATGAATACGCACAAACTTATTTTTGGGTAAATGCTCTTCAAAGTATTTCATGGTTTGTTCCTTCATATATTTGCCTTTCTCGGTAAAGATCATAACGTAATCCCCATCGGACTGAAAATAATAGATTTCATCGATCATAACTACTTGAATCTTCTGACCAGATCTTATAGCGATACGTTCCAGAATCTCATCTTCTGTATGCACATCCGCCGGGAGTGTTTCACTTATCGGTAAGGACACCTCGGGAGCCAAGTGCTCCTTAGATGTTGTGAATTCCTTAGAAATTTCCTCCTTAGCACAATTTTCACCATCCTCTATCTCTTTATCAGGCGTTAAATAATCGTAGATTGCTACACTGGTATAAATTAATGCTCCAATCAATGCTCTTACCGGAACAGTGGGAAGCAAAGAACTGAATACTTTCCCGGGAACAAACAGGTAAAGAAGCAGTAATCCGCCTCCCAACCATAAAGCCATGGTGCATATTCCCAGACTGACATAATTGAAAACTGTTTGAGGGAAAATCGTCAGAGAAAGCAATTTGCTCTGCACATAGATTTTGTATACCAACCCAAGAAATATGAGTAAGGTAGAAAAAAGAAAACCGTCGAGAAGCAACCATCCTAAAGAGATAGGAATAAGTGGCTGCATTACTAGTGCATGAACAACAGCAAAGCTACACCACAAAAAGGCATAGCTTACCGTTTTACTAATCTTATAAGAAGAATATGTAACGTTCATTCTTTAGTATCTTAATTCTCCGCTTGACAAAACTCCCTTACCAATGATAATTAGTCGTCTGGTATTATCATTTTCAGTTACTTCAAATCGTTTATCCTCAAAGTTAAATAAAACAGATTCCATTCTTATCTGCACATTCCAATTAGAAGGCACTAATATTTTGACACCTCCCAACACTACGTTTACTTCCAGAAAAGTATCACCTTCGGGTAAGTTTGTCTTTCTTAAATCTAACGAAATATCCCCAAGAACAGTACTGATCTCTCCACCTTTGAATTCAGGATCAAGAACAATATGTTTACCGCTGGAGAATACACTTTGTTCGTTAAAGTACCCTTTACCTCTTTCTCCTTTATGTTTTTCGAACACAGCAAATCCTTCTGAATTGCGTAAATCGGCATTATCACTGTGGCTTACACAACAATATCCATGAGATGAAGGCATCAGCCTATGAATAATAAACAGCACACCTGCAGCAATAAGTAACATTGGCCAGTAAAGATGAACAAAATTGGCACTGTCAACAGGCAACAATCCCGGACAGACATTGGCAATTCTTGGCACAATAAAAAATCCGCCTACAATAAGTAGTAGAACTCCTTGTCGAAAATTACTATTGCAAAAAGCAGATATTCCAAATACAATAATAAGCATTGGCCACGAGAATATAACATCTTTATAAGAAGTAGATATATAACCGAGATTAAAACCCAGGAAGGCCAATCCTGCGACAATCAACAGAAGGGAAAAGGTAATTGAATGAGTTACGTGTCTGTAACGATTCGTTTTTCTTGTTTTTTCCATAATAACTTATTTTTTTAATTCGTGACAAAGTAAGGTTGTTTATCAGGTATTTGCAAGGATAAATCGATAAAATAATGATTTAACCTGATGAACGAAGGATACGGACGGTTAACTTCATACCTTTTAAAGCTAAATTTATTGGTGAATAATTTTTATTTATTGGCGAATGGATTTTATTCATCGACCAATGGTTTTTAATTATTGGTGAATGGCTGAAGGAGGAGTGCCTAAACGATAATTAGTCTGATGCCTGATTATATGCTGTTATGCTTTAATCCCCGCCTCTCTACAAGATAAGTGTCTTGTAGAGATGGCGGGGATCAATTAAATGCATATAAAAATTAATCTTAAAGTGAGAAAGTTAGTTTGTAATTATGAGTTTTATCTTTGTACTTCTATTAAGTCTGTGTGCGATTGCAGATTGCCTTTCTTATCGTATGATTCGGTTTTTACCATTCCTATTCCTTTGGCATACCATTCTACATTTTTAGTATTCATCTTGAATCCCATTGCAGAAGAATTTACGTCGCTTGTAAATTTGTAGCATTTAAATGTTCCGCCTTTTACGGTAATGTCTTCAATGGATTCTACTTTTCGGTTTGTGATCTCGGCCGACATTTTCATTTTTATTATTCCCATACTCATGGCCATTACTATATTGGCATCGGGAAGCATGTCGCCCAAGTTTGGATTTGAAGGTATCTCCATGTTATTTCCTGTAATCTCAACTTCTGCTGGAATCTGACCATCTTTTTGGAATGCTGCTTTATTGATAAACTTGCTCATATCACAGTAAAGCTTATCGCCAACCTTCTGAATGGTTATTTCATCCTTGAAAACAAGTTTGCCTTTTGGATCCATCGATTCGCACAAGTAGGTTATGTCTGTTTTGTTGCCGGATGTTTTTAAATGTGTGATGGTGTACTTTACCGTATTGACCTCTTTGTCCTTCTTATCGTATGTTTTGTAAATCAATACTGTACCTTCCTTTGACGGAAAGAATATTTCCTCGCTTCGGGATATCATTCCGACGAAGAACATCACTGTAAATAAAAAGAGTGCTTTCATTGTTTTGATTAATTTATTTGTAATAGAGTTAAGAATAATTCTGTTTTATAATTATACCTCTTGTTTAAAGCATACAAATACACAGTTTCTATAATTGAACAAAATAATATCCTTAAATGTTTAAGGCTTTTGTAATTCTTAATAGATAAGTTATTTAAGTTCGTTGTTTATGTATTTTTTCTTTCTAATTCTTCAATTGTTTTCTTTGCTGATGTTAACCGTATTTTTTTGTTCTTTTCTACTAATTTAGCGATTGACCATTTTTCTAGTTTGTAGTGTAGAGGTACTAATAAAGCAGCTATGCTGACTAGAATTAGAAGCATTAATATAGGAGAATTGTGGGTTGCTTTTTCTATAATAGGATGTAATACCTGATCTATAAACTCGAAGGTTATGAGTAATACAATTATACCGAGATACTCTATTGTTTTTTGATTTACAATAATACTTCGACTTAATAATAGAAAGGCAATTATTACGATTATGATTGAGATGGTTAAAATTCTCAATTGTATTCTATGGATTCTTTCCTGCTCTTGTTTTTGTATTGTAATTTCAATTTCTTTCTGACGAAGTTGTTCGTTGAATTCGAGTATATTCATACGACTTATTTTTTCTCTGCTGAACATGTATTCTTCTGTTTCAATCATAATGCTTTGGTATTTGAATGCACTATCTATTTGATTGGTAGACTTGAATAACCTAGTGAGTAGTCTGCTTGAATTAAAAACATGAATTTTGTATGAGTTCTTTTGACTAATCAAAAATGCCTTACGAGCATAGTAAATAGCAGAATCAGGTCGATGGTATAGTTCAAAAAGCTTGCCTGTTTCGTAAAAACTACTGATTTTGGCTTCAATGGCTTCAGGGTAATTTTTTATATAGTTGTAGTATAGTCTGAAATATTCGAGAGCTAGTGCCGGTTGCCCTAATTTTGAATAAATTGCTCCAAAAATGTTTCCCCAAAAAATATTTGAATTTCTACCAAAGTATGTTAAGTCTACCTGGCGTCCTATCTGAGCATAATAAAGGGCTGAATCCAGAATATTCAATTCCTCGTAAGATTTAGCTAAGCATGATGCCATATTTGAATAATTTCCTTGCCACCAAGAATCTTTTTTGTTCTGAAAATACTTCAGACCTATTTTTGAATATTTTATGGCATCTCTGTAATTTCCTTCTCTTAGGTTGAGCTCACCCAAACATCTGTACGCCTGAAATATTCCAAAAGTATCCTTAATAGATTCGCTTTGTTTCAGTTGCTTTAAAAAAAATTTTTGAGCATCGGGGTAATTGCATGCTTTTAACAAAGCCATACCAAGCACATAACTGCTGTTCCAGTCGGCCCAGATAGGCAGCTTGTCTCTTTTACTAGTTACAAATCTAATATTTTCTAATGCATAATGAATGGCTGAGTCAGGGTTGCTTGGACCATATTCAAGGCCTAAAGTTATATATAGTTGTAGTTTCAATGAATCATTGATACTTTTCCTTAGGTCAGCTTTCAAACTATCAAAGTAGTTTTTTTGAGCAAATAAGCATAAAGGAAATAGAAGGAAAACTATAAATATCTTTTTCATTGCTTTTAGGTAAATATTAATTGTGGATTTAGCTCGATATATTCCCTTATAATTCTATTTATTCCATCTATATTGGAACAAACTAATTAATTAAATGTTTCTGGTTTTTGCTATTCTAATATGATAGGAGAACTTGAATGCTACAAATAAAAAATAATTTAGTTGTACTTGTAGTAAATTAGTGATGATGAAAACGAATATATTGAATACAGTTTTCTAATAAAATCCCTTTTAATTTGGGGTATTCCCTATCAGCTAATAGGAGTTGTCCTAAATCTTTGTTTATCTTTATAATTGTATTTATTATTGTTTTGTCCTTAAATATTTAATGCTTGCAATTGTGCTAATATTTAAATAACAAGAATTATGAATAAACACATTTGCACAATCTTATCGATATTGATGTTGGGTCAGAGCGTCAATATTCTGGCACAAAACTATGACAGTTATAACCTGGGAAGCTATAAAACGCCAGATATCAAACGAAGTTCACTTGATTTTCAGTTTAATTCTCATGGAGAATTTGCTACTAACCAGTTTGGCAAGGATGCATATCTGCTGAATGGAATTGTTGATACTGAGTTTAAGAAATATGTAAATAATCGCAGATTTATAGGTGAACAGGTAGTCGATTTTGGAATTCAAGGTAATAGCTCTTTTGCGGGTACCACCGACAGTAATAAATCAAGGTCCTTTTCGCTGAATACATTTTATTCAAATTCATCGAAGTTTTATAATTCTGATAACAGCTTCTTTAAGATAGGAGGCAATGCTTCATTTAAGTTTAATATTGATAAGACTGGATCTTTTGCGTTATATAAATCCTTGCAGTTTAATATATCTCCTCAATTAGGAATTGGACGGGGCAGGATAGAGCCTGTTCAGGATGCACGGCAGGCTGTTTATATTCTGGATGAGTTATCTAAAAAAGGAGTTATCACAACTCATCTTTCTGATGATGAAGTAAACCGGTTTGCTCAAGTAATATCGACAGTGAAGAATAAACGTTTTCTGGATAGCCGACTGCATTTAATAGATGAAGTTTCCAAGGTCGACTCTTTTCTTGTATACAATGGTTATGCTCAGGAATCGGGAGCGAAGTACTTTACTACTTTGTATGATTATTGGATGTATGGCTGCTCGTTTAGCAGAAATGCCGGAAGTGAAATCAGTGCAGAGATAAATCCTTGGTATGGCTATAATAAGCAATATGCTCGTAATACATGGATTCATAAAGGTATTAGTGCAAGAATATCATACCAGTATGAGAAGCCTGTAAATCTTTACTGGCAACGTTCGGCTTATGCTTCTGCTGGGTTGTCTTATAGCCATGATAAATAATATAATGAGTTTGGTTATACCAGTGATTATCGTTCGGCTAATGTAGCTGGTGGATATTCTATTGGTTATTATCCGAATTCACGCACTAATCTGAATTTGGGTATTGATGAATCGGTTTTACTAGTTGATGGGGATAATAAATACTGCCGATCGGTAACTCAATTGGTTTTATCTGCTAACTATTACATATCTCCCCAATTCCGCTTGTCGGGTAATACAAGTCTGACTTATTACAAGAACAACTTAACGGGGATAGATAATTTAAATGAGTGGGTTGGAAACTATTCATTAACGCTGACTTATTCGTTTTTCTGATTCTCTCTCTAGTTTAACATCATATTCAGCTATTTAGCTGATTCAAAATTTGTCGGTTTAGGCTTTCGTTTGAACGTTTTTACTGACAGATTGTTTTAACAGTATAGATTTAACCATAATCTATACTGTTTTTTTATAAATCTAATCCAATTAAAATCTGTATATATGCTAAAAAGACTTATTCTATTTTTTGTATTTAGTCTGTTATCTGCAGGAATGAGTCTTCGTGCACAAGCGTTGACGGCTAAAGAGATAGTAACAAAATCAGATGAAAAGGCTCGTGGAAAAACCAGTCAGGGTGAAAGTACCATGACTATAATCAGGCCTACCTGGAGCCGGTCGATTACCATGAAGAGTTGGGAGAAGGGACGTAAGCTATCGATGATTGTTATTACGGCTCCGGCAAAAGAGAAAGGACAGGTGTTTCTGAAAATAAAAACAGAGATGTGGAACTGGCTTCCTTCCATTGAAAGGATGATTAAGATTCCACCTTCCATGATGCTGCAATCCTGGATGGGATCTGATTTTACGAATGACGATCTGATAAAGGAATCGTCTATTATTCAGGATTACACGCATAAGTTGCTGGGTAAGGAGATGTTGAGAGGATTGTCTTGCTATAAAATAGAAATGATGCCTCTTCCCGAAGCTGCAGTAACCTGGGGAAAAGTGATTTTATGGATTACCGAAGATGGGTTCAATCAATGGAGGGCCGAATATTACGATGAAGATATGTCGTTGATAAACATTTTAAATGCTTCGGAAATAAAGAAAATGGGGGATAGAGAAATTCCTACAAGAATGGAAATTGTTCCCGTTGACAAGAAAAACAATAAAACGATTTTGGAGATAAAGAGTCTGGTATACGATAAACCGATAGATGACAGTTTCTTTTCGCAACAGAATATGAAAAAGATGAGTCAGCGCATAAAATAATTGGAGATGGCACAGTTTGTAAAATTGGCATGGCGGAACTTGTGGCGAAACAAGCGCAGAACAATTATAACTTCGGCTTCGGTATTCTTCGGAGTCGTTCTCTCTTCGTTTATGCGTTCTATGCAAGAGGGATCGTACGATCAGTACATCAGGGCTATTGTCAATTCTTACACGAGTTACATTCAGATTCATAAGAAAGGTTATTGGGATGATAAGATTATCAATAATTCGTTTGAACTTAATAAATCGATAGAATCGGTTCTTGATAGAAATAGCAATATTACTCTTTACACACCTCGCTTTGAAACATTCTGCCTGGCTTCGTCCGAAGATTATACGAAGGGAGTGATGATAATGGGAGTGAATCCTGAAAAAGAAGATAAGATAACTAATATTTCGGGAAAGATGAGGCTGGGCAGCTATCTTAAGAGTGGAGATGAAGGAGTAGTCCTGGGCAGTGTACTGGCCAGGTTTCTTAAACTAAGCGTAAATGATACGCTGGTTCTTATTGGTCAGGGGTATCATGGTACAAGTGCTGCCGGTAAGTTTCTGGTTCGTGGCATTATTAAACATCCTTCTCCCGAACTGGACAGAACGCTGGTTGTGATGGATATTGGCAAATGTCAGGAACTGTTTTCTGCTCCCGGGCTGCTTACTTCAATGGCGATTATGGTGCACAATAACGATGAAGTGGCCGAGACAAAGGATATACTTTTGCGTAACTTGCCCACCGATCTTGAAGTGATGGATTGGAAAGAAATGAACGAATTGCTTATGAAGCAGATTGAAAGTGATCGGGGCAGTGCGGTGATTATTGTAGATTTGCTCTACCTGATTATCGCATTTGGAATTTTTGGAACGATTGTGATGATGATGGCCGAACGGAAAAAAGAATTTGGTGTTGTAATGGCTGTGGGAATGCAGAAACATAAGTTAATACTGGTGGTATTGCTCGAGACTATCTTTATTGGTATGGTAGGGGCGATAACGGGTATTATTGCAAGCATTCCTGTTCTTGGCTACTATTATTATCATCCTATCCCGTTTACCGGGCAAGCTGCCGAGATGATGCTGGAAATGGGGTTTGATCCGGTAATGTTCTTTTCACTTGATCCGTTGATTTTCTTAAAACAGGCGCTGATTGTTTTTCTGTTTACACTGGCTATAGGGATTTATCCTATATTAAATATCTGGAATTTAAAGATTACAAATGCTTTGCATAATTAAAATAATGTGTCATGCTTGGAGTCTTATCATGGAAAAATGTCTGGAGAAATAAACTGCGGAGCTCTACAGTGATTGCTGCTGTGGCTTTGGGAGTTTTTGCCGGAGTGTTTATGATTGCTTTCATGAATGGGATGGTCGATGCTCGTTTGCAAGCTATTATTCATACAGAAATATCTTCTGTGCAGATTCATAATCCTGACTTTCTTGCCAACAGTGATTTCTCGAGCCGGATACCCGATGCGGATAATGTTGTGCAGTGGGTAAGTAAGGTAGATCATATAAAGGGGGTGAGTAAACGTTTGGTCATTACTTCTATGATTGCTTCTGCCGAAGCAAATACCGGAGTGAAGATTCTGGGAGTGATGCCTGATATAGAGCGGACAGTAACCAATATTGGCGATAAAATGATTGAAGGTTCTTTTCTGAAAAGTAATAGAAAGAATGCAATAGTTATTGGCAAGAAACTTGCAGAGAAGTTGAAGGTGGGACTGAATAAGAAAGTTGTTATCACGTTACAGGATGCGCAGATGAATATTACTGGTGGTGCTTTCAGGGTAGTAGGTATATTTGAAACAGATAATTCCATGTTCGACGAGATGACGGTGTTTACCCGATACAATGATCTTTGTACACTCACGGGACTGAAAACAACGGAAGCTCACGAGATTGCTGTTCTGGTGGATAAAGATAGCAACTCGGGTATTGTTACAAATGTTTTGAAATTCAATTATCCCGAACTTGATATTCAGGACTGGACGCAACTGAGTCCCGAAGCCGGCTATTTGATTAGTGCAATGAATCAATATCTGTATATTTTCGTACTTGTTATTATGCTGGCTCTGTGTTTTGGTATAATTAATACGATGCTTATGGCCGTGCTGGAAAGAGTTAAGGAATTGGGTATGCTGATGGCTATTGGTATGAATAAAGTCAGGATATTTCTGATGCTTATGCTCGAAACGTTGTATCTTTCTATCACGGGTGGATTTATTGGAATTATCTGTGGCTATCTTCTTTGCCGATATCTTGAAAGGGCTGGGTTAAACCTCTATTTCTGGGAAGAAGCTTACAAAAGTATGGGGTATTCGTCTATGATTTATCCGAAAATAGAATTGAATATGATTGTTTATACAGCCTTAATGGTTGTACTTACTGGGATATTTTCTACTTTATATCCTGCGTACAAGGCTTTGAAGCTGAATCCGGCGGATGCTACACGAACAAAATAATTATCTGAAAAGAATATTGTTATGAACATTATTGAGATAAAAGGTATTACCAAGATTTACGACATTAAAACGATGCCGTTTCAGGCATTGAATGGTATCGACTTGTCTTTTCAGCAAGGTGAGTTTGTTGCTATTGTAGGACCTTCGGGTTCGGGTAAAACAACTTTGCTCAATATCATTGGCGGGCTCGACGATCCTACCAATGGAATTGTTATAATAGACGGGGTGAATATTACCCGACTAAGCAATTGGAAGAAGACTGATTTCAGAATGCATAATATCGGTTTTGTTTTTCAGTCGTACAACTTGATTCCGGTGCTTACTACAAAAGAAAATATTGAGTTTATCTTGCAGCTTCAGGGGAGAAATAAAGCAGATATTGAGAAAAGAGCTTTGGAACTTATTGAGGCTGTGGGGCTCATGAATAAAACAAATAGTCGCCCCAATAAATTGTCGGGTGGGGAACAGCAGCGTGTGGCAGTGGCAAGAGCGCTGGCTTCTAAACCCAAGTTTATACTGGCAGATGAACCAACTGCCAATCTGGATTCAAAGTCGGCAGAAAATCTGCTGGATATTATGGAAAAGCTGAACAGGGAAGAGAATATCACCTTTATTTTCTCAACGCATGATGCAAGGGTGATGAAAAAGGCCCGAAGGATTATTACGATTGAAGATGGCAAGGTAATTGAAGATGTGCTGAGAGAAAAGGTTCTATAATAACGATGTTTATCTAAAATGAGCTTTGGAAATATGAAAACTAAAGGATTGCTTTTATTGCTGTTTTTTATTCCTTTCTTTCTTACTGCTCAAGATTCCGTTAAAGTGAATAAAGTCATGCTTAACGGATATGTAAAGGATATGCAATCTTTTATCTTCAAAGATTTTAATTCGGCTTGGATTAATTCGAACATGATTAATAACCGACTGAACTTTAAGTGGTTTATCTCTCCAAAGTTTACAGCTTCACTAGAACTGGCAAATCGTTTCTTGTATGGAACCATGCTGAATCGTTTTCCCGGTTATAGTGAAACGTTTGAGTATGACAACGGGGTAGTTCGGCTATCGGAAAGCTGGTTTAAGGGCAAGAAGTATCTGTTCAATACTTCGGTAGATCGTTTCTGGCTGCAATATTCCAACAGTAAACTACAGATTACCGGAGGGAGGCAACGCATAAACTGGGGACAGAATCTGGTGTGGAATCCCAACGATATTTTCAATAACTATTCTTATTTTGATTTCGATTACGAGGAGAAACCCGGAAGTGATGCCGTAAGGATGCAATATTTCCTCAATCCTACCTCGGTTGTTGAGTTTGCAGCGAAACTAAACAAACAGAAAGAGACTACTCTGGCTGCTCTCTATCGTTTTAACCGCTGGAATTATGATATTCAGTTTATAGCAGGAGTGGTAGATGATGCCGATTTCATGGTTGGCACCGGATGGTCGGGACAAATTGCTGATGGAGGGTTTACGGGTGAAGCGAGTTATTTCAGACCATTGAGTCATTTTATGGATCATAAAGGAGCTTTTCTTGTTTCTACAGGCTACAATTATACATTCAGGAATTCTCTGTTTTTACAGACGGAAGTGTTATATAACGGAAATAAGAATTCAAAAGATTTATTCTCAATAGATCAGCTAACCTCTACAAACCTAAGTGCAAAGAATCTCTTTTTACCAGACTTCTCATTGCTTTGCTCAGCTTCATACCCCGTTACACCATTAATAAATTGCTCACTGGCTGCTATCGGAAATCCGCAGGGTAAGCTTGTTTTTATAATTCCTACTGTGAAGTTTTCGCTTAGCAATAACCTGGAATTATCTTTCATTGGTCAGTTGCTGAGGTATACAGAGCAGGACATATTCAGGCAGAATTTAAACTTTGTATATGTTAGGTTAAAGCAAAGTTTTTAGCCTTAAGGGATGTTGGAATGTTTGTGACCAGAATATTATACTCTCCAGAAATGTTATTTTGTAAAATTGATCTAGCGATCTAGCAGTAGGTCTATAACTCTCTGGAAATGAATAAGTAAATGGCGCTAGATCAAATTAATTTGATCTAGCAGTGATCTAGCAGTCTAGCACCTTCAAATTCGTTACTCCAACTTTTATTAGAGTTGCGGGGAAGTCTCTTTTTTCTCTCGGGTAATTTGAAATTTTATAGGAATAATCTTTTTGTATTCTTGTACAAAACAAATCTTTCTTTTGTACAGAAGAATTAATTGTTTTGTACAGAAGATTGCATTCTTTTGTACAAGGTAGTAAAAAGCGATCTAATAATTTCTATAAATAATGAGGAATCCCAAAGAATATCTACATTCTTTGGGATTCCTCATTATTTATACCTCTGATAGAGGCGTTTACTTTATAATTTATTTATGATTATGCTCCTGCAGTTTGAGTAGAATCAACAAAAGTGCGCGATCCCAGTTCTTTATCAAGATGATAAATAGCCTGACCATCATTACCAATCAGCTTAAGTTGATTAATGATGTCGTCAGTATTGGCTTCCTCTTCAATCTGTTCGTCAACAAACCATTGAAGCATACTCATTGTTGCGCGGTCTTTTTCTGCTTCGGCCACTTCAATGCAATCGTAGATCATTTCCGTTATTAAACATTCATGTTTGTAGACATCTTCCATCAGTGTGCGTATATCTTCCCAATCAGAAGGGACGGCGCCTATAGGTTGAAGCTTAACAGAACCCTGACGCTCAATCACAAAGTTATAAAGCTTAATGGCATGGGTGTTTTCTTCCTGATATTGCACAAACATCCAGCTGGCAAAGCCTTTCAGACCTTTTTCCTGAAACCATGCAGACATGGAGAGATACAGATATGCCGACCAAAATTCAGCATTGATTTGTTTATTAAGAACACTCTCAACTTTTTCTTTTAATTTCATAGCAGTAAATTTATTAATGTTTATAATTTGATTAAAGATTCTCTTTTTAAAGGCCTCTTGTAACGACCTTAAAACAGCAGTTTTACTTATACACAAATATATACTTTTATTTTGTTCTACAATTCCTTTAGTAACATATTTATATTTTATTTATAACTGAGAAGGCATTTTGCTATTACAATAATCTGATATCCAGTGTAAATAATGTAATTTTATGATAAATAAATTCGTTGAGATTAAATATAGACCAAATTTTTTATATATTTGGGGAAATCAGAATATCAAAATTCACCGATAAGTGAAAACAAATATTCAACGTTTAAAGATTGTTCTACAAATAAAAATTAGGAGATAATATTATGGCACTAAATTTTAAAGAAGCTTTGCAAAATCGCAGAACGTATTATACAATAAGTAATAAATCACTTATCTCAGATAAGGAAATAGAAGATATAGTTAAATTTGCTGTTACTCATGTACCTTCTTCATTTAATTCACAATCCACCAGAGTTGTTCTTTTATTGGGAGAGAACCATAAAAAACTATGGAAAATTACTAAAGAAACACTTCGTAAGATTGTTCCGGCTGAGGCTTTTAAAAGTACAGAAGATAAGATTGATGGTTCATTTGCTGCCGGATATGGTACTGTGCTTTACTTTGAAGACCAGTCTGTAGTAAAAGGATTGCAGGATGCTTTTCCTGCTTATTCAGATAATTTCCCTGTTTGGTCAAACCACACTTCGGCTATGCATCAATTGGCTATATGGACTATGCTTGAAGAAGCCGGATTCGGAGCATCTCTGCAACATTATAATCCATTGATTGATGAAGAAGTGGCTAAAACATGGAATCTTCCATCTACCTGGAAACTGGTTGCCGAAATGCCGTTTGGAGTACCTACACAAGGTCCGGGAGAAAAAAGTTTCCAACCAATTGATGAACGGGTAAAAGTGTTCAGGTAAACTTAAATTATTCTTAGAATAGTTATTAATAGTTCCAAAGAAGTTCAATTCTTCTTTGGAATTTTTTTTGTATATAGACATTGTAATATTGTCTTGTTTTTTTGCTTTTAATATTATATTTAACTATAATTGTAAATAATTACAGGCCAGGTTGACCGGGAAATTTAAACTCAAACACAAAAATGAAACGGTATAGGTTCGTTCAGCTCGTGTTTATCTTCTTGCTTTTCAGTGTAAAAGCAGAAGCTGTACACAATAGTTTTGTATTAATCATTAATTCGTATACTGAAGGTAATAAATGGCCGGAAAGAATACAAAACGTGATAACAAATGATTTGTATGCGAAAAAGAATATTGCAATAAATCTTGAATATCTTGATAATTGCAGATTCACTTCATTGCAGGACGCTTATGAGACAATGGGAAAAATATACAAGCATTATCCCTCAAAACCAAGAGCTGTAGTTATAATTGGAGATGCAGGGTGGATTGCCTATCGTAGCACTTTGCCACAATCGTGGCGTGATATCCCTGTTGTTCTTACTTCTGTGAGAAATTACACTATTTCTCTTGAGGATCTCATTTCCGATAAAGATATTAATTCTATAAAAATGATTCCTTATAAGGAAGCTACAAAAGGATTTAATGTTACGGGAGTATTCCATTCACCTCATATAAAGGAAACAATACAGTTAATGAAGACGCTGATGCCTGAAATGAAAAAGATAGCATTCATCTCAGACAAGCGGTTTCTTAGTGCTTATGGTCTGGCTTCATTTAAATACGTAATGGCAAAATTCTATCCTGAGTTAAAGGGAATCTCTTTAAGTCTGAAAGACATTGATCCCCACGATTTACTGGATTCTTTATCATATATGGATAAACAAACAGGAGTGTTGAGTTATGGATGGTATGTTGACCAATCCAGCAAACTAAAGAAAGATTATTCAATTAATGAAGTACAGAGAATAATTGGTAGCTTCACAAATACGCCCGTTTTTGGCTTGGTGGATATTGGCATTGATAACGGTACTTATGCCGGTGGAGTGTTTTCTACTTGCAATGACTTTGGTGAAAAATCAGTTGAGTTACTATTGCAAATCTTAGACGGAAAAGATGCAAAAGAAATCCCATTTCAAAGCATGAATAAAGAAAAAGCACATTTGAATTACGAATATTTACTTCAGTCGGGAATTGATAGTAAGCTGCTGCCTAAAGATGCTGTTTATTATCAAAAGCCACTTAGTTTATATCAGAAATATAAAAGCACTTTTTATCTTATTTCTTTTTTATCTCTGCTTGTAATTCTTGGTTTCATATTAAGAATAGGATATTTGATGAAGATTAAAAAGATCAGGGAAAGAGAAATTTCTTCGCTGTCTCAATACAAAGAATTGTATCATAATAATCAGGATTTAAAATTATTATTAGATTCAATTTTTGATAATATTCCAATTCCACTCTTTGTAAAAGAGGTTGGAGAAGATATTCGCTATAAATATTGGAACAAGAAAGCGGAAGAATTAACCGGGGTTAAATGTGAGGATGTTATAGGAAAAACAGACTTTGAAGTCTTTGGTGAAGAAGTTGGAAAAAAGAATAACGAAAAAGATCTGGATCTGGTAAAAAACGGAGGTATTCTTAATTATGATGAAGAAGTGTTTTTCCGCAACACAGCTCGTTCAACAAGTGTTATTAAATCTATTATTCAAAAGGAAGATCATACTTCTTATATTTTGGCTACAAGATGGGATATTACAGAATTAAAAGCTATTCAACATAAACTGGAGTTAAGCAATCGTCATCTTCATTTAGTAATGGAAGCCGGAGATATCCTGCCATGGACGTGTGATATTCAAAAGAATATAATTTCTGTAGACTATGATTTCTTGAATAATGTGAATAGTGATATCGAAAGAAAGAGTTCTGTTACGACTATTGATGAAACCTTTGCGAGAGTTCACCCTGAAGATAACGAACGATTTAAGGCTGAGTTTGAAAAAGTGTTGAATGGTAAAACGGATAGATTTGATATTGATTTTCGGATTGATAATTACGGGAATGATTATAAATGGTGTGCAATGTATGGTGTTGTCAGTGAGTGGAATGATGATGGCAATCCTCTCATTGTAATAGGATCTTCTATAGATATTACAAAGAGAAAAGAAATAGAGCAGGCGTTGTTGGAGGCTAAAGAGAAAGCTGAAGAATCGAATAGATTGAAGTCTGCTTTCCTGGCAAATATGAGTCACGAAATACGTACTCCTTTGAATGCAATTGTGGGATTCTCAAGAATATTGGCAATGGTAAGCCAGGACAATGAAGAAGATGCTAAGTTTGCAGATATTATTGAAAATAATAACAGAATGTTGCTGCAACTGATAAATGATATTCTCGATTTGTCTAAAATTGAAGCCGGAACTCTTGAATTTATTTATTCAGACGTAGATATTAATGGTTTGTTAAGTGAGATAGAACAAACCTCTAAATTGAAAGTAGATCAGGAAACTGTTAGAATATCATTTGAAAACAAACTTCCCGAGTGTGTTATAAATACAGACAGAAATAGATTGGCTCAGGTTATTAATAATTTTATATCAAATGCTATTAAGTTTACCAGGCAGGGTAGTATCAACTTTGGCTATCAACTTAAAAAAGATCAGTTGTATTTCTATGTAACAGATACGGGATGTGGTATTCCTGAGGATAAGTTAGGTACAATATTTGATCGCTTTATTAAGTTAGATGCTTTTGCCCAGGGAACCGGACTAGGATTGGCGATAAGTGCTTCGATTGTTCAAAAATTAGGTGGAGAAATAAATGTTCACTCTGAAGTAGGAGTAGGATCTACTTTCTGGATTACTTTGCCATATAATCCGGTAATTTCGGTTGAAGAAAAACGGCCTGTTGAGAAAGTTATTCAACCTGAAAATAAAGGCAAAAAAGCTACATTACTTATTGCTGAAGATGATGTTAGCAATTATAAACTGGCAGAGGCCATATTAGGCAAAGAATATAATCTGATACATGCCTGGAATGGAGAAGAAGCAGTTCAATTATTTAGAGATAATTTGCCTGATTTAGTTTTAATGGATATTAAAATGCCTATATTAAATGGGTATGAGTCATTTCATAAAATTAGGCAAATTTCAGAAAATGTACCCGTTATAGCTGTTACTGCTTATGCTTCGGAAGAAGATCAGTCTATAATACGCAAGAAGGGTTTTAACGACTTCGTTGCTAAACCTATTTATGCTTCTTTGTTAAAGGATAAAATAGCTGCTTTACTAAAAGTAGACTAAGCTAATTGGGGAGATTACTTAATATTTTCATGCATTCTTAACTGTTATTTATATAGCTCTCTGTTTTTATAATTTGTACGCACTTGCCACTTAATTGGTAACATAATGAAGGGCTGATAATCTTTTCTTTTTTACTCATCTTATTTTTTATAATAACTTCTATAAAGGTGCATTTATAGTTCCTTTATAGAAGTTATACTATTGTTTTTTAATCAATTCGAATATTTATTTTAAAAATATGCAATTTTATTTGTGATTTCTTTTTTTTATCAGATTAAGTTTTTATCTTTCGGGCAAAATGATAGCAAAGTATACTTTATTGATGGTAATTATGCTATTGATATCTAACATTAATTTATTTAATAGTTTATTTTAATATCAAAAAGATATTTAATGCCAGTTTGATAAGTTCACTGGTTTATGCTTTTGACATAATAGTTGAATTAAATAAAAACCAATAAGAATAACTTTTAAATTTTGTAATTATGAAAAAGATAATGTTTAGTAGTCGTTCATTAGTAAGTAGCATAGCTATTTGTCTATTGTTTGTTTGTTCTATGGCAGCAGAAGCTCGTAACTCTAAATCTTTTGTCTATAACAAAAGCGATGAAATGGAAATTGTTTCTTTGTACGACTCAATTTCAGGATTAATAACTCCTTATTTGAAATATGAATTTTCGACTAGTGAAAATGGATTGTCAAAGACTAAATTGGCTTATCGCTGGAATGAAACTAATAGAACATGGACTCCATACTATCAGTTCACTTCAACAACTGTAGATGGAAACCAAATTCAGGAATATGCACGGTGGAATAACAGGAAAAAAGATTTTTCACTGAACAAGCAAAAAGCTATTTATTATCAAGTTGCTGGAAAAGACTTCACGGATTATTTCTCTTTTAAATGGAATGATAAAACTGGAAAATGGGAAGTAATAGACGGTGCTAAATTCGAAAATTACATCAAATTACTGGTTAGTGACAATAATTAAGTAAAGAGAAGCTAGACACTTTTTGAAATATAGAATAAGAGGTTATGTTACTTTTGACATAACCTCTTTTTTTTATTTAACGAAGTTGGCTTATAAGATTCAGGAATATATGTCATTTTTTATTTTACTCTTGAATTAAGAGATATATGAGAATATAGTATGTTAGAAATTAAAATGTAATTGTATTGTATTAAAAAGGGAGAATTATAAGAGGTGATTATTCTTAAAATATTAGTTTACTTTATGCTTACAAGTTACTGATTTATAGATAGTTAATTATATTTTTTTAAACTAAATATATAAAATAATAGTCTATCTTTGTTTTTAGTTCTAGGAAATACTGGAATAATTTCATTATAGCAACACAAATAAACTAAAGACTTGACTTGTATATATGGACCAATGCGATTTAGAAAATCAAGTGAAGGAATATCGGATTAAGAATTTGATATTCCTTTTTCTATTGTTAATTCTAACACCTGTAAATGCTCAGATAATAAACGTTCGTGGAACTGTTCTTAATGAAGCAGGAGAGCCTGTGGTGCGAGTGAACGTTACAAACGTAAAAGATAATTTATCTGTGAGCACCAATGAGGATGGACAATATACCATCAAGGTAAAGAACAACGGACAACTTAAGTTTACCCATATGAATTATGGCACAGAAATTGTCAATGTGAAAGGGCAGTTGAAAATCAATGTTGTCATGAAGAAAAAGGCACAAATGATTCAGGAAATTGTGGTTAGCGGGAAATTAAAAAAGAAAAAAGATCCGGTTATTGAACCTACTAATATAGAAATTCATGGTAATTGGGCTATTATAAGAACTTCTATCAGTCCTAATGTGAGGTTTGCTTCAGATAATCGTTTGGTTATGCAACCTTACGTATTCAATGAGACAAAGAATAAAAAGTATTTTCTGAAGCCAATCTCTTTAGATGGGCGAGAATATAATATCACTCAGACACGTATGTATGATTTTGATATTAAACACGATCCGCTTGCTGATTTTATAGTAAAGAAAGAAGGGGAGCGGATTCCATACGTGGATTCTCTTTATATGGATAACTCTAATGATTCCTGGCGTTGTGATGCAGTTCAATCGGTAGAGGATTATAATCGTATTCTTTATAGTGATACAGCGATAATAGCCAAAGGCTTAGTGAATCCTTTGAAATTCCTGAAGTTTAAATTTGGCGGTGAACTCTTGAGCGATTCTACTTTATTCCCTTTAGATGAACCTCAGCTACGAGATGACAGAGATGAAATGCGTCTTAAATTCCCTCTTGGAAAGTCGAATCTGGATCTTCAGGATTCTGCTACTTTAACAGATCTTAATTTGTTGAAAGCTAAACTAAAGGAACTTGAAAGTAATCCGGATGCGCAACTTACCTCTTTTGAAATTAATGGTTATGCCTCTCCGGAGGGTAATTATGAAAGAAACAAGAAGCTGGCTTCAGAACGTATGAGTGTTGCCATGAAGGAGATTTTGAGTGTTCTTTCGGAAGGCACACGTTCGAATGTTACTCTTAAAAAAACATCAGATGTAGACGATTGGAAGAGTGTTGCCGATTTGATGTATAAGGACTCTTTAAAAACTCAGGCCAATGAGATTAAGGAGATTATTCAGAAGTATTCGAAGAGTATTGATACACAGGGAAGAAAGATTCTTAAACTTCCTTATTTCAAAACCATAGCTGAGAATTATCTGCCTAAACTCCGTAAAGTTGAGTATTACTTTTCTTTTAAGGTATATCGTTCTTTAACATCTAACGAGATCAGAGAATTATACGAAAAGAATTATAAGGACCTCACCAAATTTGAATTCTTCAAACTTTATAGAAGTGAAAAGGATTCCTTAAAAAGTGAAATGATAGCTAGAAGGGCTCTCGAAGTATATCCTAAATTCACAGCCGCTGCCTGTGATCTTTCGGCTCTTTGTCTGAGAAGAGGGGCTGGTGACTCTAAAATATTAGAACACTTTGCTGGTGAGAAAGCACCTGAACAAGTTAATCTCAATCAGCTTGCTACATTGTTGTTCGAAAGACAATTTTCCAAGGCGGATTCACTAGTTGATTTTATTGCCGACAATGATAAAACGCGTCAGATACGAGCGTATACAGATGTGCTGAACCATCGTTTTAATGATGAGAATTTTGAAATAGTCAAGTCTTCCGGCAAACTAAATGAGGTGGTGCTGCTTTTGGCTATGAAAAGAAATAGTACAGCTTATAAAGAGTCAAAAGTACTAACGGATGATACTGCCAAGAATCTTTATATAAAGGCTATTTGTGCAAACAGGGCATCAAAAGAGGCTGCTGACATAAACTCTAATGCAATGTTGTATATGGAGGCTATGGATTTGCTGAAAGCTGCCATTGAAAAAGATCCTTCCTATAAACGTATAGCAGAAAATGATGCTGACATCATCGACTTACTGAAAGATGTTGTTTCTCAAAATAATAAAATGAGTACTGCTATGAAAGACGGAGAGTGATAAATAGGAATTATAAAATTGCCATGATAAAACTAACTATTACATGATATCAACACAATACATGCACAAAAAAATACTTTCTGCAATAATTCTACTATTTGTTCTGACAACTATTGGTGCACAGAACAAGGAATCGTATATAGATTACCAGAAATATAGGCTACAGAAAGTTCCAAAATTTAAGAGTTTTGAAGGGAATGATTCTATTAGTCATTCATTTTTTCAGATTTATGGTGGTTCATCGTTTGCTTTGGTTCCGGGCATTACAAATGGGATGAAGTATCCTGGTGCAGAATTTGGAGTATCTTTAGGTCAATGGTTTACACCTATTCATGGAGCTCGTCTTAGTCTGTTTGGTAAATATTACAATGCATATCCTCTAGGCGAGCTTGTTAGGGTAAAGGGGGTGGGCGTAAGTCTGGATTATTTAATGAACTTATCTGCTTTGGCAAAAGGTTTTAATGCTGGCAGAAAGTTCGAATTGCTGGGCATTGCCGGTGGTGAATATTTGTTCCCTCAATTCGAAAAGGGATATAATGGATCATCTGGTTTCCGAGCCGGACTGCAGGCACGTTATGCGTTGAATTATGGAAGTGTATTCTTTATAGAACCTCGTATTGGTATTTATTCAGATAATCTTGATTTTACTGATAGCTGGCGCGATTATAACATTGCTGGTTCTTTAGTGGCTGGTCTCGAGTTTAGAACTACTCCCAGGAACAGACGCTACACAAACAAATTCCATTCATCATCATTCAGGGATAATGTATTTCTGTTTTCTGGTTTAGGCATTGGAGGACTAATTGCACCGGGATGTTCTGATCTTGACAGATATGCAGGAGGTAATTTCTTTGCTGGTTTGGGGAAATGGTTTTCCCCGTATTCTGGTGCAAGGCTGACAGGTAAAGCTGCTGTATTTAAATATCCGGTAACAAAAAATAAGGTAAAGGCACTTGGCTTGCAGGCAGATTATCTACTGAATCTAAGTAATGTGTTTTATGGATATGATGCCAGCAGATTCTTTAATCTTACTGCTGTAACCGGATTTAATTACGATTATCTTAGAAATGCAAAAGATGAAAACTTATTTGGGGTGGGTGCTGGTTTAAAAGCATCTTTCAAACTTTCTGATGAGTTCTGTTTCTTTTTGGAACCGCGTATAAATTACTATCCTGGTCAATACTATGCAACTGGTTTAAACGGCAAATATCATAGTCGTGCTAATTTTATGATTAATGGAGGATTTGAATTAAATTCTAATCCACAAAAATTTAGTTCTAAAAAGGAAAAAATGATAAGTAGCAGTTTGACGGATAATACTTTTATAGGTATTGCTTACGGATTTAATTCACCGATGAAGCAAGCTGCATTTTATAAAAATAATGTGGATCCCAGAGCTGCTTTATATGTAGGAAAGTGGTTTTCCGGAATTTCAGGATTGAGATTGTCTGCCGACTTGGGAAAGCTATGGAAAAGTGATAAACAACCAGAAGCTAAAATTGCTACTATTGGTGCCGATTATCTCTTTAATATAACCTCTTTGATGAATGGATACGATCGAAGCCGGAAATTTGAGTTGATAGGTGCTGCCGGTGCAAATCTGGCTTTCCGTTCTTCTTCGCTTAATCATAAAACACACCTGGGAGGTGAAGTCTCTTTGCAAGGATTGTGGAATGTTACTCCATCGTTTGGTTTGTTTATTGAACCTCAGTTGCGTTTATACTCAGACAACTTTGCTGAAAGGAGCATTCATTTTGCAAAGATGGACGGGGTACTGGCACTTATGGGAGGTGTAAATTTACGATTAAAAGATTGTAGTGCGAAACAAAAGCATTTATTCAAGAATGGTAATAGAAACAACTCTTATTTTGCTTTTTCTGCAGGAACCAATTTCATGGCTACTCACATAAAACGTGCCAATGCTTTTGGCTTTTCGGGACAGATGGCATTTGGCAAATGGATTAACCCTGTTGCAGGATGGAGATTGGGCGTGAATGGAGAATACCGGCAAGAAAATGCATTGAAGTATCTGTATGGTGGTGCTGAGGCTGATTACATGTTGAGTTTATCAACTATGGCATTTGGTTACGATCCTGATAGAAGGTTGAACTTAAATGCATTTGCCGGACTAAATGCTGGCGTTGATTACGAACTCCGGTCATTGGCTTTTGTTCCCGGTATCAGTGCCGGAGGACAAGTGGTTTTCAAAGCATCTCCCACTATTGATTTATTTATTGAACCTAAAGCAACCTTGCGTAGCAGATTTAGAAATAATGGTGCAAAAGATGTGATGAACGTTCAGATTGGTTTGAACTATAAATTGTCTTCAGAGAAAATAGCTCATGCACAAGATTTTGCTAAAGATGATCATTCCAGGTATTTTGTCACTGCTAGTCTGGGCATAGGAGGATATGGCGGATCGTTTAACAATGGAGATCTTAATGCAAAAGATTTGTCGGGAATGTACACATTAGCTATAGGCAAGAGGATATCACCGGTTTCTTACTTCCGTTTAGGATTGAATAGAAAGAAATTGAACAATGCAACAAGCTCGGATGTGGAAGTGACTGCTTTCAATGCCGATTATATGGCTAACTTAACAACTCTTGCTGCAGGATACGACAAGGATAGAAAGCTGGAGTTCCTGGGAGTCGTTGGTACTAGTATTAATTTAGCTTCCAAAAAAGGATTTGATTTAACTATTCCGTTGGGATTGAAATTGGGAGTTCAGGCTAAAATCGGATTATCCAGGAAGATTGACCTTACTTTGGAACCTGCTATTGATCTCTATAACAAGTCTATAGATAAGAGCTATAACCGACGTGGAAGGGCAACCGGAGAATTTAAGGTGGGTATTAATTACAATTTATAGAAACGAATATGTTAGTATCAATAGTAAATAAAAATCTTGGTAAAATACTTTTTGTTTTATCTTTACTTTCGTGTGGAACTATAGCTATGGCACAAAGAATAGCCCTGAAAACCAATACACTTTATTGGGCAACGTTATCTCCGAATGTAGAAGCTGAGTTCCGTCTTTCCAGACACTTTACTTTGGATTTGGGTGCAACAGCCAATTTCTCCACAAAGATTGATGATAATAAGTTGAAATTTTTGCAAGTTGCCCCCGAATTACGTTATTGGTTCAGTCGCCCTATGGCACGTCATTATGTGGGGCTTACCACATTTGCAGCCAATTATAATCTTAAGCTGGGCAATACTTGTTATGATGGTGATGCCGTTGCAGCAGGTTTTACTTATGGTTATGATTGGGTTATTAGTCGCAGATGGAATATAGAGACTTCTGTTGGAGCTGGTTTGTTGAAATATCGTTGTTTTGAGTATGTAAATGGCGATGTAAAGCCACTTTCTCCTAATACAGACAAAACAATATTTGCTCCTTTAAAATTAGGAGTATCTATCTCTTATTTGTTGTTCTAAAATTATTGCTGCGTTTTTCTATATGTGAAGAGTCGTTATAGGCAAAATACTTCCTAAAGGGATTTTTGTGGTATTCACAAATAACCCCTTTATTGATTTCTTAGAATATATTTCTATGAGAATAGTTGTACCTTATTGAAGTTCTGTTAGCTAATAGCTGAAATAATGATAAAGGTAATAATGAATGCCGCTAATGCAAATAAAGCGATGTATCTTGTAGAAAGAATATTTTCAGGATTTTCATTGAATACACCTTTTTTAGCAAGTTCCATTCCTTTTTCACTAAGTTTGTATATCTCCCAGCCAAAATTGCTATCCACAGCATTTGAGGTCATGTAGCCATACGCAGATAAAATGTGAGTTACTTCAGAAGCAATCTTATCTTTATTATGTGTAAACTTTAGCACAGATAAGTTGATACTTCCTCCATTTTTATAAGCCAATTTAATAATTTTAGCAGCTTCCTTTTGCGGTGAGTTCATAGTTTTTGCAATTGATAAGGTTATTGTTTTGTAAATGTATGTTCTTTATTTGAAAATTAAAAGAAAATTGAGAAAATATTTTGTATTTGAAAACATTAAATAAATCTATGAATTATAATTTAAACAATCGGCATATTACAATTCTGTTTATTATATCTCTGTTATACTATCAGTTTAATGTTTTTTTCTGTTTATAAGAAATGCTTGGTTTTGATGTTCTTTAATAATGTTTGTGAATAAACTAAATAGCCTACTGTATGCTATACACGTTATTCTCATAAAATGGCTGTTTAGCTTATGGCAGCCATGCTTATGGTTTCCGGTGGACTGTATATCAATAACTTCAATGGTTTATTTGGCATCTGGGAAATTATATTATACTTTTGTGTCTATATAATTTAAGTAAACAATATAATTTATGATATTCTATTTTTCGGGAACTGGAAATTCAAAATGGATAGCCAGTAAAGTGGCTACTTATCAGAATGAAAAGCTGATTTCCATTGCAGAGGAGATGATTGATCTAACTAATTCATTTCAATATTCTTTAGAAGATTCCGAAATGGTAGGTTTTGTTTTTCCTGTTTATTCATGGGCACCACCGGCCATAGTTCTGGAGTTTATTAAAATGATAAGCTTTAGTAACTATAACAACCAATATATCTTTTTTATCTGTTCTTGTGGCGATGAAGCCGGACTCACACAGAAGATTATGAATGAGATTGTCTGTAAGAAGGAGTGGAGCTGGAAAGCGGGCTTTTCGATAATTATGCCCAATAATTATGTCTCTTTACCGGGGTTTGATACCGATCCAAAAGAATTGGAACAGAAAAAACTAGATAATTCGGTTGTAGAAATAAAACGGATAAACGAGATTCTGGCCAATCGTACAGAAAACTGTTTTGAGTGTAAAAAGGGCAGCTTTGCTTTTTTAAAGAGCAGGATAATAAACCCGTTGTTTAACAAATACCAGGTTACGGCTAAGCCTTTCCATGTAACGGATGATTGTATTTCTTGTGGATTGTGTGAAAAGCATTGTCCAATGCATAATGTGAAAGTCGAAGGTAAACCTGTTTGGGGAGATAACTGCACTTCATGTCTGGCTTGTTACCACATTTGCCCCCGTCATTCTATTCATTACGGAAAAGCTACATTAAAAAAACATCAGTATTTTCATCCTTAGATCAGCAGTTCGTGGTTAAATAATAAACAGCCCTGCTTTTTATTCTATAATTTGAAGTGCCCCCAAAAAAGTTTTAAGTCTAACTTTTTGGGTGCACTTCAATTTCTAGGGCTAATGGGGTAGTTTATTTGAGGTAACTATATCCTCTGTATAGGGCTAACTGGGCAATTTTTTGAGGCAACTATATCCTCTGTTTGTTATTTCTTGATAAATTTACTAACCTTTATTCCTGAATCGGTTGTTAATTGCAGAATATAAGTACCAGCGCTAAGCTCAGATACAGGAATGGTAATGTTGCCTCTTGTATTAGGTTGTATCAACAAAATCAGATTTCCGGAAAGATTGGTTATATGTATTGACTTAACCATCTCGTCCGATTGCAAATAAAGCTTGTCGGTAGCAGGGTTGGGGTAGAGAAGTGGCTTTTCAAAAGCTGTCTGTTCAATTCCTGTAGCTTCATCAACAATGGTGAATGTAATCGCCCCATTGCTATTAGGATTTAATTTTGCCCATGTAGCCCCAGTCCAATATCTGACTTGTGTTTGATATTGACCGGGATCAAAGTTGAAATTTCCAGAGAAGGTAAATGTTGCTTCTTCGTTCTTGTCTAGAATAACTTCCTGAAATCCGTAGCTGATAAGTGAATTTCCACCAGCTCTGGGAAATACAAATGCTCCCAAATAGTTATTGAAATATCCTCCGGCATTTTTTATGTGAGCCGTTAGTTCTACATTACTATTTCTAACAATAGTAGTGTCTGCTAAAGAAATTTTAGAATCAAGTGTCATTATTGGCAATTCTGTAGGTGCAGCCAGGATTTCAACATTTAAAGAATTCTCAAAAGAAGTGTAATTTACTGTATTTGTGCTATTATTTTCAGGATCGTACATGGTGTACAAATAATATTGTCCGGCAGATTTTGTAATATCACCGGTTAGATAAAAACTCTTAGTTTCTCCTGTAGGTATATTAACAGGTATAGTGCAGATCTTCTGAGTAATAGTATCATTGGTTGCCGATTTAAGCATCAGTAACAAAGTTGAATTGTATTCACCTCCGGTATTTGTAATACTTACATTAAACCTGCCGGTTTCTTTCTCATAAAGATTACCGGTAGTTGTAATTGAGTTGAGTACAAGTTTTGGAAGAACATCCGGAGTGGAGATAGTAACATTAGAAGAAGTTACAGAAACATTGAAATAATTGGGTGTTCCTATTTTGCCTCTTATAGTATGCCATTCTGCTTCTTCTGAACCTTTTGATACAGGGTAAAGTTTGTAATTCCCATTTTCTATTGAAGACGGAATATTAGAAGATAAAACAAGGTCAGTCCATCCCCAGTTGGTATTAAGATCTGCCACGGTATCTTTCATTATAACTCCGGCAAGGCCGTTGGTGTTGTATAATGCCAGTCCAAGATTACCACTGTATTTATTAAGTCCCATATTATACATTTCCATTGAAATATCAAAAGAATCAGAACGGTTTACAGTGGTTGCCGAGCTTTTTATCTTTGCGTATAAATATAGCTGGAAAGGTGGTATTGTAGATGTTGCGGTAGGCTTTTGCACTCCAATGGTAATGGCCTGTCCATAATTAAATCCATAGATACCCATTGAAGAAGGAGTTAATGCTGATAATTCAAAGTATCCATCGTAACTTCCGCTCCATCCCCAGTTAATATGAAATAAATTGTTGCTGTCATACCCATCGCACACAAACTCGTGTCCGGCATCTTCTGTAGCTCCTCTGTATAATACAGGGCGTTGAGAATTTAATTCAGTTTTAATTAGATTGAACCATTCAGATTCTGAATAATAATCTCTTTGATAACATTGCATATTGATATCATAACCGAAATTGCTTTTTAGGGCACTGGCCATTTTATAGTAACTTGAACCGCTCGATTTTCCATAATTCATAAAAGATGCTACCCCGGCATGATACATAATTGTAGCCACTGCATCTTTTTGAATCTGAGTACTTAAACTGTTATATGTGTCCGTCATATTATCCCAGTCGTAAGTTGCTTGTGAGAAATCTACACTTAATGGCGAAGAAAAATCTTTAGGAGTATAACTGTTTGATCCTGTTCCATGTACAGGCCATTTATGATATTTCATCACCTGAACCATTGCTGTAGCGATACATCCGGTTACAGCTCTTTCAGATGTAGAATCAGTAATTATCGGACACATATTATTATATGGTGTTCCCTGATCCCATTTTAGTCCTCCCAGCAACGGACTTATTGTTGATGCATAATTTGTTGTTCCCCGGGCGTTTAAAGATTGTGATGAGATAACATTCGTTTCCGGCTGTTTCATTAATGCTTTTAATTCTTTCTGATAGAAGCTAAGCCATGCAGCGCAATTGGACGGTATAGTATTAATATCAAAGCTACCATTATCTGAATATCCAAGAATCTCTTTTGCCCGATCATCACCGGAAACAATGATAAAGCCACCATTCTCTCCAACATTAAAAACATAATAGTAAGTATTGGACTCAGACGAACGAGTAGCAATATTATCTGTACATGTGTATGCCAACTTTAATAATGAACTGGTTGAATACATCCTTTTAATTGTACTCTGAGTCTTTTGTTTAAATGAATTGGCGATGGTTAGTGCCTCATTACTTGTTCTTGGCTTTGCTAAAATAGTTGCACTAAAAACAAAAAGTATGGATATTAACAATGCCGTTTTTTTCTTTAATATTTTCATAAGTATACTCTTGTATTTAGTAAGGTGATAGAAAAAGTGCTTTATGAATAACAACAAAACTATGAAAAAAGATAATGGAATCAGGATTTTTATATAATTATATTTTATAAATTTAAATTGCAGGAATACATTCTATTTTCAAGCAAAATATGTACATTTGCTAATGTAATGAAGTTAACCTGAAGCTAATGGCTTCTTAAATGAAAAAGTTTTGTTTCTAATTGATAAATAGACAGTAGAGGCTTTACAAAAATTAAAGATAAAATGGTGTAAATTGGGCACTTATATTTAATAAAGCTGAACATTATAAGTGTTTTAGTTAATGTGCTTGATGCTATTTGGTATTTTGTCTAACTTCGCAGTCGTTTTTATCAAAGAGATTAAATTGAAATATGTAAGAGAGCTTATGGAAAATAAGATTTTATATATCATTATTCCACTTTTTATAGTTGGATTATTGATGTTAATATCAACTAGTTTTTAATGTGTAATTTATTGAACACGTATTTATGAATAAAGTCTTTAAGTATCTGTTCTGCTTGTTTTTTATTGCTTTAGGCGCTCAGGTTAGCGCTCAGCAAGTAAAAAAAACTGCAGAAACTAATGTTACCGCTGACGATAGAGGTTACATTATTAAAGTTGGCGATATTGCTCCCGATTTTGAACTAACTCTTACCGATGGAAAGAAAGTAAAATTGTCTCAATTAAGAGGCAAAGTCGTAATGTTACAGTTTACTGCCAGCTGGTGTGGTGTATGCCGCAAAGAGATGCCTTTTATAGAAAGTGATATCTGGCAGAAAAATAAAGCGAATGGAAGTTTTGTTCTGATAGGTATTGATAGAGATGAACCTTTGAAAACAGTTCTTGATTTTGCCGCTCAAACAAAAATAACTTATCCGCTGGGATTGGATCCCGGAGCTGACATCTTTGCAAAGTATGCAGATCGCAAAGCCGGAATTACCCGAAATGTTCTTATAGACAGAAGTGGTAAAATTGTGAAGTTAACTCGCTTGTATAATGAAGAAGAATTTGCCGGTTTGGTGAAGGAAATTGAAAACCAGTTGGCTAAATAAATAGAAAGAACATTCTTCAAAACCTGAATACTTATCAAGGTTTTCCTGAATAGAAATATAGAAATAAGGCTGTCTCAAAAAATGCAAATGCAAAATTGAGATAGCCTTATTTTTTATTTGTAACAGCTATTCTAAGAATAGTCTTACCTCTGCTTTCTTTTTCTAGAAGAACAAAGTTAAAACAGAGGCAGTTTTTATAGAAGTTACTATCTGAAAGACATTTAATCCTGAATTAATGCTATAAAGAATCATCATTCTTTTTATAGTAAGATTGGGGTTACTTGCAATTCAGTAATATTTGTTTGGCAACGTCTCCGGTTACGTTCCGGCCTTCGCCGTATGCAACACCTGTTTTATTAAAACGTTCGGCTATCAGATTAATCGTTTCATCGCCAACACCAACTTCTGTAAGTCGTGTAGCTAATCCCAATGAACGGAAAAAAGCTTCTGTTTTACTTATAGTTTCTTTTATACGCTCGCTTTCAGTACCTGATGTAATGCCAAGAACACGTTCTCCGTATTGCAGAATCTTACTTTGTTTTTGATCTTTCAAAGTAATCAAAGTACCCGGATAAACAATGGCCAACGATGCACCGTGAGTAAGACCGTGAAGTGCGGTCAACTCATGACCAATCATGTGTGTAGCCCAATCTTGTGTTACACCCATACTTATCATACTGTTTAGAGCCAGTGTAGCAGAAAGCATGTAATCTGCCATAACATCATAATCATTCTGATTCTCTTTAATCTTTGGAGCTATTTCAATTACAGTCTGCATAACTCCTTCGGCCCATCTGTCCATTATGCGTGATTGTCCAGCTGTTGTCATGTATTGTTCGGCCACATGAACAAAAATATCAGCTAGTCCGCAAGCTATCTGATTGGCAGGTAAAGAATAAGTTACTTCCGGATCAAGAATAGAAAATTCAGGGAAAGTAGTTGAAAATGCATATTTCTCTTTTTTCTCTCTGTACGAAATTACAGAACCACAATTCATCTCAGATCCTGTAGCCGGAAGCGTCATTACCGAAGCATAAGGAATTGCAGTTTCAATTCTTCCCTGTAACACAATCTCCCAAGGGTCGATACCCGGATTGGCAAGGGCAGATGCAATAAGCTTTGTTCCGTCGAGTACAGAACCACCGCCCACTGCCAGTAAGAAATCAATCTCATTTTCTTTGCCCAAAGCTACAGCCTTACGTACTGTCTCAACTTCTGGATTAGGTTCAATGCCCCAAAACTCAATGCAATTATGATTTTTAAGTGCAGCAATAACTTGTTCGTAAACTCCGTTGCGCTTTACGCTTCCTCCGCCGAAGGTTATCATAACCTTCTTCTCAGTAGGAATAAGAGTTGAAAGCTGAGCAATTTCTCCTTTGCCAAATACTAATTTGGTAGGATTCTGAAATGTGAAATTGTACATACTATTTAATTTATTTTGGTTTATTATCTTATAAAATTAGTTTTTACTGCCGGTTCCCTTTCAGGTAATTCCTATATTATTTTAGATACAAACTTACATAATAATCTTGATTTATAAGTGTGTTAAATAAAAATATGGCTTTTATTTATAGAGGAAATATATGTATTTATAAGCAAGTATAGATTACTTGCCCATAAATACATTTCTGAATAATGATTATAATAGTTCTGCTTTGTATCCAGCCTTTTCTATCTGATGGATAATTTCGCCTGCTTCTTTATCTGTTTCCACTGTCAAGACTTTATCTTTTGAAGAAAGATCAAAAGACCATTGTTCCGGTTTCACTATTTCGTTCAGACTTTTGCCAATAGTGGCAACACATCCGCTGCACATAGCACTTGTTTTAAATTTCAATGTTTTCATTTTGTTTCTGCTATTTAATAATGGCGGTACTTATTTATCGTTTTTCTTTTCAGTTGTATCCGGTACCAGTACTGCTGTACATTTTACTTTTTCAAAAGATTTTATGAGCTTTTCAGGAGTATTCTTTTCGGCATCATATTTTATTATAACAATGCGGCTGGGTACATCCGTCTTTATCTCCTTAACACCTTTTTCAAACCGAAGCATATTGGTAATCTTTGCTTCGTGAATCTCACACATCATATCCTCTACTTTGAGGGTTAAACTTTTGATGTCTTTTGCTGAAACAGTGTTTATCGCAAAAAAGATTGCAAAAACTGAAAGAATTAATTTTGTTTTCATAATCAATGGTTTTTTAGTTAAATATCTTTTGGTAAATTAAATCGAACTCCTAAATAGTATTTGGCTCCATGTTGCACGGGGCCCCATATCATTGTTGAATCGAATTTGTTTCCGTAAGGATTTGAAGCATCAATAATTGGGTTCTTTTGTGTAAAGCCTGTCAGATTCTCTGCTCCCAGATAAATGGAACCAAAACGGAAGAAACGAGTTATTTGAGCGCTTAGTTGTGGGAAACCCTTATAACGTTTGTCCCATGAAAGTGAACCATCCTCATTAGTATAAGGTGCAGGCATCCGTCCACCACCATTTAGTTGAAGAGTAGTGTCGAACTGCCATATCTTCATAGGCGTTTGATAAGAGGCTGTAATCAAGCCTTTATACTTTCCTGTCAGCGGCTTTTCTCTAAGAATATCATTATAAGTGGTTTTCACATCAGTCATTCTATAAGCAGCAGTAAGCGTGAATCCCTTAAAGAAAGGGTAGGAGGCTTCTATCTGGAAGTTTTTCGCATACGATTCTCCGTTAAGGTTATAGAAGCTCACTGCATGAGGATCACTATCCATATCGGTTACTACCTGCTTATTAAAATCGGTATAATAATATTCTGTGTTAATGTTTAGTGTCTTTCCGGCTATTGGAAGATAGAAAGAAGCGCTTGCTCCATAGTTCCATGCTTCTTCCTGATCCAGATTATCTGCAATATTCACACTACGACTACTGGCCAGCAAGAAATTATTCTCGGCCAACACATGAGGAGCGCGGTATCCTTTTCCTGCGGATGCACGGAGGTTTACATACTCATTCATATTATACTTTATATGAGCACGCGGAGTTACAAAAAATCCATATTGACTGCTGTAATCGCCTCTTAAACCAGCCATCAAAGTCCACTTGTCCGATGGCTTATAGGTATATTGCGCATAAGCCCCCGATACCGCTTCTTTTATAAAATCATCTGTTTTACTTTGATTTATATTATGTGTGAGTCGGTAACTCTGGTCGTAAGAATCATAATTAAAGCTCAATCCGGTTGATAGATTGTGCTTTGAAGTAAAATCAGTCTCAAATAACAAAGAAGCATAACCATTATTCTGATTCACATCATACAGTTTTCTGCCAAAATAAGAGTCCTGATTATGTACACTCCCCGAGAGAATCAATGCAATACTGCTATTTTTCTCGGGATTGAGAATAAAAGCATTCTTGGCAAATAGTTCCACTCTGTCTGTGTTGATTCCAATGCGGTACGGATTGTCCATATCGTGCATCTGTCCGCTAGCCCTTTTCTCGCTAAGCCCCTTAATACCTGCGTGAAGCATATAGTTACCTTTGTGATATTCCCAACGATTCTGCAGATTATATTGCTTCATGGAAGGAGAATCGCTAAACCCGTCGTGATTGTCGTCCTGCTCATCGGTTTCGTTTTCATAATGAGCAAAGACCATTGTGCTGAGGTTCTTGTTCAGCAACACTGAGGCATCGGCATTAGCTTCAAAACGTCCCATTGAGTTTCCGTAGAGATTTGCAGAAACAATATCAGCCGTCTGCGGCTTTTTATATTCCACATTAATTTGTCCGGTAATGGCTTCGTAGCCGTTCTTTACGGAAGAGGTACCTTTAGAAACCTGAATACTCTGCATCCATGGTCCGGGAATGTATCCCAGTCCGTAAGGAGATGCAGCCCCACGGAAATTAGGAATATTTTCCGTTAGCATTTGTACATAAGTGCCCGACAGTCCTAACAATTTAATCTGCTTTGCCCCGGTAGCTGCATCGCTGTAAGATACATCAACCGAAGGGTTTGTTTCAAAACTTTCCCCAAGGTTACAACATGCCGCCCTAAGTAGCTCCGTAGAACTGATAGTTTGTGAATTCAAAACACCGGCTCTGTTTTGTACCAGTCCCATTTTTCTGCCCGTAACCTGCACCTCTTTCAGCTCAATGCCTGGTTTTAGTTTAATATCTAAAGGCAGTTTTGTTTGCGAATTTATGGCAAGTGTTACCGGCTCATAACCAATAAAACTCACGGTTAGTTCTTTACTTCCCTTATGGGGTTTAATTTCAAATTTACCGTCAACATCAGTAGTTGTTCCAACGGTAGAGTTTTTCCACGTAACACTTGCTCCGATAACACGTTCTCCGTCAGTATCGAAGACAGTGCCGGTTACCAATTGTTGCGCATAACTGCCCGTGGCCATAAAGACCAGAAGCAATGCAATATATTTTTTCATTATTATTTATGCACTTAATGATTATTAATTGTATAAGTTCTCAACTGCCACGGTAAACCATGACAGCACGAAACGTTATACTAAATCACTAAGACACAATACAGACTGAGATAATGCCGCGAAGAATCAGGACCAGGCGGACGGCCATAGTCGTTATTCAGTGCAATCTCCGGCAGAGGTTGTTGATAGGAGTATGGAGAAAGAACTTCTGCAATAAGATTCAGTATAGGATTAACAGTGAGAGAAGTTGCCTTTTCAAAGTTTCCAACTTTTAGAATCGTGGTTTTGCAGCAGCTATGATTATTATCATTATCATTGCAACAAGACATTTTCATCTCTTTCTGCTGTTGGCAACAGCAGTTTATCAACGGTACGCCTGCGCCTATATAGACAAAAGCAAGTACCAGAAAATAGATGAATGTATGTTTAATATGTCTCATTACACTGTTTAATGTGATACAAATATAGCAGCACTTTCTTGAAATTGATTTTTCTCTTAACTTCTTTTATTTTTTTGCTTTTTGTGTTTTAACTCTCCGGCTACATTCTAATTGCTTTATTATCAGGGTTTAAAATTGAATGGAGAATAAGCTTATATATAAATCTATTTTGCAGAGATATTACAATTCTATTAAGAAAAAGCAATGGGCAATGCCTGCTAATTTATTGGTGAATAAATAAAATTCTATGGCCAATAAATTTTATTTATTCACCAATAAATAAAAAAATAACCTATTACATTTTTAAATGCAACAGGTTATTCTAAAACATTAAAAACAATACATTTCTTTTCCCACTATTACTTTTCAGTAAAGAGCTTATAAATTATAAGCTTTATTTGGATTTTACTTCATTTTCCAATGGCTTTCCATTAATAAAATCCTGCATATTCTGAAGCGTTGTACTGGCAATATTTGCTAATGCTTCCTGAGTAAAGAATGCCTGATGCGAAGTAACAATAACGTTATTGAAGGAGAGTAAACGCGCCAATACATCATCATCAATAATCTTATCCGATTTATCTTCGTAGAAGTACTCACTTTCTTCCTCGTATACATCAAGTCCCGCTGCTCCAATCTTTTTGTTTTTCAAACCCTCAATCAAAGCATTGGTATGAATAAGCTGACCGCGTCCGGTATTTATAATCATCACACCATCTTTCATCTTACTGATAGAGTAGTCGTTAATCAGGTATTTAGTCTGATCCGTAAGCGGACAGTGCAAAGAAATAATATCCGAATTGTGATAAAGCTCATCCATCGTGGTATATACAACATTGTTTTCGCGTGCAAAATTGTAATCAGGATAAAGGTCGTAGGCAAGAATGTTCATGCCAAAGCCCTTTAATATATGAATCAGAATCTTTGCAATTTTTCCGGTTCCTATAATACCGGCAGTTTTTCCATGCATATCAAAACCCATCAGGCCATTCAATGCAAAGTTACCATCGCGTGTGCGCAAATATGCACGGTGAGTTTTTCTGTTCAGTGCCATCATTAGTGCCACGGCATGCTCTGCTACGGCATAAGGTGAGTAAGCCGGAACACGAACTACCGCTATTTTTCCTTGTGCGGCCGAAAGATCTACGTTGTTGAATCCCGCGCATCGTAAAGCGATTAACTTCACTCCATTCTCGGCCAGGGCATCAATAATTTCAGCATCGACAATATCGTTAACAAAGATACATACAGCATCGGCATCCTTAGTAAGGATTACATTGTTTCCGTTGAGATGACCTTTGAAGTATTTAATTTCGAAATTGTACTTCTCATTAATCTTATTAAAAGATTCTTCGTCATAAGACTTGGTATCGAAAAAAGCAATTCTGTATTTCTTCATATTCTGTCTTTTTTTTGAGATTAATAAACAAACAAGAGTTGGGAAGAAAAGTTCAGTTCTCTCAGCTCTTTTGTGCTTTTAAAATTTGCAATAAATTTAATCAAAAAACAGGAAAAATTGCATTTGCCGACATCTTTTTTACATCAATACTATTTTCTTAATCACATTTTGAGCTCCGAAATTAATATGTACCATATAAACACCTTTAGCAATTGATGAGGCTGGAATTTTTATTGCTTTGCTTCCGCTTGTCTCACGCTGTTTACAAATAACTTTCCCTTCAATGCTGATTAACGATACTTCTATATCTGAATAACTATCGGGAAATTCAATCTGAATAGATTTATCCGGTGAACAGTAGAAAACCTTAACCTGATTGTTTATTTGGTTAGTTTCAATGGCAGTGGAACTAGAGGTTAAGGTTACATTGGCAGAATCCTCAAATTTATAACCTCTGAAAGTTACATCCAGAGCTACGGTTGTTTGGGTGTTAAGTGGAAGCTCATTGGCCGTAAGATTAATGGTTCTGCTGCTGCCTATAACTTTGCCGTTTGCCATCCATTGATAACTGTCATAATTCATTCCGGCATCCAGAGTCACGGCGTTCTCTTTACCAACTATTGTTTTTTCGGTGAAGCATTTACCTAAATCTGCTCCAAAATAAAACCCGGGCTGAGTTGGCTGGTTATACGCTACGTTTTGCGTGGCAACACTAATGCGATATACCGGATCTTCGAGGAAGGTATGAAAGCGGTAATTGCTTTCTTCGGTAGATACATATAACCTTAAGGCTTTATTGTCCAGTGTTCTTAGCAAAACCTCTTCTCTCCAGTCACCTAATATGTCGGCAGCCAGACAAGGGGTGGCTTTTGTGCTGTTGTTCGATGAACATTCACTGGCATTTAGCAAAGTAGTTTTTCCACCGGTGGAATAGTTATATTTTGTAACCCCAACACCATCTTCCAGCTCACGCAATAAATCGCCATCCCACCAGGCAGCCATGTTTGTTGATACACTACCAGTGGAGCTGTTAACTACTTCTCCCTTGATATTTCTTATACCTCCGGATCTTGACGACCACATTTCAACTCCTTTATGATTGGGATCAATATCTGCAGCCATACAACGTCCCACATCATCGGTACTCTTTATCTGAAAAATAATATCTCCGGTTTTAGTGTCTCTGAACGTTGAACCGTCAACTTTATTTTCGTGGCATGACCATAACTGTAATCCTCCATCGGCAGGGTCGAATACAGTCATGTGCAAAGCATCACCATGTCCCAGTCCGGTTGTATAAAGTCCTTTGCCATTGTCGTCAATAGTGCATGAACCATATACTATTTCATCTTTTCCGTCTCCGTCAACATCGCCTACCCGTAAGCTATGATAACCTTGTCCCGCATACCCGCTGTTGCCGTAATCCTTTGAATCGAAATTCCATTTCTCTGTTAGTTCACCGTTTTGCCAGTCGTAAGCTACAAGAACAGAGCGAGTGTAATATCCGCGACACATAACTACACTGGGATGAATGCCGTCAAGATAAGCAATGCATGCCAGGAAACGGTCTACCCGGTTACCGTAATCATCGCCCCACATAGATTTCATTTCAGTAGCATTGGTTGCGCCTCTTGCAGGCTTGTAGTCTATCGTCTTCATTGCTGCACCGGTTTGCCCGTTAAAAACAGTCAGATATTCCGGTCCGGCAAGTATCATTCCTATTCTGGTATATCCATTTGCCGGAGTTAATGTGCGATAATCTGCATTAGCATCACCAATAACAGCTCCTGTACCATCAATAGTGCTATCGGCTGTTTTCATTACAACCTCAGCTTTCCCGTCCGAATCAAGATCATACACCATAAACTGGGTATAGTGTGCACCGGCACGGATGTTCTTACCTAAATCAATTCGCCATAGTTTAGTCCCGTTCAGCTTATAACAATCAATAAATACATTTCCTGTGCACCCAGCCTGAGAATTATCTTTAGAATTAGATGGATCCCATTTAAGGATAATTTCATATTCTCCATCTCCGTCTACATCGCCAACGCTTGCATCATTCGGAGAATAGTCGTAACTCACATTATCCGGAGTAGTTCCGCCTACCGGCAAATCTACAGGTATATTTATATATCCGGTGGGTGCATTCTCTGGTAAAGTATAAGTAGCACTTGAATTTGCCGTTTCAACACCATCAATTAAAGGTGTTACGGTATAAGTACAACTGCTGGTTGAGGCTATTGTATCTACATAACAAGTCTTATTTGCTATTGGTGCCTTATTTATTTTTGCTCCGTTACGGTATATATTGAAGGTAGAACTAATGGGGTCTGAGGAAAGATAACGCCAACAAACAAATACGTTTTCACTGTTTTTACGCACAGCCACTACTCCGCGACCTAATTTTTCCCTTTTCATCTGGCTGAGATTGTAATTAGTCTGAGCTATAGATTGGAAGGGGATTCCAAATAAAGTGAATAATAATAAAAGTGTAAGGATGTTCTTTTTCATAGTAGTATATAAAGTATAGATTCGGTTTCTATTTATTATGTGTACAAAGGTTATTCTTTGCATTGAAAATAAGGATATTATTTTGTTCAAATGCATGGAAAAATTGTTTGATTAGCACATAAATTCAATATAAACCGATAATAATTATTCTTTATGCTACGAAGAATTGAAAGAAGGGGTGTTTGACTTAGAAGAGTGGGGCATAAAAAGATAAAGAACAATCCAGATACTATTTATTTGTTAAAATAGCATCTGGATTGTCCTTTATTTCTGAATTACTACGGGAATGAATACCAGTAATTGTATATTCTGGATTTACATAGGATGATTGAGCGATCTTCCACTAAGAAATGCTGCAAAATCTTTTTTGTATGTGTCACTTATTGGTATGTATGTTTTGCCAAAAACGATACGGTTACGATCAATTACTTTAATTTTTTCTATCTGTACAATATACGAACGATGTACCCGCATAAAGCGTCCTGATGGAAGGAGCTCTTCCATAGACTTCATACTCATCAGAGAAAGGATTGGCTTCGGCTCATCTTCTGTATAAATCTTTATGTAATCTTTTAATCCTTCTATATAAAGAATATGCGCCAGTTTAATCTGAATCAGCTTATAATCGCTTTTTACAAAGATGCTGTCTATTTCTTCTTTTTCAGGAGCTGCAGTTGGTGTTGCAGGGGCAACATTGGCAACAGGCTCTGCAACAAGAGGAGAAGGGCGACGAACAATCTCGAACCAGCGCAGTGCTTTATTGGCTGCTTGCAGAAAGTCAAGATAACTAATAGGCTTTAGCAGATAGTCGAGAGCGTTTACTTTATAACTATCTAAAGCATATTGATTAAAAGCTGTGGTAAATATAATGCGCGTTTTTTCAGGAACCATTTTAGAGAAGTCGAGTCCGTTGAGTCCCGGCATCTGAATATCCAGGAACAGGAGATCAACATCATTGCTTTGAAGTTCATGCATTGCTTGTAACGCTCCTAGATACTTACCTGTAAGCTTTAAAAATGGAGTCTTGAGCACGTAGCTTTCCAGAAGATCTAAAGCTAAAGGTTCATCGTCAATAATACAACAATTAAGAATCATAGTTTAGTTTATTTAGTCGTTATATTGTCACTATTACTTATTACTAAATGAGATATATATACGTTATCTTTTATGCCTTTCTCCCATTTGTAATGTTCGGGATAGAGCAATTCGAGACGTTTTTGCAAAGATTCCAGTCCTATGCCCGAACCGCTTTTATCGTGCTCGCTTTTAGGAAAGAAACTATTTTCAATGTGGCATACTATAGAGCCGTCTAATTGTTCTTCCAGACTTATATTTATAAATGAAGGAACGCTGTAACTTACGCCGTGTTTAAAAGCATTCTCTATAAGTGATATAAAGAGTAAGGGAGCTACTTTGGTATCTGTGCCGTTTAGCGTATGCATCTTTACGTCGATCTTAATATTGTCCGACAAGCGGATTTTCATCAGCTCAATATAGTTTTGCATAAACTCTACTTCTTTTCTCAGAGATACATAAGTCTGATTGTTATCATAGAGCACATATCTTAGCAACTTACTTAAATCTTGCACGGCTTGCTGAGCTTTTTCCGGAGAAAAAGCAATCAGGGCATAAATGTTGTTCAGTGTATTAAGCAGGAAATGTGGGTTTAGCTGATCCTTAAGATTCTTAAGTTCAGCTTCTGTCATGCTCTTTTCTGCTTCTGCTTTACTCTTTTCAGCTTCCGCCTTACTTTTTTCTGCTTCGCGCAAAGCTGTTTCCGATTCTGTCCAGCGCGAACTCATCTTTATGGATAAGCTTAATACTACGGTTAGCATAAGCGAGAACATATCACGGGCAAAGAAAATCCAGTTAGATCTGGGGAAATTGCCGGGATGAAGTTCTTCCACTACCTTGCTAACAGGTGGAGGAGGAACGTCAATACCAGACGGGAAATTGATTTCTTGCCAGAAATGAAGTCCTATACTCATAATAATTACCAGAAATATATTTATTATGATATAGCGCTTTGTAAGGTTCTTAAAGAAAAAGTTAGGAATTAAATAGAGATAGTTTATATAAAACACAACCAGCAATGACAAGGGTACCATTGTATGCCTAAGGTACTCTTGCCAATTAATATTGTTGCTTCCTAACTTATTAGTAAAAAAGAAAGGAAACCCAAATAATATACCCCATCCAATTATATGGATAACTAATTCCAGGGGACGCTGATTATTGATTTGCTGCTTCATAATAGTTGCAAATATAATAAAATGAAGCTCTTTTCTTTGCTTTTTTAGCTAAATTATTCATACCTGATTGCTTCAATCGGATCTAGATCTGCAGCTTTCTTTGCAGGGTACCATCCAAAGAATATACCTGTAATAGTACATACACCGAAGGATAAGAAAACACTCCATGGTTGTATGTAGATAGGCCAACTTGCAAGAAACTTCACTCCATAAGATGTTCCAACGCCTATTATTACTCCGATAATGCCTCCGGTAATACTGATAAGGACAGCTTCTATCAGGAACTGACTCAGAATGTCAATGCCTCTTGCACCAACACTCATTCTCAAACCAATTTCGCGGGTGCGTTCTGTTACACTGACATACATGATATTCATGATACCAATACCACCAACAACTAATGAAATACCGGCAATACATGCTAATAAAATAGTCATAAGGTCAGTAGTAGAACTCAACATTGTGCTGAGTTCTTTCTGACTGCGGACGTCGAAATCATCTTCGTCTGCATCTTTGAGCTTGTGGTTGTGGCGGATAATTGATGTAATTTCCTTTGTCGCATTGTCTGTCATATCTTCTGTCAGGGCCGAGCAATATATTCCTTGCAAATGTGTTATGGCCAGAACTCTTTTTTGTATAGTTGTGTATGGTGATAAAACTACGGCATCCTGGTCTTGCCCCATGCTATTGTATCCTTTACTTTTCAAAACTCCGATTACTTTAAACGGAATTTTATTGAAACGAATCACTTTACCAACGGGGTCTTCTCCACCGGTAAAAAGATTGTCGGCAATTGTTTTACCTATCAAGCATACTTTTGCCGATGCCTGAATGTCATGCAGAGTAAAAGTTTCACCGCTTTCTACTGTTAGCTGACGAATTTTAAGATAATCTTCTCCTACACCCGAGATAGAGCTTGGATAATTGTTTGCGCCGTAAATAAACTGTCCGCTGCTGCTTACAACCGGTGATACGCCTGCCAGATACTTACATTCGTTGACCAAAGATTTGTAATCTTCAAGTTTCAACGTTTGCATGTCGCTTGCTCCTTGACGAACACCACCACGTTCCATGTTTCCCGGCATAATCATAATCATATTACTTCCCATTTCCGAAATCTGGCTTTGAATACTTTTTTTGGAGCCTTGTCCGATGGCAAGCATGGTGATAACAGATGCCACACCAATAATGATTCCCAGCATTGTTAGAAATGTTCTGAACTTATTATTGTTCAGAGCCTTTAGCGCTATTTTAAATAAATTGGTTCCGTTCATATTTTATTCTTTTTCAATGGGCAAAGCCTCTAGTGCTTCTTTGGCGGATAATACCTTTTCATTAATTCTATCCTCCACAACATGACCGTCTCTCAAAATAATATTCCGACTGCAGAATTGTGCAATTTCAGGATTATGAGTTACGAAAATAATAGTTCTTCCAGCTTTGTGAAGTTCCTGGAAGAGCACCAGTATTTCAAATGATGTACGAGTGTCCAGATTACCGGTTGCTTCATCGGCCAGGATAATTACCGGATCGTTTACCAATGCACGGGCAATGGCAACTCTTTGCATCTGTCCACCAGACATCTGATTACTCTTGTGCTGCAGACGATCACCCAGTCCTACTTTAATAAGAGCCTGAACGGCTTTTTCTCTTCGTGTGGTAGCCGATACTTTTGGATTGTACATCAAGGGTAATTCAACATTCTCTATGGCTGTTGTTTTGGGTAACAGGTTATAACTTTGGAATACAAAACCTATTTTACGGTTACGCAGCACAGCCCGTTCTGCCTTTTCCATATCCCGCACCTTTACCCCATCAAGCAGATATTCTCCGGTAGTTGGTGTGTCAAGGCAACCCAGCAAATTCAGAAGGGTTGACTTTCCCGAACCACTGGTTCCCATGATGGTGACGAACTCACCTTCGTAGATAGAGAATGATACCCCTCTGAGGGCATGTACCGTTTCCTCTCCGACAATAAATTCCCGCTTGATGTTATTTAATTCAATTATGGGTTCTTTATTCATCTTTGCTATTTGTTTTTGTTACCTCCTGGGCGTTGCGGCATAAAAGGCGAACTTTCACTTTTTTGTTCTTCACCCTGAGCAGCCTGCGTTGTTTGTCCCGGCATTTGTCCTGCGGCGGCTCCTGTAACAATTTCTTGTCCAGACTGAATACCTGATATAATCTCAGTTAGTGTTCCGTTTGTAATTCCAATTTCTACAGGAATAGCTGTGAAGGATTTTCCTTCACGTTTCCATAATATTTTGTGAGTGGCATCTTCCTTTATATTTCCAGCTTTTACAACTTTATCTTCGTTGCCTATAACTGTAGGATCCGGAGTAAAGCGTAATGCTTTCGAAGGAACACTTAGTACACCATTTTTCTCTAACGTATAGATTGTTATGTTAGCAGTCAATCCTGGCTTTAGTTTTAAATCAGGATTAGGCGCACTGATTACAACTTCATAAGTTACTACATTGTTTGTTGTTGTAGCTTCCTGACGAACCTCAGTAACTTCTCCTTCGAAAGTATCGTCCGGGTAAGCATCTACAGTAAAGCTAACGCGCTGTCTAACTTTTACATTACCTATGTCAGCTTCATCAACATTAGCAATTACTCTCATCTTTTTCAGATCATTGGCAATAATGAAAAGGGTTGGAGTACTAAAGCTTGCAGCTACTGTCTGTCCGGCTTCAACAGAGCGCGAAAGAATAACTCCGTCAATGGGAGAGTAGATGGTTGCATATCCTATATTTGTTTGTGCTTTCTGGTAATCATTCTTACTGATATCGTATGAATTCTTAGCTTTCTGATAATTGTAATATGCTGTTTCATAATCAGTGTCGCTTACCAGATTCTTTTCGTGCAAAGTTTTGGCCCGTGTGTAATTCTTTAGTTGATATTCATATTCAGTTTTGCACGAAGCCATATTACTTCTTTTAGATGCAAGCTCTGACTGCAACGTCTTTTTGTCTAACTCAGCAAGAACCTGTCCTTTTTTTACTACTGAATTATAGTCCACAAAAAGTTTATCTACTATACCTGATACCTGAGTTCCGACTTCTACCTGAGTAACTGGTTCTACTGTTCCGGTTGCTGTAACCGTATTACTGATATTTTCATTGGAGACTTTAGTTGTTTCGTAAGCTACTTTATTCTCCTTAGCTGGTCCACAGAACATCCATACGGCAATTCCAATAACAAGAATTCCTGTAAAAGATGCGATGATTATTTTCTTTTTCTTGTTCATATGCAGATTTTTTAATTATTCAATGATAATTCTTCTCCCTGATAGAAGTTTAATAGTTTGGTGTTGAGTATGGTCATATATTTGGCCTGCAAAACTTCTTGCTGTGCACTAAGTAGGTTATTCTTCTCGGTCAGTATTTCTACGGTATTTTTCATACCCAGATTAAATTGTTCGCTAACTAATTCATAGCTGGTTTGAGTGGATTGTAGTTTTTCCTTTGCAGCCTTGAATTTAGTCTGAGAAGAAACTGCATCAAGATAAATAGTCTCAATTGTTTTAAAAAGAGTTTTTTGCTCGTCGAGTTCACTTAACTCACTGGTTAATACTTTTAATTTAGCCTTTTGAACAGCACTTTTTGTCTGGCGATTATTAAAAATAGGAACACTGATTGAAAGCCCTATCGAATTGTTCCATCCATTTTTAACCTGTTCACCAAATGTGAAGTCTGTTCCGGTTGTGTGGCTTGTTCCTATGCCTGCACTCAAACTAAGAGTTGGCATATATCCAGCTTTTGCAATATTAACATTTAAATTAGCAGTCTTTGTACTTAATTTACTGCTCTCAATTTCCGGCATAATAGCAAGCGCTGTACTGTAAACCTGCATTTTATCTGGTAATGGAAGTAGTGCCGAATTATTATCTAATTCGGGAAGAACAAGATCCATTTCTTCATTTCCATCTAGTTCCAACAATTGCTTTAATTGTAACTTGTAATCATTTAAAGTAGTTTCAGATAGCACTAGCTGATATTTGTCTGTGCTGTATTGAGATTCCAGTTGAGCCAGATCGGCTTTAGATATGGAACCAGCTTTAAGCATTTCTTTGGCACGATTTAATTGGGCTAACGAAACATTAACAGTACTTTGGTTCGTTTTTACAGATTCATAAGCATATAGAATCTGGATATAATTCTGTGTAATAGCTATCTGGATGTTATTTTCAGCTTGATCAATAGCTAATTCCTGAATACGTTCCTGAATGCCCGATTGAGTGATTGTTTTTGTGCGCTTACCTCCATCGTAAACAGTTAATGAGGAGTTAAGTCCATAATTCCCGTTGTAACTGCTTCTATTCCCAGTTCCGGTATTGTTAAGCGGAGTAGTTACAAGGTTGTGACTACTTGAAAACGATAGAGAAGGAAACATCGCTGCACGAGCAGTTTTTGTATCTTCCTTGCTTTCATCAAAAGCTATCTTGCTTTTCTTGATTTGAATGTTTTGCTCCATTGCATATTTTATGCAAGTAGCCAAATCCCATTTTTTTTGTTGTTCTTGCGAAAATATTATCTGCGAAATGAACAAAAAAAGAAAAAACATTATAAATTTACATTTATTCATAATTAAACTCATTAGTGATGAGCAAATGTATGGGTGGGTTTTAAAAAATGAAATAAATATCTACAAATGAGGCGATTACCTTGATAGATGCTTTGTTTTTATCGATTATTTACCTTTAATTGTTGTGTTAAATTAGCTGTGGTATGGTTAAAAGAAATTTTATAGTTCGCATTTTTTACTTTTATTTAGAGGGTTTTCGCTCTATGACTTTAGGAAAAACTTTGTGGGCGATTATAATAATCAAGCTTTTCATCTTGTTTTTTATTTTAAAATGGTTTTTCTTTCCAAACTTTCTTGGGAAGCAAAAAACAGAAGAGCAGAAACAAAATTATGTAGGAAATGAATTAATAAATAGGGCACGACCTTAAAAAAATATGTAATATGATAGAAAGTATAGACGTCTCTTTAATTGATTGGTCGAGAGCGCAGTTTGCTCTTACCGCTATGTATCACTGGCTTTTTGTTCCGCTTACACTTGGATTAGCGGTAATTATGGCCATTATGGAAACCTTATATTATAGAACAGGTAAGGAGCTCTGGCAGAAAACTGCTAAGTTTTGGATGAAACTGTTTGGTATCAATTTTGCGATTGGTGTGGCAACCGGCATAATCCTTGAATTTGAATTTGGTACTAATTGGAGTAACTATTCCTGGTTTGTGGGAGATATTTTTGGTGCTCCGCTAGCTATTGAAGGGATATTAGCTTTTTTTATGGAGTCTACCTTTATTGCTGTGATGTTCTTTGGATGGAACAAGGTTAGTAAAGGCTTTCACTTAGCTTCTACCTGGCTTACCGGAATTGGAGCAACTCTTTCTGCCTGGTGGATTCTGGTTGCAAATGCATGGATGCAGAATCCTGTAGGTATGACATTTAATCCGGATACTGTTCGTAATGAAATGATGGATTTCATTGCAGTAGCCTTTTCTCCGGTAGCTCTCAGTAAATTTCTTCATAGTGTACTTTCCGGTTGGATATTGGGAGCAATATTTGTGGTTGGCATCAGTGCGTGGTTTTTATTAAAAAAGCGCCATCACGAATTTGCTATTGCCAGTATGAAAATTGGTGCAATTGTTGGCTTGGTTGCTTCTTTACTTGTTGCCTGGACAGGAGATAGTTCTGCTTATCTGGTGGCACAAACTCAGCCAATGAAGCTGGCGGCTATGGAAGGTTTCTATGAAGGACAAAATGGAGCTCCTCTTGTTGCGGCTGGAGTGCTAAATCCTGATAAGGAAAGATATAATGATGGTATACGACCTTTCATTGTTGATGTAAAAATGCCCAAGATTCTTTCTTTTCTGGCTACCAGAGATTTGAATGCTTATGTTCCCGGCATAAAGAATATTATAGAGGGGGGATATAAATTAAACGATGGAACAACAGCTATCCCTGCTGCTGATAAGATTGCTATGGGTAAAACGGCAATTTCTGCCTTAGGTGCATATCGGGCAGCCATGAAAGCAGGAAATAAAGAAGACGCAATGTTTTGCCGTAAGATACTAAAAGATAATATACAGTACTTCGGATATGGATATATTAAGGATGTGAATGAACTGATTCCTAATGTAACGCTTACGTTCTATGCATTTCGAATTATGGTGATACTGGGCGGCTATTTTATACTATTCTTTGCATTGGTTCTTTTCTTTGCATATAGAAAAAATCTGGCTGAAATGAAATGGATGCATTGGATTGCTATACTTACCATTCCTTTGGGATATATTGCCGGACAAGCGGGATGGGTAGTTGCCGAGGTTGGTCGTCAACCATGGGCTATTCAGGATATGCTTCCTACGTCTGCTTCAATATCCAAGTTGGATGTTGGTTCGGTGCAGACAACCTTCTTTATATTCCTGTTCCTGTTTACTGTGATGCTGATTGCAGAAGTAGGTATTATGCTTAAGGAAATTAAAAAAGGTCCCGAGGCTTGATGAAGTTTTATTATAACAGATAAATAATAGGAGAATATTATGAATACAACTTATATATTTTTACAGCAATATTGGTGGTTTATCATCTCTCTTTTGGGAGCGTTGCTGGTCTTTCTGCTTTTTGTTCAGGGAGGAAATTCGTTACTCTTTCAAGTTGCTAAAACGGATGAACAACGAAAGCTACTGGTAAATTCAACCGGGCGCAAATGGGAGTTTACTTTTACCACACTGGTTACTTTCGGAGGAGCATTCTTTGCTTCGTTTCCTTTATTCTATAGTACCAGCTTTGGCGGAGCCTATTGGTTATGGATGATTATCCTTTTCAGCTTTATATTGCAGGCTGTCTCTTATGAGTTTCAGTCTAAAGCGGGAAACTTACTAGGGAAAAAGACTTATCAGATATTTCTTGTGATAAATGGAGTGGTAGGTCCTGTTCTTTTAGGTGGAGCTGTAGCTACATTCTTCACCGGATCTAACTTTTATATCAATAAAGATAATATGGCCGATCAGCTGATGCCGGTTATCTCATCCTGGGCGAATGGTTCTCACGGACTGGATGCATTACTTAATCTGTGGAATGTATGCCTTGGCTTGGCTGTGTTCTTCCTTGCCCGTGTTTTAGGTTTGCTATATTTTACCAATAATATAGATGATAAGGAATTAAATCCAAGGTTTCATAAGGCGCTACTTCCCAATGCTCTTTTGTTTTTGGTATTCTTCTTGGCTTTTGCTGTTTATGTTTTGCTGAAAGATGGCTTTGCTGTTAATCCGCAAACAAGAATGATTGTGATGGAACCACATAAATACCTGACTAACTTTATTGAGATGCCGGCTGTATTGATCTCTTTTCTTGCAGGGGTTGTTCTGGTTCTTTTTGGAATTATAAAGTCCTTTTTTGACAGTAAATTTAAGAGTGGGATATGGTTTACAGGTATCGGTACAGTATTGACTGTTTTGGCTTTGTTTCTTTGTGCCGGACTGAATAACACAGCTTACTATCCTTCGAATGCCGATTTGCAGAGCTCTCTGACTTTAGCAAATAGTTCTTCGAGTCTTTTCACATTGAAAACTATGGCTTTCGTCTCAATTTTAGTGCCATTCGTCGTAGCATATATATTTTATGCATGGCGTGCTATTGATAATAAGAAGATTGATTCTCAGGAATTGAAAAAAGAAGATCACTCTTATTGATAGAGAAGCTTGTTTTTACGTAATTATTGCTGTTTATATTATATACAGAGGCTATGAATAAAGTTTGTAGCCTCTTTTTTTATGGGGGTAAAAGATATAAAAAAGGATACTTGAGTTATATGCAAAAAAAAAGGAGTCACGCCTGACTCCAACCTTTGTTAACCTTAAATCTAATACTATGAAAAACACACTGCAAAGGTACAGCTTTTTGCTGTATCTCCAAATGTTTTCATAAGAAATGTATGTTCTATAACATGAATTAATATTTTGTTATTCTAAATGTTTAATTATGCAAAAGAATTGAGTAAAGTGAGTACTAAGTTTTTTAGCTTATAGATTCTTGATGAAGAAGAATATGGTATACTCGCCTTTAAAACGTGAAAGGTGTATCGTTAGGTTTTCAACTGCAACAACCAGTTCTATTCTTTTCTTCCTTAAAGCGTGTAGAGGTGAATTATTAGGTTTTGCATCTGTATCAATCAACTCTAATCTTTTCTCTTTTAAAACGTGCAAAGGTGTATCGTTAGGTTTTACAACTGCAACCACCGGCTCTATTAATCTTATCTTTAAAATATGTAGAGGTGAATTATTACGTTTTGCAATTGCACCTCCAACTTTTTCTTTTCATCTATAAAGCGTGTAGAAGTGTATCCTTAATTTTTTGTGCAGCAAAGATTCGTTATTCAACTTAAAAATGTAATACCTTTGCGGAACTTTATTTAGAATTGTATTACCTGTATTGTTGAGGTTAATACTTTATTTATAAGATTAATTGAAGTAATGGAAAATATAGAGTATTTTGATAAGTATGAAGAAAGGCTGACCGAGTTATTGGTGCAGCAATGTACTGCTTTGGGAATGATGGACGGACAACTTCTTGCAGCAGAGGAATTGGAAGATAAGTGGAAAGAGATGGCGCCAGAGTATATGGTGAATGCCGTTCCTCAAATACAGGAATATCCTACCGTATCTGTTGCCTGGGCTGGTTATATTGGTCTGGGTATTGCTGTTCTTTGGGATAAAGACTGGGAGAAGTACAAAGATAACTCAGCTTTATACAAAGTTTTTGTTGAGCCACGTGGTTTTGATTGTATGGACGAATATATAATGGAAGAACTATTAGGTATTGGCTTGGAATCTAATGAGTATGCAGAAATTGAAGGCGTGATGCGCAGTTGCGGCAAAACAGCAATCAGCATGATTAGAAAGGAAAATATTGAACCTCAAAGTCCGGATGCTTTTTATGTATTTGCTCGTTCGGTGAAAGTGTTATTTAAAGTAGGAGTGTCTATTGCGTTGAAACGTTTGGGATATAAGTACCAAAAAGTAACAGTAGATAAAAAGTTCGATTGCTAAATTAAGGTTCTATTGTAGATATGGGCAGGCTAAATTATTGTCTGCCTTACTTATGCGCAAAAAAAAAGGAGTCACGCCTGACTCCAACCTTTGTTAACCTTAAATCTAATACTATGAAAAACACATTGCAAAGGTACAGGTTTTTGCTGTATCTCCAAATGTTTTCATTGAAATTATGTGTTTTATAACATGAATTAATATTTCGTATTCTCAAATGTTTATTTTTGCAAAATGGTGAGTACGAGTGAAATTTGATTTTGAAATAGATGATTACCTGTTTTTCTCCTATTGTAGATAAGGATACTACCCGTATTGTTGTGGGTACAATGCCTAGTGTAGATTCACTTCGCTTCGGTGAATATTATGGGAACTCCCGAAATCAGTTCTGGAAAATACTTTTTGCTGTTTTTGAAGGCGGACGTGTTCCGGCAGATTACGAAGATAAAGTAGCAGCTGCCCATCGTCATGGTATCGGTTTATGGGATATTCTGGCTTCCTGTAATCGGGAGGGGAGTTTGGATAGTAATATTAAAGAAGAATCGCTCAACGATTTTCCGGCACTGCTTAAAGAACATCCTAACGTGAAGATGCTTATTTTTAACGGGCAGAATAGTTATAAGTACTTCATGAAGGCTTACGGACAACTGCCTGGTATTGAATACCGGGTGATGCCTTCAACCAGTCCGGCTAATGCAATGAAGAATTTTGAGGCCAAACAAAAAGAGTGGGAGGTGGCGCTACTCCCTTAATATAGATTTAAATGTATAATATTGATTAATATACTGAAGCTGTTTTTCTCGCCTGTAACCAAAGCATATCCTTATTTGTTTTATATATGGATCAGTAATGAATTCATGTGTGAGAGTTAATTGGGTAAACTAGACTTTAAAAATGAGCATCATGAAAAGAAAAACAGTTTTATCATTCCTATTATTTACAGTGTTCGCTTTATGCGTTGCTGTAAGTTGTACTGATGAAGACGATCCGTATTACAGTTCCAAAAGGCAGCTTTTAGGCAAATGGGAGCTTGTGGCTTTTGGTAATTCCTGGAATAATATGATTGTTGTGCAAAAACCGGGAGGATATTATGAATATCTGTCCGATAATACCATCAGGCATTTTTCTTATGAAACACAAAAGTACGATTCCATAAAGTCTGCATATTATATGGATTCCCTGTTGCATGTAGGTTCTATTGCTTATAAATACAGTTTTCATGAGGATAAAATGGATTTGCTGATTACCAATGTTCTGGCAAAGTTTAATAACTTCAGGTACAAACGGGTGAAATAAGTGTTCTGAAAGAAATGGTTTTTATAAGTTTGATTATTAACAATTAGAGAAAATAAACATTTATGATATCCAAATATTAAACTATGTTATTGAACACGTTTTTCTTTGGGAAATATTTGGAGATATAGCAAAAAGCCGTACCTTTGTAGTGTGTTTTTCATAGTATTAGATTTAAGGTTAACAAAGGTTGGAGTCAGGCGTGACTCCTTTTTTTTTGCCCATACCTCAAGGCTTTTTTTTGCTTAGAAGTTCATACTTTCGTCTGTGCAGCTAATTTGTTTCTGTTAAGGCTGCAAAATGACTGTCATTGTTAGGCTGAATAAAGAACTCTGCTCTAAGGGAAAAAGTAGCATCAATCAAGATGAATTTTGTTTTTGGCTAGGTATTATGTAATAAACGCAAGAAAAACTTGCTTTCTAAAGCAAAGGATACTTTGATTCAAACAAGTATAAACTTTGCTTTAAACCAGGAAACAGTAGCTTCAATCAAGATAAACTGTGCTTTAAACCAAGAAAAACTTGAATCCTGCCAAGAAATACTTTGCTTTTAATCAACAAAATCTTTAAATCAGTCAAGAAAAACTTTAATTCTCCCAAGATAAACTTTGCTTTAATCAAGATAAACTTGAATAATTGGATTATCTCTTCATTTGCTTTTCGTTATTTCTTTGTATTTTTACCGCCGTAACATTAATAACTTAAGATTATGTTTTCAGGAATCATTGAAGAATATGCAGAAGTAGTTGCTGTGGTTAAAGACCGCGAGAACCTACACATTACAATGAAGTGCTCGTTCGTTAACGAACTTAAAATAGACCAAAGCGTGTCTCACAACGGGGTTTGCCTTACTGTAGTAAGCAAAACGGATGATACATATACTGTAACTGCCATGAAGGAAACCATTGACCGTTCAAACATCGGACTGTTTAAAACGGGCGATAAGGTTAATGTGGAAAGAAGTATGATGATGAACGGACGTCTTGACGGACATATTGTTCAGGGACACGTGGATCAAACTGCAACTTGTGTGGCTGTTGAAGAAGTTGGTGGAAGCTGGACTTACACTTTTAAGTATGCTTTCGATAAGGAAATGGCAAAGCGTGGCTATATCACGGTAGATAAAGGTTCGGTTACGGTGAATGGTGTGAGCCTCACGGTTTGTAATCCTACAGAAGATACTTTCCAGGTAAACATCATTCCTTATACTTACGAATATACTAACTTCCATACTTTTGAGGTTGGCACAATCGTTAATCTGGAGTTCGATATTATAGGAAAATATATCAGCCGGATGATTCAATACAAGTAATTTTCAGAATCAATTGACAATGAAAGACTTTCTGGAATTAGTCAAAGCGCGTCAGAGCGACAGGGCTTATGATATGACGCGCGAGGTTGAGCCCGAAAAACTTGAGCGCGTACTCGAAGCTGCCCGCCTGGCTCCTTCGGCATGTAATGCTCAGCCCTGGAAGTTCGTGGCTATTACTGATAAGGAACTCACTAAAGAGGTGGGGAAAGCTACCGCCGGACTGGGTATGAACAAGTTTGCCAAAGAAGCTCCGGTGCAGATTCTTGTAGTGGAAGAGTCGGCTAATTTCAGTTCTTTGCTGGGTGGAAAAGTGAAAGACAAGCTATTCCCACTCATTGATGTGGGAATAGCTGCTGCGCATATTACGCTGGCTGCTGAAAGTGAAGGGTTGGGATCGTGTATATTGGGCTGGTTCGACGAAAAGAAAATCAAATCACTGACGGGTATTCCGGCCGGAAAGCGCTTGCTACTGGTTATTACCATCGGGTATTCTGCTAAACCCAAAAGACCAAAACTGCGTAAAGAGAAATCTAAAGTTATCTCTTTTAATAAGTACTAGAAGTCTTTTTAAATACTACTAAATAAAATAATCGTTTGATGTACATCTAAGTCTATTTTTGATGTATATCAAACGATTCTTTAGATGTACATCAAAAGGGTGCTTTGATGTACATCAAACAAAAATCCTTTCACCGGATCTTTGCTTATTTCTCTAGTTTAAATCCAACTTTTGCTCCTTCGTATGAATTAAGTAAGGCTGCAAGTGTTTTAATACTGGTTTTTGAGCTGGTTTTACTTAAATAAGTAACGAGCTTTACAAACTTATTTGCATCAAAAAGAAGAGAAACATTATTGCCATTAGTCTTTACAGCTGCATTAAGATTCATCAGTTGAAGGTAAGTCAGAACTAATGTGCCGTTGCTCTTATTGTAAGAGTAAGTACCCGAATAGCTCTTTTTCCCAACTTTAGTAACGAACGTGCTGTCGTTGCTGAATGTAAAACTACATGCGCCACTCTTTATACCTACACTCGCAAACTTAGTATCGAGTTTCTTTTCGAGAGTAGAAGTTGCAATAGAAGCTCCTGCCTTCTTAACAATATTATCACTTTCCAAAGCGCAAGCCGAACCTTTATATTTCCATGTACCGGTAATATCAATAGCAGATGCCGATGAAGTTCCGGTTACCGCTTCTGCAATACCGTTAAGTGTTTTATTGTTTAGGATGTCACCCAATGAAAATGATGACTGAGCCTTCAATGCTCCTGGTAAAAATAACATTCCCAATACGAGTGTTATAAGAAAACTGTTACGTTTCATACTTTCAAAAATTAAGATTCTTGTTTATTCCTTTGTAAATGAACTGTTTTTCCAGTAAAAACTAGCTTATTTACCAATTTTGAATCCCACTTTAACACCCTTGCAATCGTTAAGCATGGCAGAAACAGTCTTCATTGTTTCTTCAGCAGAAGTAGATTTGCTCATGGCAGAAACCAGGTTCATCATTTTGTTTGCGTCGAAAAGAAGAGCTGTTGAACCGCTTTCGGTGGCAACGCTTCCGTTAATACTTACTGTAAGCTGAGAGTAATTCAGTGCCAGCGCACCTGTAGCTTTGTTATAGGTATAGCTACCAGTAAATTTCTGAGTACCTACCGTATTTACAAAAGTGCCTTTCGCTGTGAAGATAAAGTTACTTCCTGCAGTCGAAAATCCGGCTTGTGAACAATATGCGTCCAGTTGCTTTTCAACCTTTTCTGTTATAACCTTAGCACCCGCTTTGGCAATGGCATTGTCGCTGTCGTAAGAACAAGCAGCACCTTTGTATTTCCATACGCCTACAATGCTTGCCGGTTTGGTTACTGCTGTACCGCTAACTTTGTTAACCGCTTCGTTAACACTTGAACTGTTTAGGATGTCACCTAATGACTGTGCGCTCATTGAGCCCGAGAATAATAGCATGCCAAATAATATGGCTGCCAAAATACTGTTACGTTTCATTTTTTTATTTTCGATTAATACTGTTGTTTATGTTTTCTATATAATCCAGAATATCCATACGTCCTAGTTTATTTTCAGAGGAAGAAATAAAATAAGGTGGTAATTCTTCCCACTGATCCTGGAGTTTTTTCAGGTAACGGTTAATGTTATCTTTAAGTTTGCCCGAAGTCATTTTATCTGCCTTGGTAAAGATAATGGCAAACGGAACACCGCTCTCGCCCAGCCATTCCATAAATTCCAAGTCAATCTTCTGAGGTTCCAGTCGGCTGTCAATCAATAAAAAAAGATTCGTCATCTGTTCGCGTTCCAGAATATAATCTTCAATAAGTGTGCGAATACCTTCTTGTCCGGCTTTTCCGCGGCGGGCGTAGCCATATCCCGGTAGATCGACCAGATACCAGTTATCATTTACAATAAAATGGTTGATTAACATTGTTTTTCCAGGAGTAGCGGAGGTCATAGCTAACCCTTTACGCTTGGTAAGCATATTTATCAAACTGGATTTTCCCACGTTGGAACGTCCGATAAATGCATATTCGGGTAAATTACTATCAGGGCATTTCGAGGCCTCTGCATTACTGATTACGAACTCTGCGCTTAAGATTTCCATATTTCTTGTTTTAATTTATTTTTCTGTGAGATTAAAAGTAGTCCGGCAAAAGTCAGTGCTCCATTGAACATCAACATCTCATAACCGAACTTATATCCTGTGTGTTCTTCTACTAAAGAACTAATTGTGTAACAAATCACGGGCGATGCCACCGCTACATAAGGTACATATTTATCACGTGGTTGCAGGCGGGTAAATAATCCGAAGGCAAACAAACCAAGCAACGGGCCGTATGTGTATGATGCTATAGTGTAAATGGCATCAATTACGCTTTTATTATTAACTATCTGGAATATGATGATAACCAATACCAGTGCAACAGACATTCCAAAGTGCACGCGTCGGCGTTTTTTGGTAGCTATCTCTTCGCTCTCTTTACCTATTCCTAAAATATCTACGCAGAAACTGGTGGTAAGTGAGGTCAGTGCAGAATCCGAACTGCTGAAGGAAGCTGCAATTATTCCAATAGAAAAAAGAATAAGTACCGATGGTCCCAGATATCCTTGCGCGGCAAACATAGGAAGAATATCATCGGCCAGTGCGGGAAGAGTAAGATTCATGCTTTGTCCTAGCACCAGTAACAAGATGCCCAGGCAGAGAAACAGAAAGTTTACCGGAATAAATGAGAATCCGTAGCAATACATATTCTTCTGAGCCTCTTTTAGATTCTTACAACTTAAGTTCTTCTGCATCATATCCTGGTCGAGCCCGGTCATTACAATAACGATAAATATTCCGCTAAAGAACTGTTTAAAGAAGTTCTGCCTTGATTGCCAGTCGTTAAACTCGAATATCCGGAAATGCTCGTTATGCTGAATGGTAGATACCACACCACCGAAATCGAGATGCAATATCTGTGCTGTCTCAATAATAATCAGTACCAATGCAGCCAGCAGGCAAAAAGTAAGTACGGTATCAGTCCAAATAATTGTTTTAATCCCGCTTTTCTTCGTGTAAAGCCAGATTAGAAAAACAGTCACAGCGGCAATGCTCCAGAAAGGAACGTTCCAGTGCTGAAAAACATACGTATAAAGTATCAGGCAAACCAAGTACAGTTTTGCTGCAGCGCCAACTAAACGGGAAAGCAAAAAGAATGAAGCTCCTGTTTTATAAGCTCTGTTACCTATGCGTGTGCCTAAATAAGTGTATATGCTGGTAAGATTCAGTTTGTAGTAAAGAGGAAGGAGCACATGCGCAACGATCAGGTAACCAAAAAAGAAACCGAAAACCGTTTGCATGTAAGTCATATCAATACCCCGAACCATTCCGGGAACAGAAACAAAAGTAACCCCCGAAATAGAAGCTCCTATCATTCCAAATGATACTATATACCAGGGCGATTTGTTTTCTCCTTTAAAGAAAGCCGCGTTGCTTCCTCCTTTTCGTCCCGTGATGCGGGCTATAATCAAGAGAATCCCGAAATAAAGAGCTATGGTTAGTAATATATAGTAACTGTTCATAAATTACATTTTGAATGCGCAAAGGTAGGAATTAATTTTTTATCTTTGCGCTGACAATTGAGAAATGTATTTATGAATCAACAATATCCATCGGCTTTGCTTGAAAAAGCAGTAGGGGAGTTCGCTAAATTACCGGGTATAGGCAAGAAAACAGCTATGAGGCTGGTTCTTCACCTTTTGCGTCAGGAATCGTCGGTAGTCGAGGCCTTTGGCAATGCCATTGTTACGCTGAAAAGAGAGGTGAAGTATTGCAAAGTGTGTCACAATATTTCGGATACTGATACCTGTCAGCTTTGTTCCAATCCGCTCAGAGATGCTTCCACAGTTTGTGTAGTGGAGAATATTCGCGATGTGATGGCTGTTGAGGCTACCCAGCAATTTAAAGGATTATATCATGTGTTGGGTGGGGTAATATCGCCCATGGATGGAGTAGGGCCGAGTGATTTACAGATAGAAAGCCTGGTGAAACGAGTTGAAGAGGGAACTGTAAAAGAGGTGATTCTTGCGCTGAGCTCTACAATGGAAGGAGATACAACAAACTTTTATATATTCCGGAAGCTGGCAAAGGCAAACGTTAAACTGAGTGTCATTGCAAGAGGTATCTCCATTGGCGATGAACTGGAATACACTGACGAAGTAACGTTGGGTCGCTCTATTGTAAACCGTACAACATTTACAGGAACAGTCTAATAATAAAAAACATAAATGGATAAGAAAATTAAGGCGGTGAACCGCATCATGCAAACACAATTTGGTATTTATATTGGTCTTGCAGTTGTTTTAGTAGTTTTATATCAGTCGGATATCCTTCTCGAAGGAATGTATGCCGATGATTTTATGATGCAATACATTCTGGAAACAGTCGGGATACTTGCCACTATTGCTTTTGTGCCTCTGTCGCTGAAATTATTTAGTGTAAAACTGAATAAGGTAATTAAAGGAGCTAATTTTGAGAATTCCTTGAAACTTTATCAGCACTGGAGTAATATTCGCCTTGTTATCCTTGCTATTCTTACTTACATGAATATTTTTATTTATTATATGACCCTGAATAGCATTGGGGGACTTTGCGCATTGATTGCTATTACCGCTTCAGTATTCTGCTTGCCGGGAGAGAAAAAAATGCGTGAAGAATTGAATTTAGTTACAGAAAACCAGGAAAATAAAGAAAACGAAGAATAAATATGATTATAGCTGTAGATTTTGACGGAACTATCGTAGAACATGAATATCCTAAGATTGGTAAAGAAATTCCTTTTGCCATTGATACATTGAAGAAACTTCAGGCCGATCAGCACAGACTTATTCTGTGGAGTGTTCGCGAAGGACATTTGCTGGAAGAAGCAATTGAGTTTTGTCGTGAACGCGGATTGGAGTTCTATGCTGCAAATAAAGATTTTCCGGAAGAACATGGAAAAGGCAAAGGATATTCACGTAAACTGAAAGCTGATCTCTTTATTGATGACCGTAATTTGGGTGGTCTGCCCGATTGGGGAGTAATTTATCAGATGATAAAAGATGGCTCCTACAGAACCGGAGGGTTTGAAAATGTTGATGATAAACCTAAAAGAAAACGTACCAGCAATAAAAAGAAAAATATATTTATCCGTATTGGAGAAGCCTTGGAAAACCATAACGGAGACTATTAAATAAGGTGATGAAACCTTGCTGGGTGAACGATTTCCGGAATTCCTATAACAACGGAGACTATTAAATAAGGAAATGAAACTATCGGTAGTAATAGTGAATTATAACGTAAAACACTTTTTGGAATTGTGTTTGTGCTCGTTATATCGTGCTATTGATAAGCTGCCGGTAGAGGTCTTTGTTGTAGATAATGCTTCTTCGGACGGATCGTTGGAGTATCTTATTCCTCGCTTCCCGAAGGTGAACTTTATAGCAAATAAGGAAAATGTGGGATTTGCCCGTGCAAACAATCAGGCTATTACTGTTGCTAAGGGCGAATATATCTTATTACTCAACCCTGATACGGTTCTTGGAGAGAATACAATAACGGATTGTCTTCAGTATATGGAGAACAATCCGGATGTTGGTGGAGCGGGAGTGAAGATGATTACCGGAGATGGTTCTTTTCTTCCCGAAAGTAAACGAGGCTTTCCTACTCCGATGGTTTCTTTATACAAATTAACCGGAATCAGTAAACTATTTCCTAACTCACATCGTTTTGGAAAGTATCATCTTCGTTATCTTGATGAGAACAAGTGTCATTCGGTAGATGTATTGGCCGGAGCATTTATGTTTCTTCGAAAATCTGCACTCGAAAAGTGTGGACTGCTGGATGAAGATTTTTTTATGTATGGAGAAGACATTGATTTGTCCTACCGCATAACTAAAGCTGGATATAAGAACTGTTATCTTCCTTTTCCTGTTATCCATTATAAAGGGGAGAGTACTAAGAAGGATTCTATTAAATATGTTCGTGTCTTTTATGAGGCCATGATGATATTCTTTCGGAAACATTATCCTCATTATAGTATCTTTTTTGCTTGTGTGGTGAAGAGTGGAATATACCTCCGTGCTTTACTTGCGGTTCTTAATAGAATCTCTTTAAAGCTGTTTAGCTATACCGGGAAAAAAGCTCTTTCTGCGGAACCATGCTTTTTGGTGTTAGGCAGCGAAGAGATGATTTCTGAAGTTCAGGAGCTTTGTCTGAGGAATGGTTTGAAAGGAAAGCATCGCTATGAAGTGGCTAATGAGGAATTGTATTCTGATGGGCATTTAGATATTCAGCGTGCAGATAATGAATTTACCCATATTGTCTATGATAGAGAAGCTTACTCTTTAAAAAAAATAATTCAATTAATGTCAACTACTCAGGGGAAAAGAGTAGAATTGGGTATTTACTCTGTGCAAACCGGAGTATTAGTAACCCCTCAAAACTGTTATAAATGAAGCAAACATTTCTGAACAACCAACAAATATACCTTCGCGCAGCAGAACCCGAAGATCTTGAAGTAATGTATGAGATGGAAAATGATCCGGGATCATGGGATGTGAGTAGTTTTATAGTGCCATATTCACGCTATGTTCTCAAACAATACATTGAGGATTCTCAATGTGATGTTTTTGCCGACAAACAATTGCGACTGATGATAGTTAAGCGTGATAATAATCAGGTGGTAGGCACAATAGACCTGACTGATTTTGTTCCAATGCATGGACGTGCAGGAGTTGGCATTGCTGTGAAAACAGAATTTCGCCGACAAGGGTTTGCCCGCCAGGCATTAGAATTACTAATCAGGTATTCTTTTGATTTTTTACATCTAAGGCAACTATATGCGTATGTGTCTGTGGAAAATGAAGCTAGCCATAGGTTATTCAGCTCTTGTGGCTTTGCTCAGACCGGGGTTATGAAAGACTGGCTTCGGGAAAAAGATAAATACGAAGATGTCTTCTTTATGCAGCTGATCAATTTAGTTTAGTGACGGGTTTATAGGGAAGTGTGACCAGGTTTCATATTTCCCGCCTAGCTTACCTAAAGCTTTTTTCCACATACTTTTTATTTCATCAATCATCAGGCTTGGAGCATCTCCTTTTCCTATCATCCATGTGTTTTCTTCTATTTCCTGATTTAACTGGCCGTCTTGCCAACCTGAATAACCAAGAAAGAAACGGATATTCCCTTCAATGGGATTTCCTTGAAGAATGTAACGTTTTATATCATCAAAATTTCCATTAAGATATAATCCGTTTCCAATAGCCAAAGCTCCTTCAATGTCTTTTAATGTATGTAAATAAAACAGTGTATCCGTTCCCATCGGTCCTCCGTTATAGAGAGGAATATCTTCTAAGTATTTAAACTCCTTCACAACTTCATTCAGTTTCATGGGTAGTAATTTATTCATGATAAGCCCCATGGTTCCTTCTTTTGTATGGTCAATAAGAAGAACAACCGAACGACCAAAAACTGAATCACGCAAGAAAGGCTCGGAGATGAGAATTTTCCCCCTCGAAGGAATTGCGTTGTTCGACTCAATTTTGAAATAATCCTGGTTTTTTCCCGTCATAATAGAATTGTTATTATATTAAGAGCTAGTGCATCTGGCGTCTAATATAATAACAATTTTATCATTTCAAAGATTTTATCTGTTATTTTTTTCTTAAATAATCGGATTATTTATTTCAAATAATTGCATTCTTTCTTCCAACTGATCGTACTGGTGATCTTTTATAAAAGAAGTACAGGCTCTAAGTCCTTCCTGATTACTTCCGGTAGTATCAAGTGATATAGCGCTGACCCCGTAGTACATCAACTCTCTCATTAATTGTCCTCCTGTTATTCCCGGATAGCCGATTGTAAAATAGAAACCGTCAGCTACCGGTTCGTCAAGATCTTTGTCATATACAATATGAAAACCATGACGAAGGAAAATTTCTTTAAGCTTGCGGGCACGTTCTCCGTAAATACTAACATCTTTCAGGAAGTTGTATTTCCCTTCATTGGCAGCTTTCAGCATAGCAGCCATTGCGTATTGAGCAGAGTGGCTAACTCCGGAAGAAAGCGCATAGAGAACACGGTGTATAAATGCACTACCAAAGGATACATTTCCAAATCGTTTTGCAAATCCCGGATAAACTCGGTTGTACAATGAATTAGAAATACAGCTCACTCCAATGCGCTGACCGGCATAACTAAATGCTTTAGATCCAGAAATTAATAAGATGTAATTGTCGGTGTAATGCGCAACTGTTGGTTGGTATGGAGCCTGGTAAGGAATACTCAGGTTGGTGCGGAAATCCATGGCAAAATAAGCTAAGTCTTCCAGAACGATAATATCATATTGAGTAGCCAACTCGCCAATAACTTTTAGTTCTTCCTCTTTTAGGCATACCCAGCTTGGGTTATTAGGATTGGAATAAATTATAGCCGAAATATTCCCCTGGCTAAGATAGCTTTCTAATTTTGGACGTAGTTTCTCTCCACGATAGTTGTAAACATCAAATGTTTCATATTTCTCTCCCATAACAGAAAGCTGTTGTTTCTGTACAGGAAATCCCGGATCAATAAACAGAATCGTATTTTTTTTCTCGTCACATTGGCTGCATACCATAAATGATGCATAAGTCCCCTGCATGGATCCTGTAACAGGAACACAACCTTCAGGATTGATATCTACATCAATAAAGGCCTTCACAAATCTAGAAGCCTCTTGCTTTAATTCAGGTAGCCCGTTTATGTCGGGATACAGGCTGGCAACACCATTCTGCAAAGCTTCAATTTCTGCTTTTACTCCTACAGCAGAAGGAGGAAGGCCGGGAACTCCCATTTCCATTTTTATATATTCTATGCCCGAAAGCGCTTCGGCTTTTGCGGCAATAGCTTTTACTTCACGAATTGTAGCTTTTGATAAATCGGCGATATGCATTTCATTGATTGCTTCATCAACGAATTTACAATCGATAGGAGTCTTTTTCATCTGGTAATTATATTTTTTGTCCGTTATTTTAATTGAATTGCAAATATACTCAATAATTCCCTGTCGAAAGACTTTCTATCTGCAAAAAAATGATTCAGCTTAACTTATTCATAATCAGTATAAGTATAAAAAAGTTTAAAAATAAAATTCTAAAACGCTTGCAGAATTCAAAAAAACATCTACCTTTGCAACCGCAATCGAGAGAGAAAGCAGCGATAAAAAATAATGGTGCGTTAGTTCAGTTGGTTAGAATACATGCCTGTCACGCATGGGGTCACGAGTTCGAGTCTCGTACGCACCGCAACATTGAAAGTAATGTTTAATAAAGCCTGTAATAATGAATTTATTACAGGCTTTTTCTATTCTTTTTTTACCAGATTGAAAATGTGGGATCAATCCTAAAAACCGGTTGCTTCTTATTTTATGCAAATATCGGATCAATCCTAAAATATTAAGAATGTCCTATTCGTGAATTTTTAAATTCAGTAGCTTCAGGAATATTCATATCTATATTTGTCTTTATATTCATATTGAAAGCTGGAGGTCTTACTTATTCAATGCAACACGATATTATTCCATTCAACCCAAAACATAGAAAATCCTTTTCTCCGTTTGCTTATTTTTTCTACCCATGTCTAAGTGTTTGCTTTTGAACCATATTTTTTTGCTTAGAAGTGTGAAATGTTACATAAACAACAATTTATGTAGCGTGTACGAATATTATGTAACTCTGGCTTTAAATTTGGAAACATATAATAGTGGTAAGTCCTGATATAATAAAGTATCTTTGTAGGTACTTAAAATTAATGATTATACTATGAAAATAAGAAAGTTCTGGACTGTTTATTGTTTGATTAATTTGTTCTTCCTGCAGCAATTATTAGCCGCCGATAGTTTTGTAACTTATAATGGTAATGGATTTTCCTGGATACAAAACGGGAAAGCATATCCAATATTAGTGGATCAACAGGAATATAAAGGTGTTTTGCGTGCAGTGTCTAATTTACAATCGGATGCAAATAAAGTAACAGGAGTGATGCCTGAAATATCTAATTCAGCATCTGGAAGTAAAATGCTGATTATTGGTTCAGTTGAAAATAGTAGCTGGATAAAGAAATTGCTAAAGTCAGGAAAGATAAATTCTGCTGATTTAGTTGGAAAGCGTGAGAAATATATTCTTCAAACTGTGAAACAACCATTTGAAGGCGTAGATGAAGCTGTTGTTATAGCAGGAAGTGATAAACGTGGTACTATTTATGGTATTTATGAGCTCTCCAATCAAATGGGAGTTTCGCCATGGTATTATTGGGCGGATGTTCCGGTTGAAAAGCATGATAAAATTTGCATTAAGGAGGGACGTTATACAGATGGTGAGCCTGCCGTGAAATTCCGTGGAATATTCTTAAACGATGAAGCTCCGTCATTAAGTGGTTGGTCGCATGATACTTTTGGCGGATTCAATAGTAAGTTTTATGAAAAGGTCTTTGAGCTGCTTTTGCGCTTGAAAGGTAATTTTATGTGGCCTGCCATGTGGGGAAATGCATTTTATGATGACGATAAGCAAAATGGTCCATTAGCAGACGAGATGGGTATTGTAATGGGTACTTCTCATCATGAACCTATGGGATTAGCACAACAGGATTGGAAACGTAGGGGAACGGGCGCATGGAATTATAATACAAATAGTACTGTGCTGCGTGATTTCTGGAAAAAAGGTATAGAACGTTGCAAAAAATGGGAATCAGTGATCACCGTTGGTATGCGTGGTGATGGTGATGAACCCATGAGTGAAGGTGCTAATATTTCATTATTACAGAATATAGTTAAAGATCAACGCAATATTATTGAATCTGTTACTGGTAGAAAAGCATCAGAAACACCTCAGGTTTGGGCGCTTTATAAAGAGGTACAGGATTATTATGATAAAGGAATGAGAGTTCCTGATGATGTTACTTTATTGCTCTGTGATGATAACTGGGGTAATGTGCGAAAGCTTCCAAACTTAAAAGCAAAAACTCGTAAGGGCGGTTATGGAATGTATTATCATGTTGATTATGTTGGTGCACCAAGAAATTCAAAATGGCTTAATATCACTCAGATACAACGTACATGGGAGCAAATGAATATGGCTTATGAATATGGTGTAAAGAATTTATGGATAGTAAATGTTGGCGATTTGAAACCAATGGAGTATCCTATTACTTTCTTTTTAGATATGGCCTGGAATCCGGCGCAGTTTAATGAAAACAATTTATTGTCTCATACGGAAAGATTCTGCGAAAAGCAGTTTGGCCCGAAGTATGCAAAAGAAGCAGCGCGCCTTATTGATACTTATACCAAATATAATCGTAGGGTAACTCCGGAATCATTGAATGATAAGACTTATAGTTTTAATAATTATGACGAATGGAAGCGTGTGAAAGATGATTATGAAGGGTTAAGTCTGGATGCATTGAAACTGTATTATCTGATGCCGGAGAATTATCGGGATGCATTTGATCAGTTAGTGCTTTTCCCAATTCAGGCATGTGCCAATCTTTATGATATGTACTATGCTTTGGCAAAGAATAGGGATTTGGCTGCAAAGAATGATGTAGAAGCTAACAAATGGGCTTTCAAAGTACGTGATTGCTTTGATCGCGATTCTGTTTTGACTTATCATTATAATAAAGTGATGAGTAATGGTAAATGGAATCATTTTATGGATCAAACACATATTGGTTATAAATCATGGAATGATCCGAGATACAATATTATGCCTCAGGTAACTATGGTGCCGGAACCTCGCATTGCTATTCCTTATATATTTATTGAGAATGGTGGTTATGTTTCTATGGAAGCAGAGCATTATACTCGTTCAGCTAATGGTTCAACAGCTAAATGGATTACAATTCCAAATTTGGGACGTACTTTGTCTGGAGTTACAACATCTCCTTGCACCGTAAATCCTGATAAAGATATGTATTTGGAGTATGACTTTAAAACGGATAAAAGTGGTGATGCAACAGTTTATCTACGCTTTTCTGCAACTTTGAACTTTAATGATAATAAGGGTTTGAGGTACGCAGTCAGTCTGGATGGAGATCAAGAACAAATAGTAAATATCAATGGACATTACAAAGGCGAACTTGGTAAATGGCAGGCAGAACATGTTATTGTGACAAACACTCTTCACCACGTAGATAAAAAAGAAAAGCATACATTGAGAATTCGTCCGTTAGATCCAGCTTTAGTCTTGCAAAAAGTAATGATCGATTTTGGAGGTCTGAAACCTTCATTCCTGGGGGCGCCTGAGAGCTTAATTAAATAAAGTAACATTTTATAGAATATGAATAAAGATGTGAATGCGCATTTAGTTATTCAACAATAAAGATTAGGGGGAGGAAAAATGAATAATAGTAAATTCAGATTAATTTTATTGGCATTATTGACTTGTAGCTTTTCAGTGTGGACTGAAGCAAAAGTAAAATTACCGGCTATTTTTTCAGATGGAATGGTACTTCAACGTGAACAGCCCATTAAGGTATGGGGAACAGCCGATGCCGGAGAGAATGTGGAAATAACATTCAAGAAAAAGAAGTATAGTACTAAAGCAGATGAAAACGGTAAATGGCTGGTTGTTCTTCCATCAATAAAAGCTGGTGGACCTTATGAAATGAATGTGAATGACCTTTGCATAAAGGATATATTAATTGGTGATGTATGGTTGTGTTCGGGGCAATCGAATATGGAATTGACGGCTGCCAGAGTTACTGATATGTTCCGCAAAGAGATAGAGAGTTATTCAAATCCAATGATTCGTTATGTAAAAACACCCTACGGCAATGATTTGCATGGGCCTAAAGATGATATTTCAAGAATGGACTGGAAAGCTCTGACAACAGAAAATGCTCCGTCTTTTTCAGCGTTGGCCTACTTCTTTGCAAAAGAGATGTATAATGAAACAAAAGTTCCTGTTGGTATTGTGAACTCCAGTTGGGGAGGAAGCTCTGTTGAAGCTTGGATGAGTGAAGATGCGTTGCAGGCTTTTCCGAAAAAATTGCGTGAACGAGATATTTTCAATTCAGATGAATATCGGGCATTAGCGAATAAATGTAATGGAATGATGTCTGATCTCTGGAATACCACTTTATATAAAAATGATAAAGGACTACATGCACCTGTTTGTTGGTACAAGTCCGAGTTGGACGATTCTGATTGGAAAACGGTAGATATCTTTTCTTCAGATTGGGCAATCAATGGTGGTAATCTATTAAACGGGGCACATTGGTTCCGCCAGCATGTTAGTCTTACCAAAGAACAAGCAAGTAAGGATGTTGTGTTACGCCTTGGATGTATAAGCGATGCCGACTCAGTATTTGTAAATGGAACATTTGTAGGTACAACAGCTTATCAATACCCACCTCGTATTTATAAAATTCCGGCTTCATTATTACAGGCTGGTGATAATACGATTACAGTTCGCTTAATTAGTTATGGCGGACTCCCGGGATTCGTTAAAGACAAACTTTATTGTATGGCCATTGATGGAGATACAATAAATCTTTCCAACCAATGGAAATATAAGTTAGGTTGTGAACTACCTTCTAAAAATGGAGGAGTTTCCTTTCAGAATATTCCAACCGGAATGTACAACTCAATGATATCCCCTTTGAGGAATCTTACTTTTAAAGGGGCTTTGTGGTATCAGGGTGAAACGAATACAGGCAAGCCGGACGAATATGAAGCTTTGTTGACTGCGATGATAAATGATTGGCGAACCAAATTAGGCAATGAGGATTTACCCTTTTTTATCGTACAGCTAGCTAATTTTATGCAAACACATCCTCAACCAGTAGAAAGTGGTTGGGCTGGTCTGCGTGAAGCTCAGCGACAAGTTTCTTTAAAAGTTCCCAATACTTCTTTGGCTGTAGCTATTGACTTGGGTGAGTGGAACGATATTCATCCATTGAATAAGAAGGAGCTGGCAAGGCGCATATCTTTATTGACGAAAAAAATGGTTTATGGCCATAATGATGTAGTTTGTAATGGACCTATCTGTAAATCAATGGCAGTAGAAAATGGAAAAATAATCCTTTCTTTCGAAGAAGGTACAAATAACCTGATGCCGGTTGATCATTTAAAAGGTTTTGCAGTAGCAGGTGAAGATGGACGTTTTAAATGGGCTGAAGCTGTCATAGAAAATAATAAAATTATAGTTTGGAATAATGAGATTTTACGACCGGTAAAAGTACGCTATGCATGGGATGATAATCCTCAGGGAGTAAATCTGAAGAATAACGCAGGTCTTCCCGCTTCTCCATTTCAAATGACATTAGAGAAATGATTTAAACTTCAATAGAGTTTTAACTTGAAAGAGTTTATCTTAAATATGAAATTAGGTCTCTAAGAATTGATATTTAGAAATAGACTCTTACATAGATTCGTAGAAAAGAACTTTTAAAAGAGGTTGTTCAATTAGAGCAATCTCTTTTAAATTTATTATATTAGCAAATTAGCTATCCTGGAAGCCTGATAAAATCTATGATAATCTATTCTTTACTATTCCCTTCCAAGTATTCTTTCTTAAAAATATTTATGCAAAGAATAAATAAAGATAGTAAAAGAGGACCGAATATGATTCCTAAAAAACCAAATAATTTCAGTCCCAGAATAACTCCAAAAATGGTAATCAACGGATGTGTATTAGCTAGTTTCTTTTGCAACATGAAGCGCAATAAATTGTCTATATTGGTAGTTACAATAACTGAGTAAGCTGCAAGACCAATACCATTTTGCCAGTCGCCTGTCAGAAATATATATGCAACCAATGGTGCCCAAATCAATCCGATTCCTACTATAGGAATAATTGATGCGAGACAACTTAAAAAGCCAAAAAGAATAGGGTTAGGAACTCCGAATATCAGATACCCAATGAATGCTACTCCTCCCTGTGTGATGGCAACTAAAGGAATGCCGATTGCATTAGATCTAATTATTGTTTTTATTCTATTAAGCACATTGGTTTTATCAGAGCTGGTAAAAGGCAATAAATCATATAAATACAGTTCCATTTTTCTTCCTTCTAATAGCATGAAAAAGAGAATTAGAAGCATAACAAACATGTTTATGGTAAAATTGCTTATATTGCCTACTATATATTGACCAGCTTTGGGTATAAAAGCTGTTATAGCTGATAAGTTATCTTCATTGAGCACATTATAACCACTCTTTTCAAAAATAAGACTGGCAATGTTTTTTATAGCTGAAATATACGACTGAGGATCAATATTTAAATGCTGAAGTTTTCCAACCAGTAGCCATACAACTAGAGAAATAGGAATAAGAAAGCACAGTGCAGCTTCGCAAAGCATTAATGTTGCAGCTATACAACGTTTTATATGTTTTTTCTCTGTTAGATAGAACATTTGCTTTCTTACCAGGATATAGATAGTAGATGCACCAAGGATTCCACTCAGAAAAGGACTTAATTTAATAAGTAAAATTGTTCCTAAAACCAGAATAATGGCTATTAGTGAATATTTGCAATATTGTTCTTTTGTATTCATTGATCAGGATTTTGTATTTCAGCAATTAATATAGCAAATAATAACTATTAATATTATAAATATCATAGAAAAAACAATGAATGCCTGAATATTGTTTTTTTTCTATATGGATTTATCCTTGCAAGATAATGACATTATAACCTAATATTTTAAAGATTAACTTTTGCCTGATTTTTAATTATTCCAGACTCTATTTGTTCTTGATTAATAGAGATCTAATATTTGTTTATTGTTTAACAAAAATCAATAGTTTAATATACTGATTTTGTTTCTTTAATCTTTTTTTAGTTTTTAGATTGTTAAAATAGTAATGCAAACATAGTTTTGGTATTAAAAAAAGTAATATATTTGTTACGCATTGCTAAATGAATAATAGCTTTTCGCATATACAACACATAAAATACGATAAATCTGCTAAGAATTACATTATAATGAAAAGAATATTGGTTACAGGAGGATCCGGCTTTATAGGTTCACACTTATGTACTAGATTGATAAATGACGGACACAGTGTTATTTGTTTAGATAATTTTTTCACAGGCTCCAGAAGTAATGTATGGCATCTTATGGATAATTCCCGATTTGAGTTGGTTCGCCATGATGTAACTGTTCCGTATAATGCAGAGGTTGACGAAATCTATAACCTTGCATGCCCTGCTTCTCCCGTTCATTATCAGCACGATCCTGTTAAAACAGTAAAAACCTCTGTGATGGGTGCTATTAATATGTTGGCTCTTGGCAGACAGGTAGGAGCTAAAGTGTTGCAGGCTTCTACCAGTGAAGTTTATGGAGACCCGATAGTTCATCCTCAGCTGGAAGAATACTGGGGTAATGTAAACCCTGTTGGTATTCGGTCTTGTTACGATGAAGGAAAACGCTGTGCCGAAACGCTTTTTATGGATTACCACAGACAAAAAAAACTTCGTATAAAAATTATCCGTATCTTTAATACTTATGGTCCTTTAATGAGTAAAAACGATGGTAGGGTAGTATCCAATTTCATCGTTCAGGCATTAAAGAACAAAGATATCACTCTTTATGGAGATGGTAGTCAGACTCGTAGTTTTCAGTATGTGGATGACCTGGTAGAGGGTATGGTTCGTATGATGAATACCGATGATGAGTTTGTTGGTCCAATTAATATCGGCAATCCCAATGAATTTACAATTAAAGAGCTTGCGGAAAAGGTAATCGAGTTAACAGGGGCTAAATCCAAATTCATTTATAAGCCTTTACCCGGAGATGATCCCAAACAACGCCAGCCTAATATTACTTTAGCGAAAGAAATGTTAAACTGGCAGCCCTCTGTTCATCTGGAAGAAGGATTGATAAAAACAATCGATTATTTTAAATCAATACTTTAATAATTTCCTCCAAAATATTTAATAATGCCTATAAAAAGAATGATAATGGAGATAAACTACTCTGAATATAAGATCCTTATTGTCGACGATGTATTGTCCAATGTGTTATTGCTCAAAGTGTTGTTGACAAATGAAAAATATAATATTGTAACTGCCATGAATGGCACACAGGCGTTAAAGATGGTCGAATCGGAATTACCCGATTTGATTTTACTGGATGTAATGATGCCTGATATAAGCGGTTTTGAAGTTGCCAGACAACTTAAGGAAAAGCCTGCATTTGCTCAGATTCCTATTATATTTCTTACAGCTCTGAATTCTACAGCCGACATTGTAAAAGGATTCCAGATGGGAGCTAATGATTTTATTTCTAAACCATTTAATAAAGAGGAACTGATCATTCGTGTGAAGCATCAGATATCTTTAATCGCAGCAAAACGAATCATTTTTAACCAGAATGAAGAGTTGAAGCGTACTATCAAAGGACGTGACAAACTTTATTCTGTTATAGCTCATGACCTTCGTTCGCCTATGGCATCTATCAAGATGGTACTTAATATGTTGATGATCAACTTACCGGGCGAGAAAATAGGAGAGGAGATGCATGAGTTGCTGAATATGGCAAATCAAACTACTGAGGAGCTGTTCTCATTATTGGATAATTTGTTAAAATGGACCAAGAGCCAGATTGGCCGGTTAAATGTGGTTCCACAAAATATTGATATTGTAGGAGTTTCGGCAGGAGTTATTGAAATTTTCTCCATGGTAGCAGAACTTAAGCAAATAAAGATTAATTTGCAGGCTCCCGATCAACTGGAAGTGCGTGCAGATATCGACATGATAAAAACCGTAATCCGTAACCTTATCAGCAATGCCTTGAAATTTAGTAACCCGGGTAGTGAAGTACAGGTTGTAATAGAAGAAAAAGAAGAGCAGGTTATCGTTAGCGTGGCGGATCATGGTCGTGGTATAAAGAAAGAAGACCAAAGTAAACTGCTTAATGTAGATACACATTATTCTACTTTTGGAACAAAGAATGAAGAAGGTTCCGGTCTGGGCCTTTTGTTATGCCAGGATTTTGTAAGAAAGAATGGTGGAGAACTTTGGTTTAGCTCAGAAGAAGGAGAAGGCTCTGTTTTCAGTTTCTACTTGCCAAAGCTATCCTGAAATATTATTTCTCCTTCTTTAGAGATAATTCCATAATTACAGGATTATGGTCACTGAATTCAAAAGAAGGAGAATTGTATTCTCCTCCTGTTAGTTCGTTTGAATGAAATATGTAGTCAATGCGCAGGGTTTTATGAAGATAACGATAAGTATATCCAAATCCTGATCCTGCGCTTTGAAACCCATCCTGCAATTTCTCCTTCATCCGGTGGTATGAATAAGATGAGGGAGGAGCATTAAAGTCCCCGCATGCTATTATTGAATGTTTTGTTGTATCAATTATATTGCAGAGTAAATCAACCTGATTAGATCTTTTAAGAGCATTCTCAAATAGTTTATCTGTTATTTTTTTAGCAGCCTCTTTCTCTGTTTCATAAAACTCCCCAAGCGTGATTTTCTTCAATAAGCCTCTAGTCTGATTAAAATTAGTTGTTTGCAAATGGCAATTAAAAACCCGCAGAGGTGTTTGTCCAACTTTTAAATCTACCCACATAGCACTGTTGTCAGAGTTGCCAAAAAAGAGATCATCTCTGTTTTCTATTGGATATTTACTGTAAATAACCAATCCAAATCCCGGAGTGTTATTTTTGTGCATAGCAACATACGGATATTCCTTAAATTGAGCATTTATGCTATCAGAGCTAAAATAAGGACTCTCCGCAAATTCCTGCAGGCACACTACATCAATTCGCTGTTCTTTCATTAGTCCGATAATCTCCCCAACAGAGTAAATCGACGGATCTCCGTGGAAGCTTTGTACATTAAGACTTGCAATCCTTATCGAGTTCCCTTTATCTGTATAGCTTAGCTGCTTGTGCGGAATCTGATACGTTGCAGAAATATATTCATAGTTAGCTGCAATAGCAATCACCGGTATCCATATCCATTTTTTCCAGCGGATTCCCCAATAAATAGCTAAAGCAAGATTGGCAAGTAAAACGGGAATCATTCCCAATCCAATTATAGGAAACAAAAAACCGTTGCTGGGATTCTGGTATGAGTATCTCCCCAAAATAATAGTAAATATTGCTAGTGCAGTAGTTAAAAGAACCCCTAAAAAGCGGAAGTATATAAGAGTGGCTTTTTTCCCCATTCGTTATAAATATTTTCTCAGGATATCAGTTAGTTTATCCTGAGAAACAGGTTTTGGAATAAATTCGTTGCATCCACATAAAAGAGCCGCTTTCACATCATCATCATATACAAAAGCACTTAAAGCAATGATTGGAATCTCAGGGGAGACCTGTCTGATAACGCGAGTAGCATCCAGTCCATCCATGTTTGGCATCTTTATATCCATAAGGATTAAATCGGGTTTGTACTCTTCAAACATAGTTATAGCTTCTATTCCATCATGTGCATGCACCAAAGTAACCTTTTTACCTATCATTACATTAAGCAATTTAAAATTGCTATCGTTGTCTTCTGCAACCAATATCAGCGTATCCTTCTTTTCAGATAGTTCAATATCCTTTGAATCATCATCTTCTTCAGCTGTTATTTGATTAACAGACTCTTTTTGAGGCGCTACATAAGGAAGAGTAAAGAAAAACTCAGCCCCTTGTCCCACATCAGATTTTGCCCAGATTGTTCCTCCCAGCTTTTCCACTATCGATTTACAGATAGAAAGACCCAGTCCGGTTCCTTGTACAGTCGTATTTAGCTTTGCAAAGCGTTCAAAAACATTCTTTGCTTTCTCTTTAGGAAATCCTATGCCGGTATCTTTTACAAAACACTCTATTTCCTCGTTCATAATCTTATATCCAAACCGGATACTTCCTTCATTCGTGAATTTAAAAGCATTGCCTATCAGGTTAGAGAAAACCTGAATCAATCTGTTCTTATCACTGTATATCCATAAATCAGCGTCTGATTCTTCAAAAATAAGCTGAACATTTTCCGGAGTACGGAATCTATGTGCATCAAAAACCTCCTGACATATCACTTTTAAATTTATAGGTTCTTCCACAAACTCCATTATGCCCGATTCAATTCTCGAAAGATCAAGAATTTCATTGATCAGTTGCAATAACCTGCTGTTGTTTGATTCAACTATTTTGTAATACTCCATTCTTTCGTGCGCATTTTGCGTATCAGCAATAACTCTCGAGAATCCAACTATAGCGTTCAATGGAGTACGTATTTCGTGGCTCATATTAGCAAGAAAGGCCGATTTTAGCATATCAGATTTTTCAGCTTTCTCTTTAGCACTAATCAGCTCACTCTCCATCTCCTTCAGGTTTGTGATATCAGATTCTAAAGCAATAATTAGTGGAGCTCTGTTCCCGTTATCTACCAGTAACTTCTGTTTGTGGATAATTAATTTACCTTTTTCATTATTGACAACTTCTTTGCTAAATATAATTGGCTTTCTGTTTTTTATAATAGTTAAATCTTCATTTCTGTATGTTATGGCTATTTCGTCAGGATAAATATCAAAATCGGTTTTACCAATAACATTTGTATCTTTCATACTCACATAGGCAACTTTATTCCGATAGATATATCGTAAGTCGTTTCCAGTGTCTTTTACAGAAATAGCAAGAGGAATATTCTCCAGAACGGTGTTCATAATCTGATTTACCTCTTTCGTTTGTTCATCGTATCTTATTTGCTCAGAAATATCACGTCCAAACGTCCAGATAATCTCTTCATCATCAGAATCTTTAATGATATAAGAGAAAAAATCAAAAGCCAGAATCTCTTTCAGATGCGGGAAAGGTTTTTCTTCAACAAACCGCACAATGTCAGTTAGCTGTGAAAATTCACTACGGATATTCATCCATCTTTCCTTCAGCTCTTTTTTTATTGGCAACTTATTTACTTTGATCGTAGATAGCTCATTATCATCAGTCAAAAGATAATGCTTGCGAAACTGTTCATTGGCAAAAGCCAGTGTTCCATCCGGTTTAAAAGCAAAAATATCTTCCGAAGCATAGTTTACAGCTTTGGTAATACTTCCCAGATTTTCGTCCAGCTTAATAATATCTGTGATATTCTGGCAGAAACCTTCAATCTCTTTATTATCCTCAGAAGCATTTATGTTTAAAACTTTAAGTCTGAGAAATAAAAACTTCTTTTTTATTGAAATCCGGTATTCATAAGTATCTGTACTCGTATGATGAAGAATACTATTTATCCATATTAGAAATCCGGCACGATCATCACGGTGTATTATTTCCAGATAAGCTTCCAGAGAAATATCTTTAAAATGATCGCTGTTAGCCAACCCTCCGGAATATCCTTTATATCTAAATGTCTGACTTTTATAATTGTAATTCCATTGACTAATTTTAGCAGCTTTTTCAATCTCCCGCAGTTCGTTATTCGTTTTCTCCAGTTGCAATTTAGTGCGGGCCCTGTTAGTTATGTCTCTATATTGACACAATATAAGATTTTCGTCGAAAGGTTGCATTATGCACTTAAAATAAAAAGTGCCTTCATTAAGAGGTAGCTCGTAATTTTTTGTAGATATAACCTTACTCTCTTTAACTTTCTCAAATTCTTTTTTAATAGCAGAATATGTCTTTTCCGGTAATAAATTAAAGAAATTTTCACCAATTAAATTCTTTCTTCTCCTAAAGAACCCTCGGTTTGCATGTACCACCAAATCAACGCAGATGCCTTCGTAATCAACTAAAAACATTGTATCTGCAGTCATCTGCAGAATCTTATCAGAGTTTTGTGGATCGTGCAATATTCTTGTCATTATTCTTTTTCTTAGATTTTAGACGTTAATAAGTAAGAAATATTCAACAAATATATAAAAAATAATTTAAAGAACCTGTTTTTTTATGCGAAATTTAAACAGATCTCTTAGCCTTTTCCCAAATTCCATTTATATTCTTGTTTTTCAGATAGATAAATCCTTTAAAAACATTGACGTTCATAAAGAGAAAGTAGTAAGGAATAAATAAGATTTTGTTTTTTATTTTTCTGGTGGAAAGATAATATCCCCATAATCCTAATACATAGAACAACACTTGTAAGAATAATAACATAGTATAGATATCAGTACTTATCTCTGAAACCAGTATTATATTAAGTGGTAACATCAAAAAAAGTAATACAGGAGTTAGCGACCATCTCAACACCCGGTGCGATATATATTGAAAACTTAATATGCCATAACGAAAAATATTAAGCAGAGAACGTAATCTCCATATTGATTGTAAACCTCCTGCAGCTATTCGTACCTTTCTTTTCTCCTCCTCATTCATGCTTGCAGAAGCCGATTCAATAGCATAAGCCCTGTCGCAATAAGCAATCTTATATCCCTTTTGAGCAATCCGGAGGGAAAGAATAAAATCATCCAGTAAGGTATCTCTTTCCATCTCTTCGAACAATTCTCTGCGAATGGCAAATAACTCACCGGCTGCACCTACCGCCGAATACAATCTGGAATCCAATGCTTTGAGAGTCGATTCATATTTCCAATAAATGCCTTCACCACCACCAGCAGCCCCATCCTTTTCTTTTGCTGCAATCCGTTTCTCACCTGCTACACATCCCACTGTGGAATCTGAAAATTCACCGGCAATTTCCATGATAGCCTCCCGGTTAATCATTGTATTAGCATCCGTAAATATCACAATAGGAGAAAATATAAACCTCATTCCCCGGTTTAGTGCAGCAGTCTTTCCCTGGCGTTCCGGTTGAAACAAAACAGTAACCTCTGGGTAAGCTTTCAGTAATTCATTCGTGTTGTCATTGCTGCCATCCGTTACCCATACAATCTTTAGCTTATCGTTGGGATAATCCAGAGCCAGGCAATTATCCATCTTATCCTTCACCACAGCTTCTTCATTGAATGCCGTTATAAAGAGAGTAGCTTCCGGTAAGTTTTCTTTTGTTGGTAAAGCCTTTGCTTTTTGTTTTGAGAATAGTTCTTTTATTTTTACCAGAAAGTAAAGAACGATGCCATATCCCAGATAGGTATAAAATACTATTATTAAGCTTAACCAGAATGTTATTTCAAGAGATTTCATTAAGATCTATTTTATTAAGTTAGATTCTTCGTCTTTGTAGTCTGAAGTTTTGGTGAAATATTTGTTTAGTCCTTTGATATACTTTATTGCACGAACTTTAAAACTATTAAAGAAAGAGCCATCAGCACTAACTGTGCCATAGCCGGTTACCGCTCTTGCTTTACGTTTTCTAACAAATGCTATTTTTCCATATTTTTTTAGTCCAAGAGCCATAGAGCCATCTTCACCTCGTTTTAGTTCCACTCTATAACCGACTTTTCTTCCATACTCAATTTTATAAGCAAAAACTAACCCTCTGACACTTAACTCAGGTCGTTTAAAAGATTGAATAAAAAGATGAGCATCTCTTAGGAATTCATAGATTTTAACTCCCCACCAAGGATGATCTTTGTCAGGAATATAACTCCATAAAGATGATACAGCAACGATGCCGGGTTTCATTAACTCTTCAACTAGAGTTTCAATATACTTTGGTGGATACATTGTATCAGAATCTATGCAGATATAATACTTTCCTTTAGCATGTTCAAGTCCACATCGTCTAGCATATCCACAACTTTTCTGTAGTTCAGTATAATATTTCAGACCAACACTCTCAAAAACTTCAGCAGTCTGATCTGTTGAGTTATTATCAACTCCAATGATCTCTAATGGATATTTACATGTAGTTTCACTTAATGACCACAAGCAGCTGAGTAGCCTTTTTTCTTCGTTATGAGCAATTACGACAACAGATACTAAAGGATCTTCACATTCCAGTTCTTTTAGTTTGGTGCGCACCTTTAAAATAGTTTCGCTAGGTACCTCATTGAATGGCTTCTCATAAGCGGATAAATATTTAGAATACCAACTCATAATAGATCTTGTATTATCTTTTAATATTTTTTAATTTCATATACTCTTCCATTGAAAGTGGACTTTGTTTTTTTAACTTTAATTCAATTGTTTTTCTTAACAAATACATTATTGCTTTTATAGTTTTCAATAAATCAGTTTTTATTGATCTTCTAGGAAAAACTTTTTCAGTCATTTCTCTTGTCCATTTTTTTGTAAAGAAAGACCTGTAATATTCGTCTTCAGGATTTACTATAAAATCGATTTTATCTTTCCATTCATATCTATTAATCATCATATTTCCTTCTGTTAACCAAAGTAGCTTGTAAAGGATTGATTGGAATGGTAAATAATTAAGAAAAAGCTCTCCATAATTATTTTCATAGTTACCTGGCATTTTTGATTTTTCAAAGAGTATCAATTTATTGTCTATATCTAAGATAGCCCATTTATGAGAGCTTTTCGGAAATAGAAATTCTCCAATTAGACTAGGAGTTTCAATGTATCCTCTGTGAGCAATTCTACATTGTTCAGCTATAAATTTCTCAGGATTTTCAGCATGTTCTAAAACTTGATTGCATATTACGTAGTCAAATTCTTTATCTTTGAACGGAAGATTTTCACCATCAGCATTTACAAAAGATTGATGAGGGTATATTTTTACATTTCCACATCTATGATAATTTGTGTCAATAAACTTTTCGGCAATAACATTTGATCTGAAAGATGGGTTGTGTCCTGGACCCACTTCTAGAACATTGTCTCTCTTTTTTATTTTTAAATTATTTCTATCATAAGGTGTTCGGATTCTCATATTCTTCTGTTATTATTAGTTTTAGAATTATTTTTAATTAAAGAATCAAAAAGTTCTTTCCATTGCATAGCGATATTTTCTATTTTAAAACGCTCTATGTTAATTCGTGCTTGTTTTCCCATTTCTTTTCTAATACTATCATGTTTTATTAAATAGCATATTTTATCTGCTAATTCTTGAATATTACCTTTTTTGACTAATAATCCATCAACCCCATCTTTTATAATATCTTTTGGACCACATGGACATGCAAAAGAAACTGCAGGGACTCCACATGCCATAGCTTCTGAAATAACCATACCAAATCCTTCATATCTTGAACTTAACACAAATATAGAACTCTCACAATATTTATCAGCAATGTTGGATACAGAATGTTCTAAAATACATGAATTAAATATTTTGAGTGAATAAATTTGTTCTTCTAACTCTTTTCTCATACCATCTCCATATATTCGGAGTGTCCATTCAGGATATTTTTGGGCTACAATATTCCAAGCATTAATTAACAAGTCAAAACCTTTTTGAGGAACATATCTACCAACAGCTATGACTTGATGTGCATTACAATCGGATGTTTTTTCTGGAAAAAAAGAAAGAGGATTATGAATTACAGTGATATTGTCTAATTCTGTCCATTTTAGTTTGTCTTCGTGACTTAGAACAATAAATTTATCTAATTTTTTTAATTCTTTGATTAATTTACTCATCCAAAAATGAGCTATTGTTTTCTGAAATATTGATAATATTTTTTCATTCTTAAAATCTCTGTAATTAGCTTTGCTAAAATGTATTTCGCCAACTTTTAAGCTTCCATCATGTATTGAGTTTATAAAATTGATTTCTCTTCTTAATGTTGATATCGTTATATCTGGTCTAATTTTATGTAGCGCCGATTTTAGTTTTTTTTTATATAGATATTGTTTATAAAAATAGCAGCCAATTTTATTTATAAGTGATTTGCCATACAATTCGTCATAATTAATATCAAGATTTATAATTTTAATTAATGGTGATAATTCATAATACGGTTTTTTATCTTTTCCATCAGTTAAGATGATAGTAATATCATAGTTAAGAATATCAGCTAGATAATTTGCTTTAAGTGTTACAACTCTTTCCATTCCACTTGGATAATATAGAGATGGAATGCAATAAACTATTTTTGTTTTCATAATGATATTATTCTACTTTGAAAGAAAGATTTCATCTAGCACTTTTTTCATTTGCGAAGTCCAAGAAAGAGTTTCTTCGATTGATTTTCTTATTTGTTCTGGATAAAATTTTTGTTTTTTATAAAAATCTACAACTGTTTTAATGTCTATTGGTTCTTCATTTGCTGGTGCTTTAATAATATAAGGCATGTCTTCAAAATCTTCATCTATTTCAGAATAAATAAAAGGGATTCCTCTTGCTGCATATTCTCTGTTTTTTAGTGTTTTAATATAAGTAATATTACTTCTGTGCCGAGCTAAACTAGCTATACCCATATCTGCTTTTTCAAAAAGATCATCTAATTCTTTCCCTGATTTAGATCCATGGAAAATAACATATTCTTCCATCTTTTCTTTAATTGTGATAGCTTTTAATTTTGCTATTTCAACAGGATCCCCTTCACCAACAATATTAAATAGAACTTTTATTTTTCGATCTTTTTTATAATATTCGGCTAATCCTTTTATCAGCCTGTCAAAACCATGCCATGTATGAATTTCTGCGACACAGATTAAATTAAGTCTCATAGAAGTATCATTTAATTGAGATTTTAATTTTACTTGTTCTAAATCAATTCCATTTGAAATGTTTATTGTTGAGACTCCAAAGATTTCTTTGTGTTTTGAAAATGTAATAATCTTGTGTATTTGTTTAGCTAGTCTAAGCCTAAAACATTTGTCAATAATTAATTTTAGTTGAAAATAAAGTGGTAATCCTTTGTATTCATAATCATAAGGATATGTAGGAATTTCCATGACGATTTTAACTCCACTTTTTTTTATTTTTTTTAATGCATTAATTAGATAAGGATTTGCATTATGATTGTATCTTATATATAATAAATCTATTTTATTTTGGAAGATATAATTTATTAAGGCTTTATATTGAATTCTTTTATTTATTTTTGCCCATAAACCAGTTCCAAAGTTTTCTAAAATATCTTCATTAATCATCCTTTTCTGATATCCATTATTATCAATAGTGAAATAACAGATTTTTGCATTTATGCCACATCTATTTAGCGCATTTACCTGATAATTAATTTTTTTACTAATTCCATTAAATTCAGCAAATCCATGAAAAACAAGAAAAAGGGCCTTTGTCATTAAATTTAATTTGTGATGTTTAGGATATTTGAAATCTTAAGTAACTGAGCAAATATAGATTATTTATAATTAGTATACAACTATTTCTGTTAGAAACTACAAGCTTGCTAAATGGAGTGAAATTTGTATTAATTGAAAAACTAAAAAAAAAATGTATATTTGTGAGCAAACAATATCTTATATAGAATTGTATGAACTTAATAATGTATTTATATATAACGCAAAATAAACTGTTATACGAAGTTAAATTTTATTTTAAAAGATATGAGAATTTTGTTAGTGTTTAGAGAGGGACTTGATGATAACTTATTTGTTTATACTCTGCGTGAAGGTTTTCGTAAGAAGGGCTTTGAAGTAGAATGCTCATTAGATGCATTTTGGAATGAAAATTCTTTCTATGACATTATTCATATTCAATGGCCAGAAGAACTCTTTTATTGGAACGCTCCTACTGACGAATTATTAAATAAATTGGATCAAAGATTCAAAGTGTTAAAGAGGAAAGGGGCAAGGATTGTATATACTCGACATAATGTTTGCCCTCATTATTTAGATATAAATGTGCAAAAATCATATGAGTTAGTACAATGTTACAGTGATTTAATAGTGCATATGGGTGAATATAGCAAGTATGAGTTTATTAACAGATATCCAGAAAGCCGAGTAGAACATGTTATCATTCCGCATCATATTTATGAAGGTTGTTATAATGAGTTTTTGACAAAAGAAGAAAGTCGCTTATATTTAAATATTCCGCAAAATAGATATGTGATACTAGCTTTTGGTAAATTTAGGCATTGGGATGAAATTTATATGACAATAAAAGCTTTTTTATCTTGTTCGGTGTCAAATAAGTACTTATTAGCTCCAAGAATGTTGCCATTTTCAAAAAATCCTAAAAAAAATAAATTTCACAAAAAAATAATTTCACTTATTGGGTATTATTTTTTTCGATATATCTTGAAATTAATTAATGTTGATTGTGATTCAAGTGAAGTGCTTATTAGTAATGAAAATTTGGCATATTATTTTAGTGCTTGTGATATTGTTTTTATTCAACGAACGAAAATACTTAATTCAGGGAATGTACCTTTAGCTTTTTTGTTTAAAAGAATAGCTATAGCCCCAGCGCTTGGTAATTTAAAAGAAATACTTGAAAAAACTGGTAATCCTGTATTTAACCCTACCCAGAATTGTTCAATTAAAAAGGCAATAGAGAATGCATACAGTCTATCAACAACTGGTCTAGGAGAGCAAAACTATATATTCGCTAAAGAGAATTTGAGTATAAGAAAAATATGTGATTGCTATGTGGAGGCATATAAAAAAATAAGTATTTTATAATAAAGTATATTTGTTTATTGTTTAATTATATTGAATGAATGAATTAACGACAATACCCAAGATAGTACTTGTATTATTGCCTTTTTATCAGTCTATAGATTATCCTATAAATATTGTATTCATTAGTCCATTGAATATATAATCCTCCAATAATAACAAAAAGGCTACTTTTTATAATTAAGGAAATAAAGATATTGCAAATAATAATATTAGTAACTTCATAAAGAAATAAATAAATAATTCCGCTTAGGAGTAAAGGAGAGAAAAATAATTTGTAAAAACTATAAAATGGCAATTTGAATGTGGCTTTGTACATTAAAAAATAGCATTGAATAAAATTTATTGTAAATGATATGCATATTCCCCATGCAACTGCCTTTAAATCTTTAAAAAGGAATATTCCAATAAGGATTCCTGATGTATTTAAAATAGTAGATATTAATCCGCTTATAAACATTGTTTTAGTTGCATTTGCAGCCTGAAAAATAGAACCGGAAGTAGATAGGATAATCTGTATGCCAACAGATAGAGATAATATTTGAAATATGTGGATTGAAGGTATCCATTGACTACCAAAAATTAAAAGAGTAATTTCCCGGGCTGTAAAATATAAAAAAATGGATAAGGGGAACCCTATAAAAGCAAGAATACGAATAACTTTTTCATATGATATTTGAAGCTGTTTATAATTGTTCTGATATTCTGAAAAGATTGGATGCATAACAGGACTAATAACATGGGTTATATTTTGTAAAGGTAGCATCATAAGACGATAGGATTTCTCATAGTATCCTAAAGGAGACATTCCCATATATTTCCCAATTAGTAATTTATCTAAATTGCGGCTAAAATAATTAATGACATTAAATAAAAATTGGTAGAAGGTGAAACTAAATATTTTTTTCATAGAGATAATACCAAGATTGAACTTTATTTTTTGAGGATATTTTTTATAGGAGACAACAAATATCAGAATTCCTGAGAAGATTGGATTAATAATTAACGCATAAAGTCCTGCTCCCATTAAGGCTGCACTTATTGCTAATATTCCGCCTGCTAATTGAATTATTAAGCTGCGTATTGCAATAAATTTGAATAGTTTATTTTTGAATAATAAAGCATTAGGAACAATATTGGCACTTGCAAAAAATAAATCAATTGATAGCCACTGACAAATCGAGAGAAGCAAATGGTTGTTGTAGTATTTAGCAATAGACCAAGAGGTAAGAAAAAAAAACGTTGAAATAACAATTCCAGTCCAAATTGTGAAAGAAAAAATATTTGAGAGATCTCTGCTTGTTAATTCTTTATTTTGAATAATAGCTGGAGCAATTCCTAAATCACTAAATATACTGAAAAAAGTAATAATTACAGTGGCTATGGCTACTACACCAAAATCTTCAGGAGAAATGATTCGTGCTAGTATTCCTGCTACAATTAGCGATATCCCCATTCCTGTGTATTTAGAAATAGCACTATAAAATATTCCAGATAATAGTTGTTTTTTAGTTGACTGCATTAATAAAATTTTAATCTATATGAATTCTTGTGTTAAGCTTATATGTTTGAAAAGTCTAATTTTATCGTGTCTATTTTAATTTCTTTAGATATCGTTACTTTGTGTTGATGTTTTTTTTATAATTTTTAACGCGTGATATCGGTTTGTTTAAGTATGAAAGAATTGCTATTATTCTGTTGTAATATTTGAGTCTGTATTCTTGTGTTTAGAGATAATCTTTGTTATAGTCTTCATTTTTAATGCTTTATTAAGTACGACGTTTTTTGATATGAATAATATAATATTATAACACGAACTTTTATCTACTGCCTGTTGATAACTTTCTTAAACTATAAAACAAATATAGCATAATCCTTTAATAAAAAGGAACTATTTTTGCGCATTTTTTTAAGAAACAGTATTATTAATAATTTTAAAACTAAAACAACAGTCATGAAAGAAGATTTAGAGAAAGAAATGCAGGAAGTACAGAGTGAAATTGATTTTCATACAAAGGAACTGCATAAAAAGCTGACAAAGCAAAAAGAGTTATCAAAAAAGTTAGGGCGAAGCAAGAAATCGATTTCGCTTGAGTGGACAGTTTCTCCACATCTTTTTTTTTCATACCATTGAACAATGGATTGAAAATGGTTGGTTGCTGACAAATGGTGGCGTTAATCGCGTACTTACAGCACATATCCTTTGTCAGTTTATTCGGTTCTGTTCTTCTAAAGGAGGAAAAGATCAATATCTTTCGGAAAGTACAGTGTGCCAGTATATGAAAAAAGAGCATCTAAACGAGGACTACTAGCTTCTGTTTTGAACGAAGAATTTATATTTCAGGAATTTATTAAAGATATAAAGTTTTATATAGCTGGTAATGAATTGTTTACAGTGAAATGATTTACTTCAAAAATACAGACAAATAGTTATAAATATATTTCTAGTAAATGTAGAACTTTGTATCTGTAATTTTAATGAATAATAAATGAAGAACATTACCGTTTTTTCTGGTTTTAACAAACCACTGGGGAATAAGGATTTGAGGGAGTTTTTGCGCGATGTAAAGAATGGTCGTTTTAGGTCAGAAGTTGAAAAGATTCGTTCGTTAATCAGGGAAGGAAAAGATGAAGAGGCTCAGAAGCTGAAGAAGTTGCTTACCGCTGTCACTATTTGCGCACTGTATATCGGTGGCCGAAGAGATGCAAATCTTACAAAATACTGTGGAATGGTGGTTCTTGATCTCGACGATCTTTCGCCCGAAGAGGTGATTCGCCTGCGAGCTGTGATTGAAGCGGACAAAAATACGTATGCTTGCTTTGTAAGTCCGGGCGGACTAGGGTTGAAGGTGCTGGTTTCCGTTGCTCGTGAGGATGGTTCACTGCCTGTCGATATAGAAGAAATTAAGAATTTCCACCGTGAGGCATATAATAGAGTGATGCGTTATTATAAGGCTTTAACTTTGGCTACTATTGATGTATCGGGTAAAGATGTGGGTAGACTTTGTTACGTGAGCTATGATCCGCTTCTTTTTCTTAACGAAAAGGCAGATGTTTTTATAACCGGAGTTAAGGGTGCTAAAGAGATTCCTCTAAGCAAAGATGCGAAAAGTGAGTGTGCTGACGAAGTGAGTACAGAAGCCATTTTTAGCAAGTGTGTGCGTTATACCACGAAAAAACAGACTTACAAAGAAGGAAATCGCAATGTGTATATAAATTTGTTGGCTAATAATTGCAATAGGAGAGGGCTGGCTAAGGAAGATACGGAGCGTTTCTGTCTGGCAAAGTATGTTGATATGGAAACAGAAGAGTTGCTTTCTACCATCCGCAGTGCTTATACTCATGCTTCCGAGCATGCTGTAGCAAAGAATACTCGGAACACACAGGGCGTTTTTGATGACGTGGAAAATTTTCTAACTGAAAATTACGAGCTTCACTATAACGTGGTTAGTACGAGGCTGGAAATTCGTAAAAAAGATTCGAGAAATGATTTCGAGAATCTGACGGACAGAACTGAAAACTCTGTGTGGAGGGCGGTAAATAAATCGGGTATTAAGTGTAAAATAAGCGATATCCGTAGTCTCTTATTGTCCGATCTGTACCCATCTTTTAACCCTTTTATTGATTATTTTCAGAAACTTCCCAAATGGGATGGACATGATTATATAGCTCAACTGTCTACAACAGTAAAAACGGATGATGATGTGTACTGGCTTTTTTGCTTCAGGAAATGGATAGTTGCCATGGCAGCTTCCTTGATAGAAAAAAATACGGTGAATCACGTGGTTCCTGTGTTCTGTGGAAATCAGGGTAGGGGTAAAACCCGCTGGTCGGTGAAACTTCTTCCACCCGAGTTGCAGGTTTACTATGCCACTGCATCTATTACGGAGCAAGAGAAAGATTTGCTGTTGAAGCTCTCTCACCGTGCTCTGGTCAATATTGATGAGCTCGAGGCTCTCAAGCCACGAGACATGGCAAAGCTGAAGAAAATCATCACGCAAATCAGTATCGATGAGCGCAAAGCTTATGGGCGTAATGAGGAGACTTACACTCGTCATGCGTCTCTGTTAGCTTCCAGCAATAACCAGAAAGTATTGAATGACCCCACAGGGTCGCGTCGTTTTATCACTTTTTTGGTGAATACTATTAATGATGCGTTTACTATTGATTATTTGCAGCTGTATGCTCAGATTAAGCATTTAATTGATTCCGGCTTTCGTTTTTGGTTCAACATTGAGGAGATTGAAGAGCTGGACAATCACAACGATAAGTTTCGGTCTCGTTCTCCCGAAGAGGAATTTTTATTTGTCTATTTTCGTAAACCATTGCCCGGAGAAAGCTGTCGTTCACTGTTGGCAAGTGAAATTTTAAAGCGAATTTCGGAGAAAACAGGCTTGAAAATTACTGGTTCGGGGATAAATCTTCTTGGAAAAGTGCTGAATAAGCATGGTTTTGAGACGAAAAGAAAGAGTAAAGGGGACGTTTATACCATTTATGAGCTCGATTTGAATGAAGTTGATCGAAATAGTAAAACAATAGCAAATCAGTCTCAAGCTGTTGTAAATGAGTCTTTAATAGTAGAACCGGAGCTTCCGTTTTAACTTGTTTAGTGATAGGAGTGATAGGGAAAATACATATTTTGAACTTTATTATAAGGGGGGTAGGGGCACTCTATAGTATACCCCTGCCCCCTCTATAGAGTGTTTAAAATAGCGATATTTGCTATCACTCCTATCACTAATTTCTTTTTTCTTAAGTCATATTAAAAAAAGAGACTTGAAACTTTGGGCAAAGTCTCAAGTCTCTTTCACAAAAATGACTGGATATTTTTTTAGAGTTGTTTTTTACGGTTCTCCCAGAAAGGAGACAATCAGTTGTACTTGTCGCGGTGTAAATAAACGGTCCATTTTGCTGAATCCGGTACAGATTAGCTGCTCGCTTAATTCTTTGTTGTGCTCAATCCACTTCATCAATGTCCGCTGAGCCGAACGGTCGCACAGATGTGGATTGTATTTTCTCGATAAATCCGTTTTTGAATAGCTCTTAGGTTTAAATTTTTCTTCCATGATTAATGTTTATTCTTTTATTATTTACCTTTTAAAGGTACGAAAATTACCTTATAAAAGCAAATTATGACAAAATAAAATAACGTTTTTATTAGAATGAAAAGTCATGCAGAAACATACAGGTTTATACCACTTTATACATCCTAATACAGGCTGTGCAACATTCCGCACTCGTCCACTTTGGGGTGTTGTATCTTTGTAAAGTCGAAAGGGAAGGGCCCCCCTGATAAAGTTATTAAACCATTAAAAACAAAAAAAACATGAGCGTAAAGTATTCAGTAGTAGAGAGAGCAAACCCAAGAAAAATTTCAGATCCTAAAAAGTTCTATGCCCAGGCACAAGGTAGCGGTGAAATGGATTTTGACTTGATGTGTGAAGATGTTTCCAACCGTTGTACGGTGACCAAAGCAGATATCTCTGCCTCAATTTCGGGAGTATTGATAACCATTCAGCAAAGTCTCCGCAAAGGAGAAGTAGTTCGCTTTGGAGAGTTTGGAAGTTTCCAGGTTGGTCTTCGCAGTAGAGGGGCAGATACCCAGAAAGAATTCAATATAGGCTTTATCAAGGGAGCCAGAATAACTTTCCGTCCCGGGAAGCTACTTACCAATATGCTGAAAACCCTTGAATATAGTCAGGTGGCTAAACTCCCCGTGAAAGTAACCAATGGCGGTAACGAAGTAGGATAGTCACTAATCAGTTAAGCACAACAGCAAATGAAAGTAATTAACGAGTTATTGAAAGTATTCACCCTGGTGCTTCCCTTCCTCAGGAAGAAAGACGCTAAGGAGATGCAGGAATTCACCGAACTGGTAAAGGGCCAGTTCGACTATCTGATGGAGCAGATCAACCGGTTCGAAACCGACTATTTTGAACTCTCGGAGAAAGTGCGCCAGATGTACCAGGAGATTATCACCCTGAATGCTCAGCTTAGCGAATCACTGAAAACTCAGTGCGCGGTGCCAAGTTGCAAAGAACGGCAATAGAAAACGGGTATAAGAAAAGATGAGAAAAATTAATCTGATTGTGATTCACTGTTCCGCTACCCGTGAGGATAAAACCTTTACGGAGCGGGATGTGGACACTGCTCACAAGGCAAGAGGTTTTCGCTGTGCCGGTTATCATTACTACGTTCGTAAAGACGGAGCCATTAAATCCATGCGTCCGCTGCAAGAACAAGGCGCGCACGTTCTGGGCTATAACGCCCATAGCATTGGCATCTGCTACGAAGGTGGACTTGATAAGAACGGTACTCCCGCAGACACCCGAACTCCCGAGCAAAAGCATTCCCTGCGAGTACTGGTACTCACCCTGCTGAAAGACTTCCCCGGTTGCCGGGTAACAGGTCACCGGGATCTTAGTCCCGACCTTAATGGTAACGGTGTTGTTGAATCTTGTGAGTGGGTGAAATTTTGTCCTGGATTTGATGTTAAGGAGCTTCTTTCTAAAGGTTTTTGATTAGATTGGGGATGTAGTTATTATGTAGATCTCCCGCTGGTAAGCTGTTATGCTTGTTGGTGGGAGGTTTTTTAATTCTTGAAACAGTTTTAAGTTTTAATTCTAACCCATTCATTTTTTTCAAAATCGTATTGCTTAATGATTTTTGCAGGATTCCCAGCAGCTACACAGAATGAAGGAATTGAATGAGTAACAATACTACCTGCGGCAATAATGCTGTGTTTTCCTATTTTTGTGCTCGCTAGGATAACGGAATTAGCACCTATCCAAACATCATCTTCAATAATTACCTGAGAAGTTGATACACCCTGTGAAGATATTGTTTTATTAATATCCTGAAAGTTATGGTTAAGTCCTGATATCGTTACGCTTTGGGCTATATTAACTTCATTCCCAATTTGAACTGGACCTATAATTGTATTTCCTAATCCAATCCGCGAATTGCTACCAATAATTATATCTCCAACAGCATTATTTAAACAAGAAAAATCTTCTACAACAGAATTATTTCCTAATACAAATCGATTAAAAGGAACAAGATCTTTTCGTACACTACGGTAAATCACCGATCCTTTCCCTTTCTTTAAATAGATAAACTGAAACAGTCGTATCCACCATTGTGGACGTGTTTTTGCAGGGTGCATAATAAAGTTAAGCACCAGCTGTTTTAATTTAGGATTAGATTTTATTTTTTCTTTTATACTCATAGCCTTATTTAATAGATTTGTAAATGTGAAGCAAATCCTTCGCTGTTTGTTCCCAAGAAAAGTTTTTTACTCGCTCCAAGCCGTAATTTACTTGTTTTTGATAAAGATCAGAATCATTTTCTAATTGTAGTATTTTATCTGCTATTTCATTTTCATTATAAGGATCAACTAAAATAGCTTCTTTTCCTGCAATTTCGGGCATTGCTGATGTATTTGACGTAATAACCGGAGTACCACATGCCATTGCTTCAAGAATTGGGATTCCAAAACTTTCCCTCAACGAAGTATAGATGAAAGCTTTCGCCCTGCTGTATATTGCAGGTAAATCGGTATTGGCTATGTAGCCTGGTAGGTATAGATACGGCTTTATGTTTTCAATCTTTTCTTCTCTCAGTATTGTATCAATAACATCTTTATTTAAATCAGCAATAAGCAGCGGCAAAGGATGTGCTGATTGTTGAATATATGAACTATAAGCTTTTAATGTGCGGGCAGTGTTTTTTTTAGGATCGGTGTTTCCTAAAAAAAAGAAATAATGTTCTTTATCTATATATTTATTCGTGACTTCACTGTAATTATTTACAGGCTTAAAATGTTTATTGAAACCATTGTAGACTGCAACAACCTGTTCATTCCTTAACTTCAAAGTCTCTTTGATGCGCTCTGCTTCAAAATGAGATACAGTTATTATTTTTTTGCATTTTGGCAATATTCGCGGAACAATCAGTCTTCTGTAATACCATCCTAAGTTTTGATAAAGTGATTTGTTTGCATTTTGTCTTTTTTCAAGAAAGATGATATCATGTAAAGTTAGGATTAAAGGAGCTTTGCAGAACAGAGGAGCTGTATTGCTCGTGCAATGTAACAAGTCGGGCTTAATCTTTTTTAATGCTCTTGGCAGACCAATTTGTTCCCATAAAGGATAGGAGGGGTATTTTATTTCAATTATATGAAAATTTGGAGTCGGTTCCAGACAATGATCTTCACCCGGACTAACCAAAATATAGTATTCATTAATTTTATCAGCCTTTTGCAGTTCACGAATGGTTTCCAATGCTACAAAATCCATTCCGTGTTTATTCTTCCGAAAAATACGTTGTGCTTCAATTGCTATTTTTATTTTTGTTCTATTCATGTTCACCATGTTCTGTGTGAATAAACTTTTTATTGACTCCTTTCATTCTGAATAAATTGAAAAACATATTGATAGCAAGTAAAGGAATGGTCCAAATAGCTTTCTTCAGTTGTTTGTTGACTAGATAATCTGGAATAGCCATGCATAAAGCCAGAAAAAGTAAAAGCAGCAATACCCACCATTTTATGGACCATTCCCATTTTATTAATGTGGTTATTAAAGATAATAATCCGATAAATCCAATTAGTAACACTCGTGGAAGCATGATCCATTGAGCTATTTTGTCACAATAATCGATGTTTTTGGTAAAGATAGCATCAGGCAGGTCGGGCAAAGCTTGCCATAAAGAGGCATATTGGGCGGATAACCATCTGCGGCGCTGATTATTGAATGCATTTTCTTTTTGTGTTTTCTCATCATAAACAGGCAGATCATCCATATAATCAATATAGATTCTTTGTTTTAATAATAGCAATTCCAATTCTTTATCTTCACCAGCTGACGAAACTTTTTTAATATTATCTTGAAGCCACTTATATTCAAAAGCCATTCCGGAACCAATTAAAGCGGATGAAAGTCCTAATTTTACATGACCAGTTCTGAATATTGAATTATTAATCTCTTCACTCACGGCATCCAGTATGGCAGTGCTTGTATTTAGGTTCTTTGCCATACGATGTGCTTGAATAACGTTTGCACCACATTCATACGCATTGCCTAATTGTTGTAGGAAATCTTGCTGAACAGTGTTATCAGCATCCAGAATTACAACCATGTCATAATCTCGATCTTCCAATTTATCCATTGCAAAGTTCAGTGCTTTTGCTTTTGAACTGTTTGCAAAGTCAACAATCAGTAAATCAATAGGTAATTTCCTAAGTTGTTGATTGGTGATTTCTTCCATCTTATCGGAGATCACAACAACATCATAGTTTTCTTTTGGATATTCTTGTAGCAAGAAGGACCGCACAGACCGTTCTATAACTTTATCTTCTTTATAAGCCGGAAATAAAACTAAAAAACGGTATTTCTTTTTAGCTATAGGATAAGAATAACTTCTCTTAGATATGCTTGCTGCGGAAAATATAAGAAGATATCCCACAGATAGTGCCATGAGAAAAAATAGTATAGAATCAATCGTATCTAAAATTATTAGTCCATCCATCTGTTAACCAAGTTTATGTTTTAATTTTAAAAACGCGAATATTCCTTTGAATATAGCTTTTAATAAATCCGTTCTGCCTTTCAGAAGAAAGGCTAGAGCATTCTTTGGAGCAGCAACCACCAGTTGGTACAAAATGGATACCCATCGAGTGATTCCGTGTCTGTTACGCCAGGCGTACAACAGTCGGTTGCGGGTTAGATAAAAAGTACGCAGGTAGCTTTGTTGACCGGTACTTTGACTCTCCTTGTGATATACTGTACAACGAGGCTCGTACCACAATTCATATCCTGCTTTTTCTATTTTGGTGCTCCAATCAAGCTCTTCATAGTAAAGAAAATAAATTTCGGGCATATATCCTACTTTTTCTATCACTTCTTTTCTTACCATCATAGCTGCACCGTGACAATAAGGAGTACGTATAGGAGTGCCAAATTTTCCATTGTCTGCTTCTCCAAATCCGATAAGTTCATTACGCAGAGTAATTTGACTTAATGGTCTATAACCGGTAAACTGAATGTTGCGTGGAGGAAAGGCGAACTTTATTTTTGGCGAAACAACTCCAATTTGTGGGCTACTTTCCAATCTATTAATTAAATAATGAAAAGTATCCTCTTCAACAAACGTATCGTTGTTTAATAAAAAAATGTATTTTCCTTTTGCTTTACTTATGCCTAGATTGTTTCCACCTGAAAAACCTAAATTCTCTTCGCTTCTTATAGTGATAATATCTGGATATTTCTGTTGTAAAATTTCCGCCTCATTTTTTTTTGAAGCGTTATCGACCACAATTATTTCATGAGGAATAGATACATGTTTTTGAAGTGATTCAATAAATTCACCTGTATCTTTTATCCCATTGTAGCTAATGGTTATAATGGATAAATCAGGTGGGTTGTTCATGTTCTTCTAATTCTTTGTCGTAATATTTTCCCATAAAGACCAATGCTTGACATGTGTAAAATAAAAAGCAATTAGGGAACTGTCCTAAAAGTTCATTTCCGTAAGATGAAGCTAGAATTCCAAATGTACCAGCCAACATAGCAATTAAAAGCCCTCTTAATTCTTCATTTTTAATTTTGAATAATATGATGTATCCTCCTATAAGAATAACTATAGATAATAAAAAAATATGTAATGTTAACCCTACGATCCCAGTCTGAATCCAAACTCTTACGTACCATGAATCACTTGGGATTTTTGAAATTCCATAATATGGATGAGCTGAATTTACAGATTTTCCATAGAAGCCAATGCTTGTGCCAAAAGGAACATCTGCCATATATTCTCTTAATTTTTTTTGATTTTCTAATCTTACATTGAGAGATGCATCATTTTGATCAAATGCTGTTCTCATTCGGCTTATAAGTTTATTACTATTTCCTATAGTAGTATAGTTTAGAAATAAAAAAGTAAAAAATAGAACAGATAAACCTGTAATTGCCATTTTAAAGTTTTTAGATAAAGCCACAAAAAGAATATAACCTGCAAAGGGGGCAGCTAGCGCCCCTCTAGTTCCTGAAATAATCATTCCATATCCTCCAGCTAATGCCACAATAGAAAAATAAATTTTGATCCATTTGTTTTTAATAAAAATTGCTGCTATAGAAAAAACAACCATTGAAAATCCCATACTTGATCCGTAATTTCCTGCATCGGTAAAAAAAGAAAAAAAACGAATTCCGCTATGAATAAAATGAGTTTTTGCTCCTCCTCCTACATATAACCAATATAATTCAGCTGAATCAAAGCCATGATTTTTTTGCCAATATCCTTTGAAAGCTCCAATAATTGTAAATATCGACCATAAAAATAGAATAAGTTTTAGATGTTTATATTTACAGAGTAGAATAGATATTAAAACAACAATTGCAAGTGGGTAAATTGCTAATCCTCGAACTTGACTTGTCCAATCGTCTATAGGAACAGCTTTAGGATTTAAGAGTTCTAATATACAAAAAAGAACCCAAAGAAAGGTTGTTAAGGTAAGAGGATTGAGCATTCTTTTCCATTCCAAATTATCATAAGTTGCTTTTATGAGAATACTTCCAAAACAGAATAAAATAATTATGTCCATTAATATGCCTCCCTGAAAGTGAATATATCTGGTTATTCCCATTATGAAATAATTGGTAATAAAAAGAAATATAAAACTCCATAAAGGACGTTTAAGTAATAAAAAAATCCCGATGGCAAGAAATGGTAAGCATGCTATAAAGGCTCCGAAATAGTATCCTTTTTGTAAGGTTGTTTTGTAGAATAAAGCAATACCTATTAATAAGACTACATAAAGTAATATTTTAGGTTTAATTAATTTAGACTTATTGTGTATAAATGTATACATTATTTTATTCAGATGCAGTTAGTCCTAATTGGGAAAATCTATAAAAAATTTTTTTAATTTTATTTGATGGAGGCAGAAGGCCAGTAAAGCTTTCCACAACCTCTCTTTCAGCTTTATTGAGATACATAACGACAGGGGATTCTGCATTGGCGATTTGCTTTATTTGATCTAACAGAAGTTGATCGGTAAACTTCCATGTTCTGTTTGCTCTGGCTATTACCAGATTCAAATTAGCTTCATTCAGCAGTCCGATAGGTATTGAGCATTCTTTTAACGGCGGGTATTCAATAATCAGAATATCTGATTTGTGTTCTAAAGTATAAAAATCATTCAATGATTGAGCTAGTAAAAATTCTCTTGAATCATTAGCGAAATCTTCGTGCCATGTAAGTCGTTTTACATTTAGACCGATAGATATCCAATAGTCTTCAATTTGTTTCCCTATATATGACTTCCCATCTCCATTTTCTGTGCTAATCAGATTGATAATATTCATTTGGTGGTTAGAAAGATAGCAAAGTATTGTGTTACTTAGATATCTAATGGAAATCAAATTTCGGATTTTATTGAAGTTTTTAAAGCGCACAATCTCATTTTCAGGGAAAGCACCTATGACCTTGCAAGATGTTAACTTTTCAGTTCGAACTTTATCTCTTAAAGTTCGATCTAATAATTCAATTATTAAGAAGAAACCTAAAATGAATAATATACAACCAAAGAAAACAGCCATTACGATTGACTTTCTTTTGTTAGCTTCTGCTGATATAGGATATACTGGAGGATTCATTATTTTTAAGGTAGCAGAGGTCATTTGTAGATTTTTTTGTCGTAGCCTAGCGGCATTTAAACTATTAAGCATAGATAAATAATTTTGCTCAGTAAAGTTTATACTTCGTTCTTTACGTTTTAAGGTTGAACCTATTGGGGAATAATAGAGATATTGTTCATCAATTAATCCTTTACGAGAGTCCATTACATTAAGCTGAGCAGCTGCTTTTTGCATCTTTAGAATTTGCTCAAGCCATTGTTCTATTATTGATTCAGATGCAATTCCCTCTTTAGTAAATTTTAGATTGCTAAACTGTTCTGCAAAAATAGTAAAATCATTTTCTGCTTTTTTTAACTGATTTTTATAGGAATTCAAATTCTGATTTTTTGATATGGATGATTCATTATTGAAAGTTTCTAAGTCAGTTATTTTAGAGGTTAATTTAGATATATTTTGTAGTCTATTGATAAATTCTGCATTATTTCGAAGGGATTTAATATGATTGTCCATTCGCTTTTCTAGTTCTGATACTAATGTTTTAGAACTATTATAGTCTAGTAGAAAATCCTGATATTTAGTTTCGAATTCGCTATTTATAATTGTTACTTGTTTGGTCTGTTCTTCATAATTAATAATCTTTTTATTTATATTATATTCAGTAAGTGAGTCTTCTGAAATTTTTAAAATTCTAGCGAGTCTTGATAATTCTTCTTCATAGAATTTTATTACATCATTTGTTTCTCCAAAACGTAATTCCTGATATTGTGACGTAAATTCTTCATTTAGAATCTTTAATGTATTATATGCTATGCCAGGATCTCCACTAGAATAATTAATTTCTATCATATCGCTATCACCAATTCTGTTTACTTTGACTTTCTTGAGTAATGCAGAATAACTATAATCAGGGTGAAACCAATTAAAAAGGCCGAAAACAAAGTTCTTAGAATTTGGCTTTTCATATGCGCGAAGCTTGGCCAAGGTTTTTTTTTCATCCTTTTTATCAATCAATCTTTGCACCTCTTTAGGAGTGATACTTAATAATGCTCTGTAGGTAGAAGCCTGAATATAGTTATTATCGTTATTAGGATCACCATGCATCATGTTCTGAGCAAAAAGACGTAGAGAAACTCTTTTGAGAGTGCTTTCGGAAGTGATAATATTAAGAATATTATCTAAGGTTGTACTCTGTTGTTTAAAATCAATTCGGGCACCGCTAGTTGCTTCAACAGTATAGCCTGAGATGACTCCTGTATATATGGTCGTATTCGTGTTATAAGTACGACCTAAATGTTTTGTTGAATAAATTGCTAAAATAGCTGCAAATATTGGGACTGTTAATAACCACCAACGAAGACGGTATATAAATTTAGATATATAAAGAAAATATTCCATAGTTTAGTAATTATTTAATTTTTACTTTGCTTAGAATAGGAGTTCTAGCTAAAATTTCCAATTTTAGTAATGACATATTTAATGCAGCACGTGTTGTTTCATAATCGCTCCCTGCATTTGCTTGCATTTCTTTTTGCTTGCTTAGTGAGCTTGCATCTCCTTTTCCATTTAAAAAGTCATTTTCTCCAATCTGATATTGTGCGTTGGTAAATGCTAAATATTCTGCTTTTATTTTTAATGTGTTTATATTAGAGATAATGGATGTGTATAGTTCTATAATTTGTTGTTTTAGATCATCCATGTTTTTTTCTTTTTGTAGATCAATTTCTTTGATCCTTAATTTTTGTCTGTTTATGTTGGGCTTATAATCAAATAAACTTTCAATTGGGATGGAAATGCCTCCACCTATATGATAAGAGTTCTGTGCATTTTTACTGTATTGTGAATAGAGCGGCGTGGCTGAATCAGAGTACGTAGACAAGCTACCAAGAATCCCGTAATTGTATGCACCACCAATATAAAAATACTTCAACCAACTACGTTTTTCTTTCTTTAGCAAATTGACTTCTTCCTCTTTATTTACATCTTGGATTTTGATTGCTGGATTGTTTTTTGCATTCTCAAACAAAACATCCAATGAAGGTAGTTCTAAATGAGCATAATCATCTGGAGTCATATCAGAAATATCACTTTCTTGCGCCTGCAATGGAAGCGCAAAACATAAACAAGAAAAAATAAGAATTGATAGTAGTTTGTTTCTCATAATTTATACAATTATCTTATTTACACGTTTTCCTTTTGAACAAATGCCGTTGCTGTTTTTAAAATAATTTTCATATCCATAGCAAAAGAGTAATTTTTGGCATATTGAATATCTAATTGCTTTCTTTCTTCAGCCGACATTTTTCCTGAGTCGCCTCGTTTTTCTACCTGCCATAGTCCGGTGAGTCCTGCCGGGGCCATGAAGCGGTCTATATATTCATCGCTGGTTAACAGCTCTGCTTCATAGAGTGGGAGGGGACGGTTACCTACAATGGACATGTCTCCTTTCAATATATTGATTAATTGCGGAAGCTCGTCAATGCTATATTTGCGAATAAAACGCCCTACTTTGGTTATTCGAGGGTCGTTTTCGAATTTTACAAATGAATTTTTCTTTTCAACACTTTTCTGCGCGATATACTCTTGCTCGGGGATTACATAATCATCGGATACCAGGATGATTTCATCCATATCGTTTGATTCATTTGCCTGGATTACTTCTTCCTCATCAGCAATATCCTGTTCACCATTATATTGATTCAAGTTATTGAACTCCTTCAGCCGTTTATCTGCATTGGTGTACATGGAGCGGAATTTCAGGAAATCGAATATTCGATAGTTGCTTCCAACTCGTTTTGATTTATAAACTACAGGACCTTCACTTTCTAAGCGGATGGCAATAGCTGTTAGGATAAGAAGCGGTGAAAGACATAGTATTGCCAGACTAGAAAATGCTATGTCGAAGAGTCGCTTCATTAAAGGCATGTGGAAATGTTTGATTGAGCTCTGATTTCGAAGGGCATTCCGAAATTGATGTTGCCTGGTATAAATGAAGTTAAGTGTATGCTCAAAATTCTCTTTAGTTTCATTAGGAGACAGGGTATTGCAAATACCACTTTTCAGATACCTATAACTTTCTTCTTTGGTTAAAGAATCTGTGATAAGAACAATATAAGTATGATAAAACTTGTTGTGAAGGTAAGAAATATCTGCCAGATCTTTTTTGAAACGTCCTTTTTCAAAAAGAATGACCACAGGCTTTTCATTATTATATTGAGACAGCCATTTGGATGCTTCAATACAATTTGCTGTGATCACTATTTTGCCTTCGGATAACTGGCTAAAATGTGCGATAGTTTGTGTCTGTGTTCCTATAAAAACTAGTTGCTGCATCTATTCTTTAATTATTTTTTTGATACGGATCTTTAATTCCATGGGGTTGAATGGTTTCAAAATATAATCGTCCGCACCCTCTTCCAGTAATCTGATTCTTTCTGATGTGCTCTCTTCGCTGGAAAGCATAATTACCGGAATTGAACTGAATAATGCATTAGCTTTGATGTAATGTAAAAATTCGTCTCCACGCATTTCGGGCATTCTAATGTCTGAAATAATTAGATCGGGGATGTTTCCTTCCTGTAACCATGCAATGGCTTTGACCGGATGTTCAAAGTAAACAAGATCGAATTCACCGGATAAATAGATGGAAACAACTTTTGCAATAGACTCTTTGTCGTCAATTAATAATATCTTTTTTTTCATCGTGTTTTTATTTTTGAAAGAGTTGTCCTGTTTAAAGTACAAAGTTATTTAAAATAAAGATTTTATCACTATTTTTTTTCTAATTATTTTGTGTAAATATATGTTTGATCGGCATTTGAACTACTATACCAATCCTGGCTGGTAGTGCCACCCGATGTTGCCCATGACTTAAATTTTGGGTATGCTTTCAGGATACTGCTATATTCAGAAGGATAGCTAAATGTTCCCGGTATCATTAGTCCCCAGATTAAATTATCAGTTCCTCTGTAGTAAACTCCATTTAATGACAAGTCGTTATTGGAAGGGATATTGTTGGACCCTCCACCGAAATAACTTGTAATAGCCCTGTCTGTAGGGACGTATCCTACTAGGTGAACTTCCTTTCTATCTTCGGTTTTAGCATCTGTTACGGTAAAGAAATTCAGATATTTAGTAGCTATATCAGACGAACTAACTGTGCCGCTTTTGAAGTATATTGTAATTTTTACCTGTTTAGGTGTTCTGTAATCTCCTTTCTCTGATGTGTTAAGCATGTTATATCTTTCACTGGCACTGTTATTTAAAAAATGATGAGCTTCATCAAAAAGTGGAATGACAGCTTTGCTTTGACCTGTTTCAACTCCATTGGAAGCAACCGTAAATACAGTTCCGTTTAATCTGTTAGTTGGTGAATCTGAATCTACAGAAACACTGGTTACATTGCTTGCCGGAATCTGGTCTAGCTGAAAGGCTGCCCCCAGCTTTTTAAATGCGCCTACAGCCATAACCTTTGCAGTGATAGTAAGGCTTGATACGCTTGTGGTTGATGATAATCTGTTTAAAGTGTAGGATGTTTGACTTTCTACAACAAGGTCGTTCATATCATAATCACCGTATGCAGGCCAAAGGTCTTCTATTGCATAAGTATATTTACTGTTTGTTGGTACTTCTATTGGAAAAGTAGGTTCGGTAGGAGTGGTTCCTTTAGGATAGCTTCCTGAACCGGTACATTCACTTGCGGGAATTAAGACCGAAGGGTTTCCGTAACTTACAATATTGGCTGGTGAGTAAAGGTAGATACCTTTACCATTTGTTTTGTAAGATGAACATTCAAGCTCTACATTCCCGTCAAATGTAACTTGTTTATTTCCGTTGCAGACAATTCTTTTGAAGCGGGTTAATGCATAGTCTGATGAATTATATGAACCATAATTATAGTTTCCCGGACCATAAATAACACTTGACCAGGAATTAAAGGTAGCAGTGCCTGTTACATCAAAGAGTGAATAAGCCTCCATATTTATCTCTGTGCCTTTAGGGTCAAAGTTTACACATGACAGAATGGTGCTGTTGTGCAAAACAAAGGTACCACCTGAAGTTGTAATATCTCCGGTTACGGACATATTGCAATAGTTATCAATTACAAATCCGCTGGAAGCATCTATGGAGCCCATTGTTAGTACTCCGTGATTTTCAATGGTTCCGGTTTGCGTAAACTGTGCAATATTGACAGTAGAACTGTTATTATAAAACCTGCCTCCGTTTAGTTGCATTACATTGAGATAGAAAGATCCGGCATTATATATATTACCACCGGAATTCGTGAAATTGATATTAATACTTTTCTTTTCAGGATTAAATGCTCCTCCATTCATAATGAAAAAGTTTACATTGTTGTATCCATAAATGGTCTGACTACTATTGCTGAATGTTATTTTACCTCCATTTAAAACCACGATTTCCATTCCGCCTTGAAAAGCTTCCTGATTTGAAGGAACATTCCATTCTCCTTCTACAAAAAGCGTGGTTGTTTGTCCTCCCCAGAAAACTATATTGCCGGAATAAGTACCACCTGTTATTACATACGATTTTCCGGATGTTAATGTTTGAGAAGTAGATTTCAGATCGATAACATTGGCATTACTCCTGTCTCCACTATAAGTTGGAGCTGCAGCGCGTGGACTGAAAGCCTTGGTATTAACAGCCGAACCGGAAGATTTACCTGCAAAGTTTACAGATAAATCTGTAGCATCGATTGTTCTTTCTTGTACTATTTGCAGCCCATTGGGAGCAGTCTGGCGAATATAAATAGTTTGTAGCGCTTGCGGGAAATTAATTTCAGAGGTATATGCTTCAGTTTGTTTTGCAACACCTTTGGCTAATAAAGTTGCATCAGAATTGAAAACGGGATTATCGTCGAAAACTTCAACTATATAGTAATATTGACCATTATATTCATCATTTACGTTTACGGTTAGCTTTATAGAACTGATAGTTGACCAGTCGAAATCGTCCGGAACTCCAATAAAAGGAGAGGGAGCCTTATAATAAGGATCGTAATAATCTTCTTTACAGCTGTATATAGATGTAATTAGGATAAACAAGCATAAAGCTGATAATATTTTAAAAGAACTTATTCTCATAGGAATTAATTAAATGCGAAAACTAAAAAATGTTAATTGCTTTTCCGAAAACAAAAATATAATAATTGTTTTATTTATCAAGTCTTTTGCAGATTTATTTTAATTGAAATGGGCTAAACTAAAAAAGGCAGAAATATTTCTGCCTTTTTTAGTTTAAATAAATATTATTTTAGAATGTAGTTCCAGTCTTAGGAGTATCGTACCAGGTTTGATTCTCTTTTCCTCCAGATTGAGCCCATGGCTTGAATTCTGGATATGCAGTTAGTATACTTGTGCTTTCTAATGGATATTTAAAATTAACAGGAATTACCATTCCCCAAACTAAATTGCCATTGCTCTCATATGAAAGCCCTGTTTTTGAATTGTCTACACCTGTACCAAATAAGCTTGTATTAGCATGGCTTGTAGCATTAAAGCCTCGAAGATGAACTTCGGTTCTATTTGTTTTTTGCTTATCAGTAACAATAAAGAAGTTTAAAGCTGTTGCTATATTACTAATGTCAGCAGGCTTGACTTTGTTCGTAATAAATGTGACTGTTACAGTAACAGATTTCTCAGGTGCAGTAGTGCCACTTTTTACAGTATTTGTTAAGCCTGCACTTCCTAAAAACTGGTGGGCGTTATCGAATAATGGTATAACTGCTTTTGCATTTTCGCTTGTATTAAATGATTCAGTCTTGTTGCTGCCAACAGTAAATACAGAACCATCCGTTGATTTTACCGAATAAGTTACATCTGCTACATTTTCATCAGAAACATAATCTAATTGTATTGCTGCGGCTAAAGATTTACTTGCACCAATAGCTTTTAGAGTTGTTGTGAATTTCATTGACTGAACATATTCAGCACTGCTTAAAGTATATTCAGGCTTTATAGCTACAACAATGTCATTCATGTCATAATCTCCATATTCTGGCCATAAGTCTTCCATTGCATACGTATAAGTAGTTCCTAGGTTTACAGTAAGTGGATAAGTTGTATCTGTTTTATCTTCTATTTTAGGAGTACTTCCCGGGCCGGTACAACCATTTGGATCTGCAGGTATTGATACGGTAGGAGAACCGTATTCTACGGCTTGGGCTGGAGAAGTTATTTTACATTTGTTTGCATCAGGGTAGTCTGAACATTCAAATTCTACATTGCCGCTAATATTTAAGCCTCCCCATCCAGCTGTGATTTTTTTAAATTTAGCCACGGCATAATTGGACTCGTTGCAAGTTATTATATCTTGATAACCAAAATAAGCGCTTTCTGTAGCTTCTAATATTGAATATGCTGACATATTGAATGTTGTTGCAGTACCACATTTCATGGTTTTTGCACCTAAATATGAATTACTTCCTAAATTGCATGTAGCACCGGCAAAATCTGCATCTCCGTTTATTTTAAAATAGCAATTATTGTTTATTGTAGGAGCGGCATCGCAATCTAAATTTTGTATAGTCAATTTTCCATCATTATTTATGATACAAGAACTATTATTCACCGTGAGTGTTCCTGTAGTAGTTGTTATTCCTGTGTTGTTTAATATAGAACCGCTTGGCAAAGATATATTTCTTGCATTAATAGTTCCTTGGTTATTCACAGAACCATCATTACTTTGGTAAATATCTACACCTGCAGTTTGTGTAGGATTAAATGTACCTCCTTGCATGATCCATAAACTAGCATCACCTACTAAGTTTAATGTAGTCGCATTATTAAAAGTTATTTTTCCTCCATTCTGTATAATAACTTCAAGCCCCTTTTCCCATTTTTGCTTTTTGTCGTTGGTAATTTGAATGTTGTATTCTCCTTCAATATAGAGCTTGACACCTGTTATTCCAGAATTACTGATGAATCCCGTATACTTTTGACCACTTTTAATAACATAAGAGTTACCCGATGTTAAAGTATAAGGATTGGCAGTAGAAGAATTAATTTCAATAGCATCAGAAGGAGTTGTGAAAGTAGTACCTGCAATTGAACTTTTTATAGCTACGCTTTTAGTAGCAACACTTTTTGTGGCTGTTGCTCTGAAATCACAAACTAAAGTACTACCAGATAAATCATAAGATCTGACGATCTTCAATCCATTAGGAGCAGTTTGGCGAATATATACCGTTTTAAGAGCTTGTGGTATTGTGAATGTTGTAACAAATGCCTGTCCTTGCTTGGCTAAACCTTTTGTTAATAACTTAGCATTATTATCTATAATAGGGTTCTGGTCAAAAACTTCAACCACGTAATTGTATTGACCTAAATATTGATCATCCACATTAACCGTAAGGTTAACCGATGAAATAGTAGACCAGTTAAAGTCTGAGGGAATCCCGGAAATGGGTGCATCCTTTGAATCTACATAATTCGGATCATAGAGATCTTTTTGACAGCCCGTCAGTAATACGGCTGATGTGATGGCTGCTAATGCCATCATTTTTTTTGTCGTCGTTTTCATATTATACATATTCCAATAATCTATTGAACACTCTTTTATTACTCTCTAGTAAAAACTATATAATTATATTTATTCTAAATTCATGCAAATATATGTATTTTAAATCTATTTTTACTAAATAGTCTAAATTATTAAATATGTAATTAACATTAATTAAATATTTAAAATAGCAATAGTCTTATTTTAACTACCTGTAAATGGTTTATTTGTGACTGTAGGTTCATTAATAAATATTGCTATGAAAGTTTTTTTAGCCAAAAATATTGGTTTTGAATTTTTTAGATGAATGTCTGCTTACAGATTGTAGCCTTATTCTGCTGTTTTATGAGATAAATGAATAAATAGCATTAACATTTTTTTGATTTATTTGCTTTTCAAATATTTTTCGATTAATTTTGCACCCGATACGTTACAGAGATCGGTTAAAAACTATATTGGGGGATAATTTGTTTTTAATAGGATTAACATAATAATAGGTAACAGTTATGGATTTTAATGTACCGAGTGTAGGTAAAAAACGTGTTGTAGTTGTAGGTGGTGGATTTGGTGGTCTGAAACTTGCAAATAAGTTATGTAATAGTGGATTTCAGGTAGTGTTGGTCGATAGAAACAATTATCACCAGTTTCTTCCTATGATCTATGAAGTGGCTTCGGCCGGATTGGAACCAAGTTCCATTGCTTTCCCTTTCCGTAAGATTTTCCAGAAAAGAAAAGACTTTTATTTCCGTTGGGCAGATGTAACCGGTGTTAATGCCAAAGATAATCTGATAGAGACTTCTATTGGTAAGCTGAAATATGACTATCTGGTGATTGCTTCGGGAACAGAAACTAATTACTTTGGAAATCAGAATATTGAGGATGTGGCATTGCCGATGAAAACTGTAGAAGAGGCTATGAGTATGCGTAACATCTTACTGGCCAATCTGGAGAGATCTCTTACTACTGCCGATCTTAAAGAAAGACAGGCTTTGCAGAATATTGTAATTGTGGGTGGAGGTGCTACCGGTGTTGAGGTTTCCGGTGCTCTTTCGGAAATGAAACGATTTGTGATTCCTAAAGATTATCCTGAGATGGAGGTTCACAAGGTGAATATTTACCTGATTGAGGCTTCTCCTAAATTGCTTAGTGCTATGTCTCCTCAGGCTTCGGCTAATGCGGAAAAGTTCTTAAGAGGAATGGGGGTGAATGTGATGCTGAACACTTTGGTGCAGGATTATAGAGAGGGCAAGGTTATTCTTGATAATGGAATGGACATTCCTACTCGTAATTTTATCTGGGTGAGTGGTGTAACAGGTACTTCTTTTGATAATATTGGTCCGGAGCTACTTGGAAGAGGAAGACGAATTAAGGTGGATGAACATAATAAGGTTATTGGTCTGGATAATGTGTTTGCTATTGGTGATGTTAGTATAATGACAGCTGAGAAAGATTATCCTAACGGGCATCCACAATTGGCTCAGGTAGCTATACAGCAAGGCGACTTACTTGCTTCAAACTTGAAGAATATGGAAAAGGGTAAGAAATTAAAGCCTTTCCATTACCGTAATCTTGGTTCATTGGCTACTGTGGGTAGAAATAAAGCTGTGGCCGATTTTAATCAATTGAAAATGCATGGTTGGTTTGCCTGGATTATCTGGCTGGTTATTCACTTGCGTTCTATTCTGGGAATAAGAAATAAAGTGATGGTTTTGGTTAACTGGGTATGGGGTTATCTTACTTATGATAAGTCTATCCGTTTGATTATGGCTGCTAAAAGAGTAAAGAGGCCAAAGGGAGTAAATTAATTAGTATATCAGATAAATTCAGAATAATCGTTTGATTGTTTTGTGACTTAAAAGTATAAAGAGGTAGTTCAATGTTGTGAAACTACCTCTTTATTTTTTATTCATGATTAAAGAAAGATATTATTCTTCGAGTAATTTTTTAGCATCAACAAACTGAGCAATACCTGCTGCTACTTTTTTTGCATCTCGCATGGCAAGTACTACTGTCTGAGGAGTGTTTACTACATCTCCGCCGGCAAAGACTCCTTTACGGGTGGTCATACCATAAGGACGGTCTTTGGTAATTACATATCCTCTTTCGTCGACATTGATTCCTGATGTGGTTGATACAATACGGTTTGCCGGTTGTGAACCGATGGCCAACAGAATTTTATCCATTGGGATTATTTTTTCTCCTTCACTGGTCATGGCTTTGATAGCTTTTAAACGACCTCGCTCACCAAGGAATTCCTGAGTATCTGTATTCCATAAGAATTGTACTCCTTCTTCCAGTGCTTCGTTATATTCTGTTTTCAGTGCCGTCATGTTTTCCAAGTCTCTGTAATAAATAACGTAGACTTCTTTAGCTCCCATACGAAGTGCTGTTCTGGCTGCGTCCATTGCTACGTTTCCGCAACCGACTACACCTACAACATCTCCTTCCTTTACAGGTACTTCACTCTTGTCGATGCTGTCGCTGTTGCATAAGCTGACAATTCTAAGGAAATATGAAGACTGGACAACTCCTTTTAGATTACAGCCGGGGATATTCATTGTCTTTGGTTTTGCAGTTCCTGTTCCTATGAATATTGCATCAAAATTCTTTTGATCGAACATTTCATCGACTGTAGTGTTTTGTCCAACTATAAAGTTTGGTATATAGGTAACTCCAAGTCCTTCTATTTTGCGGATTTCTCTTCTTACAACTTCTTTAGGTAAGCGATATTCCGGAATACCATACATTAACACACCGCCCAGTTCGGGTTCGCTTTCGTAGATTACTACATTGAATCCATCGCGAGCTAAATCTCCGGCTACGGTTAGTCCGGCAGGACCGGAACCAATAATGGCTACTTTACCACGATTTTTCTGAGGTAACTTTTCGCGGATAAGTTTCATGTCGCTGTCAAAGTCGGCAATAAACCGCTCTAGTTTACCAACTCGTATAGGATTCTGTTTTTTATTTAATATGCAATGTCCTTCACACTGTCTTTCGTGAGGACAAACACGTCCGCAGACAGCAGGTAAGTTACTTTTTTCATTGATAATGCTCATTGCGCCGCCCATGTTTCCCATAGACAACTGATGAATCCACCCGGGGATGTTGTGCTCAATGGGGCATCCTTGTACGCAAAGAGGATTTTTGCAGTTTAAGCATCTTTTTGCCTCGTCAACCGCTTCCTTAATACTGAAACCTTCGTTGACTTCCTCGAATTTTAAATCTTTTGACTCCATAGGCTTTTGTTGTACCTTAATCTTTTTTCCTTAGTTTATTGTCTTAGTTTGCTAATTTGATATAGTTTTGCAAACTATACTTTGCAAAAACCGTGCAAATATATACTATATTTGTAATATATGGATAGCAGAATAGCTTTATTTTTCATAAAAGAGCAAAAATACCAGAATTAGATTTTTAATAAGATGATTGCAGAAGAAGGGTATGGCATAATATTGCCAAGGATGACTGCATTTCAATTTATTTATTTAAATTTGCATCATTCACGATTGAACTAAACAATATTGATTTTCTGAAAAGTTTTATGATAAACAAGATATTATATACTCTATACCACAATTGGCGTGCAATTATAACCTGGCTTTTCTGGGGGTACGTTGCACTGATACTTGCTTTGTATCTGATAGATATAAAGGTGAGCAGTGTTTGCTTTACAGTATTTTTCTTCCTATTTGGATTATGGTTAGGAAGCTGCCTGTCTTATTGGCTGAGAGATGAAGTGAAGTTCAGAGATCTGGACGAATAGTTTATTTGTTACTCTCTGCTTATTTCACCGGCAATAGAGGTGGTCATGAAATAGCGGATTTCTTTGCTGCTATATCTATGGCCAACCAGGAACATTAATTTGGTTACTGCACTTTCTACCGTACTGTCGTATCCACTGATTACGCCTGTTTGCAATAACTGAAGTCCTGTTCCATAACGTTCCATTTCCACTGCTCCCGAAGAACATTGGGTGATGTTTACAATAATGATACCACGACTTGTAGCATCTGACAACTCCCGGATAAGCCACTCTTTTTGAGGTGCATTACCAGATCCGAAGGTTTTCAGCACAACAGCTTTTAGTCCCGGAGCATGTAGAATAGATGATACAATGCTTTCCTGTATTCCCGGAAATAATGTGAGAATAACTACATTTGAATCAAATAGGAAATGTGGTTTTAATGGTTTGCTGTCATCTGGTCTGAGTATTCGTGATGGCTCATATTTGATGTGAATTCCTACACGTGCTAAAGGCGGATAGTTGAATGAGCGAAATGCGTTAAAGTTTTCGGCATTTATTTTTGTGGTGCGGTTTCCTCGCATCAGGTGGTTCTCGAAGAAGATACACACTTCGGGTACTATCGCTTTTCCGTCAATCTTTGCAGCTGCAATTTCTATGGCGGTTATCAGATTTTCTTTTCCATCTGTACGAAGTACTCCGATAGGGAGCTGTGAACCTGTAAGAATGACCGGCTTACTTAGATTCTCGAGCATAAAACTGAGAGCAGAGGCTGTGTAGGCCATGGTATCTGTACCATGGAGAATAACAAAACCGTCGAAATTATCGTAGTTGTAATTGATGATTTTAACCAGCTTAGCCCAGGCTTGCGGCTCCATGTCGGATGAATCAATTGGTGGATCGAACTGATAGGAAGATATACGGTAGTTGAATCTTTTAAGTTCGGGAACATGCTTCATCAGGTGGTTGAAGTTGAAATTCTCTAACGCACCGGTTTCCGAGTTCTGAATCATACCAATGGTTCCACCGGTGTAGATTAACAATACGGAAGGATATTTAGTGATCATAAAGTTGTGTTGTTAATTACGGGGCAAAGATAGTGATTCTTTCAACATTATTCATTAAAAAACGCAGATTACACTGTCCTTAGAATCCAACATGTTTAGTTTGTTCTAAAAACAGGGTAATCTGCGTTAATTTTTCTCTTTTTTCAGAGTAACAATATGAGTTGTTAATCTCTCAGTTGAGCAATAAGTTTGTCGACTGCTGCAGGAATTGTTTCTTCTTCGCCTAGCAAGGTTACAAATTTGCTTCCGATGATAGCTCCCGAAGCATGCTCGCAGGCAGCCTTGAAGGTAGCCTTGTTTGAGATACCAAATCCAATAAGGCGAGGATTGTTGAGCTTCATTGCTTCTATTCGCTTAAAGTAGTTTTTCTTTTCCGCATCGAACTCGTTCTGAGCACCGGTTGTGGCAGCAGAAGATACCATGTAGATGAAACCATCTGTATGTTCGTCGATCATTCGAATACGTTCTTCACTGGTTTCGGGAGTAATCAGCATAATTATTTTCAGGTTGTAGCGTTCGGCTATGATCTGATATTTTTCCTGGTAATCCTTGAAAGGAAGATCGGGAATAATCATTCCGTCAACGCCACACTCCACACATTTGCGGCAGAAGCTTTCGAAACCATATTGCATGATTGGGTTTAGGTAGCCCATCAGGATAAGTGGAATTTTAACATGGTGACGAATGTCTCTTATCTGCTCGAAAAGAAGTTTTAGAGTCATACCATTACTTAAAGCCTGTGTTGATGCGTTCTGAATAACCGGACCGTCGGCCATAGGATCGCTGAAAGGGATTCCGATTTCAATCATCTGAACTCCCTTTTTTTCCAGTTCACGGATAATTGTGACTGTGTCGTCGAGGTTAGGATATCCGGCAGTGAAATAAACAGAAAGGATACCTTTTGTGTTACTGTACAGTAACTGATTAATTCTATTCATAGTTTATTATTTTTTTTTATGCTTGTTCTACTTTCTTAATTCTTTGATAAATCTGCTAAGCTTTTCTACATCTTTTATTCCGGGAGAAGTTTCGAAACAGCTGTTAAGGTCTATTCCGGTAAAGCGTTCATGCTTAAAAGTCTTCACGGCTTCTATACTCTGGGGAGAGATGCCTCCGCTTAGCAGAAAAGGAGTCTGTCCGTGATAATGGGAGAGTACCGACCAGTCGAATAGTTTACCGGAGCCGCCGTGTCCCTCACATTTCGTGTCGAAGAGAAAATAGCTGCAAAGTCCTTCATATTTCTCAGTTGCTTTCAGATCTTCCGGAGTGGCAACAGAAAAGACTTTTATCAGATTCAATCCTTTGTTCCGCAAAGATACACAATAATCAGGTGATTCTGTTCCGTGGAGTTGTATAAAGTTTAATGAAAATTTGTTAGCTAAAGCTAATACTACCTCTTCTGTTTCATTCACGAAAACGCCCACTCTTTTTGCCTTTTCCGGAAGATAAGATGGAGGGCAGGCCACATATCGGGAAGAGCCCGGATAGAAAATGAGTCCGATCATATCTACACCCAGACTTTCTACCTTAGTTATATTCCCGGCATCCTTCATGCCACATACTTTGATTAGCATCTCTTTCTATTAGTTAAGCTGTTTGATGAATTCTCCGAGTGCTTTTCCCGGATTGTCTGTCTTCATAAAGTTTTCACCGATAAGGAATCCACGGAAGCCGGCTTCGCGTAATCTCTTTACCGTTTCTGGAGATGAGATTCCGCTTTCGGACACAAGCAAAGTATCCTTTGGAAGTGCACTTGCAAGGCGGAAAGAATTCTCTATGTCGGTAACGAATGTTCCCAGGTTCCGGTTATTGACTCCAACCATATCGATGGTACTGTTTACATATTCCAGTTCCTTTTCACTATGAATTTCGAGCAATACTTCCAGTCCCAACTCGTGTGCCTTTCCTGCCAGAAAAGCGCATTCCTCTTTTTCAAGTGCGGCGGCAATAAGAAGAATAGCATCTGCTCCAACAATCTTAGCCTGATAAAGCTGATATTCATCTATTATGAAATCCTTTCTCAGAATAGGAATGTTTACTCCCGGACGAGCATCGCGCAGATCCTTCAGGCTTCCTCCAAAGAATGGAGTATCTGTCAGAATAGAGAGTGCTGAAGCTCCGTTTGCCGCATAAGCAGCAGTGACTTCTTCCGGAGAGGCATCTTTATTTATCCAACCTTTTGAAGGCGATTTGCGTTTGAACTCAGCAATAATGCCACTAGAGGAATTAGCCAAAGCCTGGCGCATGGAGAACATGTTTCTACTCTCGGCAGCTCCATCCTGAAGTGCAGCAAGAGAAATTGCTTTCTTTTGTTCGCAGATGGTTTCCCGCTTGGTTTCAATGATTTCCAACAGTATATCTTTCATCTATATTAACTGTTAAGTTCAACAAATTGTTTAAGCTTAGCCATTGCTTTTCCACTCTCGAGTGATTGGCGTGCAATGGCAATGCATTCTTCGATACTTTTCTCCGGACAAATTACCTGAATGGCAAAAGCAGCATTAACAATTACACAATTCTTTTGTGCATCAGTAGCTTTGTTATTCAGCACATTGTCGAATATTTGTGCAGCTTCTTCAGGAGTATCGCCTCCGTAGAGATCGGCTTCAGTGCAACGTTTAAATCCTAACGATTCCGGAGTATAAATCTTTTCGCTGGTTGAGTCTACTACTTTGAAATCGCTGGTTAAAGAGATCTCATCGTATCCGTCTAAACTGTGTACTACTGCAAACTTACTTCCACTTTCCTGATATGCATAGCTGTAAAGTCTCATCAAAGGTAAGTTATACACTCCCAGCAACTGATAAGTAGGCATAACCGGATTAACCAGCGGACCAAGCATATTAAAGAAGGTACGCACACCCAGATTCTTACGGATGGGAGCAACTGCCTTCATTGCCGGACTGAACAACGGTGCATGCAGATAAGCTATATTGCACTTATCCATACTTTCGCGCAGTTTGTTTACATCAGCGGTGAACTTTACTCCGTGTTGCTCCATTACATTGCTGGCTCCACTTACCGAAGTTGCGCCATAGTTACCGTGTTTCACTACATTGAATCCTGCTCCGGCCAATATAAAACAGGCGGTTGTTGAGATGTTGAATGTGTTTTTACCATCTCCTCCCGTGCCTACAATATCAACAGGTTTGTATTCTGAAAGGTCAACTTCAACGCGCATATCAAGTATTGCTTCCTTAAAGCCTAGCATTTCGTCTACAGAGATGTTGCGCATCATAAAGACAGTCATGAGCGATGCTACTTGCGAATCGTTGTATTTTCCCAGAGATATATTCTGAAGAACTTCTTTAGCTTCTTCACGGCTAAGGTATTGATGCTCAAAGAGCTTGTATAGTATATTTTTCATTTCGTTATTTATTTAAATCTTTGTTTCTAAACATCTGAATTTTATCGCCAATAAATAAAATCCATTCGCCAATAAATAAAAATTATAGGTGAATAATCGGCGAACTATTGCCCAATGATTTTTAAAGATATACCGGGCAATGTTTTCTGTTATTCCTTATTTAAAAAGTTACTGATTATTTGGTGTCCTTTGGGAGTAAGTACCGATTCCGGATGAAACTGAATTCCTTTCACGTTGTACTTCTTATGACGGATTGCCATGATTTCTCCTTGTTTATCTTCAGCTGTTATTTCAAGTTCTTCCGGAAAGTTTTCCTTGCTGATAATCCATGAGTGATAACGTCCCACGGTAATCTCCTTTGATAATCCGCTGAAGAGTGAATCTTCTTTTAATACATTGATAGGAGTTTCTACTCCGTGGAATACCTCTTTCAAGTTTTCCAGTTTGGCTCCGAAAGCTTCGCCGATAGCCTGATGTCCCAGACAAACACCCAGAATTTTCTTTGTAGGTGCATAACGCTTAATGAGTGGCAGCAGAATACCCGCTTCTTCGGGAATACCCGGTCCCGGTGAAAGGATAATAGTATCGAATCTGTCCACCTCGTCGAGCGTTATTTTATCGTTACGATGAACTTCTATGTCAGTGAATCCCAGTTCTTTTACCAGGTGAAGAAGGTTGTAGGTAAAAGAGTCGTAATTATCTAATATAAGTATCTTTTTCATTGTCTTGTGTGTGTTTAGTTTTTTAATGAACTAGCCAAATCTATTGCTTTTTTCAGTGCACCTAGTTTGCTGTTTACTTCCTGAAGTTCGTACTCATCGTTGCTCTTGGCAACAATTCCGGCTCCGGCCTGATACCACAATTCGTTATTCCGACTTACGAAAGAACGGATAGTGATGGCCTGATTTAAATCGCCGTTAAGTCCGATGAATCCGATGCAACCACCGTAAGCACCACGACTTTGCTTTTCAATTTCAGAAATAAGCTGCATAGCTCTGACCTTTGGAGCACCCGAAAGAGTTCCGGCAGGGAAAGTATCAATAAATGTCTTAACTGCATCGGCACCTTTGTTGAGTTCGCCACTTACACGAGACACCAGGTGAATTACGTGACTGTAATATTGTACTTCCTTATAGAAATCTACCTTTACGTTGTGAGCATTACGACTCAAATCGTTACGGGCAAGGTCTACCAGCATTACGTGTTCTGCATTTTCTTTCGGATCGGCCAAGAGAGCTTCTACTAATTCTTTATCTTTTGCTACATCTCCTGTGCGACGGGTTGTTCCTGCAATTGGATCGATGCTTGCAATATTATTTGTTACTTTACAGTGTGTTTCGGGAGAGGAACCAAAGATGCGGAAACCGCCGAAATCGAAGTAGAACAAATAAGGAGAAGGGTTGATGGAACGAAGTGCGCGGTAAACTTTAAAGTCGTCACCAGTAAATGGCTGAACAAATCTGCGGGAAAGTACAATCTGGAAAACATCTCCGCGAAGGCAGTGAGCTACTCCCTGGCGTACATACGATTTGTACTCCTCGTCTGTAATAGGACTTCTTTCCGGACCTCTGGTTGAGAAGTTATAGGAAGCAAAGTTACGGTTTTCCAGAATTGTTTCCAGTTCTTCAATATTGCTGCTTTCGCCATCCTGCAAAAGTTCTACCAGGGTTAGTTCATTTTTAAAGTGATTAAAGATAAGCACATATTTATATAGTATATATAGTAAGTCGGGTGCATCGTTCTTTGCGTCGTGAGATTCCGGAACCGGAATGTGTTCAAAGTAACGTACTGCATCGAAAGATGTATAACCAAACAGACCGCAGTAGTTTTTATCTTCGCCCGTTACATTTAGTTTGCCAATGAAACTGTTCATTGCATCAGATACAGTAAACTCATCCGAAATGTTTTCTTTTAGTTCTGTATTATCAGGGAAGCGGGTAGTACATACATTGCTGTTTACTCCGATACTTGCCAACGGTTTCAGTGCAATGTAAGAGTGACTGTTTACATTTCCATGGAAGTCAGAACTCTCAAGCAAAGCCGATTCAGGATAAATGTCCCTTACTTTCAGGTAAACACTTACCGGAGTATGCAAGTCGCTCAGTACTGTTTTGCTAATAGTTTTAAAATTATATGTTTTCATTTTATCTTAATATTTAGTCGTTCAAAAATCCAATGTAAGTATCCATATCCTTATCTCCACGGCCAGAAACGGTTAGTACCACCACATCTTCCGGTTTAAACTTCACTTTGCTAAGAGCACCCAGTGCATGAGCCGATTCCAGTGCCGGAATAATTCCTTCAATTTGAGTTAGCTCGAATGCTGCCTTTACCGCTTCGTCATCGTTAATAGCAAGAATTGTAGCGCGGTTCTCGGTAGCAAGATTAGCGTGAAATGGTCCGATTCCAGGATAATCCAATCCGGCAGAGATAGAATAGGGTTCTTCAATCTGTCCGTCTTCGGTTTGCATAACCAGCGTTTGTGCACCGTGAATAATTCCCATCTTTCCCAACTGGATAGTAGCAGCCGACATGCCCGAATCTACACCTTTACCACCTGCTTCGGCAAGGACAATCTTTACGCGGTTGTCGTCAACATAATGATAAATGGTTCCTGCAGCATTGCTTCCGCCACCAACACAGGCAATCAGGTAATCGGGATAATCACGTCCTTCCTGTTCCAGTAATTGTTTCTTGATCTCTTCGCTTATAACAGATTGCAGGCGGGCAACCATATCAGGATAAGGATGAGGTCCTACGGTAGAACCAATAACGTAATAGGTATCTGAAGGATGACAACACCAGTCGCGAATAGCTTCATTGGTAGCATCTTTTAAAGTCATATTTCCTGAAGTTACAGGACAAACTTTTGCACCCAGCATCTTCATTCTCTGAACATTTGGCTGCTGACGTTCAACGTCTGTCTTGCCCATGTAAACAATACATTCCATGTTCATCAGTGCACATACGGTAGCTGTTGCCACACCGTGCTGACCGGCTCCGGTTTCAGCAATAATTCGCTTCTTGCCTAAACGCTTTGCAAGCAAAATCTGACCGATAGCATTATTAATCTTGTGTGCACCAGTGTGGTTCAGGTCTTCTCTTTTCAGATAAATTTTGCAACCATACTTTGCCGAAAGGCGATTAGCCAAATAGAGTGGGGAAGGGCGTCCTACATAATCCTTGAGTAAAGCATTGAATTCTTTTTTAAAGTCTTCGCTGTGCAAAATATCCAGGTAGTTGTTTTTTAATTCTTCTACACACTTGTAAAGAATTTCAGGAACATAAGCTCCACCAAAATCACCATAATAACCTTCTTCGTTGACTAAATACGTTTTCATCACTTTTTATTTTTTAGTTTCTAATTTTGCATAAAAAAAAAGAGGCCTGTCGCAATGCGACAGGCCTCTGATAATATCCTTTGAATTATTTAGTATATATACATGAGTACTGCTTCCTTACGACTTTCGAGGTTGTAAGAAGCGCCACCAACATGCATTTACTAAAATTGTTTTCATTCTCATTTTGTTTTGATGGGTACAAATTTATAGACTTTGTTTTAATCTGCAAACATTTTGCGATATTTTTTTTGAATTTGATATATTTTCTTCTTTTTGAGTTGTTCTTTTAACCTTTTTAGTTTGATTTTGAATAATCTATAAATCGGATGAATTTTAATCTGCAAACTCAAATGCAAGTATTTGTTATGCAATAAGTAAAAAACGTTTTTTCATAGTTTTCTCAGATTATAGACCATACTCGTTGTAATTTGTCCAATTTTTCAAGTTGTAAATATGCCTATTTTGTAGATTAAATTATTGAAATTCATAATGTTATGCTATATGTTATTTGTCCAACCACTTTTTTGAATATTTCTATATTATGATTTATTTTTGTAATGTTCATAATTGAATCAAGTAATAAAACGGCACTCTAAAAAAAGAGAGTATAGAATAGAGGGATAAACACAATCTATAAACAAATCTTAGCAGTTTATGAAACCAAGAGAATCACAAACACTTCCTGTAGACTTCATAGCAAGAAGTTGTTCGCAGGATTTTTCTCAGCTGAGCACTTTTCTTATCAATGAAAAGATTGACGATGCAGCTGGCGAAGAAAGAGTCTTGGAATGTGCTAATTTTATATTATCCGTTCCATTGGATAGAAAAAGCTTGTTTAGAGAGTATGCTGAACACATCTTATTTTTATGGATGACTAGCAGTACAGATACTAAGTTCGACATTGGGAAAACGGTAGGCAAAGTTATTAAATCAAACCTTTCCTTGTTTACCTTATATATTGCATGTACAGCAAAGCTTGTTTTAGACAATAAAAATAAGTTGGCAGAGGATAAGGATATTAGTAATAATGCGTTATCAATGTTATTGAATTACTGCATGAATGAAGAGAATAATGTAGTGATTAATAATGCATTATTAAAACTAATAAAAGAAGAAAATGTATTTACGGATAAGCCTTTGAAGAAAAAATGTTTTCTCTTTGATTCATTTTATCAGCTTTACAACAAAATGACTTATTCAAGTTCTATAATTTTTGATCAGTATTCAATTAAAAAAGGATAATTAGCTGTTCTAATTCTCGATGTTCTGCTGCCATATTAAGTAGGAGGATTTAAATAAGATTTCTATTATAAATCTTTCTTCTTAATCATTGGTACAAACTGAACCCATAATAGAGGTTTCATATTTATCTTGCCATCTAAATCTTTGGTAACTAGATAAAGTGTTTGTTCGTATGCACCAACAGGGATAACCATTCTTCCTCCGGGCGCAAGCTGATTTGTCAATGCTTCAGGAACGTAAGGTGGTGCTGCTGTTACTATTATGGCATCATAAGGTGCTGCAGCTTCGTATCCTTTATATCCATCGCCAAGAATAAACTTGATATTCTTATAATTTTGAACAACCGGATTGTTCTTTGCTATTTCATGAAGCTCAGGGATGATTTCCATTGTATAAACTTCATTGGCAAGCTCGGCAAGTATGGTTGTTTGGTATCCTGTACCGGTACCAATCTCAAGAACTTTATTGCTTTTTTCAAGAGATAATATTTCCGTCATTATTCCAACAATGTAAGGCTGAGAAATAGTCTGGCCACAATAGGAGGGGAGAGCTTGGTCTGAATATGCATATTCACGGAAATCAGCAGGAACAAAAAGATGTCTGGGTATCTTTTTCAGAGCAGTCAGAAGTGCTTTCCCTTTTACTCCTCTCGACTCAATCTGGTCTTCAACCATACAGCGTCGATCTTTCTCGAACAACTTTTCATCATCCTCGGCAGACATAGCTTTTACTCCTTTACTTTATAGTTGTAATATAATAGCGAGAATTAGGTACAATAGTTCGGTATAAAAATTAGCTCTAAAATGTCTGGTCATTTCTGTTAAACAGACTTGAGACTTTACTCAAAACCTCAAGTCTGTTTTTTAATATGATAAGATAAAATTTGGATAAAAACAACTCGTAAAAGTACGAGATGCTAAAGTATATATACTTCATTATATATGGAACAAAGATGGTGGTTTGTTTGTTTCGCAGGTTTTATCTGGTTTGGATATAATCAACCGTAATCATATAATTATTAGAAGATTGACTTATTTTACCGGAAATATTCTTCAAACGACATTTATCTTTTCAAATGAACATCAATTCCAACATAAATATTTTCTCCTTCAAAATTTAGTTTGTTATTTTGTGTACGCATAAGCTTTGAGTATTTAATTGTTTAAGTTTGGTACCTCAAATATATTAATACTCTTGGCTTATGCTTTTTTTCTGCATATTAATGACTAATACAGAGATTGTTAAATGATTATAATTATTAGCAGATTTATTTTGGTTTAATCGTTTAAACTAATATATTTGGTACGTTCAATTAACTAAAAGCTAAAAACCATAAGTTTATCCCAATGAAAAGTAAAGTATCAATCAAAACCATTGCTGAGCAAGTTGGAGTTTCCACTGCCTTGGTTTCGTATGTACTTAACAATAAGAACGAAAACAGGATAAATAAAGATGTTGCAGCTAAAATCAGAAAAACGGCTAAAGAGCTCAACTACCAGCCTAATCAGATTGCCAGAAGTCTGAAATCACAGAAAACATTTACTATAGGTTTGATTGTTGCCGATATTGCCAATCCTTTTTCATCTCAGATAGCCCGTATCATTGAAGATGAGGCTAAGAAAAACGGATATTCAGTAATCTTTGGCAGTTCTGATGAAAGTGAGAAGAAAACCCACGATTTAATTACATTGTTTGTCAATCGTCAGGTTGATGGACTAATCGTTGCTATGCCAGAACATAGTGAGGATCAGATTCTTCATCTGAAGCAGATTGGAATTCCGTTTGTACTCATTGACAGATATTTCCCTACTATTCCGGCCAACTATGTTGCTATTGACAATTATAATGCTGCAGGCAAAGCAATTCGTCATTTATTGGCTAACGGACATAGAAGGGTAGGTGTTATATCTTATAAAACCTCTTTGCATCACCTGAATGAACGTGTAAGAGGAGCAGTGGATCTTTTAAAAGAAGAAGCCATGGTAGGTGAAGTCCGTATTGATCATACTCAGGAGGATGTTATTAAAGCCATTGATAAGTTTTTGGCTGGTGATAATCCTGTTGACGCTATCTTTGCTACAACCAACTTGCTCACGATTGACGGGCTTAAATATATTAATAGTCTGGGACTTAAAATACCCGATCAGCTTGCTGTTGTAGGCTTTGATGAGACTGATGCATTCGATCTTTTTTATGCTCCTGTTACTTATATAAAGCAACCCATGACGGCGTTGGGGCAGAAATCAGTGAAAATTCTGCTTGATGCTATAGAAAGCAATGGTTCCATTGAGTCGGCTATTTTTGATACAGAACTCATCATTCGTAAATCTTCCGTTATCCCCCGATAATTTTTTTTCCTTCTTTGTTTAAACGTTTAAACAAAAAGAGATTAAAAACAAAAAAGCATATATTAAAATCACAAATTAAATTTATCATGAAAACAAAAGACCTTGAAAAACAAAAAGTAGTGTGTTATGGAGAAGTCCTTTGGGATATTTTCCCAACAAAGACTAAACCCGGTGGAGCGCCTATGAATGTCGCTTATCACCTTCAGAAATTTGGTGTTGAAAGCCACATGATTAGTCGTGTAGGTAATGACGAAGCCGGAAAAAAACTATTGAATCTGCTCAACGACTGGAATATACCAACTACAAACTGCCAGATCGATGAAGCTCACGAAACCGGTAAAGTGGAAGCCATTGCTGGTGCAAATGAAGAGATGACTTATGTTATCCATGAATCTGCAGCATGGGATTATATTGCAACCGAACCAGCTTATGACGAATTGGTTGCCGATGCCGACGTTTTTGTGTTTGGTAGTCTGGTAAACCGTAATGAAACCTCACGCGATACTTTGTACCGACTTCTGGAAAAGGCTTCATATAAGGTGTTTGACATAAACCTGCGTGCCCCATTTTATTCCGTTGAAACAATAGAATATTTATTAGAAAAATGCAATCTGTTGAAACTGAACAAAGCAGAATTAGAATTGATTATCACTTGGTTTTGGGATCAGACAGGCACAGAAGAAGAATCTGTCAGATTCATTCAGAAGGAATTTAAGATTGATGAAGTGATAGTAACCAAAGGAAGTGAAGGAGCTACTTATTACACATTATCTGAATCATACACTTATCCGGCATTTAAGGTTACAGTAAAAGATACTGTAGGAAGCGGAGATTCTTTCCTTGCTGCTTTCCTTGCTAAGAAAGTCCAGAACGAAACGCCAGAGATGGGTATGATCTATGCTACAGCACTAGGTGCTTTTGTTGCTTCTCACGAAGGAGCTTGTCCTTCATATAATATGGCTCAGTTGATGGACTTCCAGCTACAGCGCCAATCTATTCTATAACAACACCTTAATTCCTTTATATTATGCAACTACCTAATTTAAAACCAGCGAAAACATTAACCGTTGCAGCCGATCTGTCAACGGAAAAAAAGATCAGTTACGTGTTACCTCTTGTTCTTATTATCAGTATGTTCTTTATGTGGGGCATGGCCGGTAACCTGAACGATATTCTGATTAAGCAGTTCAAGAAATCATTTGAGCTGACCGACCTCCAATCAGGTTTCGTACAATCAGCCTTTTACATGGGATATTTCCTTCTTGCTATTCCGGCATCAATCGTGATGCGCAAGTACAATTACATAACCGGTATTATCATTGGTCTGATATTGTATGCAGCCGGAGCATTCTTGTTTTTTCCGGCAGCAGAAAACAGCTCATATCCATTCTTTTTGTTTGCCTTGTTTGTGATAGCCTCCGGACTAGCATTCCTTGAAACCGCAGCAGGCCCTTATGTTCTTGCATTAGGAAAGCCCGAAACGGCAACTTTTCGTCTGAATCTTGCACAATCATTTAATCCTATCGGATGCGTTACAGGCGTGTTAGTTGGTCAGCATTTTATCCTTACCGGAGTTGAATATACCAAAGAAGAGCTTGCTAAAATGTCGCCCGAAGCTTTACAAGCTTACTATCTAACAGAGGCACATTCCGTGCAGACACCATATCTTATTATCGGTGCTGTTATTCTGTTGTTTGCCATAATTATCGCATTCACTAAATTCCCTACTATCAAGGATGAAGAGACAGTCAATACATCCTCTACAAGAAAAACGCTGAAACTTCTGCTTAGCAAGAAATCCTTCAAGCAATCAGTTATTGCACAGTTCTTCTATGTGGGAGCTCAGGTATGTATCTGGAGTTATCTGATCCGTTACATTCAGGATACAATTCCGGGAACACCAGAGAAAGGCGCTGCTAACTTCCTGACTATCTCTCTTGTAGTCTTTACCCTTGGCCGATTTATAGGAACAGGATTGCTAAAGAAGATAAAAGACAATAAATTACTTTGGATTTATTCTCTTATTAATGTAGTTCTTACTGCAGTTGGAATCTTGTTTCCCGGAACAATAGGTCTTTGGGCATTAGTAGGCACCAGTTTCTTCATGTCAATCATGTATCCTACTATCTTCTCATTGGGTATGAAGGATCTTGGCGAACACACAAAGTTGGGAGCATCTATACTTGTAATGGCAATTATCGGTGGAGCTGTACTTACCCTTGCAATGGGCCGCATGTCTGATATGTCGGGAATCGCTAACTCATTGTTTATTCCACTAATTTGCTTTGTATTTGTGGCTTATTATGGCATTAAAGGATACAAGGATAAGGCTTAGTAACCAGCTGATTATATACCATTTAATATTCCCGGTTATGTATACTGCAAATCTCCGAAACAGATATTGTAGCAGATCGTCTTACGCCAAATTATTATCTGTTGTGCCGACTAATGCGAATGAACTTCTTATTAATAATAAGACTATTCTGTGCCTTTCCATTTTATTTTTACCTAAATGTTTAAACGTTTAAACATTACTCATTATGAAAAAATTGCTTCAACTATTTATAATAATAGCAATGCCATTGTGTGCTAAAGCTCAGGTGGTAATTACAAATACAAATTTTTCAATGGGAACCACAGGACGAATCGGAGTTGGAGCATCACCAACGGGCGAAGGTAATATGTGGAAACCATTAAATCTGTCGGGACAAGGTTCGCTGGCCGGACGAATGGAGCAGACTGATTACTTTGATCTGTTGCCTGCAATGCACTTCACTCCGAAACTGATAGGAAGAGACAGCACAAACGTAACCTTTCAGGCCCGACTGGGGATGTATTCTGCCAATGGACAATTTATTGGTAACGTAAGTACTCGATCGGCAGACGGACTAACCTTTATTCTTCCCGAGGCTTTTGTTGAGGCTCGGAACATAATGGGTAGCCGTTGGTCTGCCTGGGCCGGAGCACGCTTTCGCCGCTACGACGACATACACATTTGCGACTATTTCTACTTTGACGATCACTCTGCCCAAGGATTTGGTGCGAGCTATAAAACAACAGAGCTAACCATGCTGATGCCGGCTTCCACAGATTCAGCAGGTGTTTATCCCTATAACTATAAAGTCACAGTTGCCGGAGCTACCAATCCTGCAATCAGACAGCGTATGGTGTGGATAGGAGAACATACCTTCGAAATGAAGAACGGAAACAAGCTAAAGCTGTTGGGTGAGTACCATTATGTGGCAGCCACTTCGGATAAAGCTTCCATAAAGTATCCATCTGATAATGGTTGGGTGCTGGGTGCCAAATTCACTACTCCTATAAAGACAGTGATTCCCGAATCTTTTAACGATATTTCCGTGCGCTACGGAACAGGCATTGCCAATGGTGGCGATAACGGGAATACCTTTACATGGGCTACTTACGGAGCACCCAACGATGAAGGACGGTATACCGGAGCATATTCCTTAACCATGGTAGAACATTTCTTGCTTACTCCCTCAAAGAAGTTTAGTATAAACGGATACGGAGTGTTCACTCAGAGCAAGGGAGGTTCATCCAGTACAAATAAAGATACCTATTTCAATGGATCGCAGATCTATAACCGGAAGAGAGATATTGTTGCAGGTTTCAGAACTTTGTATTATGCAAAAGATTGGCTGCATCTTATTGGAGAAGTACATTATGCCATGCGTAAGGATGGTGATAATCCTGATGCATCAATGTGGAAATTCTCCTTTGCGCCAACTATTGCTCCGGTAGGACAACGCAGTGCATGGTGCAGGCCTCACATTCGTTTTGTCTGTTCGCTGGCTCGTTACAATGACTATGCCCGGGATAATAACTACTCACCGTTTTTGCAAGTCAACCAAAAGCGTTGGGGAACATATATTGGCGTGAAAGCTGAATGGTGGATATTCTAACTTTAAAACAATAAAACAATGAAAGTAAAATTCGGGGCATCAATCCTGTCATGGATTCCCCCAAAATGGACAGCAGAAGGCGGATTATACGCTATACAAAAAACCGCAGAAGCAGGCTTCGATCTTCTTGAAATCTTATTGCCTCCTTCAATGGATATAGATACCCAGATAGTGAAGAAGCAATTAAAGGATCACAATCTCGAAGCAGTATGCACTCTTAATCTGCCGGCCGATTGTCATATACCGTTTTATCCTAAAGAAGCTACTTCTTTAATGAAAGCTGCATTAAATAAAACAGCCGATCTTGATATCGCTTTCCTGGGAGGTGTTCTTCATAGTGGTATAGGAGTATTTAGCGGAAGCTCCCGTACTTCAAAGGAAGAAGATCTTGTTTGTGAAGTATGGGCCGAGGTAAGTGAATATGCGAAGACGTTGGGAATAACTATAGGGATAGAACCCATCAACCGTTACGAAAGTTATGTGTGTACCGGTGCGACCGAAACCTTACGTATGATTGAACGTACCAAAGCCCCCAATCTGGCTTTGCACCTTGATACATTTCACATGAATATAGAAGAAGATAACTTCTGCAATCCTGTAATTGCTGCAGGTAGCAGATTGAAACATATCCACATGACCGAAAGCAATCGTGGCATGCTGGGCGAGGGTAATGTACACTGGGATGATTTATTCCGTGGATTGGCATCTATCGATTTTAAAGGAAACCTGGTACTGGAAAACTTTACTTCGCAGGTGGAAGGCATGGCTAGCGCCGTATCCTTGTGGCGGCCATCCAGATACAATGCTGCCGAACTAGCAACAGGTAGTTTGAAATTTATGAAAGTAAAAGCTGCAGAATTTGGATTGATATAAACTGTATCTCAGTCAAGCTCCCGGCAGGATTCCAATAAAAATCCGTCGGGAGCTTTTTTATGAGACAATGAATTTTCTTTAATTCTTGTTGGGAAACATTCTTTGAATATAAAATATAGATTATATTTGCGCACGAAATTATTATCAAAGAACAATTCGCTAATATAATAAAGTTATGAAATTAAGAATATTCTTCTTATCGCTTCTGCTTACGATAATAGCAAACCAAAGTTTTGCACAGAAATTCTCCAAACTAGATGAGATTCCACTCAATGAGAATGCTGATTATAAAAAGGCAGAGAAAGTAGTGCTGCAATGCGATAAATACCTCATTACAACACCTTTGAGTAAAAACGATTCTAAAAGGAATGCTGCGGAGAAATTTATCAATAAATGGATGTCGGGTACTCCGGATTATACATTTAATATAGATTATTCTCTGGCACAGATTGTAGGCAACAATTCACATCTGCTTGGTATTTATCTGGCATATTATTCCAAGTATGCTATTGAAAATGAAGGTAAAGTAGACGATGATGAACTTATGAGACGTACGCTGACATCTTTCATTGATTATTGCAAGAAACCAGCCAACAAGGTTGAGCAGACAGATATCCTGAAAAAGTTTATAGAACAGCATCGCGATAGACGGTTTCAGGATTTGTAACTAGTATTTCCAAAATCTTATTTTATAGTTTAGGGTTAATCTTTTATGGGGTTAGCCCTTTTTTTGTTATATTAAAATAACTTCTCAGTGATATAAGAATCTTGGATTATTGCCGTTCTATTATAAACCTTATTGATATTCAATTGTTTATTACTAGGTGTAGAAATGAAACAGAGGTAAAATTAAAAACGAAGCTATATGAAGAAATTACTTTTAACCACAATTATTATTTTATCCATGGTGCTAGGTGCCAGCGAAATGCGTGCACAAACCACAGAAGCTCAGCTTAATCAGGTTGAGTTGTTAAAGCAGTATTTTGGAACCTGGAAATCCGATTACAAAGACACTACTGAAGTTTTTGTAATGACCCCTTATGGAAAAGGCATGCAAGTTAGCTTTAAGGCTACTACTAAAGGAAAAGTTATCTACCAGTGCAAACAAGTATGGGGATATGATAAAGAGAGTGATAAGGTATTAGGTATTCAGTTTGTAAAAGCATCTTCAAAAACATTTTTTTATGTAAGCTGGTTTACATCTAAAAATGTAAATGAAACGATAGAGTATGTGGCTCGTAATGACGGAAAGCTTGAAAATACTAACTCGCAATGGAAGGAAGACTTTAAATCGCGTGATATGTTTATACAAAGTCACATGATAAACAATAAAACAGTTTCCATGCGTACGTTCATGCGTGTGAAATAGAAGTCCGTTCAGAACAAAAAAATCCAGTGCAGCGTAATGCAACACTGGATTTTTTTTATTCTAAAGTTCTTCTTCTTTCATTTTAATTGGAACAACGAAAAGAGGTACCATCGTTTTTTTCAGAATAGCTTTCGCATCATTTCCCATAATAATACTATCCAGCCAGTTTCTGCCGTGAGTTCCTAAAACAATAATATCAGCATTGATTTCTTTTGCAGTTTCCAGTACGGTTTGGGCTATCTGACCTTCCTTAATTATCGTATTAATTGATTCGTCGCCAAGACGCTTTTTTGTTTCATCCAGAAATTTCTGCAAGGTAACTTTAAAGTTTTCAATATATTGAATTCTGAATTCGAAAACAGCAGGACTTCCTACATAGTAATTAGGATGTTCGTATAATACGTGCAGTAACGTAATTTCGGCATTCATTGCCTTAGCCATGTTAAAGCCAGCTTCGGCCACTACCTCTGCGCTTTTGTCGTAATCAATGGCTATCAATACTTTTTTTATTTCCCTTGCTCCCATACTGTTGTTTTTTAAGTGGTTGATATCTTAAGGTTTATACATATTCCCTACATTATAACAAATCAGTGTACGGAAAGGTTGAAATACGAAGCATTTCCTGAGAAGCCCCACATCTAAGGCTGAATATTTATTCACCAATGAATTTTATTTATTGAGCATTGGCTGAGAATTATTGGTGAATGGATTTTGGTTATTGAGGTTTAGTTTATATCCGCATTTCCTCACTAAAAAAAAGCTCTCATAAAAAATAAAAATTCAAAATTGATCTAGCAATCTAGCGGGGTAGCCTTAAATGTTTGCATACCAGTTTAATAGAGGTGCTAGATTAAATTATTTTGATCTAGCGGTGATCTAGCAGTCTAGCACTAGTAATCACAATTAGGTATCATTTCCCTCTTTTATGACTATTTTTATTCTAAAACAGAAGATTTTTATATGCAATTGTAGATATGAAACATCAGATATTGTGAATTTGAAACATTATTAAATCTATTGAACTTTATCTTTGCAACATCGAAACTCTAATGATAGATGTTTAATTGAGAACTGTTTTTTTCTTGCTTTTGTCTTTGTTAATAATACAAATAAAACATTAAGTTGTAAAAATGAAAAAGAAACAATTTATTCTGTCGTACCTGTTTACGGCGATGTTAATGTCGATGTTGATATTAACGTCATGTGACAATAATGAGGTAACATCTTCTGTAAATCCATTCGATGAAACTACAGAAAGTGGAGGGGTTTTGACACGAGATAAAGTTGTTGTTATTAGCGATATTCACCTTGGTAATGACACTACTTACTCTGAATGTGTAAAGCATTTGCCTTTATTGAAGAAATTCCTTACCCAGGTGCGTGAATCAAAAACTATCAAGGAATTAGTTATTGCCGGTGATATGCTCGACGAATGGTATGTTCCTTCACGAACAGATACTTACAATGGTGGTACTCAAAAGGACTTTGTGAGAAAAATAGCTCAATCCAACAAAATTGTTGTAGACGAACTGAATAATATTATTCAGGATAAAAAAATAAAGGTTACTTACGTACCAGGTAATCATGATTTGCTTATTACGGCAGAAAATGTAAATGAAATATTTCCAGGTATCAATCAGGCTCGTGATGCAGGAAAACAAGGATTAGGTACGTATCATCCGGACAATTTTCCTCAGATAGCGATTGAACATAGTCACCGTTACGATTTCTTTTGTGCTCCAGATCCATATAGCAAACAAAATGAGCCTGTAGGATCTATTCTTCCTCCGGGATATTTCTTCACTCGTATTGCTGTGAATTCAGTAACAAACTATCCTGCAGCTTCAGAGATTATTCAACCTAGAACTGTGAATCGCAGCTCTGCTTCGGATAGCGAACAGGTAAATAACTATATCTATTATTATTGTTGGAAAACAGTTCTTACAAGTCTTATTCCGGTTAAAGATAATTATGATGAAAAAATTATCGTAACAAATATTGGAAATCTTAAAGAGCCATATTCTATAAACGATGTTCTGCCTTACAACACACAAGATGGTAAGATTGATATGAACCTCTTTAGTGGAAGTTGTAGTCAGCAAGCATGGGAGAAACGTTTGGCATACAATAATGTTCCTAAGATGACAAATGCAGAAGTTGCCATACCTGGTAGTTTAAAGACATCTTTTCTTGATGAACAAGCAAATACGCAGTATTTCAAAAATAGTGATTCGAATGTGCGAATCGTTATCTTTGGTCACACACATATGCCAATGGTAACATCATATACCAACACAAATGGTGAGGCTTGTATTTATGCAAATTCAGGTACATGGACAGATGAAAAAGTAAAAGCGGGCCAGCCTGCAGTTAATCAAAACAAGAGAAATATGGATTTCGTTGTAATTGGACGACAACATAATAATAAATTAATGGTTGATGTGGAATTGTTCAACTTCCATAATGGTGTTAATAATTCAGTGCTGATAAAATCAATCAAGATGTAATTAGGTAATTTTCTGGTAGGTGTTTTCAATATGTCTTCGAAGATATTTTTAATAATATTCTTCGAAGACATTCTTTTTATATTAAAAATCTTGTGATAGAGTTGATTATCCTTTTTAATATAGTTGATAGCGTCTATTATTTCACATTTATACGATTATAATTTATAACGATTGATGCTGAATCTTCACTGAGGATTGTTTTTGTTAACTTATTCGGAGTCTTAAAATCAAGCAGAACACGAACTGAACAATTATCCGGTGTATTGTTTATATCCTTGAACTTAATAATCTCTGCAGTATTTTTTGAGGTAAACCGCAAAATAACACTATAAGGATCTTTCATTTTAGTTATTTTAGATCCTATAAATTTGTGAGTATCCCTGTCATAAATAAAGAACGTTCTTCCCTCTGAAACAACTTTTTCTTTTGTAATATCCTTAAAGTTAATTTCCAGACTGTTATCTGTTATCTTGTTATTCCAGATTTCAAAAGTATCTTTGCCAAGTTCGCCTTTCCAACTACCACTGAATAGCTTCAAAAGTTCCCGTTGATTCATTTCTGCAAAAGATGGATCATTTTGTTTTTCACTATCAATGCGCTGAGTATTAAAGATATCTACTACTTTATTGTTTACCGTAACAATCTGCTTCAGTGAATTTGGTGAGAGATATTCAAATCTTATCCTAAAATATGCACTTGATGGATTAGCTATATTGCTTACTGGTACAGCTTCCGTTACATTAGGGGAAGAGAACCACCAGGCATAAGCATCGGTATATCCTTTTTTAAAGACTCTTGTCCAAATACATTTGTCACTATTCTTATCATAGATAATTACCGATTTGTTTTCTTCAAACCTTTTTCCATTTGACTCGTACCATGAATCAGCTTCAATTACATTTCCATTAGCCTTACAATCCCATGTAAAGATAGTATCTTTGTTTATTTTACTCTTCCATAATCCTGTAATACGTTGTTTAAATAACTCAATCTGATTCAGATTCTCTGCATTTTTCTTTTCAATAGTTTTATCTACAGTTGATTCTACAGCATAAATAATTTTCCATTTATCTCCTGTCTTTTAAAAAGCATGAACATTGCTTCAGGGTCAGATACCGTTGAATGTCCATCTTTAAAATTCATAGTACATTGGGCCTTTGCAGTGTATAGAACTGTACATTTGTCCAGAATAGTATACTTCTCATCAAGAAAAGTATATTTCTGATCAATCATGGTCTTAAACATAGAGTTTATCCCCTTCAGCATATCATCATATCCAAAGATGTTTCCATTAAAGATATATCTGAAATCCGGTGAATTGTCAAACACAGCGGTAGCTATGTCAAAGTTTACTTTCTCGCATCCTGTAATCAGAGTATTAACCACGTCTTTTACTTCAGTTTTAATTTTATCAATTTCTTTACCGGAGACTGAACCGTTAGTGCTTGCATAGCAAAAAGAAGTTGATGTGATTAATGCCCAGATTAGAAATAAGTTTCGAATAATATCTTTTGGCTTCATGATATAAAAGGTTAAAGTTATAAGTTAATTGGGACTGAGAGAAACGGACAAAATATTCCATTATATAAAACAATATATATCAGAGGTAGTTTGTAGAAAGCATATTGAATTAATTGTTTTTATACCTGTTATATCTATATTTACATGACAGCGACTTTCGGAGGGTATGAATGTTCCTTTTATGGTTTTACAAAATAAAAATCCCGCAATAAAGGTAGATTGTTATGCTACTTTTATTGCAGGATTAAAAAATAATTAATTTATAAATATTGAGAACTTAAAGTTTTATTGCTAAGTATTATATAAATGAAACATCTTATCCATCAGTTTCCATTTCTGAGCCGATGTAGCTCCCGGTTCTGCTTCCTGGAAAATGGACATATATTCTTCCCATTCTGCTTGTAAAGGTAAGGTTGCCAGTTTGTCCATGGCTGAAGTCCAGTCGAAGTCGAGAGGAGTTTCCACAATCATGAAAAGTCGTGTACCTAGAATGTATATCTCCATCTCAAGAATGCCTACTTCTCTGATGCCCTCTCTTATTTCCGGCCACGATTCTGATTCGCTGTGTCTTTTCACATACTCGGCAATCAGTTCGGGCGAGTTTTTTAAATCAAGTGTTTGGCAATATCTTTTTACCGCACCAAAGTATTCTTTGACCTGATAACCAGTTTCTTTTGTTTCCATAACAATTTAACCGTTTATTTTAATAACCAGGGCCATGTTATCTATTTTAGGTTTTGGAAGAGTAATGATGAGTCCGGTGTTGTCACGAGTAAAAGTTACTTTTCCGCTACCCAATAATTGTACCTTTTTGATTTCTTTATTATAATTAGGAGAATCTGCGGCCAATGATTTAATAACTACTTTACCACTTTCCGGCCATTCCATCACGATGGCATATAAAGTTCCGTTCTTCTCTGTAAAGCGGATATCTTCGGCAGTATATTTGTTCTTACCTTCATTGAATCCTTGTGCATTCATCGGATTCTTTTTCTCAGCATCAGGCCCTTCTCCAAAGATCTTCCATGGGCGGGTATCAAAAATAGACTCTTTGTTTACATCCATCCATTTTGCAATGCCTTCAAGTACGGCAACCTCTTTATCATCAATACTTCCATCACCACGAACAGGAATATTAAGCAACAAGTTTCCGTTCTTACTCACAATATCTGCAAGCATCTGGATAACAGTCTTTGCTGATTTGTATCGGTTGTTGTCATATACAGAGCGATTGTAATGCCAGTCGCCTATACATGAACAGGTTTGCCATGCCTTTTCCTGCATCTTATCAGGTGCACCTCTTTCTACGTCCCATACAAGGCATTCTTTTTGCTCGTTAGTGAGAATCTTACCGAAGATAACGGCATTCAGTTTGCCTTTGTTTCTTTTTATGTTGCTGTTATAGAAATGAGCAGCTATGTTTAATCCGGCGTCACTGATAGGCCATAGAGGCAGTGCTGTGTCATCGAAATAAAGCAGGTCGGGATTGTACTTATTGATTACATCGACCGTACGGTCATAGAAGTTTTCACAATATTCTTTGCTGGGAACAGATGCACCATCTGCCCATTCCCATTGAGAATGGATGGCACCTGGATTCTGGTTTCTACTACTTAATTCATGATTCTGTGCATACAACTCCTGTGGATCTAAACCATCCCACCATTGTCCTTTGCCATCTTCTTTAGTAAGTTTACCATCATAAGGAACTCCGGCAAGTGGACCTTGCTTATCGGCTCCCTGAGCAGTTTCGTACCATGTCCATGCATGAGAGGCGTGGATACTAACTCCGAATGGTAAACCGTTGTGCTTTGCAGCTTTGGCCCATCCGTCAAGAATGTTTTTCTTAGGGCCTATTTGGGTTGAGTTCCAGTTATGGTATTTGCTATCCCATAAATCGAAATTATCGTGATGATTACCCATTGCAAAGAAGTATTGAGCACCAGCACGCTTATATAATTTCACCAGCTTTTCCGGATCCCAGTTTTCAGCTTTCCATTCATGGATAACATCTTTGAATCCGGATTTGGAAGGATGGCCATATTTTTCAAGATGTGATTTATACTGACGTGAACCTTCTTCATACATTCCACGGCCATACCAATCACCATCTTCCGGTTGGCATTGAGGTCCCCAGTGTGCCCAGATACCAAACTTGGCATTACGATACCATTCGGGCACATTATATTGTTTCAGTGATTCCCAAGTGGGCTGAAATTTACCAGTTTGCATAGGCTCTTTTGTGTTTTGTATGTGGTGAAAATTCTCCTGAGCAAAGCCGGTTGTACCGAACATGGCAATAAATAAAGATATAAATAATGCGTTTTTCATAAATGTGTTTTTTATTTTTTCAAAAGTAGATATTCGCGAACAATTAATATTATACTATCTCGATATATTATAATACAAATTCGATATTTGTATTCTTGCATATACTGATTATCTATAAGTTAGCGATATGCAAAATTTTCTATTAATAACATTATTTCGATAAATAATAATATAATTTCTGCTTATTAGTGACTTAATAAGAAATAAAGATATATACCCGTAGTGCATTTAGACTACAAGTGATTTTAGATTATTTATATTTCTGTTTAATGACTTGTTTATCATTTGAATAACTGTAACAGCGGTAATTTTTGATAGTATTCTTGTTTTATAACCGTCAAAAGACTTAGCGTAGTTTCGACGAATCATAAATTGATCACATAGCTGAGAAAAGAGCGTTTCAATTCGTTTTCTGGTTTTTCTGAAAAGATAAGGTTGTTTCTGATAATCATGTTGATTAACTCTCATTGGTACTTCTAACCTTATCTGGTTTGACGTAAATAAATCGAGTTGGTAATCAGCACTTAAATAACCTTTATCACCAATCAAAACACAAGAAGACAAGTTGTTTTTTATGTTTTTCAAAAAATGAATATCATGTACAGCAGCTTGTGTGAGTTCAAAATTGGTGAAAACACCGGTAGAACTACATACAGCATGTAACTTGTAACCATAAAAATGCAACTTCTGACTAGCACAATACCCTTTGGATGGACTTGTCAAAAAGTCTTCCTTACAAATAGTAGTTCTTGATGAACGACTTAATTTGCAAATTTCCAAAGGCATACTGTCAACGATAAAATAGTTTTCAGAACCAGTCAACTTATCCGCTAACGCTTTGCGGATTCGCTCTTTTACAAAAAATAATCTTCGTCTTCGACGATTATAAACACTGCGTTCAATTTTTGAACTTAATGGACTTGGCAGAGTCCTAAATAACTGATATTCTGAATCAATGCTTAGAGATTCTGCCGTTATATCTAAAGCGATTAATTCAATATCGCTTAAACGTGGACAACGAATTTGGTTCAAAAAGTTGCTTTTTGTCTCAAATTGCTTTAATATCTCGAGAATTTTCTCGTACTTTGTTAGGAAGTTTTTCATGATATTTATATGATTGGTAGTCAGATAAATATACGGATTTTATCCGACATGAACAACTTTTTTTATGCTATTTCTCTAAATGCACTACGGGTTAAATCAATATTAATTGAAAAATAGACAATGAAAATGAATGCAATAAAGTTGTTTTTAATTATCGCCTTGATAGGTGTAAATTCGATAGATATTTCAGGAGAAAATTCCTACACATTCTATCATTTAACAACAGAAGATGGACTTTCAAATAATTCGGTAAAGGCAATATTAAGGGATAGTCATGGCTTTTTATGGATAGGCACTGAATTTGGTTTAAACAGATACGATGGGTATGGTTTTAAAACATTTTTAGCCCAACCTAATATACCAAATACAATGACTGCTAACAATGTATTAGGATTGCAGGAGGATGGGCTTAAAAATATTTGGATTGATTTTGGAGATAGTTATGCAGTCTATAACAGTGAAAAGGATAATTTTATTACTGATATAAATCCAATCCTCGAAAAATTAAGTGTTAAAACGAATGGCAATCGCAAAATATATGTTGATAAGAGAAAGAATTTATTTGTTATAACTCCTAAGCAAATCTATTTCTACAATGTAGCTGCTAAAAAGCTGAATATTTACAAGTCCCCCAAATTTAATTTTTCCAATATTGAAGTCAGTGACGATTTAGGTAATTTGTACATAGTCGATTCCAAGGATTTTTGCTGGCAAATGGAAAAGAAATCCGGCAAGTTTAACATAATAGCTTTGCCAACAGCGAGTGATTTTAATTATCAGAATAAGCGCACTAAAATCTTTGCTGATTCAGGTGGAGGTTTGTGGTTATATTCCGGCAAGGAAGAATATGTAAATTTTAGACAGACCAATTCTTCTCAATGGCAAAAAATCTATTTAAATTCCTCAATAAAATCACAGAATAACATATTTTCAATTGTAGAAGGGGATAATGGTCAGATTTGGATTGCTACAGATCATAAGGGATTGTTTCTATATGACAAGTCGACAAGCTCATTGATAAATATTACTTCAAACTCACTAAGTCCAACTTCAATCGCATCAAATTATGTAGCTAGTATTTTAGTTGATAATACTGGAACATTATGGGTTGGATATATTAAAAATGGAATTTCTTTTTTCAATGAAAGCTTTCAGAATTTCATTAATGTGCAAAACGATAAATGTCGGAATATCAGTCGGATTGTTGAACTTCGTAATGGAAATATACTTTTGGGGACCGATGGAGATGGAGTATATGTAAAAAATTATAAAACTAATGCTGTAATTAAATTACCAATTCCTAATACGGCGATAACTGCATTGTTTGAAGATAATAAGGGACATATATGGATAGGCACGTATCAATATGGTTTATATTGCTTCTATCACAATAAATTGAAGCATTTTACGACAACTAACAGTAACCTGTCTTCAGATAATATCTGGGGTATTATTGAGGATAAATATGAAAATTTATGGATTGGAACTTTAGATGGAAAAATACATAAATATAATATCAATGATAATACAAATTATTTTGAAACTCCATTTAAAGATACGAGATCTGTTTCAGGTATGTTTTATGATGGAGATAAAACTATTTATGCAGCCACTGGTTACGGACTTACCATAATTGATATTGAGAAAAATACAAATCAGGTATTTTTAGGAAATAAAAAAGGGAATCAACAACTTAACCAACTACAAATTAGTATTGTATATAAAGATCGCAGAAATCATTTGTGGATTGGTACGAATGCAGGACTTACAATCTGGGATTTGAAAAAAGACTCTTTGTCTTATTTTGATATTTCAGATGGGTTGAGTGGTAATATCATTAGAGGAATTGCGGAGGACAATTCACATAATATATGGGTAACTACCAGTAAAGGGCTGTCTGTTATCATGTTGGATAATAACAATAGAATAAGAATTTGTAGAAATTTTTCGATTAGAGATGGTATTAAAAATGATTATTTCAATAATAATGCGATTTGCAAATTAAAAAATGGTAATATATTGGCTGGAACAACCGACGGGTATACTATCATTAATCCCCTAAAAGTGGCAGTAAGAAAAGAACCGTCGGCAAGGATATATTTAACTAAATTGATTGTTGCTAACACGGTAATAAATGTGGATTCTGTTTACAATGGTCACGTAATTTTAAATAAATCCATCGAGTCGATGTCTGAACTTAATCTGAAATATAATGATAGATTGGTGACATTGGAATTTACAACAGTAGATTTGATAAATGCTAACAAAGTTAAATACAGATACAAAATTGATGGATTTACCAATCAATGGGTAACAACCATAAGGAATGAAATTGTAATAACATCCTTACCTACAGGAAAGTATAGATTGCTGATAGAAGCTTGTAATAGTGAAGGTATTTGGAATAATGAAGCAAAAGTGTTGTTAATAAACGTTGCACCTCCTTTTTATTACTCTTCTTGGGCTGTTATGCTTTACATATTAGTTGCTTTGGCAATTGTTCTGTTTCTAATTTATAGAGGACAACGAAGACACCAAATGAAACTTGAACAACAAATCAATGAAATGAAATTGAGGTTTTTTACAAACATTAGTCATGACCTGCGTACTCCTCTAACACTTATCATAACCCCTTTGCAAACATTGTTAAAAGATATAACAGATGATAGTTTGAAGAAGAAACTTGAAGTAATGTTCAAAAATGCACAACAACTTTTGTCATTAATAAACTCATTACTTGATTTTCGGAAACTGGATGTGGGTGCTGAAGTACTGCATTTAAAACCCGGGAATATTGTTGATTTGGTTAGAGAGATTTATTCTTTATTTGCTGTTTATGCCACAGAGCGAAAAATTAATTTTATATTGAACAATAGTCATGAAAACTTATGGGTGGAGTACGACCAGGATAAAATGTATAAGTCAATTGTGAATTTGTTGTCAAACGCATTTAAATACACTCCCAATGGTGGAATTATTAAATTAAACCTGTTCATAGTTGAGACAGATGTCTGTATAAGTGTGTCTGATAATGGCATAGGTATCAGTAACGAGGATAAAGAATTGGTCTTCAATAGGTTCTACCAAACATCGAACAATTCAAGAAAAACAGGAAGTGGCATTGGGTTACATATAGTTAGCGAATATATCAAACTTCATAAAGGCTCAATTGACATTACTGATAATAAGCCAAGTGGTTGTATTTTTACTTTGCGTTTCCCGCTAATTGAAACTACTGCTGTTAAGGTTACTTCCGAGGATGAATATGTAGAAGAGTATCAAGACCCTCAGCATGAAGAAATATACCCGCAAATGCCTGTTCTATTATTTGTAGATGACAATCAGGATTTATGTGAGTTTATTCATGATAATTTGATGAATGACTATTCGGTACTCATTGCTAACGATGGACAGGAAGCATTGGCGTTCCTGACGCAAAATGATGTAAATATTGTAGTAAGTGACATAATGATGCCGGTAATGGATGGGATTGAACTTTGTAGGCAAATCAAAACAAACATTGAATGGTCTCATATTCCGGTTATTTTGCTAACAGCAAAAACAGCCGATGAACATAAAATAGAAGGTCTCGAAATAGGTGCCGATGATTATGTTACCAAACCATTTAATCTGGATATATTGAAGTTGAGGATATTGAAATTTTTTGAATGGAGTTTGAAATCACACAAAACGTTTAATCAAAAGTTAGAAGTTAAACCAAGTGAGATTACTATTTCATCTTTAGACGAAAAACTAATTGAGAAAGCTATACAAACTGTTGAGACAAATATTGGTGATCCGGACTTTAGTGTAGAAGTGCTGTGCGAAGTATTAGGGTTAAGTCATAGTCATTTGTATAGAAAACTAATTGCAATAACAGGTAAGAGTCCATTGGAATTTATTAAGCTGGTGAGATTGAAAAGAGGGAAACAACTTCTGGAAAAAAGTCAGTTACAAATTTCACAAATAGCTTTTCAGGTTGGATTTAACTCGCCTAAGCGCTTTGCTAAGCAATTTAGGGAAGAATTTGGTATGTCGCCATCTGAATATGTCAGAACGCTGAAACAAGATGAAATAGAATAATATATTTAGGCACCTAACTGATTGCAAAACAGTGCTAACGAAAAAATAAAAGTTGCGGTAATTTTACTGCAACTTTTTTTATTGACCATAAATTGGAATCAATTTCTAACACTAAAATGAAAAGAATCATTTTAGTATTAAGCTTTCAAGTCTTATTACGAGGGGATATGAAACTATCAATCTACACACTAGTTCTTTCAATGATAAACCTTTGTTTGCGTAGTAAATCTATAGTACTCCCCAATGCTAGGACAATTTAACAGCAAGTTAAGATATGTTTTGTTGCTGCAAATTAGTTCGGACAAAACGGGAAATATCTTTTGGCTTCCAATGCTATAAAAAGTTATTCTCGTTTTAGACCGCTAGTTCATATTTCTGTTTTGGCGTTTAACAATCCAATAATTGATGTAATCTTTCATCATTATAAAAATGAAAAATAGTCATTAAATCCTTTCTACAAAGGAAATCCATTTTCATACACGTTCTCATATTTTACGCTTCTCCATAATCTTTCAACGAAAATATTGTCCAAGGCACGAACATTTTCGTTCATTGATATTTTTGTCACGCTCTTTTTCAGCTTCTTGATAAAAATATTACTCGTAAATTGGCTTCCTTAGTCGGTATTGAAATCATCCAATAAATACTAATCTTTTGTTTCTCCAAACATTGGGAATAATACTCCATTTGTTACAAGCCGAACGAATATTTTTAGAATCAAACCCAGAATCAGCATTTATAGAAAGCCCATCAGTTCAAATTTGCACCTTTCAAATGTAGAAGATAATTCTTCTGAGGGTTTTTCAATTGCATATATCGTATTAAAGAAAAATACCTTTCTGTTCTAGTTATACCCGAATGCTGAATAGTTGAAGGAACTTTTGCATGGTTTGAAAGTTATCGAAGGCTTTCCAAAGATTTCGAGTTTCTTACTGATACAAGGGAAAATATGATACGTTTTGCAATGACTAAACTGATGCTATACAAACTTTAATATTGGTTTAACAACTCCTTAGTGTCGTTGAAAAACAGCCGCTATTAAGCAACAAAAGTCTACGCACTGTTAATGTGTTGAGTCGAAGACAGTTCCGCAATGCAAAATGGGCAAAACGGGTGCTTTATTTGGACTAAAGCGATGCCATTATTTCTATAAAATAAGTATAGTTTTGTGCAGATTTTTTTTGTGTGATAATACAAAGAAATATTTGACCTTAAAAAATAGATATTTCATGAGTAAAATTTTATTGCTAATTCTATGGGTAGTTAAGTGCAATCCAAAAAAACGAAAATAGCCGATTGACAATGTTAGCCACGTAAAGGCAACTATTGAAATTCTGAAACTTACGTGAACGTTAGTCAAAAACCTACAAAAAAAACAGACAGGAATAAAATGACAGAGAAAGCAAAAATATTTATCGACATTAACAACTCCATTGGAAAAGTTGACCGTTTAAAAAAAACAAATATCTTTAGCAATATTGACAACTTAATTGAAAGAGTCGACCGCTTTAAAATTGAACCTTTATTTAGTGAAGAAAAGAGTAAACGAGAAGATAAATCGGTTTCACCGTTGCTTGACGACAACGAAATATTAAGAACACTTTCTCATTTAATCGCTTATAGTCAGTTTTCAGACTCAGAGATTGTCGAGAGACTTCTAAAATCTGGAAAGTACGACAATGTATTTGATAATTTTAACATTGAGAGGGTTGTAAAAATGAATCCTTGCGACATTGTCGATAATCATTGGGAATCCCTGAAAGGAATTAGACAACAAACCAAACTTTTTCATATTGTAAGCTTGGCGAGAAAGATAAAACAAATTGGTTCTTTTGCGATAATTCTTAACGGGATGAACATTCCGAAGACAATTAAATCCGGAAACGACATTAAAGATTTCTGGATTGGGTTTGACAAACTTTTGGCGACATTAAAAGACAACAAAATCCCTTTGCTTCAGTCAACGATTCCTTTGCTTCATTTTCTCTTAGACATTGGTTACGACTGTGTGAAACCAGATTTAGGGATTATGAAAGTGGCTAAAAAACTAGAAATTGTTGACTACGTGACTGGAGACAAGAATTTCAGACAGACTGTTAGAATTATACAAGAATATTCTCTTAGCAGACAAATCAGACCTTCAATTGTTGACTTTTATTTTCTAATTAGTGAAAAACAAAGTGGGGCAAGAAAGTTTGTAAGTGAGGAATTTTACGCACAACAGAAGACTAGAATATAAACAGAAAATCAAAGGTCTAGCACATAATGCACTTCTTGGTTTCACCAATAGTAACAAATTTGTCCACACTTTCAAGCGGAATCTATTTGGTGTCGGTAAAATACATCCGCTATTAGACCATAAAAGTCTCTGTATTGCTAAGTAGTTGTTTTAGAGAGAATATTTTAATGTAAAATGAGCAAAACGGGAGCTTTATTTGGGCTAAAGCGATGCCATTGTCTATCTAAATTAAGTATAGTTTTGTGTCGAGTGTTTTTATGCCTTAAAGAAATAAAAAACAAAAGAAAAGACATTCTAAGTTTATTGACAGATAACGAATTTATCTAGACTTGACAACTCTTGTATCAGTATAAGAATAATGCAAATTCTGAGCAAAATGAGTCAAGTTAGTTAATGGCAATAAACAGAATTAATAATCACTAACTTTAAATTAAAATGAATTATGAATGAAAATCATGTGATTCGATGCATCCAAAAGGCAGCAAAAAACCTTTTGAACAAGTATGCAATCCTCGCAGTAATGCTATGCTCGTTTGGGTTGGTATCGGCTCAAAATTCCGATGTAACAACAGTCACGGGTACTGTATTAGAACAGTCGAGTGGACAACCCCTTATTGGTGTAAGTATTTGGGTGAAGGGTTCAACGCAAGGCACTATGACCGACTTAAATGGTGCCTTTTCCATCAAAACAAAAGTCGGTGAAACGCTTAAAGTAAGTTATATTGGTTACACAGCTCAAGAAGTAAAAGTGAGCGGCAAACCAATTAAAATTAGCTTAACAGTAAACACAAAATCGCTGGACGAAGTAGTGGTAATTGGGTATGGAACTCAGAAAAGAAAAGACGTTACCGGATCCATATCTTCCATAACGGGCAAAGACCTCATCCAAACCCAACCTACTACTTTCGATCAAGCATTGCAGGGAAAAGTTGCAGGTGTTATGGTGCAACAAACTTCCGGACAGCCAGGGGGTGGGGTTAGCATTCAAATACGTGGTCTGTCTACCTTTGGTAATAGTTCTCCATTATATGTAATTGATGGAGTTATAATTGGTCAAAGTTCTCAGGGTACTGGTGGTTCAAACCCATTAGCAACTATTAGTCCGTCAGATATTGAATCTATTGATGTATTGAAAGACGCATCAGCAACCTCTATTTATGGTTCGCAGGCAACTAATGGGGTTATTGTAATTACCACAAAAAGGGGCAAAGATGGAGCGCCAAAAATTTCTTATGAGTTTAGTACTGGCTTTCAACAGTTAGTAAAAAAGTATCCTACTATGGATTTGCAAGAATATGCTACGTTCATTAACGATAGAGCTGCTGTTTGGGGATTTGATGAAAGACCTGAATTTGCAAATCCAAGCTACTTAGGAAAAGGTACAAACTGGCAAGATGAATTATTCAGAAATGCCCCAACGAGCAATCATGTGCTTACAATGAGTGGCGGTAATGATAGAACACAATATTTAATGTCGGGTTCTTATTTTAGTCAAGAAGGTATAGCGATAGGATCTAAATTTACAAGAGCTTCTTTAAGGATAAATTTGGATAACAAAGCGACAGGTTGGTTAAAAATTGGAACCAGTTTGCAGTTAAGCCATGTTGACGAGGATGTAAATACAACAAGTTCAAATGTTATTGCAGCGGCATTGTGGCAACAACCAGATATACCCGTAAGAAATCCTAATGGTGAATATGCTGGAGAAGAAAGTAGTGATGGGTGGATTCAAAAACGTGTAAATCCCTATGCTTTAGCACTTATTAATAAAAATAATAATAAAAGAAATGAGGTATTTGCTAATCTTTACGCAGAAATAGCATTTACAAAGGATCTAACTTTTAGAAATGAAGTGTCTGGTAATTTTGCATTTAGAACACAGGATGAATATTACCCTAAGTATAAGTTTGGGGGAGCCTTGAAATCAGACAATCAGGCAAAATATAGCTATGGTCAAGATTATTATACTGCTTTTAGAAGTTTCCTTACTTATGCTAAGGTATTTAATAGCAAATACAATTTTAATGTAATGGTAGGACATGAGGCACAGCTGTCTCAGTTTGAAAATGTCAACGCAGAAAGAAAAGGTTATGTTTCAAACAATGTTACTAATATAGGTAGCGGTGATGTGCAAACAGCAACCAATGGTGGAACTAAAGGAGACAATGCACAGGAATCTTATTTTGGGCGTGTTAATTTTATTTATAATGATAAATATATATTGACAGCTAATCTGCGTTCGGATGGTTCTTCAAAATTTGGTCCAGAAAATCGTTGGGTTAATACCTATTCAGGAGCATTTGCTTGGAAGATCAATAATGAAGGTTTCTTAAAAGATATAAAATGGATTAATGAACTTAAATTAAGAGCGGGTTATGGTGAAACTAATAATCAAAATGTTAGAAGCAATGCTTATATAACACTATTAGGAACTGTACCTACCGCATTGAGCGGTAGTTCGTGTCTTACAACCGCTTTAGGAAACTCTAAAGTTCAATGGGAAAAAACAGAATATAGCAATGCTGGACTTGATGTAAGACTCTTTAACTGGAAAGTTAATCTTACAGTGGATGCTTATAATCGTTTGACAAACGATTTGTTGATGCAAATTCCATTACCGGCTTATTCGGGAACAGCTGCAGACTGGTCTCCAGGAACAATTGGAGCTCCGTATGTAAATGTAGGATCTGTTAGAAATAGAGGGTTTGACCTTCATTTGAATTCAACAAATATAACTAAAGGTGATTTTAGTTGGAGTACAGATTTTACAGTATCCCATAACAAAAATAAAATATTAAAATTAAATACAGATGGGGCTTCTTTACTTGGAAAGATTTACGGCCCAGAACAGATAGTTTCTGAAACAAAAGTTGGTGGATCTATGGGTGATTTTTATGGGTATAAAGTAGATGGGGGTGTATTTGCAACCGCGAGCGATTTTGAGAATCATGCGTTACCTGCTAATAATGATGGTGAGGAATTACCAGTTACGCCAAACGCTGGAGGTGTATGGTATGGAGATCTTAAATTTAAAGATTTAAATGGGGATGGCATTATCACTGAAAAAGATAGAACTAAGCTAGGTTCTCCTATTCCTGATTTTCAATTAGGTTTTGGTAATACTTTTAAATATAAAGGCTTAGATTTAAATATATTCTTTAGTGCCAGCGTGGGTAATGAGGTCGTAAATGAATTGAGGATAAATGGAGAATATCCTTCGACACAATTTGGTTTCCTAAAAGCATTAAAAAATTATGCGCAACTTGCTTTAAGAGATCCTAATGTTGCTGCGGATATTCCTGAAAATGTATATGTTAAAAACCCAACCACTACCATTGTAGGACTTAGTCATCTTAATACGGGTAATAATAACCAACGTTTCTCTGACAACTATGTTGAAGATGGGTCTTTTATCAGATGTAAGAATATTACTTTAGGTTATACATTTCCTCAGAAACTACTTAAAAAGGCACATGTAAATACGTTACGTGTATATGCGACTGTTACTAATGCCTTTCTTATTACAAAATATTCAGGAATGGACCCAGAAGTAGGTTCATGGAATCCTTTACAGGCAGGTATTGATAATGGCTTTTATCCGCAAGCACGAACATTTACTTTTGGGCTTAACTTAGGACTTTAATCAAATAAAATATAACGTATTATGAAATATATAAATTTAAAAAATATTTGTGTGATATTTACCGTACTTTTTATGGTAAGCTGTCAGGATGATTTTCTTGATCGTCCTTCTCTATCAGATATAAGCACTGAAAATTTTTATCAGACAAAAGAAGAACTTAGGTCTGCTACAGCAGCACTTTATGGTAAACCATGGGCACGATGGAATAATGAAGGATACCTCCCATTAGGAGATGTAATGAGCGGAAACATTGTTGTACCATACCAAGGTAAAGATTTAGTACAACTTAACACGTTTACGCTTAATGGATCTAACGAACGTTTAATTGGCGGTTGGAAAGCGCTTTATATGGTAATTGGGCATTGTAATATTACCATTAAGGCTATTGAAAATACTAAAGCAACAATTGCTGAGGCAGATAAGAACGCTGCCATAGCGGAGGCAAAATTTATTCGTGCCATAGCATACTATCATCTTACTTTATTATGGGGAGACGTGCCTATTATTGTAGATAATGAGAAGTTAATAACATCACCTTTAGTAAATAGAAATTTAAGAGCAGATGTTTACCGATTTATTACTGAAGATTTAATTTTTGCAGCCGAAAATCTTCCTTTGACTGATCAGCCTGGTAGAGTAACTACTTGGTCTGCAAAAGGTTTGTTAAGTAAAGTGTATTTAACGATGGCAGGATTGGGACAATCGGGAGGTACGCGTAATCAGCAATATTTGGATTTGGCAAAAAATACTGCAAAAGATGTGATTGAAAACAGTGGTTTAGTTTTGTTTCCTAGTTATTATGATCTTTTTAGAACACAATTTAATGATAGTTCAGAATCATTATTTTCACTGCAATGGACTACAGGTGCAAATTGGGATGAAGGTAATTTTTTATCGGGCCGATACTCACCAACTCCTCAAATTACTCCTCAAAAAGCTGGTGGTTGGGGTGGTCCATTAGTTAGTTATGATTTATATTTAGCTTATCCTGAGCAGGATTCCATAAGACGTAAAGCGACTTTTATGTTAACTGGAGATCATTACCCTGAGTTAAATGCTGCTGAAGGTGGTTATACTGCTACTTATCCAACTATGAAGAAACACATTATTGGTAATGAAGCAGATAACAATGCACCTGCAATGACGTTTACTAGTTCCATATTGCATACGCCATTACTAAGATTAGCAGATATTTATTTAGTTTATGCTGAGGCTATCTTGGGCAACAATGCCTCTACAACTGATGCGGATGCTTTACTATATTTCAATAAGGTAAAACAACGAGCAATTCCTGGTGCTCCTATGGTAACTCAGCTTAATATGGATATTATTTTGAAGGAAAGAAGGCTAGAATTTGCTTGTGAAGGACAATATTGGTTTGATTTGGTAAGACTTTCTTATTTTAATCCGGTAAAAGCAATTACCCTGCTTAGCAATCAACAACGAGTAACATTTGAATATGACGGCGATACTAAAATAGCTAAGCCTCAACCTCCTATTGGAGTCATTTCTCCGGCAACCGTTGGTACCTTTACTTTACAATTACCTACATCAGAAGTAATTGCTGATCCAAAATTGCTTGAACCTGCAGTACCTTATTATGAATAGCAATAAAAAAAATATATAAATATGCAAAAAATATTAAATTACCGTGTTAATCACCTGCTTTTTTTAAGTATGATGTTGATTATTACAATGTTAATATCTTGTAATAATAATGATGATTTAAATGGAGCTCCTGTTATTACAGCAGTAAGGAATTATGCACCCGCTCCTAATGATACATTAGCGACAACTATTATCCCTGGGCAATGGATTGTAATCCATGGAAAGAATTTAAAAGAAGCCACCCAGATAAGTTTTAATGGTTTTACTGCTAGTTTCGAACATGGATTGTTTTCAGATGAAACAGCTGTTGTACAAGTTCCTTGGGATGTGCCTTTTTATAATGTTGACCCCGCTCTTCTTAATACTATAAATTATACCACCAAAGGCGGAACAACTTCTTTTAAATTTGATGTAATTCCTCCGCTAGCTACTATCACAGGAAATTCGATGACTTCTGCTACTAAGGTAGGTGATTCGATTTATATTTATGGTACCAATTTATATTTGATAGAAAAGCTGACCCTAGCGGGTGTAGATGTGTCATCATTTACAACAGTAGAAGATGGTAGTTCTATTGGATTTGTACTTCCAGAAATTGATGCGCCATTGCCTTGGGCAGGAGTACTTGTTCTTGCATCTGGGAGCTATGATTTCAATGTGTTAATTGTTCCAGAAATTTATGCTGTTTCTAATGCAAATCCTTCACAAGGTGATTTGATACGCATATATGGTAAAAATTTAAATGGTGTTACAAGTTTAAGTTTTGGCGGTGCAACTATTACAAATTTTACAGAAGATTCAGATGGTTTATATGTTGAGTTTGTGGCTCCTGACAAGAACTTCGCTAGTGGACCAGTGTCCATTGTTAGTGAGTATGGAACGGTTAGTACTCCTTATAGTATAAATACTCAAAATGACCATTGGTTAGGTCTTTTAGCAAATTTTGAGTGGGGTGATTATTTTGGTTATGATTGGTCGGGAGATATTAGTTTAGCTTTTGGCCCCGTAGCTGATTTTAATGGTTCGATGGGAACAAATAATTCTATGTACGTGTATTTTAATACGCCTGTTCTAGCTGGAGGTGAAAGTAAGTACGCCAAATTGGGTAATGCTAATAATACTTCAATTAATAATAAAAATGCATGGATGCCTGTGGATAATCTTTCAGATCCTGTTGAAAACTGGGGGCTCCAATTTGAAATAAGTATACCTAATCCATGGAATGGAGGTACTCTTTATTTTAGAACTGAATTTGCAGGGGATAGTTATGTAGCTCGTTATGAGCCATGGAAAATTCCTGGTTCTAATAAGACTCTTGCTTATAAAACACTTGGTTGGCAAACCGTAACGATTCCTTTATCTGAATTCAGAGAAAAAAAGGTCACGTTAGGAGATGGTATTTCAGTTAGTAGTTTAAAAAAATTATTGGGACCTACTGGTGAGAGTGGTTATAATCTTACCCTTAAAAATTTCACTTCTTCATCAACTGCAACAGGTTTTTATGCGGCTATTGACAATATTAGGGTTGTAAAAATCAAAATTGAAGAATAAATTTTTTTTAATCTAATAACAGATTTATATTAAAAATAAAGACCTGCAGCTATTTCATAAAAGTTAAATTCGCTGCAGGTCTTAAATAAAAATTTATTAATTCTAAAATAAAACAAAAAATGAAAATAAAACATTTTTATAAAATTTTACTACTACTAATTGTTACCGGTTTTTCGGTTTCTTGTTCAAAAGACGAAAACGAAGCCCCACAATTAGTGGTTTCAGCAACTACTGTTTCTTTTGAACCAGAAGGAGGTACATCAGAAGAAATCACCATTGAAGCAAACAGTACATGGAGTATTAGTAATTCGGCTACAGCCTGGTTGCAGTTAAGTAAATCGAGTGGTACTAGTGGAAGTACTACTATTACATTAACAGCCTCGGCCAACAATATTGGAAATTTCAGATCTATGATCTTAACTATTACAGCAACTAATGGGCAGGTAAGAAGAGTGACGGTCTCTCAGGGCCCCGCCATATATCCAAGTTATAATACATCGCCCATAGCGCCCGACATGACCGGAATGAGCAGCACGGCCGTGCAACTGGCGGCGAAAATGCGTATGGGAATGGGAATAAATATTGGCAATACCATGGAGACCCCAAACGAAGGCGACTGGCAGAATGGTACTAAAGTTACCGAATCATATATAAAATTTTTGAAAGCAAAAGGTTTTAATGCGATACGACTTCCTTGTGCTTATAACTGGGGTAAGTTAATCGATCCGGCAAAAGCGAAAATTGACCCGGCATGGCTTGACCGTGTACACGAAGTAGTTGGGTGGTGTGTGAAAAATGAAATGTATGTGATGGTGAATATTCACTGGGACAATGGCTGGTTGGAAGGTAATATCACTGAAGCTAAGAAAGATTCTGTTAATGCGAAACAAAAAGCACTTTGGGAACAGATAGCTACAGAAATGCGTGATTTTGATGAACACCTTCTATTTGCCAGCACGAATGAACCTTGGTGTTGGGATGCCAAGATTATGGCCATACTTAATAGTTATCACGAAACATTCATCAAGGCAGTTCGCTCTACCGGAGGCCGAAACAGTAACCGGGTGCTGGTTGTGCAGGGACCTAGTGGTAGCTGTGAATACACTTCTAAGCTGATGAATACGCTTCCTTACGACCCGGTACCTGATCGTATGATGGTTGAGGTGCATTTCTACTCGCCTTATCCATTTATAATGAACCGCGATGGAGATCATGGTGAGGGCACCAAAGTGGCTTACTACTGGGGGGCTGGGAATCATTCTACTATTGAGCCGGAGCGCAACGCCACCTTTGGAGAAGAGGATGCGGTCATTGCTGAACTCGGAATGATGAAAAAGTTTGTTGATAGGGGTATCCCTGTGATATTGGGTGAATATGGAGACTATAGACGGACTGCCGACCTCGGAAGGGGTGTTCCTAAGGATACGGAGATGCACAACAAGTCTGTGGACTACTGGCTAACTTTTACGACCAAAACCATGAGAGCGAATGGTTTTTTACCAATGTGGTGGGAGGTAGGTCAAGTTTTTGATAGAAAAAATAATGTGGTTAAGGATCAAGATATGCTAAATGCCATTATCGCAGGATATAAGTAAATAATAAGAGGCACTATAACTAAATAAAAATACAGTTTTGCAGAGGTTTATGCATAGGATTGAATTTAAAAAATCTGTGACTTTTAGGAATCACAGATTTACTACAAATAGGTAACCTCATGGAAACCATGAGGTTTAAATATAAAAGTCATTGATTGAAGTATATAAATCTAAAAAACAAAAAATGAAAATAAAACATTTTTATAAAATTTTACTACTACTAATTGTTACCGGTTTTTCGGTTTCTTGTTCAAAAGACGAAAACGAAGCCCCACAATTAGTGGTTTCAGCAACTACTGTTTCTTTTGAGCCAGAAGGTGGTACGTCAGAGGAAATCACCATTGAAGCAAACAGTACATGGAGTGTTATTTCGGCAACATCCTGGTTGCAAGTAACCAAAGCAAGTGGTGTTAGTGGAACTACTGCAATACAAATTACAGCTTTAATTAATGAAACTGGATTAACTCGCTCTACCATAGTAACTGTTGAGGCAGCAAATGGTCAGGCCCGAAGAATTAAGATTACACAAGCAGGTTATTTATACCCATCATATAATTTAACGCCTAAAGCTCCCGATGCAACAGAAATGAGCAGTACAGCCGTAGAATTGGCGGCAAAAATGGGAATGGCAATAAATTTTGGTAATACCATGGAATCTCCTGTAGAAGGGGAGTGGAATAGTAAATTGACCTTAGACTATGTGAAATTTGTAAAAGGATTAGGTTTCAATACTGTACGTCTTCCTACTGGATGGGTTTGGAGTCATTTAAGTAATAAGGATAAAATGACAATTGACCCTGAATGGCTTAATCGTGTGCATGAAGTGGTTAAATGGTGTGTGGAAAATGATATGTATGTGATGCTGAATGCTCATGGAGATGGTGGCTGGCTGGAAAAAAGTGTCAATGCGGCAGAACAAGATGTGATTAATCAGAAGCTAAAAGCAATTTGGGAGCAGATTGCTACAAAGATGCGTGATTTTAATGAGCACCTTATATTTGCTGGCACAAATGAACCTGCGGTTGAAAATGCCGCGCAGATGGCCATACTTAATAGTTATCACGAAACTTTCATCAAGACAGTTCGCGCTACCGGAGGTAGAAATAGTTACCGAGTGCTGGTTGTACAGGGGCCTTCAACTGACATTATTAAAACTTCTAGTTTGATGACTACGCTTCCTCATGATCCAGTACCAAACAAAATGATGCTTGAGGTACATTTTTATGGGCCTTGGCATTTTAATCTAGAAAAAGATGGATTATATAATCCGGACACCAAAGCGAGTTACTACTGGGGGGCTGGGAACCATTCTACTATTGAGCCGGAACGCAACGCGCCTGATGGAGAAGAGGATGAGCTCCGTGCAGAAATCGGAAAGATTAAAAAGTTTGTTGATGCAGGTATCCCTGTAATGCTGGGTGAATATGGAACCTGGAGACGTACTGCCGAGCGTAACGGGCAGATTCCTCTGGATACGGAGATGCATAACAAGTCTGTAGATGCCTGGGCAACTTTTGTGACCAAAACGGCTAGAGAAAATGGTATGGTACCATTCTGGTGGGAGATAGGTTTTATGTTAGATAGAGCTAATAATAAGGTAAAGGATCAGGCTCTGTTAGATGCCATTAAAGCTGGTTATAATTAAAAAGTAATGTTGGATTAAAGCTTTTTTTCTGGAATGGCGATAAGTGTCAGTTCATTATAAATTACAATTTGGTGGAACAACATAAAAAGAACCACCCCTAACCCCTCCTAAAAACGGAGGGGCTTAGGGATGCCTTTCCGACTGGGTCATCTAGCGAAGCTGCTAAGAAAACCATAAAGAAGAACAACACTAAAATAGAATAACAGTCATCACAATTATACATTTTTAAATAATGATTAAAATTTTTTTATCCTGCGTTGTGCTATTGAGTTGCATGTCTTTTTCAAATAATGTTCATGCACAACAAGCAACCAATCCAATTATTTTTGCTGATGTGCCTGATATATCGATAATCAGGGTTGGTAAAAATTATTATATGGCCAGTACAACAATGCACATGAACCCAGGTGTGCCCATTATGAAATCCACAGATCTTGTCAATTGGAAACTGATCAACTATGCCTACGATACTTTGGCAGATTTGCCGGCGCTAAATTTGGAACAAGGAAAAAACATCTATAGCAGAGGTTCATGGGCAAGTAGTTTGCGCTACCACAAGGGTATGTATTATCTAACCACTTTTGCACATGACATACCAGGTGAAACCTATGTTTTTAAAACAAAAGATATAGATAAAGGAAACTGGCAAAGAGTTTCTTTTAAGCCATCGCTTCATGACAGTTCTTTATTTTTTGATGATGATGGCAAAGTATATCTGATTTATGGCGGGGAAAGACTAAAAATTGTTGAATTAAACGAGGATCTAACAGGAATTAGACAAGACGTTCCGGAGAGGGTTCTCATCGAAAACGCCAGCGCACCAACAGGAAAAGAAATAGGCCTTGCAGCTGAAGGATCTCAATTATTTAAAGTAAATGGAAAATATTACCTATTTAATATTTGCGCACCACGAGGTGAAATGCGAACTGTACTTATACATAGGGCAGATAATATCAACGGTCCCTGGGAAGGAAAAGTTGGCTTTGAGGATAGAGGAATTGCTCAAGGAGGATTGATAGACACTCCCGATGGACGTTGGTTCTCTTATCTTTTCCGCGATTATGGTCCTGTTGGCCGCGTTCCTTATCTCGTTCCCGTAAAGTGGGAAGACGGTTGGCCGGTATTAGGAGAAAATGGTAAAGCCCCGGAAATATTAGACCTGCCAGCCAGTAAAGGTTTGATTCCGAATTTGGTTGCTTCTGATGAATTCAACCGTAAAAAAGGACAAGCAGCACTTCCTTTAGTATGGCAATGGAATCATAATCCAGATAATGCGCTGTGGTCTGTAACTGAAAGAAAAGGATTCCTGCGTCTCAAAACAGGAAGAATCGACACTGATTTTCTTCAGGCCAGAAACACACTTACACAACGTACTATTGGGCCAACTAGCTCAGCTTCCGTTGCTCTGGATGTTTCCAAAATGAAAGATGGTGATTTTGCCGGATTCTCAGTTCTCCAAAAAAAGTATGGATTAGTGGGGGTTAAAATTGACGCGGGACAAAAGTCGATAGTAATGATCACTACTGATAATGATAAGCCTGTCGAAGTAAAGCGAATTCCATTGGATCAAGACCAAATTTATTTCAGAATTGATTGCGATTTTACCGGTATGAACGATGAAGCTATTAGCCTTTACGCTCTTAATGGGAAAGACGAAGCTAAATTCTCGTACAGCTTAGATGGAAAAGTGTGGAATCCTATTGGAAATATATTGAAAATGAAATATGACATCCCACATTTTATGGGGTACCGTTTTGGCTTGTTTAACTATGCAACAAAAAATACCGGTGGGCATGTTGATTTTGACTGGTTTAGAATTAAATATTAATAAAGTAAATAACTAAAATGAAACATACCTATAAACTTATAGCGACACTTATAACTATTTTAAATTGTTCCATAGGAGAAGCACAAAATCCTATTGTGCAAACCAAGTATTCGGCAGATCCGGCACCAATGGTGCATAATGGTAAAGTGTACCTGTATACAAGCCATGATGAAGACGATGCCAATGCCGATGGCAAGGGCTTTAAAATGCTCAATTGGTCGCTTTATACATCAACCGACATGGTCAATTGGACAGATAACGGAGTAGTTGCTTCCCTTAAAGATTTTAGTTGGGCAAAGCAGGATAATGGTGCCTGGGCAGTTCAGTGTATTGAACGAGATGGTAAATTTTATTTATACTGTCCCATGCATGGCGGAGGTATAGGAGTTTTGGTTTCAGATAGCCCTTATGGTCCGTTTAAAGACGCTATTGGCAAGAAACTCATCGATCATCATCCCTGGAACGATATTGATCCTACCCCATTTATTGATGAAGATGGTCAGGCGTATTTGTTTTGGGGAAATCCCGGCTTGTATTACGTAAAACTGAATAAGGACATGATATCCTGTTCGGGTGAAGTTAAACAAATACCCAATACTATAGAATCTTTTGGTAAACGCGATGGAGAAAAAAATGAAATAAGACCTACCACTTATGAGGAAGGACCATGGTTGTATAAACGCAATAGTCTGTATTATCTGTTTTTTGCCGCAGGGCCAATATCGGAACATATTGGTTATTCAACCAGTAAAAGTGTAACAGGACCATGGAAATATCAAGGTGTCGTCATGCCTACACAAGGAAATTCTTTTACCAATCATCCTGGTATAATTGATTTTAAGGGAAAGAGCTATTTTTTCTATCACAATGGTGCATTGCCGGGTGGTGGCGGTTTTACCCGTTCAGTATGTGTAGAAGAAGCCAGGTTTAATAAAGATGGTTCAATCGTGCAAATGAATATGACAGAAGGTATTAAACAGAGTTTAAATCCATTAAATCCTTATGTCAAAACGGAAGCTGAAACCATTGCCTGGTCTGAAGGAGTGAAGTCGATGGAAGATAATGTGGCCGGCACTTTTATTACGGCAAAATACAATGACGCTTTTATCAAAGTAAAAGAGGTGGATTTCCGTAAAGGCGCTTCAAAATTGACAACAAGAATCGGCACAACGCACAACGGAAATGTTTCAATGGAGATACGATTGGACACTAAAGACGGAGAGTTAATCGGAACCGTAAATGTGCCAATGGCGGGAGGCAATGACAAATGGGCATTGCAGACAATTGATGTTAAAAAAGTTTCAGGAATTCACGATTTGTATTTTGTTTTTAAAGGAAAAGCCAAGACCGATATACTGTATTTTGATTATTGGAAATTCTTAAAATAAATTTTAACAAAAAAAGAAATCTGTTATCTAAAAAAGAAATTGACCAAAGCAGACCACGATGTTTTTGAAGAACTCAACTGTATCTATTTTGAACTAGGAGTCTCTTTGGGATACATTTAGGATGTTAAAAAATAGATACCCGTACCGAAGGAATCTCATATGGATAAGGAATCTCATATGGATTGATATTTATTAAACAATTACAATTATGCGTAGATTAATACTATTATTGGCAGTCTCTTTATCTTTTTTGAGTATTTCGGCTCAAAACAAAGTTGAAAAATGGCGTATTTATGAGATCGTTCTTAATGGTGACTCAAAAGGTAATCCGTTCACTGATGTACAACTAAGTGCTAAATTTACAAATGGTGAGAATATAAAAATAGTTTCAGGCTTTTATGATGGAAATGGGATATATAAAATCCGTTTTATGCCACAAGCGACAGGTGCCTGGACTTATATCACATCAAGCAATTTAAAGTTACTTAATAATAAAAAAGGAAAATTTGAATGTTTTTCAAACACCGCTAGCAATCACGGACAAGTAGTAGTAAAAGATACTTTTAATTTTGCTTATTCAGACAATAAACCATATTACCCTTTTGGTACCACCTGTTATGGATGGGTTCATCAAGGAGATAGTCTTGCCCAATTAACATTGAAAACCCTTGCTAATGGATATTTCAATAAAATGCGCATGTGTATTTTCCCTAAAGACTACGATTGGAATAAAAACGAGCCACTCTTGTATCCTTTTGAGGGAAAGCCTTTAACTGATTGGGATTACACGAAATTTAACCCTGCATATTTTCAGAATATTGAGAAAAGGATAGCGCAATTGGATTCACTTGGCATCGAAGCCGATCTAATTATTTTTCATCCTTACGACCGTTGGGGGTTTCAAAAAATGGACAGAAAAACCGATGATTTATATATCAATTATATTATTGCCCGCTTTGCTGCCTATAAAAACGTATGGTGGAGTCTGGCTAATGAATATGATTATATGAAGTTTAAGAAGATAGACGACTGGGATCATTTTATTCAGTTATTTACCGAAAAAGATCCATACAATCATTTGCGTTCAATACACAACGGGCCTAACCTCTATGACCACACAAATCCCTTGATCACACATGTGAGCATACAGAATGAAGACACTTATAAAGCAATGGAATTAAGGCCAAAATATAAAAAACCAATAGTTTATGATGAATGTCGGTACGAAGGAAATATTAATTGGCCATGGGGAAATTTAACTGGTCAAGAGATGGTGGACAAATTTTGGCGTGGTGTTGTAAATGGTGGCTTTGTTGGGCATGGAGAAACTTATGTTACTGAAAATCCCGTTAAATGGGGATATGAATCGCAAGATATTTTGTGGTGGTCAAAAGGGGGAGTTCTCAAGGGACAAAGTCAGGAAAGGATTAAGTTTTTAAGAAATATAATTGAATCTGCCCCAGGATATTTAACGCCAGTTATCAATACGGAATTTTGGGTGCCCTATTCATGTGTTGCTTTTAAAGATGAATATTTTCTGCACTATTTTAATGCTGACCAGCCACGCAGCCAAATTGTATATTTACCCGAAAATTCAAAATATAAAATTGAAATTATCAATGCATGGGATATGGCAATTACGCCTGTTAAGGGAGAATTTAGCGGAAAAAGTTTAATTCAACTTCCGCAAAAACCTTTTACAGCATTGCGCATCACTAAAATAATGTGATTAGTTTTTATTTTATTGCTTAAACTATTTAATAAAGAAAAATTCGTTGCATTATGAAAATAGGAACCCCTTTGATTGCAAAGTTGAAACACTGCACTACGCTGTATCTTTCGCCATAAAGGCGAATCGTATTTGTTCTATCATAACGGCGCATTGCCAGGAGGCGGAGGCTTTACGCGTTCCATTTGTCTGGAGGAGTTCCAGTACAATGAAGATGGGAGCATTCTGCGGATAACGCCAACAGTCGAAGGTGTAAAACCTGTTGAACATTTAAATCCATTCATCCGCCATGAAGCGGAAACTATGGCCTGGGAGCAGGGGATTGAAACCGAACGCAGCACCAACGCCGGAGTTTATGTAACCGAAATCAGCAATGGTGATTTTATCAAAGTACGAAGTGTTGATTTTAAGAAAGGAGCAGGAATATTTCAGACTAATGTTTCATCGGCATCAGGTGGTTTTATCGAAATACATGTAGATAGTCGCAACGGAGAACTATTGGGATCCTGTGAGGTAAAAAACACAGGAGGCTTACAAAGTTGGACCACCGTTTCAACTAAAGTAAATAAGACAAAGGGAGTTCACTATCTGTACTTTGTTTTTAAAGGCAATCAAGGCGATCTGTTCAATTTCAACTGGTGGAAGTTCGATAAGTAAGATCTTCCAAAATCATTCATCCTATCAATTATAAATTAAAAATTTAGAATAACGTTTATTAGATAAAATAAAAAAGTATGTTTAGAAAAAAAGTATTGTTAAGTACAGTCGTCGTTATGGCTTTTCTGGGAGGTAGAGAATTCGTATCAGCTCAGACTAATGCAGGTAAAATGGAAAAGATTAAAGAAAACCTGGAAGAAAAATTCGCAAATGTTTCGCCGAAACTTACCTCCAATAATGCGAATCCATTATTAGATTTTATGTTTACGGCCGACCCAACAGCTGTAGAATACAATGGACGAATTTATGTGTATGGCACGAATGATCATCAGCAGTATGAGCATGTAGGAAAGGATGGAAAAAATTCATACGAGCATATCCGTACACTGGTCATGATGTCTTCCGATGATATGCTCAACTGGACTTATCATGGTCTCATAAATACTGCCGAGCTGGCACCATGGAGTACGAATTCCTGGGCGCCTTCCATTACATCCAGGCTGGAAGCAGATGGTAAGACGCACTTCTATTTGTATTACGCCAATGGCGGTGGTGGCTCAGCCGTGCTTACTTCCACCTCTCCCGTTGGCCCGTGGAGTGACCCATTAGGAAAGAATATAGTCGACCGTTCTGTCCCCGGAGTGGATGTCGAAGCTCCATTCGATCCCGGAGTTGTGATTGACGACCAAGGTACAGGTTGGCTGACTTTTGGAGGTGGATCTGCTAAAACGAAATATATGCCGGATAATGCCAGGATTGTCAAATTAGGGCCAGATATGATTAGTTTGGCCAGCGTTGTTGCCAAGATACCCGCTCCTTATTTTAATGAGGCCAGCGATCTTAACTTTATGAATGGAACCTGGGTTTACAGCTACTGTACGAATTGGGATGCACGTGCTGAATGGCCTTATAGCAATATTGACAAACCAACCATATGCAACATATCTTATATGACGAGTAAAACACCGTTAGATGCAGATAGCTGGAAGTATCGTGATAATTATTTTAAGAATACTGGTGAAGATAATGTGGGTCCTATGACAAACAATCATACGCACCTGTTCAAGTTTAAAGAGAAATATTATATTACTTACCATGCCATGTATTTACAGGATTATTTTGGTACCAAGGGTGGTTTTCGTAATGTAGGTATCGAAGAAATACAGGTAGATGAAGAGCATGTGAATATCCCCATGGTCAAAGCAACTTTTAAAGGTCCGTCACAACTTAACCCATTAAATCCATTCGTTCTTCAGCAAGCAGAAACCACTGGAGGCACTTCGGGGCAAGTCCAGTTCGAAGCTGTCGGTAAAACGGGCAATATGGTTGCCAAAGGAAAAGCAGACAAACAATGTCTCATGGTTCGGGGAGCCGATTTCAGCAAACAGATTCCTGCCAAATTTGAAGCTAGAGTAAAAGGAAAAGGAAAAATAGATGTTTATGTAAATAATCTTAAAGGTACACCTCTTGTTTCCCTTGAATCTAATGGGAAAGAATGGACTACAATCTCAAAGAAAATAAAACAGAAAATAAATAAAGAGGTAGGTAATATCTATTTTGTATTTGAAGGAGAAAATTTTCTGTTTGATGAATGGAAATTCAATTACTAATTCAGTTGCATATTAATTGAATTAAAATTAGTTAAATCAGGGTGTATAGATGTTCTGATTAAATTAAAATGCAAAGTATTATTAAACAGTATTGAATTTAAAAAATCTGTGATTTTTAGGAGTCACAGATTTACTTAAAGATTCTCAACGAAACAATGGATTTAAAATTTATTGATTCAAAAAAAAACAAAAAATGAAACTTAAACAGTTTTATAAAATTATTTTACTGCTAATCGTTAGCGGTAACCTTTCCGCACAAACTGTTTGGTTAGATCAACTGGATCTCAGCCCAACTACACAGGGCTGGGGCCTACCTAAAAAAAACAAGACGGTTGATGACAACATCATGACCATCGCAGGCAAAACCTTTGAGCGTGGCTTCGGCACACACGCAGAAAGTTCTCTTTTTATTCAACTCGATGGTAAGGCAAATTCGTTTACCGCGCAGGTTGGCATTGATGATGAGGTGAAAGGGCGTAACTCTGCCGTAGAGTTTATTGTATACGGCGATGGAGTGAAGCTTTGGTCGAGCGGTGTAATGCATGAAGGCGATACTGCTCGGCCATGTAATGTGAAACTTTCGGGTGTGAAAAAACTTGGGCTGGTGGTAACAGAAGGAGGAAACGGTAACAGCAGCGATCATGCCGACTGGGCTGATGCTAAATTTGAGGCTGTCGGTGTGACAACTTTTGCTACTTTTTATCCTGTCCCGAGTGAGCCCTACATTCTTACCCCTAAGCCATCGGCAAAACCGAAGATCAATAGCGCAAGCGTTTTCGGTGTCCGCCCGGGATCTCCGTTTCAGTTCAGGATACCTGCCACTGGAATCCGGCCAATGAGCTTTCAGGTTACCGGCTTGCCTCAGGGACTAAAACTGGATCAAAAAACAGGACTTATCACTGGTAAGCTTGTAAAAGCCGGCACTTACGTTATTCAATTGAAGGCAAAGAACGCAAAAGGTATAGCCGAAAAAAGTTTACGCATTATCTGTGGTGATAAAATTGCACTTACCCCGCCAATGGGTTGGAATAGTTGGAATTGTTTCGCTGGAGAAGTTTCTGGTGAGAAAGTTAAGCGCGCTGCGGAAGCAATGGTGAAAACCGGACTTGTAAATTACGGATGGGATTATGTAAATATTGACGGGTACTGGCAAAATAACCGCGATTCGAAAGATCCCGACCTGCAAGGCAAGCTGCGGGACGAGGCTGGTAATATAGCTCCTAATAAAAGGTTTGGAGATATGAAAGCCCTGACAGACTATGTGCATGGTCTCGGTTTGAAGATTGGCATCTATTCCAGTCCCGGTCCCTGGACCTGTGATGGCGGTGCCGGCAGTTATGGCTATGAAAAGCAAGATGCCGAAACTTATGCCAAATGGGGTTTCGATTATCTGAAATACGATTGGTGCAGCTATGGAGGAGCGGTAAATGGAATACCTGACAACGACCCAAGCAAAGTAATCTCCATATCTTACAATGGTGGTTATCAATTGTCTATCGCCGTCAAACCATACAAAATAATGGGAGAGTATATCCGTCAGCAGCCCCGCGACATTGTTTTCAGCCTGTGTCAGTACGGAATGTCGGATGTTTGGAAATGGGGCGATTCGGTAGGCGGGAACTCCTGGCGTACAACGAATGATATAACGGACAACTGGTCCAACGTTAAAGGCATTGCATTAGCTCATGAGCAGTCTGCACCCTGGGCTAAACCCGGTAACTGGAACGATGCGGACATGCTGGTTGTAGGATATGTAGGCTGGGGTAACCTTCATCCGACCTTGCTTAGACCAGACGAGCAGTATCTTCACGTCAGCCTTTGGAGCCTTTTCTCTACGCCTCTGCTACTGGGTTGCGATTTGGAAAAGCTGGATGACTTTACCCTGAATTTATTGACAAACGATGAAGTGATTGCTGTTAATCAGGATGCTCTTGGCATACAGGCTACCTGTGTTCAGACTATCGGAGATCTGCGTATTTATGTAAAAGAATTAGAAGATGGCAGTCGTGCAGTAGGCTTTTGCAATTTCGGTCTCGAGAAAGTGGATATCTCTTACAAGGATCTGAATAAGCTTAGTATTTCAGGAAAGCAAAAGGTGCGTGATCTTTGGCGCCAGAAAGATATTATAACAATCCATGCGGACAAAGAGGCTCTTTCGGTGAAGGTTCCGATGCATGGCGTGGTTCTGTACAAATTTACGCCGGTTAAATAGCAGGATAGGATTTCTTAACCTGATAAATGGCAAAAAAAAGTTACTAAATAAATTTTCAACTAAATACAAATCAATGAAAAATTTTATTTTTCTCTTAGTATCAATATTTATTGTTGCTTGTACAAAAGCACAAACAAAGTATAGCGATTACCCTATCAAGGCAGTAAAGATTCAAAATGTAGTATTGACCGATAGTTTCTGGCTACCCAAAATTAAGGTCATTCAGAATACTACCATTCCTTATGCTTTTGATAAATGTTCAAAAGAAGGGCGAATGGAAAGTTTTCTTATCGCCGGTGGAATGAAAAAAGGCAAGGTGCGCGGAAAAATGCCCTGGGATGATTCGGACTTATATAAGATCATAGAAGGAGCTTCTTATTCGCTTATCAGCAATCCTAATCCTGTTCTTCTTGCCTACCTTGATTCCATTATCGCCATTATTAAAATCGGACAGGAGAAAGATGGATATATTACTACCTGGATGACCATAGACCCGACAACTTCTCCTGCAGATTGGTATAAACCGGCAGGGAAACGATGGGCTGGAGAAAGTGCGAGCCATGAGTTATACAATAGCGGACATCTTTTTGAAGCTGCATCGGCACATTACATCGCCACGGGCAAAAGAAATTTTTTAAATATCGCCATTAAAAATGCTGACTTGCTGGTGGCTACCTTCGGCTCTGGTAAGCTTCGAATTCCGCCGGGGCACCAGATTGTTGAAACGGGATTAATCAAACTCTATCATATTACTAAAAATGAAAAGTATCTTGAACTGGCAAAACTTTATCTGGACTGGAGAGGAGATCCAACGACTCATCAATTGTATGGAAGCTCCAACCAGGATCACTTGCCTGTTGTTAAACAGGAAGAAGTAGTTGGACATGCAGTAAGAGCCGTATACATGTATGCAGGGATGACTGACATTGCTGCCATCTATAAAGATCCGGCTTATCTGAATGCTGTGCATAAGCTATGGGAAAATATGGTCAACAAGAAAATGTATATTACAGGAGGTATCGGCTCGAGACATGAAGGAGAAGCTTTCGGAGATAATTATGAACTACCCAATCTCACGGCATATAACGAGACTTGTGCTGCTATTGGTAATGTATATTGGAACCATAGATTATTTCTTCTGACTGGTGAATCAAAATATTACGACATTATTGAAAGAACATTGTATAACGGATTGCTTGCTGGTATTTCTTTGAGTGGGAATAAATTTTTCTATCCAAATCCATTGGAATCGGATGCCAAATATACTTTTAACCATGGTTCGTGTACCCGCCAGTCCTGGTTTGAGTGTTCTTGTTGCCCAACCAATTTAATCAGGTTCTTGCCTTCAGTACCAGGGCTCGTTTATGCTACTCATAAAAATGATTTATATATCAATCTTTTTATGTCTAATCAAGCGAAGTTAACTGTAGGGAATACAAAGGTTGAAGTAAAACAACAAACAGGATATCCATGGAATGGACAGGTTAATATTGAAGTTAATCCGGAGAAAACTGCAGCTTTTACCTTAAAGCTCCGCATTCCCGGATGGGCAGTGAATAAGCCTGTTCCCGGTACCCTTTATCAATACATAGGAGAAAATTCAGGAACAATGAATCTGAAGATTAACGGTAAGAACGAAAACCTGACAATGAATAACGGTTATCTTGAAATAAAAAGAAACTGGAGCAAGGGAGATAAAATCGAATGGTCAATTCCCATGAATGTCCGACGTGTTATTACCAACGAAAAAGTACAATCAAACAAAGACCTCGTTGCTCTTGAATATGGCCCTATTGTTTATTGTACAGAACAGATTGACAATAGCGGGCAATTATCTGAAATGGCCATTCATGACAATGATGAATTTCTTGTTGAGAAAAAAAATATTTTATCTAACCAGGTCAACATTCTTAAAGGCAATTTAGTAGGGTTAAAAGGAACTGACCAGCCGATTTTTATACCCTATTATTCATGGTCAAACAGAGGAGTTGAAACAATGAAGGTATGGTTATCTAGAAAAGTTGAGTGAAATTCATGGAGTGATCTGTACAAATTTACACCGGTTAAATAGCAGGATAAGACTCTTAACCTGAGCTCGATTTATAAGCAAAGAAGCTTACTGGTAATCATTTGGAATAAACTTAAAATAATTGCAATAGATAATTTTAAAAAAATAAAAAAATGAAACGTAAACATTTTCATAAATACTACTGCTGATCATTACCGGTATTTTCGGTCTCCTGTTCAAAAAACGAAGACGAAGTCCCATAATTAGTGGTTTTAGCAACAATTGTTTCTTTTTTACCAGAAGGAGTACATCAAGTGGTGATGGTGGAGCTTCTACAACACAATATAAAGCTTTAAGCAATGAAACTGGATTAACTCAATTAATCCTTAACGAGTATCCATTTTTTTTTGGATAAAATAAAATAAAATAAAGTATGTTTAGAAAAAAAGTATTATTAAGTACAGCCGTTATTATGGCATTTTTGGGAGGCAGTGAATCTGCAGAAGCTCGGACTCATGCAGGTAAACCGAAAAAGGTTAAAGAAAACCTGGCAGAAAAATTCGCAAATGTTTCGCCGAAACTTACCTCCAATGATGCAAATCCATTATTAGATTTTATGTTTACGGCCGACCCAACAGCTGTAGAATACAATGGCAGAATTTATGTGTATGCCACGAATGATCATCAACAGTATGAGCATGTTGGAAAGGATGGAAAAAATTCATACGAGAAAATTCGCACACTGGTCATGATGTCTTCAGATGATATGGTCAACTGGACGTATCATGGTCTCATAAATACTGCCGAGCTGGCACCATGGACTCAGAATTCTTGGGCGCCTTCCATTACATCCAGACTGGAAGCAGATGGTAAGACGCACTTCTATTTGTATTACTCCAATAGCGGTGTTGGCTCAGCCATGCTTACTTCCACCTCTCCCGTTGGCCCGTGGAGTGATCCATTGGGAAAGAACATCGTTGACCGTTCTGTCCCCGGAGTGGATGTCGAAGCTCCATTCGATCCCGGAGTTGTGATTGACGACCAAGGTACAGGCTGGCTGACTTTTGGAGGCGGAAAACCTAAAACGAAATATATGCCAGATAATGCCAGAATCGTCAAATTAGGAGCAGATATGATCAGTTTGACCAGTGATGTTGCTAAGATACCCGCTCCTTATTTTTTTGAGGCAAGCGACCTTAACTTTATCAATGAAACCTGGGTTTATACCTATAATACGAGTTGGGAACAACGTACTGAATGGCCTTATAGCAACATTGATAAACCAACCGCATGCAGTATGTGTTATATGACGAGTAAAACACCCTTAAATCCGGATAGTTGGAAGTATCGCGATAATTACTTTAAGAACACTGGTGACGTTAATGTGGGTCCTTTGACAAACAATCACACGCGCCTGTTCAAGTTTAAAGAGAAATATTATCTTGCTTACCATGCCATGTATTTACAGGATTATTTTGGCACTAAAGGTGGGTATCGTAATGTGGGTATCGAAGAAATGCAGGTGGATGAAGAGAATGTGAATATCCCTATGGGCAAAGCAACTTTTAAAGGTCCTTCACAACTTAACCCTTTAAATCCATTCGTTCTTCAGCAAGCAGAAACTACTGCAGGCACTTCGGGGCAAGTCCAGTTCGAAGCTGTTGGGAAAGTGGGCAATATGGTTGCCAAAGGAAAATCAGACAAACAATGTATCATGGTCCGCGGAGCTGATTTTAGCAAACAGATTCCTGCCAAATTCGAAGCTAGGGTAAAAGGAAAAGGTAAAATTGATGTTTATGTAAATAATCTTAAAGGCACTCCTCTTGTTTCCCTTATATGTGATGGGAAGGAATGGACTACACTCTCAAAGAAAATAAAGCGGACAATAGATAATGGAATAGGGAATATCTATTTTGTATTTAATGGTGAGGATTTTTTGTTTGATGAATGGAAATTCATTTATTAATCCACTACTGGTCTTGTAACCGACAGCACTTATATATCCCCATGCTTTCTTGTTGGTGATAACAACAAGGAAGAACGGTTGATGAAACTTTTTTTAGTTCTGATGATTCATAATTTAAAACAAAAAGTGTAAATAGTGTTCAAAATGTTTTTAGAGTATCAAATGGCCGCATAAAAGGAGGTGGATTATTAAGTTATATTAAACCATCTGTAATTAATGCCGTTGCAAAACAAATGAATCGGCTAATGAGTCAAAATTGAACTATATTATTTGTGCAAACGGTATTACATATCACAACTGCGCAGAATTATATGTAAGTCAGTTGATAAAGTACATTCAAAAACATTAACGCATAAAAAACAAGATTAAATAATGAAGCGCGGCCTGAGGTGTTGGATGGATATTTTTAATGGAAGTTGGGGGCTTTGGTGTTTGTCGAAAATGTATGATTATAATTAAAAAAAATATAAACTCAGAAACAATATGAAATTATTAATTTTAAGTATTTCTTTTATCCTGCTATCTTTAAGTATGTCAGCGCAGGACAATAAAATGGTGATAGTTAACACCGAGAAAGAACCCGTTGCTCAGGGTAAATTTGAACCAACCTGGCAATCCCTCAGCCAATACAAAGTGCCTGAGTGGTATCGTAATGCAAAATTTGGTATTTGGGCGCACTGGGGTCCACAGTGTCAGGCCGAACAAGGTGATTGGTTCGCACGTGGCATGTATGAAGAAGGAAGTAATTATGGCAATTGGTTTGTAAAGCACTATGGACCAAAATCTAAATTTGGGTTTAAAGATGTTATTCACAGTTGGAAAGCTGAGAACTGGAATCCCGAGAAATTGGTAAAATTGTACAAACAAACCGGAGCACAATACTTTTTTGCCATGGCCAATCACCACGACAATCTGGATTTGTGGGACAGCAAATATCAGGAATGGAACTCGGTGAGCGTTGGTCCTAAAAAAGACATTATGACTGGGTGGGCGAATGCGGCAAAAAAACACAAACTCCCCTTTGGTATTAGTGTACATGCTTCTCATGCCTGGACTTTCTACGAAACTGCTCAGGGTGCAGACACTTCGGGAGTTTACAAAGGTGTACCGTATGATGGAAAACTGACCAAAGCCGATGGCAAAGGAACCTGGTGGGAAGGACTTGATCCTCAAAAACTTTATGCACAAAATCACAAGCCAAGTACAGGTTGGGCCTGGGAATGGCAGAAAGGTGTTGTTACCCCTCCAACTCAAGAATATTGTGATAACTTCTACAGCCGGACGATGGATTTGATTAATAAATACAATCCGGACTTGGTTTATTTTGATGATACAGCGTTGCCACTTTACCCTGCAAGCGATGCAGGTCTGAAAATAGCAGCGCACTATTACAACCACAACATGACCACCCACCACGGTAAATTGGAAGCCGTATTGTTTGGGAAAATACTTACCGATGAGCAGAAAAAATGTATGGTTTGGGATGTGGAACGCGGCGCACCGGATAAAGGACAAAACCTCGCCTGGCAAACCTGTACCTGTATTGGCAACTGGCACTACGATAGATCATTGTATGAACATGGTGGTTATAAATCGGCAGCTACAGTAATCCGAATGTTGGTGGATATTGTGAGCAAAAACGGAAACTTGTTGCTTAATATTCCTGTTCGTGGCGATGGTACTATCGACGATAAAGAGGTGACCGTATTAGAGGGTATTGCAAAATGGATGAAAATCAACAAGGAGAGTATTTTTGATACCCGTCCGTGGAAAGTGTTTGGAGAAGGACCAGCCGTTGATGCAATAAACCCGATGAAAGAACAAGGTTTCAACGAGGGCAATGTCAATCTGACGGCGAAAGACATTCGTTATAGCCAGAATGAAAATGTACTTTATGCGTCATTGTTAGGTGCTCCCGTGGGCAGTGTATGTATGAAATTACTAGGTACGAATAGTTTGAAGGAGAAAATTAAGAATGTAACTCTTCTTGGTAGCAGCGAAAAACTTATTTGGAAACAACATTCAGATTCATTGGTTATTCAAAAGCCCCAAATTATTCCCAATGATATTTCGGTGGTGTTTAAAATAACGCTGGCAAAAAAGTAAAGAGGACGTTACACCAATTTTAATTTGTAAAGTAATCGGATGCTACTATCAGCCAAAGAGAGTTTTTTATTGAAAGAAATCAATACTCTCTTTGGCTGATAGAGCATGTTTTTAAATAAAGAACTCGTCTTGAATTTTTAATGATAGTTTAATGTCGCTCCTACGGAGCTTGATAAATGGCTATATTAATCTATTCTACCTTCCGATAACTATCGGGAGGTAGTAATTTTATTTCAATGAAACAAAAGCTCAGTAGGAGGGTTGTTATAAAAAGTCAAGACGAACTCAAAATAATCACTTGTAGAAAAATGAAGTTTTATAACAGCTTAATTCTTATAGTTGTAGGTTTATTTTTATCAAATATTAATTCTTTTGCGCAAGATAAGAATTTCTATATATTTCTTTGTTTTGGGCAATCGGATATGCAAGGCGCTGCTAAAGTTGAGAGCCAGGATACCACAGTGAACAACCGATTCAAGGTTTTTCAGGCACAGGATTGCCCAAACCTGAATAGAAAAAAGGCAGAATGGAGTCCTGCCGTTCCACCTATATGTCAATGTAATTCAGGGCTATCGCCAGCAGATTATTTTGGAAGAACTATGGTTGCCAATCTCCCTGATAATATTACAGTTGGAATTATTAACGTTTCTGTTGCCGGCTGTGACATTAGGCTGTTCGATAAAGATATTTACAAGGATTTCGATTCGACGTACAAAGAGAGCTGGTTTACCTCGTTGGTAGCATCTTACGATGGGAATCCTTATCAATATCTTGTCAATTTGGCCAAATTGGCTCAAAAAGACGGAGTTATTAAAGGAATCCTTTTACACCAGGGAGAAACAAATGCGGGACAGGAGCAATGGCCGTCGTATGTAAAGAAAATTTATGGAGATATGTTGGCCGACCTTTCGTTAAATGCCAATTCGGTTCCGCTTTTAGCAGGTGAATTATTAGCTTCCGATGGCAATTGTTGTTCAAAAATGAATCCAATTATACGAAAGTTACCAGATACTATTCCGTCGGCACATATTATTTCTTCGGAAGGCTGCACCGGATTTGACAACGCCCATTTTGATTCCAATGGTTACAGGGAATTAGGAAGACGATATGGTCATAAAATGCTTACTCTGTTGGGATATGAGACCCGATATCCAAAGAGTAAATAAGGATATTTGGAGACAATAGATTATTCATATTCAATAAAAACAAATTAGAAATATAAACAGAACAAAATGGAGCGCTTAAATTCATACAAAAGACAATATTTTGCAAAACAAATAGTATCCATATTTATACTATTTATAAGCTTTTTTCCAGCAATTGCCCAAAAAGGGATAGAAAGAAAACAGTTATTTGATTATGACTGGAAATTCTTTTTGGGTGATGCCCCTGAAGCCAAAGCAAATGATTTCAATGATGCAGGTTGGCGAAAACTCGATTTGCCCCACGATTGGAGTATTGAAGGAAAAGTAAATGCTAAAAATCCAACGAAAGGAGCGGGAGGATATTTCCCGTCAGGAATTGGTTGGTATCGAAAAACTTTTCAGGTGTCTGATAGCTGGAAAGCAAAAAAAACAGCTATTTATTTTGAAGGTGTTTATATGAACTCAGAAGTTTTTATCAACGGGAAATCGCTGGGTGTTTATCCATATGGCTACTCCTCATTCAGTTATGACCTTACACCTTATCTGAATTTTGGAAAAGAGAATGTTATTGCTGTGCGTGTCGACAATTCACAACAAGTAAACAGCCGTTGGTATAGTGGTTCGGGAATTTATCGTCATGTTTGGATGACGGTTACTAATCCAGTACATGTAGCACAATGGGGTACAGCTATTTCGACTCCTGTTGTATCTGCAAAAAAGGCAACTGTACAGGTTAAAACCAAGGTTAAAAATGAAAAAGCATCTGCTCAAAGCGTTGTTGTGAAAACCGTTCTTTGGAATAAAAACTTAAAAAGTGCGGGAAATGGTCAGGTGAAGGTTGAACTTCTTGCCAATAGCGAGAAGGAAATAACTCAAACGATACAAGTGTCAAATCCGATGCTTTGGACACCAGAAACGCCACATTTATATGAAGCCCAGGTTCAGGTCTTAAAAGATAAAAAAGTGGTGGACGATACTAAAACCAATTTTGGTATCCGTTCTGTAAAATTTACTCCTGAAAACGGATTTCAACTAAATGGGAAAACTGTAAAGATAAACGGTGGTTGCGTGCATCACGATAATGGCTGCTTAGGTGCCGCTGCTTTCGATCGTGCCGAGGAACGTAAAGTTGAATTGCTTAAAGCAGGTGGATTTAATGCAGTTAGAAGTTCTCATAATCCACCTTCAGAAGCATTTTTGGATGCCTGTGACAGATTAGGATTGCTGGTAATGGACGAGTCGTTCGATTGCTGGAATGTAGGGAAAAATACGAATGATTATTCTAAGTATTTCAATGAGTGGTGGCAACGTGATTTGGACGCGATGGTATTGCGCGATCGTAATCATCCTTCCATTTTTATGTGGAGTATAGGTAATGAAGTACCCGAACGTGGAAAACCTGAAGCTGTAAAAACAGCTACCATTCTTATTGATGCGCTTAAAAAAATGGATAATACCCGTCCGGTAACTTCGGCTATTGTGGAAAGTGGTAAGGATTGGACAATAATGGACTCGCTAATGGCAGTACACGATGTGGCGGGATATAATTATCATTTGCATGATGCACCAGACGATCATAAAAGAGTACCTTCAAGAATGATCGTTCACACGGAATCCTATCCAAAAGATGCTTTTAATAATTGGAAATTGGGGCAGGAAAACAATTATGTTATCGGTGATTTTGTTTGGACAGCTATAGATTATCTTGGCGAAGCCGGTATTGGTAGAACTTTTTATTCTGGCGAAACTCCTGGCGAAAACTGGGATAACGACATGTTTCCTATTCATGCTGCCTATTGTGGCGATATAGATTTGATTGGTTGGAGAAAACCCATTTCACATTACCGAAGCATGTTGTACAACGACAACGAAAAACTATATATGGCCGTTCGTGAACCTGAACCAGAGCCTTTGGAAATCAAAGAAACCTGGTGGTCAGTTTGGCCAACATGGGAAAGCTGGACTTGGCCTGGTTTTGAAGGAAGAACGATTCAGGTTGAAGTATATTCCAAATATCCTAAGGTAAGGCTATATCAAAACAACAAGCTAGTTGGTGAACAGTCAACAACACGAGATCAACAATTTAAGGCTACTTTTCCAGTTCCATATTCTGCTGGTGTGCTTAAGGCTGTTGGCGTGGAAAATGATAAAGAAATGGAATCAACCATTCTGCAAACTTCTACTGATGTCGCAAAAATAAAACTCATTGCCGATAGAAAAGAGATTTTGGCAAATGGTCAAGATTTGGTGTTTGTTACTGTTGAATTAACAGATAAAGATGGAATAATGCAACCAAACGCATCAAATCGTTTGCATTTTAAAATTGATGGACCTGGTGTAATTGCCGGGGTCGATAATGGCAATATTAAAGACACTGACCCTTATGTTAGTGAGACACGTAAAGCATGGAAAGGTAAGGTGTTAGTTGTGATAAAGAGCACACATGATGCTGGCGATATTAAGCTAACGGTTAGTTCTTCGACTTTGAAAGAAAAGACAATAAACATTAAAACTGTTAAATAGTAATTGGAATAATTAATATATCAAATGAATAGATTTTTTTTATATGTAGTTACTATTGTGTTTTTATCAACAACTGTTGGCAATGCCCAGGTAATCCATCTAAAATCCCCTAACGGGAAGATTGAGATGGCTTTGGAAAGTGGAGTAAAAATCTCGTGGTCTGTCAAACATGAAAACACGATAGTTATTGCTCCTTCGTCCATCTCATTAACGCTCGGTAACGGAGTGGTTTTAGGAAAAAACGCAAAAGTGATTAGTGTTAAAAACTCTAACGTCAACTCCTCTTTTGATACACCTTTATATAAAAAGAAAACGGTAATAGATGCCTATAATCAGGTTATAGTGAGCTACAAGGGTGATTTCGGTTTGATTTTAAGAGCTTATAACGATGGGATAGCCTATCGTTTTTTTACAACTAAGAAGGGGCAAATCATCATTGAATCTGAGGAAGCTAATTTTAACTTCGACAAAGATTATAAAGCTTTTATTCCTTATGTGAGGGATTTAAGGGAAAACGATATGTATTCCTCTGCTTTTGAATCCACGTATGATGAAATTCCGCTTTCTAAATTTGTTAAAGATTCACTGGCTATTACTCCGCTTCTTGTCGATTTAGGAAATGCAAAAAAAGCCGCTATCATAGAGGCTGAATTAGAGGATTATCCCGGAATGTTCTTGACAAGAAGCAATCAAAAGCAGTACGGTTTACAGGGCTCATTTGCCCATTATCCGAAGAAAGAACGTTTGGGTGGCTATAATAAAATGAACTATATGGTGGTGAAGAGGGAACCGTATATCGCTAAAACAAGAGGTAGCCGTAATTTTCCTTGGAGAGCAATTATAATAAGTGAGAGCGACAAAGACTTGTTGAATAATGATATGGTTCAAAAACTTTCCGCACCATCTCAAATTGCTGATGTAAGTTGGATAAAACCAGGAAAAGTAGCCTGGGATTGGTGGAATGATTGGAATATATCGAAGGTTAATTTTAAGGCTGGAATTAATACAGAAACCTATAAACATTACATTGATTTCGCTTCGAAAAACCACATCGAATATGTGGTGCTGGACGAAGGCTGGAGTGAAGAAACTGATATGCTGAAAGTATCACAGAGTATGAACATAGAAGAACTCATTAGCTACGGAAAACAAAAAAATGTAGGTATTATTCTTTGGGCTTCTTGGTATGCCATAAATCAGGTTTTAGACGATGCGTTTTCTCATTATTCGAAAATGGGAGTGAAGGGTTTTAAAATCGATTTCATAGATCGTGATGACCAAAAAATGGTAAAATCATTGTATAATATTGCTAAAAAGGCCGCATTCTATAAACTGATTATTGATTATCATGGCATGTATAAACCCACCGGTATTCAGAGAACCTTCCCTAATATTGTCAATTTTGAAGGAGTTAAAGGCTTGGAGAATGCCAAATGGACGCCGAATGATGATATGCCTCGCTATGAAAACAGTATACCATTCATCAGAATGTTGGCAGGGCCAATGGATTACACGCCAGGAGCAATGCGGAATGCAACAAGAGCAGATTTTAGACCAAGTAATGCTTTGCCGATGAGTCAGGGAACCAGAGCGCATCAAATAGGGATGTATGTTGTTTATGAAGCACCGCTGCAAATGATGGCAGATAGTCCTACGGCATATATGAAAGAACAAGAAAGTACCAACTTTATTTCTCAGATTCCTACCACTTTTGATGAAACAATTGCCCTCGATGGAAACGTTGGGGAATACGTTGCTATTGCCAGAAAAAAGGATAATAAATGGTATGTAGGAGGTTTAACAAATTGGTCACCAAGAGAAATGACCATAGACTTGTCTTTTCTGGACAAGGGTAGCTACTCCGCCGAAATTTTTAAAGATGGAATCAACGCCAACAAAGATGCTACAGATTATATATACGAAATAGTTAAAGTTACAAATACCGATAAACTAAAAGTAAATATGGCTAATGGCGGTGGCTTTGCAATTATAATTAGTCAAGAAAAATAATTTATTAAAAAAAGCAAAAGGATACAATATCATGATTAAAAGAAAAATTGGCGTTTTAGGATTACTATTTACACTATTGACTGTTAACGTATGGGCACAAGGACCTGTTTACTTAGATGAAAGTAAACAAATAGAAGTTCGTATAAAAGATGCTTTGTCACGAATGACAGTAGAAGAAAAAGTGGCACTTTGTCATGCGCAAAGTAAATTTAGCATTCCTGGAGTGCCACGTTTAGGTATCTCTGAATTATGGATGAGCGATGGTCCACACGGAATACATGAGGAGCAATTATGGAACGCTTGGGATGCCGCCAAATGGACGAATGATTCGTGTACGGCATTCCCCGCCTTAACTGCGTTGGCAGCAACATGGTGCACTTCGCTTTCAGCGCAATATGGTAAGGCAATTGGTGAAGAAGCCCGCTATAGAAATAAAAATGTTTTGTTAGGGCCAGGGGTAAATATTTACCGAACTCCTTTAAACGGACGTAATTTTGAATATTTAGGAGAAGATCCATACTTGGCTTCCCAAATGGTTGTTCCCTATGTTAAAGAGGTACAGAAAAACGGAGTAGCCGCTTGTGTAAAACATTTTGCTGTAAATAATCAGGAAACAAATCGTATGGATATTAATGTAATACTTAGTGACAGAGCTTTGCATGAAATCTACCTTCCTGCATTTAAAGCAGCTGTTCAAAAAGGTGGTGCTTGGAGTATCATGGGAGCCTACAATAAAGTACTGGGGCAACATGCCTGCCACAATGAATTATTGTTAAATAAAATTTTGAAAAAAGATTGGGGTTTTGACGGTGCTGTTATATCTGATTGGGGAGGAGTTCATGACACGAAAGAAGCAGCATTGTATGGTCTGGATATTGAAATGGGTTCGTTTACGGACGGTTTAACAAGCGAATCAGCATTTACCTATAATGATTATTTTTTGGCAAATCCTTATCTCAAAATGTTGAAAGAGGGTACTGTACCAATGAGTACGGTGGATGATAAAGCAGCAAGAGTTTTACGTCTTATTTTTAGAACTTCAATGAATCGAAATAAACCATGGGGAAGTTTTGCCAGCGAAGAGCATCATACAACTGCCCGTGCCATTGCAGAGGAAGGAATTGTATTATTGAAAAATGCACCTGCAATAAAAAAGAAGGAATCTTTATTACCAATAGATGGTAATAAATACAGTAAAATAGTAGTAGTAGGTGAAAATGCAACTCGTGTATTAACAGATGGAGGAGGATCTTCAACCCTGAAAGTAAAAAGATTTGTTTCCCCATTAGATGGTTTAAAAAGTATATATGGCGACAAAATTACTTATGTCAAAGGATACGAAGGAGGCAAGCCATTATGGGACAGAGAAGAAGTAATTCCAGCATCCAGAATAGCGTCACTTCGTGCCGAAGCTATTCAACAAGCGAAAAGTGCAGACCTGGTTATATTTGTAGGAGGATTAAATAAGAACTATCACCAAGACAGCGAAGGCAGTGATCGTGTTACCATGGGACTCCCGTTTGAACAAGATGAATTAATTAGTTCCATAGCCGAAGTTAATCCCAATCTGGTATTGGTTTTATTGAGTGGTAATGCAGTTGAAATGCCATGGATACAAAAAGTACCCGCTATTGTACAGGGCTGGTATTTGGGTTCTGAAGGAGGAAATGCAATAGCGAACGTTTTAAGCGGGGAAGTAAATCCAAGCGGAAAACTTCCTTTCTCTTTCCCTTTAAAATTGAAGGATTGCGGAGCGCTTTCTTTTGATACCTCAGTATTTCCTGGAGATAATGTCAACGTGAATTACAAAGAGGATATTTTGGTTGGATACCGTTGGTACGATACTAAAAAAATCCCTGTTCTTTTCCCATTTGGCTACGGATTGAGTTATACCAAATTTCAATATGGGAAAGCTACCATTTCTTCAAAATCAATTACAACAGCCGATTCAATAGTGGTGACAATTCCAGTAAAAAACACAGGAAAAGTGGTAGGAAAGGAAGTAGTTCAACTGTATGTTCAGGATGAAAAGTCAAGTTTAGCTCGTCCGCTTAAAGAATTAAAAGGGTTTGAGAAGATTTCTTTAGAACCGGGAGAAGAAAAAACGGTAAGCTTTACTTTAACAAAAGAGGCTCTTTCTTATTATGATGACAAAAAAGAGGAATGGATTGCAGAACCCGGTAAATTCAAAATTATGATTGGAGCTTCGGCTACCGATATCAAAGGTACAGTTGATTTTACTTTGAAATAGAAAAAAGTTAGTTAGAATTATTAAAACGTCAGTTCGAGGTGGAATTTTTTAATCAAAAAAAGCTATATAAAATGACATATTCTTTGTCAGGCTGAGCTTGTCGAAGCCCTTTTTAAATAAAAACATGATTGGTAGTAAATTTTCTGAAAAGCTATTCGCATTTCTGAAAATTTACTTGAACTGACGAAAAATCATCATAAAAAAAACTAATTATCCCCAACGGGTTAAAACATTATAATTGATTTAAAAAAAAAACAATATGAAAAAAAAAATAATTCTTTTAGTTTGCATTTTGGGGTTTTCTCACTACTCAAATGCTCAGGGGTATAAAAATCCTGTTATTTCTGGTTTTCATCCAGATCCAAGTGTGTGTAGGGTTGGTGATGATTATTATTTAGTAAACAGTAGTTTCGAATATTTTCCGGGAGTGCCAGTTTTTCATAGTAAAGATTTGATAAACTGGGAAAAAATTGGACATTGTTTGACTCGTCCTTCTCAACTACCATTAGAGAAATGTCTGCCTTCTGCCGGGATCTATGCACCTACAATCCGCAATCACGAAGGCCGTTTTTACATGGTGACCACAAATGTATCCACTGGAAATTTTTATGTATATACAGATAATCCTTCCGGTGAATGGTCTGAACCTGTTTATGTAGATCAGGGAGGTATTGACCCAACGTTGTATTTTGAAGGCGATAAATGTTATTTTATTTCAAATGGAGCTGGTATTACCATTTCAGAGATAGATATCAAAACAGGGAAAAGACTTACTGAAAGTAGAATTGTATGGAATGGTACAGGAGGCCGTTATCCGGAATCGCCGCATATTTATAAAAAAGACGGATGGTATTATTTACTGATTTCTGAAGGTGGTACTGAATATGGACATAAAATGACGATTGCTCGTAGTAAAAACATCTATGGACCTTATGATCCGAATCCTTCTAATCCGATTTTTACGCACATAAATGAAAATGCTCAAAACAACCCAATTCAAGGGATCGGACATGGCGATTTTGTTCAGGCACATGATGGTTCTTGGTGGATTGTATTTCTGGGCTTTCGTCCGCAAAGCTTACTGCATCACGTAATAGGGCGTGAAACATTTTTAGCTCCGGTAAGATGGGATACGAATGCCTGGCCTGTAATAAATGGCAACGGTTCAGTTAATATTGACATGAATGTGCCTACTTTACCGTTACAACCTGTAAAGCAACATGATCTTTCTACCGATTTTGATGAAACAAAATTAGGTTTCGATTGGAACTACCTCCGAAACCCATTGATGAAAAATTATTCGCTAACAGAAAAAAAAGGTTCCTTGCGATTGAAAGCGACTCCGGTTTCTTTGGATGATAATGATTCACCTACTTTTGTAGGTCGCAGACAAGAGCATATTGATTTTTCGGCTACCACTGTGTTGTCATTAAACGATGCAAAGGAAGGTGACGAAGCGGGAATGACCATTTTGTACTCGAGTCAGGCTCATTATGATCTCTTTTTAAAAAAATCGGAAAAAGGCAAACATAAATTGCTCGTACGTTACAATATGGGAGTGCTGAACCACATCGCAAGCGATATAGAAATCCCTGGAGATAAAGTTTATTTGAAAGTAAAAGGAGATAAGGATTTTTACTCGTTTTATTATTCTGTTGATGGTAAGAAATTTAATTTCTTAAGCAAGATAAATGTATGGTATCTGAGTTCTGAAACCAATGGAGGTTTCACCGGAGTTTATATTGGATTATATGCGGCATCCCAAAGTAAAAATACGAAAGGGTATGCCGATTTTGATAAGTTCATCTATAAGCCAGGTAATTTAGATTAAGGAGAATTTAATGGTATTGCCCAGGTGGAGTGATAATAAAAATAACCAAAAAGTACGATGAACAAAAACAGGAAGAAAATAGGGTTAAAAAAAGAGATGTTAGTTGCTCTGATCATTCTTCTTTGGAGTAATTATTTACAAGCCCAAACAGCATTGATTAATGTTCAATCCCGAAATTTGACAAGTTTAAATGGTGATTGGCAGGTGATTTTAGATCCATTAGGAGCAGGTGACTGGAAACAGGTGTGGCAGGAAAAAAAGCCTCAAAAAAAGACGGACTTTGTTGAGTATTCTTTTGATGAAGGACCTATGTTAAAAGTGCCTGGCAATTTTAACTCGCAACTATGCGAACTCACTTATTTAGAAGGCATTGTTTGGTATAAAAAAGTTTTTAATTATAAGTCTGACCAAGAAAAAAGGTTATTTCTTTATTTTGGAGCTGTCAATTATTTGGCAGATGTCTATCTGAATGGCGAAAAAATTGGAAGCCATGAAGGAGGATTTACTCCTTTTCAATTCGAAATTACCGATAAAGTAAAAAATGGAGATAATGTTATAATCGTTAAAGTAGATAATAAACGTTTGAATAATGGTTTACCAGGTGCGGGATATGACTGGTTCAATTATGGTGGTATTACCCGCGATGTTAATTTGATTGAAACCAACAAAACTTTTATAGAAGATTATTTCATTCAACTAAAAAAAGGGAGCTTAAACAATGTATTGGGATGGGTAAAATTAAATGGAACAAGTGCAAAACAAAAGCTTACCATTAAAATTCCGGAACTTAATAAAGTATATAAAACAAAAGCAAACACTGAGGGTTATGCCAATGTTGAGTTTGCTTCGAATTTTAGTCTTTGGTCTCCACAAAATCCCAAGCTCTATAAAGTCATCATTGAAAGTGAAACAGATGTGGTTTTAGACAGCATCGGTTTTAGGAGTATTGAAGTTCAGGGTAGCAAGGTAGTCCTGAACAAAAAAGACGTTTTTTTAAAAGCAGTAAATATCCACGAAGAGAATCCATATAAAGGTTCCAAAGCGCATTCGAAAGAAGATGCCTTGATACTATTGAATGCTGCCAAAGAATTAGGATGCAACCTTGTTCGTCTGGCTCATTATCCGCATAATGAAAACATGGTCAGAGAAGCTGAAAAAATGGGACTAATGGTGTGGAGTGAACTTCCCGTATATCAGCATATTCAATTTTCGGATAGCCTTGTTCCCAAAAAACTGGAGACAATTTTGAAAGAAATGATTTACAGGGACAGAAATCGCTGTGGAGTAGTTCTCTGGAGTCTTTCAAACGAAACCTATCCGGATACAAAAAACCGAAATGAGGCGCTTATTGAACTCACCCAAAAATGCAAGGCACTAGATTCAACACGATTGATTACTCATGTTATCAACACACAAGGCTATACAAACAACTCATTTAATGTTTGGGATCCACTGTATAAATATTCCGATTTAATTGCTCTTAACGAATATATCGGTTGGTATGTTCCTTGGCAAGGAAAGCCTTCGGAGACGAAATGGAAAGTGGATTTCCCTAATAAACCTGTGTTTATTTCTGAATTTGGTGGAGAGGCTTTATATGGAAACAAAAATGTTCCAACGGATGAAGCAGCGTCTTGGTCAGAAGAATATCAAGAACAGATTTATAAGGATCAAATAGAAATGTTTAATACCATTCCTAATTTGAGTGGTGTTTGTCCATGGATATTGTATGATTACAGATCATTAGGCAGAATGCATCCTGTTTATCAGAAAGGATATAACAGAAAAGGGTTAATCTCTGAAAATGGTAAAAAGAAAAAAGCCTGGTATGTTATGTATGAATATTACAAGAATGATTTCATTCAAAGGACGATGGAGTGATTTATGTGCCAAAAAGCACGATAATGATACCCTTTTGGAGACATTAGAATAACCTTACGACAGACAAAATGAAATAAATTTGCAGGTATAATCTATATCAGCAAAACTAATTTCGATGAATCTGAAAAATCCATCCCTTTTATTGCTCTTTTTATTCGCTCTGACAATTCATCAGAACGTGATTTCTCAAACCCGGAATGAAAGATCCTTTTTCCCCGAAAAGGATTTGATAACAACGGGCATTTATTACTACCCGGAACATTGGCCCGAAAATCAGTGGGAGCGCGATATTAAAAATATTGCTGATATGGGTTTTGAATTTATCCACCTTGCTGAGTTTGCATGGTACAAAATGGAACCCGTTGAAGGTAAATTTGATTTTCAATGGCTCGATAAAGTGGTGGATATTTGCGTAAAACACAAACTGAAAATTGTTATGTGTACCCCATCTGCTACACCTCCGGTTTGGATGCGACTCAAATATCCAGAAACCTACATAATGGATAGTCATTACATTCGTGCCGAGAATGGTACACGTGGGTTAGGTTCCATCACAAATCCTGAATACCGCAAATTTGTGAGCCGCATTGTGACCGAAATGGCTAAACATTACGGTCGGAATAAAAATATTACCGGTTGGCAGATTGATAACGAACCTCCTGCAATTACCGATTTTAGCCCGTCATCTCAAAAAGCATTTCGTGTTTGGTTGAAAAACAAATATAAAACAATTGATGAGCTCAACAAAACCTGGGGGGCAGCTTTCTGGAGTCAGTGGTTTAGCCATTTCAATCAGATTGTTATTCCAAATACGAATTTAGTTGGTTGGTGGGGCAATAATCCTCACGCCATTCTCGATTTAAAACGATATCTGGCAGATGCACAAGCAGATTTTTTGGATATGCAGGCTGTCGTGCTCCGTAAATATATTGCCGAAAATCAATATACAACTACAAATTATACAGCTGTTTGTACAGGATCTGACGCCATCAGAACGAAAAATCTTGATTTTGCAACTTATACAGCTTATCCCAACGGCGGAAGCGATAATATCGGACAAACCGGGTTCAGATTAGGAGGTCATAAACAAATACTTTTTGCTGCCGAATTTTATAAAAATGTTGGTGGAGTGAGTGGCGTCATGGAAATTCAACCCGGCCCTGTAAACTGGGGTGGATATAATCCATTGCTTTTGCCCGGAACTGTACGCATGTGGCTCTATCACTCGTTTGCTGCTGGCGGAAAATTGGCATGTTCATATCGATATCGTCAAATTTTGTATGGATCTGAGCAATATCATTCAGGAATAGTAAAAACAGATGGTGTAACACCTTCGCCCGGAGGTGAAGAATATATGCAGTTTATGAAGGAAATTAAACAGCTGCGAAAAGCATATAAATCTGGCGCAAAAATGCCTGAAATGCTGGCTGCCAAATCTACTGCAATTCTTTGGAATTTGGAAAATTATTGGTCTATCGACCGACAAAAACAAACCTTTCAGTGGGATGCCTGGAATTATCCTCTGAAATTTCTTGAGTTGACTAAATCTTTGGGTGCACCAACAGAAATCATCACTGAAAAGTCTGATTTCTCAAAATACAAAGTACTTATTGTGCCTGCTTACGAACTATCCGATTCTGCATTGGTAAAACGCTGGACAAGCTATGTTGAAAATGGAGGTAATCTGATTTTAACTTGTCGCACTGCAACTAAAAACCGTGATGGCCATTTTTGGGAAGGGGAAACAGCATTGCCAATTTCGGGTCTGACCGGTGCACACATCAAAGCAACTGATATGTTGTCGGGCTATTCCAAAGGATCAATTCTGATGAAAAACACTGAATACAATTGGAATAATTGGGCAGATTTGCTTGAGGCTGATGAAAATACGGAGGTGCTGGCTGCATACGACAATCATTTTTACAAAGGACAAACGGCTGTTGTGCGCCGCAAACACGGGAAAGGCTCTGTAACATACATTGGTGTAGATACTGATGATTCACGTCTCGAGAAAGATATTTTGCGCGATACATATCAAAAAATAGGGGCGACAACTGAAAATTACCCTGAAGGGGTTTTCGTGTACTGGCGCGATGGTTTTTATGTGGCTGTAAATTACTCTTCGGCCGATTACAAAATGGAGCTGCCTGAAATAGCTGATATACTGATTGGTGAAAAAACACTGAAACCTGCAGGAGTTTTAGTGTGGAGCGAATAATATGACATTTAAAATTATTGAATATTACTGAAACAACATAATATGAAACGAATTTCTTTTTTTATTGTATGCCTTATTCTTGCAAATCAACTATTTGCTAAAGGGCTGGTTCAAAAACTTGACAATGGGATGAAAATAAATCCTGAGGGTGGAGCGGCTAAAACTATTGTCATTTCAGTAATCAACGATAAAATTATACACGTTGAGGCAAGTCCGGTCAATAGTATTCCAACTGTTGCAAGTCTTTGCGTTTTACCTAATGCAGCAACCAAAACCAATTTTCAGGTTATCAATAATCACAAATTCGCGCAACTTACTACTGCTGAAATTACAGTGAAGGTGACATTATCAGACGGAGAAATCACTTTTTTCGATAAAAAAGGAAAAGTGCTGTTGCAGGAAATGAAAAATGGAAGAAATTTCAAACCATTTACTGTCGATGCTGATAAAGGCTATACCATGCAACAAATATTTGCAGGTACCGATGGTGAAGCAATTTATGGTTTGGGGCAACACCAATCCGACGATTTCAACTACAAAAACAAAAGTGAAGAACTTTTTCAATACAACACCAAAGTGTCGGTGCCTTTTATTGTATCTACAGCCAATTATGGCATTTTGTGGGACAACTACTCCCAAAGCAGATACGGCGACCCTCGTCCGTATGAAAACCTCGATAGTCAGTTTTTCCTGTTTGACAAAACCGGCAAAAAAGGCTCATTTACAGCTACTTATACTCAAAAAGATGGCTCTACCTTTACCCGAAACGAAAGTCAGATTGATTACGAATTTATCGAAACAACGAAAAAATTCCCTGAGAACTTTAATTTCAGTGGGGCTTCAATCATTTGGGAAGGATCTATAATTGCCAATCAAACTGATATTTACAAATTCAATTTATATTACGCAGGTTACACCAAAGTTTATATCAACGATTCGTTAATTGTTCCCGAAAGATGGCGAACCTCATGGAATCCGAATACCTATCGTTTCCGTTTTCCGCTCGTTAAAGGTAAACCTGCAAAAATCAAACTGGAATGGAAGCCCGATGGTGGTGTTTCGTACATAGGTTTGAAAGCCCGTAACTTGTCATCTATCGAGAAAAATGGCAATATCTCTTTTTGGTCTGAAATGGGAGACAAGCTGGATTATTATTTTGTGAGTGGGAACAGCATGGACGACGTTATCAGCGGTTATCGCACGCTAACCGGAAAAGCCAGCATTATGCCCGATTGGGCTATGGGTTTCTGGCAAAGTCGCGAGCGGTATAAAACCCAGGATGAATTGCTTGGAGCTGTTGCCGAATACCGCAAAAGAAATATTCCTATCGACAACATCGTGCTCGACTGGAGCTATTGGCCTGAAAAAGAATGGGGAAGCCATAAATTTGATCTTGATCGTTTTCCTGATGCAAAAGCGATGATTGATTCGGTTCACAAACAAAATGCTCATATCATGATTTCGGTTTGGCCAAAATTTTACGAAACAACCGATAATTTCAAACAGTTTCAGAATAAAGGCTGGATGTACATGAAGGCAGTGAAAGATTCTGTTCGCGATTGGATAGGAAACGGTTATGTTGGATCGTTTTACGATGCTTATAGCCCGGATGCGCGTAAACTTTTCTGGAATCAGATGCATGATAACCTGTTTACAAAAGGAATTGATGCTTGGTGGATGGATGCTTCCGAACCAGATATTTACTCCAATTCAAGTGTGGAATATCGTAAAAAACTGATGCACCCTACTGCTTTGGGAAGTTCTAACAAGTATTTCAATGCCTATGCTTTGATGAATGCCAATGCCATTTACAACGGTCAGCGTTCGGTCGATAACAACAAACGTGTATTTCTGCTTACCCGCTCGGGATTTGCCGGATTACAAAAATATTCTACAGCTACCTGGAGTGGTGATATTGGTACACGTTGGGAGGATTTAAAATCGCAAATATCTGCAGGACTGAATTTTGCCATGTCAGGTGTGCCATTCTGGACGATGGATATTGGGGGTTTCTGCGTGGAAAAAAGATATGAAGATGGTCAAAAAATATTCGATAAAACAGGCGTGGAAAATGCTGATTTAAAAGAATGGCGCGAGTTAAATCTACGCTGGTTTCAATTTGGGTCATTTGCTCCTTTATTCCGCAGCCATGGTCAGTTTCCTTACCGCGAAGTGTACAACCTGGCTCCCGAAAATCACCCTGTGTATAAAAGCTTAATATTTTACGATGAATTGCGCTACAAATTGATGCCTTACATTTACACGCTCAACGGAATGGCTCACTTCAACGATTACACTTTGATGCGTTCATTGGTAATGAGTTATACCAACGATAAAAACACCTATGAAATCGGCGATCAGTTTATGTTTGGTCCTTCGTTGATGGTTTGTCCGGTTTACAAGTACGAAGCCCGTACGCGCGATGTCTATTTCCCGACAGGAACAGTTTGGTACGATTTCTATACAGGAAAAACCATTCAGGGTGGACAAAAAATCAGTGTAGATGCACCATTGCAACATATACCTCTCTTTGTGCCTGCCGGAAGTATTCTTCCTGTTGGTCCTGTGAAACAATATGCTTCTGAGAAAAAAGCGGATGATATTGAAATATTGGTCTATGCCGGAAAAGATGGCAAATTCAGTTTGTACGAAGATGAAGGAGTAAATTACAATTACGAAAAAGGCTATTACTCAACCATAACTTTCGATTATAACGATGCCGAAGGTTCGCTGATTATTGGTAAACGCGAAGGTGAATTTACAGGCTTGCTTTACAATCGTGTTTTCAGAGTGAAATTAATCGGGAAAAATGGTACAGATGTAAAAGTTGTGCATTATAATGGCTCTAAAACTGTAGTGAAATTATAGAAATATGCTTTTGAAAAATAAATATATTATTATCTCTCTTTTGCTTTCCTTTGCTTTGGGTTCCATAGCTCAAAAGCAAAACAAACTGACTAAAGGGAATTATTACTCAAACCCGATTTTTTCCGGCGATTACCCTGATCCAAGCATTATACGTGAAGGTGATACATACTACATCGTGCATTCGTCTTTTGAGTATTATCCCGGTTTATTGATTTGGAAATCAAAAGACATGATAAACTGGACACCCGTTACCAACGCCTTGTACAAAAATGTTGGTTCGGTTTGGGCTCCTGATATTACCAAATGTAATGGAAGATATTATATCTATTTTCCGGCAAGCGATAAAAATTATGTGGTAAGCGCCAATTCAATAGAAGGCCCCTGGAGCGAGCCGGTTGAACTGAAAGTGGAAGGGATTGATCCCGGGCACTTTACCGATTCTAATGGCAAACGTTTTCTGTATCTCAACAGTGGAAGTTATGTGCCTCTGACCGACGATGGACTTTCTGTTGCGGGTGAAGTGAAACATGCTTACGCTGGCTGGCCAATTCCTAAAGATTGGTCGATAGAACTTTTTGCACTCGAAGGACCAAAAGTGACCAAACGTGGAGAGTATTATTACCTTACTGTTGCCCAAGGTGGTACAGCAGGACCTCCAACGGGTCACATGATTATATCGGCCCGTTCAAAATCTCCTTTTGGTCCGTGGGAAAACTCACCCTATAACCCAATTATCCGAACAAAAAGCAAATCAGAACAATGGTGGTCGAAAGGTCATGGTACGCTGATTGATGACGTGAACGGGAATTGGTGGATGATTTTTCATGCTTATGAAAAAGATTATCTGAACAATGGTCGTCAAACATTGCTACAGCCAATTGAATGGACGAGTGATGACTGGTTCAGAATTCCAAAGAAAATTGATACTGAAAAGCCTATCAAAAAACCTTTTAAAACTGTTGAAAAATCAACCTTCTCCCTCAGCGATTCCTTCACAGGTAAATCCCTGGGATTACAATGGAAATTTTTTCAGGAATATGATACTACAAGGTTTCACTTTTCAGGGAATTCACTTGATATTAAAGGGAAAGGTGGTTTTACCGGTAATTGTTCACCATTGCTGTGTGTACCGTCCGACCATTCATATACTGCCGAAGTTGAAATGACAATTGAAGGTGAAGCAACTGGAGGGTTGGTGCTATTTTACAACAATAGTGCAAATTCAGGCATATTGGCAAATAGCAATGATGTAATAACCAATATGCGTGGATGGCACTTTTCATCTAATCCGAATGTGATTAACCGACATGTTTTTCTTCGACTGAGAAATATTGAAAATACAGTGGATATGTATTATAGCACTGATGGAAAGAACTGGATAAAAGGCGGAAGCTCTGTTGAAGTTTCATCACTCAATCACAATGCATTAAGTGGATTTATCAGTCTTCGGATTGGATTATGTGCCATAGGAAACGGAATAGTAAGCTTTAAAAATTTTAAATACGAAGCTGTACAACAAATTGGGTTTGAAAATTATTAAAGACTGGATTTAAAGTTTATGAAAAAGTTGTTTTTTGTCGTTGGGTTTGTTATGATGTTTTCATTGTCAACTAAACCGGAATTACCTGTAACACAGCAAGGAATTCCTGTTTATCTTGATGTAACAAAACCAATTGAAGAACGAGTTGAAAATGCACTTTCGTTACTGACCACCGAAGAGAAAGTGGCAATGTGCCATGCGCAATCAAAATTTAGTTCTAATGGTGTTGCCCGTCTGGGAATTCCAGATGTGTGGTCATCAGATGGTTCGCACGTAGTAAGCGATGAAAAACTGTGGGATGAATGGAGTAGTGCTCAGTGGACAAACGATTCATGTACAGCTTTTCCGGCACTTACTGCATTGGCCGCTACTTTTAATCCCGAAATAGCACTGCTTTTTGGTAAATCGATAGGTGAAGAAGCGCGCCATCGCGGGAAAGCAATTTTGTTGGCTCCGGGCGTGAATATCTATCGCAGCCCGCTGAATGGTCGTAACTTTGAATATATGGGAGAAGATCCTTATCTGGCTTCCCGTATGGTTGTGCCTTATATTCAGGGAGTACAATCCAATGGTGTGGCTGCTTGTGTGAAACATTTCGCCCTGAATAATCAGGAGATCAGCCGTGGCGAAATCAACGTAAATCTAAGCGAGAGAGCTTTATATGAGATTTATCTGCCTGCATTCAAAGCGGCAGTCCAGGAGGGAAAAGCATGGTCTATCATGGGTGCATACAATAAATTCAGAGGTGAACATTGTTGTCATAGCGATTTGTTGTTGAATAAAATTCTGAAACACGACTGGAAATTCGATGGTGTGGTGGTGAGCGACTGGGGTGGAGTTCATAGCACCGATGAAGCTGTAAATAACGGACTTGATATTGAAATGGGAACATATACCAATGGGTTAACAACTCAGGGACATTTTCCATTTTCAAGCTATTATTTAGCCAATCCATTCCTGAAAGGACTAAAAGAAGGAAAGTATGAGATGGCTAAACTTGACGACAAAGCACGCCGGATTTTACGTCTGATTTTTCGCACTACCATGTGTGCCAACCGTCCTTTCGGAAAGTTTGTTTCGCCCGAACACAGTGCAGCAGCACGCAAAATTGCCCAGGAAGCAATCGTGTTATTGAAAAATGAGAAAAATATCCTACCGATAACTGAAGGTAAATTTCAAAAAATTGCAGTGATTGGCGAAAATGCAACACGAAGCATGATTGTTGGAGGTGGTTCTACTTCATTGAAAGCGGCTTATGAGATTTCTCCCTTGCAAGGCTTAATAAATAAATATGGAAAGAATCGTGTGCATTATAGTATGGGCTATGCTTCCGGGCCATCACTTTATGGTCGGGAAGAAGCTTCGAAATTAAATGCTGATTCTTTGTTGCATGCAGCTGTCGAACTTGCTAAAACTGCCGATTTGGTGTTTTTTGTTGGTGGACTAAATAAAAACTATTATCAGGATTGTGAAAGTGGCGACCGAAAATCGCTTAGTTTGCCCTTTGATGAGGATAAATTGATAGAATCAATTCAGAAAGTGAATAAAAACATAGTGGTTGTCTTATTGAGTGGCAATGCTGTTGATATGCCCTGGCTTTCTAAAATTCCGGCAGTAGTACAGACATGGTATTTGGGCTCAGAAGCCGGAAACGCCATTGCTGATATTGTTTCGGGCGATGTAAATCCTTCTGGGAAATTACCATTCTCTTTTCCTAAAAAACTTACCGATATTGGCGCTCATGCATTTGATAAACTTTGCTACCCGGGCGATAGCGTAAATGTATATTACAAAGAAGATATTTTGGTGGGATACCGTTGGTTGGACACCAAAAAGATCGACCCGCTCTTCCCATTTGGCTACGGTTTGAGTTATACCTCTTTCGCATACTCAAAACCAACAGTTGACAATACGCCGGTGAATGCCAATGGCTCAGTAAAAGTATCCTTTACCCTAACCAATACAGGTAAATTTGATGGCGCTGAAACAGCCCAACTTTATGTAAGTAAATCAAAATCTGCAGTAACCCGTGCTTCAAAAGAGTTGAAAGCATTCAAAAAAGTATTCCTGAAAGCAGGTGAAAGCAAAAACGTAACTATTGAATTCCCGGTGAGCAGTTTTGCATTTTACAACGAAACAAAACATGACTGGGAAGTAGAATCCGGGAATTACTCGCTATTGCTGGGTAGCTCATCGCGTAACATTAAAGGGAAAGTAGTAGTAAATGTACAATAAATTTGATGTTTATTAATAAAGATAGAACTTTGAGTGAGGTTGCTCAAAGTAAATAGCTAATTGCAAATCACTTCATATATAAGACGATGGAACACTCACATAGCGTAAACGATATCAGTAAAACTATTATTGTGATTATTGTTGGCGATGTAAATACATCGAACTTTGCAAAACTGGATATAGAAGTTTGCATGTTAGCATTAAATCTCAATTATAAAATAATTTTTGATTTCTCGCATACAACTGTAACCATAGGTATGGGTGAAGCGTATTTTTGGTTTGCAACTCATTTGGACAAAATAAATACCTTGTTCAGAAGAATTCCTACAGCGCTTATTGCAAATGATAAAAATGAAGATTTCTTTCATTTTGTTGAAACAACGTGGACTAATAATGGAATTAAAACGAAGATGTTTAAAGATCTAGAGCCTGCAGTGGATTGGCTGAAAAGATACTGAATTTATGGCTAAATTTCCTTTGTGTTTTCAACGCACCCTAAATACCTGCTTATGACTTCTTCATTACTCCCTTTAAAATTGAAGATTATCACGGGCTATGTAACACTCGTACTACTCTTCCTTATTCTTCTTACGTTTATCTACCGAGAAAACCGACAACTATCAATCATAGACAAACGTGTAGAAAAAGCATTGGCACAGCGGGAACAGGTCGAGGTTATCACTTTACAAATACTCGAGATTGCCCAACTGAGCGAACGGGTGATTGCATGGAACGAAAAAGACATTACTGTTTACACGGAAAAACAGAATAAGGTCACTGAGTTATTACAAGAACTGCAAAAACACATGATGGACAAAAGCCAGCGTAACCGTCTTACTTCTATTTTAACTCTATTTTCAGCAAAAAATGCCAAGACTCTTGCCATCGTAAAAGATTTGAAGAAATTGCAGACCACCCATGAATTATTAAATAAGCGTATGCCCGACATAATCCAACAAGCTAAACAAGATAGGCGACAGCTTGCGGAACAGATTGGGGATAACTATGGAAAAAGCGAGAAAAAGAGCGGTGGCTTTTTTGGTCTATTCCGAAACAAGAAAAAATCCGTTCCCATACAGAAACGGAAAATGAAGCTATTCTGCAAAATAATCAATCTCGTTCCGATTCTTTACTTCGCTCTCTAACGGATGAGATACGACTTACTCACGATAAACAAAATAAAAGGTTGTTTGCCCACATGGATGGTTTGAACAAACAAAGTGCTTATCTGAATAGCGAAATCAACCGTTTGATTACAGAGTTCAATATCATTGAACAGGCGCAAATGAAGGAAAAGACAGAGGCTTATCTACTCGGACAGGAAAAAGCCTTTCAGCTTGTTTCCAGCCTGGGGATCGGTGCTACACTACTTGCCATCGTACTCTACCTTATCCTGCGTCATGACCTAAAGGATAGATATCGCTACCGGATAGAGTTGGAAAAACTAAACCACAAAAACGAGGAGCTACTTCGTAGCCGTAAAAATATGATGCTAACCGTGAGCCACGATTTACGTGCGCCACTTACCGCCATCCGTGGATGCACAGAACTGTTGATTAACGAACACTACAAAGAAAAACGTACCCAATTGTGTGAAACTATCCTTCAATCTTCTGACAGTATGACCATCCTGCTGAATACCCTACTCAACTTCTATCGACTGGATACTGGAAAGGAACAACCCAACTGTGAACCGTTCCAGCTAAAAAGTCTAGCGGACATACTGACTGCAGAGTTTAACGTGATTACTCATAAAGCCAGATTGGTATTCAGCACTGAATGTATCGGTGGGGATGCAGTGGTGACGGGCGATCGGGAACGACTCATTCAAATAGCACGAAATTTGCTTTCGAATGCAGTCAAATTTACGCCAAAAGGTGAGGTGCGATTGCGGCTGTGTTATAAGGAAGAAACGTTGACAATTGAAGTTTCTGACACCGGCACAGGTATGACATCAGAACAGATCTCACGTATTTTCAAACCTTTCGAGCGGTTGGAAAACGCCGAAACCCGGGAAGGCTTTGGGTTGGGACTAGCCATTACTCAGGGGTTTACTGCGTTACTGAATGGTAAGATTGAGGTACAAAGTGTGCATGGTAAAGGTAGCACTTTCACTGTTCTAATACCTTTACCTATCACGGAAGAACAACACTTCACACAAGAAGTTACAACATCCTACAACTTACCTTCAGGATTGCGAATTCTAGCTATCGACGATGATGCTGTATTACTCGCACTGACAAGGGATATGCTGATTCGTTCTCGGCTACAGTGTGACATAAGTCTAGACGTACAAGAGTTAACAGAGAAGATACGAGAACAGGAGTATGACCTGCTTATTACGGACATACGAATGCCAAGAATGAGCGGATTTGATCTACTGGAATTACTGCGAACATCTTATATTGGTAATTCAAGAACAATACCGGTACTTGCCGTGACTGCCCGTGCCGATTGCGGGGAGGCAGATTTCGTGAAGGCTGGATTTGACGGTTACTTGTATAAGCCCTTTTCTATTACTGAACTATTATCTGCAGTACAAAGTTGCGTCGGGAAACTTGGGAATAAATCCAGTTTAAAAGCAAATTTTTCCGAATTACTTTCCAGTGAACAAAACGGAAAAGAGATGCTCGAACTGCTGATTCGCGAGACGGAAAAGGATATGCAAACGCTCACTGAAAGTGTGGAAAAGGAAGATCATCCTGCAACCACCTTGCTTGTACACCACTTGCTCCCATTATGGGAAATCGTACGAGCAGATATTCCATTGAGAGAATTATGTAAGATGCTTGCTGAAGGAGATGGAATAAAGGACGAAAAAGTACGGAATGCAGTGGACAAAGTTATTGCTACCGGAAAGCAACTTACAATGCAGGCAGCAGAAAAGATAAAAGAAGAAGGCTATGAGTAAAATTCTGATTATCGAAGACAATATTGTTCTCTGCAGGATGCTGTGCAACTGGCTGGAGCGAAAAGGACTGCAAACGGAACATGCAGGTTCTGTTGCGCAGGCACGCAAACTGATTGCAACCAGCAATGCTGACATTATCCTTTCGGATATCCGTTTACCTGATGGTGATGGTGTGGAAGAGATATTGAAGTGGATGAACAAACAACAAATTCGTATTCCTTTTATCGTGATGACAGAATACTCCGGGATACCTTCTGCCGTAAAAGCGATGAAACTGGGAGCGGAAGACTACCTACCCAAGCCTGTGAATCCAGACAACCTATACACGATCTTACAAAAGTTGTTGCAACGGAAGAACAAACCGGAGCGTACCATTATTTTTCGGCGCGAAAGCAAAGCCATACTGGAAATGGAACGGAGAGTGCAATTAGTGGCAAAAACTGATATGTCGGTACTTGTTTGTGGAGACAGCGGTACAGGTAAGGAGTATGTGGCAAGAAGTATTCACGCTGCAAGCCCAAGGGCAGGTAACTCTTTCATAGCTGTCGATTGCGGCGCTATCCCGAAAGAGTTGGCGGCTTCTGAATTCTTTGGACACACTAAGGGTGCCTTTACAGGAGCGACGGAAGACAAAACCGGTGTGTTACATATTGCCAGTGGCGGAACACTATTTCTGGACGAGGTATGCAACCTTCCGTACGAGATACAGGCATTATTGCTAAGGGCTTTGCAAGAACGCAGTTATCGCCCTGTCGGAGGTAAACAGGAAATGAACGCCAATGTACGGATTATCGCTGCCACAAACGAACATATAGGTAAAGCGATTGAAGCAGGAAGATTTAGGGAAGATTTGTATCACCGCCTCTGTGAATTCACCATCAACGTTCCCTCACTGGCGGAATGTAGGGAAGATATTCTTCCACTGGCGGAATTCTTTAGGGAACAAAGTTGTCTAGAATTCAGCAAAAAAGTTATCCGCTTTGATGGTGAGGCGCAGAAAATGTTGCAGGCCTATGGGTGGCCAGGAAATGTGCGGGAACTACGGCATTGTATCCGCAGTGCAGCGTTACTGACGGATAACGATACAGTTGGGACGAAAGAGTTGGATATTGACTTACAAGTAACGGCCGACGGTTATGCGCTGAAAGCAGAAAACGAAGAACGGGAACATATTATCAAGGCACTTGATGCTGCCCGGAACAACAAAGCGCTTGCTGCTAGCCTACTCAAAATCAGCCGCCCCACACTTTACGAAAAAATGAAAAAGTATGGAATTGAATAGAAAAGCTATTTCATGTTCCATGAGATTCGTGAGAAATACGTATCTTTGACGACGTAAATAGAAAGATTAAACGGTGAACAGGGTTTCCCGTAATAGATATAATACATAAGTTCGCAAGACGTTTCAAACATAAATCTGGTAAATTTTAGAAACAGGAATTATTGCGTGATGCTTATGCTATGTTCTGACATAGCGTGGGCTTGCGCTATCCTGTTTGGGCTTACCAGAGCCTTTGTTTGAGTAGTGTGAGTACCACGCTTTTTGCATCTTGGAACTATACTTACAAATAGACAAGAGGCATGAAAATACAAGTTGTGGCAACAATATCTGCTAATGGATATCTGCTTAAGCGGGAGAATAAAACAAAAAAACAGATTAGTCTCGGCAAATATGGCTTCAACACTTTGCAAAAACGTGCTGACCTTATGCTGCATAAAGAGAGTTCACTAATTGCCTTGTTAGAAGAGAAACGTCAATGTTCAGATACGAACTATCTAGTAGAAGCCACCCCCGAAACTTTGGATCTGATAAAAGGACTCTTTCTGTACAGATTGGCTGATGAACTAATTTTATACATGCTTTCTGATCAAAAAGAAAACGGTATAAAGCTGTTTGACCTGACCTCTCACGCCGATTGGATATTGGAAAAAGAAACTTCACTAAGAGACACAGCCCGCTGTCTTATTTATAACAGAATCAAATAACAGAATAGTTATCCAATACCAAGTAGTAAATTAACGTTACAAAACGTAAGATGTTATTACACTTTTACTATTCAACAAATTGCCTTTAGAATTTATCTTTTAAATTATAGTGCTGTAAATCAGCAGAATTCGAGGTTTCTTGTCAATATCACTTCTATTAGGAATATACTTTGCCTTTATTTTTATGCGCCCAGGTAAAATAAAGTATATAATACCCGTAGTGCATTTAGAGAAATAGCATAAAAAAAGTTGTTCATGTCGGATAAAATCCGTATATTTATCTGACTACCAATCATATAAATATCATGAACAACTTCCTAACAAAGTACGAGAAAATTCTCGAGATATTAAAGCAATTTGAGACAAAAAGCAACTTTTTGAACCAAATTCGTTGTCCACGTTTAAGCGATATTGAATTAATCGCTTTAGATATAACGGCAGAATCTCTAAGCATTGATTCAGAATATCAGTTATTTAGGACTCTGCCAAGTCCATTAAGTTCAAAAATTGAACGCAGTGTTTATAATCGTCGAAGACGAAGATTATTTTTTGTAAAAGAGCGAATCCGCAAAGCGTTAGCGGATAAGTTGACTGGTTCTGAAAACTATTTTATCGTTGACAGTATGCCTTTGGAAATTTGCAAATTAAGTCGTTCATCAAGAACTACTATTTGTAAGGAAGACTTTTTGACAAGTCCATCCAAAGGGTATTGTGCTAGTCAGAAGTTGCATTTTTATGGTTACAAGTTACATGCTGTATGTAGTTCTACCGGTGTTTTCACCAATTTTGAACTCACACAAGCTGCTGTACATGATATTCATTTTTTGAAAAACATAAAAAACAACTTGTCTTCTTGTGTTTTGATTGGTGATAAAGGTTATTTAAGTGCTGATTACCAACTCGATTTATTTACGTCAAACCAGATAAGGTTAGAAGTACCAATGAGAGTTAATCAACATGATTATCAGAAACAACCTTATCTTTTCAGAAAAACCAGAAAACGAATTGAAACGCTCTTTTCTCAGCTATGTGATCAATTTATGATTCGTCGAAACTACGCTAAGTCTTTTGACGGTTATAAAACAAGAATACTATCAAAAATTACCGCTGTTACGGTTATTCAAATGATAAACAAGTCATTAAACAGAAATATAAATAATCTAAAATCACTTGTAGTCTAAATGCACTACGGGTGATATATATTCGCCTTTATGAAAATGAAAAATACATGGTAAGAGAAAAAAAAGATAGTCTGAATTTTACATTGTTGAACATTGGGCATGCCATTCACAATGCCGACTGGAACTGGGCGAATGTGAACAGTCCGTTTTCAAGATTGTACTGGGTGGATGGAGGAAATGCAAGAATTGTGCTACCTGATGGTATTTATAATCTTACACCAGGTCATTTATACCTTATTCCGTCTTTTACCTTGCATAGCTACGAGTGTGACGGATATTTTTCACTATATTATATTCATATTTATGAGGAACAAACTGATAACCTGAGCATTATTGAGCAAATGGACCCGTCTGTTGAGGTTGAAGCTACCGAAATGGATACTTTGCTTGTAAAGCGTTTATTCGAGATCAATCCGAACAGGGAGTTGAAACTTTATGATCCGTCATTTTACGATAATTCTCAGACTTTGGTAAAGAATATCTCAGAAAATGCGCAATTACCTTATTACTTACTGATTGAAACGAAAGGAATTTTACAGCAACTCTTTTCCAGATTTCTGAAAGATGCAGAACAAAAGATTGAAGTTACTGATAACAGAATACTGAAAGCTTTACGTTATATCCGAAAGAACATAGATAAGCCTATCAATATTAGTCAGCTTTCCGAACTTTGTTTTCTTACAGATGATCATTTTATCAGGCTTTTCAAGAATGAAATGAAATGTACACCTACTCAATATATTAATCAGAAAAAGATTGAGAAAGCTCAGGTAATGCTTATTATTGACGATATACCAATAAAAGAAATAGCTTATAATCTGGCTTTCGATAATATCTCTTATTTCAATAAGCTGTTTAAAAAGCTAACAGGATTAACTCCCGGAGAGTATAAGAAACGACTTCACATGTAATAATCATAAAAAAGAAAATCTTATTTTTGCAGAATAATGAGCATTCTTGCTCTGTAAATACTATCGGAAAAATATATTCTCAAAAATTTGATTTAAAAATGGAATCATTTAATCGGCTATCTCTGGCTGTAATTTTATTTATTACCGTTTCGGTTTTTTCTAAAGGTGCAGAAAGTTCTGTTAATGTAAAGAGAGCAGCTCGCACAAATTATGTTTCACTTGATGGGCAATCTCTGCCAAAGGGGAATGCTGTTGGTAAGGATGGAGAAATTCATAAAGTGGATGTTCCTTTACTTCATTTAATAAGGACTAAATCCGGATTGCATAACGGTACGGTGCTGTTAATTCCAGGAGGGGATTATGAAACATTAAAGTTGAAGAGTGAATGTGAATCTACTACCAGATTTCTTAATGCGCAGAACTTTGATGTAGCTGTTCTTGAATATCGTGTGGGTAGTGATACACAAACACGCAATATGGCTTTGACAGATGCTCTTAAAGCTTTCAGATTACTTAAGAGCAATAAGAATCTTCAAGGTTTGAATACTGATCACTTGCTTGCAATGGGATTTGCTTCGGGCGGACATCTTGCAGCAAGAGCTGTTCAAAGACTGAATAAAAAGGAACAACCCAATGAATTGATTCTTGTATCTCCTTCATATATGAATGAAACTCTTGCCGGAACAGTTTATGCTGCAGTTTTGCCTCCTCTGGAACCTGTCGGCAGATTACTTACTATTGTTCCCGATAAAGGAGACAAAGCATGGGTGAAGAGTTGTGAGGAATATACTAAAACATGGATAGGGTATGATGGAAAGGCTTCTTGTTACTCTCAGAAAGATAATATTTATGTTTGTGGCAAGGATACCATTGCTATGGACGGAAAGTTTAAGCTTTCGGGTATTCTTAAGAAGTTTCTGGGAACAAAGCCAGAAGCTGAAAAGGTAGCACAGAATCCTGCTACTGTTCCTGTTAAAGGATATAATCATAAGCGCCATGCTGAGAAACTGGCTCTTGTAGCTAAGGATAAGTATGACTTGATTATGATTGGTAATTCTATCACTCATAATTTTGAGAAACCTCAGTATCAGCCTGTATGGAATCAGTTCTTTGCTCCTAGAAAAGCGCTGAACTTAGGCTTTAGTGGTTACCGCACCGAAAATCTTATCTGGAATATTCAGAACGGAGAACTGGAAGGTCAATCGCCCAAAGTGGTTGTGCTTGAAATAGGTACCAATAATATAGATGAAGTACATTACCCTACACGTCACACTGCTGGTCAACTTGCCGGTGGTATTGAAGCTGTAGTTAAACTCTTGCGCGAAAAGTTGCCTGATTCAAAGATTATTATGATGCGTTGCTTTCCGGGATGTTATGGTGGACCGAATCCAACTTCGCATCGTTTGATTCTTGAACGTGCTTCCGATTTAGTATCCAGGATTGCTGATGGAAAACATGTTTTTTATTGTGATGTGAATCATGTATTTCTTAATATGGATGGATCAATCAATCATGATATGATGAGCGACTGGCTTCATCCTTCTCCTGCAGGAGCAAAAGCATGGGCTCAGGCTATGGAACCTTTGTTGTCTGAACTGATGGGGGATAAATCTTTGGATACAGAGATATCTCCAAACACAGCAATAGTGCCGGCCTTTAAGTTGGAAAATGATAGTTATGACTGGTGGGCACGTCATGCTGATGTATTAGCAATTAAGGATTCCATTAATCCGGAAGTGGTTCTTATTGGTAACTCTATTACTCATTTCTGGGGTGGACTACCGCAACTAAAATATGCTGACGGGCGTCTAAGAACTCCTAACGGACCAGAGATCTGGAATGCTTTGTTCAAGGATTACCGTGTCCTGAACCTGGGCTTTGGATGGGATCGTACACAGAATGTACTCTGGCGTCTTGACCATGGAGAAATAGACAGACTTCATCCTCGTACGATTATTGTTCATATTGGTACCAATAATACCAGTGAAACTAAAAATGCCCGTATGAATACGGCTCCCGAGATAGTAGAAGGCATTCGTGCTATCTGTATGCGTCTTCGTGCTAAAGTTCCGGGTGCAAAGATTGTGTTGATGTCTGTCTTCCCTCGTGAACATGAGGCTACTAATCCACGCAGAATTCTTATTAACGAGATAAACCGTAATCTAGAAACTTTTGCTAAGGAGAATAACATCACACTACTGAATATTGGTCCTAAGATGCTGGAAGCTGATGGTACATTGCCTAAAGAAATAGCTCCCGACTTCTGTCATCCAACGGAAAAGGGATATCAGATTTGGGCGGATGCTATCCGGCCATTTATTTCAGAACCCTGATTTTATAAAAAATAGCTGACCTATAAAATATTATCGATTCCGATTTCATTTATTAAAATAGATTGAATATATTTACTGAATATTCAATCTATTTTTGTTATATATTGTTCTATATATTATAATATTCACGGACAGAGCTAAAAAGATTGGAATCATGAAATTTACTCCTGAAAAATACTCCATTGCAGATGAACGAATGAAACCGTTTATCGATCCTGTTGAAATATGGGATTATCTCAATAATGCTGTTCCTTCAAAACAAAAAGTACGTGAGATAATAGCTAAGTCTCTTTCTAAACAAAGGCTGAATCTTGAAGAGGTGGCTTGTCTTGTTAAGGCCAATACTCCTGAACTGATTGAAGAAATAAAGGAAGGTGCAAAAACGCTTAAACGTACTATTTACGGGAATAGAATTGTGCTGTTTGCTCCGCTTTATATAGGCAATAAATGTACAAATGATTGTCTTTATTGTGGTTTTAGAATATCAAACAAGGATGCTGTGAGGAAAACTCTTTCCGATCAGGAGATTGTGAAAGAGATAGAGGCATTGGAAGACAAAGGTCAGAAAAGGCTGATTCTTGTTTATGGTGAACATGCGGAATATAGTCCCGAATATATAGCTCATACAGTAAGGATTGCTTATGCCGTTAAAAAAGGAAATGGAGAAATAAGGAGAGTGAATATCAATGCAGCTCCACTGGATATTGAAGGTTTTAAGGTTGTAAAAGCAGCCGGAATAGGAACATATCAGATTTTTCAGGAAACTTATCATCCGGAGGCTTATAAAATTTATCATCAACGAGGTAAAAAGGCTGATTATAATTACAGGCTGACTGCTTTGGACAGGGCACAGGAAGCGGGTATTGATGATGTGGGAATAGGTGCTTTGTTTGGCTTATACGATTGGCGTTTTGAAGTGCTTGCTTTGGTGAGGCATGCAAATCATTTTGAAGCTTGCTACAATGTGGGGCCACATACCATCTCTTTTCCCAGGGTGAAAGATGCGTCCGGACAAAACCTAAAGACGAACTATTTTGTAAGCGATGAGGATTTTACTAAACTGATCGCTATCTTGAGATTAGCTGTACCTTATACAGGAATGATCTTGACGGCAAGAGAACCTGCTGCCTTGAGAGATGAAATAATACAGTATGGAGTTTCGCAAATAGATGGTGGAACAAATATTGAGATTGGTAGTTATGCTGAAAAAATTGCTCAGGAAAGGAATCTGAACAGAGGACAGTTTCAGATAAATGATGATAGACCTTTGAATGATATAATTGATGAATTGCTTGATCAGGGTATGATTCCTTCTTTCTGTACAGCTTGTTACAGGCTTGGCAGAACAGGAGAGCATTTCATGGAATTCTCTGTTCCGGGATTTATCAAACGCTATTGTACTCCTAATGCCATTCTTACGCTGGCTGAATATCTTATCGACTATGCACCGCAACATACGGCAGAAAAGGGGTGGGGTGTTATTTATTCTACGATTGATAATATGGAGGATGAGAATATGAAAGCTTCTATCCTTGAAAAGATAAAACTGTTAAAGTTGGGAAAGAGAGATTTGTATTACTAATTCTTACTGATAATTATTACAGATAATTATTACAGATTATGGCACGTGATTTAAAACCGCACATTGGAATTTTTGGTCGGAGGAATGTGGGCAAGAGCTCATTCATCAATGCACTGACGGGTCTTGATGTTGCTATTGTGTCTGAAGTTCCGGGTACTACAACTGATCCTGTAAAGAAATCAATGGAGATTCTGGGAGTTGGACCTGCCATTATTATTGATACGGCGGGTATTGATGACAGTGGGGAACTTGGCGAAAAAAGAATTGCAAAGACGCTGGATGTAATTAAACAGATAGATTGTGCAATATTACTTATTACGGATATCACGTTTGGCGAATTTGAAGAAACATTGATACGGAAATTTTATAAAGCCGATGTGGACTGCCTTATTGTATATAACAAAGTGGATTTGGAACCCTTGCTGAATAGTACAATTAAGGAAATGCAGCAATATACTAATGCGCCCATTGTTGAGTTTAGCGCAAAAACAAATTTCAATATTAACTGTGTTATTGAAACGCTTAAAAGCATAATTCCGGAAACGGCTTATCAAAAACCTTCGTTATTTAAGGGATTGATTAATCGTGGAGATATTGTTTTGCTCATTACTTCAAATGATTCTGAAGCACCCGAGGGCAGACTTATTTTACCTCAGGTAATGGCCATTCGTGATGTACTTGATAATGGGGCAATTAATATTGTTGTAAACGAAACGGAACTGGAGTTGTTCTTGCATAACACAGGTATAAAACCTAAATTGATTATAACAGATAGTCAGGTATTTAAGACTGTAAATAAGATTGTTCCTCCTGATATTCCCTTAACGGGTTTCAGCGTGGCTTATGCTCACATGCGAGGCCCTTTTGACGATTATGTGAAGGGAGTAGGAAAAATCTCGGATCTGAAAGATGGTGATCGGATTTTAATTCTGGAATCGTGCACGCATCAGGTTAGTTGTGATGATATCGGGAGGTTTAAAATCCCGAAATGGCTCAGAGAATATACGAAAAAGCAATTGGACTTTGATGTTGTTGCAGGTCTGGACGAAATAAAGAACCCTATAACAGATTATGCACTGGTTATTCAGTGTGGTAGTTGTATGATTACACGGAAACAAGTCTTTAGTCGTCTGGCTGAGGCTATAGAAGCAGGTGTTCCAGTTACAAACTATGGATTGACTATTGCCTGGATAAATGGAATCTTCGAAAGGGCAATTGCTCCTTTTATGAGCTGATGTATGATGACGGTAAGCGAAATATTAAATAGGCAGGAGTTGTCAAGAGAAGATATTATCCGCTTACTATCTATTACAGATAAAGAAGAACACGATGAGTTGATAAATAGGGCTTATTCAATTAAGGAGAGAATTATTGGCAGAAAAGTATACCTGAGAGGGTTGATTGAGTTTTCCAACTATTGCAGAAAGAACTGCTATTATTGTGGTATAAGAAGCGGGAATCATCAAGTTACCAGATATTCTCTTTCTGATGAGAAAATTTTAGAGATTGTTGAATTTGCACAAAAAAATCACTTGAAAGGCATTGTTCTTCAGTCGGGAGAACTAAGTAACGAAGAGTTTGTAAATAGAATAACGGCATTAATAGCTAAAATAAAGAAAGTTACAAATCCGGATTTCCGTATTACTCTTTCTCTTGGAGAGCAGTCATTGGATACGTACAAAAGTTGGTTTGATGCAGGTGCTCAAAGATATTTGTTGAGAATTGAAACATCCAGCGAAGAACTGTATAATAAGATTCATCCGTCAGATGAGATGCATAGTTTTAAAACTCGTCTGAAATGTTTGGATTATCTGCGGGAAACTGGCTATATGACGGGTACGGGAGTGATGATTGGTTTGCCTTTTCAAACGATTGAGAACCTTGCAGACGATTTATTGTTTATAAAAGAAAGGGATGTTGATATGGTAGGAATGGGGCCATATCTTGAACATGTGGATACGCCTTTATACAAATACAAGGATTTGCTGATGCCTGTTAATGAACGGTTCAATTTATCCATTCGCATGATTGCTGTTTTAAGGATATTGATGCCGGATATAAATATTGCATCGACTACAGCTCTTCAGTCGATTATTCCGATGGGTAGAGAAATTGGTTTGAAAGCCGGTGCAAATGTAGTAATGCCAAATCTTACACCATTGAAATACAGGCGCAGTTATCTTCTTTACGAAAACAAGCCATGTATTGATGAAGAGGCGGATGATTGTCTGAATTGTCTTGCTAAAAAGATTGGGATGATTGGTGAAGAGATTGCATTTAATGATTATGGAGATTCGATACATTTTATAAATAGGAACAAATTATAATCAATATGATTACAGAAGACGAAATATGCAATGTTCACATGTTGACTGAAGAGGAAAAATATAATCTTCTTGAGAATGTTATTATCGATTATGATCGAAAAGAGAGCAATCTGATTCAGATTTTGCATATGGCACAGGCTATATTCGGTTATCTTCCTACTGAGGTACAGCATTTTATTGCCAGTGAGATGGACTTGTCGGTTTCAAAAGTAAATAGCGTTCTTACGTTTTATTCTTTCTTTTCCACAAAACCGAAAGGGAAATATACTATTGCTGTTTGTTTGGGAACAGCTTGCTATGTTCGTGGAGGTAAAGAGGTGCTGAACAAACTGAAAGATGAATTGGGTATAGATGTGGGCGAAACTACTCCAGACAAGAGATATTCACTTACAGTGATGCGCTGTATTGGTTCTTGTGGTCTTGCTCCGGCTATGACTATCAATGGTAAGGTGTATAAACAGGTGAATCCCAATAGAATAAAACGAATATTGGGGACGTTGAAATAAGCCAAAGAAAAATCTAATCTATAAATCTATGAAAATCAATACAATTAAAGATCTTGAATCGATAAAGAATGATTTTCTGAACAAAGAGAAAGCATTTGAGTTTACCGCTCATATTTGTTATGGCGCAGGTTGTATATCTTCTGATTGCAAGAAATTCAAGGAGGCGTTTGAGCAGGCTCTCGAACATGAACACCTACAATCGAAAGTGAAAATTAAACTGACCGGCTGCATGGGAGCATGTACCTTAGGGCCGACTTTAATCATCAATCCCGGCAACATATTATATTGCAATCTTAATCCAGCAAGTGCTTCATTGATAGTTAATGAACATATAAAAGAAGGGAGAATTGCTGAGAAGTTTTGCTATAAGAACCGTGAAACCGGCGAAGCAATTCCTGATTTAAATGAAATCCCATTCTTTAAACATCAGAAAAAGATTGTACTTCAGAAGTGTGGAACTATTGACTATGCATCAGTTGACGAATATATCGCTCATGATGGATATTTTGCATCGGCTAAAGCGCTTACCATGAATCCAATAGATGTTGTTGATGAAATTAAGAATTCAGGATTAAGAGGTCGTGGTGGTGGTGGATTCCCAACAGGAACTAAATGGGAAATGGCAAATAAGGTAAGTAGCGATCTGAAATATCTTATTTGTAATGCAGATGAAGGAGATCCGGGTGCATTCATGGATAGAAGTCTGCTTGAAGGAGATCCTCATTCGGTGATAGAAGGTATGTTGATTGCCGGTTATGCTATTGGCGCTTCAAAAGGCGTAGTCTATATAAGGGCTGAGTATCCTATTGCAATTGAAAGATTGACAATGGCTATCAAAGCATCACAGGAACTAGGAATTCTTGGAGATAATATTCTTGGAAGTAAGTTCTGTTTTGATATTGTAATCAGAATTGGAGCTGGAGCTTTTGTTTGCGGAGAAGAGACTGCATTGATGGAATCGGTGGAAGGAAAGAGGGGAGAACCCAGGCAGAAACCTCCTTATCCGGTGCAGAGTGGTTTGTTTGGAAAGCCTACAGTTATCAATAATGTAGAGACATTGGGCAATGTTGCTCAAATTATATTAAATGGTTCAAAATGGTTTTCTTCTATTGGTACAGAGAAAAGTAAGGGTACAAAGGTGTTTGCTCTGGCGGGAGCTATTGTGCACAAAGGATTGATTGAGGTTCCTATGGGTACTACGCTCGGTGAGATTCTTTTTGATGTAGGTGGAGGAATTCCAAGGGGAAAGCTATTCAAGATGGCACAAACCGGAGGTCCGTCGGGTGGTTGCCTTACGGCAGAGCATCTTAATACTCCTATTGATTACGAATCTCTGACTAAACTTGGAGCAATTATGGGTTCTGGTGGTTTGATCTGTACGGATGAAGATACTTGTATGGTTGATATGGCTCGTTTCTTTATGGATTTTGTTCAGGATGAATCGTGTGGAAAGTGTGTTCCATGTCGTATCGGAACAAAGCGGATGCTGGAAATTCTGGAAAGGATTACACGTGGAGAGGGAAAAGAAGGGGATGTTGAGCTTTTAATTGAATTGGGAGAATCAATCAAGGATTCTGCTATTTGCGGTTTAGGGCAGACTGCTCCAAATCCTGTACTTAGCACAATTAAATATTTCAGGCACGAGTATGACGAACACATAAAGATGGATTATTGTAGGGCCGGGGTTTGTGGAAGTCTTTTCCTTGCTCCTTGTCAGAATGCTTGTCCTGCAAAGGTTAATGTTCCCGGTTATGTTGCTTTGATAGCTGCGGGAAGAGTGCGTGATGCCTATAACCTTATTCGTCAGGAAAATCCATTTCCATCTATTTGTGGTAGGGTTTGTACTCATCCATGCGAGAGTAAATGTCGCCGTGCCCAGATTGATGATCCTATTGCAATAGCCGACTTGAAGCGCTATGCTGCCGATTTTGTATATAATTCAGGAGAGCCTTTGGTAACTCTCAGTTTTCCTAAGAATGGAAGTTCTGTAGGAATTATTGGTGCCGGCCCGTCCGGATTGACTTGTGGCTATTATTTGTCACGGCTTGGCTATACTGTTGATATATACGAGGAGAAAGATGTTGCAGGTGGAATTCTTGCTTACGGCATTCCTGAATACAGGCTACCAAAAGAAGAATTGAAAAAGGAAATAGATGCAATTGTTCAGTCGGGAATTAATATTATCTACAACACAAAGGTTGGAAAGGACATTACATTCAGTGAATTAAAAGAAAAGTATAATGCGATATATATTTCAACAGGAACACAGCTTTCCCGAAAGATTGGTATAGAAGGAGAGGAAAAGGGCGGAGTATATCACGGACTCGATTTCCTTAGAGATATCAGCATGAACAAAAAAGTGAAAGTGAAGGGAATTGTTGCTGTTATTGGAGGTGGTAATACAGCCATTGATGCAGCAAGATCGGCTCTTCGCCTTGGAGCTAAAGAGGTGCATATACTTTATAGAAGGAAAATGGAAGAGATGCCTGCCGACAGAAGGGAAATAGAAGATGCAATAGAGGAAGGAGTAATTTTGCACGAATTAGTTGCTCCGGTTCGTTTCGTGGGTGATGGAAAGGTTACAAGTATTGAATGCGTGAAAATGATTCCCGGAAAGTTTGGAAAAGATGGTAGGCGGATACCGGTTGAGGTAATTAACTCTACGTTTATGATGGATATTGATATGGCTATTCCGGCAGTGAGTCAGTATTCCGATTTGCCGTTTATTCCGAAGGGTGAGGTCGGAGTTACTGATTGGGGAACATTTATCGTTGATCCGGAATCGCAGATGACCACTCAACCTGGTATTTTTGCCGGAGGAGATATTGCCCGTGGTTCTGATGTGGTAATTACGGCTATTGCCGACGGTAAAAATGCAGCAAGATCTATTGATAAATATTTAGGTGGAACCGGAAAATTGAATATTGGCGAGCCGATAGAGATACCTACAAGGGGAGTGGATGAAGGAATTACGGTTGAACACGAGCGGTTTAAAATGCAGTCTCTTGATCCGAAGGAGCGTGAAGGCAACTTTGATGAGGTGCGGTTAGGCTATCACAAACTTAATGCAATTGCCGAATCAATGAGATGTTTAAGATGCTCTGATCGTAATTCTGATCGTAGTTCGGAAGATTAAAAAGCTAAAACTAATTGCTATGATAAACCTGGTCATAAATGATAAAGCAGTTCAAGTTAAAGAGGGGACTACCATTTTTGAAGCTGCAAAACAGAATCATATCTTAATCCCTCACTTCTGTTATCTGGAGAATGTGCATAAGATTGGATCGTGCCGTATCTGTGTTGTAGAAGTGGAAGGCGCTAAAAATCTGATGGCATCATGTGTAACCGAAGCTAAAGAAGGTATGGTTATTCATACTAATTCAGAAAGAGTACGCAAAGTCAGAAAAGTAATCTACGAGCTTATGCTTTCAGATCATCCTAAGAATTGCCTCACTTGCTGGAGAAATCAGAATTGTGAGCTGCAGGAATTAGGTAATTTAATTCAGGTTGATGAATATAGGTATGAAGGTGCTAAATCAAAAGAATTTGTAGATAGTTCCAGTCCATCGATTGTTCGCGATAGCTCAAAGTGTGTTCTTTGTCGCCGGTGCGTAACCGTATGTAATCAGGTTCAGGGTGTTTGTCTCATGAATCCTCATCATCGCGGCTTTTCTACATTTATAGGACCATCGGAAGATGAGCTTTTGGGAGAATCTATTTGCACTAACTGTGGTCAGTGTGTTTTGGTATGTCCTGTTGGAGCTTTGAAAGAGAAAGACTCTACAGAACAAGTTTGGGAAGCCTTGTATGATAAATCCAAGACTGTTATTGTGCAGACAGCTCCGGCCGTGCGTGCAGCACTTGGAGAATTGTTTGGTTATGAACCCGGTACATTGGTTACGGGCAAGATGGCGTCTGCTTTGCACAATATCGGTTTTAAATATGTTTTTGATACCAATTTTGGTGCCGACCTTACTATTATGGAGGAAGGATCTGAATTTCTGGAAAGATTAAAAGATATGTTTTCTTCTAAGAAAAATGAGGCTGTTCTTCCAATGATTACAAGTTGCAGTCCGGGCTGGATAAAGTATGTAGAACATCATTATCCAGATCAGTTGGCTCATCTGTCTAGCTGTAAATCTCCTCACATGATGTTGGGAGCATTAACTAAATCTTATTTCGCAGAAAAGGTTGGTATTGATCCAAAATCTATTTTTATGGTTTCAGTTATGCCTTGCACGGCTAAAAAGTTTGAGATAATTCGTCCGGAGATGTATAATAACGGATTGGCTAACGTAGATGCTGTGATTACTACCCGTGAGTTGGGACGAATGATTAAAGATGCCGGAATTGATTTTAGAAACTTACCAGATGGAACGTTCGACAGTCCGTTGGGATTGTCTTCCGGGGCTGCCGATATATTTGGTACAACCGGTGGTGTAATGGAAGCAGCTTTACGTACAGTATATGAACTAGTTACGGGTTGCGAACTTCCTACAGAAAAGCTTCACTTAAAACCTCTTATGGGATTAAAAAGAATTAAGACTGCTGAACTGAAGATAGAAAAACCATTACCGGAGTTTAATTTCCTGGCAGGAGTAACCTTAAGAGTTGCCGTTACAAGCGGGTTGATAGGTGCAGCTGAATTAATGGAAGAAATAAAGAATGGCACGAGTCCTTACCATTTTGTGGAAGTAATGGGTTGCCCCGGTGGATGTATCAGCGGAGGCGGACAGCCACGACCGGTTAATGATGCATACAGGATGAAGAGACTTGATGCTATTTACAGAGAGGATGAAGGGAAAACTTTACGAAAGTCACATGAAAACCAAGATATAAAGATGTTATATCGTGAATTTCTTGGTGCACCTCTCGGGCATAAATCGCATGAATTACTACATACTGTTTATACCCCACGAAGCAAAGACTAAAACAATATTCTGTTGGATATAGCATTCAATTATTTATTCAACATTAAGCTATATCTTGTCCTGAAGAAAATAAATGAGATAACTTTTATTTCTATAATATCAGATAATTAATTAAATTTCTTTATTAATAAGTCGGATTTAGAGAGTATATTTTCTTGTTTGTTTGTTTGGTTGAGAATGTTTTTTAGTATATTTGCCAGTATATTAATTAATATACCTTTTAAACAAAGAAAAAACAACATGAAAAAACTCTTTTCGATTTTCCTGATTTGTTGGAGTTTAACGTGCGGTAGTACGATGAAAGCGGGCAATTACGACCTAATTCCTCTTCCAAATTCATTGGTACAGAGTGAAGGACGTTTTGTATTGAATGATAAATGTGAATTTATTGTTCAGAAGGGACTGGACGGTAAGTTTACTAAGGTGGCAGAAGATTTTGCAAAGCAATTGAATCTTACTTCTGGTATCAATGTCAAGGTAAGTACTAAAGCTGCTAAGAAAGCTGCTAGTAATACTATCACTGTTGTTCTGAACAAAAAAGTTCCGGCAGAAGGTTATAAATTAGACGTAGAAAAAGACAAGGTTCTTATTGAAGCATCTGCACCCGAAGGTTTCTTTCACGCTATTCAAACAGTAAAACAGTTACTTCCTGCTGCTGTTTTCGGTAAAACATTGGTGAAGGACCAGAAATGGGAACTTACCTGTGCCAAAATCAGCGATGCTCCTCGTTTTAGTTACAGAGGTATGCATCTCGATGTATCTCGTCATTTTTTCAGTGTTGATGAAGTGAAAAAGTATATTGATGTATTGGCTTTGCATAAATTGAATAAATTTCACTTCCATCTAACTGATGACCAGGGATGGAGAATTGAAATTAAAAAATATCCGGAACTTACAACTATTGGAAGTCAGCGTGCTTACACAATGGTGGGTAAAAACTGGGGAAGTTCTGATGGCAAACCTCATGGAGGATTTTATACTCAGGAACAAATTAAAGAGATTGTGAAGTATGCACAAGATCGTTTTATCACAATTATTCCTGAAATAGACCTTCCCGGACACATGGTAGCAGCTTTGGCCAGTTATCCTAGCCTTGGTTGTACAGGCGGCCCTTACAAGGTTTCTACAGAATGGGGAGTACTTGATGATGTGTTATGTGTAGGAAAAGAAGAAACATTTACTTTCCTTGAAAATGTACTGACCGAAGTAATGGAACTATTCCCTTCTAAGTATATTCATATTGGAGGAGATGAGTGTCCAAAAGTACGCTGGGAAAAATGTCCGGTTTGCCAGGCTAAGATAAAGGAACTTGGTTTGAAGGCAGATGAAAAGCACTCTGCTGAGGCTAAATTACAAAGTTATACAATGACTCGTATCGAGAAATTCCTGAACGATAAAGGTCGTATGATTATTGGATGGGATGAAATACTCGAAGGCGGTCTTGCTCCTAATGCAACAGTAATGTCATGGAGAGGCATGGAAGGCGGTATAGAAGCTGCCCGTCAGGGACATGATGTAATTATGACTCCAAGTTCTCACTTGTATTTTGACCATTATCAATCTCTTGATCCTAGAGAACCGCTTGCTATCGGAGGATTCTCTCCTGTAGAAAGAGTTTACTCATTTGAACCCGTTCCTGCAGAATTAACCAAAGAAGAAGCAAAACATATTCTTGGCCCTCAGGCTAACTTATGGGTTGAATATATTGAATCGGAAGATCATCTGGAGTATATGCTGGTTCCTCGTTTAGCTGCATTAAGCGAAGTACAATGGACAAATGCTGATAAGAAAGACTATGCAAGTTTTACTTCACGCATTGGTCACATTACAGATATCTATGATGTAATGGGATTGAATTATGCTAAACATATTTTTGAAGCAACTCCTTCTTATGCTGTAAATACTGAAAAAGGATGCGTGGAAGCTACTTTAAAAACAATTGGTGATGCTCCAATTTACTATACAATAGACGGAACAGAGCCAACTGTAAATAGTACAAAATACACAGCTCCGGTTGAAATTCCTTATTCTTGTACACTTAAAGCAATGGTGGACAGAAAGAATATGAAACTTCGCAATGTAGAAAAAACATTCTCTTTCACTAAATCAACTGCAAAGAAAGCAACACTGAATACTACACCAAGCAAGAAGTTTGAATGTAATGGTGCTGCTACTTTGGTAGATGGTATTCGTGGTAGTAAAAGCTACAATGAAAGTTGGGTAGGTTTCCAGGCTGAACCAATGAATTTAGTTATTGATTTAGGAGAAAATACAAAAGTTAAGTCTGTTCGTTTAGGTACCAACTCTGCGAAAGGTGACTGGGTGTTCCCTCCAAAAGATATCACTGTTTACCTTTCTGCTGATGGTCAGAATTTCAAAGAAGCAGTTAAGCTGGTTCTTCCGGAAGCTAAAAAAGGAGATAAGGATGGAATGAATGATTATACACTTGGCTTTGCTCCAACACAAGCTAAATTTGTGAAAGTAATCGTTAATAACGTTACATCTATGCCTCAATGGCATGGTGGAAAAGGCAAGGCTGCTTATGTGTTTGTAGACGAAGTATGCGTTGAATAATATTTCAGAAAAATAAAAAAGTTAAGGGCGCTCAATGGTTGTTGGGCGCCCTTTCTTTTATCTCAGACCAGAGGATTATCTAACTCAGATCAGAAGATTATCTGTTGTTTGTATTTACTCCTTCCACTTGGTTCTCTTCATTATTATTGTTTAAATCATCATTTGTAATTCCTTTCTTTGCTTTCTTTGAAGCAGATGTTTTAAGAGTTCCAAATCTGTATGACAGGCTTATTCTGAAATCGCGTGCATTGATATAATTTACATTCTTCATAGCAAAACTCCTGTCATTTGTTCTGCTTGTATATTCTTTTGTTTTCCAGAATGGATCATTGCAGGAGAGAGATACTGATAATTTCTTGTCCAGGAAATCTTTGCTCACAGAAAAACTGGTGAAATAGAATGCCGATGTTTTTCCCTGCAAACTAACTCTGGGGGCGAAGTAACCTCCATTCAGATTTAAACGGAAGTTCTTGGGAAGTGTATATTGAAGTCCTGTATAGCAATTGTAAAAGAATCCATCTGTACTTAGCACATCTGTTGATGATGTTGCATCACTTTTCATATTTACATAAAAAACGCCTCCGTTTATTATAAGATTGAAGTTCTTAAAAGCATTCCAGTTACCATATATATTGAGACTAGTCCGCTGGCTACGACCAATATTATCGTAAGTTGTCTGACTTACATTTGGCTTTTGCGGGTCAATAAATGTGTAGCTTTCTATTCCATTGTTTGCGAAGCGATAGCTTAAACCAAGATTAATATTAAGCTTGGGAGAGAATCTGCTGTAATTCAGATTCAGGTTGTGGCTCTTTTCCGGATCAAGTTTAGGATTACCATAGCTGATATTTTCAGGATCTGTATCATTTATATACGGATTAAGGTTTCTAATGCCCGGACGGCGAATACGCATGGAATATCCGAAACGGATTTGTTCTGCAGGACTTTTCATATATGAAATGGTTGCCGAAGGAACTAAATTGGAATAACTGACTTTGAAGTTCATCTCGGGAGAAAGAATGTATTTAACTTTCTGGCTAGTGCTTTCTTCGCGCACCCCTGCTTTAATTCCAAACTTCTTTATCTTGATATCGTAACTGATATAAGCAGAATAAATTTCTTGTGTATGCTTAAAGTCGTAAGACGGATCAATTACCAAAGTATCATTTTGCCAGCGCTCCGTTTCACTGTTACTTTTACGGAGAATAAACTTTAATCCAGCTTCAAGCTTTTGACCCTTCCATGTTGGGCGTGTATAATCAAGCTGCATTGTATGCTCATTTGTTGAGGCTTTATTTACGTTGTTTTGAGTACGTGCCAGAAATAGGGGAACAGCACCCGATAAGTTCTTTAATAAAGTGTTGCTTTTACTATCGTTAGGGTTGTTTTCGAATTTGTAAGAAACAGTAAGTAGTTCGTCTTTGCGATGAGTTGACCGCTGATAATCTACATTTATGTCTGTTGAACCAAACGTTCTGGTTGATTTGCTGTATCTGTCATAACTGTAATATGGATTATATTCAGCATCTTTCATCTCAACCATGTAGTCTGAAATACCAGTTATTTTTCCGTTAAACCTTTCGACAGACAAGCTTACAAGATTAAGTGTGTCTATCTCGTAACTGGCCTCTACGGTGCCAAACTGAAACGGTCCTTTATTCTTTGAACGTCCGTTCTGAGTCATGTATTTTTCTATGTTATTTACGAGATTTGTACGTTCCAGATAAGAATCATTGTAAGGCGTGTTGATGTGATTGTAATTGTAGTTTGCAGTAATACCAAATTTCCCCATTTTCATAGATAAGTAAGCTCCTCCACCGATGCGTCCCTGCGTACTTGCATTACTGCGAACAGTTGCTGTATACCCTTGAATTCCACTTTTTACAGTGATAATATTAATAATTCCTCCAACACCTTCTGCATCATATTTAGCTCCGGGATCGGTAATTACTTCAACACTCTTAATGGAATTGGCAGGCATGCTTTTCAGTACATCGCTTGGATTATTGCTAATCATGTTGGAAGGCTTACCATTCAGGTATATTTTAAAATCGGACGAACCTTTTAGTTGAATATTATCTTCATTGTCCACCGTAATCATTGGTATCTTACGAAACATTTCCAGCGTGTTGCTGGTTTTAGCCTCCGGGTCGTTTTCAATACTGTAGGTTAGTTTATCTATTTCAACCTTAACTAAAGGCTTTTGTGCCACAACCACAACTTCATTTAATAGAGCTGAAGTTTCAGTCATAAATATAGACCCTAAAGAAACCTGTTTTTGATTTGCGGTAAGAGAGAATCTTTTTACTGCTGGCTTCATGCCAACAAACTGTATAGCAATTGCATAATTGCCGGGTGAAGCATTAAATGAAGCCGTGAAATTTCCGTTATTATCACTTACCACCACCTTTAGCAGATTTTGAGGTGAACGTGCTGCGGCTATACTAAGTGTGGCATATTGTACACCCTGACCGGATATAGAATCAATAACAGTTCCTTTAACCGTATATCCTGTCAGTTGATCTGTTCTTCTTTGAGGCGTTTGAGCCACGCTGCTTAGTACGGAAATTAGCAGGAAAAGGAAAAAACAAATACTCCTCATATTTCCGTTAAAATTTAGTTATTGGTAATGAATATACTGACGCTTCTTAAATAACATTTCAATTCTCAATTTGTTCGTCTCACAATATCAATAAAGTAAAGTTTAAAAGGTAAAATATAAATATTTATGCTTTTGATGTGATTTTTTCAATAATTAGTATATATTTGTACGTTATTATTGAAGAATAGAAAGTGATGAAACAATTTACAGAATTGATTGAATATGCATTGAAGGCCCCGTCCGGACACAATACACAGCCCTGGAGGTTTAGATTAACCAGTAAATCTATTGATATTTATCCTGATTTTAGTCGTTCATTGTCTGTTGTGGATGGTAATAACAGAGAGTTGTATATTAGTTTAGGAACTGCAACAGAGAATCTTTGTATTGCCGCACGCCATTTTGGATATCAGGATAGTGTAAGCATTCTTGCAGATACCACTGGTGAATATTATGTTCATGTAGAATTAGAGAAAGATGATAAAACTTATTCGGATTCTCTTTTTGAGCAGATAAATAAAAGACAGACCAACAGACGAATCTATACTAACAGGCCGTTAGCTAAAGATACTTTGAAAGTTTTAAGAGTAGTTCAGTTGGAGTATGGAGTTCATGTTCACTTGTATGAGAAAGAAGATGCAGAATTCAATTTATTGAAAGAGTTTGTTTACAGAGGTAACGAAATTCAGATGACAGACAGCGCCTTTAAAAAAGAACTTACCAGTTGGGTACGACTAAATAAAAAGCAGGTTCTTAAATATAAAGACGGCCTTACGTATGCAGTTATGGGTTCGCCGTCTGTTCCTACATGGATAGGAAAACCAATCATGAATTTTATGTTAACTCCTAAGGCACAAAACAAATCGGATAAGAAGAAAATAGAATCTTCATCTTTGCTGGTTCTTTTTACCGTTGAAAATAGTACGCCTTTAGACTGGATTGCTTTAGGACGATCGCTTCAAAGATTCCTACTCGAATCTACATTGTTGGGAGTAACCAATGCTTATTTAAATCAGCCATGTGAGGTGAATTCGCTTGCAGATGAAATGCGAACTAAGCTTGATATAAATGGAGAATATCCTATGTTGCTTGTTCGCCTTGGACATGCTGTTTCTATGCCTTACTCGCCAAGAAAAGAGGTTAACGATATGGTATTTAATTAAAATCAGGGTTTAACTAGCCGTTTATTAATTACATCTCAGTCAGTATTGAATAATTTGTATAAACGAACTTATGTTTTATACTATAAAAAAAGATAGAAAGCTTTTCCTTTCTATCTTTTTTATAATAAGACTATTTTTTTAAGAATTATCCTTTTACTTCTTTTTTAGCTGCTTTTTTAACTTCACCTTTAGCTTCTTTGCATGCTTTTTTGCAATCTTTCTTGCATTCTTTTGAACAAGCTTTTGCGTCTTTGCAAGCTTCTTTAGCTTCTTTGCCAACTTCTTTACATGCAGCTTTACATTCTTTTTTTTCTGCTTTTGCCATTTTAGCAGCATCTTTGCAACATGCCTTAGCGTCTTTGCATTCAGCCTTAGCGTCTTTGCATTCTGCTTTTTCTACTTTACAACATGTTTTAGCTTTTTCTTTTTTAGATACTGTTTGTGCGTTTGCAGTGAAGCTAACAGCTGCAATAAATGCAGCAAATAAAATAAATTTTTTCATATTCATTGTTTTAATTAATTATCAGTCTGATCTAACACTTTCTTTATAAAATGAGTTTAATACAAACTTCAGATTGTGAAAATACAAAATAAAATGAAACAATAAATAGTAATATTCAAAAAATCTCAGAATTTTTCTGTAAATTATGATTTGTTAAATTATATTCTTCTAATTTTGAATATTTGTTAATTGAGTATATTATTCTACGCTGTACTTATCTTTTTCAAATCGCACAAACTGTAGGTTTTTCTTTAGCTTGTTATCTGCCCTGAAACAAATTTTCTGAGCTCTTACCTTTGATGGTGTACATTCTTCGGGAGTATCAAAGCCATCACTGGTAGCAGATAGGGTGAAAATGCCCAGATTGTCGAGATAAACACTGTCGCCATTGTGCATATGCTCTTCCATTAAATCGACCAATCCCGACAAGGTTGACAGGATATCTCCTTTTGATAAAGAGCAGCGATGTGACAGTTCTTCGGCCAGATTGGCTATATGTACCTTCTCATTGCGGATGGGAACTGCGTAGTATTTTGTTGTTTTATCTTTCAGTGCGGAACGTTTTGTTTTTACTCTATATCTGAATGCCATTATTATTAGTGCTTATTTTATTTATACTAGGAATCTTTTTCGTTTGATGTATATCAAACACTATCTTTGATGTACATCAAACGTATGCTTAGATGTACATCATAATACTGCTTTGATGTATATCAAACGAAATACAATATTACGGCTATTTAATGAAATCCGCAAACATATTTGATAAAATAATTAGCAATATCGGACAAGGATAATCAGCAAACTCACTTTATCTTTGCACTATCAATTAAAACAAAGAAGTATGGAAATAAAATCGTCAACACGGGAAGAATATTTGAAAAGAGTGAATGTTGTAGTAGATTACATCAATAATCACCTCGACGAGGAACTAGATTTGCAAAAGCTGGCTGAGATGTCAAACCTGTCAACTTATCATTTTCATCGAATCATGAAAGCTTTTCTGGGCGAAACACTCGGAGCTTACATAATAAGAGTAAGGCTGGAAACCGCCGTCCGTCTGCTTCGGTATACCGACCTTCCTGTAGAGCAAATAGCCTATAGCGTGGGTTATGAGATGCCTTCTTCTTTATCGAAATCGTTCAAACAATTTTATGATATAACTCCATTAGAATACCGTAACAATAAAAACTTTGTAATTATGAAACCTGTACAATTAAATCCGGACTTGAAGTTGAAATCGCCTAAGGTGATAGATATTGAAACTAAGACAGCAATTTATATCCGTTTAACCGGAGCATATTCCGAACTCGACTTTTGTGGGGCATGGGGCAAACTTTGGGCTTATGTGAAAGAGAATAAACTTTTCTCGGCAGGCATTGAGCACATCAGCATTTATCATGATGATCCTAAGGTTACTAACTCTGAAAAGCTTCGCACTGACGTGTGTCTTGTACTTCCAAAACCGGCAGAGCCAAAAGGAGAAATAGGAGTGAAGGAGATTGCCGGAGGCAAGTATGCTGTTTTCTCGTATCAAGGCCCTTATACAAACCTCGGGATTGTGTATGACACCATCTTTGCCCAGTGGCTTCCCGATAGTGGATACGAACTTCGTAACGCTCCGTTGTATGAAAAGTATATCAATGATCCTTCACGCACGGAAGAAGCCAAGCTGAAGACGGAGATTTATATTCCTTTGCAGTAAAGGTTTTCAATCAAAATAAACTGAATAACCCGGACAAAACTGTTTTATATTGTTTTGTCCGGGTTTCTAATTTTCGATAATACCCCTTGATTTTTGTATTTTTTTCCTGAAATGGTGAGGGATGACTGTATTTGGTGATGGATAACCAGCATTTGGTGAGGGTTGATATTGCATCCCTCACCTCTGAAAAGGCTTATCTATAAATGGTTTTAGTGAAAATGGTGAGGGTAGTGAGGGTTTATTTTGATTTTTTAGAAGAAAAGTATTAATGTCTTAATGCTGCAATATAATACAGCAATGGCTAAACGATATGTGTCTTTCTTTTATATTCAGATCATTTAATAAATCTGCATTTTTGAGTAGTATATTTCCCTATACGAACCTTTATCTTTGCAATATTAAAAATGTAAATGATAGAGTATGAATAAATTAGTTACCGATCAAGATACTGACATTGTATTCTTTTCTCCTTGGATAAAAAGATTTAAATGTTATAAAACTATTGATAAAGTATTAAGGTTTTTTGAAATACAACATGAATTTCTCTGTTCAACGAAAGATTATTGGGCTAGAGATTATATGCCAATACAAATTAATGATAATTATTTAGTGCAATATTGTTATAATCCAGATTATTTACGTGAAAAGAAAGAATATATTACAGATCCGACCCAATGTTGCTCAAGACTACGACAAACTCCTACATTAACAGATGTTATTATTGATGGTGGTAATGTAATTAAATGTCATGATTCGGTTATTATGACTGATAAAGTCTTTAAAGAAAACAGTAAAAACTATTCTCGAATAGATTTACTTAACAAATTGGAGGAGCTTTTTAAGGCTGAACTTATTGTAATACCATGGGATAAGGCTGAATCATTTGGGCATGCTGATGGAATGGTTAGATATATAAGAGAGAATCAGTTACTCTTGACAAACTATCAGGATTTTGATAACCTGTTGAGAAAGAAAATACTGAAATCTTTAGGCTCTAAATTTGAAATAATTGAGCTTCATTATGATGTTAGTAAGCCTTCTGAAAATAACTGGGCTTACATAAACTATCTACGTACCAAAGATATTATGTTGCTTCCCTGGTTAGGGATCGAAGAGGATAATCAGGCAATAAAACAATTTGAAACGCTTTTTCCGGAATATAAGGGACGTATTGTTCCAATTGATGCTCGAAGTTTAATAAAACTAGGTGGTGCATTGAATTGCATCTCCTGGAATGTGAAATCTAATCAGGGCTTTCGTGATTATTGCTCTGCTGTGCAAAGATTTAAATCGGTTAGCTCTTGCATAAAATTAACTGATAACATAAATAAAGAGGGAAAACAATGGAATTAATTATAGGCTTTATAATTTTATTTTGGGTAGGAATGAAATTGCAACGTTGGGTTAGCGGTAGTAGTAAAATTGCAAGAAATCAAAAGAAAATATTGGAAGAACTTAAGAAACAAAATAAAAAAGGAAATAGATAATCAGTCTATCTGATATTTTATTACATTTGTTATACTAATTTTAAAACAAGATTATCATGAATAACGTAGATGAATTAAAAAAATTGCTTATTATTAAAAGTGATGAAGATGTAGAAGCTAGATTCAAACAGATTGCTAATGCATTATTCCAGAACTATCATATTGAAAAAGGAACGGATATATATGATTTTTTAGAAATAGAGTTTTATTATTTTAATGAACAGCATCCTGATATTGTTACTTATGATCGTACTATTGACGGTGGCAAGTGGTTCTTGCATGCTAGCGGCATAGATATTTCATTTCAAAGTAAAGTAGAAAAAGACGAAAAAGGTAAAATAGATTATGATAATAGCTTTTATGGAGGAATTCTTATTCGTAGTTTATCTAAGAGAACAGCAAATGATACATCACGTGTAATAGGTGGGCCTCGTAAATGTCTTTATGAATTATTCAACGATATTGATGTTTTCAATCCACATTTGAATGATTTTCCTAAGCTAGTGTATAATCAAAAAGCTGATATAAGTATTGAATTACCAGTTCAAAGACAAATTCGCAATATGGATACAAAGAAATCAACATTTCCTATGGATGATCAAGAAGATGAATGTCTTAAGAAGAATTATTGTTATTTCGTTAGAGGAAATGGGTTTGATAATTTAAAAAAGAAAGATTATACAGGTACATTACCTTGGGAAAGGAATAGAATTTAGTTAATGAAAAGTCTATCTAAATCGATTCTATTAGGCACATCTATAGGCGATGCTTTAGGTGTGCCTGTTGAATTTCTTTCAAGAGAAGAGTTAGATAGAAATCGGGTTAATGATATGCGAGGTTATGGTACTCACAATCAACCAGCCGGAACTTGGTCGGATGATACGTCCTTGTCTTTATGCTTGGCAGATTCATTGTGTAACGGATATAATCTGCAAGATATAGCCGATAAGTTTGTTCAATGGATGGATAATGGCTTATGGACACCTTATGGCTTTGTTTTTGATATCGGAATAGCTACTTCTTGTGCAGTCTGTAATATAAAGAAAGGCATTCCTCCCGGAATGACCGGGGTGAATGGAGAATATGATAATGGAAATGGTTCGCTTATGAGAATTCTACCGTTGTTGATACACATTCATTCTTTATCACTGAAAGAACGAATTCAAAAGATTGAAGAAGTATCATCTATAACACACAGGCATCCCCGGAGTATATTGGGATGTATTATTTTTATGGAATTTGCTAGAAATCTGCTAACGCATTCAATCGAAGATTCATTTATGCTTATGCAAAAAGATGTATGTTCACTTATCGAACAAGTTACGTCTTTGAAAAATGAAAGTGTCCACTTTAACAGAATACTTCTTTCCTCTTTCAAAGACTATAAGAGTATTCCGAGAACGGAGATTTATTCATCGGGATATGTTGTACATACATTAGAAGCAAGTTTATGGTGCATAGCTAATTCTTTAAACTTTAAGGATGCTGTGTTGTCTGCTGTTAATTTAGGTAATGATGCAGATACTACAGGTGCAGTAACAGGAGGATTAGCAGCAATTATTTATGGATACGAAAGCATTCCTCAAGAATGGCTTAACATGCTAGCTTGCAAGGATGATCTTATTTCTCTTGCCGAACGACTGGAAGCAGGACTTCTGTAAGCAATTCATCCTCTGTCGTATCAACAGGACTATTCAAGTAATGTTCAAGAATTAAACCTTCTCCTAATATATATTGAGGAGGAAGATTATTTAGAATAGCATTGTAAAATGAATCAAGCAAAGAATAACTTCCTTTATGCGTATAAACAGCATATTGTCCGGCTGAAATGATCATGCTCTTTATACGACTATTCAACTTTAGCTTTATTTCAGTACAAATAGTCATGCATGCATAAAAACGACACTTGTCGTGAGATGTTATTTGAGGGCTATCATAACATATTCCCCAGTATTCTGTATTTTCAGATAATAAATTATGTTTAGTTGCATAATCGTATAAAATATCCCAGCTTTCTTTTTCAAATATATCTTCTGAGAATGTATCATAATTGCCAATGAAAGGAATAAACAAAACAGGCTTATCGATTATATTTATAATTGAGTAAGATGTTTTAAAAGGATATTTAGCTAAAGGTTTTACCTTTTCAAGTGTAAAATTCCTCTTTTGAATTTGTAAGGGAGTTAGATTAAACAACTTTTTAAATGCATTATAAAAAGCTGTAACATTAGCAAAACCTATATATTCCGAGACTTCAATATGAGTTAAAGCTTTGTTTTCTAAAAGATATAAAGCATATTCCAGACGTAAACGGTTTATGTATTGATGGATGCTTTCCTGAGTGTAAGCTCTGAATATAAGATGTAAATTGCGGGATGATATTGCAGCAATATCTGATAAGGTATCTATACTTAACATCTTGTTAAACTCATTTGGTGGTTCAGATGACCAATTATGCTGTACCATCATGTTGATATAATGCAGAACAGCATCTATTTGGGATTGATAGATCTTATATCCTTTCATTTACTCCATATTTTGTTATTTACAAAGGTAACAAAAGGATATTGTTATAAAAAATCTGATAAATAATAATATTTTTAACCTTATATAGAATTCATTTTTTATCAATCTAATTTCAATCTCAAAAGTTGTATTTTTAAAACTCCTTCGAAAAAGTGTGCTCAAAGTACAAAAACTCCTTCGAAAAAATGTATTCTATTACAAAAACTCCTTCGATTTTTTGTAATAGGAGGGAGTAATCATGGAAAAAAGTTGCTCGTACTTCCATGTCTGATTTCCGTGAAGAAGAGTGGCTGACTAATTTTCCTCTATACTCTATATGTGAGCTGACTACTTATATTGAAGACAAACAGGTATAAACAAAGACCTTTATTTCAAAAATAGCATTTCATTTTGTTACATATTCCAAAAAAACACTACCTTTGTGCCATATTCTCATATAAGGGGTGCCTCAATATAACGGGCTGAGATTATACCCATAACCTGATCCGGGTAATGCCGGCGGAGGGAACGAAAGATAGAAAAGACCCCTTTTCTGTTTTAATTAATTTAATTTAGGTATGAAAATGAAAGTACAGATGCTTGTCGGCTTAACACTGATTGGCTCATCGTCTTTTGCGCAGGTTAAGGATAGCCTGCGTTTGGTAAGACTGCAGGAAGTGCAGGTAGTAGGAACACGCGCAACGGCTAAGACTCCGGTTGCATTCTCAAATGTTAGTAAGGATCAAATTAAAAAGCAGAACTTTGGGCAGGATATTCCCTTCTTGCTTACTATGACTCCTTCGGTGGTAGCAACATCAGATGCTGGAGCAGGAGTGGGGTATACGGGTATACGAGTTCGTGGAACGGATGCTTCACGTATTAATGTTACTGCCAACGGCGTGCCTTTGAACGATGCCGAGTCTCACACGCTTTATTGGGTAGATATGCCCGATTTTGCTTCGTCTATTGAAGATCTTCAGATTCAGCGCGGAGCTGGAACTTCGACCAATGGTGCCGGTGCTTTTGGAGCAAGTATTAATATGAAAACGGAATCTATTTCAGCACTTCCTTATGCCGAAATTAATGGTTCGTATGGATCATTTAATACGCACAAGGAAACTTTTAAAGTGGGTACCGGATTACTGAAAAGCCGCTGGGCTTTCGATGCCAGATTATCTAATCTTGCTTCAGACGGATATATTGACCGGGCTTCTACAGATTTGAAATCTTTCTTTGCTCAGGCTGGATATTATGGTGATAACGACATCTTTAAATTTATTGTTTTCGGCGGAAAGGAAAAAACTTATCATGCTTGGAATGGTAATGAAGACCTCGCAGGAAAAGGTCGCAGATATAATCCTTGCGGTGAGATTGAGGATGCTGACGGAAATGTGATTGGTTTTTATAAAGACCAGACTGATAACTATATTCAGACTAATTATCAGATGCTTTACACTCATATATTCTCACCAAAGTGGAATATGAACCTGACATTGCATTATACAGATGGAGAAGGATATTATCAGGAATATAAGAACAAAAGATCTTTCGAAGAATACGGACTTCAGCCTTTTGTATATTATGGAACTCTGATAGAAAAGAGTGACTTAGTTCGTCAGAAAAGAATGGATAATGGTTTTGGCGGAGGAGTGTTCTCCTTTAATTATTCTTCCGGCCGTTTACAGGCTTCTTTAGGTGGAGCTGCTAACGAATACAAGGGTAATAATTACGGTAGAGTAATCTGGGTGAAGAATTATTTTAATACTGTGCTTGATCCTGATCATGAATACTATCGTAACAAAGCCGATAAAACAGATGCTAATATTTATTTGAAAGCAAGCTATGAATTGCTTAATGGATTGAGTGCTTACGGTGATTTGCAGTATCGATATATTCATTATACTATTGATGGTTTGAATGATAAATGGGACTGGACCAAGACTCCGGGCGGAATGCAGACTTTGGCAGTAGATAACAATTATAACTTCTTTAATCCGAAAGCTGGTTTGTTTTGGCAGATGAATAAAAATAATTCTGCTTATGCTTCATTCTCAGTGGCTCATAAAGAACCTACCCGTAATAACTTTACGGATGCTAAGTTTGGCAAAACTCCTTCTTCAGAAAGATTGTTCGATTATGAAGCCGGATATACATACAATGATTCCCGATTTCTTGTAGGTGTGAACTTCTACTACATGAAGTATAAAGATCAGCTTATTCTTACCGGTCAGACAAATGATATTGGTGAACCACTGGCTGATAATGTTCCTGATAGTTACCGTGTAGGTATGGAATATATGCTTGGTGCAAAGATTACTTCCTGGTTGAGATGGGATGGAAACGCAACTTTAAGTCAGAATAAGATTAATGACTATACTGAATATCTTGATAATTATGATGCAAACTGGAAGCCATTGTATACTCAAACATCTAACTACGTAGGAAAAACAACAATTGCTTATTCGCCAAATGTAATAGCAAATAGCATGTTTACATTTACTTATAAGAACTGGGATGCAGCACTTCAATCAAGTTATGTAGGTAAACAATACCTATCTAACTCACAACAAGAAGATTGTGTTCTCGATGCTTACTTTGTAAATAACCTCCGTTTAGGATATACGTTCAGTCTGCCTGCATTTAAATCAATTCATTTAGCTCTTTCAATCAATAATCTGTTTAATGAGAAGTATGAAAGCAACGGATATGGATATAGTTCATATGTGATAAATGCAGATAAGAGTAAAGTACGCTATAACGGTGCCGGTTATTTTGCTCAGGCAGGAACAAACATTTTGGCCGGAATTACGTTGAAATTCTGATAAAGAAAATATACTATAATGGATTATCTTGAAATTATAGGCACACTGATAGGCTTGCTTTATCTCTACTTAGAGTATAAAGCAAGTATCTATTTGTGGTTTGCCGGAGTTGTTATGCCGCTTGTATACATATATGTGTTTTATGCTGCGGGGCTTTATGCAGATATGGGTATTAATATCTATTATTTACTGGCCGGTTTGTACGGGCTGGTGATGTGGATGAAAAAGTCCGACCAAAAAGAAGGAGAGGAGCGACCTATTTCTTATACTCCGGTTAAATACTTCTTGCCGATAATTATTATCTTTGCCATACTTTTTGTTGGAATAGCTTTTATCCTGACTCGTTATACTGACAGTACGGTTCCTTATGCAGACTCATTTGTTACTGCTTTAAGTATTATTGGAATGTGGTTGCTGGCATATAAGTATATTGAGCAATGGCTGGTTTGGATTGTTGTGGATGTTGCTTGTTGTGCTTTGTATCTTTACAAAGGTCTGTATCCTACAACTATTCTCTACGGTTTGTATTCTGTGATTGCTGTATTTGGCTATTTCAAATGGAAAAAGATGATGTTATATAATGCTTTGAATGATGAAAAAATACCCGTTACTGACAATCGCTAAGAATCCCTCTGCCATTATTCTGGCTAATGGAGATTTTCCCGTTCATCCACTACCTTTAGCTCTTTTGACTAAAACAGACTATGTGGTTTGCTGCGATGGAGCTACTGATGAGTTTGTCAGTAAAGGAAGAATTCCCGTTGCTATAGTTGGTGACGGAGATTCTCTTTCAAAATTAAACAAAAAGCAATTTGCACATATTCTTCACTCTATTCCCGATCAGGAAACAAACGATCTGACCAAAGCATTTAATTACTGCCTGCAACAAAATAAAAAGGACTTGCTTATTCTTGGTGCAACAGGAAAAAGAGAAGATCATACATTAGGAAACATTAGTCTACTGGCTGATTATATGGATCAGGCAGATGTAGAAATGGTAACCGATTATGGTGTGTTTACTCCTATATCAGAAGATAGTGAATTTGAAAGCTATCCTGGCCAGCAAGTCTCTATTTTTAATCTTTCTGATGCTGATATGTATCAGGAAGGACTCCAATATACTCTTCCTTCTTTAAAACGGTGGTGGCAAGGAACTCTTAATGCTTCCTTATCCGACCGCTTTATTATTCATACCACAGGTAAGGCTATTATCTTCAGAGCCTACTAATTTTAATATATTCCACTTTTGCTGATAAAAAGCATCCGTTCGTTGATTGCTTTTTGATGGTTTGTCGTATTGTAATACATTCGTAATGAGAAAAGTATTATGAATAGACTAATTCTATCAAAAATCACTTAAATAGATGCGTTCAGAAATTATACAGTTGTTAAACGAAATGCCTCCCATTTCTCTGGAAGAAATGGATGCTGTTCGATTAATGAATAGGATTGATACTAAGTTTATTATTCCCACAGAACGTTTTGAACCTTTTCTTAAAAAGATAAAGGATGAATATTTCGTTCAGGATATTAATGGCAAACGAGTTAATAATTACCACACAACTTATTTGGATACTCCTGCAGATGATATGTTCATTGCTCATCAAAACGGGAAGACCGACAGAGAAAAAATAAGGATAAGAGAATATGTAGATTCTGATCTGACTTTTCTGGAGGTGAAGCATAAAAACAATAAAGGACAAACACGAAAGGTCAGGACCGGCATTAAGAACAAAGACCATTTCAGAGTTGAAAAGAATGCAGAGTTTCTACATTCTCATTCCAGATATGAATTGGATAACCTGTTTCCTGTACTCGAAAATAATTTCTATCGCATAACATTAGTCAATCGCTGTAAAACAGAACGTCTGACGTTAGATTGTGACATCAATTTCCTGAATCTGGAAACAAAAAAGGAAGAGGCAATTTCTGATTTTATAATTGTTGAAGTTAAGCAGGAAGGAGAGTCTTATTCTCCTGTAAGAGAAATATTGAATAGAGAAAGAATCAGGCAGGTTAGTGTTAGCAAATACTGCCTTGGAGCTGTTCTAACCAATCCGTCTTTGAAATATAATCGATTCAAAAGCAAATTAATACAAATAAATAAATTAACAAATAAATCTTATGGATACACTTTCTGAATGGATGAGTAATATTGATCTTCTTGGAACTCCATTACTTGATGCTAATGGTTTTGGACAGCTGATAATACGCTTCCTTATTAACTTTGTTGTAGTAACTTCTATCATTCATTTTTTCTATTATCCCAAAAGTAGAAGAAGAGACTACTATTTTACGTTTTCGCTTATCAATGTAAGTGTGTTTTTACTTATATTCTTGCTTAATAGTGTTAAAATAAAAATTGGTTTTGCTTTAGGTGTCTTTGCTATTTTTGGAATAATAAGGTACAGAACCAAATCGGTACCTATCAGAGAAATGACTTATCTGTTTTTAATTATTGCTGTGTCTGTTATCAATGCTGTTGCTGTTCAGATAAGTTATGCAGAATTATTTGCAACTAATATTTTGTTTGTTTTGATAACTTGGGCTTTAGAAAGTAGTCGCTGGCTGAAACATACATCATGCAAACTCATTTTGTACGATAAAATAAGTCTTATAACTCCCGACAAATATGAAGAATTAATGGATGATTTAAAGAAACGAACCGGAATTGATATTTTGAAGGTAGAAGTAGGGCATCTTGACTTTCTTCGTGATACAGCGTATCTAAAGATTTATTATGAGCCATTGCACGATGAAATTAATACTATAGACACTATGACAAGGCTTCCTAAAGACGACGAATAATATAAATATAGTAATATATGAAAATAGTAAGAATAGCATGTTTGTTTGCTACTTTGCTTGGTAGTACACTTTCTTTTGCACAAAGCGATGATTTGGGTATGTATACCAGTGTGGAAGTAACAAAGAAGATTGTTCCTAAGCTGGAAGTGTCATTAGAGGAAGAGTTTCGTCTCCGGGATAATCTTAATGAAATAGATCGCTTTTCTACAGCTTTACAACTCTCTTACAAGTTCTGCCCTTATTTAAAAGCTGGTGGAGCATATAATTTAATTAATTATAATCATCCCACTAAGGATTGGGAAATAAGACATCGTTATTATTTCTTCGTTCAAGGAAGTTATGAATTTAATCGTTTTACCATTTCTTTGCGTGAAAGGTTTCAAAGCACTTACCGACAAGGTGTATCTGAAATGTCGACAAGAGCTAATCCGAAACAGTATATTCGTAGTAAGGTTGGTCTTAGCTATAATATAAAAGACTCTAGTTTTGAGCCATACACGTCTTGTGAGTTTTATAATTCACTCAATAATAAAACCGGGAATGGATTAGATAAAATTGGATTTATTTTGGGAACGAAATATAAAATCAATAATAAGAATTCATTGGATTTATATTATAAATACGTAAACTTTGACGAAGATGAGGATGAAACCAATAGTCATATTATAGGTATTGGTTACTCGCATAAGTTTTAGTTAATCCAATGATTGTGATTAGGAGTAATATTAAAGTTGTATATTTGTTATAATAACATGTTATAACATGATTAACACAGAAAAGAAACAGCAGATTTTAGAGAATTTTATCTATGTAGTTATTTGGTTGATTTTGCTTATAGTACCATTTATTGATGATGTTTATAAGCAAAATTCGTCATTTAGCTGGTTTGATATATTTCATATCTGGGAAGGGATGATTCCTTTCCTTTTAATTTTTCTTGTGAATAACTACCTGCTCATGCCACTACTGTTTTTTAAAAAGAAATGGTGGCTTTATCTTGCTTCGGTTGTTGTTACTATTTGTCTGGCAACATCTTTTTTGCCTAATGGCTTTTTTAATCCGCATAAAGGTCCGGAACCGTGGACTAGAAACGAATGGAAATCGGGGCCACTGCTTCCTCATGATGATAAATTTAAGCCACTGGACTCTATGGGTGATAAAGCTGCACAGCCTGTTCCCCGTAATATTCCAGGTGATAAAGATAAAAAGGAACCTTTTGGCCCTCGTCAGAAAAGCTTTTTGCGTATGCCTTTTGTAGGGTTTTTCATGAATAATTTTATAATTGCAATTCTTATTGTTGGATTTAATATTGCTATAAAATTACTATTCCAGTCAATCAGAGATGCACATAGATTAAAGGAGCTCGAAAAGCACAATCTGGAAACGGAACTGGCTTATCTAAAGCATCAGATAAATCCTCATTTTTTCATGAATACACTTAATAATATTCATGCATTGATAGATATTGATACAGAAAAGGCTAAAGAAACAGTTATAGGGCTCTCCAAAATGATGAGATATGTTTTGTATGATTCCAGTCAGCCAACTATCAGTCTTGAGAAAGAAGTTTTTTTTATTCAGAATTATATTGAACTGATGAAGCTCAGGTATATAGATAAGGTGAACATAAAACTTTATCTTCCGGAAGTTATTCCGTCAGTACAAATTCCTCCGTTGCTGTTTATTTCATTTCTTGAAAATGCATTTAAGCATGGCATCAGTTATCGGAAGGATTCATATATAAACTTTAGTCTTCAGGTAAATGAGAGAGATATTGAATGTTTAGTAACAAACAGTAACTGCGATCAAATATCTCATGAAAATGAACAAGGTATAGGTCTGGAAAACGTGAGAAAACGTTTGAATCTGCTGTATCCTGACAATTATACATTGAAGATTGATTCTACAGTTGACGAATTTAGTGTATTACTAATTATACCATTATTATGATAAGATGTATTGCTGTTGATGATGAACCGCTGGCGCTTACACAAATTGCTAATTACATAAATAAGGTGCCGTTTCTTGAACTCATAAAATCTTGTAGTAGTGCCTATGAAGCAATGGAGGCTATCTCAAATGATGATATTGACTTAATGTTTGTTGATATTAATATGCCCGATTTAAACGGGCTTGATTTTGTGCGTTCTTTGGTAAACAGACCACTGATTGTTTTTACTACAGCTTATTCTGAATATGCCATTGAAGGGTTTAAAGTAGATGCTCTGGATTATTTATTGAAACCGTTCAGTTATAACGATTTTCTTAAATCGGTCAATAAAGTAAAGCAGCAGCACGAACTGCTTATGTTGTCGCATAAACAAATGGATGATGATAAACATTTGTTTGTTAAAACTGAATATAGAATAGTAAGGTTGGATGTAGACTCTATCATCTATATTGAAAGTATGAGTGAATATGTACGTATTCATCTTGTTCAGGAAAAGCCTATTATGTCTCTTTTAAGTATGAAAATTATGGAAGAACGATTACCTGCAGGCAAGTTTATGAGAGTGCATCGTTCATACATTATTAATTTGCAGAAAATCATAGAAATATCCAAAAGTCGGATTATAATGGGAGGGCAGGTATACGTACCTATTGGCGAACAATATAAAGATGCTTTTAACCAATATATGGGAAAGAATTTTCTAGGAAAGTAGATTTTAGCTGATTTAAAAAAATGAAAAGGGGATGCTTCACAGCGTCCCCTTTTGCAAACTTAAAACAACCAACAAAAGAAATAGATAACTCTATTGAGAATTATCTAATGAATAACAATTCTCTATATTTAGGCAATGTCCATAATTGGTCATCGACTATTAATTCTAATTTGTCAATATGGTAACGGATTTCTTCTAGCATAGGAACGATTTTATCGTGGTATGCAATAGCTTTTTCACGTTCTTCTTCAATAATATTAGCCACCTTACGAGTTTCAATCATTTCATCAACTTTTTCTTTGATGAAGATTGTTCTCTTAGCAATGTCTTCAATGATTTCAAGGTTCTTAGCAGAAAGTGTATTTGCTTTTTCTCCTGGGAACAGGTCTTTCATTTTATATACATTGTCAATCAGTTGTGACTGATATTTTGTTGCCATTGGAATAATGTGGTTCATGGCTAAGTCACCTAACACACGAGCTTCAATTTGAATCTTCTTAGTGTAAGTTTCCCATTTAACTTCGTTACGTGCTTCCAATTCTACTTTAGTCATTACACCTGTATCTTCGAACATTTTAATGCTGCTTTCATTCAGGTAATTGTCAAAGATAACTGGCACGCTTGTTTCGCAGTCCAAACCACGTTTCATTGCTTCTTCTTTCCATTCGTCGCTATAACCATTTCCGTCGAAGTGGATTGCTTTACTTTCAATAATATATTTACGAACGATTTCAAGAATAGCAGAAATCTTAGGCTCGCCTTTTTCAATAAGAGCATCAACTTCTTTCTTGAAAATAACTAATTGTTCAGCAACAGCAGCATTAAGTGCAATCATTGCAGATGCACAGTTTGCTTCAGAACCTACAGCACGGAACTCGAAACGGTTACCTGTAAAGGCGAAAGGAGAAGTACGGTTACGGTCTGTATTGTCAATAAGCAATTCTGGAATCTGTGGAATATCCAGCTTCATACCTTGTTTGCCGCTAAGGCTTACTAAATCGTCTTTAGTACTTTCAGCTAAATGTTTCAGAACCTGTGATAACTGTTTTCCTAAGAAAGAAGAAATAATAGCAGGAGGTGCTTCATTTGCTCCTAAACGGTGAGCGTTAGTTGCTGAAGAAATACTAGCTTTCAATAATCCGTTATGACGATATACTGCCATCAAAACGTTTGCTACGAAAGTAACAAAACGAAGATTTTCTTCAGATGTTTTACCTGGTCCTAATAATAAGATACCAGTATCAGTTCCTAATGACCAGTTGTTGTGTTTACCTGATCCGTTAATACCTTTGAATGGTTTTTCGTGTAATAAAACACGGAATCCGTGGCGACGAGCCAATTTACGCATCAAAGCCATTACTAGCAAGTTGTGATCGTTTGCCAAGTTACATTCCTCAAAGATAGGAGCAAGCTCAAACTGATTAGGAGCAACTTCGTTGTGACGAGTCTTAACAGGAATACCTAATTTTAAACTTTCAATTTCAAGGTCTGTCATGAAAGCTGTAACACGAGTAGGAATTGCACCGAAATAGTGGTCTTCTAACTGTTGGTTTTTAGAACTTTCGTGTCCCATCAAAGTACGACCTGTTAAAAGTAGGTCTGGACGAGCTGCATAAAGACCTTCGTCTACAAGGAAATATTCTTGTTCCCAACCTAAATTACAAATAACTTTTTTAACTTCTGGGTTAAAGTAATTAACTACGTCAACAGCAGCTTTGTTTACTGCCTGCAAAGCTTTTAAAAGAGGAGCTTTGTAGTCTAATGATTCGCCAGTGTATGCGATGAAGATTGTAGGGATACACAATGTGTCGCCAACAATAAATGCAGGAGATGAAGGATCCCATGCTGAATATCCACGAGCTTCGAATGTGTTACGGATACCACCGCTTGGGAAGCTGGAAGCATCTGGTTCTTGTTGAATAAGTAGTTTGCCGCTAAATTCTTCAATCATACCACCTTTTCCATCGTGTTCAACGAAAGCGTCGTGCTTTTCAGCAGTTCCTTCTGTTAATGGATGAAACCAGTGAGTATAGTGTGTAGCTCCCATTTCTATTGCCCATTTTTGCATTCCTGCAGCAACAGCATTAGCAATATCCCGGTTTAGTGGAGTACCATTATCCATTGCATCCATCAATGACTGGTATACCTTGGTTGGAAGATACTTAAACATTTTTGCTTTGTTAAACACATACTTACCAAAATATTCAGAAGGTCTCTCCTCTGGAGCTGGAACTTCTATAGCTTTCTTTTTAAAAGCTGTCTCTACTACTCTGAATCTTAGATCTGACATACTACCTAAATTTTATTTAATGATATTTGAGTTCTAAATTATTTTATCCAATTTTTTAATCTTCTCATTGCTTCTACGCAATCTTCGCGTGCACCAAAAGCTGTTAAGCGAATATAACCTTCTCCGCTTGGTCCAAATCCAACTCCTGGAGTTCCAACAATATTTGCTTCATACAATAACTGTTCGAAGAACTTCCATGAAGGCATTCCATTTGGTGTTTTAACCCAGAGATAAGGAGCATTTACACCTCCGAATACTTTCAGTCCTGTAGATTCAATACCTTCTTTCATAATTTTGGCATTGTTCATATAATAACTGACTATTTCCTTAACTTGTTCTTTACCTTCTGGAGTATATATAGCTTCAGCAGCTCTTTGAGTTATATAGGATGTTCCGTTAAACTTAGTACACTGACGTCTGTTCCATAATTTGTTTAAAGAAACCTTCTCACCGTCTAGTGTTATTGCGTTCAATTCTTTTGGAACAACGGTATATCCACATCTTACACCAGTAAATCCGGCTGTTTTAGAAAAGCTTCTGAATTCTATTGCAACTTTCTTTGCACCTTTAATTTCATAAATAGAATGTGGAACATCTGGTTCCTGAATATATGCTTCGTAAGCAGCATCATACAAAATCAATGTGTCATTTTCCAATGCATAATTAACCCATTTTTTTAATTCCTCTTTAGTAAGAGTAGTTCCTGTTGGGTTATTTGGATAGCATAGATATAGCATATCAATTCTTCTGTCAGGAATTTGCGGAATGAAATTATTCTCGCTCAAGCAAGGAATATAGACCAGATTACTCCATTTGCCATCAATTAAGTCTCCTGCACGGCCAGCCATAACATTAGAATCAATGTATACAGGATAAACAGGATCGGTTATACCAACACTATTATCGTGGCGAAGAATATCTCCAATGTTTCCGGTATCACTTTTTGCTCCATCATTAATAAAGACTTCGCTAGGATCTAGACTGATACCTCTGGTTGCATAATCATTCTTAATAATTGTTTCAATTAAGAAGTTATAACCTTGCTCAGGTCCGTATCCACGAAAAGTGTCTTTTGAAGCCATTTCTTCTACAGCTTTATGCATAGCTTTTATTACTGCATCGGGCAATGGCTGAGTAACATCACCAATACCCAGACGAATTACATCTTGTTTGGGATGAGTAACTTTAAATGTATTTACTTTCTTAGCAATGTCCGAGAAAAGATAACTACCCGGTAGTTTTAAAAAATTTTCATTTACTAATGCCATAATCTATTTGTTGCTTTAAGTTTTTGCGATTATAGTGCTATTTCACCTTCAAAAACAGTGACAGCATCACCTGTCATATAAACTCTATCAGTTTGTTCTTCCCATTTTATGTTCAGGCTACCTCCATCCATAATGATCTCAACATCACGTTCAGTCTGCCCTATAATAGAACCGGCAACGGCTGTTGCACATGCACCAGTTCCGCATGCCATGGTAATTCCGGAACCACGTTCCCAAACTCTCATTCTTACAGTTTTATTATCTATCTTCTGAGCAAATTCTACATTTACTCTATTTGGAAAAAATGGGTGACGTTCCAAAATTGGCCCAATAACAGGAAGATCTATTTTTTCTATATCATCAATGTAGATTACCAAATGAGGATTTCCCATTGAAATAGCAGTCGCTTTATACGTTTGATTATTTACTGTAATTTCCGTTGAAACCAAATTTTCAGACTTTCCATTAACTAAAACTTCTTCTAATTTAGGAGAACCCATGTCAACAGTAACTTTTGATACTTTATCTTCGGATATAGTAAGATGTAAATGCTTGATTCCAGAAAGAGTATCTAGAGTAATGTCTTCTTTATCTGTTATTTTATTATCATATAGATATTTACCAATACAGCGGGATGCATTTCCGCACATCATAGCTTCAGAACCGTCTGCATTAAAGATGCGCATACTGAAATCTGCAATTGGAGATTTTCCGATAAGAACCAATCCATCAGATCCAATGCCTGTATGATATTTACTCCATTTTATTGCTAAATCTTCAGGATGTTCAATGGGGTATTTTAATGTATTGACATATATATAGTCATTACCCGCACCGTGCATCTTGGTAAATTTAATTAAGTTTGTCATTTTGCATTAAAATTTTGCTTCATTATTTCCTTTTGTCTTTTATAGATGCAAATATACGACATATTGTTTTATTATGCTATTAAAGAATGTCGAATATCTAATTAATTTTGATTAAATAACAATTAATACCAATATTGGTGAAAAAATAATGAATTTATTATTATTGTTAGTGCTATTTTATAATATTGTTAGAATTGTTATTTTGTTATTAATCCTTTTTATTTAAATATGCAGTTTTATAAGGCAATAATGGAACAAAAGGATATAAAATACAACTATCTAGATAAATCATTTTGTTATTTAATTATATGATTTTGGTTTTATTTTGATATAACCATATTGATAATTATGATATTATGCTATTTGTTGTTTGTTAACTCTTTAGCTAACTGAGGTTCGTTAGTTGTAATGAAATCAGCACCTTTTTTTATAAGATAATGCATATCTTCTTCTTTGTTTACTGTCCAAACATTGATTTTTATCCCAACTTTTTTTGCTTCTGAAAACCAGTTTTCGTTTTTAATCATTGCATTCAGGTTATAATCTAAACCTACACATCCAATTTTTTTAAGTTCTTTTGGTGGAAGATCTGCTGTTAAGTATGAAACCTTTGCTTTAGAATCTAAGCGAATTATTTCTTTTACTGTATTCAAACTAAAAGAAATATATTCAACTTTCTTTTTCAACTTCAGTTTTTTGACCATATCTAGCACTATTGCAGTAAGTGAATCTTCTCTTTCTTTGCTACTATGTGGTTTTAATTCAACAATCAATTTTATGTTTTTGCACTGTTTTCCTTTTAAAAGATATTCTTCAAGAGTCGGCAGATATTCCCCATTTGCCAATTTCTCTTTTTTAAGCTCTGCAATCGGAGTTTTTTCAATTATAAGATGATGGTCGTCAGTTGTAGCATTGTGGTTTATAACTGGAACTCCATCAGAAGATAGCCAAACATCAAATTCTGATCCATAAACCTTGATTTCGTTTGCTTTGGTCAATGCTGCAATTGAATTTTGTGCAGAACCTTCAGTGTTCCAGAATCCCCGGTGAGCTATCACTTTTGTTTTAGAACTTACTGTCCCAAATGTAGAGAGGAGAATCCCCAATAAGATAAGTTTTTTAAATTTCATAATGTTATTGATTAGTTTTTAAGGTTGTAAAGATAAAAAGATCCGTTGAAAAAAATAAAAGAAGGCACTTTTAAATATTTAAAAGTGCCTTCTTTTGTTTTTAATATTACAGGATGATTAATAACTTTCGTCGTGTACGCCCTTTACTGCACGTCCACTTGGGTCATTCATGTTTTTGAATGATTCATCCCATGCTAATGCTTCAGGTGTGCTACATGCAACAGATGGAACCGAAGGAACGCATTTTGCTGCACTTTCACTTGGAAAATGTTCTTCAAAGATGCTGCGATAATAATACTCTTCCTTATTCATCGGAGGGTTGATTGGGAAACGTTCTGCTGCATGTGCCATCTCTTCATCACTTACACGTTCTGAAGTTAAAGCTTTCAGTGAATCAATCCAGTTATATCCCACACCATCACTAAATTGTTCCTTTTGTCTCCATGCTACACTTGCTGGTAGCATGTCGGCGAAAGCTTCGCGCAAAATCTTTTTCTCAATAGTTTTTCCCGGTGCCATCTTAGCTTCAGGATTAAGTCTCATGGCAACATCCAGGAATTCTTTATCAAGGAAAGGAACTCTTCCTTCAACACCCCATGCTGACAGTGATTTGTTTGCACGAAGACAATCGTACAAGTGCAACTTGCTTATTTTTCGCACTGTTTCTTCATGGAATGCTTTAGCATTTGGCGCTTTATGAAAGTAAAGGTAACCGCCAAATATTTCGTCGGCTCCTTCGCCAGATAGAACCATCTTTATACCCATGGATTTAATAACGCGGGCAAGCAAGTACATTGGAGTAGAAGCTCTTACTGTTGTTACATCGTAAGTTTCGATGAAGTAGATTACATCTCTGATGGCATCCAGTCCTTCTTGTACAGTATAATTAATTTCATGGTGAATAGTTCCGATATGGTCTGCAACCTCTCTTGCTTTAATCAAGTCCGGAGCGTCTTTCAAACCAACGGCAAAGGAGTGAAGTTGTGGCCACCATGCTTCTGATTTGCCATCAGTTTCCACTCGTTTAGCTGCATATTTCTTTGCAACGGCAGAAATTACTGATGAGTCCAAACCACCTGAAAGTAGAACGCCGTAAGGTACATCACTCATTAGCTGACGTTGTACAGCATCTTCAAGAGAGTCATGTACATCTGAGCTATATGCATTGTTGTTCTTAACTGTATCATATTCCATCCAGTCGCGAGTATACCAACGTTTCATTACACCTTCCTTGCTGTAAAAATAGTGTCCTGGAAGGAAAGGCTCGTAGCTATCACAGAAACCTTCGAGAGATTTAAGCTCACTTGCAATATAAAGTTTTCCATCTTTGTCGTGACCAATATACAATGGAATTACTCCAATAGGGTCACGTGCAATGAGATATTCATCTTTTTCAGAGTCATATAATGCAAAAGCGAATATACCGCTAAGGTCTTCTAGAAAATTAATTCCCTTTTTGCGATATAGAGCTAAAATTACTTCGCAGTCGGAACCTGTCTGGAATTGGTATTCTCCTTCAAACTCTTTGCGAATATCACGATGATTATATATTTCTCCATTTACGGCAAGTACAACCTTGCCATCTGAAGAATATAGTGGTTGACCTCCGGATTGGGGGTCAACGATAGAAAGGCGTTCATGAGCCAGAATAGCTGAGCCACCACAATAAATGCCACTCCAGTCGGGACCTCGATGGCGAATTTTCTGAGCCATTTTTAAGGCTTTAGCACGTAATATCTCGCTCTGCGTTTGTATATTGAATATTCCTACAATTCCACACATAATTTATTAGTTTATTTGTTACTTAAAAAAGCATCAATCTCTGAAGCAGCTTTTCGTCCGCCTGCCATTGCTCTTACAACAAGACTAGCTCCTGTAGCAGCATCTCCGGCAGCAAATACCTTAGCTGTTGATGCAGCGGCATGTGAATCAATTGCAATATTCTTGCGATTATCTACCGCTAGTCCCAATTGTTCAATAATGCCTTCCTGAGTAGGATGTACAAATCCCATTGCCAGGAATACAAGATCGGCTTCAACAATTTCTTTCTTACCAGAAGGAATCATAGCCATACGTCCATTTTCTCCTTTTTCCCAGGATACTTCTTCTATCTCAACAGCTTTCAACTGTCCGTTTTCTCCAATGAAACGGCATGAATTAATGTTCCAGCGGCGTGTACAACCTTCTTCGTGAGAACTTGTTGTTTTCAGAACCTGAGGATACATAGGCCATGGAGTATCAGGATTATCATGAACAGGAGGTTTAGGCAGAATTTCAATCTGATTAACGCTTACTGCTCCATGACGATTTGATGTTCCAATACAGTCAGATCCTGTATCACCACCACCAATAATCAATACCTTTTTACCTTTGGCATTTATTAATTCATCTTTATCAAAAGTATGTCCGGCTAAAATTCTGTTTTGCTGACTCAGTAATTCTAATGCAAAGTGTACACCTTTCAGGTTGCGTCCTTCAATTGGAAGGTCTCTTGGAACTTCCGCACCGATACAAACGCATACTGCATCGTTTGAATCAACCAAATCTTTAGCTGTAATATCTTTGCCAATTTCTGTAGAAGTAACAAATATAACGCCTTCTTGTTTAAGCAGATTAACGCGACGTTCAATAATATTTTTATTTAGCTTGAAGTTTGGAATACCATAACGAAGTAGACCACCCACATCTTCGTGTTTTTCGTAAACAGTAACTTCGTATCCTTTACGGTTTAACTGGTTTGCAACAACCAATCCGGCAGGACCCGAACCTATCACTGCTACTTTCTTTCCATTTCTAACTGGGTGCTTTGGTATAATATAACCTTCGCGGAAAGCAGTTTCAACAATTGCAGCTTCGTTTTCGCGGATAGTTACAGGCTCGTCAGTAGAAAGTTTCAATACGCAACTCTTTTCGCATAAGGCAGGGCAGATACGGCCGGTGAATTCTGGAAAGTCACAAGTGTTTTCCAAAACTTCATAAGCCTCTTTCCATTTTCCTTTGTAAAGAAGATCTTGCCATTCTGGTTGAAGGTTTCCGATAGGACATGCCCAGTGGCAGAATGGTGTGCCGCAATCCATACAACGTGATGCTTGTAATTTGCGGTCATGGCTGTTAAGTGTCTGTTCTACTTCACCGAAGTCAGAAACACGTTCGTGAAGAGGTCTGTATCCGGCCTCTTGTCTATGTATTGTTAAGAATGCTTTTGGATTTCCCATTTCTATTTGTTGATTAAGTAAGAATGATCTGAATAGTTCTCTGATTACTCTAGAGCTAATTTAATAAAGGTGTACACTATAATTTCATAGAGAGTACACTTTGTTGAAATTAGGTGTACACCTTTTTAATATTTATTCCTGATCTGTTTCTTTAGGATTCTATATATAATTAATAATCTCTCTGCACGTTTGCAATCTTTTGTTGCAGTTTCTCCATTTGTTCTTCCTGAAGTACTTTTTTGTATTCAATAGGTACAATCTGAATAAACTGATCAACATACTTTTCCCAAGAGTCGAGCATTGTTTTTGCAAGCTTACTTCCAGTGTAGAAGTAGTGATTGCGAATTAGTTCGTGCAATTCCTTACGGTAACTTGATTCTTCAATTAATGATAATTCAACCATTTCCATGTTACAGAAATAATCAAAGTTTCCGTCTTTATTCCATACATAAGCAACTCCACCACTCATTCCGGCTGCGAAGTTACGTCCGGTACTTCCTAAAACAACTATACGTCCACCAGTCATGTATTCACAGCAGTGGTCTCCAACGCCTTCAACTACAGATGTAGCTCCCGAGTTACGTACTGCAAAACGTTCACCAACGCGTCCGTTAATATATACTTCACCGCTTGTAGCTCCGTAAAGAAGAGTATTACCGGCAATCGTATTATCTTCTGCAATAAATGTAGAACGCTTAGGAGGAAGCAAGCTTATGCGGCCACCTGAAAGACCTTTTCCTAAATAGTCGTTAGCTTCACCTTCTAGTTTGAAGTTTACTCCCTTAGTAAGGAATGCACCAAAACTTTGTCCTGCAGATCCTTTGAACTTAATATTTAAAGTATCATCCGGAAGTCCGGCTCCACCATGCTTCTTAGCAATAACACCACTAAGCATAGTACCAACACTACGATCTGTATTTTCAATAGTGTATTCCAAAGAAACTTCTTTTTCGTGTTCAATTGCTTCAGATGCCTGAGCAATGATTGTTGTATCCTTCACTTCACCGATAGAGTGAATTCTTTCACCAACGTGATGTATTGCAGCATCAGTTCCTTGTGAAGGCATATAAGTCAACTTAGAAAGATCTAATAATTCATATTTTACATTGCTGGTAATGTGCTTACGTTCAATTAAGTCTGTACGTCCAACAATATCTTCTAGTTTTGTGAATCCCATTTCAGCAAGATACTCACGAACTTCTTCTGCAAGGAAATTGAAGAAGTTAACCAGGTATTCATGACGACCATGGAATCTCTTACGAAGTTCTGGGTCCTGAGTTGCAACACCTACCGGGCAAGTGTTCAAGTGACATTTACGCATCATAACACAGCCTAAAACAATAAGAGCTGATGTTGCAAATCCGTATTCTTCAGCACCAAGCATAGCCATAAGAACGATGTCACGTCCTGTTTTTAACTGACCGTCTACCTGTAGAACAACATGTCCGCGTAATCCATTTAGAACTAAAGTCTGTTGAGTCTCAGCCAATCCAATTTCCGGAGATATACCAGCGTAACGGATTGAACTTGCAGGGCTAGCTCCTGTACCACCTTCAGCACCAGATATTACAATGTGATCGGCTTTTGCTTTAGCTACACCGGCAGCAATTGTTCCAACACCACTTTCTGCAACAAGTTTCACACTTATGCGAGCTTGTGGATTAATATTCTTCAAGTCGAAGATAAGCTGTGCCAAATCCTCAATAGAATAAATATCGTGATGAGGTGGGGGAGAGATTAGTGAAATTCCCTTGATTGAGTGACGAGTCTTAGCAATAACTTCATCTACTTTAAATCCTGGCAACTGACCACCTTCTCCTGGTTTTGCTCCCTGAGCTACTTTAATCTGTATTTCGTCTGCATTTACAAGATATTCAGCTGTTACACCGAAACGTCCGGAAGCTACCTGTTTGATAGCAGAGCGCATTGACATGCCGTTTTCCAAAGTCTTGAAACGGGCAGCGTCTTCTCCACCTTCTCCAGTGTTACTCTTTCCGCCAATCTTGTTCATGGCAAGTGCCATTGTTTCGTGTGCCTCACGGCTGATAGAACCAAAAGACATAGCTCCTGTAACGAATCGCTTCATAATTTCTGAAGCTGGCTCAACCTGGTCAATAGAAATAGGATTCTTTTTAAAGCTTAAGAAGTCGCGAAGGAAAATCGGAGCTTCTTTGCCATCTACCAAGTGAGAGAATTCTTTGAACTTTTTATAACTTCCCAATCGGGTAGCAAGTTGCAAAGTAGAAATAGTTTCAGGATTCCATGCGTGTTGTTCTCCACCTTTACGGAAACTGTAAATACCTTTATTTTTAAGGTCTTCGAAACCTTCAGCACCAAATCCTTCGGCATGTATCTCTACAGCATCGGCTGCGATCTCGTCAAGACGAATACCGCCAATAGTTGAGTTTATACCACCAAAGTATGCGTTGCTAAGTTCTTGGCTCAAACCTACAGCTTCGAATATTTTTGCTCCGCGGTAACTACGGATAGTGCTAATACCCATTTTAGACATAACCTTAAAGAGACCTTTGCTGATAGATTTAATATAATTCTTTTCTGCAGTTGCATAATCAAGCTGAATTTCTTGTTTTGCAATCAGGTTATCCAGAATTGCGAATGCCATGTAAGGATTGATAGCACTTGCACCAAAGCCTAATAATAAAGCTGCATGCATTACTTCGCGTATTTCGCCACTTTCAACGATCAATGCTGTTTGCACGCGTTTCTGAACTGATATCAAATGATGATGCACGGCACTAACTGCAAGCAATGCAGGGATAGCTGCGTGAGTTGCATCTACGTCTCTATCAGAAAGAACGATATAGTTTACGCCATCAGTAACTGACTTTTCTGCTTGCTTACAAAGGTTTGCCAATGATTCTTCCAATCCGGTTTTACCTTTATTTACATCAAATAATATAGGAAGTTTTACTGTGTTGAATCCTTTGTATCTGATGTTGCACAAAATATCTAATTGAGCATTGCTTAAGATAGGGTGGTTTAGTTTTACCATCTTGCAATGTTCTTCGTTTGGAGTAAGTATGTTCATACCTACAGCACCAATGTATTCAGTCAACGACATAACTAGCTGCTCACGTAATGGGTCAATCGGCGGATTGGTTACCTGAGCGAATTGTTGACGGAAGTAGTTGTATAACAATTGAGGTTTTGTAGAAAGAACCGCCAGTGGGGTATCGTTACCCATAGATGCCAAAGGTTCAGCTCCAGTAGATCCCATCGGAATGATAAGCTTTTCGATATCTTCCTTAGAATATCCAAATGTGTGAAGCATACGGTCGTATTTATCAACCTTATGAGAAACTTTTCTTCCGGTTTGAATCTTATCCAAGTCAATACGGTTGCTTGCCAACCAAGTACGATAAGGCTTAGCTTCTGCTAATTGCTTTTTAATTTCGCCGTCGTAGTAAACTTCACCCTTCTCAGTATCAATTAATAAAATCTTACCAGGTTGTAAACGACCTTTTTCTTTTATTTCGTTTGCTTCAAAGTTCATAACGCCAACTTCTGAAGCAACAACCATCATATCATTTTTTGTGATTAGATAACGTGCAGGACGAAGACCGTTTCTGTCAAGCATACCTCCGGCATATCTTCCGTCAGAGAATAACAATGCAGCAGGACCATCCCATGGTTCCATTAAAATAGAATGATATTCATAGAAAGCTTTCAAATCTTCAGAAATAGGATTCTTTTCGTTGAAACTTTCCGGAACTAACATTGCCATTGCATGAGGCAAGCTTAGTCCTGACATCACAAGGAATTCAAGAACATTATCAAGCGAAGCACTATCGCTCATTCCTTTTTGGATGATAGGGCGGATGTCTTTTAAATCACCTAGTAGTGGTGAATTAAGCACACTTTCTCTAGCTTCCATCCATCCACGGTTACCACGAATAGTGTTAATCTCTCCATTATGAGCTAACAAACGGAAAGGTTGAGCTAAAGACCATGTTGGGAAAGTATTTGTACTAAAGCGAGAGTGTACTAAAGCTAATCCACTGGTGAAATAGCTGTTAGTTAAATCAGGGAAATAATGTCTTAGCTGTGATGATGACAACATTCCCTTGTAAATAATGCTCTTACTTGATAAAGATACAATATAAAATTCTTTTTTAGAATCAATAGAAGATGAATTTACAAGATTCTCAATTCTCTTCCTTATAATATATAATTTTCGTTCTGCTGTTTCAGAGTCCGTAAATCCTGTGATAAATACTTGTTTTACATCTGGTTCAGAAGCAAGTGCATCCTTACCAAGTATACTAGGATTGGTAGGAACATCGCGAAGATGCATTAAGCTAAGTCCTTCTTTTTCAATTTCTTTAGTGACAATGTCTAAAAGTAATGCTTGGTCATTTAAGTTTTTAGGAAGGAATAAAAGGCCAGTTCCGTATTTGCCCTTTTCAGGTACAGGAATACCTTGTAGCAAAATGAACTCATGAGGAATCTGCAGCATAATTCCTGCTCCATCACCGGTTTTATTATCTGCGCCTTCTGCGCCGCGGTGCTGCATGTTTTCTAATACTTTCAGAGCAGATTCTACAATTTCATGTGATTTACCACCGTTGATGTTTACTAGCATACCAACTCCGCATGCGTCATGCTCGTTAGCAGCGCTGTATAAACCTGCATGATCTGGTTGCTGCTGATAAGGAATTACTGTTTGTTTGTTGTTAAAAAGTTCTCGATTCTTCATTCTAATTGACTTTATTATACGATATCATTCATTTACGTTATCAAAATGATTTGCAAAACTACGAATAAATTTCATTTTGATACATTTATTTCTATTATTATTTGTTAATAATTTAGTTTTTCTTCTGTAAAAACGTTAATCTGCAAGAATGTTGTGTGATTTGGTTACGATATTATTAATTATTTAATGATTATATTACAATTTGAAAGTTTGTCAAAGTGCACTTTAGATTTGTCTACTAATAAGCATAAAGTTATGAAAGAATGTTTTTTCAAATTAAAATGCTAAATATATAGATAATAATGACTATCTTTGCACGAAATTTAAATCTTATATAAAAAATGTGCGGTATAGTAGGTTACATAGGTAAAAAAGACGCTTATCCGATTCTTATAAAAGGATTAAAACGGCTGGAATATAGAGGTTATGATAGTGCAGGAGTTGCATTGATTAGCAAAGATCAACAATTAAATGTATATAAGGCGAAAGGCAAAGTTTCTGAATTAGAGGAATTTGTTGCGCAAAAAGATATTTCTGGCAATATAGGTATTGCTCATACTCGTTGGGCTACTCATGGCGAACCTTGTCAGGCAAATGCTCACCCTCATTACTCTTCCTCCGAAAGTCTGGCACTTATCCATAATGGTATTATTGAAAATTACGCAGTATTAAAAGAAAAACTTCAAGCAAAAGGTTATACTTTCAAAAGTAGCACAGATACTGAGGTCTTAGTTCAGCTTATTGAATATATTAAGGTAACTAAAAATCTTGATTTACTAACAGCTGTACAGTTGGCATTAGGTGAAGTTATTGGAGCTTATGCTATTGCTGTGTTAGAGAAAAATAATCCAAATGAGATTATTGCGGCTCGTAAAAGTAGTCCTTTGGTTGTAGGTATTGGAGATGATGAGTTTTTTCTTGCATCAGATGCTACACCGATTGTAGAGTATACAGACAAGGTTGTATATCTTGAAGATGAAGAAATTGCAGTAATCAAGCGCAATGAAGAACTTAAAGTAGTAGATTTGAATAATGTGGTTATGAATCCCGAGATCTCTACTGTTGCTCTAAATTTAGGTCAGCTTGAAAAAGGAGGTTATTCTCATTTTATGTTGAAGGAGATTTTTGAACAGCCAGATTGTATTCACGATTGTATGCGTGGGCGTATAAACGTAGAAGGAACGAATGTTGTACTCTCTGCTGTTATTGATTATAAAGAGAAGTTACTTAAGGCAAAAAGATTTATAATTGTAGCTTGTGGAACTTCATGGCATGCAGCTTTAATTGGAAAACATCTGATTGAAAGTTTCTGCCGAATTCCTGTAGAAGTAGAATATGCATCCGAGTTTCGTTATCGCGATCCCGTGATTTCAGAAGATGATGTAGTGATTTCAATTTCACAGTCAGGAGAAACTGCTGATACATTAGCTGCGGTTGAACTTGCAAAAAGTAAAGGTGCATTTATATATGGTATCTGTAATGCTATCGGGTCTTCAATTCCGAGAGCAACACACACCGGATCGTATATCCATGTTGGACCTGAAATTGGGGTAGCTTCAACAAAAGCATTTACTGGACAGGTTACAGTGTTAACTATGTTGGCTCTTACTTTGGCAAAAGAGAAAAACTCAATTAGCCAGGAAGAATTTCTGAATGTGGTTCATGAATTGAATCAGATTCCGGATAAAATGAAAAAGATATTAGAAAATAATGATAAAATAGCTCAGCTTTCTAAGATTTTCACCTATGCGCATAATTTTATATATTTAGGTCGCGGATACAGTTATCCAGTAGCTTTGGAAGGTGCTTTAAAATTAAAAGAAATCTCATATATTCATGCAGAAGGTTATCCTGCTGCTGAAATGAAACACGGACCAATTGCATTAATTGATGCAGAAATGCCGGTTGTAGTTGTTGCCACCCAAAATGGTATGTATGAGAAACTGATTAGTAATATTCAGGAAATAAAAGCACGTAAAGGAAAAGTTATTGCTATAGTAACTGAGGGTGATGAAGTGGTTAAAAACATTGCAGATTATTGCATTGAATTACCTGGAACAATTGAATGTCTTGATCCATTGGTTGCAACAGTTCCACTTCAGTTGTTGGCTTATCACATTGCCGTATGTAAAGGTATGGATGTTGATCAGCCACGAAATCTTGCGAAATCTGTAACAGTAGAATAGAAGTATATTTTTATATGGAACCATTAAAACATGAATGTGGCGTAGCAATGATCCGCTTACTGAAGCCTTTGGAATATTATGAGCAGAAGTATGGTACATGGATGTATGGGCTGAATAAACTCTATCTTTTGATGGAGAAACAGCACAACCGTGGGCAAGAGGGAGCTGGATTAGCTTGTGTAAAATTGGAAGCAAACCCGGGAGAGGAGTATATGTTCCGTGAAAGAGCATTAGGTACCGGAGCTATTACTGAAATATTTGGTACAGTGCAATCTAATTTTAAGGATCTTACTCCTGAAAAACTACATGATGCCGACTTTGCCAAACGTTGCCTTCCTTTTGCAGGAGAACTCTACATGGGTCACCTTCGCTACAGTACCACAGGAAAGAGTGGTATCTCTTATGTTCATCCGTTCCTTCGTCGAAATAACTGGAGAGCAAAAAATTTAGCTCTGTGCGGAAACTTCAATATGACGAATGTTGATGAAATCTTTCAGCGTATAACTGAAACAGGTCAACATCCACGCCGATATTCAGATACATATATAATGTTGGAACAGGTTGGTCATCGCCTGGACCGTGAAGTAGAACGTCTTTTTCAACAAGCTGAAGTTAAAGGGTTGAAAGGGATGGATATAACTCATGCCATTGAAGATCAGATTGACTTGGTGAATGTTTTAAAGACTTCAAGCGATGTGTGGGATGGGGGATATGTGATTTGTGGTATTACAGGTAGTGGTGAATCATTCTCCTTCAGAGATCCATGGGGTATTCGTCCTGCTTTTTACTATCATGATGATGAAATTGTAGTTCTGGCTTCAGAAAGACCAGTTATCCAAACAGCAATGAACGTTCCGGATGAGGAGGTAAAAGAACTCAATCCTGGTGAAGCTATTCTTGTTGACAAAACCGGAAATATTCGTTTGGCTCAGATTAATGAACCAAAGAAATATAATGCTTGTTCTTTCGAAAGAATTTATTTTTCACGCGGTAGCGATAAAGATATATATAATGAACGTAAAGCTTTGGGAAGTAACTTGGTTGAACCAATTCTTAAAGCCATAGACAATGATCTTGAACATACAGTTTTCTCTTTCATTCCTAATACAGCCGAGGTTGCTTTTTATGGAATGCTTGAAGGTTTTGATAATTATCTGAATCATTTGAAAATTAGCAAGATTGCTTCGGCAGGTCATCAGCTAGAATATGAGGAATTGGATAAAATCCTTTCAATGCGTATCCGTTCGGAGAAAGTAGCGATTAAAGATATTAAGTTACGTACATTTATTGCTGAAGGTAACACCAGAAATGACCTTGCTGCCCACGTTTATGATATAACATATGGCAGTATTGTTCCGCATGTGGATAATCTTGTGGTAATAGATGACAGTATAGTTCGGGGAACAACGTTAAAGCAGAGTATTATTGGTATTCTGGATCGTCTTCATCCTAAGAAAATAGTTATAGTATCATCTTCACCTCAGGTACGTTATCCTGATTATTATGGTATTGACATGGCACGGATGAATGAATTTATTGCTTTCCGTGCAACTATAGCATTACTAAAAGAAAGGAATAAACAGCATATAATTAAAGAAGCCTATAAAAAATCCAAAGAGCAGCAGAACCTTCCGAAGGAACAGATTGTTAATTATGTCAAGGAACTATATGCTCCGTTTACCGATGAAGAGATTGCAGCAAAGATGGTTGAGCTTCTGACGCCTGAAGGTATTAAAGCTAAAGTTGAAATCGTATATCAGCATTTGGAGGGACTCCACGCTGCATGTCCGAAGAACCCTGGCGATTGGTATTTTACGGGAAATTATCCGACCCCTGGTGGTAACAAGCTCGTTAATGAAGCTTTTATAACATATATGGAAAAAGTTTACAGTGATTAAACTTTATTTGAATTGCATTGCTCTTAATATGAACAATGCAATTTATTCAATATACCCTATCCAACTTTAATTTAAAAGTTGTGTGGTTTTAATAAAGAGGCAAAAAAAATAGTAGTTTTGCTAAATGTAGAAGAACATTATATTTAAGAACAAGAGATATAACAAAAGAATGCAAAAAGAAAAGAATGTTTTATTGATTCTCGATGATGGAAGCATTTTCAAAGGAAAATCCTTCGGTTACGAGAAAGCTATTGCGGGAGAGGTAGTGTTTAATACTGCCATGATGGGATATCCCGAGAGTTTGACCGATCCATCTTATTCCGGTCAGATAATGACGCTAACTTTTCCTTTAGTAGGTAACTATGGTGTTCCTCCAAGAAGTGAGAAAGATGGACTTTCTACTTTTATGGAATCGGAAAAAATCCACGCTGAAGGTATTATCGTTTGTGACTATTCATGGGAATATAGCCACTGGAATGCAGTAGAAAGCCTTGAAAGCTGGTTGAAAAGCGAAAAAGTTGTGGGTATTTACGGTATCGATACTCGTGAATTAACAAAATTGCTTCGCGAAAAAGGTTCAATGAAGGGTAAAATTGTATTCCCTGAAGAAAACGGGGAATTGAAACCTGAAAATGATGTTCCTTTTGTAGATCCAAATCTTATTAACCAGGTTGCACGTGTTAGTTGCAAAGAGGTTATTACTTATGGAAATGGAAAAAAGAAAGTATTGTTAGTGGATTGTGGAGTAAAACACAATATCATTCGCTGTTTGCTTAAGAGAGATGTTACTGTAATCAGAGTTCCATGGGATTATGACTTTAATACAATTGAATATGATGGATTATTCATATCAAACGGACCAGGTGACCCTAATATGTGCGATGTTACAGTTCAGAATATTCGTAAAGCATTGAATGGAGAAAAGCCAATCTTCGGTATCTGTATGGGTAACCAATTGCTTTCTAAAGCAGGAGGAGCAAATATTTATAAATTGAAGTATGGTCACCGTAGTCATAACCAACCAGTACGCATGGTAGGTACAAACAGATGTTTTATTACCAGTCAGAATCATGGATATGCTGTAGACAACGCTACACTGACTAGTGATTGGGAACCATTCTTCATAAACATGAATGATAATACCAATGAAGGTATAAAACATAAAACGAAACCATTCTTCTCAGTTCAATTCCATCCTGAAGCAGCGAGTGGTCCAACGGACACAGAATTCTTGTTCGATAAATTTGTAGAGATGCTCTAATATTAAAAAGAATAATCAATGAAAGATAAAATAGAGAAAGTATTAATACTTGGTTCCGGTGCTTTGAAAATTGGAGAGGCCGGAGAATTTGACTATTCCGGTTCGCAGGCTTTAAAAGCTTTACGTGAAGAAGGAATTCAAACTGTGTTGATTAATCCAAATATTGCTACTGTTCAAACATCTGAGGGGGTTGCCGATACTATTTATTTTTTGCCGGTCACTCCCTTTTTTGTAGAAAAGGTAATTCAGAAGGAAAAACCTCAGGGTATTTTGCTTGCTTTTGGTGGACAGACTGCATTGAACTGCGGTGTTGAATTATATAGAGCAGGTATTCTTGAAAAATATAATGTAGAGGTATTAGGAACTCCGGTGCAGGCTATCATAGACACTGAAGACCGTGAGCTTTTCGTTAATAAACTTAATGAAATCGATGTTAAGACTATAAAGAGTGAAGCCGTAGAAAACATTGTAGATGCAAGACGCGCTGCAAAGGAACTTGGCTATCCTGTAATTATTCGTGCAGCTTATGCATTAGGTGGTCTTGGATCTGGTTTCTGTGATAACGAAGAAGAACTAAATAAATTAGCTGAAAAAGCATTCTCTTTCTCGCCTCAGGTATTGGTTGAAAAATCATTGAAAGGCTGGAAGGAAATAGAATACGAAGTTGTTCGTGACCGTTTTGATAACTGTATCACGGTTTGTAACATGGAGAACTTCGACCCGCTGGGAATCCATACCGGTGAAAGTATCGTAATTGCTCCTTCACAGACTCTTACCAACAGCGAATATCATAAACTGCGCGAACTAGCTATACGTATTATTCGTCACATCGGAATCGTTGGTGAATGTAACGTGCAGTATGCTTTCGACCCGGAAAGTGAAGACTATCGCGTTATCGAGGTAAATGCTCGTTTGAGCCGTTCTTCAGCATTAGCTTCTAAAGCAACAGGATATCCATTGGCATTCGTTGCAGCTAAGCTTGGATTAGGATATGGATTGTTCGATTTAAAGAACTCTGTAACAAAAACTACTTCTGCATTCTTTGAACCAGCTCTTGACTATGTAGTTTGTAAGATTCCACGTTGGGATTTAGGTAAGTTCCGCGGAGTAGATCGTGAACTAGGTAGTAGCATGAAATCGGTAGGAGAGGTTATGGCTATTGGTCGTACCTTTGAAGAAGCTATTCAGAAAGGCCTTCGTATGATTGGTCAGGGAATGCACGGTTTTGTGGAAAACAAAGAACTGGTTATCGAGGATATTGATAAGGCTCTTCAAGAACCAACAGATAAACGTGTCTTTGTTATCAGCGAAGCTTTTAGAGCAGGATATACTATTGATCAGATACATGATTTGACAAAGATTGATAAATGGTTCCTTCAGAAATTGATGAATATAGTAAATACTGCTAAGGAACTTGACTCAATTGATACATTAGAAGCCCTTTCATCCGATTTACTACGTAAAGCTAAAGTTCAGGGATTTTCTGATTTCCAGATTGCGCGTGCTATTCTGAAGGACGGAAATGATATGGAAAAGGCTATGTTGAAGGTACGTGCTTATCGTAAGTCATTTAACATCCTTCCGGTTGTAAAACAGATCGATACACTTGCAGCTGAATATCCAGCTCAAACTAACTATCTGTACCTGACATACAGTGGAATAACAAATGATGTTCATTATCTGGGCGACCACCGATCAATTGTAGTTCTTGGATCTGGTGCTTACCGTATTGGTAGTTCTGTAGAGTTCGACTGGTGTGGAGTTAATGCACTGAATACAATCCGCAAGGAAGGCTGGCGCAGTGTAATGATCAACTATAATCCTGAAACTGTATCTACAGATTATGATATGTGTGATCGTCTTTATTTTGATGAACTTACATTTGAACGTGTATTGGATATCCTTGAACTGGAAAACCCTCACGGCGTAATTGTATCTACCGGTGGTCAGATTCCTAATAATCTGGCAATGAGATTAGATGAACAGAATATCAATATTCTTGGAACTTCAGCTAAAAACATTGATAATGCCGAAGACAGAAATAAATTCTCTGCAATGCTAGACCGCATTGGTGTGGATCAGCCGGCATGGAGAGAATTAACCAGCATGGAAGACATTAACGAGTTTGTTGAAGAAGTTGGATTCCCGGTATTGGTTAGACCTTCATACGTGCTAAGTGGTGCCGCAATGAATGTTTGCTCAAATCAGGAAGAATTGGTTAGATTCTTGCAATTGGCAGCAAATGTTTCTAAGAAGCATCCGGTTGTTGTGAGTCAGTTTATCGAGCATGCAAAAGAGGTTGAAATGGATGCTGTTGCCGATAAGGGTGAGATCATTGCTTATGCTATCAGCGAACACATTGAGTTTGCCGGTGTACACTCTGGTGATGCCACTATTCAGTTCCCTCCACAGAAACTGTATGTAGAAACAGTACGTCGTATTAAACGAATCTCTAAGCAAATCGCTAAAGAGTTGAACATTTCAGGTCCGTTTAATATTCAGTATCTAGCTAAGGATAATGACATTAAAGTTATCGAATGTAATCTTCGTGCTTCTCGTAGTTTCCCATTTGTGAGCAAAGTTTTAAAGATTAACTTTATTGAACTAGCTACAAAGATCATGTTGGGATTACCAGTAGAAAAGCCAGAGAAAAGCTTGTTTGATCTCGACTACGTAGGTATAAAGGCATCTCAGTTCTCATTCTCTCGTCTACAAAAAGCTGACCCTGTATTAGGGGTTGATATGGCTAGTACGGGCGAAGTGGGCTGTATCGGATCTGATACTTCTTGCGCAGTATTAAAATCAATGCTTTCTGTAGGCTACAAGATTCCTAAAAAGAACATTCTTTTATCTACAGGTACAGCGAAGGATAAAACAGATATGTTGTCTTCAGCAAGTCTTCTTGTTGAAAAAGGATATAACTTGTTCGCAACAGGAGGTACACATAAGTTCCTTGAAGAAAATGGTATTCCAAATACATTAGTATATTGGCCAAGCGAAGAGGGAACACCTCAGGCTCTGGATTTGCTTCATAATAAGGAAATTGATATGGTGGTAAATATACCAAAGAATCTGACTCCTGGTGAGCTTACTAATGGTTATAAGATCCGTCGTGCGGCTATTGATTTGAATATTCCGCTGATAACCAATCCTAGATTAGCAAGTGAGTTTATTACTGCTTTCTGTAGTATAAATCTCGATGATTTGCAAATTAAGAGTTGGGAAGAATATAAGTAAGCTTTATATAGCTTTTATCTATAAAAAGCATAAAGTTTAATATAACAACTGCGTTAGCAAAATTCGTTTTTGCTAACGCAGTCTCTTTGTGCGCCGTGCATGGTGTGTAACTTGACGGTGTGAGTCCGTTATGGGGGTCGGTAGTTACCAACCATTAGCCAATAGCAAGGGTGTCGACCGTGAGGCGAATCTGAAGGAAGCTGGCGGCAAAGTCCCGAACTGAGGAATACGAATAACATTAGGCAAAGCTGATTTGGATGAGTTTGCAAAACAAAACGAAGTCCAATAACTACCCGGGAAGTCAGCGTGTAAATGTTGCAGTTACATGGGATGAAGGTTATGCATCTTACCACGGGAGATCTCACGGACGTGTGGATGTTTTTTTTTTCAGAAACACGGATAACAATTGCTGTGAGAAGTCAGCCGATGACATAGTACCCGATTTAAATCGACTACTCGGGGAAGGTCTGAACCTTATCTAAGTGAGAAGTAAATGAATGTAACCTTATGAAGGGAAGAATGCAGAAAATATCAGCAGTGAATGATAGCTGCCCGCAAAAGAATAGGACGGAATCCGAAGGCTATGTGGGAGTGCAGACTTTTATAGGGATTACTGAAAACAACCTCACGGAAGTGCATTTTACAAAAGATGATTTACTGGAACGTATATTGTCGCCTGCCAATTTGAACAAGGCTTATAAACAGGTCCTATCGAATGGTGGCAGTGGAGGTGTCGATAAAATGGAAACAGAAGAACTTCTTCCGTTTCTGAAACTCCATAAAGATAAACTGGTAACATCTTTAATGGATGGTAATTACCATCCTAATCCTGTTCGTAGGGTAGAAATCCCTAAGGACAATGGCAAGAAACGCCAGCTTGGTATCCCTACCGTAGTTGACCGTCTTATTCAACAAGCCATATCACAAGTTTTGTCTCCGATTTATGAACGTGAATTCAGTAACAACAGCTTCGGTTTTCGTCCGAAACGCAGTGCGCATAAAGCGCTGCAAACGGCCCAGAGTTATATTAATGCAGGTAATAAATATGCCGTAGATTTAGATTTGGAGAAGTTTTTCGATACAGTCAACCAAAGCAAGCTGATAGAAATTCTTTCCCGCAGGATAAAAGATGGGAGAGTGATTTCTCTTATCCATAAATATCTCCGCGCGGGAGTTATAATTGGTCATAAATTTGAGAAAAGCAGTCGGGGAGTTCCTCAAGGTGGTCCCCTTAGTCCGCTACTGAGCAATATAATGCTCAATGAACTGGACAAAGAACTGGAACACCGAGGACATCCATTTGTCCGCTATGCAGATGATTGCATGATATTTTGCAAAAGTAAACGCTCTGCCAGTCGTACGATGAAGCACATCATTTGTTTTATCGAAGAAACCCTCTTTCTGAGGGTAAACCGAGAGAAAACGAAAGCAGGATATGTGCGGGGCATGAGGTTCTTAGGTTATTCCTTTTATAATATCAAAGGAGGATTTCGCTTATCTGTACACCCCAAAAGTTATGCAAAACTGAAAGCCCGATTGAAAGAGCTGACAGGTCGCAGTAATGGTATGGGATACGATAAACGCAAATACGAACTTCATCAATTCATTCGTGGCTGGATTGAATACTTCAAACTGGCAGACATGCAAAACCATCTGAAGAGAATAGATCAATGGCTCCGTCGTCGGCTTCGTATGTGTATATGGAAATACTGGAAGAAGATAAAGACCCGTTCCGATAATTTGATTCGTTGTGGGATAGACAAAGTTCGTGCTTTGAGTTTTTCCAATGCCCGTAAAAGCTACTGGCGCATGGCTAGATGTCAAATCCTGAAGGAAGCTATAAGCAACGAAAACCTTAGCAAAGCGGGCTATCCTTGTCTGATGGATTATTACCGTAAAGTGGCATCGTAAATAAGGAACCGCCGTATGCCGAACGGCACGTACGGTGGTGTGGAAGGTCGGTGATGGAAATAATCCATCACCTCCTATCCGATTTTAGCAAGATCTGAATACAAACAAATTTTTTTTTTCTGGTTCTTCGTCACTTTAGGTGCAAGTTATTCAGATAAAAGTCTTTATTCATAAGCATTTCAGCTGTTTTTCCATATTGAATATTATGCCTAGCTATCTAAAGTCATGATATTGTCAAAAGTCGTAATAAAGGGAATTTCTATAGAAATTTCTAACAACCTCTAAAATTAAGCCACTTAGATATTTGTACATATCTGATTATCAGATAATAAGGTGTTTAAAAAGTTGTAGATATGCTTGAAAATTAGTATCTTTAAGCTGACCAAAGCATCAAGACTCCAATGAATCAAAGCATATCTACAGTTGGCAAAGTTACTACAAATAAGCCTATTTACATCAATGTTAACAAAAAGAAATCAACTATATCTTTTAAACTTCATATTCCCCATTATCGCCAGGATAGAGTCTCTATAAGTGGGAAATCGTACACTGTAGAATTGTCTCGTAACTCTAATAGTAGCCGCTGCCCGGCCTGTGGTTGTTTGAGTCAAAGCTTACATGGGTACTATATACGCCAACTTCAGGGTTCAGAGATCTTTAATCATTCCCTGACTCTATTGGTCAAAACCCGCAAATTTCGTTGCCGAAATGAGCATTGTCTCCGCAAGGTCTTTAGTGAGGACCATTCCTGCCTGGCTTCTCCCTATGGCCGCAACACTCTGGAGGTAGAAGAACGTATCCGTGAAGTATCTCTAAAAGTCACATCCCGTACTGCCAGTGAGCTTTTACACGGGCAGAACATCTTCTGCAGTCAATCTGCCTGTCTACGGAGTGCTCACAAGGAATTGCCCTCAAAAAGTAGTAATTCTCTACCTGTGGCTATAGGTATAGATGACTTTGCACAGAAGAAAGGGCATATCTATGGGAGTGTTATTGTAGACCAGATGACCCATCGTCCCATTGCAGTACTTCCTTGCCGGGAGGGGGATGAATTAGAGCAGTTCTTGCGAAATAATCCTCAGATACAATATATAACCCGAGACCGGGGGCGAAACTTTGTTGAAGCTATTAATCGTATCCTACCCGGTGTTACCCAAATCTGTGACAGATTCCATTTGATAAAGAATCTGGTGGATGCTCTGACGGAAGAAATAGCCTCATTATCCCGGCTAAGTGTGCATAAGCAAACTTATTCTTATCCCTCCACGGAAGAATGCAGAACCAAAATCATGGAAGCTCTTTATGGCCTGGGGGATGCCAGACATCGACATAAACTGAACCTGTTTGTGCAAGCAGATAGCCTTATCAGAAAAGGAATGAGCATTTCAGAAACAGCCCGCCAATTAGGAGTGCATTCACAGGTTATCTGGCGTTTGGTACGTCACCATACAGGCAAGGATTATATGTCTGCGCAGCAAAAGAGTATATTAAAACATGTCGATGAACTGGCTTTGGAAATCAGCCATGGATGTACGGATATAAAGAATTTGAAGAAGAAAATGGAAGACAAGATGGATGCGATTGCAATCTCGGCTGCCACGATAGGAATCAGAAACAAAATAAAGCAAGAACAACAGGAAGTCAGGAAATATAACAAAAATATAGCTGAAAGGAAAAACAAAAAACACGCATCAATAAGGAGTATACGGAGATTTATATTGAAAGGGGAATCCGCCGTGCAAAGTCTTACTGATCTATTGAAGAATCCATCAATAAAACAGGTTGTAACATTAGGATTGAGATTCAAGGAAATGATAAATGGAAATCTCAGGCAATGGTCTCTGGCAAACTGGATAAAACAGGCTATGGAATGTGATTCAAAAGCCATGAGGGCATTTGCCTGTGGAATAAAAGCAGACCAACAGGCGGTGCAAAATGCAATGGATATTTATTTGAACAACGGACTCTTGGAAGGAACTGTCAATAAAATAAAGGCTATCAAGAGGCAAATGTTTAATAGGGCAAGCTATAGACTACTTAATGTGAAACTCATTGCGTTTAAAACCTAATAGCTTGCACCAAAAGTGACGAAGAACCTTTTTTTCTGCAGTTTATCTCCCTATCTGCCACTAAATCATATTAATATGCTGATAATTAGTGTTATAGGTTGGTGGGAGATAAAGTTTGTATACAATTCATCTACCACTAAACCGTGTTTATCTATCACTAAAATCAGTTATCTGCCACTAACTGGCTATTTAAGTTACGCTGTAATTTGAAAGACAACAGCTTGCTCTGCTCTCTTACTTATAACATCTTATTTAATATGTTTCCCGGTTTTCCTATTTTAGCTAAGTAAGCCTTCGGCCCAGAACCCATAAGCCCACGGCCGAAAACCCATGGGCCTTTATTCGAGAACTCATAAGCCTTTGGCTGCGGGCTTACTTATGTTTCTTTGAAAAATTAGTTAACCTGGCAGGGAGAAGCGCTAAACGAGTCCATCATCACAAAGTATATTCATTTTTACCGGATGCTCAATAAGCTGAAATTCCTCACCAAAAATTAATGATAATATCGGCTATAATGTTCCAGAGCGTTTAATTTAGTGGAAGATAAGGCTGTTTTGTAGCAGATGAACACGATTTTGTAGCAGATAAACGGTTAAATATTTTTATTTGCTACTAGCTGAAATGACTTGCTCAAAGGTTTTCCATGCATTTTAGTGGAAGATGTGGTAGATGAATTTTGATTTTTTTTTGCTTGTTATAATAAACTATGGATGATCATTAACAATAATCCGCAATCTGCGCTGTATTTAGACAATGCAAGCTTATTAGTATTGCTCAAATTATTTGCTGCATTAACGAGTAAAGCCATAATCTTGGAGTGAATTGTCATTTTTAAGATTAAATACGATATCAAATATGGTACTAATAAAATTCCCTAATTCGAGATTCCTTTTTCTTTCAACAATATTAATACGCCTCAAAGAACCTTGAAATGTGATTATAGAGAATGTCTTCTTCGCGCACACGCGTATATATAATGTATACATCAAGTAACCTTTCCCAAAGTTCCTTCCAAAATACTAAAAAATATGTTCTACAACACACTTGTAGTTCAGCGAGTTAAGCATTAGTTGCTAAAAAAGTTATAAAAAAGAGTTAGATATATTTGGATTGCAAGGAATAAAGGTCTACTTTTGCACCCGCTTTGCAAGAGAGACAGAGCGTTGATTGAAATGCTGGTTCTTCGGGATGTTTGAAGAAAAAAACTTTTAAAAAAGTTGCTTTAAAATTTGGAGCGTATTACTTAAAAGTCTTATCTTTGCATCCGCTTTCGCCTTGATAGGGGCGCTTAGAGCAAACAAAAAGAATCGTTCTTTGAAGAGATTATAAATAAACGAAACAAGTAGTACAAGAGCATTAAGTGCGTGTATTGATACATGTACTTGGTAAAATAAAAATGCGAACCGTCAATTAAGATAAACGGAATCCTGGACAGAATTTAAATGAAACTTTTACAATGAAGAGTTTGATCCTGGCTCAGGATGAACGCTAGCTACAGGCTTAACACATGCAAGTCGAGGGGTAGCAGGGTAGCAATACCGCTGACGACCGGCGCACGGGTGAGTAACACGTATCCAACCTTCCCATAACTCGGGGATAGCCTTTCGAAAGAAAGATTAATACCCGATAGTACTTAAGAAAGGCATCTTTTTTAAGTTAAAGATTTATTGGTTATGGATGGGGATGCGTTCCATTAGATAGTTGGTGAGGTAACGGCTCACCAAGTCTTCGATGGATAGGGGTTCTGAGAGGAAGGTCCCCCACATTGGTACTGAGACACGGACCAAACTCCTACGGGAGGCAGCAGTGAGGAATATTGGTCAATGGGCGAGAGCCTGAACCAGCCAAGTAGCGTGAAGGATGAAGGTCCTATGGATTGTAAACTTCTTTTATAGTAGAATAAAGTGACCCACGTGTGGGTTTTTGTATGTATACTATGAATAAGGATCGGCTAACTCCGTGCCAGCAGCCGCGGTAATACGGAGGATCCGAGCGTTATCCGGATTTATTGGGTTTAAAGGGTGCGTAGGCGGAATAATAAGTCAGTTGTGAAAGTTTGCGGCTCAACCGTAAAATTGCAGTTGATACTGTTATTCTTGAGTGTACATAAGGTAGGCGGAATTCGTGGTGTAGCGGTGAAATGCTTAGATATCACGAAGAACTCCAATTGCGAAGGCAGCTTACCGGGGTACAACTGACGCTGAGGCACGAAAGTGTGGGTATCAAACAGGATTAGATACCCTGGTAGTCCACACAGTAAACGATGAATACTCGCTGTTTGCGATATACCGCAAGCGGCCAAGCGAAAGCATTAAGTATTCCACCTGGGGAGTACGCCGGCAACGGTGAAACTCAAAGGAATTGACGGGGGCCCGCACAAGCGGAGGAACATGTGGTTTAATTCGATGATACGCGAGGAACCTTACCCAGGCTTAAATTGCAGATGAATATAGTAGAAATATTATAGTCTTCGGACATCTGTGAAGGTGCTGCATGGTTGTCGTCAGCTCGTGCCGTGAGGTGTCGGCTTAAGTGCCATAACGAGCGCAACCCTTATTGATAGTTACTAACAGGTTAAGCTGAGGACTCTATCGAGACTGCCGTCGTAAGATGCGAGGAAGGTGGGGATGACGTCAAATCAGCACGGCCCTTACGTCTGGGGCTACACACGTGTTACAATGGGGGGTACAGAAGGTCGCTACCTGGCAACAGGATGCTAATCCCAAAAGCCTCTCTCAGTTCGGATTGGAGTCTGCAACCCGACTCCATGAAGCTGGATTCGCTAGTAATCGCGCATCAGCCACGGCGCGGTGAATACGTTCCCGGGCCTTGTACACACCGCCCGTCAAGCCATGGGAGCCGGGGGTACCTGAAGTGCGTAACCGTAAGGAGCGCCCTAGGGTAAAACTGGTGACTGGGGCTAAGTCGTAACAAGGTAGCCGTACCGGAAGGTGCGGCTGGAACACCTCCTTTCTGGAGTGATTCCTTTTATCTGGTTCGCTTTTTATTGTACTACTGTTTTAGTTTATTCTATATAAGAAATAAGAGATTAGAAAGAAGCCGAGCCGAAAGGTAAGAGGTTTTGAACGACAGTCCTATAGCTCAGTTGGTTAGAGCGCTACACTGATAATGTAGAGGTCGGCAGTTCAACTCTGCCTGGGACTACGCGAAAAAAATCGGAGCAACAAGGATTAACCATCCCAAAACAAACGCTTCAGAAAAATTTCGGGGGATTAGCTCAGCTGGCTAGAGCACCTGCCTTGCACGCAGGGGGTCAACGGTTCGAATCCGTTATTCTCCACGATCAAGCTAAGGCTTGAAAACGATCTTTGACATGATGTACAAAAGCAATAAATAAAGTAATTTTTAGAGATAAAAAGAGCTAAAGTATATATCGAACCATATGGTAAACGAAAACGTATAATTACGAATAGTTTACAGTGTTTGAAGAAAGTAAGCAAGGGCGCATGGCGGATGCCTTGGCTCTCGGAGGCGATGAAGGACGTGATAAGCTGCGATAAGCTTCGGGTAGGTGCAAATAGCCTTTAATCCGAAGATTTCCGAATGGGACAACCCAATATCCTGAAGGGATATTATCCATCTTAGATGGAGGCGAACGCAGGGAACTGAAACATCTTAGTACCTGTAGGAGAAGAAAATAATTGAATGATTCCGTAAGTAGTGGCGAGCGAACGCGGATTAGCCCAAACCAATTATGTTACGGCATAATTGGGGTTGTAGGACCACGATATCGGACTTATATTGGAGAATGGAAGACTCTGGAAAGTGTCACCATAGAGCATGATAGTTGCGTACATGAATCCAATATATACTGTAGTGGTATCCTGAGTAGTGCGGAGCACGAGAAATTCTGCATGAATCTGCCGGGACCATCCGGTAAGGCTAAATACTCCCGAGAGACCGATAGTGAACCAGTACTGTGAAGGAAAGGTGAAAAGAACTTCGAATAGAAGAGTGAAATAGTCCCTGAAACCATGCGCTTACAAGCGGTCGGAGCAGCTTCGTGCTGTGACGGCGTGCCTTTTGCATAATGAACCTACGAGTTACTGTCACTGGCAAGGTTAAGAAATTAAGTTTTGCAGCCGAAGCGAAAGCGAGTCTGAATAGGGCGATTTAGTCAGTGGTAGTAGACGCGAAACCAAGTGATCTACCCATGGTCAGGTTGAAGGTTAGGTAACACTAACTGGAGGACCGAACCGATAAGCGTTGAAAAGCTTCCGGATGAACTGTGGGTGGGGGTGAAAGGCTAATCAAACTTGGAGATAGCTCGTACTCCCCGAAATGCATTTAGGTGCAGCCTTGATAATTACTAATGTGAGGTAGAGCGACTGATAAGATGCGAGGGCTTCACCGCCTATCAAGTCTTGATAAACTCCGAATGCGCATTAGTTCAATATCAGGAGTGAGGGCATGGGTGCTAAGGTCCGTGCCCGAGAGGAGAAGAATCCAGACCATCAGCTAAGGTCCCGAAATAATTGCTAAGTTGAACTAACGAAGTCAGATTGCTAAGACAGCTAGGATGTTGGCTTGGAAGCAGCCATTCATTTAAAGAGTGCGTAACAGCTCACTAGTCGAGGAGTTTGGCGTGGATAATAATCGGGCATAAGCAATTTACCGAAGCTATGGAACCAGTAATGGTTGGTAGGGGAGCATTCCACTCTGCGTTGAATGTGAAGCGTGAGCTTTGCTGGAGCGTGTGGAAAAGCAAATGTAGGTATAAGTAACGATAAAGGGGGTGAGAAACCCCCTCGCCGAAAGACTAAGGTTTCCTGATCAACGCTAATCGGATCAGGGTTAGTCGGGTCCTAAGGCTCAGCCGAACGGCGAGGCCGATGGCAGAAAGGGTTAATATTCCCTTACTACCTTAAAGAGTGATGTGGAGACGGAGAAGTGATAATACCGCCGGCTGACGGAATAGCCGGTTGAAGGGTGTAGATATTAGTTTTCCAGGCAAATCCGGAAGACTAGTCGAACCTGATAGTACCGAGAGCCCTTGTGGTGATTGGATAGCGTATGTAAGCAGACTCCCAAGAAAATCCGCTAAACTTAATCTTTAAGGTACCCGTACCGTAAACGGACACACGTAGTCGGGTAGAATATACTAAGGCGCTTGAGTGAATCACGGTTAAGGAACTAGGCAAATTGACCCTGTAACTTCGGGAGAAAGGGTCCCTCAGTAATGAGGGCGCAGAGAATAGGTCCAGGCAACTGTTTAACAAAAACACAGGGCTATGCAAAATTGAAAGATCAAGTATATAGCCTGACACCTGCCCGGTGCTGGAAGGTTAAGAGGAGATGTCATCGCAAGAGAAGCATTGAATTGAAGCCCCAGTAAACGGCGGCCGTAACTATAACGGTCCTAAGGTAGCGAAATTCCTTGTCGGGTAAGTTCCGACCTGCACGAATGGTGTAATGATCTGGACACTGTCTCAACCGTGAGCTCAGTGAAATTGTAGTATCGGTGAAGATGCCGATTACCCGCGATGGGACGAAAAGACCCCGTGAACCTTTACTATAGCTTAACATTGAATTTGGGTAATTGATGTGTAGGATAGGCCGGAGGCTTTGAAGCAGGTACGCCAGTATTTGTGGAGCCGCTGTTGAAATACGGCCCTTTGATTATTTGAGTTCTAACTCGCGAATGTGAGGACACTGTTTGGTGGGTAGTTTGACTGGGGTGGTCGCCTCCAAAAGTGTAACGGAGGCTTCTAAAGGTACCCTCAGGACGATTGGTAACCGTCCGCAGAGTGTAATGGCATAAGGGTGCTTGACTGGGAGACCGACAAGTCGATCAGGTAGGAAACTAGAGCATAGTGATCCGGTGTTTCCGTATGGAAGGGACATCGCTCAAAGGATAAAAGGTACTCCGGGGATAACAGGCTGATCGCTCCCAAGAGCTCATATCGACGGAGCGGTTTGGCACCTCGATGTCGGCTCGTCACATCCTGGGGCTGGAGAAGGTCCCAAGGGTTGGGCTGTTCGCCCATTAAAGTGGCACGCGAGCTGGGTTCAGAACGTCGTGAGACAGTTCGGTCTCTATCTATCGTGGGCGTATGAAATTTGCGTGGCTCTGACACTAGTACGAGAGGACCGTGTTGGACTGACCGCTGGTTTACCGGTTGTGCCGCCAGGTGCATTGCCGGGTATCTAAGTCGGGATTGGATAAGTGCTGAAAGCATCTAAGTACGAAGCCAGCCACAAGATTAGATTTCTTAGGGTCGTTGAAGACGACAACGTTGATAGGCTGCAGGTGTAAAGACAGTAATGTCAAAGCCGAGCAGTACTAATTGCCCGTACACTTTCTTCTATGCCATATATGGTTGGCTAGATAATTTGGCTCTTAAAATACTAGAAAGAGCTTGTTTATTGCTTTTACATTGTGTTTATCTTAATAGAATCTGATAAATATAAATCAGATAAAAAAGAAATTAAAAATATTAAGGTAGCTATAGCATCAGGGTTCCACCTCTTCCCATTCCGAACAGAGAAGTTAAGCCTGATCACGCCGATGGTACTGCGTAACAGTGGGAGAGTAGGTAGCTGCCGTTTTATCAAAGAGTCCTGTTCATTGAATAATGAATGGGACTCTTTTTTTTGTATATAAATATGTCGCTTGTGTCCTTTGAGAATGATAGTCTTTCTGATTATCTTTAATTACTTATTTTGATTTATCTTATCTCTTGATATAAAGGTAATCTTTCTAATATCCTTTAATAACTTTGTCTTAGCAATCATCATGTGTACTAAACTCTTGCCACATGTTTGGGAAAATATCTTCGTCTATTTTATGCTTTATCTGCTCCAATATTACCGACTTCTCTTATTATATACCTTATTTGATAAAGTATCTCATATCATTAGTTAGACAATGTGCTTGAATGGTGCTTTTTTGTATTCTTAGTTTCAAATTTAATTCATTTAAACTCTATTGTTTCCTCTTCTTGCTGACTACCTTAAATATTGTGTATTTGCAAACTTCATATATACTATGCACTTAATGAAGAATTTTATCTCTTTTTTTAGTAATGCTCTGAATACTTCATTTGTATTACAGTTATTTTGCAATCAGCTTTATTTTTTCTTGTTATAATCTTTGATAAATAATTGATTGCTTTAAGTACTTGTAAACTAAATAATTAAAATTATTTAGGATAATATTATGTAAAACACAAACGTTTGCTATATCTTTCTAATTTAATTTATGATTATTAATAATTTATTCAATATTAAATTACTACTTTTGCCTTCATAAAAGATTGTTTTAAATTATATTATGGTAGATTCCCTTATAAGTCCTGATTATATTTTTGAAACTAGTTGGGAAGTCTGTAACAAAGTTGGTGGCATATATACAGTATTGTCTACTAGAGCTAAGACTCTTCAAGATAGTCATAAAGATAAAGTGATATTTATTGGTCCTGATTTCTGGATTGGTAAAGATAACCCATTATTTATTGAATTGGATTATCTTTATAAACCATGGAAATTGTATGCTGAAACCAATGAAAACCTTTCTGTGCGCATTGGTCGATGGAACATTATTGGCGAACCAATTGTTATTTTAGTTGATTTTACTTCATTTTTCTCAATGAAGAATGAAATATATACTGAAGCCTGGAATAATTTTCAAGTTGATTCTTTGCATGCATATGGGGACTATGATGAAGCATCGATGTTCTCTTATGCATCAGGAAAAGTAGTTGAAAGCTTTTATAAATATAATCTTAATCATAAAGATAGAGTAGTTTATCAGGCACATGAGTGGATGACTGGGCTAGGTGCACTATATCTACAGACTGCTGTACCAGAAATTGCTACCATATTTACAACACACGCAACTTCAATAGGACGTTCTATTGCGGGTAATCTGAAACCATTGTATGACTATCTATTTGCATATAATGGCGACCAAATGGCTCAGGAATTAAATATGGAATCAAAGCATTCTATTGAAAAACAAACGGCTCACCATGTTGATTGCTTTACTACTGTTAGTGATATTACTAATAAAGAGTGTAAGGAATTGCTGGATAAAGAGGCTGATGTTGTTTTGAAAAACGGGTTTGAAGATGATTTCGTGCCTAAAGGGAAGAGCTTTTTAGCCAAGCGTAAAAAGGCAAGAGCAAAAATGCTCAATGTTGCAAATAAATTATTGGGCACTAATCTGGATGATGATACCTTACTTGTATGTACAAGTGGCAGATATGAATTTAAAAACAAAGGTCTTGATGTTTTTATAGAATCATTAAACCGATTGAATCATGATATTAATCTAAAGAAGAATGTTGTTGCCTTTATTAATGTACCGGCAGGTACTCCTATACCTAGAAAAAATTTAGTTGAAAGATTAAATAATGGTAATGGCATAACAGATTCTTTAGAATTTCCTTATATTACGCACTGGTTAGATTCTATGTCTGACGATAGAGTGCTTAATATGATGACATCGCTTGGAATAAGAAATAGTAAGGAAGATAAAGTTAAGATTATATTTGTGCCTTGTTATCTTGATGAGAATGATGGTGTATTCGATCTTAACTATTATGATTTGCTTCTGGGCTATGATTTGAGTGTTTATCCTTCATATTATGAACCATGGGGATATACTCCTCTTGAAAGCATTGCTTTCCATGTTCCTACCGTTACAACGGATTTAACAGGATTTGGACTTTGGATTCAGAGCATCAGAACTCAGCATGGTTTAGAGGATGGAGTTAAAGTGATTCATCGCTCGGATAATAACTACATTGAAGTAGCTGATGCTATAAAGGAATCTATAATTTCTTTTTCAACTAAATCGGAAGAAGAAATAGAACATATTCGTCATCGTGCTGCTGTAACAGCAGAACATGCTTTATGGAAACATTTTATTAAATACTATTATAAGGCGTATGATATTGCTCTTCGAAATGCAAAGAAGCGCCAATTGAAATAGGAAATATTAATCAAATAAGTAATTTATAAAATTATGAAGGTTAAAGTTAGTAACGTGAATGTTCCTGTTTGGAATGAGATAACAGTAAAGTCACGTATTCCTGAGGAATTAAAGAAATTATCAGAAATAGCTCATAACATTTGGTGGTCCTGGGATTCCGAAGCGGTAATTTTATTCCGTGATTTGGATCCTGTACTATGGAAAGAGGTTGGATTAAATCCTGTTACTCTTTTGGAACGTATGAGCTTTGAAAAGCTTGAAGCACTATCAAATGATAAGGTTATCATTAAAAGAATGAATGATCTTTACGCTAGATTTAAAGAATATGTTGATGTTAAACCAGATACTAATCGTCCTTCTGTGGCATATTTCAGTATGGAATATGGTTTATCGAGCGTACTTAAAATCTATTCGGGTGGTTTAGGCGTTTTGGCCGGAGACTATTTGAAAGAAGCGTCGGATAGTAATGTAGATCTTTGTGCTATAGGATTCTTATATAGATATGGCTATTTTAATCAGACTCTGTCAATGGATGGCCAGCAGATTGCTAATTATGAAGCACAAAACTTCGGAAGTCTTCCGTTGGAACGTGTTATAGGTGCCGATGGCCAGCCTCTTGTTGTGTCTGTTCCATATCTTGACTATTTTGTTCATGCATATATCTGGAGAGTAAATGTGGGAAGAGTTTCACTTTACCTGATGGATACAGACAATGAAATGAATAGCGAGTTTGATCGTCCTATTACTCACCAGCTTTATGGTGGTGACTGGGAAAACCGTTTGAAGCAGGAAATACTCTTGGGTATTGGTGGTATGCTAACTTTAAAGGTATTAGGAATAAAGAAAGATATCTATCATTGTAATGAAGGACATGCTGCTTTAATTAATGTTGAACGTATCTGTGATTATGTAGCTACCGGACTTTCATTCAATGAAGCAATCGAATTGGTTCGTGCTTCGTCACTTTATACAGTACACACTCCGGTTCCTGCAGGACACGATTATTTCGATGAAGGCTTGTTTGGTAAATACATGGGAGGATATCCTAAGAAAATGGGTATTACCTGGAATGATTTGATGGATATGGGACGTAATAATCCTGGTGATTCGGGCGAACGTTTCTGTATGTCTGTATTTGCATGTAATACTTCTCAGGAAGTAAATGCTGTGAGCTGGTTACACGGAAAAGTTTCTCAGGAAATGTTTGCTTCAATCTGGAAAGGTTATTTCCCGGAAGAAAGTCACGTAGGGTATGTTACCAACGGTGTTCACTTTCCTACATGGACTGCTACTGAATGGAAGAAGCTTTATGCCAAATATTTCGATGCCAGCTTTATGTACGACCTTTCTAATCAGAAGATTTGGGAAGCTATATATAATGTGCCCGATCAGGAAATCTGGAATACACGTATAACCTTGAAAAATAAGTTGGTTGACTACATCCGCAAGCAATTCCGCGATACTTGGCTGAATAACCAGGGAGATCCTTCTCGTATTGTTGCTTTATTGAACAAGATAAACCCGAATGCTCTTTTAATTGGTTTCGGTCGTCGTTTTGCTACTTATAAGCGTGCACATTTATTGTTCACAGATTTAGATCGCCTTTCTAAGATTGTAAACAACCCAAATTACCCTGTTCAGTTTATATTTACTGGTAAAGCCCATCCACATGATGGAGCAGGACAAGGCTTGATCAGAAGAATTATAGAGATATCTCGTCGTCCTGAGTTTCTTGGAAAAATTATTTTCCTTGAAAATTATGATATGACTCTGGCTCGTAGATTGGTTTCCGGAGTTGATATTTGGCTGAATACTCCAACTCGTCCTTTGGAAGCGTCTGGTACATCTGGTGAAAAAGCTTTGATGAACGGAGTTCTTAATTTCTCTGTACTTGACGGATGGTGGCTTGAAGGCTATCGTGAAAACGCAGGTTGGGCGCTGACTGAGAAAGTTACTTATCAGAATCAGGAACATCAGGATCAGTTAGATGCTGCTACTATCTATGCAATGCTTGAAAATGAAATTATTCCTTTGTATTATGACAAGAACGATGATGGCTATTCTCCAAAATGGGTTCAGTTCGTAAAGAACTCAATTGCTCAGATTGCTCCTCATTACACAATGAAGAGACAGCTTGATGACTACTATATTAAGTTCTATAATAAGCAGGCTAAGCGCTTCCATGTTTTAGCTGATAATAAAAATGCAAAAGCTAAAGAATTGGCTGCTTGGAAAGAGGCTGTAGTAGATAAATGGGATACAATAGAAGTGAAATCTGTTTCAGTAAATGGTGAATCTGGCAAACTAATTATTGAAAGCGGACAAGATTATGACGTAGAAGTTGTAATTGATGAAAAGGGATTGGATAATGCTATTGGAGTTGAAATCGTAACTATTATAGTAGATAAAGATGGCAAACAGCGTATCTATTCAACTGACGAATTTGAATTAGTAAAGAAGGATGGTGACTTGTTTGCATTTAAAACTAAATATAGTTTGTCGAATGCTGGTAGCTTTAAGGTTGCATTCCGTATGTATCCTAAGAATATTGATCTTCCTCATCGTCAGGACTTCTGTTATGTACGTTGGTTTAATTTAGGAGTTTAACTCCCTAAGTAATAATATAAAAAGCGAGGTGCTAAGTTTTGTTTTAGCATCCTCGCTTTCTTTATATGAGATTGCCACTATTGAGCAAACTTTAACTAATAAAAAAAGTGAGCCGTTCTAACTTAATAAGAACGGCTCACTTTTTTATATCTGAATTATTGCTTGCTGTTACTAATAAATAGAATTATTTGATTAATTCTGCTAATTTACTTTGCAACTCTGCACCGTGTAGTCCACGAGCAATGATTTTTCCATCTTTATCAAGTAATACAGTATGAGGAATGCTGCGTATAGCATAAATCTTAGCACCTTCGCAATCCCAGTATTTTAAATCAGACATCTGAGGCCAAGTAATATTTAATTTTGTAATACCGTCTTTCCATGATTTTCCGTTCTTGTCAAACGAAACACCTACAATTTCAAATCCTTTGTCTTTATACTGAGAGTAAGCTTTAACAAGATTAGGCATTTCCTGGCGACAAGGACCACACCAGCTAGCCCAGAAATCAATCAGTACATATTTCCCTTTTCCTGCATAATCAGATAATTTAATAGATTTGCCATCTGGAGTAAGCATTGACAAGTCTGCAAATTTTTGACCAACAGAAGTTGCTTTGGCTGTCTTTACCAAAGCCTTCAAACGAAGAATATCTTCATTGTTTTGAAAATTGGCTGGAACCTTGGCAAGAATCTTTTCCAGATTATCATACTCAATATAATAATTGTATGCTTTCAACAGATGAATACCAACCGGATTGGTTATGTTTCCATCGATTGTTTCAATAATAATATTGGTCTGACTACTTTCAAGAGCGCTTAATTCATTCTTTTTTGTTTCTCTATCTTCATTACTCAAGTTAGGAGCCTGCATTAAATTATATACAGCTTCCATCTTATCATTCACTTCATTCATTTTTCCTTTGAAAGCATTATAAGTATCGTTGGAAGGAGTACCTACAATATTTTCTCTTTCTCCAAGCGTAAGACTGATATCACCGTTTTCCAGAAAGAAATCCGCATATAACTTTGTCTCTCCTTTGGTATAAGTTATATACCGGTTTACAGTTGAATCCTGCTTTCCTTCGAAAACAAATTTGCCGTCTTTAATTACAGCAGCTGCAACTTTTACAAATTCACGGTTTACTCTGTTCTGAATAAACACAGAGTCGCCATCAGCAGCTCCTGATACTGTTCCTGTTATTTTATAGGTATTCCCTCCGGTGCATGATAATGCTGAAAGGGAAGCCAAAGCAAATAAATAACTAATTCTTTTCATAAATTGATGTATTTGTTTCTATTATTGAATACAATATGCAAATATAGCAGTTTTTTTTCTTTATCCTATTTTGCCGAAACATTATTAGTTGAGCATTTGTTATTACATTTTAATATTGATAACATTAAGTCGTAAATAAACGAATGAGTCTTTAAATTTTTAAAATATATTTAGAATGATAAAAAATATCTTGTACAAAAGATTGTTTTCTTTTGTACAGAAGAATTAAATGTTTTGTACAGAAGAATTAATTGTTTTGTACAAGGAAATTTGAATGTTTCTTTATGCTTAAATAATATCCGGGCGAAAATCATAAATATTTTTTTTAATTTTCCGCCTTTTTAGGAATTACTTTATCTCTAAATATTAACTGTAACTCGCATTATTTAGTTACATTTGCACTGCAAATAAAAGATAGAATCAGAATGACTACGACTTTAGTGGTGCTTGCCGCAAAAATGGGTAATAAATATGGTGGCTTAAAACAATTAGAAGGAATTGGGCCAAACGGAGAGACCATTCTCGATTATTCAATGTATGATGCTATAAAAACAGGATTCAATAAGGTAGTATTCGTTATTAGCAAATATTTTGAAGAGGAGTTCAAGAAAGTTGTTTCTTCAAAATACGAAGGTAAGATTGAAATTGAATACGCTTTTCAAGAAATAGAATCTGTTCCTGAGGAACTAAGAAATAGCAAAAGAAACTTGTTGTGGGGGTCGGCACATGCTTTGCTTATGGCTAAGGATGTTATTAAGGAACCTTTTGGTGTAATTAATGCTGCAAACTTTTATCAGCGCGAAAGTTTTGAGATACTCTACAATGAATTACAGAATATTCGTAATACCCGTGATAAACATTTCCTTGTTAGTTTTCGCTTAGCTAATGTTTTAGCTGAAAGTGGCGGACTGACGCGTGGTATATGTGAAGTAAACGAAGAGGGTAATCTGATTTCTATTATTGACCGTAAAGGAGTAGAAAGAATAGGAGGGGATCCTATGTACTTGAATGAGTTTAATAAATGGGTAGGACTTGATGTTGCTTCTCCTATTTCTATGAACATGTGGGGATTTACTCCCGATATATTTACCTCTTTAACTCATGAATTCGATTCTTTTATTGCAAAAAGCGGTCTGGATTTGAATTCAACCTTTACAATTCCTCAGTTTATGAATACTATGGTTCAGAAAGGACTGAAAGTTAATACTATAAGCACTCCGGCAAAATGGATGGCATTAGTTTCTCCTGATGATAGAATTCAGGTAATACTACGTATTAATGATCTTATTCGTAAAGGTGTTTATCCCCAAAAACTATTTGAACTAACCAACCTATAAAATAATTATAATGAAAAAAAGAATTTTAGTAACTGGTGGTACCGGTTATATCGGTTCTCATACAGTTGTAGAACTCCAAAATAGTGGATATGAAGTAATCATTATCGATAATTTATCCAATTCAAGTGCCGATGTTGTTGACAATATTGAAAAAGTGTCTGGCATTCGTCCTGTTTTCGAAGAATTAGATTGTCTTGATTTTGCTGGTCTTGATGCATTGTTTACTAAATATAAAGGTATTGAAGCTATTATTCATTTTGCAGCAAGCAAAGCTGTTGGTGAATCTGTTCAAAAACCATTGCTTTACTACCGCAACAATCTTGTTTCATTAATAAACTTATTGGAACTGATGCCTAAACATGGTGTTAACGGTATTGTTTTCTCTTCATCTTGTACCGTTTATGGTGAACCCGATCAGCTTCCTGTAACAGAACAAGCTCCAATTAAGCCTGCAACTTCTCCTTACGGAAATACAAAACAGATTAATGAAGAAATTGTAAAAGATACTGTAACTTCAGGTTCTCCAATCAATGCAATTCTTCTTCGTTACTTTAATCCAATCGGTGCTCATCCAACAGCTTTATTGGGTGAACTTCCTAATGGTGTTCCACAGAATCTGGTTCCATATATTACTCAAACAGCTATTGGAATCCGCGAGCAATTAAGCGTGTTTGGTCATGATTATAATACTCCTGACGGCACTTGTATTCGCGACTTTATCAATGTTGTTGATTTGGCTAAAGCTCACGTTATCGCTATTGACCGTATTTTGAATGGAAAACAAAAAGCTAAAGTTGAGACTTTCAATATTGGTACAGGAATAGGACTTTCTGTATTGGATTTAATCAATGCATTTGAAAAATCTACTGGCGTAAAGTTAAACTATAAGCTTACCGATCGTCGTGTTGGTGATATTGAAAAGGTATGGGCTAACCCTGAGCATGCAAATAATGAATTGGGTTGGAAAGCTGAAACAAGTACTGAAGATACTCTTTTATCTGCCTGGAAATGGCAATTAAAATTAAGAGAAAGAGGTATTCAATAATGCATAATGATTGTTTAATTTTATTTAACAATAAAAATTAAACAATACTATAGTATTAATGTTTATACTTTGTGAGTATGCCCGAGATCCCAGCATAAATGTGAATTTAAGCTTGTGTGATTAACGTATGTCTCCCCGGCATAGACAGGTGTACTTGCATAGTAGTTTTGTCGTGTTTTATTTTGTGTTTGTGTTGTGGCGGTGCATGACGTGAGTCGTCGCACCGTCTTTTTTTTGTTCGTTTAGGATAGAGATATTCTAAAATTTAAATGTAATAGGAAGAAAACTATCTCATTTTCCACTTGTTCGATTTATTATGGTGTTTTTTTTATGTGTTTTTCTTTAGGGTATTTTATTACTGAATGGTCATATATATAGAAACCGGTGATCCATTAGTAATCAAATTAAAAAAACAACATTATGAAAACACTTTTTAAAAGCTTAATTTGCACGCTTATTTTGATACTTGGAGCAAGTATTCAAAGTGAAGCCTTTGCTTCTGTTGCAGAAGATTATATCACAGTAAACGGAATTGTAAAAGATTCACAGACAAAAAAGAAAGTGGAGTATGCTACAATTTCTATTCCTGGAACTACAACAAGTACGATTAGTAATGTAGATGGAGAATTTTCTCTGAAAATTAAGTCGTCTGTTGAAGCCCGGGAATTGGTGATCTCTCATGTTGGTTATTCAAGTTCACATGTATCTATTTCAAAAGGTGAACAAGAAGCAAAAACCTATTATCTTAGTCCCAATGACTATGTTTTGAAAGAAGTTATTGTTCAACCTGCGTTAGCTCGTTCATTAGTTGAGGAAGCCGTAAGTAAGATTGAAGCTAATTATAGTCCAAAATCTAATATGTTTGACTGCTTCTATCGTGAAACTGTTCAAAAAGGAAAACGCTACATCCAAATATCTGAAGCTATTCTTAATCTATATAAAGAGCCTTACACCAAGGGTATAGAACGAGACCGTGTACGTATCTTTAAAGGTCGTAAATTGGTTAGTCCTAATCAAAAAGATACATTGGCAGTTAAATTAATGGGTGGCCCGTATATGTCTGTCCTACTCGATGTTGCCAAAAATAAAGATATATTGTTAGATAAAGAAATGCTATCCTCTTATGAATACACAATGGAGGAACCTGTAAATCTGGATAATCGTCAACAATATGTTATCAGTTTTCGTCCTGCGGTAGTTTTACCTTATGCGCTTTATTTCGGCAAATATTATATTGATAAACAATCTCTGGCCTTTACACGTATTGAATTTAGTTTAGATTTGCGTGATCGTGAAAAAGCTATCAGTCAGATTCTTATCAAAAAACCTACAGGCTTACGCTTTAAACCGCTGGATGTTAACTTCCTGATTACATACAAAGTGCAAAATGGAGTTAGTTATATAAATTATATACGTACAGAATCTCAGTTTAATTGTGACTGGAAAAGAAGATTGTTCAAGAGTAAATATACTGTCCTTTCAGAAGTGGTAGCTACAGAACGTGATGATGCACCTACAGAATCTATACCATACAAAGAATCCTTTAAGTACGATCAGACTTTCTCTGATAAAGTATCTAGCTTTACAGATGAAGACTTCTGGGGCGGTTACAACATTATAGCACCAACAGAATCATTGATGGATGGTGTGAAGAAGCTGAAAAAACAATATAAATAATAATTGATAAAGAAAAAAGAATTGTATATATTTGAATTTTAATCTAAAGAAAATGATTAATTCAAAGCGAATTTAGATATGCTGAATGATTTGCTCCTCCTTAATAAGATAAAAAATGGCGATGTCCAGGCTTTTGAGAAATTATTCCGTTCTTATTATAAGCCTCTTTGCTATTATGCAGATTCTTTCTTAAATGATATGGATAGTGCTGAAGAAATTGTTCAGAACATATTCTATATGTTTTGGAAGGATAGGGCAGATTTACAAATAAAGCTTTCAGTGAAATCTTACTTATTTCAGTCAGTTCAGAATAAATCTTTTAGTTACCTTAAACATCTCCAGGTAATGGATGTGTATCGTGAAAAAGTAACATTGGAAGAACCTGAAATAAGTAACTTTTCACCAGCTAATGATCTGGAATACAAAGAATTGGAGAGCAAATTTACATCTTTACTTCAACGATTGCCTGAGCGGCAGAGAAGAATATTCTGTATGAATCGTTTTGGTGGGAAAAAGTATAGCGAAATAGCCAGGGAACTTTCAGTTTCAGTTAAGACAGTGGAAGCAGATATTAGTAAAGTACTAGTTATTCTGCGCAAAGAATTGAAACATTATAATCAGTGAAACTATGTTCAGAAAAGAACCAAATACAGATGTTGCATGGTGTGCACTTTATTCAAGGTTGCAAAATGAAAACTTGTTGAATGAAGAACCAGTGCAAATGAAGCAGAGAAAGAGAATAATTCCTGTTTATTGGGCTGCTGCTTGTATAATAGCCCTTCTTGGCACAACGATATTCTTCCTTTATAATTCTGATAATAAGAGTGCAGATTTACTTACGCTTCAGAATACTGAGAACGAGAATATCCTGGTCAAGACATTGGAAGACGGCTCTACAGTTTATTTAAACTCAAACGCTTCAGTTAGTTATCCTAAATCCTTTTCTGGAAATAAGAGAGAGATTTCTTTAAAAGGAGAGGCTCTTTTTGATGTTGCTAAAAATCCTTCAAAACCATTTTTGATTGAAACTGAAAAGGTTACAGTGAAAGTTTTGGGAACCGCATTTAAAGTAAAGTCTTCAGCTGATGGGAACTTCGAACTGGTTGTACAGCGAGGGAAAGTCAGAGTAACAGAAAAGGTTAACGGTAATTCTATTGTAGTAACTGCCGGTCAGTCTGTTTCTTTTATAGATAATCATCTATTTAAATACTCAAATAAGGATAGTAATATTTTTAATCGATATACCTCTAAAATGCGGTTTAAAGATGAAACGCTGGAAAATATAGTGCATGTTATTAATCAAAATAATGATTCCTTTGTTGTTCTTAAAGGAGGTTTATTGAAGGCTTCCAGATTAAATGTGCAATTCTATAAAAATAATGTAAATGAAATGACACAGATTATTAGTCTGGCCCTTAACCTGAAGCGTGAGATTCGCCAAGATACAATTTTTATTTCTCAACCTTAAAGCAATTCAATGAAACGCTTGTGCTTCTTTTTTATATTTGCATGTGTCGTCCTTCATACTCTGTGGTCAGGGAATGGAGGCGATCCTTTAAGTGGACGTATACAGATTGAAAAGAAAAAGAACACTATTTATGAGTTGTTGAATTACATTGGGGATGTTTCCGGTTACTATTTTATTTACGATAGTAAGATTATTGATAACGAAAAAAAATCTCAGACAAAATCTGGCACATATTCAATTCGTGAAGCTATTTACCATGTGCTTAAAAGTGAAAACTATACTTTAAGAGCTGTTGATAGATACATATTAATTAATGATAAAAACTTTCCGGCACCTCAGCCTTTACATCATGCGGCCGTATCAAAGACAAAAGATAGTATATCTTATAAGAATATATCCGGGGTTATACTTGAAAAATTATCATTAGAACCTATCGCTTATTGTTCTGTAAGTCTGGAAGGTACAGCCATTGGCACGATAACAAATAGCAATGGAAAGTTTTTATTGAGAGTACCCGATTCTTTAAATGTAGAAAAGCTGCATGTTTCTCATATCGGGTATGAATCACAAAGAATACCATTAACTATTTTAGAAAATGGTTCTTCGAACATATATTTATCTCAGCGCATTATTCCTCTTCAGGAGGTAATCTTTCGTTTAGTAAATCCGCGTAAAATTGTAAAAGAAGCCTTAGATGCCCGCGATCATCTTTATCTGGATAAACCATCTTATTTTACGTCATTCTACAGAGAGGGAATTGAACGTAAGAAAGAACTGTTAAAGCTTACAGAGGCAGTTTTTAAAGTGTATAAGCAAAGTTATACTCATTCAACTGCCGATCAGGTTAAACTATTAAAGATGCGCAAAATTACAAATAATGCAGTGAAAGACTCGCTTGTGCTGAAAATGAAAGCTGGAGTTGAAGCTTCTTTGATGCTTGATTTAATGAAGAACATTCCCGATTATCTTGAAATTAATGATAAGAATATTTATGATTATACCAAGATTGATATGACGGAAATAGATTCACGTATGGCACATGTTATTTCTTTTGAGCAAAGAAAGGGCATCACAGAACCATATCTGAGGGGGAAATTATATATTGATGCAGAAAACTCAGCCTTACTTAGCGCAGAGTTGGAAGTCCATCCGTCTTATATTGAAAAAGCAGAAGAATTGTTTGTTGAAAAACGTGGTAAAAATGTAAAAATTCACCCTCAACAAATAGTTTATTCCGTTTCTTATAAAGAATTAAACGGCAAATATTACATGAATCACGTAAGAGGTGATTTGTATTTTAAGATGAAAGGCAAAGGGCAACTGTTCTTCAACCCGCTGCATATATTCTTTGAAATGGTAACGTGCAAGGTTGATACGAATAGTGTAATTCCGTTTCCGCGAGAAGAAAGATTGCCTGTTAAGAAGATTTTTTCAGAGGAAAACTTTGGTTATGATAATAATTTCTGGGGAGATTTTAATGTTATCCTTCCCGAAGAAAATATAAACAAAAATCTTTCTCGTATAACTTCCAAGATTGAGGAATCTGAAAGCAAAGCTTTATAATTCTCCCTGCCAGATAAAATAATCCTGGAATATAAGTTCCGGATTATCTACCGGAGTTTTGAATAAACCGTATAATGAAGATCCTGAACCAGACATAGAAGCATATATTGCACCAGCTTCGTATAGTTTCTCTTTGGCTTTTCCTATTTCCGGATATTGAGCAAATACACTTTTCTCGAAGTCGTTTATTAAGTTGTCTTTCCACTCTTCAACAGGAGATTGAATGATCTCTTTAATACTTTTTTCAGGAAAGACAGGTTTGATTAGTGAAAAAGCATCACGGGTAGAAACAAAAATCTCTGGTTTAATAATTAATATATATAATCCTTTTAATGAGATGTTTATTTCTGAAAAAATATTTCCGGTACCAGTGGCGAAAGTGGGTTTGTTTTTAATAAAGAATGGACAGTCGGCTCCTAGTTTTGCTGCAAATGCTTCCAGCTCATCATCTGATAAATTTAAAGAGAATTTGTCATTCAGAAGCTTTAGCATGAATGCGCCGTCAGATGAACCTCCTCCCATACCTGCTCCGGATGGAATGTTCTTTTGAAGAAAAATAGAAATTGCCGGAAGGTTAAACCTTTCTTTTAGTAAATAGTAGGCTTTCACTACTAAATTATCTTCAGGATTACCGGCTATTGAAGTACCAAACACCTGTAATTTAAAATCTTTATCGGGTTCATTAAGAGGTACAACTTCTAATGCATCTTCTATATGAACAGGATAAAAAACTGTTTCTAAATTGTGGTAACCATCAGGACGTTTTTCTGTGATGTTAAGTCCCAGGTTTATTTTGGCATTTGGAAATACAATCATTCTTTTATTTTTTATATGCAAAAGTATATGAAAATAATAAGATTCCTAAACATTTTGTAGAAAATATAAGATTATATGCAGCTCTTTGTGCTATCTCTTAACCTATCATATTAGATATAAAATACTGTATAAAAACCTTTGAATATTTCCGGCTCTTCATTAAAAACTATATCTTTGTCATCCCAAATATGTCAAAATAGAAATGGAACAAAAAAGAAATACGAGAAGTACTAAATCTAAGGTACAGCCTATAGCTGATTACGGCCGTCTGCAACCGCAGGCTCGTGAATTTGAAGAAGCTGTATTAGGAGCGCTAATGCTTGAAAAAGACGCTTATCCTCAGGTTAGTGAAATTCTTCGCCCCGAATCATTTTATGACCGGCATCATCAAATGATTTATGCTGCAATTACAGATTTAGCCGTACGTCAGGAACCTATCGATATCTTAACTGTTACCGAACAACTTAAAAAGAGGGGAGAACTTGAAGATGTTGGAGGTCCATTCTATATAACAAAATTAAGTAGTCAGGTAGCCTCTTCTGCTCACATTGAGTATCATGCGCGAATTATTGCTCAGAAGTATCTAGCTCGCGAATTGATCTCTTTTACAAGTGAAATTCAATCAAAATCTTTCGATGAAACACTTGATGTCGACGATTTGATGCAGGAGGCTGAAGGTAGATTGTTCGAGATCTCTCAACGAAATCTAAAAAAGGATTATACACAGATTAATCCTATTATTTCTGAAGCTTATGAATTATTGCAGAAAGCTGCTGCAAGAACCGATGGTTTAAGTGGTTTGGAAAGTGGTTTCCGCGGATTGGATAAGATGACTTCCGGTTGGCAAAATTCCGACTTGGTAATTATTGCAGCTCGTCCGGCGATGGGTAAAACTGCATTTGTATTGTCAATGGCTAGAAATATTGCTGTTAATTTTAAAAATCCGGTAGCAGTGTTCTCCCTTGAAATGAGTAACGTTCAGCTAGTAAATCGTTTGATTGTGAATGTATGCGAGATTCCAGGTGAGAAAATTAAAAGTGGTCAGCTTGCTCCTTATGAGTGGCAGCAGTTGGACTATAAACTGAAAGACTTGATTGATGCTCCTTTGTTTGTAGATGATACACCATCGCTTTCGGTTTTTGAATTAAGAACAAAAGCCAGAAGATTGGTACGTGAGCATGGGGTTAAGATCCTAATCATTGACTACCTTCAGTTGATGAATGCCAGCGGAATGTCATTCGGTAGCCGTCAGGAAGAGGTAAGTACAATTTCCCGATCCTTGAAAGGATTGGCTAAGGAACTGAATATTCCTATTATAGCACTGTCACAGTTGAATCGTGGTGTTGAGAATCGTGAAGGTATTGACGGAAAACGTCCACAGTTGGCCGACCTTCGTGAATCTGGTGCCATTGAACAGGATGCCGATATGGTGTGTTTTATTCACCGTCCGGAATATTATAAAATCTATACAGACGAAAAAGGAAACGATTTGCGTGGTATGGCCGAGATTATTATTGCAAAACATCGTAATGGTGCTACTGGTGACGTACTTCTACGATTTAAAGGTGAATTTGCCAAATTCCAGAATCCGGATGATGATACAATTATTCCTTTACCGGGTGAGATCGGAGTTCTTGGATCAAAGATGAATAAACAACCTCAAGGTTCGGTACCTCCACCTCCTGAAGAATATCCTTCTCAGGTGTCAAGTCCATTTGGAAGTTATGGTAATGACGGTCCGTTGCCGTTCTAACTCTTTTTTCTGATATATAACCATACAAAATAAAAAAACTTATTACCTTTGCGAGTCAATTCTGCAAATAATAAAAAATTAACGATATGAATATCTCTTATAATTGGCTGAAAGAGTATGTCAATTTTGATTTAACGCCCGATGAAGTTGCTGCTGCGCTTACTTCAATAGGTCTGGAAACTGGTGGGGTAGAAGAAGTACAAACCATTAAAGGTGGTTTGGAAGGTTTGGTAATTGGTGAAGTGCTTACATGCGAAGAACACCCTAATTCAGACCATTTACATATTACCACAGTTAATTTAGGAAATGGGGAACCAACTCAGATTGTTTGTGGAGCACCTAACGTTGCAGCTGGCCAGAAAGTGGTTGTTGCTACATTAGGAGCAAAGCTTTACGATGGTGATGAGTGTTTTACTATAAAGAAATCAAAAATCCGTGGTGTTGAATCTACTGGCATGATTTGTGCAGAAGATGAGATAGGAATTGGTACTGATCATGCAGGAATTATTGTTCTTCCGGCAGATGCAGTTCCTGGTACATTGGCAAAGGATTATTATAATGTTAAGAGTGATTATGTACTTGAAGTAGATATTACTCCAAACCGTGCAGATGCTTGTTCTCATTTTGGAGTAGCACGTGACTTATATGCTTACTTAACACAGAATGGCTACAAGACCGAACTTCAAAAACCATCTGTAGATTCTTTTAAAATCGATAATAACGATCTTGATATTGATGTTGTTGTTGAAAATAGTGAAGCATGTCCTCGTTATGCCGGAGTTTCTATTAAAGGTATTACTGTAAAGGAAAGTCCGGAATGGATGCAGAATATATTAAGAACTATAGGTGTTCGTCCAATCAATAATATTGTAGACATAACAAATTATATTGTTCACGAATTAGGTCAACCACTTCATTGCTTTGACGCCGATGTTGTAGGCAAAAAGGTTATTGTTAAAACATTGCCCGAAGGAACTCCTTTCACAACACTTGATGGCGTGGAAAGAAAGCTTAGCGATCGCGATCTTATGATCTGCAATGAAAACGGTCCGATGTGTATTGCCGGTGTATTTGGTGGACTGGATTCAGGTGTAACCGAAAAAACTGTAAATGTATTCCTTGAAAGTGCATATTTCCATCCTACATGGATACGTAAATCAGCTCGCCGTCATGGCTTGAATACTGATGCTTCTTTCCGTTTTGAGAGAGGTATTGACCCATTAAATACTGATTATGTATTGAAACATGCAGCTCTGTTAGTTCAGGAATTGGCAGGTGGTACTGTTTCTTCCGAAATAAAGGATGTATATCCTGTTCCTTTCAGCAAATTCAATGTAGATATTACATATAAAAAGATTAATACCCTGATTGGTAAAGATATTCCGGTTGAGACAGTAAAAAGTATCGTTGGAAGTCTGGAAATGGAAATCACAAATGAAACTGCCGAAGGCTTATCTCTTGCTGTTCCTCCATATCGTGTAGATGTAACTCGCGATGTAGATGTTATTGAAGATATTCTTCGCATTTACGGATATAATAACGTAGAAATACCTTCTACACTGAAATCAAGTTTAACTACTAAAGGAGAAGCTGATAAATCATATAAGCTTCAGAGCCTTATTTCAGAACAATTGGTTGGTTGCGGATTTAATGAAATATTAAACAACTCATTAACAAAAGCTGCTTATTACGAAGAATTGGAATCATTCCCGGCTAAAAACCTGGTGATGTTGATGAATCCATTGAGTAACGATCTTAACTGTATGCGTCAGACATTATTGTTTGGCGGTTTGGAAAGTATTACTCATAATGCAAATCGCAAAAATGCCGATCTTAAATTCTTCGAATTTGGTAATTGCTACTATTTTAATGAAGAAAAGAAGAATCCCGAAAAGGTTCTTGCGGCATATAATGAAGATTATCATTTAGGTTTATGGGTAAGCGGTAAGAACGTAGCAAACTCATGGGCTCATGCTGATGAACAAAGTACTGTTTATGAGCTTAAAGCTTATGTGGAAAATGTATTCCTACGTTTAGGTATAGATATGCGTAATCTGGTTATCGGTAATCTTACAGACGATCTTTTCTCTGCAGCATTGTCTGTCAATACCAAAGGAGGCAAACGTTTGGCTGTGTTTGGTGTGATTACAAAGAAACAGTTGAAGGCGTTCGATATTGATAATGAAGTTTATTATGCAGACTTGAACTGGAATGAGCTGATGAAAGCTATTAAGTCTGTTAAGGTATCCTACAAGGAAATTTGTAAATTCCCGGCAGTGAAGAGAGATCTTGCATTACTTCTTGACAAGCAGGTTCTGTTTGCTGAGATAGAAAAGATTGCTTTTGAGTCTGAACGTAAATTACTTAAGGAAGTTTCTTTGTTTGATGTTTACGAAGGAAAGAACCTTGAAGCAGGTAAGAAATCATATGCAGTAAGCTTTATGCTTCAGGATGAGAATCAAACGTTGAATGATAAGCAGATTGATAAGATTATGAGCAAACTTATTGCTAATCTTGAAAGCAAGCTGGGAGCAAAGCTTAGATAATTATATAAACTAAAAAATATTAAATAAAGATGGGAAGAGCGTTCGAATACAGAAAAGCCACCAAAATGAAGAGATGGGGTAACATGGCTCGTACATTTACGAGAATCGGCAAACAAATCGCTATTGCAGTAAAAGCTGGCGGTCCTGATGCTGAGAATAACCCACATTTACGTTCTTGTGTAGCAAACGCGAAGGCAGCCAACATGCCAAAAGAAAATGTTGAAAGAGCAATAAAGAGAGCTATCTCTAAAGATACCGAAGATTACAAGGAAATGGTATACGAAGGATACGGTCCACATGGTATTGCTATTTTAGTAGAAACAGCTACTGATAATACAACTCGTACAGTGGCTAATGTTCGTAGTGTCTTTAATAAGAACGGTGGTTCTTTAGGTACATCAGGAAGCTTGGATTTTATATTTACTCGTAAGTCTATGTTTACAGTTGCTCCAAAAGAAGGCGTTTCTATGGAAGATCTTGAACTTGAATTGATTGATTACGGTGTAGATGAACTTGAAGCTGATGAAGACGGTATCACTTTATATGGTGAGTTCCAGTCATTCAATGCCATTCAGAAGTATCTTGAAGAGAATGGCTTTGAAATTATCAGTTCAGAGTTTACTCGCATCCCTACAGATCTTAAAGATGTAACTCCGGAACAACGAGCTTCTATTGATAAACTGGTTGATAAAATGGAAGACGATGAAGATGTTCAGAACGTCTATACAAATATGAAACCAGAAGAAGAGGCTGAGTAAATGAAGTTTGTATATAAAACATCTGGAACTTGTAGTACTTATATATCAGTAGATGTTGAAGATGGCATTGTTAAGGATGTAACTTTTCAAGGCGGGTGTAACGGAAACTTAAAAGGTATCTGCCAACTGGTAAAGGATTTGCCTGTTAAAGAGGTGATTTCTAAATTGGAAGGTATATCCTGTGGAGGTAGACCTACTTCTTGTCCGGATCAACTTTGCAAAGCTTTACGTCAGGTTCCGTCTGTCTGAGATATTTATTTAATTAATGAAAATAAGAGTACGGCAGTATTCCGAATTTGATTAGTGAAAATTGCGGATTATAACTAGCTAACTCCTTTCAATAATAAAAAAGAGCCATTCTTTACCTTTAGTAGGTGGAGAATGGCTCTTCTGTTATATTACAGAATGGCTTTAGATATGCCTTCTATTATAATTGTACTTTGATAGATAGTTCCAGCGCTAAGTTTCGCTTTACGGTGTTATCATTCTTTCATTATAATTGTACTTTGATATATAACCCTAATTGGGGCATAACAATATTGTCTAACTTAATGACAGACAATACTATTTATACATATTTGCATCAATTGAAACCCTGAAAAGCTCTTTTTTTGTACTTCCCGAGAAATAAATATATTCGATTGTAGTTTTAAAGTCTTTGTATTCCTTTAAATCCAAGGAATTTCTTACAGCATCTATCATAGAATCTTTCATATATTGCTTTTTCTTTTGAATAGAATCGGGTGAATCTATTCTACCGGATAAAGTATAATAGTTGCTGTTAGTATTTGTTTTTGGATTATAAATCATACTGTCAATTCTAATTCCTTCACCAATTGTTACAGGGCATTTGGCTGTATATTCTTTGGCAAGCTTTTCAAAAGTCTTTTCTCTTGGTTCCTGACAGGAATAAAAAGTAAGAAGTAGCAGGCCGGCAGTTATTAATACTAGTTTTTTCATCTTTATTTGAGTTTTGATCTACTAAGATAAGCCATAATTATGAACAGAACAAGAACAACACATATTTTTAATCATTATCTTTGTCATAACATAAAATGATACATGCTTATGATTAATTTCTTTAAAGATCTGAAACGTAAAGACCACAAACGCTATTTAGGTGGTCTTGACATTTTAAAATATATTGGTCCCGGATTATTAGTTACTGTTGGATTTATTGATCCGGGAAACTGGGCCTCGAATTTTGCTGCCGGATCAGAATTTGGATATTCATTGTTGTGGGTGGTAACTCTTTCAACGATAATGTTGATTGTCCTTCAGCATAATGTGGCTCACCTGGGAATTGTTACGGGCCTTTGCCTTTCGGAGGCAGCGACTCAGTATACACCAAAATGGATTTCACGTCCCATTCTGGGGACTGCCGTTTTGGCTTCTGTTTCTACTTCCTTGGCTGAAATTCTGGGTGGAGCAATTGCATTACAGATGCTGTTTGGCGTTCCAATAATATGGGGCTCAATTCTGGTTACTGCGTTTGTGTTTATAATGCTGCTCACTAATTCATACAAGAAGATTGAACGTTCCATTATTGCTTTTGTTTCGGTTATCGGACTTTCTTTTATCTATGAGCTTTTACTTGTAGAGATTGACTGGCCAACAGCCGCTAAAGGATGGGTGGTACCGAGTTTTCCTCAGGGTAGTGTTCTGATTGTAATGAGTGTGTTAGGGGCTGTAGTAATGCCTCATAACCTTTTCTTGCATTCGGAAGTAATTCAGAGTCACGAGTACAACAAACAAGACGATGCCTCAATTAGAAAAGTTTTGAAGTACGAGCTGTACGATACACTTTTCTCTATGATTGCAGGATGGGCCATAAACAGTGCTATGATACTTCTTGCTGCTGCAACATTTTTTAAAGTCAAGACAGAAGTTACGGAACTTCAGCAGGCAAAATCGTTGTTAGAACCTTTATTAGGAAGCAATGCCGCAATTGTTTTTGCGTTGGCACTGCTTATGGCAGGTGTTTCCTCAACGATTACGAGCGGAATGGCTGCAGGTTCTATCTTTGCAGGCATTTTTGGAGAATCTTACCACATAAAGGATAGTCACTCTCGTTTGGGGGTTATTATTTCACTGGGTGTGGCATTGTTATTGATCTTCTTTATTTCAAACCCATTCAAAGGGTTAATCATTTCGCAGATGGTGTTGAGTCTTCAACTTCCTTTTACGGTCTTTCTGCAGGTGAGTCTTACTTCATCAAAAAGGGTGATGGGCAAGTATGTTAACGGAAGGTGGAGCACGTTTGTGCTTTATTTTATTGCAGCAACGGTGTCTGCTTTGAATGTGTGGCTCCTGATTTCAACAATAATTGGTTATTAGTTTATAATATCTTGTACAAAAGAATGCATTCTTCTGTACAGAACAATTAATTCTTTTGTACAGAAGAAAACAATCTTTTGTACAAGAGAATATAATAATATAGAGTAATTTTTTAAAGATATGATGGAAGATAGAGTAACGAGAGCAGTAGAACTCTTTAAAAGCGGATATAATTGTTCTCAATCTGTAGTAGCAGCCTTTGCCGATTTATATGGATTTACAGAAGAACAAGCTCTGAAAATGGCTTCTTCTTTTGGTGGAGGAATAGGACGAATGAGAGAAACCTGTGGAGCTGCCTGTGGGATATTTCTGTTAGCCGGACTTCAAACCGGAACCACTGATCCGAAGGATAAAGAAGGGAAAGCTGCTAATTATAAATTGGTGCAGGATTTGGCAGCTATATTCAAGAATCGTATGGGTTCTATAAACTGTGGTGAGTTATTGGGGCTGAAGAAATGTGATCCAATTGAGTCGACTCCGGAGGAACGAACTGCACAATATTATGCTAAACGCCCATGCGTAAAAATAGTTGAAGAAGCTGCAAGAATATGGGTAGAATATCTTGAAACTCAAAAAGGGTAAGCTCTTTGGCTTAAAATGTTACATTTTTATTAAAAATATTCTATTTAAAGTGCTATATAACATAAAAATGTATATATTTGTTCGCTAAATAAATCATACTAAAGGATGATTTGTTTGAGTAAATATATGTTTAACTAAAAGTATTTTCAAAATGTTGAAAGAAAAAGCAGGAATTATTGCAGGTCAAATTTGGAATGCATTGAACGACACTGAAGGTTTAACAGTAAAACAAATTAAGAAGGCAACTAAGTTAGTTGACAAAGATCTTTATTTAGGCTTCGGATGGTTACTAAGAGAAGATAAAGTTTCTATTCAAGAAATTGAAAACGATCTATTCGTTGCTCTGAAGTAAGAAAGCTAATAACTGAATTATAAAAAATGCGCTGGCACATTCTATTATGTTGCCAACGCATTTTTTTATTTTGTCTCCTTTATGTATCTTTGCCCATTATTATATTGATAAAACAAACTGATGAAGAATATACGTAACTTTTGCATTATTGCACATATTGACCACGGTAAATCCACTTTGGCTGACAGACTACTTGAATATACCAAAACCATTCAGGTAACAGGCGGTCAGATGCTTGATGATATGGATCTTGAAAGGGAGAGAGGAATTACCATTAAAAGTCACGCCATACAGATGGAATATTTGTATAAAGGCGAAAAATATATTCTTAACCTGATTGATACTCCGGGACACGTGGACTTTTCTTACGAAGTATCCCGTTCTATTGCAGCTTGCGAAGGAGCTTTGCTTATTGTTGATGCTTCTCAGGGAGTGCAGGCACAGACTATTTCCAATCTTTATATGGCTATTGATCACAATCTGGAAATTATTCCAGTGATTAATAAGTGTGATATGGCAAGTGCAATGCCAGAAGAAGTAGAAGACGAAATTGTTGAACTACTAGGTGTTGACAGATCTACCATTATCCGTGCATCAGGAAAGACTGGTATGGGCGTGGAAGAAATTCTGGAAGCTATCATAGAACGTGTTCCTTGTCCGGTTGGTGATGAAGAGGCGCCGCTGCAAGCACTTATTTTTGACTCTGTATTTAATTCTTTCCGAGGTATCATCGCTTACTTCAAGATTACCAATGGAGTAATCCGCGCAGGTGATAAGGTAAAATTCTTTAATACAGGAAAAGAATATGCAGCAGATGAGATTGGTGTGTTGAAGATGGATATGATTCCTAGAAAAGAGCTTCGTACAGGAGACGTGGGGTATATTATTTCCGGTATCAAAACTTCAAAAGAGGTGAAGGTAGGAGATACTATCACTCACATTGCCCGCCCATGTTCTAAGGCTATCTCTGGTTTCGAAGAGGTTAAACCAATGGTCTTTGCAGGAGTTTATCCTATTGAAGCTGAAGACTTTGAAGATCTTCGTGCTTCTCTGGAGAAATTACAGTTGAATGATGCATCGCTTACATTCCAGCCAGAGAGTTCATTGGCGTTGGGTTTTGGATTCCGTTGCGGATTCCTGGGATTACTTCACATGGAAATTGTTCAGGAACGTCTGGATCGTGAGTTTGATATGAATGTTATCACAACAGTTCCGAACGTATCTTACCAGATTTATGATAAACAAGGTGTTATGACCGAGGTTCACAATCCCGGTGGAATGCCCGATCCTACACTAATTGAACATATTGACGAACCATATATCAAAGCTTCGGTTATTACTAAGACCGATTATATTGGTCCTATCATGACTCTTTGTCTGGGTAAACGTGGAGAGCTTACTAAGCAGGAATATATCTCCGGTAATCGAATGGAGATTCATTATGATATGCCGCTGGGTGAAATTGTGATCGACTTCTATGATAAGCTGAAAAGTATATCAAAAGGTTATGCATCGTTCGATTATCATCAATCAGGTTTCCGTCCTTCTAAGTTAGTGAAGCTCGATATTTTGCTGAACGGCGAACCAGTGGATGCTCTTTCTACTCTTACCCATGTGGACAATGCCTACGATTTGGGTAAACGAATGTGTGAGAAACTAAAAGAACTGATACCAAGACAACAATTTGATATAGCTATTCAGGCAGCAATCGGCGCTAAGATTATCTCTCGTGAAACGATAAAGGCGGTTCGAAAAGATGTAACTGCCAAGTGTTACGGAGGTGATATCAGTCGTAAACGTAAATTGCTTGAAAAGCAGAAGAAGGGAAAGAAGAGAATGAAGCAGATTGGAAATGTGGAAGTTCCTCAGAAAGCTTTCCTTGCAGTATTGAAATTAGATTAAATTTGGAGCTTTTGTTTCACCTTTTAAAAGATGAAATAAAAGCTCTGATCACTTTATAAAAATTGTAATATCATGATTAAACCGCTTGCATACTCTTTTAATAGCTTTATAAAGCATCATGTAAACGGTGGAATAGTGCTCATGGTTGTAGCTGTTCTAGCTATGATTGTGGCCAACTCACCATGGAGTGATACTTATCTTTCTATTCTGGATTATCCCGTATCTTTGCAGATTGGCAGTTTTAATCTCTTCAGTCACAACGGAGAGCCAATGTTAATATCTACATTCATTAATGATGCGTTAATGGCAATCTTTTTCTTTTCTGTGGGATTAGAGATTAAGCGCGAAACATTGGTTGGTGAACTCTCAAACCTGCGTCAGGCTTTATTGCCAATTATTGCTGCATGCGGAGGCATGATTATTCCTGTAATTACCTATTTCTGTATTGCTCCACAAGCTCCCGGAAGTAATGGTATAGCTATACCAATGGCAACTGATATTGCTTTCTCTTTGGGTGTTTTAGGATTGCTGGGTAAACGTGTACCTTTAAGTCTGAAGATATTTCTTACTACCTTCGCTGTAGCCGATGATATTGGTGGTATAATCGTTATTGCACTATTTTATGCTACACATCTTCAATTTGGATATTTACTTATAGCAGCAGCAATTCTTGCATTTATGCTTTGGGCAAACATTAAGCTTGAGGTTGTAAATAAAGGATTCTATGTTTTTCTGGGTATTGTAGTTTGGTACTTATTCCTTCAATCGGGCATTCATAGTACAATAGCAGGGGTGCTGGTTGCATTTACGATTCCTTCCAGACCACACATTAAAATAGGAAAGTATATTGAACGAATTCGTGAGAATATCCAGTCGTTCCCTGTATCCAATAATGATTCTATAATTTTGGAACAAGATCAGCTAGAAAGACTTAAAAGTATAGAGTCTTCTTCCGATCACGTTATTTCACCTTTACAATCAATGGAAGATTCTCTGCAGGGGGCCGTAAACTACTTCATTATGCCTGTTTTTGCTTTTGCCAATGCCGGTGTTGTACTTGCTGGTGCAGAAGGAGATGTTCTTGGAAGTGTAACCTTTGCTGTTGCTTTAGGACTTGTTTTGGGTAAGTTCATAGGAATATTCTCATTTACATGGATGACCATTAAACTGAAGATATCTAAGATGCCTGAAGGTATGAATTGGAAGAATCTGGCTGGTGTATCTATGTTAGGAGGTGTTGGCTTTACTGTTGCACTGTTTATAGCCACTCTTTCTTTTGGGAATGCAGAGTCTGTTTTATTGAACCAGGCAAAGCTCGGTATTATTGGAGGAACCGTAATTGCTGGATTGTTAGGTTATTTATATCTGCATAAGGTTCTCCCTAAAAAAGAGTATTCAGATGATAATGAATAAGAAGTATTTATAAGCTTTACTTTCAATAAAAAAAAGGTCATTAAGTTTTTTCGTGCTTAATGACCTTTTTTCTATTATTGAGATGCATCACTGGCTAGTATTTATTATAGCATTGCATTAAGATTTTACTTATTCCGATTGATACTGATCAAAGATTCTATTTTTCATCATCGTTCATATCCACTTATCGATATTTTGTGCTTAAAACTAGTTGTTTGGGTTGATTATTCATCATCGTCCATATCAACAAGAGGAAGAATCTTTTGTGACTCTTCGGCTGGTAAAGCTTCAACCTGCTTTAAGCGTCTTTCAATGGCACGGGTACGTTTACCCATTACTTCTTCAAGCTGATCTCCTGCAGTCTGAATATTCTTCTGAACCTTCTCTAATAACCCACCAAACTTGCTGAACTCTGTTTTTACAGCGCCAAGAACACTCCACACTTCACCTGTTCTCTTTTGAATAGCCAGTGTGCGGAATCCCATCTGTAGACTATTAAGTATAGCCCCAAGCGTTGTTGGTCCGGTAACTACAATCTTGAAATCCTTTTGTAAGGTCTCTACCAATGATGTTCTGCGGATAACTTCTGCATAGATGCTTTCAAAAGGAAGAAACATAATGGCAAAATCTGTTGTAAACGGCGGATCAATATACTTGTCATGAATATCTTTTGCCATTTTCTTAATGGTAATTTCAAGTTGCTTGGATGATGAATCAATTAAAGCAGTATCTCCGGCTTCAAATGCATCGTAGTATTGCTCGTATACATCTTTAGGAAACTTAGCATCGATAGGCAGATAGACAGTCGAATTAGCATCATCTTTTCCAGGAAGTTTAATTGCATATTCCACAAATTCTGTACCGCTTTTCTTTGTCTTGACATTGGCGTCGTATTGCTCCGGACTCATCATCTGTTCCAATAAAGCCCCTAATTGTACTTCGCCAAATGTTCCGCGCATCTTAACGTTTGTCAATACCTTCTTTAATCCGCCCACATCCTGAGCCAGAGATTTCATTTCACCCAATCCCTTTTGAACGCTCTCAAGCTGGTTGCGAACAATCTCGAAAGACTGGCCAATACGTTCGTTCAGTGTCTTTTGAAGTTTCTCTTCTACAACCAAGCGCATCTCATCGAGTCTTTTTTCGGTAGATTGTATAAGCGCTTCCTGCGTTTTACCCATAGCTTCAAACTTCTCTTTCTGAAGTTCGTTACCGGTCAACATATTCTTATGGAGCGCATCCTGCATTTGTTGGATTGAAGTGTTAAGGGTAGTTGTTATTTCTGTACGGAATTCGCGTATAGATTTGCCTAGCTCGTCACGGTTTTCATGCGATTGCTCTCTTAAAACTGCTTCCAGACGAATATTCTGTTCTCTGATAATACTTTCCAGGCGATTATTTTGCTCTTTGATAGAATCCTCTATCCGGTTGCTATCTTCTTTGCTTTTACCTTTACTCAATAGTATTAAAAGGATGAGAAGCAATAAAACAGTACAAACAATTAATAAAGTCAATTCCATATATCTAATATTAAGTTATCTTGCAAAGATACACTTTTTAAAGATTTCATCTTTTAAGAACAGTTTAAAAGATGTACCTTTGCACCCGATTTCCAAATTAGGACTTTCCCTATATAATAATGGGGATTATCCTTGTTAAGAAGAATTTTCTTTATTCACTTTTGTTACACTATATTGAAATTTAATAATAACAATGAAATATTAACTAGCCACAAAATTTAATGATGTATGAAAAAAGAAACTTATTTTAAGCTTTTACTTCTGATGGTAGTAACATTTAGCTTTACAGCTTGTACCATAGAAGATGATGATGAGGTAGGATATAACACTACAGAAGATTTATGTTCAAAAACCTGGGTAGAGACATATGCAACTACTGATCATTACTATTGTACCCATAAAATAATTTTTGATTATGATGGGGATGCTCAGGAAACTTATATCTATAATAATATAGATATAAACGGAAATCCATTGAGTACGGTTGCTAAAATCGAATCTTCTAATTTAAGCTGGAGTTGGTATAATGAAAACCATGAATGTCTGGTATTGAATTATGGAAAAAATGTAGTTTCCTACTTTGATAACGTTTGGGTAAGGAACGATTATTTATCGGGTAAACTTGATGGAAGTTATGTAACTTTTATGAACAGTAATATTTAATTAGGCATGTATAAACTCTTAGTACTCGATCTTGATGGAACTCTGACTAATTCACAAAAGAAAATAACACGAAAAACAAAAGAGGCTTTATTAAAAGCTCAGGAGAATGGAGTGAAAATTGTACTTGCTTCAGGAAGGCCAACTTATGGTATTGTTCCTTTAGCGGACGAGTTGAATCTGGATGCTCGGGGAGGTTATATTCTTTCTTATAATGGGGGAGAAATTATCTTTTGGAAAACAAAAGAACTTCTTCATGCAAGATTGCTTGATTCTCAGGTTATTCCTTATTTGTACGATTGTGCTAAAAGAAATGATCTGGCAATAATTACATATCAGGATGAGTATATTATAACTGAGAAGCCTGATGATATATATGTGCACAAGGAAGCTTTCCTTAATAAGATGAAAATTAAGAAGGTAGATGATTTTCTGTCGTTTATTGATTTTCCTGTAGCAAAATGTTTAATCACCGGAGATCCCGAGCAATTAGTCATCTTGGAAAAGGAAATGAATGAGCATTTGAAAGGTTCTATGGGTGTTTATCGTTCTGAGCCTTACTTCCTTGAATTAGTGCCAAATGGAATAGATAAAGCACAGTCGCTAAGTATCTTATTAAATAAATTAGGTATAACTCCGAATGAAATGATTGCTTGTGGGGATGGCTTTAATGATTTGTCAATGATCCGGTTTGCCGGACTAGGAGTGGCTATGGCAAATGCTCAGCTGGCGGTAAAAGAACAAGCTGATTTTATTACTCTTTCTAATGAAGAAGATGGAGTAGCCCATGTAGTAGAACGATTCCTATTGTGATAATAATAAGAGGACTTTCTTTTTACAGAAAGTCCTCTTTGCTAAATTAGTTAGGTCTTTGTAAAGTCTGGTTAGGCGTAAATATGAGTTTGAGGAATATAAATATAAATAAAAAGCATTGTTTAATAAGTTAAACAATGCTTTGGATAAAAAGTTCAATCTAAAAACTAAATATTTATTATTTAGAGCTTTCTTCTTTTTGAACAGGAGCTTGTTTGATGAATAGCTTCTTGAACGAACTAGGGTAAGGAGTTTCAAACTCAAGTAAATCACCAGTTACAGGATGATAAAAACTAAGTTTAAAGGCGTGCAGAGCAAGTCTGCCAAGAGGATTAACTCCATCACCATATTTAATATCACCTAATACCGGATGATGCAAATCCTGCATATGAACACGAATCTGATTTTTTCTTCCGGTTTCTAATTCAAGCTCTATAAGAGAATATCCATTAGCTCGTTTTATTGTTTTATAATGTGTAATAGCCTTGTCGCCTCCGTTGTTACTCATGCTTGAATAAGTGACAAAAACCTTGTTATCTTTTAGCCATGAAGTGATTGTTCCGAAGTCTTTTTCCATTTCTCCTGAAACTGCAGCCACATAACGTCTGTCTTTTACAATTTCATCCCAATAGTCCTGCAAAGTGAATTTTGTTTTTTCATCTTTAGCAAATACCATTAGTCCGGAAGTGTCTTTATCTAGTCGGTGAACAATGTAAACGCGATGTTGTTTTCCTGAACGTTGCACATATTCGTTCAGAATAGAATGAGCTGTACGCTCTTTCTGCTTATCTGTGCCCATGGAAAGCAATCCTTCTCTTTTATCAATCACAAGGAGGAAAGCATCTTCGTATACCAGTTTAAGTAAACTGCTGGTAAATTCCTTTCTACCCTTGTCCTTGCTGATTTTTACCTTCATTCCGGGACGAAGTTCGCAGTTGTACTGAGTGGTAATCTTATTTTCTACCATCACTTGGCGTTTTGATAGTAAAGACTTTGCAGTAGTGCGACTTATACCGCTCAATTTATTCATTAAGAACGTCATTAGCTCGCAAGGCTCAGTTACATCAAAAGTAGTAATGTTTGCCTTGGCGCGTTCTGCTGGCGTACCTTTTTTCTTTTTTCTCATTTCGGGATTTTATTTATCTCTTTTCAAGCAAAACAACATTCTCAACATGATGTGTATGTGGGAACATATCAACCGGCTGAACAGCTGTTAGTTTGTATTTTATATCTAATAATGAAAGATCTCTTGCCTGTGTAGCCGGATTGCAACTTACGTAAACAATACGTTTAGGTTCGGCAAAAAGAATAACATCAATAACATCCTGATGCATACCTGCACGGGGAGGGTCAGTTATAATCACATCCGGACGTCCATATTGATTAATAAAGTCCTGTGTAAGCATATCTTTCATATCTCCGGCAAAGAATAATGTATTCTCTATTCCGTTAATGTTGGAGTTAACTTTGGCATCTTCAATAGCTTCAGGAACGTATTCAATACCAATAACCTGCTTTGCTTGTTTTGAAACAAAGTTTGCAATTGTTCCGGTTCCGGTATATAAGTCGTATACCAGCTCATTGCCAGTAAGACCTGCAAAGTTTCGTGCTATCTTATATAGGTTGTATGCTTGCTCAGAATTTGTCTGGTAGAAAGATTTAGGTCCAATTTTGAACTTAAGTCCTTCCATTTCTTCAAATATATGGTCGTTGCCTTTAAAAACAAGAACTTCCTGATCGGTAATAGTATCATTGCATTTATTGTTTATAACATATAGCAGCGATGATATTTCCGGGAATTTATCAGCAATGAATGCTAATAAGTCCTTAAATAAGTCCATTTCATTATCTTCAACTATCTTGCAAACAAGAATAACCATTAATTCTCCGGTGGATGAAGTTCGTATTATTAAGTTACGCAACATACCATCCTGACTTCTTAGATTAAAGAAAGTGTAATTATGCTCATACGCATAATCTCTCACTGCGTTTCTTATCTTATTAGATATGTCATCCTGCAACCAGCATTTTTCAATGGCAAGAACCTTATCAAAGGCTCCCGGAATATGGAATCCTACAGCATCCATGTGCTCGTATGTAACTTCTTTCTCAACTTCTTCTCTTGTAAGCCATCTTTTATTTGAAAAAGTATATTCCAGTTTATTACGATAAAACGTTGTCTTTTCAGAGCCAAGAATAGGAGACACTTGAGGCATCTCGATTTTTCCGATGCGGGTAAGATTGTCTACAACTTGTTTCTCTTTATATTTAATTTGCTCTTCGTATGGCAAACATTGCCATTTGCAGCCACCGCATATACCATAATGCTCACAAAATGGAGTTGCTCTGACAGGCGAATATTCATGGAAATGTACAGCTTCTGCTTCAGCATAATGATGTTTTCTCTTTCTGATTTTCAGATCCACTACATCACCTGGTACCACATATGGTACAAATACTACCCAGTCGTTTACTTTTGCAATGGCTTTGCCCTCAGCAGCCACATCTGTTATTGTTACCTTTTCTAAGATAGGAAGATCTTTAGTTTTACGCGACACTTTTGTATGAGTTTAAAATAATGGCACAAAAGTACGATATTTGACTGAGTAATTTGTCATATATTTCTTTAAAAGGTGTGATAACAAAGAATTTTCACTGTTATGTTGTATATTTTTCATAAAAAGTTTTCATTTATCTAAAATATAATTAGTTTTGTAGGTAGATAAAAAACACAATTGTACTTTAATTTAATACTTTATGGATAAGAAAAGAGTTTATACCTTTGGTAACGGTCAAGCAGAAGGTAAGGCCGAGATGAAAAACTTATTGGGTGGCAAAGGCGCTAACCTGGCAGAGATGAACCTTATTGGCGTACCCGTACCTCCAGGTTTTACTATTACTACAGACGTTTGTTCAGAATACTACGAACTAGGACGCGATAAAGTTGTTGACTTATTAACGGAAGACGTTGAAAAATCAGTAGCTAAAGTTGAAGCATTAATGAAATCAAAGTTTGGAGATGTTGAAAATCCATTGTTGGTTTCTGTACGTTCGGGCGCTCGTGCTTCAATGCCGGGTATGATGGATACTATTCTGAATTTAGGTTTGAATGATGAAGTAGTTGAAGGTCTTACCCGTAAGACAGGCAACGCTCGTTTTGCATGGGATTCATACCGTCGTTTCGTACAAATGTATGGAGACGTGGTTCTTGGTATGAAGCCTACTAATAAAGAAGATATTGATCCTTTCGAAGCAATTATTGAGGAAGTAAAAGAATCAAAAGGAGTAAAGCTTGATAATGAACTTGAAGTGGAAGACTTGAAAGTTCTGGTTAAGAAATTTAAAGAAGCCGTTAAGAAACAAACTGGTCATGATTTCCCAACTTGTGCATACGAACAATTATGGGGAGCAATTTGTGCTGTATTCGATTCATGGATGAATGAACGTGCTATCTTATATAGAAAGATGGAAGGCATTCCTGCTGAATGGGGAACAGCCGTAAGTGTTCAGGCAATGGTGTTTGGTAATATGGGAGATACTTCCGCTACAGGTGTTTGTTTCTCAAGAGATGCTGGTACAGGAGAAGATCTTTTCAATGGTGAATACTTGATCAATGCTCAAGGCGAAGATGTGGTAGCCGGTATACGTACTCCACAACAAATTACTAAGATAGGCTCTCAACGTTGGGCAGAATTGGCAGGTATTTCCGAAGATGTACGTGTGGCGAAATATCCTTCTATGGAAGAAGCTATGCCTGAAATTTATAAAGAACTTGATGAAATCCAGACTAGGCTGGAAAACCATTATCGAGATATGCAGGATATGGAATTTACTGTTCAGGAAGGTAAACTTTGGTTCCTTCAGACTAGAAACGGTAAACGTACCGGTGCTGCTATGGTTAAGATTGCTATGGATTTGCTCCATCAAGGTGTGATTGATGAAAAAACAGCCTTGAAACGTGTAGAACCAAATAAACTTGATGAATTACTGCACCCTGTATTTGATAAAACTGCACTTAAGAGTGTTAAAGTTATTGCAAAAGGTTTGCCGGCTTCACCGGGTGCTGCTACAGGTCAAATCGTATTCTTTGCAGATGATGCAGCAAAATGGCATGCCGATGGTCACAAGGTTGTGATGGTTCGTATAGAAACATCCCCAGAAGATCTTGCTGGTATGGCTGTTGCTCAAGGTATTCTAACAGCTCGTGGAGGTATGACATCTCATGCAGCAGTCGTTGCTCGTGGTATGGGTAAATGCTGCGTATCGGGTGCCGGTGCATTGAAAATCGATTATAAATCAAGAACTCTTGAAGTAGGAGGTGTTACTTTAAAAGAAGGCGATTATATCTCAATAAATGGTTCAACAGGTGAAGTTTATGAAGGTAAGGTTGCAACTCAGGCTGCTGAACTTTCCGGAGACTTTGCAGATTTGATGGCTTTGGCCGACAAATATACCAGAATGAAAGTCAGAACAAATGCTGATACTCCTCATGATGCTGAAGTTGCACGTAAGTTTGGAGCTGTAGGTATCGGACTTTGTCGTACTGAGCACATGTTCTTCGAAGGTGAGAAAATTAAAGCAATGCGTGAAATGATTCTTGCAGAGAATGAAGAAGGCAGAAAGGTTGCTTTAGCTAAAATTCTTCCTTATCAGAAAGCAGACTTTAAAGGTATCTTTAAAGCAATGGCAGGCTGTCCTGTAACAGTTCGTCTGCTTGATCCTCCTTTGCATGAATTTGTTCCTCATGATGATAAAGGTCAGCAGGAAATGGCAGATGCTATGGGTGTTTCATTTAAGCATATACAACAACGTGTAGAAGCTCTTCACGAACAGAACCCGATGTTGGGACACCGTGGCTGCCGTTTAGGAAATACATATCCTGAAATTACACGTATGCAAACCCGGGCAATTCTTGGCGCTGCACTCGAACTAAAGAAGGAGGGAGTTGAAACATTCCCTGAAATCATGGTTCCGCTTACCGGATTGTTGCTTGAGTTTAAAGAGCAGGAAAACATAATCCGCGAAGAAGCTGCAGCGTTATTTGCAGAAGTGGGTGATAGTATTGACTATAAAGTTGGTACAATGATTGAAATACCTCGTGCTGCATTAACCGCGGAGCGTATTGCTCAAGGTGCAGAGTTCTTCTCATTCGGAACAAACGACCTTACTCAAATGACTTTTGGATATTCACGTGATGATATTGCTTCATTCTTACCTATATATTTGGAAAAGAAGATTCTGCAAGTCGATCCATTCCAGGTTCTTGATCAGAATGGAGTAGGGCAGTTAGTTCAAATGGCTGTGGAAAAAGGCCGTTCTGTTCGTTCGGATTTGAAATGTGGTATCTGTGGAGAGCATGGGGGAGAACCTTCTTCAGTTAAGTTCTGTCACAGAGTTGGTTTGAATTATGTTAGCTGTTCACCATTCCGCGTGCCTATTGCTCGATTAGCAGCGGCTCAGGCAGCTATAGAAGAATAAAATAGTTGGTTTATGGAAGTTAGTTAGTTGTTTTAGTATTTTAATTTTGCAGTACTTTAAAGAGGATTCTCCTAGTAGGGGAATCCTCTTATTGTTAAATTAGGTTTTAAAAAGTTTCTATTGTATGTTTTATAACATAAAATGTTAATTGATTTGTATGTTATAAAACATATTTGTATGTTTGCATCATCAATAGGAAAAAGAAGACTTTAAGCAGAGAATACACGAAAAACAGGGGTGTTCTCTGCTTTTTTTTTTAGAAAGATTGTTTAATAATTAATTTTTTAAGGTATGAAAAGATTAGTAGTTTTATTAGTTGCCGTTTTAGGTTTTGGAGCAACAACATTTGCAGGAAACAACAATAGTGAAGCTTTCTCAAATAGTTTTATTTATAAAATGAATGAGGCAAAAACATTTGATAAAATAGCTTCTTTCTTGCAGGTAGGTTTTGAACAAAAGGATGCATTGGAATATGTATTTGGTGAAGCAACAAAAGTTATGGATAAAGCTGCAAAAAATGGTGCCTCTGTAGATGAAGCAACAGAAAAAGCTGTGTATTTTAACTTAGGTAATGCAAAGCAGATTTTATCAAGAGATCAGTATATTAAATTCGTGGGACTTATTAATCTTACAATGATTAATAACAAGATGAATTAATAGCTTATCAAGGTATGTTATTAAATATATATGCAATAGTGCAGAGAAGGAGTCTATAAAATAGTATCTCCTTCTTTTTTTTTGCTTATAAATCTGCCTTTACTTACCTTTTCTGAATCATACCGATAGATAATCTGCGGTTGAATTTCAATTCTTATAATGTGTATAGCTTGTTGTTTCTGCTTTTTTTTTACTTGTAATCCTAATACTACTCTCTTTCAATTCATGTGATTTTGCTTTTATCGTTATTTTTTCGTATTTCCGGCTTAGAATCTTGTAATGACCAATGCAAGTCTGTTGAATCCTTCTTGCTCTTTTGGACTAAAGGAAAACTTGTTTTTCTGATCTCTGTTGTTTATTTCCATATTTTTACCAAGACTTTCAATGCTAAATTTTATCAGGTTGTATGAGCGAAGCATTAAAAGTTTGTCTTTGTCAGATATCATAGTGATAAATACCAGGTCTCTTCAATCTACTTCAATAATATTGCAATCTTCCAAGAGTAATATTTGAATTTAGATATAAAATGTAATATGGATGAAATAATCTAAATGAAATATTAATTTGAATAAAATTATCTTTATGATATTAAAATATGTATAATATGTATCATAAAGTTATATTTATAGATATTAATGTATTAAAAATGACATATTATTCTTTCAAAAAGAAACCGATTGTTTATAATTAATAGATGTATAAAGCAAGAAGAATAATATGTTATAAAACATTTCTTTTAAAATATTTGCATGTTATAAAACATATTCGTATGTTTGCATCATCAAAAGATAAAAACCTTAAAAGACAGAGAATACCATGAATACATTAGTTCGGGTATTCTCTGTTTTTTTAGGTATATGTTTAATTAAAATTTTAAATTATGAAACGTTTATCAGTTTTTTTGTTAGCTGTGCTAGGTTTTGGAACAGCAACATTTGCAGGTAGTCCAGTTGGTTCAAGTAAGTGTGTTTACACGTTAAATGACGAAAGTACGCTTAATGGAATCGCAAATTTTCTTAAGACAGATGCAGAGCAAAAAGAAACTCTGAAGTATGTGTTTAGTGAAGGAGAAAGAAGAATGGAGCGTGCTACTGCAAAAGGAGCTACAGAAGAGGAAGCTTCTACAAAAGCAATATTCTTTAATTTGGGAAATGCAAGAGCTATTTTATCAGAAGCTCAGTACAAAAAATTCGTAAGCATCGTTAATCTGACTATTTACAATGAAAAAGAAAGAGAATTATTTGCAGAAAAGTAGGATATACATTTGTTGTGTATCACACTGTGAAATTGGAAAGAAGGAGATTATTTAAATAATTCCCCTTCTTTTTTTTGTTTTAAGTAGGTTGGTCTTAATCTACAATTTCTTTTAATTTTCTGAAATGTTTTATTATTGCTAAATAATTCTCGTCATTACAGAAATCAAATTTGCCCCAGATATCTCCAAGCAAGGCGGCACCTCCAAATCCAAAATCCTTTATTTGCAGAATATTATCGGCAGTAATGCCTCCTAATGCTACTACATTATTATCTATAATACCATCTTTTGCTGCTTTTCTTAATTCCTCGGGAGTATATTGAGAATTATATCCCTCTTTTGAGATACTATCGAAAACCGGACTCATAAACACATAATCATAAAACTCTTTCTTTTGTTTTACTTCCTCTATAGAGTGACATGAACAGCTTACATGTCCTTCATATTCTTCCGGTTTCTTGGAGTTTCTGGAATTGAGGTGAATACCCATCAACCCAAATTCCTTTTTCATATAGAAATGTTCGTGAGTAACAATCTTCTTGTGATATTTTTCAGGGATAAGCGTTAGCAAGCGTTCTGAATACATTGCACAAGTTTCGGGTTTTCTTAAATGGAGTATATCCAGTCCTTCCTCAAATAGAGCAGTGATAATTTTATCTTCTTCAATAAAAAAATAGGGAGTAGTAACAGCAATCAGTTTCATAATTTTAAAAAATGTGCGCAAAGGTAGTCATTTAAGGATTAAATTAAAAGGATATTTGTTGATTCCTTAATTATATATATGTAATCCCTGTGCTTAATGCAAGCAAACAAAAGTTGTTAATGCTTATTTTAGAACAGGCATGAGAAAAACATTATCTGGTTTGTTTTATAACAGCAGCCACATGTACAACAGAATTTAAGAGTAAATTTTTAATGGTAAGTGGTAATACTATTTTCAATAATGGCTGTTGGACGTTTGTCTTCAAAAAGTTTGATAATGGTTGGAAGGTTATACAAGAAAATGGAACTCACATAAGATAATAAAAAGATACTTGTTCTCCAATTCTAAACATACTTACTTATCTAATTATTAGAATTATTTTCTTTAAATAGACAGATAGATTATTATAAATAAAAATACACTTATTTTTTGTTTACGTATTTTTTATTTATACATTTGATACTTATTTGATTGATTTAATATTTATCAAATATCAGCATTAGAGGATGCTATATGTTTAAGAAGAAACAAAAAAATAATCTTATAAATTCCATAATTATGAGAATAGTAAATCAGGCAATAAGCAGATCTTTCATTCTTTTTTCTTTCTTGTTATTTTTGCATATTTCTAACTGTTATAGTGCTAATCCTGCAATAATAGAGTGGAAGAAAAAAGAGTTAACGGAAGAATTCAAAAATCGTTTATGTGCCTTGTCTGATGTTTATGGCTATGTGCGTTATTTCTATCCTAATGATAATTTGAAGGATTTCGACTGGTTTAACTTTCTCATTTATTCCATAAAAGAAATAGAGGGCTGCAAGTCGGAAAAAGATTTTAATCAGAAACTATATCAACTATTTTCTCCTTTATGTCCTGATCTTAGCATAAATAATAACTTCTCAAAGCCGAAACGTTATTCTTCCGGTTCTTTTTATATACAGGAACGTAGTATGCTTGAGAATAGGGAATTAAATAGCGAAATAAAAGAAATAAGCGCGTATTCTGCGGAATATCCCAAACCGGACTCATTATATACATTCATTCTTAATCCCCAATTAACTGTTTCTTTTCCTATTGCATTATCAGAATTGCCTAAGAAAAATGAACAGCTTACCATACTAATAGATTCTTGTAAAAATAGATGGGATGAGAAATCTATGTATTATTTACTGGCATCAGAACCTTTTGCACGAATAGCAAATGAAATTATGCGTTGCAATATCGTTCAACATTTTTATCCGTATTATTTTGAAGATAAACTTGATGTTACCTGGAGGAAGTCATATAAAGACTATTATAATAAAATAGCAAATAGTAATAATTCTAGTAATTATTACTATTTAGTATGCAACATGATGAATTTAGTAAAAGATAACCATGTATATTTGACCTTCAACATGCTAGGAGCATCATCAACAAAAAAAATTCCTGGAATTGAAACTGTGATTCTGGATAATAAATTGCTTATAAAGAATGTGCTTGCACCCTACGACTCTGTTATTCACATAGGAGATCGGATTATTAAGATTAATAATATGGAAGCCGAATCTTTTATAAAAGGAAAATTGAATAGCTTATCCTACTCAACTTTAGAAAGTGGATTAACAAAGCTTACTTCTTCCAATGAGATTTTTAGTAGTTATGCAAGAGACTCTGTTCTAAATCTGACTATGAAGAACTCTGAAGGGAAAGAATCAGATGTGGCTGTAAAAATAAACTTGTTTCGACCTGCTTTTGTTGCCGATAAAGAATTTATTAAATGTTTTGATGGGAATGAATATTATATAAATCTGAAAGATCCTCAATTAATCAGTTACGATAAGTTCAAAGCCTATATTTCAGAAATAAATAAAGGCAAAGGGGTTATTTTTGATATGCGAAGTTATCCTACTACAGATGTATTCAGCATCTTAGCTAATATCACAGATTCAATTCTTTCTTTAGGGAATCTTAATGAAGTACATTACTATTTTCCCAATCACATTAATCCTGTTCCTAAACCCACGGAAAAATGGTTTATAGCTCCTTCAACGTCAGCAATGAATAAAGACTATTCAAAGAAGTTTGAATATCCATTACCAGTCAACGAGAAAATAACCGTGCCTTGTGTGTTCTTAGTTAATTCATTTTCAATGAGTTTCATGGAAACGGTGATAGATATAATCAAGAATTATAAATTAGGAATCCTTATAGGAGAGAATACTTCAGGTTGCAATGGAGATACGCCTCGTTTTAAATTACCCTTTGCATCATTTTCAATGACATTTGCTAAATTCTTAAACAGAGACGGATCTCAACATCACGGGATAGGTATAAAACCAGATATTTACGTAGAAAACAAAGATATAAATACAGATGCTCAATTAGAGGCTGCGAAAAAATATTTAGATGTTTTAGCATCTCACACCTCCAAATAATAGCTGTAGTTGATATCAAATTAGGAGCCTTATAACAAGATAATGTTACTCTCCATTGTGCGTAAATCAATGGTCCACAGCTTACCGTCGAGTAATTCGCCATATCCGCAGATTAGCTTTATGACCTCCGATGCTTCTATGCTTCCTGTTACGGCCGGAGTTACGCCCATCACGCCTTTGGAAAGGGGAGGCATGGCCAGCATCTCTTCTTCATCGGGGAAAAGATCGCGGTATGTCTTTTCGCTTTTGTGATTGAAGACCGAGACTTGTCCCTGCAAGCCGAATATTGCTCCGTACACATACGGCTTGCCAAGCTTTACACAGGTATCGTTGATTAAGTATCGGGTGGGAAAGTTATCGCATCCGTCTACTACCAAGTCGTATTTGCTGATAATCTCCTCTGCATTTTCTTTTGTGAGCTTATATGGATAGGTATGGATGCTTACTTCACTGTTTAAAGCGCTCAATCTTTTATGGGCGCATTCAGTTTTCACTTCATCCAGCTCGCTTTCTGTATAGAGCACTTGCCGTTGCAAATTGGTAAGGCTCACAATATCACTATCCATTATCCCCAGTGTACCTATTCCGGCTGCTGTAAGATAAAGGGCGATTGGAGAGCCCAAGCCGCCTACACCTACTAGTAAAACTGACGCTTTTCTAAGCTTTTCCTGACCTTCTTCGCCTATTTCGGGAAGTATTGTTTGTCTGTCGTATCTCATGTTTATATAATTGGTTCTTTATTAAAACTGCAAAATCTATATCTCCCTCAATATTTGGGAAAGTGTAGCTTTGTCTATTATTTCTTGTTCTTAATATATTGGACAATCTGTAAAGCAGCAAAATCTTTATCTCCCCGATATCTCGGGAAACATAGTTGTGTCTGCTATCTCTTGTTTTTAATATATTGGACAATCTGTAAAGTTGCAAAATCTCTATTTCCTCAATATCTCAGTAAGATTAGCTCAGTCTGTTATATCTTGCTCCTATAAATAAGGCTATTTGTTATTTGGCAGATAATCTGCCTTTCCAGGCATTCAAAGAATCCCTGCCTAATTCGTTGCATCTTATCTTTATGTACTTTATTATCTATCAAACTACAGTCTATCTATATTTCAAAATATATCGGGGAACTTAGCTTGTTCAGCCTAACTCATTGCTCGATTCATTGTTTGTACAAATAATAAACTCTCCCTAATCTTCCTTATTTTAAGGACGATTAGGGGTGAGCTCATTGGGTTACATATATAGTTATAATTTCGAGTTTGCTGCTTATGGGAATTACAACGATTAATTCCATCAAGTTACATAATACAAAACCATAATTATCTATCAAAAGCCTGATCCCAGTCCTTCCAAACCGGTTCCCGACCTATCTGTTTCAGGTCCTTTTCAACCTGCACGGCTGTGCGACTGTCATTGATGGCAAATTGCTCTAGCGCCTGTGGATAGGTGTAGTAACCTCCCGGTTCAGTCTTACTTTCGGCACTCATTGTTGTTACTCCAAGCGTTGCCATGTTATTGCGCATTTCTGCACTCTCACGGGTTGAGTAAGAGATGTCCACATCATGATCGAAGATTCGGAAAGCAAAAGTGAGCTGTGCCAGTTCACGGTCGCTCATAACTACATTTGGCTGAAAATGGCCCTCCGAAGGACGCATACGCGGGAAGTTTACACTGTACTTTGTCTTCCAGTAATTCTTTTGCAGATACCTTAAGTGGTGAGCCATCATGGTAACATCCGTACGCCATTCCTCAAGACCAATCAACACGCCCATGCCAATTTTATGTACTCCGGCTTGTCCCATACGATCGAATCCGTTTACCCTCCAGTCGAACTTCGATTTCATTCCTTTCGGATGGTAAATGTTGTAGTTCGCTTTGTTATAAGTCTCCTGAAAACAGATAACACCGTTGAGGCCCGAGTGCGTGAGGCGTTCATATTCTTCCGTTTTAAGCGGCATAATTTCTATTTGAAGATTGGAGAAATAAGGTTTGGCAAGCTGAAGAGCGCTTTCTATATACGGAACTCCCGCGGCTGCCGGGTTTTCTCCCGTAACCAGCAGAAGATTCTCAAACGGAGCCAGCTTCTTGATTGCTTTATATTCGTTCACAATTTCCTCTTCTGTGAGAATAACACGGGCAATGGGGTTATTGTGCTGGAATCCGCAGTAGATGCAATGGTTGGTGCACGAGTTGGTTATGTAGAGCGGCACAAACATGGATATGGTTTTGCCAAAACGCTGTAAGGTATATTGGCGACTCAGCTGAGCCATCACCTCCAGGTATGGTTCGGCAGCCGGAGAAATTAACGCCATGAAATCATTCACATCTAAGTGTTCTTTGCCAAGCGCACGTTCCACATCGGCGGGCGTCTTTGAATAAATGGCTCTTGTAGAGTCTTCCCATGAAATTTTAGCTAATTCATCTGAAAACATTTCCTTTTATATTTTTTGTAGCCTGTACAAAAGAATGCAATCTTTTGTACAGAAGAATTAATTGTTTTGTACAGAAGAAAACAATCTTTTGTACAAGGTATTTTTAACCATTCCCGAATGGATTATTTAGCACAAGCATTCAGGTCGTGAGACAGGCGCATGGCGCAGAAGTTAGGGCCACACATGGTGCAGTATTCACCATCTTCGTGAGCCCCTTGCTTAAAGTACTCCAATGCACGCTCGGGATCAAGCGAAAGATTGAACTGATCTTTCCAACGGAAGTCGTAACGAGCCTTGCTCAGCGCATTATCGCGCACTTGTGCTCCGGGGTGACCTTTGGCCAAATCGGCGGCATGTGCAGCAATCTTGTAGGTAATCACCCCAACGCGCACGTCTTCCTTGTCGGGCAATCCCAGATGCTCTTTCGGTGTAACGTAGCAAAGCATTGCTGTACCGAGCCAGGCAATCTGCGCTCCGCCAATGGCACTTGTTATATGATCATAGCCGGGAGCAATATCCGTGGTCAGTGGACCGAGCGTGTAGAAAGGAGCTTCGTGGCATGCAGAAATCTGTCGTTCCATATTCTCTTTGATTTTGTGCATAGGCACATGTCCCGGTCCCTCAATAAAGGCTTGTACATTGTACTTCCATGCACGTTGTACCAGTTCTCCTAATGTATCCAGCTCGGCAAACTGAGCCTCATCGTTGGCATCGTGAATGCTTCCCGGACGGAGTCCGTCGCCCAGTGAAATTGCCACGTCATACTGTGCAAGAATCTCGCAGATATCATCGAAATGATCGTAAAGGAAGCTCTCCTGATTGTGAACCAGGCACCATTTAGACATGATGGAACCACCACGAGACACGATTCCCGTAAGACGCTTCTGTGACAAATGCACATTGTGAAGCCTGATTCCGGCATGGATAGTAAAGTAATCCACCCCTTGTTCGCATTGCTCTATCAGCGTATCCTTGTAAATCTCCCAGGTAAGGCCTTCCACCTTGCCGTCTACCTTTTCCAAAGCCTGATAAATAGGCACAGTACCAACAGGAACCGGACAGTTGCGGATAATCCATTCGCGCGTTTCGTGAATGTTTGCTCCGGTAGAAAGATCCATCAACGTATCTCCACCCCAGCGACAAGACCATACAGCCTTCTCCACTTCCTCTTCAATACCCGAAGATGTGGCAGAGTTTCCTATGTTTGTGTTTATCTTCACAAGGAAATTCTTCCCGATAATCATAGGCTCAGCCTCAGGGTGGTTGATGTTTGCGGGAATTACGGCACGTCCTTCGGCAACTTCACGGCAAACAAACTCAGGCGTGATGTGTGATTCTATACCCAATGCCTCGTTGTTCTGGTTCTCACGGATAGCTACGTACTCCATTTCCGGAGTAATGATGCCTTGTTTGGCATAGTACATCTGAGAAATCTGCTTTCCGGCCTTTGCCCTGTAAGGCAAAGCAATATGCTCGAATCGTAAAGCGTCCAGACTCTTGTCGGCACGGCGCATGCGTCCGTATTCAGAGCTGATGTCAGAGAGTTGCTCCACGTCTCCACGCTCTTTAATCCACGATTCACGCAATCTGGGTAATCCTTTCTGCAGATCTATATGCACGGAAGGATCAGTAAATGGGCCACTGGTATCGTAAATTACCACGTCGTCATTTTTATGGAAAACCCTTTCACCGTTTACTATTTTCACAGTATCGGTCAGTTTCACTTTGCGCATGGCAACCTTGATAGGATGAATTACACCATCTACGTATATTTTTTCGGAATTAGGGAAAGGAGTTCTTGTTATTTCACTTTTCATAATTGGGAATCTTGCGTTATTATACATTTAAAAAGCTGGTTAGCGGACTGCTTGCCTGGGCTATAATACCCGTTGTAGCCAGTTGGGCTTCGTAAGCCATTCGTCCGGCTTCCACAGCCAGCTTAAATGCCTTAGCCATCTCTACCGGATTACCGGCAACGGCAATAGCAGTATTCACAAGCACTGCCGAAGCACCCATCTCCATAGCCTCAGCGGCGTGACTTGGTGCGCCAATACCTGCATCTACAACTACAGGAATTCCGGCTTGTTCTATAATAATGCGGATAAAATCCTTGGTCTGCAGCCCTTTATTGGTACCGATAGGAGCACCCAACGGCATAACCGTAGCAGCACCGGCCTCTTCCAATTGTTTGCATAGCACTGGATCTGCCTGACAATAAGGCAACACCACAAAGCCAAGCTTTACAAGCTCTTTGGTAGCCTTGAGTGTTTCCACAGAATCGGGTAATAAATAGCGTGGATCAGGATGTATTTCCAGCTTCAGCCAGTTTGTACCGAAAGCCTCTCGTGCCATCTGAGCTGCGAACACAGCTTCCTCTGCATTTCTCACTCCCGATGTATTTGGCAATAGCTGAATATTAGGATGTTTGATGTGATTCAACATGTCGTCTTCCTGATTGTCCAGGTCAATACGTTTCATGGCAACGGTTACAATTTCACTTTCAGAAGCCAGGATAGCCTCTTCCATCACCTGGTTTGAATTGAATTTTCCTGTTCCCAGAAACAGGCGGGAACTGAATTCTCTTCCTGCAATTATTAATTTTTCCATTTTTATTCTTGTTTATTTGTTGTTGTCTGATAGAAAGTGCTGTTCTAATCTGCGGTGAATGCTTTCCTTCCCGTGGCCTTTGGGCAGGAAATGCTCGAATTAAGAAGTCGATTTAAGCTCTCTATCAGTCTCTAATAAGTGTTATTGTTGTCTATTTTTTGAAGAATCTGTCTGGCTTCACTCACCGGATCTGTTGCCCTTAGGATAGTACCCGAGAGTGCGATACCCGATACGCCGGTCTGCATCACATCTTCTATGTCATCAGCCGTAATACCGCCAATAGCTACAACAGGTACTGATATTCCCTTTGCTGCCATCTGGCCGAGTATGCCTTTGTACCCCTGCAATCCCAGTACCGGACTAAGGTTCTTTTTGGTGGTTGTGTACCTGAAAGGTCCCATCCCAATGTAATCGGCTCCTGAATTCACGTGCATGCATACATCATCAAACGTATTTGCTGTGCCGCCAATAATGAAGTCCTTGCCCAGAATCTTTCTGGCATTGGAAATGGACATATCATTCTTTCCCAGATGCACTCCATCGGCTCCCAGTTTTTTCACCAGCTCCACATGGTCGTCAATAATGAAAGTAGCGCCGTATTCCTTGCATAATTGCATTATGCGGACAGCCTCAGCCTCAACAACCTCGGCAGGTGCATCCTTTATGCGTAGCTGAATCCATCGGCAACCGCCTTCAAGAGCCAGTTTGGCAGAGTCGAAATAAGAGTAGTGGTCGGTGAAATGAGTGATGAATTGAAATTTTATTGCATTCATCCTCCACAAGCAGCTTTGATTATCACAATTTGATCATTCTCGTTCAGGATGAACTGATCCCATTCCGTGCGTGGAACCATTTTGTTGTTCACGGCAATTGCCACACCCGCCTTGGGAAGATCCATTGATAAAGCCATTTGCTTGATTGAAGACTGCGATTGAAGCTCTGTCTCCTTGTTGTTTACTTGAACTTTCATACTTACGTTTTTTAAGGATATGTAAATGCGTAAATACAAAAGCGTGCGGTGAGGAAAGAAATAATAAATAAGCTTTGCAACAATTCCTACGGCAGTACTAACTGCATCAGGTTCAACGGGTATAATCTCAGCCCTCCGTGGGGCACCCCTTTGTCTTTACGGCTGCAAAGTAACTAAAAAAAGAATGAATAATCCAACTGTTTTCTGTTATTTTTATTTTAAGAATTGCTTGGAATAGTGATAATCTAAAAATAAATCGACTACTTTTGCGGTAAATTAATAGCTATTTCTATCGGCTGTTTCTTATTTATAATCAATCAAATGGTGTAGTTTTATGGTAATCAGAAATATTAAGGAAGAGGATAATAAAGCTTTGGCAAATATTATTCGCACAACATTAGAGGAATTTGGTGCCAATCATCCGGGTACGGTCTATTATGACGATGAGATAAACTATTTAAGTGAAATCTTTAAAGCCGACAAAAGCACATACTTTGTGGTTTGGGACGAGGAAAACAATAAAGTGCTTGGTGGCGGAGGGATTTATCCCACAAAGGGTTTACCACAGGATACTGCAGAGCTGGTAAAGCTCTATCTGCTTCCCGAAACAAGAGGAAAGGGAATAGGTAAACAGCTAATAGACAAATGCCTGAATTACGCCAAAGAAACCGGTTACTCAAAAGTCTATCTAGAAAGCATGGACGAGCTAAGCGGAGCTGTTGGCTTGTATGAGCGAATGGGATTTTCGTACCTCAAAGCTCCTCTGGGAAACAGCGGGCATTGCTACTGTGGAATATGGATGATGAAGGAAATTTGAACCTTAAAAGTATGTCGAAACAATATAAGAGAGTCTTAACCATTGCTGGAAGTGATCCAAGTGGAGGCGCAGGTATTCAGGCAGATATAAAAACAATATCGGCATGCGGCTGCTATGCCATGTCGGCCATTACGGCTATAGTAGACGAGAATACTTTTGAGGTGAAGGGAGTACATCCTATACCTGCCTCTTTCGTGAGAGGACAAATAGAATCTGTTCTTAGTGATATTGGTGCCGATGCTGTAAAGATAGGAATGCTTCACTCTTCAGAACTGATATTGGCGGTAAAGGAAGCATTAGCTCCCTATAATATCCGTAACATAGTGCTCGATCCGGTGATGGTTGCAACCGCTGGTGATGATTTACTAAAACAGGAGGCTGTCCGTATTCTACAGCATGAATTAATTCCGCTAACAAGAATCATCACTCCCAATATCCCTGAAGCTGAGGTTTTATCCGGACAGAAAATAGAAAGCAAGGAAGATATGCTGGCGGTTATAAAGAGTCTTTCATGCAACAATAAGGTTTCGGTGCTACTAAAAGCGGGACATCTATCCGATAATGAGCTTACTGATATCTTTTACAATGCTGAAACGGGGGAGGCTCTTGAACTAAAAGCGTCAAGAATAGCATCGCGAAACACACACGGAACGGGGTGTACATTATCCTCGGCCGTAGCTTCTTTTCTGGCTCATGGCTTCTCTTTGGATGATTCCGTGAGAAAGGCAAAGGAATATATGAATCAGGCCATATTGCATGGAGCCGGTTATGAGATAGGAAAGGGGCATGGTCCGGTTCATCACTTCTTCTCTTTCTGGAAATAGATACCAGGTTTCTTGATTCAGATTATTACTCTGTTGGTTACAAATGCAGAATAAAAAAATGCGGCAAACTATATGAGGATCATATACTGTTTGCCGCACATGGTTTAGTTGTAGTTTAGTCTGGAAAAATATTAATGAGTAGCAAGTAAGATAAGACCAGTAGCTCCTAAGATTGCTCCGGCTACCTTAGCACCATCGTTGTGATGATGACGTCTGTGTTCGTATCTCTCTCTTCTGCATTGATCTTCTCTGTATCTCCTTTCGCGTTCTCTTTCTTCACGCAAGTCTCTGTAATCATCATACCTTCTGTTATCTCTATATGCATAACGGTCACAGTCTCTTTCATCTCTGTAGTAATCGTGGCAATCACAATCTCTTCCGTTTTCGTAGCTTATAATAACCTCTGTTCTTGAACCTTTGTGGTGGTGCTTATTTCCGTGTCCTGCCATAGCAACTGAGCTCATTGATACCATTATAATGGCAACTAATGATAAAAAAATCTTCTTCATAAATACTCGTTTTAGTGAATTAGTAATCTAGTTTTTTGTTATGCAACAAATATATAGCGAGGAGAATATCCTTTGCAGAGATAATCCCCAATGTTTTATAGGAATTTCCCTAATATGAAATGAATCAATAATCGGAATATTTTTATTGTAAATCTGATTCATATCATTATTCTTTGTTTTATCTTCGTATTCAATTAAATTATAAATCTACTTATATGAGAAAAGGAATTATTTCGTTTTTATTTATATTCTGTTCTTTAGGCATATTTGCTCAGGACATAGTAGGCGATTGGAATGGAGTGCTTAACGTTCAGGGGACGAAGTTGCACCTGGTATTCCATTTTAAAAACGATAACGGAGCGTATAAAGGAACTTTAGATAGTCCGGATCAATCAGTAAAAGGGATACCCCTCACGAATGTTTCCTTCAAAGACTCTCTGGTTAATGTGCAGATGACTTCCATGATGATTGATTATTCCGGCAAATGGGATGGGAAAGCAATTAAAGGTACATTTAAGCAAGCTGGGATGACTTTCCCTCTCGATCTTGAAGCCGGAGAAATTGTGGTAAACCGTTCGCAGGAGCCGAAAGCTCCTTTTCCTTACCAGGCTGAAGAGGTGACTTTCAAGAATGAGAAAGCTGGTATTACCTTTGCCGGAACCCTCACTTATCCAAAAGAAAAGGGCATATATCCGGCTGTGGTATTAATTACAGGCAGTGGTCCGCAGAACCGTGATGAAGAGCTCTTCGGGCATAAACCTTTTCTTGTTATTGCCGATTATCTTACCCGCCATGGTATAGCCGTTTTACGCTTCGACGACAGAGGTACAGGAAAATCAGGAGGTGCTTTTAAGGGAGCTACAACAACCGATTTTGCTACTGATGTGCAGGCTGCCGTTAATTATCTTCAGGGCAGAACAGAAATCAACAAAAAGAAGATTGGATTGGTAGGGCATAGCGAGGGAGGTATAATAGCTCCGATAGTTGCTTCTTCCGATAAGAATGTCTCTTTCATCGTATTACTTGCCGGACCGGGTGTTACGGGAGATAAGATCATAATACAGCAAACTAAAGACTTGGCCGGCGATTCTATGCCCGAAGCTGAAAAGGAGAAATTGGTTAAAGTTCCGGCTGATTGCTTTAAGATTCTGTCTCAATATCCCGGAGAATCTGCTCGTGCAGAGTTAGAAAAGTACTTTAAAAACAACAATGACAGTGTATTTGCTTATCATAAAGTTCCGGTAGATCATCAGCAGGATTATATAAATGGGATGATAAAACAATTTATGGATCCATGGTCTCGCTGTTTCCTCTTTTTAGATCCCGTAAAGTATCTCACTAAAGTGCATTGTCCGGTTCTGGCTCTGAATGGTACAAAAGACAGACAGGTTAATGCAGATATCAATCTTACTGAAATAAGGAAAGCGCTCAAAATAGCCGGAAACAAGAATTTCCAGACAATGAGTATTATAGGTTTGAATCACATGTTTCAGGAGTGTAAAACAGGAATGACTTCTGAGTATGCAAGTATTGAGCAGACTTTCTCTCCACAAGCACTTGAACTAATTGGAAAGTTTATTTCAGATGTTACAAAATAAATTCTAAGCTAGTTAGCTCACTTATATAAAATGCAAAGAGGCTCTGTAAAAGGAGCCTTTTTTGCGTTTTATACTTTTACGGATTGCATAATTAAGCTCACAGATAAAACCAACCAACCTTTCTGTTTGTTAAAGTGAAAAGATTCTGATATTAATACATTATTATTCCATCTAAATGATATCTTTGTTAGCATAACACTTAATAAATCAGGGAACTATGAAAACAAAACTTCTATTCTGGATATTGTTTGTTACCACTTTATTCTCCTGCACAAGTAAGGAAAAAACTGTTTCCGAAGCCGAAAAAGGCATAATAAAGAAAGAGGTAAAGAAGATAGTGAATATGTTCTTTGTAGGTTGCGAGCAAACAAATTTTAGTCTGGTAATGAAAACAATGAACTATTCTCCTGAATTCAGGTACATTTATAATGGCCATGTTTTAACCTACGAAGATTGTATTTCTATATTTAAACCTCTCTTTAAAACTCAGGAAGGGCAGGAAATTAATATACTGGACGAAAAATATGAGATTCTTGATAATTCAACAGTACTGTATACGGCAAAGATAAAGAGTCGCACAGACTATAAAGACGGACATTACATCCTGGTAGATAAGGGAGTTCTGTTTTTTGTCTTTAAACGAATTGATGTAAGATGGCAGATTCTATACGGAGTAGAATCAACGGTAGAGAAGACTGTGAATGATAACAAAAAAAGAGATCTTAACCAGATAAAACTGTTTAGGCAGTTTGCGGGAACGTGGAAAGGCAAACTAAGTAAAGACAGTACTTTTGTGTGGATAGGAAAATACTCCAATAGTAAAATTCAAGGTAACTTCAAGGTTTTGGTGAAGAAGAAAATAGTAGTGGAAGCCAAAGTTTTTAATGTATATGATAAAAGCACCGATACATTTATTGAAACCGAAATTTATAAAGGATCTCACCCAATGGTTTTTGTATCGCGGTTTACTTCAAGCAAAATATGTGAGGCAGTTCCCTTTAAAGATTCCTCTGACCCGGAACAAGCAAAGCTGAAAACCCAATTCGAGTTTAAAAGACCCGATATGTTCGTTCAGATAACCACCCTGAATAATACGCCGATTGATACTCTTATCTGCTATCGGATAAAGAAATAATCGCTTATAAATGGGAGCTGAGGCTGGGGAAGTAGTTTTTGAATTTTCTTCAGCCCATTGCTTTTTGGTAAACGTTTAAAGCTTTTATGAGGACAAATACTTTGTGCTTCTTCTCTTTCTAAAAGTAATTAATATGTTTAATCAGAAAAAAATCTGCGGTAACGATGTAAAACGAATCGTTAACCGCAGATTTATATTAAAATATGAGATGTAGAATATCAAGTCCTTTTTGTTTAGGCTTGCCATCATAGATGCATCACCCTCGTACTTTTACTGGTGATCCTTACTTTTCTGGTGATCCTTAATGACCGGAATTCAATAGAACGAGAGCTGCTGTTCCAAGAACTGCACCTGCTACTACAGCGTCTTTGTTGTGATGATGATGTCTGCAATCATAGCATCTGTCATAACATCTGTGCTTTCTGCATTTAACTCTATGATCTCTTTCCTGGCAAAACCTTTCATTTCTGTAACCGTCATATCTTCTATTGTCGTGACGGATATAATGATCTCTGCCTCTGTAGTCTCTGCCTCTATTGTTTTCATGTATCACAATAACTTCTGTGCGATTACCTTTGTGATGATGCTTACCCTTATTGGAAGCCATGCAAGCTGAACTCATTGATACCATTATAATGGCAATTAATGATAAAATGATCTTCTTCATAACGCTTAATTTTTTTTAGTTTAATATCTGGTCTGTTTTGTTATGTCACAAAAATAAGATGAGAAAATTCTATCGGCTAAAGATATTCCCCAATCTTTAATAGGAATTTCCCTAAAAAGAGAATAACTACTTTTTTTGGGGCAACTATTTAAAGATTAAATGATTATGTTTTCAAAAATATTTTGTAATTTTAAATTTTAGAAAAAAACGTAATATTATGAAGACAAGAACCTTATTCCTTTTTTTGTTAGTATGGAATTTTCTCAGCGTCTGTGCACAGGAGATAGCAGGAGACTGGAACGGCAAACTTGAAGTTCAGGGAACCAAACTGACTTTAGTTTTTCATTTTAATTGTAATAATGGTTTGTATACAGGAACTATGGATAGTCCGGATCAGTCGGCAAAAGGAATTCCAATAACAAGTGTTACGTTTAAAGATTCACTGCTAAATGTTACCTTAACTCCGCTACAAGCTGAATATTCGGGTAAATGGGATGGTAAGTCCTTAAAAGGAACATTTAAACAGATGGGCATGTCTTTCCCTTTAGATCTTGAAAAGGGAGCGCTAAAAAGAAATCGTCCACAAGAACCAAAGGCACCGTTTCCTTATAACGTAGAGGATGTAACATTCCTAAATGCAAAAGATGGTATTTCGTTAGCAGGAACGTTGACCTTTCCAAAGGGAAAAGTGAATAGCAAGTATCCGGCTGTAGTTATGATTACAGGCAGTGGAGCCGAGAATCGTGATGAAGAGATATTTGATCATAAACCTTTCTGGATTATAGCAGATTACCTTACCCGTAAAGGCATAGCCGTGCTACGCTTTGATGACCGTGGGTTTGGAAAGTCGGGTGGTGTATATAAAGGTGCTACATCTGCCGATTTTGCTAAGGATGTTGAGGCTGCAGTTGCTTATCTAAGAACACGAAAAGATATCAATAAAAAGAAGATAGGATTGATGGGGCATAGCGAAGGAGGTATTATTGCTCCAATGGTTGCTTCCACCGATAAGAAGATTGCCTTTATTATTTTATTGGCCGGACCGGGTTTATCTGGTGAAAAGATTCTGATTCAACAAGGTGGAGATTTACTTGGAGACTCTTATTCAGAAGAAACTAAGCAAGCTTTAGCAAAGATCCATAAAGGAAGTGCCGATATATTGCGTCAATATCCCGGAGAAAGTGCCCGTTCTCAATTACAGAAGTTTTATAAAGAAAAGGAACAAGATATTTGTTCTATTCTTAAATTTGACACAAAACAGGGAGATGTCTTCATCAATAGTATGATTACTCGTTTTATGGATCCCTGGTTCCGTTCTTTCTTATTTACCAATCCGGCTGATTATTTAGTAAAGGTGAAATGCCCTGTATTAGCTTTGAATGGAACAAAAGACAGACAGGTTCGTGCAGAAGAGAATCTGGATGGAATAATACAAGCATTGAATAAAGGTGGAAACAGAAATGTTGAAACTGTCAGCATATATCCGTTGAATCATCTTTTTCAGGAATGCAAAACGGGAATGCCTGCAGAGTATGGAGTGATAGAAGAGACTTTCTCTCCCAAAGCACTTGATAAAATTTGGGATTGGTATTCAAGAAAAATAAAATGATTGAGATGAACTATGTCAGGAGATAGAATAACGGATCAGAATAGCCGCTTTTCCTATAAAATTCTATTAAAGGGCTTATATGAAACTTTGAAGTGCCCCTAAAAGTTAGACTTTTAATAATTAATTTATATTTGTATGAGCTCGGTATTGTACCGGGCTCATACCTTTTAATCTAAGCTTAATTCTTTTATTGTTATACCACCAAATATATTTTCTTAGTTCTTCTTCAAAGTCTTCGATGGAACTGAATTTATTAATATAAAGCAGTTCATTCTTCATTAATCCAAAGAAATTTTTCATCATTACATTGTCCAGACAGTTACCTTTAGGAGACATACTTTTAATGATTCCTCTGTCCTTAAGCTACTTTTGGTATCTATACATAACCGTTATATTGGTAGAACCTTATACGTTCATTTTCGTAGAACCCTACGTATTCTTTAAAATTAGAGATAAGCCTTTCGGTAATTTGCCATTCGCTTGAGCAGATTACACTGTTATCTCCTGTGTCAATACATTCAAATTCATCAATTATTCCGTAGGGACTGTTATAGAATATATATTTCTCTTTATCGCTTAGCTTATCAAAAGCCAGTTCAATCACCCCTTCAATATAGTTCTCCAGAAAAGTAGTATCGTCTACAATAATAGATCTATAATAAACAACTAACGTTTCAAAAGAATCAAGATTGCCATAATTGTTATCAATAAATTCGTTGGTGGTTTTATCAATAACAATAGAATCCTGTGCAATTTTAAAAACTTTTTTTTCTAGTTCTTCAACAGATGGAATTGATTTATTCATATCACACATTTTTAGCATGTTAGATAATGACAAAGTAAGAATAATATTGCGATATTTGTCTATTAATTAACAATTAAAATAATTAAGCTATGTCTGTAGTTATGAATTTTGCTATTTTTCCCATGGATAAGGGAGAACATGTGAGCCTTTACGTAAAGAAGGTAATTGATATGATTGATGCTTTGCCTTATAAAAGTCAGCTGACTTCAATGGGCACTATTGTAGAATGTGATACGATGGATGAATGTCTGTCGGTAATCTCGAAGGCAAATGCCATCCTGGAAGAAAGTACTAAACGTATTTATTGTACTGCTACGTTTGATAATAAGCTCGGCAAGAAAGAACAAATGGAGCATAAGGTTAATGCTATCAGGCAGATATGATAAATCACCCTTTGATGAGGCTGAATAGAGTGATAATATAATTAATGTTAATTTATTATAATTAAATGATATAAAAGAATCTTAAAATTGTTATAAAATGAACTGATAGATAGAGTATTGCGATTAATCCTTAAATCCAATCTGTTATGAGAAAACATATCATCTATGTGTTCATGGCTATAAGTATTTTAACACTACCATCCTGTAATGCTTATCGGTTGATAGTTCATAGCGATAACAATTTTATTTTGTATTCCCTTCTTCTAGGTGCTGCAATCTTTGCTCTTGTCGTCTTGTTCGTTGTATATAGCAATAAAAAAAGACGTGAAGATGTGGCAGAACATATATTGAACAGGCAAGGTTTGTCTGCAAGAGATTTCTTTGAAAGTGGAACTTATATAGGCGGACATCCTTCTGCAACAGAGATAATACATTCGCTTGTCTTTAGAAGAACACCGAAAGAGTTTGCATTTTATGTAAGGCCGGCGAATGTATACCTACCGGCTGAAAAGTTTTCTATTCCTGTAGATTCAGTTACAAATATTGATTTAGAAGATACCTCAACTGTTGAAGAGAAAGTTACGGCTCATAGAATATTGCTTTTAGGTCCGTTTGCGCTGGCTTTCAAAAAGCAAATTAAAAGAGATTCTTGCTTTGTATCGATTGAATGGAATGAAGGGAAACAGATATACAGTACTTATTTTTATTTTGATGGTTATAATGCAATGCTGAATGCCAACGAATTCAGATACAAACTGATTGCTGAATTGAATAAATCATAAAGTTGCGCTGAGGTTTCTTTCTCTGCCGAGGAGTTTTTTATTCTTATGGAATAATGTTTTTGTAATCTTGTACAAAACAATGCATTCTTCTGTACAAAAGATTTAATTGTTCTGTACAGAAGAATGCATTCTTTTGTACAAGAATTCACAAATAAATCTGGTTCTTTTTAGTAATTACGCCGGAGTACTGTTATACTCCGGCGTAATTATTGTGATTGATAGTTTTTAGGAAACTATTTCCATTACGGATTGTTTAGTTAATGGATGAGAAGCAATTTATAAATAGGTCTACCCATCAAACGTGCAACGATTGTTTGCAAGTTCCTACGTTTCTTAATTAATTAGTGCCAACCGGAGGGAACAGGAAAGCAATGACATAAAACTAGATAATATGAAAAAACTATTATTACTTTTGGTCATCATATTAGGATGTAATATGCTAATAATGGCTCAGGATTCTAAAGTTTCCTGGAATGCCAAAGCTGGTCTGAATCTTAGCAACTGGACCGGTGGCGATTCTGAAGGAAGTGATGCAAAACTTGGCTTTAAAGTAGGCGTAGGTATGGAATATGCATTTGATAATATATGGTCATTACAGCCTTCGCTATTCTTCTCGACAAAAGGAACAAAGTATTCAGAATCCGGATTTGAAATGACCGTTAATCAAATGTATCTTGAATTACCTGTTAATATGCAGGCAAGAGTACATATTGAAGGTGAAACTAATCTTCTTTTCTCAGCAGGTCCATATGTTGCTTATGGAATAGGAGGTAAAATTTCTTCAAATATTACTAGTAATGACGCCGATACCTTCGGTGACAATGCTCTCGATGAATTTGATGCCGGAGTGGGATTTGGTGTAGGATTGGAATTCGGTAAGGTCCTTGTTGGTCTTGATGGACAGTTGGGCTTAACAAAACTAAACGATGTGGAGGGTGCAGCCAAAAACATAAACTTTAGTGTAACACTTGGTTATAAATTCTAATCCTGATTATAGATAATTCGTACTGATTAAACAGATAAATATAACTCCTCTGCATTACTTATTTTGAAATAAGTGTATGCAGGGGAGTTATTATCTTCTGCTTTTTTTGATAACTATATTGCATAAAAATAGGGCAGGATTGAGTAATCTCTACCCATCCTGCCCAAGAAGATAATACTAAAGATATTTTAAGTTTCTGCCATCTTTGCCAGGAACTATCTTTATATTTCAAAGCTTATCCACGTTGTATGAATAGCATGATAATGTTTACATACGGCAAAGCTTTACCTTCCGTATAAGTAGAACTTTCTACCGGGAGTATAAACCCTCTTACTGGGAAACGGTGCTAATCCACACTGTAAGAGGAACATACTAGTGCTTAATACGGCAAAGCTTCATCTTCCATGTAAGAAGAACTTTCTACCGGGAGGATAAATCCTCTTACCGGGAAACGGTTCTTCTTCTCTATGTTACAATCTCTGATTGCCTGAAGCATCTTATTGGCACTTTCTTCCGATGTGAAGGCAAAGAAGAACATTGCATTGAATTTCCCATTGGAACTACCATACCAATTATCGAGCATGTTGGGACGGTGGCCCTCTTTAAAACCGGTGGTCTCTGTTCTGCTAAAAACTTTCACGCCTGCACGAGTCAGCATCTCGGCCACACTCTCGGCACATTCTACCAGACTGGTTATAACTAATAGTTTCATAATATCTTTATTTATATTTGTTACGCATTAATTTGAAATATAGCAATGGAACTACCACCAGGGTAAGTAACGTAGCCGTAACGGTTCCTCCCATCAGAGAGATTGCCAATCCCTGGAACAACGGATCGAAAAGGATTACAATAGCTCCTAATACCACTGTTCCTGCTGTGAGTAGGATAGGGATACTTCTCACTGCTCCCGATTCCAGTATAGCCTGCTTCAAAGGTATTCCTTCTTTCAGACGGATGTCTATGAAGTCTATCAAGAGAATGGAGTTACGTACCATCACACCTGCCAAGGCTATGAATCCAATCATGGAAGTGGCACTAAAGAAGGCTCCCATCATCCAGTGACCAAGTATAATGCCTATGAGCGATAATGGTATTACCGATAGCATAATGATTGGTACTGTAAAGTTCTGGAACAATCCGATAATCAACATATAGATAATGATGATGGCTATCAGGAAAGCAATACCCAGATCACGGAATACCTCGTAGGTTATTTGCCATTCACCATCCCATTTCAAGGTAAATTCGTCTTCAAACTTAGGCTGACTGGTGTAGTTTTCCTGCAACTCATATCCCTTAGGAAGTTTGATCTCCTTCAGGTGATCGGACATATCGTTCATTGCGTACACCGGACTTTCCAGTTTTCCGGCCATATCACCAACTACATATACCACTCTCTTCTGATTCTTACGGTAAATGCTCTTATCCTTTACTTTCTCGGTAATCTGAACCAAGTCTCCCACAGGAACACTCTCACCGCGCTGGTTCACTACAGTCAGGTTCTTCAGGTTATTGATATCGTTCTTATCCGCATCGGCCAACTGAAGTTTCACCGGTACTGATACAGAAGAAGACTCCTGATGAACCACACCTGCCATTTCACCACCAATAGCCGATTGTATTGCTCCAACTACTTGTGCCGGAGCTACTCCGCGTAACATTGCTTTCTCTTTATCTACATCAAAAGCAAGTTCTTTCTGATCGGCTTCTACCATCCAGTCTACATCCACAACTCCCGAAGTCTTGTTCAGCTGATCTTTTACCTGTTTGGCTACATTAATCTGATCCTGATAATTGGGACCATAGATTTCTGCCACCAAAGTGGAGAGTACCGGCGGACCGGGAGGGACCTCTACCACTTTGGCATTGGCATTATACTTCTTGGCAATTTGCTGAATACCCGGACGAACAGCCTTTGCTATATCATGACTCTGTAACTTACGGTCTCCTTTATCTGTTAGATTCACCTGAATGTCTGCCACGTTTTCACCTCTACGTAGATCGTAATGACGAGCCAATCCGTTGAAGTTGATAGGACCTGAAGTACCCACATACGTCTGATAGTTCACTACATCCTTGTTGGTTGCTACATAGGCAGCAATTTCCTTAGCCACAGCGTCTGTGCGTTCAAGTGTAGTTCCTTCGGGCATATCAATTACCACCTGAAACTCGTTCTTGTTATCGAATGGAAGCATCTTTACCGGTACCGATTTGGTATAGAACAGAGAAACAGATATCAATAGCAGAGCTACTGTTGCAAGCATAAATGTCCATCTCATCTTGCGTGATTCCAGCATAGGAGACACGATCTTCTTATACATTCTGTACACCTTGCTATCTTCCAGATTTGTTTCGTTTTCCTCTGTCAATTCATTCTCCTCTTTTTTGTCCTCTTTAGAGCGAAGGAAGATGTATCCCAGGTAAGGAGTCAACGTCAAGGCTACCAATAACGAGAAGATCATAGCGATAGATGCTCCAATAGGCATCGGACTCATATAAGGTCCCATCATTCCTGATACGAAAGCCATTGGCAGTACCGCGGCTATTACCGTAAAGGTAGCCAGAATGGTTGGATTACCTACCTCATTGATAGCGTAGATAGCTGCCTGAATGAACGGTAAGTTCTTCATCCTGAAATGACGGTGCATATTCTCTGCTATGATAATGGAGTCGTCTACCACAATACCTGTAACGAACACCAGTGCAAACAGCGTGATTCGGTTAAGCGTATAGTCCAGGAAGTAGTAGGAGAAGAGCGTTAGGGCAAAGGTAACCGGTACCGATAGGAAAATAACCAATCCGCCTCTCCATCCCATAGCCAGCATTACAAACAGAGTTACCGCGATGATAGCCACAAATAGGTGAAGCAAAAGTTCCGAAACCTTATCCGAAGCTGTCTGACCGTAGTCTCTCGAAGTAGTAACGTTTACGTCCGAAGGAATTAACTCCTTCTTCAAATGATCTACTTTATCCAGAATCTCTCCGGCAAGCTTCTTGGCATCCACACCACTTTTCTTTGCTATGGCAATAGTCACAGCCGGATAGTTACCCTTTTCTCCGTAAGAAACATACTGACTGGGAGTGCCCGGACCTTCTTCCACCTGAGCTACCTGACGCAGATACACAGGCATACCTTCGTTTACACCAACCACCAGATTAGCCACATCATCAGCCGTTTTCAGGAAACTGCCTGTTTGTACGGAGAATGCAGAGTCACCACTCAGGATATTACCGGAAGACAACTGCATATTGCTTCCCTGAATGTATTTTGATATACCGGCCATATCCAGATGATTTCCCGTCATCTTATCTTTATCCAGTACCACCTTTATTTCCTTGCTACGTCCGCCCAGAATATTCACTGCAGCTACGTCGGGTACCTTCTTTAGTTCGGTAGTCATCACCTCGGCCAACTGGCGAAGAGAGTAATCACCATATTTATTGCTCCACAAAGTAAGCGCTAATACAGGCACATCATCAATGGCGCGAGTCTTAATCAGCGGCATGGAAACACCCTGCGGCATTTCGTCCATGTGCTTCATAATCTCAGTGTATAGCTTTACCAGGGAACGTTCCATATCCTGTCCCACAAAGAACTGTACGGAAACCATTGTCATTCCGTTCATAGAAGTAGAGTAAACATACTCCACACCCTTTACGTTAGATACCACCTTCTCCAGAGGGATAGACACCCTGCTTTCCACTTCCGTAGGGTTAGCTCCCGGATAAGCCACCATGATATCGGCCATTGGTGCTTCAATCTGCGGATCCTCTTCCCTTGGGATAAGAGTTATACTAAATGCTCCCAGAAGCAAGAAAGCAATCATCAATAGTACGGATAGCTTAGAGCGAATAAACACATTCGCCAATCTTCCTGCAAAACCTTCTTTCATATCTTTAGTTCTTTATCGGTCGTTATTTCATTTTGATTCAATCACCTTACTGCCGTTGTATACACGTCCTTCTGTGCTTACCACAAAACGTTCGTCGGGAGCCAGGCCCGACAGTACCTCTACACGGTCGCCCATTTGCTTGCCTAATCTTACCCAGCGAAGCAAAGCCTTGTTTTCCTTGCTCACCACATACACTCCGGTAAGCTGCTCTTTATTGACAACGGCCTTCACCGGAATTGTCATTCTTGCCGGTTGAGAGCTCTTTACCTGTTCGCCCGGAATTAAAACATTTACATACATACCTGCCTTGATTCCTAACGACTTACTATCACTTATTGCAACCTTTACTCCATATTGTCCACCGGTAAACTGAGAGGAGGGACTAATCTCCGAAATGGTTCCCGGGAACGTAATACCCAATGATTTTACGGTAAGATTAACCGTTGCTCCCTGCTTAATTCTGGCTATGTCCGATTCCGGTACAGAGACTACAGCCTGGAAGTTTCCGCTTTGCTCCAGAGCCAGTAGCGGCATACCCGGATTGGCCATACTGCCCTCATCCATAAATTTCTTGGTAATCACTCCCGAGAAAGGAGCAGTGATGCGTGTATAAGCCAGCATAGCATTTACCTGATTCCTCATCTGTAGGGCAGTCTCCAGTTTAGAGCTGATAGACTGGTGCTGCAGAGTAACATTCTCCAGTTCCTTTGCCGAAGCACTCTGGTTCTGATAAAGCTGTTTGAAACGTTCCAAATCCTTTGCCGAAACTGCTGCTGCCGCCTTAGCTTCTGCGATAGCTGCATCTGCCTGAGCCCTTTGAGCCATGATGTCTGCGTTAGAGATGCTTACTAACAATTGTCCCTTAGCAACCTTGTCGCCTGCTTTTACATAAATGCGACTGATGCTTCCCATTACCCGGGTACTGATTACAGCTGTTTGTCCGGCTTCAATCTGTCCGCTTGCCAATACACCCGATTCCTCGGTAGACGATGGTAAAGCAGTTACTACAGCCACAGCCTCTTCCTGTACTTTTGCTTCCTTATCCGAAGAAGAACAAGCCTGAAACATACCTCCGGCCATTACCAGAGAGAAAAACATTACGGATACATATCTTACTGATTTCATAGAATTTATCTTTTATATATTGATTATTTATTGTTTGATTCGTTGGCTGTGATGAACTCCATATAAGCAGCCGTGAGATTTTGTTTGTAAACAGTACGCGCGTAATTGAGTTGCTGACCCGATAATTGTGTCTGAGCTATCAACACATCCGCTGTCTTTTCCAATCCCTGATCGAAACGATCCTTAGTGATGCGGAGAGCTTCCGTAGCCTGTTCCACCATATCATTCTGTTTGCGAAGTTCAAAAGCAATGTCGTCCAAATCCCTGCTGGTCTTGTTATATTCCAGTTGTGCTTTCATTTTCTCGTTGCTCAGCTGTTCCTGCAGTTTCATGCCCATCAGCTTGCTCGAGCGAGCGTTATATTTGCTCTGGTTACCATTGAACAACGTCCATGAAAGACGTACACCAACCAGATAGCTGTCAGAACCAAAGGAAGCAAACTTCTTATCGTTCCACTGATACGTGCCAAAAGCATTCAGCCGGGGTACCATAGAGAGCCCTGAAGATTTCCTCATCATCTCCGTAGCCGTCATAGCCTTTTCCATTGCCTGAAAGTCAGAACGAAGATCAGATACCGAACCACTGGAACCTATCATTGCTGAGGCTGGTTCCTCCACCTGATAAACTACGCCAGTAGGTTGCCCCATCAGCAAGCTCAGATAATCAGAAGCATTGGCTATGGCACTCTTTGCTTTCTCCAGATTCGTCTCCATGCCGCTTACGTGTACTTTAGCATTCAGTACGTCCGATTTACGAATCAATCCCTGAGCAAAGAAACGCTCTACAGAAGCGTAGACTTCCTTCGAAGTTCCCAAAGCTTCCTCCAGCACACCCTTTTCGCGGTAAGCCAACTGAAGTTGCAGATAAGCCTTCTTCACCTCAAAAGATATATATTCCTTCATGCGAATGGTGCCATAGCGGGCAGCGTCCTTCTGAGCCGCCGCAGCCTTTCGCATATAAATATGATCCAGATTAAATAATGGCATTTGTACCTCGATGTTTGCATTGAAATCAGTCAATGCATCGGGGCTATTAAGTAAGGTAGGATTAAAATCTTCCGCTTTTACAGACTGTTGCTGCAGTTTGAATCCAAACACATTAAGCGGATCATTGGTAGCCATCACCGAGTAGGAAACATTTACCTGAGGCATAAAGATCGCATCGCTTTTCCGGTAATCGGACGTGGCAATCTTTTCATCCAGTGAAGTGGTAAGTAGTTGCTTATTTCCCTTCAAAGCACTCTCCATAGCCTCATTCAGACTAAGAAAACGTGTGTCGTTTTGTGCTTTTACAGGTACCAGAACCGCTAAACAAACTATAGCGGCCGTTAGTAATCTGATAGTTCTCTTCTTTTCTTTCATTGTCCCTCATTTTTAATTATGGAACAAATGTAGAGCATCCAAAAAACCTGGTCAGCTACTTTTGTTACATAAGGATGTTTTAATGAAAAAAACAATAAAAAAAGAGAAAAGTTCAGCTATTTTTCCGGAGTAAACCCTTCCAAAGATTTAAGTAGAGTAAGTTTGTTGCGTCCCAGGCTCACTGCGCCATACTCTTCCAGTTGCTTCAGTAAGCGAGAGATCACCACCCGTGCCGTGCCCAGCTCATTAGCTAGCTGCTCGTGAGTAATATTGATAGTCCGGTCGTGGTAGAGTTCAGCTTTCTTTTCAAGCAGAGCCAGTAAGCGTTCATCCATCTTCTTGAAGGCAATCTCGTTTATAATATCCAGAGACTCCTCAAAACGCTTGTGATAGAGTCTGAAAATATAATCCAGAAACTGAGGAAACTCCCTTATCAGCATAGCCAGCTTATCGTTAGGGATAAAGAAAACCTCCGTATCCTCTTCCGCTACCGCTTTTACCTTGCTGGTGTCGTTGTGCAGTCCGCCAAGAATAGACATCACACAGCTCTCACCGCTTTTAATGTAGTAAAGCAAAATCTCCCTGCCATCATCATTGGTGCGCATCACCCTCACACTACCTGTAGCCACAATAGGAACACCTTTAATATAAGCCCCTTCGCGAAGAATGTTCTCACCCTCCTTGAAAGTCTTAACCACACTATATTCCACCAGCTTTTTACGAATAGCCATTGAAGTCTTGAATTCGGTAATTTCATCAAAAAGATCCATGCTCTTGTTGTTTTATCGTTATTGCAAACTAACCTTGTATATAAGAAGAGAAGTTAGCCTTTAGCAAATCAGCTTTGTTTTATCGTTATTGCAAACTTAACCTATTTTTTTGAATTTGTTGCTATCCCGGTTGCAGAATGATATTTAGAAAAACTATCTGCAGAACCAGAAGTAGATTTGTTCGTGAAGGGGATAGGATTACCTCTTTTATAACTCCAGATTATCACTTTTTTTATTTGTGTTCTTTTGTATATATTTACGAATATACAAATATAATATCTTTTGTTTAAAAAGAAGAATTTCTGTAGATGAAAAATGTTTTATAAATGATGGACTTGGCGTTAATGAACATATGCTCATTTTATTTGTTTTATATACAGTTATAATATTAAAATATAGAACTATGGAACAAGAAGTTTTTTCAATGCCTCGTATTGGAGATTTGGCTCCTCATTTTGAAGCCGTTACTACGCAGGGAACAATTAAATTCCCCGATGATTATCAGGGTAAATGGATTATATTATTTAGTCATCCGGCCGATTTTACACCGGTTTGTACTTCAGAGTTTATGACTTTTGCCACATTGGAAAGTCAGTTTAAAGAATTGAATTGCCAGTTGGTAGGACTTTCTGTTGACGGTCTTTATAGCCATATAGCCTGGTTGCGAACTATTAAAGAGAAGATTGAGTATAAAGGAATGAAGAATGTAGAGGTTACATTCCCGTTGATTGAAGACATTACCATGGAAGTAGCGAAAAGGTATGGAATGATTCAACCAGGAGAGAGTAATACAAAAGCAGTACGTGCAGTCTTTGTTATCGATCCTGTAGGAAAGATTCGTACCATTATTTATTATCCACTTTCATTGGGCCGAAATTTCGATGAACTATTGCGTGTATTAATGGCACTTCAAACAGCCGATGCCTTCAGCATTGCTACACCGGCCGACTGGCGTCCGGGAGATGATGTAATAGTACCAACGGCGGGTTCTTGTGGCGTTGCAAAAGATAGGATGGAAGGAAAAGAGAGTGGTGTTACCTGCCATGATTGGTTCTTCTGCACTAAGCCTATCCCGAAAGATGAAATTATGAAGAAGATTAAAAAGTAGACTTGATTATATGCATAATGCAATTAACTGTTATAAAGCGAGATTTCCAGATTGGGGAGTCTCGCTTTACTAATTTGCAATATACCTACCATTTATTTTTTATGAAAAATAAATATCAAAAACAATTCATTATGAACAAATGTTCATTATATTTGCACCGGACAATAAATTAAAAGTATGCCAGGAAGACCAAAAATAATAAGAAAAATATCTGTTGCGCCTGTTGCTTCAGGCTTCAGGCCGTATGGTATGGCGCAGAATGCAAAGAAGAAAGAATCTTTGTTTCTTTTGTATGAAGAGTATGAAGCCTTGCGCCTTTGCGATTACGAAAAATACACTCAGGCAGAAGCTTCATCTTTTATGAATGTATCTCGTCCCACTTTGACACGTATCTATATGTCGGCTCGTGAAAAAATAGCTCAGGCATTTGTTGAAGGTCGAAATATCATTATTGAAGGAGGTAAGGTCTGTTTCGACAGTGAATGGTATACCTGTGGTTTATGCAATTGCTTTTTCAATAATCCGTTTGAAGAAGCGCTAATAGAGGTATGTCCTTTGTGTGGAAGTCGTGATATTCAAAATTTTGAGAGCCTTTCTGAGGAAGAAAAGAGTGAATTTACCTATTTAGGCAAAAGTGGTTGCGGTAGAGGACATTGTTCCAATAAGCGAAAAAGAGGACGTATGTGCCAGAAAAATCAAGAATAAACGTAATTAGAAATAGAATATGAAAGTAGCAATAACAAGTTCCGGAAATACATTAAAAAGTACTCTGGATAAACGTTTTGGTCGTTGTTCGTTTTTTGCAATCTACGACACACTGACTGACGAAGTGGAATTTATTCCTAACCCTAATAAAGATGCTGAAGAAGGAGCCGGACCAGCCTCTGTGCAGTTAGTAGCTTCTGTCCCTGTAGAAAAGATCGTGTCAGGGGAGTTTGGCTTTAAAATCAAATCACTGTTGGTAGAACTGAGAATTCAGATGATTGTAGTTAAAGACGCTGATAAAACAATAGAAGATATTATTGAGCTATTAAAACATTAAATTCATAAAACTATGCCACGTTTAGATGGAACAGGCCCCGAAGGAAGAGGCCAGGGAACCGGACGCCAATTGGGTAATTGTGCTGAGCATACAAAAGAAGAGCTTTTAGAAAAGCTTGGAAAAGGTGAAGGAAAAAGAAGACGTTCCGGTGGCGGAGAAGGAGATAAGAAACGTTTAAAAAGTAGTGACAAATTAAAATAATAAGATAGAATATGAATAAAAGAATTGCAATACCTGTAGAGGATGGTATGTTATGTGAACATTTTGGTCATTGTGAATATTTTTATGTAGCCGATTTGGAAAACAATGAAATAGTTAAGGAAGAGCAGATTACTCCTCCCGAACATCAACCGGGTCTTTATCCTGCCTGGGTAGCAGGTAAGGGCGTATCAATTGTTATAGCTGGTGGTATGGGAGAAAAGGCAAAACAACTTTTCCGTCAGCAGAACATTGATTTATATGTTGGTGCAGAGAAAAAGGAGCCTAAAGAATTAGTACTCGATTTTATCAAAGGGAACTTAATTACCGGAGCCAATACATGTAATCACGATGAGCATGAACATAGCTGTAGCTAGTGGTAAAGGCGGTACGGGTAAAACATTTTTTTCAACGAACTTGTTTTACTCGCTTCGTCAAATGGGCTATTCTTCTTTATTGGTTGATTGTGATGCAGAGGCTCCCAATTCATTTATATTCTTTCCCGTTAAAAAGCTAAGCGAGGAAGTTGTAACAGAATATAGACCGGTTATTGATCGTTCTAATTGTGTTCTATGTGGAAAGTGTGCCGAATACTGTAATTATCATGCCATCTTCTTTTTACCGGCAATGAACAAAATTCAGTTACTCGATGACCTCTGTCACGGATGTGCTGCCTGCTCAGTTGCTTGTAATTTCTCAGCAATAAGAGACTCCTATAAGTTTATAGGAAAGGTTACATCTTATAGAACAGATGAAGATGGTGCATGCATGTTCGAAGCAAAAATGACTCCGGGAGTTTCTTCTCCGGTTCCTATCATCAAATCGGCTGTAAAGATGGCTGTGAAACAAGCCAACCAGCAAAATGCAGATTATGTGATACTGGATTCTCCTCCAGGAACAGCTTGTCCGTTTATACAAACAGCTTCACATGCCGATTTTGTAGTCTTAGTAACAGAACCTACACCTTTTGGATTGAGTGATTTAAAACAAACCGTTGACACTCTGAAAACAATGGGTAAAGAAATGGGAGTTGTAGTGAATAGGGCCGGATTGGGAAACAGAGATGTTTATCAGTATCTGGAAAAAGAATCAATTCCATTGTTGGGCGAAATACCATTCAATAAAGAAGTTGCATTACTTTATTCAGAAGGTAAAATTGCAGTAAAAGAATTAAGCTCGTTACAGGTGATATTTGAAGATATAGTAAAAAAAATAGTTAGTTATGGAAATAGCAGTAATTAGTGGTAAAGGAGGTACAGGCAAATCGAGCATAAGTTCCGCTTTTGTTTCAGTTGCAAAATCGGCAGTAGTTGTTGATTGTGATGTAGATGCTTCAAACCTCTATTTACTGTTTTCACCATTGTGTAAAGAAGAGGAAGTATTTGTGTCCGGTAGTCATGCTGTAGTAAACAACGATAAATGTACTAACTGTAACACATGCATTGATCTTTGCCGTTTTGATGCTATATCCAAAGTAGATGGTAAAATAAGAATCTCAGAATCCGCTTGTGATGGGTGTTACCTGTGCTCTCGTGTCTGTCCTGTTCAGGCAATAAAGATGATTCCTGCAGATAAAAGCCGTATGTATGCCGGAACCTTTCGTTATGGCGATATGGTTTATGGTCGTTTGGCTCCCGGAGAAGAAAATTCCGGGAAGATGGTAAATCTATTGAGAGAGAAGGCAAAGAAATATGTAGAGGATTATGGCTATGACACAGTTATACTCGATGGCCCTCCGGGCATTGGCTGTCCGGTTATATCAACCATTACAGGAGTCGATAAGGTTGTAGTAGTAACAGAACCAACAATTTCAGGTTTTCTTGATATGAAACGTGTAATTGAAGTTGTTTGCCGTTTTTCCGTTCAAATGTCAGTCATTGTGAACAAGTACGATTTAAATCCCGGTATTTGTGAACAAATAGATAAGTGGTGCGAAGAGATGGAAATTCCGGTAGTAGCTCATTTACCTTTCGATGCACAAATAGTAGAAGCTATGATAGCCGGTAAAACAATAATTGAATACAATAAAGATTGTGAGGTATCTCGTTTAATAGAGAATGCTTACAACACAATTTATGCCTTCTGATAAGTTATCAGAGAGTGTAATACAGAAAGTGTTTTTTGTTAGTAGAGGGGTCGTTGAGATTCTGTATACTATAGCTTCTAGTTCTGTTTGTTAGCCATTTCTTGTGTAAACATGAGCTGGAAGTGATGTTTCTTGTAATTATTAAGTCCGGGAAATAATGCTTTTATTTCCCGGACTTTGGAATTGTAAATAGTTTAAAGTTAGAATAATGGAAGAAAGAATAAATAAAGCTGTAGAGTTATTTAAAAGTGGGTACAATTGCTCACAATCTGTAGTTGCAGCTTTTGCCGATTTATATGATTTTACTGACGATCAGGCTTTGCGTGTATCAGCTTCTTTTGGGGCAGGGATAGGTCGTATGAGGGAGACTTGCGGAGCTGCTTGTGGAATGTTTATCCTTGCGGGTCTGGAGAATGGTACAACCATTGCAAAAGACCAAAAAGGAAAAGGAGAAAATTACAAGCTCGTTCAGGACCTGGCGGCTGTGTTTAAGGAACGAAACGGCTCATTGATTTGTGGAGAGCTGTTGGGGCTAAAGAAAGATCATGCCATCTCATCTGTACCCGAAGAACGTACAACCACATATTTTGCAAAACGCCCATGTGTAAAGATGGTAGAAGAAGCTGCTAGAATCTGGGCTGAATATCTTGAATCTCAAAAGTAGATTCCTGTGAAAAGATAAAGTATTAAGAGCGAGATTTCCAGATTGAGAATCCCGCTCTTATATATTTGTCTACAACCATGTCTTTTTCTTGCAAACTTAGAGGCTTATTTCCACCTTTCTTTCATTACTCCCACGTTTCGTCGGCTGTGTTAAAACACGGGCATTCCTTAACCCTCTCAAATGGATCAATAATGCCGTTGTAATTCTTATCCGGACTCAAATCCCGATGGCCTACTACCTTACTGCCTGGAAACTCTTTGAGTAACTTGCTTACCAGGGAATGTAGTGCAATCTGCTGAGACAGTGTGCGAGTATCAGCCGGTTTGCCGTTGATGTCCAGTCCGCCTTCGTAACAGATGCCCAGGGACTTTGCATTGTATCCGCGAGCGTGCGCTCCAACTTCATCGTGACTTCGCATTGGTTCCACTTTGCCGTTTTTACGAATGTAGTAGTGGTAACCCCAAGAACTGAATCCTCTTACTTTGTGTGCTGAATTAATGTCTTGTGCAGTAATATCTCTATCCACTTTCGTTGCCGAGCAGTGAATTACAATTAAATTTATTTCTCTCATTTTGTTTTCCGTTATTTTTTTTTAAAATGCCGTTTTTTATTTCTAAACCTCCATTAATAGGGCTTTCTGAATCTCTAATTGCCGTAATTTGTATTCCGTTTCCGTTATTAAAATACTAATGCCGTAATTCCATTCCGGGAACCCTATAAACAAAGGCATTCTGAATCCCTAAATGCCGTTATTTATATTTCGTTCCCGTAATTTATTTACGACTGCCGTAATCTTGATTCTGGAATCCCTATTAACAGGGTTTTCTGAATCTCTAATTGCCGTAATTTGTATTCCGTTTCCGTTATTAAAATACTAATGCCGTAATTCCATTCCGGGAACCCTATAAACAAAGGCATTCTGAATCCCTAAATGCCGTTATTTATATTTTGTTCCCGTAATTTATTTACGACTGCCGTAATCTTGATTCTGGAATCCCTATTAACAGGGTTTTCTAAATCTATAAATGCCGTAATTCTGTTTCCTGTGCCGTAACTATTGCCTGTCCTTGCAACTGGCTACCAAACATTGCCCTTTAAGGGCGGTGTTTAGTTGCGCGTTCAGCGTAATCATCTCCTGATACATCAGCTTCACTTTCTCGGAAAGCTCGAAGTAATCCTTCTCAAAACGGGTTACCTGCTCCATCAGGTAGTCGAACTGACTCTTTACCAGTTCGGTGAAATCCTGCACCTCCTTGGCATCCTTCTTTTTTAGAAAAGGAAGTACCATTTGCAAGATGTTTATAATGCCATCTAAAATTTTCATGTTTTTGTTGATTTATAAGTGATTTGAAATAGGAGAGGGCTGCTCTCTCTTGCGAGAGATCCCTCTCCGGTTTGCTTGTCTGCCTGTGCTTATCGTGCGTTACAAAAGCAGCTACAAGGTATACAACCTTTTTGCTTTACCTATTCACTGAGCTTCATTGCTTTACAATGGATGGTAGCAAGATTCTATAGCCTCCCTGGTTTACCGATTTGCTACTTTTTGTTCGCCCCGCTTTTAGGAAGAGTCCCGAATTTTACCGGATGTTCTTTATCAATGCGGACTTAGAAAAGTACCTGTGTGCCAACAGTCTTATTTGCTTATTGCTGTTGGTAACACAGAGTACTCTTTTCCAAAGCTACAGACTGTAACTATCCCACCTCGTTACCACCATTGGTAACCTTCACCGGAAGCTTAGCTACTTGCGTGTATGCAAGCGTTTTCTGCATGTTGGTGAGCAACTTACCGGGACGGAAACTGATTCTGGTTCCGCGAATCATGGAAGATGCAAACTCATCTTCGGTAGTGGCACCGTTGCTTCTCACCCCAATCTGGAAACTACCGAAGTTACCCAGGCGAACAATTCTACCCTCGGCCAATGCCTTTTTCATCGATTCCAGAATAGCTTCCACTGCTGCAGCCACATCGGCACGGGTTACGGTACATCGTCCGTTTACCTCTTCGCAAAGCGAATCAAAATCCATTTCACCATACGCCTGTGCATGTGCGTAATACTTTCCCGGTTCCGAAATTTTAGACGGGTTCTTTCTCATAACTACTGAATACTTTACACTCATTTTCTTTACATTTTTAGTTGATTAATACTGTGGTAAAGAGCTCTTATCCTTTCTTGTTAACACTACAAAGATAGGGCATGGCGGGGGAGCTGAAACAGTAGAGTGTATTAGGTGTAATTGGTGTGAATTAATTACAATTAGTAAGCATTTTATTGCCTTGAAAACTTGGTTAAACGGGCAAAAATTGGTAAATTTACGGGAAGAAAAACCAAAATAAACATGATAAAAACAGCAGAAGAATTTAAAATCCGGGCATATACCAAGGTAGAACTGGCTTGCCTTTACAATCCGTACATGACAATTCCCGGGGCCTTGCGCATACTTGCCCGGTGGATTGCCGGCAACAGTCAGCTAACAGCCGAGCTTTGCGCTCTGGAATACAATCATCGAAATAGGATTTATACGCCACGCCAGGTAAAGGCGATTGTAGATCATCTGGGAGAGCCATAAATATTCTCTTAATGTACTATTGGTACAATTGTAAATATATCGTAATAGATAGATAAAAAGCAGTTGATTGAATTTAAATAATAGTGCTTTGTATATTTCTTTTTTTACATAACTAATGTGTTACTAATTTTACATCAGATAAATAGAAAATATATTTGTTAATAAGATTGCATTGTAATATTGTTGTTATGAAAAAAAGTATTAGTGTCTTTTATTTGGTTTTGATACCACTTTTCTGTGTTTGTTGTAAGGATAGTAAGAATGATGATGAAACGTCCTATAAACTTGAAACTGAGATTTCATATTCCGTAAATGGTTCTGATACAACGCTCATTTCTCTCAATGATACGATAACGGCTAAAATTGGAGATACGTTGGCTATATCTATCAAAACAAATGGTTCTAATATGGGCTTGTATGGAAGTGGTAATATTGATATAAAAGACTCCGGGAATAATAAATATCTATGTATCTTAAAAGGAGCCGGTACGGCAACTATCGGTGGTCTTACATATGATAAAGAGTCGTCCGATAATATTTTGATTAATTTCTTTGTTAAGGTTCCTTCAATAAAATACAAATATGTGGTTATCAAGGATCCTGCTTTTGTTATTAATGTTGGAGATGAGAGCCTGAAGAGTAAAATTGAAACAGAACTTAAGAACACTTGTCCCTTGAGTATTTTTAATTATTATAAGTTAGAATGTAATAGTTTACAAGGTGGAAATTTAATCTATATTACCGCTGCAAAAGATACAATTAATGGAACATTCTCATCCTCGGATATATTAAAAATGAATGATATGGCAATGTCTTACAACGGTTACATTTATAATTTTACTATAGAAAAGGATACTGACTCAAAATTAGCATACGGATATTTGTTAAAGATGGATCTAACGGAAAAGTTTCGCGCTATGTACCCCTCAGAAACTATAAACGAAGTCTCTGTTTCTGCTCTGGCACTTAAAAATTAAAAGTGATAGAGAAGACTAATCCAAAGAACTCTTCTTTGCAAAAGCACAAAAAATGAGAGAGAAGAACTTCACAGCCCTTCTCTCTCTTATAATTATACAAAATTTTTAAAAAAATAATAAAAATCAAAAACACTAAATAAGGAAAATAAATCTTATAGAGTATTGCTACTCTTATTCGATATAATAGATGTAATCTTCTTATTACTGTTTACCACAGCAGTAACCGTCATGCTCGAAGTGTTTGTCTTAGCAGCATCTTCGCGATCGTAAGTTACATCAATAGGGAATGTTACGTGGAAATTGCCACTCTCATCCTTAGTTACTTTAAAGCTTGCATCGTTAATTGCAATGTGCACCTGTTTAATATCCTTTGCATACATCTTCTTAATGTTTGTCTGAATATCACTCTTGCTGGCATTGGAAATACCATAATATTTAGGAGTAACAGATTCAAAGAAATCAAGAACAGAACTTTCGTCCTTATTTTCTACGGCAGCGTAGTAATTAGAGAAGAAACTCTTCATGCCCGAGATCTCTTCAGCTGTAGGAACCGAAGCGGCAATCTTTTCGTTAGCCGACTGAGCTTCGCCAACGTGTGCACCTTCCGGGTGAGCAGCAAGGTATTCGGCAAATGCTTCGGGAGTGTTCTTTATGGAAGCTTTCACCCAATCCAGAGAGTCGATGCTGTTTTTAGCCTGATCTACATACATACCCTGAGGGAACTTCTTCAAGTATTGTTCGTAGCTGTAAACATCGCTAGACGACTGAATTCTGCCCCAGAAATCTGTTTCATCTTTCTGAAGCTTCATAAGCATTTCCTGAGCATCCATAGAGTGAGCACCATCTGGATAATCTTCCAGGAACTGATTGTAGCAAGATACGGTATTTGAATCCTTAGCAATTTCCCATGCCTGGTTTTCCTCTTCTGCAGTAAACGATTTACGTATACTCATTGCAGCAACAACAGCAATGGCAATAACTACCAAAACGGAAATAACTGTGATACGAGTCTTACGGCGTGATTTTGCCCGCTTAATCTCGTTGCTTAGGTTTAGCAGAGCCTGACTGTTGGGAGCAAACTTCAAGGCAGAATCAATCTCAGCCAGTGCTTTTGCATATTCCTTAGCCTGGAAAAGCTCTTCCGCCACTTTTTGCGAATGATCGCAGATGCCCGATACAATTGCAGCTTCCAGCTTTAAACATTCTGTATTGTTTGGAGCAGTAGAGAGTGCAATGTTAATCTTGTCGTAAGCAGAAACATACTTTTTTTTCTCGTATAGCTCTTTAGCTTCAAGAAATACCGGACCAATTTTCTCCAATACCTCTTCGCTGGCTTTTATGGCCGGTTTTTGAGGAGCAGGGCTTGCTTCAACGTTCTTAACTTGCTCTTTAACTTCTTGCAATGGGAAAGCACATTTAGGGCATGTCTCGGTTCCTTTAGGAACTACTGCGCCACATTCCGGACAAGGGATTATGTTGCCGGCTATAGCCAATCCGCAATGAGGACAATTAGGGGCTTTGTCAGATACCGACTCGCCACATTCTGGACATTTAATTAAAGCCATATTTATTATCGCGTTTTAAATTTTAATATTTGCCTGTTTTTTCGGGTGCAAATTTATTCATATAATTCCAAATACAAATTATTTATATACAAATTATGAATATTTTCAATAGATAAATAGAAAAAAAGGATGCTGATGCTGAATTTAGCAAACAAAGATTGCAAGCTGCAGAGAACCAAACGGGCAAATAAAGTGTTTTTATATAACCATGTACTATAAACACTTTTAAATAATTTAACTATGAAAAGAATTCTACTCGCATTACTTTTCACCCTTGCCGCATTGTTTGTTTCCGGACAAATTAACGACAGTGGAATATTAAGTTTACTAAAAGCCCGGCAGCAATTAAAAGGGCTCGATAAACAAGAGCTTCAGCTGAAGCAAGACCTTAAACTTCTGGAAAAAAGCGTTTCTCCTCAAAGTCCGGCTCTGAGAGATGCTACAACTAAGCAGAAACTTGATAGTACCGTTATGTTTGTGGCTACCAGCGATCTCCTGGGATGGGATAAATCGTCGAAAGACCAATACATTTATGATGCTAGCGGCAGATGGATAACAGGTATTTATTACGATTGGAATAATGCCACTAAAGCGTGGGTAAATGCAACGAAAGACGATTATACCTACAATGCCAATGGTAAATGGAGTGTAGCTACCAGTTATAAATGGAATTCCACAAACAGTGTGTGGGATAAGGATGCTATGCAGGAGTTTACTTACAACACCGGCGGATATGCTACACAAATACTTTACTACGATTGGAGCACCACTGCTCTAGACTGGGTTAAAGACACAAAATACGTGCTTAGTTATAATGCCGACAACACCGCTAAAGATTTCATTGTTTCAAGTTGGAATACAACTCTCAATGACTGGGAAAATAGTATGAAATACGAATATACTTATACCAACGGCAAACTTACGCAAGTGCTTGTTTCCAGTTGGGATACCGATACTAGTGGGTGGGAAAATGCTATGAAGTATGATTATGAATACGATGCCGGTGGCAAAGTTACAAGAACCACATATTCCGTTTGGACAGGTGAGGACTGGATGGCTATGATGAAGTACGAATATACTTATGATACCAATAACCGGATTGCAACTGAAATACGTTCCGACTGGAATTTCTTAACTCAATGGGGGCTTGCTGCAATGTATGAATTTAAGTATGATGCCAATGGAAATAATACGGAATATTATACTTATAAGCGAGAAGCTGATCAGTGGGTAAAGCAGACAAAGGAAATCACCGACTTTGATTTGAATTATACCTATACCGATTTAATTTTACCTTCCGGATATTCTGTATTCTTTAGTCCATATACTTTGGCAATAGTATCGGGAGGTATGAATAAACCTGTTCAGGATATAGAATATGCATGGAATACCGGAAACACCAACTGGGACAATAAATCCAAAACCATCTACTACTATTCTGCAGGACCCGGTACGGGAGTAGTTGAGCAGAAGGCCGATGATGCATCAGCAATAACAATCTACCCAAATCCTGTTGCCAATGCGTTCAACCTGAATACCACTGAAAGCAACGTGCAGATATCTATTTTCGATTTAAGCGGCAGTCTGCTTCTCTCAAAACAGATATCCGGCAGCGATCCTGTTGATGTAAGCTTCTTGTCGGAAGGCATTTATATGGCTAAGATTGTTACAGAAAAAGCCACTGTAACCCGTAAGTTCGTAAAAAGATAATGCGCATTTAAAATACGTTTTCTTTTGTTTTTTTAGACTATGAAAGGGGAAGGAGAGGGCGGCGGTTCTTTGCTTCCCTTGTTTGCTTCGGGAGGCGGTTTTAGCCTCTTAATAAGTATTTTGTAACACAATAGTAATATAAATGTATTTAAAGTGTAATCGATACGCAATAACTATGAAATCTGTTTGAGGTTAATTTGCAATATCAAAAATAACAAAACAATTGAAGATGAAAAAGATTTTTTTAGCAATAGCATTAGTCAGTGTAATGGCTCAGGGAGCATTTGCACAACGAGTTAAGGGCAGTGATACAGTGTTACCGGTAGCTCAGAAATGGGCAGAGAACTACAACGCAACTAAAGGTGCAAAAGTAACAGTAACCGGTGGTGGTAGTGGTGTAGGAATTTCGGCATTGCTTGCAGGAAGTACAGACCTGGCTTCTGCTTCACGTAAGGTAAAGTTCGACGAGAAACTTAAATTCAAACAAGCCGGTAAGGTTCTTGTAGAGAAGGTTGTTGCTTATGATGCTCTGGCTGTAGTTGTAAATCCAAGCAATAAGGTGGGTCAGCTTACCCGCAAACAGCTAGAAGATATCTTTACCGGTAAAATTACCAACTGGAAACAAGTAGGTGGTGCCAATATGCCTATTATTGCATACTCAAGAGAAACCAGCTCGGGTACTTACGAGTTCTTTAAGGAACATATTCTGGAGAACAAAAACTACAAGAAAGATATCCTTTCAATGCCAGCAACCGGAGCAATCATTCAGTCGGTAAGTCAGACTAAAGGTGCCATTGGTTATGTAGGCCTGGCTTATGTTTCTAAAAACGTAAAAGCTTTGAAGGTTTCTTATGACGGAAAGAAATTTGTTGCACCAACTGTAGCAAATGCAAAGAATAAATCTTACCCGGTGGTTCGTCCGCTTTTCATGTACTACATCAAGAAAGACGAAGCCAAAGTTACTCCATTCCTGAACTTTGGACTATCTGCTAAAGGTCAGAAGTTGGTAGACGGAGTTGGATACATTTCAGCAAAGTAATATTCTCAAAACATTATATTGTTTGATAGTTATAGAAAAGCAGGGATTGTTCCCTGCTTTTCTGCGTTAGATACTGTTTGATCTTACTTATGATAAGCACTTATTTTATTTATAGATTGAAAGCGGAGAGGGTGAGATTGGTAATTCTTTTTATATGTTTAATGTGTTTTTTAAGAAACAGAAATAGCAGTTGCGATATTCACTAATTGCTTAATTTCTGAATAGATTTCTATATCTGGCGTTTCAAGTGATACTATTAACGAATACTTTATAGAACACTTTACCTTTTCTTTATTATATTTCCACCAGCCTCCAACAGGATAGATTGCAACCATATTACAATTAGCTAAAGAGGCTGCCGTACCTTTTATCCAATCCGAATGAATACAACCTTGATTTCGCCTTTGAATCCCAATATGCCATCTTTGTGTATCATTACGACTCGAAAAATCACCTTCTTCTTCCTCTTGCTGTAGTCTACTAACTCTTTTCAAGAAGGCATCCTTATTTTCCAAATCTGTATTTACATCAAATCTTAATCCCAACGATTGATAGAGATGCTTATTTTTCCAAGCGCGTCTTCCCGGCGCTGGATCTATATAGTATGACAAAGTGATTTTCATACGAACATCCTTTTCACCTAAATCCAACAGAATATCCTTTGGCCAAGGTAAATCATAATAATGCATGTTCGCAAACTTTACATTTTTGTTTTTTCCTTCTTCTAATGGAAAGATTTCATTTTCAACAATAAAAACTACATAGTTATCATTACACTTCAATGCCTTTCTTTCAACAGGTGTTCCATAGCCACAACTATGCATCAAAGCATCCAAACTTACTTTGCCATCGTCTGTTTTTGCACATTCTATCATCCCTTGTGTCCATTCTGATGAATGAATCATTAGTGCCCTGATAGATTCATTAGATAGAGTCGGATTTTCAGTTTTAATTTTTGCGGCAAGATTTGAAGCTAAAGCTGTAGCTGCACTTGTTGCATTGAAACGATCAAACTTATGAAAATCAATTTTAGAACTTGTCGTTACCAGTGATAAATCATCATGTGTAATCAAATTGCCACTTTCATCATATGCATTTCCACCTTCCATAACAATTTCAGGCTTTATGCATTTTTTCCCCCACAACACAGAGGTTCTACTATAAGGAGACAAACCGCCTTTAGGCGCAAGAACCTGTTTCTCTGAATAAGTAGGGTCTGAAATTAAACATTTTTCAGTATAGGCACCAACTGTAATAGCATTCCAAGCCTGTGCCGGATCACCAATTGGATTATTAATATTGAAATCTGGATAAGTAACCCCATCAGTTGAATCAATATTCCCGGCAGAAACAAACATTAGTTCAGAATTTATTCCATCATTATAAATAGATTTGTCCAATGCACTCGACCAGGAACTTGCATCTCCATCCAGTACAGATTCTGCGGTGATTGCCATACACATGATATTTGCGCCTAATCTATTTGCATTAACTATAGCGTCTTCGGTAATTACCCCATATAAATCAGGATCATTGGGCTTTTCATCATTGGCAGGCATTATTTTTACAGAAGCCAGGTCGTGGTTCACTATACAAGGTTTACGAGAATAAATCACATCTGTCAAGTCTCCATACAATGCCAAACCAGCCATACCAGTTCCATGATTAGAACGATCACGAACTGTAGAGCTAATTACTGTTTCGCATCGTTCTTGAGGCAAATAATCACACAGCAAAGGATGACCATTGTTAACGCCAGAATCCAGAATACCTATTCTTGCACTGAATTCGTTTGTTTGCACTACATCATTTTTTATGATATCGCACCAATCATTCTCTTCCTTAACAGATTCAATTTTTGTTAGAATGGAAGGCTGTTTGTAAGGACGTATCTCTGATAGATAATCCACACAAAGAACAGCTTTTTCTAGTTGTTCCTTTGTGGCAAATACCAAGAAAATACTTATATTTTTAAAACTTAAAGAATTAGTGTTACAACGTATTCCCAATCTATCCAATGCAGTGAAAAAAGCCTTATTTTCTAATCCTTTCTTTTCAACCCAAAATTCATAAGGCATAATCTTGTTTTCGGGTATAGATTCAACAGAGTTAGAATATTCCGGTGGAAAAAACGATGAAAGAGACGATGATTTAATAGCGATAATGCTATTGATCATTCTTTGGTTTCGAGGAGATACTTCTCCTGTTTTTTCATTTTTTCGATCCTTTTCAGTATTAGAATAATCTTCTAATTTCTTGGGCAACCAGGATTCATTATCATTTGGGATGAATAATGTACTTTTTAGAATTCCATCATTATTTGCAGTATTCTGAATATTCATTAAAACAGCGCCATTTTTAGTGTCAAAAGAATCGAGATTTACACTATCTGCATATAAATCAAAATCTATATAAGTACCGTTAGCAACTTTAATATTTTGATTCTTTAGTTCTGCATATTTTGCATGAATTGCAGCTATTGCATCTCGGTATGAGTCAGAAAGGAAATCATATTGTTCTTTTCTTGATTTATCTGGAGCTTTTTTTGATCTACCGGTTTGAGCTTTGTATTCATTAGTCTTTACCCAATCCTTGTTCAAAAGTATATGTTGATATTCCTTCATTTAATTAATCAACTTTTTTATATGCCGAATAGCGTTGTGATACAATACTATCAATTAAATTAATATCAATTACCTTATTATTTAATAGTGCTTCTTTTATTGCATCCGTGCATATAATCGTGATTTCTGCATGACTCATTGATCTGAGGGCCGGTAGTAAGGAATAAAAGTTTAAATTTGATGAGAAATTATTTAATTTCTGCTGAAGTATTTCAATAATTTCTTCATCAGCTGGCAATGAATACTCTATTACATCATCAAATCTACGAAATAAAGCTTTATCAAGAACGTCCAGATTGTTTGTTGCAGCAAGAATAAGACTTTCAGAATGATCTCGTTCCATGAATTGTAAAAACGAATTTAATATACGACGCATTTCTCCAACTTCATTATCCATACCCCGTTGAGAACCAATTGCGTCAAATTCGTCAAAAAGGTAAACGCCTGGTATTTCTTGAATAAAGTCGAATATTTTACGTAATTTCAAACTTGTTTCACCCATGAACTTTGTTACCACTTTTTCCATCAAAACTATATAAAGTGGTTTATCCAATTCATTAGCAATAATGGATGCTGTCATCGTTTTGCCTGTGCCCGAAGGACCAGCTAATAATAGTTTTCTTCTATTTTCAAGGTTAAACTGATATAGCTTTTCACGCTGAACATGTTCATTAATAACTCGTTTAATTTTAAATGAGACATTTTCATTGCATACTAAATCTGTAAAACGATACGGGTTTTCTATCTCCAATACAAATTCTTGAAGATCTGATTGGATTGGCCGAAACGTAGGTTTAAGAATGAGCTTTTGCTTTGATTTTATAAGTTCGTTAATAGAGCGGGCTAATACAGTATGTCCTGCTTTTGCTTCTAAAGCAGAGATCTGAAGAGCTGTGGTTCGGAAACGTTCTTCATCTCCTTCTATATGGCTCTTTATTAGAGTAAGTATTTGATCAGCGTTAGCCATAATCTAAATTTATTATAAGGGCATATTTATTTTACAAATATACTATTTTTATCAATACGGCCTCACTATTTTCTTCTAATAAAGTAAACATCATATTATTTGTACTCATTTGTTATAAAAAAAACATTCAAATGGTGTCGTAATTTCCATCTCCTAAGAAGGGATATCATATATAAGTTCTATTTTATTAAACAGAATAGTAATATAAATTCAAAGAATAAACATACTCCGTGGTTCGTCAACTTTACATATTATATCGTTTGATAGTTATAGAAAAGCAGGGATCTTTCCCTGCTTTTCTGCGTTAGATACTGTTTGATCTTACGTCTTTGTTCTGGTTAGGAATTACAATGCCAGATGTCTAAATGCACGCCTAAATCCTTTATTGGCAGCCTCTTTAACCGTTGATGCGAAAAATTCTCCTGGCATATTTATTTTAGTTGAATAATATTGTTGGTCAAAAGGTAGATGGTATATTTTTTCTCCACTTGATTGATTGATATTACATTTAATGCGTGGATAGTCTCCCATCTTAATAATCTTAACTGACACCTTTAAATAATCAGCGAAACTCTGTGCTATTTTACTCAATGGTGCTGTTGTTGTTAAAACCGGAGTTATATCTGTAATATTATGTAGAGGATTTTGTTTATTCATTAATATGTATTGAATAGTAGTTCCATACAATTGGTTTACTACATTTTCATGAATTTCTTTCTTTTCACTCCAACGCTTACACTGAATAATATGAATTTTTAGTCTTCCATCTATCATCTTTTTTGCGATAATATCTCTTCCTAAATCTTCAAGTCCTCTATCAATACCATTCTGCTCTACTTGCCAACCATTTTGCTTATAAAGGAATCCAATGAATAGTTCATATTCATATCCAACTTGCGCATTTGACATTTTTCTATGCTTAAGCCAATTGTCAAGGGCTAATTGATTTCTAGTGTTAGCATCTAATTTTTTGTAATCTTCATCTCTTATCCAATCTTTGACTCTATCATGCAAGTCTGATGCATCTTCAATTGATATTTCATTGTTTGAATTTTGAATTATAGCTTCATAGTCATCCACGTATTCTTTTAATTCTGGAAATTGGTTAATTAAAAATTCATACTTGTACGACATAACCTTATACTTTTCAAGTATATCTTTGCTTTTAGCTTTTATTTGTTTTACTTCGTCTGCTGCTTTAAAGGCTGGTCTTTGTCTATTCTCTAAAGAGAATATGGTTTCATCATACATATACAATTTTAAATCCGTGTATAGTGAAGCTACTTTTTCAAATATAAAAGAACAAGATCTTATTTCATTTAATAACAGGAATTTTTTATTCAAAAGATCCTTCTTTTTTTGATAATCTTCTTTTAAAAGGCTCTTCTCGTATTCATTGCTTTTGTGCTCTTCTTTAACGCCGCATCTATATCCACAATAGAATATTATACCGATGACAAGAGCAAGCAAAAATAGATATTCCATATTTTCCAACTTTTTTTAGTGCCTGTTTTAATTTTAAAGAGAAAATAAAAAGTATTTTTCTTTCCGTTAACAGATGTATATAATACTACTCATTTTGACTACAAAAGTAAAAAACTTAATTTATATTTTCTTTTTTATTTATATTTTATTTGAACTATCATTTTGAGGTTGTATAACTTTTGATTTACTATTATTAAGCTCACAGCCTGTTTATTTCGTAAACAAATTCCCAATCTCCGGCAGAGGTTGTTTCTCGGCTTCCTGAGGCTGCCCTGCATTCACCTTGTTACCGTTGCGCACAAGTTGCTCCATTACCGGAACATAATCCTCAATCTTCGTCATACTCTTGTTGTGCGAGAAGTAAACATTGCCCGTCTGTCCGTTACGATGCTTGGCGGCAATCAATACGCCCAGGCCATCCGTAGGATATCCAGAGTCCTTGTCGGTTGCCATGCCACCCATGGCAGGGCGGTAGAGTAGCAATACCAAATCGGCATCCTGCTCAATGGCACCACTCTCGCGTAGATCGGCCAACTGCGGACGTTTGCCCGGCCTCGTTTCCGCATCACGGTTCAGCTGACTGAGAAGAATCACGGGGCAGTCGAGTTCCTTGGCAATCATCTTCGCCTTCCGGGTAGCAATGGCCACGTCCTGCTCACGGTTACGAAACCCCTTGTCGCCCGTTCTCATATCACTAAGCTGCAGATAGTCGATAAAAATAATGTCGCACTTGCCCTTGCTCTTCAGCAAACGAGCCTCCGCCCGGATGTAATCCATACTCATCGACGGATTATCATCAATCCTCATTGGCAAGCGAGCCAGTTCCCTGGCCGTTTCCTGCGCCGCCATCCACTCCTCCGTGCCGGTTTGCCCCGTGCGCCAGTCCTGCGGATTGATGTCACTCTCCAGCAAAATAAGACGGTCGCCCAGCTTTTCGCCCTGCATCTCGATGCTGCAGAACAGCGCATTGAATCCCGCCTGAGCCGCCACCTTAGCCAAAAACAGCGCCACCATGGTTTTACCCACCGACGGACGAGCCGCTATGATGTTCAGGTCGCCATTCTGCCAACCCGCCGTGAGCTCGTCCAGCGCCTTTATACCCGTAGGAATGCCCGTAACCCCGTCTTTCGACTGATCTCTGCGGATGGCAGCCAGATTAACGGTATCCTTCATCAGCACATCCATTTCGCGGAGAGACCTTGTCCAGCTGGAATCCTTCCCAATCTCGTCCAGCATCTCCTGCGTGTTGCAAATCACATCCTCGGTGTAGAAAGTCAAGTCCACAGCCTTGCTCAGCGAATCGCTCAGCCCCTTAATCAGTTCCCTGCGAATAAAGTAATCCTTCAGCGTCTGCGAGTGCGTTTCCAGGTGAGCCGAGCTGGCCACCCTGCTACTCAGCTGCACAATGGCAAACGGTCCGCCCACCTCCTCCAGTTTGCCGCGCCGTTTCAGTTCCTCGGTCACAGTGATAATATCAATGCTGCGCCCCTCGTTAAACATGCCCTCTATAGCGCTGTAAATCTGTTGATGCTTATCATCGTAAAACATTTCCGGGCGAAGGTACTGACTGGCAATAGGCATCGCCTTGGTTTCCAGTAGTAAAGCACCCAGAATAGCCTCCTCGTAATCCAGCGCAAAAGGCATGTTTATATTTTTGTTCATGGTGATATTTTAGATATATAAATATTAATAAAATTACTCGTTAAGAAAAGATTTGTCTCTTAAGTACCTGAACCCCCGCTTAATGTACTTGGTGTCCTCAAGACTGTGGTAGTAATAGTTAATCTGCTCCAGGGCAATTCTGCGTTCCCTCAGTGTTAGTTTCGACCACTCCCTGCGGGCTGCTTCAACCTCCCTTTTAGGTGTTTGGGTAACCTCGTGGTAGGTGTTCCAGAACTCATCGAAACTCTCGTCTGTTTTGGTTTTTGGTTTTTCCTCATTAACCTCTTTGCACTTGCTAGTCCACAGATCGTAGTTTATCACACGTATAATATTTAGCCCATTGTCCATCGGGATAGTCTGAATCAGCTTGTTCCTCTCCATTCTGGCAAAGAAACGTCTGGTTTTATGCCGCTTCCAGTGAAATATTTCGGCCCATGTGCACATGGAAATCAGTGATTCTCCTCTGTGGCATATAATTTTCTCGTTGTAAATAGTAGCTACCGTATCCTTGAAGTTCACTTTGGTTAAAACCATTAAGAAAGCTTCCAGGTAACTGAGTTCATTGTCTTTCTGCTTTAGTGACTCAAATAATAACTTTTTAGGGATTAAGATATATCCACTTGTTAGCGCATTGTAAGGCAAAATCTCTTTTTTTTCCATTGGTTTAAATATAATTTTTAGTTAGGCTCAAAACGGTTTATTTGTTTGTGTGGTCAAAAGTATGGAAAGATAAAACACCCTCCAAATAAATGGGTTAAATCGGGGCAAAAAGGGTAAAAGTAGTAAAAAGCGATGGTTTAAGATAAAAAATGGAAAAAGCAGATATTTAGTGATTTAATGAGATTGGATTTATTTTTTAAGGTGAAAATGATGAACAAAAAGCGGGCCACCCAAAGGGCCACCTTTTTGTCTTTGTATGTTGCTGATTTATAAGTTTATATGAACGGGGCTTAAAAAGTCGGGGCCACCTAATGGGCCCCGAATAAATAAAAGATTAAATATATTGTTTATAATAAATTATAAACTGTACAATTTGCTTCGATTTGATGTAAAAACCGGCAATGTAGAAATTGAAAAAACGGACAAACAAACATTCATGCTAATCTTTGGCTTGTTTAGCTTGGTAAGCTTTGGGTGTACCCCAATAGTAAAATATAAGTTTAGCCTGTATGGGAGTAAGGTACAAGCTCTTTTCGTTGTAATCGGCTTCCAGTAATTTTTCATAAAGCTTTTTTGATTCTCTGATTCTTTGGCGCAGCATTTTCGTGGCGCTTTGAACTTTTTGGTAATCAGGAAAATAGGCTTTTGCAATTTCCGATACTCTTATACAATTATTGTTATCTAGCAAGAAGGATAGGTCATTTTCAGTCATCCTGGTAATGTGATTTAATAGGTTAATAATTAAAATAGATTCTCCTGAAACTTAAATTTTTTTAAGAGGAGCGCAAAGGTAAATAAATAAACTAAATTACAAAAAATATGTATATAAAATATTATGCTATTTAATAAAATTATAGACTTCGATATAAAAATAAATTTTTATAAAATGTAGAAGAAACTTCTATATTTTATAAAAAGCTCTAGGCGTAATTTTTTGGTTATAATGGAATTACAAGTTTTTGCGTATAGAAAATTATTCGATTTTCAATGCATTTATTCACCAATAATTTTTTTTCATTGGCGAATGATTTTTTTTTATTGGGGTTTGGTTGGGGAGGGGGTGGGGAATGGATTTTGGGGAAAAATTGAATAAATCTGCCTATCAGAATTATTTATAGATTTTGGTCTCATTACTTGTGTTAGTTAACTAAATTAGTTAAATTTGTATCTTACAAATATACAAAACATGACATCAGAAATTCTGCAAAAAAGAACCACTATAAATGTTCAGGAGAAGGCAAACCTTATTTGGGCAATAGCCGACAAGCTGGTAGGAACTTACAAACCTCACGAGTATGGAAATATAATCCTGCCCATGTGTGTAATTAAAAGATTTAACGACACACTGGCCGCTACCAGGCAAAATGTACTCGATGCCAATAAGAAGATTGAGGAAAGGGGCCTAGCCGTAAAAGAGGGCTTTTTAACCGCAGCTTCCGGATACGAATTCTATAACGTCAGTCCGTTTACCTGGGAAAGTCTGCTGTCTGATCCCGAAAATATTGCTTCTAATTTCCGTAGCTATCTCAATCAATTTTCCCCCAATGTAATTGATATTATTCAGAAATTCGATTTCGATAAGGAGATTACGAAGCTCGACAACAACGGTGTGCTATTCAACGTAATTGCCGAGTTTAATACAACGAAAGCTAATCTGGGAGCCGATGAAGTTAGCTCGGTAGATATGGGATACGTGTTCGAGGAACTGGTGCGTAAGTTCTCTGAAAGCTACGACGAGCATGCCGGAGCGCACTTTACCGCCCGCGATATTATTTACCTGATGGCCGATTTGCTGGTGGGCTACGAGGAGGAAAAACTGCAGGAAGATGGTATTACCACTACAATTTACGATATGGCCATGGGTACCAGTCAGATGCTTGGTTGCCTCTCCGAACGGTTGCAAAATATAGACGAGGATGCTTCTATTACTTGTTTCGGACAAGAGTTGAACGAGCAGACTTATGCCATTGCCAAAGCGGATATGCTGATAAAGGGTGGCAGTGCCGACAATATGAAGCACGGCAATACGTTGTCCGACGATCAGTTTAAAGGCTATAAGTTCGATTACATTATTTCCAATCCTCCTTTCGGTATTGAGTGGAAAAACGAAAAATCGGCAGTGGAGGAAGAACACCGCATGGGCGAAGCAGGAAGGTTCGAACCTGGATTGCCTGCCATTGGAGACAGTCAGCAGTTGTTTGTACTCAACGGTGTTGCCAAGCTGAAAGACAGCGGACGCATGGCCATTATTCAGAACGGTTCTCCGTTGTTTAAAGGCGATGCAGGCTCCGGAGAAAGTAATATCAGGGGCTTTCTGTTAGAGAACGACTGGCTGGAGGCTATTATTCAGTTGCCAAACGACTTGTTTTACAATACAGGTATTGCTACTTACATCTGGATTATCACCAAGGATAAACCGGCCGACAGAGTGGGGAAGGTGCAACTGATTGATGCAAGCAAATGCTCCGAGAAGCGCAGAAAGTCGCTGGGTAGCAAACGAAATGAAATAACCGACAAATGCCGTGTGCTGATAAACAAGGCTTACCTCGATTTTACCAATCAGATACTTACGGATGAAGAGAATCCCGAAATTGTGGTGGAAAGCAAGCTAAAGGACAACGATGATTTTAAATATACCAAAGTGGTTGTTGAACGCCCTTTGTGCGATGAAGAAGGAAAACATGTGCTGAAGAGCGGAAAGAAACAGCCCGATGCTAAATTGCGGGATACAGAAACAATTCCGTTCAAGGAAAACATTAAAGAGTACATGGCAAAGAATGTACTTCCTTTTGCCCCCGATGCCTGGATAGATAGCAAAAAGACAAAGATAGGTTACGAAATACCTTTTACCCGTGAGTTCTACAAATACGTTGCTCCACGCAAGAGCAAAGATATATTTGCTCACCTGAAAGAACTGGAAGCTGTGGAAAGTGAATTGATGACTAAAATTCTGGGATGATGAGCAGGGAAATGAAAGATAGCGGGATTGAATGGATTGGGGAGATTCCGAAGAATTGGGAAATAAAACCTATTAAGCGAAATTATAAAATTTATAATGGCAGTACTCCCAAAAGTGATAAAAAAGAATATTGGGATGGAAATATTGTTTGGATAACGCCTATTGATATGTATGAGAATACATATATTAATCAATCAAACAAAACTATTACAGAAATTGGATTGAACTCATGCGGAACTACGTTGATTCCAATTAATAGCGTAATTTTATCAACACGAGCACCAATAGGGCAAGTTTGTTTGAATATGGTAGAATTATGTACAAACCAAGGTTGCAAAAGTCTTGTTGCTAATGAGAAATCTTATTCAAAATATTTGATGTATTATTTAATGATACAAACGAATATTCTTAATATGTATGGGAGAGGTACAACCTTTTTGGAATTATCAACCAACAATTTGGCTAATTTTATTATGCCAATCCCTTCTCTTTCCGATCAACAAAAAATAGCCAACCAACTCGATACAAAATGCGCCGAGATAGACAATCTAATTTCCCTGCAAGAAGTGATGATAGCAGAACTGAAAGCCTACAAGCAATCAGTTATCACCGAAGCGGTTTGTAAGGGATTGGATAAGAATGTGCCGATGAAAGACAGTGGTGTTGAATGGATTGGGGAAATTCCTGAACATTGGAATTTGACACGACTTAAATTGATAACTAGAGAAATAGGAGATGGGCTTCACGGGACTCCTATTTACGATGATAATGGTGGACACTATTTTATAAATGGTAACAATTTAGGAAATGATGTTATTAACTTACATATTGATACAAGGCAAGTAAATGAGAATGAATATAAGAAATATAGAATAAGATTAGATTTTAATTCTATCTTAATCTCTTTGAATGGGACTATAGGCAATTTATCATTCTATAATGGAGAACTTGTTATTTTAAGCAAAAGCTCAGGTTATATAAATCTTGAAGATGTAGAAAATAAATATTATATCAAGTATGTTTTAATGTCTGATGTTTGTAAACGGTATTTTAATAATTCATTTAGTGGAACAACTATAAACAATTTATCATTGAATACTTTGAGAAATACATATATTGTATATCCCTCTCTCTCCGAACAACAAGCCATAGCCAACTACCTAGATAAGAAATGCGCCAACATAGACCAACTCATCTCCATAAAGCAACAAAAGGCTGTTGAATTGAAAGAGTATAAGAAATCAATGATTTACGAATACGTTACCGGGAAAAAAGAAGTTATATAGATTATGGAATACAAGCCACCATACACCATTACCACGAAGATTGTTAATCTTGTAGCAAAGATAACAGAATGTGCTACGCGTCTTTCCATCAGGGAAGAGGTGGACTTGAAATTGCGTAAGGTTCATCGCATTCAAACCATTCAGGGTTCTCTGGCCATAGAGGGAAACTCACTTTCGGCCGAGCAGATAACGGCTATTCTCGATGGTAAACATATTGTGGCTCCCATTAAGGAAATTCAGGAGGTGCGCAATGCTATCAGGGCTTATGATAAATTTCTGGATTGGAATCCGTATTCCGTGGACGATTTACTTGAAGCGCACCGCACCTTGACTGAGGGATTGATTGATCAAAGCGGCATGTTCCGTATGGGTGGCGTTGGTGTTGTGGCAGATACGGAGGTTATTCATGTGGCTCCTCCGGCAAATCGTGTGCTGTTTTTAATAAAGGATCTGTTTTCCTGGTTGCAACAAACGGACGAACATCCATTGATTGCCAGTTGTGTATTTCATTACGAGTTCGAATTTATACATCCGTTTGCCGATGGTAACGGAAGAACCGGACGCCTCTGGCAGACTCTTTTACTCAGCAGGTGGAACAGTCAGTTTGCCCATCTGCCTGTAGAGAATATGGTTTACCAAAAACAACATGCTTATTATGATGCAATAAACGAAAGCTCTGAAAAAGCAGATTGTGCACCGTTTATAGAATTTATGCTGGAGGCTATTTATCAGGCAATTATAACCATCACCCCCGAAGTTACCCCCGTAGTTACCCCCGAAGTTGAAAGGCTATTAAATGCACTCCGGGAAAAGCCATTGGGCAAACAGGAAATATTACAGGCACTGGGGCTGAAAGATGAAAAGAATTTAAGAGAATTATATATTAAACCGGCTTTGCAAAGCGGACTTATTGAATTGACCATTCCCGATAAGCCCACAAGCTCTAAACAGCAATATCGCATTACTGAAAAGGGAAAGCTGATATAATAAAATCGGATACTATGAATACGAAAGAATCTCAGTTTGAAAAAGACATAGAATCTTACCTCCTCAACAATGGGGGGTATGTAAAAGGCAATCAGAGCACTTACGATAAGGAAAGGGCTATAGACATGCCTGTGCTGATGCAGTTTATACATAATACACAGCCCAAGGTGTGGCAACGATATGTTAATGTGTATGGAGATAAAGCGGAAAGTCAGCTCTATAAGATGTTTCAGGCAGACGTGGCTCGCTATGGCCTGATTTATGTACTAAGAAAGGGAATAAAGGACAGGGGCATCAATATTCGTTTCTGTTATTTCGCTCCGGCTTCTAATCTGAATAATGAGTTGGTGGAGAAATACAATGCTAATATACTGACCGAAACTCGTCAATTTGCCTATTCCACGCAAAACCACAACACCATTGATATGGTGCTTTTATTGAATGGTATCCCTATTGTGGCTATAGAGTTGAAGAATCAGCTCACGGGGCAGAGCGTGGATAATGCAAAGAAGCAGTTTATGCATGATCGTGAACCGAAGGAGTTTATCTTCCATTTTAATAATAGAATACTGGTTTGTTTCTGTGCCGACTTATATGAGGTGGCAATGACTACTCAGCTAAAGGGTATGGATACTTATTTTCTGCCGTTTAATCAGGGATCTAACGGTGCAGGGAACATTGGTGATGGGGGTAATCCGGCCAATCCCAACGGGTATATGTCTTCTTATCTTTGGGAAATGGTTTTGCAACGTGAGATGTTGCTTTCTATTCTTCAACGCTATATATCCCGACAGGAATCCAATAAAATTAAAATTGAAATTGATAATAACGGAAAAGAGAAGGAGCGTAAATCGACCTCCGTACGGATTATTTTCCCGCGTTATCATCAGCTGGACGTGGTTGAGAAGTTGGTTGCCGAGACAAAAAGTTTGGGAGCAGGACACAATTTCCTGATTCAGCATTCTGCAGGATCGGGTAAATCAAACTCAATTGCCTGGCTCACCTACAGACTTGCCTCTTTACACAATGAGCTGGAAAAGGATATATTTCAGACTGTTTTTGTAATTACCGACCGACGTATACTGAACAAACAATTGCAGGATACCATACTGGGCTTCGACCATATGGATGGGCAGATAGAGACCATTACCGACAAGGATAATTCGACCAAGCTAAAGGATGCCATCAACGACGGACGGCGCATTGTTATAACCACACTGCATCGTTTTCCTATCATCTACAAGGAGCTGAACAATCATGCAGGAAAGAACTTTGCCATCATTGTAGATGAAGCGCACTCTTCACAAAGTGGGAAAAGTGCCGATAAGCTGAAAGCTGCTTTGGCAGATACGGATGAAGCATTGAAGGAAATGGCCGAACTGGAGGAGAAGACCGAAGAGGCGTTGAAGGATGAAATGGACGAAATGGTGGAAACTTTGCTTTCGCAGGGGCAGCACGGTAATCTTTCGTTCTATGCATTTACTGCTACACCGAAGCCAAAAACGCTGCAAACCTTCGGTATAAAAAAGGGAGAGGGGTACGATGCTTTTCATCACTATTCAATGAGGCAGGCCATTGACGAGGATTTTATTGAAGATGTTCTGAAATATTATACTACCTTCCAGATCTCTTACGAGATTGCCAAACAGGTGCAGGAGAATCCGGAACTGGAGGAACCACCTGCTACAAAAGCTATAAAGGCTTACCACGACAACCATCAGTTTGTATTGGATCAGAAGGTGGAAATCATGGTAGAGAAGTTCAGGGAAATTACGCTGAACAAAATAAATGGAAATGCAAAAGCAATGGTGGTTGCTCCATCGCGTGCTCACGCTGTGCGTTATTTCTTCCTTATGCGGGAATACTGTCAGAAGAAGGGCTATACGGATGTACGTCCGATGGTTGCATTCTCGGGCTCTGTTAAATTTGAGGGAAAAGAGTATACCGAACCGCAACTAAACTCAACGAAGGATAGAAAAATAAGTGAGATAAGGCTACCGCTCTATTTCTCTTCGAACTTGTTTAATGTGCTGATTGTAGCCGAGAAATATCAGACCGGATTTGATGAACCGCAACTGCATACCATGTTTGTTGATAAGAAACTGAAAGGTGTGAAGGCTGTGCAGACTCTCTCGCGCCTGAACCGCAGTATGCTTGATAAGCAGGATACTTATGTATTCGATTTTGTAAATTCGGCAGAGGAGATTAAAAAGTCTTTCGAACCATTCTACGAAGATACTTTGCTGGATAAAGCCACAGATGTAAATCTGGTGTACACGTTTAAGAACGATATTGATCAGTTCCACCTTTGGAACACGGACGATGAAGAAAAGGTGTATCAGATATATTCGGCAAGAAACCAGGGAGAAACAGATCTGGGTAAACTGGCAAGTACCCTTAAGCCTGCAATTGAGGCCTATAACTTTTTAACGGAGGAAAACCGCTTTAAGGTACGCTCTCTGATAAAGAACTTTATACGGTTCTACGCTTATATGGCTCAGGTGGTGAGGACTTTCGACAAGGAGTTGTATCGCTCTTACATCTTTGCCGAGTTTCTGTATAAATTTATACCGAAAACATCTCATGAGAAAGTAAATCTGGAAAATAAAATAGCGTTGATAAATTCAAAGGTTGAGGAAAACTTCAGCGGATCGGTGAGTCTGGCTCCCACAATTAAAGAAAAGACGCTGAAAGGAGAAAATACAAAAGAAGGAAACAAACCGGAGGAGAAGAAAGATTTGCTTGAAAATATCATAGACAAAATAAACCTCAAGTACAAAGACAGTTTTACTGAAGCCCACCGGGTTGTTGTGACAGCAATCATAAACCAGTTGAATAGTGAATCTAAGGATAAACTGTCTAAACTAGCCAAGAAGAATGATGCTACAATGTTTGAACAAAGCATCTTCCCCCAGGAGTTTGATAAGGCAGCACGCAGGTGTTATGTGGATCATGTAGATGCATTCAGTGTTTTATTTGAAAACGAACAGTACTACAATTATGTAATGTCTGAAACAGCTAAGGGCTTGTATCTCAACTATAATAACGAGATAGTAAAATCAACCGGAAGCAAGGGAAAACCTGTTATCTATTCAATGGGTGCTCCATCGGCTAAGGCTGCGGAACAGAATGAAGGTTATGGGAAATAATAACAAAACGAATTGTATGTATATAATTGCTCAATATTTGTAATATTATGAATGTGAGAAATATAAGTTGATCTTGGATGTTTTAAAACATTAAGCCCCAATATTTTAAACTAAAAACATGAATAACCCTGTTAAATACCAGAGGCTCCGGCGGGAAGATCTGCACTCATTTCGCCTCGATGAGCTGGTAATCTCTTACGAAAGGCTCAATGGGCTGAATCCACTTGTTGAGAAAGCTGTTTTCGATGGCAACGGACAACTTACACTGGAAGGAATAGACGGTTGCCAGGACAAGGAAATTAGTATGGTGGGCCAGGAGGTGGTGCTAGATTTGTTTGAGCAACTGCTTGCAGCCGACTTCATAAACCTGAAATCGAGGTTTGAGCCGCTCCGGGTTACAGTGGAAAGCGGAATAGCGAAGGTGGAAGAAATGGTGGTGTACGACGGTCAGGACGAAACCTTTACGCTGAGAATTGGACAGAAAGAGAAAAGCGTTAGTGTGTACTTCGGCTCTTGCATTGCACTGGATAATGTGAGTAGTATTATTCAGGGGTTTCTGCCATAGGAGGAGTGTGGGAACACCTCTATGATGGAGTATGCTAACTATTAAAAAGCGAATCCCTCTCCGCTAATGTTAGTGAAGAGGGATACCGCGTTGTTTAGTATATATTATACCAATGTAGCGGAGCTAAGTCTATGTAGAGAGATAGATCGAGAAGCTTGCTGTTGTAGATTTCAAGCCACATGAGCTGTTCTTCTATACAATCTCTTTTTATGAATGGATTTGAATTTGTAGAATACAAGAGCCCCTTGGTAATACCTCCTTCGGTTTGGACGAGTTCGAATAGATGGTTCATCATTTCTTCTGTTAGTCCGTATAAATTCGCGTTCCTTAATTCCATGGTGTAAACGTTGTTTATTCCTTCCGTTTCTCCCAGTAATTGGTATTGTCTGTTGAATATTTCCGCTTTACTATTTTTAATATCAAAAACCATACCATAAGGTTTGTTGAGAAGGAATTCTTTTTGGTTTTCGTTTATTTGTTTAATGGTTATTAAGTCTGTAATTTTTTGTAGTTCTTCAACGGAATCGGCTTTGTATGACTTGTTACCGTAGTAAGCCAGAGCGGTAAGTTTTGTTCTGTCGTCTTGAAATAAATCTGCAATATGAACGTTTAAAGCATTGGCTATTGCTTCTAATCTGTCAAGACTTGGGTTACCCAATATACTTTGTGCCAAGGCTGATGCACTGATACCCATTTTCTTAGCAAGCTCTGCTTGTGTAATGTAATTCTTCTTACATAATTCTTTTATTCTAAGCATAATATTAAATTTTAGTTTGTGCAAATGTATATATAATATTTAGATAAATATGAATAATTGAATTTAAAATAAAAGTATATCTAATTATTTATATTATATTAACGATTATGCGTGATTCCTGATTTTAAGCATGTCTTATAAATAAATATAGAATAATGATAGGTATAAAAGAGCTGTTTTAAGCTGTTTGACTCTTATTCACGATACTATAACTTAGTTTGGTTATATACTGTGAGTTTGTTTGTTTTTTTATTAAGATAAAAGTAGCTAAAAAGGCTTAAATTGAAATGGATTTTGTTATATTTGTAACAAATAACGTAATATGAAGAAAGCGACTAGTATAGACGAACAGATAGAAATATTATGAAAACAAATAAAGTACCGGGCAATGTTAAGAGGGTAATAGAAAAATGCTCGGAGTTTCAATTTCCAGAATAAAAAAGTACATAAAGTTATTGTATAAGAAAAAAACAATTATCTTTGTACTGTAAATAGTGCCCTTATCAGCTTTGTCCTGATATACTGCACTTTAAAACGGATAATGAAACCTTCCCTTTGTCGGAAGGTTTCGTCGTTTTTAGACCTTTGATGTTATAGATTAATTGCATAATTAATACGAACGAAATAACCTTATTATGAAAAAGTCTGATATCTATGAAATTGCCATTAAAATTCTAGGAATATACTTTCTTGTTACTATTATCCAGCTCATGGTAGGAAGCTTTGCTTACCTTTCTGCCATGCTTTTTAGTGAGAACCTATCCTCGGATAATATGCTTTATGCAGGAGTTTCTTTCTTTGTGTTTATCGTTATGATTCTACTCGATCTCTGTTTTATTTTCAAAACGGATATGATTGTAAGAATGATATGCAAATCGTCCGACTTTGAACAAGACGTTCCATTTACGGTAAGCAGGAAGTCGGTTTATGAAATTGCTCTGGTGCTGATGGGACTGATTATCATTGTATGGGCTTTCCCGGATTTTATCTATAAAATATGGAACTATGTTCAAAGTTTACAGATGAGTACAGAAAACAAAGGTACTTTGATATCCTCAGGAATAAGAATTGTTGTTGGACTGTTTGCCGTTGTTTATTCAACTGCTATCGCAAACTTTCTTGATAAGGAGAAAGCTGTTGATTCACATGAATGAATTTGCGCCTAGAAATCACAGGCATGTATCATTTGCGCCTATTTTTCTTGATTCGCGCTCATAAATTAGATTAAAGCATTTAAAACATTACATAGTGAAATGTTAGTTAAACTGGAATGTATAATTTAATTTGGTATTGTTTTGTCAATAAAAACAATATCATTATATTTACAAAATGAATCTTTATATAAATGCCATTATCTAATGAAATTACAATAGTTCTAGCATTATAACTAGTAACCATAACCATTAGACAAGGCCTTTAAAACGAATAAAAATGGAATCACAAGAATTGAGAGAAGGAGATAATCTGCAGCCAAGGAAGGTAAAGACTAATACCAGAAATCCATTAGGCTTTTTTGGTGAGTGGGATTATAATATAACGAAGGACCAAGAGGCTCCTTTACTTTACTCTAGGTTCGCTATATATGCTTTTACGGTTTTTTGCTCTGTCTTCTTTGGTGGAGTGCTGATGTTTCTCAATCTCAGGAGGCTAAAGAACAAACGTGGACAAGCTGTTGTTGCTATTTACACTCTCCTTTATGGAGCAATAGCATACCCAGTTTTATTGCAATCAGACATGAGAATATCTTTGCTGAATATTGTCAATATTCTGGGCTCGATACCTTTATATTATATCTTTTGGGGGAAATATGTGGGTAAAGATACGAAGTATAGAACTGAATCGGTTCTGATTCCATCAATAATAGGTTCTGTTATTTTGGCTCTGACTATCATACTAATATTTAACATGTAATTTATGTACGAAGAAGATTACTTTATGAAATTAATTCAGGAGTTTTTTCTGGCATTGGATAAAGCCATTCATGGAAAGAAAAGCCTGGGTAATCCATCAGATCAGGAAAATAGTGTGAGTGATTTGTATGGTTCTTATTTTCAGGCGGATTCTGATTACTTCTATGGATATGATGCGATGACGATATTGGGCTTTCTGAGGGAAAGATGTGAAGAGCAAGACTTGCCAATGATGGTAGAAATGATTTCGGAACTGTTCTATCAGGATGCTCTGCTGAAAACGGATGATGCGCTGAAAGCTAATCTGCTTGAGAAAGCGTTGTTCTTTTATAGTTATCTCGACGAGCAGAGTGATACTTACTCTGTAGAGAGGAAGGATAAAATTGCTCTTATCAAAAGGATGCTTGGAAAAGAATAATTTGGCAGCTCTTTTAAATATATCTGATATAAATGTCTCTATACTTTTGTTAATAAATATTTTGTCATTATATTTACATGATTAAATCTGATATGTTAATTTATTAATGACTGTTCAAATTTCTAATTATGAAAAAAACAATCTGCTTTATATTCTTATCTTTATTCATCTTAGCTGGATGTGGTTCTAAAGGTACAAATGGAGCATCAAGGCCATCTCTCTCTTTAGGTAAAGAAAGTGAAGAAATGACAGAAGTTACCACTCTAAGTAAAAGTGAAGCAAAATCGGACAATTCCATAAGTTCTGTTGAACGGAAATTGATTAAGAACGGGAGTCTTAAATTCCGGACTAACGATATTGAAAAGACTGACGTGTTTATTAAAAGGGCGGTTAAGAAGTTTGATGCGTATATCTCTAATGACGAAAATTATAGTAACGAATCAAATAAAGGGTGTGACTTAACAATTCGTGTACCGGCAGCTAAATTAGATAGCTTGATGACTTATATAATAGAGTATGCAGACATCAGGAACCTGGATAATAAATCGATGGATATTGAAGATGTTACTGAAGACTATATCGATACTCAGACTCGCCTGAAAATTAAAAAGGCTTCTGAAGCCAAACTGATTGATTTATTAAATAGGGCCAAGGACTTGAAGGATCTTCTTGCTGTGCAAAAGCAACTGACCGACTTGCAAGCTGATATTGAGTCTATTGAAGGACGTATGAAATATCTGAATGATCAGGTTAATTATAGCACGCTTAGAGTTTCTTTCTACAAGAACGCGGTTAAATCGAATACTTTCATCGGGGACTTTTGGGATGCCCTAATGAATGGATGGCAGGTATTTCTTGAGGTTCTTACATTTATAGCTAATCTGTGGGTAATTATTTTTGTATCGGTATTCCTTGTTATGGGCTTTAAATCTTATAGAAGACGTAAAAAGAACGGTAAGAATACGAAGAACGCTGAGTAAGCAGAGAAGTGCATCCGGCAAGCCTCGTAAATACGAAATAGATAAGAGGGCCCATTAAAGAGAGATAGGCACAGTGTTACCGGCAAGCCTGATGGAAGCCAAACGGCTTCTGACTAGTGTTTGTGGTGCTTCTTTCTCAATTGGAATTGCCCTAAAACAAACTAAATTCTTTATATTTGTAGTCTATAAATAAAAGCCATATTTTTATATGGCACGCATATAAATCGAGATTATTATGTAAGTTTGTAGTCTATATTTTATTTATGAATTTGATATAAGAACTGAAAACGTAAATTTGTGATTATTTTACTGTATATCAGCTAAATAAACGCTCAATTAATTGTCCTTACGTTTTTATTGATAACTCTCTGCGGTGAGGACAGCAGAGAAAAATAGAATGTTTTATTATGTTTAGTGTATTATTGGGGACGATAGTTATTATTGCTATAATAGGTTTTTCAAAACATATCTATAAGAAACAGCACGATTTCTTTATCAGAAACTACTATGTTTTTCCAAAAAGCCTTCGGGAAAAAATGAAAAACACGGATCTGTTTAAGGATTTAATATGGTTTATTAATCTGGTACTGTTTGTCTTTATCATATTTCTGCTAGGCGCAATTGTGGCATTCAAGTTATTTGGAAGTAGCGGTGCTAATCATGCCTTGCTAAAAACGATCTATTTTTGGTTTGGAGCAGGAGCTGTGTATAGCAAATTGTCTGTTATGCTATTTTCTACATCTGCTTTGTTTATAGTAAGTTATAGTCTGTCTAAATTCCTGGGAGAGCATCGCAAAAAGAATTCTATCGAGGGTATAAAGGCTATTCTTGAGCTTAGAAAAATGCTGGATGAAGATAAGTACTTTGAGATTTATCGCGATTTACACTTCGGAGAATATGATTTTGTAGAGACTCCTTCTACGAAAGAGGAAGAAACAAAACAGATGGAACTTCTTCATTATTTAGGTGTTATGGAGTCGGCAAGTACTATGGTTAGAAAGGAAATAGTAGATATGGACCAGTTCTACAAGCATTTTGGATGCAGAGTAGTGTCTATAGTGAAATGTGAAGCGCTGAAGGATTATCTGTATGATAATAAGGAGTCGTGGACTGATCTGCTCTGGGTTATTCGTGAAATGAAGAAGATTGAGAAGGACAAATTTGAGAATACAAATACTCATAAGGATAAAACATCGCATCATGACAGTGAGATGTTTACCAAAGGAAGAAATTGGATGAAAAAAGGTGGTAAATATTTATTTGACGATAAATAGTACTTCCTAAAGTACAGGAAATGGCAAGATGGACAATCCTATCTTGCCATTTTTTATTTAAAACAGGATTAGTTTTGTGACTGTATGGAATATAAAAAATATCATAACAGAAAGCGAAAAATGGGTTGTTCTAACTTCTTGAACAACCCATTTTCTGATTAAAGTAATACCTTTTCAGAGCAACTTCAATTCTCTGAAAGCATTACCCTGGTGATCCTTTTGTTTTGTGCTTAAAACAAATAGCTTAGTTTATATTGATAACTACGTCTAGTTCTTTATTATATGCTTCGTGAAACTTCTATTATTGCTGAAATTTATTTTAATTATGTATGTTCCAGATTGTATATTCAAGAGAGAAATAATGTTTTGTTTACCGTACTTTTTTACAATCTGGCCAGATAGATTAATTAATTCGATAGATTGTATATCCTCATCAGATTCTATTGTTAAGTTTTCTGTAACAGGATTAGGATATATTTTAGTATTATTATTAATTGTAAACTTATTTATGCCAGTATTGGTATTGTAGGGAGCAACTCTGGATGCAATTTCACTATTTGTTCGTTGTACTTTAGATACGTGCAATTCATCGATATAGCCAATTTGGCTACCCCAGTAGGGAAGATATAAATAATTACCAGAATATACAGATGGCCTAAAAGGAAGAACTGAGACAGTATCTGCTACTCCGTTAATATATATTTTAGTTGAATCTCCCCAACTTACAGCAATATGTGTCCAGCTATTTAATGGAACTGCAGATTTGCTTATAAAATCATTGTTTACAACACTACTCCATCCACTTAGTTTAATATTTCCATTTGAATCGACTCCTAAGTGAAATACATATCCACCTGAAGGGCTTGAATAGTATTTGCTCCAGTTAATGGTAAGCAATCCTTTGTTATAACTATTAAGGTATGCCCACATCTCTACGGTTCCTGCATTAGTAATATTTGCATTTACTGGATAGATGTTGTAATTCCCGGCAGAGGAGAAATCTATAACTTTATCAAGTCCGGTTAAACCATCAATATAATTTGTTGTTCCAACAGTTTCGCCATTAGAAACAGAATTGAAATGATCTAAAATCAAGGTATTACTATCACTTATTGTAGGATTGGCAGATGTTATTTTGGTTATAACTCTTGTTTTGATCTCTTCATCTGTTCTTTGTATTTTTGAAATGTGTAATTCGTCTATGTACCCAATTTTGTTACCCCAGTAGGGGATATAAATGGAATTTCCAGAACTAACTGCCGGACGAAATAATAGTGGTGACGACAAATCTTTTTTTCCGTTAATATAAATTTTAGTTGAATCTCCCCAGCTTACTGCAATATGAGTCCAGATATTAAGAGGTACTGCTTCATTGCTTTTAAAACTATTTTCTACAATTCCACTCCATCCACTTAATCCTATTTTCCCTTCGGAATCTATTCCTAAGTGAAATACATGTCCCGATGAAGGAGATGAGTACGATTTAAACCAGTTAATGTTTAATAATCCTTTATTATAACTACTAATATTAATCCACATTTCTACAGTTCCTTTATAAGTTAGATCTGCATTATTTGAATAGATAACAAAATTACCTGAATTCAAAAAATCAATAGCTTTGCTTAGTCCGCTTAAGCCATCTGTGTAGTTAGTGGTTCCAACAGTTTCACCTATAGATGCTGAATCAAAATGATCTAGTACTACAGTGTTATCGTCAGCAGTAATAGGAAGATGCACCTGCCCCCTTAGAGGAGCTCCGATAACTAATATAAATAGAAGTAAAAGTTCCTTTTTCATAATTTAAGTGCATTTAGTTTATAAAAATAGAATATCTATCACTTTGGGCTTCACTAGTTTAGTATATTATAAATAAACAATTTAATTTTGATTTATCCTCAATGTTTTTAGTTAAAAATAAAGCTCCTGGTATAAATATCAGGAATTAGTAAAAGATAAATTCCCAGACTTGTCAGCTAAGTGCTTTTTGTATTCTATAAATAGTTGAAGAAGACTAAGGTTTCTCTTTCTAAATATCTGAGATTCTTGCATATATAAAATATGATACAAGCTCCTTTTTGATACGGTTATGGATATTATTGTTATAATTATTCCAAATAATAGATAAAAATCTTACTTTTGATGAATTTACTTGCATTTTATTTTGTTTTTATTAGATAATGCATATATTTGCGAACGTAGTACTTTAAAAGTGTAGCGAAACGACACTTCTTATTTTTTGAATTGCGTGCTTTATTGACCGGAGAGTACGCAATTTTTTTATGCTTGGCTTTAAATAAATATCTATACAGTAAACACATTTTTTATTATTATGCAGGAAATTAAATTCTACAGCGGGGAAAATATTCCATTGGAATTGCACAAAGTGCGCATTGTTCAAAAACTCAATCTTGTTCCGGTGGAACGCCGTATGGAAGCTCTTTATGAAGGTGGATTCAACACTTTTAAACTTAGTACAAGAGATGTCTTTCTCGATATGTTGACCGACTCGGGAACAAATGCTATGAGTGATAACCAGGTATCGGCAATGCTTCGGGCTGATGATGCTTATGCCGGTTCTCAAAGTTTTGAACGGTTACAAAAAGCAGTCGAGGATGTTCTGGATAAGAAATATCTCTTACCTGTTCACCAGGGACGTGCTGCCGAAAATATTCTTTCAGAGGCTTATGTAAAGAAGGGAAACATAATTCCAATGAATTATCACTTCACAACAGCAATGGCTCACATAACTCTTAGAGGAGGACAAATAGCTGAATTGCTTTATGATGAAGCTTACGTAATAAACTCTGATCATCCGTTCAAGGGGAATATGAATATCGAAGCATTGGAAGAAATTATCAAATCTAATGGTCCTGAAAATATTCCTTTTATCCGTATGGAAGCTTCAACAAATCTAATTGGTGGACAACCTTTCTCTATGCAGAATCTTCGTGATGTACGTGCTATAGCCGATAAATATGGTCTGCTACTTGTACTTGACGCTAGTTTGATGGGCGAAAATGCTTACTTGATAATACAGCGTGAAGAAGAGTTTAAAAACGCTGATATGGAGACCGTTATTAAACTAATGACCGGCTTGTCTGATATTTGTTACTTCTCTGCCCGCAAGCTCAGTTGTTCACGAGGGGGAGGTATATGTACCAATAATACAGATGTTTATAATAAGCTTCAGGTTTTTGTACCTCTGTATGAAGGCTTCCTTACTTACGGTGGTATGTCCATTCGCGAAGTAGAAGCAATGGCAGTAGGTCTGTACGAGGTTTGGGATGAAACGATTGTAAGTCAGAGTCCGATATTCATTAAGTATCTTGTAGATTCACTGGATGCAAAGGGTGTGCCGATGGTTAAACCAGCCGGAGTTCTTGGAGCCCATGTAGATGCTATGCAAATATGCTCTCATATTCCACAACATGAATATCCTGCAGGAGCATTGGCTGCAGCCTTTTTCTTAATATCAGGAGTCAGAGGTATGGAACGTGGCACGTTATCCAATCAACGCGATGAAAATGGTGTTGAGCCTTTAGCTAATATGGAGTTGCTTCGCCTGGCAGTACCACGTCGTGTGTTTACATTGTCTCAATTAAAATATGTAGAAGACCGTATGGCATGGCTTTATCAGAATCGTCATCTTATTGGTGGACTGAGATTTATTGAGGAGCCACCAGTGCTACGTTTCTTCATGGGTAAACTAGAACCAACGTCTGATTGGCCACAGAAACTGATGGCTAAGTTTAAAGAAGATTTTGGTGATAGTTTGTAGTTAATAAATTGATAGATAGCTAGTTATTATGTAATTTGTGTATTTGCTAGTTATATATAAGCAACAGTGTATGCATAAGATAAGGTATCTATAATGCCATAACTGGATTTATTAGTTATATATAAGCAATGTGTAGCCTCATTTTAAAATAAGTTTATGAGGGGTTGTCCTAAAAAAATGGAACAACCCCGTTTAATTATTAGAACTTTATTTGAGAATAGAGCTTTATCTAAGAATTCGAATCAATTTGTATTCTTTAGAAAATCAAAGTATAGTCTTTTTGCTCTGAGATTTAACTTTCAAAGACCTAATATACTTTTTTCAGGATATTCTCTTCTCTGTACTTATATCGTATAATTTTTATTAAAATAAATCGAACATACAGTTAAAATAGAACACTATTTTAATTAAAATGCAATCAATTTTATAAAAATTAAATTCTATCTTCGTAATCTAATTGACAGTTGTTCTTCAAAATCAGAATGTTCTGCCATTTTTTGTGATTTGTAATTTATTGATGCATAAAGTAATTAAAAAAGAATTATGAAAAAGTGCCTTACTAATCCTATCTTTTCAGCTATCATTTTACTGGGTTCAACGGTTGTTATTACTCCAGGTTGTTCGGATGAAGAATCATTGACCGTGATCAATTCACAAACAGAAGCTGGAGTTCAAACACGTACTGTATCTACTAGCTCGTCCGATTCACTTTTTGTGGCTAACGAGGTTATTGTGAAATTTAAAAGTAATTCATCATCTGCTGCAAGAGATAGCGCGTTAAGTAATGTAAGCGGAGTTGTGGCCGAGAAGATTCTTACTAATGCTATGAAGCGTAATGGTGACAAAGATGGTGTTACTTTGGTTAAAACTTCAAAGAATGTGCAAGAAGCTGTTGGACTCTTGAAGAAGCTGGGTGCTGTTGAATATGCAGAACCTAATTACATATATACAATTGACGAGGCAGCTAATGATACTTACTTTACGGATGGTACTCTTTGGGGTATGTACGGATCGTCTACTTCTCCTGCTAATCAGTTTGGTTGTGATGCTGCAAGTGCATGGGCCGCTGGTCACACTGGTTCCAGTGATATATATGTAGGTGTTATAGATGAAGGATACATGTACACACACGAAGATTTGGCAGCAAATGCAGGAACAAATCCGGGAGAAATAGCTGGTAACAGAATAGATGATGATGGGAATGGTTATGTAGACGATGTGTATGGCTGGAATTTCGCTGGAAATAACAATAAAGTTTTTGATGCTGCATTGGATGATCACGGTACTCATGTGGCAGGTATAATCGGTGCTTCCGGCAATAATGGCGTGGGTGTAGCCGGTGTATGCTGGAATGTAAAACTGTTGAGCGGTAAGTTCATGGGTAGAAGAGGAGGTACTACTGCCGATGCTATCAAAGCAATCGATTACTTTACTGAGCTAAAAAAAGCAGGTATGAATATTGTAGCAACCAATAACTCATGGAGCGGAAGTGGATATTCTCAGGCTTTATTTGATGCGATAGAGAGAGCTAACGCAGCCGGAATTATATTTGTTGCAGCAGCAGGTAATGATGGCTTCAATGATGATGGATTGCTGGCTAGCTATCCGGCAGCATATAATAATAGCAATATAATATCTGTAGCATCCATTACAAGTACCGGAGCTTTATCTAGTTTCTCAAATTACGGACCAAAATCGGTCGATCTTGCTGCTCCGGGATCTGATATCATGTCTTGTGTACCTTTTAAATCAAAGGGTAATGTTTATTCACGTTATGCTTATAAGAGCGGTACGTCCATGGCTGCACCACATGTTACTGGTGCTGTTGTGTTATATCTTGCATCTCATCCGGGAGCTACTGCATCAGAAGCTATCAATGCTATTCTGAGCAGTGCAATACCTACAGCATCTCTTTCAGGTAAATGTGTAACTGGAGGACGGTTAAATTTGAGTGGTTTCTAGTTTATTCTGTTTTATATATAGTAAAAGGCTGTCTGGTTTGATCAGACAGCCTTTTGCTTTTGTTTTAGATTATTCTTTCCGGTAAAACTTTTTAGATCAAAAAAATAAAGGGCTGAGTTCTTTTGATATGAACCCCGAAAGTTAGACAAAAAACTTTCGGGGTTTTATTATGCAAGAAAAGAATAAACGCAAGAAGCATACCGATGCAGATAAACTAAGCCCTAATTGTCTTTATTCGTTTCTGCAAAAAAACATTTATTGACATGAGTAAAAGTATGAATTTTACCGGATAGCAATAATCTCAGATATACCTTGAACACAAAGAAATGCTTTTATTTCAAAGTTATTATCTCTTTTACTTTTGTTTAGATATACCTTCAGGTCTCTAATGGTAAATGCTAACTTTTGCATCTTTACAGAAAAATAGTTGTTCTAAACTTCCTATAAAGATCAATCTTCTAATTACTTAAAACTTGTTTTATTCTCCTTCAATAGGCCAGTTAGGAGAAGCTACGCGCGATTTCTTAATTTCTTTCTCAAGATCTTTTAGCACCTCTGGATACTTCTCTGCCAGATTCGTTTTCTCGTAAGGATCTTTTGTGATGTTATACAGCTCAAGATTAGTACCTTTTTTTACAGATACAATCTTCCAATCACCTTTACGTACAGCAACCTGATTTCCAGGGAATTCCCAATAGAATACCCGGTCGTCTGTATCTTGTTTCTTGCCATCAAGTAAGGCTTTGATGCTTATTCCATCGATATGCTGAGGAAGCTTTGCATGTGCATAATCTGCAAGGGTAGGCATTACATCCGGGAAATAGATAAGATTCTTCATTGTTTGTCCACCTTTTATGTGCTTCGGACAATTAACGATGAATGGCACTTTAATACCTCCTTCGTAAAGAATACCTTTTCGCCCACGATATCCGGCATTGCAGTTCAACTCGTCAAGAGGGGCTTGTACCGCACCTCCATTATCTGATGCAAAAATAATAATAGTGTTGTCACGCAAGCCTGTTTTTTCCAGATGATCAATTAAACGACCTATTGCTTCGTCGGTGTGAGTAATCAGACTAGCATACAATTTCCCCGTATCTGATAGAGATGAATTTGAATAAGGTTCCAGACTATTGATGAAATAAGGTTTATGAGGAACGTCGAAAGCCAGATACAGGAAGAATGGATTATTCTTATTACGATCAATGAAATCTATAGATTCATTTACGGACAGATCGCTGTCGTGTATGCCTCGTTTGTTATTTTCGTTCTCCGGAATAACTTTCAAATCGCGGTTATAGAAACGCAAAGCAGGATAATAATAAGGTGTATTAGAGTTCTCTGTACTGATTAACCAGCCATAGAATTCATCGAAACCACGATCCAACGGTCCGGCTCCGGGATTAAATCCATCCTGATGCCATTTATTTACCAGGCAAGTTCTGTAACCAGCTGATCCTAATACAGTGGCAATAGTAGTGTCGTTAGGAAGCAGATGCATTCTGCGGATAGGATTAGTGCCTTTCAATCCGGGAAGTCCTTGTGCCTTACAGAAGTTATCTCTGATGGTGGTATGCCCTGTATGCTTGCCTGTAAGAAGCGAACATCTGGAAGGCGAACTGATGGCCGATCCTGCATAGCAGTTTGTGAATCGGATACCATCAATGGCTAGTTTGTCTATGTTTGGTGTCTTTACCACCTTGTTTCCGTAGCAAGCCAGATCGCCATAACCCATATCATCTGCCAGAATAAAAATGATATTAGGACGTTTACTCTCTTGCTGTGCATGTGCAGCAGTGAAAAATGACAGGCCTCCCAAAAGGGCCGGAACTGTTTTTATTAATGGTTTCATTTTATGTAATTATGTTATTTGTCACTCAAAAGTAAAACGAATAATTCTGAATACAATAGTATTGAGAGAATATTCCATGTATTTGTACTCATTTACATATCTAATTATTCAGCAATAAGCAGAATTCATTCTCCAATATTTGGAATCTATTCAGCATGAAATAAAAATCTATGGGGAATAATTTTGTGCTATCAACATTTTAATAATTAATCTGTTATAATAGTAGGCCAATGGAGTGAATTTTTCATAATTTGATAACCTATAAATTCTGATAATATGATAATGCTACTTTTAGATAATTTCTGGCTGATTCTTTTCATAGCATTGGGATTGCCACTACTCACTTACCGGAGTAAGTTCAGGAAAATTGTGTACCACACCGATAGTTGGATTATCAATATAAAACCGGTATTTGCCGATGAACTCAGGGGAATTATCGGAAGCCATAGTGTTAATCATCCTAAATATAAGAAGTTCAGGAACTATTATAGAACTTTTCTGGTTCTCTTTTTAATAACGCTTGTTTTCTATTTTGATTTTCGGGGTTTTACACATACTAAGGAAACAGAGATAGAGAAATCTAAAATAGGTGTAGGCAGTAAGGTTCCTTCTTTCTCTCTGAAGGATCAGGAAGGTAATACTTTGGCTATCGATTCTGTGATAGGTAAACATAATCTGGTTATCTTCTTCTACCTTACAGATGGTAGCCCAGGTTGCTTGCGTGAGGTCTGGGCATTCCAGGAAAACCTTGATGAATTCAGAGAGGCCGATGCTATGGTTATTGGCATTGGCAGAGAATCTGTTGATAGCCATAAGGAGTTAGCTACAGAAAATGCTCTTCTCTATACGTTGCTAAGTGATGAGGGAAATAAAGTACGCAAGATGTTCAGGGTACCGTCCAATTTATTAGGATATTTGCCCGGTAGAGTTACTTATATTGTAGATAAAACAGGCAAGGTAGTGTATGTACATAGCTCACAAATAAGAACTTACAGGCACGCCACAAATGCCCTGAAGTTTCTGAAAGAGATGAAATAGTAAGTCCTGAAGCCTGCAAGAGTGTGGATAATATTAACGGCACTAGTAGTTATATGAATAAAATAGCAGATGTTGAAGCTTGCAAGGATACGCCAGCTTATTACATTTAAAACGACTCCGATGAAATGCAGATATTGAAGCCTGCAAGAGTGTGGATAATATTAACGGCACTAGTAGTTATATGAATAAAATAGCAGATGTTGAAGCTTGCAAGGATACGCCAGCTTATTACATTTATAAACTACTCCGATCAAATGGCAGATATTGAAGCCTGCAAGAGTGGTTTATAAATGGATATTTTGCTCTTTTTGTAGTAGAATTATAGTTCAATCTTGTCTTGTAAATATTCAAATATATTTTATGCTCGTATGAAGTAGTGTAACTCTGATAAAAAAAGCTATTTTTGTATGAAAATACTTTAATCAGGAAGATGATAAAACTACTCCATACAGCCGATTGGCACATCGGTCAGACTTTTTTTGACTATAACCGTAAAGCGGAGCATTTGCACTTTCTGGAGTGGTTGAGAGACCAGATCCGGCAACAAGGTGTGGATGTACTCCTCATCGCGGGAGATGTGTTCGACACTCCGAACCCCTCTGCCGATTCTCAGAAGATGTTCTATAAGTTTTTAAGGGAGATAACTACGGATAATTCTGCTTTGCAGGTAGTGGTGATTGCCGGTAATCACGATTCGGCAGCACGGCTCGAAGCTCCTAATCCTCTTCTCGAGGAGATGAATATTACCATTAAAGGCATTGTGAGACGTACCACTGATGGCTTGATAGACTATCAGCGATTGATTGTACCACTTACCAAGGACGGTGAAGTGGCGGCATGGTGTATGGCTGTACCTTATCTCCGGCAGGGAGATTATCCCGAGGCAGAGAGCTATCCGCTGGGAGTGAAGGCGATGTACGAGGCCTTGTTACAAGAAGTGCTGAAAGTACGGCAACCCAACCAGGCCATTGTGGCAATGGGACATTTACATACAGCCGGAGGTATTGTTTCAGAAAACGACCGCTCTGAACGTACCATAGTTGGCGGTGAAGAGTGGGTATCGCCCGATGCTTTCTCAAATGAAATTGTTTATACTGCTTTAGGTCATTTACATCGCGGTCAGCAAGTATGCGGGCGTGAGGAGGTGCGATATGCCGGAGCTCCTTTGCCAATGTCGTTTGCTGAGAAGAATTACAAGCAAAGTGTGGCACTGGTAGAGATCGATGGTGCAGCAGTTACTAAGATTGAAAAACTGCTTTATGATGCTCCTGTTAAGGTACTTAGCATCCCCAACGAAGCAAGGCCTTTGGATGAAGTATTGGAGGAAATTGACAAACTACCGGAAGGGGAAATCACTGAAACCTCTCCTTATCTGGAGGTGAAAGTACTGATTACAGAACCTGAACCATCACTTCGGAATAGAATAGAAGAAGCCTTGAAAACCAAATCAGTACGATTGGCAAGACTGGGTGCTGTACAAGTTGGTAGAGATGCAGAATCTAAGACTTTTACCTACGAGGAACTGCAGGCAATTACTCCAATGGAGATTGCACGGATGGAGTTTGAGAAACAATTTGGGGGCGAAGAGATGCCCGACACAATGAAGAACCTGCTGCAAAGCGTTATCCAGGAAATAGAGCATGAAGATATTAGCAATTAGAGGAAGGAATCTGGCTTCTCTGGAAGGAGATTTTGAATTGGACTTTACGGCAGAACCGTTGAAGTCGGCAGGTATTTTTGCCATTACCGGAAGCACCGGAGCAGGTAAATCAACCTTGCTGGATGCTTTGTGTCTGGCTCTTTTTGATACTACACCGCGATTGAGCAGTGTAACCAGCAACGCCAATATTCAGGATAATAAGAACGATTCCATTACCCTGAAAGATAGTCGGAATATACTTCGCAGAGGTGCTGTGGATGGAATGGCAGAAGTCGATTTTGTGGCACTCAGCGGAGAACATTATCGTTCTACATGGACGGTGGGACGGGCTGGAAGCAAGTTCTCCGGGCGACTGAGGAATGTCTCCATCAAGCTTGTCAATCTTACAACAACAGTGGAGGAACAGGGCACCAAGACGGAGCTGTTGAAACAGATAGTAGATCTCATTGGTCTTACGTTCGATCAGTTTACCCGCGCCGTGTTACTGGCTCAGGGAGATTTTGCCACGTTTCTGAAAGCGAAATCAACAGAAAAGGCTGAGCTGCTCGAGAAACTGACGGGTACCAATGTTTATTCGCGTATCTCGCAGTCTATTTATCGGAAAACGCAGGAAGCGGATGCTGAACTCAATGCGCTGAAAGATAAGATTAAAGGAATTGAATTGCTCACGGAAGAGCAGATAGAGGCTTTGGAACTGGAGCGAAAACAGATTACCGAAAGTTCCGGAGTGATAAAGAAGAGTGCTGAAATTCTGAACCAAAAGATTGGCTGGATTAAGCAGGAGCAGGAGCTTATTAAGGAAGTATCGCAGGCACAGACTCTCCTTGGGGAGGCTAAAACGGCTATTGAAGCAGCTAAACCTAGATACGATTATGTGGCAAGGGTGGATGAAGTGCAGGAGATTCGCGATGTGTATAACGAATTGCAGAACTCTCAGAAGCAATGTGTTGCATATCGGAATAGTCTGCAGACAAAGCTTCAGGACGAAAAGAAGAATGCTGAGTTACTTGCTATTGCCAGGGAGAATCTGAAAGTTTGTGAAGCTAAACAACTGAAGGTAAATGAGGACTTTGAGAAGGCTGAACCGGAGATTCTTCGTGCCCGTGAACTGGATGCTAAGTTGGAGGTGGTTACTCGCAATGGCGTTCAGGCAAAGAAGGAATTTGATGCTTCCAAGGCTCTGAAAGAGCGAACAGAAAGCAAACTAGCTTCCACTCAGAAGCTGTTGGATAATGAGCTAAAAAGGGCAAAGGAACTCGATAGCTGGTTTGAAGCACAAAGTATCTACAAGGAACTAATTCCTCGTACAGAGCTGATTTTAAGCTTGTTGAATACGGCTCAAACGTCAATGAAGCAGTCGATCAATAGTGAAAAGACACTCAAAAGCCGTAAGGAAGTGCTGGAGGGTGATAAAAAGAAGCTGGAAGTCCTTCAAAAGGAGGCCGAAAGACTGGATAAACTGTTGCCAGCAGAGATTCTTGCATTACGCGAGAAACTGTCGGACGGAGTAGCTTGTCCGGTGTGCGGGAGTCTGCATCATCCGTTGCGTGTAGAAGGTGTCAGCAGTGAAGCTAATCTGGAAGAGGTAGAACTGAACCGTGCCAAAGAGAGTGTAAAGAAGCAATTGGAAGAGCTGAACGCTGGTATTGAGGAATCAAATAAGGAGATTACCCGCCTTGCAACGATGGTTGAGAGCTACACTCAGCAATACAAGGATGCCTTTGCCGATGCCGATTCTTATCTTGTCGCTCTGCCCGCATGGAAAGCTGATTTTGAACAAGGCACGCTTCAAGTAAAGCTTCAAAAGCTAGCAGCTGAATGGTCTAATAATCAGGTAGAACTGAATCAGATAAAAGATAAGAGTATAAACCTGCAAACGGCTCTTACAGGAGAAAAAAAGAATTTGGAAGAGGCTATTAAGGGAGAGGAAGAAAAGACTAAGAAGCTGGCTGATTATCGCACTGAATATAACGATCTGGCAGCTGAAAGGAAAAAACTGCTGGACGGAAAAAAGGCTGATGAGGTGGCCGGTGCTTTCCAAAAAAAGAAAAGGGGCGTTGAAGAGGAATTCAGAAAATTGAGTGAAGAGCTGAATAAGCTGAATGCAAACAGCGAGAGTCTGAAAGGTGGAATCAAGGAGGTTACAGTCATGCTTGAACGCTTGGATGAGCGCAACAAAATATTGCAAAACAGTGTAGGAGAGTGGATTGCACAAAAGAATGGGGCAATTACATTGGAACTGTTAGCCGAACTCCTGCAGAAGGATAGTACATGGCTAACTAATGAGAAGAGGGCTCTCGATCAGCTGAAGAAGAATGAAATTACAATCAGTGCTACGTTGAATGAACGTAAAAAGAAGCTGGAACAACATCAGTCGGCCGAAGTTCGTCCGCAGGGTGAAGAAGAATCAATGGATAACCTGCAGACTCAATTACAGGATGCAAACACCCAACTGGATGCTATGCTGAAGCGGGATGCTGCGATTGATGCAACCTTTGCCAATCATAAGCAGGGCAAGGAAAAGGTGAAGAAGATTGAGAAAGAACTTCCTGTAAAGGAGGCATTGGCCGAGAACTGGAAGAAGCTTAATCAGCTCTTTGGATCGGCTTCCGGCTCTAAATTTAAGGAGATTGCTCAGGGTTACACGCTCGATGTGCTGCTTACTTACGCCAATAAGCATCTGCAGGAACTTTCCAAGCGTTACGAACTGAAACGGATTCCCGAGACATTGGGATTGGAAGTTATCGACTTGGATATGCTTGGCGAGATAAGAAGTGTGCATACACTTTCGGGTGGAGAATCGTTTTTGGTCTCTCTGGCATTGGCTTTGGGACTATCGTCGCTGTCATCGAATAGGATGAAGGTGGAGTCTTTGTTTATCGATGAAGGCTTTGGCTCTCTGGATGCAGAAACATTGGGTGTTGCCATGGATGCTCTTGAGCGACTTCAGACACAAGGTCGGAAAATTGGTGTAATCTCTCATGTTAGTGAGATGAACGAACATATTGCCACGCAGGTCAGGGTAGAAAAAACGGTGAATGGCAGAAGTAAAATAGAAGTTGTTGGGTAATACCCACTATAATAAAACGAACATTTAATTTAATAGTATGAATTATTTATTTAGATCCCTATTGTTTACGTTGATTTTTAGCATGGCTGCCTGTTCTAGCGCGCAGACGCAGCCGGCAGGAGGAACATTCAAAGCAGGCAAGAACACATTCCTGCTGAACGACAAGCCTTTTGTTATTAAAGCGGCAGAGATACACTATCCGCGTATTCCCGATGCTTATTGGGAGCAACGCATTGAGATGTGTAAATCGCTTGGCATGAATACCCTTTGTCTGTATGTGTTCTGGAATCTGCACGAACAGAATCCCGATGAGTTTGACTTTACAGGCAACAAAGATATAGCCCGTTTCTGCCGTCTGGCTCAGAAACATGGTATGTACGTTATTGTTCGCCCTGGTCCGTATGTATGTGCTGAGTGGGAAATGGGCGGACTGCCCTGGTGGTTGCTTAAGAAGGACGTAAAGCTTCGTACGCTTGATACTTATTACATGGAGCGTGTGCGCAAGTTTATGAAGGAAATTGGCAAGCAACTGGCTGATCTGCAGATTACCCGTGGTGGTAATATCATCATGGTTCAGGTAGAAAACGAATATGGTTCTTATGGCACAGACAAGCCTTATGTAAGTGCAATCAGAGATATCGTTCGTGAATCGGGCTTTACCGAAGTTCCGCTTTTTCAGTGCGACTGGAGTTCTAACTTTACCAATAATGCATTGGACGATTTGTTGTGGACTGTAAACTTTGGTACTGGTGCCAATATTGAGAGTCAGTTCAAGAAACTGAAAAGTCTTCGCCCGGAATCTCCACTGATGTGTAGTGAGTTCTGGTCGGGATGGTTCGATCACTGGGGACGCAAGCACGAGACTCGTGACGGAGCAACGATGGTTGCCGGCCTAAAGGATATGCTCGATCAGAATATATCTTTCAGTCTGTACATGACTCACGGAGGAACCACCTTCGGTCATTGGGGAGGTGCCAACAATCCGGCATACTCAGCCATGTGTAGTTCTTATGATTACGATGCTCCAATCAGTGAAGCCGGATGGACAACACCTAAGTTCTGGCAGTTACGTGAACTTCTTTCCAAATATGTAGCTCCTGGAGAAAAGCTTGTTGAAGTACCTGCAGCCTATCCGGTTATCGAAATTCCGGCAATCAAGTTCGAAGCAGCTGCTCCTTTGTTTGCCAACCTTCCTGCTCCTAAAAATAGTGTGGATATCAAACCAATGGAACAGTTCAATCAGGGATGGGGAACTATTCTGTACCGCACAACTTTACCTCAGGTAAAAGCTGGAACAACCTTGCTGATTACTGAAATGCACGACTGGGCTCAGATCTTTGTCAATGGAAAACTGATTGGTCGTCTGGATCGCCGTCACGGAGAAAACAGCGTTACACTTCCTGCCTTGAAAGCCGGTGCCAGACTGGATATCCTGGTAGAAGCCATGGGACGTGTAAACTTCGATAAATCTATCCACGATCGTAAAGGTATTACCGAAAAGGTAGAGCTACTTTTAAATGGCAATGCCGTTAACTTGAAAAACTGGACAGTCTACAACTTCCCGGTTGATTACAAATTTGTTCAGAATAAGAAATATACAGCAAAAGGCAAACAGACTATGCCTGCCTATTACCGTGCAACCTTCAATTTGAAAGAAACAGGGGATACCTTCCTTGATATGCAGACTTGGGGTAAAGGTATGGTTTGGGTAAACGGACATGCCATGGGTAGAATCTGGGAGATCGGTCCACAGCAAACACTTTACATGCCCGGCTGCTGGCTGAAGAAGGGTGAGAACGAGATTATTGTTCTCGACCTGAAAGGTCCTCAGCAAGCCATAGTGAAAGGTTTGAAAAAGCCAATCCTGGATATGCTTCGTGAAAAAGCTCCTGAAACCCACCGTAAGAGTGGTCAGAAGTTAGAACTTCAAAACGAAACAGCTGTAGCGCAAGGCGCATTTACACTTCGTAATGGTTGGCAGGAAGTGAAGTTCGACAAGCAAGTACAAGGACGCTATTTCTGTCTGGAAGGATTATCCTCTTTCGATGGCAGCAATATAGCTTCTGTTGCAGAGCTTCACGTATTGGGAGCCGACGGTCAGCCACTATCCCGTGAAAACTGGAAGATCCTTTATGCCGACAGTGAAGAAACCAGAAGCGGTAACCGTACAGCCGACAAGATCTTCGATCTTCAGGAATCTACATTCTGGAGTGCGGTAGACAATGCAGCTTATCCTCATCAGGTTGTGATAGATCTTGGAAAGGATGCAGTAGTTACAGGCTTCAGATATCTGCCACGAGCAGAAAAAGGTTGTCCGGGAATGATTAAGGATTATAGAGTCTACTTAAAGGGAACTCCTTTTAAGTACTAAGCCTAAGTTTTTATTTCGATGCCTTCTTACAAATTGCATTTTTATGGATGTATTTTGCAGGAAGGCATTGTTGCATTTAAGAGAATATTTAGCTGAATTAAATTTTTTCTTATATTGTTAACTAATTGTATTTAATTTTGCATATTTTTGAGTATTGAACAATTTGGTTAAAGTAAAACAGATGTAGACGATGAATAAGATTATAGAAAATATAAAAATTGTACTTGTTTGTTCTTTCTTTATTTGTACGTCCTCAATTCTAAGGGCACAAGATAATATTGTAATGCAGAAAGAGGACTCCTCAAATACTGCAATATTGCATGATTATCAAAATAAACTGGCTAAAATAGAGCAACAACGCATTCTCGATTCAGTGCAAAGAAAAGACTTAGAGGCGCAACTAAAGTCTTTAAAGACAATGGATAATCTTAAAAAGGAGGAACTCCAAAAACAACTTCAGGCACTTAATAATAGAGAAAAAGACAGACTCGCTCAAAAAAAAGCACAAATTGATTTAATGAAGCACACAGCTAAAGGCTACCCGGTGATGGGCTTTTTTAAAGACACTCTATTTATTATATATAGCAAAATAGGTAGTTTTACTGCTGCAGAAAGAGCTAAAGCTGTAAGTAATAGGATCTACGGTTTAAGTGATATTTTTAATTTTATGCCCGATTCTTTAAAATTAATCGATGCAGAAACATCTGTTGATTTGTTTTATGGTGATAAAATTATTATGAGTGTTACAGAAAATGATGCTATATGGAATAACTCTACAAAACAACTACTGGCAAATAAATATAAAGAAATAATAGGAAACGCCGTAATGCATCATAATGATGAAGTAAGTTTCCCCGTTTTGGCAAAGAACATAGGATTAGCAATACTTGTGTTTTTAATAATGGGAGGAGGGCTTCTCTATTCCGGTAAATTATTTAAGTGGACTTTTATTCAGATTATAAAGCAAAAAGGTAAAATTGTAAGTGGAATAAAAATTAAGAATTATACTTTGCTTGACGCCGACCGCCAAGTCCGGATTCTTGTTTCAATTAATAATATCTTTAAATGGTTTATCTATTTATTGATAATTTATATTGCTTTGACAATACTTTTTAGCATTTTTCCATGGACTGAAAATCTTGCTAATATTCTCTTCTTTTATATTGTTAATCCCATAAAGAAAATAGCAACAGGGTTCTGGAATTATCTTCCTAATTTGATAACAGTTATTGTTATTGTTGTTGTTTTTCATTATATACTGAAAGGTTTTCATTTTCTGAAAACAGAAATAGAAAAGGAAAATCTGCGATTGCCGTCATTCTATCCGGAATGGGCAAATCCCACTTATCAAATTATCCGGATACTTATTTATGCTTTTATGTTAGTTGCTATTTTTCCTTATCTTCCGGGAAGTGATTCACATATTTTTCAGGGTGTTTCTGTCTTTTTAGGATTTCTCTTTACATTTGGATCAAGTGGCTCTATTTCAAATATTGTTGCTGGATTTGTAATTACTTATATGCGGTTATTTACTATTGGCGATAGGGTGAAGATTGGTGAAATAGTAGGCGATGTAATTGAGAAGTCGTTATTAGTAACAAGAATAAGAACCATTAAAAATGAAATAATATCTATTCCCAATTCAATTGTAATGGCAAGCCACACCATTAATTATAATCGCGATGCTGTTAATAATGGACTTATTATTTACACAACAGTTACAATTGGGTATGATGTCCCATGGAAAGATGTTCATCAGGCGTTGATTGATGCATCTCTAAGAACGGAATTTGTTTTACATGATCCTAAGCCATTTGTATTGCAAACAAGTTTAGATGATTTTTATGTCTCTTATGAAATAAACGCGTATATTAATGAGCCAAATAAGCAAGCCGTTATATATTCAGATCTTCGTCAAAATATACAGGATGTTTTCAATGAGAGAGGTATCGAAATAATGTCACCTCATTATAGAGCTTTGAGAGATGGAAATCAATCTTCTATTCCTGCAGAACATTTACCAGAAGACTACAAAACGCCGACTTTTAATATAAATATAAGAAAGGGAAATTAGAATAAGAGTATTTATTATTTGCAATTTTAAATCTTAAAGAAATGAAATATTCATTTCTTGATAATTATACGTGGAATATGTACAGCTACTTTTAAACAATATACTTGTCCTTTTTCTATTCAAATAGTTACTTTTTGTATTATAAGTTCTGTTTCTATATTGAAACAAGTTTGATATAATACTCTATTTTTGTACCTATGTTCTATCTATAAAACTATATATTACTTATGAAAAACATTAAATCAATCATTGTATTATTTCTTTTATTCTTTAGCGCCAGCTCTTGCGGATCAAAGGAAGATAACGAGGAAGTAGTTGTTACTCCCGAAATCGGCACTTTTGCCAAAGGAGCCGATGTGAGCTGGATTACCGAAATGGAAGCTTCAGGTAAGAAATTTTATAATGCTTCGGGCACTGCTATGGAAGGAATGGCCTTGCTCAAAAGTCTTGGTATGAATGCTTTGAGATTACGCGTGTGGGTAAATCCTTCTGACGGATGGTGTAATAAGGCAGATTTACTGATAAAGGCTAAGCGGGCGAAGAGCCTGAATATGCGTATAATGATTGATTTCCATTACAGTGATTCCTGGGCAGATCCGGGAAAACAAACCAAGCCGGCTGCCTGGACAAGTTATAACCTTAGTGAACTGAAAACTGCTGTTGCCGATCATACAAAAGATGTACTCAACGAACTGAAGTCCAACAGCATTACTCCTGAATGGGTGCAAGTTGGTAATGAAACAGGGAATGGTATGTTGTGGGAAGATGGTAAAGCTTCAGTAAATATGAAGAATTATGCAGAGTTGTCAAACGCTGGATACGATGCTGTGAAATCTGTATTCCCGAATGCCAAGGTTATTATTCATCTTCAGAATGGAAATGATAACTCATTATTTCGCTGGCTGTTTGACGGCTTGAAGAATAATGGAGGAAAATGGGATGTGATAGGAATGTCTCTTTATCCTTCGGCAACAAACTGGTCTGCGATGAATGATCAGTGCCTTATTAATATGAATGATATGGTTGCCAGATATGGCTCGGAGGTTATGGTTTGCGAAGTTGGTATGAGCTGGGATTCTTCTACTGCATGTAATTCTTTTCTTAAGGATATTATAGCTAAAACGAAATCGGTAAGCAATAATAAAGGAATAGGGGTTTTCTATTGGGAACCTGAAGCTTATGGAGGTTGGAAAAATTATAGTCTGGGGGCTTTTGATAACAGTGGTAAACCTACGGTTGCATTGAATGCTTTTAATGATTAAAACAGTTCTTTAATCCTAAATTCAAGTGTTAAATGCAACTGATTGAATTTTAGATTGAATGTTTTTTCAGAGAAGGGGAAGATGTTTGTGAGTTTAACCATTTCCTCTGCTGAAAAGGATGCAAGGTCATTGTTTTGGCAGAGCCTTCCTTGTAAATGCTTTAAAAATATGAATGTCAGTAAATGCAAGTTCATCGTTTTAGTAGATACCTCTATAGTTGTTAAACCAGGAAAAGTTATTTCAATAATCTATCTCTTTCAATAAGTCATCTTTTTCAATATTAGATCACTTTTAATTGGTTTATCTCTATTATTGGTTTAAAGCCGTTTTCTCTGTTGGCACTATATTCTACAAATTAAAAAACAGAATCCAGACAAACTTAAAATTGTATCTGGATTCTGTTTTTTGTTTCTATCTATTCTCGTTCCCGTTTTTCTTTCGACTTAGGAACAGCCTTTGGTTGTGGTTCAGGAGGAATGGAGTCATTAGGCAGAACAGTACTTTTTTTCTTTTTACGGTTCCATGGCAATAAATCGTTCCATGTATCAAAATCCTTTTTATACATGATACCAAGTCCCTGAGTATTTAATGTGGTACGTGTATAATAACGGTCGTTCGACTGGTTGTAAGCTTTCATACGAATCTCGTTAGTAAGCAGATATTCCAGATCGAAGTTCCCTACAAAATTGGTTGTAACAGTAGGATTATCACGATACCCGAAGTTACCGTTAATCAGCAGACGGTTATTCAGAAGTTGTCCGGAAAGCATTCCTTCGAATTCCATATCAGTCCACCCATTGGTTCCTGTGCTACCATTAACGCCAATATTCCAGTTGCTACTATTGATTACCTGAGACAACATATTATTAAGCTGTCCGGAAAGGGTAGAAGATAATACCGAAGTCATTGCATTTGAGTTCTGAGAAACTGTTGCATAATCCGGAGTATAGAATTTACCAATACCCAATAAGTAGAGCGTTTGCATGTTTATCTGGTCTTCAGTACTGATAACGTTCTGCACAATGCGTTGTTTCTCTTCACTCTCATTTGGCAATTCAATGCCAAGTTTCACTGTAGGATGCAGCATATTGCCACTGATATCCATTAAACAGTTCACCTTCACGTTTGATTTTTTAAGATCTTCGGGAACTTCTGAGCCTAGATCACTTAAAGATACTGAATTTACAGTGTATTTGGCCTTTAAATCAAGATTTGCATTCAACGGATCTCCGTTAAAGGTAATGGTACTACCCGAGTTAATAGTAAAGTCTTTACGAATAATCTCCTGCAGACTGAATTTGTATGTACCGTGATCTATCGTGTAGTTGCCAAACATTTTTATATCACCCTTGTTGTAGTATTCCATTCGCATATTTCCCGATCCTTTACCAATGATATAGTCGTTTGCAATAGGGTCGACAATAATCTTCATAGTTGCATCTGGTGTAGCATCTATTGACATATTCAAGTGAACATCAGATGAAGAGGTTGCTGCCTCTTTCACCATGTTTTGAAGGAAATAATCAGCAACTACTGTGGAATCTTCTTCAATTTTACGTTTTGGAGTCTTATCAACGAATGTAACAAACTGATTATTAACCGCCGAAGTTGTTGTAGCCAACATATAAACGAAGTTCGTATTTCTGTTTGTCTTCATAGCAACATCAATGTTAATTCCATTGCTATCTCCTGCTAATGAGGCATTACCTGTGCCGTATACAGTACCATAGAATGGTAAATCAGGCGTCTCTTTGGTGTTGTATACCAACATGTTATTTACATCTACCTGCAAACGGTAATTCATGTTTTTGAAATGCTCGTGGTGTACAGATACAGTAGCAGTCCCGTTATGTCCTTCCAAATCGTGAATCTTTATATTCTTACCGGAAAACTCGGTAGGAGTAATCTTAACTGAATCTTTAAATGCATAGTTGGCATTCAGAATATTAACCTTGAAAGAAGCATCGGCAAAGACATTACCTTCCAGATTCAGTGCATTAAACAGTCCGAATAATCTCACATTTCCCGAAGCACGGCCTTTGATATTAGAGGCAATGCTTTTCAGGTATTCTTGCAGGAATGCCACATTGGTGTTGTGAGCATCGAAATGTAAATCAAGTCCTTTCTTTTGAGGTGAAATATATCCTTTCACATTAGTCTCGGATAGGTTTGGCTCTTGAATTTTTGCTTCAACAAGAACTCCGTTATTAGATTTATTATCCCATTCACCGTGGATATTCATATCACCAATTACCCCCTTATTGAAAGAGAAGTCTTTTACGAAAAGATCTGTATTCAGCTCCGGGTTTTTCATTACTCCACTGGCATATGCCATACCAGTAGCTTTTCCGTTGAGATCAACCGATTTTAAATTTACAAGCTGAAAAATATAGCCAATGCCGATATCTTTCAGTTCTACTTTTACTGTGTCATTGGCATTCCTGGTAGCTTTACCATTGATACGCAGGTACTGATCTTTATGCTTGAATAGGAAATTATCTACATACACTCGTCCAGAATCTAGTTCTATGTGTGAAGGATGTATGTTCCATACTGTATCGTTCAGGATAACTTCTGTTGGCTGTATATCAATCTTGGCTTGTAGAATAGGCTTTTCTCCGGCGGTTTTAAAGAAGTTGGTAATAGCTGAGAAATTACCGCTATAGGTTTGAGCTGCATTATTTCCCCAGTTAATTGCTGTATGAACTTTATCGTTCTGAGCCAAAGCTACCAGTGCTAAGTTGACAGTAGAGTTCTTCATCCTTTTGCTAGCTCTAACCTGACACTTAAACTGATCTTCTGCATTTTCACAAAGGATAATTCCGGATTCAATGTAGTTGTTCTTATATTGTATTCCCGGGAAATATCCATCTATTTTCAATTTTCTGTCATTGTCATTAAAATAACCTTTAATAGAACTGTGTTTGTACACATTTAAAGGAATATCAAAAACAGTTTGCAGAATATCTGTATTGTAAATCTGAATATCAAAATTAAAATCGTTATGAGGTTCTTTGTATTTCTTGTTTACGGTAAGCAGGGATGGAATGTATCTTTCTACAGTCTTCATTATGCTCACAGGAATAGTTTGGTATGAATAGTTACCTTCAACCTTTGCTTTTATGAATTCTGAATTCAGTTCCAGACTTTTCTTTCCGTTAATTCTTTTGGCAGCAATATTTAGATTGCTCATAAAGTAATTTTTTTCAGGGCTGACAAAGGCAAAACTATCCACGTTGATTTCTCCTATCATATCATCGATTGAGTGTCCGGTAAAGTTTGCATCAACACTCAATGAGAATTCTGCATCCTTGTATTTGTTTGTCAGGTGAAGATTGTTTGGACGTACATTCTGGATGTCTGCGTGAAGATTAAATGTAGGAACCTTCTGAGATAGATTAAAACGACCATTTATAAAGACGTTTCCATTGTCATCGTTCATCGCTGCTTTACCGTCAAATCCTCCGTTTTTATATAAACCGTCGAGCTTAATGTTTTTATATTCATAGCCGTTATATTCCAATAAAGCAATTAATCCTTTCATTGAAACGGTTGGCTTTAAACCTTTGATATAGTTTCCTTTAATATCTAAATTTAAAGATGTCTTCCCAAATTTATCTTCATTGTCTAGAAGTCTGCCAAGATTAAACTCATTAGTCTTTATAACTCCCGAGTAATTATAACTTCCTTTAGATTTATCCGAACTGAATTTTATGTCGGTTTTTACAATTCCTAATCCTGTGTTAAAAGTACCGTAAGTAACCAGATCGTTAAAATACCCGGATACTTCACCTCTGAACGACATGTTACCAAGTCGTTTTAATACATCAGGAGTTCCCGAAAAGTTCTTAACCAGGTTACGTACCAAAAAGTCCATTCCGGCACGATTAATAACTAGCTTTTTAATATCTCCCAGGAAGTATGCATCGCTTGGATGTGTAAGATCCTGAAATGTAGCTCCGGCTAAGATCTGCAGGTCATCATTTGCTCTGATTTTTAAATCAGATACAGCAAACTGATTCACCGTTCCGTTAATTTTCATTTCAATGTTTAGTTCGTCCCTGAAGTTTTTTAGCGCCGGAACAAATGGGGAAATATCATGAAGCGTAATTGACGAAGGAAGAATTCTTGTAAATATAGAAACTTCATCTGTAAAGTTCTTAAATGCTTTAGGATCTTCAAATGAGATATTGATAGGAGCCAGCTTTATATTTGACTGAGGTAATGCTATAGCAAAGTTCTCTATTCTGGCAGCTTTGGTATTCCCTGCTATCTTAAGTGATAGTTTCTTTAATTCAAATCCCGATTGTTCGTTCAAACTCAATCGTTTTATTGAAGCATTGACAGAATCTTTACTCAGTGCTTTTAGAGATATATTGGCTAGTATATTGGTTAATTTAATATGTTTCGCATTAAATTTCCCTGGATTTTGTGGCTCTGAGAATATATCGTAATTGAACGTACCACGACGTATCAGTATTGAATTAATGCGTAGATCAAGCTTACTCTCTTTTTTCGTTGTGTCTTTACTCGCAAATGCATCAAAAACAAATTTGCAGTTAATATTGTCCTTAGGAGTTTTTTTGTTGAGATGAATGTTGAATCCGAAAAGCTGCACACTTCGAATAGTGATTTTTCCTTTAAATAACGGCATGATTTCGAACTTTGCAGAAAGACGTGCTACTTTTAGCATCTCTTTTTTCGATTGATCTTTCAGCAATACATCATCTATGATAATTCTGTTCATTAGTCCGATATCTATTCGTCCTATTGACAGCTCAGTATGGAGAATATTTTCCAGTTCTTCTGTGGCAATAACTGCCATTTTGTGTTGAATATAGGGAATATTCAACAATACAATAATCCCCAGGTAGATTCCAATTACCACCGTTAGGAATATTAATACTATTTTTCTAATTGTTCTGATATAGCAAATCTTTATTTAATGAGCAAAAATAAGGAATATTGTTCATTCTGAAACTATCTATTCATATTATTTCTGAAATTTAGTTTCTTTTTGGACAACTTGCATGTGAAATAGAACAATAAGATTTTTTTTGCTCTGCTTATCTTTGCAGTACAAATTATTAATTTATGAAAACGAAACCTGCAATACTTATTTATGGTCCTGATTGTGACTCAACGCAACTGTTGAAAAAGTCTTTAGAGCAAGAAGCTGTTGAAGTAAAACTTTGTTCTGAAACAGAATGTGCTTATAGTTATTATCACGATGAGAATCCTATTATTTGTATTTTACATGAGTTTTCTTCACAGGAAAGCTGTTTCCCTTTGGCGAAAAGAATGTTGGATTTATCCAGAAAAACTTATCTTATTTTTATTTTTAAACAAGATAAAATGATTAATTTCAGACTTGGATATCAGCTAGGTGCCGATGATTGTTTAATGATTCCGTATGATATAGATGAGCTGAAGCTTAGGCTTAAGGCTATGGTTAGAAGGCAGATTGAGAAGAGCCATAAACCCGTGATGCAGTTTACTTTAGGAAAGTATATCTTCGATGCTCAGAAAGGTGTGTTATGCTTTAATGATTCCAGAATTCATCTAACTTCTCGTGAAGTTGATTTGTTGCTTCTCTTATGTAGAAGAATGAATAAAACAGTATCAAAGGATGATGCTTTGAAAACTGTATGGAGTGATGGAGATATGATTACTCCGCATTCCCGCATTCTTTCGATTTATATTTTTAAACTAAGACAAATATTAAAAAATGATCCTTCTGTTCAGATTGTTACACTGCATAGGGAAGGGTATAAATTAATGGTAAACCAACCAATAATAATTCCTGATGTAATATCATACCAGTATTTTAGAGTATGATGATTATTAATAATTTCTTATGACTAAATAACTTAATGAATGAATATTCTTATCTTTTTTTATTATTTTTGCCTGTTATAATCACTATGCGTATATGATTTAGAGAAATCATGCATTTCTGATTAATTATGGAACAGATAATAAACTAAGGTAAGCATGTCATTAAAAAGGATAAAAAATAATTGGCACCTCATAGCAGGTGAACCACTTACAGAATTGGATAAAAAGGTTTTATATCATCAAAGTAGAGGTAGCCTGGTGCCAAAACGCAAATTAATTAAAACTCCCGAACAGATTGAAGGAATACGTAAAAGTGGTATAATCAATACTGGTGTTCTTGATTTAGTAGCAGAAAATATTCATGTGGGAATGTCTACAGCTGAAATTGATAAGCTGGTGTATGATTATACTATTGCACATGGAGCCATACCTGCCGATTTAAATTATGAGGGATATCCAAAGAGTGTTTGTACATCAATTAACGATGTTGTGTGTCACGGAATTCCTAGTGAAGAGGAAATCCTTAAGGATGGAGATATTGTTAATGTGGATGTTTCTACCATTTATAATGGTTATTTCTCGGATGCATCCAGAATGTTTATGATTGGTGAAGTGAAGCCTGAAATAAAGAAGTTGGTACAAGTTACCAAAGAATGCCTGGAAATAGGATTAGAAAAAGCAAAACCATGGAGCTTTTTGGGTGATATAGGGGCTGCAATACAACGACATGCAGAAAAGAATGGTTATTCAGTTGTCAGAGATTTCTGTGGACATGGTGTAGGACTGAAATTTCATGAAGAACCGGATGTGGAACATTATGGTAAAAAAGGAAAAGGTATGCTGTTGGTGCCAGGAATGGTATTCACTATTGAGCCCATGATCAATATGGGAACTTATGATATCTTTATTGATGAAGCAGATGGATGGACTGTTTGTACGGAAGACGGACTTCCTTCAGCACAATGGGAACATACATTGGTTATAACTGAAACGGGATCTGAAATCCTGACTTATTAGTTCTTTTGCATAAACTTGTCTGAATAAGAGTATATAGAATCAATTAATAAACTTGTGGGGTTAATTGTCTCACTAAGGAATGCCTACTTTGAGAATATGAAAGAGCATTGGATGATGATCCATTGGTCAATAAATAAAAATTATTCCTGAATGGCTGAAAATCTCCCGCCTGAAGTTAAACAAACTCCGGCCGGACATTGTGCAAACTCCGACCGGACTTCAACAGAACTCCGGCCGGAGTTTACTGAACTCAGATTTCTGCAGTTCTACAGAAAAATAAAAAGCTACCTTCACTCCCTCACTTTTTTAAATCAATAATTTGATTATCTGATACATAAGCAGGTGATGGTAGTGTTTTTATCCCTAACTGCACTCTCACTTTTGGGGGCTACCCTCACTATTTTGGGCTGTTTTCTGTTCTAACGAAGATACTCACCCGAATGTATAAATAAAGGATATAAGCTACTCTTACTATATCTTTCATTAATCATAGTAATGTAAAAATATCGTTTATGTAAAATAGACAGGTTTTATTTGCGTAAATTTGGAATTCTCAAGGGTATTGAATTTTTTTATAAATGGTGTATTGAATATAGCAATTAAAACTGTACTTTTGCACTGCAAAAAGATTATGAAAATATGAGCACAATTATATTAGGAATAGAATCATCTTGTGATGATACTTCTGCTGCAGTTATCAAAGATGGAGTATTGTTGTCGAATGTTGTAGCCAGTCAGGCTGTGCATGAATCGTATGGCGGGGTAGTACCCGAATTGGCTTCAAGAGCACATCAACAAAATATTGTCCCTGTAGTTAACGAAGCTTTGAAAAGAGCAAATATAACCAAAGAAGAACTGAGTGCTGTTGCCTTTACGCGTGGCCCAGGCTTGATGGGGTCATTGTTGGTTGGAGTTTCTTTTGCAAAAGGATTTGCCCGTTCTTTAAATATTCCAATGGTAGATGTTAATCACCTGAATGGGCATGTTTTAGCTCATTTTATTAAAGAAAAAGATGAAGCTACAGAACATCCTAATTTTCCTTTTCTTTGCTTACTTGTTTCCGGAGGTAATTCTCAAATTATCCTGGTAAAAGCATACAATGATATGACGGTTCTTGGTCAGACTATTGACGATGCTGCGGGTGAAGCTATTGATAAATGTTCTAAAGTGATGGGATTAGGTTATCCGGGTGGACCAATTATTGATAGATTGGCACGTCAGGGAAATCCAAAGGCTTTTGCATTTAATAAACCTCAGATTCCGGGCTATGATTATAGTTTTAGTGGATTAAAGACTTCTTTCTTGTACTCTTTACGTGACTATCTGAAAGAGGATCCGGATTTTATAGAGCATCATAAAAATGATTTGGCAGCTTCTCTGGAAGCAACAGTTGTTGACATTCTGATGAGTAAACTTCGCAAGGTTGCAAAGGATTATAAAATTAAAGAAGTGGCAATAGCTGGTGGAGTGTCTGCGAACAACGGACTCCGTAATGCTTTTCGTGAACATGCTGAAAAATATGGCTGGAAGATTTATATTCCTAAATTTAGCTACACTACTGATAATGCGGCAATGATTGCTATAACAGGGTATTATAAATATTTAGATAAAGACTTTTGCCCGATGGATTTACCAGCTTTTTCAAGGGTAACAATGTAAAAGACGAAAACTATGTTTGTAGAAATTATTACAGTAGGTGATGAGCTGCTTATTGGACAGGTTATTGATACGAACTCTGCCTGGATGGGGAAAGCGCTCAATAATGTTGGGTTTGAAGTAATTCGTGTTACTTCAGTAAGAGACAGAGAGGATGAAATTACGGGTGCTGTAGACTCTGCGATGAAAAGGGCCGATGTTGTTTTAATGACCGGTGGATTAGGGCCAACTAAGGATGATATAACCAAACATACTTTATGTAAATACTTTGGTACGGAACTTGTTTTTAGTGAAGAGGTTTTTGAAAATATAAAAAGAATTCTGGCAAACAGAATAACGCTGAACCCTTTGAATCAGGCTCAGGCATTGGTTCCTAAAGATTGTACGGTTATAAACAACAAAGTAGGAACGGCTTCTGTTAGTTGGTTTGAAAAGGACGGAAAGATTTTGGTTTCTATGCCTGGTGTACCTCAGGAAATGAAATTTAATATGACTGAGGAGATCATTCCAAGACTCTGTGCTCGTTTTGAAATGAAAGCCATCGTTCATAAAACCTATTCAGTGAAAAACTATCCTGAATCGGCACTAGCCATTGCTTTGACTGATTGGGAGAATAATCTGCCGGAGTGTATAAAGCTTGCTTATTTGCCAAAATCGGGTATTGTTCGTTTACGACTGACCGGAAGAGGGGATAATGAAGAGGAGATAAGTGCTGTGGTTCTTGCAGAGGGGGCAAAGCTCTATGATATTCTGGGAGAGAGTATACTTGATGAAAATGATTCTCCGTTAGAAGAGATTATTGGAGAGATGCTTAAGGATAAGAATCTGACTTTCGCTACAGCAGAAAGTTGTACCGGAGGGAATATTGCTGCGAAAATTACATCTGTTCCCGGATGTTCCGCTTATTTTAAAGGAAGTATTGTAGCATATGCCAATGAAGTTAAGCATGAACTGCTTCAGGTTTCCAATGAAACTTTAGAAAAGTTTGGAGCAGTTAGCGAAGAAGTTGTAAAAGAAATGGTAATTGGTGCGATGAATGCGCTAAAAACAGACTGTGCAGTTGCTGTATCTGGAGTTGCCGGGCCTGATGGAGGCACAGAGGAAAAACCGGTTGGAACTGTTTGGATTGCTGCTGCTCATGGTAAAACAATTCTGACTTCGAAGCAAGTTGTTGATTTTGGGAGAGATCTGAATGTGGAGCGTGCAACAAACAATGCTCTTTTATTACTCCAAAAACTTCTAAAATGAAGAATAATTGCAGTTTAATTGTGAATTAAATCGTAAAATACTTGTTTTATATTGATAAATTCACTTACTTTGTGCCCTGTTTGGAAAGTACTAGTAAGAAAACTATAAAAATAAGATAGAAATGTCGAAGATTTGTCAAATTACCGGAAAGAAAGCCATGATTGGCAACAATGTTTCACACTCAAAAAGAAGAACTAAAAGAACATTTGATGTGAACTTGTTTACTAAGAAGTTCTACTATGTAGAACAAGATTGCTGGATTAGCTTAAGCATTAGTGCTGCTGGTTTACGCACTATTAATAAGAAAGGTTTAGATGCAGCGTTGAACGATGCAGTTACTAAAGGGTTTTGTGATTGGAAAAGCATTAAAATAATTGCTTAATTTTAGGAGAAATTGACTTATGGCAAAGAAAGCAAAAGGTAATAGAGTACAGGTTATTCTTGAGTGTACAGAACACAAGGATAGTGGTATGCCGGGTACTTCACGTTATATTACTACAAAGAATAGAAAAAATACTACAGAAAGAATTGAATTGAAGAAATACAATCCAATCTTAAAGAAAGTAACAGTTCACAAAGAAATTAAATAAGAGATAAACCATGGCAAAGAAAACAGTAGCAAGTTTGCACGAAGGAACCAAAGAAGGTCGTTCTTATACTAAGGTTATCAAAATGGTTAAATCTCCTAAAACTGGAGCTTACTCTTTTGATGAACAAATGGTACCTAACGAAAAAGTTCAGGACTTTTTCAAAAAATAATAGTCTTTGTCTTTGTGGCACAGACAAAAACTTCCTCTCATTCGCAAAAATGAGGGGAAGTTTTTTTTTGCTGCCATTTGTATTTGTTATATCTTTGTAGCATAATATATTACTAATTATAATCAACATGGGATTTTTAAGTTTTTTCTCCAAAGAAAAGAAAGAGACTCTAGATAAGGGATTGTCTAAAACCAAAGAAAATGTCTTTAGTAAGATTGCTAGAGCTGTAGCTGGAAAATCAAAAGTAGATGATGAAGTTCTGGATAATTTGGAAGAAGTTTTAATAACCTCGGATGTTGGGGTAGAAACTACCTTGAATATTATCAAAAGAATTGAAGCGAGAGCTGCCTCCGACAAATATGTAAATGCACAGGAATTAAATAAGATCCTTAAGGAAGAGATTGCCGCATTATTGATGGAAAATAATTCGGAAGATCTTGAGGATTTTACCACACCAACAGATAAAAAGCCATACGTTATCATGGTAGTTGGTGTTAATGGAGTTGGTAAAACAACTACGATTGGTAAAATGGCTTATCAATTTAAAAAGGCCGGCAAATCTGTTTATCTTGGAGCTGCAGATACTTTCCGTGCGGCAGCTGTAGAACAGCTAGTTATATGGGGAGATAGAGTTGGAGTACCTGTTATTAGGCAAAAAATGGGAGCAGATCCTGCTTCTGTAGCTTATGATACTTTAAACTCTGCTGTTGCAAACAATGCTGATGTGGTTATTATTGATACTGCCGGACGTTTACACAATAAAGTAAACTTAATGAATGAGCTAACCAAGATAAAGAACGTAATGAAGAAAGTCGTTCCGGATGCTCCTCATGAAGTATTATTAGTATTAGATGGCTCTACTGGACAAAATGCTTTTGAACAAGCTAAACAGTTTACTTTGGCAACAGAAGTAACATCACTGGCAATTACTAAGCTTGATGGTACTGCTAAAGGTGGTGTTGTAATTGGTATTTCAGATCAGTTTAAGATTCCGGTAAAATATATCGGATTAGGTGAAGGAATGGAGGATTTGCAAGTCTTCCGCAAAAAAGAATTTGTTGATTCATTATTTGGAGAAAATTAATGAGAAAAAATACGATTGATTTAGTTACACTTGGATGTTCTAAAAATTTAGTAGATTCTGAACAGCTGATTCGTCAACTGGAAAAGAATGGTTATAGTGTAACACATGATTCAGAATCGCCGGAAGGAGAGATTGCTGTAATCAATACATGCGGGTTTATTGGCGATGCCAAGGAAGAATCCATAAATATGATATTGGAATTCGCTCAGGCGAAAGAAGAAGGACGATTGAAGAAACTTTATGTTATGGGATGTCTTTCTGAACGATATTTAAAAGAATTAGCAGTTGAAATTCCTGCTGTAGATAAGTTTTATGGCAAGTTCGACTGGAAGAATCTGCTCCATGATCTGGGAAAGGTATATGATGAGCGCATTCATATAGAACGTTCGCTTACTACTCCTCAACATTACGCCTATTTAAAGATATCCGAAGGCTGTGATAGAAAATGTTCTTATTGTGCAATTCCTATTATTACAGGATGTCATGTCTCAAGAACTATGGAGGATATACTTGACGAGGTTAGATATCTTGTTGAGAATGGAGTTAAAGAATTCCAGGTGATAGCACAGGAACTTACATATTACGGTGTTGATCTTTACAAGAAACAAATGCTTCCCGAATTAATCGAGAAGATTTCTGATATTCCGGGTGTAGAATGGATTCGTCTTCATTATGCTTATCCGGCTCATTTCCCTACAGATTTATTCCGTGTTATGCGTGAACGCGATAATGTATGTAAGTATATGGATATTGCCTTGCAGCACATTAGCGATAACGTGTTATCTATGATGAAAAGGCATGTTACTAAAGCTGAGACCTATACTTTAATGGAGCAATTCCGCAAAGAGGTACCAGGAATACATCTGCGCACAACTTTAATGGTTGGACATCCGGGAGAAACAGAAGCAGACTTTGAAGAACTGAAAGAGTTTGTTAAGCATGTAAGATTCGATAGAATGGGGGCTTTTACATATTCTGAAGAGGAGGGGACTTATTCCGCAAATAATTACGAAGATTCTATACCACAGGATATTAAACAGCAAAGACTCGATGAATTGATGGAAATTCAACAAGGAATTTCTGCCGAACTGAGTGCTGCTAAGATCGGAAAAAGCTTTAAAGTAATTATTGATCGAAAGGAAGGAGATTATTATATCGGACGTACAGAATTTGATTCTCCGGAAGTAGATCCTGAAGTTTTGATATTAGCAGGCGATGAACAGCTTGAAATTGGAAATTTTTATCAAGTTAAGATAAACGATGCCGATGATTTTGATCTTTATGCAGAAGTAATTAAATAATTGTATTTTTATTGGTTTTTAATTGCTTAATCAATAGATATTTACTAATATAGCAGTCGCTTTTAAAAAACTGAAAAACATTGAACAATAAAGAATTTATAACAGAATTATCCGGTAGATTGGGGTATTCGGCAAAAGAAATATCAGATATGGTTTCTTCTGCCGTATCTGTTGTGTCAGAACAATTACAGGAAGGAAATACTGTTGTTGTTCAAGGATTTGGAACGTTCGACGTGAAAAAGAAATTAGAACGAATATCAGTAAATCCTGCTACCAAACAACGCATGCTTGTACCACCAAAGCTCGTGATAAATTTCAAGCCGAGCAATGTGATTAAAGATAAGTTTAAATAAGTCTTGAGATTATGGGTGAAAGAATAAACATACAGAATTTGATAGATTTATTTGCCGAGAAGAAAGGGTTAAGCAAGAAGGATGCTGAGAACTTTCTAAAGGAATTTTTTGCTCTTATTGAAAAAGCACTTGAAATTGATAAGTATGTAAAGATAAAAGGTTTTGGTACTTTCAAACTGATAGATGTTGATAGTCGCGAAAGTGTAAATGTAAACACTGGAGAGAGATTCCAAATACAAGGTCATACAAAGATTTCGTTTACTCCCGAAGCTAGCCTTCGCGACCAGATAAATAAGCCTTTTTCTCATTTTGAAACGGTTATTTTAAATGAAGGGGTCGATTTTGAAGGCATGAGTGTTACCGATGAAATCTCTGATAATGAAGATGAAACCGGTGTTTCTTTTGAGGAAGAAAATGAGATTTCTTCTAATAATGGAGAAAATCAAGATCTTACTTCTTCTATGCAATTAGAAGAACCGGAAAAAGTTCTGCCTACTACAACTAATGTAAAAGAGGAGAATACCTTATCTTCTGAGAATATCTCATCTGTAAATGCTGATAATCAAAAAGAAGCCATTGTAACAGAAGATGAAATTTTAGAATCGTCTGCTGAAATAGATAAAGAAATTGTTACTTCTCCTGAAGAGGTTGAAACAATTGCTTCTGAAATGGCACAAGAGGAACCAATAGATTCAAGTGATATTTCTGGCTTGAGTAAAGATGTGCAGAACGAAGAATCTTCTATTCAAGTAGTAGAAGCTGTATCTGATTTAGCGGAAGAATATACAGAAGATGAGCCTGCAATAGCTGCAGTATTAGAAAAAATAGTACCCTTAAAAGGTAAGCACGAGAATGTCTCCATGAAGGCTGATAATGCAGAAGCTGTAGATAAACCTCAGGCTCCTGCTACATTAGCAGAGTTTATTTCCCAAGCTCTGGAGATAAAATCTAAGGAAAAGAAAGTAACCGTATCTCATAATACTGAAGCAACTAAAGAGGATTTGATAGTAAAATCAAATGAATCGTTGGCTGTTATCCCTAAAGAAGAACCGACGCCAAAAGAGGTTATTGTACCAAAAGAAGTGATTGCGCCGAGAGAAGTGCCTACTTCAGCAGAAAAGCTTGTTCCGAAAGAGGTGTCTGCTCCAAAAGAAATGCATGCAGAGAAAGCTGAGGAAGAAAGTGCTCCTAAACAAAGTGGCGCATTGATCGAAGAATTGATTCTAAAAGCTAAAGCTGAGAAAGTGCAACAAGAAGCTATAGCTAGTAGTCAGAATTCTAAAATGACTATTTACTACTTTGTTGCCATGATTGCTTTTCTTTCGGTTTTTGCGGTAGCCGTATTTACTTACATATACAATCCTGATTTTGTAATGAGTATGGTTCCAGCTTCTACTGAAAAGACTGCAATAGATTCAACAAAAGTCGATTCTGTTCCTGTGAAAAATGAGGTTGCTATGCCAATGCCTGATACTATTCCTTCTGCAGACAAAAAGGATATGTGCCGATTAACTGATACGGAAACAAAGAATGCGGAAGCTGAAGCTAAAAGAGCTGTTGCCGAAGCAGAAAAAGTTCTGGCAGAATCTAAAAAGAAAGATAAAGAACCTGCTGTAGTAAAAGAATCTGCCAAAGCTAATGAAAAAGCTGAAGCTACAGATTCGAAAGAAAAGAAAGTACTCGAGAAACTTAATCCGAATGATTACACAATCGCCGGAACTAAGAGTACATATACCGTGAAAAAGGGTGAATCGTTAGTGAGAATATCACAACAATTCTATAATTCCAAGGATTTATGGACGCTAATTTTGAAGCATAATCAGAAAGTGATAAAGGATGAGGATAATGTTCCTGCCGGAACTGTTCTAAAAATTCCGAACTTACGTTCTAAGAAATAATTTCTACAGATTAAGTTATTGCATGCTTGTACAAAAGAATGCAATGTTCTGTACAAAACAATTAATTCCCTTGTACAAAAGATTTTATTCTTTTGTACAAGGGAATCTCTTTTAAACCTTATGTTTTATCACTTTGCTGCCCAATCATCCAAAATCTAAACACTATGCATCTTTTTTTAATAAAATTTAGTTGCTGTACTAAATTATAAAGAGTATTTTTGGAACTCGAAAAGAAAAGTCCTTTTCTAAAAGTCTTTTTCTTTATTTATAAAAGTAAAAACAATAAGTATTATAAAAAATTATGGCCGAATCAATTGATATTCGTGAGTTGAATGCACGGATTGAAAAGCAAAGCGCATTTGTGACCAACCTCATGATGGGGATGGATCAGGTAATTGTGGGACAAAAACATTTAGTAGAGTCTTTGTTGATTGGATTATTGTCTGATGGACACGTTCTTCTTGAAGGTGTACCGGGACTTGCAAAAACATTGGCAATTAAAACACTGGCTTCTTTGATTGATGCAAAATATAGCCGTGTTCAATTTACGCCCGACTTATTACCGGCCGACGTAGTGGGTACCATGATTTACAGTCAGAAAGACGAAACTTTCGTAGTAAAGAAAGGGCCTATCTTTGCTAATTTTATATTAGCAGATGAAATAAACCGTGCTCCGGCAAAAGTTCAGAGTGCTTTGCTTGAAGCAATGCAGGAAAGACAGGTTACTCTAGGCAAAACTACTTTTAAACTTCCGGAACCATTCCTGGTACTTGCTACTCAGAACCCAATAGAACAAGAAGGTACTTATATGCTTCCCGAAGCACAGGTCGACCGTTTTATGCTGAAGGTGGTTATTGATTATCCAAAGCAGGAAGAAGAAAAATTAATTATTCGCCAGAATATCAGCGGAGCAAAATTTGATGTTAAGCCAATACTAAGTGCAGACGAAATTCTAGAGGCAAGAAAGGTTGTTCGTGACGTTTATCTGGATGAAAAGATTGAAAGATATATTGTTGATATTGTGTTTGCTACTCGTTATCCAGAAAAGTACGGTTTGAACGAACTAAAAGAGATGATCAGCTTCGGTGGATCTCCACGTGCTTCAATAAATCTGGCACTTGCAGCTCGTACTTATGCTTTCATTAAGAGACGCGGATATGTAATTCCTGAAGACGTTCGTGCAATTGCTCATGATGTACTTCGTCACCGTATCGGACTGACTTATGAAGCAGAAGCAAGTAATATTACATCAGACGAGATAGTAAGCAAGATTCTTAATAAGGTAGAGGTGCCTTAGTCGTATGGAAGCTAATGAACTTATAAAAAAAGTTCGTCATATTGAAATAAAAACTCGGGGATTGTCCAATAATATCTTTGCCGGGCAGTATCATTCTGCTTTTAAAGGACGAGGGATGGCATTCTCTGAGGTTCGTGAATATCAATATGGCGATGATATCCGTGATATTGACTGGAACGTAACAGCACGTTTCCACAAACCTTACGTAAAAGTGTTTGAGGAAGAACGTGAGCTTACTGTTATGCTCCTGATCGATGTGTCGGGTAGTCTTGAATTTGGAACTGTAAAGCAGATGAAAAAAGATATGGTAACTGAAATAGCTGCCACTCTTGCTTTTTCTGCTATTCAGAATAATGATAAAATCGGTGTAATCTTTTTCTCGGACAAGATAGAAAAGTTTATTCCTCCAAAGAAGGGGAGAAAGCACATTCTTTTTATTATTCGCGAGCTGATAGATTTTCAGGCCACCAGTCGTAGAACAAATATTAAAATGGGGCTGGAATATCTTACAAATGCTATAAAGAAAAGATGTACTGCATTTGTAATATCCGATTTTATCGATAACTCTGATTTTAAAAACGCTCTAACGATTGCTAACCGTAAACACGATTTGGTTGCTATTCAGGTTTTTGACAGAAGAGTGGCAGAACTTCCATCGGTTGGTCTGATGAAAGTGAAGGATGCCGAAACCGGTCATGAACAGTGGATTGATACATCATCTGTTGCGTTACGTAAAGCACATCGGGATTGGTGGATGAAGAAACAGAATATTCTTAGTGAAACATTTACAAAGAGTAATGTAGACTCGGTTTCTGTTCGTACAGACGAGGATTATGTGAAAGCGTTGTTGAACTTGTTTGCTAAAAGAAATTAATACGAAATGAGTAATTACACATTATTGAAAAGCAGAAAATTCTTAATTGCGCTAGGCTGCTCAATGTTGTTCTCTTTTGTGCCACAAAAGATTGCAGCTCAATCTGTTACTGTAGATGCAACAATTGACTCATTGCAGATAATGATTGGAAAGCAAGCCACAATTCAGCTGCAGGTAAGTCTTGATGCTAAACAGAAAGCTGTTTTCCCCCATTTCACCGATAGTCTGATAAAAGGAATAGAAGTTCTTGAAGTTGCAAAGCCCGATACTCAGTTTCTGAACAACAATCAGCGTTTACTGATTACTCAGAAATACATTATAACGTCTTTCGATTCTGCGCTTTATTATATTCCGCCTTTCAGTGTGAAAGTGGGAAATACGGTATATAAGTCAAAGTCTTTGGCTTTGAAAGTTATATCCCCCATTGTGCCTATTGATAAAGCTCACCCTGATCAGTTTTTTCCTCAAAAAGGTGTGATGAATCCGCCGTTTATGTGGAGCGATTGGGTCGGAGTGATATTCCTTTCAATACTGGCAATCCCATTAATGTTTTTGATTATATACTTTATTGTCCGTTACAGAGATAATAAGCCTATTATCAAACATATTAAGATTGAGCCAAAACTTCCGCCTCACCAGTTGGCTATGAAGGAAATAGAGCGTATCAAAACAGAAAAAGTTTGGCAGAAAGGTCGCTCGAAAGAGTATTATACCGAATTGACCGATACTTTGCGTACATACATTCAGGATCGTTTCGGTTTCAATGCGATGGAAATGACCTCTTCCGAGATTATTGATAAGCTGATGGAAGTTGAAGCTAAAGATATCATAGATTTGAAAGAGCTGTTTCTAACGGCTGACCTTGTTAAGTTTGCTAAGCACGACCCAATGATGAATGAAAATGATTCTAACTTGTTGAGTGCTATATCTTTTATCAATGATACAAAGGATGAAGAATCTCTTGATAAGAAGCCTGTTCCAACTGAAATTACTGTTGAAGAGAAACGTTCACGCAGAGCAAAGACTCTATTGATCTTTGGAATTGTCATATTGTGTGCTTCTGTACTGGCCATTTTGGCATATGTTGTTATGAGGCTGACCGATATGTTCTTATAAATGTGATATAAAACAATAGAAAAATGATATTTGCTAATATACATTATTTATTTCTGCTGATACTTCTTATACCATATATCATGTGGTATATCCTGAAGCAACGGAAAAACGAAGCTTCTCTTCAGGTTTCCGATACAAGGGTATATGCTCATGCGCCTAAAAGTTATAAGATTTATCTGCTTCACGCGCCTTTCATTCTTAGGGTTATTGCTTTTGTAATGTTGGTACTGATTCTTGCACGTCCGCAAACTACAAATAACTGGAAGAATACAGAGACAGAAGGAATCGATATCATGATAGCTCTTGATATTTCTTCCACTATGCTGGCCGAAGACCTTAAGCCAAACCGTTTGGAGGCTGCTAAAGATGTGGCTACTGAATTTATTAGCGGACGTCCGAATGATAATATCGGGATAACGCTTTTTGCAGCTGAAAGTTTCACTCAATGTCCGTTAACTGTAGATCATGCGGTTCTGCTTAATCTTTTCCAGAATATTAAATGTGGAATAATTGAAGATGGTACTGCTATAGGTATGGGAATTGCAAATTCTGTGACCAGACTGAAAGGTAGTAAAGCTAAATCGAAGGTTATAATTTTATTGTCGGATGGATCTAATAATAAAGGGGATATATCTCCGCTGACTGCCGCAGAAATAGCAAAAAGCTTTGGAATAAGGGTTTATACAATTGGTGTAGGAACAAATGGTTTAGCACCTTACCCGTATCCAACAGCTGCAGGTGTACAATATATCAATATTCCTGTGGAGATTGATGAACAGACAATGAATCAGATTGCAGAAACTACCGATGGTAAATACTTCCGGGCAACCAGCAATTCTAAACTGAAAGAGGTTTATCAGGAAATTGATAAGTTGGAAAAGACTAAATTAAACGTAAAGGCTTACAGTAAGAGACAAGAGAATTATCAACCATTTGCATTGATCTTATTCTTGTGTATTCTTGGTGAAATCCTTTTACGTAATTCTATTTTAAAGAAAATACCATAATAAAAACAAGATAAACTATGTTTCGATTTGCAGACCCGACATATTTATATCTACTTATAATATTGCCGTTCATTGTGGCTTTTTATTTGTATTCCAATTTCAAGAGGAGGAAGGCTATTAAAAAGTTTGGTGATCCGGAATTGATGGCTCAGCTGATGCCTGATGTTTCGAAATATCGTCCCGACGTTAAATTCTGGCTCGTATTATCCGCATTAGCATTGACAATCGTATTGATGGCACGTCCTCAATTCGGTACTAAGGCGAACAAAGTAAAGAGGAATGGAGTAGAGGTTATCATTGCATTAGATATTTCTAATTCAATGCTTGCCGAAGATGTTACTCCAAGCCGTTTAGAGAAAGCTAAAATGCTGGTATCTAAAATGGTAGACGAATTAGATCAGGATAAAGTGGGAATGATTGTATTCGCAGGTGATGCCTATACACAATTACCTATCACTAGTGATTATATTTCGGCTAAAATGTTCCTGGAAACAATTACTCCGGAATTAATTTCAAGACAAGGAACTGCTATTGGTTCAGCTATTGATTTGGCAACCAGTAGTTTTACTCCTCAGGAAGGCGTGGGAAGAGCAATTGTGCTTATTACTGATGGAGAAAATCACGAAGACGGAGCAGTAGAAGCTGTAAAAGCAGCTAAGAAAAAAGATATTACTGTGCATGTTTTAGGTGTTGGTTCTCCTGATGGGGCACCTATTCCTATTTCTGGTTCAAGCAATTTCCGTAAAGACAGACAAGGTAATGTTATAGTAACTCGATTGAATGAATCAATGTGTAAGGAACTGGCTAATGCTGGACAGGGAATTTATGCACATGTTGACAATTCAAATTCTGCTCAGAAAGCATTGATCAATGAAATTGATAAGATGGCAAAATCGGATTTAGAAAGTAGTGTGTATTCTGATTTTGACGAGCAATTTCAGGGTGTTGCATGGCTTATCTTACTTCTGTTAATTGCCGATTTGTTGTTACTGGAACGCAAAAATCCATTGTTTAAGAATATTAAACTGTTTAAGATATAATAGAGAGATGTCACAGATTAAATATATTATTTTTATAGCTTTCCTTCTTTTGGCCAATTGTGAAACATTTGCTCAAAAGACTGAGAGAGACTATATCCGTAAAGGAAACCGATTGTTTAATGACAGCATCTTCTTGCAGGCTGAGGTAAATTACCGGAAAGCATTAGAGATTAATCCTAATTCTACAGAAGCTTTATATAATTTGGGAAATACGCTCTCTCAGCAAGGAAAATTGAAAGATGCTATGGAACAATATACTGCAGCTTCAAAGGCTGAGAAGAATAAGATTAAACTGGCAAAAATATATCATAATGCCGGTGTGCTGTATCAATCTGCTAAGCATTATCAGGAAGCAGTTCAGGCTTACAAGCAATCTTTGAGAAATAATCCGAAAGATGATGAAACCAGATATAATTTGGCTTTGGCTATGAAAATGCTGAAGAATCAACAGAATCAGGATAAGAATAAAGACAAGAACAAAGATAAAAACAAGGATAAAGACAAACAAAAGAAGCAAGACGATAAGAATAAGCAAGATCAAAAGAATAAAAATGATAAGCAAAAGCAGCAGCCTAAACAGCAGAATAAGAATCAAATGTCTAAAGAGAATGCTGAACAACTACTGAACGCTGCTATGCAAGATGAAAAACAACTTCAGGAAAAAGCCAAAAAACAGTTGAGAAATCAGGGCAGAAACCTGGATAAAGACTGGTAATATAAAAAATAATAAAAGGATAATAATAAAATAAAGCAATGAGGAAACTAATTTTCTTATTCGTCATTTTACTGATTCCCGGAATAAATAGTTTTGCTGATAACGTAAGGTTGGTAGCAGAAGCTCCGGACGCAGTCGCTGTAGGTGATCAGTTTAGAATTACGTATACGGTAAACACACAGGATGTAAAGAGCTTTAGAGCATCTTCGATGAAAGGATTCGACGTATTAGCCGGACCGTATGAGTCGAGAATGTCTAGTGCACAGTATGTTAACGGAAAGGGCTCAACTGTTAGCTCCATTACATATACTTTTACGGTAATGGCAAATGCAAAGGGGACTTTTACTATATTCCCAGCAAGCATTGTTGCTAGCGGAAAGCCTATTACTTCAAATACCTTAAAAATTAAGGTTCTTCCTGCAGACAAATCGGGTAGTGGATCTTCTTCTTCCAGAAGCTCTCGTTCTCAGTCATCGGGCACAAAGGTTTCAGCTTCTGATATAATTATTGTAGGATCTGTGAATAAAGCAACTGTCTTTGAACAGGAAGCTCTCGTTTTAACCTATAAAATATACACATTAGTTGATTTAAGAGGATTTGACAACGTAAAATTGCCTGATTTTAAGGGATTCCAGTCACAGGAAGTTGAACTTCCTCAGACAAAGCAATTCTCGTTGGAACGCTATCAAGGAAAGAATTATCACTCTGTAGTGTACAGACAATTTGTTCTATTCCCACAACAAACAGGTAAATTAGTTATCAATCCAGCTAGATTTGATGCTTCAATTGCAAAAGCTGTGCATACAGATGATCCGTTTGATGCTTTTTTCAATGGAGGATCAAATGTTGTTGAAGTGAAAAAGACAATCACAACTCCTCAGATAACTGTTAATGTAAAAGCTTTACCTGGTGGTAAACCGGCAAACTTCTGCGGAGGTGTGGGAGGATTTACTCTTTCTTCATCCATCAATTCTCAGAATGTTAAGACCAATGATGCTGTAACAATTAAATTAGCAATCTCTGGTGTAGGTAATCTTAAGTTAATTGAGACTCCTAAAATTGAATTCCCTAAAGATTTTGAGGTTTATGATCCTAAGGTTACTAATAAATTCACTCTCACTAAGGGCGGTTTATCAGGAAGCAAAGTGATTGAATATTTGGTAATACCTCGTTACGCAGGAAAATATAAAATTCCTGCAACAAGCTTCACTTACTTTGATACGAACTCAAATTCTTATAAGACTCTTAAGACTCAGGAATATAATTTGAATGTAGTCAAAGGGGCTGGTAATGCTGATCAGGTAATTGCAAACTTCGCAAATAAAGAAGATCTTAAAGTTTTAGGTTCTGATATTCGATATATTAAGACTAACGATGTTAGACTGTCTGAAAAAGGAGATTTCTTATTTGGATCATTGCTATATTATCTGCTTTACATCATTCCTGCATGCTTGTTTATTGCTTTTGTAATCGTCTACAGAAAACAAGCTGTAGAGAATGCAAATGTTGCTAAGGTACGCACCAAGAAAGCAAATAAAGTTGCCACAAAACGAATGAAAAATGCTGGCAAACTTTTAACTCAGAACAAAAAAGAAGAGTTTTATGATGAAGTATTGAAAGCTATGTGGGGATATATTAGTGATAAACTGAATATTCCTGTTTCTAAGCTTACAAAAGATAATGTTGATATTGAATTGACCAATTATGGGGTAAATGCAGAGCTTACTAAAGAATTCTTATCAGTTCTGGATCAATGTGAGTTTGCTCGTTATGCTCCGGGTGATCCTAACGAAGCTATGGATAATGTTTATTCTTCTGCCATTGAGGTAGTGAGTAAAATGGAAAACATAATTAAACACTAACGATTAAGAAATAGTGATATGAAGAAAATAATATTTTTAGCATTAAGCATTCTGTGTTCTTTTAATCTTGCTGCTCAGGATTCTTTAGCTACAGATTCTGTACAACCGTCCAGAGCTGCTCATAGAGAGTTCTCGACCGTTAAGATTGAAAATGCAACCAAAGCACAGGGTGATAGTGCATACATTCGTAATGATTTTGCTTCTGCTATTCAGATATACGAATCATTACTTAAAACTCAGGGAGAAGCTTCTGAAGTTTATTATAACTTAGGCAACAGCTACTATAAACTAGGTGATATGGCTAAAGCTATATTGAATTATGAAAGAGCTTTATTACTTAATCCTGGAGACGGTGATATCCGGTCAAACCTGGAAATAGCTCGTAGTAAAACAGTTGATAAGGTAGATGTAACTCCGGAATTATTCTTTGTAACATGGACCAACTCTCTTATTAATTGCATGGGAGCTGATGCATGGGCTAAATGTGGAGTCGCTACTTTTCTCTTTTTAATTGTATCACTCTATTTCTTTATCTTTTCTAAGAAGGTTATTCTTAAAAAGATTGGGTTTATAGCTTCGATTGCTTTGTTTGTACTAGTAGTCTTATCAAATATTTTTGCAGCTCATCAGAAAGATCGTCTGATAAATCGCAAAGATGCAATCATAATGGCACCTAGTGTGACAATAAAGAGTACCCCTAATGAGAGTGGTACAGACTTATTTATTATTCACGAAGGACGTAAAGTGAATATTAAAGATGATTCCATGAAAGAATGGAAAGAAATCAAACTTGAAGATGGTAATGTTGGATGGATTAAAACTACCGATCTTGAAGTTATCTAATATTTCAATGATAATCTAAATACAATGATTGACATACAGCAATTAATACAATATGATAAAGACGCTTTCCTAGCATTAAATGGCAGTGATTCTACCTTTTGGGATGGTTTTATGTGGGTATATACAAGTACAATTGTATGGATACCACTAGCGCTTGTATTGCTGTATGTCATCATTCGAAACAATAAATTAAAAGAAGCTTTATTAATAATTCTTTTAATTGCTATAACGATTACAATATGTGATCGCATCTCATCAGGTGTCTTTAAACCTTTATTCAAGCGTTTTCGTCCGGCTCAAGATCTCGAATTTATGTATTTTGTAGATATTATACATGGATATAGGGGAGGACGATACGGTTTTATTTCCAGCCATGCTGCAAACACTTTTGGTCTTGTAACGTTCACCTCATTTTTATTCAGAAGAAAAGAATATACTTTTGCTTTCCTTTTTTGGGCTATAATTACTTGCTATTCTCGGATATATCTCGGAGTACATTATTTAGGTGATATCATTTGTGGGGCTATTCTGGGCTTTATTTCAGGTTTATTAGTCTATTACATATATAAATATATTCGCTCAAAGTATTTTTATGATAAAAGGCTTAAATACTCAGTTAAATATACTCCAAGTGGTTATTTAATCTCTGACATAAATATCTTATTGATAGCTTTATTTTCTACAATATTTGTTGTAATGATAGCTGGAATGATTATTTATAACTATTATTATTTGTAAATTCTCAGAACTTTATAATCTCCTGATTTGTTTTTTATATAAAATTATGGGTTAAAGATTTGATTTCTATATTTTTTTTGTTAAGTTTATAGCGATAAATAATTGATATAGTATTAACCCAAATTTCTATATTATGAACAGAACAATAACTTTCAATGAACTTAGGAAAATAAAAGATTCATTGCCCAGCGGAAGCATGCACAGAATTGCTGATGAACTCAATTTAGATGTAGACACAGTTCGTAACTTCTTCGGTGGCAGTAACTTCAAGGAAGGCAAAAGTGTTGGACTTCATACAGAACCAGGTCCTGATGGTGGTTTGGTTATGCTTGATGATACAACTGTTCTTGATCTCGCTTTAAAAATATTAGATGAACATAATATTAACCATCGGGAAGAAGTAAGTGAGGAGCTAATGCAAGTTTAGTCAATAAAAATAAAAGTCCTGATTGATCCTTCTTCAATTAGGACTTTTTTCTATATATTAAGTTGTTATTATTTACAATTAAATGAAACTTATATGGAGGAAAAATTAGTTACACTAGCCATACTAACGTATGCAAAGGCTCAAATATTAAAGAGCGTATTAGAAAAAGAAGGAATAAAATCTTACATCCAAAATGTAGATCTTATAAAACCGATCGTGTCTTCTGGTGTTCGTTTAAGGATTAAAGAAAGCGATCTACCTCATGCTTTGAAAATAACAGAAAGTAACCTTTGGCTTTCTGAGGAAATAATAGGAGAGAAGCCGATAGAGAAGGAAAAAAGTAATAAAGTTTTAATACCTGTGGATTTCTCTGATTATTCTATGCGTGCATGTGAATTTGGTTTTGGATTTGCAAAGACTTTTGATACAGAAGTTGTCTTGCTTCATGTTTATTTTACTCCCAGATACATGCCTTCAATACCGTATAATGACGTTTTTAGCTATCAAGGACCTGATGAAGAGTCAATTAAAAATATCATCAAAAAGGTCAATGAAGATCTAAATAATTTATCTGACAAGATTAAAAGCAGAATTGATTCTGGTGAATTTCCTAATGTTAAATTTAGTTGTGTGCTAAAGGAAGGAATTCCAGAAGAAGAAATTTTAAGATATGCTAAAAACACTTCTCCTGGCATAATTGTCATGGGAACTCGTGGTAAAAATAAAAAAGATGCTGATATCATTGGAAGTGTTACAGCTGAAGTAATTGATAGAAGCAGGGCTATTGTTTTTGTTGTTCCTGAAAAAACACCATTCAAAATTTTTAATGATGTTACAAAGCTTGCATTTATAACAAATTTCGATCAAAAAGATTTAATTGCTTTTGACGCATTAATTAAGAAAATGAGTGCATTTAAGTTTTCTGTTACACTTATTCACTTAGCAACATTAAAGGATACTTGGAATGAAATTAAATTGGCTGGTATCAAAGAATATTTCCATAAACAATATCCTGATTTGCAGATTTATTATGATATTGTTATGGACGATAATTTAGGTCAGAATTTGGATTCATTTATTCAAGCTAATAATATCGATGTTATTACTATTACATCGTATAAAAGAAACATGTTTGCTCGCTTATTTAATCCAAGTATTGCAATGAAAATGATATTCCATACAGATACGCCATTATTAGTTATAAGTGATAAAATTTAGCATAATCTAATTAGTTCAATAATTAATATTATGTTTAATACGATTTATTTGTTTTATTAATTTACACCTCTACCTCATCCAGATTCAAGATTATTCGATAAATAGTCGGTAATAAAAATATGAGATAAAAAAAATCACTTAAGAATATTTTTCTTAAGTGATTTTTTTATTAGGAAATATGTTTCTTACTTACCTTGAGCTTCAACTTCTTTAGCTAGAGCTTCAAATTCTGGACCACCAATTCCTAACTTGTAGTAAATAGTATAAAGTCCACTTAACCATAAGTCTTTGCTATCAGGTTTAAGTTCTCTAGTTTTTTCATAGTATGGCTTAGCATCTTCATAGAATTTCTTGATCTTAGCTTGTTCTGATTTATACTTAGGATCATTAAATTCAATTTTAAGATTTGATTCATAGTCAATTGCTTGAGATAGATATGCTAGTCCCATGTTAGAGTATGCTTCTGTGTACTTAGGATCAACTTCGATTGTCTTTTTATAGTATTCAATTGCTTTTTCATAGTTCTTCATGCTCTGGCTAATATAACCTTTTACATAAAGGAAAAATGGATTTTTAGGATCTTTAGCAATCATCTGATCAGCGAAGGTATTTGCATCATCAAATTTATTTGTATTACTATAGAAATCTATAAGGTGTCCAAAGAAATAATTATTATCAGTGTAAGATTGAATACCTTCTTTTAAAGTATTAACCCAATTTGCAGTGTCTTTTAACGCTTTGTAACCTTCTGCAACTAATTGCATTGCACTGCTACCATTTTCTTTGTCTTTTTTAGCTAGAAGACCATATTTGATAGTGTTTGAATAGTCATTCATTCTTGTAGCAGACAGAGAAGCATAGAATGCAATGGTTGATAGTAATGTATCTTTAGCAGCAAGTTGTTCCTCTTGTAACATTGGAGCATTTGCAAGATCTACATACAGGCCAAAGAAGTTAAGAGCTTCCTTGTTTTTACCCATGTTGTAATATTGGCTACCTCCGTTAATTAAGTTCACTCTCTCTGTTTTAATTGTTGAAGTATTACCTTTTCTGAATTTAAACTTAACTTTTCCTTTTTCGTTTGGAACTTGTTCTAATTCATCACATTTAAGAAAATAACCAAACATTTTATATAGGCTATTGTATGCCTTTAAAGTGTCATATGGTTGTTTTAAATATGCATTCTTCATCTCGTTAGCATTAATGCTTTTTTGAATAAGACCAGCAACATTCCATGTATTTGCCTGGTTCTTAGTTTCTGGACTTTCTAAAGCTTCACCTATTAGCTTTTCTGCTTCAGCAAAATTTGGTTTTACTGCATCTGCCAAGCTTTTTGCCTCTTTAACATTCTTCTCTTGGGCGAAAGAGAATCCAACAGCTAACAGCAGGACAATTGATAATAATACTCTTTTCATACTTTTTGTGGATTAAATATTAAACTTTTATTCTTCATCATTAGTTTGTTCTTCTGAACTAATATTTTCTGAATTAATAATAGTTTCATCTTCTTCAGTTGGATCTGCTTCTTCTGGACTTTCAGACACAACCTTACAAACTGAACCTATTTCATCATTACGCTTCTCCAGATTAATTAGTCTTACACCTTGTGTAGCACGTCCCATAATTCGAACATCTGCAACTTTTAGACGAATAGTGATACCTGATTTATTGATAATCATCAAATCGTTTTCATCTGTTACAGATTTTATAGCAACTAATTTTCCTGTTTTTTCTGTTATATTCAAAGTCTTAACACCCTTACCACCTCTATTAGTGATGCGATAATCGTCTATGTCAGAACGTTTTCCATAACCTTGTTCAGAAACAACCATTACAGATTCTGTTTCTTTATCCTTGATACAGATCATTCCGATTACTTCGTCATTATCAGTGTCAAGTGTCATACCACGAACTCCGGTTGCAGTTCTACCCATTTCGCGAACAGCTACTTCGTTGAAACGAATAGCGCGTCCGTTACGGTTAGCAATAATTATTTCATTATCGCCTTTAGTCATACGAACCTCAATTACTTGATCATCTTCACGAAGATTGATTGCAATTACACCATTTTGACGTGGACGAGAATATTGTTCCAGGCTTGTTTTCTTAATAACACCTTGTTTTGTACAGAACAGAAGGTAATGACTATTGATAAAGTCTTGATCAGTAAGGCTCGGTACGCGAACAAATGCATTTACTTTATCGTCTGAATCGATATTCAATAGGTTTTGAATTGCTCTACCTTTTGAATTCTTGGTTCCTTCAGGAATTTCATAAACCTTTAGCCAGTAACATTGACCTTTCTGAGTAAAGAACATCATTGTATTATGCATTGTTGCAGGATAGATGTTCTCAACGAAATCTGCATCACGGGTTTCTGTTCCTTTTGATCCCACTCCTCCTCTATTCTGAGAATGGAATTCTGCTAATGGTGTACGCTTAATGTATCCTAAGTGTGAAATGGTGATAACCATTTGATCATCAGCATAGAAGTCTTCTGGGTTGAATTCTTCTGACGAATAAACTATTTCAGAACGACGTTTATCACCGAATTTAGCTTTAACCTCAAGAAGTTCATCCTTGATAACTTTACGACAAACTTCGTCATTTGCAAGGATTTCTTCGAAATAAGCAATTTGCTTCATCAGTTCTTCATATTCTGCATGAAGCTGATCTTGCATTAGTCCAGTTAACTGGCGCAGACGCATTTCTACGATAGCTCGAGACTGTATTTCTGTAAGATTAAAACGCTCAATAAGTCCTGCTATAGCTTCATTAGGGTTTTTAGCAGCACGGATAATCTTGATTACTTCGTCAATATTATCGGATGCAATTATTAAACCTTCTAAAATATGAGCACGCTCTTTAGCTTTTCTTAGTTCATATTGTGTGCGACGAACTACTACATCATGTCTATGCTCAACAAAATAAGAGACTAAGTCTTTTAAATTGAGCATCTTAGGACGACCATTTACCAAAGCAATGTTGTTAACGCTAAAAGATGACTGTAAAGATGTCATCTTGAATAATTTATTCAGAACAACACTTGAATTAGCATCTCTCTTAATATCGATAACGATACGCATACCTTCGCGGTCGGATTCGTCATTTATGTTAGAAATACCTTCGATTCTCTTTTCAGAAACCAAGTCGGCTATTGACTTAATAAGGTCAGCCTTGTTAACGTTGTATGGAATTTCTGAAACAATAATTTTATCGTGAGTAGTTTCTGCTTCAATGTTTGCTTTAGCACGCATTACAACTCTACCTCTACCTGTGAGGAAAGCTTCGCGAACACCGCTCATACCATAAATATAACCGCCGGTAGGGAAATCAGGAGCTTTAACAAATTGCATCAGCTCTTCTATTGTAATTTCTTTGTTATCCAGATATGCATCACATGCATCAATAACTTCAGAAAGATTATGAGGTGGCATATTAGTTGCCATACCTACAGCAATACCGGAAGCACCGTTTACTAAAAGGTTTGGTATGCGTGTTGGCAATACTTTTGGCTCTTGTAATGTATCGTCAAAGTTGTTTTGAAAATCTACTGTTTCTTTTTCGATATCCCTCAACATTTCCTCGCCAACTTTATTTAGACGAGCTTCTGTATAACGCATAGCAGCAGGGCTATCACCATCCACAGAACCAAAGTTTCCTTGTCCATCGATCAATGTGTAGCGCATTGCCCATTCCTGAGCTAATCTTACCATTGCACCATAAACCGAGGAGTCACCATGTGGGTGATATTTACCCAAAACTTCACCGACAATTCTGGCTGATTTCTTATAAGGTTTATCAGAAGTATTACCTAATTCGTTCATTCCAAAGAGGATTCTTCGGTGAACGGGTTTAAAACCATCTCTAACATCTGGAAGAGCACGAGATACAATTACCGACATTGAATAATCAATATAGGATGATTTCATCTCATCTTCGATGTTGATTTTTATAATTCTGTCTTGTTCAAGCATTTAAAAATATTATTAATTATACATTTATGGCTTACAAAAAACCACGCTAAAGTAATGCTTTTCCCCGAGATATAAAAGCTTTCAGGTAAAAACTTTCTATGTTAATTTAACGTTCTTATAGTATAGCAACATTAATGGTGATGGGTTTTATTACTTTTGATATTCTCTTTTTTTTAAGGATTACATTAATTCTTAAATTGGTGTACAGCTTATTTAATTTATGACTAGACTTTATTTTATAAAGGTGTAGGTCTTTTGAAGAAATAGATACTAATTATTGTTTTACTTGTTACCAATAAGTTGTTTAAGGTTGCAACTAAAATGATTTTTTTTCGTTATTAAAGATATAATGGCATAACTTTTGTTATTACAATATTAAGAGAACAAAAAGATATGTTTAATTTGTAAATGCGTATCTTTGCATTGTATAATATTAGAATAAGGAGAAATAAATATATGGATAATCAATTCTCACAGAAAGTATCAGAAGTCATTATTTATAGTAAGGAAGAAGCTAACAGACTGAATAGTGGCTTTATTGGTCCCGAACATTTGTTTTTGGGACTGCTTCGTAATGGTGAAGGGAAAGCTATTGACATATTATCAAAATTCAATATAAACTTTTCGGAGATTAAGGCTAAAATTGAAAACAAGCTTCGTGAGATGGCTGAGCCTAAGGGGGTTATGATTGATGATATAGTATTAACTGCTGAAGCTTCTAAGATTTTGAAATTGTGTATTTTAGAAGCCAGGCTTCTAAAAAGCCCGGTAGCAGATACAGAGCATATGCTTTTAGCTATTTTGAAGGAAAATAATAATATAGTAGCCGAAGTTCTTGGTGAAAATAATGTTCAATATAAGAATGTATATGAACAACTTTCACTTCAGCCCGATATTAATTCCGGACTAGGTTTTAGCGAAGATGATGAGGATGAGGAAGATGATATGCAACAAGGCTCGGAAGATAATTCTTCTAAGAAACAGCAAACTCAGGCTCCTCCACGTAAAACAGCAAACGATACTCCTGTTCTTGATAATTTTGGGACAGATATGACACGTGCTGCCGAGGAAGGAAAACTGGATCCTATTGTTGGGCGTGAAAAGGAAATAGAACGTGTAGCACAGATTCTTAGTCGCAGGAAGAAAAATAATCCTATACTTATAGGCGAACCTGGCGTTGGAAAATCGGCTATTGTAGAAGGTTTGGCGTTAAGAATTACGCAAAAAAAGGTTTCTCGTATATTGTTTGATAAACGAGTTATTTCGCTAGACATGACTTCTGTTGTGGCCGGAACCAAATACCGTGGACAGTTTGAAGAGCGTATTCGCTCCATTCTCAATGAGTTACAGAAGAATCCTAATATAATCCTTTTCATCGACGAGATTCATACTATTGTTGGTGCGGGCTCTGCTACAGGATCGATGGATGCGGCAAATATGCTTAAGCCTGCTTTGGCTCGCGGTGAGATACAATGTATCGGAGCTACAACAACCGATGAATACAGAAAAAATATCGAGAAAGATGGTGCGTTAGAGCGTCGTTTTCAGAAAGTTATGGTAGAACCTACCACTCCTGCTGAGACCCTTCAGATTCTTCAAAATATTAAAGAAAAATATGAAGACCACCATAATGTAACATATACGGACGAAGCTTTGCTGGCTTGTGTAAAACTGACAGAACGCTATGTTACTGATAGGAATTTCCCGGATAAAGCTATTGATGCACTTGATGAAGCGGGTTCTCGTGTACACCTTGCTAACATTAATGTTCCAAAGGAGATTGAAGATCAGGAAAAGCTGATTGATGAGACTAAAAGTAAAAAGAATGAAGCTGTTAAGCTACAGAATTATGAACTAGCAGCTAGTTTCAGAGATAAAGAAAAAGAATATACCAATCAGTTGGAAGATTTAAAGCGCGATTGGGAAGCTAATATTAAGCAAAACAGGCAAACCGTTGATGAAGAGGAAATTGCAGAAGTCGTTTCAATGATTTCAGGCATACCTGTTCAACGTATGGCGCAGGCTGAAGGCATGAAATTAGCTAAAATGAAGGACGATCTTCTTACTAAAGTGGTTGCTCAGGATTCTGCTGTAGATAAACTTGTTAAGGCTATTCGCAGAAGCCGTGTGGGACTTAAAGATCCTAACAAACCAATTGGTACATTTATGTTCTTAGGGCCAACTGGTGTTGGTAAAACTCTATTGGCTAAAGAATTAGCAAAATATATGTTCGGTTCTTCAGACGCCCTGATAAGAATTGATATGAGTGAATATATGGAAAAATTCACGGTTTCTCGTCTTGTTGGAGCTCCTCCGGGATATGTTGGATATGAGGAAGGCGGCCAGCTGACTGAGAAAGTTAGAAGAAAACCTTATTCCATCATTCTTCTGGATGAAATAGAAAAAGCACATCCTGATGTATTTAATTTGTTACTACAAATTATGGATGAAGGCCGACTTACTGACAGTTATGGCAAAACAGTCGATTTTAAAAATACTGTGTTGATTATGACATCAAATATTGGCACACGTCAGTTAAAAGAGTTTGGTCATGGTGTTGGTTTTGCTACTCAAAGCCGAATGGATGATAAAGAATTCGCTCGTGATGTAATAAAAAAGGCATTGAATAAGTCCTTTGCTCCGGAATTTATTAACCGTGTTGATGAGATTATTACTTTCGATCAGCTCTCTTTAGATGCTATTAAGAATATTGTAGATATAGAATTGTCTGGACTTTATAATCGTATAGAAAATATTGGATATAAGTTAGTTATCACCGATAGTGCTAAAACATTCCTTGCAAATAAAGGTTACGATGTTCAATTTGGAGCTCGTCCTTTGAAGCGTGCAATACAAAACTATCTGGAAGATGGACTATCCGAAATTATTATTACTTCAGGTATAAAGGACGGAGATACAATTTCTGTTGATTTCACCGAAGGAAATACTGATTTAAGCATGACAGTAATTAAGTCAACCGAGAAATAAATAATATTCAAAAAATAAAAAACAGTCAAAATGTCAGATTATACTTAATCTGGCATTTTTTTTGTCCTATTAATGAAAAGAAATAAATTTTTAAATAACAACTTAAAATATATTTGAGATTATGCAAAAAGGAAACATTGGGGTTACTACCGAGAATATTTTCCCCGTCATTAAGAAGTTCTTATATAGCGATCACGAGATATTTCTTCGTGAAATCGTTTCTAATGCTGTAGATGCCACACAAAAACTTAAAACCTTTGCCTCTGTCGGAGAATTTAAAGGCGAACTGGGAGATCTAACAGTTAAAGTATCATTAGGAAAAGATACAATTACTATTTCTGATCGTGGTATCGGACTTACAGCCGAAGAAATAGAAAAATATATAAATCAGATAGCTTTTTCTGGTGCTAATGATTTCTTGGAAAAATATAAGAATGATGCGAATGCCATTATCGGACACTTTGGCCTTGGTTTTTATTCTTCTTTTATGGTTTCCAAGAAAGTGGAAATTATCACAAAGTCTTTCAGAGAAGGTACTAAAGCTGTAAAATGGAGTTGTGACGGAAGCCCAGAGTTTACTTTAGAAGAAGTAGAAAAAGAAGATCGCGGAACTGATATCGTGCTTTATATTGACGATGATTGCAAAGAATTCCTCGAAGAAGCTCGCGTGTCTTCTCTATTGAAGAAATATTGTAGTTTCTTGCCTATTCCTGTTGCTTTCGGAAAGAAGAAAGAATGGAAAGACGGCAAACAGGTTGAAACAGATGAAGATAATGTTATTAATGATTCCAATCCGTTGTGGACACGTAAACCAGCTGATTTAAAAGAAGAGGATTACAAAAAGTTCTATAGAGATCTTTATCCAATGTCTGATGAACCTCTGTTCTGGATTCATTTGAATGTGGATTATCCGTTCCATCTCACTGGTGTGCTTTATTTCCCTAAAATTAAGAGCAATTTAGATCTGAATAAAAATAAAATTCAGCTGTATTGCAATCAGGTTTATGTAACCGATTCTGTAGAAGGAATTGTACCTGACTTTCTGACATTGCTTCATGGTGTTATCGATTCTCCAGATATTCCGTTGAATGTATCTCGTTCTTACTTACAGAGCGATTCAAATGTCAAAAAGATCTCTTCTCACATTACTAAGAAAGTATCTGATCGTCTGCAATCTATCTTCAAAAATGATCGCAAAGAGTTCGAAGAAAAATGGGATGATTTGAAACTCTTTATTAATTATGGAATGCTTACTCAGGAAGATTTCTATGACAAAGCTGCCAAATTTGCATTGTTGAAGGATGCTGATTCTAAATTTTATACCTTCGAAGAGTATAAAACGTTGATTAAAGATAATCAAACTGACAAAGATGGCAATCTTGTTTATTTGTATGCAAACAATAAAGATGAGCAATTTAGTTATATCGAAGCTGCTATAAACAAAGGATACAATGTATTACTACTGGATGGGCAATTAGATACAGCTGTGATAAATATGTTTGAGCAGAAGTTCGAGAAAAGCCGCTTTACTCGTGTAGATAGTGATATTGCTGATCACCTGATAGTTAAAGAAGATAAGAAAGAATCAGCATTAGAAGAAGGTAAACACGAAATTCTTTCAACTTTATTCAAGAGCCAGCTTCCATCAATGGAAAAGGTAGAATTTAATATCGAGTCTCAATCTTTGGGTGAAAATGGCTCTCCTATTATGGTTACTCAAAGTGAGTATATGCGCCGTATGAAAGAGATGGCAAATCTGCAACCAGGTATGAGTTTCTACGGTGAAATGCCTGATATGTTTAATTTGGTTGTAAATCCTGATCATAAACTCGTAAAACAGGTTATGGATGAAGAAGATAAAGAATGTTCTGTTGCTATTCAACCTGTTCAGAGTGAAATAGATGCATTAAACGCTCGTTACGCTGAGTTAAAGAAACAGCACGAAGGCAAAAAAGATGAAGAAATCTCTGTAGCAGAAAAAGATGAATTAGCTGATATTGATAAAAAAACAGCCGATTTGAAAGCTAAAAAGGATTCATTATTAAGCGATTATGCAGGAAAAAATAAGATTATTCGCCAATTAATCGACTTAGCTCTTCTTCAGAATAATATGCTAAAGGGTGAAGCCTTAAACAATTTTGTAAAAAGAAGTATTGAATTGATTTAATTTAATATAACCTCTTTGAGGATTAAATATTTAAAGAGCATTACAGCAAAAAAAGCTGTAATGCTCTTTTTGCTTATAAAAAGAGCGGTAAGCAAACAAATAATATGCAAACAATTCTTTATATTTGAGGTTTTATTACTTGATACAGGATACTTCATTCAATAAATATGAGAAAAATTCTAATAATCTTAATATTAGCAGTTTTAATTGTTCCATATTCAAATGCACAGAAAGTTGGATTGGTGCTTAGTGGCGGTGGAGCAAAGGGATTAACGCATATAGGTATTATCCGGGCGTTGGAAGAAAATAATATTCCGATAGATTATATAACAGGTACCTCTATGGGAGCTATAATCGGGGCGCTTTACTCTATGGGATATTCTCCGGATGATATGGAACGGTTAATTTCTTCGGAAGATTTTGAAAGATGGTATACGGGTGCTGTTGAAGAGGATTATGTGTATTATTTTAAAAAAAATGCACCTACTCCAGAATTTTTTAATATTAAATTGTCTTTGAAGGACTCTTTAAGCGTGGTTAAACCTCAGTTTCTGCCATCCAGCATGGTGAATCCTATTCAAATGAATCTTGTTTTTGTAGATTTGTTTGCTCGTGCTACAGCCCTTTGTGGAGGAAACTTTGATAATCTTTTTATTCCTTTTCGCTGCGTTGCCTCCGATGTATATAATAAAAAGCAATTAGTAATGAAAAAAGGAGATTTAGGTGATGCTGTTCGTGCATCAATGAGTTTTCCTTTTGTATTTAAACCTATTCAAATAGATGGTGTATTAGCTTATGATGGAGGTATTTATAATAACTTTCCTACTGATGTGATGCGTGATGATTTTCAGCCGGATATTATAATAGGCAGCGTTGTTGCTTCCAATCCCACTAAACCCGATGAAAACGATCTTATGAGCCAGATTGATAATATGGTTATGCAAAAGACTGATTATTCTCTTCCTGACTCGGTTGGTATTGTTATGAAATTTAAGTATGATAATGTTGGACTGCTGGATTTTGATAGAATTAAGGAAATTCAGGATATTGGTTATAGTCGGACAATAAGTATTATGGATTCTATCAAAAGTCGTATTCATAGACGAGTGAATGCTGATAATATCCGTTTGCGCAGATTGGTATTCAAGAGTAATCTTCCGGAATTGATATTTAAGAATATTGAAATTCAAGGGGCTAATGCTTTGCAAAAGAGTTATATAAAGAAAGAATTTCATTATTCCGACAATAAAGTATTTACTTATGAAGATTTAAAGCGAGGATATTTTCGTTTATTGTCGGACAATACTATTTCTGAAATTATTCCTCATGCCATTTTCAATCCGATTGATGATACTTATAATTTGAATCTGAAGGTGAAAATGGAAGATAACTTTTCTATCCGGATGGGAGGAAATATTTCTTCTACAAATTCCAACCAGGTTTATTTTGGACTTTCGTATAAGGACTTAAACTATTATTCTAAAGAATTTATTTTAGATGGCCAATTGGGCAAAGTGTATAATAACTTTCAATTTACGGCAAAAGTTGATTTTCCTACCCAGATTCCTACTTCGTATAGACTAATAGCTTCTATATCAACTTTCGATTATTACAAGAACGATAAATTGTTTTCGGGCAATGATAATCCTGCTTTTAATAAAAAAGATGAGCGGTTTGTGAAAATAAAAGCAGCTGTGCCGTTCTTGTCGAAAAAGAAAGCAGAATTTGGTCTTGGTTACGCACATATAAACGACCAGTACTTTCAAACGAATATTATTGATTTTGGGTCTTCAAAGCACGATAGAAGCAATTATAAGCTTGTAGGAGGCTCAATTGGATTCGGAGGCAGCACATTGAATGCAAAGCAGTTTGCTACAGAAGGAAGCAAGGATTTGCTTCTTGCCCAGGTCTTTTCAGGTAATGAAACATATACTCCCGGAACCACAACTTCTGAAACAACCGATTATAAAAACGATAATTCCTGGATGCAGATTTCGTATAAAAATGAAACTTATTATAAAATAAATCCAAAATTTACATTAGGATCGTATATTGAAGCCCTTTATTCATCAAAGAACTTCTCTGAAAACTATACGGCAACGATTTTGGAAGCCGGAGAATTTACACCTACACCGCACAGTCAGATTTCTTATAATGAAGTTTTCCGAGCTAATCAATATTTGGCTCTGGGAGTAAAACCAATATATAATATCAGTTCGGTGTTTCATCTGCGAGGAGAAGTTTATGGCTTCCTACCTATAAAACCTATTGAAAGAAGCTCAATAAATAAAGCATTATATGGGAAATCGTTTTCAAACTTTCAATATCTTGGAGAAATTTCTTTAGTTTGCCGATTGCCCTTTGGAGCAATTAGTGCGTATGTAAATCATTATAGCTCACCGTCTAAGAACTGGAATGTGGGTGTAAGTTTGGGGTGGTTATTGTTTAATTCCCGATTCATCGAATAATTTTTGTAAAAAAAGTATAGAAAATCCTTGTATTTTCGGGAAAAAAAGGTACCTTTGCACCCGTTAAACAAATGGCCCCGTGGCTCAACTGAATAGAGCATTTGACTACGGATCAGAAGGTTACAGGTTTGAATCCTGTCGGGGTCACAAAGTTTTTTAACTTGGTTTGTTTATCAATGGCCCCGTGGCTCAACTGAATAGAGCATTTGACTACGGATCAGAAGGTTACAGGTTTGAATCCTGTCGGGGTCACAAAGTTTTTTAACTTGGTTTTGTTTATCAATGGCCCCGTGGCTCAACTGAATAGAGCATTTGACTACGGATCAGAAGGTTACAGGTTTGAATCCTGTCGGGGTCACGAAGTTTTAAACTTGGTTTTGTTTGTTATTGGCCCCGTGGCTCAACTGAATAGAGCATTTGACTACGGATCAGAAGGTTACAGGTTTGAATCCTGTCGGGGTCACTAAAAAAGAATCTCCTGCAAACTAATTATTTGCAGGAGATTCTTTTTTTTATTCGATGAAATCGACAATAATTTCATTTTTTTAAAATTATCCCTCACTCCCTCACTTTTTAATTTTAATGTCCTCATAATAAAAGTGATAGATAAATGAAGGTAGAAATCATCCCTCACTTATCTATCACTTTATCCCTCACTTTTATGTAGATCGGTCACTATTTGGACATATCTTTTAGCATTTTATATTTAACTCGTTCAGTACAGCGCGAATTTTCTCAAATGTAGTAATTCGGGTAGGAACAAGAGGCAAACGAAGTTTGTTTTCAATCATACCCATTGCATTTAGCATGGATTTAACTCCTGCAGGATTACCATCCACAAACAATAAATCGAATAGTTCGGTGAATTTATGGTGAATAGAAAGAGCATTTGCATAATCTCCTGCCAAAGCCAAACGAGTCATTCTACTAAATTCTCGTGGAAAAGCATTACCAATTACTGAAATAACACCTACAGCTCCGAGAGTAATTAGTGGAAATGTGATTCCGTCGTCGCCAGAAAGCACATTGAAATCGGCTGGCTTATTTTTGATAATATCATCCATTTGAGTGATATTTCCGGATGCTTCCTTAACGCCGACAATGTTTTTAAAATCGCGCGCTAAACGAAGGGTTGTTTCTGCTGTCATATTAACCCCTGTACGTCCCGGAACATTATATAAAATAATTGGAAGATCGGTCGAATTTGCAATTGCTTTATAATGCTGATAAATACCTTCCTGAGATGGTTTGTTATAGTAAGGTACAACAGACAGAATAGCATCTATACCTGTAAAATCTTCATTTTTAAGAGTTTCAATAACTGCTCTGGTATTATTACCTCCACATCCCAATACAATTGGAATCTGGCCATTTACTCGTTCTACAATTAGTTTCTGGATTTTTATCTTTTCTTCAGAAGACAGGGTTGGTGTCTCGGCAGTAGTTGCCAGAATAACAAGAAAGTCTGTTCCGTTCTGAAGTTGATAGTCAACTAATCTAATGATTGCTTCGTAATCAACGCTTTCGTCTTCTTTGAATGGGGTAATGAATGCTACGCCCATACCTCTTAATTTTGACTGTATCATAAGTGTAATTGTAATCTAAAGGTATTTATGCTGCAAAAGTACTAATATTTTCTATTTTTACTATACGTAGGTGATGAAAATAATTTATTTCGTGTTAAATGGTTACAATATTAGCTTTAAAAACTCCTCTTCGCTTATAATGTGTACTCCTAGTTTAGTTGCTTTTTCCAGTTTACTAGGCCCCATATTATCTCCGGCAAGAATAAAACTTGTTTTAGAAGATATAGAACCAACATTCTTACCTCCATTTTGTTCAATCATGTTTTTATATTCATCGCGTGAATGATGAACGAATACACCGCTTATTACAATAGAGAGTCCGTTTAACTTGTCACTAATCTGTTCATGTTCCTCTGAACGTGTAAATTGTAGTCCCACCTCTTTTAGTCTGTTAACCAGGAGGACATTTTTTTCGTCGGCAAAGTAATTCACTATGCTTTGGCCTATTTTTTCTCCAATTTCATCTACCTGAACAAGTGTTTCTAGTGTGGATTGCTCCAGTTCTTCTATTGAAGCGAATGCTTTAGCTATTTTTTTTGCAACGGTTGCTCCAACAAAACGGATTCCCAAAGCAAAAATAACCCGTTCGAACGGAACTTCTTTGGAGGCTTGCAGACTAGCAATAATATTCTCTGCAGATTTTTCGCCCATTCTATCCAGGCCTTTTATCTGATCTGCGGTAATATCGTATAAGTCTGCCGGATTGCTGATTAGTCCTTGATTGAAGAATAAATCAACAGTTTCTGGTCCTAATCCGTCAATATTCATGGCCTTCCGGCTGATAAAATGCTCTATCTTTCCTTTTATTTGTGGCGGACAAGCATTTTCATTAGGACAATAGTGAGCAGCTTCGCCCTCGTAACGTATTAATTTTGAACCGCATTCCGGACAGTTTGAGATAAATTCAACTTTATCGCCAATCATAAAACGAGATTTAATATCAACCCCGGTTATTTTAGGAATAATTTCTCCACCTTTTTCCACGTAAACCATATCGCCAATGTGAAGATCGAGGCCTTCAATAATATCTGCATTATGGAGTGATGCACGTTTTACAATGGTTCCTGAAAGTTGAACTGGGTCCAAATTTGCAACTGGGGTAACAGCTCCGGTTCGACCTACTTGATAGGTAACCTGATTAAGGCGGGTTAATGCCTGTTCTGCCTGGAATTTATAAGCAATGGCCCATCGAGGAGATTTTGCTGTGTAGCCTAACGTGTTTTGATGTCGTAAAGAGTTTACTTTCAATACAATACCATCGCAAGCAACTGGCAGATTTTTTCGTTCAACATCCCAGAAATTTATGAAATCGAACACTTCCTGAAGTGTTTTACATTTCCGTACTGCATCCGAAATCTTAAATCCCCATTTTTGTGCAACCTGAAGATTCTCAAAATGCCCATCGCAGGGTAACTTATCACCTAATAAATAATAAAGATATGCATCCAATTTTCGGGAAGCAACAACTGAAGAATTTTGTAGTTTCAGTGTTCCCGATGCTGCATTTCTAGGGTTGGCAAAGAGCGGTTCTTCACGTGCTTCTTTTTCCTGATTAAGTTCTTCGAAAACAGACCATGGCATCAGAATCTCTCCTCGTATTTCAAATTCCTGAGGATAGTCGTTTCCATGAAGCACTAAAGGTATGGTTTTGATAGTTTTAACGTTATCTGTTACATCATCGCCCTTTTCACCGTCACCTCTGGTTACAGCTCTTACAAGTTTTCCGTCTATGTAAGTTAGTGAAATGGAAGTTCCGTCGTACTTTATCTCGCAACATATTTCAAAATCCTCATTTAAAGATTTCCTAACACGTTCATAAAAGTCGGTAACCTCAGATTCTGAATAGGTATTTCCTAAAGAAAGCATCGGATATTTGTGTGCAACCTGCGTAAAGTTCTTATTGATATCACTACCCACACGCATTGTTGGCGAATTTTCATCATAATATTCAGGGTACTGATCTTCCAGTTCCTGAAGCTCCTTCAACATTTTATCAAATTCCAAATCGGATACTTCCGGAGAGTTCGATACATAATAATTGTGGTTATGGCGGTGTAATTCAGTACGTAATTGCTCTATTCTTTCCTTTGCGGTCATAATTTCAGATTGTTTTAGACAAAAATACGTATTTTCTTCATGAATATCTGCCATGAGCAAGCATATTTATTTGTATTTTTGCAAAAAAATTAGAGCTATGCGCATTGATATAATTACAGTTTTACCCGAAATGATTGAAGGTTTCTTCAATTGTTCTATTCTTAAAAGAGCTCAGAATAAAGGACTTGCTGAGATTCATATTCATAATCTTCGTGATTATACAACGGACAAGTATCGCAAAGTAGATGATTACCCATTTGGCGGTTGTGCCGGCATGGTAATGAAAATAGAACCAATTGAACGATGTATAAATTCCTTAAAGGCTGAAAGAGAGTATGATGAGGTTATTTTTACTACTCCTGACGGGGAGCAGTTCAATCAAAAAATGGCAAATTCTCTTTCATTATATAATAACCTGATAATTCTTTGCGGACATTTCAAAGGAATTGATTATAGAATCCGGGAACACCTGATTACAAAGGAAATTAGCATAGGAGATTATGTTTTGACTGGTGGCGAATTAGCGGCGGCTGTAATGGCAGATGCTATCATTCGTATTATACCGGGAGTTATTTCTGATGAACAATCTGCTCTTTCAGATTCTTTTCAGGATGATCTTTTAGCAGCTCCGGTTTATACAAGACCGGCTGATTATAAAGGATGGAAAGTTCCTGATATTTTACTTTCTGGTCATGAGGCAAAGATTGCAGAATGGGAACTTAATCAATCACTCGAAAGAACTAAACGACTGAGACCTGATTTGCTTAAGTAGATAGCAAGTCAAAATATTTCATTGATCAAACAACAATATATAGTAGACTAAGGTGATTATTGATATTTGATTTAGAAATACGAATAGGGTTAAATATAAAAAGGCGTACACTACAATATAGTTTAGTGTACACCTTTTTAGTTTTAGGCCTACATCTTTTGAAGAATGTAAGCCGAATTAAAATCTTAAGGTTCGCTTTAAATTTGTTTAATAATCAGATTAAACTTCCAAAGCTCCGATGATATCCTTTACAGAAGAGTACCCGTGTCTATCTAAGTAATTATTTATACCATCTATAACTTTAACAGTTACTGCAGGATCAATAAAATTAGCAGTTCCAATTTGTACAGCAGTGGCACCGGCAAGCATAAATTCTACTGCATCTTTCCAGTCCATAATACCACCTAGGCCTATTATTGGAATTTTCACAGCTTTAGCTACTTGCCATACCATGCGAAGAGCAATAGGTTTTACTGCAGGTCCGCTCAATCCACCTGTAACAGTTGACAATAGTGGACAACGCTTTTCAGCATCAATTGCCATACCTAATATTGTATTAATTAGAGAAACGCTATCGGCACCAGAAGCTTCTGCTGCACGTGCAATTTCAGTAATATCTGTAACATTTGGCGACAATTTTACGATGAGTGTTTTCTTGTAAACAGAGCGAACAGCACTAATTACATCGCAAGCCCCAGCTGCAGAAACTCCGAAAGCCATTCCACCTTGTTTCACATTTGGGCAGGAAATATTAAGTTCTATAGCAGGAATGTTTACAAGTTCGTTGATGATTTCTGCTGTTTTTACGTAATCTTCTATTGCAGATCCGGAAACATTCACTATAATGTTTGTATCTGTGTCTTTTATCTTGGGATAAATGTGTTCTACGAAGTAATTAACACCCTTATTTTGCAGTCCCACAGCGTTTAACATGCCAGAAGGAGTCTCTGCCATACGAGGATAAGGGTTCCCTTCACGTCTGTGAAGAGTAGTACCTTTTACAATTATACCACCTATTCGTGCAATATCTATAAAATCTTCAAACTCTTCTCCGTATCCAAATGTACCCGATGCTGTCATCACCGGATTCTTCATTTTTAGTTTACCAATATTTACACTTAAATCTGCCATAGCAACTTCTTTATATTTAAAACAGGTCCTTCTGTGCATACACAGATATGTCCTTCATCTACTGTATTCTCTACGCAGCATAAGCAAGCGCCTACACCACAAGCCATTTTATTCTCAAGAGAGACTTCACATTCTATATTATTAGCTTTGGCATACTTAGCTACAGAAACCATCATTGGTTTAGGGCCACAAGTATAAATCATGTCGAATTGCTTGTCGTTAAGTATAGAGTGTTGAGTTACATAGCCTTTTTCACCGGTACTTCCGTCTTCTGTAGTGGTATATACTTCTCCAAACTTTTTAAAGTCCTCTAACTGAAGCAAATCGCCTTCTGAACGTGCACCTAGCAGGAAGGTTGGTTTGCAGTTATTAGCCAATAAAACTTCGCCTAAATAGAGCAATGGTGCTGTTCCAACACCTCCTCCTATAAGAAGAAGTTTATCCGAAGGTTTTTCAGGGATAGTAAAGCCATTGCCTAGAGGTAAAACAACATTTACTACATCTCCAGCAGAAACTTTAGCTAAGGTACGTGTTCCATCACCAACTATCTGTACAAGAAACCATACCTCATTGTTGACTTTGTCTACATAGTTAATTGAAATAGGGCGGCGAAGAAAAGTAGTAGGTGAACCATCTACTCTAATTTCTGCAAATTGCCCAGGAAGCATTTCTGGCAAAATTTCCTGAGAGGTCATTTTGATCAACACATAGTTAGCGTGTAACTTTATGTTAGCTGTGACCGTTAAATCTAAAATCTTTTTTTTCATGAATAGGATAATTCTCGTTCAGGCGACAAAGATACGCCATTTTGTCCAAATTATCCTTTACCTATCTTCATTAAATTATTAGAAGGGCATTTTTTCACCTTTAAAGATCTCAAATGTATTATCATCAAAGAAAATTCTTATTTCAGTGATTTTTCTTGGAGGCTTTTCTATATACCTAATCTCTTCTTTTACAGGTTCTTTATATGTACTTTCGGCTGTTTTTAATGGCATTTCCTTGCGATATTCTAAATCATCCTGAGGAATAGGCTTGGTTTCTTCATTCTCGTCCAATAAAGAGCGCTGTAAATCATCAGATGTTTTCTCTTGGTTTATCATATTCCCATTTCCATAAAGTAGCCAATCCAAATTTACATATTTAAATCGTTGATGAATTTTCATAACTACATCTAAACTCGGATTATTTCTACCTCGTAAAATGTGAGTTAGTGTAGATCGCTGAATTTCTATACTTTCAGCAAATGAAGAAGGAGTCATATGCTCTCTTTTCATTATAGCTTCAATTCTATCTTTCATCTTTTGAGCCTTTATTAATTATAAATGTGAATATCTAATTGTAAACTTTGATTCGACAAATGTAAACAATATAATTCACATAAGCAAATTACAATTGTTTATTTTAGCAGTTTACAAAAGTGGTTTACTAGGTTACATTTGTTATTGCACAATTGTATAGCCTATAAATTCGATTAAATATATACAGAAGTAAAACTTAGTGTTTAGTATATAAAAATCTTATTATTAATGACTTATTTAAGGCTCTAAAAATGATTTTTATATGTAATACAAATGTATATCAATATTTTTCCTACCTATTCTATTTTTAGTTCACATAGTTTAGTTATTTACCTGATATATTGATATTTAACTCCTATAATTAGACCTATAAACACAATTTATAATGATTTTATAACCTATAATTTATATTCGTGAAATATTGCGGTACAAATGTCTAATCAATGATATTTGTGACAAGTAGTCCTAATTTTATATGTTTGTAAACTGATTACATTTGTGTAAATTGAATGTTTCCTTATTATATTTCACTTATGTAAATTGAAATTGCAGCGGTATAAATTTGCTCTTTATAGAAATCGAGGTTAAAAGACAATTGTACCTATTAAATGAAGAATGTATGATGAATTTCCAAACTTATGGTCATTAAGATTAAAATAATAGATTCTCAGAAGCTTTAATTAGATATAAGTTATTGCAAAACAATGATTTAACTCTATAATTACTATTCGCAATTTTGCTAATTCTAGAATTTTAGTTGAAATATTATCATTTGTGGGAGTTGAACTCTGGTTTGCTGCCTAAAATAAAAGTTATTTTGTAGTTTTACACAACATTAATTTTTAGGCATAAAAAAAGCCTTCAAAATATTGAAGGCTATACATAGAATTAGAAAAAATATGAGTTGTAGATTAATGCAGAATTTTATACACTAATTCTCGAAGTAGCTCTCCATCATTCATATTTGTATTACCCACTCCTTTTGATTTTGCGTCATAATTTCTTATCTCTCCTATAATCTGCATTACCTTAACTCCATTATATTTGTGCATAGCTTTTATATAATCCTTTGCTTGCCATGGAGTTTTTAATCCTAATTGTTGAGCTATTCCTTGTTCTGATTTTTCAGGAGCATAATAGGCTAACATTAAATTAGAGTAGAAATTGAAAAGAAGGGATAAAGTAGCTTGTATTGGATTTGTTTTTGGATTTTCTGCAAAATATTTTATTATTTGATTAGCTTTGAAAATATCCTTTTCTATCAATGCATTCTTTAATTCGAAGTTATTATAGTCTTTGCTTATTCCTATATTTTTCTCAATTAGCTCAGGTGTAATGCGCTTTTGTCCTAGTGGTAGTGTAATAATCAACTTCTCAAGTTCGCCAGTAAGACGGCTCAGATCAGACCCTACAAAATCAGCAATCATCTCGGATGACTTTTGCTCAATGTCTACCCCTTTGCGTTTTAGATACGAAGTTATAAACCCGGGAAGCATAGTATCCTTTAGCTTTTTAGATTCAAAGAGAACACCTGCTTTTTCTATTTCAGCTGCAAGCTTTTTTCGTCTGTCAAGCACACCATGTTTGTGACAGATAACAAGAATAGTAGAGTTTAATGGCTTTTTAAGGTAGTATGAAAGTTCCTCAATGTTTCTTACACTTTGTGCCTCCTTAACTACAACAATCTGATATTCAGACATCATTGGATATCGTTTAGCTGCATTTATTATAGTAGCTATATCAGTATCAGCACCATACACTACGGTTAAATTAAACTCTTTTTCAGTATCAGTAAGAACATTTTGAGTAAGGTAGTCGGATATCAGATCAATATAATAAGGTTCTTCTCCCATTAAATAATATATGGGTTTGTATTGCTTTGCCTTAATATCGCTAATAATATCTTCGTATGTATATTCCTTTTTTGCCATTTATATGCTTTAATTAACTTATTTGTCGAATTTTAGATGCTTAACAGTCTTCTTCTCATCTATAATCATTTTAAGCGATGCGATCCCAATTTCTACATGTTCGTGAACGAAGTTTTGGGTTACCATATTATCGCTTTTATCAGTTTTAATTCCTTCGGGAGTCATTGGTTGGTCGGAAACCAGCAGTAGAGCACCTGTTGGGATATGATTGGCAAATCCTGTAGTGAAAAGAGTTGCAGTTTCCATATCTACAGCCATTGCGCGAGTCTTAAGAAGATATTCTTTGAATTCCTCGTCATGCTCCCAAATTCTTCTATTGGTTGTATAGACTGTGCCTGTCCAATAATCTCGCGCATAATCACGGATTGCTGAAGAAACAGCACGTTGCAGCATAAATGCCGGTAAAGCAGGAACTTCAGGAGGAAAATAATCATTAGAAGTTCCTTCTCCTCTAATTGCAGCTATAGGAAGTATTAGGTCTCCTAACTGATTTTTCTTACCTATACCACCACATTTACCCAGGAAAAGGCATGCTTTAGGATGTATAGCACCGAGCAAATCCATAATAATGGCAGCGTTTGGACTTCCCATTCCAAAGTTAATAATCGTAATTCCATCTGCAGTTGCAGAAGTCATATTTGCATCTCTTCCAAGAACTGGAACGTTACACTGTTCTGCAAATATCTCTACATATTTATTGAAATTTGTCAATAGAATGTATTCTCCAAAGTCTTCCAACGAACGTTTTGTGTAACGAGGAAGCCAATTTGCAACAATTTCTTGCTTCGTTTTCATATTTATCTGCTAATTTTGCGTTTCTGATTTAAGAATATATTTTTAATTTACAAATTTAATAAATGTTATTGTTAAACCTACCAAAGTATGAGACTAAAATAGCCATACGAGATGGAAAAAAAGTAATTTTTGATGTAATTAGGCGACGATATGTAGCACTTACCCCGGAAGAATGGGTACGTCAGCACTTTGTTCACTTTCTTATTGATCAAAAAGGCTACCCTGTTTCATTAATGGCTAATGAGGTATTATTGAATCTGAACGGGACAAAAAAGCGCTGTGACACTGTGCTTTATAAACGTGATCTTATGGCCCGTATGATTATTGAATATAAAGCTCCGCAAATAGAAATTACGCAAGCTGTATTTAATCAGATAACAAATTATAATTTTGTGCTGAAAGTTGATTATTTAATTGTTAGTAACGGGATTAATCATTACTGCTGCAAAATGGATTATGCAAATCATACATATACATTTTTAGAGGATATACCAGATTATAATCTTCTTTAAGCAAATGTTGCTAGTCTATAAATTAGATAATCCTTCTTATTCTCTATTTCAACTTCAAACTTATGTAAAATATTGATTTATAAGCGTGCATAATATAAATAAGTCATTTATTTATAGAGGGAATATAAGAATTCCCCTTATTATTAGCTACTCAATTAATTTGGCTAAGATAAGGGGAATTCTTTTAAAAAAGAGGTTTCAATCTAAAAGATTTTCAATTTAGAAACTACTCTTTTTCTATTTTGAGGAATGTTATAATTCAACTCCTGCTAATTCTGGGTCGATCATTACTCTACCACAGTACTCGCAAACAATGATTTTCTTGCGCATACGGATATCCATTTGTCTCTGAGGTGGAATCTTGTTAAAACAACCACCACAAGCATCACGCTGTACATATACAATACCTAAACCGTTGCGTGAGTTCTTACGAATACGTTTAAATGCCTGAAGTAAACGAGGCTCAATAGTAGTTTCAAGAACTTTAGCTTTCTCTCTCAGTTTTTCTTCTTCTTGTTTTGTTTCTGAGATAATCTCATCCAGCTCATTTTTCTTTACGGATAAGTCTTTTTCTCTTTCTTCTAAAACTTCGATGCTGTTTGCAACTTCTTCGCTTCTTGTTTTTTCGTCAGCTGTGAATTCTTTTATTCTCTTTTCGCAAAGTTCAATTTCCAAAGTCTGGAACTCTATTTCTTTAGATAAGAAGTCAAACTCACGGTTATTGCGTACGTTTTCTTGCTGAGCTTTGTATTTTTCTACAGAAGCCTTAGCTGCTTCGATCTCAATTTTCTTTGCAGCAATGGAAGATTTAAGTTCGCTAATTTCAAGCTTAATCTTTTCAATACGAGTATTCAGACCGGCAACTTCATCTTCAAGATCTTGTACTTCAAGAGGTAGTTCACCTCTCAGAGTTTTGATCTTATCAATTTCTGAAAGCATTGTTTGTAACTGATACAACGCCTTTAGTTTCTGTTCTACCGTTAATTCTTTCGGTTCATTTTTTGCTTCTTTAGCCATATTTTTATAAATATTTTATGGGATTGGTATTTATTTTACTAATTTGAATCTCAATATTGGGAAATATATCCTTTAATAAGGTATAAAAAATTTCTTTTGTATACTGTTCACTTTCATAATGACCAATTTCGGCCATTAGAATATCGTTTTCATGACCAAAATAGTCGTGATAACGAATTTCTCCTGTAATAAATGCATCAGCTTTTTGGTTTATAGCATCTGAAAGAAGAAAAGCTCCTGCCCCTCCACATAATGCAATTTTACTTATTAGCTTACCTGTTAATTTATTATGTTTTAAACATCCAACTTCAAATGTCTTTTTTATACGTTTCAGGAAATCCAGTTCCGTTTCCGGAAATTCTAAATCTCCTATCACTCCAGATCCTGTTTGAGACCATGAGTTTTTTAACGAATAAAGATCAAATGCAGGTTCCTCATAAGGATGTGCGGCAATTAGTGCTCTTATTACCGCATTTTTTTTAAAAGAAGGAAGAATTGTTTCTATACGAATTTCTTTTTCTTTATGCAATTCTCCTACTTTACCGCAAAATGGATGTGTACCTTCCTGAGCCCGGAAAGTCCCCTCTCCTTCTAAATTGTAACTGCATGAATCATAGTTGCCTAAGTTGCCACAACCAGCATCAAACAGAGCACGGCGCACTTTTTCTGCTTGCTGCGCTGGTACAAAAGTTACCAATTTAAGTAAAGATTCCTCTTTACAAGAAAGGATTTTCACATTCTTCAGCCCTATTTTTTCTGCAATTTTAAAATTAACTCCTCCGGAAGCGTTATCCAGATTGGTATGTGCAGAATAAACTACTATATCATTTTTAATAGCTTTTAGGATACAACGTTCAACATAATCTTTACCTGTGATAGACTTATATCCCTTAAATATGAGCGGATGATGCGATATAACAATATTGTACCCCAACGCAATTGCTTCATCAATAACAGATTCAGTAACGTCAAGACACAACAAAGCCCCTGTTGTTTCCGCTTCTGTCAGCCCGATTTGCAAGCCGGCATTATCAAAACCGTCTTGCAATGGCAGAGGCGCGAACCTTTCAAGGGCGCTTACTATTTCCTTTATTTTCATTAAGTGTGAGAAAATCTGGCTACAAAGATATGCTAAAATTGCGATTATACAATCATCTTTCTTGTTTTTTTATAATTCTACTTTTCTTTTTTGAGGTGAATTAGCCATTAAAGTGTGGTTTTTGACGAAAATGGCGAGGTTATTAAGATAGAGATGAATAATTACAAGAAAAGTTGTACTACCAAAGGATTTCAGAGCGATATCCTCTGTTACTCCATCAAAAACTCCTTGAAAGATTTACATTTTCCAGGATGAATCTTGCAATTTACTTACTCTTAATGTATGACATTGATTTACAATGTTATAGAATAATAGATTGTAGAATTAGAAATGATTTATTAGTCAAATAATAGTAGTTATAAGTTCAAATGTTTTATTTATAGATAATTATAAATGTATAAGTAGAATATGAATTAATGCTTTAAAAGATATATTCAATCTTATACTGATAACAATTATTTCTTTGAATATCTTATAGAATAAGACTTAAAAATAGAAAAGCGACTTACTACTGCATAAAATAACAGTGTAAGTCGCTCCTACTTATTTATTATTAACCGTTTTAGATAATAGCTTTAACTGTTTCAAGCATACCTTTTTCCTGAATAGAATTCAAGTAAGCGATTACTTTTTCAGTTAATCCTGAAACTTTGTTCAAGTCCTCACCCCAGATCATTTCAGAAGCTAAAACGCCTTCTGCAACTGTCTTAGTGCAACCTGTTGCCCAAAGATTAGCAAGAAGATCGATGATAGCTTGGTCATCGTTAGGAACGATAGTGTCTTCACCACGTTTACCACCTTTGTAGTAAGTAATGATACCAGCTAAACCAAGAACGATACCTGCAGGAAGTTCACCCTTACGTTCTAAGTAAGTCTTCAAACCTGGAAGGTCACGAGTTTTGAATTTAGGGAATGAGTTAAGCATGATTGAAGTTACGAAGTGCTTAACGAATGGGTTGCAGAAGCGTTCCATAACGTCTTTACCGAATTTTTCAAGTTCTGCTTTTGGTAAGTTCAATGTTTCAAGTAATTCTTCGAACATTACTTTGTGAACGAATTTACCGATAACAGCATCTTCGCAACATTCTCTAACTGTATTCAAACCTGAAAGGTAACCAACAGGAGAAAGTACAGTGTGAGGGCCATTCAATAAAGTAACCTTTCTTTCGTGATAAGGAGCTTCGGAAGGAACGAATAATACATTCAAACCAGCTTTGTCAGCAGGGAATTCTTTAGAGATTGATTCTGGAGCTTCAATTACCCACAAGTGGAAAATTTCTGCCTGAACAACCATTTTATCTTCAATCTGAATTTTATCAAGAATTTCGTTGATAGTAGCACGAGGATATCCAGGAACAATACGGTCTACTAATGTACAGAAAACACCGCAAGCAGTTTCGAACCAAGTTTTGAATTCTGCGCCAAGGTTCCATAGATCAATATATTGTTCAATACATTTCTTTAATTCTTTACCATTCAAGAAGATCAATTCGCATGGGAAGATAATTAAACCTTTGTCTGCAGCTCCGTTGAATGTTTTGAAACGGTGATATAATAACTGAGTTAATTTTCCTGGATAAGAAGATGCAGGAGCATCAGTTAATTTGCATGAAGGATCGAATGCGATACCAGCTTCAGTTGTGTTAGAAATAACGAAACGCATTTCAGGGTTTTCAGCAAGCTTCATGAATTCGTCATTCTGAGTATATGGATTCAAAGCGCGGCTGATTACGTCGATCATTTCAATGCTGTTCACCTCTTTGCCTTTGTCTAATCCCTGAAGATTAAGGTGATAAAGGCAATCTTGTTCATTTAGCATATCAATCATACCTTTTTCAATAGGTTGAACAACAACAACGCTGCTATTGAAATCAGCTTTCTGATTCATGTTATAAACGATCCAGTCTACAAATGCACGTAAAAAGTTTCCTTCTCCAAACTGAATAATACGTTCAGGATATTTGTTTGCCTGAACATTTTGTCTGTTTAATGGTTTCATTTCTTTTATTTTATAAAGTTCTTAATACTATGATTTCAATGACTTATTATCAAGGAAACTGTACCCACTATTTTCGAATTTTGTTGTTGTTTGGTTACAAAATCTCATTCGTGTTCGATAACAGTTTAAATATCATAAATAATATGCGCAAATATACGAATAATTTTGTTATTCCAAATTAAATTTCTACTTTCGTGTGCGATAACGGTTAATAAATCTAAAATAGAAAATAACGATATAAGGCTAATAATTAGCGTTATATCTATCTTTAATATAGTAGTAACAATTTTAAATACTTAAAACGTTATATTAAAATGAAGAATTTTATGGATGAAAATTTCTTGTTGCAAACTAAAACTGCACAAGAATTGTATCACGAACATGCGGCTAAAATGCCTATTATTGACTACCACTGTCATTTAGTTCCTAAAATGGTTGCTGACGACCACAAGTTTCGTTCATTAACTGAAATATGGTTAGGTGGAGACCACTACAAATGGCGTGCAATGCGTACAAATGGTGTAGACGAACGTTTTTGTACCGGTGCTGACACTTCTGACTGGGAGAAGTTTGAAAAATGGGCTGAAACAGTTCCTTATACAATGAGAAATCCTCTTTACCACTGGACTCATCTGGAACTTAAGACTGCGTTTGGCATCAATAAGATTCTTAATAAAGATACTGCACGCGAAATATTCGACGAATGTAATGAGAAATTAGCTATGCCTGAATATTCAGCACGTGGAATGATGACTCGTTATAATGTAGAAGCTGTTTGTACTACTGATGATCCAATTGATTCTTTGGAGTATCACATTGCTACAAGAAATAGTGGTTTTGCAACTAAGATGTTGCCTACATGGCGTCCTGATAAAGCTATGGCTGTAGAAGTTCCTGCTGATTTCCGCGCTTACATTGAAAAATTAGCTGAAGTAAGTGGTGTTACTATCAATACTTTCGATGATGTTGTTGCTGCATTGAAAGTTCGTCATGACTTCTTCGCAAGCCTTGGCTGTAAACTGTCTGACCACGGTATTGAAGAGTTCTATGCAGAAGATTATACTGATGCAGAGATCAAAGCTATCTTCAATAAAGTATACGGTGGCGCTGAACTTACAAAAGAAGAAATCCTGAAATTCAAATCTGCAATGCTAGTTGTATTTGCTGAAATGGATCACGAAAAAGGATGGACTCAACAATTCCACTACGGAGCTATCCGTAACAATAACACTCGTATGTTCGAGAAACTAGGTCCTGATACAGGTTTCGATTCTATCGGCGAATTCAACACTGCTAAAGCAATGTCTAAGTTCCTGAATCGTCTTGATTATAATGACAAGCTTACTAAAACAATCCTTTACAACTTGAATCCATGTGCAAACGAAGTAATTGCAACTATGCTTGGTAACTTCCAGGATGGTAAGATTGCTGGTAAGATTCAGTTTGGTTCTGGATGGTGGTTCCTTGATCAGAAAGATGGTATGGAAAAACAAATGAATGCTCTTTCTGTTCTTGGTTTATTGAGCCGTTTTGTTGGTATGTTGACAGACTCTCGTAGCTTTATGTCATACCCTCGTCACGAATACTTCCGTCGTACATTGTGTAACCTTGTAGGTCGTGATGTAGAAAATGGCGAACTTCCTGCTTCTGAAATGAAATTCATCGGTCAGATGATTGAAGATATCAGCTATAATAACGCTAAGAACTTCTTCCAATTTTAAGAAATAAAACCATTAATACAGTCCTTTTGGACAACCAAATGAAAAGGGATGCTCTATCGGGCATCCCTTTCTTTATATATTCTTTCGATAATATCGACTACTTTTAAACCATCCATGGCATTTGTGGTAATTGATGCATTACCATTGAGTTTGTCTATCACGTTTTGTATTACGTAATGGTGGTTTTGTGCCGAGCCTTTATACGGGCCATAATCATTCGGTGGATTAGATGGAGCCAGAGTGGGCATCGTATAATCTTTGATGTGGCAGTATTTAACCTCATTCATATACTGTCCGGCTACTTTTATGGAACCATTCTCAGCAATGATAGTCATGCTGCTTTCCAGATTCCTGTCCCATACTGAGGTAGAGTAATTCAGGCTCCCCGACCCTCCTTTTACGAAATCAAAAAGAACGTTTCCGCTGTCTTCAAAGTCTGTCAGCGATTGGTGGTTAAAGTCATAGAATGAGCCTTTTATGTTGGTTACGTCACCGAATAACCAATACATAATATCCACAAAATGAGAGAATTGGGTAAATAAAGTTCCACCATCCATTTCAGTGGTTCCGTGCCAGTTTTCCGACTTATAATATCGCTCGTCACGGTTCCAGAGGCAGTTTAGCTGAACGGAATAGAGATTTCCCAATATCCCACTCTCAACAATTTCTTTCAGCCATACAGAAGGTGGCGAGTATCGGTTTTGCATTACACAAAACACATCACACCCTCTCTCTTTGCTCCTTGCTAATATCTTTTCTGCATCCAGCCTTGAGAGCGCCATCGGCTTTTCAATAACAACATGTTTGCCAGAATCAAGCGCTTTTAAGGCTAGCTCAGCATGAAGTCCGTTGGGGACGCAGATGTTTACTACATCAATATCCTTCTCATTTGCAAGTAGTTCGCTCAGAGAATTATAAAAAATCTCCGAAAGAGCTGAAATACCCAGCTCTTTCGGAGAAATAATATCGCATACTGCTACTAATTCCGCTTGTTCATTCCGGCGGATCATTTCGGCATGTCGTTTGCCGATGTGCCCCATCCCGATAACTGCAAAGCGGACCTTCTTCATTTTTTTATTTAGTAAGAACGAGCAAATACAACTCTGCAAGCAGATGGTTTACCAGTAACCATACATTTTCCAGGAGTTTTATCGCCATCTAATGGAATACAGCGGATAGTTGCCTTTGTTTCTTCTTTAATCTTCTCTTCTGTTTCAGTAGTTCCGTCCCAGTGAGCAAGAATAAATCCGCCTTCTTCGATCTTTTCCTTGAATTCTTCGTAAGAATCAACAGTGATTGTATGAGCTTCACGATAATCGTATGCTTTCTTAAAGATATTAGCCTGAATAGCGTCTAACAGATCTTTAACATAAGTTTCAATGTTGTCGCAAGTTACAGTTTCCTTTTCCAGAGTATCACGACGCATAACCTCTACTGTGTTATTCTCTAAATCGCGTGCACCCATTACCAAGCGAACAGGAACACCTCTTAATTCGTAATCAGCGAATTTAAATCCAGGACGCTTGTTGTCAGAGTTATCATATTTAAATGAAATGCCTAATGCTTTTAGCTTAGCTGTTATTCCAGCTACTTTTTCATTGATAGCGTTTAGTTGTTCTTCATTCTTATAAATTGGAACGATAACAACCTGGAATGGAGCCAATTTAGGAGGAAGCACCAAACCATTGTCATCAGAATGAGTCATAATTAAAGCACCCATCAAGCGAGTAGAAACGCCCCATGAAGTAGCCCAAACGTATTCCATTTCGTTATTCTTGTTAACGAACTGAACATCGAATGCTTTAGCAAAATTCTGACCAAGGAAGTGAGAAGTACCCGATTGAAGAGCCTTTCCATCCTGCATCATTGCTTCAATAGTATATGTATCAAGCGCACCGGCAAAACGTTCGTTGGCAGATTTAACTCCCTTTACAACAGGAACAGCCATGAAGTTTTCGGCAAAATCACCATATACGTTCAACATCTTTAGTGCTTCTTCTTCAGCTTCCTCGCGAGTTGCATGAGCTGTATGGCCTTCCTGCCACAAGAACTCTGCAGTACGAAGGAATAAACGGGTACGCATTTCCCAACGGAAAACGTTTGCCCATTGGTTACACAAGATTGGAAGGTCACGGTATGACTGAATCCAGTTTTTATATGTGTTCCAGATAATAGTTTCTGAGGTAGGACGAATAATGAGTTCCTCTTCAAGTTTAGCTGCTGGGTCAACAACTACACCCGAACCATCTTCTGCATTTTTCAAACGGTAGTGAGTTACCACAGCACATTCCTTAGCAAAACCTTCAACGTGCTCTGCTTCGCGGCTTAAAAATGATTTAGGAATCAGCAAAGGGAAATAAGCATTAACGTGTCCTGTTTCCTTAAACATGTCATCCAGCTGACGTTGAATTTTTTCCCAGATAGCGTATCCATAAGGCTTAATAACCATACATCCACGTACTGCAGATGCTTCTGCCAAATCAGCTTTTACTACCAATTCATTGTACCATTGCGAATAATTCTCGCTGCGTTTGGTAAGTCCTTTTAGTTCCTTTGCCATTATAATCTATTTTTTTAATTTTATTTTCTGCTTTTGAAACGCAAAAGTAATCATTTTAGATGAAGAAGTTAAATTTTCATCTAATTAATTGCTGTGATTAAGCGGCACTTCCGGTGGGGAAAAAATAATTAGCCGCGGGATGTTGATGAAACTCCCGTTATGTTTTTATATTCTCTTGTACAAAACAATTAATTCTTTTGTACAGAAGATTGCATTGTTTTGTACAAAAGAAAACATTCTTCTGTACAAGGATTTAATAATATCCCGCCGGCTTTTTTAAAACATCCGGTTGCTCTTTGCAAATAGCTCGCCTGGTTTTGATTTTTCCAGGAATGAGCTTACAGTTTCCTGGCGTATTCCTAAAGTCGGTTTACGCTAAAATCAGATAAATTTCTCGAAACCTTCTGCAAATTTGGTTGGTTCGAACTCCAGAATCTCGTATTTTGCTACTTCGTAAGCGTAGAATGGATCTTCTTTAATTAATTCCTCTACCACTTCTTTTCGGGAAGCTTTGCATAAAATAACGCCACCTATTCTGGGGTTTCTTCTGCCGGAAGCTATAAATGTGCCATTTGCATAGTTTTTATCGAGATAAACTCTGTGAGCAGCTAAGTGACGATCAACTTCTTCGAGCGGCTTTTGGTAAGTTAATAGTAAGATAAACATAGAACCTCCTTTTTAAAATTGTATATTAAGAGAAAAAGCCTGCGGATTGACCTGCAGGCTTTGTTAATCTATGAGCGAAAAACGGGGCTCGAACCCGCGACCCCAACCTTGGGAAGGTTGTGCTCTACCAACTGAGCTACTTTCGCGATTATAACTTTATTCAAAACAATAAAGACCTTAACCCGAAAAAGGAAAGGCCTAGATTAGTATTTTGGAGCGAAAGACGGGACTCGAACCCGCGACCCTAACCTTGGCAAGGTTATGCTCTACCAACTGAGCTACTTTCGCAAATATTTTAATGTCCGCTTTATGTGAAGAGAAGGAGACTCGAACTCCCACGACATAACTGTCACTACTCCCTCAAAGTAGCGCGTCTACCAATTCCGCCACCTCTCCAACATAATAAAATCTGATGCGTCTTTGCAGTGCCCAGAACAAGACTCGAACTTGCACGTCATTGCTAACACTAGTACCTGAAACTAGCGCGTCTACCATTCCGCCACCTGGGCATTATTAACGACTATTAGCCGCCGACGCACTCAAATTTTAGAGCGAAAGACGGGACTCGAACCCGCGACCCTAACCTTGGCAAGGTTATGCTCTACCAACTGAGCTACTTTCGCGATTGCGGTTGCAAAAGTAGCTCTTTTTTCTAAAACTCCAAATATTTTGCTCACTTTTTTAACGGAAAAGTATGCATTCGTTTTGGAGCAATTAGCACATTCTATCGCGATAATCCTCGTAATAGAAAGACTTATAAATATTTAGCTCATTTTTTGAAGTCCAGAGAGCAATGTCTGGATGTTGAATTCCATTGAACATATTTGTTTTCACCATAGTGTAGTGAATCATATCTTCAAAGATAATTTTCTCCCCAATCTGCAGTTCGTGATCAAAGCTCCAGTTGCCCATAAAATCTCCGCTCAGACAACTATTACCGCCTAAGCGATAGACAAATTTGCCCGGAACGGCTTCTGATATTGCTCCACGAACTGCCGGCTGATAAGGCATTTCAAGACAATCGGGCATGTGACAGGTGAAACTTACGTCAAGAATGGCCGTTTTAATTCCTTTGTTTTCCACAATATCTACCACAGAAGAGACCAAAACGCCCGTTTGCCACGTAAAGGCTGATCCGGGTTCAAGGATTACATGCAGATGAGGATAACGGGCTTTAAAGCTTTTCAGGAGTTGAATTAAGTGTTCCTTATCATAGTCTTTACGTGTTATTAAGTGTCCACCGCCAAAATTAATCCATTTAATCTGCGAAAACCACTTACTGAAGCGAGCTTCAATGTGCACTAGTGTCTTTTCAAAATCAAAAGAATTGGATTCGCAATGGGCATGACAATGAAAACCTTCAATTCCTGTTGGCAATGTTTCAGGAAGTAAATCGGATGTTATACCAAATCTGGTGCCTGGCGCACATGGGTTATATAATTCGGTCTCTACTTCAGAGTATTCAGGATTGATACGGATGCCGTAAGATATGTTATCTCCATCTTTCTCCACCATAGGATAAAACCTGTCAAACTGACTGAATGAGTTGAAAGTAATATGACTGCTGCATTTCATTATAGTCGGAAAATCAGCTTCTGTATATGCAGGAGAATATGTATGAGCTTTGCTTCCCATCTCTTCGTATGCCAGTTTGGCTTCGTAGAGTGAACTTGCGGTAGAGCAGTTTATGTATTCGCGGAATATTGGAAAAGACTTCCACATAGCAAAAGATTTAAAGGCGAGAATAATCTCTACCCCTGCTTTTTCGCCAACGCTTTTTATTGTACTAAGGTTCTTTCTCAACAAATCCTCTTCCATCACATAACATGGTGATGGCACTTTATTAAAGTCTATCATCTATAATATGGTTCTAATAATTATCAATTTTTATTCATTCACAGCTTCAGGAAATCACTTTGAATCGGGCAAATTTCAATAGCAATTGCTTTTCTCCGGCATTTCGGAATTTCACTGTAGCTTTTAAGTTTTCTCCGCTTCCTTCTACTTTCAACACTTCTCCTATACCAAAACGTTCGTGTTCAATATGTTGTCCGGATTGCAAATCGGTTATTGGCCCGCCAGATGCCGGCTTGGGTTGAGCATTCTCCATTTTAGTAAGATTCCGTGGTACGGTAACCTTGGTAAACGTAGTTTTTGGTGCTTCGCGCTCAGTATTAAACAAAGAACGTGCGGGCCTATCGTTTTGTTCCCTTCTGAACCTCGACGGAGATTCATCAATATGCCTGCTCGAAACAGAGTCGTTTGGTAGCTTCAGGAATGACGGATCAATATCTCTCAAAAAGCGGCTTGGATTGGCAAATTCCATTTTACCATAACGAAAACGGCTTTTGGCAAAAGATAGAAAGCAATGATCTTCTGCCCGGGTTATGGCAACGTAGAAAAGTCTTCTCTCCTCTTCCATAGCTCTTGGAGAATCGCCAGCCATGCTACTTGGAAACAAGTTTTCTTCTAGTCCAACTACAAATACGTTGCGGAATTCCAGCCCTTTTGCAGAGTGGATAGTCATAAGCGTAATCTTTGCATCGTCGCCGGATTTATCTGTATCCTGATCGGATAACAGAGATACTTCTGACAGAAAATCGGGAAGGGCGATGTTTGCATTGCCTTCTTCCTCCCGCATAGCACAGAAATCGTGGATACCGTTAACCAATTCTTCTATATTTTCTTGCCTGCTAAGGTTTTCCGGTGTTCTATCCTGATAAATTTCATTCACTATACCTGCTTCCTTTACAATGGATGTTGCCATTTCGTAGGCATTCTTTTCGGAAACAGCCCGCGAAAAGTTTTCAATTAGTTCTCGGAATCCTTGTAATTTAGTATGTGTGCCCTTATTTATATTTAACGCAAATTGCAGTGGGTTGCATATTACATCCCACAGACTAACAGAAAAATTATTTGCAGCTTCAATTATCTTGCCTACGGTAGTGTCTCCAATTCCTCGGGCCGGGTAATTAATAATTCGCTTAAAAGCTTCTTCGTCATTAGGATTAGTCACTAAACGGAAATATGCAATCACATCCTTTATCTCTTTTCGTTGATAGAAAGATAATCCTCCATAAATTTTATACGGAAGATTTCGTTTGCGCAGAGCTTCTTCAAATATTCTGGATTGTGCATTGGTGCGGTATAGAATGGCAAAATCGTCATAACTATATTGCTGAGACATTCGCAATTCCATAATTTTGTTGGAAACAATATCTCCTTCTTCTGTATCTGAATATGCCTGGTAAACTCCGATAGGCTCTCCCTGAGATTTCTCAGAGAACACCTCTTTCCGGATCTGTTCCCGGTTTTTCTCAATTAAACTATTAGCCGCACGTACAATGGTTTGGGTTGAACGATAGTTTTGTTCTAGTTTAAATACTTGAGTATTCTGATATAATTTTGTGAACTTCAATATGTTATCAATATTTGCTCCACGAAAGGAATAGATACTTTGTGCATCATCTCCCACCACACAAACCTTTTGATGCAATTTTGAGAGCTGCAAAACAATGCTGTGTTGAGCAAAGTTAGTATCCTGATACTCGTCGACCAGAATATATTTAAATTGATTCTGATATTTACTCAATATCTCCGGATGATCTCTGAACAACAAAAAAGTATAAAAGAGTAAATCATCAAAATCCATAGCTCCGGCTTGGCGACATCTATCCCAATATCTGCGATAGATATCTCTGATAGCAGGCATCTTGCAAGCAGTATCATGTTCTGTCAGTTCACGATTAACTGCATAAGCATCAGGTGAAACCAAATGATTTTTGGCATTAGATATCTGTCCCTGTACTGAGCCCGGCTTATAAGTTTTTTCGTCCAGCTGCATCTCTTTGATGATTGAACGGATAAGACTTTTCGAGTCGCTGGTATCGTAAATAGTAAAATTGGATGTGAATCCAATTAACTCTGCCTCTACTCTAAGAATGCGTGAAAAAACAGAGTGGAAAGTCCCCATCCAAAGATAACGGGCGCTTTGTTCTCCTACTTGTTTGGCTATACGCGCCTTCATTTCTCTTGCCGCCTTGTTGGTAAATGTTAAGGCAAGAATCGACCAAGGCTCGTATCCCTTTTCAAGCAAATAGGCTATTTTATACGTCAGCACACGTGTTTTACCAGATCCTGCACCGGCTATGACTAGCGATGGCCCTTCATTATAAAGCACTGCGGCACGCTGACTCTCATTTAGTTCATCTATATAATTTGTCATTTCTTGATTTCTCGTTCAAACTTAGCGTGCAAAGATAAATAAAGTTTGAATGATATAGAACAAAATAGCATAAGCATGTGTTATTTAAACATGAAGTTTATTTTTTAAGCTCCATACATTTCGTCCTATAATAAATTCCAACTATATGATAGTCAAAAATATGCAATTTTTGTTGGAAATATAATTTATTTTTTTATTTTTGTAACTGGTAAAATGCCAAGAGAATGAAAACATTATTATTATCATTAATACTTACTACTATGACATACGAAATGCCGAAGCTTCCATATGCTAATGATGGATTGGAGCCTGTTATCAGTAAACAAACAATTGAGTTTCACTATGGTAAACATCTTCAGACTTATGTTACTAATCTTAATAATTTAGTTCCTGGAACTGAATTTGAAGGAAAAAGTGTAGAAGAAATTGTTGCTACAGCTCCAGACGGCCCTATCTTTAATAATGCCGGACAGGTTCTTAATCATACTTATTACTTCTTGCAATTTGCAGGAAAACCTCAGAAAAGTGAGCCATGCGGCAAACTAGCAGAAGTAATAAATAAAGAATGGGGATCTTTTGAGAACTTTAAGAAAGAATTTACTGCAGCAGCTGTAGGACTTTTTGGTTCAGGTTGGGCCTGGTTATCAGTTGATAAAGATGGTAAATTGCATATTACCAAAGAAGCAAATGGTAGTAATCCACTAAGACATGGATTAAAGCCAATTCTTACGTTTGATGTATGGGAACACTCTTACTATTTGGATTTCCAGAACAGACGTGCGGATCATATTGCTGCACTTTGGAATATTATAAATTGGGAGGTAGTAGGTAAAAGGATTGAGTAGACTAGTTTTGAGATTTTAAAAGGCTGCAGATACAAAGTATCTGCAGCCTTTTTGATTTATAGAGAAATACAAATATCAATATCTTGCTTGTATTTCTCTACGTGATTTGAATTTTAGGTAATATCTAAATTTCTTATATTTTTAAATAAACTGGTATTATAGACAAAAAGAGACCAAACTAAGGATAGTTCTTCATCCTTTTTTGTACATTTGCAAACATTTTACTATTGTTTTTGGTAAAATAGATGTCTTGATTAATATAAAATGAAAATAAAATTTATAAGTTTAGCAAGTGGCAGTAGTGGTAATTGCTACTATTTAGGTACTGATAAACACGGCATTTTAATTGACGCAGGTATTGGGATTCGTACTATTAAGAAAGAGCTTAAAGAGGTAAATCTCTCTTTGAGTAGTGTTCTTGCTGTCTTTGTTACTCACGACCATGCTGATCATATTAAAGCCGTTGGGCATTTAGGTGAAAAATATAATATACCAGTTTATTCTACTAAGGAAATTCATGAAGGAATAAACAAAAGCTACTGTATGACTGAAAAACTATCAACTTCGGTACACTATATTAATAAAGAAGAACCAATGAAGATAGATGAGTTTAAGATCTCAGCATTTGAAGTTCCTCATGATGGTACAGATAATGTGGGCTATTGTATAGAAATTGGAGATAAGATATTTTCATTTCTTACAGACCTTGGTCATATTACTGAAACTGCAGCTCATTATATCTGTAAGGCTAATTATCTGATATTGGAAGCTAACTATGATTTAGAAATGCTTCGCATGGGACCTTACCCTAAATATTTAAAAGAACGCATTTCAGGTCCAAATGGACACATGAGTAACACTGATACAGCCGATTTTCTAGCAGATAATATTAATGAAAACCTGAAATATATCTGGCTTTGTCATCTTAGTAAAGATAACAATCATCCCGAACTGGCATATAAAACAGTTGAATGGAAATTAAAAAGCAAAGGAGTTGTTGTTGGAAAAGATGTGCAACTCATTGCCTTAAAGCGAAGTAGCCCATCTGACTTCTATGAATTTGAGTAAGACGTAAAACTTTATGTGAGAAAAAAGCCCGATTTATTTGGGAAAATGAAAAAAAACGTCTACCTTTGCAACCGCAAAAAAGAAATAAAATAAGCACTCTTAGCTCAGCTGGTAGAGCAATTGACTCTTAATCAATGGGTCCAGGGTTCGAGTCCCTGAGGGTGTACTTTTTTCTTCTTATTATGCATTTGCACTCTTAGCTCAGCTGGTAGAGCAATTGACTCTTAATCAATGGGTCCAGGGTTCGAGTCCCTGAGGGTGTACAAAGGAAGGTTTTATGACTTTCCTTTTTTTATTTATTATACTCATCATAAAGGATCAGTCAATAAATTTGTGGGAATGTTAAAAGTTTCATCAGCTTATGCGTAAATTTTAGCCACTCTGTAAAGAAAGAATTTCATATCATTAACTCCTCTAAAAGATGCTCTAAAAGCCTTTAGTTTTGCATTAAAAGATTCTGCTGCAGCGTTAGTACTTCGATTTTCAAAATAGTTTAATATTCTTTCCGAATGATTCTCAAACATAGATATTATTGCAGAGAAGTTAGGATACCCTTGATTTTCTACCTCCTCGTACCATTTGGCAAACTTTAAACGTGCCACATTTTTATCTTTTGTTTGCGAGAAAATACTCCCGACTCTTATACAGTGATAGTACATGTGTTTTATATCTGGAAAATAATCAAACAAGATTTCAGCTCTTTGTTTTTGCGATTCTCCCCATTTATTAGGTGCTTTAAATAGAAGAAACCGGCTTCTGACGAGCAATTGCCTGAGTGTGTCGCCATTTTCTAATTCTTTTGATTTGTATTCTATACCCTTTCTTTTAGCCTCTTTAATATTCTTTTCTTCCTCTCTTATAACTTGCCATCTATAAGCTACGCGTAAGTCCTGTAATGCATCAAAGACCTGTTTCTGAACATGGAATCTGTCAACAACCTGGGTTGCTTTAGGAAAGCATGACCGGATAATCTTCTGCATGCTTGGAGACATATCCAATGTTACTTCACGTACTTTATATCTTTCTTTTATAGGTATCTTTTTGATAATCTCTGTAACCGTATCTGCTTTAGTACCTTTTACAATAGCAATAATACTGCCCTTTTTTCCATGAGCATCTCTGTTTAATAGAAGGGTATAAAGTTCGCCACACGAGAAGGATGTTTCATCAATACACAGATTAGGGCCTATATTCTTGGAATAAAGAAGATAATCCTCAGCATGAGATAATTGATTCCATGAATGAAAATCACTCAATGTATCTTTATAGTATCGTTGTAGCTGTTTGCCATTAAGTTTATTGAAGGAAGCTACAGATTCTGCACTGACAGCATTATTGTCTAAGTAATTCTTTTAAAAAAGAACCGAACTCTGCAGTGATGCGAGTTTCGTGAGCAACAATCCTCCAATCTCGAGAATAAACCTTTCCAGTATCAATATCTTTCCATCTGCGTCTTTTTATACGAAGAAAAACAGCTTTGCCTCTAATGGGAAAATCCTGAACTTCTATTTCTGGATGAAAGCCATGAGAATGAAGATTTAAGGTGGAGATTTCATCAGGAACAATATTCTTTTCTTCTAAACACAAGATAAAGCATGTATCTTGAGTGATTTCAGATACAATATCAAAGTATTCAAGGATACCATCAGGTAAAAACAATGATAGGACGTCAGCAATGCTTGGGGATTTCTTTTTATTCATTGTTCAAAGATAAAGAATTAACACTTATCCCACAAAATTATAGACTGAGCCATTAATGATTTGCTGGCCGCATTGGTTGCACGATTTCTAAAGAAAGCAACGATGGATCAGGATCATACCGAAATCCTGAGGTGCTGAAGTTTTAATTGATCAATCCTAAAATCCTGTTGGTAGTTATTTTGCAAATATCATACGAACCTATAAATAGAGAATGGTATAATCTCTATCCCCTCAAAACTACGATCAAAAAGCTTCGAATTTACATTAAAGATTCAGCAGAAGCATTTGTAACTCTATTTTTAGAATAGTTAGTAGTAGTATCATAATTGTTTTGCTTTGCTTGAATAACAAAACCAAAGAACTTAATATTCAACCGTTCTGCTTTATCAGAACCAATCTTAAAATTTGATTTTTGCAAAAAGTAGTCAGCTTGAAAATAAAGAGATCAATCAGATCAATTCTAAAGATTTTTATTTTGAATTGTCTTAAACAGCATTTGATTATTGTCTTAATTACGCAATTTCTTTCGTATTCAAGTAGCAGATTGATATAATTAGTAGCAGATGAATGGACAATAATTTTTATCTGCTACCACTTCTAAGGCCTTTTAATAAACGTTTTCAGGATTTTTAGTAGCAGGTGGAGGATGTTTTTGAGAAAATATTTGTTTGATGGTAGATCAGGAAATATTTGAAGCATTGATAAACCAGTTTCAGTCCAATATAATTCTTCAAAGAGGATAGCTTCATAACTATTCACTAAGGGTACTCCCACCCTTTTTCCCCAGGTATTCATCAAACGGAATTCTATAAAAAAACAGATCGTTACAAGAAAACTTGCAACGATCTGCTATTATTTATATTTTGTCATCTAAGCCTGTAACAGTTTAGAACTAGTAAATTACCAGAAGCAGATGTAGAATATTACGCAAATTGCAACTACACCAAGAGATGTTAGAACATCTGCAGTACTCCAGCTTGAACGTGTTTCAGCTATTTGTTCAGGACTCTGAGTTAAGAAAGTAATTCCTTTAAGTTGTTCTTCAGTAGCACTAGGTGTAAAGTAACTAATTACGTACATAAGAACCATAGTAAATAAGAACAAGAAAATACTAAAGTGTAACCAGTTAATTGCAAGGATCTGTCCGAAGATACTGTCTGCTGGTATGCTACTAGAGAATACCATAAGAGTTAAACGAGATAATCCGATTAAGAAACCAATAAGTAAACCATACTCTCCAGCCTTAGGAGTTACTCTCTTAGTGAATACACCCAAGGTAAATACAGCTGCAATTGCCGGAGCAATAAGCGATTGTACATTCTGAAGATATTCATAAAGAACATTTCCTAAACCTCTCATGATTGGAATCCAAACTAATCCTAAAAGTACTACAGTAATAGTTGCAATACGACCTACCCAAACAAGACGTTTTTCGCTTGCATTAGGATGTTTAATCTTGTAGAAGTCAATAGTAAATAGAGTTGCTGATGAATTAAAGTGAGCAGCTAATGATGTTACTAGCGCTGCGATGAATCCTACAGTAACAAGTCCTTTAGCACCAATTGGTAATAAGTTAACTACCATGCTACCAAATGCTTTATCATTAGAATCAAAATTAAATCCATCTACACCTTTAGCTTTTAATGCTGCTGCGATCATACCTGGAATAAGGAACATGAAAACAGGAAGCACTTTTAAGTATCCTGCAAATATTGTACCTCTACGTGCGTTTTTTAAGTCTTTTGCAGCAAGAACACGTTGCACGATATGTTGGTCAGTACACCAGTACCAGAATCCAATGATAGCTGCACCAACAATTACTCCAACGCCAGGGAACTGACTATATAAAGGATCATTTACAGGATCTGAGTGAATTAAGTGTCTTTTTTCTCCCATGAAAGTCCATATTGCATTCCAGCCATCGAGGATTCCACCATCACCTAATTTATACAAACCTAAGAATAAGATAGAAAAAGCACCAATAATAAGGATCGGTGTCTGGATGACAGAAATCAGCATAATACCTTTCATACCTCCTAATACACTGAATATACCAGTAAGAAGTACTAACCCAATAGCGCCGTACCAGAAGTCGATACCCATAATAGTTTCAAGGAAGATACCTCCAGTGAAAGCTGTTACAGATACTTTAGTCAGTACATAACTGATAAGAGTAATAATAGACAAGGTTGAACTTGTGTTTTGATTAAAACGTCTCGATAGGAATTCCGGCATAGTAAATACTTTACTGTGAGCATAAAATGGAACAAACACCCATCCTAGGATAAGAATCATCCAACCTTGCATTTCCCAGTGTGCCATTGCCATACCGTTTTGTGCACCAGCTCCCGCTAAACCTACTAAGTGTTCTGATCCGATATTTGCTGCAAATATAGCCGCACCAACCGTTAACCAAGTTTCACTACGTCCTGAAAGAAAAAAGTCACTTGTGTTGCCTGTTTTATTTTTCATAACCCAAATACAAATACCAATGAGGGCCATGATAAATAAGGCAATAATAGTCCAATCTAAAAATGCCATAATTTTATTACGTGTTTAAAGTAAATATTATATTATATAAAATTTGTTTTATTTAAATTCTTCAAATGATTTTCTTAATATTAATAATACATAAACGACGAGTTAATAAGTAAAGCTTGTTATTATCGTAAAAAACATACTGATTTTAAAGCTTTAAAATATCGGTTAATCATTAATATTAGTTCATGAGACAAAAATAATAATTAGTGTAAACAGTACACTTATTTTTTTGCATGTTATATAACATACTTCATCTATTATCTATATAAAAGTGAGAATAACATTGAATATTTCATAGATAATATCGTTTTTTTTCTTGTTTTATAAAGAAATAGTAACGATTTTTGGGCCTGTTTTAAATATAACTGAATAATACAAAATGAAATGAAAACAAAAAAATCCATTTTTAGTGCACCAAACGGAAAATCATATTTAATACCTTTTATTCTTGTTACTAGTTTATTTTTATTATGGGGATTTGCTCATGGTCTTTTAGATGTACTGAATAAACATTTTCAAGGAACTTTTAATATGACAAAAGCTGAATCAGGGCTAGTTCAGTTTTCAACTTATATAGCTTATTTTGTAATGGCACTTCCTGCCGGTTTATTTATGAAAAAGTATGGTTATAAATGGGGAATTATTCTTGGTTTATTTCTATTTGCTTTAGGTTCCTTTGCATTTATTCCTGCAGCTTTTGTTCATTCTGCTGTTCCATTTTTGATTGCTCTTTTTGTAATAGCCTGTGGGCTTTGTTTTTTGGAAACCGCAGCTAACCCATACTCTACCGTGCTTGGTCCGCAGGAATCGAGTGCTCAAAGGCTTAATCTATCTCAATCTTTTAATGGTTTAGGCTGGGTATTAGGTCCACTTGTTGGTGGAGCTTTAATTTTTGGAGCTGATGAAAAAGATAAGTTTGCTCCTACTATACCTTATATATTAGTTGGATCTGTAGTAATTGTTGTTGCTATATTATTTTTAATTGTTAAGCTGCCAAATATTCAGGAAAAAAATGAAGATGAAGCAAAAGAAGAAATCGAGGCTTCTTCTGCAGGAACTCGTTCTATATGGAGTCATCGTCATTTTGTTTTAGCAGTTATTGCGCAATTTCTGTACTGTGCTGCACAAACGGGCATTTTTGCTTTCTTCATTAATTATGTGATGGAACTTGATTCAAATCTAACAAAGCAAACAGCATCGCAAATGTTATCACTTGGAGGAATGGCAGCTTTAATGATTGGACGTTTATCGGGCAGTTTTATTATGAAATGGGCAGCACCAAATAAGTTATTGGCTCTGTATGCTCTGATTAATACAGTCTGTATGATTTTGGTTATGATGTCTTTGGATGGATTATCACTAGCAGCGCTTTATTGCTCTTTCTTCTTTATGTCAATCATGTTTCCTACAATATTTGCACTAGGATTAAGAGGAATGGGTACTTTAACAAAAAAAGCATCCTCTTTTATTGTAATGGGAGTTGCTGGTGGTGCATTCAGCCCTATTTTAATGGGATATATTGGTGAAGCAAATATGGCTATTGGATTTGTTGTTCCTCTAATTAGTTTTATTTATATACTTTTTTATGCTTTAAAAGGTTATAAATTATAGAATTAATTAATAAGCTGAACTTATAAAAAAGTAGTGGCACCCCAAAAGTTTGACTTAAAACTTTTGGGGTGCCACTGTTTATATTGAAACACATGTTTGAAGAGAATCTGCATACAGTTTTTTAAGTAATAAAAGTGCGAACACTAATTGTTCTAAATTGTAGAATGAACTTTATTTGTTTAAAGTTGTTTTTATTAAAATTACATAAGATAATTAAATAGAGCAACTATGATATATAATTTTCTATTCTCATCTGAGCCTCGAGATACAAAAAACTCAGTTTTATTGTTGGCTGCCAGAATTATTTTTGGTTCATTGCTCCTATATCATGGAATTCAAAAATTAGGTTCATTCTCAGAACTTTCATCTTCATTTCCTGATCCATTAGGTATAGGAAGCCAGTTATCTCTTAGTTTAGCTATTTTTGGAGAGTTAGTTTGTTCTTTGGGATTTATTTTTGGACTATTATATAGGTTAGCAATGATTCCTATGATTTTTACTATGGGAATAGCTTTTTTTGTATTTCACAGACAAGATCCTTTTGTTATTAAAGAACTTTCTTTTAACTATTTAATCGTTTTTTTAATAATGTATATTACCGGCCCTGGTAAATTTACTCTTGATCGTTTTTTATTTTTTAAGAAAAGAAAGTAAGTAAAATTTTGCTTTTACTAATCAATTTTAAATTAAAAAATATATATATTTGCGTTTTCTTATTATAGTATTAACTAAAAAAATAGAACGATGAAAAGAAGTAAAATGACTTTGGCTTTAGCTATAATTCTTAGCGGTAGCTTTATGTTTAGTTCATGTGTTGGATCTTTTACTCTATTTAACAAATTGGTTTCATGGAATCAGAATGTAAGCGATAAGTTCGTTAACGAAGTAGTATTTCTTGCATTAAATATTGTGCCTGTATATGGAGTTTGCTATTTAGCAGATGCTTTGGTAATAAATTCTATAGAATTTTGGTCTGGTTCAAATCCAATGGCAAAAGTTGGTGATATTAAGAAAGTAAAAGGTGAAAATGGCGACTACACTGTTGAAACATTAAAGAATGGTTATTCTATCACAAAAGATGGAAAGAGCATGGATTTATTGTTCAACGAGGAATCTCAGACTTGGAATGTGGTGTCTGAAGGTGTTAACACTGAATTGATGAAAATGAAAAAGGATGGAACAGTTCAGCTATATTTGCCAAATGGTGGTTCAATGAATGTAACTCTAGATGCTCAAGGGTTAACTGCTGCTCGTCAGGCTACAATGAGTAATGCATATTTTGCAGCAAGATAAATATACTTATAGATATGAGATATTAAAAGATGGAGTTGGCTTAAAGTCGGCTCCATCTTTCTGTTTAATAACATTTTAGATATTTTCATTTATTCGCTGAATATTCATAAATTCGCATTTTAGCGATTCAATAAAGCATAATTATACTTTCATGAAAAAGGTAAAACAATTTATTCTATTAATTCTAATTTCTTTTGTTTCAGCATGTAGTCAGACACCTCAAGATAAGGCGGAGGATGCAGCCGTAAGATTTTCAAAGGCTATGTATAGTTTGAATTTTGATGAAGCTAAAGAGTTTTGTACTCCAGATGCAGAAAAAATCCTTGTCTTTATAGCTTCTAATACGAATGATGAAGACCTGAATACATTGAAAAATGCAGGAGATGTAAAAGTGTCGGTTATTGAAAGTACTGTTTATCCAGGAGATTCAACAGCTACTGTTAATCTAAAAATCTCAAACTACCTTCAGCTAAACATGATGGGTGGAAAGCCTACTATTGAAAAGGAAAAAGAAGAAAAGGTTGATTTAGTGAGAATTAATGATAAATGGCTGGTAGATTTACATAACTAGCAATGAGGCACAATGTAGAATAGATAATGCCGGTTTTCTTATTGCCGATGCTACCAATATTATCTCAAACGGAGAATTCCTTTTGATTATCAATTTAAAATAGCCTATAGTTCGGCTTTTTTTTAGCACCGAACTTTCCTCTACATATTTAAAAATATCCTTGTAATATAACCTTTGAAATAAAAGATTAATTTATCCCTTTCTCTGTATTTGCGGATTCTGTTTATTTCAATATCGCTCAGAAGGTCTATTAGAATGGATAACCTACAGCAAAATGAAAGGCAAAATCACGGCTAAAATCCGGACTAAATATTGGATATCTTTCTTTTCCGGAAGAATATGTCGGATTGACAGCCTTCATACCTCCATCGAAACGAAGTACAAAATAGTCGAAGTCTAAACGTAATCCTAAGCCATAAGCAAATGCTATCTCTTTATAAAATTTATTGATTTTGAAAGCACCTCCCGGCTGATTTTCATAATCCCGGATTGTCCATATATTCCCTGCATCAATGAATGCTGCTCCTTGAACTTTCCAGAACAATTTACTACGATACTCCATGCTTAAATCTAATTTCAAATCTCCCGACTGGGTTAGATAATTAATGTTATTATCTGCTCCTTTATAACTCCCCGGGCCAAGAGTTCTTACAGACCACCCACGTACACTATTGGCTCCACCTGAGAAGTATCTTTTTTCAAGAGGGAGCACTGTGGTATTTCCATAAGGATAAGCAACTCCAAATGCTGCATGAAAGGCAAATGAATTTCTTTTGTCTATTTCAACATTTTTAGCGAAATCAAAATCGCCTTTTACATATTGAGCATAAGCAATATTTAGAATAGAGTAATCTCCATTCTCTGTTTTTTGCTGATTAACAAGCTTTGATATGCCATATAACAGATTACCTGCAGATTCCAGATTTATACGTACTGAATATGAATTAGAAGCTGTTGTGTTATTCTGCATTGTTCCGCCAATACTATTATAATAATAGCTATATCCGCTACGTACAATTAAGTGATTATCATAATTATATTGGAAAATTGAATTGGCTTTATCCAGATAATCTTCTCTAAACTTAGGCGATATCCATGGAAGGTAAATATAACTAATGTCCAGCAAATCAATACGATGTTGAACCTTTTGTCTGCGTTGCGCCCATTTATAACTCCATGAAGCCGAAGCAATGGTACGTGAAAACTCCGGTCGTAATTGGTAACTATATTGCATACCAAATTCTGTTGTGGCACGAATGCTTCGGGTAAAGTTCTCCGAAAGAAATGGAAACAAGAAACTTGGGAAATTAATGCTGGTTTCTGCGCCGTATTCGGTATAGTTATCATTATTGCCGTAAGCTCCCTGAAGTCCGGAAATTGCTTCGTAGGCACCACGAACCTTAAACATAAACGACTCCGACCCTTTAAATAAGTTTCTGTGGTTGAACGAAATAGAAGCAGCTGCTCCTAAATCTCCGGCAGAATTAGTTCCTTCCAATTCAAATGCTACAGACTTATGCTTGCTTTTAGTCAGCAATACATAACAATCAAGTTTTGCACTATCGGCTATCTGAGTTTCGAAAAAACGAATATTAGAATACTTTATGGCAGATAACCGTCCTAAGGACGAATAAGTATTCTGAACTGCACGTTCACTAAACAATCTTCCTGGATGAATATATGTATTCTCTGTAAGAACTTTAGGACGTAAGTACAATTTATCTTTATAATAAATTGGATAGCCTTTATAATGAATTGAGTCGTTTATCTCAATGCTGCTTAAAGCTGACGATTGAAGAACATCATAATCTGTAATAAAATTAACTTTATTTATCCGGTATTGATTATGATTTCTGAGGTCATCAGTAGCACTTGCTTTATAAAGAAGCAAATGCATGGTTAAGTTTACCTGATATGTATTACGAACAGTGTCGGCTGTAAAAGTAATATAGTCTTTGTTGAACTTATAATATCCTTTATTAATCAGGCTATTAACTATTCGTTGACGTTCGGCATCGAGTACATTGATATCAAACAACATCCCCTTACTTAGTTTCGTCTCGGCAGAGTCTTTTTTCAGAATAGCTTCGATACCTTTGTCTCTTATATCATATTTCAAGCTTTTTACGATATAAGGTTTTCCAGGAACAATAGTGTAAGTCAGATTAAGTTTCTTATTCGAAATTTTCTTGCTCGACTTTACTGTAGCACTCATATATCCTTGATTATTAAGTGCTTTTTTTATTTCTTGCTGAGATCTTAAATCCAATCCTTCATCATAGAGAACGGGCCCATCTCCTAACCTGCGCCACATTCTGTTTATCCATTTGGAAGAATCTCTTCCTGATAAGTTATAGGTATAAAGAGGCACTTTGATTAAACTAAACCATTTGGAATTAGGATTCTGGCGAACATAGCTTTTAAACGGTGCAGGCTTCACTTCACTTTGTTCAGAAACAATATTTACTTCGTTTAGCAAATAAGATCCGTCGGGTACGAACTTAGTGAGTGAACATGAAGCTAATGCTAATAATGCAAGAGAAAATATATAAATTTGGGAGTTTCTTTTCATATAAAGTTGTCTAACTACAATTATTGGACTTACAAATATAGCTTTATTAAAAATATCTTTTTAGCTTTGCTTCAAAATATTTATAAATTAACTATATTATTAATGATTAGCAAGAATAAAATTAAATACATTCATTCTTTAGAACTTAAGAAAAATCGTAAGGAAGATAATGTCTTTGTTGCTGAAGGGCATAAGCTGGTTGGCGATTTATTAGGTAATTTTTCATGCAAGTATTTAGCTGCTACGCAAGAATGGTGGAATGAAAATTCATCTGCAAAAGCTGATGAGATGGTTATTGTAACTAATGATGAGTTATCAAAAGCTAGTTTTCTTAAAACTCCACAAAGCGTATTGGCTATTTTTGAACAAGATAATTCTTCCGTGGATTTATCGATAATTCGTAATTCCCTTTGTCTGGCACTTGATGATATTCAGGATCCTGGAAATCTAGGTACAATAATCAGACTGGCCGATTGGTTTGGCATTGAGCACATCTTTTGTTCTCCTAATACTGCAGATGTTTATAATCCAAAAGCAATTCAGGCAACTATGGGAGGTATTGCCCGCGTTAAGTTACACTATGGCTCATTACCTGAATTGATAACTCAGTTAGATAATTATCCTGTTTATGGAACATTTCTTAATGGAGATAATATTTATTCAAATGAACTCTCTCCTGTGGGATTGATTGTTATGGGAAATGAAGGGAATGGAATAAGCCCGGAAGTTGAGCGATTAATAAATCAAAGACTTTATATACCCAATTACCCTCAAAACAGGGCTACTTCGGAATCTTTAAATGTTGCTATTGCTACTTCAATAGTATGTGCTGAGTTCAGACGCCGGATACTTTAGAGCATTGTAGAATAAATATTTGTTGCTTGTACAAAAGAATGTAATCTTATGTACAAAACAATTCATTCTTCTGTACAGAAGAATGAATTGTTTTGTACAAGGAAATATAATTGTTTCAGGGATTATTGAGCAATCTTTATTGATAGTTTTCCGTCGAAACCAATAATCAGATTAACTAAATTGCAGACAGAACTTTCAGGTATACATACTGTTGCCTGATAACGAAATCCAATCTTTCCTACTCCATAGAATTCCATATCAGAAAGAATTGCATTCTTTAAAAATTCATTCGGGATAACACCTATAAATGAATCTTTAGTTATATCGTGTCCGTAAATCATTTTTCGTCCTTCGTATACACAAATGTGCATTACATTGTCATAGTATACATTGTCTACGCTAATACCTTCGTCTGAATAAGATGTCTTTGTAACTTTTTTCTTAGATGGGTTAACATACACATAAGCTCTGTAACGTTTTCCATTATACATTACTACAGAATCTCGTTTTGTAACCTCTGAATATGTTGGTATTACTTCTGTAGCTCTATGCCCCATCATTAACAGAGAATCATTATCGTCTTCAGATTTATGTAGTTTCACAACGTTATCTGACAGAGAGTGAAACCAGAATACATGTTCTGCTTGTTTGTCAATCTTATAACGGGAAACTTCTTTTCCATAGGTATAAAACGTATCTTTCTTGATTTTAAAGTAGACAGAAGCGTTTTCAGCATCAGGATAATAAATTGTATCACCCTGAATTTTGAAAAGGATCTCATCGCTTTCGTCATCCAGCCAAATACCCTGAAGCATTTTTTTTGCCTTTAAGTCTTCAGCGGCATTATCTGAATTCTCTTTCTTATTCCCGCTACATGAAGCAAGAGACAAAAGAAAGAGTAAAAGCATGACACAGTTTTTCATAAAAGTTAGTTTATCAAATTATTTTCCGATACAATAGTATGTAATATCCATTGCTTTCAGTTCATCTATATCGTATATATTTCTTCCATCAATTACGACTGGAGTTCGCATAGTTTTCTTTATTACTCCCCAGGCCGGTAAACGGAATTGTTTCCATTCTGTAACCATTAACAATGCGTCTGCATCGAGTAAAGCATCATACATATCTTGCGCATAATAAACGCAATCTCCTATCCTTCTCTTCGCTTCATTCATTGCAGCTGGATCATATACACGAACAGTACATCCGGCTTTAAGCAGAAGATCTATTAAGATCAATGCTGGAGCCTCACGCATATCGTCTGTTTCGGGTTTGAAAGCTAATCCCCACAAAGCTATAGTTTTTCCTTCTAAATTCCCATTAAAATGCTTATTTAATTTATTAAAAAGAATACTTTTTTGAGCTTGATTAACTTCTTCTACAGCTTTTAGCACACGCATAGGATATCCGCTTTTTTCTGCAGTTTTAATCAAAGCCTTTACATCTTTTGGAAAGCATGACCCGCCGTAACCACATCCTGCATATAGAAATTTACGTCCGATACGAGTATCCGAGCCTATGCCGCTGCGTACCATATTTACATCTGCTCCTACTAGCTCGCAAAGATTTGCAATATCATTCATAAAGCTAATTCGTGTAGCCAGCATAGAGTTTGCAGCATACTTTGTCATCTCAGCAGACGGGATATCCATAAATATTACCCGGAAATTATTCAATAAAAATGGTTTGTATAGCTTTGTCATAACTTCCTTAGCGCGGTCTGATTCTACACCAACAACTACTCTGTCTGGGCTCATAAAGTCATTAATAGCATTCCCTTCTTTTAGAAATTCAGGATTAGAAGCAACATCGAATTCTATATTCACACCCCTTTTATCCAATTCTTCCTGAATAGCAGCTCTTACTTTTTTAGCAGTTCCTACGGGAACTGTACTTTTAGTAACCACTAAAACATATTTGTTCATGTATTTTCCAATGGTTCTGGCAACTTCAAGTACATATTTAAGGTCGGCACTTCCGTCTTCATCTGGTGGAGTTCCTACAGCACTGAACACAACTTCAACATCGTCGAGACAACTTTCCAGAGATGTAGTAAAGGTTAAGCGATTTTCTTTTATGTTACGAATAACCATTTCTTCTAATCCTGGTTCGTAAATTGGTATTATACCATTTTTTAAACCTTCAATTTTCTTTTGGTTAACATCTACACAAGTAACATTAACCCCCGTTTCAGCAAAACATGTTCCTGAAACCAAACCAACATAACCGGTTCCTACAATCGCTATTTTCATATTTGTGTTACTATTTGTAAGCTATTGCATCTTTAAAATTAGTAGCTTCTTTGTCTTTGGCCGACATTATTATTTGTTCTTCGGCAATTGGCCAATTGATATTAATATCTTTGTCATTATATACAATTGATGCTTCAGATTGAGGCGCATATCCATTGTCTACTTTATATGTAAAAATGGCCTCTTCACTCAATACCAGAAAACCGTGAGCAAATCCTCTTGGAATAAAAAACTGGCGCTTATTATCCTCACTAAGTTCTACACTTACATATTTCCCGAATGTTGGGGACGACTGACGCAAATCTACTGCTACATCAAGAACTTTACCTTTAATAACTCTTACTAGTTTTGCCTGACTAAATTCCCCTTTTTGATAATGAAGACCTCTAAGTACTCCAAAGGTAGATTTTGATTCATTGTCCTGAATAAAGTTAATCTGTCCAATATTCTTTTCAAACTCTTCCTTTTTAAAGGCTTCCATAAAATATCCTCTATCATCATTGAATACTTTGGGCTCAATCACCCAAACTCCATCAATTTCTGTTTGTATATAATTCATATTACTATTTAAAAAATTTCCTTATTTTCAGCTGCATACCAAGATTATCTCCATAAATGTTTCCTGTATCAAAAGCACCTGATATTGTAAAGTTCCACCCTTTTAATTTTTCCGGGTAATAAGTACATTCTGCAAATGTAGAAAAATTCTCCAATATTTCGGGTATTGGTTTAAAAGGAGTTCCCCAGGTTCTATTAAAAGATAGCTTAGCTCTGTAAGATAAATCATTAAGAATATCACCACTCCATCCAATATGAACAGCCTTTACTCTATTATATTTAAAGGTCATATTGCCATCTTTATTGTAAATAGGTGACGCAATAAGAGGATTTGCCATTGTCATTCCCCAATGTACCCATCCTGGATAGACATCATGGTTATAGTAATCATCGGCTCCTCCTGTTTTTTTTACGATTGATTCGTCCAATCCATGCAAAGGCCCACTTTGATTAGTTGTTTGATAATATTCTAAAACTAATCCATTTATAGCTTGTTTGTTTTTTGATTTATATTCAATACCCCATAATCCGTCAAAGCCATTCTTTTTTCCCATTCCGGAAAAGTCATCGTAGTAATTTTCTAAATAAGCACTTAATTGATAATCAGATTGTTTAAAGGTAAGTTTTAAGTGTTCGCTGCCCATTAGATTGCCTTCGTAATACTTAGTTTCAGACTGTTTTATCGGAAAGAATATTTTAAAGTAATCTTTAATCATGTTTCCTAAGTCTTGTTTATGAAGGTATGGGTGGTTTACTGTATTCCCTCCAAACTGAGCATCGAGGCTCATCCCTAAATCAAGTTGCCAAGGTGAAGTTGTTTTTCCTAACCTAAAAAAGAAACTTTTATGATGGTATAGAATATTCTTTGTATACCAATAATTAGTACCTACATGCTCCTTCTGGTAGTTGTTATCTGTCCATTTTCCATAAGATATTTCAGCTTTAACTTGCGCCCATGGAGCTATTCTTACATAATCTAGAATACCTACTTTTATTTGAGGAATAGGTCGGGCATTTCCACTCCAGGTTAATCCTCCACTACTCAACTGTTGATTTAATAACTCGGAATTAAGTTCCTTACTTCCAATGGATAATCCAAAATATCTATAATTCATATCCAGATAAGCTTGTTGAACAACAAAAGTGGATGTGAATCCTTTAGCCACTGCAATATCCAATCCTGTTTTAAATATCAGGTTTGAACAAGAATCAGAATAAAATATTCCACCACGCGTATATGCGTTATTATCAATAGATGATAGTCCGTGTTGATTGCTTACTTGCCATAATGGTATATTATCGCCAGAATGAATAGTGGTTCCAAATTCAGCAAATGATTTATATTTTGATTGACCAATAACTGTTCCTGGTAAAAAACAGAATAATAGAAAGCCTTTGTGGATTGATTTAATAAGCGTTTTTTTCACCACGAAATATATTAATTATAGTTATATAAATTATTTTTATATCGAGGAAAAAAGACCAGTTTTCAAGATACCAAACATCTCTTATTACACGTTCCTCCATTTGTGAGACGTCTTTCGTTTCACCTCTAAATCCAGTTACTTGAGCCCATCCTGTAATTCCAGGTTTAACTAAATGACGTAACATATATTTGTCTATTAATTCATTGTATTGTTTTGTATGTTTCAGCATGTGTGGACGAGGACCAACTATTGACATCTCTCCTTTTAAGACATTAAATAACTGAGGAAGTTCATCAATACTACTTTTACGTAAAAATTCTCCAAAACGTGTTGTTCTTGGATCATTTTCTATGGCTTGTTTTAGATCCGCATCCTCATTAATTCTCATTGTACGAAATTTGTAACAATAAAACTCATGTCCTCGTTTTCCGGTACGGCGTTGTTTAAAGAATACTGGGCCCGGAGAGGAAATTTTAATACCTGTTGCCACAATTATATAAATTATTGGGAACATCGTAGAAATAAATAATGATGAGAGTATTACATCAAAAGTTCGTTTTGAAAGTCTGTTTAAAGGATTTTGCAGCGGTTCAGTTCTCAGTGATAAAACCGGCATGTTCCCTAATACATTTAATTCCATTTTCTTTTTTACATATCTCCTGAATTCAGGAACAATATGAAAACGAATCATATTATTCTCACAGAAATTTAGTGCTCGAATAATTATTTTTTCAGCCGATTCGGGAAGAGTACAATAAACTTCATCTACTTCATTATCTCTAATAAAGGCTTCAATATCATCAGTACTTCCAAGTAATTTTGATTCAGATGGAATGTTTACCGGATTATCTTCAAAAAAACCTAAGATTCGAAAACCATAACCTTGATCATCCATCATTTCCTGATATAAAGCATTCCCATTTTGTCCAGCTCCAATAATAACAACCAGTTTAAAGTTAAATCCTTTTTTTCTATAAAGCTTAATACAAAATCGTAAGCTTAATCTCCATGCCGCAAGAGAGATAAACAATAAAGAATACAGCGAAATAGTAAAAAGTCTGGAAACATCTTGGATTTTGAAGATAGTTAAAACGGAAGTAAAGAGTACAAAATGAAGTAATATTACATAAAATATATTTTGTACAATCTTATCAGCATATATAACTCTAGAATGAATTGCTATTTTAAATATCAACAAACCAGGAATATAACAAATATTCAAAGCAACAAGCAATGAGTGAAATTCAGAAATCACATCTTCTCTTAAATAAGATTTAAAAAGAAGAAACACTAACAAAAAGGTTGCATTGAGAACTAAATAATCTCCCAATACTATTAGTGATTTCAATAGATGTGAAAATCTAGTTTGCTGCTTCATAGATATTGATCTGTTTGAGAAGCAAATTTAAACTATTTTGATGGATTTTGAAAGGAGATATAATAAAAATATATAAGTGCTTTTTATACATTTCTTTGATTATTCTTTGAAACATAAGTGGTTTAAGTATAAATAGCTTAGATTACTAGTTATAAGATCTATTCTCTAAAAGTAATGCGGCAAAAATAGAAGTCGATTTATTTTTTAATTTATCTTTGCATTTTACACTAAGATAAATTATTTAAATATAACACATTTAATGCGAATATTGTATGTAACAAATATGTTTCCAGACAAAAAATTACCATATTATGGAATTTTTGTTAAAGAACAAATAGAAGCCATAAAAAAGTATTACTCTATTGATTATGATATTTATTATATTGATGGTAGACAACATAAATGGAACTATATTAAATCAATATTTGAAATCCATAATATTCTTTCAGAGAAGCAATATGATTTAATTCATGTTCATTATTGTCTTGCAGGTTTATTCTTATTAATAAATATAAAAAGAAAGATACCTGTTGTTGTAACATTGCATGGCGGAGATATTTTAAAAACCCAAAAAAAGTATATTCAGATATTTTTTAGTAAGAAGATCCTAAAAAAAGCAGATTTTGCTATTACAATGAATAATAAAATGGATGCTGAAGTAAGAAAATATATAGAAAAAACTGAAATTATTCCATGTTCTATTAATACTGATTTTTTTACGCCTCCAATTAATCGCAAAATAAACAATCCTCCAATAGTCGTTTTTCCAAGTAAAAAAAATAGAGTTGAAAAAAATTTTAGTCTATTTAAAAATGTAGTAAATCTTTATGAGCTGAAATATTCTACAGAATTACAAATTATTGAGTTAGATAAGATGAGTAGACAACAAGTTGTCGAGTTATTTCAAATGGCTGATGTAATGTTAATGACTTCGTATTCGGAAGGTTCTCCCCAAGTTGTAAAAGAAGCTATGGCATGCAATTTACCTGTAGTATCAACAAATGTGGGAGATGTAAGTTATTTATTAGAAAACGTCAAGAGATCATATGTCGTTGATACTTTTAAAGTTGATCCTCTATCTGAAGCCCTACTATTGTCATTATATACTGACTCTTCTGGTATTGATGGCAGAGACAAATTAATTAAATTAGGCTTAAATGATGAAGCTATTGCTAAAAGGATTTATAATATATATAGATTATTATTGAAATAACAACTATGAAAATAACATTTTGTGGACTGTGTTTTAAAGGGTTAAATAAATCAATGTTATTAAATCAAGAGAATGATTTTAAACATGTTATTACGGTTAACGGACAGTTTATTGAAGAAGCATATAAAAGCAAAAGATTATTTGACTTGATTAATAATAACTGGTCAACATTTGATGGGCAGTTAATTTTTAAATTAGCTAAGAGAAAAAATCCAGCTATTTACATAGAAAAAATTTCAGGCTCTGATTTTATTCTTGATACATGTGATTATTGTAGCAAAACAAATCGTAGCATCTTTCTTTTAGGAGGAGAAGAAGAATCTAACAAGCTCTGTGTAAGTTTGCTTGAAACAAAATATGGTATTAAAATTAATGGTTATTCACCTCCATTTATTCCATATCCTTTTAATGAGAGTATAGCTCTATCCATAAAAAATAGAATTAAGGATTTTAAACCTGATTATATTTTTGTTGGTTTTGGTATGCCTAAACAAGAATTTTGGATTGATGACAATAGAGATTTTCTAAAAAGTATTAATGTAAAATTTGCTATTGGATGTGGTGGAACTTTAGATATTGTGAGCGGAAAATTTGAACGAGCTCCTATATGGATTCAAAAAGCTGGATTTGAATGGTTTTATCGCTTTTTACAAGAACCTAAAAGATTATGGAGGCGATATTTATTTGGTAATTTAAGATGTTTAATCATTTACTTAAAAAAAGAACTATAATGTTATAATCATCTTTTTTGCATTATTTATTATCAATTACAATTTTATATTCTTTGCAATAATTTTCTGCAGTTATACTAATATCAAAATTGCTTAAGCAGTATTTGTATGCACATTCTCTTATTAGATTTACTTTTTCAGGACACGACATTATTTCTTTTATTTGTTTTGCGCAATCATTTACGTCTTCCTTTTTAAAATAAAAACCATATTTCCCATTCTGAATAATTTCCATTGGTCCATCATTTGCAGAAACTAAAACTGGTATTTTAGCTGCTAATCCTTCGCTAACAGTTAGACCAAAACCTTCAAAAATTGAAGGTTGGACCAATAAGTCATAATTCATAAGATTTGAGTATATATATGAACGGTCTTTAAGTCCAACAAAAGTTACCTTATTATCTAAATTATATTTTGTAACTAAGTTTCGTAAAAAGATAAGCGAGTTTCCTTCACCTACATAGTCTAGATGAAAATTTTCAATTCCATATTCATGTATTAATATATATAATGCTTCCAGTAAAATGTGTTGTCCTTTTTTTAGATGATCTAATCTGCTAACTTGAATTATTTTAAATATGTCAGAGGAATGACGTGATGTTTTGCACTTAATCTTAGATATATTAATTCCATTGTACACGATTGAAATGTTTTCTATTTTTCTATTCAAAAGGTGCTTTTTTACAGTAGACGAAATAGCAATAACTTTATTATATCTTTTTATACCGATTAAAGGTAAATTGATATCATGTACTGTTAATAACGTTTTATAAAAATAACTAACAAATAGAAAGTTTATAATATTGGAATCGTGACAATGAATTATTTCAGGATTAAATTGCAATATAGCATTATTTATTTCTATTATTTTAATCAAATTCTTGCTATTAACTTTTCTATTAAAAAGGCGTATATTTACTTTTGAGTTAAAGCTATTAAGTAATATTTGATTATATTCAGAATTTATTATATAAACATAGACATCATTATTGTAGGCCTGATAATTTGCAATGTCAACCAACATAGACTCAGCACCTCCAATATTTAATGAGAAAATGAGATGTAATATTTTCATGATTCAATTTTAATTAGGCTTTCCATGTTATATCTCGTCTAATAATCTTAGCTAGATTACCACCGATTAGAACAGATTTTTCTTTAAAAATGCCAGATACTACTGAGTTTGCAGCGATAACGCAGTTATCAGGAATGACAGTTCCTTTTAAAAGACAAGCATTGCAACCAATCCAAACATGATTACCAATGAGAATTTCGTTTGATCTTTCAATTTTTCTTTCATAGTTTATAATGTGGAAATCACTATCGATAAACTGGCATCCCCAAGATATGGAACAATCGTTACCAATTTTTAATCCACTTGATATGCTGATTATACTATTGGCATTGATAAATCCTCCATTACCTATTATTAGAGTTGCATTTTCAGCAATATCGAAACGGCATCCGCGCCCAATACTATATGGACCATTTATTATCATTTTTCCTCGAATATTCAGTAATGTTGGATCATTTTTCATACTAAAGCCAATATAAAAATCTCCAATATGTAGATTTGCCTTAGTTATTATATTATTTATTCCTTCAATTTTGACTTTTTGATGAGCTATAATTTTCTTATTATAAATTGATTTATAGTATACATATCTCAAAATAACTAAAAAGATATCACAATCATTCTTTCTGCATTCTTTAATATATAATGCAGCTTTTCTAATTAATTTCATATTCAGATAACATGTTTAATCCATGAATAGATTATAATCAAAAACCTCAGAAACCAACCTAATCTTAATTTGCAAATTAAGTAACCTATCAAATTATTTATTTTATAGCGCTTCGATTCTTTTCTATAAAATTCGTAATCGGATAAAGCAAGACTAAAAATCAAGCATCTATTAATCATGGAATTTAATTTTGCAACATTGTATTTTCTGTAATCAATTTCAAAAATAGTAATCATCTGTTTCAAATATTCATATTGAAACTTTATTGCATTAGAATTTTTTAAAGCTGTTTCTTTAGTCACAGAATCGTATCTATCTCTTTCTCTATTAACGAGAGTTAAATTTATAAACCGTTGCTTTCTAGAATATCTATACATTTGCATAAAACATAAATCCTCATAAATTCTCAATTTTTCATTGAATGAAAACTGTTGAACCATTTCACGGGACATCACATGAAGAAAATCTCCTGATATTTTTTCCATTATCCAATCATTGAATTCAATTTCTGTTGATTCACATTTAAGTAATGGATTAGAGATGTAATAATTATGCCGATCATTTTGTGCAAATAAATAATGCATATATCCAGGATATAAATTTATTTTTTTTAAAATAGTTTCTAAAGCGTTTTCACACATATAATCATCACTATCAAGAAATATTATATATTTTTTCTTGCATTGTTTAATGGCGAAATTCCTAGCTGCATTTACTCCTTTGTTTTTTTTAAAACTAAAAACAGTAACATCAAAATGATTCTTAGAATATTTTTTTACCAGTTCTAACGTTTTATCTGTTGATCCATCATCAACTATAAGATGTTCAATATTAATTAAATTTTGTCTTGTCACACTTTCTAAGCATCGAAGTATACAATCCTCTCTATTATATACAGGAGTTATGATACTAAAACTTATATCAGTTATCATTTGTTCAATAAATTATGTTTTATAAATGCCATAATGAAACGAGGCTGTCGAAATATAGATAATAATAATAAAGGTACTCTTGATCCTATGAAATGAATATATGAATAAAATTGATCATATATGTTATTCTCACGATTATTATAATAAAGGACGTAAATTTTATACTTTTTAAGAATAGAAATAATTGTTAACCAGTTAAATAAGTCGAATATACCATAACGCATATATAAAACATTACGTTCAACGTTTTGCACCCAAGAATTACTACTTAACTTTTCTGGCACATTCTCTAAATAATAGCCTGTAATTTTATTTGTTTTAATTATATTACAAGTACGTGCTGCACGAATTTGAAAATCAAAATCTGCTACTAATTCAAACTGCTCATCAAAAAAGCCAATTTTTTCATGTATTTGTTTTCTCCACATAGGAAAACAACCAATCTGATGGGATCTAAAAAAAAATCTTTTATTAATACTAAAATCTTTATTAACTACTAAAATATCACTAGGTTCAGGATACTTAAACATATAATAGAAATCTCCATATGTTAAATCAGCATTAGGATTTTTGTCTAATGTTTCAGCTTGATCTATAATAGAATTGGGAGTACGGATATCATCTACATTCCAAACACATATATATTCTCCGTAAGCAAGGTTTATGCCTCTATTCCAGGTTGTATATAGTCCTTCTCTTTCAGCGATAATAATGTGTTTTACAAAAGATAAAGATGAAAGCCATTTATTTATTATATCAATTTCGTCATTTGATGGCACATTATGAAGGAGCAAAACTTCTATGTTTTGTGTATTATTTAATTTTGATAGGCAATTAAAATATCCATCTAAATATTTGCTACAATTAAATAAAGAAGTTAAAATCGTTATTTGAATACCTGAATTCATTTTATTAGGGCTATTTGTTTTGAATGTTTAAATTCTTCATTCTCATATTCTATTGGTAATAAGTTATATAACAGTAATGGGAAAATCAACATTCGGTTTTGATACATTAAATCACTTGTAAATGAAACAATGAATAAAAGTATCATATATAAAAAGATAGGTAGTCCTATTAATTTAATATCCTTATTGTAAATAGATGTAATCGAAAAGAAAACAAATACAAACAAGAGTGTACCAATTAGCCCATATCGTACAATAAAATTGGACCAACAAATGTCTGATGTATCTAATTGCACAGTATCTCCAGTAACATCACTCGTGAGTCCTATTTGATAATTAAAATGTCTATAGGTGTATTCTGAATCCTCTGTCATAAATCCTTTCCCCAAAATAATTCCCATGTTTGATTCTGAAATATCCATAAATCGTTCAAAGAAATGTGCCATTCTAAAAACGAATGTAGATTCCTGATCTAATTCAAAATCATCGCCAACTTCTATGAATTCTCCATTCAATACATTTCTGATGTCAGTAAGTGTTCTTTCACCAGTTGCTTTTGCCACAATGAGAAAAATTGGAAGTATGAAAATTAGAAGAAATGGAAGATACTTCATAATCTTTTTTATTCCGCCAATTTTAATATATATACCAATGAACAAACACAATATAAAAGCAATCATTAACGAACGATGCAAAGGTAGAAACATTGTAACTGAAGGGATTATGGTAGTAATAATTTTCGGCCAACCTTTATAAGGATTGTAAAATATAGCATAAAATACAATAAAATATAGCATTAAAGGTACATTATAAAAGCGAGTTATAATACCAGATCGTCCACTTTCAGCCCCAGTTAGCAATGCAATACCAGTAAAAGCTTGAATAATAAATAGACAACATTGAAATAAAACTACAAGAAAAATTATTTTTAATAGTTTTATTATTTCTTCTTTTGTAAGTCTTCTTAATACAAAGTATGACAATACAAAAAAATAATTTCTAGACGTTCTAATAATGTCAACTAAATCGATATGATAATAGAGAAAACTAACTCCTATGCAAATAATTATAAAAGAAAGATATATCATAATCAATTTTGTAATACGATTAACTGGAATATAATCTTCATACTTAACAAACCCATATATAAATGTACTGATCAGATATATAAATGCAAAATCAATAGATTTAGAAATTCCAATATGCGTATTAAATAATACTTCAGGAACTATCTGAAATCCATCAAAAAGGAAAAAAAAGAATATCAAAATCGAAGATACCCTATTCCCTATTAGATATAAAAGTATACTTAATATTAGTAACGGAAGTAATAACATCGTTCAACCATTATTGCTCAGATATATGATTTATGTATTTAAAAATCATATATCCGAATATTGCTATTTATTTACAACTCTTTTTTTTATTACTATAGCTGGATTCCCAACTGCAATAGAGTATGGAGGAATATCCTTCGTAACAACACTCCCTGCTCCAATAACAGAACCCTGTCCAATTGTTACTCCGGGCAGAATAATGACATTATATCCTAACCAGACATCATCTTCTATTGCAACGGGTTTAGCTGTTACTCCTCCAATATTGATAATAGCCTCAGAGTAGTTATGATTAAGAGTCGAAATACAGCAATGAGCAGCAATTAAAACATTATTTCCAATAAAAATTCCACCATTTCCCCACATATGAGTATATTCACCTATACTGGTGTTATCTCCAATTGTAATAAATTCTTTTCCGTGAATAACTATTGGAAAATATATATTGATATTATTGCCTTTACTCTTTAAATCTCTTAAAAAATAGTTTATTCTTGCCTTTAATAAAATTCGCTTATACCTTTTCATTTTATATTCTTTCTATTATCGATTGATTAATTTATTCTTTTATTTCCAATAATTCTTTAAGTCTTCCAAGCTTAAGATTTTAAGCTTTCTGTACAATAATAATGTCGAAAATAAGATCATAACTAATGAAAATATAATTCTTATTAATGTAACATTTAAAAATGTAGAAACTAAACTAAATATAGCGAATATAGTAAATATGCAAATGATTTTCAATAAAAATGTAACATTAAAAATATACTTTATATTCAAAAACTTACTTTGATAAAACAAACCAAGTATAAAACCAGAAAAGTATGATAATATATTAGAAATTATTACTGAATACATCCCGATAAATAAATATAATAAATAAAAAGATGTGATATTGATAATGACTGAAGATAATTGAAATATTATCGTTTTAGATGGATAACCTTTAGCCAAAAGGTAAGTATAAATAGGTTGTGTTAAAGGAGTGAAAATTAAATAAGGAACAACTAATCCTACTATAAATATCGAATAATTAGTAACATCAACTTTTAACCATAAAGTAACTATATCTTTGCAAGTAATAATGAGCATTGCACATATAGGTAGTACAAGCAAGAAAATCTTTGATGTGAGATCTTTAACTAAAAAAGCAATGTGCTGTTTGTCTTTTAAAGAAGACAAATAAGGATATAGAGGTTGAAGTGCTTTGCTAAACAAGCCGGTGAGTTGTCCTCGTATTTTTAAACCAATTTCAAAATATGCAACAACATTTAGTCCTAATAAATTTGATATCAATATTTTAAATAATGGTTCATTAAAGAAACCTATAAATCCAGAAAGGTATACTTTTAGTCCAAAAGAAAGTTGTTTTTTCGCTGTTGCTTTAAATGTTTCATTTAGATTTGCACCTTTAATGGTTCCCCAGTTTTTTAGAAACAAAACTAATATAAGAAAAAACCAACAGATAGTAGCTGTAAATATTGCATAACCTACCCAATCTAAATGATGACCTATAAGAACAACTATAATAATTCCACCCCAATAAATGATACTATATATAAGTTGGACTATATTAGTTAAGTAGATTTTTTGCATAGAATCAAGAGCTGCTGTAAAAATCTGGCCGATTAATAATAACATATTAGAGATAAGTAAGTTGGAATAAAGAATATTGGATTGTGCTAGGTGTTTAAGAGGAACCCTTAATATATTAACAATAATAAAATCTCTGAATATGAAAGCGAAAACAGTTATTGGTATTATAATAGTGCACATTATTAGTAAAGAAACAAAAATATCATTATCGGACTCATTACATTTTCCTTGCTCAGATAGATACTTAATTAAAGCTGAATTTAATCCTAAATTTGCAAATATATTTAAGTTGCCTATGACTGATACAATTGCAAAAACTCCATATAATTCTGTACCTAGCTTCTGAATAAAAATTGGAATGCAAAGAAAAGTCAGTATTGCCGTGATGACAAGCTGAATTACTCCACTTAAAGAATTTCTAATTAAGTTTCTATTTGTAATCGTTAAACTTTTATTTGTCTGCACCATTACGTTCCTTTAATTTTTGATAGCCATATATTGAAGTAAAAGTCAGTATAGCTAGAAAACCGCCAATTATACTCCCTAAAATAAATCCTTTTATTTTCCCCAATTTATGTTTTTCTAAAGGTAATATAGGGTTGTCAATAATTTCAATTAGTGGCGTTTCTTTATCCAAACTTAGCTTCATTATTTCTAAGTTTTTTTTCATCTCAATATATGTCCCTGCCAAAATCTGAATATCAGTTTGCTTTTTTATTAATCCAACAGTGCTTGACTGTCTTACAGAATTCACAGTTTGATCTGCTAATCCAGCTCTTGCTGCTAAAGCATTTTCATATTCGTGTTTAATAGAATCAGTCTGATTTATTAATCTTAGATAATTAGAACGAGCAAGTTTAGTCTTTGTTTCAACATAGAAGGAAGATGTTTCTTGCATTAGGTTTTCTACAAATAATTTGGATAGCAATTCGTTTTGTGAGGTAAAAGATACATCTCCTATACTTAGCTTTTTACTTCTTTTTTTTACAGTAAGTCTTTTTAAAAGAATTTCTTCACATACAATTTTGAAAACACTATCTTGTGATCTTGTAAATGTTTTCCTGTCTTGGTCAACTGGGTAATCCAATTCTCTGATTTTTGGATCTGTGCTCGTTTTCCAGTCGTTGTTATATTTATATGTAGTTAGATATATATTTAAGAGATTCTCCTTTTTGCTATCTATATCTACAGGTGAAAGCAACGCTTTTTCAACTAAAGCCCTTGACATTAATAATTCATATAAGTTATCGCCGCCAAAAGCACCATTATCTGAACCTCCTAATGAAAAACCAAATTGGCTGGCAAGACTAGATAATCCACTAGATTTGTCATTTTCTTGTATTGCAAAACTTAAGTTGGCTGTATATCGGGGAGGAATTAAGAAAGAAGCACAAGTGCCAATGGCTGCTCCAATCACAATAGATCCTAGAATTTTATATTTTGAAGAAAGTAAATAATATTTCCAACTACTATATGAATCAATTAATTTATTCAAAGAAATGTATTCTGTTTTTTCCATTTTTAATGTTACTATTTAAATAATGATACAATAATAGCAGCAACAGAAACAATACTTGTAGTAATGCTTATAACTTCGGCTGTGCTCATACCTTTCTTGATTGGCTTTTCAGGGATAATAATACGAGAACCTGGGTAAACATTAGGGTAACTATGAATGCCACAGAATGATCTTGTAACTGCTACTTTTCCGTTTGCATGAATAATATATGCTTTTTTTGAAAGAGCATTACTGCTAAATCCACCTGCAGCATTTACATAATCTTTAAAAGAGAGTTCTTTTTGATAGCGAACAGTATTTGGCATTAGAACTTCTCCATTGACAATTACAGTTTCTAACACCTTTGGAATTGTTAATATATCCCCCTCTTCTAATATTAAATCATATTGAGAACCTGGATTATTAATAATTTCTTTCAAAGATATTCCTACTATATCAGTTTCTTTAAAGAGTTGTTTTTTTAGTTCTAATGAATCTGAAGTTTCCGTTTTCTTTATAACTTTAGATCCCAAACTTTGCGCAACCTGTTTTAATAGTTTTTTTTCAGAATCCGTTTTCTTTAATCTTCTAATAAGATAGGCACCTTCAGGATAGGCATAAGCTGATAAGCCTCCACTCATTTTTACCAAGTCTGAAATCTTTTGATTCTTAGATGTAATAATATAATTTCCAGGTATTTTAACTTCGCCTTCAATATTAACTTGCTTCATTTCTTCATATCCAAAGATAGGGCGAATCATTATCCGATCATCTTTTTTCAACTTAAAGTTTGCTGCACTATCATTATATGCCAGATCGTTATCAATTTTAAATTTATATGCTATAGCTTTTTGAAGATTTTTATTTAAAATTCCTTGATCAGTAATTTGTCTATATACCTCAATTTCACCTCGATCAGCTTTTTTAGTCATTCCTTTTGCCATTAATATAGCATCTTTTAGGGTTATACCTTCTCCAAAAAGATATTTATCCGGCGATACAACTTCACCTGATATATATATATATTCATCCTCTTTCATTTCAAGAATTGATGAGATATATACACTATCTTCTCTTTGCAGTATCAAATCATTTCGTCCTTCTAGTGCATCTATTGGTGAAAAAGAAGTTATTTCAGGAAGGTTTTTAGCATTTTTTCTGTAAACCATTGCTCTTGTTGCAAATGCATCTTCTCTTAATCCATCTGCTTTTGTTATTAAATTACTTACTTTCATACCTTCTGAAAGTGAATATTCTCCTGGGCGATAAACCGAACCTGTAATCTGAACTCTATTAGCGAATCGTTTTAATAACTTCCCAACCTTATATTCATCTCCAGATTCTGTTAAGTAAGATTTGAATTGAGGTAATGTTACATCAATTACACTTTTTTCTTTAGTTGTATTTCTATATGCAGTAATGCGCTCACGATAAGCATTTTCAGTAAATCCACCAGCAAACTCAATCAAGTTAGATATTGTTTCAAATTCCTTCATTTCAAAGATTCCCGGAACTTTTACTTCTCCAACGATAGAAACGCGTTTACTATAAGGAAGAATCTTGATAACATCTTGGTCTTGTAATCTTAAATTAGATTGCTTTCCATAAACCAAAAAATCATATAAATCTATAACAGCAATAACAGTGTGTCCTCTGCTTACCTGAATTTTACGAAATGAACCTTTTTCTGTAGGTCCGCCAGAAACATATAGGGCATTGTATACAGATGCCAATGAAGGAATTGTATATGAACCCGGATAAGCTACTTCTCCAATAACACTAACAGTAATACTTCTTATGTCTCCTAAGGCAATACTAACTTTGGTTGTATTACTTTTTATTCCACCATATATAGAAGATAATCTCTTTTTTATAACAGAACTAGCTTCTTGTATGGTAAGTCCGCCAACAGAAATAACTCCGGCTAAAGGAATTTTAATTTTCCCTTCTGGACTTACATATAAAGTATAGTTTGCTTCGGAATCGCCATAAACATCTATTAATAGTTCATCATCTGGGCCAAGAACATAATTACTGGGTGTTGCTAAACGAAGATTTGGCTCAAATGTCAGATTAACGTCTTTAAATGTAGAAAGACCAAAAATTTCTAATTTATTTGCTTTAATTGAATCTTGTTTCAGCTTGTATACTTCATAATATTTAAGTAATTCCGGATTCAACTTTTCTGGATTATTCAATTCATCTTTTGCTTCTATTGTACGTTTCTTTACTCCTTTATTTTTATCGTTATAACGTACAATCCTATTCTTTAGTTTTTCTGTTTCTGTTTTAGTCAATCCTTTGCTACCAGCATACTGATCAATTTGATTCATAGAAATACCCTTCTTATCCATTTGCGAGATAAGATCACCTAATTGGGAATCTGAAATGTTATCAATATCTGTTCCTTTTAATATATCCAAAGATGGAATATTTAAAGATTGAGCATTCGAAGTGAAAATTGACAATGAAAAAAAAAGAAAAAGAAAATAAGTAATATTTTTCATATCGATAATATTATTAGTTCTTAGATTATTTATACAGAATTACAAAATTAGTTGTTTATATCTTAAATATCTAAAATTTGTTTAATGGATTTTTTATTTTTGCCTATTATATTCAAATTAAAAACGTCATAACATTTTCTTTATTGTGTTTTTATTGATAATAAAATCCCCATTTTATAGGCAAAATCAATAAAAAAACGTACATTTGCATCATGATTGAATTACTAAAACATATAGAAACGTTACTGTTAGAGAACGATTGTGTTATTATCCCGTCGTTTGGCGGATTCGTATCTCACTATACTCCAGCAAGATGGATAGAAGATGAAGGTATATTCCTTCCTCCTACTCGTTCTATAGGTTTTAATCCTCAACTTAAAATGAATGATGGATTATTGGTTCAATCGTATATGACATCATATTGTACTGACTTCTCTGATGCTTCTAAACTTATTAATAAAGCTGTTGATGAGCTTATTAATACTTTGCATGTTGACGGAAAAGTAGAAATGCACGGAATTGGAGATATGTTTTTTACAATTCATGGTAAACTTCAATTCCAACCTTATGAAGATGGATTGCTTACACCTTATTTATATGGATTAAGTTCTTTCGGAATAAATAAGATAGATGAGGTTGTAAAAACAATAGATGAAAAGGTAGTACCGGAAACTTCTAATCAAAAAGTTTACGAGATTAGAGTTAATCGTTCATTTATTCGTACAGCCGTTGCTGTTGCTGCGGCAATTATAATTTTCTTTTTAATGTCTACTCCGGTTGAAAATACTTATGTAGAAAAAGGTAATTATGCTCAATTAATTCCATCTGAGTTGTTAGAACCATTTGATAACAGCCTGAAAGAAAGTGTTCCTGCGAAAAAACAAGTGAACAATCAAAAAGTACAGGAAGAGATAAAGCCAAAAGCCATAAAGGAAGTTGTTATTCCTAAAAATAACATTGAGAATAAAAGTAATACTGCTAAACCTTTATCAGAATCTGCAAATAAGAATTCTTGCCACATAATTATTGCAAGTGTAAATAAACGTGCTGATGCTCAAGAAATAGTAGATAGATTAATATCAAAAGGTTATTCCAAAGCGAGTATTATTGAAGGTAAAAAATGGATTAGAGTAAGCATTATGTCATTATCCAATAATGATGAAGCTAACAACAAACTACTTCAATTAAAGAAAAATAAGAACTTTAAGGATGCTTGGTTGCTGACTGATAAGTAAAAGATTCCCCATTATATGAAAAGAATATTGTGTCCAAAGTGTGAGAATTATCTTACATTTGACGAAACAAAGTACACCGAAGGACAATCTTTGGTATTTGTTTGTGAACATTGCGGAAAGCAGTTTAGTATCCGTATTGGTAAAACTAAACTAAAGTCAAAGAATAGAAACGAGGAAACTTTAGATCAAGAAAGTGATAAAAGTACTTTTGGAAGTATTGCTGTTATTGAAAATGTTTTTGGCTTTAAACAAATACTTCCACTTTCTCTCGGAGATAACGTTATAGGACGCAGATGTGTTGGAACGAAAATCAATACTCCTATCGAAACTGGTGACATGAGCATGGATCGCCAACATTGTGTAATAAATGTCAGACGAAATAAAAATGACGAATTGATTTATACTCTGAGAGATTTCCCAAGTGTGACTGGCACTTTTCATATGAATGAAATTTTAGGAGATAAAGATCGGGTAGTTTTAAAAGACGGTGCGATTATTACAATTGGTGCAACCACATTTATACTCCGTTGCACAGAAGAGTAAATTTGCTTTGCCAAATCAAGTCTCTCTAGAACCTCGAGGATTATAAATTCCGACCAATTACCAATAAAAAAATAAATATCGCAAGGAAATTGCATTAGAAATGGGGTAAAATCCATTAAACTTACTGTAATTAAGTTAGTTATATATATTTTTTAGTTTTAGGAATTATTCCTCATCTGGGAAATTTTGACAATTATAAAGTGATAAAATTACTTTTGTGGGTTTTTCTCGATATTTTCTCTTCAATAGATGTGTGACTCTCAAAGATAAAAATGAAATTTTAATTTCCTTCAATTTTCCTAACCTATTGTTATTATTAATACAACCGAAATTAGATCTATAAAATTGATTCGTTTACTTGAAGAATGTAATAAGGGAAATTCATTTATTTTTTTTCGAAATAAATGAATTGCTTATTTTATTGCTTTAGGTAAAATCTCAATAGAGTAATTGACAAATGTCTTCCTAACTGAGTATAACTATATCGCTTTTTCGTAAATTCTCAATTAAGTTCAATTGACAATAAAATATTAGTAAACTCAGTAAAGGTATCCTTATTTCATTTACGGACTGAAACAAATCATCCTTAAAATATTAATTGGACAATTTTCATATTTTAGAGGTTTGATCGTTTTTCTCAATAAATTCCTCGAGAATTATATGTTTATATGCTTATAACAAATTTTTAATCCGGAAGCAAATTCCATTAGCTTGGCGCTTAATACAAATTGTAATTCGTGCGCAAGTTTTTCTTTTTAGTCGAAGTTTCAGGTATTTTTTTTAAGCATTTATGTTTATCATAAGCACTTAAAATTGTAAAAAAATGGATTCGCAGTTTGAATTGTAATAAAAAATAAGAGGTGCAACAAATTGAACTTCAATTTCTTACACCCTATTTTGTAGCGGATCCGGGAATCGAACCCGAGTCTCAACCGTGAGAGAGTTGCGTGCTAACCACTACACAAATCCGCCATGTTTATTATTCGATACAACAAAAGTAATACTTTCTTTCTAATTCGCAAAAACTTAATGAACCTTTTTTTTCTCTTTTATCATTTTATTCATTAACCCATAGCGCTTGTCCACAACCTGGTTTGTTGGAAAGAATGTAAAATTTATCTGCCAGCCATCTTCTCTAAAAGCAAATTTCCTTCCGCTAGATCCATTTCTTATACTGTCAATTTTTTGAAATATAAAACGTTCAATCCCCTTCGGACTTTCTGTGGATGATTGAATCACATCTGCTGTTACAAAGAATCCGGGAGTAGATATTTGGCTAACCAGCTTTAAAATATCAGCGTCCATTTTTCTTACTTTCTTTAAAAACACGGATTAATCTGCCGAATTTATCAAAGGATCGCCTGGATGCAATTGAGATAGTGATCATGATTGAAAGCATTGATGCTGTAAAGGTGATAACGACTATCATCATTTGATATTTTATTGCAACATTAGGACTACTTCCTCCAAGTATCTGCCCTATCATGGTTCCAGGAAGAGCAACGAGTCCCATTACTGCCATATTTGCGATGCAAGGACTAAATGCTTTAATCAAAGCTTGTCTTATAAATGGTGCCTGAGCTTCCTGACGGGTTGCTCCGTTTCCTAATAAATAGTAATATTCTTGTTGTTCCCGCTGAAGTCCGCTATAAAATGTATTCAATCCTATTACATTAACAGATAACATATTACCCATCAATATTCCAAATATTGGAATAAAATATTGTGCATTAAAAATATTATTTAGTTGAAGAACCAGGCCTAAAAAATAGGTGCCTATGAGGACTACAGAAATAAAAAAACCAATGGAAATTGGTATCAAAAGAATCTTTCGTTGTAGTCTGGTTCTGACTAATGCAGTTTCTGATGCAACGATGATCATGATAAATACCCAAAGGAAATTTACCAACGGATGATTTAAGAAAAAAAGATACTTTAAATAGACTCCTATAAAGAAGAGTTGTACTAACATTCTCAGTACGGCTATTAATGTGGACTTCACCAGTCCTGTCTTAAATTTCCACAGGTAAAACATTGGGATGCCCATCATTAGCAAACCAATTAGTAAGTTTTCATAACTAATATCTATTGTTCCCATGTGGCTATAAGTATATTACATTATCGCAGCCTAGTTTAAATGCACGGTCGTGAGAAACAGCGAGAATAGTCATCCCTTTTTGAGATAGCATGTTGAAAAAGTTCAGAACTCTTTCGACAGATCCTGCATCAAGAGCCGAAGTTGGTTCGTCAATAATTATAAAAGGTTTCTCTAAAAGAGCAGCAACAGCTATCATAATCCGTTGACGCTGACCGCCTGAAATCTCGCTGACACGCTTTGTAAAAAGTTCTTCTTCCAGATTTAATTCTTTAAAAACTTCGAAAAGCTTTTTCTTAGAAAAATGAATTCCTTTATTTGCCTTTAGCTCAAAAGGAAGCATTATCATTTCACTTACCCATTCGCTTGGCAGAGCAAGTTCCTGGGGTATCCATGCTATTTTTCTTCTAATCTGGTCGATGTTTTCTTCGCAAAGTAAAAGATCATCAATTGTTATGCTTCCGCTTGTTAACGGAACAAAGCCCATAATTGCATTTAGAAGTGAAGTCTTTCCACTTCCGGATTCGCCGGAAATGCAGACCATCTCACCTCTTTTTATATGCACACAAAGCCCCGTAAAGAGTTCTTGTTCTCCATACACAATACAGGCATCTTCTATTTTGAGCATTCTTTAGTTATTTTCTGCGAATAGGCTTGCGTCCTCTAGGCTTTGAAACTTTTGCTTCTTCTTTTGTTTCCACTTTTTGGAACGATACAGCACGGAAGCTTTCCAGCATTTTTACTTCCGGAAGATAATTAATCTTGCTGAATGAAACATCTTTCGGGTGAACATCTTCTGCGTTGTCTACTGTAGCACTCTTTACTGAAGTGGAAAATGTTCCTAATGAGTCGATTTTCACAGTATAACCCTCCTGCAGATTCTTTAATAAATGCTTGCTAAGTCCTGCAACAACAGCAACTACATCGGCTTTTGACAGTGTGCTTTCTTCGCACATATCTTCAATAATGCGGTTTAGTGTTACGGTTCCTTTAGTTACTGCTTTTGCGTAATAACGAGGTTTTTCTTCGGGCTTCATGTTATTGTTAACTTTCGTAGCCTTAAAATCTATAGCCATATCGTTGTTATTTAAATTAATATGCCGTAAAGATAAAAATTATACTCGTTAAAACAAATATTTTTTGTACAAAAGATTGTTTTCTTTTGTACAAAAGAATATATTGTTCTGTACAGAGGAATTAATTCTTTTGTACAGAGAAATAATAACGTTCGGTTATGTTTTGACAAGTGATTCCAATCATTTATATTTGTACCCTTAATAAGTATAAAAAGAAACCGGGATGATATTAAATGAACGTGATGCCAGACATGAGCATATGCTTAATGTGGCTAAACAGATGATGACTGCTGCGCGCACTGCTCCTAAAGGAAAGGGTGTTGATGTGATTGAAACAGCTGTTGTTACTGAAAATGATATAAAATTACTTTCCGATGAGATGATCAGACTGAACGGAGAAAATGGAATGATGTTCTTTCTTCGTGATGCAGAAAATATTCTTTCGGCTGATGCAATCGTTTTAATTGGTACACATGAGAAATTGCAAGGGTTAAATTGTGGCCATTGTGGATTTCCCACTTGTGCTTCTAAGCCGAGTGAAACTCCATGCGCCCTGAATACTATTGATGTGGGTATCGCTATTGGTTCGGCATGTGCTACGGCATCCGATTTACGTGTGGATTCACGCGTTATGTTTTCTGCCGGACTTGCTGCTCAGTCACTCGACTGGCTTCCGGGTTGCAAAACCGTGATGGCTATTCCTATTAGCTGTTCAAGTAAAAATCCGTTCTTTGATCGTAAACCTAAAGAAAAGAAATAAACCAAGATGGGTATATTAGTTGGTCTTCCAAAAAATGGAGACGAAGAGAAAGATTATCAGTTAAATTGGGGAGATCCCTTTGGTATTCAAGTTGAAAAGCGTGAACCTTTTCTTCCTTCCGAATGGCATAAACAAAGCGGAGTACAGCTTACATGGCCACATGCCGGTACCGATTGGGCTCATATGCTTACCGAAGTACAGGAATGTTTTGTTTCTATTGCTCGGGAAATTTCAAAGAATGAATTGCTGCTAATCGTGGCTCCTGATATAAATGCTGTTAAAGCACAGATTTCCAATAGGGTAAACATGGAAAATGTTCGTTTCTTTGAATGCGAAACAAATGATACGTGGGCTCGTGATCATGGTGCTATTACGATGATAGACTGCTCTGCTCCTCGCCTGCTCGACTTTTGTTTTAATGGTTGGGGACAAAAGTTTGCTGCCGGACTTGATAATCAAATTACGCATAAGGCTTTCAATTCAAAATGTTTCAACGGTGAATATGAAAATCATCTTAATTTTGTGCTAGAAGGCGGCTCTATAGAAAGTGATGGATTAGGAACTTTGCTTACTACATCTACCTGTCTGCTTGCTCCTAACCGGAACGATACAATGAATAAGGTGGAAATTGAGGAATATTTGCGTTCAGTATTTCATCTGCAACAGGTATTGTGGCTTGATTATGGTTATTTGGCCGGCGATGATACTGATAGTCATGTAGATACCCTGGCTCGTCTTTGCCCCAATAATACGATTGTGTACGTAAAGTGTGCTGATCCGGAAGATGAGCATTACGAGGAATTGACGAAAATGGAGGATCAACTTCGTACGTTCCGTACTCTTGCAGGAGAACCTTATCGTTTACTCGCTTTGCCAATGGCCGACTGTATTATTGAAGATTCTGAACGTTTGCCGGCTACGTATGCAAACTTTTTAATTCTCAATGAATCAATTCTTTATCCTACTTATAATCAACCTAAGAATGATGCTGAAGCAGCTGAAATACTTGCAGAAGCTTTCCCGGATAAAGAGATCATCGGAATTGATTGTCGTGCATTAATTAAGCAGCATGGCTCTCTTCATTGTGTTACTATGCAATATCCTGAGGGTGTTATTAAATAGAATGCGGGAAAAACAAATTAAAAACGAAGAACAATGGATAACAGAACTATAAAGATAGGTTTAGTGCAGCAGTCAAATACGGCTGATTTAAAAGAGAATCTGAAAAAACTGGCGGATAACATTGAAGCCTGTGTATCTCAAGGCGCTCAACTGGTTGTGCTTCAGGAGTTACATAACTCTCTTTACTTTTGTCAGGTAGAAGATACAAATAACTTCGATCTTGCCGAACCTATACCTGGTCCGTCTACCGGATTTTATGGAGAATTGGCTGCCGCACATGGAATTGTGCTGGTTACTTCTTTATTCGAGAAACGTGCTCCGGGGCTATATCATAACACAGCAGTAGTATTTGATACCGATGGATCTATTGCCGGAAAGTATCGGAAAATGCATATCCCGGATGATCCTGCGTATTATGAAAAGTTTTATTTTACCCCTGGCGATATAGGATTTCAACCCATTCAAACATCTCTTGGAAAACTTGGAGTGTTGGTTTGCTGGGATCAGTGGTATCCTGAAGCTGCCCGCTTAATGGCGCTTCGTGGAGCCGAAATATTAATCTATCCTACAGCAATTGGATGGGAAAGCTCGGATGCTGAAGATGAAAAGAATCGTCAGCTGAATGCCTGGATTATCTCTCAAAGAGCACATGCTGTAGCTAATGGACTTCCGGTTGTTTCCGTAAACCGTGTTGGACATGAGGAAGATCCTTCCGGACAAACAAATGGTATTCAGTTTTGGGGAAATAGCTTTGTTGCTGGTCCGCAGGGGGAATTCCTTGCACAGGCGGGAAATAATGAAGCGACGAACATTGTCGTTGAGGTTAGCTTAACCCGTTCCGAAAATGTGCGCCGCTGGTGGCCATTCCTTCGCGATAGAAGAATTGACGAATATGGAGAAATAACTAAACGTTTTATTGATTAGTTTTCCTTTACAGTAAGTTTGTTATTAATCATTCGTTCAACATATTGTTGAATAATAGCTTTCAACTCTTTTTCCATAGCAGCCTGTTCGGGAACTTTTCCGAGCAGGTTTTGTTTTAATAATGGATCATTGACGAAGTTATATACCGAAATTGTTTTTTGTCCATCGAACTGAATCATGTATTTCCCTTTCATATACTGAAAAGTATCATCCAAATAGCTCACAGCATAGCCATTTTCTGGTTTGGAATGGAATAAATCTCGTCCAAATGACATGAAAGGTTTCTTATATCCAAGGTAACCAAGAACTGAAGGCATAATATCAATCTGTTCTGCTATAGTTTCAACCTTTCCTTTCAGACGGCTTCCGGGACGGAAGAAAATAATAGGAACCGCAAATTTTCCGCAGTCGGATTTATATTCAGCATGATAAGGCTGATTTACATGGTCGGCAGTGAGCACAAACAGCGTATTGTTATACCAAGATTGCTTAGATGCTGTCTCAAAAAAACGTTTTAACGAATAATCAGAATAACCTATACATTTATGAATAGGCATAGTTCCTTCCGGAAATTTCCCTTTGTATTTTTCAGGAATAACAAATGGATTATGAGAAGTTGCAGAGAAAAGTGTTGTAACAAAAGGTTGTCTGAAAGAACTCATCTTTTTTGCATAGAACTGGAAGAACTCTTCATCCCAGATAGCCCATGTTCCATCAAAATCTTTATTATTATTATACTCCGTCATACCATAATAATCCTGAAATCCACTCATATTAGCAAACCCTTCAAATCCCATGGAACCATTAGTTGCTCCATGAAAGAAAGCTGAATAATATCCTTCTTTCTTAAGTTCACCCGCAATTCCTGAGATAGAGTTCAGCGCATATGGAGTAAGAAAATAGCATTCGTATAGTTTTGGAAGTCCGGAAAGTATTGATGGCATAGCATCAATACTTTTTTGTCCGTTGGCAAAAGAGTGATTAAAGGTTAAGCTATGCTGAACCAGCGAGTCAAGAAATGGAGTATATCCTTTATATTTACCTCCATCTAAATGAGGATTCATTGACCCAATGAATTCTTTGCTGAAACTTTCCAGAATAAGCACCACCACATTAAGCTTTTTGGACGCCACGCTATCATTAGTTTGTATAATTGGATTAAATATAGCATTTAACTCTTTATCAGATGAATAGTACTTTGGATCAGTATAATGCTTTGTCCCAATAGTTCGTATAATTGAGAAAGGGGTATTCAGAACAATATTAGCCTCTGATGGACGGGAAATGTATACATTTGCATCAGTATTTGTAATAGGACGTGAATGATATATAACTCCTCCACGCATTCCGATAACACAGAAGGTGGCAATTAAAAACAGTAATATAGTTTGAGTTATATAGTACGGACGCAATTTCTGAGGACGCTGCTTTAATCCCGATGTTTTATAAAGTTTCCATAAAGCAAAGATCAGAATAACTCCTATTATTGTTAAGTACCAGTTGGCTACCATTCCCTTCTCAATAATAGTGCCAATATTTCCTTCGTTACTGAATTCTTTGAATGTTGAAGCAGTGGTTCTATGATCAGTATAGCGGAAATAAACTACATCTATCAAGTTTGCAACAATTGCTATTCCGTTTGTGACGACAAACAACCATTTAACAGATCTTTGATAGCTCTCTTTTTCTTTTAAATAAATTGGTGTAGCCATTAAAAGAATATAAAGTATATTGAGATAGACTATGGCAGAGATGTCGAATACAGCCCCACCCTTGAAAAGATAAAAAAGCTGTGCATTTGTCAGATTAGGAAAATAGCTGATATTTGCAACTAAAAAAATGATTCGGCAAATGGTAAAAGTTACTAAAGAAAGCGCGAGATTATATAAAAGAGTCAATGGTGTTTTATATAAATAGCGATATTTATTTGTTAACATAGGCAGAACAAAAAAGGTAGTAAAAGTGAAAACTATTTCACCATTACTACCCTTATATTAATTTTAAGAGTTACTCTTTTATTTCTATAACCAAATTCAATTCATCTAATTGAGCCTGCTCTAAATATCCTGGTGCATCAGTCATAACATCACGGCCAGAATTATTTTTCGGGAAAGCAATACAGTCGCGGATAGAATCAAGTCCGGCAAACAGAGATACCCAACGATCAAGACCATAGGCCAATCCACCGTGAGGAGGAGCACCAAACTTGAAGGCATTCATTAAGAAACCAAATTGTTCCTGAGCTCTTTCTTCTGTAAAACCAAGAAGTTCAAACATTTTTTTCTGTAAAGCACTATCGTGAATACGAATAGACCCACCTCCTACTTCAACACCATTAATAACCATGTCATAAGCATTAGCGCGAACTTCACCAGGATTAGTATCAAGTAATGGAACATCTTCTAGTTTTGGAGAGGTAAATGGGTGGTGCATTGCCATGTAACGACCACTTTCTTCATCCCATTCAAACAGAGGGAAATCGATAACCCAAAGACAAGCAAAAGTGTTTTTATCTCTTAGTCCTAATTGGCTACCCATCTCCAAACGGAGTTCGCAAAGTTGTTTACGAGTCTTATTTGCATCATCTCCAGAAAGAATAAGGATCAAATCGCCAGGTTTAGCTCCAAAGGCAGCTTTAAGTTCCTGAAGAGTTTCCTGAGTATAGAATTTATCAACGCTTGATTTTACGTTTCCGTCAGCTTCTACGCGAGCATAAACCATGCCTTTCGCTCCAATTTGAGGACGCTTAACAAATTCTGTCAGGCCGTCTAATTGTTTGCGGGTATAAGAAGCAGCACCTTCTGCGCAAATACCACCAATGTAAGCTGCACTATCGAATACAGGGAAACCTTTGCCTTTAAGAATGTCCATCAATTCAACGAATTCCATTCCAAAGCGTATGTCTGGTTTATCACTTCCGTAAAGCTTCATAGCATTATGCCATGTCATACGTGGAAATGCTTCAGTAATTTCAATACCGCGAATTGTTTTGAATAAATGTCTTGCCATTCCTTCAAAGGTGCTGATTACATCTTCTTGCTCAACAAAACTCATCTCGCAGTCTATCTGAGTAAACTCAGGTTGGCGGTCGGCACGAAGGTCTTCATCACGGAAACATTTAGCAATCTGGAAATAACGATCAAAACCTGATACCATCAACAGCTGTTTGAAAAGTTGTGGTGACTGAGGTAATGCATAAAATTGTCCCGGATTCATGCGTGAAGGAACCACGAAGTCGCGTGCACCTTCAGGTGTAGAACCGATAAGAATTGGAGTTTCTACTTCTAAGAATCCAAGTTTATCAAGATAACTACGTACCTCGATAGTCATTTTATGACGAAGTTCAAGATTTGATCTAACAGCGTTGCGGCGAAGATCAAGATAACGATACTTCATACGAATATCATCACCACCATCTGAATTATCTTCTATAGTGAAAGGAGGTGTTGCTGCGGTGTTAAGAACATTAAGTTCTGAAACAATAATCTCAATATCTCCTGTAGAAAGGTTTGCATTCTTATTTGAACGTTCGTTAACTTCACCTTTAACTTGTATTACAAATTCACGTCCAAGTTTGTTTGCTGCATCACATAACTCAGCGTTAACAGCATCGTTAAAAACAAGCTGGGTAATACCATAGCGGTCACGGAGGTCAATAAATGTCATCCCCCCCATTTTTCTGGAGCGTTGCACCCATCCTGAAAGTGTTACTACTTTATTTACGTCGGAGATCTGAAGTTCCCCACAAGTATGCGTTCTATACATATTCTTTTATTCTTAGATTTTCTGTTTTGTATATTGGATGCAAAATTATATAAAAATCTTAATTTATCGATGTTTAGGGGGAATTATATTCAATAAAAAAAGAGAGCTAATTACAAATAAATTGTAACTAGCTCTCTTGATTGTCGGGGTAGCGGGATTCGAACCCACGACCCCCTGCTCCCAAAGCAGGTGCGCTAACCGGACTGCGCTACACCCCGATGACTTTTGATAAGTATTTCTTTTCAAAAGCGATGCAAAGATAGATGTTCTGTATGAATAATCCAAGCTTTTAAGGCTTTTATTTTTAAGCAAAAGTTCAATTGATCTTCTTCTTTATTGATTATCTAGTAGTTAACCTTTAAAATAAATTTCAATATTCTTTGTTTTAATTCTGTAATTAAGTGGTGGATCTATTTTTTTTATGCGAATTTAAGTGACTATAGGTTGGTTAATAACTTTGAAAGTTCGATTTACGCTTTACTTAAAATGATATAGCATATTGAAAACACAATCTTTCTTTCAGGGTTATTCAAATTTTATTTTTTATGATTGAAGAATGGATGTTGTTTATTGTAGTTTGGCATTATAATTATCAACCTATAATTTCTTATTTCTCATTGAATAGAATCTAGAGCAATAATATCAAAAAAAAAGTCTGAATAGTTATTCAGACCCTTGATTGTCGGGGTAGCGGGATTCGAACCCACGACCCCCTGCTCCCAAAGCAGGTGCGCTAACCGGACTGCGCTACACCCCGATGACTTCTGATTAGTGTTTCTTTTCAAAAGCGATGCAAAGATAGAGGTTTTGTATGAATTATCCAAGCTTTCCAGGCTTTTATTTTTAAGCAAAAACTCTATTGATTTTCTTTTTCGCTGATTATCTAATAGTTAACCTAAAAATAAATTTCAATATTCTTTGTTTAAATTCAGCTATTAAGCGGTGGATATTTTTTTTGTTTGAATATAAGTCTTTATAGGTTGATTAATAAATTAAAAAGTTCAAATTAAGTTCAGCTCAAAATGATATTGAACCCTTCTCGTTCTTGACAACAGAACTCCGGTCTACATTACCCATTGAAATAATGTAAACCGAATTTAGAAATAAGAAAAATATTGCCAATCAGATCTAGTAATAGCAGCAAAAACTGTAAACCTATTCCAGGAAAGGTCATTTATTCAAGTTTAATTTTATATTATTGGTGAATGAATATTATTTATTAAGGTCTGCTTTTGTAATTATTGGCCAATAATTTTTTATTCTCTTTGAATGTAGTCATGAGTAATAAATATAAAAAAAGGAGCCTGAATAATCATTCAGACTCCTTAGTCGGGGTAGCGGGATTCGAACCCACGACCCCCTGCTCCCAAAGCAGGTGCGCTAACCGGACTGCGCTACACCCCGATGACTTCTGTAAGTATTTCCTTTCAAAAGCAATGCAAAGATAGGCTCTTTATATAAAATATGCAAGTTTATTCTGCTTATTTTTTTGTTATTTTAATTAATCACTTCTATCTAGCTGATTATAAGAAAACTATAAATACAAAAAAGTCTTCTTCAATGAATATGAAGAAGACTTTTTATTATGGAATTTGATTATATTATTTAATAATATCTAATGCTTTAAAGCATTTCTCTAATTTGTTAACAGCGATGTCAATCTGTTCTTTTGAATGGGTTGCCATTAGGGAGAAACGAATTAAAGTATCTTCTGGTGCACATGCAGGTGGAATTACAGGATTAACAAATACACCTTCATCAAACAACATTTTGGTAACCATAAATGTTTTCTCAATATCGCGTACATATAAAGGTATAATTGGAGTTGAAGTATTTCCTATTTCGAATCCTAAATCACGGAAACATTTAAGAGAATAATTTGTGATATCCCATAAATGATCAATACGTTCTGGCTCTGATTTCATAATCTGCAATGCAGCACGTGCAGCTGCAGTGGCAGCAGGTGTATTACTTGCACTAAACATATAAGAACGTGAATTGTGTCTCAGATAATTGATTATAGATTCATCAGCAGCAATAAAACCACCAATTGCAGCAAGAGACTTGCTGAAAGTACCCATTATCAAATCAACGTCTTTTGTCAGACCAAAGTGATCACAAGTACCACGTCCATGATTTCCAAGTACTCCAAGGCCATGCGCTTCATCAACCATTATGTTTGCATCATATTGCTTTGCTAAACGTACAATCTCAGGTAAGTTTGCAACATCGCCTTCCATACTGAAAACACCATCAACAACAATCAGCTTAATTTTATCTGGTTTACATTTTTGAAGTTCTTTCTCCAAAGAAGCCATATCATTGTGTTTGAACTTTAATGTCTGAGAGAAAGATAAACGTCTTCCATCAACAATTGAAGCGTGATCTCGTTCATCACAGATAATATAGTCTTCACGACCTGTAACACATGATACTACCCCTAAGTTTACTTGGAATCCGGTAGAATAGATAATTGCATCTTCTTTTCCTACGAATTCGGCTAGTTCTTTTTCTAGTTCCAGGTGAATGTCGAGTGTTCCGTTTAGGAAACGTGAGCCAGCACATCCTGTACCATATTTACGAGAAGCTTCTACTGCTGCTTCAATTACTTTTGGGTGGTTAGTAAGTCCTAAATATGAGTTAGAACCAAACATTAGCACTTTCTTGCCACTCATTATCACTTCAGTGTTCTGTTCACTTTCAATGCAACGGAAATAAGGATATACACCTTTAGCTTTAACTTGCTGTGGTATATCATATTTCTCTAATTTATCTTGTAATAATCCCATAATAATGCTTCGTAGGTCTCCCCTACATTAATATTATATTATCAGTTATTTAATTTTGCTTGTTTTTCGTCCATTTTTCCAAAGACGGTCGCAAAGATAGCAATTTATGTGATTTATTAGTCTGTTTTATATAAAAAAAGTAACTTTCGCTATAAAAGAATGCGTAAAAAGCTACAGTATTAAGATTAATATATTACTTTTGTCGTTTGAATATTTTATCATACAACGCATGGATGAGAAGAAAAAAATACTATTTATCGTTAATCCGATCTCAGGCACTCAGAATAAAAAAATAATTTTGAATCAGTTAAATGAAAGAATAGATCAAAATAAATATGAGATTGAAATAAGATATACAGAAAGAGCTGGCCATGCTGAAGAGATTGCTGCAAAGGCTGCTGCAGATGGTGTTTATTGCGTTACTGCTATTGGTGGCGATGGAACTATTAATGAAATTGCTCGTTCTCTAATTCATACCAACACTGTTTTAGGAATTATTCCTTGTGGATCAGGGAATGGATTGGCTCGCCATCTTCGAATACCTATGGATAGTCGTAAGGCTATTAATATAATCAACAAAGGGAATATATCAGCAATTGATTATGGTAAAATAAACAACAAACCATTTTTTTGTACTTGTGGCGTTGGTTTCGATGCTTTTGTAAGTCTTAAGTTTTCTGCTGCCGGAAGACGGGGCATTCTTACGTATTTGGAAAAGACACTGTTGGAATGTTTGAATTACAAACCGGAAACTTATGAAGTTGAAAGTGAGGATTCAAAAACTAAACATAAAGCTTTCTTGATTGCATGTGGTAATGCTTCTCAATATGGTAACAATGCATATATTGCTCCTAAAGCTTCACTTCAGGATGGATTAATGAATGTTACTGTTTTAGAACCATTTACAGTAATAGATATTCCATCGCTTGCTTTTCAGTTATTCAATAAGACATTAGACCAGAATAGCAGAATCAGGACCTTTAAAAGCAAAAAAATACATATTCATAGAACTCATCCTGGGCTAGTTCATTATGATGGTGACCCTGTTATGATGAATGAAGAAATCGATGTAGAAATTATCGCTAAAGGCTTATTAGTAATAACTCCAGAAAAAGCCGATAGAGAGCAGAATGTATTAAAAAAAGCCTCTGACTATTTCATAGGGTTGAAACCTAAAGGAGAAAATTTAGTGGAAGATATAACCCAAAGAAATAAACAAATTATAGATAGAAATATTGAATTCTTTAAAAGACTAACAAAGAAATAGTAATTTATGTGGTGAATTAATTTACTACATATTTAGATAATATTCTTTTGTTAGTTCAATATACTCGTGAGTATATTGATGCCTTGCTAATTCAATTATTAAATCATTTGTTCTAGCAAAAAATGCATCTTTTTTGTTAGAAAAGGATATTAATACTCTTTTAGGCAAGCTATCTTGTTTGGGCAATACATTTGTCTGTTTAATGGGGTATAAATCAAAAATAGCTGCAATTTCTACAATTTTGTCGATAACATCCGCCGGAATAATTAATGAAAACTTTCCTTTGGGAGATAACAGCTTTGCAGCACCTTCAATAAGTTCATAATATGAAAGCTCATTCGTATGCCGGGCTGTGCTTCGCTTTTTGTCTGGAGGTAACAAGGAATTTGAGAAGTAAGGAGGATTGGAAACAATAACATCAAATTTAGTATTGCTTTCAAAGGTTTTAAAATCTGCTTGTATAATAGAAATCCGCTCACCCCATGGTGACATATCTTTATTGCCAGTAGCCTGAATTGCAGCATTATTATCAATTTCTATAGCAGAAATTTCTGCATTACAACGTTGCGCAATCATTAAGGCCACTAATCCGGTTCCTGTACCAATATCTAAAACAGAATTTGCATTAGACACATCTGTCCAGGCTCCTAAAAGAACTCCGTCTGTTCCAACTTTCATGGCACATTTATCGTGCCATACTGTGAATTGTTTAAATCTAAAATATGGATTAGGCATTGCAGATTATTGAATTTTCGCCAAAAATAAATATTTTAAATAGTTTTTGTGTATTTTTGAAATAATATTTAGCATTTACACTGTTCTTTTCTTTCATTGGAGTTTTATTTTTAATAAAGAATAGATTACCTTTGCATTCGGTTTTAACTGTCGAAAGATATAACCTCGAATAACAAATAAAATGATAAGAAAAGGATATTTAAGTGAAATGGAAGACTCAAATGATAATGGTTTCTCATTTATAGCAGATTTTGAAGGTAATGAGGAACAGATGTTTGATATTAAAGTGGATGACAGCCTTCCTGTCTTACCTCTGCGGAATATGGTTTTATTCCCAGGCGTTGTATTACCAATATCTGTAGGAAGAAAATCATCACTGAAACTTGTAAATGATGCATATAAAAGCAATGCATATATTGCAGTTGTTTGTCAGAAAGCAGCTGAAACAGAAAACCCTGATTTCGAAGACTTACATACAATTGGTACTATTGCAAAAATAGTTCGTGTTCTTGAAATGCCTGATCAGTCAACAACTGTAATTCTTCAGGGAATGAAACGTTTTGAACTAGAAAGTCTATCAGAAACATTTCCGTATTTGTTAGGCAAAGTTAAGTTGGTGGAAGATGCATTACCTGCTAAAGAAAATAAAGAATTTGATGCATTGGTTGATGCTTGCAAAGATTTGACTATTAGATATATAAAAGTTTCAGGAACTTTACATCAGGATTCAGCTTTTGCTATAAAAAATATCAGTAACAAAATGTTCCTGATTAACTTTATATGCACAAATATGCCTTTGAAGAAAGATGAAAAGGTGGAATTATTGCAGATTAATTCTTTGCAGGAAAGAGCTTATCATCTTTTGGAAATTCTAAATAGAGAAGTACAGCTAGCTGAAATAAAGGCATCTATTCAGATGCGAGCCAGAGAAGATATAGATCAGCAACAAAGAGAATATTTTCTACAGCAACAGATAAAAACAATTCAAGATGAACTTGGTGGCGGACAAGATCAGGAGGTTGAAGAACTGCGTCAGAAAGCTACTAAAATGCAGTGGAGTAAAGAAGTCAATGAAATTTTCAATAAAGAATTGGCTAAACTGGAACGTACTCATTCGCAATCGCCAGATTATAGTGTTCAGTTAAACTACTTGCAAACAATGCTAAGTTTGCCTTGGAGTGTCTATACTACAGATAATTTCAATTTAAAGAATGCTGAAAAAACGCTGAATAAAGACCATTACGGACTTGAAAAAGTAAAAGAGAGAATTCTTGAACATTTGGCTGTATTAAAATTAAAAGGTGATTTAAAATCTCCTATTATATGTCTTTATGGCCCTCCGGGAGTAGGTAAAACTTCTTTAGGTAAATCAATTGCTGCTGCATTGAAAAGAAAATATATCAGAATGTCTTTAGGTGGAATTCATGATGAAGCAGAAATCAGAGGTCACAGAAAGACATATATTGGTGCAATGCCCGGACGAATAATCAAAGGCTTAATTAAAGCAGGGTCATCTAATCCGGTTTTCATTCTGGATGAAATAGATAAAGTTGGAGCTGACCGCCAGGGAGATCCATCATCCGCATTGCTTGAAGTACTTGATCCTGAGCAGAATGGAACATTCCACGATAATTATCTGGATGTTGATTATGACTTATCAAAAGTAATGTTTATTGCGACAGCAAATAATCTTAATACAATTCCTCAACCATTATTGGATCGCATGGAATTGATTGAGGTAAGTGGATATATCACAGAAGAAAAAATTGAAATTGCTCGTCGACATCTTGTACCTAAAGAAATGGAGGCTACCGGTATTTCGAAGAATGATATTAAAATTCCGAAAGATACATTAGAAACAATTATAGAATCTTATACTCGTGAAAGTGGTGTTCGTGAACTTGAAAAGAAGATTGGTAAGATTCTGAGAAAGTTAGCCCGCCAATATGCAACTGATGGCTTTTTCAACAAAAAAGATATTAAATCTGACGATTTATATGATTTGCTTGGAGCTGAAGAATATTCGAAGGACAAATATCAGGGAAATGAATATGCAGGAGTTGTAACTGGGCTAGCCTGGACTGCAGTTGGTGGCGAAATTCTTTTTGTTGAAACAAGTTTAAGTAAAGGTAAAGGAGGAAAACTTACTTTAACTGGGAACTTGGGAGATGTAATGAAAGAATCGGCTATGCTTGCATTAGAGTATATTAAAGCTCACTCTTCTATTCTGGCTATTGATGATGATATATTTGAGAACTGGAACATTCACGTGCATGTACCTGAAGGTGCCATCCCAAAAGATGGTCCATCTGCCGGTATAACAATGGCAACTTCATTAGCTTCAGCTTTAACTCAGAGAAAAGTAAAAAGTAATCTGGCTATGACAGGTGAAATTACACTACGCGGGAAGGTACTTCCTGTTGGTGGCATAAAAGAAAAGATTTTAGCAGCTAAACGTGCAGGAATAAAAGAGATTATTATAAGTACTGAGAACAAAAAGAACATAGACGAAATTCAGGAAGTTTATCTTAAAGGATTAACGTTCCACTATGTAAGTGATATTAAAGAAGTATTTGCACTGGCACTAACTAATGAAAAAGTTGCTGATGCGATTGATTTCTCCATGAAACCAAAAAAGTAAATGACATTTGACCTACAATACACGGATTCAAAATCAAATGCTCGTGCCGGATTAATAACTACTGATCACGGGCAGATTGAGACTCCGATTTTTATGCCTGTTGGAACAATAGGTTCAGTAAAAGCAGTGCATCAAACAGAATTAGTCCAGGATATTAAAGCGCAAATAATACTTGGTAATACTTATCACCTGTATTTGCGTCCGGGACTGGATGTTCTGGAGAAGGCAGGCGGGTTGCACAAATTTAATAGTTTTGATCGCCCCATGCTGACAGATAGTGGTGGATTTCAGGTTTTCTCGTTATCTGGCATTAGAAAGTTAAGAGAAGAAGGCGCTGAGTTTCGTTCACATATTGATGGAAGCAAGCATATATTTACCCCCGAAAAGGTTATGGATATTGAACGTATAATTGGGGCAGATATAATGATGGCTTTTGATGAATGTCCTCCTGGTGATTCTGATTATGCCTATGCTAAAAAATCTCTTGGCTTAACACATAGATGGTTAGATCGTTGTATTAACCGATTCAATGAAACGGAACCTAAATACGGATACAATCAATCACTATTTCCTATTGTTCAGGGATGTGTTTATCCTGATCTGCGTAAACAGTCTGCTGAGTTTATTGCTTCAAAAGAATGCGATGGAAATGCTATTGGTGGTCTGGCAGTTGGGGAACCGGTAGAGAAAATGTACGAGATGATTGAATTGGTAAATGAAATTTTGCCAAAAGAAAAGCCTCGATATCTCATGGGTGTAGGAACTCCTGTTAATATTCTGGAAGGAATAGAAAGAGGTGTTGATATGTTCGACTGTGTTATGCCTACTCGTAATGGCCGTAATGGTATGTTATTTACTAAAGACGGTATTATGAATATGCGTAATAAAAAATGGGAAACTGACTTCTCTCCTATTGAAGCTGATGGAGCTTCATACGTAGATACGCTTTATTCAAGAGCATATTTGCGTCACCTATTCCATGCACAAGAATTATTAGCTATGCAGATTGCATCGATTCATAACCTGGCATTTTATTTATGGTTGGTTGGTGAAGCTCGTAAACATATTATTGCGGGTGATTTTTCTACATGGAAGCCTATGATGGTTAATCGGATTTCGACAAGATTATAACAAAAAAAAAGGATGAGCAGAAGAATTCTTAAACGGCTGGATTGGTATATAATCAAGAAATTTTTGGGAACATATGTTTTCTCAATTGCTTTGATTATTTCTATAGCCGTAGTATTTGACATCAATGAAAAGATGGATAAGTTCATGGAAAATGAGGCACCACTAAAAGCTATCATTTTCGAATATTATATAAATTTCATTCCATATTTTGCTAACTTATTCAGTTCTCTTTTTGTTTTTGTTTCTGTTATATTTTTCACATCAAAACTAGCTGAGAATTCAGAGATTATTGCAATGTTTGCTGGTGGTATTAGTTTTAAACGACTAATGCGTCCATACATGATTTCTGCAGCTATTATTTCTCTTTTTACTTATGGTTTAGGCTCTTATATAATTCCTAAAGGTAATGTTACTAAGTTAAATTTTGAAGATAAGTACGTTAAGAAGAAAAAGCAAGATTTTGTTCGGAATGTCCAATTGGAAGTAGATACCGGTGTTATAGCTTATATTGAAAGATATCAGGATTACGATAAAACAGGTTATCATTTTTCCTTAGATAAATTCAAGGATAAGAAATTAGTTTCTCACCTTACTGCGCAATCAATTTCATATGATTCGACCTCTTTATATAAATGGACTCTTCATGATTATATGGTGAGAGAGTTAAATGGACTAAAAGAGAAACTTTATCGTGGCGACAAGAAAGATACGATCATAGTAATGGAACCATCAGATTTCCTTATTATGAAAAATCAGCAAGAAACAATGACCAGTCCGGCTTTACGCGAATACATAATCAAGCAAAAGCAGCGTGGATTTGCAAACATAAAAGTGTTTGAGATTGAGTATGAGAGGCGTATTGCTATGTCATTTGCCTCGTTCATTTTAACGACTATAGGGTTAGCTCTTTCTTCCCGTAAAATCAAAGGAGGAATGGGATTGCATTTAGGACTTGGTATCGGTTTAAGTTTTACTTATATCATGTTTCAAACAGTATCTTCTACATTTGCAATTAATGGAAATGTTCCGCCGATGATAGCAGTATGGATTCCTAACATGGTATTTACTATTATAGCGATAGCTCTTTATCATAATGCTCCCAAATAAAGGGGTAATAGGATTTAAGATTTGATAAAAATGAAAGTTCCGCAACATTGTTATAAGACAATAGTTGCGGAACTTTGTTTTTGTTGTATTCTTTTCCTCTAATTAATTGTTCTCTCTTAATTTATAAAAGAAGAGAGTTCAGTTGCAGAGATGTTTTTGGCTATAATTACACCATTTTCATCTAATAAATAGCTACTAAAACCTCTATCTAAGCTATATTCTTTAAAGATTTCAGAGGTTTCACCTTTTGTGTCTACGAAACAAACAAGTGATGCTATTTGATCTTTCCGTACTGTTTCCTTAAAAACCGACTGATATTCATCAAACGAGATGGAAACAAATTTAACTTTCTTGAAAGAATCCCTGATTGCATTGTTTAAACTAACATTTTGCATTCTAGATTGTGCATCATAACTAGCCCAAAAGTTAATTAGCACATACTGACCTTTCAGGTCTTTCAAATTAAGTTGATGATTTTTGAGAGTAGTTCTGAAATTAAAATCGGGAGCTACGTCTCCAATGTTCAAACCGCCAGTGGGTTTGTCTTTTCCAACAAAAGAATTCAAGGAAGTGATTAATAATACAACAAAAAGCCATTTTACATACTTCATGTAATTAGGTTTTAGTTAATACTATCCAGGACTGCCCTATACAGCAGCTTCTACCCGGAACATTATCTGGTTTTGTATGCTTTCAGAAGCAAATTATCTGAAAATCAAAACATTATTTTTTAGAAGCCTAAGGCAAATATAAGCATATATTATTTATATTTCCAAATATTGTATCTTTTAAGCGACTACTTTTCATATTTTTTATGATAAAACATACAAAATTTGACTACTTTTGCAGCCAAATTAACGAGTAAAATATGAATGAATCAGCAACAGAATTGATATTAATACGTATTACCGGCGAAGACCGTCCTGGCCTTACAGCTTCTGTTACAGAAATATTAGCTAAATACGACGTAACTATTCTAGATATTGGTCAGGCCGATATCCACAATACACTATCTCTAGGGATTCTTTTCAAAACAGAGGAACACCATTCTGGCTTTATTATGAAAGAGCTTCTATTTAAAGCCTCTTCTTTAGGTATAACCATCCGCTTTTATCCTATTTCTGTTGAGGAATATGAAAACTGGGTAAATATGCAAGGAAAAAACCGATACATATTAACTCTTTTAGGAAGAAAGCTTTCTGCAACCCAAATTTCTGCAGTTACAAGAATTGTCTCTGATCAAGGTATGAATATTGATGCCATTAAGAGATTAACAGGCCGTATTCCCCTCGATGAGCAAAAGGCAAATATACGTTCATGTATTGAGCTATCAGTTCGTGGAAATCCTAAAAATCAGGAAGAGATGCAAGCTAAACTCTTAAAATTATCAGGTGAGCTGGATATGGACTATTCGTTTCAGTTAGATAATATGTATCGTAGGATGCGCCGCTTAATATGTTTTGATATGGACTCTACACTTATAGAAACAGAAGTAATAGACGAACTTGCAATGAAAGCCGGTGTTGGCGATGAAGTTAAAGCTATTACAGAAAGTGCAATGCGTGGCGAGATTGACTTTACTGAAAGTTTCCGTAGAAGAGTTGCATTACTGAAAGGTCTGGATGAATCGGTAATGAAAGATATTGCAGAGAAGTTACCAATTACTGAAGGTGTTGATCGTCTTATGTTTGTTTTAAAACGCTACGGATATAAAATAGCAATTCTGTCTGGTGGATTTACCTATTTTGGAAATTACTTGAAACAGAAATATGGTATTGATTATGTTTATGCTAACGAATTAGAGATAATTGATGGAAAACTTACCGGAAACTATTTAGGTGACGTTGTTGATGGTAAACGAAAAGCAGAATTATTAAGATTGATTGCTCAGGTAGAAAATGTAGATATAGCACAAACTATAGCTGTTGGTGATGGAGCTAACGATCTTCCAATGCTAGGTATTGCAGGATTAGGTATTGCTTATCATGCAAAACCAAAAGTACAACAGAATGCAAAACAGTCAATTAACACTATTGGACTGGATGGAGTTCTGTATTTCTTAGGTTTTAAAGATTCATATTTGGATGAACAGGGTAAATTGTAATGCAAGATAGTTGTATTTAGCAACAATTTTTAGCTCATATAACAAATCGTGCATTCTTTTTTGTATCTTTGAATATTAATAATTTGATGAATGAAATTTTCTGAACTTAATTTAAATGACACAGTGCTTCAGGCGCTTGATGCCATGAACTTTGATGAATGTACACCTGTGCAAGAGAACGCTATCCCCGTTATACTTGAAGGTAGAGACTTAATTGCTGTTGCACAGACTGGTACAGGTAAAACTGCTGCTTTTTTACTTCCAATTCTAAATAAACTTTCACAGGAGAAACATCCTGAAGATGCAATAAACTGCATTATAATGTCTCCTACTCGTGAGTTAGCTCAGCAGATTGACCAGCAAATGGAGGGCTTTTCATATTTTATGCCAGTTTCCAGCGTTGCTGTATATGGAGGAAGTGATGGAATTCAGTTTGAACAGCAAAAAAAGGGATTGGCATTAGGTGCAGATGTTGTGATTGCTACTCCCGGGCGTCTTTTAAGTCATTTAAGTTTAGGATATGTAGATTTATCTCGAGTTTCTTATTTTGTTCTCGATGAAGCAGATCGTATGCTCGATATGGGATTTTATGACGATATTATGCAAGTTGTCAAGTTAATGCCAAAAGAGCGTCAAACAATTATGTTTTCTGCAACTATGCCAGCCAATATTCAAAAATTGGCAAATAATATCCTAAATAATCCTGTTGAAATTAAGCTTGCTGTTTCAAAACCAGCTGAAAAAATTATTCAGGCAGCTTATGTATGTTACGAAAATCAGAAATTAGATATTATACAAAGTCTTTTTATAGATGAAGTACCAGAAAAAGCTATTATTTTCGCATCCTCAAAGCTTAAAGTTAAAGAGGTTACAAAATCTTTGAAAAGATTAAAGCTAAATGTAGGTGAAATGCATTCAGACTTAGATCAATCTCAACGCGAGTTTATTATGCGTGAATTTAAAAATGGTCGAATTAATATTTTAGTAGCTACTGATATTGTATCCCGAGGTATTGATATTGATGATATAAGATTGGTAGTAAACTATGATGTGCCTCACGATTCTGAGGATTATGTACATCGTATTGGACGTACTGCACGTGCTAATAATGATGGAGTTGCTATCACTTTTGTCAATGAGAAGGAACAAACTGCATTTAAATCAATTGAAGATTTTTTAGAAAAGACAATTTATAAGATTCCTGTTCCTGAAGAATTAGGTGAGGCTCCTGAATATAACCCACGTTCACATAACAGAAAAAGTAATTTCAAAGGCAAGAAAAAGTTTTCAGGAAAGAGAAAAGAGTAATAATTAGCGTTATTAAGTATAATAATATTAAGTGGCAATATATAAAAAGTATTGTCACTTTCTTTTTTGTAAGAAGAGCTATATTTTTTCGATGTTAGTCTCACTCACAATTGTGAGACTAAATAAATCTACAGAGTCAATTAAGTATACATAAACCAAGTCTCCTACCTTAATATCCGTAGAATATTTGGATATGAAATCCAAGAGCTTCTCTCCTATTAAGTTTTTAAGTTCCTTTCTAACCTCGCTAAGATTTATTTCCTTTTTTGATAAAAATAATACTCCCGATAACCAAATTACAGATTCAATTTCTTCTTCCAAAGTAAAGAAACGGACCAAGTGTTGTTGGTCTATTTCTATTACTTGCTTCTTATACATGTTATCAGGAGAAAGAATTAGATAATGAGATGCTATGCGTTTCATTATCTAATTCTAGGTTGTTGCGCAGGTTGATTATTTATATTACGCATATCGTTGCTTACATTCTTCTTGCTTTTACGACGAGGGCCCGATGTTCTGATATCTGTTTTGTTAACACTATCAATAACCATAGGCTGCGTATTCTGCATAATTTCATGCTTAGTAGCTGTATCCTTCTTTAGTGAATCAACTTTATTAATTGGCGACATCTTAGTCATCGATTTGGCATCCTTCTTCACATGGTACCTTGTTAATGCTATCTTATCAACTATTAAAGCATCTTTAGAGAAATGACTAAGTTGATCGTAATAAACAAAACCTTTGATCTCCTTTATTTTGCAAGCTGAATCATTTTGAATTCGTATGTTATACATACCTGAATGTCTGAGATTTCTTGTTTCAGAAATAATAGAATCAGTGCTATATTTAATATTCAATGACATAACAGCATCCTGAGGATGTTGTTTTGCTGAAACAAATGAGCATCTGATACTCCATAAAATAATATCTTTCTCTTTGTAATTACTATCAGGATAGATGGTAAAGAAGAACTTATTTGTAGCTGCAGACTGGGTTAACTTATAAAGTTTTTGTTTGTGCCATACGTTTACAGTATCTCCGGTCTGCGACTGTTGTTGTTCACTTTCACCGCTTGAAGCTATTAAATTAGTGATATCCTCTTTTTCAGAAGTTAGTCTTTTAGTAACTTCTTCGTAAATTTTCACAAAGTCCTCTGTATTCCGGGAATACCATTCAAGTGAATGATCAAAAGCTTCCTCTGTTATGCCATATTTTTCAAAAACATAATTCATATACAGCGCTTGCTTATAATGTTCTTCAGGTGGCAAATTTGCAGCCATTGATTTGGCTAAATGATAATCTACCAAAACATCTTCCATTTCACCTTTAGAAAGTACATCAGCAGGCATTTTCTTTTTACAAGAGGATAATCCAATGCAAGAAAGAAGAACAAACCCTACAAAAAAATTATTTAGTTTGTGGTTCATCATTATTAATTACTTCTTTTTTAGTAGAATGACCTTCATTCAGATATTTACTATAAAAGAGAAGAAGAGCTACTATACCGCAACTAATGGAAGCATCGGCAAAATTGAATATAGGACTGAAGAATATGAAATGTTCATCGCCAACAAACGGAATCCAGCTAGGCCATGTTGTATCAATTATTGGGAAATAAAACATGTCTACTACCTTACCATAAAGCAAAGAAGAATAACCACCACCTTCAGGCATAAATGTAGCCAATGAAGCATTGATATAATTTTCAGGAACACTTGCACTAAAAATTACTCCATAAAATATGCTGTCAATGATATTACCTAATGCTCCGGCAAGTATCATAGAAAGACATACTATAAAGCCGGTTTTGTAATTCTTCTTAATAACCTTAACTATAATATAACCAATGAATGATACAGCAATGATTCTGAATGATGTAAGAAATAGCTTTCCGAACAATTCCATTCCGAAAGCCATTCCATTATTTTCAGTAAAATAAATGTAAAACCAATCCCCGCAAACACGAATATTTTCATGTAAATACATTCCTGTTTTTACGAGGATCTTTATTATTTGGTCAATTACAAGTACAGAAATTATAATCAGAACAGATATCTGTCCTTTCGTAATTTTTATTTTCATTTATTTTTTTCCGTCATTTTTAGCTTCAATGCTCAATGTTGCATGAGGCACAGCGCGCAATCGTTCTGCAGGAATTAATTTTCCTGTTTCACGACAGATACCATATGTTTTATTTTCAATACGCACCAAAGCAGCCTGAAGACTTTGAATAAATTTTTGCTGTCTTAAAGCCAAACGGCCTACTTCTTCTTTAGACAAGGTATTTGCTCCTTCTTCCAGAACTTTGTATGTTGGTGATGTATCAATTATATCATTACCATCCTGATTCATTATACTTAATTTAAGCTGATCGTAATCAAGTTGAGCTTTTTCAAGTTTTTCCTTGATTATAGCGCGGAATTCATCCAATTCCGCATCAGAGTATCTCGTCTTTTCTGCCATAGTTATATTGCTTTAAAGTTTTATTTATTCTTTTACTACATTTACAAATAGAGAGAAATCGTCAAAATTCAATTCTGTCGCGTCTGTTACATTATCAGCTAAAATGAGAGAATTAGACAATACTTGGTTACAAATATAAGAATTATATTCATTTACCGCATCATCTGTCTGTTCATTTTTAGATAATGTAATTTTTATTTTATCAGTAATTTCAAACCCACTAGATTTACGAATATTCTGAATACGGTTTACTAATTCACGAGCAATACCCTCTTTTCGTAGATCTTCGGTTATAGTAACTTCAAGTGCTACAGTTAGTTTTCCTTCATTAGCAACCAACCATCCCGGGATGTCTTCACTGAAGATTTCTACGTCTGTTGCATCAAGAATAGCTTTGTTACCGTCAATCATCAAAGTATATTTACCATTTTTTTCCAGTTCGGCAATTGCATCCTGAGACATTTCTGCAACCTGAGCAGCAACGGCTTTCATTTGTTTACCGAATTTTGGTCCAAGTTTCTTGAAGTCGCATTTCACTTTCTTCACCAATACACCAGCAGTTTCGTCTACAAACTTGATTTCTTTGACGTTCACTTCATTCATAATAAGTGATTTTACGGCTTCAATATGAGCTTTTTGTTCTTCGTCCACTACCGGAATCATAATACATTGAAGCGGTTGGCGAACTTTGATGCTTACCTTACGACGTAAAGCCAAAACCATAGAAGTTACATCCTGAGCCATCTGCATTCTTGCTTCCAAATCTTTATCTATAAGATTTGCATTAAATTCGGGGAACTTAGCAAGGTGAACAGAAACAACATTATCACGACCTGTAGCATTGATCAAGTCTGTGTATAATCTGTCAGCGTAGAATGGAGCGATTGGCGCCATTAATTTAGCTACTGCTTCAAGACAAGTATAAAGAGTTTGATATGCAGAAAGTTTATCCTGAGTATATTCACCTCCCCAGAAACGTTTACGGTTAAGGCGAACGTACCAGTTAGATAAGTTATCGTTTACAAAGTCAGAAATCAGACGTCCTGCCTTTGTTGGTTCGTATTCATTGTAGCAAGTATCAACTTCCTTGATCAGAGAGTTAAGTACAGACAATATCCAACGGTCAATTTCCGGACGTTCATTTACCGGAATATCAGCTTCCTGATAAGCAAAGTTATCTACATTTGCATATAATGAGAAGAATGAATAAGTGTTGTATAGTGTGCCGAAGAACTTACGGCGTACTTCTTCAACTCCTTCTACGTCAAATTTCAGGTTGTCCCATGGAGACGAGTTTGTAATCATGTACCAACGTAAAGGATCTGAACCATATTTCTCTATTGTTGAGAATGGATCTACAGCATTACCTAAACGTTTAGACATCTTATTACCATTCTTATCGAGTACCAATCCGTTTGATATTACAGCTTTATAAGCTACATTATCAAATATCATAGAAGCAATTGCATGCAGAGTAAAGAACCATCCACGAGTCTGGTCAACACCTTCTGCAATGAAATCTGCCGGATAAACTTCACGGTTGTCTAGTAATTCTTTATTTTCGAACGGATAGTGAATCTGTGCATAAGGCATAGCACCAGAATCGAACCAAACGTCAATAAGATCACTTTCACGTTTCATTGGTTTGCCATCTTCAGATACAAGGATGATATCATCCACATAAGGACGGTGCAAATCAATCTTATCGTAATTATCCTTTGTATAAACGCCAGCTTCGAATCCTTTATAAGGATTTTCTTTCATAAAGCCAGCATTAATAGATTTCTCTATCTCATTATATAATTGCTCTACAGATTCAATGCAGATTTCTGCCGAGTTATCTTCTGAACGCCAGATTGGAAGCGGAGTTCCCCAGTAACGAGAACGGCTAAGGTTCCAGTCATTAAGATTTTCCAGCCACTTACCAAAACGTCCTGTACCTGTTGATTCCGGTTTCCAGTTAATAGTTTTGTTAAGCTCCATCATGCGTTCTTTGCATGCTGTAGACTTGATAAACCAACTGTCGAGCGGATAATAAAGTACAGGTTTGTCTGTACGCCAGCAGTGAGGATAGTTGTGAACATGCTTTTCAATCTTAAATGCAAGATTGGCAGCCTTCATCATCATACAGAGACTTACATCAAGAGTTTCATCTTTTTCTGTAAGATTAGGATCATAGTCATTCTTTACGAAACGGCCTGCATATTCGCTATATAGTTCAACGTTAACTTTCTCTTTTACAAAAGTTTCGTCAAGTTCATCTAAAGTATAGAATTTACCGGTAAGATCCACCATTGGGCGAAGCTCACCTTTCTTGTTAATCAGTTGCAATGGAGGAATACCTGCTGCTTTCGCAACGCGAGCATCATCAGCACCAAATGTAGGAGCAATGTGAACGATACCTGTACCATCTTCTGTTGTTACATAATCGCCAGGGATTACACGGAAAGCATCTTCACCAGGATTTACCCAAGGCATAAGCTGTTCATACTCCATACCAACAAGATCAGCACCTTTGTATTCAGCAATTACCTTAAATGGAATCAGCTTATCTCCTGCTTTGTAATCTTCAAGATTCAGTTCGGCAGCTTTAGAATTAAAGTGTGCATTAACCAAGTCTTTAGCCAATACTACAGTGATAGGCTCACCAGTATATGAATTATATGACTGAACAGCCACGTAATTGATATTTGGTCCTACACAAAGTGCAGTATTTGAAGGCAAAGTCCATGGAGTTGTAGTCCAAGCTATAAAATAAGAAGTACCCCATGCAGCCATTTCAGGTTTTGGGTTTTTCATTTTAAACTGAGCAACTACAGTTGTATCCTTTACATCGCGATAACAACCCGGTTGGTTCAATTCGTGAGAACTTAAACCAGTACCTGCAGCTGGAGAATATGGCTGAATAGTATATCCTTTATATAATAAGTCTTTTTTGTATAGTTGCTTTAAAAGCCACCAAAGAGTTTCAATATAGCGGTTATCATAAGTAATGTATGGGTCATTCATGTCCACCCAATATCCCATTTTGTGAGTTAGGTCTTCCCATTCTTTAGTAAACTTCATCACATCTTTACGGCAAGCTGCATTATATTCAGCTACGGAGATTGATTTTCCAATATCCTCCTTTGTAATGCCTAAAGTTTTTTCAACACCAAGTTCTACAGGAAGTCCGTGAGTATCCCATCCGGCTTTACGCTTTACCTGAAAACCTTTCATTGTTTTATAGCGACAAAAAATATCCTTAATGGAACGAGCCATTACGTGGTGAATACCCGGCATACCATTAGCCGATGGAGGTCCTTCAAAAAACACAAACGAAGGACAGCCTTCACGTTCTGTCATACTTTTGGCGAAAACACCGTTTTCATCCCATTTCTTTAGTACATCTTTGTTTACCTGCGAGAGGTCAAACTGAGAATATTCAGTAAATCTCTTACTCATATTTTATGTTTTTTCTATTCTTCCTAAAAATTAAGGTGCAAATTTACAAAAAAAAGGCTATATAGAAACTTTTGCGTTAAATTTTTATAGGAACAATTATTAACTAAACAGAATATTTTAATTTTGATTAGTTTTTCTTAGATGCTTGATCTAAATAAAATGCAATCATAGAGATTCTGCCAATTACTATATCTGTTTTTAAGAAAAGCGGGGGAAAATAAAAAAAATCGTATTTGATCTAGCAATCTAGCACTACATACATAACAAACTAATTATAAGTATATTACCACTGCTAGATCAATTTTATTTGATCTAGCAGTGATCTAGCGATCAAGCGCTTTTGCGAGTAATAACAGAATCACAACCGGTAACCAACACTTTAAACAACCAATATCAGAATTAAAATCTGAATGGAACAAGGTGCTAGATTGCCAGATCAACGCTAGATCAAATTAATTTGATCTAGCACTTATACAACGCTTATATACAACAACTTAAAGTCTACTGCTAGATTGCTAGATCAAATTCGCAAAATTAAAATTTATGTAGTGATTTTGCTGTTTATCAAATGCCGCTCCGGCTCTCCGGAAAGAGGCGACGGGAGTTTATTTCATCTCCCGACTAGTTTTTTATTCTTCAGGCGGGATATTAATGCGATGTTGTACAAAACAATTAATTCTTCTGTACAAAAGAATTAATTGTTTTGTACAGAATAATACAATCTTTTGTACAAGGATACATAAACTAGTCTAGTACTTTTTAAAAAAGCAAACCAGAGTTTTGCTAAACTCTGGTTTGCTTTTCATAAATTCCCGCAATGGAAATTATTCTCCTCTTACAGCCTTGACCTTATGTTCCATCTGATCTATAATACAATTTATTTTCTTGCTATAAAAGTCACTTAAAGGCAGATTGTGATTGCTATATAAAAAAGGAGGAAGACTTTCACAAGCCTTCCCCTCACCTAATCATTCATGTCATTATCATTATAGCAATTTATTGTTTTAATTAATGATTACTTAAATAATCTGAAACGCCTTCATCTGTGGCTTTTAATGCATCTTTTCCTTTGCACCAGTTTGCAGGACAAACCTCTCCAAATTCCTCAAAATGTTGCAGAGCATCTACTACTCTTAATGCTTCGTCAACACTTCGTCCTAATGGAAGATCATTTATTACGCAATGTCTTACTACTCCATTTTTATCAATTAGGAATAATCCTCTATATGCTACAGGTAGTCCATTACATACCCAGTTTCCATTCTCGTCTGGAGAATATCCTCCGGCCAGTACTCCAAATTTTTCTGATATTGATTTTGAGAAGTCAGAAACAATAGGATATTTTACGCCCTGTATTCCACCATTCTTTTTAGGAGTATTTAACCATGCAAGATGTGAGTACTCAGAGTCTACCGAACAACCTACTACCGCTACACCTCTCTTTTCAAACTCTTCCAGTTTTTCTTGGAATGCATGTAATTCAGTAGGACAAACAAATGTAAAGTCCATTGGGTAGAAGAAGAATACTACGTATTTATTTCCTTCATATTGTGCCAATGAAAAATCATTTACTATCTTATTTCCGTCTACAACTGCTGAAGCAGTAAACTTAGGTGCCTTTTTTCCAATTAGTGATCTCATAATTTTTATTTTTATATTTAATGTTTTATCTTTCTGTGAGCAAAGCTATTCTATAAATTATTTACATCCAAATAAATCCAATTGATACTTTCTATGGGATTATAGACAAAACCTATCATGCGGTTTAATATTTAATTATAATATTCATTACCAAAATATTATATTAAAACACTTGTCCTTTTAGTATTGTTTTGTAGCTTTGCTTATTAGTTACTTAAACCATAAAAAAGCATTGTACTATGAAGTTTTTTATTGACACAGCAAATTTGGAACAAATCAGAGAAGCCAATGATCTTGGAGTACTCGATGGAGTGACGACAAACCCTTCACTGATGGCAAAAGAAGGAATTAAAGGAGTAGAGAATCAGCAAAAACACTATATTGAGATTTGCAATATAGTAGATGGTGATGTTAGTGCGGAAGTTATTGCAACCGATTATGAAGGTATGATACGGGAAGGTGAAGAATTGGCAGCTCTCCATCCCCATATTGTGGTGAAAGTTCCATGCATTGCAGATGGAATAAAAGCTATTAAACACTTTACAGGTAAGGGAATCCGTACAAATTGCACACTTGTTTTCTCTCCCGGACAAGCTCTATTGGCAGCAAAGGCCGGAGCAACATACGTATCTCCTTTTGTTGGTCGATTGGACGACATCAGTAGTGATGGAATTGATGTTGTACGCAAAATTGTTGAGATGTATTCGTTCTACGGATTCAAAACTCAAGTCCTGGCTGCCTCAATAAGACACACACAACACATTATTCAATGTATTGAAGTTGGAGCAGATGTTGCCACTTGTCCGCTTAGTGCTATAAAAGGCTTGCTAAAGCATCCGTTGACAGATAGCGGACTAGCGCAATTCCTGGCTGATTACAAGAAAGTAAATGGATAAACTATCCATATCAGGTATATATAAATTAAAGGATGATTGATCTTAAAAAAATCAGTTCATCCTTTTTTTAAAAATTCACAATAAGCCTATACCCTATTCCACGAATATTGATAATATGAAATCACGCAAAGCTGTTGATACTTCCCGGTTCAGTAAATAGAGACTCTTACGTTTAACTTCACTTATATCACTTTTTTAGCTTAAGCTCATAAAGGTCATTCCTTCTATCCTTCAGGTTTCTTACACTGCCATAGGTATGGAGCTCGTTAAGCAAGTTCAAATCCACATCAGACACCAGAATCATTTCGGTGTTTGGTGTGGCTTCTGCACACTTTCCATCAGTAGGGAATGCAAAATCGCAAGGAGTGAATACTCCGGATTGGGCGTACTGTATATCCATATTGTGCACACGCGGCAAATTTCCCACGCTTCCTGCTATAACCACAAAGCATTCATTCTCAATGGCACGGGCCTGAGCACAGATTCTTACGCGTGAATAACCGTTCTGAGTATCGGTCAGGAACGGAACAAAAAGGATCTGCATTCCTTGATCAGCCATTATGCGGGTAAGTTCTGGATATTCCACGTCATAGCAAATAAGAATTCCTATCTTCGCACAATCGGTGTCGAAGGTTTTAATCACCTTTCCGCCTGAAAGTCCCCAGCTTTTTGTTTCATCGGGAGTAACATGAATTTTCTCGTAAGTATCAAAGGTGCCATCTCTGCGACAAAGGAATCCCACATTGTAGAGGTCATTTCCACGAAGCTGCGGCATGCTTCCTGTGATAATATTGATGTTATAGCTGATTGCCAGGTTTATAAAGCGTTTCCTCATCTCATTGGTATATTTGGCTAGCTCACGAATGGCCTGAGATTCACCCAGATGATTGAATTTTGCCATCAATGGCGCATTGAAATATTCCGGAAAAAGTACAAAATCACTTTTATAATCGGAAACAGCATCCACAAAGAATTCCACTTGTTCAAATACATCGTCAATGGTCTTGTAAGAGCGCATTTGCCATTGCACCAATCCCAGTCTGATAGTGGTTTTCTGAGGTACAAACTCTTGCGTTGGTGGTTGATAATATATATTATCCCATTGCAAAAGGCATGCGTAGTGACAAGATTCTTCGTCATTAGGCAGATAGTTAGTCATCACCTTACGCACGTGAAAATCGTTTGATAGTTGAAAGGTAAGTACCGGATCGAAAATCTCTTTCTTACTAACTTTATGAATATACTCCTTAGGACGCAAATCCTGAGCATATTTGTGATAATTCGGAATTCTACCACTGAACATAATAGCCTTCAGGTTCAGCGTTTCACAAAGCTCTTTGCGGTAATCATACATTCTTCTGGCTAGTCTGAGGCCACGGAATTCAGGATGAATAAAGACCTCTATACCATAGAGAATGTTTCCCTCTGGATTATGTGTATTAAACGTTTCCTGTCCCGTAACAGAAGCGTAAGTATGATCGTTTTTCACCATATCGTAATCAACGATAATGGAAAGCGCACATCCCACTATTTTGTTGTCTACAACCACCACAATCTGTCCTTCCGGAAAAATTGTGATTAACTTTTCTATTTGTTCACGCGACCAAAAGACGTCGCTTCCATCTGAATAGGTTCTGGTAAATGATTGTGAGAGTTGGGCATAGTCGTCCAGCTGCAGAGAACGTATTTTTACTTTGCTTATTTTATGCATAGGTTCCATAGCTGTTCCATTTTATTTGATATATAAACAACAAAAGTATAGGAAATAATCCGAAATACATTCGCTTATGGTTAGATTTCTGCTTTTATTGATCTGGTTCTATTGGAACAGAGAACTAGTTTTAAAGAATCTCTTTTCGTTATTAGTTTATTAAAAGGTAATTTTACATCAAATTGTATAGGATAAAAGTCACATATCCAGCAAAGAAACAACTATATTTGTTTCTTGAAAATTATTATATTCCTTTGTTAAAATAGAGAATTAATACACTATGAAACACATATTTCGCCCATTTCTGCTATTTATTTGTTGTGAAGCATCCTTTTCTCCTGTTTTTGCCGAAGACTTTCCTTTAATAATGCAGGGCAAAACAAACACAGTGTATTTAAATAAAAACGAAAAGCCGGTAGTGCAAACTGCTATGGACATGTTTTTATCGGATATGCAGAAGGTATCAGATAAGAAACCCGCAACTGAGAATTCACTTGATAATGCTTCAATAATTGTTGCAACAATCGGAAAATCAAATGAAACAGATGAATGGCTGAAGAAACAAAACGTTTCTACTGCTGATATAAAGAACAAATGGGAAGCGTTTAAAATTGAAGTTATTCAGAAGAATAATCGTTCTTACCTAGTAGTATTGGGAAGCGATGAACGTGGAACTGCTTATGGAATATTGGAACTCTCACGTATAATAGGTGTTTCTCCATGGTGCTGGTGGGCTGATTCTGCACCTGTTAAGAAAAAAAGCCTTAGTCTTCCCGAAGGTTATGTGAATGTACAGCAACCATCCGTACAATTCAGGGGAATTTTCCTGAATGATGAAGACTGGGGATTAATGCCATGGAGTAGCAAGAACTTTGAACCAACTCCTGTAAAAGGTCAGATTGGTCCAAAAACCTACGCTAAAATATTTGAATTATTGTTGCGTCTTCGTGCAAATACCATTTGGCCGGCTATGCACGAATGTACCGTTCCTTTTTATTTTGTGGATGGCACAAAAGAAATAGCCGATAAATATGGTATTGTCATGGCTACATCTCATTGTGAACCATTGATGAGAAACAGTGCCGGTGAGTGGGATGCTAAGAAATATGGTCAATATAATTATCTGACCAATAAAGAATCTATTACTTCTTACTGGACAGAGCGACTAAAAAAGGTTGGTCAGTCAGAGAATATCTATACGATTGGTATGAGAGGTGTACACGACGGCCAGATGCAGGGAGTAAAAACGGTAGATGAGTATACGCAGGCTCTGAAACTGGTAATTAAAGACCAACGAGACTTACTTTCTCGCTACGTTAATGCCGATGTAACTAAAGTACCTCAGGTATTTGTGCCATACAAAGAAGTATTGAGCGTATATGATAACGGATTACAAGTGCCGGATGATGTAACATTGATATGGTGTGATGATAACTATGGTTACATAACCCGACTTAGTAATGAGCAGGAAAGAAAGAGAAAAGGCGAATCAGGTGTATATTATCATATCTCTTATTGGGGACGTCCGCACGATTATTTGTGGCTTTGCTCTACTTCACCGGCTCAGATTTATACAGAAATGAAACGTGCATGGGATTATGGTGCACAAAAACTATGGATTCTGAATGTGGGCGATATAAAACCAGGAGAATATGATACTGAATTCTTTTTGGATTTGGCATGGAACATTAATAATGTTCATGCAAACAATATTTCCCAGCATTTAGAGAATTGGCTTACAAGAGAATTCGGTACAGAAGCAGGAAGTGAACTGACTCCATTGATGGATAAATATTACCAGTTGGCTGATATTCGTAAACCGGAACACATGGGCTGGAGCAGAGTGGAAGAACCATCCGTTCCAGGAAATAAAACTCCGGTAATTGATACGGAATTCAATCCGTTTGTTTTTGGTGATGAGTTACAGAAACGTGCAAATGAATACTCTGTTCTGGCAAATAGAGTGAAAGAAATTGGTGAGAAGATCCCGGTTGAACAACGCGAAGCATATTTCGAACTTGTGCAATATCCCGTTTGTAGTGCTGCTGCAATGAATCATAAACTTTTGTATGCACAAAAAGCTCGTCTTTTTGCCCGCTATAACCTGCTTGCAGCTAATGAATATGCCAATCTGAGCACCAAAGCTTTCAATGAGATTGCTCAAATGGCGCAGACTTACAATACGGATATTCAGGACGCTAAGTGGAACAGGATGATAGATATGAAGCCTCGTAATCTACCGGTTTTCCAACCATCTGTATTACCTGATAAAATACTCTCCCAGCCATCTTCTCCGGCTTTGGTTTGGATAGAGGGCGACAGTATCCCATTGGAAATAGAATGTCCGGTTAATCTTATTACTTTGGTACGTGGTGCGAATAATCAAACGTTTATATCGTTATTCAACAGAAGTGATAAACCAACTAAATGGAAAGTGGAAAAGGCTCCGGAATGGTTAAAGATTAAGGAGGTAGATACAACGCTAAAGTTTGAGAAAAAATTAGTAGTCAGTGCCGACTGGAAACAAATTACTGATGATTTCCTAGGTATTTGCTTGTTGACTGTAGACGATAAAATGTACCAGTTAAACGTATGTACGCAGAATCTAGCTCCCGGCATAATGACCGAGGCAAACGGAATGATTGCCTGTAATGCGGCAGATTATAAATCGGCATCAAAGGGAACTCAGGTTATTCAGGGATTGGGGCACAGTGCGAAAGCTGTTTCTCTACCACAGAACGGTGAAATCACTTATAATATTTACACAACTTCTATCGGAGAAGTGTCTTTGAAAGTTGCATTAATACCGGGCCATCCGGTAAATGGTGGTGATATCCGTTATGCTGTTTCCATTGATGATGAAAAGCCGCAGGTTGTTTCTTACAAAACCGGATTCCGCACAGAGCCATGGAAAATCAATGTGTTGAGAAATCAATCGCTGAACACTACTCTTCATAAAATAAATACTCCGGGAAAGCACACCATTCGTATCAGTGCACTCGACCCGGAAGTTATTGTTGATCAGCTTATGCTTGATTTCCAGAAAGGAAGAAAGTTCTATCAGATTCCTGTAGAAGCAACAATGATTAAATAGAAAAGAAAAACAACATAAATAATAATATAATCGTTGCCCAATACCAATAATGCTTTGTCCAGGTAATGTTACAACCAAGGCAAACCAAAAACAGAACTATAGCTGCAATTGGTAATATGTTTATTTCATAAATGATCATTACTAGTGGTAATTCTCTACCGTGGTCAGGATAAAATGGTCCGATAAAATAGAAATACAGGACAAATAGTAGAATAGAAAAAAGTATTCCCTCTATAAATAGTAATAACGGATTGCGACTAAATATTGAATTATCAAATCGATCTTTTCTCAAAAAGGGAAAGATCGCAAATACTAGTATGGGTATTATATTTATAAAGACGATAATTATAAAAATACTCTTCTCTATCATTTTATCAGATTCCCAACGGAATATTAAGTAAATACCAAACAACGAAAAAGGCTGTCCAGGATACTAATATAGCAAGCGAATAGCGCCAGGTATATTTCAGTAAGGAACTGTAATTAGCTTGCTTATCATATTGCTGCATATATGCCAGAATTAAAGGCATATAGAACAAGAACGGTGTAATTGCATTAGTGGCACTGTCTCCAATACGGAAAGCACACTGGGTTAAGTCGGGGTTGATTCCCATTGCGGCGAACATCGGAACAAAGATGAAGGCCATAAAGGTCCACTTTGCCGTTGCAGAAACCATAATGAGGTTTATTACCGTTGTAAACAGAATAAATAAAAGCAAAGTAACAAGGCTGTTTGTGTGTATTGATGTCAGAAGGTTTGCTCCCATTATAGCCAGACATTTGTCCAGACGGGAATATTCAAAACAAGCAAACATCTGTGCCGCGAAAAAGGCAATAACAAAATACACACCCAGCAACTGCATAGGGTGCGATAGTCCGGTTATAACATCAGAATCTCTGCGGTAGCGTCCGGATGCAAAGCCATAGATGGTTCCCATCAAGCCAATGCCAAAGGAAATAAGGAATAATACTCCAAAAATAAATGGAGAGCGGGTCAGACTACCGGTTATCCCTCTCAAAATTCCCCACGGAGAAAAGGTTGCCAAAACAATGATCAGCGTATAAATAAATCCGGCTCCAAGAGATATCATTAATGCACGCTGCTCTTTTTTTGTGAGCGATTTATAATTATCATAAGGTGCATGTCCGGTATATTCACCTAACGTTGGTAAAAGACTCTTTTTGGTAATAAAGTAAATTACTGCTGTAACAACAAATGTAGAGACAAACATAAAATAATAGTTCGACAGCGCACCTATATTTCCTTGATAAGTAGTCATGTTTGCAGTTGCTTCCTGAGTTATTCGTGCCATAATAGGATCGAGTGTACTAACAAACAGATTTGCACTAAATCCGCATGCTACGGATACGTAGGCGGTTACTATTCCGGCTACAGGATGTAGTTTAACCGACTGGAAAAGTGTGGCAGCAATTGGTATAAGAATAATATATCCTGCATCGCCCACAATATTGGAAATAACTCCAAGTAGAATTACGATTAGGATTACCCCCTCTTGACTGGGGTGTTTCCTCAGACTTCTTCTGATACAAGCTCCAATAAAACCGGAATGCTCTGCCACACCTACACCAAACATGGCCACCATTACCATACCCAAAGGAGCAAATCCGGTAAAGTTTGTCACTACATGACGCAGTAACCAGCGGATTCCTTCGGGACCTAAAAGACTTTGTGCGCGGATAACTTCACCCGTCTGAGGATTAATCACGCGAAGTCCGTAGATATCAAATATCCACGAAAGCATGACAACTGCTACGGTAAGCAGTAAGAACATGGTAGCCGGGTGAGGCATTCGCAATTTATTCTTCATCAGCTTCAAGATTATCAAGATCTATGATACGAAGTTCAAGGGCACGAACCACCAGACGAGTAGCATTCACTCCTACCCGTTCACCAGGGCCAAACAGACGTGCAACCAAGTCATTTTGTCGTTTCTCCAAAGATTTAACGCCAAAAGGCATACCTTTCAGGTTGGCAATCATATCTTTTGTATATCCTAAGGCAAGATGGCGAAGGAAACGCTCATCATATTCGTCAATATCATAGTCTATTACTGCTTCCTGACGTAAAGCATCATTGGTTACCGACTTCTTGAAACGATCTACAATCTTTTCCAGAATAGGATAATTGAAGACGAGTTTTTTTCCATCCATTACAGCCTGAACATCTGTCTTGGTAAGCAGTTCGCCTGTCTTCAGAATTATTCCGTCCGCTCCTGCATTAAGTACATCCACCCACAGTTTTTCGTTGAGCACTTCACCTGTAAAAATCAAGACCCGCACATCTTTGTACTTTTTACGTAGGTTTTTGCAGATATCTACACCAATGGTTGTTGAACCTCCTAACCCAAGATCGAGCAAAACCATATCGGGCACCTGAACTTCTATCAGTGGCCAGAATTCTTTTTCGGTCATCGCTGTACCAATTACTTCGGCGTTGGGTATTTCGTGACGAAATATTTCTTCTGTTCCTTTAAGCTCCAGCTTTACATCTTCTACAATGATAACTTTAAATTTCTTATCTTCCATTGTTTCTTTATACTATATTTAATACGTTTATTCTTTATCTCTTTTTTAAATAGCCTACACTATCCATTCATAAGGTGTACACCTTATATTATTTTACCCTACACTATTTATTAAAAAGCTCTACTGCTTTTCTTTATTTATTCCTTTTGTTTTACCTAAGCTTACTTTACGTTTTGGTATAGTAAAGTAGACGATAAACCCTCCTTCCGGTGATGGCTCAGCATTTATTCTACAGCCACGTAAACCAGCAAACTCGTCGTGGTCTCGGATAATCTGTTTGCATATCAAATATTCGGTTCCTTTTAACGTACCATCCTCAGAAGCTGTCATGCGGGCCAAATCGGGATAAAAAAGCTGATTAAGTTCTTCTACAGTTTTCTCTCTTCTCCTGTCTGTAAAAATGAAACGAACATATTCGCCATCTGCCTTGGCTTCAAGGATTACTTCTCCTTCTTCAGGAACAGTAAGGCACTCGTCAATTAAGTTCTCTAACAGGAATTTTAATTGAATTACATCTCCGATAACCTTTTCACTACAGCTTTCTGCGTGGAAAGTTACGGAACTTTGCAGTCGTTTACTCATTTTCCGGAAATATTTCTGTGCATGTGTTACCAATTCATCCACTTCTACATTTCCACGGCGGAATGTTACTTCCTCCAACTGCTTTGCAGCACAGGAACTTAGAATATTAAATATACCTTTATAATAATCAATCAATTCACTGATGGTTTGAATATTCTCTTTTTCCTCCTCAGGAGTGAATGATTTCTTAGCCAGTTTATCTATTATATTCTTTATTTTGCTTGGGTAATAAATTGTTTCGTGTTTTATTGTAGAGAGGCAATTGTCGAGCACCATATTCTGCACGTGCAATAAGCTATCTTCCCACGAAGCGCGGTAAGTATCTTCTTCCGCCGATTCAATATCTCTGTATTTTGTAGCAAGTTTCACAACAGCATTAAACACTACAATTGCCACATAATTGGTTATCAACTCAATAAGCAAACGGTTGCTTTCACGCTCTTCATCGCTTTGTCTGGAAAAGGCAAGAACACCAACACAACGGGATGTCTCTCCTACTTCAACCATCAACGGAAGAGCCTGCACATATATATCATACAGATTATTATCATAAAACGGTATTGACTGTAATTTACCGGCAGCATATTGCTGCGAATCAAAGCAACGTTGCATTACTTCGGTCAGTGTTTCATGCTCTCCCTGAATTTCAACAGAAGTATCATTCCACTCCATTTGATGCGGATAATAAGCAAATTCGAGTTTATGACTATCTTCATTATAAACTCCGATGCTTAACATATCAATGGTAAGCAATTCGTTTATTCCGTCAAAGCAATTATCTACAATGCTACGGGGAATATCATTGGACGTTAAGGTTGAATTCAGTACCTGTTTGTTAATCTCGAGCACCTGTTCAAGGTTCCATCTGTTTATTAATCGTTTACGGATATAGAGCAGATAATATCCTATAAAAAAGACAATCAGAATCAATATAAACAAAATAACAGCCACCACTTTGTTGTTGGTAGAATGTTCCAGATTACGGCAATATTCCTCGAGCGAATAATCCTCACTCACCAATTTATAAAGCCGTGAATAAGCAGTATTGTTATATTGATAATTATCCCATTGCTTTAATGCCAGAAAAGCTACAGCAGCTTCGTTTCTAATATCCAGAATAACATAATAATCAGTGTCGACCAGTCCGTTCCACCAATTAATTTCGGAGGAAATGCCATTCCCGGTTAAGGTCATAATATTACGTTTATTTCGATAATGTTTTAAATAATGCTTGTTCAATCGGGCAATTGCAGAATCGGCATATTGCAATGCAAGCGGATAGTTTTCAATTACATTGCAATAATAAACGGTGTCTGCGTAGAGCGAAGCTTCATTCAGTAATTTGTCATAGGTTTTATCAGATGTTACTGAAGTAGAATCTGCCGGATGATATTCTTTAGTTACAGGCCTTTCCAGTTTGCTGCAAGAGAAAAGTCCGGTAGTTATAAATAAGCAGAGCATTATTCCCAGTGTTTTGCGAATACCTGTAGGCAAGCGGAAATAAAATTTGCTACCCTTGACCGGAGTACTCTCAATACTAAACATACAGACTTTGAAAAGATCGTTTGTCTTACGGTATTTTTCAATAATACCTTTGCAGTTCATCAATCCAAATCCGTGGCCTTTATTCTTCAGAAGTTCCTCCTTATCGGTAGATTCCATTCCAATCTGACTTGAGTCGTAGACCTTTTCACCCAATATTCGCGCAACATCTTCCTGAGATATTCCCCGACCGGTATCTGAAACCGAGATTTCCACGTAATCATCTTCCGTTTTAGCACTAACCTGAATAGTTCCACCTTCAGGAGTATATTTCCTTGCGTTTTCAGTAAGAGTATTAATCATGAACATTGTCAGAGCCTTATCTGCTTTAACAATAGCCTTTGTAGGTTCTACTTTGAAAGCTTGATGCTTCATTTCAAAGGTTTTTCTACCTTTTGCCAAAACATCGAAAAGTTCATTCAATTCAAAGTTCTCTATATTCAGATTTAATGAACCTTGCTTCATTTTGATCCAAAGTGCCAGAATATCATTATACTCATTAATCTTGGTAACTAGCTCATCTATATACTGATATTTCTCGAGTTTAATAGCTTCGTCCTGTATATAACCTTTGGAAGTAAGCTTATGCACTTCGTTAATGATGCGGTCCATAAACGGAGTAATACCATAAACAATAGCCATACATGACTTCTTAATCAGATTCTGACGTTTATTATCGGCAATATGCTGTTCATATACATAGCGTTGTTTCTCAAGTTTAATTCTCTCATCACCCAGCGAAATAAATGTAAGTCCGTTGCCAAGAGTCCAGGCAATATAAGGTGTGATAACATTCATCAGAGCTTTTTCGTCTTTGGTAATTTTGTGACGTGTGTAAAGCTCAATAACTCCAATCGGAGTCTCTTCTTTTGGCAAAAAGAGATTGAATGAAGACTTAATTAAATCGTTCTCAACAAGTTCATCCTCAATGATATCTTCATCAATAGACGGATAAATAAATTCTTCAGACTCTGGATCGAAAATGCCAATTCGTAATGAATAAGCACGAAAAAGCTTTTTTAAATCGGCCTGAATGGCTGTACCAACGGCTGAAACTATTTCGTCTGTACTTCCTATATCTATAGGAATAGAAGCAGTTATGCGCTGGCATACCTCGAGCGTAGTTCTTAATCGCTCAGTATGCTTTCTATTACGCGTCTTTGACCGTGAATTTAGTACCCAGAAAAGAAAAATCAATAAAATGAAACCACTAAAGACAAATAAAGAAAGGATGTTCAATTGTCTGTCTTCTTTTTCCAGTTCCTGCGAACGGCTTTCCAGCTCTTTATCCTGACGAGTATAATCAAGAATATCCAGATAAATATTCCGGTTATAATTGGAAGGCACTTTCATTCCCAAGCCGGAATAAGTAACGCTTAACTGTTCACGGATACGGGCAATCCATTCGGGCACAGTTTTAATGTCATTTTTCGAAATCCAGCTAAGTTCTGTATAAATAGTATCTTGTTCAGAGAACGGTTTTAACTGATCAACATTGCTTTTACCGTTTTTATAGTAAAGCTTATGGTGTTTATTTACACAATCCAACGCTTTACTTAAAGTATCCAGCGCCACACTATAACGACCATGCATGTTATAATAACGTCCGATGGTTACGTATGCTCCGGCAATCTGGTAAATATCTTTATACTTCTTAAACTTTTCGAGAGCAACTCGTGCAAGGTTTAACGGTAAAATGGTATCGGTCTCTGTTACTTCATTTTTCGTAAAGTGATAATACGAATTTAAGGTCTGGATAGCTTTGGGGCGCTCATGATAAATCAGATTAAAGATATCTCTATTTTCAAATAAAGACGAGATTCCCTGCAGGCTGTTCGCTTCAAAATAAATATATTGATTGAGACTCATATTCCAGCACTTGAAAAGTTCATCAAATTCTGTTATATTATTCTGCTCAGCATCTTTCTTTTCGAATAGTTCAGCTGAGCCTTTTATATAAGCATAATAAAGAATTTGTGCCGTATCAGAGGCCAGGTCTGAGTCCTGAACCTGATTAATAGATTGAATAGCTTCGCTTTGCTGCTGCAAATAAAAATAGTAGATTGACGATACAATAAAAAATTCAGAACGAGCATAATTCAATCGTTTCTTATCGTGCACATCAACAAAAACCGACTGATCCTCATCAATACGTTTCATTCTTCGAACCGCACTGTTTCTACAGTCGTAATACTCCTTATTCATGGATGTCCGTTGGTATATTTTCATTAGTCCGATATCGGCTATAACCAGTTCCAGCTCATTCTGAGTTATTTTATATACTTTTTTATAGTATTTCTCTGCCGCATCAAAATTCATCCGCATGAAAGCACAAAATCCCAGATTATTATAAGCTTCAGCTTTACCTTGATCGTATTCATCTGCATAATTAATTGCCAGAAGTGCTTCTTTATATGATGAATCAAGTTGCTTATAACGTAAATCGTAGGAACGTTGGTTAAGAGAATCCAGTAAACGGACTTCCTGTGCAGAAGGTGTTCCCGTGCAAGAATAGAATACTGAAAGTGCCAGTATTACCGTAAGAAAGTAAAGTATATTGCGGAGTTTATTCATTCATATCCCATATTTATTACAAATATAAATAGATTTAAAGTAATATTTATCCGATATCTCATTTAATGCTAGTTAAATCTTATGAAACAAATCTCATTCTTATGACTTTTACATCTTTAAAAAGTATATACATACCAATATTTAGGTATATGATAAGTCATAAAAATACCATTTTAAAGGGATTGTGCACCATTAACAATCCATCTATATTTGCAAAAGAATTTTCTTGTATTAGTCATTATTTTATCGTAGCCATAATTTTAAGAATAGTGGGTTCTCTCTCGCCGAAGTGATTCGTTGAGAGAGTTTTTTATTTCTTTCAAGATTATATTTGTACAATAATTAATTCATTATAGATTTCTTACTAAAACAAAGAAATGTAACTTAATTAGAGCATAAAAAACATCTATTAATAGTATCGCTATGTTTTTTTTAGTAATTTCGCGGCCGATTTGATAACCCCGCATTTTAGAGTCTATTATATATTGGTTCAGCTCTAAAACTAATATTTCGTGAGCATTCTTTCCTGGAAAGATATGAAATTTCACGATTCATATCTATTACTAAAAAAGCACCTTAAATGTTATTGTCACGAAATTATAAAACAAATTAAGGAAATGGATATTTTTTGGAATACAATTGCTCAGTATAATGCAGGAACCTGGATATATCAGATATTTATATCAGTTATTGCAATTATACTAACTTACTTCTTATTTAAACATCCTACTCAAATTGTAAAATCGGCAATGAAACTGTTCCTTGCATTTCTAAATACATGGATTGCAGTTGTCTACTACTCTATTTATTGTGAGCCAAGAAGTTATAATAATATGTTTGTTGTATATTGGACAATAATGGCACTATTCTGGTTGTATGATTTGTTTTTTTGTCATACATCTTTTGAGAGATCATATAAATACGATAAGCTAGCTATAATGCTTTGTATATTGCCGTTTATTTATCCGATAATTTCTTTAATACGCGGTCTTCACTTTCCAATGATGACTTCGCCTGTTATGCCTTGTTCGGTTGCTATTTTTACAATTGGATTATTACTTGCTCATTCTAAAAAAATAAATATCTTTTTAGTTATGTTTTTAACTCACTGGGCTTTAATTGGTTTTACAAAAGTATACTTCTTTCAGTTACCTGAAGATTTTCTTTTGGCCAGCTCAGCTGTTCCGGCTTTATATCTTTTTTATAAAGAATATATCAATTCAAATCTGCATATATCAAGAAAGCCAAAAGCTAAAATTCTGAATTTGCTATTAATATTGCTATGCTGTATTATCGGATTATCTTTCACGATTACCTTAATACATGAATTGTGCGAAATGCCGCGCATTTGATAAATTGAACATTTATTCGTCTTTTATAGTTGATACATATAAATTAAAGTGCTTAATAATGTGAAGCACTAATTTACTAAATAAACAATAATTTTACCTCATGGACATTCATGCAGAACTCAAAGAGTTATCGAAGTTTTTATCCGACTACTCTACCAGTCTAATGGCTGTAGGCGTACACACATCGCGTATTGTACGTAACACCTCCCGGATAGCTGAATCTTTTGGCTATTTCGTTGACATGACGATCTTTCAGAAAACCATTATTATGACTTTGAGAGACAAAGACAATTCGCATTCTTACAGTACTGTGAATAAAATCAAGCCTATGGCTCTGAATTTTGAATTAAATGCCCGGCTCAGTACATTAAGTTGGGAAGCTTACGATGAGCATTTGTCTATGGATGAATTAAAAGCAAAATATCAGGAAATTATCAGTAACCCTCGCATGAGTAAATGGATGGTTCTTTTCCTGGTTGCATGTGCAAATGCATCTTTTTGCCGTCTCTTTACTGGTGATATACAAGCAATGGGTATAGTTTTCGTTGCTACATTGGCAGGTTTCTTTGTTCGTCAGAAATTAACAGAAATGCATCTCAACCATTTATTTGTATTCATTATTTCTGCGTTTACTGCTTCCATGATAGGTTGTACAGCTGTGCTATATAATATAGGAAATACTCCTGATATTGCTCTTGGAACAAGTGTTCTTTATCTCGTTCCCGGTGTTCCTCTCATTAATGGTGTTATTGATGTTATTGAAGGCCATGTTTTAGCTGGTGTTTCACGATTAATCAATGCAGCATTGCTTATTATTTGTCTTTCTATAGGTTTGTCGTTAACTTTATTATTGTTAGGAGTAAATGCATTATGATAAATTATGATTTTATTGAAGCCATTATATTTGATGGTCTTTTTGCTGCTATAGCATCGATTGGATTTGCTGTAATCTCTAATCCTCCACGCAAAGCGATTCTTGTATCTGCATTTTTAGCAGCTGTTGGACATGGACTACGTTATTGTTTGTTGCACAGCACTTCGTTGGATATTGCTTCGGCATCATTTATTGCAGCATTTTCTATTGGTATGCTAAGCATTTTCTTTGCAAAGAAAATACATTGTCCGGCAGAAGTATTCTCTTTCCCTTCTCTTTTACCTATGATTCCTGGAATGTTTGCATATAAAACAATTCTTGCTCTAGTGAAATTTATTCAATGCAAAGATGATTCTGCATCAATAGATATAATAGTAGCAATATTCAGAAATGGCTTAACTGCTACTTTTGTTATGTTCGCTTTAGTGGTTGGAGTTGCAGTACCTATGTTTATCTTCCACAAACAATCATTTGCAGTAACACGTATTTTGAAGCTAGTTAAGAAAGATAGATAAAAAAAGCAAGCCATCGGGATTCATTAAATGAATATTCCCGATGGCCAAGCCCCCCTTTAAACAATTTAAACAAAATAAAGATTCCCTTCTAATCAACCTTTATAAGGGCATTCTTTTATAAATCAAACAGATTGTCAATCTGCTTTTTATTTGCGAGCTTCTTCAATATATCCGAAAGCTTCTTTACATTTAGCTGTAACCCATGCCCAGTCATTAGCAGCAACTACTTCTTTTGGGAAAAGGTTTGAACCCATACCTACACAAGTTACGCCAGCTTTAATCCATGCAGTAAGGTTGTCTTTTGTTGGTTCAACACCACCAGTAACCATTAACAAAGACCAAGGCATTGGAGCTTTTACATTCTTAACGAATGAAGGGCCACCAACGTTACCTGCAGGGAATACTTTGCAAAGATCGCATCCTACTTCTTGTGCGAAACCTATTTCTGATACAGAACCACAACCTGGAGTATAAGGAATTAAACGACGGTTACAAACTTTAGCAATTTCCGGATTGAATAATGGACCAACAATAAAGTTAGCACCTAATTGAATATACATTGCTGCAGTAGCAGGATCAACGATTGAACCAATTCCCAGAATCATATCAGGACATTCTTTTGCAGCCCATTTTACTAATTCTGCAAATACTTCTTGTGCAAAATCGCCACGGTTAGTGAATTCGAATGCACGAACACCACCTTCATAGCATGCTTTTACAACATTCTTTGCTAATTCAACATCTTTATTATAGAAAACTGGAACCATCCCTGTGCTTGCCATAGCATTAAGCACTTGTATTTTTGAAAATCTTGCCATTTTACTTTTATATTATAATGTTATTAACGAGAAACACGGCCAGAACCGTCACCTTTCATTAAGTTTTCTACTTCAGAAACAGTTACAAGGTTAAAGTCACCATAAATTGTATGTTTTAGGCAAGATGCAGCAACTGCGAATTCCAAAGCTTTCTGATCATCGTTTGGATAAGAAATCAAACCGTAAACAAGACCACCCATAAATGAGTCACCACCACCTACACGGTCAACGATGTGAGTAATGTCATATCTCTTAGATTGTTTCAATGATCCATCAGAGTAAAGAACACCACCCCAAGTATTGTGGTTAGCGTTGATAGAACCACGAAGAGTAATGATTACTTTCTTAGCACGTGGGAATTTAGCCATCATCTGAGTACATACTGATTCAAATTCAGCAGCATTAACTTCACCGTGAGTTGCAGCAACATCAAATCCTTCTGGTTTAACACCAAACACTTTTTCGCAATCTTCTTCGTTACCAAGAATCACATCACAACCTTCAACTAATGCAGGCATAACTTCTGCAGCAGTTTTACCATACTTCCAAAGATTTTTGCGGAAGTTAAGGTCAGTAGAAACAGTTACACCCATTTCATTAGCAACTTTGATAGCTTCAAGACAAGCATCAGCAGCACCTTGTGACAAAGCTGGAGTAATACCAGTCCAGTGGAACCACTGAGCATCTTTGAATACTTCTTTCCAGTTAATCATACCTGGCTGAATAGTTGATATTGAAGAATTTGCACGGTCATAAACTACTTTTGAAGCACGAGCAACAGCACCTGTTTCAAGGAAATAAATACCTACACGATCACCACCGAAGATAATTTCTTTAGTTCCAACGTTGTGAGAACGTAAGTCCATAATGCAAGATTCTGCGATGTCATTTTTAGGTAGACGAGTCACAAATTCAGTTTCCAAGCCATAGTTTGCCAAAGAGACTGCAACATTAGCTTCACCACCACCAAATGTAGCATTAAATTCCTTTGCTTGTGAAAATCTTAAATAACCAGGAGTTGCCAAACGCAACATAATTTCCCCAAAAGTAACAACTTTCTTTCCCATAATTCTATTTCTATTTAAAATAAATGATTAGTATTTCTATGTTTCAATTTATAATAATCAACACTTATTAAACCAATTGACTATAAATGAGTATATTAACAACAAACAATCAGCAGAAATAGTCAATTCGTGTACGTGCACAAAGATACGAATATTTTTGTAATTACAAAAATTGTTATATATTTGCGATGAAAAAAAATAAATTATTATTGTGTTCGAACACGAATAATCAATTGTTAAGAACAAAACAAGCTATGGATGAACTACCGGAAAGAATACGAATAAAAGACATAGCACGCTTAGCCGATGTGTCAGTTGGAACTGTTGATCGAGTAATTCATGGTAGAAGCGGTGTATCCGAAAAAAGCAAAAAGCGGGTTGAAGAAATCTTAGATCAATTAAACTATCAACCTAATATGTATGCTAGTGCTTTAGCCTCAAACAAAAAATACATGTTTGTTAGTTTGCTTCCTCAGCATATAGAAGGGGAATACTGGACGGCAGTAGAAAAAGGTATAACAGATGCAGTATATGCATTTTCAGATTTTAATATTTCTATAAAGATGTGTTATTATGATGCGTATGATTATACATCATTCACATCTGCAGGAAATGCTATAATGGCTGAGCATCCTGATGGCGTAATAGTCTCTCCTACTATACCCCAGATTACTCGCAATTTTACAGATCAGCTAAATGAGTTTTCTATACCTTATATATTTATAGACTCAAATATTCCCGATCTACATCCATTGGCTTTTTATGGACAAAACTCAGGAAGAAGTGGATATTTTGCAGCAAAGATGTTAATGCTAATGTCTGATAAAGCTGATGAAATAGTAATTTTTCGTCAGATTAAAGAAGGTATTATTGGATCAAACCAACAGGAAAACAGAGATAAAGGCTTTAGAATTTATATGAAAGAGCATTTTCCTTTCTGTCGTATTACTGAGCTTAACCTTCATCCAAAGTATCCTATTGAAGATGAACAATTGCTGGATGCATATTTTGCTGAACATCCAAATGTTACATGTGGAATAACATTTAATTCAAAAGTTCACGTTATAGGCGAATATATTGAGAAAAGAGGAATCAAGAATTTTAATTTAGTTGGTTATGACTTACTGACGAGAAACGTGACTTGTCTTAAAAATGGCTCGGTTTCTATGTTAATTGCTCAGCAGCCTGAAATTCAGGGATATAATAGTGTGAAAGCTTTATGTGATCAATTAATATTAAAAAAAGAGGTAAATAGCATAAACTATATGCCGATAGATTTATTAACTGTAGAAACTGTGGACTTTTATCTTAATTTTCAAAAATAAACTTATCATAATATAAAATATATGGAAACGAAGTATTTAAAAATTAATCCTGCAGATAATGTAGCTGTAGCTATCTTAAATTTGTCTGCTGGTGAAACCATTTCCGTAAATGGATTGGATATTAAACTAAATGAAGATGTTCCAGCTGGTCACAAATTTGCTTTGAAAGACTTCGCTGTTGACGATCATATAGTCAAATATGGTTATGCTATTGGTCATGCTATAACTCCTATCAAACAAGGTGACTGGGTAAATGAAAAGAAAATCAAGACTAACTTGTCTGGTTTACTTGAATATACATACAACCCTGCTCACGAAACTCTTGATATTGCTCATAAGAGCCTTTCTTTCAAAGGTTACAAGCGTAAAAACGGTGATGTTGGTGTAAGAAATGAAATCTGGATTATCCCAACAGTTGGTTGTGTTAATGGAATCGTTAATCAATTGGCAGATCAGCTACGTCGTGAAACTGAAGGAAAAGGAGTAGATGCTATTGTTGCATTCCCACATAACTACGGTTGCTCTCAATTAGGCGATGACCACGAAAATACCCGTAAGATATTACGTGATATGGTTCTTCATCCAAATGCCGGTGCAGTATTTGTTGTAGGTTTGGGCTGCGAAAACAATCAGCTTACTGCTTTCCGCGAATTCCTTGGCGAATATGATGCAGACCGTGTAGCATTCATGGAAACTCAGAAAGTTGGTGATGAATTTGAAGAAGGTATGGCTATTCTTCGTGATCTTTATGCAAAAGCAAGTAAAGATGTACGTGTAGATGTTCCTCTTTCTGAATTGCGTGTAGGATTAAAATGTGGTGGATCAGACGGATTCTCAGGAATTACAGCTAATCCATTACTTGGTATGTTCTCTGACTTTTTGATTGCTCAAGGTGGTACATCAGTACTTACTGAAGTTCCTGAAATGTTTGGTGCCGAGACAATCTTGATGAACCGTTGCGAAAATAAAGAATTATTTGAGCAGACAGTTCATTTGATTAATGATTTTAAAGATTACTTTATCCGTAATGAACAACCAATTTATGAAAATCCTTCTCCGGGAAATAAGGCTGGTGGAATTTCTACATTAGAAGAAAAGTCATTAGGATGTACACAAAAATGCGGAAAAAGTATTGTTAAAGGTGTTATGAAATACGGTGAAAGAATTCAGACTAAAGGTTTGAACTTATTGAGTGCGCCGGGTAACGACCTTGTTGCAGCAACAACTCTTGCAGCATCAGGTTGTCATATGGTTCTTTTCACAACAGGACGTGGAACCCCATTCGGTACATTTGTACCAACCATGAAGATTTCAACAAATTCAAATCTGGCAAATAATAAACCAGGATGGATTGATTTTAATGCAGGAGTTATTCTGGAAAATGAACCTATGGAAAAAACTTGTGAAAGATTTACTGATTATATAATCAAAGTTGCAAGTGGTGAATCTGTAAATAACGAAAAGAAAAACTATCGTGAAATTGCAATATTCAAAACAGGTGTAACTTTATAAGATATCAATTATTTTTTTTAAGGTCGGGGATGTAGTATAAGTAATTATTGCATCTCCGACTTTCTTTTTCATCTGTATTTGCTAATAAAGCATAAATCCAAACTGGATATATTGAATATTATTGTTTACAGTAAATATATAATTATGATAACCCTAAATTTATATTTTGCTAATATTTAGTAAGTTTCAGCAATATATCTTAAGAATTAAATTTTAAATGCTGACTTTAATAATTGTCTATATTTAGCAGATTACACCTTCCTTAAATCATACTAATAATCATTCCTGATTTATATATCGAAACATTTTCATCTATATATTATTTAATTTTGTATAGTTTTAAATAATAAGTTTAATTTAATCTTCAAATTGTTATGAGAAGAGCACTTCACTCCTCTTATTTTATTAAATACCTTTCTATACATGTCATTGTCAGTTATGAATATATAACAAAATCAGGATTCCATCTATAGCTTAGTTTCATCATTCACTTAATCAGACACAACTGGTGTGCCTTTAATTCATGTGTCTGCATAATAGATTTTTGCACTTTCACTTTATATAAAACACAAATGACTAAACTTTACGTGAATGCTTTTTTACTCAAAAAGCTGATACTTATATTTATTTTTTCTTGTTCAATTTTGTCAGGTTTTGCTAAATCGCGTACTAGCAATGAAGCTTTAAGTATTGCTAGTAATTTTTCTCAGAAATCACAAGTTCTAACTAAAACAATTGGTTTGCCAAATTCCACATTAACATTAGCTTACACTTGTAAAGATACCATTATTACACGTTCTTCAACAGAAAAAGCATACTACTACGTTTTTAATATTGGCGATAATAATGGTTTTATAATCGTTTCCGGAGATGATAGAGCTAAAGATATTCTTGGATATTCTCATAATGGAAAATTTAATTCAGATGCTTTGCCTCCAAACTTCTCTACATGGCTAAATTTCTATCAAAAGGAAATAAAAGCATTAATGAGTCAACCTGAAGAATTAAGTTATACCTCAAATGTTTTACTCGGTATAACTGATAATGCAACGACTTATAAAACAATATATGCAACATCTGTTGCCCCGCTTCTTGGAGGAATAAAATGGGATCAAGGAACTCCATACAATGAACTCTGTCCTACAATAAGTACAAAATCTTCTGAAAGAACTGTTACTGGCTGCGTAGCTACTGCAATGGCTCAGGTAATGAGATACCATCAATGGCCCGTTACAGGAAAAGGATCTAATACATATACTCCGGATGGATATTTTCAAGCTCTTACTGTTGATTTTTCAAAAACAACATACGACTGGAAAAATATGACTGAAACATATAATAGCTTAAGTACTGTTACTGAAAAAAATGCCGTAGCCACGTTAATGTATCATTGTGGAGTAGCTGTGAACATGGATTATGGTTTTTCCAGCTCTGCTAGTCCTACCAATATGGCCAAGGCTTTAATAAAGTATTTCAGTTACGATCCTAATATTCAAAGTTATCACAGAGATTATTATACCAGATTTGAGTTGGAAAATATGCTTAAGACAGAGTTAAATGCTAAACGTCCTGTTCTTTATGCCGGAAATTCTACTGATATAGGGCATCAATTTGTTTGTGACGGGTATGACGGCAATGATCTCTTTCATTTCAATTGGGGATGGAGTGGTGAATCTGATGGCTATTTTGAATTATCAGCACTAAATCCATCTGTTCTTGGTATTGGTGGCGGAACCAGTGGAGGGTTTAATTCTGATCAGCTTTTTGTTATCGGAGTACAAAAACCTAATGAAGCATCGGTTGCAGCGCCTTATCAATTACACTTATATTCACCACTAAAAATCTCTGCAAACTCAATAAGCCGTACAAATGCTTTTTCCATTAACGCAGATATCTATAATATGGGAATAACTAATTTCAGTGGTTCTATTGGGCTGGCATTATACAATGAAAATGGTTTTGTAAAACTGATTAAAAGTTATTCAGTATCGTCCCTTGACACATATAGTGGATGGTCAAATTTAGCATACTCTTCGAGTATACCAACAGATGTGATAAATGGTAACTACAAGCTTTACAGTGTATTTCTTCCTTCAGGAAAATCAGAATGGCAAGTAATGAGAGGAAAAGTAGGAACAGCTAATTATTTAAATGTAGCAGTTACTTCTTCAAATGTAACATTCAGTGTTCCAAATGTACTTCCAAACCTAACTCTTAATTCTTTCTCTACTATTGGCAATCTTTATCAAAACAGCACTGGTAGATTTAATCTAAACCTCACAAACACAGGAGGTGAATATAACTCCAACTTAGTTATTTTATTAAAGTCTGTCGTTAACGACTCTATCTCTCAAGTGGTTTGTATGGATCCTGTTAATATTAGTACTGGTGAGACAAAAAGTCTTGACTTTTTTGGAAATATTACATTGCCAGCAGGGAAATACTATTTATATGCAATGTATGATCCACATAATGACAGATCAAATACAGATACATTTAATAATTTAGGTTCTCCTTTAACCATAGAGATATTACCTGCTTCAATAGAGACGCCAGCTCTTACACTAACTTCAAAGATTTCATTCCCTGATCCATCTCAAGTAAATGGTAATGATGCTATTCTAACTGCTCGTATTAAAAATACCGGAGGATATTTTGAGGATTATATAGTAGCATTTGTATATCCGGTTAACAGTTATATTGCACTTTCATTTTTTGGATTACAGAAAATTATCTTAGATAAAGATGAAGAAAAAACAATAGCGCTCAGCGGGAATATTGGTCTTGAGCCGGGATCATATTTAACAACACTAGCTTATAGTACAACATTAGGAAATAGTTATTCATTTATGGATCCTAATGATTATAGTAAAATTGTTTTTACCATCACCGATAATGCAACTAAAGCTACAGATATAGAACAAACAAAAGAGGAAAAGCCATATCTTTACCCTATCCCAGCAACAGATATTCTTTACCTAAAATCGGATGATGTTGTAAAAGCAATCAATATAATGGATCTTTCCGGAAAACTTGTATTAAAAATTAATCCTTTGAGAAATGGAGAAATTCCTATTCCTGTAAATACATTCAAGGCAGGTGCATACATTCTTCATTCGATAACCGAAACAAAAGAAAGAGTCTGCAAATTCATAAAAAAATGATTTTTACAATATTTGTTGAACAAAAAGAGCATATGTATTTATTTATCTATGCTCTTTTTTCTTATATTTACCACAGCTATAACTGAATCACATACTTTTATAACAAAGTAAAGTTGATTGTAATCTATTTCAAATACAAAATTTTAAAATCTGAATCTCAAGAAAGTTTAAGCAGATTAATTTTGTATAATTACTGTGGACGATTTAACACAAATAACAAATGAAAAAGACAATACTTATTATTGGATTCCTATTATTATTTGCTGCAAATATTCTGGCAATACCACGTACTAGCAGTGAAGCATTAAGCATAGCAAACTCTTTCTATCAGAAAGCACAGGTCTCAACAAAAATGATATCCACAGAATTATCGACTTTAAAATTAGCCTATACTTGCACCGATGGCATATCTACCAGATCAACTTCTGATAAAGCATTTTATTATGTATTCAACAGAGGTGAGAATAATGGTTTTATTATTGTTTCTGGAGATGATAGGGCTAAAGATATTTTAGGATATTCCGATACTGGAAACTTTGATATAAATTCTTTACCACCTAATTTTGCTACCTGGCTTAACTGTTACAAAGAAGAATTGAAATATTTGATTGATCAATCAGAATCAACAAGTACTTCTTCGGTTCAGCTAAGCGAGTCAATCAGTACAGATGTTCGCCAGTCAACTTATTCAACTTCTGTATCTCCATTATTAGGTGGAATTAAATGGGATCAAGGATCTCCATACAATAATCTTTGTCCTATTATAAATGATTCAACATCTGAAAGAGCAGCAACCGGATGCGTTGCCACAGCAATGGCTCAGGTTATGAAATATTATAGCTGGCCTGTTAGTGGAACCGGGGTAAACACTTATACCCCTACCGGTTTTACTACATCTTTAAGTGTTGATTTTTCTAAGACTACATACGATTGGGCAAATATGACTGATAAATATAATAGTTCAAGCGCAGCTATTCAAAAGGATGCTGTGGCAACATTAATGTATCATGCGGGAGTTTCAGTAAACATGATGTATGGTGAGTATAGTTCTGCATCCTCCTTAAATATGGCTAAAGCTCTAATCGGATATTTTAGTTATGATTCAAATATCCAAAGTTATTATAGAGATTATTATTCTAAACCAGAATGGGAAGGTCTGATTAAGACAGAATTAAATGCTGGTCGTCCGGTTTTTTATGCCGGATATTCCAAAGACACAGGTCATCAGTTTGTGTGTGACGGATACGATAGTAATGGGTTATTCCATTTTAATTGGGGATGGAGTGGAAACTCTGACGGTTATTTTGAATTATCAGTTCTAAATCCATCTTCCTTAGGAATTGGTGGAGGAACCAGTAGCGGATTTAATTATGATCAGCTTATTGTTATTGGAGTACAAAAACCAAATGCATCATCAACAGTACATCCTTACCAGTTATACTTATATTCACCGTTTAATAGTGTTCCAGCTTCTATAGACCGTACAAGCACCTTTACATTACCAATGAGAATAACCAATTTAGGCATAAATACATTTAATGGTAAGGTTGGACTAGCTTTATATAATGATAACGGATTTGTAAAGTTACTTAGCAGTCGCTCTTCATCGCTCGACACCTATTCCGGATATTATAATCCTTCTTATGCAACTAATATAACTATACCTTCTGAAGTTGTTGATGGTAATTACATGCTTTACAGTGTGTTTCAGCCAACCGGTGATTCTGACTGGCAGATTATGAGAGGAAAAGTAGGAACGCCCAATTATATAAATGTAAATGTAACATCAACCAATATCTTATTTTCAGCCCCGGATGTGCGGCCTAAATTGACATTGAATTCATTAACGGTTAATGGAAACTTATATCAAAACAAAACAGGTAAATTCAATGTAAGTATAACAAATAATGGAGGAGAATATAATTCATCACTACTTATTTATTTAAAATCGGCAGAGAATAATGTAACAGAGCAATATGTTTCTAATGATCCTATAAATATTGCATCAGGCAACACTAAGAGTTTTGATATTACAGGAAATATTAAGTTAGTTCCCGGACAATATTATTTATATGTGATGTATGATTATTATAATAATCGCGCATCACAGAGTTATGTCACCCTTGGCGATTCAATAGCTGTCACGGTATTACCGGAGCCTGGAAATCCAATTCTTACATTAACATCTAAAGTATCTTTCCCAGACTCTAATAAAGTTAATAAAAGCAATGCAGTGCTTACAGCCAGAATAAAGAATACAGGAGGATACTTTAACAACCATGTAATAGCATATGTATATCCGTCAACAGCTGGAAACTCACTTACTTATTACGGATATCAGACTTTAGTTTTAGATACAGATGAAGAAAAGGAAATAATATTCAGTGGGAATATAGATTTAGATCCTGGATCATATTTAACAGCTGTAACATATTGGGATACAACAATTAATGATTGGAATCTTATTACTCCCAGAGATAACTCTGTCTTAGCGTTTACTCTTGTAGATAGTAGTACTGATATTGAACGAAATACGTCTTCTAAATTGCTTATTTATCCTAATCCCGTAGTAGATAACTTATTTTTGCAATCTGAAAAGATTATAAAAATAATCAGGATTATGGATATTTCCGGAAAACAAGTATTATTTTTGAGACCAGAGAAGAGTGGATTGATTTCAGTTTCTGTAGATGAACTAAGTCACGGAACTTATGTTCTTCAATGTGAATCTGAAACAGGTATTGAGGTTTGCAAATTTATTAAAAGGTAGAAACAATGATATATGTTTAAACATATAGCTATATTCTATCTCTACTGCTTAATTTTTATAAGAAATGAACAAACAAACACTGAAAACACACATCTTCTTTTTTCTCCTGCTAATATCAAATATTGGTATCTATGCAAAATCAAGATCTAGTGCTGAAGCACTTTCTATTGCGAATTCATTTTATCAAAATTCTATTGCAACAAAAAGTATAAGTACAAAATCCTCCACGGATAATGTAGGTTTAATTTTGGCTTATAGCTGTACTGATGGTATTGCAACTCGTTCTTCTAACGAAAATGCGTATTATTATATATTCAATAGAGGAGACAATAACGGCTTTATTATAATTTCTGGTGATGATCGTGCGAAATCAGTTTTAGGATATTCAGACAGTGGTAGTTTCTCTTCAAATGTAATGCCCGAGAATTTCAAGAACTGGATGAGTTTATACCAGAAAGAACTCAAGGCATTAGCTGCAATATCTGATGATGCAACATCAACAAAGCAATCTTCTTCCTTACTATCAGTTACAACAAAGGCGACTTCTTTCTCAACTTCAATTTGTCCGTTGCTTGGAACAATAGCCTGGAATCAGCTTTCTCCATACAATATTCTTTGCCCCAAAATAGGAACATCGCGAGCCCCTACGGGGTGTGTTGCTACAGCCATGGCCCAAATTATGAAATATTATCAATGGCCTATACAAGGAGCCGGATCAAAGAAATACAAGCCAGAAAGCATGAGCGATTCTCTTTATGTGGATTTCTCGAAAACAGCCTATAATTGGTCCAATATGAAAAATACATATAGCGGAAATAGTACTGCTATTCAAGATACAGCTGTTGCTACTCTTATGTATCATTGCGGAGTATCAGTAAGTATGGACTATACTGCTTATTCATCAGCCGCTTATAGTAATTATATTCCGGTAGCATTAAGCCAATATTTTGGTTATGATTCGAATGTACAGATCTTCTCACGTGATTTTTATACAGAAGCTGAGTGGATTCAGATGATAAAGACTGAATTAAATGCCGCTCGTCCTATATTATATGGAGGTTCATCCACTAGCGAAGGTGGACACCAATTTATCTGTGACGGTTATGACACGAATAATCTTTTTCACTTTAACTGGGGATGGGGTGGCTACTATAACGGATATTTTGAACTATCATCATTAAATTACGAGACTCCCGGAATTGGAGGATCTGTTACGGATGGGTTTACTGTATGGCAGGATATGGTAACCGGAATTCAAAAGCCAACTACTACATCTAGTAAATCATACGAAATCTATTTAATTAAAAAGCTTAAAGTAGGCATTGAAAACATAACAAGGAGTCAGGCATTCAGTCTTAATTTTGGATATGCCAATTATGGGGGTAATCTATTTAGCGGAAACATAGCATTTGGACTTTATCAGGGCTCTACTTTAGTATCTGTAATTAAACAATATAGTGTTACCACAGACACATTTGATGGAAATGAAAATCTGACACTATCAAGATTAGAAATTCCTACCACAGTAGCCAATGGTACCTATCAGCTTTATTGTATTTACAAAGCTTCTGATCAGAATAACTGGTCTATATTAAGAGGTAGAGTTGGTACTCCCAATTCATTAGATGTTATTTTGACCTCAACGAATGTTACTTTTGCTACCCCGGATGTTTATCCTAAACTTGCTCTGACTGGAGCTTTGAGTACTATAGGAAATCTTTATTACGGAAAAACCGGAACATTTAGTGCTACTATTCAAAATACTGGTGGAGAATTTAATTCTTATCTATCTTTCTATCTTACTTCTACAGAAGCAAATAGTACAAGCAAACAAATTAATTATGATCCGATAAATATTCCTTCAGGAGCTACTAAAACAATAGAGATTTCAAATAATATCACTCTTACTCCGGGAACTTATGTTCTGACTCTCAATTATGATGCAAATAATAACCAGGATAGTCCATCAATGGTTCTTCTAACCCCGAACGAAAACAACTCGAGAAATGTTATTATTACTAGTGATGCAACCGGCATTGAAGAAGCTTCAATCGGTAAACTTTGTGTTTATCCTAATCCGGCTACTGATTTAATTAATGTTCAGTCGCCTTCTATAGTTAAATCTATTATGATTTTTGACATATCTGGAAAATTGGCTTTATTGCAGAAGCCTATGACAACAGGTAATATTCCAATTTCAGTAAGCGATTTAAGCAAGGGTGTTTATTTGATTAAAATAGAGACAGAAGAAGGAAGTTATACTGAGAAATTCTTTAAGAAATAAGTACTTTACCATAAAAAAAGAAGGAATAATGAAAATCAGTCGTTGCTTGACATTTATTGGTTCATTAATTTTGTTTTCGTGCCATTGTAGCAAGAATGCTACATCTGCAGCGGAATCTATTCCCGCAACGGACAATATCAATCAGGTTACTCGTGGAGCTAAGGCTATAGTTTATAAAACAAACAAAGATTATTCAAATCTTGTTCCGGTTACAATGAATAGCGAGAAAACAAAAATAGTCTCCTATCCTGCCCCAACAGATGTTTTCTATAAAGGAAATCTGGCTAAGCCTACTCCATTAAAGAATGGTTATTTATTAGACAATCGTGGGATTAATGAAAATACTGTTTTTCTTAATTACACTTACGAAGAATACAGCCGTTTAACTGAAGCTCCATCATTACAGGAAATGCTTTTGCGAGTTGTTGAAAAGAATCCAATGGTAGAAGTCATTGATTGTGGTCTTCGTTATCAATATAAAGATGAAGTGACAGAGCTAAATGCACTTATTGATGCAAACTTCTCAGAGTGTAAAAAGGTTATCATAAAACCGCATTCAATCTATCTGGAATAATATAGAATCTATAAAGGCAATCAAGGACATAGGCAAATAATCACTTATGTCCTTTTTTATTTCAAAAAATTAAGAACTACTAAATATAAAGAATGTCAGAAACTTATATTCAATATATATTGTTTAAATAATAAATACATAAATAGATTAGTGAAACTATAAAAGAAATATCAGTAAGCATGCAAGGTCAAAAAGTCTTAGCCATCAGTTAAATGATTAGTTATTGTTATCTGAAGAATAGAACATACAAAAAACTTATTTAACTCAGAGCTAATTCATTCTCTTTATTATCAACGGACTTTTTTGCCCGTAAATTATTCTCCTGTCAGAATAGTTTTTTTGGAGAAAGATAGTCAGGTTGTACTTATTTTAATTGTTTGTACCGAAATAGTTTAAAACTTCATTTCCATGAACATTCAATTAAAAAGGATAATACAGCTAGTTCCTCTTTTGTTTATATTTATTTCAAATATAATTGCAACACCGAGAAATAGCCGTGAGGCATTAAGAATTGCTATGTCTTTTTATCAAAAGAATCCGGTTTCTACAAAAAGTATACTTTCCGGAACTTCTACTTTAAAGCTGTCGTATACATGTTCAGATGTTACAACCCGCTCATCAGATAGCAATGGATATTATTATGTATTCAATATAGGAAATAATAATGGCTTTGTTATTATATCGGGAGATGACCGGGCAAAAGATATTTTGGGATATTCAAATGTTGGCAGTTTCAATATTGATTCTTTGCCACCTAATTTCTCAGACTGGCTGAAATTTTATAAAAATGAGCTAAAATATCTCGTGAAGCAGCCCGAGCAGAATAACGCATCACTTCTTAGATCTTATTATACTTCTGATAATACACTAGCAACTTATGCAGCTTTTGTGAATCCTCTTTTAGAAGACAATAGATGGGATCAAGGCTATCCTTACAATAATCTTTGTCCCGTTATGAAAGATTCAATAAGAGCTGTAACCGGATGCGTAGCTACTGCAATGTCACAGGTAATGAAATATCATAGATGGCCATTAAAAGGAACAGGTTCTAACAGATACATTCCCTCTGGATTTACAGATTCAATTAGTGTTGATTTCTCTCAAACAACGTATGATTGGGAGAATATGACTGACATTTATAATAAGTTCAGTACGAAAATCCAGATAGATGCAGTTGCTAAACTTATGTATCACACCGGAGTTGCGGTTAATATGAATTACGGCCTTTTTTCTAGTTCTGCATACCCCACTGACATGGCAAAAGCTTTAATTAAAAATTTTGGCTACGATTCAAGGATACAATTATATAACAGAGATTATTATTCACAGCCAGAATGGGTTGATTTACTAAAGAGTGAGTTAATTGAAGGGCGACCAATTTTGTATTTTGGCAGGTCTGAAGGTTATGGACATGAATTTGTATGTGATGGATACGATAAAAATGGGCTATTCCATTTTAATTGGGGATGGAGCGGTGATTCTAATGGATATTTTGAATTATCGGTTCTTAATCCTAATTCATTAGGGGTAAGTGGAGGAACCAGCGGCGGATTTAATTATAATCAGAAAATTGTTATTGGCATCAAAAAGGCAAGCAGTTCGTATGTAATTGCCCCCTATCAGCTGCATTTATATTCACCATTAGTATCATCTTCTAATTTAGTTAGTCGCACTGGTTCTTTTCTTGTTTCGATGGATTTTTATAACATGGGAATAAACACTTTCAACGGCTCTATTGGAATTGCATTGTACAATGACAATGGAATGGTAAATTTGCTACAAAGTCAGACTATATCATTTCTTGAAACAAATTTTGGACTTGCAGGTTTTTCTTTCTATACTCAGATTCCGGTTTCTATTTCAAATGGCAATTATAAGATGTATTGCGTATTTAAGCCTGCAGGAGATTCTAACTGGCAAATAATGAGAGGAAAAGTTGGTACGCCTAATTATCTGAATATTACCGTAACAAATTCAAATATTGCCATATTAGTTCCGGATTTGCAACCGAAACTAATACTCAATTCATTTAATGTAACCGGGAACCTTTATCAGAACAAAACAGGACGGTTTAATCTGAGTATTACAAATAACGGAGAAGAATATAATTCGAACATAATTATCCGATTACAACTAATTGCTAATGACACTGTTATTCAAAAGGTGTGTTCCGAACCGGTTAATATCCCGGCCGGGAAGAGTAAAAATGTAGAATTAATAGGAGACGTATTGTTGAGCCTCGGCACTTATTATTTATCTGCATTATATGATCTTTCTAATGACCGATTGAATAGTGAAAACTACAGCCTTCTGGGTAATAGTATGGTAATAAGTCTTTTACCTGAACCTACAGAATTGCCTGTTATTGCACTTTCTTCTAAAATTAATTTTCAGGACTCAACAAAGGTTAGTAAGGATAATGTTATTCTTAAAGCTTCAATAAAAAATATAGGAGGTTTCCTGAATAGCTATATTGCCGCTGTGGTGTTCCCTAAATTAGGTGGCATTTCTCTGAGTAATTATGGTTTTCAATCTATTATTCTCGATAAAAATGAGGAAAAGGAAGTTACCTTCCAGGGTTCTCTCGATTTAGATCCCGGAGAATACTTAACTGTTCCTTATTTCTGGGATTCTGAAAATTATGAATGGAAAGAAATTACACCACGCGCTTTGGGTTGGCTAACATTTATATTGGTCGATAATATTGTTGGAGCTGAGCAGAATAAGACTAGCAAGGTTAATCTGTATCCCAATCCGGCTACCGACGTATTGTTTCTACAGTCGGACAATATTGTAGAAAGCATTCAGGTAATAGATATGTCAGGGAAAGTACTATTACTGCTTAAACCGATGATTCGTGGAGAGATAGAAATTCCTGTAGAAAGATTAAGTTCTGGTATGTATACTCTTAGAGTTGAGACAGATAAAGGGGTTACAATTAGTAAATTTATAAAAAAGTAGAGAGGAAAGATATCTAATTTGCTCCATTGAGAATAAACAAGTAATACTAATAATGCAAGCATAAGATTGGCAAAAGCTAACCTTATGCTTGTTCTTTTATTTATTCTTTCTTGTAAGAAGATGCTCTAATTCAAAGCGTAGTAAAGATTTAGTTTCTTCTATATCAATCTTTTGATTAAGCTCTTTTTCAATAGAAGTCACACCTTTATCAATAAATCCGCAAGGATTGATATAATGGAAGTAATTCAGATCTGTGTTTACATTGAAAGCAAGTCCGTGCATTGTTACAAAATGACTGCTGCGAACTCCAATAGCACATATCTTACGGACACGAGGAGTATTCTCGTCCAACCATACACCGGTAGCACCAGCCAATCTGCCGGCAGTTATTCCGTAATGAGAGCAGACATTTATAACAGCCTGTTCCAATACATGAACGTATTCCTTTAATCCCAGACTGTAGTCTTCCAGATTAAGGATAGGATAGCAAACAATCTGTCCGGGACCATGATAGGTGATATCTCCGCCACGGTCAATATGATAGAGAGTAGCTCCTATTCTTTTGAGCTGTTCCTCTCCTATCAGCATATTCTGATCTTTACCACTTCGGCCAAGGGTGTAGACATGCGGGTGTTCGCATGAAATTAAATAATTAGCATGTTGCTTACCTTCCAGTTTTTCATGGACTATTTCATTAAATAGATCCGTCTGCCTTTGCCATGCTTCAGCATACGATATTAATTGCCAATCGGTATATTCTAGTTTTTTCATACTCCTGTAAGCTTAAAATCCAAAGCCCAGAACATAGGTTGGATTACTATATAGTTCTATTATTCTAGCGTCTTTCTCTTTATCGAGTTGTCGGGAGGCCGGATGACGCAAACTATTGTCAATTGGCTTTCCGTTCATATTTTGACTATTGTATTCCCAGAAATGAATATTTGTGGTATCTCCTTCTACAGCCCATCCTGCAGCCGGAATACTATCCAATTTACAGTTAATTAGAACCGATTCCGCATAAGGATAACCTTTGCCTTTATTTATTGGTGAACGAGCAATGAGAGCATCATTTCCTTTACCCGCAAAGGTACAGTTTACAAATACATTCCCATGATTCTTATTTGTATTACGAATCCACATAAAAGCTCCATAGCTGGAAAGTGTACAGTCTTTAAAGAATGCTGGTCCGCGACCAAGAACCGTATCTCCCCCGCCATCAATAGTGCAATTTTCAAGGTATGTACTTCCATTTATCTGCAAAGCATCTCCGGAACCGATTATATGTACATTCTTAAGCATATTTCCTTCTCCCATCATTAACAAACCTTCGGCCTGCCCTTGAAGATCGGTTTGAACTGTAAGGTTTACCAGACTTATACAGAAACCATTGTCGGACATAAAAGCAGCGCGGCGAGAAGGGAAAGTACCCTTAAATTCATTGGTTTTAATATCTGCAGGATGCGGATTAAAGACTTCATTGTTTGCATAATGAATATGAACTCCCTCACGGCTTTCGCCTTCAATCGTAACATATCGCTTGTTGCGGAAATAAATCAGCTCTTCATAATCTCCATTATTAACGAAAACTTTCCAACCTCCGTTTTCCTCTTTTGAAGGAGCAATCATTGCAGGGGTAAAGTCTTGAATATAATCCAGAGCTCCTTGAACGGTATTAAAGTCGCCGGAACCATCGGCACTTACCACAAACTTATGTACATCTGCTTTCGGACCAGATTCTTTGGTAGAGAACCTCCATGCATTCTTCTTTGAGAAACCATTAAACTTGTGGGCATTGATAACACCTTTATCAATGGTAACATAATATTTCTTTCCGTATTCCAGCAGATTGTTATGTAAATAAATGGTTGCTGTGTTTCCATGAACTATAACCGGATAAAAATGAAAAGCATCCGTAAAATGGCCGATAATATTGAGCTGATAGTTAGAAGTATCTCGCTTGTTTACGCCCGAAGGAGTACCCGGAACTGTATTTGCATTCGTGTAATTGGTTGCTTTATATTCATAAGGCACCGGAGTATAAACACCTGTATTGCCCTGACCGGTTGTTGGTCCGGCCGGGATGCTTAAATCCAGACAATCCACCTGCCGATTGGTTCCTTCCTCAAAAACGCGTATAAAACCATTATTGCCGATAGTTGGTGTACTATCAAATTTCAAAACAAGATGAGTATCGGGATTTACATTTACCGCATTCTGTTGTGGAAAACAGGTACTTTGGGCATGAATAGCCGCCGACATAAATAATAATCCGGAGATAAGATAATAAGTGCTTTTCATATCTGTGTTTTTGTTTGTAACTTCACAAAGTTAAAAAGCATTTGTCAGAATTCATAATATTAGAATAATGAAATATGCCTCATTTAAAAAAAAATCTAATTTACATATAAATCTAGCTAGTTTGTTGATTCTATTTTTTAGAAAATAGTACATCAATAGTTGAAGCTAGAAAAAAACAAAAGAAAAACAATGATAAAAAACTAAAATAGATATTGACTGCCCAACAATTTAGCAAATGGAATCATTTTTGTTCAAAACGAATGGATTATTCTTCTACCAATACTCAAAGATAAGAAAAGAAAATATTCTGTTTTATTAATAATTGATCTTTAATCAATCATTTGAATCCCTCAAAGATTTAATTCTTTGTGGGATTTTTATTTATGAGTAGTAGAATTTATTAATTTAATAAAGCCCTAAAAAATATTTTTTAAGTTTCTTATTGATTTAGAGATAGATAAAAAACACCTCAAATAAAAATTTAAAATTATTGACTAATAATTTGCAATACAATTGTATTTTAATATCTTTGCAAAACAATTGTATTTTAATTTATTAATCAATTACTCTATGGAAGAAGCTAAAAAATTGGAATTAAAAAAAGCAATAGAAAAGTATCTATTGCCAAGTAACAAATTTAATGATACATCAAGCTATGGACTAAAACATTTGTTTGAAAGAATTATAGGACAGTACGTATCAAATGATGAAATGAAAGAATGTATGATTGAATGTGGATTTCATCCTAAAAGAGTCACAGAATTAAATCATCACTACAAATTTCGTGTCAAACCGGCTCAAGAAACTCAAGGATATTATGATATATTTAAGCCTGAAGCTGATGATAACATATTATTGAAGGTATTGTGGGCTAATCGTTTGGAAAAACGTGATGATATGATTGGAGATTTATGTAATGACCTTCTAAGAGATCCTGATTTTATCTTTTTGACTTCTATAGATAAAATGCTGAATTATATTACAAAGATTCCATCCAGATCACATATAGCCACAGAAGCCGTATGCCTCTTTATTACAAATTTTTGTAATGCATTTACACAATATAAAAAGTACATTAAAAAATTAGATAAAGAAGATCTGGAATTTTATGAGGATGCTAAGTGCAAACTATCATTTCGTGGCATTAACGGAATAGAAATAAAAAAAGCACAGAGAGATTCAGATACTGATTTAGAAATAAAGTTAGATAAAATACATTATATTTCAATTAGTTATTTAGCCAATCGTTTCTTTGGAAAAAGCAGAAGTTGGCTAAATAATAAAATTAGAGAAAATGATGATGCACGAAGAAAAACAAAATACAAATTATCCAACGAAGAGTTAATTCAATTAAAGCAAGGATTGCTTATTATTTCTGAAGAAATAAGGAATGTAGCAGAAAGTCTCTAGAGTTTTTGCTTTTATATAATTTGTAGAACAGTATTTATCCTTTATTAGAACAAGATATTTATTTATCTTTTTCCAATAAAGGATAAATTATTAGTAATTATGCTTCAATTGTTAACTTTCTCCAATTCAAACTCAAGCTGTTCATTACAACCGATACGGAACTAAATGCCATGGCTGCGCTTGCAATCATCGGATTGAGAAGCAGACCATTAAGTGGAAAGAGCAATCCCGCAGCAATAGGTATACCTATCAGATTATAAATGAATGCCCAGAAAAGGTTTTGATGAATAAGCTTCACTGTTTGTCTGGACAGCTTAATGGCTTTCGACAATAGCTGCAGATCAGATGTCATTAACGTAATCATGGCCACATCCATAGCAATATCCGTACCCTTTCCCATAGCAATGCTTACATCTGCACGCGCCAGTGCCTGAGAATCATTGATTCCGTCGCCAACCATTGCTACTACACTACCCTCGTTCTGAAGTTCTTTCACAAAGTCTTCTTTATCACTTGGCAATGCTTCGGCTTTGTAATGTCCGATGCCTAGTTCCGATGCTACAGAAGAGGCTGTGGCTTCTCCATCACCGGTGAGCATGCAGACTCTTATTCCCAAATTACGCAGCATCTTAATCGCTTCTTTTGATGACGGTTTTACTTTATCGCTGATTGCAATAATCGATAAAAGGCTCTTATTTTGCCCAAAGAAAACAATACTTTTACCTTCGTTCTGAGATTTTTCTATCATACCTTTCAAATAGACAGATACTACAGCTCCAAAGTCATTTAATAATCTCTGGTTCCCGGCCCAGTATGTTTCGCCCTGATAAACCACTTTTATACCTTTCCCAGTAATACTTTCGAAAGATGATAAAGCTGTTGGTGTAATGCCTTGTGACTGAAGTTCGTTCACAATAGCATCTGCCAATGGATGTTCCGACTTTAACTCGGCAGCCAGAAGAATTTCCTTAGCCTGAGGTTCTTCTCCATTTTCCCAGAACCACTGAGAAACTGTAGGATGTCCTTCGGTTAATGTTCCGGTTTTATCCAGCACTACCGTGTTTACCTTTCTCATCTGTTCCAGAGCCAAAGCATCTTTAATAAGAATATGGTTAGAGGCGCCTTTACCTATGCCCACCATAAGTGCAGTTGGAGTAGCAAGTCCCAGCGCGCATGGGCATGCAATAACAAGTACCGATACTGCCGATAACAATGCGTAAGAGAACATATTTATTCCTCCGAAAAGCATCCATACAATGAACGTTATAACAGACAAGCCAAGCACTACAGGTACAAATATTCCGGTAATGCGATCGACTATCTTTTGCACGGGAGCCTTACTTCCCTGAGCTTCTTGTACCATTCTGATTATATTAGCCAGCAATGTTTCTTTTCCTACTTTAGAGGTTCTCATCACAAAAGCACCCTTCTGGTTAATTGTTCCAGCCAGAACCATATCGCCAACATTCTTCTCTGCGGCAACAGGTTCTCCGGTAATCATGCTTTCGTCCACAAAAGAACTGCCTTCACTCACAGTTCCATCAACGGGTATTTTTTCTCCCGGGTGAACACTAACCAGATCATTTACCTGTAATTGAGAAATAAGCAATGTTTGTTCTTTACCATCTCTTATTACCGAAGCAGTCTTCGGCTGTAATCCCATCAGCTTCCTGATAGCCGATGAGGTATTTCCCTTAGCTCTTTCTTCCAGAAGTTTACCCAGCAGCACAAATGCAACGATAACCGTTGCAGCTTCGTAATATACATGAGCTTCCAGGCCTCTCGAAGTCCAGAACTCGGGATAAAAAGTATTAAACACACTGAATGAAAAAGCAATGGAAGTACTCAGTGCTACCAGTGTATCCATATTGCTTCGGCCAATCTTCAGCTGTTTCCAGGCATTTATATAAAAGGAGTTACCAAACAATAGAAGAACCGGCAGGGCCAGAATCAGCATTATTTGGTGCGCATACGGCATGTGCATAAACACCATTGAGATTAACATCATTGGGATAGCAAAAACCCATGCCCCAATTGTCTTTATCTTTAATCTATTATATCTTTTTCTTTGCTCTTCTTCCTGCAATTCCAGTGCATTATCTTCCTCAATAATAAGGTCGTACCCCGCCTCTTGTATTGCTTTCTGTAAAGACTCGGGTGATAAAACTAGGCGATCGAACTCTATGGAAAGGGTATTTGCTGCCAGATTAACTGCTCCTTTTTCAACTCCTGGAAGGCCATTTACAGTTTTTTCAACGTTGCTTGCACAACCTGCACAATGCATATTTAGTACCGGATATGTTTTATTTTCTATCTTCTTCATAAGTAAATTGTCATTATTCAACTTTGTTCGATAAGCATTATTTGGCTACTCAGTATATAGAAACACGGAATAACCTGATATGCCTATTCGATTAACTACAAATATAACGTAACATTAATAAATTTATCAGGTTATCTGCTAATTTCAACGTACAGTATTCAAAGAAAAGGTGTACACCTTTTTATAATTTACTCTACACAATACACTAGAAAGGTGTACTGCATAATCAGAACACTTAAGGAAGAAATCCCTAAGATAACATGAAGAAACCGGATACTAAATAAGAAGAGTTGAATAAAGGTTTAGATAAAACCTGGATGAGAAGGCACCTGGCGGATCGGCTTTTAAGTTTGTTTCATGAATCGCTGTAGGCAAATCATTGTAACACAAAAGAGAGCGCTGGGACAGTATAGCATAAGCAGGTATATGAAACACCAAACAATGCGAATCTTTCTGCAAATCTACTTTATAAATTACAGTCTTGCAGCATTTTCCTTTGTTCTGAGATGTACATTTACCGGGCTGTTTATGCTCATTATTCATGCAGCAAGCCTTGTGTCCTGCTTTATCTTTAAGTTCATTGCAATGACATTTGCACAAAGATTCGGATGTTGACGCCATGTTATGGGCGCATCTGCAAAATGACATGCTAGCCCCTGCTCCTACATAAACAATTGTAAGAGAGAGAATACAAGCTATTATGAACTTCAATCCTTTCATTATGGCTGCAAATATATTAATATTATAGAGATTTTGGCAATTAATTTTCCTTATTTATTAGCTCTATTCCTTAATAAGTTTTATATTTGTCGGTGACAAAAGGATAGTTTTACAACCCAATAAACTATAATAGTAAGATGAAAATAAACTTAAAGATAATTCTTTCTGCACTTTTATTGACAGGAATATTATTTCCTTCCTGTGGAGGAAAGAAGCAAAAAGAATCCGATAAACTCACAACGGACAGTGTTTTGTTAAAAGAAACTTCTCATCTATTCGATGATCCTAAAAAACCCGGTTGTTCACTTGATATTAGTTTTGCTTATATTAAAAATGCATCAAATAAAACTTTGCAGGATAGTATTAATAACAAGCTTCTTTCTGTTTGTTTTGGAAACGAATACGTTGGTCAGGATCCAAAGGTTGCCGTTGCAGCATATAAAATTGCTTATATAAAAGGATATAAGAATGATGTGCAACAGTTCTATCTGGAAGATCAAAAGAAGAACTCTGAGGAGGACTTTAATGCCGGATGGTATAATTACAGCAAAGACCTGAAGAGTAAGTTTTCATTTAACGAAGATGGGGTATTGGTTTGTCAGATTGATACTTACGATTATACAGGAGGTGCTCACGGAAGCTATGCATCTACCTTTATTAACTTTGACCTGCTAACCGGCAAACAAATTCGTCTTGCAGATCTTTTCAAAGATGGGTACGAAAAAGAGTTAACCAAGTTGCTGCTTTCCAAACTCGAAAAACAGAATAAAGTAACCTCGGAAGCCGAACTGGAAGAGATTGGTTATTTCATTACTGAACCGCTTTCACCAACAGAAAATTTCTATCTGAATGATGATGGATTCACCTTCTATTACAATATTTATGAGATTGCTCCTTATGTAATGGGGCCAACAAAAATAGAGATTTCGTTTTCGGACGTAGAATCTCTGATGAAGGATGAAAACCCTGCAAGCGGATTATATTAGCATTATAAATTACGAATAATAAATACGAACTAAAGAAAATGGAGATTATTCTTAAATATTTCCCCAACCTAACCGAAGAGCAGCACCGTCAGTTTGCAGCTCTTTATGATTTATACATAGACTGGAATGCCAAAATAAATGTTATTTCCAGAAAAGATATAGAAAACCTGTACGAGCATCACGTGCTCCACTCTCTTGCTATTGCAAAGGTTATCGATTTCAAGCCCGGAACTTCAATAATGGATCTCGGTACCGGAGGAGGTTTCCCTGGTATTCCACTGGCTATTCTTTTTCCGGATACGAAGTTTCACCTTGTAGACAGTATCGGAAAGAAAGTGAGAGTGGCAACAGAGGTGGCAAATGCCATAGGACTGACGAATGTAACCTTCCGTCATGCCCGTGCACAAGAGGAAAAACAATTGTTCGACTTTGTAGTTAGCCGTGCCGTAATGCCTCTTTCCGATTTAATTGATATCATTAAGAAGAATGTTTCAAAGAAACAAATCAATGCGTTGCCAAATGGCCTTATTTGTTTAAAAGGTGGTGAGCTTCAACACGAAACATTGCCATTTAAAAATAAAACAGTTATTAATAGCATAAGCGACTACTTCGAGGAAGAATTCTTCGAAACAAAGAAGGTTGTTTATGTTCCATTAGTTTAAGAATTTACTTTTATGAAGATAAAGAGATTTGAATTCAATATGTTTCCCGTGAACTGTTACGTTCTGAGTGATGATAGCAACGAAGCAGTTGTGATTGACCCGGGATGCTTCTACGAGGAAGAAAAGATGGCTTTGAAAAAATATATCGACAGTAATGGACTCACAATAAAGCATCTTTTGAATACTCATTTGCATTTGGATCATATATTCGGCAATCCTTTTATGCTAAAGGAATACGGCATAAAAGCGGAAGCAAACAAAGCAGATGAGTTCTGGCTTGAACAAGCACCTAAACAGTCGCGTATGTTTGGCTTCGAGCTTAAGGAAGAGCCGGTGCCACTTGGTAAATACATATGCGATGGAGACATTATTTCATTTGGCAGTTTAACTCTGGAAGCCATTCATGTTCCGGGTCATTCTCCCGGTAGTCTGGTTTATTACTGCAAGCAGGAAAACTGTATGTTCTCCGGTGATGTATTGTTTCAGGGAAGCATAGGGCGTGCCGATCTTGCACGAGGTAACTTCGACGAATTGCTGGAAAACATTTGTAGTCGTCTCTTTATTTTGCCAAATGATACAGTTGTTTATCCCGGTCACGGAGCTCCTACAACAATAGGAATTGAGAAAACCGAGAATCCTTTTTTCAGATAGGTAAAGAACCAAAATATAACTATACTTTAAGAAAACATAATACTATGAAAACAGATCTATTATCTAACCGACATATCGGTATTGAAGAGAAAGATATGGAACACATGCTCAATACCATTGGTGTAAAAAGCCTGGATGAACTGATTAACCAAACAATTCCTTCAAATATTCGCTTGAAGAAACAAGTAAGTCTTCCTGCTCCGATGACGGAACGTCTTTTTACTGAGCACATTTGCAAACTAGGAGCAAAAAATAAGATTTTTACTACCTATATTGGTATGGGGTGGTATGACACTATTACTCCTGCTGTTATTCAGCGAAACGTGCTCGAAAATCCCGTATGGTATACTTCTTATACACCATATCAGACAGAAGTTTCGCAAGGACGCCTGGAAGCTTTAATGAATTTCCAGACCGTTATATCAGATTTAACGGCAATGCCTTTGGCAAACTGTTCACTGCTCGACGAGGCAACTGCTGCCGCAGAAGCTGCAAACATGATGTACGGACTGCGTTCTCGTGAGCAGCAAAAGAATGGCGCTAATATTCTTTTTGTTGATGAAAAGGTTTTTCCGCAGACACATGCGGTAATTAATACCCGTGCTGTTCCTCAGGGAATAGTTGTGCTCACCGGAGATTACAAGCAATTTGAATTTACGCCCGATGTATTTGGCTGTATTATTCAATATCCAAACTCAGACGGTAATGTGGAAGACTATCGTGGCTTCACCGAAAAAGCTCATGCAGCGGGATGTAAAGTTTCCGTAGCTGCCGACATACTTAGTCTGGCACTGCTTGTTCCTCCCGGAGAATGGGGAGCAGATATCGTTTTCGGCTCAACTCAGCGATTAGGTATCCCAATGTATTACGGAGGCCCTTCTGCTGCTTACTTTGCTACACGCGATGAGTTTAAAAGAAGTATGCCGGGACGAATCATTGGCTGGTCGAAAGATAAATATGGTAAACTTTGCTACCGCATGGCATTGCAGACACGTGAACAACACATTAAGCGTGAAAAAGCTACTTCAAACATTTGTACTTCTCAGGCTTTGCTTGCAACCATGGCCGGATTCTACGCTGTTTACCATGGTGCTGAGGGTTTAAAGAACATAGCCAACCGCATACATCAGACAACTACCTATATAAACAAAATATTAAAGAAGTTAGGATATAAGCAGCAAAACGAACAATACTTCGACACAATCCGCTTATCACTTACCGATCAGGTTTCTGCCAGTCAGATGCGTACAATCGCTCAAAGCAAAAAAGTTAACCTGCGCTATTTTGATAATGGAGATGTGGGAATCAGTGTTGACGAAACAACAGATATTCATGATGTAAATGTTCTGCTTACCATTTTCTCGATTGCGGCAGAAAAAGAGTTTGCAGAAGTAACCTCTATTCCTGAGAATGGCTCACTGAAAGAATCGTTTAAACGTAAAAGTACATTCCTTACTCATCCTATTTTCAGTCAGTATCACACAGAGACTGAGATGATGAGATACATCAAGCGCCTTGATAGAAAGGATATCTCATTGGCTCATACCATGATATCTCTGGGATCTTGCACCATGAAGCTAAACGCTGCTGCCGAGTTGTTCCCATTGTCGAACCCTTCATTTTCGGGCATACATCCTTTTGCTCCAGAAGAGCAGGTAGAAGGTTACAGCGAACTTATCTATAACTTAGGCGAATATCTGAAACAGATTACTGGCTTTGCAGGTGTAAGTTTCCAGCCCAATTCAGGTGCTGCAGGAGAATATACCGGACTTCGTGTTATTCGTACTTATCTTATCAGCAGAGGTAAAGGTAATCGTAGTAAAGTTTTAATTCCGGCATCAGCTCACGGAACCAATCCGGCATCGGCTGTTCAGGCGGGATTCACCCCAATTATCTGTGCCTGCGATGAATTTGGCAACGTTGATATGGATGATCTTCGCGTTAAAGCAGAAGAGAATAAAGACGATCTGGCTGCTTTGATGATTACCTATCCTTCTACTCACGGTATTTTTGAAACTGAGATTAAAGAAATCTGTGCCATTATTCACTCCTACGGTGCACAAGTCTACATGGATGGAGCAAACATGAACGCTCAGGTAGGATATACCAACCCGGGGACAATTGGTGCAGATGTCTGTCATCTTAACCTACATAAAACATTTGCCATTCCTCATGGTGGTGGTGGTCCTGGCGTAGGCCCTATTTGCGTGGCTAAACATCTTGTTCCGTTCTTGCCTGAACATCCATTCTTTGGATCTTCTCAGAATACAGTTTCCTCTGCTCCGTATGGAAGTGCCGGCGTTTTACCAATCACTTACGGATATATCCGAATGATGGGAATTGAAGGCTTAAAGCAAGCAACGGCTATTGCTATTCTAAATGCCAACTATCTGGCTGCTCGTCTGAAAGATACTTATGGTATTGTTTATAGAGGAGCCAATGGCTTCGTGGGTCATGAAATGATTCTTGAATGCCGTAATATTTCTAACGAGACAGGTATTACAGAAAATGATATTGCCAAGCGATTGATGGATTATGGATACCATGCTCCTACTCTCTCCTTCCCTGTTCATGGCACATTAATGGTTGAGCCAACAGAAAGCGAAAGCCTTGCCGAACTGGATAATTTTGTAGATGTAATGTTGTCCATCTATCAGGAAATTCAGGAAGTGAAGGATGGCACTGCCGACAAAGCAGATAATGTTCTTGTAAATGCTCCTCACCCCGAATATGAAGTGGTGGCTGATAATTGGTCGCACGCATATTCTCGTGAAAAGGCCGCTTATCCTATTCAATCAGTACGCGATAATAAGTTCTGGATAAACGTAGCCCGTGTGGACAATACGCTGGGAGACCGTAAATTACTCACCACAAGATATGAAACATTCGAGTAAATAATCAAATATCAAAAAAAGAGGCTTTCTCAAAGTAAAACTCAAAACCAGAAATCAAAGAGATTAAAACCTCTTAAAAGAATATTCCCCTTATATTAGCTTGGTCATTAATTGAATAAACTAATATATGGGGACTCATTATAAAATATTGATACAAAATGTCAGTAAATCTATTTTTAAAATAGCACCATCAATAAAAATTACAAATCATTATATTACATCATTATAAAATCAATATAAAAATTCTCTCAACAATTAAGCTGAGAGGATTTTTATATCTCTTAATTTCAGAGTTACATTGTATAAAATATAGTATACATTTGCAAATACAAATCTTAAAATCTATCCAATAAAAATTAATATGAAAATAAACTTAAGTTATTCAGTAAAATTACTTTCTGAAGAAAAAGCACAAGATGCTTTGCAATATTTAAGTAAGCATTTGATAGTTGATGAAACTAAAAGGAAATTAGTTTCAATCAAGTTTTGCGAGTTGCATGTATTAAATCAATTGACATATGTCATTTCTGAAATTTGTGATTGCCTAATAATCAATGCTAATCAAGCAGCTATTACACTTACAAATCATTTATTTGAGAATATGCTTAAACAAGCTCTTATAACTATTGACTCAAATGGAAGATGTTTTGATGAAAACGAGCCAATGGACAAAACATTTGAAGCAGAAGTTAAAGAATATGATGAAAAGAATTTATGTGACGCTATTAAACAATGTGAAAGCAAGAGATTAATAACCCAAGATGAAGTTCAAAGATTAAACTATTTAAAAAACAAATTTAGGAATCCATTTTCACATGCTTGTTATTCAAAGAAGCTCTTCAAAGAGGCTAAAATGCATATTTTAAAAGGTTCTCTCACTGATCCACAAAACATAAAAGAAGAATTTGTTAATATTTCAAATATCCCATTTTTGCAACTAGAAGCTCAAAAAGACTTTGCAGAGAAGAATGCTTTCGGCTACTTTGTTGAAATATATAGTTATGTTGATAAATTAGACAGAAAATTATTAGATTTATATCCAGAAACAAAGCAGTTTCTTCAAGATAACTCATTGATTTAGGATTTCTTTGTAAATTAAGTGCAAATGCAAAGGTAATATTATGCATTTATACTTAATTTACAAGAATTATATTTTTAACAATAGAACAACTCTGAAAGCACCATAAATAAAGAGTTTTACCTGATATCTAATTAGTTACAGAAATCAGCGAACTCATTTATAAAAATAATACCACCAGTATGTATCTCCGTACTTTTTACGCATTACATTTGCTTCGGTTGCAGAATTGTTTTGTACTTTCTTTAGTTTAAGAAACTCTTTGAACTTATCCAAAGTTACCTTATTTGCATATACCACCGGAGCTTTATTTATATAATTGCATAGCACAGCCGCTTCTGCATAATGCTTTGGCATGGTTTTCTTATAATAGTTCCAGTAACGCTTCAGACCCCAGCTTATTTTCTCAACATTCTTATCGAGCAGAGCAGACATTAAGTAATACTCGTATGCCACTTTATTATCCTGATTATCGCGATAGAAATTGCAGATAAACTTATCATAATTCCCTTTAGTTGGAAACGGATAGTAGTTATCAGATAACCGTTGCTTAATGCCACCAAATACCTGATCCTTATTTATAAGAATAGTAGTATCTGCTATTATTTCATAAAGTTCTTTTGCAAAATCACGATGAAATAATGTATTATCCAGTATTTGCGCAGTTTGCTTTGTTGCATTTAAGTGTCCGTTTGCAGTAGCAATAAGCACATAATCCTTTAGCATTCTGAATGAATTTCTATTTTTAAGATAATCATTGTTTGCCCATTCTGTAGCAAGATGTTTAGCTCCTAAATAGAAATAAATCATAGCACCACCCGGATATGATGGTTTATCTTTATTATAATCAAAGAACAGGCCATCAGATTTATAATCCTGTGTGTATTCAAACATTTTATCTCCTGCATGCCCCGAAAGAACTAAAGCTGTATTACGAAGCACGGTCATTTCTCTGGTAGGATGAGGAGCATCCTGCCCTGCCCGTAAAGCTTTGTTATAGTTTCTGTTTTGTATACTACGATCTATCACCATCTCGTATCTGAAGTCATCATTACAATTGGCCAGCATAGCCGTAAGTGCCGACAAAATAAGTAATCCAATTATATTTGTGTATATCCATCGGGCATAGGAAGTAATTCTGTTTCCCATTGGAGGAAACATTTGCCTGATTGCAATTAACACGAAAAATAGTAAAAGCAACAGATGCGGCAACAGTTTCTCTGTTTTATAATCTACCGGGGTTATAGGATGAATGCCAAACAAAACCTGATTGGTAGTGAAATACGGATATAATAAATATTTTGCCAGAAGAAACGAAAGTCCGATTAGCCCCAAAGAGAATAAACAAATAGAGAAAATATTGCTATTTCTTTTTGATAATATTCCGCATAAAAGGATTAGCCCAGAAAAGAAAATTGCTGCACTACCCGAAAGTCCAAAAAACAACAATGGAATTAGCCAGCAGAGAGTTATGAGGCTTTTTCGGGGATCTTGTATGTTTATAAAAGAATAATAGCTTAGCAGCAGAAAAAAAATGCTAAGTACATAAGTAAAAATAGACTCCAGATGAGTCATCAGATAAAGCGAGCGTCCTGCATCTGTGATAATTATCAAAAGAAGGAACGACGGTATATACGAGATTATAAAATACTTCCTGTTAAAGTCAAACGATCTGTGAATGAGCCACTGAATGAGTTGCAGAAATGCAATAATAATAAGTGCTCCTATCCAGGGATAACAGAGGAATTGAGTAAAAAAAGAAGCAATATAAAGAAGTATTCCTCCCGGTTTACTTACTTTTTCCAGAAAGAAAGGAATGTCATAAGTAAAAAGAGATAAGTCCTCTGTTATGTATAATAAATATCGGAAACTTACAGCCAGATAAACAAAGCTAAATAAAATAAAAAGAAACCCACTCACACAAGAGATTGTACGAGTGGTTTTCTTTTCTAAATGAGAGTTATAACTATACATAAACTATTCTGTTTTACGCAATACTACTGCAGAGCGGGCCGGAATATATAGTTTTAACCACTCTTTATTTTCACCTTTATATAACGGATCAAAATTAGTTAAATGCTTAATATTGTCATCTGCCAATCCATTTCCGCCAAATTCCTTAGCATCGGTATTTAGTACAACACTATACGAGCCCGGAGCAACAAGGAAGCCATAATCGGTAAATGATTTAGCCGGATTAAAGTTGAATACAAAAACCAGGTCTTCACGTTTATATGCCAATATCTGATCACCATCATTATGCCATATTTCTTCAATTGGAAGACTCTGGAAATCTTTAACACCTTCAACCAATTCAATCATTTGTTGATCAAAATCGGCCAAATAGTGATAAACCAACGTTTTACGATCTACAAGATCCCATTGACGACGTGCATATTTACATGACCATCCATTACCTTCACGCGGAAAATCAATCCATTCCGGATGGCCAAATTCATTCCCCATGAAGTTGAGATATCCACCATTGATTGTAGTAGCAGTAACCAAACGGATCATTTTATGAAGAGCTATTCCCCGATTTACAGTGTAGTTTTCGCTACCTTTCTGCATATGCCAATACATATCAGCATCAATTAAGCGGAATATAAGAGTTTTATCACCCACTAACGCCTGATCATGACTTTCTGCATAGGAAATAGTTTTTTCGTCTTTACGACGATTGGTTACTTCCCAGAATATAGATGAAGGTTTCCAGTCCTCGTCAATTTTTTCCTTGATTGTCTTTATCCAGTAATCTGGAATATTCATTGCCATACGGTAATCAAACCCATACCCACCATCTTCGGTTTTAGCAGCTAATCCGGGCATACCAGATACTTCTTCGGCAATAGTTATAGCCTCAGGATTTACCTCGTGTATAAGCCTGTTTGCCAATGTAAGGTAACATATGGCATTGTCATCCTGATGGCCATTGAAATAATCGCCATAGCCAACAAATGCTTCTCCTAAACCATGACTGTGATAAAGCATGGAAGTTACACCATCGAAACGAAATCCATCAAACTTGTACTCATTCATCCAGAATTTACAGTTGGAAAGTAAGAAATGAAGAACCTCGTCCTTGCCGTAATCAAAGCAAAGTGAATCCCATGCCGGATGTTCTCTTTTAGCACCTTGATAGAAGTACTGATATGGATCGCCAGCAAAGTTTCCTAATCCTTCTATTTCATTCTTGGCTGCATGAGAATGAACAATATCCATAATCACAGCAATACCTAATCCGTGAGCTGTATCAATCAGCAGCTTCAACTCTTCAGGAGTTCCGAAACGCGAAGATGCTGCAAAGAAATTGGATACGTGATAACCAAAACTTCCGTAATAAGGATGTTCCTGAATAGCCATAATCTGAATACAGTTGTATCCTGCCTTTGCTATTCGTGGAAGTATTTTTTCCCGGAATTCATTGTAAGTTCCTACCTTTTCCTCTTGCTGAGCCATACCGATATGGCACTCATAGATTAAAAGCGGATCTTTTTTAGGAATAAATGGTGTTTTACTAAACTGAAAAGCTTCTTCAGGAGACCATACTTGAGCGGAAAATATTTTGGTAACATCATCCTGCACTACACGTGTTGCCCATGCAGGAATACGTTCACCTTGTCCTCCCTCCCAGAAGATTTTTAGTTTATATAACTCACCATGTTTCAACGCATCGGCAGGTAATTTCAATTCCCAATTCCCATTACCAATGCGTTGTAATTTATAAGATTCTTTTTCCTGCCAGTCACTGAATGTACCAATCATATAAATACAAGTGGCATTAGGAGCACATTCACGGAATATCCATCCATCGTTGGTTCGGTGTAATCCGAAATACAGATATCCGGAAGCAAAGTATGAAAGCGTTATTTTACCTTTTTCGGTTAATTCAGACTCTTTATAGAGCGCATGTTCATAGCGTCCTGTTATTGCTTCCTTGTAGGGTTCAAGCCATGAGTCTCTCTTAATTAAATTCAGTGTCTTATTCATAGGTGTGTGTTGGTAAGTATAACTTAAGCTAATACTTTAACGATAACTTTCTTAACTCCGGTTTCAGTAATACCAGGAGCATGACCGTCTTCAGGGAAGAATATAGCAAACATTCCTGGTTTTACAGCAATATAGCTATCGGCCAAACCGTCAAAGAAAGTAATATCTTTTTCTGCATTATAAGCAGCATCAGCAGGTTTACAGTCTACACCAGCAGTGTATCCCATAACTTCTACGCCCGACAATGGAATCTGAATATCAATAAACTTATTGTGTGTTTCCAATTTGGCTTGTTCCTTTGTTTTTGGGCTAGTCTGTGCTACATTAACAACTAAATCGGCACCTTTAAGTTCAGTTTTACCTACTTCCATTTCCGAAAGATTATTTGATTTCAGAAATTCAATAGCCTGAGCAAAAAGAGGATTCAAAGAAACATATTTGTCCAAATTTTCAATTTTATCTACTACCATAACTTTTTAATTTATTAGATTAATAATTACTATTTTTATTTTATTCAAATTCATCAATTGTATAATTAGTGAAGTCGCTAAAGCGTTTCAGTTGCTTAAATGCATCGGCTACATTATCGAGCATCTTTTCATCCAGAAAGAACTCATCAGGAACCTGATAAGAGCATATAAATTCCTTTGGTTTGAGATAATCAATGTATTTAAAATCCTTAGGAAATCCTTTAGGAGCTGTCTTCAGAAAGTTTTCTCCAATAACCGGAAAGTATTTCTTAAAAGCAGGATCTTCTACTATAGAACGATATTCGTCAATATTATCATAGACAGATTGTCTTAATGCCTTCAGAATATCAGGTGGAGGGCATAGACTACCTCCTGCCAGTAGACAATAGCCCAGCTGCAGATGAACATAGTAGCCACAATGCTCTGACTTCTTTCCTTTTCCATTAATATATCCACCAAAATGGAGTTTGTACGGAGATTTATCCTGAGAAAAACGAACATCTCGGTAAATGCGGTATGTGCAGTCTTTTGCCTGAATTCCAACAATCTCATCATCAAACAGAGATATCCGTTGAATAATGGCAGTCAGTAAGTTTTCGAATTCAGCCTGAGCTTTCAGATAATCGTCCTTATGGTCATTAAACCATTCGCGATTATTATTTAAAGATAGTTCTTTTAAGAACTGAAATATAATAGGTATATTCATTATTACATTTATCTTTTTACCACTACAAACGTACTAAAATAAAATTGTATTACCGTATATTTTAATGCAAAAATGAGATCAGCACTATTCTTTACCCGTTCTTACAACCTCAAGTAGCTGATTATGAAGTTTTCCGTTTGTAGCAAGAACCTGATGTCCTGAATAAAAAGTATCCCCTCCATCAAAATCTGTAACTTTACCTCCTGCCTGCATTAAGATTAATGCTCCTGCAGCTATGTCCCATGGACCAAGAAACGCTTCTATACGTGCCTCAAACCGTCCTGCTGCTATATAACAGATTTCGGCAGCTGCAGCTCCCTGTAAGCGTAAACCTCCTGCTTTACCATATAATTCCTGAACAATATGAAGTGCCATTGGTTTATACGCTTTATAATTATAAGGGAATCCCAAAGCGATAAACGCAGTGTCCATTACATCAACATCCGACACATGAATTTCATTGCCGTTTAAATAGGCTTTGCTACCTTTCCATGCCCAAAAACATTCATCCCGGCATACTTCATACACTACTCCAATCAATAGTTCCGTTTTACTTCTCAATGCTATGCTAACGCAATACGGAGCATTGTTATGGATATAGTTTGTAGTCCCGTCAAGAGGATCAACCAACCAGAAATATTCTTCATCACCATGAGTGCCCGATCCTTCTTCTGCAATAAATCCGGCTTCCGGAATCAGCTCCGACAAGCGGGCTACAACTCTGCGTTCCGATTCTTTATCTACATATGATACATAATCGTGCGAATTCTTTTCTTCTACCCTATCTCTGTTAAAGTTGATACGTTCTTCCCGAAGAAAGCCACCGGTTTCAATAGCCAGCTGACGTACTTTCTCTGTAATTTTTTCTAAATCTAGCATACCTGTTTGTTTTTAATGAACCAAATGTACAGATTATTACTGTAAATGGAACTATAATGTTGTGCAGAATTTCAGTTATTTGATGTTAATCTCTTGAAGATGCTGTAAAAGAATCTGTTACATTACAAAAAAGTATTAATCAATAGCTGGACATTATTCGCCAATAAATTTCATTCATTCAGAAATGGATTTTATTTATTGGTGAATGGTTTAATGAATAATAATCATGTAAAAACAAACACTCCCCGCATGTTTAAATCAACATACGGGGAGTGCCATTTATTAATTTATAGACCTGTTTACCAGGAGTAATTTATACCAAAGCTGAGTAACTCTTTAAATTGGAAATATGATTTACCCGGGCGACGTGAAACACCATCATCAAATCGTCCGTGGAAGAACAGTTTGGTCGACAAATAACGGTTCAACACAAAGTTAAAGGTGTTTTCCCATTCTGCTTCTACTTTTTTGTAGCTGGTGAAATAGTATAAACGAGACTCCCAGGTTACGGATGGAAACATTGTCCATTTCATGTTAGTCAGCAACTTAGAACCGACATCATGCAAGAAAGATTCGCCTTCCTTCAAACCATAACTTGTTTCATTCACCTTATCGTTTCCTACATATTTCATATTATACGCAGCCGGAGACATAACTACAGATAAAGTAAGCTTCTTTTTGTTTACCTTGTAATCCATACCAATACTTAAGTTAAAATTGGCCGGAGCAAGGAAAGACGATTTAAGATTTCTGCTGTTAGTAGAATAATTCTTAAAGAACTGAGTAGTGAACTCACCAGATATTGTATAATACCAGTTGGAAGCTGCTTTTAAGCCCAGTTTACTAGACATACGAAGCAGATCTGTATTTATTCTGTATGGGCGTAATGTATCTGAAGACACAGTATTGAATCCCATTTTAGCTTCGAAAGTATTATCAAACTGAATCTTTTGCTGATCATTATAATTAGCTACTAACTTAAGATTCATCAATACAGAGTTTGTACTTTCGCCACCATTATACCAGTTATCCGAAATGTAGTTCTGAGTAAACTGCATAGACCCTGAACCATAATTAACCCAGAAATTAGGTTTCTGAATTGTTACCTGAACCTTATCCACATGATTACTCATAGGCTCTGGTTTAAAGAGCTTTATAACAGAAGTTTTAGGTTTTAATTCTTCTGTTTCTTCAACTCTATATATTGATTGCCTGGTTATATTATCTTCAAAATTAACAACCAGATCAGGATATCTAAGATATGTATATAGCAAAGCTTTATTTACAATATGGTTTATCCTTTCTGTCTGGTTGAACGCATTTTTATCAATAGGAAAAAGCTCATCAAGAGGATATTCTTGATTTTGTATTCCTAGTGATTTCCATTCAGGATTAAAAGTATCTTCAACAGGAGAATAATAATATGCAAGAGGCACAAACAATCTGTAGAATCTTGGCTCAAGCTCAATATTTCTGGCCGGTACAGAATCATTATTCAATGAGTCCAACACTCCCAGATGACGATTATACAATGTTGTAAGTGCGTCACTGTACTTTTTCAGGAATACCGTATCCTGCTCAATTTTCTCCAAGGAAGAACGCTGACTTTTCTTATTATTAGCAAACGAAGTAAGCGTAAAAAACAATAATAAAATTAAAGTAAATTCTTTTTTCATACCGTATTTAAAAACTAATAAATCACAAAGCTACAACTAAATATTTAAATTGCATAAAGAATCCCCAAATATTGTTTTTTATAATAATTTTAAGTTGAAAATTTAACCACGTCCTCTTTTTTTAGTATTTTTGCGGTTTAAAAGGTCTAAAAAAACCGCTTAATTTAATTATAATAAAATAGTATTGTCGTGGGAGAAACAAAGTACATCTTCGTCACAGGAGGGGTTGCCTCTTCATTAGGTAAAGGAATTATTGCATCATCAATTGGTAAGTTACTTCAAGCAAGAGGCTATAAGGTAACTATACAGAAGTTCGATCCTTATATCAATATTGACTCAGGAACACTTAACCCTTACGAACATGGGGAATGTTACGTCACAGTTGATGGTCATGAATGTGACCTTGACTTGGGACATTATGAACGAATGTTGGATATTCAGACTACTAAGGCCAATAATATTACAACAGGACGTATTTACAAGAGTGTAATTGACAAAGAACGCCGTGGCGACTTCTTAGGTAAAACTATTCAGGTTATACCTCATATTACAGACGAAATTAAACGAAACGTTAAATTTCTTGGTAGTAAATACAAATACGACTTTGTAATTTCAGAAATTGGTGGTACTGTTGGTGACATCGAATCTCTTCCATTTATTGAAAGTATGCGTCAGCTTCGTTGGGAGTTAGGTAATAATGCGCTTTGCGTACACTTAACTTATGTACCTTATCTTGCTGCTGCTAAAGAGTTGAAGACTAAACCTACTCAGCACTCTGTAAAGCAATTACAGGAATTAGGAGTACAGCCAGATATCCTGGTACTTCGCAGTGAACACGACTTAAGCGACAGCTTAAGAAAGAAAGTTGCACTATTCTGTAATGTAGAAGACAGAGCTGTAGTTCAGTCAACAGACGTACCAAGTATCTACGAAGTTCCATTAAAAATGCAGGAACAAGGACTTGATGAAACAATCCTTAGCAAAATGGGGTTACCAATTGGTAACAAGCCAAACCTGGATTCATGGAAAGCATTTATTGAAAGAAGAAACAAGGCAACCAAAGAAGTTAAAATTGCCCTTGTTGGTAAATACGTAGAATTGCAGGATGCGTACAAATCAATTCTCGAATCTCTTTCGCAAGCAGCTACTTACAACGATCGTAAGGTTAAGATTGAATATGTACAGAGCGAAAAACTTACAGAAGCCAATGTTGCTGAGAAGTTAAGCAATGTAGATGGTGTTGTTATCTGTCCGGGATTTGGTCCTAGAGGTATCGAAGGTAAGTTCGTAGCAGCAAAATATACTCGCGAAAATGATATTCCAACATTTGGTATCTGTCTGGGTATGCAATCAATCTGTATTGAATTTGCAAGAAACGTGTTAGGCTATGCAGATGCAAACTCTGTAGAGATGAACGAAAGCACTAAGTTCCCTGTAATTGACATTATGGAAGAACAAAAAGCAATTACCAACATGGGTGGAACTATGCGTCTGGGTGCTTTTGAATGTGTATTAGACAAAAAATCAAAGACTTACGAAGCTTATAAGAAAGAGCATATTCAGGAACGTCACCGTCACCGTTATGAATTCAACAATTTATATAAAGCTGAATATGAAAAGGCTGGTATGAAGTGTGTGGGAGTTAATCCAGAGTCAGACTTGGTAGAGATTGTAGAGATACCTACTTTACGTTGGTATATAGGTACACAATTCCACCCGGAATACAGCAGCACTGTGCTTAATCCTCACCCACTGTTTGTATCCTTTATTAAGGCCGCTATTAATAAATAAGACTTTAAAAAATATAAATGTATAACTTGTAATTATGGACAAAAATACCTTAGTGGGATTCGGACTGATTGGAGCTGTTTTAATAGGATTTACCTTTTTACAACGCCCCAGTGAGAAACAACTTATTGCCCAGAAACACTTTCAGGATTCCATTCAAACACTGGCTCAGAAAGATACTGCCAACAAAGCTAAAGCTGCTGCTTTTACAGACTCTGTTGCAGTTCAGGCTGTTGATACAATGGCTACTTTCTACAATGCTGCAAAGGGAACCGAAAGCTTTACTACAATTGAAAATGATTTAGTTAAACTAACATTCTCAAACAAAGGCGGACGAGTTTACTCTGCCATGTTGAAGAAATACAACGGACAGGACAAAAAGCCTTTGGTTTTATTCGACAAAGAAGATGTTAGTATGAATTTCTTCTTCTATAACAAGAAAGAAAAAATTGAAACTAAGGATTATTATTTCCAGGCTGTAAACAAGAACGACTCTTCGGTTACAATGCGTCTGGCTGCCAGCAATGATAGCTATATCGATTTCACATATACCATGCACAAAGGAAACTACATGGTAGATTTCAGTATTAAAGCTAACGGCATGCTCGACAAGCTGTCTCCAAGCGTTAATTACGTAGATATTGAATGGAATCAGAAACTTCGTCAGGCAGAGAAAGGATATAAGAACGAAGGCCGTTATGCTTACCTGATGTATAAGTACGATGGTGCCGACACCGATAATCTCTCTGAAAGCAAGAATGCTGATGCCTCTATTACAGGAAGATTAAAATGGATTGGTTACAAAACTCAATATTTCTCTTCTGTATTTATTGCCGATCAGGATTTCGAAAAGAATGTTTTGAAATCTAGCTTAGAAAATGAAGGTAGCGGTTATCTGAAGAATTACTCATCAACAATGACTACTTACTTCGATGCTAAAGGTTCTAAGGCTACCAACATGCATTTCTACTTTGGTCCTAACCATTACAAAACGCTGAAAGCATTCGATGCAGATAAGGACGATAGTAACAAGCTTGAACTTGATAAACTTGTTCCACTAGGATGGTCTTTCCTTCGCTGGATCAACAAAGTGTTTACCATTAATGTATTCGACTGGCTTACTGGCCTTGGATTAAGCATGGGATGGGTACTATTCTTTATGACTGTAATTGTAAAAGCGGTTATTTTCTACTTTACATTCAAGTCATATATGTCATCTGCCAGAATGAGAGTTCTAAAGCCACAGATTGATATCATAAGCCAGAAATATCCTAAGAAAGAAGACGCTTTAAAGAAACAACAGGAAACAATGTCTCTTTACAGCAAATATGGTGTTAGTCCAATGAGCGGATGCTTACCAATGGTGCTTCAGATGCCAATTGTTATCGCACTGTTCATGTTCGTACCTAGTGCTATTGAATTGCGTCAGCAGAGTTTCCTTTGGGCAGACGACCTTTCAACATTCGATGCCTTTATTCAATGGAATCAGCATATTCCGTTTGTAGGAAATCACATCAGTTTGTTCTGCTTGTTAATGTCATTGGCAAACATTCTAAATACTAAGTATACAATGAATCAGCAAGATACCGGTCAGCAACAAATGCCAGGTATGAAAGCTATGATGTATGTAATGCCAATCATGTTTATCTTCATTTTGAACGATTATGCATCAGGTTTGAACTACTATTATTTGCTTTCTACCCTGATTAGTATCATTACAATGGTTGTTCTTAAAAAGGTTGTTAACGACGATAAGATTCTTGCAAAACTAGAAGCTTATAAGAGCAGTGACAAACCTAAGAAGAAAACAGGCTTAATGTCTAAAATGGCTGATATGCAAGAGCAACAGGAACGTATGGCTAAGGAACGTGACCGTTTAAAAACTGAACGTTTGAAACGCGGAAAATAATTCATAACAGATTTCTGTGACAGAAATATAATTAATAGCAGATCGTTGCGAGTTTTTCTTGTAGCGATCTGTTTTTTTATATCACTCTGCTCGGGGAAACCTAGAGGCAATGGGCGGAAGCACCCGTCCCGACGAGCGAAGAATCTTTCTTCTTTAAAGAATTACATGTTCTTATAATCACATTGCTTTGTTTATGTCTAGCCCTAAGATAGCTTTACACAAAATAAAACGTAATGGACAAAGAGATTAATTTATAATTTTATCACAGAAACCTGTAACGGTTATTTAGAACTAGTCACCATTATCATTAGACTTCATGTATCACTGAAATGTACAACTTCAATTCAGATTGGTTCATATTTATAGGATTATCACTAGACTTTATGTATCACTGAAATTATTCAGATTTTCTTTGTTTTTCATTTTCCACATTATCATTGCACCTTCGGTTATTGTACCTTCAGAATGCTCAGTTGATTATTTCATTTTCCTCCATTATCATCACACTCCGTTTGATATTAGCAAAGTTCTTTATTACCTTTCACTCAAATACATTTTTCTGTTATATTTATTCCGCGAAAGAATAAATAATCACCCCAGAATGATTAATTTCGCACTACGAATAAATAATTCATTTAATTATATGAAAAAATCAAAATTAGTAACGATGTCAGCAGCACTAATGCTTGCCGGAACACTTTCGGCAGAAGCTGCAGGAGACAAGAGCGAGTCGCTTATCGGAAAGTCCGATATAGTGATCAAAGGCGGACGAATGACTCCTGAGGCTCTTTGGGCAATGGGAAGAATCGGAGGCTTCAATGTATCGCCCGACGGTAAGAAAATCGTCTATACGGTTGCTTACTACAGTGTGCCACAAAACAAAAGTAACAGAGAAGTCTTTGTGATGAACGCAGACGGCACAGACAACAAGCAGATTACTCACACTCCATTTGGTGAGAACGAAGCTATCTGGATTAAAGGCGGTAGCAAAATTGCCTTTATATGTACAGAAAGTGGTAGCAGTCAGCTTTGGGAAATGAATCCAGACGGTACAGATCGCAGACAACTTTCAAACTTTGACAAGGACATTGAAGGTTTCTCTTTCTCACCCGACGGAAAAAAAGTGCTTTTCATTTCACAAGTAAAGTATGGCACAACTACAGCCGACAGATATCCAGACCTTCCAAAGGCTAGCGGACTCGTTGTTGAGGACCTTATGTACAAACACTGGGACGAATGGGTTACTACTGTTCCCCACCCTTTTGTAGCCGATTTTGATGGTTCTGCACTTACAAACATTACAGATATCATGGCCGGCGAACAATATGAATCGCCAATGAAACCTTTTGGTGGCATTGAGCAACTGGCATGGGATGCTAAAGGCGAGAACATTGCTTATACTTCACGCAAGAAGACCGGAATAGATTATGCAGTTTCTACCAATTCAGATATATATGTATATAAACTGGCTTCCAAGCAGACAAAGAACATAACCGAAGGTATGATGGGTTATGACACAAATCCTCAATATTCTCCTGACGGAAAATATATTGCATGGCAAAGCATGGAGCACGATGGATATGAAAGTGATCAGAACCGTTTGTTCGTAATGAATCTGGCTACCGGAGTAAAAACATTCGTAAGCAAAGCATTCGATTCTAGTGTGGAAGGATTTATCTGGAACAGCGATAGCAAGAGCCTTTTCTTTACCGGTGTGTGGCATGCAACCTCACAAATCTACAAGGTAGATGTTGAAGGTAAAAAGCAACAAAAGCTTACCGAAGGTGTTCACGACTATGCCGCTATTAAACTTAACGGCAAACAACTGATTGCTACCCGTCACTCCATGAGTATGGGTGATGAAATCTATGCCGTTTCCATGAAAGGTGAAGCTAAACAGCTTACTTTCGAAAACAAGCATATCTATGATCAGGTAGAGATGTCAAAGGTGGAAGAACGCTGGATTAAGACTACCGATGACAAGGATATGCTAACCTGGATTATCTATCCTCCTAAGTTCGATCCTAACAAGAAATACCCTACCCTGCTTTATTGCGAAGGTGGTCCACAGTCACCTGTCAGCCAGTTCTGGTCATACCGTTGGAACTTCCAGATGATGGCAACAAACGATTATATTGTTGTAGCTCCTAACCGTCGCGGTTTACCTGGTTTCGGTAAGGAATGGAACGAAGAGATCAGTGGCGACTACGGTGGTCAGTGCATGAAAGATTATCTTTCTGCTATCGACGAGATGGCAAAAGAGCCTTATGTAAATGCCGATAAATTAGGATGTATAGGTGCCAGCTTCGGAGGCTTCTCTGTTTATTGGCTTGCCGGACATCACAACAAGCGTTTCAAAGCATTTATTGCTCACGATGGTATCTTTAACATGGAACAGCAATATCTGGAAACAGAAGAGATGTGGTTTGCCAACTGGGATATGGGTGGTGCATACTGGGATAAGAACAATGCCACAGCACAACGCACTTTTGCCAATTCACCTCATAAGTTTGTAGACAAATGGGATACTCCTATCCTTTGCATCCACGGAGAAAAGGACTACAGAATCCTTGCTTCACAAGGTATGTCTGCTTTCAATGCAGCCAAACTAAGAGGCGTTCCTGCACAGTTGCTTATTTACCCTGACGAGAATCATTGGGTACTTAAGCCACAGAATGGTATTCTATGGCAAAGAACCTTTGCTGCATGGTTGGATAAATGGTTGAAATAATACGTTTCACTAAATTATAAAAGTAAAGGCTGAGCTCATAAAACGGGTTCAGCCTTTGTTTTTATTATCGTTTCAGTAATATTAATGCAGAGAATCATCCTATCGAAACAATACCAATATTTATTTTCTTTGTTGTTTTATGCATACTGGGGCTATTAGCCTCTAATGTTGCTGCTTCATGATGAAATGTTCCAAAAGAAATGGGAAGAAAGCGAACCAGAATAACTTATCGGTAATTACGAAAAAACAAAAATTTCTAATTTGAGCAAATGCGTTTTTATCGACGCTAAATCCAATTGTTATGATATATAAATAATAAGCTCTTTAGCACAAAGAATCAATTATTTAAAAGCAAAACCATTATTCCATTTACATTGTTATTTATAAAGGAATATACTTCAATTAAAAAACTAGCCAGCCATGAAAACAAATACTACAATCTTCGCTCTAATATTTGTATTCACCACTTCATGTGCAACATTATCTAGAGACACCTATTATGATGATACACCTGTCAGCTATCAAGTTTTCTATGATCAGTTAGGTTCTTATGGTCAATGGGTTGATTATCCAGATTATGGCTATATCTGGATTCCCTATGTACGCGAAACTTTCGCCCCCTATTCCACCAACGGCTATTGGGTACTTACTCAATATGGCTGGTCGTGGATATCCGATTACAACTGGGGATGGGCAGCATTCCACTATGGCCGCTGGGGATTCAATAACGCATTAGGATGGTTCTGGGTGCCGGGTTATGAATGGGGGCCATCATGGGTTTACTGGCTTCATGGCAATGGCTATTATGGTTGGTCGCCAATAGGTCCGGGAATGGGTCTAAATTACCCTCACGGCGGACGATATGACAGACATCACGACCATTGGTGCTTTGTAAGAGAGAGAGACTTTGGAAGGCGAAACATATATCGTTATTATGTAGATCAATCTGGTCACGAAAAAATTATGAGAACTTCTACAGTTATTGACCGGACTTATACTGACAGAAAAAGGAATACCACCTACAACTATGGCCCGACAGAGAGTCTGTTCAAAGGGCATCGGGCACAACCGTTAACCGATATTCTGTCCGTGAAAGCAATAGGCCTGGACAGGAAATCAGGAATAATGAATTACGCATTTACCGACCTCAGATTGACAGAGACAGAAATACAAGAGAGACAGCCCCATCTCGGGTTATTAAAAGAGATGATGTAATACGAACTCCTGACAGAGAGATTCCGAATCAGAATCTGAGAGTAAACCCGATAAACGGTCCAATCAAGCAACCCGAGAAGAAGGATATTCCCCAGAAGATAGACGTTCCAACTGTTCCTCGTCGTGATATTGATCAACCTGCCCGGGTTCCCCGAACTACCCCTACAGATGTAAACAGGCCTGTGAGACAACAAGATGTGAAAACTCCTCAAAGAAGAACCGAACCTACACAAAACCGTACGGTAACTCCAAGGCGAAGTGATGCTCCTGTAAGGCAGTCGAGAACAACAGAAAGGCAGGAAACCAAGAAACAAGAAACCCCAAAACAGGAAAGAAGTACTAGTACCGAACGGAGAAGATAATGAGGTTTGAGTTTTAAATCTCACAAGTGATAACTTTAGCGATAATGCTCTAAGCTTTAAGCAATATAGCATTTGAAATTTAAATATCACAATGGATAACAAGATTATTAGATCTTTTAGGTTATTCGGTTTCGAAGTTTGAGTTTTAAATCTCACTAGTAATAACTTTAGGAATGATGCTCCTAGCTTTAAGCAATATAGCGTTTAAAATTTAAATATCACAATGTATAACAAGATTGTTAGATCTTTTAGGTTATCCGGTTTCGAAGTTTGAGTTTAAATCTCACTAGTAATAACTCTTGAATATGTAAATAATATATCGTTAGTTTCACAAGGATATTACTTTTTAGGGTTCTTCGTCACTTTAGTAGAAGATATTATATTGAACATCTTATTCATAGTGTTTAGCAGACTTTTTATCAGATTCAATAAATAGCTTATCAAAAAGCATATAGAATATTGATTGGATAAGTATTTGAGACAGTTTGCTTTCACCAAAAGTGACGAAGAAACCTTTTCACTAAAAATCAACTTAAAAAGGTTGATTTTGGATTATCAACCTTTTTAAGTGGATTTTCATTTCTCTACAAGTCTTCGTAACTAAAATAAAGTTTCACGAACTATGCAATTACTTAGTTAGCATATAACGATAAAAACTCATGCACAGTTGTTGTGTTTCCTCGTCAGACATATCAGTAAACGCACAAACCTCGCTCATCGCCGGTATCCATCTATTCTGAACGCTATCTTTAAATTCAGCGAAATTCAAGTCGAACTCATCTTCATTATTCAAAAAAGGTATCATACGACACTCATAAATCAAGTTTAAGCTACCTCCCTTTTTTGATGAAAAATAGAGCCAATATGGAAACTCATCATCAAGCTTTTGAATGTATTTTCTCACCTCAGGTATTTCCCAAAGTTTCTTATCTCCAGGATTTATACCCGTAAACACGATGTTTACTTTTTCTCTAAAATATATAGCAAAGTCCTCATTATCAAGAAGTGCAGAAAGAATAGCCATTTGGGCCGATATATCCTGATTCACTATATCTTCAATTGTAATAGTAATATCAAGGGATTCAATTCCGGCCTCCATTAGTTGGGATAATCTTTTTGTTTCTTTTTCCATAAAATTAGTTTTAAGAGTAATATTAAAATTGAGGCGCGAAGATAGGTTAATTATTTTAACTTCAAACTATACCTATGAATTTATTTTCCCATTCACTAATAATCGCACAACTATTCACCAAATAACCAATATTGTTTTAGGACAAAAATATATTGTTGCAAGCAGTAGGAATATCCTGCGTGAGGAATAAATCTAGAAGGCCAAAAATACCATATTTGTGGTATTTTATATTCTCTATATAACTTATACATTTGTATCATTGATAAGTATGTACGTTTTTAAACAAAAAGAAGATTTATCTTGTTTCTTATAAAATAGGCAAATTAATAAATCGGTTAAAGACATATGCTAAAAAGACTGACTCACATAATAGCTGTTTTACTTTTAATGATAAGTACCATAGGTGTACCTATCTCCAGCCATTATTGTGGAGCAAAGCTTGTATCTATTTCCATCAGTCATGAAGCAAAATCCTGCTGCAAGGGAATGCTAAAATGTAGCGGTTGCTGCAAAAATGAATCGCATCTTTATAAAATTCAGAATGAATATACTCGGGGAGAGATTGCACAAATTAATCCAGATTTTCACCTTAGTTTTCTTTCGAACTTGTTTTACCTGTATCCTAATATTACAGGATTAGAGGGATATATAAATCCAATAACGGTTCAATATAAGCTTTATCGCGAACCTGTTTTTATTAGCTCAGGAGGAGATCGTGCGCCTCCTTTTTTAGCTTAGATTAGTTATTAATATACCAGACAAAGCATTTATTATCAATTACTTTAGTAAATAAAGAGTTGCATAATAGGAAAAGCAATTTGTTTTGTATTACGAAATTTACTATTAGTTTAGTCATATATACCGGCTAAACTAATAATTGGTGAATTATATAAATAACAAGAAATATGCTAAATAAAATAATCAACTATTTTCTTAAAAACAGGCTTGTTACATCAATTCTATTAATTGTTATCATAGTCTGGGGACTAGCTACTGCTCCGTTTAACTGGCACGGAGGTTTACTTCCGCGTAATCCTGTGGCAGTAGATGCCATTCCCGATGTAGGCGATAATCAGCAGATTGTTGCAACGGAATGGATGGGAAGGTCGCCAAAGGATATCCAGGATCAGATAACTTATCCTTTAACAACATCACTTTTAGGCATTCCGGGCGTTAAAACCATACGTAGTACCTCTATGTTTGGAATGTCATTTATCTACATTATATTTAATGATAATGTAGAGTTCTACTGGAGTCGTTCACGTATTCTTGAGAAATTAAATTCATTGCCTGCAGGTACATTACCCGAAGGTGTTCAACCTACTCTGGGGCCCGATGCTACAGCATTGGGACAAATATTCTGGTACACGCTCGAAGGCCGTGATCCTAAAACAGGAAAACCTACCGGAGGATGGGATCCTCAGGAGTTACGTACCATTCAGGATTATTATGTAAAGTACTCTCTGTCGAGTGCCGAAGGCGTATCTGAAGTAGCCTCCGTGGGAGGTTATGTGAAGGAATTTCAGGTAGATTTGAATCCCGAGGCTATGCGTTCGTTTGGCGTCTCTGTAATGGATGTTATGGATGCTGTTAAGAAGAGTAATCTCGATATTGGAGCCGAAACCATTGAAATAAACAAGGTTGAATACCTGATCAGGGGATTAGGGTATATCAAGAACCTATCAGATCTTGAGAATGCTGCTATTACTTCGCGAAATGGTGTTCCAGTCAGAATAAAAGATGTGGCAACCGTTAACTACGGTCCGGCTACTCGTCGCGGAGGGTTGGACAAGGAAGGTATGGAAGCTGTAGGTGCTGTTGTTGTGGCAAGATATGGCTCTAATCCGATGGATGTTATTAATAATGTAAAAGCCAAGATTAAAGAGACAGAGGCCGGTATGCCTCAGAAGGTACTGCCAGATGGAAGAGTTTCGAAAGTTACGGTTGTTCCGTTCTATGACCGCACCCAACTTATAAAAGAGACTATAGGAACATTGGAAAGTGCTTTAGATCATGAAATTCTAATCTGTATCATTGTTGTTATTGTACTGGTTATAAATCTACGTGCATCCATCGTTATTGCCGGTATGCTGCCTTTAGCTGTATTAAGTACTTTCATTATCATGAGTAATCTTGGTATCGAAGCCAACATTGTTGCTCTGTCGGGTATTGCTATAGCTATTGGAGTAATGGTAGATGTGGGGGTAGTATTCATGGAGAATGTAGTGCGGCATCTCGATTTCCCTGAAAATAGAGGAAAAGCACACGGAGAGTATCTCGTATCTCTGATCTATAACTCCGTAACAGAAGTATCCGGAGCCATCAGTACGGCAATGCTTACTACCATCATCAGTTTTATTCCAGTGTTTGCCATGCAGGCTCAGGAGGGAAAAATGTTTCATCCGTTGGCTTATACCAAAACGTTTGCATTGGTGTCGGCCTTTATCCTGGGACTCATTTTGCTGCCTACACTTGCCTACTGGATATTCTCTTTGCGCATACCCAAACACGGCTATCGCAAAGTAGCAAATATACTACTCATTGTAGCAGGCATATTGTTGTTTGCCTTCACTGGTTCAATTCCGGCATTGGCGCTGACTGCCATCGGACTTAATAATCTGCTCGCCTACAAATGGAAGCAGGAAAAGAAACATTATCCAAACTATATAAATATAGGCATTACATTACTAACTACTGTCTATTTCCTATCGTCGGAATGGCTTCCTTTGGGGCCACAGAATGGTATTCTGCTTAATATGCTGTTTGTTGCAGGCATAATAGCCGTTATCCTTACTATGCTCTGGTCTCTGGTAATTTATTACGAGAAGATTCTTCGCTGGTGTCTTGCCAACAGATGGAAATTTATGGCTATCCCTATATTTACCCTGCTGTTTGGCTCTGTAATATGGATGGGGTTCGATAAAACATTCGGTTTTGTGGCCAAAGGTTTCGAAACAATAGGTTGGAATACCTTCAGGAAATCTACTTTCTGGAGCAGTGCCAGCAAAGAATTTCCCGGTATAGGAAAAGAGTTCATGCCTAGTCTGGATGAAGGTTCTTATCTGTTGATGCCTACCAGCATGCCACACTCGGGTGTTGAGCAAAATCTTCAGAATATTGAGAAGCTAGACAGGCGATTAAAAGGGATTCCTGAAGTTGAACTGGCTGTAGGCAAATGGGGACGTGCAAATTCGGCTCTCGACCCTGCTCCCATTCAAATGTACGAGAATACAATTAATTATCGTCCGGAATATATGCTGAATGAAGACGGACAGCGGGAAAGATTTAAAGTGGACAGGAAAGGACGGTTTGTGCTCCTAGGTGGCATAACATACGATCCTGAAAAAGAATTCAGAGTTATCCCCAGGGATAGTCTGATACCTTACAGATACGGAGAATACTACCGTCAATGGCGTCCTGAGATAAAAAATAAAAATGATATCTGGAATGAAATTGTGAAGGTAACCAATCTTCCCGGACTAACCTCTGCACCCAAACTGCAGCCTATTGCCACACGTATGGTGATGCTTTCCACCGGAATGCGAGCCCCTATGGGACTGAAAATCTATGGTCCGGATCTGGAATCCATAGAGAAAGCAGGAAAGGCAATGGAACAAGCTTTGAAAAAAGTTCCTTCCGTACTACCAGCATCCGTTTTTTATGATCGTGCAGTAGGTGCTCCATATCTGGAGATAAAACTGAACCGGGAAAATATGGCTCGGTATGGCGTTAAGGTTTCCGATTTACAGGAGGTTATTGGTGCTGCCGTAGGTGGAATGAAGCTTTCTACCTCCGTCGAAGGTCGTGAACGCTTCCCTATCCGCTTACGTTATGCCCGGGAATTGCGGGATAATCCGGAATCTTTGGGACAAATATTGATACCGGTTTCTAACGGCACACAAATTCCTCTAAGCGAACTGGCAGATATCAGCTATGCCAAAGGTGCTCAGATGATACAGAGTGAGAATACCTTCCTTGTAGGATATGTTATCTTTGATAAGCAGCCAGATAAAGCAGAAGTAGATGTGGTAAACGAAGCCAGTAAAATACTGGATAGCAGCATAAAAGACAGGAAAATAGAACTTCCCAAAGGAGTAACATACAAATTTGCCGGAAATTATGAACAGCAGGTACGAGCCACAAACAGATTAATGATTGTAATACCTATCAGTTTAATACTAATCTTGCTGATTCTCTATTTCCGTTTCAAGTCGGTAACAGCATCGTTCATTCACTTCTCGGGTGTATTTGTAGCCTTCGCCGGAGGTTTTATCCTCATCTGGCTATACGGGCAGGAATGGTTCCTTAACTTTAGTATTGCAGGGATGAATATGCGTGATATGTTTCAGATGCATACCATCAACCTGAGTGTAGCAGTGTGGGTAGGATTCATAGCCCTCTTCGGTATTGCTACCAACGACGGAGTTTTAATGGGTACCTACATTCATCAGATGTTCCTTGACGAAAAGCCTTCTGATAAGGACGAGATTCGTGAAGCAGTAGTGAAAGCCGGACTGAAAAGGGTACGTGCAGCTTCAATGACAACTGCTGCTACCTTAATAGCCTTACTGCCTGTGCTCACATCTACTGGAAAGGGTTCAGACATTATGGTGCCAATGGCCATCCCTACTTTTGGAGGAATGCTGATTCAAACCATGACAATGTTTGTAGTTCCCGTACTTCAGTGCTGGTGGAGAGAAAATGCAGTGAAACACAACCGATTACCCGAACAAATTGAAACTAACTATTCAAACCAATCAAATGAAAAGGAAAATGATATATAGATATGTTTGTTTGTTGGTAGTAGTGCTGCTGACAACAAGCCACATCCAGCTAAAGGCACAGGATAGTATTGCTGTCTACGTGCAACAGGCACTTAAAAACAATCCGAAGATACGTGCCGACTTTGCAGCCTACGAGGCTTCCATGCAACGTATAGTCCCTGCCGGATCGTTACCCGACCCAGAACTTGGATTCAGTTTTTACCTGAAATCTATGGAGCAGGTAAATGGCAAAGAGATAGGAACACTGAGTCTGATGCAAATGTTCCCTTGGTTTGGAACGCTGAAAGCTGCCAAATCAGAAATGTCGTGGATGGCAAAGGCATCTTACGAGAAGTTCAGAGAGAGCAGTTTTGAAGTAATTTATAATGTTCAGTCTCAATGGTATAAGCTAAACAGCATTCAGGCACAGCTTGCAAATATCAGAGAGAACATTAAACTACTGAAATCATTGGAGGAAATTGCTCTTTACAGATACAAGTCCCCGAGTGGAAAAGGTAGAACTTCCGGTTCTTCTTCATACTCTTCCGGCTCTTCAACTGCAGCTCAGGCATCATCGGGAATGTCGCTCTCTACAGGTGGAGGAATGGCAGGAATGGGCGGAGCTTCATCTGTTAGTGCACCATCCTCTTCAGCAATGACAGCAAACCAGTCGGGCTCTATGACGAGCAGCATGTCTTCCTCGTCCATGAGTGGTGGAAGCGGTGGCATGTCCGATGTACTGCGTATACAGATTGAAAGAGCCGAACTGGAAAACTCACTCGAAACAACACAATCGCAGTTTACAGCAACCGTAGCAGCGTTCAATGCTTTACTGGGACGTCCGTCTGCTACAACTGTCAGTGTGCCCGATACTTTGCTGCAGAAACCATTTATAGCCAATGATGCTACAGCATGGGAAGCCGTTGTTGCACAGAACCCGATGCTAGCTATGTGGAAAGCAGAAAGTGCTTCTTACGAGGCTAAAGGAGAAATGGCAAAAAAGATGGGCTATCCAATGATAGGAATTGGACTAGAATACATGATTAACGTAAAGAAGCCCGAGGATATGAATAGCATGAACACCATGAATAGTATGAATGGTATGGACATGATAATGCCTATGGTTAAGTTTACGTTGCCAATTTACAGAAAGAAATATAAAGCCCAGGTAAAAGACAGCAAACTAATGCAACAGTCTGCAGAGCTTCAATATCAAAATACCCAGAATGAGCTCGAGGCCAGCTTCGTTGCTATTAACCTGCGTATTGCCGATGCTTCAAGAAAAATAGCTCTTTATGAGAAGCAACGTCAGCTTACAGAAACCACATTCCAACTGATGCTCCGTGAATTTTCGGCATCAAGTGTAAGCCTCACAGATGTATTGCAAATTCAGCGTGAATTGCTTAATTACAGCTTAAAGCAAGTAGATTCCGTTGTGGAATACAACACTGCAGTTGCCGAATTTGAGAAGATTATAGCTAAGGACGATTTGATTACAACTAATAAATAAAGAAAAAGATGAAAAAGCAATATAAAGAATGGATCAATGAAGCTTTGCAAAGAAGCTATTTGAAATACCTGCTAATTTTATTTGCAGGACTAGCATTAGGATGGCTGTTCTTCCATTCATCCGACAGTAAGGATAAAGCAGAGACCACTGCAAAGAAAGAGGTGCATGAGCATAAACATACCATCTGGACCTGCTCCATGCATCCACAGATTAAAATGGATAAACCCGGCCAGTGCCCTATTTGCGGTATGGATTTAATTCCTTTGAAAGATAGTGGTTCTTCCGGAGACAGCAGTGCTACCATTGATCCTAATGCCGTACAATTATCCGAAGAGGCTTTGGCACTGGCTAATGTGCAGACTTCGATTGTTGGCTATGATAACAGGGCGAAAGATTTACGCCTTTATGGAAAAATCCAACCGGATGAGCGACTGATGCAATCGCAAACAGCTACGGTGAGTGGTCGTGTGGAGCGCCTTTGGGTAAGTTTCACAGGAGAATCTGTCAGAAAAGGACAAACACTTGCTTCCGTTTACTCTCCTGAAATATATACCGCCCAGCAAGAATTACTGGAGACAGCACGGATGGGCAACTCTCAGCAGAAGGCCTATTTGCTGGATGCTGCAAGAGAGAAGCTTCGTTTGTGGAATCTTACAGATCAACAGATTGCTGCTATAGAGAAATCGGGAAAGACCTCTCCTTTCGTAGAGATAAAAGCAACCACAAGTGGCAAGGTTATCGCAAAACAAGTAAATAAGGGCGATTACATCAATCAAGGTTCCGTACTTTTCCAGATAGCCGATTTATCTCGTGTATGGGCTATTTTTCAAGCCTATGAAGGAGATCTGCCATTCCTTAAACCAGGAAACAAGATTGATTTCACTCTTCAGGCCGTTCCGGGGAAAGTTTTTTCCGGAAAGGTCTCTTTTATTGATCCGGTAATTAATCCATCCACCCGCACAGCAGGCATAAGAGTAGAGCTAAACAACAGTGATGGCAAACTAAAGCCCGAAATGTTTGTAACCGGCAATGTGAAGGCTTCATTAGCTAAGAGCAAAGATCAGCTGGTTATTCCGCAATCGGCAGTACTGTGGACCGGCAAGCGTTCTATAGTTTACGTTAAAACACCTGGCACCTCCGTACCAACCTTTACCCTAAGGGAAATAGAATTAGGTCCGTCGCTATCGGGCGCCTATGTGGTGCTTAGTGGACTAGCATCGGGTGAAGAAATAGTTACCAATGGGGCTTTTGCCATCGATGCCAGTGCCCAGCTTGATGGCAAGCAAAGCATGATGAATCAAGATAAACCAGAAAATAAAAAGAGTAACAGCATGCCAGGAATGGATATGTAATATGAATCAGTAAGTTATTTACTAATTAAATGATAAAGAATATGAAAACAAGAATGATTAAATTGAGTTTAGCTACTCTTATTTTAGCAAGTGTTATAGCTCTTCCGGTTAATGCTATAATGCAGCATAACCATAATGCAAAGACTACCGTAACAGCTCCGGCTGCCAAAACGAAACACGTACAGATTCCTGTTAAAGGGAGCTGCGAACTGTGTAAAGCACGTATTGAGAAAGCTGCCAAGAGCGTAAAAGGAGTAAAAATGGCAATGTGGGAACAGAAAAGTCAGACATTACATTTGCAGTATGACCCGGCTGTAGCTACTCCTAAAAAAGTAATGCAGGCTGTTGCCAAAGCCGGTCACGATGCCGGAACAGTTAAAACAACCTCTAAGGCTTACAAAGCTTTGCCAAGCTGCTGTAAGTACAAAAGATAAACTTTATTGATAGTATAATAACAAGAGCCTCTCTTTATTGTGAAGAGGGGCTTTTATTCTTTCTTCCCGGCTATTAGTTGCTATTGATGGATGGATTCATGATTATTACAGTGTAAAGATGATGCTTTTCGGAGAAAAGCTGATAGGATTCTTCTTCATAGTAATTTTTCTGCTTATTATGAAACATTATAAAATACACAAAATCAGTGTATAAAAGCGGAAATAGTATGCTAAATAACGCACTATTTATCTTTAAAATATTTATCCAAGAAATCTTTTAAAGGATTTAAGGCTTCTGAACTTAAATTCCAATGATCTTCATTTAAATAATTCCTATTAGCCTCCTTTATCAGATCTTTCTCTTTTCTTGCTTTCCCTAGTAATGCCTCTAAATATCCATAAATTTTTGTTTTCTTGGCCGGAGTGGTTAAAGGCTCGGTTCTCCCTTCTATTTTGCTTCCGCCTAAACACATCTCATAATCACTCAAGCAACCAAATATTGAGCTATTCTTTGGATTTATAATTTGTTCCAATAAATCTTCTAAAGCTCCTGTATCCTTATCATTTGGAAATAAAAAAAGTTCAAAATCAAGACTGTTCTCTTTTTTCCATTTCAATATATCACTTCTTCTAGTTTCTGCATCTGTATCAGCATCGAATATTACAAGATTTATACCTCCATTATCACTGTTTATATTCATCTGGTTAATGTAAGCCTGACCAGTACCTTTTTGAGTAATGAGATTATTCCACCCCTTAGTTTCTATAGCATCATTTTTAGAAAGCTTTATACCATACAAGAAATCTACATAATTTTCAATAAAACGAATATCTGCAATGCCTTCAACGAAAATCTTAATTGGTCTTTCCATAGCTAATTCCTAATTTCAATTTCGTTATCAATAGCATCATTAAAACCTTCGTAAGTGTATCTATAAGCCTTTGTTCCTTTTTCTTTAGTTTCGGCAATAGTGTAAAAGTTTATCCAATCTCGATACTGAGCATTACTCTCCTCTTCGAGTATGCATTTTAGCATTTGCAAAGTTTCAATATTATGCGTAGTTATAAATAGTTGCGAATTTGTAGTTTCGCACACAGATAAAATACTTTCCCATAAAAGTCTGAAAGCAGAATAATGAAGACCATTTTCTATTTCATCAATAAGTATAATGCCATTTGACAGATTAGCCACAGTAGTAATGATATATAAATATCTACGAATACCATCACCGGCAATATTGCTAATAACTAACTCGTCTACCCCTTTCAATCCTAAATATATACCATCATGCAAAGCCTGAATTGATTCTACGCGTTTATCAAAATTCTGAATAGTTTCCAACACAATATGATCCTTTTTCTTTTTCACCAATTCAGAATAGTTATTTAGCAAAGAGAATGAATCTTTACTTCCAGATGGAATAAATATAGCCTTAAGACTTTCATTATAATCCTTTGGAATTCTTTGCTCAATTCTTCCTCCTGAAACAGAATATACACTTTCATACTTCTTCGAGTGTCCATTTTCAGAGATGCTAAACTCAAGTTTTAATCCATTCAGTTCTTGAACAGATGATGAAGTAGTATAGGGGTCAAAAGATTTATCTTTAAGATCTTCACCTAATGATGCTTTATAATACGGCTCAAGCTTTAATTTACGTATCTGTCCTTTAAGGTTTCCTGTTATTAAAGGAGATATAGCTAAATTAAGGTCATGAAACAAATATTTTAACGTGTTTATATTATTCGATTCAGAAGATAAGATTCCTCTTAATCTATTAATATTTTCTGGCAATTCCGGATTTGACATTCCAATTAATAAAAACAAAGCTTCCAAAATAGAAGTTTTGCCACAATTATTGCGTCCTAACAACACATTAATTTTACCTAATTCATTTAACTCTAAAGAATCAAATCCTCTAAAATTTTCAATACGAATTTTATTTAATAAAGCCATCTATATAGGGTATTCTTTATTTTAGATATATTCAAATATTATCTACTATTTCTTATTTACTACAAATATAAAAATTATAATGAAATTAAGTATTATACTACACATATTATTTTGTAACACAAATAATCTACCCTCTCCCGTACTTGGGAACTGTACTATCAAGCACTTGCTTACAGTAGGAGGATCAATAAAGGTACCAACAACAGAACTTGAATGTAAGATATTAAAGCTTTCGTTGTGAATTGTTTTCAAAAAATTGTACCTTTGCTATATAAGCAACAACACCGGAAGTATAATTATAATATAAAATAAAGTAATGCCTGGGCTACAGTTGTATTTATGCATTGAATCCCCAGAGGGGTAATTTGTGTTGGAAATTTCAAACAAAGGGAAACGAATATCAAGCTTGTATTATGATCTAAGCTTTAAATCTTCACATCCAGAATATCATTGATATCAGTAGTAAACCTCTTCGAGAGCTTTTCCTGCTTCATCTTCCACACTTTAGTATCCTGAGCAGCAATATATATTTTCTGAGTGCCAAATTTCGTGTTCAGTTTATCTATAGCTTTCATCAACGGTTCATGTTTAGGATTCGAGTTAAAGAAGAACGATCTTTGAAGATTTGCTTCCTGAACAAAATCCATGAGTACCACTCCTGCCCTTTTATAAAGAAAACCTTGCTTAAATATCTTTCTTAATCCCTCACCCGCAAATTTAACCATCTCCAACGAAGAAGATGTAGGGAAAGGTAATTTCACCACAATGCTGTTGCTGTATTTATCCCCAGGTTCCCGAAATCTGCTTGTTTCAATAAACACAACGATAGCCTGACACATACACTGTTGCTTTCTTAACTTCTCAGCACTTATGACAGTAAAAGTGGCAATGCGTTCATTCACCTCCTCAAACGTGCTATACTCATGCTCAAAAGTCCTTGTTGTGGCAATGCTCTGCTTCTTCTCAACAGGTTCCATATCAAGGCGAGAAATGCCATTCAGCTCATCGAGCAACCTAAGCCCCACAACCGTCATATTCCTCAGCACCCATCCCCTGTCTAGCATAGCAAAATCAAGACCCGTGTTAACCCCAATAGCCCTCAGCTTCTTAGCATTTCTACGTCCTATGCCCCACACATCCTCAACAGCAACCCATTTCAAAGCCTTCATCCGCTTCTCTTCAGAGTCTATCACATAACTGCCCTCCGTTCTGTCGGGAAACTTCTTTGCTATCCTGTTAGCCAGTTTAGCCAAAGCCTTTGTAGGAGCCACGCCCACGCTAACCGGAATGCCCGTCCACCGAAGCACATGTTTACGCATCTTCACCCCGTAAGCATGCAAATCTTCTTCAATGCCGGCTAAGTTCAGGAAACATTCGTCAATGCTATACACCTCCTGTTCCGGCGAATAGCCCGAAAGAATAGTCATCACTCGGTGACTCATATCACCATAAAGAGTGAAATTGGCAGAGAACACCGCAATGTTGTGTTGCTCGAAAGTGTACTGATACTGATAGGCAGGTGCCCCCATGGGAATACCCAAAGCCTTGGCTTCATTACTCCGTGCAATAACACACCCATCGTTATTACTGAGAACAACAACAGGCCTGCCATTAAGAGCCGGATTAAACACCCTTTCACAGCTTGCATAAAAATTATTGCAGTCAACCAGAGCAAACATCACATCTTCCTGATAACGTAAGTAACAATTCCCCAAATCATAAAATTGTTATTCTCATTCACTTCAATAACAGGAAAATCAGCGTTCGAAGGAATAAGCATGCAGCGAGTCTTTTCAATCTTAATCCGTTTCACGGTAAACTCCCCATCCACAAAGCATACAGCCATTTTCCCATCGGCTGGCGGTAAGCTCTTATCAATAACAAATAAATCGCCATCACTCAAATCCGTTTCCATCGAAGTACCATTTGCCCGTGCAAAAAAGGTAGCCGATGGATTCTTTATAACAATATTATTCAGGTCGATAGCCGATGCCACAAAATCGTCAGCAGGCGAAGGGAATCCCGCCTTTATATTGCCAACAAACGGAATCTCGAGCATCTTACTCGTATCTGCCGGATATATTTCTAATTGTCTGAATACTTTTTCTTCCATCGGTATACATTGCTTGTTTTTGCAAAGTTGCACAGAATAGTCGGGTTATCAATATTTGATTGGCAAATTAACAGATGAAAATTAAGATTAAAACGAAATAAAATTCCATTCCATCAACTTTTCTATAACAATTCTATATAAGCATAAAAAAGAATTATGGCTTATAAAAATTTAATTTGTAAATATTATCATTCAATGATTACAAAATACCCAAAAACTATTATATTCTTAATTGAAAACGGAAGTGATATATATGATATTTCATGTTGGATTATAGAAAAAGTATACGATTTGAGACTCTACGCTACTCCTTTTTTAAGTTATTATCAATAGACTTATGAAAGTTATTTCATCCAAAGAATCATCATGAATATACTTCCTTTATTGTTGCGAATTACTTTCAAAATTATACCTTTGCTATATAAGCAACAACACCGGAAGTATAATTATAATATAAAATAAAGTAATGCATACTGATCTTAAATTTAAAACTTATGCTATTGTAGCCTTGTTGAGCGTCTTTTCGCTCAAAGGCACGGCTCAATATAGCATGCAATGGAAATACACCACTCAAAGCGGTATTTATTCATCCCCGGTAGTTGATGGCAATGCCGTATTTGTTGGGTCTAATGATTCTTGCATGTATTCCCTGAATGCGCAAGAGGGTAAGCTTAACTGGAAATTTAAAACCAGCGGAGAAGTTAAGTCCAAACCGCTTGTCTACAAAGGAAACCTGATTTTTAATAGCACAGATGGTTTTATTTATTCCATTAATAAACGCACAGCACGCCAAAACTGGAAAGTGCAAACTGCTGGCGAGAAAAGACTCGATATATGGGATTACTATTTATCTTCACCTGTTTTTGCTCACAATAAAGTGATTGTAGGTAGCGGCGACGGTTGTATTTATGCATTGAATCCCCAGTCAGGTAATTTGTGTTGGAAATTTCAAACAGGAGGTATTGTTCATGCTACCCCGCTAGTTGTTCATGATAAAGTTTTTGTAGGCAGTTTCGACGGCTATTTTTATGCGCTGAATCTGTCGGATGGTAGTTTGATCTGGAAATTTAAAACAAAGGGAAACAACTATTTCCCTAAAGGCGAAATTCAGAAGGGAGCAACACTTTACAATCAGTCGGTTGTATTTGGATGCAGAGATTACTTTATGTATTCGCTAAACATCGAATCGGGCACACTCAACTGGAGTAAGGAAGATCCCAATAGCTGGATTATTGCTGCTCCACTATTGGTTGATGGTTTGCTGTGCTACGGAACGTCAGACTCACACCACTTTCAGCTTATGACGGCTGCAACCGGAGAGATAAAAACAACCTTTCCATTGAATATGAGGGTATATGCCGAAGCCGTTTTGTTACGCAATCAGGTTCTATTTGGCTGTTTTAACGGTAAATTATATCAGGTAGATCTTGCTTCGAACACTATCCGGGAAGTATTTCAGACGGATGGTAGCAAACTGAATTATCATAGTGTGTACAATGAAGATGGAACATTTAGAGCCGACTTTAAACTATATAGCAACGACTATGTTGCATCCGAGAAACAAATACTTGGGTTGGGCTCCATTCTTTCTACTCCTTGCATTGCCAATGGAATGATTTACCTGGGCGATTCTAACGGGTGCTTTTATGCACTGCGGGTAGGCGTTTTATAATTTTATTTAATTAATTTCGTTCATTAGAAAGCGAAATCAATGATTTCGCTTTCTAAATTATGTTTACTGTTTTTGTTTCATATAGTATAGAAGCATATCAATAAAACGTGGATATTGATCCTTTGTATTAATAGTTTGAATATAGGTTCTAACTTGTTCCCTAGTTTTTCCTCCAAGTATTTTAAATAATTCTTTCTGATCACCTTTCCTAAGTTGCTTAATACTTTCATGATTAAGATTAAGTGTTTGAATTGTATCATATGCATCTCTTTGGTCGTTCGTCAGATCACCATAATGTTCCTCGTATTCTTGGTGAGAGTTATATGGCCCAGAAGGTAGAATTTCTCCAATTACATTATATTTAAAATACTTGTCACAATCAATTCTTTTAATAAATGCCGCGATAAGTTTGTCATGTTTTGCTTCACCACAATGCTGATCACCTTTGCATTTGCCTTTTGAATAATTACACGAGGCATAAAGATTATGATGAACCACCTGTAAATCTTGACGCCCATATTCTCCATTTTCTGGAATTAAATGTTCGTTATGGCTTCCTCCATTATTATCACCTTGATAGTGAGTTATTTTCTGCTGACAATAGCAACAAATTCCTTTTTGCTCACTTCTTAAATTGTCGTTTAACTCTTTCTTCTTATCAAAATCTACATACAAAAGATTTTGCCCTGCTGCTTTTCTCCTTTTAATCCAGGTCTTTAATAATTCAGCTGCTTCTGATCCGACTCTCTTTTTAATATACCTCATCAAAAGTCTATTTAAAAGAAGTTCAACATCATATCAGCTCGCTGTATTTCGCTATGATCTTTTCCCAAAAGAGACTCTAATTCTGCCCGTAATTGTAGCGCTGGTTCTATTTTCCCTTTTCCACCTTCAATTAAAAGAAAATAAGCTTCTATTTTCTTTTTTATTTCATCATCCATTTCGGAGGTTTTCATTTCAATTAAAATAGAGTTGGCATCTTTTCCATATTGAATTGGGAAATCATAGACTTGTCTATCAGATATATTGAATATCTTTCCACTTTTCAAAGAACCAATAACCAATGGCGCATGTGTCGTTACAATAAATTGAAGCTCAGGAAAAGCCTTTCTCAAATCACCTATAATCCTCTTCTGCCAAGCCGGATGTAAATGCAAATCAATTTCATCAATTAAAACTACTCCAGCTGTTTCTTTTGCTGCTCGCTCATCCAAATGCGGATTGAGCAAATAACAGCGAAAAGCTATTTCCATGACCATTGCAAGCGTACTTCTTACACCATCAGACAACATGTGAAAAGGAATAGATTCACCATTATTTTTCAAAACAATAATCAGTTCATCTTTTTTTACGTCATGGTATAATTTACTACAATCATCTATACAAGCCATTACAGCATTATTCACAACAGCCAATAAAACCGATTTTTCACTATGTTGCAACTCCCATAATGTTTCAGTCTTATAAATATTAAGGAAAAACCACACATTAGTCATTGCGTCGAGCGAATTATAATATCCTCTCAACCGACTTCCATCAGCGTCCAACCCCGTATTTTTCTTTTCTTTTTTATAGCGGTCTGTAGAATAATAAGCAATTAAAGGGATGTTTTGAGCTCCTGAGTTTCTAACTATTTTTTGAATTCTCTTTGATACAGCTTTTATTTCCTCAGCTCCAACAAATTTTGTTCTTCCTCCATACCTTTCTAATGTTCTTTCCCAAATTATAGGTTCGCTCTTCATAAGAGAAGAACTAATGCTTTCACTTACACATGCTTCTGTCAGTATATGTACCTCGTATTGGCGTTCGCCATTATGTAAACGAACATCGTCTGTATTAATACCCGGACTTGAAATTTTATTTTCTATTTTATCAAATTCACTATATAAAGAGCCTATAGCTATACGAGCCGCTTCAAGAATGGCAGTTTTACCTGTTCCGTTGATACCAAGAATTATATTAAAATTCTTGTCGAGCTCAATCTTTAGATCTTCGTAACAACGGAAGTTCTGTAGCTGTATACTTTTTAATCGCATATTTTATGATTGTTAAGTAAGTAACGGTCTATTAATCTTTCATTTTAATCAATACAAAATCATTTGGATATTGATGATATGTATCTGCATACAAATCAATTATGAGTTCTTTGTTCCATATTTTATCCCAAATAATTTTATTGATTGAGATTATTGCTTCAGAATTCAGTTCTATATTTGAATATTCGGTATTAGCTTCTTTCTTAAAAAGATTTTCTTGTTCAGCCTTACCTTTAAAATCTTGACATAAACTTTTAAAAGAAAATGAATCTCCAAAAGAAAAAATTATTAAATCTATCAACTCATTTATTTTATCTTTATCACAGTTTAATGGCAAAACAGTTTTCCCAAATTTACGTATCATATTATTTATTCTTCAGATTAGCTATATTAATTGTATCATTCACGATCTCTGCCTTTACCACTTTGGGCAGCGATTTTTGTTTCAATGTATTATCTATGTTTTGAATTTCTGTTTTAATCTCACTATTACCAACTTTGTCATAAGTTATATATATACTAACTATACCTAACAAAACAGAAAAGCCAATAGCCGTCCATGCAATATTCATATTGCTCTTTTGCGCTTTTTCTTCAAATGTTATAAATCCATTGTTTACAAGCTCTTTCAAATCTGGTGATATATAGAGAATACTAAAAAAGTATTTAATAATCAATTTATGTATATCGTCTGTAATTAAAATACAGTTTTGACCTTCAAGCATTTCACTTATAAAATGAGTCTTATACTCTTCTGTTTTATCTTCTCCACCAAAATCGTAAATGAAGTTTATTGGAGCAGGTGAAGCCAAAGGGAAAAGAGTTATATAATTGGAATTTTCAAGAGTTCTAAATAAAACTAATATTTCAATAAGTCTGCAAACTTCTTCTTTATAGTTTGTTTCATTACCATTGTATACACAGAACAAAGATAAAAATGTTTTTTCAGGAAAAACGATCAAAGCACGATTAAAATATTGGGTATAATAATTATCAAGAAGAGACTTATACCCATTCTCCAACTTGTCATCACTATATCTAATTAAATAAGATATAATTTCTTTTTGAAATTTTGAAAATCGAATCATTACAACAAAGTTAATTTAAATCACGTTTATTTTCATTTCCGAATATAACAGTTTCAATAACAGATCAGCATTTTAAGAAATCATAAGCTTGATCAGAGAAGATCATTAAATCTATACTTAGACCAATTTTGCCTGAAGTCCATGAACCTCTTGGAATGTCATCTGAATCAGAATTGTTTCATAATTTTTGCATCACCAGTCCTTTTAGTAGTACACTACATTGTTATGATACATCTTCTTCTTACAAAGATACAAATTTATAAAAGCATAAACAGTCTTTTTGCAAATTATATTTTGAATTATTGCTGCCCTGTAAAACCTTAAAATGCATAATAGACCAAATGGTAATCCCTTTACTTATCAACAAGTATGTTCCTAATTTTCATATTTATCAAAAATAAAAAAACATACTATCATATCCAAATTATATGGATATAGAATGAATCTCAAACACTAAAAAAGCCTATAGTAATCTACTTCATAGATTACTATAGGCTTTATGTTTTTTCCCCTGCAAATACAAAGTATTTACAGTTCTGCCATTAAAGATAGCCAGTTCATGAAAATTGCTATTATTTTATAATTTATTGGCAGCTTGAAATTCCTTCAACTCTTTATCTGTCATTTGCACAAAAATAGAAACGCCATAAACATCTTTGTTATTACGTTTTAAGCCTAATGGATAGACTGCACAGAAAGAGGGATGTACACCTAAATCCCAGCCTGTTATTTGCATATAAGAACCATCTGCTAGTAATATCACACTTCTTGGTGCCCCCTCATATCTACCGTTAAAGATGTATGACTGAGTATTGGAAAGTATAGAGTTTGCTTTTGAGTCATCTTTTCGATAAGTTGTAATTTTATTCCCCTCTGTAAAATAGAAATTAGCAGGATTAACTCCATAAACATTCTTATAAAAATCGTCAGGAAGCCTTTTTCCACTCTCGTCAATCTCCCAGGTTCCATAATTTTTCCATCCATGCCCTGTAACCATCTTCTCAAAATTCTCCTGACTAATTCCGCCACCATCTCCAAAACACCTACCTTGATCGTCGAATACATAATTAGCAGTATGATTATCCAAAGATTTTTCCCATTTCGAATACAAAGATTCGTCTTCATTATCAGAACACCCCGTAATACCAAGTACAGAGAAAATGACTAAAAGTAGTCCAAAATTAAATTTAAAGCCTTTCATATTTTAATAATTTAAATTACTGACCGTGTTTATTATTAAATGAAAGTTTATTCAAAATCTTGCATAACGACAAGACTTTTTTATTAAAATAATTTCTTAGCACCCATTGGTGTACAATGAAGATGGAACATTCAGAGCCGACTTTAAACTATATGGCAACGACTATGTTGCATCCGAGAAACAAATACTTGGGTTGGGCTCCATTCTTTCAACTCTTTGTATTGCCAATAGAATGATTTACCTAGGCGATTCTAACGGGTGCTTTTATGCTCTACGGGTGTCTGCTCCTTAGATGTTTTAATATATGCTTTCGGGGAGGAGAATCGGATTAATATATCTAAACTACTAAAAGAAATAATCTATTGCTAGTCTATAGAGTCATCAACTAATTGATTTTGAGACTTACCTTCCTTTTTATCACTAGTAAACATCACCAGTTCAATAGCACGCATATCGGATATCTTATAATCTTTCAATATACCTTTAACTGTACTAAGATCAATCTGCCCATCTCCTATAATGTTTCTGCATGCTTTAATATAGCTCAAGTAAACAGAAGTGTCATTCACCGCATTTGCCGGAAGTCCTAAATAATGGCAAACTTTACTGTCCCAAATTGAATATGTCTCGGGAGATATAAAGTGGAGAAGTTTAGAAGTGCCAACTATGGATTTATTAAACAATTTCTTGAGTGTCTTCAAATCTTTTTCATCTAGCAGTAGTTGATTATCCTTTTTCACTTTATTCAATATCCTGGCTGCTTCATCAAATGCCTTTGATTTGAGGTGACAGATTGTTGGCATCCATCCATAGATTAAGTGAATGCCAATTATTATATCATGCTTTCCAAATTCGTTGATCTTCTTGAAATGCTCCAGAAACTCAATGTATGATATATAGTAACTTTCCTGAGTTTCATCTAATTTAAATGCTTTGCAAGCTGTTTGTAGTTTTTCAATATTTATTTCTACGTGGTTAGTTTTCTTCATAATTATTTAATCATTTTCTAGTGATGGTTTTATGTATTAGAAACTAAAGAACAAAGACTTTTCATACAATTCAGATAGAACAAGCCAAGATTATTATTCATTTAAAGTCTGCAATACGCTGATATTAGGCGTATTGCAGACAACATGTTGTTATCACCCTTCAAATATAGGGTATTTACAACTTTCATTATAATTTATTGAAGGACAAATAGGTTGTTATCACCCTTCAAATATAGGGTATTTACAACATAGGCATGATAGATATGAATTTGTAAAAAGTTGTTATCACCCTTCAAATATAGGGTATTTACAACCTGAACCTTATAAGAATTAACTCCGTCTAAGTTGTTATCACCCTTCAAATATAGGGTATTTACAACTAAGGCTTATAGAGAAAGCTGATTACGTGCGTTGTTATCACCCTTCAAATATAGGGTATTTACAACCATGAACCACATGCGAAGAATCACGCTAACAGTTGTTATCACCCTTCAAATATAGGGTATTTACAACATGGGGTACAATTTTGTGAGTATGCTTACAGTTGTTATCACCCTTCAAATATAGGGTATACAACATGGGGTACAATTTTGTGAGTATGCTTACAGTTGTTATCACCCTTCAAATATAGGGTATTTACAACTAAGCCAGACAAAGACAAAGTAGGTTCACTGTTGTTATCACCCTTCAAATATAGGGTATTTACAACTAGCTCTCAAAGTCAAGCGTTGCACCGTAGTTGTTATCACCCTTCAAATATAGGGTATTTACAACTAAGGCTTATAGAGAAAGCTGATTACGTGCGTTGTTATCACCCTTCAAATATAGGGTATTTACAACCATGAACCACATGCGAAGAATCACGCTAACCGTTGTTATCACCCTTCAAATATAGGGTATTTACAACATGGGGTACAATTTTGTGAGTATGCTTACAGTTGTTATCACCCTTCAAATATAGGGTATTTACAACTAAAATACAGGAGGATGATATGAAATACTTGTTGTTATCACCCTTCAAATATAGGGTATTTACAACATAATGCCATCCGCAGCCATAAGAGTAACCGTTGTTATCACCCTTCAAATATAGGGTATTTACAACTCGGGTTATTATATTGCAACCATCGTTGGTGTTGTTATCACCCTTCAAATATAGGGCATTCACAACTAATTCAAATATAACCAAATATGAATAAATATTGTTATTACCCTGCAAATACAAACAAAACAAAACAATTACATAGCAGAGCTAAGGCATTCAATAGTTTGCTTCGTTACAGACAATAAATAAGTACTATAACTCTCATATCCCTGAAAAGGATAAAGCGTGGTCATAAATTCAAAGTTTTGTTTAGACGGCAACTGATTATGCAGCATCTTATTTCTTATCAACAGCAATAGATATGCACTTTGTATTATTTTCGATTTTGTTGTAACTTCGGGATAAAATGATGTTTTATCTAAGTGAACTTGTTCAAACCATTGGCGTTCTTCTTCACTTGCTAAATTGTTTTTTATGATAACTCCCTTTAGAAGATAGAGATTAAAATTAGGGAAACGTTTTTTATCTTTATCCTCTTTCTCTAAGTCAGCTGGATGAACGTTCCCATCGGAAGGATAGTTTTCCAAAATTCTTTTTTCAAATTGCTGAATATCACGAAGTAATTGTTCTCTTCTTATCACTTCGTATGATGTTGGCATTAGTTCAAGTTCCTTTTCCAAATCGAGCTTAGACCACTCTCTATCACTGTAAGATAATATAGTCTGAACCTTTTTGTCGGCAGCAAATTTATAGAATTTACCAATATCTTTGAGTTTCACCTGTGGTTCCTTTATTTTATCATATTCAAATGGTATAGTAAGGTTCCAAAGGAAATTGTAATTGTACAAATTATCTGAGTTATCACCTTCTGTGCGCTGACTTTGCTTAACTGCCAGATCATAATTTGCCTGACGTTCAGCAAGTGTCTGATACATATCATTTAACCCTATTTCCGCAGGCAAAGCATGATTGAATACTTTTTTATACAGATCTTTCACAATAAGAAACAGAAATAAATCCTGTGCCTTTATTTTCTTTATCTTCAAATCCTGACGCATCTTGAAGAAATCAAGTTGTTCTTTTGCCGACAAACCTTTTTTGTTTTCTATCAGCCCTTCATTGTTCTTTTTAGTCTCTTCAAAAAGGGAAGTATAACTTCTTGGCAAATCATAAAACCGCTGATATTGATTACCGGTAGCATTTGCAAACTGATACCAATCGGCAAAGCACGAAGGATCTTCTTCGTATTTTATGCCTTTGATAAAAGTAGGTTTTGAATCGAAAATTCCTCGGGGAAGAATGAACAGTGTAGACTTCAGTCGTTCTTTTTGTGTATTGATATCGGGTATAGTATACAAATGTTCATCAAATAGAATAAACGCCTTTTTCTTTTCTTTGTTAAATAACTTAGAATATCCTTTGCCCGCTATCAAATTATTCTCGAGCGTTTTATACACATCCATTCTGTGTTCCAGATAAGCTTTGTAAAACTCTTCAAACGTTGATTTATAGAATGCTTCTTTTATACCCTTACCCCATGAAGTCTGCTGATCGAAGTTCCAGAAACAAGTTATGCATTTCACTGCCTCATTTCTTGTTTGATCATATAACGCTATCAGCTTTTGCAAGTTGCTATGATGGTAACCTCTCCACTTCTCCTTAACCTCTTTCGGCATAAATCGCTTAATATCATTTGCAATCCATGTAGCCTCTTGCCCTAGTTCGTTAGTATAAAACACATATTGCCTTGACTTGCCTTTTTCATCCTTCTCTTTACTATTGAACTTCTTTTGGTTGGTTTTGATGAGATCAAGTTTTTCCTGCGTAATCTCCAATTCACGTTTCACAGCCCTGAGTAGCTTATCCATATTTAGACTCTCTTCACTTCTGTTTTTTTTCAGTTTTCTGGGAATAACAGAGCCGGACAACTCTGTTGTTCCATCGTATTGATCTAATAAATTATAGTGAGCTACAATTTTTTCTACGATTTTATCCTCTATTCTTTTGCCTATATCTTGCTTATCGCCACCTTCTTTAAGCACTTCGTAAAGCATTGCAGGCAATTCATTCAGGCTTAATAAAACTGTAGGCTTTTCAAATATAATTTGTTTATTTTTCTTTCCTAAAAGGATTTCAGCTATTCCTTTTTTATCCTTCTTGCCTTCAGTTCTATTCCTCTTTTTTCCTTTTTCATCCAAATCAAGTTTTGCCTGATAACTCATGTGATTCTTCCCAACATCAACAGCTCCGGCAACACTACTTTTAATCAAATCAATATAGACAGGAATATTGTTTGCAGAAAAATTATAAGAAGGATTGGGATACATTTCCCAGGAAACTTCCGATGACAAATCCTTTGCAAAGTAATCCGCCTTCAGTTTTGATATAACAGACAGCTTGCCGAAAGCTCTGATTTCTTCTTTAACCATTCTGTCTGTTTCGGCATTTGTACCATCAATAGTCTTCTTACGTCTATCGTGTACATAGTTACCCACATTCACCTGGAACCGAAGCGAGGGAAATTCTACAAATTCATCCAGATATCTAATGGCAAAATAGTTAAACTTATCTTCATAACGCTTTCTTATTATGGGATGAACCACAAAAGATTCTTCCAGGCAATGTTTCTTATTCCCCTCTTTAAGGTATTCATTCATATCTTCAAGAAACATCTCTTGCCGGCTTGGCGATAATGTTTGATATACTTCATGAGGCACTTTACTCAGTTCGTCTACAATCTGCACCAACAAGCTTTCTTTTTTAAAAGTGTTGCCTAGCTGCTTTTTCATTCCTTTAAAAGAAAGATAAGAAAACACCCAGTTGGTAGCCATATTCCTAAAGCTATTGTTGCTTTTAGATATATCTTTATCTGGTTCTATTGTCCCTTTAAATCCAAAAATAAGAGAACGAACATCTTCATTTTGCTTCTTGGTAAGAAACATGGAAAGCAAAAATAACAAACCACTCATCGATATATTAATTCCATTTTCAGTGTATTTATTATTATCACTTAAAACAGATGTATAATACCTACCCGGAATTTCCTTTTTACTATTCTTTTCAAGCTGAATAAGGTGATTAAATGCATCATTCAAAACACTATTTTTCATGGAAATAGCGTCAGTACTAACCTTCTTACCTTCTTTCTTTTTCTTCAAAAGTTCCTCTTTCTTGGCTTTCAAGAGCAAATCAAGTTCATCGTTTAAAGTTGCTTTTAGTAACTGCTTTGTTTTATCGTCCTTCATTCTCTTTTTCTTCACATTTATACATACAGCAACAAATATTTTATCAAGATTAGAGAGAAGTTCATTATTTAGTTCTTCAGTTAACGGATGGTGATAATAATGAGAATAGAAATTTCTCAGCGATTCAATAGCTTTAAATAAAGAAGCTAGATTCTTAGTAAACTCTTTTTTCTTTTTATCAAAAGTTGCATTAAGGTCAGTATCTAAATTCAAATAACTAACAACAGGTAAATATTGAGACAGAAATTTCATTTTAAAATCCCAGTCTATTAACGAAGTAGTATTTGTTAAATCGTTTATAACAGGATTATTTCCAGAGCTTAAAAAATATTCACCGTAAGCTTTTTCGAGTGTTTTTATATTGTTTTGAGCTAGATTCAAATAACCTGCAAAATAATATTTTTGATCGTTTAATGTATGATTGAAATAACTCTCCGCAGCATCCGTTTTTTCCATTAAATTCATTTTTATTTTAGTTTGTGTTTTTGTTATTGCAAATAATGAAATCAGTAAGCCTTATACTTTTCACAAAAAGAATCTCACTTTTTTAAATGGTAATCCCTTTACTTTTCAATACGTATGTTCCCAATTTTCATATTTAACAAAAATAAAAAAATATACTATTATAACCCGTTGGCGGAATTAAATTAGTGCATATTTAATTTGTCCAATGGGTTTGTTATTAATCTTGTTTATATATTGAAGGATTGTAAGTGCACTAATTTTCCCCGTAATTCTGGTAAACAATCCTTCTGTTTGTTTTGCGTAATTTCTGATTATCATAAATTGATCGCATAATTGTGCAAAAAGCGTTTCAACCCTTTTCCTTGCTTTAGCAAATGGACTAAATACAGGTTTCCAATCTTTTTGATTCGACCGATATGGAACTTCCAACTTGATATTAGCTTTTTCAAATAAATCAAGTTGTATGGCTGCTCCAATATATCCACGATCACCGATGATGGTGCAATTCTGAAAGTTACACTTTACGTCTTTCAAATAATGAATGTCGTGAACACTCGCCTTTGTCAGGTCAAAAGAGTGTATGACACCGCTCAACCCACAGAGAGAATGTAATTTATATCCGTAATAATGTTTACCCTGTGAAGCACAATAGCCATAATTGGGAGCTTTATCATAATTATTCTTTCCCATTTTACAACGTTTTGACCTTATGGGACGACAGACTTCAATTGGCATAGAATCAATACAGAAAATAGCTTCTCCACCATCAACTTTTGATGCAATTCTTTCACGCACCTGATTACATAAGCCGATAGTGAGCTTCCTGCGATCATTATATTGACGACGGGATATGAGAGAAGAAAAATCATCTTTGTATTCATTTAATTTAGAAAACAAAAAGCTTTCACTATCTATACCTATTGATTCGGCAGCAAGGCTTAAACTGATCACTTCTAAGTCAGAGAACTTCGGGACGACTCCTCTGCGAGGTATATTCCCTTTTTCGTTTACTAAATCAGCAGAAAACATCTTGCATATATCAAGAAATTTAGCGAATATTGCATATAAGTTGTGCATAATTGAGCTGTATATTAATAGTTTGATCACCATTAAAATACTAATAATCAATGATATGCACAACTTATTTCCTGACATTTTTTAGTGAATTAATTCCGCCAACGGGTTATTATATCCAAATTATATGGATATAGAATGAATATAAAACACTAAAAAAGCCTGTAATAATCTAGTTCATAGATTACTACAGGCTTTATATTGTTTTTACCCTGCAAATATAAGGTATTTACAACATGCAGACTTTCAGGCTTGGAGAAAAAGAGATTGTTTTTACCCTGCAAATATAAGGTATTTACAACACTCAGCTTGGTGCAGATTTGAATCAAAATGTTGTTTTTACCCTGCAAATATAGGGTATTTACAACGCTATCGAACTAAATAACATGAAAATTATCGTTGTTTTTACCCTGCAAACTTACATAAAAATCTTGATTTATAAGCGCGTCAAATAAAAATATGGCATCTATTTATAGAGGAAATATAGCATATTATTAAATCCTCAAACCAACAAAATCTCCCCAAACCCTAATAAAAAAATTCCAAACCCCAATAAAAAAAATCCGTTGCCCAATAACAGCACAACCATTCACCAATAAATATTACACCATCCGCCAATAAATTTTTGCTAAAAAAATACCCACCCTTTAAACTACGTTTAACCATGGATTTTTTTCTATATTTTTACATATAACTCCAAAAATAATTCCTGAATCATTTGCTTATATGCACTATTTTTCATTACATTTGCAACATAATAGAGTATTGCAATACCAAATTTATTAAATGTAATTTTTATAACAATTAAAAACAATTTATGTCTGTAAACAACAACACTAAAAGATCTCCCTACATGGGATGTTTCCTTTTCACGAAAGTTGCCTGCATGTATTTCCACACTTACAAAAGAGTAGATGTTTGTAAGAGGTATTTTATCGAAAAAATTGAAGAAGATAAATTACTTTATGAAAAACTGAAAGAAACGGGTTTCCTTATTACAAACAAATACATTACGCCCAAACAGATGGAGATCTTTATTGAATTCTGGGGTGTTCCCTATGGATTGAACAACATCTAGGGTAATTTCAGGCTATTACAATCACTCTCTTAAAACATAAATTCCTAACCATTCTTACGGATTTTATTTTTAAATATAAAAATAAAACAATTTAATATATTTCTTCGCTGCTGTTACGTCTGCTGTGAAGAAATATATTATTTTTATAACCTCTTATATTCCAACGTTTTGCACGTACGTAAGCTTTGCTGTAAGCTTTGTCGTTACTTTTACTACTTTTTACCGGCATTAAAGCACCCACCACACTAAATAAAATCTACATTTTTAAACAATCGTGATTTTTTCTGCATAATGTGATTTTTTTGTCGATTCTTACATTTTCTATTTTGAGCGTATTGTCTGCATCCCTACTTTTGCATCGAAAACAAATTCAAAAGGGCCTTTTTGAAACAATCAGTATTAAAAAATAAACTTACTATGAAGAAAGACAATTATTTACCATTCAACGCTTTAAAAAAAGGATATATACTTGTACCAAAACACTTGCTTAACTACAGATTTAGCCAAAAAGATGATAGTTTTTCTTACCTGGAGGCTTTCCTTATGATGGTGGCCAGCGTAAATTTCGAGGATAGAGAGGTCACAATAAAACGGAAAACATTTGTATGCCAACGAGGGGAATCTCTTTTATCAATTTCAAGCTGGGCTAAACTATTCAACTGGTCGGTAAGCAAAACCCGATGGTTCTTTAACAGGATGGAAAAAGAAAATCTAATAAATTACATTCATCTAGGGCATGACTTAAAAAAATTATTGGTAGTTGACTATGACCTTTGGACGGGCAAGCCCGGGAAAATTACCAATATGAGGGAGAAGAAGGAGGACAGGCTTATGGAGTTCTACGAAAGATACCACGAAATTACAATGCTGCGCAAAGTGGACCTGGGACTGGTACGCGCGGAGTGGAAAAAACTAACGGCCAAGGAAAAGGAAGCGGCCATTAATAACATTCAAAATTACCGCGACTCTATTGTATGTACCGATTTTTACAAGAGTGCCAGTAAATATCTCAAAGCAAAGTCTTTTTATGATGAGGGCGTAAACTATTAATCGGCATTACAAACAACTTAAAATCACAACAAAACATGGAAAAGAATATAAGTCAGCCTTTCGATCAGGAAACGGAAGAGGCTGTATTGGGGGCACTTTTACTGGAAAAGAAAGCAATGGCTAATGCTATGCCTATTCTGCGAACGGAGATGTTTTATTATGATAATCACCGCATTATCTTTGCAGCTCTTACGCGTATGTATAACAACAGGCGAGACATTGACCTTATCACCGTGGCCGACGAGTTGCGCCGTAGTGATGAGCTCGACAAGGTGGGCGGGCCCTACTACATTACCAAACTTTGCAGTCAGGTGGCCAGCTCGGCCCACCTGCAGCACCACTGCCTCATTCTCAAAGATTTCTATCTTCGCAGGGAGGTTATTAAGGGGCTGAGCAAACTACTTTCATCGGCTCAGGAGATGACGGTGGATATTGCCGATGTGGTTTGCAGCATGCAGGAACTTGCCTCTGAGATAGAGAAGGATGCTGTAAAGGCAGACAACATGAGAGATATGGAGGTGTTGATGGAAGACACGCTAGAGCAGGCTAAGGAGAGAATAGAGCGGTCGGAAAATGGTATTACGGGAATCGACACGGGTCTTACGGATCTGAACAAGATCACTGCAGGATGGCAGAATGGAGATTTGGTTATTCTTGCCGCCCGTCCGGCAGTAGGTAAAACAATGGTATCGCTTTTCTTTGCCAAAATGGCTGCAAGGATGGGGCTGAACACGCTATTTTTCAGTATAGAGATGCAGGGGGAAAGGTTGGGCGACCGTCTGCTACTGATGGAAAGCAACATTAACCCGCACACCTGGCGCAGCGGACAATCTACTCCGGAGGAATGGACAGAGGCGCAGGACACGGCTCGCAAGCTCACCACTCTGCCTATAATGATTGACGACAGCTCGTCTATGAGTATCGACTCCATTCGTGCACAGGCTCGCTTCCTTAAAAGTCGTGGAAAGTGCGATATAATCTTTATCGACTACCTGCAATTAAGCGATATGAAGAATCATGGTAAGGAGAACCGTAACCGCGAACAGGAAGTGGCCATTGCTGCCCGTAAGGCGAAATTGCTGGCCAAGGAGATGAATTGTCCTGTAGTGTTGCTCAGTCAGCTAAACAGAGAGGCGGAGAACAGGTTTGCCGGGCGTCCGCAGTTGAGCGACTTGCGCGAGAGTGGTGCCATTGAGCAGGATGCAGATATTGTGCTGCTGCTCCATCGCCCGGCATTATACAAAGTTGCAACCGACAAAGAAAGCGGCTATCCTACTGAAGGGCTGGGCATTCTCAGTATTGCCAAGCACCGAAACGGGGAAACGGGCAATGTATATTTCTCGCACAACAAGAGTATGACGAAGATTGCCGATTACACACCGCCAATGGAGTGGTTATTGAAACATGCAAAATAATTGTAATATAATTTATAAAATAGGATGTAATTTTTTTGCAAATACAAAAAATAGTATATACATTTGCATAACAAACGAAACAAAACACCATTTAAGGTATTATTAATACCCAATTACACCTAACCAGAAATGAATAGAAGAGTGGAAACGCTCTTCTATTTTTTTACAATAACCCTCCATTACCACCCAATAACACTGACAATAATATATAATACATTTTTCCTTCTTCTTGTGTATATATATATGCAATCACAAATAACACAAATAATATCACCTTGAGATAAGTTTCTAAGGCTCACCCAGATAATCTACAATAGCCTTAACCTGGCGTGGCGTATAAATCCTGTTACGATGATTGTAATCCAAAGCGGAAAGCTCGGCTGTTAGCCCACTGTTGCCGGCTATCCACCGGGCAAGTGTGCGCAAGGCTCCGGGAATGGTCATGTACGGATTGTAAAGGCAAGCCAGTTCTACCTTGGTATATGCCCGGATTTTAAATTCTTCTGCTGTTTTTATCATAGTCTTTCTTATTTTTCTTCCCGTAAATTTACCAATTTTTGCCCGTTTAAACAAGTTTTTAAGGCAATAAAACACCTGCTAATTGTAATCAATTCACACCAATTATACCTAATACGCTCTACTGTTTCCGCTCCCCCTCCATGCCCTATCTTTGTAGTGTTAACAAGAAAGGATAAGAGCTCTTTACCACAGTATTAATCAACTAAAAATGTAAAGAAAATGAGTGTAAAGTATTCAGTAGTTATGAGAAAGAACCCGTCTAAAATTTCGGAACCGGGAAAGTATTACGCACACGCACAAGCGTATGGTGAAATGGATTTTGATTCGCTTTGCGAAGAGGTAAACGGACGATGCACCGTAACCCGTGCCGACGTGGCAGCATCAGTGGAAGCGATTCTGGAATCGATGAAAAAGGCATTGGCCGAGGGTAGAATTGTTCGCCTGGGCAACTTTGGTAGTTTCCAGATTGGGGTGAGAAGCAACGGTGCCACTACCGAAGATGAGTTTGCATCTTCCATGATTCGCGGAACCAGAATCAGTTTCCGTCCCGGAAAGTTGCTCACCAACATGCAAAAAACGCTTGCTTATACGCAAGTGGCCAAGCTTCCGGTAAAGGTTACCAATGGTGGTAACGAGGTGGGATAGTTAGGTGCACTAGTGCTCGTTAAGTCCGCATTGATAAAGAACATCCGGTAAATTCCGGGACTCTTCCTAAAAGCGGGGCAAATAAAAAAGCAGCAAATCGGTAAACCAGGGAGGCTATAGAATCTTGCTACCATCCATTGCAAAGCAGATAAGTACAGTAAATAGGTGAAGCAAAAAGGTTGTATACCTTGTAGCTGCTTTGTAACGCACAATAAGCACAGCAAACAAGCAAACCGGAGAGGTTTCTCTCGTACAAGAGAGAGCCTCTCCTACCTCAAATCAGTTATTAATCAACAAAAACAAGAAAAATGAAAATTTTAGATGGCATAATAAACATTCTGCAAATGGTACTTCCTTTTCTAAAAAAGAAGGATGCCAAGGAGGTGCAGGATTTCACCGAACTGGTAAAGAGTCAGTTCGACTACCTGATGGAGCAGGTAACCCGTTTTGAGAAGGATTACTTCGAGCTTTCCGAGAAAGTAAAGCAAATGTATCAGGAGATGATTACGCTGAACGCACAACTAAACACCGCTCTTAAAGGCCAATGTTTGGCTACAAGTTGCAAAGACAGGCAATAGTTACAGCACTAAAAACAGAATTACGGCATTCGGGCTTCTGAATGCCTTTGTTTATAGGGGTTTAGAAATAAAAAACGGCATTTTAAAAAAAAAACGGCAAAATACAAATTACGGCATTTGGAGATCTAGAAAGCTCTGTTTATGAGGGTTTAGAAATAAAAAACGGCATTTTAAAAAAAATAACGGCAAAATACAAATTACGGCATTTTAATATCTAGAAAGCTCTGTTTATGGGGATTTAGAAATAAAAAACGGCATTTAAAAAAATTATGGAACAAAATACAAATTACAGTATTTAGGGATCTAGAAAGCTCTGTTTATGGGGATTTAGAAATAAAAAACGGCATTTAAAAAAATTATGGAACAAAATACAAATTACAGTATTTAGGGATCTAGAAAGCTCTGTTTATGGGGGTTTAGAAATAAAAAACGGCATTTTAAAAAAAATAACGGAAAACAAAATGAGAGAAATAAATTTAATAGTAATTCACTGCTCGGCAACGAGAGTGGACAGAGATATTACGGCACAGGATATTAACGCAGCTCACAAGGTAAGGGGATTCAGTTCGTGGGGTTATCACTACTACATTCGTAAAAACGGCAAAGTGGAACCAATGCGAAGTCACGATGAAGTTGGAGCGCACGCTCGCGGATACAACGCAAAGTCCCTGGGCATCTGCTACGAAGGCGGACTGGACACCAATGGCAAACCTGCAGATACTCGCACACTGTCTCAGCAAATTGCACTGCACGCCTTGGTAAGCAAGTTACTCAAAGAGTTTCCCGGCAGCAAAGTAGTAGGCCATCGGGATTTGAGTCCGGACAAGAACTATAATGGTATTATTGATCCTTGGGAAAGGATTAAGGAATGTCCCAGTTTTTCGGTGCTGGATGAAACGTGGGAATAAAACAAAGGGGCTGTTCAAAAGGGATAGTCCCTTTTGCTATTGTTTATTTCGGTAAAAATATCTATCTCGCCGTTGCTAAAAAATAAAAATACAGTTATTAATTTAAACTATTTTTATTATACTTGTAGCTAAAAAAGATATATAGCATCAAAAGGTATCTAATTGTTGATGTAACAGTAGCATGTATCATACACAAGACAACCTTTCAAGAAAAATTTCCAGGTGTTATTATTAAATATAAAATGTATCGAAAAAAATTAATTTATGAGTTCTAAAATAAGTTTCAGTAAGGGTGTCTGGATTATTTCCATATTGACATCAATTGGTATCATTGCTTGCCTCATTTTTCTAGGGAATGATATTTTCCTGCGAAAGAATTATTATGATATTATCAATATTATATTATTTTTTCTAGTTATATTAGCTTATATGGCAAGTTTATATTTCATGCCAAAAAGTTTGCTCCTAACTAGCGATAAACTTGTGATACAATGTTTAATACACAGAGTGCACATTCCGCTATCAAATATCGCTGTAATTGAAACTACACAAAAGCACAAGGATTTTACAAATATTAGAGTATTTGGAAATGGTGGATTATGGGGTTATACAGGCATTTTTCGTAACGAGGGGGTTGGTAAATACATTGCATACGTAGGCAATCCTAAACAGGCGTTTTATATAAGGTTGAAGTCTGGAAGAAACTACCTGGTGAGTTGTGACAATTATTTAATATTCTTAGAAAAGTTATCAAGTCTTACATCTAAATCTGACATCGGATGATTGAAACTATCTCTTATTAAATAATTGAAAGTTCTGAATCCTCAATCAGAATGTATAAACCAGACTGGCTGTTGTACCTTTTACTGATAATTTAAGTTGTTTTCCTGCCTTGTATTGATATACAATTGCTGCAATGGTACAACCAATAGCTGCCCCCAAACAGACAGTACCAATAATTCCTGCTCTCTCACCACTCTGAGATAAAACATTATCAACAAGATACTTATAACAGCCAATAACTGCCACCCCGAAAACAGCTGCAGCAATTCCATAATATGTAGATTTTGACTTGTACTTTTTCGCTAAAGCTTGATGATCGATAATAATTGACTGGGAGGACATCAGGCTATCCTTGGCTGCAACAATTGAACTGTCTTTCAAGACTGTAGCACCATCTTCTCTACTAGATTCTTGCTGGGAGAATGCAGCCATAGAAATAAAAAACATAAGAGTTAAAAGTAGTCCTTTCATGCGTCACAGATTTAAATTAAGTAAACCTTCTTCATTGGTTTATTAAGAACAAAAGAGAATAGCATTAGTTACTTATTATACAAGGAATTAAACAAGATTAATAGTTAGCGTTCATTGTTTTATATAAAACAATGAACGTTTTATGTAAATTGTATATATGTATAAGCAGTATTTTTATTCCATAAACGGTTTTATATAGTAAAGAATATATTCCAAACAATATGGTTATAGAAATTACATTTGAACATAAAAGTTCCAAATTACACGAACAGTGTGATGGAATCCATACAGCAGTAATTGAGACTGGTAATTATAAAGGAATTTATGTCATGAAAGATACTGATCCCGATTTCTTTCGATTCGTATTCAGTAAAAGCTGTTACAGCCGGGAAAGATATGCAACTGGAAACTATTATTACGGGCCTTAGTAAACTTACGGAAGAAGCTAAAATTGATTTTATAGATCAGTTGGCAGAGTTATATAATAACAAAACTATACATGGCAATATATATATTGCTTATTGAAAAATAGCCTTTCTTCTGGATTGAAGAAAGGCTATTTCTATTTATACAGAACTAATCTGTTTTTTATTTTGCTACGGCTTCGAGCTTTTTCATGATTGAGAAGATGAATGTACCTGATATTACACAAAGCACAACCAGAATTCCCCAAAGCATCCATAACTCAAGTCCCCACAAGTGACCGATGATTGATACGCAATAGTTACCTACGGCTGTTGCTGCCAACCAGCCTCCTTGCATCAATCCTTTGTATTTTGGAGGAGCTACACGAGATACGAAGCTCAATCCCATAGGGCTAAGGAACAGTTCGGCAATGGTTAGTGTGAAGTAGGTTCCTATTAGCATATTTGGTGAAACCAATATATCACTAACACCTCCGGTTGCTGCAATGGCATCGGGGGTAGGTAAGCCTAATGAGCCTACTGACATTAATACGAAACCAAGGGCTGCAATGAACATACCGATACCAATTTTACGTGGAGCGGATGGTTCCATTCCTTTCTTATTTAACATGGCAAACAAGCCTACTGCTACCGGAGTAAGAATGATGATGAAGAATGGGTTGAACTGCTGGAAGATTTCAGGAGTAATGTTGATTATCTCTGGCATACCTGTGTAGTATGCATAAGCACCACCTGCACCTAAAACTATTGCAATAGCACTTGCTATCTTTGCTCCCATCTGTTTAGCCTGAGAAAGGCCTAAGATTCCGTAGAATGCAACAATCATCATAATCATTGTTGGTAAGCCGAAGCCTATTCTGCCAATGCCTGTTACTGCGCTATTGGTATAGTCGCGGGCAAACCAGGTGAGGGTTAAACCGTTCTGGTGGAAGGCCATCCAGAAGAAGATTACTACTGCGAACACAAGACACAGTGCAACAATACGTTGTTTGGTTTCGGCTGGTGAAAGTTCTTCTACACTGCTCTTACCTGAAGCTTTATCTGCCTTTTGCTGATCTCTTGCTGTAACGTCGGCACTCTTATAGTACTTACGGAAGGCAAGGAAGATAAACATTGATATGGCCAGAGAGATACATGCTACGGCAAAACCGTAGTTATATCCTTCGGACAACTTCTGAATGTAATTGGCTCCGAAAGAGGCAAGATCGGCACTGGCACCGGCTGTCTGTGCTTCGGCAAGCTGCTTGAAGCTTTCCAGTCCTTCGGGGGTAATGGTACCATTGGTTAACTGATGTGCCAACGCTGGGATCTTTGCTTCGTAAGTAAGACCGGCTTTGTTGAGGAAGAAGTTGTATACCGCACCTGCTGCTGTTGGAGCAAAGAAGGCACCGATATTGATACACATATAGAATAGACTGAACGCAAGGTCGCGTTTTGAGCTATATTTAGGATCGTCGTACAAGTTTCCTACCAATGCCTGCAAGTTACCTTTAAAGCAACCGGTACCAATGGCAATTAAGCCCAGGGCACCAAACATCATTACTTTTGATACTGTATCGACTCCTGTAGGAATTGCCAGTAAAAAATATCCTGCAAACATTACTATAACGCCCAGAATAATTGTTTTTCCGTATCCAAGGAAACGGTCGGCAATGATACCTCCGAACAATGGAAGGAAATAAACCATAGCCAGGAAGCTTGAGAAAATAAGGCTGGATGCATCTTTATCAAAACCAAACTTTGCCTGGATAAAGAGTACGAAGATAGCCAACATGGTGTAGTAACCAAATCTCTCGCCCATGTTTGCAAGGGCAAGAACAAATAATCCTTTTGGATGTCCTTTTAGCATATATTTTTATTTAAATAGATAATATTATTTTTCGATACTAAGTAATTCTACTTCAAAAATAAGGGTTGAGAATGGTTTGATAGGACCAGCATCTCTTGAACCGTAAGCAAGGTCGGCAGGGATATAAAGTTCCCATTTTGAACCAACAGGCATAAGTGTAAGGGCTTCTGTCCATCCTTTAATTACCTGACCGGCACCGAATGTAGCTGGCTCGTTACGTTTGTAAGAGCTGTCGAACTCTGTTCCATCGAGCAGGGTTCCTTTATAGTGAACTTTCACTTTGCTCTCTGCAGTAGGAACTTCGCCTGTTCCTTTGGTTATAATCTTATATTGCAAACCGCTGGCTGTAGTTACTACGCCTTCTTTGGTTTTATTTTCGGCAAGGAATTTAATTCCGGCTTCTTTATTTGCACCGAATTGTTGTTCAAGATTTCCGTCTTTGATTTTCTCCATATTTTCCTGAACATATTTCTGAGCTACATCTACGCTCATAATGCCTCCTTTACCCATTGTGCCGGCAATGAAGCCTTCAAGGTAGAGCTCTTTGCTGATGCTCTGTGTTGTTTCTTTGCCAAACAGTTCTTCGTTAACGCCTTTCAGCATTTGGCTATTGAGTTGCTGACCAATAAGGATTCCTAAATGATAGGCATTTTGTTTCTTATCGGTTGATGTGGCTACTTCTTTAAGACCGCGGATAAAGTCGTCGAAGTAAGCTGTGTCCATCTCCATTTTACCGGTCAGATAGTCTCTCAGGCCTTGTGTTTGTGCCATACCCATTGTGTAGGCAAGGGAATCCATCTGATTCTTAATAACAACTGGCTTTACTGTTTTAGCAACTTCAGGTTTAACTTGTTTTACTGTAGTTTTATTCTTTTGTTTAACTTTTGTTCCTTTGGTTTGGGCATTCATGTCCATGACATTGCCTTGCACACAAAGAACGGCAGCAAGTAAAAGTAGTTTTTTCATCGGTTTTGTTTAAATTGTTTTTTATGATTAAATTAATTATTCTTCTGTAAAAAGTATGCAGACTTCTGCACGCACTTCTTTAATAAGCTCCTTGGGATCGACTTTTAACTGCAATCCTCTCTGTCCCGCACTAACGTATATGTATGGAAAATCCATACAGGTGTTGTGAATGTAGGTAGGAAAATGTTTCTTCATTCCTATGGGAGAACATGCACCACGGATGTATCCGGTTGTGGGAAGCAATTCTTTCATCGGAATCATGTCGCAACTCTTATTGCCGGATACTTTTGCAGCCAGTTTTAGGTTTACTTCTCTGTCTCCGGGAACGATGCATACAAAATGACCGGTTTTATCTCCAAGCAGTACCAGGGTCTTGAAAACCTGATCTACGTTCTCTCCTAGCTGGGCTGCCACATGCACGGCACTTAAATCGCTTTCGTCTACTTCGTAAGGTATCAGTTGGTATGCTATTTTTGCTTTGTCGAGCAGGCGTGCTGCATTGGTTTTATTTATTTTCGTACTCATACTCTAATTCATTTTTCAAAAACTTAGTAGTGTAGCCTTTATCACATTTGGCTACCTCTTCGGGGGTTCCACAGCAAAGGAGATGTCCGCCGCCTTTACCGCCTTCGGGGCCCATATCAATAATGTAATCGGCCATCTTGATAACGTCCAGGTTGTGCTCGATAACAATGATTGTGTTTCCTTTATCGACCAGTTTATTAAGTACTCCCATCAACACGCGGATATCCTCGAAATGAAGTCCGGTAGTTGGTTCATCGAGTATATAGAGTGTTTTGCCGGTATCTCTCTTGGCAAGCTCCGTGGCTAGCTTCACACGCTGACTCTCTCCACCGGAAAGGGTGGTTGAAGGTTGTCCCAGGCGTATGTATCCAAGGCCAACTTCCTCGAGCACCTTTATCTTGTTAAGAATCTGCGGAACGTTTTCGAAGAATTCAACGGCACGACTGATGGTCATATCGAGCACATCGGCAATGGATTTTCCTTTGAAACGAACCTCGAGGGTTTCTCTGTTGTATCGCTTACCGTGGCATATTTCGCATGGCACATATACATCTGGCAGGAAGTTCATCTCTATGGTTTTATATCCGTTACCCGAGCAGGCTTCGCATCGTCCGCCTGATACATTAAAGGAGAATCGTCCGGCTTTATAACCTCTGATCTTGGCTTCGGGCAGACCTACAAACAGGGAACGAATATCCGAGAACACACCGGTATAAGTTGCCGGATTTGAACGGGGAGTTCTTCCAAGTGGAGACTGGTCTACATTTACCACCTTATCTATGTTTTCGAGTCCTTCTATTGAATCGTATGGCAACGGGTCTTGCAATGAATGATAGAACTTCTGCGAAAGAATAGGCTGAAGTGTATTGTTTATCAATGACGATTTACCACTACCCGATACTCCGGTTACACAAATGAGCTTTCCGAGTGGGAAATCAACATCTACCCCTTTCAGGTTATTACCTTTGGCCCCTTTCAGGGTTAAGGTTAGTCCGTTGCCTTCTCTTCTCTTTTCAGGTATTTCTATTCTTTTCAGTCCATTGAGGTACATGGAAGTCAGGGTGTTTGTTTTAAGCATCTCGGCAGGGGTTCCTGCAAAGACAACTTCACCTCCCAGACGTCCGGCCTTAGGACCCATATCTACCACGTAATCGGCAGCAAGCATCATGTCTCTGTCGTGCTCTACTACTATAACGGAGTTACCCGAATCTCGCAAAGCCATCAATGATTTGATTAGTTTCTCATTATCTCGCTGATGCAATCCGATACTAGGCTCGTCGAGGATATATAGTACATTTACCAACTGAGAACCAATCTGGGTAGCAAGGCGAATTCGCTGGCTCTCACCACCTGATAGTGTTGCCGAGGTTCGTTTAAGCGAAAGATATTCCAAACCTACATCGAGCAGGAATTTCAGTCGGGTACGTATTTCTTTTAATATCTCGGTAGCAATCATCTTTTGCTTGTCGCCAAGGAACTGATCTACGTTGTTGAGCCATTCATAAAGCTCGGACAGGTCCATAGACGAAAGCTCATTGATATTCTTATCGTGAATACGGTAATGCAATGCTTCTTTATTGAGCTTTGCTCCTTTACACTCAGGACATTCTGTAGTTACAGAGAACTGTTCGGCCCACTTCTGTGCGGTAGCCGACACATCCTTTTCCTGCATCATCATGATGTACTTTATCACTCCCTCGAAGGTTACAAAATAATCGGAGGAAGAGCCTATAAGAGTGTGGTCTAGCCTTACTCTTTCATCTGATCCGTATAGTATATCTTCGATGGCATCATCGGGAAGATCTTTGATTGGCGTTTTCAGTTTGGCTTCGTATCTCTCAAGAATTGAAATAATCTGCCAGAATATCATAATATTCCTATGCTTACCGAGTGGAACTATACCTCCTTCGTGAATTGAAAGGTTTCGATCAGGAATGATCTTATCTATATCAATACGATTGATAACTCCAAGGCCTTTACACTTTGGACAAGCTCCCTGAGGGGAATTGAATGAGAAGTTATGTGGAGCCGGTTCGCGATAAGCCAGACCGGTAACAGGACACATCAGTCGTTTACTGTAATGACGTACGCTTAGTGACTGTGCATCGAGTATCATCAGCAATCCATCACCTAGGTGCATAGCTGTGGCCACACTTTGTTTGAGGCGTTGATCGTCTTTATCACCAACTACCATCTTGTCGATAACCACTTCTATATCGTGATTCTTATAACGATCGAGCTTCATGCCGTGCATAATTTCTCTGATATCGCCATCAACACGAATATTGAGATAGCCTTTTTTCCTGATCTGCTCGAAAAGTTCTTTGTAATGTCCTTTTCTTGCCTTTACAAGCGGTGCCAGCAAATAGATTTTTTTGCCTTTATAATCATGAAGTATCAGATTAAGAATCTGCTCTTCTGTATATTTCACCATCTTCTCACCCGAAAGGTACGAGTATGCCTCTCCGGCTCTTGCATAAAGCAAACGCAGGTAATCATACACTTCGGTAGTGGTTCCCACCGTAGAACGGGGATTCTTGTTGGTTGTTTTTTGCTCGATGGAAATAACAGGGCTCAGTCCGGTGATTTTATCTACATCCGGACGCTCCATATTTCCTAAAAAGTTTCGGGCATAGGTAGAAAACGTTTCAATGTATCTACGCTGTCCTTCTGCAAAGATTGTATCAAATGCTAATGAAGACTTTCCGCTTCCGCTTAGTCCTGTAATAACCGTTAAGCTATTACGAGGTATACTTACATCTATATTCTTTAAATTGTGCACACGCGCACCATACACACTTACCTGATCTTTTTCTTCAGCCATATCTTTAATTTATTCTCCTGTTGTTCCTGTAGCACTACTACCGAAACCACGCAGAATATTTATATCTCCTTTATGATTATACTTAATTCCATCCGACCCTACAGCGTTTACAACAATGAAGTAAACTCCGTCTTTCACGGCTTTTCCATGGGATGTTCCATCCCACCCTTCTTCAGGATTATTCCATTTATAGAGTTCTTGTCCCCATCTGTTAAACACAACTGCATTGAATTTTACCAATGACTTATGTTTTACTTTAAACACATCATTCACACCATCTCCGTTAGGCGAGAATGCGTTAGGTACTTTCAACTCCGACTCACTTATTATCACTGTAAAAGCATCCGACTCGTACGTTACGCTCATCGCTGTATCAGTGATATAAAGCTTTATATAATATGTTCCGGAAGTAGTAAATGTATATGTTACCACTTCATCATAACGACTTAAAAGTATGGAAGAAAAATCTGCCTTATCAGAGAACTTCCACTCATATCGTAACGTTGATGATGCATCTGCTACATTGGATATAAATTCTACTTCCATGGGTGCTGAACCGGTAAATTGTCCGCCTGGTTCAATAGTTTCGCCGTCAGCAGCCGTACCATTTTCTGACAACTGCTTGGCTACAGGGCTTGCCTTAATCTCTTGAGCCTGACCGTTTAACGGAAGCAGGAAAAGAGATAAAGAAAAGCATAACAAGACTATATAAAGCTTGTTAGCGGCTAAAGTATCCTTCTTTTTACTATGTTCTGAATTCATGTGAACAATTATATCATTTCTCGTTACAGATATATACCTAACGTGATATTTGCAAAATTAATGTTTCCTACTGAAATATTTAATTAAAAAAGGGAATATTATTTTCTTAACTGATTATATAATGTGAATATAACAGATTTTTGTACCTTTGCTTTTCATTTTGAAGCATAAAATAAAAATGATATTTAAATACATGAATTCACTTAAATCACTATATGTTGCTTTGCTGTTTGCAGGCTTTTCCTGTAACACCGTAATAGCGCAGGAAAGTAATTCATTTTTTCTTCATACTATTGAAAAGGGACAAAGTCTTTATTCAATTGCCAGCACATATAACGTTGCTACAGTGGATATTATTAAGTTGAATCCCGGATGCAGCGAAAAGCTTTATGCAGGACAAAAGCTTCGTATTCCTCAGAACAAGACAAAGAAACAATCCAGACAATTTCATACAATACAAAGCGGAGAAACTCTTTATGGGCTCACTGTTAAGTATAACATAACTGCTGAGGATATTTGTGACATAAATCCGGGATTAAGTACCGATAACTTTAAAGTGGGACAAGTTATTGTATTGCCTGCTAATTCTACAATAGATAGCGAGAAGGTAAAAGCAACTAAATCTCAACCTGCTATCCGTCCGGCAGTAGAACCCAAATGCAAGGATATGCATAAGGTGAAAAGGAAAGAAACAATCTTTAGTATCAGTCAGGAATACAGCGTTACGCAGGAGGAATTGATTGCTGCTAATCCGGAAATAAAAAAAGGATTGAAAAAGGGAAAGTTTATTTGTATTCCCTATCCTACTCCTAAAGTGGAAGCAAAAGTAATTCCTAGCGATACTGAGCTATTCAACGCTAAAAAGAACAGAGATAAAAAGCTTTCTACTATAAAGGCTGCAGTGATTTTACCATTCATGCTCGATACCGGTAAGAAAGCAGAATCGGCCCGTATGGTTGAATTTTACGAAGGTTTTCTTATGGCTGCAGACAGTTTAAAGAGAAAAGGAACATCTCTGGATATCTATACTTACGACTCCGGTAATTCACCTGCCTCAATTAATGCAATTCTTGCTAAAGAGGAATTAAAAGGAATGAATATTATTTTCGGACCGTTATATAATAGCCAGATAAAGCCATTGGCTACCTTTGCTAAAGAAAACAATATAAAGCTTGTTATCCCTTTTAGCTCTAAAGATAATGAGGTGTTTAATAATCCTTCTGTATTCCAGATTAATACTCCGCAGTCTTATTTATATTCCGAAGTCTACGAGCACTTTATGCGCAAGTTTACTTCACCCAACATTATATTCCTGGATGCGGAGGACAAAAAAGGTGAAAAGAAGGAATTTATTAATGGATTCAAGCATGAGCTTTTAAGCAATAACATTACTTTTAAAGAGCTTAAGGCTTCGCATGATGCAGCTGTTTTAAGTGCAGCACTAAGCACCACGAAAGAGAATGTATTTATTCCTACTTCGGGTTCTAATGTAACCCTAATAAGGTTGCTGCCGCAATTGCAGTTGTTGGCAAGAGAGAATACTGCAACATCTATCCATTTGTTTGGTTATCCTGAATGGCAGACATATACGCATGATCATTTGGAAAAGTTCTACGAACTGGATACTTATTTTTATTCTTCGTTTTACACCAACAACCTGTTGCCTGAAACGGTTAAATTCATATCTTCATACCGGAAATGGTATAGCAAGGATATGATAAACACATACCCAAAGTTTGGAATGCTAGGATTTGATCTGGGATATTTCTTCCTGAATGCTTTATCTGAATATGGTACAGGATTCGAAAAGCATCTTTCTCAAATAAATTCTTTTCACCCTATACAAACCGGTTTTAATTTTCAACGTGTAAATAACTGGGGAGGATTTATCAATAAGAAGGTTTTCTTCGTAAATTTCTCCAAGAACTATGAACTAATTAAATATGATTTCGAATAAGATCATGAATAAATACATTATATCACTACTATTTGCGGCTTTATCAGTTCCGGCATCAGCTCAGTTGGGAGCACAAAGAAATAATTTATCTGTTGGGGTCAACGCCGGTGTTAATTACAATAACGTATCATTCAATCCTACTATTAAGCAGAAAGGATATATGGCCTACGTAGGAGGATTAACAGCCCGCTATCTCTCGGAAAAATATTTTGCGATTACCTGTGGTACTCAAGTAGAGCTTAACTTCTCTCAACGTGGATGGGAAGAAATGATTGAAGAAAACACAAACACTTATAGCCGCACCATGAACTATATTGAGATGCCATTCCTTGCTCATCTGGGGTTTGGTAAAGAAGATGGTACACAATTCTTTATCAATATGGGACCGCAGGTGGCTTTCCTGTTAAGTGAAAAAGAGAACTTCAGCAGTGACTGGGATGCAAGTAACCGACCGAACGACGTTAATTACCAATATAACAAAGTGGCTAATAATAAGATTGACTATGGTATTGTTGGAGGAGCCGGTTTTGATATAAATTCAAAAGTAGGGCATTTCTTATTAGAAGGACGTTACTATATGGGATTGGGGGATTTCTTTAAGAATGATAATACAAACGTGAATAACTTCGATAAGTCATCGCACAACACCATCTCCGTAAGACTGACTTACTTATTTGATCTTACAAAATAAAATCTCTGTTTTACCCGTAAAGCAAAAAAGTGAAGCCTAAAGAAAAAGGTATAAGAAAAGGGATTGTTCCAACTTTACGGAACAATCCCTTTTCTTATATCTTTTATCACAGAAACCTGTAACGGTTATTTAGGACTGATTATATTTTCAGAGCTCAAGAAGTTCTATTTATTTAAATCGGGAATGTTTATCTTATTTTATCTGAAGTTATCCCCCTCTTGACTTCCGTTACTCAAAACCTTCCACTCTATTTATCTGATTCTATCAGCAGCTCTTACCATCTCATCATCTTTGCGGATAGCACGTATAGCAAGATAATTAAGAATCATGGCAATTAGTGGCAGGCAAAGACCAAATGACGGACTAAGCTCAGCTTTACTACTATTCTTTAAGAAAATTACAGATACCAATACTACACTATAAAAACCAGCCATAATAAGCAGATTAAAAACACTCATTCTTATTTGAAGTTTTCTGTTCTTGTATAAGAAGATAGAAGCAAATGCAATTAAAGCACCCAGAATAAGTAATGCCAATTGCCCCCAGGGAGTATAGTTTAACCCTGCTTCAGGAAAAGCAACATGCAACGGAGTAAGCGGATAAGTCACCCCTTTACTATCAACAAAAGAAGCAATCGGTAAGAAGATGTTTGATGTCAGCAGAGCTGTTACAAGCAATAAATAAATACTTTGAATGCGTTGTATCATAATTATTTAAAATTCGGTTGTTTAATATATAAAAAGAAAGGCCGCCTCAGTAAAGAAACGGCCTACCTGAAGACTTTTTATTGCAATTTATCTTTTTCCTTTGATGGATTTCTGTAATAAACCTTACCTTCAAGGTATTCCTGAGCAGCAATTAAGTCAGGTTTAGGCAATTTTTCATAATAGCGAGAGATTTCTATCTGCTCTCTATTTTCAAATACTTCCTCCATATTATCTGTATATGAAGCAAACTCCTGCAATTTCTTAGACAGATCGCTTTTAATTTCCACACCAATCTGATTAGCACGCTTACCAATAATAGCAACTGTTTCATAAACATTACCAGTATCGGAACACAGATCCATCATGTCACGTGTTATGGTATTTGTTGGAGCATTTGTTTTTTTGTAATCCATAATTCTATTTTGTAATTAATCTTTAAACTCTTTGCTTGATTCTTTAAATATCTTTTCTACCTCTTTCGAGTATTTACTTTCCGGGAATTCGTTTTTGAATGCATAATATTCATCTACTGCATCGCGGAAACGTTCTACTTTCTTTTCTTGAATACTTTGAACTGCCATCTGATATTTAGATCGAAGTACTAAGATTGAAAGGTCTTCACGAAGCTTTGCATACGGATAATCCTTTAAAGCATTTTGTGCAGTGATTACACAAGACTGATAGTTATTACCCATATAATTTCCCAAATCAAAATAAAGCTTTGCAGCTAAATATTCTTTTTGCACAAGCTTATCTTGCAAAGCAAAAATCATATCCTGAGCTTCCTGCTTCTTTGAACTTTGTGGGAAATACTCCAAAAACATCTGCAACTCTTGAATTGCTTTGTATGTTCCAGACTGGTCCAAACGAGGTTCCGGAGTATCCAAACCCAATGATTTTCCAGAATGGAAACGAGCTAATTCAGTAAACTGACCTTTTGGATATGTATTGTAATAAGTCGTAAAATAATGAGAAGATGTACTATAATCCTCCTGATTATAATAACTCATTGCAAGCATATACAAAGATTCCTCAGCTTTATCAGTTCCCTTTAGCTGAATAAGCATATCTTCCAGCAATGTGGCAGATTTTGAGTACTTACCATTGGCAAAGTAATTCTTTGCAGCCTCGTATTTGTACTCATAATCAGTACTTTTCAATATTTTATTATATTCTCCACAAGATGATAGAGCTCCAGCTATAAGTATTGTAAGGATGATATTTCTTTTCATTTCATTCAAAATAATGCGCAAAGTTACTGAATCCCTTTGAATAATACACAATTTTTCAATGTTTTTTAATACAAAAATTATGATTACAAATATAGAATTCTCTTTTTACAGTCTGTACAAATCACTTGCAGCTAAAAGTTCCACCTTCTTTTCTGTTAAAACCTTGATGCAGGTTTCCATATCAGTAGGACGTATAATTACATTTGCCGAATCGTTGTTTGCAAAGGAATACATGTATTCAATAAACACTCCTGCTTCAGAAAGATAGTTAAGCACTTTGGCAAGCGCTCCGGGAACGTTAGGGCAGTTAATACCCACTACGTCTGTTATATTAACGGCAAAATGATTCTCTTTTAAAACCTTATATGCTTTGTCCGGATCGGAAACAATGCCACGAAGGATGCCGAAATCTGCATTCTCGGCAATACATAAAGCTGAAAGGTTAATACCCTCTTTTGCTAAAATTTCAGTAACCTCTGTTAGTCGGCCGAATTTGTTTTCCAAAAAAATCGACAATTGTTTTGCTATCATAACGTTTTGATTTATAATATAATAATTATGATCAGATCAATATTCAGATTAATTAAAGTTTTCTGTTATCAATTACTCGTTTTGCTTTACCTACACTTCTTTCGATGCTGCGTGGCTCAACGATTTTAACATCAACTCCTAACCCAAGAACGCTCTGCAAACGTGAAGTGATCTTCTTCTTCAATGCAAGCATCTTATTTATCTCATCTGAGTAAAACTCCGGACGAGCCTCTACTTTTAGTTCCATTCTATCGGTATTGTTCACACGATCTACAGTAAGCAGATAATGCGGTTCAAATTCCGGCAGCTCCAAAATTACAGATTCTATTTGAGTTGGGAAAACATTTACTCCACGAATAATAAGCATATCGTCACTTCTGCCAAGAATTCTTTCCATACGAACCAATGTACGGCCACAATCACATTTCTCGTAGTGAAGGGCTGTAAGGTCTTTTGTGCGGTAACGCAGAAGCGGCATACCTTCTTTGGTTAAGTGAGTAAACACCAATTCTCCCTGCTCACCGGGTTCTACTGGTTGCAAAGTGTGAGGATCTACAATTTCGGGGAAGAAATGATCTTCGTTAAGGTGAGTTCCGCTCTGGTGTTCGCATTCGAAACCTACTCCAGGACCGGATATTTCACTTAATCCGTAGATATCATAAGCCTTGATAGCCAACTTTTCTTCAATCTCCTTACGCATACTTTCAGTCCATGGTTCTGCACCAAACACACCTGCCTTGAGCTTGAAATCTCCTCTCGGAATACCTGAATCCTTAATGGCATCAGCAATGAAAAGTGCGTATGATGGAGTACAGCACAACACGGTAGTACCGAAATCGTGCATCAACTGAATTTGTTTATCGGTGTTTCCGCTGGACATCGGAATAACAGAAGCACCAATGTTTTCGGCACCGTAATGAGCTCCTAGCCCACCGGTGAAAAGTCCGTAACCATAAGCAATCTGAAATATATCTTTGTTATCGGCTCCATAAGCAGTAAAGCAGCGTGAAAGACATTCGGTCCACAAAGAAAGATCCTTTCGTGTATATCCCACAACGGTTGGTTTACCTGTTGTACCGGAAGATCCGTGAATTCGCACGATTTGCGACATAGGAACGGCAAAAAGTCCGAATGGATAATTGTCTCTTAAATCTGTTTTTGTGGTAAAAGGAAGTTTAGTAATGTCTTCTATTCCGTTGATATCATCCGGAGTAAGACCCAATTCCTGCATTTTTTTACGGTAGAATGGTGTGTTGTGATATACATATTCCACCATTTTCTTCAATCTGATGCTCTGAATTTTGCGAAGTTCTTCGCGATCCATGCATTCGATACTCTCGTTCCAAATCATCTTTCTTAGCTATGCTTTTTATAGTTTTATACCTCTTTTTGTGATAATCTGTCGCAAAGTAACAAAATAAATTGGAAAAACTATTATTTACAGTTAGATTATTAAGCAAAACCGATGAATTTGGAGATTCTATCGATCAGTCATTTTTCAAAGATTCACGCTGTTTTTTAGAAACAAAAAGGGATATCAAAAATATCTTGTACAAAAGATTGTTTTCTTTTGTACAAAACAAATCATTCTTCTGTACAAAAGAATTAATTGTTTTGTACAAGGAAATAATAACCATTGGAAGAGTTTTTTCAATATCCGGTTTTGATTTTTAAAATTACGCCCTTATGCATATGTTTCTTTACCAAATTGTGTAACTTTACGGTCTTTAATTGAAGAATATACGATGGACTTTGAACTAACATCAGACTATCAGCCTACGGGTGACCAACCGGAAGCTATTGCTCAGCTCACGGAAGGCCTCAACAGCGGACTTCCGGCTCAGACTCTTCTTGGAGTAACGGGATCGGGTAAAACGTTTACAATTGCCAATGTAATTAAGAACATAAATAAGCCGACCTTAATTTTGAGTCATAACAAAACGTTGGCGGCTCAGCTTTACGGTGAATTCAAGAGTTTTTTCCCTCATAATGCCGTTGAGTACTACGTTTCTTACTACGATTATTACCAGCCGGAAGCTTATCTGCCCAGCAGTGACACATATATAGAAAAGGATTTAGCTATAAATGATGAGATTGACAAGTTACGACTTGCCGCCACTTCTGCCCTCCTTTCCGGCCGTAAAGATGTAGTGGTTGTCTCTTCAGTTTCCTGTATTTACGGTATGGGAAATCCTGCCGATTTCTATGAAAATGTAATCGAGATAGAGCGCGGACGTACTTACAGTATGAATGTTATTCTCCGCAAGTTGGTGGATAGTCTCTATTCGCGTAACGATGTGGATTTGAATCGTGGTAATTTTAGGGTAAAAGGTGACACTATAGATGTTTTCCTTGCATACTCGGAATGTATATTGAGAATATCGTTCTGGGGAGATGAGATTGACTCCATAGATGAGATTGATCCGCTGTCCGGCGTAAGAATTACTTCTTTCGAGAATTATAAGATATATCCGGCCAATCTCTTTATGACAACCAAAGAGAGCACGCTGAATGCTATTCACCAGATTGAGGATGACCTTACCAAACAGGTGGCATACTTTGAAAAGGAAGGTAAGCCTTATGAAGCCAAGCGTATTTACGAGCGTGTAACTTACGATATGGAGATGATGCGTGAACTGGGACATTGTTCGGGTATTGAGAATTACTCACGTTATTTTGACGGCAGAGAGCCGGGTACTCGTCCTTACTGTCTGCTTGATTTCTTTCCTGATGAATTCCTTATCGTAATAGACGAAAGTCATGTGAGCGTACCTCAAATCAGAGCTATGTATGGAGGCGACCGTGCCCGCAAAATAAATCTGGTGGAATATGGGTTCCGTCTTCCTGCAGCTATGGATAACCGTCCGCTGAAGTTCGAAGAGTTTGAAACTCTGGCTAAACAAGTGATATACGTCAGTGCTACTCCGGCCGATTATGAGCTGGTTAAGAGCGAAGGAATCGTGGTTGAGCAGGTTATCAGACCTACCGGACTGCTTGATCCTATTATTGATGTCCGTCCAAGTATGAATCAGATTGACGACCTGATGGAAGAGATTCAGCTGCGCATTGAGCGGGAAGAGCGTGTTCTTGTTACCACCCTCACCAAACGAATGGCAGAAGAACTTACGGACTTTCTATTAGGTAATGGTGTGAAATGTAACTATATTCACAGTGATGTAGATACTATGGACCGTGTGAAGATTATGGAAGATCTCCGTATGGGTGTTTACGATGTGCTTATCGGTGTGAACCTTTTGCGTGAAGGACTCGACCTTCCTGAGGTTTCGCTAGTAGCTATTCTTGATGCCGATAAAGAAGGCTTCCTCCGCTCCCACCGATCTCTTACCCAGACAGCTGGTCGTGCAGCCCGTAATGTGAATGGACGGGTAATTATGTATGCCGATAAGATTACGGACAGTATGCGGAAAACAATAGACGAGACAAACCGTCGCCGTGAAAAGCAGCTGGCTTACAACGAAGCGAATGGAATTGTTCCACAACAGATTAAGAAAGCACTAAAAATGTCTGTATTTGGTAGCGGAGGAGAGAAGGAATTCACCAAAGTTCCGAAAGCTTACGTGGAACCAACCGGCACCAATATTGCTGCCGATCCTATTGTTCAGTACATGAATAGGCCTCAGCTGGAAAAGAATATCGAGAAGATTAAAAAGCAAATGCGCGAGGCTGCCAAGAAGCTCGAGTTCCTTGAAGCTGCTCAGTACAGAGATGAACTTATCAAGCTGGAAGATTTGCTGAAGGAAAAGTTTCCGGATTAAGTACAAGTAGCTTTGTATCTTAAAAAGATAGTGCTGCAATACTAAATGTATATATTGTAATAATCAATAATAGAAAGATAGTTTGCGTACTCACAGTAGGTTATCCGGATGAAGCACCTTATTACAGGCCCAGAAAACAACTGAAAGAGATTGTACATTACGAGAAATGGTAATAAAAAAGAGCCATCGAGGAAAAACTTCCTGATGGCTCTTTTTGAAGTTTAATATTTAAAATTCCACAAGAATTCTGAATACCTTTCCAGGGTTTGCAGCCCATTCTTCCATTGCACTAAGTGCATTTTCAGGAGTAACAATCTTAGAAATCAATTCGTCCTTAGGACAAGTTCCTTGTTGCAGGTATTTTGCCACAGCACGGAAGTCGGCTGGCATAGCGTTACGTGAGCCACGGATATCAAGTTCCTTCTGAACAAAGTATTTTGTCTGAAAAGAAACTTCACTCTTAGCGTAACCAATACAAACCACACGGCCTGTAAATGCCACTTCATCAACAGCACATCTGTAAGTAAAAGGACTACCTACAGCTTCAATCACTACATCCGGTCCAAGACCACCAGTAAGTTCAAGAAGACGTTCGTGAAGGTTTTCTGTTCCTGAGTTGATACCGTAAGCCGCACCTACTTGTTTTGCCAAAGCAAGCTTTTCATCGTCAAGGTCAACAGCAATAACTGTTGCTCCACGTAATGAAGCTCTCACGATAGCACCCATGCCAATCATTCCACAGCCAATAACCATTACAACATCAATGTCAGTTACCTGAGCACGAGACACTGCGTGGAAACCTACGCTCATTGGTTCAATAAGCGCACAGTCTCTTGGAGTAGTATCTGCAGCAGGAATTACTTTGGACCATGGAAGGGCAAGATACTCTCCCATTGCACCATTACGCTGCACACCAAATGTTTCGTTGTGTTCGCAGGCGTTTACTCTTCCGTTACGGCAAGAAGCACACTTGCCGCAGTTTGTGTAAGGATTTACAGTTACACTCATTCCAACTTCGAATCCGGCCGGAACATCCTTACCTATGTTTTCTATTACCGCACCCACTTCATGACCAGGGATAATAGGAAGTTTAACCATAGGGTTCTTACCTAAAAAAGTATTTAAGTCGGAACCGCAGAAACCTACGTACTTAATTTTAATCAAGATCTCGTCATCTTTCATGACTGGTTTGTTCACTTCCACCACCTTTAGTTCTCCGGGGGCTGTAATCTGAATCGCTTTCATAATCTATTTTAATTTAAAAAAACTCTTATTTAATCAATAACTTTATATCCTTTCCAGCCGTAATAAGAACAGAAAAGGAAGCATACTAACGGAATAACATACGCAACATAGTATATGTTTGCGTTAAGCTGCATAACGTATGCCGTAAACTGTGGCAAACAAGCATTACCAACAATGGCCATTACCAGGAAGGCTGAACCACTCTTTGTGTTTGAGCCCAAATCTTTAAGTGCCAATGAAAATTGTGTTGGGTAAATAATTGACATAAAGAAAGATATGGCCAACATTGCGTAAAGACCAATCATTCCTCCGTAGCACATAACCACTACACACAGGCATACATTTACAAGAGCATATACGGTAAGCATGTTTTGCGGACGGAATCTTGCCATCAGCAATGTACCAATCCATCTACCGCTAAGGAAACACAACATGTACAATCCGAAGAATGTTGTAGCTTGTCCTTCCGGTATTCCGGCGTATGTACAGCAATACACAAGGAACAAACTATTGATAGCTGTTTGTCCGCCGTTATAGAAGAACTGAGCAATAACTCCCCAACGAAGATGCGAACGCTTTAAAACGCCAAAATCTATCAGTTTGCCGGTTTTTGTTTCGCCTTCCACACTGTTTCCTTCTTTAATTTTAGGTAAGTGAGAGAATACGAAAACAACAGCAATAATAATCAGTGCAGCAGCCAGAATAAGATAAGGCAGCTTCATTGCATCAGTCTCTGTCTGAATATAACCTTCCCATCCGCCTACATAATCAGTAGGAAGAGATTCGCGGGTGTAGTGATTTCCACTCAGCACCAGTTTACTAAGAAACATGGCAGAGATAAAAGCACCCAATCCGTTGAATGACTGAGCCAGGTTCAATCGTCTTGAAGCTGTAGCCGGATTTCCCAACGCTGTAACGTAAGGATTGGCAGCTGTTTCAAGAAAACACATACCAGTGGCGATAATAAAGAAAATGGTAAGGTATGCCCAGTATTCCTTGATTATAGCAGCAGGAAAAAAAAGCAATCCTCCGAATGAAGCCAGCAACAATCCAAGAATGATACCCGACTTATAGCTATACCTTTTCATATACATGGCAATAGGTATAGGGAAGATGAAGTAAGCAAGCCAGTAAGCTGTTTCTGTAAATGAAGCATGGAACGTACTCAATTCGCAAGTTTTCATCAACTGCCTGATCATGGTTGGCAAAAGATTACTACTGATAGCCCAAAGAAAGAATAAACTAAAGATAAGGGCTAAAGGCAGCGCACTATTTTTTTTATCTAATTTCATATTTTACTTAATTGTGTTTTTCTATTCAGACATATTTTTAATGTAAGGCAAATCAATCAGTTCCTTGAATCCATAAAACTTCTCGGCATTCTTTCCAAGGAAAAGAGCCTTTTCGTGAGCAGAGAGTTCGTTGGATTTCAGAACAAAGTCGTAAGACATCTTATAAGTGATGGCTGTAATGGTGCGTGGATAATCCGATCCCCACATTAATTTTTCCATTCCTACAAGATCGGCTGCTTCCTTAATAGCCTTTACTGCTCCATTGAAAGGATAGAACTCATCATTGAAAAGCCAGGTTATACCACCCGATTCAATCATTACGTTCGGATATCGGGCAAGTTTAATCTGCTCCAACCAATCGGGCATGGTAACCATTGCAAAGTGACCGATAGCTATTTTCAGATTAGGGCATTCCTTTATCACCTCTTCCAGCTCTCCGGTTTGTATTGCACCGTCGGCCAAATCAATTGATAACATCACGCCATTGTCTTCCATATAGTGGAACATCTGCATCATCTCTTCACAGTTCAAGTACACTCTACCCTCTTTCAGAAGTAGTCTTTGTGCCGGAATCTTTATCGCCTTGAAACCTGCAGCGATCAGTTCTTTTGCCTGAGCTAAATATCCCGGGCGACGGAACTCGCACATACCGCAAACAAAGAATCTGTATGGGTACTTTTGCATTACCTCCAGCAGGTAATCGTTTTGTATACCATCGATATACTCCTGCGTTACGACAGCAGCCGACACCTGAGCGTAATCCATATTGGAAAGGAATACCTCGGCACTGTTTTTACCGTCTATCATAAACGGAGGAACCATCTGACGGACTTCATCCATAAAGAATGAACGTCCGTTTTCCATGGTATAGATGGGCAATCCGTTGACCACAGTATCCTGTTTCAGCCAAAGATGACTGTGAGCATCTATTATTTTAAAATCTATATTAAAGTCCATAATACTTTAAAGACTTAAGAATTAGACCAGCTTACACGTTTCTGATCGCCAATAATATCCTGAACTTCTTCTACCAATTTCCAGTCGATAGGTTCATTTACAAATTCTATATTCTTAAGAACATTGTCAGGATTAGCAGAACTGAACAAAGTACTTGCAATACGAGGATTGCTTACAGAATATTGTATAGCTAACTTTTCAATTGGATAGTTCTTTGAAGTACAGTGTTGAGCAGCCTTAGCACAAGCCTCAACTAATGATGCAGGAGCCGGATGCCAAGATGGTACGCCGCGTTGAGAAAGTAATCCCATTGAAAGTGGAGATGCATTGATAACACCTACATTCTTTGATTCAAAGTAATCAAGGAAATCAGCCAGTTTATCATCGTTAAGGCAATAGTGGCAGAAGTTTAGGACACTTTCTACTGTTCCTTCAGGTACACGGTCGATCACCCATTTCAGGTTTTCAAGCTGAAGGTCGGTGATACCTACATGCTTCACTAAACCTTTTTCGCGTAATTCTACTAAAGCAGGAAGTGTTTCGTTAATCACCTGATTCATATCAGAGAATTCAATATCGTGAACGTTGATCAAATCAATATAATCAATGTGAAGACGTTCCAGACTTTCGTAAACGCTTTCGGTTGCTTTCTTTCCGGAATAATCCCATGTGTTAACTCCATTCTCACCATAACGGCCCACCTTTGTAGAAAGATAGTAGTCGGCACGGTTCATATCTTTTAATGCTTTTCCTAAAACAGTTTCTGCTTTATAGTGACCGTAATAAGGAGATACATCAATAAAGTTCAGCCCGTTTTCTACAGCTGTAAATACAGCTTTAATACCTTCAGCCTCACGAATATCGTGAAATACTCCACCTAAAGAAGAAGCTCCAAAACTAAGACTGGAAACTTTCATTCCGGTCTTTCCTATTTCCTTGTAATCCATGGTTTTAATTTATAAAGTTTATTTTGAATCAAAAATAGATGTTTATTGATGATGTGTACAAGCTTTGTTATTAAAAAGCAACGCAAAGCTTTGCGTAAAGCTAATATTTAGTAAATTTGAGCCCTGATTTAATTAATGGTATTCAAATATAAGCACGGTAATGAGTTCAACAAACAAGAAGAAGCACGTATCACTCAAGCAATTAGCAGAAGAGCTGGGTGTTTCAATATCTACGGTATCGAGAGCACTGAAAGGCAGTTCTGAAATTAGTCAGGAGATGATTGACCGTGTAAAGGCTTTAGCCAAAGAGATGAACTATCGACCAAACCCGTTTGCCATTAGTTTATTGAAAGATACTCCACGAATTATAGGCATTATTGTGCCCGATATAGTAACTCATTTCTACTCCTCTATAATCAGCGGAATAGAAGATGTGGCTACTCAGAACGGTTATTTTGCCATTATTACTTCCTCGTATGAGCAATACGAGCGTGAAAAACAATGTGTAGATCATCTAATTAATATCAGGGTTGAGGGAATAATAGCCTGTCTGTCACAGGAGACAAAGAACTTCAGTCATTTTGAAGACTTGGCAAATGCCAATATTCCAATTATCCTTTTCGACAGAGTGTGTCTCACGGACATGTTCTCGTCCGTTGTTGCCGACAACAGCGAATCCGCCCGGCAAGTCACCCTGCATTTACTGAATAACGGTTCCAGACGCATTGGATTCATTGGAGGTTCTAATCATCTGGATATTGTGAAACAACGAAAGCATGGTTATCTGGAAGCACTAAGGGAAAAAGGAATATCTATTGAAAGAGAGCTGGTTGTATGCGAAAAGATGACTTACGATGAAGGAAGGGAAGCTACAAAGAAGCTACTCTCTCTCCCTAATCCACCCGATGCCATTGTAGCCATGAACGACACGCTTGCGTTTGCTGCCATGAAAGAGATAAAGCAACGGGGACTTAGAATACCGGAAGATGTTGCATTAGTGGGATACACTGACGAAATGCACGCCTGCTATGTAGAGCCAAACCTTACAGCCGTTACGCACCAAACGTATAAAATGGGGGAAGCTGCGTGTAACTTATTGCTTAACAAATTAAAAAATGGAGAGGAAATAAAGCAGGTTGTAATTCCTACGCAGTTGCAAATAAGAGATTCTTCTATAAAAAGAATATAGTTATCTGTGAAGTATAACAGACAGATAACTATATCCTCAGGTATTACCAATATTTAGACCCAGGCATTCACAATCTCAGCAACATACATCTGGTGGAAGTTGCCATGAGTATTGTACCATCTGTCAATATATTCAGGATCGGCAAATCCTTCTTTCTTGATTTGGTCTGAGTACAGCTTCTTGCATTCTAAAGTGATTCGTGATTGTTCGAAACATACATTACCCATTTCTGTGAAATGAGGAACTAATCCGGTTTCTTTCACTTTATCAATATCGCGGCCAGACTGTTTACCACAGATTTTATGAATATCCTTATTCTCCATACCTAAGAAAGAAACAGTGAAGTAATCTCCTTTTTCAAGAAATTCAAATGTGTATCTCTCCGGACGAACAAAGATGAACGCAACAGGTTTGTTCCAAAGAAAGCCTATCCCACCCCAACTGGCAGTCATGGTATTAAATTTCTCCTTATCACCTGCAGTAATAAGCATCCATTCGTTACTTATATTTTCAAAAAAGTTTTCTGTAAGTTTGTTTGGTTCTATTCTTTCCATACTGGTTCTTATTTAAATGATTCAAATCTATATTTTAAATCTCTACCTCTTCCTGATCTTCTTCTTCAATAATCCTGGCAGTTTCCACCTTTTCCAACCGAGCCCTCATCTTTGGCATGGCAGATTTCCTTATGCGTAATGTCATAACACAATCCATATCGAAAGTCTGGCTAAGAATTTCCGGTTCTTCTTCCTTAACAATCCGCATAATATAGTTCATAAACGGATATTCAAAAGAAACAGTTATATCTTCATCTACAGTTTTTTCAATAATTGTGGCATTAGCAATGACTTCTGCTGTGGCAGCTTTATAAGCAACAATCAATCCACTGGTGCCTAGCTTTATTCCTCCGAAGTAGCGAACTACAACAATGAGGATATCAGTCAGTTCGTTGGAGTTAATTTGCCCCAGAATTGGTTTACCGGCAGTACCCGAAGGTTCTCCATTATCGTTTGCACGGAAGTCTTTCCTTTCATGACCTAGCATGTAGGCATAACAAACGTGTCGGGCATCATAATATTTTTTCTGATATTGCTCAATATAACCTTTTATTTCATCAACACTACGTACGGGGATGGCTATAGCAATGAATTTACTACGCTTCTCCGTATAAATGCCTTCCGAAAGTTCTGTTATTGTTTTATATGTATCTTCTATCGCCATAAATCAGAAATGATGCACAAAAGTAATGAAATAAAAAACACCACAGATTATCTGGTATCATAAATTTGTATCTCTACGCAAGAGACGTTATGATCCACATAATCTGTGGTGCAAGTATAATTTAACTCAGTTTATGGATAACTAATCCAGAACGAAGTTTAGGTTCAAACCATGTTGTTTTAGGAGGCATGATATTGCCACTGTCTGCAATATCCATCAGTTGTTTCATAGAAACAGGATAAAGCGCAAGAGCAACTTTCATCTCACCACTGTCTACTCTTTTGCTAAGTTCTCCTAATCCACGGATACCTCCAACAAAATCGATACGTTTGTCGGAACGAAGATCTTTAATTCCAAGAATTTCGTCAAGGATTAAATTAGAAGAGATAGTAACATCGAGTACACCAATAGGGTCGTTATCATTATAAGTACCTTGTTTTGCTGTGAGACTATACCATTTTCCTTCAAGATAAACAGAGAAGTTATGCAAAGCGTTTGGCTTGTAAATCTCAACTCCCTTTTCTTCTACAATGAAGTTCTTTTCCAATGAAGCAAGGAAAGCCTCTGCAGACAAGCCATTAAGATCTTTCACCACACGGTTGTAATCGATAATAGTCAGTTGGTTTGCAGGGAAGCAAACTGCCATAAAGTAGTTATATTCCTCGTCTCCTTTATGATTAGGATTCTGCTTAGCTTTCTCAGCACCAACCAATGCAGCAGCAGCAGAACGGTGGTGACCATCGGCTATGTATAAAGCAGGCATTGCTTCGAATTGCTTTGTGATAGTAGCTATATCAGCGTCTTCATCAATAATCCAGAATTGGTGACCAAAGCCATCTCCCGGAGCAATAAATTCATTTACAGGTTTGTTTGAAGTATACTTCTTTACAATAGCATCCAACACATCATTATCAGGATAAGCAAAGAATACAGGTTCGATATTTGCATTGTTCACACGAACATGCTTCATTCTATCTTCTTCCTTATCGCGACGAGTGAGCTCATGCTTCTTGATTATTCCATTAAGGTAATCTTCAACGTAAGCACAAACAACAAGACCATACTGAGTTTTACCGTTCATTGTCTGAGCGTAAACATAGTATTGTTCTTTATTATCCTGAAGCAACCATCCTTTATCTTGGAACTTCTGGAAGTTCTCGGCAGCTTTCAAATAAACTTTTTCGTCGTGTTCGTCTGTTCCTACCGGGAAATCTATCTCCGGCTTTATGATATGGTACAATGATTTCTCATTGCCAGCAGCTTCCTGACGTGCCTCTTCCGAGTTTAAAACGTCATAAGGACGAGATGCTACTTGTTCAACTAAATTTTGTGGTGGGCGAATGCCTTTAAAAGGTTTTATTATTGCCATAAATTAAATCTTATAAGGGTTTTTCTTCTTAATAAAACACCAGCACATGTAAATAGAACCAGCAAGAATAGTAACAAGAGAAAAGCCTATCCTACTGCGCATGGTAGTGTATATTAGAATAAGTTACTTGTTTACTCTGAATTTCTCGCAACCATCCTTGAAGAAACCAACGATTTGGTTTGCAGCAGCAATACCTGCATTGATATTAGCTTCAGCAGTCTGAGCACCCATCTTCTTAGGAGTTGAGAAATAACGTCCGGCAAACTTCTCAGCAAGTTCTGCATGAGCAGAAGGCATAATATCTGTTACATATTTAAAGTCGGCACGGTCTTCCATTAACTTGATAAGCTCTGCTTCATTGATAACTTCCTTACGGGCAGTGTTTACAAGCATAGCACCCTTAGGCATTTTATTAAGAAGAGCATAGTTAATAGAGTTCTTTGTTTCTGCTGTTGCAGGAATATGAAGAGAAACGACATCGCAGGTAGCATATAATTCTTCAGCTGAATTTACAGCCTTAGCACCATCTTTCTCGATAACTTCTTTTGGGCAGAAAGCATCGTAAGCATAGATTTCCATGCCAAAACCTCTGGCAACACGAGCAACATTACGTCCTACGTTACCATAAGCGTGGATACCAAGTTTCTTTCCCATAAGTTCGGTACCCGAAGTTCCGTTATAGAAATTACGAACAGCAAATACCATAAGGCCAAGAGCAAGCTCAGCTACAGCATTTGAATTCTGTCCCGGAGTATTCATTACACATACGCCATGAGCTGTTGCAGAATCAAGATCTACATTGTCATATCCTGCACCTGCACGAACAACAATCTTCAAATCTTTAGCAGCATCAAGAACTTCAGCATCAATAATATCACTACGGATAATGATAGCGTTAGCATCTTTAACGGCATCTAATAATTGTTTCTTTTCTGTGTACTTTTCTAATAAGGCCAGTTCATAGCCTGCAGCTTCAATCTCTTTACGAATACCGTCTACAGCAACTTTAGCAAACGGTTTGTCTGTTGCGATTAATACTTTCATAGTGTTATGTATTTAAAAGTTTCACCACAGATAGCGCAGATTTCACAGACTATAGAATCTATGAAACCGGCGCAACCTGTGGTGAATAGTTTCTTAATTAATGTTGTTTTTCGAATTCTTGCATGCAAGCAACCAAAGCTTCTACGCTTTCTTTTGGTAATGCATTATAGCAAGAAGCACGGAAACCGCCTACTGAACGGTGACCTTTGATACCTACCATACCTTTTTCTGTAGCAAACTTCATGAAGTCAGCTTCAAGATCTTTGTATTCGTCTTTCATTACGAAACAGATATTCATTAATGAACGGTCTTCTTTATTAGCTGTTCCAACGAATAATTTGTTACGATCAATTTCATTATATAGCAAGTCTGCTTTTTCAATAGCTCTTCTTTCCATCTCTTTTACGCCACCTTCAGCTTTAATCCAACGAAGAGTTTCAAGCGCTGCGTAAATAGGTACTACAGGAGGAGTATTGAACATAGAACCGTTATCAATATGAGTCTGGTAATTAAGCATTGTAGGAATGTAACGAGATACTTTTCCAAGTGAGTCGTTCTTTACAATAACGAAAGTAAGTCCTGCAGGAGCAAGATTCTTTTGAGCTCCACCGTAAATCATTATATATTTAGAAACATCCATTGGACGAGAAAAAATATCAGAAGATGCATCAGCAATCAATGGAACAGGAGAATCAATATCAGTACGGATTTCTGTACCATAAATAGTATTATTCGTTGTAATATGGAAATAATCCGCATCAGCAGGAATTGTGTAATCTTTAGGAACAAATGTATAATTTGCATCTGCAGAAGAAGCTACCTCTACAACTTCACCAAAAGCTTTCGCTTCCTTCATTGCTTTCTTAGCCCAAACACCAGTGTTTAGATAAGCAGCTTTCTTTTCTAAGAAGTTAAAAGGAACCATACAGAATTCCAAACTTGCACCGCCACCAAGGAAAAGAACCGAATAGCCTTCGGGTATATTTAAAAGTTCTTTGAACAACGCAACAGCCTCGTCAACCACTGGTTGAAAATTTTTTGCGCGATGACTAATTTCCATCAAAGAAAGTCCAGAACCGTTGAAATCTAAAATAGCTTTCGCAGTATTCTCTATTGTTGATTGTGGAAGAATTGATGGTCCGGCATTGAAATTATGCTTTTTCATTTGAAGTTTGTTTTAATTATACAATAAAAATAACTATAATTTTAAGACACCGCGAAATTACAGTTTTTTTTCGGGGAAACAAACGATTTGATATAAAAATAAAGCTTTGATCCCCCTTTTTGCTTTCTATTTATTCGTTGCGATATATGTTAAACTACATTTTGTTATATATCATGCAATAAAATGCAATATCGATATTCTGTTGAACAATTGCTTATAGATATTCGTTTTTTTTATTAGAAAGGAGACAAGCTATGAAAATGACTATGAACTTTTTTTTATCAGTTATAGTAACCTATTTGGTACTTATACTTATGCCCGGTATAGAAGTTGGAAACATCTGGACGGGAATCTTACTTGCAATACTTCTTGGTATATTCAACATTATTGTGAAGCCGGCTCTTGAGCTTCTTTCAATTATTCCTACCCTGCTTACCATTTTACTATTCTTGCTGATAGTAAACGGGGGGATACTTGTTATGGTAGACTGGTTTATGGATAGTGTCTCTGTTAATAGCTTAAGTACCGTAATAATGTTCAGCATCATTATAGCTCTTGCAAACTGGGGATTGCATCGTTACTTTAGAAAAAAGAAATAGATAACAGGAATAACTAATGCTACATTGTACAAAAGATTGCATTCTTCTGTACAAAACAAGAAAATGTCTAAGAAGTCAAAATATCCCCTTGTAGAATTGGATATTTGATTTCAGTCTCCATTAGGGACACAGATAAATAGAGGGTGCCAAATACTTTTTTGGACACCCTCTTGTTTTGTATAAGAAAAAATAAAGATTTCAAGATAAAATTAATCTGCTTCTTCAATCTTGGTTTTCATACCCTTTATTTTCTCTCCCTGAATAAGGTTAAGAGTCTGATTTAACTTAGAACGACGGATAGCGACAAAGGCAAAATGTTCTTTTACATCTATCTGACCTACATCTTCTTTCGCCAATTTTCCTTTCTTATAAAGAAAACCAACGATATCAATTTTGTTCACTTTATCTTTTTTCCCTTTACCTATATATAAGGTAACCCAAAGCGGCTGAGCAGGACGGGCTGTTTTTGCCGGTAATTCAAAAACTTCGGGTTCATCTGTTACATAAGCAGGAAGAGTTTCATCTTCATTCAGTATTATATATGAAGTACCTTCAGCATCCCAGCGGGCAGTTCTACCATTGCGATGGATAAAAGCATCTTCGTTTATAGGGATATGATAGTGAATAATATTTTCTATTTCCGGAATATCCAGTCCACGTGAAGCCAGGTCTGTAGAGACAAACACATGGCAACTACCGTTTCGGAACTTATATAAAGCACGCTCACGATCGGGCTGTTCCATTCCTCCATGGAAATATTCATTATAAAGTCCTTTTGAATAAAGATATTCGCTTACTCTTTCTACCGCATCACGATGGTTACAGAAAACAATTGTAGAACTGCTTCCCATTGTACAAAGCAGGCGGAACAAAGTTTCCAGCTTATCTTTATCGGGAGAAAGCACTTTCATCATCTTCAGGCGAACAGAGTCATCTTCAGGAACAAGGAAATCTAGTTTTATAGTTTCATTCAATCCGGTAAAATCAGGAATTTCTTCTGCATCTGTAGCAGAAAGAAGTATGCGTTTTTTTAAGCCGGGTAGTTGAGCTATAATCTCAGCCATTTCATCCTGAAAACCATACTCCAGAGACTTATCAAACTCATCAATCACCAATGTATGAATAGTATCGGGATTAAAATTGCCCTTATTCAAATGGTCATTGATACGTCCGGGAGTACCTATAATAATAGCAGGATGATTACCTAAAATGCTTTTCTTTTCATCCGAAATAGGGTGTCCGCCATAGCAACAACAAGTTTTAAATCCGGTATTCATTGATTTAAACACCGTCTCAATCTGCAATGCGAGTTCACGTGAAGGTACGAGCACTAAGCTCTGTATTGTATTATTTTCAGGCTTTAACTCTTGAAGCAGCGGAAGCAAATATGCCAATGTTTTACCAGATCCGGTTGGAGACAGTAAAATAACGTCCTTCCCCTGGCTATTCGCTCTGATAGATGCTTCCTGCATCGGGTTCAGATTCTCTATCTTTAAACTTTTAAGAGCCTGTTCTATTAGTTCTTGTTTTATATTCATGCTACAAAAATACGCTAAATATTAAAAATAAGAGGTATGTCACTTCTTAAAACACTATAATATAAGGTCTATTTATGGAGAATAGGACAATAATACTCACATAAGCAGGTCAATGCTTACGTCTTTGCTTTTCATATTCATATATAGTACGGCCTAGTTTTCTGAGAAAAGGCTGTCCGATATCTTTATAATGATAGTTTGCCGGAGTAATTTTCCCATCACAAGTATTAATAACTGCCGAAAGCATAAATTCAATACCGGTTTTTGTATTCACAAAATAAGCCACATCAGATAATGTACCGTGAGACTCCCCTACCATATTGTGAATTCTTAAACCCGGTAAATCAGGCAATGCTGAATTCTTTCCATAATAAAGATACTTTTTGAGGTGAACCGGATATTTACGCTTGTTTTTCTTAAACAAAGGAAACTCACTCTCGCGTGGATACATTGCTGTGTATTTATACAATAGCTTGTAATCCTTATCGGTTAAATTAAAGCGTTTCTTAATTGGAACAACATCTCTGAAAAATACATAAAGCATCATATCATTAACATCCTGCAAAGGAACGTTATTAAAATAAGAATAATTTCTCCCACCTTTAACAACTTCACCTAAAGGATTCGACAACTGAACCGGATTATTAGCAGCTGGTTGTTTATAGATAAGCAAATCTTTATCATTATAAAAGTTCACCAAAGGAGTTGTTCTGTTTTGCATACGATTACTATTGTCGAACCTTAGCATTACCCGAATAGAATCATACCCCATTTCTGACAAACGCTTATTGATGTATTCCTGTCCTAAGAAGTCATACATACGATTATAAGCATCATTATCACTTACCAGAATCATTTCCTTAATATAATTAGCCAACCGGGGAGTCTTATCGGGAGCCAGATAGTCGGTCTTTATACTTGCCGTACTGTCTGAATTTCCTTCGAACTCCACTTTATTATAAATGGTAATTCCATAATCCCTATTCAGATTATTGACCTTCTCCATTCCTAATAAGATTAAAGGCCATTTTACCAGACTAGCCGGATTAAAGAATCGTTTACTATCCAACTGATAACTATATTGGGTAAAGGTAGGACGTTGCTGGCTATCACGATCTATCTGCGTGTAGATAATCTGAATTTCATATTTTTCGGCATCTATTAAGTAAGGCTTAAAGAAGTCATCCTTCTCCATCAAGCAATTTAGTAATGATGGATCACCTAATTTATAAATCTGAGCCGAGCAATCTATTACATTATAAAAAAAAATAATTAATAGCAATAACATTCTGATTTTAAGCATATTCCAACGTAAATTTAAAGGCAAAGCTAAGGAATTATTCGGAATTTTATCCAGAAGAGAACACATTTTATACAATAAGTCTTTTATTTTGCGCCGATAATTCATACCTTTGCAAGCAAATTAATACAAAGGTAATTCAATTACAAAATGAGCGAAAAAGCACCTTTTATGGTATTTTCTGGCACCAATTCCAGATACCTAGCAGAGAAAATTTGTGAAAGCCTCGGCTGCCCTCTCGGAAAAATGAATATTACTCACTTTGCAGATGGGGAATTTTCTGTTTCTTACGAAGAATCCATTAGAGGTTCACATCTCTTTCTAGTACAATCTACCTTCCCTAACTCAGACAACTTAATGGAACTATTGCTAATGGTTGATGCAGCTAAACGTGCATCAGCAAAAAGTATTGTTGCTGTAATTCCTTATTTTGGATGGGCCCGCCAAGATAGAAAAGATAAACCACGTGTTGCAATCGGAGCAAAACTAGTAGCCGACATGTTAACTGTAGCCGGCATCGACCGTCTGATAACTATGGATTTGCATGCAGATCAAATTCAAGGTTTCTTTGACGTACCAGTAGACCACTTGTATGCATCAGGAGTCTTTTTACCTTACATTGAGTCTTTAGATCTTGACGAATTAGTTATCGCAACTCCAGATGTTGGCGGTTCTAAGAGAGCAAGCTCCTACTCAAAATATTTAGGTGTGCCACTGGTATTGTGTAACAAGTCACGTATCAAAGCCAACGAAGTAGCATCTATGCAGATTATTGGTGATGTTAAAGGTAAGAATGTTATTCTGATTGACGACATTGTAGATACAGCCGGAACTATTACCAAAGCTGCCGATATTATGTTAGAAGCCGGAGCTCTTTCTGTTCGTGCTATTGCCAGCCACTGTGTAATGTCTGGTCCTGCAACAGATCGTGTACAAAGCTCAGCCCTTACAGAAATGGTTTTCACAAACAGTATTCCATATACTAAGGGAGGTGTAAAAGTAAGACAGTTATCAATCGCTGATATGTTTGCTAACACAATCCGTAGAGTATACAACAACGAATCTATCAGTTCACAATATATTATCTGATAAATAAGATATATCCAAAAATAAAATGCCGATGTGTTGATTATCCTCACATCGGCATTTCTTATTCTATTATTTTAGAAATTACTTCTTTTCTACGTTATCTATTACACCAAATTTATAAGATCCGCGTCTAACTACATCTCCGTTCTTATCAAATTCAACAAAAGGGCCATCTTTTTTACCTTGTCTAAAGAAGCCTTCGTAACGGTTTCCATCTTTATCTTCCTGTACACCCGATCCTTCTTGCATACCTCTGACAAATCCACCTTTGTACTTAGTACCGTCTTTCAATATTAGCACTCCTTGCCCATCATAGATGTTATTCTTCCAGTCACCTTCGTATTTATCTCCATTTCCCCAGACATACGTACCACGGCCATTTCTTTGATTATTGAGCCACTGTCCGGTGTATACCGCTCCATTGCTCCATGTAAAAGTTCCTTGTCCGTGTTGCATACCTTCTTTAAAATCACCTTCGTACTTATCACCATTAGCAAGAGTAAAAACTCCTTTTCCGGTACGTTCTCCTTTTAAATAATCACCTTCATATTTCTCACCGGCATGAAAAAAATAGGTTCCATGGCCATCCTGAATATCATTTACCCAATCACCCGAATATTTATCTCCAGTAGGGTAATAATAAGTTCCGGTTCCCCAACGTACATTATCTTTCCAGTCACCTTCATATTTAGATTTATCTTCCCAGACTAAAGTACCTTTACCGTTTTTTTTATCAGCTTTCCAGTCACCTTCATATTTAGCTCCGTTTTTCCATGTATAAACTCCCTGACCATCACGTTTATCGTTAGCCCAGTTTCCAGTATACACATCACCGTTATAATAGTACATAGTTCCATTACCTTGCTGATAATCGGTATACCACATTCCTTCGTAACGGTTATTATTCATAAAATAATATGTTCCTTTACCGTGTTGTTGATCCTGAAACCATTGCCCTTCATATTTTTCGCCATCAACAAAAGAATAAACGCCATATCCCTGACGCTTTCCGTTTATATACTCACCTTCGTACACATCTCCATTCTTGAAGACTGTTTTGCCTTTTCCATTAGGCTTCCCTTTTTGAAGTTCACCTGTATAAACGGAACCATCCTTAAAAGTATAATTACCAATCTTTATTTCAGTTGAAGGAGCTATAGCCTCCTTTATTTTAGAGAAGAAACCACCAACTCCCTGTGCTTGAGAAGTGGTAGCTACAGAGAAAAAAAAGAAAGATATATATATATATTTACGCATAGTAGATAGGTGTTTTATTTAATTACATCAGACAAATATAATAATTATACAATGAAGAGATGCTATTTATTAGGTTTTGTTATAATTTTAAAGTTTTTTCCCAGCAACAACTTCTATCATATTTTCCTGATTAAAATATCTTTGAGCCAAAGCCCTAAGCTCTTCAGCTGTAACATTTTGAACAGCTTTTAAAGACTCTTCAAAATAGGAATCGGATAAATGCGAAGTCTGAATAAACATCCAGGCATCCGATAAAGAGAATGGACCTTCATAACTGCGACACATTTCCCCCAACATATAATTCCTAACCATTTCTAGTTCAGATTCGGGAACTAATTCAGTCTGCAAGGTCTTCATTTCATTATAAACCTCTTTAATAATATCTTCAGCATACTCATTTGCAGCTTCAGTGGAAACAACAAAAACCCCGGCATCCGGATATGAAGCTATTCCCGAAGAGATACCATACGTATAACCTTTATCTTCACGAATATTAGACATGAGTCTACTGCCAAAATATCCTCCAAAGATTGTAATCAGAACTCTCATCTTATAGTAATCAGGATGCGTTCTTTGAATCATCACCTTTCCCATTTTTATTGAGCTTTGCATAGCAGAATCCTGTTCTGTAAAAACTCGTTTCAAAGAGGTGGTTTTAATATCTGCAGGCAATGTAAGCACTTTATTCTCGATCTTTCCCCAGGACTCTTTACCGAAGGTATTCTCTAACAGATTTAATATTTCATCTGTAACCTTTCCTGAAATATAAATGCTACAATTGCCCGAATGGTAATACTGGTCATAAAATTCCTTGAGACAAGCAGAAGTAACTTTATCATAATCTGCTTCCATAGCAAAGCGACCACAAGGGTGCTCTTCACCAAAGATTGAACTTGCAAAGCTTTTCTGGGCCAGGTATTCAACTTTTGTACTATTAATAAGGAATTGGTGTTTATTGGTTTCAACCACTGTATTCAGTTCCTTTTCAGGAAAAACCGGTTCCTTTACTATTGACTCAACAATTTCCAATGTATTGGCAAAATACTTATTCAGGGAGTACAAGGTTATGTAGGAATACTCCATAGAAGAAGATAGTTCAAGCCAAGCTCCATAATAATCTAACTTCTCTGCTATCTCAGCTGAGGTAAAACGCTTAGTACCCTCTCTTAACAATCTGTTGGTAAAGAGTGTCTGCAATAGCTGAGTTTGATGCCACTTCCCTGCACCAATAAGTATATCTACCCTAACAACATCTTGATTACCTGCTTCAATAACATTAAGAGGTATGCCATTGGACATTGTTTTTCTCTGAGGGACAGCAATAGATATATTTTCTATAGCTTTTATCTCTGGTTGAATCTTTCTATTCAGCATTTTGTTTCTTTAAAAATAATTCAGCTTTCATTAAATCCTCTGGTGTATCTATTCCAATGGTTTCAACATCTGTAATACCTACTTTAATGGTATAACCATTTTCCAGCCAACGAAGTTGTTCCAAAGACTCAGCCAATTCAAGTGATGATTGAGTTAAAGAAGTGATTTCTTTTAGAACTTCTGCACGATAAGCATATAAACCAATATGCTTATAATAAGTATGATGTTTCAACCAATCGGCCTTATCGTGATTTCTTGTAAATGGAATAATTGAACGGCTGAAATATAAAGCATTCCAGTTCTTGTTTACCACAACTTTAGGGGAATTCACATTCTCCAAAATCTGAAAATCATCATCAGAAGAAAATGGTTTAACCAGTGTGGCAATATGAGTAGAAGCATCATCAAAACAAGCTTTTATTGATTCTAGCTGAGAGGGTTGTATAAATGGTTCATCTCCCTGAATATTAACAACAACATCAAAACCAGAACCAACTTTAGTAAAAGCCTCATAACAACGGTCTGTTCCACTCTTATGCTGATCTGACGTCATAACAACTTTACCGCCAAAAGCTTTTACAGCCTGTTCTATTCTTTCATCATCAGTTGCAACATAAGCTTCATCCAGACAGTCGCGCACTTGTTCATATACTCTTTGAATAACTGTTTTACCGCCTAATATGGCCAAGGGTTTACCGGGGAAGCGAGTAGAAGCATATCTTGCCGGTATTATTCCAATAAATTTCATTATGATATATCTTTTAAAATCTGTTCAAAGTTTCAAAAGTACAAAATTATTTGGTAATACACTCTTTTTACCGTTATTTTGTCTCCAAAATGAAAGTTATGAAACAACATATATGCCTTATATCCATTGGTTCTAATACCAATAGAGCTGTTAATATAAAACTAGCACAAAAGGAATTATCCATTCATTTCCCGGATATATATTTCGGAAAAGAGCAAGATACAATTCCCATTGGAATGTCGAACCCGGCTCATTTTACAAACCAACTGGCTAAATGCTCTACTGCATTATCTATTGAAGAACTAAAGATCATCTTTAAGAAAATTGAATCTCAAGCTGGTCGTTTGCCTGATGATAAAATGGATGGGATAATAAAACTGGATATTGATTTACTGACCTATGATGATAAAGTACTGAAGGAGAATGACATGAAGAAAGATTTTATTATTAAAGGATTGAAAGAGTTCGGGCTTTAATCAGATTCTTTTAGTAGATTTAGGTTATAAAAAAGAAAATACACAAAAGTAGAATCAGGTCTTTTAGAATTGAATATTAAAAACAATCTCAGATAGATATCTGAAAAAAGTAATCGAGTAGAAAGAAAGCTATTTCGTCTTCTTCCTACTCGATTTTATATTTTTGTCACAGAAACCCTGTAACTGTTATTTAGGACTAATCCTTATTCGGAGAATAAACTATCAATACCTCCCGGAGAGCTTGCAGGAATAGAGTCGTTACCGCAAACATTATTGTTTAAATACGGGAATACATCCGATTCTGAATATCTTAAAGACTTATCCGCAAACACCTTTTTCATAAAAATACCCCAAATAGGAAGTGCCATTGCAGCTCCTTGTCCATAGAACATTGTATCGAAGTGAATATCACGATCTTCACCTCCTACCCAACATCCGGTCACAAGCTTTGGAGTAAATCCTACGAACCATCCATCAGAGTTACGTTGAGTTGTTCCTGTTTTACCTCCTACATCTGCACTTGTATAACGACGCACCCTGCCACCTGTACCTTCATTAATAACCGCACGCAACATTGTTAGCATTTTAGATGCACTTGATGCACTTATTACTTCCTCCATTTGCGGATGGAATGTTGCTATCACATTACCTTCATTATCTTTTATTTTAGTAACTAGCATAGGCTCACAACGAAGTCCGTTATTTACAAAGGCAGTATAAGCGCTAACCATTTCTCCTACAGATATTTCACAAGGTCCTAAGCAAAGAGAAGGACTAGCTACTATATTACGATTCTTCACCCCAAAACGATGAATTAAACGCACCAAAGAGGAAGCATTTAATCTACTCATTAGATAAGCAGAAATCCAGTTGTTTGAATTTGCAAGTCCCCATTTAAGAGTAACCATCTCTCCATATCTCTTGCTGGATGTATTACGTGGAGTCCATGGTTCACCAGCAGCAGTGATAAGGGTTTGAGGTACATTGCGGGTAACATCACAAGGAGTGAAACCATTTTCCATAGCAAGTGCGTAAAGGAAAGGTTTAATTGTAGATCCTACCTGACGACGTCCTACTTCAGCCATGTCATATTGGAAGAATGCATAATTCGGTCCACCAACATAAGCTTTCACTGCACCTGTAGTTGGATCCATTGACATAAATCCAGCTCTCAGGAAGAATTTATAATATTTAATCGAGTCCATTGGAGTCATCACAGTATCTTTTACTCCATGCCAGGTAAACACAGACATCTGTTCTGGAGTTTTAAATGCTTTAAGGATGTCACTCTCTGAATATCCTGCATTTCTCATTGTGTTATATCGTTCCGACTGTCGCACAGACCGCATCAAAATATCTTTTATCTGTTCTCTTGTCAGCTGATTTGTGTATGGAGCTGTACTTTTTCCTCTCTTTTCTTTAAAGAAAAGTGGCTGCAAATAATGTCCTACATGTTCTTCTACAGCTTCTTCAGCATACTGTTGCATATGCGAATCAATTGTAGTATAGATCTTTAAACCATCCGTATAAATATTATAGCTGGTTCCATCTTTCTTTCTATTCTTAGAGCACCATCCGTAAAGAGGATTATTTTCCCAAGCTAAAGAATCTTCATAAAACTTCTGAGTTTGCCATGATGCATAATCTTCCCTGTGAGGTTCTTTTGCCGTCATTATTATTCGAAGATATTCACGGAAGTAAGTTGCCAGACCTTCTTTATGATCTACACGATGAAATTTAAGCCTTAAAGGGATTTGCATTAAAGAGTCTCTTTCTTCCTCAGTAATATAATCAGCCTTTCTCATCTGATCAAGCACAACATTTCTACGTTGCTCTACAAGTTCTCTGCGACGCACAGGATTGAATAGAGATGAGTTTTTACACATACCTACTAAGGTTGCAGCTTCTTCAATTGTCAGGTCTGCAGGATCTTTTGAGAAATAAGTATTCGCAGCCGTTTTAATACCTACAGCATTATTACCAAAATCATACTTATTAAAGTACATAGTAAGGAGTTCCTCTTTTGTATAGTAACGTTCCAGCTTTACTGCAATAACCCACTCAATAGGTTTCTGAAACAAACGTTCCATAAAGTTTCCGGCACCCGGAGAGTAAAGCTGTTTGGAAAGTTGCTGAGTAATGGTACTACCTCCACCTGCATTTTTCTGCAAAAAGATTCCACGTTTTACTACAGCACGTCCCAATGCTCTGATATCAATACCAGAATGTTCTTCAAAACGAACATCTTCGGTTGCTATTAACGCATCAATCAGCGAGTGCGACATATCTTTATAGCCAACATAGACTCTATTTTCCTTACTCAAAGACCATGTTCCAAGAGTTTTTCCATCACTTGACAGAATTTCTGAAGCAAATTTATAATTAGGATTTTCTAATTCATCAACTTCGGGCATGTAACCAATCCATCCCCAAGCAATAAAACAAAAGAGAACTGTACATAAAACCACAAATGTTCCGAACGCTATCCACAGCCATCGGACAAGCCTTTTTATAGATCTCGGAGTACTTTTTACTTCACCTTGATTCATTTTTTCAATATATAAGTTTCAGCGCAAAATTATAATAAATCTTTTAATTAAAAGAACTTTCCAATAATCATTTTTTTCCATACCTTTACGCTCCGTATTGTACATTCAATGATAAATAGATAAGAATATGGAAAATAGAAGTTTAGTGACTATTGCCGAGCATTCAAAAGAGAAAATTCTCTACCTCCTTGAGATGGCAAAGCAGTTCGAGAACAATCCAAACCGAAAAATACTGGATGGAAAAGTTGTAGCAACCCTTTTTTTCGAACCATCTACCCGTACCAGATTGAGTTTTGAAACTGCAGTAAACAGACTTGGAGGGCGCATAATTGGTTTCTCTGATGCTTCAACTACAAGTTCTTCGAAAGGCGAAACACTAAAAGACACAATAATGATGGTTAGCAACTATGCCGACCTGATAATAATGCGTCATCATCTGGAAGGAGCTGCCAGATATGCCAGCGAAGTTGCTCCTATACCTATTATAAATGCAGGTGACGGAGCTAATCAGCATCCTTCCCAAACAATGCTGGATCTTTACTCCATTCAAAAAACTCAGGGAACATTAGAAAACCTTAATATATTCCTGGTAGGCGACTTAAAATACGGACGTACTGTCCACTCATTGTTAATGGCAATGCGCCATTTTAATCCTACTTTCCATTTCATTGCTCCTGATGAATTGAAAATGCCTGAAGAATATAAGATTTATTGTAATGAGAATAACATTAAATATGTAGAGCATACTGATTTTACTGAAGATACTATTGCAGATGCCGACATCTTATATATGACTCGTGTGCAACGTGAGCGCTTTACAGACTTAATGGAGTATGAACGTGTGAAGAACGTTTATATTTTAAGGAATAAAATGCTTGAAAAGACTCGTCCTAATCTTCGTATTCTTCACCCACTACCTAGAGTCAACGAAATTGCTTATGATGTGGATGACAATGAAAAAGCATATTATTTTCAACAGGCTCGCAATGGACTATTTGCACGTCAGGCTATCATTTGCGACGTTCTTGGTATTACTTTGGATGATATTAAAGAATAGAGTCTATATCATCATTTATTATTTTTTTTATTATTAATCAATCATTTAATTCAATGAGCGAAATAAGACAAGCACTACAGGTAGCAGCTCTGAAGAACGGCACTGTAATCGATCATATACCAACAAATAAACTATTTACTGTTGTTTCATTATTAGGACTAGAACAGATGGACTGCAAGATCACCATTGGTTATAACCTGAATAGTAATAAGCTAGGAAAAAAAGGTATTATAAAAATAGCAGATAAGTTCTTTGATGATGAAGAGATTAACCGCATATCAGTAGTAGCGCCTCATGTTAAACTGAACATCATCCGCAATTATGAAGTAGTTGAAAAGAAGGAAGTTAATATGCCCGATGAGCTGAAAGGTATTTTAAAATGTGCAAATCCAAAGTGCATTACTAACAATGAACCTATGCCAACACATTTCAAAATGGTAGATAAAGAAAATGGAGTTTTCAAATGCCACTATTGCGAAAAAGAGCTGAAGAAAGAAGAAATTGTATTATTACAACGTAGAACATTATAATGAAACAGGACTGGAAGCCGGGAACAATGATTTATCCGTTACCAGCAGTATTGGTTAGCTGTGGCAGCGAGGAAAGCGAATATAACATTATTACTGTAGCATGGGTTGGTACTATTTGTACTAATCCACCGATGTGTTATATTTCTGTTCGTCCAGAACGCCACTCCTATCCCATACTAAAGAAGAACATGGAATTTGTCATTAATCTAACTACAAAAGACATGGCTTTTGCAACCGACTGGTGTGGAGTACGCTCAGGAAAAAACTTCAATAAGTTCTCTGAAATGAAACTTACTCCAGGCAAAGCTTCTGTAGTTAGCGCTCCAATCATTGAAGAATCTCCTCTTTGCATAGAATGCAGGGTTAAAGATATCATATCTCTGGGATCACATGATATGTTTATATCCGAAGTTGTAAATGTAAAGGCTGATGAGAAATACTTGAATGATAAAACTGGTAAATTTGAGTTTTCAAAAAGCAATCCTCTGGTTTATGTACACGGCAATTATTTTGATCTGGGAGAAAATTTAGGCAAATTCGGCTGGTCCGTTGAGAAAAAAAAATAAGCATGAAGAAAATAGCCTTATTTTTAATTGTTTTAGGATGGAGTTTTTCTTGCTTTGCACAGGAAGACGTAAAAAGTACACATAAAAATAAAGTCAACTTTGGTATAAAAGGAGGTTTTAATGCATCAATGTACTATATTGATGAGTTTAAAATAAAAGACATAACAATCAACGAAGTCCAGAACAATTATAAGGTAGGGCATTTTGGAGCCATATTTCTTAGAATAAACATGAAAAAGCATTTTATAGAGCCTGAACTCTCTTATCATGTGAGTAAATCCGAAATTTCTTTTGATAAAAGAGGATCTCAACATCCAGATATTGAGCCAGATTACGCAAGTGCTTATTCTACTATCCACACTATTGAAATGCCGCTTCTTTACGGATATAATTTTATTAAAGAAGGACCTTACGGCATGGCATTCTTTATTGGGCCAAAATTCAAATATATATTGAACAGCAAAAGTAAACTGGAGTTTACCAATTTTGATCAGGAAGGAATAAAAGAAAAACTATATCCTATAAACATGAATGTAGTTGCTGGAGTTGGAGTGAATATTTCAAATATATTCTTTGATTTCAGATATGAAGTAGGATTAAGAAACATCTCTAAATCTGTTACTTATATAGAATCAAACTCTGATGGGACAGAAGAAGTAGCCAATATAATTTTCAAAAGAAGAAGTAATTTACTCAGTTTTTCACTAGGAGTAATCTTTTAATCTTCTTTTTTTTATCGCTATAAACTTTTAATTTCTCTTTTTTTTGGCTAATTTTGTGCGCTTAATAAAGGATCTCGAGTAAAAACACTTATTATCATCATACTTAGAATGAAAAGAGACGATTTAATTTTCGATATTATCGAAAAAGAGCATCAAAGACAGCTCAAAGGTATCGAGCTGATTGCATCAGAAAATTTTGTTAGTGACCAGGTTATGCAAGCAATGGGATCTTGCCTAACAAATAAGTACGCAGAAGGCTATCCTGGCAAACGTTATTATGGCGGTTGTGAAGTAGTTGACCAAAGCGAGCAAGTGGCTATTGACAGATTAAAAGAAATCTTTGGGGCTGAATGGGCAAATGTTCAACCACACTCAGGAGCTCAGGCTAATGCTGCCGTATTCCTTGCTGTATTGAACCCTGGAGATAAGTTTATGGGATTAAATCTGGCACACGGTGGTCACCTTTCTCACGGTTCTTTAGTTAATACTTCTGGTTTAATTTATACTCCTTGCGAATATAATGTAAATAAAGAAACTGGTCGCGTAGACTATGATCAGATGGAAGAAGTAGCACTTCGTGAAAAACCTAAGATGATTATTGGTGGTGGTTCTGCATATTCTCGTGAATGGGATTACAAACGTATGCGTCAAATTGCTGATAAAATCGGAGCTATCTTAATGATCGACATGGCTCACCCTGCTGGTCTTATCGCTGCTGGTTTGTTAGAGAATCCATTAAAATGGGCTCACATCGTAACTTCTACTACACATAAAACTCTTCGTGGTCCTCGTGGTGGTGTTATTTTAATGGGCGAAGACTTCCCTAATCCATGGGGAAAGAAAACTCCAAAAGGTGAAATCAAGATGATGTCTCAATTACTTGATTCTGCAGTATTCCCAGGAATCCAAGGGGGGCCGCTGGAACACGTAATCGCTGCTAAAGCTGTATCTTTCGGCGAATGTTTGCAACCAGAATACAAAGAATACCAAAAACAAGTAAAGAAGAATGCTGCTGTTTTAGCACAAGCTTTAATTGACAGAGGTTTCACTATCATCTCTGGTGGAACAGATAACCACTCTATGCTAGTTGACTTACGTGAAAAATATCCTGATTTGACTGGTAAAGTTGCTGAAAAAGCTTTGGTTTCTGCTGATATCACAGTTAACAAGAACATGGTTCCATTCGATACTCGTTCTGCTTTCCAAACTTCAGGTATCCGTTTAGGAACTCCTGCTATCACAACTCGTGGTGCTAAGGAAGACTTGATGGTTGAAATTGCTGAAATGATTGAAACTGTACTTTCTAATGTAGAAAATGAAGCTGTTATTACTTCAGTTCGCGAAAGAGTAAACAAAACAATGGCTAACTATCCATTATTTGCTTATTAATGATTATCCGCTTTTAATTATATAAAAATGGGTTGTTCGAAGTGAACAACCCATTTTTTATTCCTTTTCTGTGGGATAGCTATGAAACCGTTTTCAAATATTCAATTCTCAGAGACTTAATTTCACTTTTTAGTCAGACTCTTTCTTGTCATTATAAAATAGTTGTCCCTTAAATGTGATTATACCAAATTAAAAATGAAAGAATCCATATAAACTTGCCTTTCATTTTCATGTATTAAATAATTAATGGGTGCAAATATATGAAGACCGATCTTCAATATTTGCACCCATTATGCTGTTTTATATTCGGAAATTGATGTTGATTAGCTCAATCCATCAATAAAACCATTTACAATATCTATCCGCGTTGCCTGAGGATCTTTTGGTAAACCCGGCATACGCATTATGTCTCCTGCAATAGCAACAATCATCTCAGCACCATTATTTATAACAATATCACGGATATGCAATTCAAAATCGGTGGCAACTCCATAAGCTTTATCATCTGCGGAGAAAGAATACTGAGTTTTAGCAATACATATCGGGTAATCTGAAATGCCCATGTCTTTTATAAGCTTTAGCATCTTATTTGCCTGACTGCTGAAAGTTGCCATCTTTGCGCCATAAATATTCTTAGCAACTTTCTCAATCTTTTCGGGTACTGAATCTTCATCCTTATAAGTAAAGGTCAGCGGTGCAGAAGGTTTTTCCTGAATAGTACGAGCTACAAGCTCTGCAAGTTCAACAGCACCTTCACCGCCGTCGGTAAATGCATTGTTTACGGCAAAACCCACACCGGCCCATTCACAATACTCACGAACCATTGCTATTTCTTCTTCCGAGTCTGTGCTATACTTATTAAAAGCAACCACTACATTCTGGTGAAAAGAGCGAATGTTATTGATATGTTTATCCAGATTCTTTAAGCCCTCACACAGTCCATTCAGATTAGGTTCTTTGATTTTATCGAGACTCACTCCTCCATGCATTTTCAATCCCTGAGCAGTGGCTACAATTACTGTCAGTTTTGGTTGCAATCCGGATTTGCGACACTTGATATTAAAGAACTTCTCAGCACCAAGATCGGCACCGAATCCGGCTTCGGTAATTACATAATCGCCAAAAGACATAGCCATCTTTGTAGCAACAATAGAGTTGCAACCATGAGCAATATTAGCAAAAGGACCACCATGTACAAAGGCTGCTGTATTTTCTGTTGTCTGAACCAGGTTGGGATGAATTGTATCTTTTAGAAGTACGGTAATGGCACCTGCCACACCAAGATCTTTCACTGTAAAAGGTTTATCGTCATAAGTATATCCAAGGAGGATATTCTCAATACGGCGACGAAGATCTTTTAAATCTCTTGCCAGACAAAGGATAGCCATAATCTCGGAAGCAGGAGTAATATCAAATCCGGCTTCACGGGTTATGCCGTTTGCCTTTCCTCCAATACCCACAACAATATCCCGGAGAGTACGATCGTTTACATCAAGGACACGCTTCCAAAGAATTTCTTTTAGTCCAAATCCCGAAGCCTGATTCTGAAAAAGATAATTATCGAGTAAAGCAGTGATCATGTTATGCGCCGAAGTGATAGCATGAAAGTCTCCCGTAAAATGAAGATTTATATTCTCCATTGGAAGCACCTGCGCATATCCTCCCCCGGCTGCTCCACCTTTCATACCGAAACATGGACCAAGAGATGGTTCGCGCAACGCCACGATTGCTTTCTTGCCTATTTTATTTAATCCTAACGCAAGACCTATTGAAACTGTTGTTTTACCAATACCGGCTTTTGTAGGAGTAATAGCGGTTACAAGAATCAGATTACTGTTCTTTACCTTATCTTCGTTAATTAAATGTACAGGAACTTTCGCAATGTAACGGCCATAATTCTCCACCTCGTCAACAGGAATGCCCACATTGCATGCTACTTTCTTTATTTTATTTAGCTCAACGCTTCTTGCTATTTCAATATCAGTCTTCATATATATTCGTTTAGAATGCAAAATTAACAATAAAGAACGAATGGGAATAACAAATAATGAAAAAATGAATATATATTGACTATATATTACAAATATATATAATAACAGTCATCATATTATAAATTTAATAGAAAAAACGAAATCTGAATAATCAAAATTGAGAGAATCAAGAAGTAATGCAAGCATTATGGCAAAATCTAAAAGAGATAAATTGCATATCTGGTGACTAATTAACATTTATTCAAAGTCATATTTCTCTTTAGATGTACATTGAATGCATATTTTGATATACATCAAAGCATGTGTTAGATGTATATCAAAGCACACGTTTGATGTACATCATAATTAAAAGACTTAACGGAAGAAAATAAAAAAGCTGCCCGGTGTTTTACCAGACAGCCTTTACATATATAATTATTGTTAGAAAGAATCTATAGCTATTAGAAAGCCTTACGATAGATCTTTTCGATATCTTCGATTGAAGTTGTACGTGGATTTCCTCCGGTACAAACATCATTGAATGCAGCAACAGCAAGAGCAGGAATATCTTCTTCCTTCACTCCAATTTCATTAAGTTTCTGAGGAATATTGATGCTGATAGATAAAGCTTTTACTGCATCAATAGCAGCCTTCACACCTTCTTCGCAAGTCATACCTTCTACATTTACACCCATTGCCTTAGCAATATCTTTGTATTTAGGAGCAGCAGGAGATTCTGCATTGTATTCCATAACGTAAGGCAATAACAATGCATTAGCAACACCATGAGGAGTATCATAGAAAGCACCAAGAGGGTGAGCCATTGAGTGAACTATACCCAAACCTACGTTTGAGAATCCCATACCTGCAATGTATTGTGCCTGAGACATAGCTTCGCGAGCAACAGTATCCTTACCATTATCAACAGCAGCTTTCAAGTTCTGAGCAATCATTTCAATTGCTTTGATTTCGAACATATCGCTCATTGCCCATGCACCTGGAGTAATATAACTTTCAATTGCGTGAGTTAAAGCGTCCATACCTGTTGCAGCAGTCAAACCTTTAGGCATAGAATACATCAATTCCGGGTCAACAATAGCAACAGCAGGAATATCATTAGGATCTACACATACCATTTTCTTTTTTGCTTCCTCATCAATAATCACATAATTGATGGTTACCTCAGCAGCAGTACCTGCAGTAGTAGGCAATGCAAAAGTAGGAACAGCTTTATTCTTTGTATCAGCAACACCTTCCAGAGATTTAATGTCAGCAAATTCAGGATTGTTAACTACAATACCAATACCCTTAGCTGTATCAATAGAAGAGCCACCACCAAGAGCGATAATAAAATCGGCACCCGATTCTTTGAAAGCAGCAACACCATTTTGCACATTAGCAATAGTTGGGTTTGCTTTTACATCACTGTAAAGTTCGTAAGGAATATTAGCGCTTTCAAGTACTTTTGTAATTTCGGCAGCAACACCAAACTTGATAAGATCTTTGTCAGTTACAAAAAAAGCTTTTTTAAAACCACGACGTGCAGCCTCAACAGCAATTACACTTCGGCAACCGGCTCCGAAGTAAGAAGTTTCATTTAAAATAATTCTATTCATATATTTTTTTGTTAAGAGTATCAATTTGGCCGCAAAGATAGGAAAATTGCATGCATGAAGCATCCTGCCAGATGTATATTTTAAACAAAAAAATCCTTAAAACGGCTATTTTACTTCATAAAAGATTGCCTTGAAATCTTATTTCAGGCCTACCCTATTGACTCTCAACAGAGTAGAGATATTGTCCATGAGATCTGAAACCATAATATAAGGAGCGACATTGCCGCAAAGCCACCATAAATTGCATTGTATTTTGTTTATCTTATACAAATAACAATTTATATTACTTCTTACGATAATCACTTGGCGACATACCGACGTGCCGCTTAAAATATTTACCAAAGAAAGACTGGTTAGGGAATCCAAGCTGATCTGATATTTCCTGAACAGTCAAAGACGATGTTTTTAATCTGGCTTTAGCCTCCAAAATAACCTGTTCATCAATCCACTCTCCTGCCGAACGTCCGCTAACCTCTTTTATCACCCTTGAAAGATGTTTGGGCGTAAGGAAAAGCTGGTCAGCATAAAAAATCACACTTCTTTCTTTTACAAAGTTCGTACTGACAGACATTAGAAACGATTCAAAAAGTTCTTCTTTTCGGGATTTAAATCTCTTTTCCGGTAAATGAGCTTCAAAAATGCTATACATCTCAAATATCAGTGCACGAATTATATTTTTCGTTATCTCCTTACGGTATGTATTATTTTTGTTTTTCACCTTTTCCCACAAAAAAGAGTGGTATTCCATAACCGATGAGACTTCATTATCACTTAATTCTGTACAAGGATGGTCTTTAATATAAAGAAATATAGGCACGATTCTTTCAAGAGCTACCACGATTTCATCTGTAAATGAACGGGATAACGCAAAAAACAGGCCTGTAAAATCATCGCTACTCTCATAAAGCTGCACTATCTGATCATAAGTAAGTATAATCATATCATTCTTTTTCAGATTATAATCTTTCAGATTTAGCCCCACTCTGGCATTTCCGCTCAAAGTAATAGCCAGCACAGTTAGATCAATCCGAGTGGGATAATCAAAAATAGGAACATTATTAACATTATTAAAAATTGCAAAATCATTCTCAATATAATCTGCATCAGGAACTTTATCGAGTGTTGTAAGGTCCCATCGTTGTATTTCTTTATTTCCAAACTGTTCCATATGTCTCATTTTGGCACAAATATAAAATAAAAATATGACATTCAGGTACGTAATGCGACAAACAGAACAATTAAGGGGGAATGCGGAACTTTCAAGCATTAACTTATCTCCTCAACTTTGCAACGGATTTAGAATCAATAGTATAATAAATTATATGGTATGAAAAAAAGAGAACAAGTATACGCATTGGCGTTGCTATTTTTGGTTGTTAGTTGTAAGGGTAAAAAGGAAGAAGCTACGGCTGACGAAGCTATTCCGGTAAAGGTGGAAACAGTATCTACAACCACCGCTGCAGGAGAGCATAACTATGTGGGAACAGTTGAGGAAAACACTGGTTCGTCTCTTAGTTTTTCAGTAATGGGTACAGTAGAAAAGGTATTGGTGACTGAAGGACAAAGTGTATCTAAAGGACAATTGCTTGCTGTTCTTAATAAAGCTACATTAATGAATACCTATAATGCGGCTCATTCTTCATTAAAACAAGCTCAGGATGCATACAAGCGTCTGACTCAGCTGCATGAAAGTGGTAGTTTGCCGGAAATTAAGTACGTAGAAATTCAGACTCAGTTGCAACAAGCAGAGGCAACAGAAAGTATTGCAAAAAAGAATCTGAGAGATTGCAATCTATATGCTCCCTTTAGCGGAGTCATTGCAAGGAAATCCATTGATCCGGGAATGAATGTTGTTCTGGGATTTGAATCAATTAAACTGGTTACTATAGACAAAGTAAACGTAAAAGTCTCTGTTCCGGAAAACGAGATTGCACGTGTTAAGAAGGGAGCAACAGCTCAGGTAGATGTTGCTGCGCTGGATCATAAATCGTTTGAAGGCAAGATAGATGAAAAAGGAGTAATAGCCAATCCTCTTTCACATACATACGAAATAAAAGTTAAGCTTAATAATCCTCATCGCGAGCTGATGCCGGGAATGGTTTGTGAGGTATACATTTCATCGTCCGACCAACAGCAGGGAGGTATTCTTGTTCCAAACAGCGCCATTCAGATTCTTGATTCAGGCGAACGGTTTGTTTGGCTGGCAAAGAACGGCAAAGCTACAAGAAGAATCGTGGGAACCGGTGCACTGACTAACCAGGGAGTTGTGGTTACCAGTGGATTATCGTCCGGCGATCAGGTTATTGTTGAAGGAAATCAGAAAGTGAGTGAAGGAATGAAAATTACAGTAAAATGAGCAGAAGAAAAATAAATATAGTAGAATTGGCCATGAGGCACCGACAGATCGTGATTCTGATTGCGTCGTTGCTCGTAATGTTCGGGGTTTATTCGCTTACGGTAATGCCCAAACAGGAATTCCCGGTTTTCACTATTCGTCAGGGATTGGTTATCGGTGTTTATCCGGGTGCCAGATCGGCTGAAGTTGAAGAACAATTGGCCAAGCCTTTGGAGAAATTCATCTTTACTTATAAGGAAGTGAAGAAGAAAAAGACTTATTCCACTTCTAAAGACGGGATGGTTATCGTTAATGTAGAGTTGAATGATGATGTAAAGAACAAAGATGAGTTCTGGTCGAAGTTTAAACACGGACTGGAAGGATTCAAAATGCAATTGCCATCCGGAGTTCTTGCTTTGATGGCCAATGATGACTTTGGTGATACTTCTGCGTTGCTTATTACTCTCGAGTCTGAGGATAAGACTTATCGTGAACTGGAGAAGTATCTGGAAGAGTTGCAGAACAGACTGCGTCGTATTGACGCAGTATCTAATCTTCGCAGTTATGGATTGCAGAAAGAACAAATCAGCATCTATATAGAACAGGAAAAGCTGGCTGCTTACGGCATCAGCTCTACTACCCTAGCTGCCAATCTTTTCACTCAGGGCTTTACAACCATGAGTGGATCAGTTGACAATAAGAATTTCGTGGCGCCTATTCATGTTTCGGAAACTTATAAAACAGAACGAGATATAGCTGAACAGATTATTTATTCAGATCCTACAGGGCATGTGATTCGATTGAAGGATGTAGCTCGTGTGATTCGCGAATATCCGGATCCTGATTCATACATTAAGAATAATGGAAAGAAATGTATCCTACTCTCAATGGAGATGCGTTCCGGGAATAACATTGTTCAGTTTGGGAAAGATGTAAATGAAATATTGGAATCCTATCAGAAGGAACTGCCCAAGAGTGTAAGTATGTATCGGATAGCCGACCAGTCTAAAGTAGTTGGAGATTCTGTATTCAACTTCCTTAAGGAACTGATGATTGCCATTGGAGCTGTTATCATTGTCATAATGTGTTTGCTCCCAATGCGCGTTGCTTCCGTTGCTGCGTCCACCATTCCTATTTCCATATTCATATCATTGGGATTGTTTTACGCATTTGGAATAGAGCTAAATACGGTAACTCTTGCTGCATTGATTGTTACACTGGGAATGATTGTAGATAATTCGATAGTTATCATAGATAGTTATCTGGAACATCTGGACGAAGGAATGTCTCGTTGGCATGCCTCCGTTATGAGTGCCATGAAACTATTTAAATCTATCTTCTCTGCAACATTGGCTATCAGTATCACATTCTTCCCGTTTTTGATAACAACAAAGGGAATGATTAATGATTTCATACAGGTATTCCCTTGGTCTATAAGCATTATTTTGGGTGTATCCTTATTAGTCGCTATGTTATTAGTTCCTTATATGCAGTATTTTTTTATATCAAAAGGATTGAAACAAGCCAGAGAGGGAAAGAAAAAGAAGAAAAATCTGCTAGACATAATGCAAGAGAAATATGAAATACTGCTCGATAAGTGTTTCAAACATCCATGGATTACATTGAGTCTTGGAATGATAACTGTAGTTGTCGGATGCATATTGTTCAGCACACTGCCACAACGACTTATGCCTATTGCCGAACGTAACCAGTTTGCCGTAGAATTCTATTTGCCTAAGGGAACAGCGATTGAACAAACAGCTGCTGTGGTTAATCAACTTGAAGGCATCATGAAAAAAGACAAACGAGTGGTCTCTATCACTTCATTTGTTGGCGAGGGATCACCGCGTTTTCACACTTCCTACGCTCCCAATATGCCTGGAAGTAATTATGCACAGTATATTGTAAACACAGTTTCGTCCGAAGCTACCGTAGAATTGCTGGATGAGCTGACTGATAAATATTCTAATTATTTCCCGAATACCTATGTCCGCTTCAAACAACTAGATAATTCTGATGCCAGATCACCTATTGAAGTGAGACTTAGCGGTGATAGTCTGAAAGACTTGAATAAAGCCCGGGAAAAGGTTCTGCTTACACTAAGAAATATGGACGGTTTGATTTTGGTACGTCCTAATTTTGAAGAACAGACTCCGGGTGCTATGATTAAAATAAATAATGATGAAGCTAATCGTCTTGGAATTAGCAAATCTCTCGTAGCAGCAAATATGGCCATGCGTTTCGGTTCGGGTATTCCGCTTACCACTTTGTGGGACGGAGATTATCCGATGCAGGTTAAGCTGAAAGCCGAAAGAAAGGCAGATCCTAACTTTGAAGATCTGGGCAATGAATATGTTCAGTCTATTGTTCCGGGAGTATCTGTGCCTCTTCGTCAGATAGCCAAAATAGTTCCCGACTGGACCGAAGGACAGATTGTCCGCAGAAACGGGGTTAGAACTCTTTCTATTAATGCGGATGTAAAAAGAGGTATAAACACAACCGCTATGACTGACAAAATTGAGAAGAGACTTGAAAGCATATCTCTACCTAAAGGTGTAACCTTAAGCATGGGCGGTCAGAAAGAATCAGATGGAGAAACTCTTCCTCAGATTATAGGTGCACTACTTATAGCTGTTATGATTATTTTCTTGATCTTATTATTCCACTTCAGAAAAATAAACCTGGCTCTGCTGATTTTTAGTTCAATGTCATTAACGGTCTTCGGTGCAGCAATAGGAGTACTTATTATGAAACAAGATGTCAGTATAACAGGTATTCTTGGTATTGTAAGCTTAATGGGTATCCTTGTAAGAAACGGAATAATCATGCTCGATTATGCAGAAGAACTAAAACACAAACACAATCTTCCTGTATACGATGCAGCTCTTGAGGCAGGAAAAAGACGTATGCGCCCTATCTTCCTCACATCTGCCGCAGCATCAATGGGTGTAATCCCAATGATTCTTAGCAACAGTCCGCTATGGGGACCAATGGGTACGGTTATCTGCTTCGGAACATTGATATCAATGGTATTGGTTGTAACGGTATTACCTGTTGCATACTGGATTATTTTCAGAGGCAATAATAGAGGAATCGTTTCTCCCGAGTAATGCTTTAAATTTATTCCTCAATGGATTTTATTTATTGAGGAATAAACCAACAATTATTGGTCAATAAATAAAAATCATTGGTGAATAAATTAGAATTATTCAGGTTTAATTTTCAAGATAATATAATCAAATGAAAAAGAGAAATATAGCACTCTTAAGTCTTTTCCTTTTAAGCGGATTAACTATCTCCGCTCAAGAGGTTCTTACGCTGGAGCAATGTAAGAAGCTGGCTTTGGAGAACAATGTAAAAATCAAGAATGCCCGATTGGAACAAAGCGCTTCCAACGAAACAAAGAAAGAGGCATTTACAAACTACTTCCCTACCGTAAGTGCCATTGGCGGCGGATTCAATGCTAATAAGGGAATGGCAGCCATTGATATTATGGGCATGAGCATGTCGATGATGAAAAACGGTGTTGTTGGCGGGGTAACTGCCACTCAACCGGTCTTTGTTGGCGGAAGAATAGTGAATGGAAACAAACTGGCTAAGCTTGGCACAGAAGTAAGCGGGTACCAGATGAAACTCTCCGAAGATGAAGTTTCGGTTACTGCCGAACAGTACTACTGGCAAATTGTTTCCCTACAGGAAAAAATGAAAACCATTGAGATGGTAGAAAAGATGCTCAACAATCTTCATAAGGATGTTACAGCAGCTTATAATGCCGGAACCACCACTAAAAACGATGTTCTGAAGGTTGAATTGAAGCAGAATGAGATTGCCAGCAGTAAACTGAAACTGGAAAACGGTCTTTCACTGTCAAAACTAGCTCTTTGCCAGTATATGGGCATTGCATCGAAAGATTTCGTAATGGACACTACCGAGTTCAAGTCACTTGTTTCTCCGCTGGAATATAAAGTGAGCCACGACGAGGCATTACGTAATCGCACAGAATACAAGTTACTGGATAAGAATGTGGAAGCCAATCGCCTTCAGACAAAAATGAAAATTGGAGAATATATGCCGTCAGCAGCTGTAGGTGCGGGATATATGTATCACGACTTAATGGATAAAGGCCGCAGTTTTGGTATGGTCTATGCAACAGTAGCCGTCCCTATATCCGGATGGTGGGGCGGTTCTCATGCCATTAAAAAGCAAAAGCTGAACGAAAAAATGGCAGAAAATACAAAGCAAAACTCAAGCGAGTTGCTGATGATACAAATGCAACAACTATGGAACGATTTGAAAGAATCATACAAACAAGTGAATCTGGCAGAAAAATCGGTTCAATCGTCCACAGAAAACCTACGGTTAAACAACGACTTCTATAAAGCAGGAACAGTTGCTCTGAAAGATTTGCTGGATGCCGAGACTATTATGCAGCAAAGCCGCGATCAGAAAACTGAAGCAAGCGTTGATTATTTAGTCAGGAAAACCAAGTATCTGCAGGCAACGGGCAGATAACTTTTAACAAAATCGTTTATAAAGAAATGAGAGTGCCTGATTATTGCAGGTGCTCTCTTTTATTTTTATATGTGTTTTATTACTTATTGTTATGCTCCTCAGGTGCTAGATTGCTAGATTACTGCTAGAACAATTTAATTTGATCTAGCAGTAATATATCACTTATTTATAGCAAGTTAAACAGTCAGTGCTAGATTGCTAGATCAATTTTGAATTTTATTTTTAATTAGAGATAGAAATCATTAAACATTGCACTTATAATATATAATAAGCGACATAAACATCACTTAATAACTGGAAACAGCAATCACCTTTTTATATTAATGTATCTAAAAAAGGCTATATCATTTCTGACATAGCCTTTTTCTATAAAGTTTATCTAAAAATCTATTTCATTGAACCACCGATAATATCAAGCAATTCGTTTGTAATAGCCTGCTGACGGGATTTGTTGTACAATACAGTCAAATCCTGAATCATATCATTCGCATTATCAGTAGCAATCTGCATTGCCATTGTTCGCGCTGCATGCTCTGATGTATTTGAATCGAGTAATGCAGTATACATTCTCAAACTAAGAACCTGCGGTACCAAAGTATTAAGCAAATCAGCTTTTGAAGGTTCAAATATATAATCCAATGCCCAATTATGATCTACAGGAGCTTCTTCCGGCGCGGGGAAACTTACAGGAAGATAATCCTCACGGGTAAGAATTTGTGAAGCTGTATTTTTAAAGTGGTGATAAAGCAATTCTACTTTATCAATTTCCTTATCAGCATACATCTTCATCAGTTTATTAGCCAATTCAGCTGTTCCCTGGTAAGATGGTTTATCCGCAATTTCCAAAAATACATCTTGTATATTAAGACCTTCATTTTTGGCTGCATGAGCTATTTTCTTACCTATAGCAAAAATTAAAACATTTTCCTTACCAATCTGAGATGCATATCCATCAACCATCAGGTTTAACTGACGGGCAACATTTGCATTGTATGCTCCGCAAAGTGACGAATTGGAAGAGAACGCAACAATTGCCACCCGCTTTACCGGGCGCACTTCCATATAAGGTGATCGAATATCGGCTTCATTTGAGAGGAAAGCCGTTAGCATGGCATGCAGCTTCGTCTCGTAAGGAAGCATATTCGTAATAGAATTCTGCGCACGATGCAACTTAGCAGATGCTACCATTTTCATGGCAGACGTAATCTTTCTGGTACTGTTTACCGACGCTATTCTTCCTTTTACTTCTTTTAGTGATGCCATATTTCCTCCTATTTACTATAGACCTTAGCAATAGATTCTGCAACTTTTTCTATAATTGCAGATACTTCATCGTTGATAATACCTTTTTTCAGCAAATCAAGTACATCTGCCTGGTGATTGTTCTGAAGATCTAATAAGAAATTCTTTTCAAACTCGTGAACTTTATCCAGCTTAACAGACTTCAACAAACCGTGTGTACCGCAATACAAGATTGCAATTTGTTGCTCAACCGGCATTGGAGTGTATTGAGGCTGAACCAGCAATCGGGTATTTTTCTGACCTTTATTGATAGTCAAAGCAGTTACAGGGTCCATATCACCACCAAATTTGGTAAATGCTTCCAGTTCGCGGAACTGAGCCTGGTCAATTTTCAATGTACCGGCTACTTTCTTCATTGCCTTGATCTGCGCATTACCACCTACACGAGATACTGAAATACCTACGTTGATAGCCGGACGGTTACCTTGATTAAACAAGTCTGTATCAAGGAAGATCTGACCATCAGTAATAGAAATTACATTGGTTGGGATATATGCAGCAACGTCACCAGCCTGAGTTTCAATAATTGGAAGAGCAGTTAAGGAACCACCACCTTTTACTTTACCTTTCATACTTTCAGGAAGGTCATTCATCTGACAAGCAACTTCTTGCTGATTAATAATCTTAGCAGAACGTTCCAGCAAACGAGAGTGCAGATAGAAGATATCACCAGGATATGCTTCACGTCCGGAAGGACGCTTAAGAATCAAGGAAACCTCACGATATGCAACTGCCTGTTTAGACAAGTCATCATATACTACCAATGCATGACGTCCGCTATCACGGAAATATTCACCGATAGCAGCACCTGCAAACGGTGCAAAATATTGTAATGCAGCAGGATCGGATGCTGTTGCAGATACTACAATAGTATAATCCAGTGCACCTTTTTCTTTAAGTGTATTTACAATAGTAGCAACGGTAGATCCCTTCTGTCCTATGGCAACATAGATACAATATACAGGATCACCAGCCTCGTAGTTACTTTTTTGGTTGATAATAGTATCAATTGCAATAGAGGTCTTACCAGTCTGACGGTCGCCAATGATTAACTCACGTTGGCCGCGACCGATAGGAATCATAGCATCAACAGCTTTCAAACCTGTTTGCAAAGGCTGATTTACAGGCTGACGGAAAATTACCCCCGGAGCTTTACGTTCCAATGGCATTTCAAAGCGTTCACCAGAAATTTCTCCTTTACCATCAAGTGGCTCTCCCAGCGGATTGATAACACGTCCAAGCATTCCTTCACCAACATTGATAGAAGCAATTCTTCCTGTACGTTTTACTATATATCCTTCTTTAATCTGATCAGTAGGACCAAGTAACACAGCTCCTACATTATCCTCTTCGAGGTTCATTACAACGGCTTTAATACCATTGTCGAACTCCAGCAGCTCGTTAGCTTCAGCATTCCTCAGACCATAAATGCGGACTACACCGTCACTTACTTGAAGTACTGTCCCCACTTCATCGAACTGAAGGCTTGTATCAATTCCTTCAAGTTGCATACGCAACACTTCGGAAACTTCACTTGCTTTTATATTTTCGGACATAATTCTTTATTTATATACTTTTTCTATTCTTATCCATAAACTGAGCTTTCACTCGTTTAAGTTGTGTTGCTACACTAGCATCCAAACGGTAGGTATCAATACCAAAGATAAATCCACCAAGAATTTCAGGATCTACAGAAGTTTTAAATTCCAAAGTCCCTTTTTTATCTTTCATCAACATTTTCCTCATCTGTTCTTCTGTTTCAGCACTTAAAGGAGTAGCTGTTACCAATGAACCAATAGAGATAAGTTTAATTTTGCGGTATAAATCCTGATACATCAAAGCGATGGATTGCAGGTGCTTTTCTCTTTTATGATGCAAAACCAATTCAATGAAACGAGCAAATACATCACTCACTTGAGTACCGGCCGCAGTGCATATCAGCTTATGCTTATCTTTACTCTTCAACACTGGATTATCAAGTACGGTTTTAAGAGAAGAATGTTCTGAAAAGCTTTGAGCCAGAATGGTCATTTCTTCAAAAACTTTCTCTTCCGCACCTTTGTCCTGTGCAAAAGCTAATAACGCTTTAGCGTAACGCATGGGAATAATACCTATATTCATTGCTTATGATTTTGATACTGTCACTTCATCCAACAAACGATCAATCATATCCATCTGCTCTTTGTCTTTCTTCAGACTAGTACGTATTACTTTTTCAGCAATATCAACAGATAGAACTGCTATCTGGCGGCGTACATCACGGATAGCTTCTTCTTTCTCTGCCTGGATCTGAAGTCTTACTTCGTCCAATTGTTTTTTGGCTTCTAATTGAGCAGTGACTTTTGCTTCGCTGATTATCTTATCACGAATAGCAGCTGCATCATTCAAGATTTTCACCTGTTCTTCACGAGCTTCAGCCAGCATTGCTTCTCCATCTGCTTTAATACCCGCCAACTGTTCATTTGCGGTTTTTGCAGCCTCTAGTGATTTATCAATAAACAACTTCCGGTCTTCCACCATCTTAGTGACAATAGGAAAACCAAACTTTGCAAGGATGATAAATACCACCACGAAAGAGAGGAGCATCCAGAATAGAAGTCCAAATTCAGGTTGTAATAATGACATATTATTATAGAGCTAAGAAACAAACAACAACTGCGAATAATGCAACACCTTCAACCAAGGCTGCAATAATAATCATATTCATACGAATATCACCGGCAGATTCAGGTTGGCGAGCAATAGCTTCCATAGCAGAGCTACCAATTTTACCAATACCAATACCTGCTCCTACTGCTGCGATACCTGCACCAATTGCTGCACCTAATTTACCTAATCCCAAACCGGCAGCTGCTGCCTGTAATAATACTGTTCCTAACATAATTTTTATTTTTAATGGTTTATATTAATTTAAAATTTGATTTATTTTGCGTGATGACCATGAACCTGAGATAGCCCAATAAATACTGCAGAAAGCATAGTAAATACATATGCCTGGATATATGCAACCAAAAGTTCAAGGATATTCATAAAGATTCCGAAAAAGACAGATAGTACAGTCATTGAGCCATTAAGAGTAGGTCCCATCACAGCAGTGATAAACACCAAACATACAAGACTGAGAATAACTGAGTGACCTGCCATCATATTTGCAAAGAGACGAATCATCAAAGCGAATGGTTTTGTTAAGATACCTACTATTTCTATAGGAATCATAATCGGCTTCAACGCTAAAGGTACATCCGGCCAAAATATTTCTTTCCAATATTCTTTAGTACCAAAAAGATTAACAGCCAGTAATGTACAACAAGCTAATGTAAGTGTTATTGCAATATTACCGGTAACATTTGCACCTCCTGGGAATATAGGTATCAACCCCATTATATTATTAAAGAATATAAAGAAAAATACTGTAAGCAAATATGGTGCATAACGTTCATATCCCTTTCCAATACAAGCCTTTATCACATTATCGTTTATATCCATTATGAACATTTCCATAAAACCGATAAATCCCTTAGGAGCTTGATTAGGACTTCTTTTTGACCAGCGAGCCACACTAAGTATTACTATACAAAGAAGAATACTATTTAAAATAATAGCAAAAGCTGTTTTGGTAATAGACAAATCTACAGGTCTGATTTCAGCACCAGCAGAGTCTTTTTCTACAATTTTTCCTTTATATTGTCCTTCTTTAGCTATATAAAAGCCTTCATGTTCGCCCGTTGGAGAATGATGGAATTCAGAAGAAAAAAACATGTGCCATTGACCATTATTCCCCATTACAATAACAGGTAACGGAATAGATATATGAGTTTCTCCCCATGTAGTGATGTGCCATTCGTAAGAATCACCGATGTGACCGAATACAATTTCTTTCACATCTACTCCACCTTCACCCTTTGACTCGTTGGCAGAGATTGACAACACGGGTATAAACATTAATAGCAACAACCATGTATATCTCCTTATATTATACTTTAAGCTTTTCATTCGTCTTTTTTCTTTTTAAACTCTTTTCAAAATCAAAATAGAACTTGGATTCCAATATCAGGTAAACCATATAGAATATTCCGATAGTAACCACAAACTCTTTATCGTACTTATTATCTACTAACACCATAGAAAGCGCCATGAAAAAAATCGTAATAATAATCTTAGCAATCTTCACTATTAAGTAGATATTTAAGAGCCTTTCATTCGTCTCTCTATTTATACTTCTTAATACTTCACCAAAGCCCAATCCTACTAAATAGTAAAACAGCGGTATGCCGAAATACCATAGAAAAAGCTCTCTTGGGAATACAAAATAAGTCACTACAGCGCCTATAATTGTTGCAATTCCCATTACTACGGTTAATACTACAAGGAATTTTTTCCGCAATACTTTCATAAGATTAAGATTTAAAGGTTTGTGCGTTCTATTTCTATTCTACGCAAACAGATACCTGGTTCCGTTTGACTTCTACAAATCCTCCTTTTATGGAAAGCTCCACTTCTTCACCTTCATAAGGCTTTATCCTTATTATTCCCTCTTTTAAAGAAGAAATCATAGGGGCATGGTCCTGCAGTATTGTAAATCTACCAAGAGTTCCTGGTAAAGTTACAACATCTACATCACCTTTGTAAAGTGTCTGTTCCGGCGATAATATTTCTAATTTCATAAATTCTTATATACTAGTTTGCCAAGCTCTGACATGGCAATTATTTAGCCTGAGCCAAAAGTTTCTTACCTTTTTCAATAGCTTCTTCAATTGTACCTACATTCAGGAAGGCTGATTCTGGAAGGTAGTCAACTTCACCATCCATAATCATCTTGAATCCTTTAATAGTATCTTCGATAGAAACCATAACGCCTTGTACTCCGGTAAACTGTTCAGCCACTGTAAATGGTTGAGATAAGAAACGTTGTACACGACGGGCACGATTTACTGTTAATCGGTCTTCGTCAGACAATTCTTCCATACCTAGAATAGCAATGATATCCTGAAGTTCCTTATTACGTTGCAGAATCTGTTTTACTCGTTGAGCTGTATCGTAATGTTCCTGACCAACAACTAATGGGTCCAGAATACGTGAAGTAGATTCCAATGGGTCTACAGCCGGATAGATACCCAACTCTGTAATCTTACGGCTAAGTACAGTAGTTGCATCCAAGTGAGAGAAAGTTGTTGCCGGAGCAGGGTCGGTCAAGTCATCTGCAGGTACATAAACAGCCTGAACAGAAGTAATTGAACCATTCTTTGTTGATGTAATACGTTCCTGCATAGCACCCATCTCTGTTGCCAATGTTGGTTGGTATCCTACAGCAGACGGCATACGTCCTAACAAAGCAGACACTTCAGAACCAGCCTGAGTAAAACGGAATATATTATCAATAAATAATAAGATATCTTTTTGTACTCCATCAGAAGCACCTGAATCACGGAAAGATTCTGCTACAGATAGTCCGGAAAGAGCAACAGAAGAACGTGCACCTGGAGGTTCATTCATCTGTCCATACACCAATGTAGCCTGAGATTTTGCTATTTCAGTTTTATCGACTAAAGATAAATCCCAGTTTCCTTTAGCCATTGATTCCTTGAATTTTTCGCCATATCGGATAACACCAGACTCAATCATTTCACGAAGCAAATCGTTACCTTCACGAGTACGTTCTCCAACACCAGCAAATACAGAAAAACCATTTCCTTTTTTAGCAATATTATTAATTAACTCCATAATCAAGACAGTCTTTCCCACACCGGCACCACCGAACAAACCAATCTTACCACCTTTTGAATAAGGTTCCAATAGGTCGATTACCTTAATACCTGTGTATAGTACTTCTCTTGAAGTTGTTAATTCGTCAAATTTAGGAGGTTCACGGTGAATAGGATACGAACCACTCTTATCCAGTTCTTCCATACCATCAACAGCCTCCCCTATCACATTCATCAAACGCCCTTTTACCTGATCACCGATAGGCATTGTAATTGGGGTTCCCAAAGCAATAACTTCTAATCCTCTTTGTAATCCGTCAGTACTATCCATAGCTACTGTACGAACTGTATTCTCACCAATATGCTGCTGAACTTCAACAATAAGCGTTTTTCCATTCTTACGCTTAATTTCCATGGCATCATGGATACTCGGCAATTTAACCTTTTCACCCGTACTCTCAAAGAATACATCCACTACTGGACCAATTACTTGTGAGATATGTCCTATTATCTGTGACATAAGCTATTTATTTTTATAATTTATTTAGTTATTATTCTCTGTTTTAAGAACTCTTTTACATAATCACAAAGATAAGAACAAAATGTTACACACTGTTTTTTTTAGCGATTTTTTAGTTCAGAAAACACAATTTTAATTTTCGTTATCGTGCACAATATTCCAATAAGACTCATTAAATCAGAAAAATAACACATATTATATAAACTAAGCAGGCAACTATTAATGATTACTAAATCAAAAATAGCTGCCTGCTATACTATTATTTAACGTACTACTCTTATTAAATAGTGATTGTGTAAATGTGATGATCCCAATATGGAATACCGATTATCGGGAATAATATAATAGATGCAATTAAACTTATAACCCAAAGTATAACCAGTATGGTTTTAACAGTTGGAGACATAGGTTTCCAGTCTAGCAATTTACGGAAGATTGAAAAAACTAGTCCTGCTAAAGGAATACCCACTAATGCTATACCTGTAATACATGCTAAAACAATATTAACTGGTGAGGTGGAAATTAAGCTCCAATCGTTTATGAAAGGAAGCCAGCTTACAAATGCAGCACCACCACCCAGAACTATTGAAAAAGCAGCTATTATAAGTGCAAAAAGAACCATAATCAGGACAAATAATACGGGACAGAATACAATAGCCAACAATACAAGTAATACCTTTATAAAGACTCCTACAACTTGTACAAATGCATCTCCTAACTTTTGTAAAGCCGTACGCGGTTTGCCCGAATTCACATAATCATTTACTCCTCCAGCAACTTTTTCAAATCCATCAGTTACTGTTTTGCCAATATTTTCAACTGTAACTTTCTCCCCTCTCATAGCAAGCTTTTCTGCTGCACTATGAGCCTCAGGAACTACAATCCAGCAAACTATATAAATAGGAATTACAACCCCTACTCCAAAAAATACCAATACAATTAAAAGTAATCGAACCAAAGTAGGATCCCATCCCATATATGCTGCTAACCCAGAGGCTAAACCACCTAATATCTTATCGTCAGGATTACGATAGAAACGACGGCGGGTCTGATCAGATTCGCCACTTGAATATGGTTCCTGACGAGGTTCGCCTGCAACCTTTTCTTCTTTCACTTCTTCATCGGAAAGTTCTTCAGGTTTTCCCATACGTTTAATAACTTCTTCAACATATTCTACAGTGATTACCTGAACGCCTGAATTTACTTTTTCAGTAAAAAGTTCCGAGATTCTAAGTTCCATATCCTTCACAATCTCTTCAGCTCCAACTTCTTTACGAAAATGCACTTTAAGATTAGCCAGATATTTATCTAACAAATGGTACGCGTCTTCATCAATGTGGAAAACCGTGCCTCCTAAATTCACAGTCAATGTTTTTTTCATTCTATTATAGATTCGTTTATTGTAATATGATTTACAGTTTCATTCAGTTCTTTCCAGGCAGTTTCAAGTTCGCCCAAAAAAACTTCTCCCTTAGAAGTTAGCTTATAATATTTACGTGGTGGACCTTGAGTAGACTCCACCCATTCATATTCAAGCAAATCATCATTTTTCAGCCGAGTGAGCAACGGATAAAGTGTTCCCTCTACCACAATCAGCTTTGCCTCTTTCAGTTTCTGAATAATATCAGAAGCATAGGCAGGCTCCTTATGCACCAATAATAAGATGCAATATTCGAGCATCCCCTTGCGCATTTGCGATTTAACATTGTCTGCATTCATAGTCTTATTTTTATTTGACGATACAAATATATGCAATCGCAAGGTACTTTGTTATGCATAGTACTATAAATTACAGAATATTAACGTTTAATCATATAAGATTCAACGTATTACATACAAGTAAAGATATATATTTAATAAATATATCAGTATATTTTTAATAGAGAAAAATAACAAATTGATTCTTTATTCTAAAAATATATAGTATACAGACAATAAAAAATCGAGGAATTATTGCCATTGTCCACAAACAATGAAGAATAAATTTCAATTCTATTCTTTTTATTATGCATTATAAAATCGGATAGGAGGTGATGGATTATTTCCATCACCGACCTTCCACACCACCGTACGTGCCGTTCGGCATACGGCGGTTCCTTATTTACGATGCCACTTTACGGTAATAATCCATCAGACAAGGATAGCCCGCTTTGCTAAGGTTTTCGTTGCTTATAGCTTCCTTCAGGATTTGACATCTAGCCATGCGCCAGTAGCTTTTACGGGCATTGGAAAAACTCAAAGCACGAACTTTGTCTATCCCACAACGAATCAAATTATCGGAACGGGTCTTTATCTTCTTCCAGTATTTCCATATACACATACGAAGCCGACGACGGAGCCATTGATCTATTCTCTTCAGATGGTTTTGCATGTCTGCCAGTTTGAAGTATTCAATCCAGCCACGAATGAATTGATGAAGTTCGTATTTGCGTTTATCGTATCCCATACCATTACTGCGACCTGTCAGCTCTTTCAATCGGGCTTTCAGTTTTGCATAACTTTTGGGGTGTACAGATAAGCGAAATCCTCCTTTGATATTATAAAAGGAATAACCTAAGAACCTCATGCCCCGCACATATCCTGCTTTCGTTTTCTCTCGGTTTACCCTCAGAAAGAGGGTTTCTTCGATAAAACAAATGATGTGCTTCATCGTACGACTGGCAGAGCGTTTACTTTTGCAAAATATCATGCAATCATCTGCATAGCGGACAAATGGATGTCCTCGGTGTTCCAGTTCTTTGTCCAGTTCATTGAGCATTATATTGCTCAGTAGCGGACTAAGGGGACCACCTTGAGGAACTCCCCGACTGCTTTTCTCAAATTTATGACCAATTATAACTCCCGCGCGGAGATATTTATGGATAAGAGAAATCACTCTCCCATCTTTTATCCTGCGGGAAAGAATTTCTATCAGCTTGCTTTGGTTGACTGTATCGAAAAACTTCTCCAAATCTAAATCTACGGCATATTTATTACCTGCATTAATATAACTCTGGGCCGTTTGCAGCGCTTTATGCGCACTGCGTTTCGGACGAAAACCGAAGCTGTTGTTACTGAATTCACGTTCATAAATCGGAGACAAAACTTGTGATATGGCTTGTTGAATAAGACGGTCAACTACGGTAGGGATACCAAGCTGGCGTTTCTTGCCATTGTCCTTAGGGATTTCTACCCTACGAACAGGATTAGGATGGTAATTACCATCCATTAAAGATGTTACCAGTTTATCTTTATGGAGTTTCAGAAACGGAAGAAGTTCTTCTGTTTCCATTTTATCGACACCTCCACTGCCACCATTCGATAGGACCTGTTTATAAGCCTTGTTCAAATTGGCAGGCGACAATATACGTTCCAGTAAATCATCTTTTGTAAAATGCACTTCCGTGAGGTTGTTTTCAGTAATCCCTATAAAAGTCTGCACTCCCACATAGCCTTCGGATTCCGTCCTATTCTTTTGCGGGCAGCTATCATTCACTGCTGATATTTTCTGCATTCTTCCCTTCATAAGGTTACATTCATTTACTTCTCACTTAGATAAGGTTCAGACCTTCCCCGAGTAGTCGATTTAAATCGGGTACTATGTCATCGGCTGACTTCTCACAGCAATTGTTATCCGTGTTTCTGAAAAAAAAAACATCCACACGTCCGTGAGATCTCCCGTGGTAAGATGCATAACCTTCATCCCATGTAACTGCAACATTTACACGCTGACTTCCCGGGTAGTTATTGGACTTCGTTTTGTTTTGCAAACTCATCCAAATCAGCTTTGCCTAATGTTATTCGTATTCCTCAGTTCGGGACTTTGCCGCCAGCTTCCTTCAGATTCGCCTCACGGTCGACACCCTTGCTATTGGCTAATGGTTGGTAACTACCGACCCCCATAACGGACTCACACCGTCAAGTTACACACCATGCACGGCGCACAAAAGAAATCCTCATGCTTCATTAAGTGAAAACATGAGGATTAATATCCAAGAACGGATTTATTGTATTATAAAACCTTTATATCAATTTTATTATCATTTCTGAAAGGATTTACTCCATAAGGCCATAATACCTTATCAACAAAATTCAAATTGTCCATCACATTATTCCAGGTTTTAATAACTGCATCTCCATGTCCTGCTCCATCAAAAGTTTTAAGTGAAGCACGATCATCATTACATACATTTTTTATAGCTTCTAACAATTTAACAGATTGACGATAATGAACCACCTGATCGTTCGTTCCATGTACAAGAAGAATTGGAGGAAAATTCTTTGTTACAAGATAAAGCGGACTTGCTTTCTGAGCTTTTTCTTTGTATTCTGGTATCTGAGTATTAAATCCCATTTCCTGATTTGCAGGTTCCTTTAATGTAGGAAAATCACTCATATCAGCTACCCCATACCAGGAAACAATTCCTTGCACATCAGATGAAGACTTTGCACTACCCATTGCCAGGTCTTCATATTCAGGTATTCCATTTGTGGCACCTAACATCTCAGCAATATGTCCGCCTGAAGAGTTTCCCCAAACAACAATATTTGTAGCATCTAACTTGTACTTATCGGCATTTGCACGAATAAAGCGCACAGCTGCTTTTGCATCAAAAAGCGGTGCAGGCCAAACAGCCTGGCTAGAGAGGCGATAATTTACAGTTACAACTGCATAACCTTGAGTAGTAGCTAACATAATAGAAGATATCGTTTCGGAATCTTTATTACCATATGCCCATCCACCACCATGAAACACCATTATTACTTTGTATGGAGCCTCTCCTACAGACGGATATATAATATCTAAGCGTTGAGCTGGATTTGTTCGTCCACCAAAAGCATAAGGTATATCCAATTCTGTTGCTTTAAACTGCGACATATCTATTTTTCTTTCAGCAGCCTTATCCTGAGCATATTCACCTAATCCAGAAACATTTGCTGAAGCAACATTCTGTTTGTAGATTTCTGAATACCTGCTTGTTTTGGCCATATTACTACAACCATTTATCATAAATGACAAACAAACAATAGCAATTGCATTATATCCAAAATTTCGTTTTCTCATACTCTAAACTTTTAAATTAAACAAATATTAAAAGATTCTCCTGACAAATATATCGATAAATAGATATACCCGTTGCCAAAAGAATCTTTTTAACTATATATTCTAGAAAAACATAACGTTTTCAATAAGAAACAATTTTCTCATCCACACTTTATTCTATTTTAAACAATTACTCTTTCATTATAATCAATCATCTGATCGAGGGGTATATTTAGCTTTAGCCTTTTCCCTTTTAACGACATCTGCTAAAGCTACCGTTCCGGCTAAACCGCCAAGTCCCATACTCTCTACAGCTGTACTAGGCACTACCACAATTGTAGAATTTGTTTTTAATCCTTCATAAAGCATATTCATGGCACGAAGATGAAAAGCATCGGGATTATCGCCATAAGTATTAGCCGCTTCAACAAACTTACTGGCAATCTGTCGTTCAGAATCGCCTAAGATAACCCTGGCCTGACGTTCTCGCTCAGCTTGTGCCTGCATAGACATGGCAGCTTCTAATCCTTGCGGGATAAGTACATCCTTAACTTCAACGGAGATTACATTAATTCCCCAAGGCTCAGTTCTTTCGTCAATAATAGTTTGCAATATGGCACTAATTTTATCACGTCCTTCCAACATATCAGCAAGCATTGTTTTACCAATAACATCCCGAAGTGCTGTTTGTGAAGCCCAGGCTATTGCACTATTGTATTCGGCTACATCCAAAGCAGCTTTTTTAGGATCAACTACTTTCCAGAAAAGCACAGCATCTACATCAACGGGAACAGTATCTTTGGTCAATGTCTTTTCTGCTTTAAACGCTGAGCTGATAACACGAATATCAATCCAGTAAGGTATAGAATCAATTATAGGAATAATAAAGAATATCCCAGGTCCTCTTAATGACTGAAATCTACCAAGACGCAATACAACAGCTCTGTTCCACTGAGTTGCAACTTTTGTTGACCATGCTGTAAACACGGCAGCAAAGAAAAACAGAACCAATATAGTCTGGCTTATTGCAGACTTAAATTCACTATCTACAGCAAATGCCAAAAGTGCTCCTATTACAGCTATTACAATAAAGAGCAAGGTTGCAACAGAACTATCATTTCTCATCTTGTTCTTAAATTTTAAAGATTAACACTATTATAAAAATCTTATACTTTCATTTAAAAATGCACTCTATTAAAAACATATATTCAATGTATAATTGTTATAAAGACAGAAATCTAAATATCTTTTAAATTACAAATATCTTAGTCAAGAATATCCAGATTAAGCTCACTCAAATCATCATTATCTCTATATCTGGCTTTTAGTCCTAATTGGGCAGCTATTGATTCTATACCAGATGGATAACCACTATCCTGGCAAACACTTAAGCCTGCAATCAGGATATCATTGCGTTGCTTTTGTATAGCAATAGACAATAATTCATAGTCGGACAATGCAGGATAGTTCTGCTTTAATTCCTGCACTATTTCATCGATTAATTTAAAGTTTTGCATGTTTATATCTTTTTAAGGTTATTAATAAATCACAGTCATATCAAAAGCACAGAATATACATTAAAAACAAATAATAGTATTAATTGTTATATAAAATGCACACGTTTTTCAATATTAATCCGTAGCTGTTGATTGATTATGAAACCAAGTTCAACTTTTAAGCAATTATTAGTAATTACAAATTCATTACTAATAACTATTTGCTTATTTTTAAGCTTTAAATTCCGTGCGCAAGATGATTCACAAGTAATTATTCATGTAGAGAAAGCAGGAACATTGTCTACCCTGATAAAGTCAAAAAATAAATATTCAATTACCGATCTCACATTGTCGGGTAATCTGAATGGTACAGATATTACTTTTATTCGTGAAATGGCCGGAGGAGGGAGTCTAAAAAGCATAAAGACTGAAGGCATGCTCACTAAACTTGATTTGGCTAATGCTAATATTGTTGAAGGTGGCGATAAATATTTCAATGACTTTCTGACAAAAGATAATTCGATTACAGACTATATGTTTGCAGAACTATTCAAACTAACGAAACTGGTTATACCAAACAATATAAATTCAATCTGTAATGGAGCTTTTTCTGGATGTTTCTGCCTGACAACATTTACCATACCGAAGAATGTTACAGCTATTGGAGATTTTGCTTTTGCAGGATGCTTTGGTCTGAAGTCAATATCAATACCAAACGGCATTACATCAATCGGGAATTATGCATTTACCGGATGTTATGGATTGACATCATTTAATATACCAAGCAATGTTTCTTTTATAGGAGAATATGCTTTTACAGGTTGTAGCGGGTTACAGAAAATATACTGTAATAGTACTGTTTCTCCTAAAATAAGCGGAACTGATAAATTTAAAGGAATAGATGCATCCATGTGCAGGCTTTATATTCCAAATAACACATACGATGATTATTCCAATGCTGAGGGTTGGAACTATTTTTCAAATATAATTGAAGAGAAATAAGAGAAGTCTGAAAAAAAACAGACTTCTCTTACTTTTTTAATAACTATTCAAAGTAACTGGAACCATCAAAGCAATGTGTACATAGTCTTTCTTTCGGAAGACCAATTGCTTCAACAAGATCATCAAGTGTTTGAAATTTAAGCGTTGTAAGGCCAAGTTCTTCTCTTATTACATCGACCATTGCCTTGTATTTCTCACTATTACTGTCTGAATATTCTTTAAAAGCAACTCCCTCCTTACCTTCTAGTTTCTTTATTGCTTTATGAGTAGCCAATTCAAGACTTGAGCGTGAACGGCTAAAATTAAGGAACTCGCAAGGATAAGTCAACGGAGGACAAGCAATTCGCATATTCACTTCTTTAATTCCAGCTTCGTGCAAATCGTGTACATTATCTTTTAATTGCGTACCACGCACAATAGAGTCGTCAAGGAAAACACCGCTTTTTCCATAAATAATTGACTTGTTAGGAATCAGTTTCATCTTTGCCACTAATTCACGCATATTCTGGCTTTGAGGCATAAAGCTACGAGGCCAGGTAGGTGTATACTTTGAGTACGGACGTTTGAGAGGAATTCCTTTTTTATTGCTATATCCCATTGCATGACCAATACCAGAATCGGGAATACCTGCTACAAAATCTGCTTTAACATCATCATTCTCTGCAAGCGCTGCACCACAACGGTATCTGCATTCATCTACATTTATTCCTTCGTAGAAAGAAGGTGGATATCCATAATAAACCCAAAGGAAGGCGCAAACCTGCATTTTTTCATTTGGCTTACGTAATTGCTCATATCCATCTGCAGTAATACGAACAACCTCGCCGGGTCCAATAAATTTATCAATTTCATATCCAAGGTTTGAGAAAGAGCAAGTTTCGAATGCTGCTGCATAAGCATTTTCTTTTTTCCCGAGAATAATTGGTGTACGGCCCAGTTTATCACGAGCTGCCAGAATCCCCTCTTCCGTTAGGACTAACATTGAGCAAGATCCTTTCACTCGTTTATAAACATTCTCGATACCAGATAAAAAATTATCCCCTTCTGCAATAAGCATTGCCACTAATTCTGTAGGATTTACAGTACCCTGACTAGTCTCGGAAAAAGTATGATGTTTATCCAGAAAATATTTTTCCAGCTCATCGCAATTTACTATTTTACAAACTGTAACCACAGCAAAACGTCCCAAATGTGAATTTACCACAATAGGTTGCGCTTCAGTGTCGCTAATTACACCAATTCCACTGTTGCCGGAAAAGTTCTTAATATCATTTTCAAACTTATTTCTGAAATATCCGTCTTCAAGACTATGAATAGCTCTTTGAATACCTTTTTCCTTAGACAAGAAAGCTAAACCAGCCCTTTTAGTCCCTAAATGAGAATGATAATCGGTGCCATAAAATACATCGGCTACACAATCAACTTTTGAAATACTGCCAAAAAAACCACTCATACAATTCCGTTTTTATACATAAATTTAAGTCACGAAAATACTTGAATTTGGCTTACGATGCAAGGGAATCGGGTGTTATTTGATAATAAAATGGAAAACAAATCTAAAAGAATTAATGCAAAAGAATATCTTGCTATTATACATATTATAAAGGCTGCTTTTTCAATATCGCACAAATTTTACAGGTATAATTTAGTTGTTCATCCAACATATTTTAGTAAATTGCGCACAATTAATTTACAATAAAAACACACACAAACACTTATGACATCCCTTAAATCTCCACGAATTCAAAGCGTTGATGCTTTACGCGGTTTTGCTATTGTAGCAATATTATTGTTACACAATCTTGAGCATTTTGATTATTACTTTTTACCCACAGGTTTACCAGCATGGTTAGTGAGTCTCGATAAAACTATTTGGGATACAATGTTCTTTCTTTTTGCGGGAAAAGCTTACGGAATATTTGCCTTACTATTTGGCCTTACTTTTTACATTCAGCAGCATAATCAGGAATTAAAAGGAAAAGATTTTCGTGGACGTTTTGCATGGCGATTATTATTACTATACGGATTCGGAATGATTAATTCCAGCTTCTATCAAGGCGATATATTGACGATATATGCTATTTTAGGTTTTACTCTTATTCCGGTAGCTAAGCTAAATACTAAAACGGTTCTTTTTATTGCAGTTATACTTATTCTCCAGCCATATGAATGGATAAAAGTTTTATCAGCTATCATCCATCCACAACAAGCAATTCCAGACCCTGCATCCTGGGGATATTTTGGTAAAATGGGTGAATATATTCCAAAAAATTCGTTTATAGATACTATTTACGGGAACTTAACGAATGGTAAAACAGCTGTTTATTTGTGGACATGGGAAGCTGGACGCGTATTTCAGACTCCGGCATTATTTATGTTTGGTATGTTATTGGGAAGAACACAGAAATTCGTTAAATCTCCCGAAAACAATAAATTCTGGACTAAAGCATTAATCTATTCATTGATACTATTTATACCGTTATATTTCCTGAGTAAAAATGTAACAAGTCAATTAATTACAGATGTAGCAATATTTAGATCTTTGGAGTTAATTACAAAATCATGGACTAACTTTGCCTTCCTGATTTTCCTTGTTTCCGGATTTGTTTTACTGTACGAAAATACCAATTTAAGAAATGCACTTGATAAATTTTCAGTTTTAGGGCGTATGAGTATGAGTAATTACGTTATGCAATCTATTTTAGGCTCGTGCATTTATTATGGATTTGGATTAGGTTTATACCAATATACAGGCGCTACATATTCTCTTTTAATAGGCTTAATGCTTATGATTATTCAATGGACATTCTGTAAATACTGGCAAAAAGACCATCGGTATGGAGTATTGGAAGGAGTTTGGCATAAACTGACTTGGATAGGCACCAGTAGATAATAGAAATTTCAACATATTAATAAAGCCGACTCTTTGTTAGGGTCGGCTTTGCTTTTTCATAAATACATATAAAAGAATTAGCTTCATTTTATGAAAGAATAATTTCACCTGAAAACATATCATACTTTGCAAGCAACCTCTCTTTATTATATAGATGAACATATTTCTGCCCAATGATAGTAGCATTTTTACAAGGCTCATCAAACTCATTCATGCGTTCATCGCACTCTTTTTTATAAGCATCTATAGCTTTTGAAATTAAAGATTCCAATTCATCAACATTCTTATCAATTTCTTCCTTAGCTTTCTTTGAAAGTCTTTTAGCTTCTTCAATAGTGATTTCATGTTTCTCTAGTTTCTTCATTATTCTTTTAATGATTTCAGCTACTTCTTCTTTTGATTTGCTTGAATCTTTCATAATCTCATTTTTTAAATAAATGGTTCAATAATTTCATTAAACGTTCATCCATCTCACAATTAAAAAACAAACCTGAAAGAGCAATTGTTTGTTTTTTGATTGCTTCTACCTGAAGGTTATTATATATATAATCTTCTTTTCCTTTATTTAACACAGACAAAAGAAGCGTTGGAATAATAACTAAAATCCATTGGTCAATAATTTTAATCTATTCGCCAATGGATTTAAATTATTCATGAATAAATTAAAACCATTGAGCAATAAAAAATAAATAGCCGTTTATAAACCAGAATGTACCCTACAATTATTATATTTGTAGAACTAATACTTAAAATTATGTTAGTTCAATTTCATTTTGAAAACTTCAAATGCTTTAAAGATGAGACTAAATTGAGTTTGGTAGCATCCAATCATATCAAGGATAATATAGATAATGTTATCAAGACAGATGATATTAATCTTCTTAAATCTGTTGTAATTTACGGTCCCAATGCCAGTGGAAAAACAAAGCTACTGAATGCATTTCAGTTTATGCGCTTAATGGTTGAAAGATCGACCAATAATGCTGTTGACAGAGGGTTCAGTATAGATAACTTCAGACTAAGTACTGAATCTAAAGAAAGTCCAAGCTTCTTCGAGGTTGTATTTATTCTAGATGACATACAATATCGGTACGGATTCGAACTGACCAAAAAGAATATTTTGGCAGAATGGCTATACAAAAATGAAAAGAAAGAAAAAGAACTATTCTATCGTGAAGGGAAAGTCATTGAATATGATTCTTCTGAGCTGAAACGAGTTAAAAGTCTGGTAGAAGAAGACATGATACGTGAAGACAGCCTTCTGCTAACCGTACTTGCTCAGTTCAACGATCAGCTTTCTCAGAAAATACTGAAGTGGTTTCATCATGTAAATATGCTCTATGCCGATGGCAGCAATGTACAAAGCTATACGCTTGACAAACTCTCTACCCCTATGAAGCAAAAGATTGTTCGTCTTATGAAAGATGCCGATTTCAGTATCAATGATTTTGTGCGCCATCCTATAAACAAAGACGAAATTCAGACACTGCATACTGTATACGACGAGAATAAACTAAGGGTGGATGAAACGCCTTTTATGCTAGAAGATGAATCAAACGGCACTATTCATTTTCTTTCATTAACTGCTCCTATTCTCGATACACTTGATAGAGGCAAGATATTAATGATTGACGAACTTGATTCAGGATTGCATCACGATCTTATCGTTGCTCTTCTTAAATTATTTCATTCAGAAGAAACAAATCCACATAATGCACAATTGATATTCAATACGCAAAATACTAATTTATTATCGGGTGATCTTTTCAGAAAAGACCAGATTTATTTTGTTTCAAAGAACAGATACGGAGAAGCATCTCTTACATCTGCTGCCGATTTCATGTTGAGATCGGGGGCAAATCTGCAGAAAAAATATCTGGAAGGAAGATTTGGAGCGATTCCTTATCTGAAAAACATGAATAAATCATTCACCTCTAAAAAAGAAGAAGATAATGAAGATAGAGATTAGAGATGGAATAAAACACATTTCTCTTGATAACGATCAGCACAAACCACAAACATCGCTCAGAAGGAGAAGAGGCGAAACTCCCGATTTAATAAGAAAAGCTCCCACCCGATCTACACTAAAGAAGTTTCTTATTGTATGTGAAGGGAAAAATACAGAAACGTCTTATTTTAATCAATTCAGAAGGCCTAATGTAGCTATTGAAACTGTGGGGCTTGGTTACAATACGGTATCTTTGGTCCATAAGGCCATTGAAATTTATTCTTCAAAATCCGACGGAGATAAGCCGGATGAAGTATGGTGTGTGTTTGATAAAGACGATTTCACAAACAAAATGTTTAGTCAGGCCATCTCAATAGCAACCGAACATAGTTTTTTCTGCGCTTATTCAAATCAGGCTTTTGAATATTGGTTGATCCTGCACTTTGTAGACCATCACGGTGGGCTGCTGCCCAGGAATGAATACAATGAAATAATCAACAAACATATCAAGTTATTTGGTGCAAGTTATGCTGGCAAAGGCAGTAAAATTGTTACTGAACATTTATTTGAAATATTACAATCTAAAGATCCTGCAACAAAAAGGTCTCGACAGGATCTTGCTATTGAACGGGCAAAAAGAATATATAGTCAGAAATCGAATTTATTACCGGCAAATGCAGAATCTGTAACAGCCGTTTTTAAGCTGGTGGAAGAAATTGTATCAAATTAAAAGTTTGTCAGTCTGCAAATATATTCATTTATACATATTAAAATACCAAGCTCCCTTCGCTTAGTAATCGTGATATTACTAAACAAAGGGAGCTTATTAGAATCATATATGCAATTTCTGTTTATTCAGAACATTATCAGTCGGCATAGAATGGTGTTACAGGAATTTTACTAATCTGCTTAATATCATTTATATTTGAATAATCATATAAATAAAAGCCACCTTCTCCAATCATAAATAAGTATCCGTTAACAGGTATCACATCATAAGTCTTTATTCCCGGGAAAGCTGCAATCAAATTATCCGTAATCTTCGTCTTATCTGCAGCATTATATATTTTAAGTCCGGCATCTCCATCGCAAACAAACAAAGTATTTCCTTCAATACCCACTCCGTAAGGTTTAGTCATATTAAATGAACCCACCAATTGATTGGTTTTATAATCGGATGAAAGCTTAACTACATCCAAACGGTTTATATCTCCATGACAAGTTTGTCCTCCGCGAAGAGTGATGTATGCATATCCATTCTGAATAACAACAGGATCGCAGCTTGTTGCATGAGAGAACATACTGACATAAGCCGGAACTGTTGGAACATTAAGGCTATAAACTAACATTCCATTTGTAGTTCCAAAAAAGAGATGATCGTCATAAATAAACATAGTTTCTATGCTCCATCCCACTATTTGCTTGCCAATATTTACGGGAGAACCAGGTGTTCCCACATCAAACATTGTTAGTTGACTATTATCAACGACATACAAATATTTATCATACAATCCAAAACGTGCCATTGAGCCACCTTTTCCAAAACCACTCCCGGAAATACCACCTGCAGCAGCATTCAGCTCAGCATAACTATTTGAAGTATAATAAGTATCCCACATTGGATAAATAGGAGTTTCATTGTATTCAAGTTCACGCTTTTCTGTTACCAATTCCCAGCCAATAACAACTCCTTTCTCTTTATCCACTTCTTTCACCCGATATTTGTCATTTATCTGAGGAACAGTATAAGCTAAAGCATTCTTTACTCTGATTACTTCTTTAATTTTGCTAATATCCGAAACATCGATCGCAACCAGATCAACATAACTATCAGCAAACAAAATATTATTCTTTATTGCTAAGTCAACACATCCGGGGAGCTCTATAAAACCTATATTCTTTGGATTTGCAGGAGTAGTAAGATCCAGAATATGTATACCTCTGAGCTTCTCTACAACAAATAAATAATTGTCTTTAAAATATATTTTCCCAGGATTTGCTAAAATTTGAGGTGAAGTTGATTTTACAGCACTTCTTAATACCTCATAACTCATATATATAGGAGAGTTTACAGTTGAAGTCTCAGTATATTTATCCATGCATGCAGTTAAGGAAAGCATAGACAATAAAAGTAATATATAGTATTTGGTTTTCATATCATTAGATTTAATAAATAGTGATACCTAGTTTTACTAACAAACGGTTGTAATCAATATCAAGCTTGTAATTATCAGAAGATGTATAATGCTGCCTGTGATACTGATATCCGACTGACATATTCAATCCGAACTGAGAATTGAGTTGAACAAGTAATCCCATCGACGGACTAAATAAAAATCCACCTTTAGGATCAAGTTTCTTATTCGCCGACCAATAATATGTATTATAGCTGATTACACTACTAGGAACAATATCATTATATGCTAATTGAGAATCATCAATCGGGATTTCATATCCCCCTTGAAGCATTATATAAGGAGAATACTTTTCGTTTCTGAATTTATAAATAACATTAGCAGTAACAGGCATATACGTTTCATTCAGAAAATCAATTCCAAGACCTAAGCCTGCAGCAAAATTTTTATTAATGTTATAATCAAAAGAAGTACGAAAAACAAGAGGAGCATCTTTCTTATTATCAGAGTTTCCTATAAGTAACCCAATTTCTGTTAAATTGAAAAATTTCTTTGCCGAAGGAACGAAAATAGATGCGCCATTTTCCATTTTTTCTTCTTTCACCACTTTTCTAGATTTGGAAATCATTTCAATATCTGATGCATCTATTACCCTTGAAACATTTCCAGACACGACTCTTATTTTATCAAGATTGACAGAATAAATGTATTTACCTTTAATTATTTCACCATTTTTAAGGTATACATACCCCTTCTCAAATTGGGGATAATTTACAACTTGTGCTTCCGTTTGAGCATAGGTAGATAATAGGCCTATCCATACAAACAAGCTGAATATCAATGTTCGTTTTATCATACAGCATGTATTTAAAGTTATATATCTTTTCTACTTAAATGAACTTAATTAGAAAATACTGCATCAAAAAGAAATAAGTTCTTGTATTTACAGAAAAAAAGATAATATGGCTTATTCCTAATATGTATGTATTAAGTTATAATTTTAAAAATATAAAGGAATACAGCAAAGGAATTAGATAAAAGTGAGCAATAGAGGAAGAGTAACTTAGAATACAAAGAAATTACCATTCAAGCACATAGTCATATTAATGATATGGATACATATACAAATAGCAGACTCAGCATTCAAAGTAATCAGAATATGCAGTTATAAAGAGAGATGAGATACATTAAAACATGGATGTAGAATAAGAGAAGCCTGATAATATTGGAGCTGTTGAAACGTAAAATAGCCAAATATTTTTTCTTAAACGAGTGGAAAGAGTATAGTATACATGAAGATTGCTAAGGCACAGTATTTAAAATAATCAGAAAGAAGATGGAGAATAGAGATTATAAGAGTAAAATTAGAAAAATAGAAACTAATAATATAAAGAAATCTCCATTCCGGCACACAGCTATATTAATGATATGTATACAAATAACAGTCTCAGTATTAAAGATAATCAGAAAGACTATCATTATCAAAGGATGTGAAATAGATGTAAGAGATGTATATATACAAAAGAGTCCCATTCATTATTCAATGAACAGGACTCTTTGATAAAACGGCAGCTACCTACTCTCCCACTGTTACGCAGTACCATCGGCGTGATCAGGCTTAACTTCTCTGTTCGGAATGGGAAGAGGTGGAACCCTGATGCTATAGCTACCTTAATATTTTTAATTTCTTTTTTATCTGATTTATATTTATCAGATTCTATTAAGATAAACACAATGTAAAAGCAATAAACAAGCTCTTTCTAGTATTTTAAGAGCCAAATTATCTAGCCAACCATATATGGCATAGAAGAAAGTGTACGGGCAATTAGTACTGCTCGGCTTTGACATTACTGTCTTTACACCTGCAGCCTATCAACGTTGTCGTCTTCAACGACCCTAAGAAATCTAATCTTGTGGCTGGCTTCGTACTTAGATGCTTTCAGCACTTATCCAATCCCGACTTAGATACCCGGCAATGCACCTGGCGGCACAACCGGTAAACCAGCGGTCAGTCCAACACGGTCCTCTCGTACTAGTGTCAGAGCCACGCAAATTTCATACGCCCACGATAGATAGAGACCGAACTGTCTCACGACGTTCTGAACCCAGCTCGCGTGCCACTTTAATGGGCGAACAGCCCAACCCTTGGGACCTTCTCCAGCCCCAGGATGTGACGAGCCGACATCGAGGTGCCAAACCGCTCCGTCGATATGAGCTCTTGGGAGCGATCAGCCTGTTATCCCCGGAGTACCTTTTATCCTTTGAGCGATGTCCCTTCCATACGGAAACACCGGATCACTATGCTCTAGTTTCCTACCTGATCGACTTGTCGGTCTCCCAGTCAAGCACCCTTATGCCATTACACTCTGCGGACGGTTACCAATCGTCCTGAGGGTACCTTTAGAAGCCTCCGTTACACTTTTGGAGGCGACCACCCCAGTCAAACTACCCACCAAACAGTGTCCTCACATTCGCGAGTTAGAACTCAAATAATCAAAGGGCCGTATTTCAACAGCGGCTCCACAAATACTGGCGTACCTGCTTCAAAGCCTCCGGCCTATCCTACACATCAATTACCCAAATTCAATGTTAAGCTATAGTAAAGGTTCACGGGGTCTTTTCGTCCCATCGCGGGTAATCGGCATCTTCACCGATACTACAATTTCACTGAGCTCACGGTTGAGACAGTGTCCAGATCATTACACCATTCGTGCAGGTCGGAACTTACCCGACAAGGAATTTCGCTACCTTAGGACCGTTATAGTTACGGCCGCCGTTTACTGGGGCTTCAATTCAATGCTTCTCTTGCGATGACATCTCCTCTTAACCTTCCAGCACCGGGCAGGTGTCAGGCTATATACTTGATCTTTCAATTTTGCATAGCCCTGTGTTTTTGTTAAACAGTTGCCTGGACCTATTCTCTGCGCCCTCATTACTGAGGGACCCTTTCTCCCGAAGTTACAGGGTCAATTTGCCTAGTTCCTTAACCGTGATTCACTCAAGCGCCTTAGTATATTCTACCCGACTACGTGTGTCCGTTTACGGTACGGGTACCTTAAAGATTAAGTTTAGCGGATTTTCTTGGGAGTCTGCTTACATACGCTATCCAATCACCACAAGGGCTCTCGGTACTATCAGGTTCGACTAGTCTTCCGGATTTGCCTGGAAAACTAATATCTACACCCTTCAACCGGCTATTCCGTCAGCCGGCGGTATTATCACTTCTCCGTCTCCACATCACTCTTTAAGGTAGTAAGGGAATATTAACCCTTTCTGCCATCGGCCTCGCCGTTCGGCTGAGCCTTAGGACCCGACTAACCCTGATCCGATTAGCGTTGATCAGGAAACCTTAGTCTTTCGGCGAGGGGGTTTCTCACCCCCTTTATCGTTACTTATACCTACATTTGCTTTTCCACACGCTCCAGCAAAGCTCACGCTTCACATTCAACGCAGAGTGGAATGCTCCCCTACCAACCATTACTGGTTCCATAGCTTCGGTAAATTGCTTATGCCCGATTATTATCCACGCCAAACTCCTCGACTAGTGAGCTGTTACGCACTCTTTAAATGAATGGCTGCTTCCAAGCCAACATCCTAGCTGTCTTAGCAATCTGACTTCGTTAGTTCAACTTAGCAATTATTTCGGGACCTTAGCTGATGGTCTGGATTCTTCTCCTCTCGGGCACGGACCTTAGCACCCATGCCCTCACTCCTGATATTGAACTAATGCGCATTCGGAGTTTATCAAGACTTGATAGGCGGTGAAGCCCTCGCATCTTATCAGTCGCTCTACCTCACATTAGTAATTATCAAGGCTGCACCTAAATGCATTTCGGGGAGTACGAGCTATCTCCAAGTTTGATTAGCCTTTCACCCCCACCCACAGTTCATCCGGAAGCTTTTCAACGCTTATCGGTTCGGTCCTCCAGTTAGTGTTACCTAACCTTCAACCTGACCATGGGTAGATCACTTGGTTTCGCGTCTACTACCACTGACTAAATCGCCCTATTCAGACTCGCTTTCGCTTCGGCTGCAAAACTTAATTTCTTAACCTTGCCAGTGACAGTAACTCGTAGGTTCATTATGCAAAAGGCACGCCGTCACAGCACGAAGCTGCTCCGACCGCTTGTAAGCGCATGGTTTCAGGGACTATTTCACTCTTCTATTCGAAGTTCTTTTCACCTTTCCTTCACAGTACTGGTTCACTATCGGTCTCTCGGGAGTATTTAGCCTTACCGGATGGTCCCGGCAGATTCATGCAGAATTTCTCGTGCTCCGCACTACTCAGGATACCACTACAGTATATATTGGATTCATGTACGCAACTATCATGCTCTATGGTGACACTTTCCAGAGTCTTCCATTCTCCAATATAAGTCCGATATCGTGGTCCTACAACCCCAATTATGCCGTAACATAATTGGTTTGGGCTAATCCGCGTTCGCTCGCCACTACTTACGGAATCATTCAATTATTTTCTTCTCCTACAGGTACTAAGATGTTTCAGTTCCCTGCGTTCGCCTCCATCTAAGATGGATAATATCCCTTCAGGATATTGGGTTGTCCCATTCGGAAATCTTCGGATTAAAGGCTATTTGCACCTACCCGAAGCTTATCGCAGCTTATCACGTCCTTCATCGCCTCCGAGAGCCAAGGCATCCGCCATGCGCCCTTGCTTACTTTCTTCAAACACTGTAAACTATTCGTAATTATACGTTTTCGTTTACCATATGGTTCGATATATACTTTAGCTCTTTTTATCTCTAAAAATTACTTTATTTATTGCTTTTGTACATCATGTCAAAGATCGTTTTCAAGCCTTAGCTTGATCGTGGAGAATAACGGATTCGAACCGTTGACCCCCTGCGTGCAAGGCAGGTGCTCTAGCCAGCTGAGCTAATCCCCCGAAATTTTTCTGAAGCGTTTGTTTTGGGATGGTTAATCCTTGTTGCTCCGATTTTTTTCGCGTAGTCCCAGGCAGAGTTGAACTGCCGACCTCTACATTATCAGTGTAGCGCTCTAACCAACTGAGCTATAGGACTGTCGTTCAAAACCTCTTACCTTTCGGCTCGGCTTCTTTCTAATCTCTTATTTCTTATATAGAATAAACTAAAACAGTAGTACAATAAAAAGCGAACCAGATAAAAGGAATCACTCCAGAAAGGAGGTGTTCCAGCCGCACCTTCCGGTACGGCTACCTTGTTACGACTTAGCCCCAGTCACCAGTTTTACCCTAGGGCGCTCCTTACGGTTACGCACTTCAGGTACCCCCGGCTCCCATGGCTTGACGGGCGGTGTGTACAAGGCCCGGGAACGTATTCACCGCGCCGTGGCTGATGCGCGATTACTAGCGAATCCAGCTTCATGGAGTCGGGTTGCAGACTCCAATCCGAACTGAGAGAGGCTTTTGGGATTAGCATCCTGTTGCCAGGTAGCGACCTTCTGTACCCCCCATTGTAACACGTGTGTAGCCCCAGACGTAAGGGCCGTGCTGATTTGACGTCATCCCCACCTTCCTCGCATCTTACGACGGCAGTCTCGATAGAGTCCTCAGCTTAACCTGTTAGTAACTATCAATAAGGGTTGCGCTCGTTATGGCACTTAAGCCGACACCTCACGGCACGAGCTGACGACAACCATGCAGCACCTTCACAGATGTCCGAAGACTATAATATTTCTACTATATTCATCTGCAATTTAAGCCTGGGTAAGGTTCCTCGCGTATCATCGAATTAAACCACATGTTCCTCCGCTTGTGCGGGCCCCCGTCAATTCCTTTGAGTTTCACCGTTGCCGGCGTACTCCCCAGGTGGAATACTTAATGCTTTCGCTTGGCCGCTTGCGGTATATCGCAAACAGCGAGTATTCATCGTTTACTGTGTGGACTACCAGGGTATCTAATCCTGTTTGATACCCACACTTTCGTGCCTCAGCGTCAGTTGTACCCCGGTAAGCTGCCTTCGCAATTGGAGTTCTTCGTGATATCTAAGCATTTCACCGCTACACCACGAATTCCGCCTACCTTATGTACACTCAAGAATAACAGTATCAACTGCAATTTTACGGTTGAGCCGCAAACTTTCACAACTGACTTATTATTCCGCCTACGCACCCTTTAAACCCAATAAATCCGGATAACGCTCGGATCCTCCGTATTACCGCGGCTGCTGGCACGGAGTTAGCCGATCCTTATTCATAGTATACATACAAAAATCCACACGTGGATCACTTTATTCTACTATAAAAGAAGTTTACAATCCATAGGACCTTCATCCTTCACGCTACTTGGCTGGTTCAGGCTCTCGCCCATTGACCAATATTCCTCACTGCTGCCTCCCGTAGGAGTTTGGTCCGTGTCTCAGTACCAATGTGGGGGACCTTCCTCTCAGAACCCCTATCCATCGAAGACTTGGTGAGCCGTTACCTCACCAACTATCTAATGGAACGCATCCCCATCCATAACCAATAAATCTTTAACTTAAAAAAGATGCCTTTGTTAAGTACTATCGGGTATTAATCTTTCTTTCGAAAGGCTATCCCCGAGTTATGGGAAGGTTGGATACGTGTTACTCACCCGTGCGCCGGTCGTCAGCGGTATTGCTACCCTGCTACCCCTCGACTTGCATGTGTTAAGCCTGTAGCTAGCGTTCATCCTGAGCCAGGATCAAACTCTTCATTGTAAAAGTTTCATTTAAATTCTGTCCAGGATTCCGTTTATCTTAATTGACGGTTCGCATTTTTATTTTTACCAAGTACATGTATCAATACACGCACTTAATGCTCTTGTACTACTTGTTTCGTTTATTTATAATCTTTTCAAAGAACGATTCTTTTTGTTACGCTTGTTTCCGTAAGCGGATGCAAAGGTAGAACTTTTAATTTTAACCTCCAAATATTTTCGAGAATATTTTTTAAATTCTTTTTCTCTAAAACCTCGATGAATGCACCGGTTTCACTTACATTATGTCAACTGCGTAAGCTTTGTCTCTCTTGCAAAGCGGGTGCAAAAGTAGACTATTATTCCTACCAATCCAAATATATCTAACTCTTTTTTATAACTTTTTTAGCAATTAACAGGTAACTAGCTGAATTACAATTGTGTTACAGAATATATTTTTTTTCAATTTGACAGGAACTTTGGGAAAGGTTACTGCTGTATATACATTATGTATTTACGTGCGCGCGTAAGGGCTGCCGAAAAGTTTAATAGTTCACATTACGCCGGAAAAGCTTAAAAGTTACTTTTAGTTAGATTCTCACGAAAAAAAATAAAATGCACGCTTCGAGTCGAGTAGGCCTGAGCATTTCAGCTCAAGCCTCTCACAGAACCGTGCGTGACAGTCTCCCGTCACACGGCTCCTCTTATTCAACCTGTATGAGATATCCATATATTTTATGTTGGTGCAACGCCCCATGCCCAATGATAGAATAGGCTTTTCTCCTTTTCAGAGATGTTCCCCAACCAGTAAAAAGCACGACGCAGTTTTCCACGATAGCGCTTATATTTGGCCGTTACCCATCTGGCTAAGAGTCGATTCACTTCTTCTAAAAGGATTTTGAGTCGGGTTGGATAGAACTTCCCATAATAGATTATCCATCCACGAAGCACTGGATTAATCTTTTCTGCAATTGTGTCTAACTTATGAAACGTGTGTCTCTTAAGCTGCCAACTACGTATCTTTTCACGAATACGTTTCATTGATTTGTTGCTGATTGCAGGCAGATAGCCTGTAAATAATACACCGTTCTTATCCACCGCTTTGCGGGGACGAAAGGTATATCCAAGGAAATCAAACGAAATAACTTCGTATTTCTCTTTCCTACGGTTGTCTTTACAGTACACAATCCTTGTTTTCTCTTCATTCAAGGCTAATTTGCATTCTGCAAATCTTTGTTGAACGGAGATTTTCAGTGCTTCGGCCTGGGCTTTTGTAGAACAATGGCAGATAGTATCATCCGCATAACGTTCAAAAGGTATGTGAGGATGACACTTGCTCATCCACATATCGAAGACGTAATGCAGAAATAAGTTGGCTAGAACAGGACCGATAACTGAACCTTGCGGAACACCTTTGTCTCGTTCTATCCGACTACCATCTTTAAGTTCATAAGGCACTTTCAACCATCGTTCAATGTAAAGCAATACCCACTGAGAATCCGTGTGTAATCTAACAGCTTTCATCAATAACTCATGGTTAATCGTATCAAAGAACTTGCTGATATCCATGTCCAGCACCCAGTCATACTTCCAGCAGCGCTCACGAGCTTTGGCAATAGCATCGTGTGCGGAACGCTTTGGCCGATAGGCATACGAATTCTCATGAAAACAAGGCTCTATTTGCGGCTCAATAATCATTACAGCTGCCATTTGAGCGACTCTGTCTCCAACAGTTGGTATACCTAACGGACGCTTGTCTCCATTCGGCTTTGGTATTTCTACCAGTTTTACCGACACAGGGAAGTAACAGCCCGAACTCATGCGGTTCCAGATCTTATAAAGATTGTCTTTGAGATTCTTCTCAAAATCACTAATCGATACACCATCTATTCCCGCACTCCCATGGTTTGCTTTCACTCTCTGGAAAGCTTCCATAATTAAATACTTTGAAATCTCATAAGGTTTTGCATTTTGCATTTGAATCCTCCTACATTTAATAGTTGTACAATTGTAATTTGCCGAATAAGCTGTTCCCTTCGCTCCATTTCCATTACAGAAACTTCCATACTACTACGGAACAGTCCGCCCCTGCACTTAGTCATTGGTACGCTGATTCTTGCAGGGCTACTGCTTGAATTTCTCCCTTGACATACTAAGGCAGGTTCCTGCGTTCCATGTAAAAGCCTCCATACAAGTCATGCTATCTTAACACCGGATGCCACTCAGACAGTAAGCAGGTTTCTTCTGAATTTATCCCGAATCGAGCAGAAGGATTCGGTTTTGACATCATCTAAGCAGTTTTCGATGCTTATTCAATAGTTCCCTTACGGTCATCTCTTGTATAGATACCTGACGGTTTATACCGCCTTTTCATGTATCGTTCACCACCTTGTCTCTTTAACAAAGCAGCATACACTGGTTTGTAACCAGCTCCTGTAAGCCGATTACGAGGGGCCTACCCTCATCTTTTACATAGTTACAAACATTACAGCCTAACAATGTTTTCACAGCACACTCTGCCACATCTACCACTAGACTGGCCTTACTCATTGTATTTCAGTTATTTAAATTAGTGGGAGATAAAAACTACCTACAAATCATCTCCCACCAAATGGTTGTATCTGCCACCAAATTAACTACACTACTTATTTTGAAAAGCAGGCCGGATATTTTTCCGGATCCCACGGGAGATTTAATTTCTCACGAGGACTATTAATTGACTCTTGTACAAAACATTGTTTTCTTCTGTACAAAAGAATAAATTATTATGTACAAAAGATTGCATTCTTTTGTACAAGAATACAGAAATACATCTAAGAGAATATTAAAAAGATGGGGAATGTTTGCAAAAAGGCCAGGCTGGATGAAAAAAAACAAAACTGGCAGTGGAAAATAATACAATGAAGCAGAATAAGACCATTGTGCATATATAAGAGACTAAACTAAAAAATAAAAACAGACTTTCAAAGAATTGGATGCTTGAATAGAATAGGCATATCAAGCCAAAATCCACAAACTTATAACCTTTGCAAATACACTAAAAGGGCATAAGTGGGGAGTGTTAGCATAGTATGATTATCATATATCAACAAGAAAACTGGAAGAAATTAAACTCAGACTACAACACGAGAAATAGATCTATTCAACAATTCTATTCCATCGATTATAGAAGAGGTTAAAACCGGCAGTAGCAGATAAATGCTTTTAGTGGGAGATAAAATGTATCACATTTTTATCTCCCACCAAAATAAATGCCTATAAATCACGGTTATGAGTGCTATTTAGTAACAGGTAGCAGATGATTATGAAATTTTCTATTACTTTTTAGGAGAAAAGTAATCCTTTACTTGTATAAGCCGATTTATCTATATATAGATAGATAGTCAGATACAAAGTATAGAATGTATAACCTACTTTATTCTAGTATACTTTTCAATAGTATAATTGCTTTTATCTATTTGACCGTTCTTATCAATAGGCCAAGTTTGAATAAGAGTATCCCCTCTTATACCTAATAACATTTTTATAGTTTTACCTACATACTTTTTATTAACATGGTATAGAATAGTTTCCTCATATCTATCACCATTCAATTTATAGGTACCAGCAGCGTAGTTATCTTTGTAAACACTATCTTCCTTGAATCTGCCTACAGAAATAAAGTTTTTACCAGACCAAACTTTCACATCAGTTCCCGTAACATAACCTACAATTTCAAATGCTACTGTATCTGAAACAATTCTTTTAAAATATTGCAGCTGCCATGCCCCTACTTCCGGATGCTTAACCTCTTTACTGCCACAACTACTAATGATTAATAAAATCATTAAGAAAAAAATATGATTAATTTTCATAGCTATATTTTTAAGAAGTAAATAGATAACAATTCATTATTTTATCCTTACATATTTTTCAATATAATAATTAGCTCTGATAATTTTGCCATTTTGATCAACAGGCCATGTTTGAGTAAGAGTATCATGTTTGATTTCTAATATCATATTAAAAATTTGGTGTTCAGCCTGTTTATTAAAATGATATAATACTGTTTCCTGATATTTATTATCTACTAATTTATAAGTGCCTCCTCCATAAGCATCTTCATAGAGGGTATCAGGGAGAACTTTTCTACTACCTGCAAAAAAGAAGTTTTTTTCTGACCAAATTTTAATTTGGGCTCCCTGAATGTTGCCAGGGAATTCTGTTATAACAGAATCGGCTGCCATATGTTTAGCATAAACTAATTTCCAAGCTCCTATTGGCAATTTTTTTTTATATGGATTACAACTACCTATAATCAATAAAATCATTAAATAAAAAATAACATTTATTGCTTTCATAATTTAATATTTTGTAGGTTAATAGATTATTATACATAAAACGATCATTGAAATACTTTTAAAAGCAAACTAATTCTATTTTTTAGATTTTCTTATTTATGCTACTTTAACCAACTATTTATTTTTAAACAAATGCTTATTATCCATTGTTTATAACAATATATAAGCTAATATGGTTCATAAGAAATAACTCATGGAATAATAAAAGCCGATTTAGTAATTTGGTAGTAACAAGAACGATTATTTAATTATGCAAAAAGAATTAACGAATCATAAAGAATAAAAGTCGTGCGGTGTTATTCAAAAAAAAAGAATACCACGATAAACATTTTTTTAGTCCGCATAAACATTCAATTTATTAAATATACCGATTACGCAAAAAATAGCATTTTATTCTCAAAATTATATAAATATATTTGCCTTAAATAAAGTTAACTATTAATTAACCGAAAACTAAACACCATGAAAGATATAGATGGATACAGACTGGGTAATCTTGTTATATTTGAAAATGAATCTACAAAAGCCAAAATTGTAAAAGTAACACAAATTGAATATATCAATAACGCAATTTTTTCTTTGCAAATTAACAACTGTGATTGGATTTCCAGAAAGGAAATAAAGCCTATTCAATTATTCATTGATTCATTAGTAGATTTAAAATTCTATATAAATAGTGATTACAAAAAGGATAATTTAGGAAATATTGTTAAAGTAGATTATATAGAAGATATATATAGTTACTCTAAAGGAAGTTTAGAACTCAAGATACATAAATCAGATGACACAATCTGGTATAAAAACAAACAGATTCATTATATCCATCAATTACAAAATTTATGTGCTGATATAACTGGAGAACCTTTTACTATATCTGAACTTTACGAGAGTCACTTTACAAAATCCTTTTTTTGAATACTCCAATCTTTAATTTTTTTTATCATAAATAATATACCCAAGTTTCATTGTTTAACTTTTATCTATTTTCAATGTATATAGATAATAGATAGAACCATCAGAAATAGCTGTAAATGGTAAAGATTTCAGGAAACACAACTTAATCTACTTTAATTAAATCCTTCTGTCCGACAAATTTAGGAAAGAATCTTTTAAAAAAGATGCATATAGGAATAGAAAATATTATTACTAAAACAAATGATATTATTGATAACAACCAATCATTTGTAACATAATACACTAGTAATCTTTTTAATATCCATAACAAACTCAAATGAGTTCCTAAAATAATAACACTGTATCGGCCAATGAATAAAATTATAGGAACTCTATTTATTAACTTTGAAAGCAACAAAACAAAAATCGTTCCACTCATTGCGCACAGATAAAATGAAAAAGTACTTCCTGAATATACATTTCTTCTCATGTTTACAAAGTCTGCTTGGGAATATACAATCAATCCAAGCACAACTAAAATAACTGGGATATATTTATCAAATTTGTATTGAACTAAGAAATCCGTTTTCTCTTTAAAAAGATAGCCAAAAAAATAAAAAGGTATAGCAGTCATGCTTGTATCTATCCAAAGAGGTATATTTATTTGATGAATGCCTAACTGGTATCCTATAGTCCCTATCAATAAGCACATTATTACCATAATCAATTTTCTATATGTGTCTCTAATATTTAATTTATAGCCAATTAAATATATCAGATAAAACATCAATGAGGTTTCAAATAGAGACATTAAAAACCATATAGGAGTATTTAAAAATAGGTCATCATTTTGTAATGCTATAATTTCATTTTTGGGAATCTGTAATATATTGCTAAATTTCCCAATTATAGCCCACCCTATACAAAAAAAAAGGCAGGTAATAAACGTAAAGAAAACAAAGGGAATTATTAACTTATTGATTTTTCTTAGAATAAAATTAGCAAAGCCGTTATATTTTTTAAAGAAAAAGCCTGATAAAAAGAAAAACAATGGCATTATAAAACACATTATTAAACGCCGAACTTTAAAATCATCTAAAGGTCCTTCAATATGATATAGAATCACTAATAACATACAAATACCCTTAGCTATATCAATATAATTAATCCTTGTTTTCATTCAATTTAATAATTTGTCAGCTATTTATTAACTATAGTTTTTTCTACTACAATCGATTAAAAACGATATAATGAATATTTCCTGTCATTTAAGTTCTAATTAAATACATCAATTTAAAATATGAACAATAGGATAATAGAATTTGTTGAGAAAATATTATTAAAATAAATAAATGCAGATAACTAATCATATCAAACTCAAGTAGCAAGAAAAACATTTATAGTTTCGCAGTCAGATAAAAACATCTTATCATTATTTTAAATTCTATATAGTTTTTTTTCAATTTCAAGAATGATTATCAATAAATATTGCAACTTTTTCACAAATATATTTGTTCTTTAAAAAGAAAGTAACATTTAAATTTGCTTTCTTTTTGTACAAATTCAAAATTGGTCAATTACATATTTTAGCTTATTTTCACTCAGATACACAATTAGAATAACAAAACAAATTAAAAATCAGAACATGAAAAACCTGTTAATTATTGTAGCGACAGCTTTTGGTCGGGAGACTTACTATCTTGCGACTCAATGCAAGGGATATCTTAAAGAATTCAGAATAAAGGGATTCCTTGATGATAGGACAAATGCCTTAGATAATTATAAAGGTTATCCTCCAATAATTTCTTCGGTGGAGGATTATAAAGTTCAGCCAGATGATATTTTTGTCTGTGCTTTAGGAAATGGTACTTATAAAAAACATTATGTAGAGATTATTTCTTCAAAAGGGGGACAATTTATATCACTTATACATCCAACTGTAAATATTCATACTAATGCAGAAATAGGAGAAGGTTGTATAATTAAAAATGGGGTTAACGTATGTTGTGATACCAAAATCGGTAATTTTGTTACTATTTATTCGTATACAGTTATTGGCCATGATGCAGTTATTGGTGACTGGTGTCATTTAGAAACAAATTCTTTTATTGGTGGTGGTGCACAATTGAGTCCATTTTCTACAATTCATACTGGTGGAATTATTTTTCCAGATATAAAAATCGGGGAGAATGCTATTGTTGGAGCAGGAAGTGTTGTTTTATCAAATGTAAAGGAAAACTCAACAGTTTTTGGAAATCCAGCAAGATGTATAAAATTCTAAGATTAAAAATAAAATATACTATTTCACAATTAATGAAATAACTTTTATTAACAGCGTAAAATAAAACAAAAACAAGATATAATTATGGAAATAAGTGATTTTATCGAAAAATTTGCCAGCCAATTTGACAATACAGATTTTAAAGTATTAAAATCAGATACTGAATTCAGGCAACTTGATAATTGGAGTTCCGTGACTGCTTTATTAGTCATATCTATGATTGATGATGAATATGAGGTTATAATCTCTGGAGAAGATATAGTAAATTCATCGACTATACAAGACTTATTTGATATTGTAAATACAAAAAAGGGACATTAAATTATGGCTTATTTATCATTTCCGAACGTAAAATTTTCAGGTATAGCAGCTGCTGTTCCAAAAGAGATAAAAGAGGTTAAAGATTGGCCTATATTTTCACCGGGTGAAGCAGAAAAAGTTATTGGGCTTACTCATATAGAAAGATCTAGAATTGCCCCAAAAGGTTTATGCTGTTCCGACCTATGTTATGAAGCAGCCGATAAATTGATTAATGAGTTAAACTGGGATCGAAATGAAATTGAAGCACTAATTTTCGTTTCATTATCTCGTGATTACCTTTTACCAGCCACATCTTGTTTATTACAACACAGATTAGGCCTGAATAATGACTGTTATGCAATAGATATACCTCTTGGATGTTCCGGGTATACATACGGATTGTCTGTCGTAAGCGGATTAATTTCCAATGGAAGTATAAAAAAAGCATTGCTTCTTGTTGGAGAAACAACTTCCACGTTTCACTCTCCTTTGGATAAAACTATTTGGCCACTAATTGGTGATGCTGGTACAGCTACAGCGTTAGAGTTTGAAGAAGGAAATTTAGGAATTAAATTTCAGATGGGTACTGACGGTTCAAAAGGTGAATCTATTATTAGCCCAGATGGTGGTGCTAGAAATCCAATCAACAATGAATCACTTATAATGCAAGAGAACGCTCCCGGAATTTCAAGAAATAGAACTCATGTCATTATGGATGGCTTGAATGTTTTTGCATTTTCCATCACTCAACCTCCTAAATCTATGAAAGATTTATGTGATCATTTCAACTTGGATTTAGAGCGTATCGATTATTTTGTAATTCATCAGGCTAACCATTACATGGATGAAAAAATTGGACGAAAATTAAAAGTAGAACCAAATAAAATTCCTTATTGTTTATCTGAATTTGGTAATACCAGCTGTGCTACAATTCCAATGACTCTGGCTACAACTATGAATGAATTAATTAAGAATAAGGAATTATCGTTAATTTTATGTTCATTTGGAGCTGGATTATCTTGGGGAAGCGCTTATCTGAAAACCAATAAGATATGCTGTCCGCAACTGATAGAAATCTAAAATCGTAACTTTATTCAAAACTAAAAGAAATGAATATAGAAGAAAAAGTAAAAGAAATTGTATCTAAAATCTGTGAAATAGATACAATCGAAGTCAATGATGATAGTTCAATAGGTAAATATCCACAGTGGGATTCAGTAGGACATCTGGCCATTTTATCAGAAGTAGAAGAGGCATTTAATATAAACTTTGAAGCTGAGGAAATGATGGAGATAGAAAAGGTTGATGATATAATAGTAATGGTAAAAAAGATCCTAAAAATCAATCAGTAAACATGACTATTGAAGAGAAAATATTTCAAAACCAAAAATTGTTTCCTCACAAAATTGCTATTATTGCTGACAGTAATAGTATAACTTACAGTGAATTGTGGAGAAAGATTATTAAATCAGCATCTTATTTTAAATATCAGATTGGATTGCCTCTGAGAAGTCGTGTTGTTATTTCGGCATGTAATGAGATAGAATTTGTTTATGCATACTTTGGATTGCATCTGGCTGGATATATTTGTATTCCTGTTGATCCACAAACCAACCTAATCAGATTAAACAGAATCATTGAATCAGCCAGACCTTCTTCTTATATTGGTAAAATTCAGAATGCTGATTTTGAGGTAATTCCATTTTCGGTGTTAGAAAATGCATCAGAAGATATTTATTTTAACTTTCCACGCAAAAATTCTGTAGCAGATTTACTTTACACAACCGGTACTACAGGTATTCCCAAAGGTGTGGTATTGACTTATGCAAATGAAGAAGCTGCTGCTATAAATATCAATTCATTTATAAATAACACTGCTAACGATATTGAGTTGTTAGCTCTTCCCGTTAGCCATTCCTTTGGCCTGGGACGTTTAAGATGTGTATTATATATGGGAGGAGCATTAGATCTTTTAGGCAGTTTTGCTAACATAAAAAAGTTTTTTAATGAGATTGAAAACAGGCATATCACAGGATTTAGTATGGTGCCAGCTAGTTGGACATATATAAAAAAAATCAGTGGAAATAAAATTAGTGATTTTGCATTCCAGATTAAATACATTGAAATTGGAAGTGCTTCTATGTCGTTAGAAGATAAGAAAATTTTAATGAAACTCTTGCCTAATACAAGAATTTGTATGCATTATGGATTAACCGAAGCTTCCAGAAGTACTTTTTTAGAGTTTCATTCCGATAAAATACATATCAATTCAATTGGAAAACCCTCTCCTAATGTCGATCTAAAAATATTTGATGAACAAGGGAATGAAGTACAGGATACAATTGAAGGTGAAATATGTATAAAAGGTTTGCATGTATGCTCTAATTACTGGGATGAGTCAAAACTAGAATTTGCAAAAAACTTTAATAACAAATATTTTAAAACAGGAGATTGGGGTTATAAAGAGAAAGATGGATATATTTATCTAAAGAGTAGGAAAAAAGAAATAATAAACATTGGTGGGAAAAAGGTGAGTCCCATTGAAATTGAAGAAGTACTCAATACAGTTCCTGGAATTAAAGAATCGGTATGTATTGGCATTCCAGATCCTAACCATGTATTAGGTGAAGTAGTAAAAGCGTTCGTTATTTCTGAAAATGAAATTACTTTTTCCTATATTATAAAAGAGCTAAGAAATAAACTAGAAAGTTACAAAATTCCTATTTCAATTGAACGAATAGATGTGATACCCAAAACATCCTCCGGTAAAATACAACGATTATTATTAAAGAGTGACACCTTTAGCTGAGTACATTTTCAAATAAACGATCTATAATTTCGTAAGAGCTAACGATATTGATATCACATTACTACCTACAAGCATTATAACAAGTTTACTTTATAACAATATAAATTCAGTTATTCCTTTTTTCGAAACAAATATAACAGTTGTATCTGCATATTTCGGAGCATATATCCACCCAGTCCATCAGACAACATCAGATTTGTCTCTTATTTCGGAGCTTATCCGTTCAATTCAAAACAATAAGTATCTGATTTCTAAGTTTTTTCGGAGTATATCCGTTCACAGAATTACAGTCTGTGCAATTCGGAGCATATCCGTTCACTTTCCCGGATACATGAATTACTTTTGCGGTTTAAATCAATCACTTTTAAAACGCAAAGATATGGCTGGAACACTTACAGCAATAAGTAAAATAAAACAAATCATCCAATTACACAAAGCAGGTATATCCAATCGTTCTATAGCCATACAGCTAGGAATAAATAAAGAAACTGTAAACAACTATATCAGAAAGCTAAAAGAAGATTCTTTTGGTATGGATAGTCTCCTGAAACTTGATGAACCAGTATTAGAACATCGTTTGTGTGCCGGTTCTCCCGCTTATACAGATATCCGTTTTGAGGAGTTCAGACAACTGCTTCCTTATTTGGGGAAAGAGCTAAAACGTAAACATGTAAACAGACACCTTCTCTGGCAGGAGTATATTGCACAACATCCCACTGGATACCGTTATACTCAGTTTTGTTTTCACTTAAGTCAATATAGCCTGACACCGGAACCGACTACCATTTTAGCAGATACATATCTCCCCGGAGAAAAATTGTTTGTGGACTTTGCGGGAGATACTTTTAGCATACGTAGACAGAGAAACCGGAGAGATGGTAAAAGTCCAGGTATTTGTAGCCTGCCTCCCCTGCACCGATTACTCCTATGCTATTTGCGTTCCCTCTCAACGAAGTGAAGACTTTATTTACGCCATAGAACAGTGCATTCTCTCTTTTGGAGGAGTACCCAGAATTCTGGTTCCGGACAATCTTAAGGCAGCCGTAATAAAGAGTGACCGCTATGAACCCGAGATTAATCACACATTGGAGGACATGGGTAACCATTACGGCTTTGTCGTTATTCTTGCAAGACCCCGAAAGCCCAAAGACAAGTCACTGGTAGAAGATCAGGTTCGCCTTATCTATCGTCGTGTATATGCCAAATTAAGAAATCAAACATTCTTCTCTATCGAAGAATTAAACCAGGCTGTATCGGAAAAGGTGAAAGAGCATAATCAGACCCGTATGCAACAACGTACCTATAGCCGTGAAGAACATTTTCTGGCTGAAGAAAAAGAAGCTCTCAAACCATTGCCTGCAACACGATTTGAAATGAAATATTACACTGAATTACAAGCCAGTCCTAATTGTTGTGTCTATCTTGGGCGTGATAAGCATTACTACTCTGTACCTTATCAGCATATAGGCAGAAAGGTTAAAGTGATGTATACAAGAACCTTGGTAAAGATATACTTAGACGGAGAAATAATAGCCTCTCATTCCAGAAAAATTGGTTTTGGATACACAACTCAACAAGCTCATCTGGCATCCAACTCCAATGCTTACAAAGAACGTTCTCCTGCCTATTACATAAACAAATCAAAGCAGGTATCCTCTATTTTAAGGACATTTATGGAGAATATGTTCAGCAACACCGCTACACCTCCGGAGTTCCACTATAAAAGTTGCGACGGAATTCTGCAGTTACAAAGAAAGACACCACCGGATATCTTTGAGTGCGCTTGCAGGATTGCTATTGAAAACAAGGCATATAAATATGGGACTCTTGTAAATCTTATCCGGAAAGGTAAAACATTAATGGATGAATATGAGGAATGCATAATGAATAACAATAACCGAGTTCCGGACAACCACGAGAATATACGTGGTGCGGAATATTATAAATAACAAATTAAACTTTATGATTATGGATGAAATTTTGAAAGAGCTTCATGCGCTGAAGCTCCCTGGAATGGCCAGGTTCTGGCAATCACTTACAGAAACGGACAGTCTGACCTTAATTGACGGATTAACGCTAATGTTACAATCAGAGCGTGAAGAACGCTCAACCAAAAAGAATGAACGGTTGATAAAAGAAGCACATTTTCGTTATAAAGCCTCATTTGAGGAACTGATGATAGATGCAGCAAGAGGAGTTGATGCAGGAAAAGTAGCCCGTCTTGGAACAGGTGATTACATTAAAAAGGGGGATTCTATTATTGTTACCGGTGCTTCGGGTTGCGGAAAAAGTTTTCTTGCTACAGCACTTGGTTACAAAGCTTGTTTTCAAGGTTACAGAGTTCAGTATTATAATATGCAAAAGCTGTTAGCCCAACTCAAATTAGCCCGTATAGAAGGAATATCCATTAAGCTGTTTGAAAAGATAGCCAAAGCTGATTTACTTATTATCGATGACTTTGGAATGAATGTTCTTGAAGGTAATCAGCAGAATGATTTTATGGAGATTTTGGAAGATAGACATGCACTAAAGTCAACTATAATCGTAGGTCAGCTACCTGCATCAAAGTGGTTTGATGTTATCGGAAACGGACTTATTGCTGATGCAGCACTGGATAGAATAGTTCATACCTCACATCGTTTTGAACAAAAAGGAGAAAGTTTAAGAAAAAAGAATTAATTTTGGAGTGTCATATCAAAAATCATTAATCCAAAGTGAACGGATATAGTCCTATGCATTGTATCTGCAATATTAATGGGATTTTTACAAATATTATAAGTTTTAATAGCCCATGTCAGTTAACAACTAGTTCCTATTGAAACATTTTTAAGAAACCGGAAAAAATAAATGAATGTTAATCTATTAAAATCAACTATTTTTATTAATTTTATCTTTTGCAGCTAAATGAGACACACTATGAAAACAGCGATCGTTATTGGTGGAACTGGGTTGGTGGGAGCTCAACTGGTTGATTTGCTATTAAACGACCAGGATTTTGAAAAGATCAAGGTGTTTGGACGTAGATCTTTAAACATCTCTAATTCAAAACTCGAAGAGCATTTAATAAACTTCTCGAAACCTGAAGACTGGAGAGATCTGGTTAAAGGGGATGTGCTGTTTTCATGCATAGGAACTACAGTGTCAAAAGCAGAAAGTAAAGAAAAACAATATGAAGTAGATTTTACGTATCAATATAGCTTCGCGAGAACCGCTTCAATGAACAGAGTTGGCGAATATATTCTTATTTCATCTATCGGAGCCAATAGTAAATCCTCCTTTTTCTATCTTAGAATGAAAGGAGAATTAGAGGAGGCAGTAAAAAAACTTTCTTTCAAAAAAATCATCATTGTAAGACCAGCTCAACTTTATGGAAATAGGCATGAAAAACGTGTGGGTGAAACAATGGGACTTGCAATAAGCAAAGCATTATGCAAAATAGGTTTATTCCATGAACATCGGCCTATTCATGCCAGAAGAGTTGCAGAAGCTATGATCGAATCTACTAGATATTACAATTCTACAACAACCATATCTTCATCGGAATTATTCGGTTTATCTAAATTTTACAATAGAAACAAAGATATTTATTATACAAAAAACAGTTCCAGCAAGTTATTTTCTTATTAATATCTTAGCTTCAAACAGTTTCTATCAGACACAATCTTATAGAAACTCCATCATCATAACAAAAGAAGAAAAAAAAAATTAGATATAATATCACAAACAATTAAGGCTGTTCCAAAAGATACTTATACTTTAAAATATAAATATTTTTTCAGAACAGCCTTTTATTTCTTATCGATTTCAACTAATTATTTTGATGTTGAGGACGAAGCAAATCATTTACAGTTTTCACAGGATTAAAAGTAGAAAGAGGCACTTCTACAAAAACAGTACTCCAATCACTCATTGCCCCATTCCATAATCCTGGCAATTCTAAAGCTTTCAGATCTTTTCCATTTTTTGATTTATTTGAAATAAAACCAGTTGCAGGATCTACAAAATTAGTAAGGTCAAATTTATGTCCTTTATAATCACGAACTGAACAAACTAAATCTACAGGGTTGAAATGAGTTCCTTTCTCAAACATATCTTTTGATTTAGAATCGCTCATGTCAATCTGAGAACTTTCCAATATTTGCAAAGAGACAGTTCCATCAGAGTTATATGCAAGGAAAGGACCGCCTCCTGGTTCTCCTACGTTTTTAACCATACCACAAACTCGCATCGGACGGTTTAGCTTGTTTTTCAGGTAGAGTACAAGATCTGCATCTTCCAAAACTTTTGTATCCGGATTCTTACAATACAATTTTTTCTGCACAAACTGTATTATTTCTCTAATTTGTTCAGCTGTATATTTACCACTATCTAAAAGTTCGAGATACTTAAACGCTTGAGATTGCAACGCTACCAAAACGCCCGCAATAAGTTTTTTATAAAGTATCGTATCTTCTTTTAGTTTATCCGGAACAACATTATCTATATTCTTTATAAACACAATGTCAGCATCTAAATCGTTTAAATTTTCAATCAGTGCACCATGACCACCCGGACGAAACAGCAAACTACCATCTTCATTACGGAAAGGTTTATTATCCTTGTCTGCAGCCACAGTATCTGTACTTGGTTTTTGTTCCGAAAAAGAAACACAATATTCCACATTGAAATTCTTTGAATATTTCTCTGTTTTTTCCTCAACTAAAGCTTCAAAAAGCTTACGATGCTCTGTCGAAACAGTAAAGTGCACATTTACCTTTCCTGATTTGCCAGAAGCGTACATAGCGCCTTCCGCCAAATGCTCTTCCATCGGTGTTCTTGCGCCATCTATGTATTTATGAAATTTCAATAAACCTTTTGGAAGAGAGCCGTAATTTAATCCGGCTTCGTTAAGAAGATTTGCTACAACAGCTTTATAATTACCAGAATTAATTAATGATGAAATATCTTGCTTTTCATTTTTCAAGCATACAACATTCAAATCTTCATAAAAAGCAAAATTAGCAATATGAGCAAAAAAATCTTGTTCAAATGTTGTAACCGGCTCATTATAATTAGCTTCCAAAAACTCAAAAAGATTCTTAAACATCCTACTTGCAGCTCCTGATGCCGGAACAAATTTCACAATAGTTTTATCTCCTGTTATGTACTTTTCCCATGCTGAAAGATATTCCTTTTGAGTTTCCGCATCTAATTCCAGAATTCCTTTTTCTATAGATGCTGCTGAATCTAGCTTCAAGTAAGGAAACCCTTTTACGAAGCATAAAAGTTGACTTTCTATCTGAATTTCAGAAATACCCTTTTTAGCGAGTAACTCTTTGTCTTGATTTGTAATCATAAGTATCAAAGTATTAATTTCACTTCCAAAAGTACAAAAAGTTATTTATCATAACCCATAAAAGAAAGAAAAAAACTACTTTTACCTCAGAAATTGAAAAGTTATGGAAGATACCTCATTTTTCACAGATAAAGAGATAGCAGATCTACGCTCTTTATATAGAAAATTACTGTATACGGCAGGAGACAGCATAAGCCGGGAAGATATACAGAAATTAAAGAAGCACCTTTTCGAAGCTATTCAAGCCAATTGCATGCTACGAAACAGTTTTGACATGAACCCTATAATAAGGGATATGCAGACAGCAATAATTGTTTCGGAAGAAATTGGAATGAAAGGATCATGGATTTTAGGGATCATGCTCCATGAAATGGTAAAAAGTAATTTTTGCACTATTGAATCTATACGTGAAATGTATGGAGAAGACGTGGCAGTTATTATAAAAGGTTTAGTTAAAACCAGCGAGCTTTATGCTAAAAGTCCAGCTATAGAATCAGAAAACTTTCGTAATCTTCTGATTTCATTTGCTGAAGACATGCGGGTTATACTAATTATGATAGCCGATAGGGTGAATATTATGCGTCAGATAAAAAATTCGCCTAATGCTGAAGACCGCCTTAAAGTTGCTAATGAAGCAGCATATCTATATGCTCCACTTGCGCATAAGTTAGGACTTTACAAGTTAAAATCTGAATTAGAAGATCTTTCACTAAAATATACTCGTAAAGAGACTTATTATCAGATTAAAGACAAGCTTAATGAAACCAAAGCTTCCCGTGATAAGTATATCCAGACGTTTATTGAGCCTATTAAGAAGAAGCTTGAAAATGCCGGACTTACATTTGATATTAAGGGACGAACAAAATCTATTCATTCCATCTGGAATAAGATGATGAAACAAAAAACTCCTTTTGAAGGAATTTATGATTTGTTTGCTATCCGAATTATTATAGAGTCTGATTTTGATCGTGAAAAAGTAGATTGCTGGCAAGCATATTCCATCATTACGGATATGTATCAACCTAATCCAAAACGTTTACGCGACTGGTTATCAATACCTAAAAGTAACGGATATGAATCACTTCATATAACAGTTATGGGTCCGGAAGGCAAATGGGTTGAAGTGCAGATAAGAACTCGCCGTATGGACGATATAGCTGAGCGAGGACTAGCTGCCCACTGGAAGTATAAAGGAGTTAAAGGGGAAAGTGGACTGGATGAATGGCTTTCTTCTGTACGTGAGGCTTTAGAGAATGCTGATGATGACTCTATGAAAGTGATGGATAGGTTTAAGCTTGATCTTTATGAAGACGAGGTTTTTGTCTTTACCCCAAAAGGAGATTTGTTTAAACTTCCTAAAGGAGCAACTGTACTTGATTTTGCATTTCACATCCATAGTAAAATAGGTTGTAAATGTGTTGGCGCCAGAGTTAATGGAAAAAATGTTCAATTGAAACAAACTCTCAGCAGTGGAGATCAAGTTGAAATTACAACATCTAATACACAATTTCCAAAGCAAGACTGGCTGAATATTGTAACAACTTCAAAGGCACGTAACAAAATTCGTCAGGAATTAAAGGAGATAGCAGGCAAACAAACTGAATTTGCAAAAGAGACTCTTCAAAGAAAGTTCAAGAATCGTAAGCTTGAATATGATGAAGCTGTAATGATGCGCTTAATAAAAAAGTCTGGATTCAAAACCGTTACAGACTTTTACCTTAAGATAGCCGACGAAACTCTGGACATCAACGACATTCTCGAAAGATATAACGAAATGTTGAAGAAGGAAACAGAAAGTCATGAAGATGTTCCTTACAGAAGTGCAGAAACATATAATCTTCAATCTGTTGTTGATGAGAAAGCTGCAAAGGATGATGTATTGGTTATTGATCAAGATCTGAAGGGGTTGGATTTTAAACTTGCTAAATGTTGTAATCCAATCTATGGTGATGATGTTTTTGGATTTGTTACCGTATCCGGTGGTATTAAGATTCACCGTGCAGATTGTCCAAATGCTCCTCAGATGATGGAACGTTTCGGTTATCGTATAGTTAAAGCTCGCTGGGCCGGGAAAGCTGTAGGTAAACAATATTCTATTACTCTTAGAGTTATTGGACACGATGATATTGGAATCGTAACTAATATTTCTTCTATAATTTCAAAAGAGAAGGATGTAAATCTGAGATCAATAAATGTTAGTTCACACGATGGACTTTTCTCAGGAACACTTTCCGTTACCATTGACGATACTTCCCGCCTGGATGCCCTAATTAAAAAACTTCAGGGTGTTAAGGGCGTTAAGCAAATAAGTCGTAATTAAAGTTATGGAGAATTTCAGCATAAAGAAAAGATTAAAAAGTTTCACCTATGCCTGGAAAGGCATAGGTAGCTTTCTTTTTAAAGAACATAATGCATGGATACATTCTTCTATAACCTTTGCTGTAATAATTTGCGGCATTATTTTTCAAATCAACACTTTTGAATGGATAAGTATTATTCTTTGTATAGGTATTGTCTTTGCAGCAGAAGCATTTAACACTTCCATTGAGCGGTTGGTAAATTTAGTCTCTCCACAAGAAAACAAGATAGCAGGCGATGTAAAAGATATCGCCGCGGGTGCAGTTTTAATATGTGCTATTGCTGCTGCCATAGTTGGACTTATTATTTTTATGCCCCATTTTATTACTTGTTTTTAGTAATATTTAGAGTTCCAGATATTCTTGCTGTTATTCTAAAAACTCTGATCGTTTAGCAGTGCTAAACACTAACAAATATAACAATCAACCTAAACTAACAACTTATTATGAAAAAAGAATTCTCGAAATTTTTGATTTTCTTTTTAGCATTATTTTCTACCACAAGCATACCTGTTAATGCAAAGAAAAGTGGAGAGATTGCTGATCCTAACCTTCGGATACATTATAATAGTCCAGCTAAACTATGGGAAGAAACACTGCCACTTGGCAACGGACGATTAGGCATGATGCCGGACGGAGGAATTGAAAAGGAACTTATTGTTCTCAATGATATTACGATGTGGTCAGGTTCAGAGGCTAATTATAACAATCCGGAAGCTGCAACCTATTTACCTCAAATCAGAGCCTTATTATTAGAAGGGAAAAATGAAGAAGCTCAAGATGTTATGTATAAGCACTTCGTTCCTGTAAAACCGGAAAAAGGAGGCACCTATGGTAGTTATCAGATGCTGGGAAACCTTGTAATTGATTATACTTATAAAAAAGAAGCAAAAAAGAATTCGCCAGATTACAATAGGCAAGATTCTTACGAACGAGAACTAGATTTGAATAACGCTGTTGCCAAAACGCACTTTTATAAAAATGGAATTGAATATATACGTGAATATTTTGTATCCAGAACAAAAGATGTAATGGTTATCAGAATAAGTGCTCCCAATGTAATTGGTGCTGTTTCATTTAAAGCTATGCTGAACCGACCGGAACGAGCTAAAATAAGTGCAGAAAAGAATCAATTAGTAATGGAAGGGGTATTAGACAGTGGAGCAGATGGAAAAGATGGAGTATCTTTTACTGCTAAACTCCGGGCAAAAACACACGGAGGTTCTGTTTCTGTAAAAGATGATGGGCTGGAAGTTAAGAATGCCAACAGTGTTGAATTATACATTTCTACAGGCACTGATTTTAAAATTGAAGGACAACAATATAAATCATCTGTAGACTCATTAATGAATAAAGCTTTTGCTATTTCATACAATAAAATTAAAAACGACCATATAACTGATTATGCATCATATTTCAATCGTGTAAAAGTCAACATTGGTAATGTTAACTCTATGACGGCAAATTACCAACATAAATTACAATTAACAACCGATGAACGCATTCGTTTATTCCAATTAGATGATGATCCCGCACTGGCAGCACTTTATATGCAATACGGACGTTACCTGTTTATCAGCAGTACGCGTCCCAGTACTCTCCCACCCAACTTACAGGGATTATGGGCAAATACCATAAGTACTCCGTGGAATGGTGACTACCATCTGAACATCAATATACAGATGAATTATTGGTTAATGGAACCAGGGAATTTATCTGATTTATATCAGCCTCTTCTGAGCCTGACAAACAATCTGACAGATTCTGGCGAGAAATCAGCAAAAGCTTTCTACGGAGATAAAGCAAAAGGATGGGTTGCACACATGATGACTAACGTGTGGAACTATACTGCCCCTGGCGAACATCCATCCTGGGGAGCAACCAACACTGGCGGTGCATGGCTATGTGCTCATTTGTGGGACCATTATGAGTTTTTGGGAGATAACAAAATGGAAGATGGCCAATCTTATTTGAAGCAAATTTATCCAATATTAAAAGGTGCATCAGAATTTTTTCTCTCTACCATGATTGAAGAACCAACTCATGGTTGGCTAGTTACCGCTCCCAGCTCATCACCGGAAAACAGTTTTTATACAAAAGAAGGCTCAGAACCGGTAAGTATTTGTATGGGACCTACAATGGACAACGAACTAGTTAGAGAACTTTTCTCAAATGTAATAAAAGCATCTCAAATTTTAGGATGCGATGAAGAATATCGCAAGCAGCTTAGTGCTGCTTCACTTAAGCTACCTCCTTTCCAGGTAAGTAAAGATGGTTATCTGATGGAATGGCTCAAAGATTATAAAGAAACAGATATTCACCACCGCCATGTGTCACATCTTTACGGTTTACATCCCGGGAATCAAATAACACTTAGCAAGACTCCGGAACTGGCTGAAGCATGTAAAGTAACTCTTAATCGAAGAGGTGATGAAGCAACAGGATGGTCGCGTGCATGGAAAATGAATTTCTGGTCGAGACTGGGTGACGGTAATCGTGCTTACAAATTATTTAAAAGCCTGCTTACTCCAAGTTATCAGCCTGAAACACCAGGCAAAAGAGGCGGAGGAACATTCCCTAACTTATTCTGTGCACATCCTCCTTTCCAGATTGACGGAAACTTTGGTGGTGCAGCCGGAATAATGGAAATGTTACTTCAAAGTCACGAAGGGTTTATCAATCTGTTACCAGCTATTCCAACTAGTTGGGATGAAGGAATTTTCAACGGCTTAAAAGTGCGTGGAGGTGCTACTGTTGATGTTTCCTGGAAAAATGGGAAGCCCACATTTGCTACTATTAAATCGACCTACGGAGGAACTTATAAGCTAAAAGTTCCGGAGAATGTCAAAACGGTACAGGTTAAAGGAAAAGGAATTAATAAAAAATTCAGCAAAGAGATATTTATAGAAATTCCAATCTACAAGGGAGCTAGTGTAGAAGTCAGTTTTAAGTAAAAAATCGATTTTAATTATATAAAGGGAATGTTCGATGAATATTCCCTTTTATTATTCTTATTTTTGAAATGTAATCCCCGAAAATAAAAAACAGCCAATTTTGTAAAATAGTATTAATATTTGCTACAATAGATAGTTCTTTAGGATTTAAATTGTTTAAATACGCTTTTGGTATTGAATGCTTAAGAATTTATTCCTATTTTTGTACCAGAATCATTTAAAATTATATCAATGGAATATTTTCAGTTTATTTTAGACTTTGTTCTTCATATTGATGACCAACTACCCCTTCTAATAGAGCAATATGGCACTTGGATTTATGCTATTCTTTTTTTCCTTATTTTTCTTGAAACAGGATTTGTTGTAACACCTTTTTTACCTGGAGACTCTTTATTATTTGTTGCAGGAACATTAGCTACAGTTTCAACCAACCACATGAACATACATTTGTTGGTTCTTATGCTAATTATTGCAGCTGTATTGGGAGATGCGTCCAACTACGTTATAGGCCGATATTTTGGGGTCAAACTTTTCAGTAACCCAAATTCTAAGATTTTTAAACAAAAATATTTAGAACAGACTCATGCTTTTTATGAAAAACATGGTGGTAAAACAATTATTTTAGCTAGATTTGTTCCAATAGTACGCACATTTGCTCCATTTGTTGCAGGTATGGGACACATGAGTTATCGTCATTTTGCTCATTATAACATTATTGGAGGAGTTGTTTGGGTAACATTAATAACCTATATTGGCTATTTTTTAGGAAGCCTGGAAATCGTTCAAAAGAACTTAGAGATTATGATTATTTCAATTGTAATAATCTCTATACTTCCTGCTATTATTGAAATTTGGAAAAACAAACGCAAAAATAAAGCGGTTTAGCAAACATTATAAACCGTGCAGATGTAATATCCTTAATAGCAAAATATGAAGTCCGGGAAGGATAATTCTTTTTCTTTTTTGAATCTGTTTTAATAATTAAGATAAATCTACTGTTATTAAATACTATGAATAGAAGAGAACCTTCATTTATTAACAATCTCTTATTTAGAGATTATCGTTTTATATTTCTAGTATGGATTATTACATCTATAGTATGCGGAGTTTTAAAATATACCAGAGGATCATATAATAACTTCAGTATATTTAAGAATCTGTTCTGGCATGCTATTCATCAATTGCCTCTTTATGAACATTACCCCAAAGAATACTCTGATGTTAATCATTATGGAGTATTTTTCAGCTCTGTAATTTTCCCTTTTGCTCTCGTACCAGATATAATAGGTGTTATTTTATGGGTAACACTTAGTACCTGGTTTTTATTTTATGCAATAAAAAGGTTACCACTTAGCAGGAATGAGCACTTATTCGTATACCTTTTCTGTGTTATGGAGTTATTTAACTCTTTGGCTTCGCAGCAGTTCAATGTTGGAATAGCCGCTATTCTTATTTTCTCTTTTTTTCTGATAGAACACAAAACGGATTTCTGGGCAGCATTTTTTATTATGCTGGGGACTTTTACCAAATTATATGGAATTATGGGACTAGCTTTTATTCCTTTCTCCAGGAATAAAAAAAGGTTTCTGTCTTCTTGTCTGTTTTGGAGTGTAATTATGTTCTTTTTCCCAATGATTTACACTTCACCGGATTATGTACTGACACAATATCATTCATGGATAATTGATCTCATTGAAAAGAATAATCTGAACCAGTTCGCTTATTATCAAAATATATCATTACTGGGTATGGTCAGAAAAATAAGCGGTTGTAGTACATACTCTGACCTTTGGCTGATTATTCCCGGTATTATACTATTCTGTCTGCCATTCTTACGCGTAAAGCAATACCGTTCTCAGAGTTTTAAATTAATGATATTAGCTTCAATATTACTATTTGTTGTATTATTTAGTACCGCAAGTGAATCTGGCACGTACATTATTGCTATGATAGGAATAGCCCTTTGGTACGTAAAAACACCTTCGCAATCAACTTCATTAAATCTAACTCTTTTAATCTTTGCTTTTTTCCTGACAGGACTTTCAAGCAGCGACTTATTTCCTGTTGAAGTAAGAAAAACATTCATTTTTCCGTTCGCTCTAAAGTCTTTACCATGTTTCATCATTTGGCTTAAGATTACCTACGAGCTGTGTTTTCTTAATTTCTGTCTGAAAGAAGGAATTCCAAGAGCCGAAGAAGATCGTATGTTAGTTCCAAATGATAATAATGAGATAGATATTGTATTGCCTTGTTATAACCCACCAACAAATTGGCAAGAAACACTGCATGAAAACATTAAGCAAGTATTTAAATATTTTCCGGATAAGGTTTTTCATATCATTGTAGTCAATGACGGCTCATCTATAAATATGGACGAAGCAGATATAGAAAAATTCAAAACTATCATGCCTAAAGCACAGTTAATCAGTTATCCGGAACATAGAGGAAAAGGTTATGCTGTTAGAAAGGGAGCTGAATACGCCTGTTCTTCTCTGATGATATATATAGACTGGGATTTTCCGTATGACAAAGAAAGCATGAGGGCTGTTTTCGAAAAGCTTGAAGAGGGATATGATATTGTTGTAGCAACAAGAACCAATAGTTATTATCCAAATACCGATCTTAATACGATACGTACCTATATTTCTGTCCTAACAAGAATATTAAACTGGATAGTTTTGGGAATAAGATATAGCGATGTACGCAGAGGATTTAAAGGTATGAATCGTAAAGGTAAAGATCTTCTGTTAAGGACTCAGATTAATCATTTTCTTTTTGATACAGAGTTTGTCTATTTGGCATCAAGGAAGCGATATATGCACATCTGCAGCACCAGAGCAAAACTAAGAGAGAATGTAGGTTTTACCTTTATGAATATAACTGCTTTTGGTAGAGAGATAACTAACTTTATTCGAATTGCAGTGAAATAATTTAAAGACTCTTCTGCACACTCATACATTCAAGATTCCAATTAGCCGGCAATGAAATGCCGATTATATATATTATCTTTGTTCAAAGAATGACAATAGAAGAGCGAAAAATTATCCACATTGACATGGATGCCTTTTATGCCTCAGTTGAGCAAAGGGATCATCCTGAGTGGAGGGGCAGACCTCTTGCTGTAGGCCATGAAGAAGAACGTGGTGTGGTAGCTACAGCTAGTTATGAAGCTCGTCGTTATGGTATTCATTCTGCAATGTCATCTGTAAAGGCTAAAAAACTTTGCTCCGAACTAATATTTGCTCCGTTGCGCATGGCTGTTTACAAGTCTGTTTCTGTACAAATACATCAAATTTTTCACGAATACACTGACATCATAGAACCTATCTCGCTCGATGAAGCTTTTTTGGACGTGACTGAAAACAAAAAAGGCATTGATCTGGCTGTTGATATTGCCAAAGAAATTAAGCAGCGAATAAAAGAAGAAACTGGGCTCACAGCATCAGCGGGAATTTCTTACAATAAATTTCTGGCAAAAGTAGCATCAGAACATCGTAAACCAGATGGTCTGTGCACCATTCACCCTCAAAAAGCACAAGAATTTATAGACAAGCTACCAATAGAATCTTTTTGGGGCGTTGGTAAAGTGACAGCAAAGAAAATGCATGCACTAGGCATTCATAATGGTATATTACTTCGAATGAGTACTCCGGATTTTCTGACCTTACAATTTGGGAAAGCAGGAATGCTCTATTATAACTTTGCTCATGGCATAGATCCTCGCCCTGTAGAATCGGAAAGAGAACGCAAATCGGTGGGATGTGAAACAACTTTCGAACACGATTTAGAAATAAAAAGTTCCATTATAATAGAGTTATATCACGTTGCTCAAGAGCTTATACAAAGATTAGAAAAATCCGGTTTTAAAGGCTACACTCTTACACTAAAAATTAAGTTCAATGACTTTACTCAGAAAACGCGTAGTATTAGCGAAGATCATCCACTCACAACTTTAAAAGAAATTCTACATTTAGCCAAAGAACTACTTAATGGCGTAGATCTAACCAACCACCCTATCCGCTTGTTGGGATTGAGTGTTTCTAATCCTTGGGAGGAAATAGCCTCTGGTAAATACAAGCAATTATCGTTTAAATTCAAATAGGATATTCGGATTTAAATAAACAAAAAAAAGATTATTCCATTTTCAATTTAATGTCTATATTTATAGCCATATATCAACAAACGTCTAAATATTAACATTTTAGATTATGCCTATTCCAACATCAAGAACTAAAGAACGTGGCCGGATAATAATTAACAGAGACCTTTGCAATGGCTGCGGACTATGCGTTTCTGTTTGCAAAGATTTTAGTATGACAATTGAAAACGGAAAAGTAAAGCTGTCAGATAATCCATTATTCGGTTGCTTAGCTTGTGGACATTGTATGATGATCTGTCCGCAAAAAGCAATCACCATTGAAGGAAGATGTACTTCAACTGATGATTTAATTGAAATGCCTTCCAAAGAAGAAGCTGCATCATATAAATCAATGCTGAATTTATTGTACCGTCGCCGTAGTATCCGTGAGTTTAAAGATGTTCCCGTTGAAAGTGAATTAATAGATAAAATATTAGAAGCTGCTCAAACTGCACCAATGGGCTTACCACCCTCGGACGTGCATGTGTTAGTATTCGACAGCAAAGAAAAAGTTTCAGCATTTGCAAAAGACTTCTGTCATTATCTGGAAAACATGAAATGGTTTGTTTCCAAATGGTTTCTCGCGCTAATGAGGCCAATCTGGGGAAAAGCAAACACAGAGCTATTTAAAGGATTTGTTCGTCCTTGTGTTTACGCTTATACCGATTACATAATGAAAGGTGAAAACATTGTAAATTATGATGCACCGGTTGCACTATATTTTTACGCTACCCCCTATAGTGATCCGGCTGATCCGCTTATAGCTGCAACATACGCCATGCTTGCTGCCGAGTCACTAGGTTTGGGTACCTGTTTTAACGGTGCTGTACATCCATTTCTCCAAAACGGGAAAGCAGCCAAACTATTTAGAGAGAAATATGGAATTAAGCACAAAAGTCGTGAAGGCATATTCCTTCTTATTGGTTACCCAAAAGTAAAATACACAACAAGCATAAAACGAACATTCGCTTCAATAGATAGAATTTAGCTTATGGTCGTCAGGATATTTATTGGCCAATGGTTTTAATTCTTTGGTCAAGAAATTGAAATCATTGACCAATAAAATTCCGGTTATTCACCAATAATTTTGAATCATATTCTTAATGCCAGATTAGGCATTTAAAATGAAATCCCCTGCAATGTTATAATGAATAAACATTGCAGGGGCAGTTTTTTTCAACGATTTAGATAACTTCTTTACAAGCAAAGGCTTGTATACAATATTTTATATTAGAATTTATATCCAGCAGTTATTCCAAAGTTAATATTCTTTGGAGCAATATTATCAACGATATATAAAAAAAGACGTTACAGATATATTCATCTTTTTCATACAAAACAATAATTATTACAACTTATTTTCCGTCATTATTATATAGCAACTTCTAAAATATTAATGTCTAGATATTTATACTTTTATATTTAAACAGATTTATCGAATAGCAGTCCAGATATTTCCTTCATAATAAGTCAATATTATGTATTACAATTCAAACCATTTCTATTATGACTTGTTTTTAATTAAAAAGAAGGAATAGATCGTCTTTAATTCAGGAGTCATGAAAACAAGTGCTATTTCTAAAATCATATTAGTAGTAATATTTCTGTTATCATGCTTTAAAGTAGAAGCACAGAATATTGTATCTGATACTATAAAAGTTTCTGCCGGAAATCTAAATGTACTTCTTGGAGATAAAAAAGATCTCATTACAAACTTAACTCTCAAAGGAAAAATAAACGGAACTGATATTACAACGATTCGAAGTATGGCAAAATTAACTGTACTCGATATATCAAAAGCAAGTATAGTAAAAGGAGGAGTTTTTATCAGTTCTTTATATGATGATAAAATTGATGTATCAAATGACGAAGTTCCCGAAGAAGCCTTCTATGCCAAAGATAATCTAAAAACAATAATCCTTCCTGAAAACATAACAGCAATTGGCCTAAAAGCATTTTCTGATTGTATAAGCCTTACTGCTATAATAATTCCCGAAGGGGTTACTACTATTGGTACTAATGCATTTTATGGTTGTTCCAAATTAACCATACTTTCACTTCCGGCCAGTATTACTCTTATTGATTATGGTGCCTTTCAGGAATGCGCAGGATTAAAAGAAATACATTGTAAAGCTACAGTTCCACCCAAAATCACCCCATTTACATTCTACGGAGTACCTAAAAGTACCTGCAAATTATATGTTCCTACAGGAATTGCAGCACAAGCCAAAACTGTTGCAGGTTGGAATGAATTTAAAATCATCCTTGAAGAATAATTGAAATTGAGAAAATCTTTTTAATCAATTATTACTGATTATCTATCTCATATTATATGTATGAATACTTGCTCCTTGAGCTGATGGTAAATAATTAATTCCATACCAACACATTTGCAGCAGAACAAAAGACACAAGAAGTATAACAAGCCCTTTTCGATATTCATTCCTTTTATGAAGACGGAAATGAATGTAGCATAAATAACTTAACCATGTAGCGGCCGCCCACGTTTCTTTCGGATCCCAACTCCAGTAGTGCCCCCATGCTTCTTTTGCCCACAAGGCTCCGGATAGCAAACCAAGAGTTAAGAATGATAATCCAACATTAGCCAGATTATCACACAAATCCATCTCCATAGACAATATTTTTTGCTTCTTCCTCCAAAGAAGATAAATTGCCATTACTGCAGCGGCACCCAGCATTGCATAAGCGAACATATATACGATAACATGTGGTGCAAACCAAGGACTTTGTAATGCAGGCATTAATGTTTTATTGTGTATCTCGGGCTTTAGTATATTGATACAAATAAACACTAATGAAAGAATAGTACTAAAACTAAGAATCCACTTATATTTCCATCGACTATATGTAATAATACCCACTAGCGGAAGGAAGAATGAATACCACAAACGAGTTTCGCCCATAGTCCGCATAGGAGGACGCTCTAGTGAAATCCACATTCCTAAGATAAATGTAAAGAAGACTGTTAATCCAACTATTGTAAATCCGTGAACAAATACGGGCCTTTTCTCTCTCCAGGCAGCATACGCACCAAAAATCCAGAAGCAAAGAGACACTATGGCGAACAACGAAAAATATTCCCAACTCATACTTTATCCTCCTTATTCTTTTTAGCCATAGTAAACATACATATTGCTCCAACTACCATCATTAATATGCCTGTATACACTACTGGCAACCATGGATCTTTTACTAACTGAAACACACTTACCTCACTCCACCGGCCTTTTGATTCATCATAACTTAATTGATAAATTTTCCATCCATCAATTTCAAAAGGTTTATTCACCTCAATTGTAGCATCTTGAACTTTCTTGGATTCTAAATACACCGTTACACTTGAATAAAAACGTTGTGGTTCCAGTTCAGGCATTACCAGACTCACTTTATCATCCAATTTTATTGCGTTATAAGGAAACATAAAGTTTCCGCAACTCACCCACCCTTCACGAGATATGCCTGTTTTACGATTTATTACTTTTACATGAAGAGCATTTGTTGCTCCAAACGAATGAAAGTCAACATATCGAAGTGTATCTCCAGTTGCTACACTTGCCGCATATGGTAGATACTTTTTTACTGAAATAGTCCAGTCAAGCAGTTTTCCAGCTCCAAAGCCATCCTCTACTAAGAAAGTAGCAGGTTTTCCTTGAGGAAGAGATGCGCCTGTTTCGTTGTCGATCAGCATTAATTTAGGTGGATACTCCTTAATTGAAAATTTATGCAATTCAATAGCTATAGGCAACTCAACAACTTCTTTTCGTTCATTTAAAGCACGCCACTCCGGCCTTCCGGCCATTGTAGTCATTTCGAGTTTCTGAATATCTGCACTTCCTAAAATAGAGCCAACCAGTGCCAATAACAAACCAATATGATTCAACATAAAAGATGTATCACTCCACTTAAAATGGTTCAATCTTCTTATTATTGTCATTGATAAAATAGTAATCATCCAAAGAAATAATAGTGCGAAAGACCATGCTGAGAGCATCTGAGAGAATCCAATGAAGTTACCTTCCATTGTAATATAACCGGGAGCCTGCTTGATTAGTCCCATCAAAACAACCATAGATACCATAGACGACATGGAAGATATGGCAGCCTGATAACTACTTAGCCTACTTACTATATAAGATGATTTCTTGTATTTAAAATATAAGGTCGTAAGCAATAAAAAATATCCAATTCCTGTAATAAGATTAACGGGATATGCAAGAGCGTCAAGATTTATTTTTCCAATTGATATCTGGAGCATTGTACCTGTAATAAATAGTCCGATACAGATTGAATACCCTTCTTTAAATCCCCAAGGTTGTTTCCACATAAAATAATATTTGTTCAATTCTTACACAAAGATAACCACTATCAACATTTAATGATGATAGTGGTTACTTTAATTTCATTCAACTTTAAACTTTATATTAAATCTTTGCAAAACGTCCGTTAGCTTTTGCTTTCTCAATCCAGCGTGGAACAATCGTTTTAAGAAATTCATTTTTTGCTTTTTGTTCTTTTGGTATATCCAAACCAATATATTTCTGAGCTTTTGCTTTTGTAGAAATATCGGGCATTGGTACGTCAGCAGTGTATCCATTCTTTGCCAAAACTTTAGCAATAGCCAAACGAGCTTGCAATGCTCTGTCTATTCCATGACTCAACATACGCTGAACTTCCTGAGGAGCATGAAACGCAGCTCCATGAGATGCAACAGAAAAGTCCCACCTCCATTGAGCCTGTCGAATCAAATTCAAAGCCTCTTTCATCTGCACTTCAGTAGCTCCTTTATCCCATGCAAATTTAGCTTCTATGTGCGCTTTGGCTAGTTCTTTCTCCAAACGAGTACGTATTTCGTTACATTTTCTTTGTCTTTCATAAACATTGTTGCGAAGCGTTTCTTCGCTTTCACGGTGACAAACCTGACAAGTTCTGTCTGTAGATGCTAAAGGACTTTGAATATGATGATCGCTATATTTTATTCCTCCTTCATTTTCATACGGCATATGACAGTCGGCACAAGAAACGCCTCTTTGTCCATGAATGCCCAATTGGAATATTTCAAAATCAGGATGCTGAGCTTTTAGAATAAGAGCTCTGCTTAAAGCATGTTTATAATCAGAGTGGTTAACTTTATCGTAATATTCTTCAATTTTTTCTACAGTCATCCCTTTATCCCAAGGGAATGTAAGATAATTGCCATCTTTCTTGAAATAATACTCTACATGACATTGAGCGCAAACCAATGATCTCATTTCTTGTGGAGTTGCTTTATCAATATCCCTCCCCTGACGAGCAAAAGCCTCACGCAAAGCAGGTCGACTTATTTGCAGATTCATTGTTTTTGATTCATGGCAATCAGAACAACCTATTGGATTAACAATCTCACTGCCAAAAGCAGACCATTTATTATTATAGAATGCATTTACTCCTATTGTTTCCATCATACGAGGAACATCCGGACTTTTACATGTCCAGCAAGTTGAAGGCTGAGGACCATCTTTATCCGTTTTAGGTGCTCCGGTTCTGAGAGTTTCACTAATATCTTCAATAGCATGCATATGTCCTCTCGGCGTTTCATATTCTTTTGAAAAAGCATATCCGGCCCAAAGAATCACCATTTCGGGGCGTTGTTCCAACACATCCACAGCCTGACTGCCATTGAATTCACTTTTAAAACTCGTATCTGCCGTCTCTGACCAAGTTTGATACTCTCGCGGATAGTTATCCCTGAAGATTTCATTCCTGGCCTCGATGCCTTTTATATCTACTTTTCTGTTGTTATAGATACTAACCACCTCTGCTCTGTGTTCCATTAAGGATGCAACTATCAATCCTAACACAAAAACAACGACCATTGTTCCTCCAAACAACAACCATCCTTGCCATGCTTTCAGTTTCTTTTCCATATCCTATATCTTTATATTTTTCTGACTATTTCACTATTTTCTTCAACCATTCAGGTACAGGCGATTTCGGATAAGGAACCTGTGCGTTAGGAGTTGAAGAGAGACTGTTAGTTCCTCCATGAGTAACCTGTCGATGACAATCCCAGCAAGCTTTACCTTCTCCAACCTTGGTCATCATGTAATCCACTCTGCCGGTTTTTACAAATTCAGTATTTAATTGAGTGTGGCAACGGATACAGTTATTCATTATAACTTCAGCACTTGCCGGAATTGCCTGAATAGTCTGCCTCTCACTGTTAGTTAAAAACTTATATGTGTGTCTGAGGCCATCATTTGCCTTGAAGAAATATTTTTTTGCTATATTTTCGTGAGGAACGTGACAATCATTACAGGTAATCCCCCTACTATGAGAACCTTGTTGCCAGGTAGCGTAATATGACCCCATTACATGACAATTAACACAAGCTGCCGGACTATTTCCCAGGTAATCTTGTACTCTTAGCAAGTAAAGAAACAGACATCCACTACCTGCAATCACTCCTAGCAGAATGATTAATATTAGCTTGTGAGAGTATCTGATTTTTATATCCATAATTATTTAATGCTGAAAAAAACATTCAATATATATTAAAATAAGAAAATAATCAAAGAATAAAGGAACTGTTGAGTTAGTGATAAACTCCGTACATAAAATTAACAGCTAAATATACATATTATACATGAAAAATAAAAATATTTAAGAGAAAAACAGAATATAATCTAAACACATATAAACAGACATATAATATACTAATATTGAATAATATATAAATGCAATGTATTTGATAATAAGCGTTTTATATATAACAGATAACTAATCCACAATTTTGATGTTTGATAACATACAATAAATATAAAATTAACATCTTTAAAAATAAAGCAAAAGCGCTACAAATCAGAGCTTTAAATGAATATTGCCAATATTTGTGTTCGAACACACATATTGCATATTCAAATCTTTAATCTTAAATTTGCATCGACAGCATCAATAAGCCATTGCTATCAATAACAATGATAAACGATACAGAAAATATAAGAATTAAAGATATAGCCAAAATGGCTGGAGTTTCTGCCGGGACTGTCGACAGAGTACTTCATAACCGCGGACGCGTTTCTGAGGAGAATCTTAAGAAAGTAAACGCTGTACTTAAGATGGTTAATTATCAGCCAAACTTGATAGCAAGATCTTTAGCTTCTAAAAAACAATATAAAATAATAGCCATAATCCCCTCTTTCAAAAAAGGAGAATACTGGGAAAGTATTTCTAAAGGGATTGACAAGGCTGGCAATGAGTTTGAAGATTATGGGGTGCATATTCAAAAACTATATTTTGATCAATACGACAATAACTCTTTGAAGACAACTGTAGATGAGCTTTTTCAAAGAAGTTTTGATGCAGTTCTAGTTGCTTCACTTTTTGCAAATTCTGTAATTAGTATTTCTGAGAAACTAGACGAATTGAATATTCCCTATAATTATATTGACTCAAATATTTCAGGGCAAAACCAGCTTGCATATTTTGGTACCAATTCCTTTGACAGTGGTGTTATAGGTGCAAAGATATTACTAAATTCAATTGGTAAAGACGCAAATATACTGGTATCAAGGATGATTCACAGCGGAGATCAGAATTCCAATCAAAGTATTAACAGAGAAGCCGGATTTAATAGCTATCTAAATACTGTGGGCTACACAGGAAAAGTTCATTATGTGGATTTAAAGATAGGCAGTTCTGTATTCAACTTCAGTGTACTTGATGCGTTCTTTGAGAGTCAAAACAATATAAAAGGAATAATAGTTTTCAACTCCACATGTCACAAACTTGCTAATTACATAAAAATCAGAGATATCCATAACCTGGTAGTTGTAGGATATGATGTAATTGAAGAAAATGCAAATGCATTAAGAGAAGGCTATATAACCGCACTGATAGCTCAAAGGCCGCAGCTTCAGGGTTATAACGGAATTAAATCTTTATGCGAATATTTAATACTCAAAAAAAGACCGCAAAAAGAGAATTTTATGCCTATTGATATCCTGATGAAGGAAAACGTGGATTATTATAACGAACAATAACAATTTATATACAACTTTTAAAAACAAAAAGATGGAAAATTTATTTAACATTTCTGGCAAAGTAATCATCATCACAGGAGGATATGGTGTTTTAGGTAGAGGTATATCTATGTACCTGGCTCAGCAAGGAGCTAAAATCGTGATTATTGGCAGAAGCCATGAAGAAGGCGATGCACTGGTTAGCGAAATAAAAAAGCAAGGCGGACAAGCAATGTTTGCTCAGGCTGATGTTACAGATAAAGCAATGTTAGAAGATTGCAAAAAACTGGTTCTAAAAAATTATGGTAAAATTGATATTTTAATAAATGCAGCCGGTGGTAATATGCCGGGCGCCACAATTGCGCCAAGCCAAACTATTTTCGATCTGAATATCGATGCAATGAAAACAGTAGTAGACCTTAATCTGTTTGGTACTGTATTGCCTACTATGGTATTTGCAGACGAGATGGCAAAGCAAAAAGAAGGAGTAATCCTGAACTTCTCTTCAGAATCTTCACTGCGTCCACTTACAAGAGTTGCCGGATATGGTGTAGCAAAAGCTGCTGTAAACAACTTTACTCAGTATATGGCCGGAGAACTTGCTATCAAATTTGGAAACGGAATCCGCATGAATGCTGTAGCTCCTGGATTTTTCCTAACCAACCAAAACAGAGCTTTGATGCTTAATCCTGATGGATCTCTTTCTGATCGTGCTAAAAGCGTAATGGCACATACTCCTTTCAACCGCTTTGGCGAACCGGAAGATTTATTCGGAACTGTACACTACCTTATCAGCGATGCTTCTAAATTCGTAACCGGAACAGTAGCTGTTGTTGATGGTGGATTTAATGCTTTTACCATCTAATATAATTTAAACTTTAAAATACTGAAATTATGTATTTATGCGAACAAACATGGCGTTGGTACGGTCCTAACGATCCAGTTTCCCTTTGGGATATCAAACAGGCCGGTGCTACCGGAATAGTGAACGCTTTACACCATATACCTAACGGAGAAGTATGGACTGTAGAGGAAATTATGAAGCGAAAGGAACTTATTGAATCTGTAGGTCTTACATGGTCTGTTGTTGAGAGTGTTCCTGTGCACGAACATATAAAGACGCAGACTGGAGATTTTCAGAAATACATTGATAACTATAAAGAGTCTCTTCGCAACTTAGGCAAGTGTGGCATTAATATTGTGACTTATAATTTCATGCCGGTCCTCGACTGGACTCGTACCGATTTAGCTTACACCATGCCCGATGGTTCAAAAGCTCTTCGTTTTGAAAGAGCTGCTTTTGTTGCTTTCGACTTGTTCCTTTTGAAACGTCCCGGCGCTGAAAATGAATATTCTGCAGAAGAAAAAGCCAAAGCTAAAGCACGTTTCGAAGAGATGACCGACGAAGACAAGCATACATTGGAACGCAATATTATAGCTGGTTTACCGGGTTCTGAAGAGAGCTTTACACTTGCACAATTCCAGGAAGCACTCGACCGTTATAATGACATCGATGCAGAGAAACTTCGTGAGAACTTAATCTATTTCTTAAGAGAAATTACTCCTGTTGCTGATGAGGCCGGTGTGTATCTGGTTATTCATCCGGACGATCCTCCTCAGTCTATTCTTGGTTTACCTCGTATCCTTAGTACAGGAGATGATTTCCAGAAGTTGATTGATGCTGTTCCAAACAAATCAAACGGCCTATGTTTATGTACCGGTTCTTTTGGTGTGGCTGCTCATAATGATTTAGTAGGAATTATGAAACGTTTCGGAGATCGCGTAAACTTTGTGCATTTCCGTAGCACTCAGCGCGATGAAGAAGGAAACTTCTATGAAGCAAATCACCTGGAAGGTAATGTAGACATGTATCACGTTATGAAGGCATTACTTGAACTTGAACAAGAACGTAAGGTTTCTATCGCAATGAGACCGGATCATGGACATCAGATGATTGATGACCTGAAAAAGAAAACTAATCCGGGATATTCTTGTATCGGTCGCCTTAGAGGATTGGCTGAATTACGTGGACTTGAAATGGGTATTGCCAAATCTCTATTCGAATAGATAAGAATCAAACCCAATTTATACATTGCAAATACATATCGCATTTTATAAATATAAAACCTAACCAGTTAAATTTTCAATTTGTATTGTGATGGCCGACCGGAATGTTTCTGCATTACCAGTCGGTTTTTTATGTATAATCACCACTACAATATATTAAAATACAAAATTGATCTAGCAATCTAGCACCACCCATATAACTACCTATAAATAAACAAAATAAAACCGCTAGATCAAATCAAATTTGATCTAGCAGTGATCTAGCGATCTAGCACCTTGTCTCGTCTTGGTTTTGGTTATATTCCCAGTATACATTACTTTTTATTGACCAATAAATAAAAATCATTGGCCAATAAATTCAAATGATTGACCAATAAAATAAATCCATTGGTGAATAATCTGAAAGATTATAAGTCGATGAAAATTGTATAAAATAAACTAAATGGTTAAATACTATCCATAAATAACTTACACAAAAGATCTGTAATAGCTCTTTTTTAACTAGTTTTGCAATATGAAATTGTATCTGAGAAGACAAGCAATCATTGCATGGCTGTTACTTTTCACAATTACTCCAATGGGAATTGTGAAGAGTTTCCATACTCATGAAAAGGGAGAAATAAGTGCTGCCCATCATTGTAGCGACTCCTCCTGCGATTGTGCTATCTGTCAGTTTCATATTCTACCCTTTATTGAAACGTCTGTTTTTCATCTTACAGTTCACCGGATTGTTCGTCCGTGCGAAACTGTAGCCAGAATCTTTAAGGTTAGAAAAGTAGCCCTCTACTCCTACTCTTTACGGGCACCGCCATACTTATTTTAAAATAAAAACAAATTATGCTCACCCATTCAAGGTGTGCTACTCTCATTTTGTACATTTTAAAATAAGAAATTATAATGAAAAGATATCTATTATTAATTTCCTGTTTTATCTGTACCCTACTGCCATGTATGGGTATGGAGCCAACAGGAACGCCTACTGATGCGAGCATCTTTGGGCATATCACTGATGCTAAAAACAAAGAACATATACCATATATAAATATATCAATAAAAGGTACTACAATAGGAACAACATCCGATGTTTCAGGTCATTTCCTCCTGGAGAATTTGCCCGAAGGCAATTGGACTCTCGAATTTAAATCGGTTGGTTACAAGACCTTAACAAAAGAAGTGTCCGTTATAAAGAAAAAAACAATAGAGATGGACGTTGCATTAAGTCAGGATTTAATCTCGCTTGACGAAGTAGTGATAAGCAGTAACAGAAACGAAACTACAAAACGCCTTGCTCCTTCCCTGGTTAATATTCTGAATACAAAATTGTTTGAAGACACACATTCCTCATGCCTGGCTCAGGGATTAAGTTTTCAATCGGGCGTACGCGTAGAGAACAATTGTCATACTTGTGGTTCCGAGCAAGTTAGAATAAATGGCATGGAGGGTTCTTATACACAAATATTGATCGACTCGCGGCCTATTTACAGTTCATTGGCCGGGGTATACGGACTGGAACAGATTCCTCAGAATATGATAGAACGTGTTGAAGTATCTAAAGGAGGCGGTTCTGCACTTTTTGGTTCATCTGCTATAGCCGGAACAATAAATATTATCACAAAAGAACCTACTCGAAATTCAGCAGAGTTTTCTCATGATTTCACATCTATTGGTGGGACTAATGCGTTCGATAATAACACAAGTCTGAATGCATCGTTGGTTACTGATGATCATAAAGCTGGTTTATATATCTTTGGACAGAGCAGGTATCGCGATGGATATGATCACGATGACGATGGTTTTACAGATCTTACCGAGATAAATAATAAAACTATTGGTATGCGTGCATATCTTAAAACAAGCGACTATTCAAAACTATCATTGGAATATCATAATATAACCGATCATAGACGAGGCGGAGATAATATAGACCTTATGCCTCACGAAGCAGAGGTTGCTGAAATGGCCAATCACTCAATTAATGGAGGCGGCGTTAATTATGATTTATTCTCATCCGATTACAAACATAAGCTTAATGTTTACACTTCCATGCAAAGCATTATCAGAACAAGTTACTCGGGAGCCGGAAAGGATTTACGTGGGTATGGCAACACAAATGATCTTACTTACATGGCCGGAACCCAATATACCTATAACTGGGAAAAATGTTTGTTTATGCCTGCACAATTCACCGGAGGAACAGAATACACATACGACAAGTTGCATGACGAGATTCTTGGATACAATCGCAATATAAAACAAACTATACATACTGAAAGCCTCTTTATGCAGAATGAATGGAAAAATGATATGTGGAGTTTTCTGTTTGGCGGTAGGTTAGACAAACATAACATGATTGATAAAGCCATCTTTAGTCCTCGCGTTACTTTGAGATACAATCCGGTAAAAGACATAAATTTCCGTTTAAGTTATTCAACCGGATTCCGAGCTCCACAAGTTTACGATGAAGATTTGCATGTTTCAGCCGTTGGCGGTGAAATATCTGTTATAAGCTCAAATCCTGATTTAAAACCGGAAAAGTCACAAAGCTTAAGCGCCTCTATGGATTTGTATCACACATTCGGAGAAATCCCAGTAAACTTAAGAATTGAAGGATTCTATACAAATCTAAAAAACGTTTTTGTTCTCAATGACATCGGTACAAATGAGGAAGGAACAATCCTTAAAGAAAGAACTAATGGGGAGGGAGCAAAAGTAATAGGATTAACAGCAGAAGGTGAACTTGCTTTTTCGTCTTTACTTCAAGTAGAGGCAAGTGCAACTTTTCAGAAAAGCAGATACAAAGAAGTGGAAAACTGGAGTGCAACAGAGGATTTAGGCTCAAAGAAAATGCTCCGCACTCCCGATACTTATGGTTACTTCACAGCAAAATTAGCTCCAGTGAAAAGACTTGAGATGGCGATATCTGGTACTTATACAGGAAACATGTTAGTGCCTCATGCTGCCGGATATATAGAAAAAGACATAAATGTTTCTACGCACGATTTCTTTGATATGAACATCAAGCTTAGTTATACATTCCCGGTTTATCAGCAGATAGCTCTTCAGGTTAATGCAGGTGTACAAAATATATTCAATGCATATCAGTCTGATCAGGATAAAGGAAAGGATCGGGATTCTGATTTTGTGTACGGCCCCATCTTGCCAAGGAGCTATTTTATTGGCGCAAAATTAAGCTTCTGATTTTTTTTTGTAAAGAATCAAACTTAACAAACAGATAAGCTCAGATAAAATTACTAAGGGATTACTCTTAAGATTAAGTCAAATAATGAACTTATATCTAACAAACTAGAGTAATCCCTAAAGCAAAAAACATAAAATTTGAAAAAATAATAGTGAAAATAGTTATTCATAAGTACGATCTGCTTATCTTAGTTCCAAAATTAAAATTGACCTATGAAATTTTTTCCAAATTTAAAAAAATCGAAAGAAGAACAAACAGAACTTGTTCAGTCTAGAATTGAATACTATTTTACACTCATTCGTGTGTATTATCAGTCAACAATGGCTATCAATCTGGGAATTACCAATATCAATGCATTACCAGATATGGCTATGTTTAAACGAACATTCAAAATTCAGACACAAAACGGACGTCTGGGAGTTGCAGAAAGATCACAATCCCGTAAAATGTTAATGCAAGGATATGGTTTAAGTGAGCAATTCTTTAAAGAGATCGATGCATCTTTAAAAGCTAACTGTAAAAAACAGAATGATGCACAATCATTTCTTTTCACATTCCAGGGCTTTTCAAATGACTTGTTAGTGGTAATTAGTGATCAGATGAAATTTAAGATTGCTATGCCTGGTTTTCTTAGAAAAGCACTTTATACAGTAACTCAACAAACAATTCACAAGATTCTGACTAAGGATGACTGGAAAAAGGATGAAGTTTACAATGCATGTAGAAGTGTTAGAAAGTACAGAGATAAACTTGGATATTCAGAATTATGGATGGCAGAATATGTATTCCCTGTTCTTCTGATATCAAAAAGCGGAAAGAAAAAGAATCCTGATTTCTCAAAAAGATAATTGCAAATTATATATCAGTAAATTAAATGCAGGAAAGAGAGTTAAGCACTTCTTTCCTGCATTTTTTGTGTGAATTAAATCTGCATAAGACAAAAAAGCAAGGTCATCTCAACAATAAATAACTATTTAATCGATAGCATTTTATTCTTAAGTCGGCCTTGCTTATTTCGTAACCTAGTTTATTCAGATCTACTTAATAAATCCCAATAAAGCCAGCCGTAATTTTTGCTTGCTTCTAATGCCTCTTCAGTAAGAGACCATTTAAAGTTTATCGGATCCATTATGGTCTCAAAACCGGCGTCTTTTAATTTACTATCTATAATTTTAATAGAAGATCCTTTCAAACCGTAGCAGCCAAAGGCAGCTGCCTTTTTATTCTTAAATTTTAGACCTTTCATTTTATCAAGGAACCCTGATACTGATGGAAGAATACCGTTGTTAAGACAAGGAGACCCTATCAGTACCCCTTTAGATCGAAATACTTCCGTAATCAAATCACATCTGTTATTTACTGAAGCATTAAAGAGCTTAACATTTACATGCGGATCAGCTGAATAGATTCCTTCTGCAATCTTTTCTGCCACAGATCTGGTGGCATTATACATCGTATCATAAATAATCGTTATCTGATTTTCACTATAACAATTTGCCCACATTAAATATTTTGTAACTATCTGCAATGGATTTTCTCGCCAAATAACACCATGACTAGGGCAAATCATTTCAATAGGAATATTTTTTCTTATGTAATCATTAATCTTAGATGTTATCACTTTGCAAAATGGTGTAAGTGTATTTGCAAAGAATTTTATAGTCTCAGAGTTTAATTCACATTGATCTACCAAGTCATTAAACAAAACTTCCGAACTAAAATGTTGTCCAAACAAACCATTACTAAAAAGTATATGATCTTTAGTCAGATAGCAAAACATGGTATCAGGGTAAGAAGAAACAGGAAAATCAACAAAAAGCAACTCTTTTCCATTACCAATAGGTAAGCTGTCTCCGGTTTTGACTGTTACAAAATTCCAATCCTGAAAATAATGACCTACAAGTGCATCTTTTCCATCTTGAGTGCAATAAATTGGAGTATTAGGAATTAGCTTCATTAATTCAGGTAGTGCGCCACTATGATCACCTTCCGCTTGAGTACATACAATATAATCTATAGACGTCAAGTCTATTTCTTTTGCCAGATTATTAATAAACTCACTGCTATAAGACATTATTACAGTATCTATTAAAACAGTTTTTTCTTCCTTAATTAAAAAAGAGTTATATCTGGTTCCTCTATACGTAGAGTACTCGTAACCTGGATACTTACGCATTTCCCAATCATTTTTGCCAACCCAATAGACATTGTTTTTGACTGTTTTCTTCATAATAATAATTTAAAAGTTATAAGATTGAATTAGATGTTTCGATGAAAGTTTACCAATAAATTCAGGTTAAGTATTTATTTTCTAATTGGCGTAATAAGTCGTGATAATATTTGTGAGCATCCTGACCAAATAATTTTCCTTCCATAAAAACAAAGTCCTTGTATAGAAAGGTTTGTTTTACAGAAGGTATCAACTTATCGCCCATTGGAAAAAGAATATTATTCTCCTTTTGAATATGATTTTCCATTAATGATACGTAATTCTCTACAGATTCTATAAACTTATCTACCGCTGATCCATCGCCATTCTTAATTGATTCAACAGCATAAGCCATATCTTTAATATATCCCCTGCCAACTTCATGTTCAAATCGCATAACTGCTACCGGACTATTTTCATTAGACATTCCCTCTTCAACAAGAGCCGGAAAATAAATAGTTTCTTCTTTTCCATGATGAAATTTATCGGCAAATAACCGAAGGAAGTCTATGATCTTATCTAAATCATCTAATTCAGGCTTATGAGTATTCTTTGCCCTATCAGATATTTTTGTTAAAATTCTGAGAACAGTTTTAATAGCCTGATGATCATATTTCAAATCCTCTGTAGGTTTCATTTCTTTGCTTTTTATTTAAAACTGTTAAAAAACAAAAGATTTAAGTTTATCAAAAATACAAGTTTAGTTAGTACACAAGAAGAACACTATAACTTATTGATAACTAAAAAGATATCAGTTTTAGTTATAATTTAAAAGTCTTTATCTAAATAATAACTCTAGTTATTACTATTTATAACAATTACCGCGAACAAATGTATGTTAAATATTTTAATACTTATAAGTAGAATATCTTAATTTAATATTTATTAACCAATAAGTGAATAAATATTCAATTTTAATCATTTTTTACCTATTCTACAATAAAGCGATAAACACAATGGCTTCGATATTTCTGGCCAGGACGAAGCACTGTAGTTGGGAATTGAGGTTTATTAGGACTATCTGCAAAATGAAGCGTTTCCAAACAGATTGAACTTCTAGTTTGATAAGCTATACCGCCTTTACCAACAAGTTTTCCTTTTAATCCATTGGCAGTATAAACATGCAGCCCCGGTTCATTAGTATAAACCTCCAACCCTCTCCCACTTTGAGGATCTTTTAATTTAGCAGCAAGGCGAGTATCTTTACCCTGAGTATTAAGTACAAAGCTATGATCGTATCCGCCGGTCACTTTAAGTTGAGAGTTGTTTGCATTAATACGCTCACCTATAAAATGTGGAGAGGTAAAGTCAAAAGGAGTACCAGCAACAGGAGTTATTTCTCCCGTAACACATTTCAGGGAATCATATGGAGTGTAAGCATCTGCATTAACATAAAGTAGTTGCTGTTCGACAGTAGTATTCAGATTACCGGAAATATTAAAAAAAGAATGATGGGTAAGATTCACAACTGTAGGGCTACCGGTAACTGTTGCAGTATAATCAATATCAAGCTCGTTATTATTAGTCAGGGTATAAATAATTGTAACATTAAGGTTTCCGGGAAAACCATTTTCACCGTTTACTGACAGATATTTAAGACGAAGTACATTTCCGGCAACTTGTTCTGCCTGCCAGATTTTTGCAGCAAAGCCAGGATCACCACCATGAGCAGAATGAATGCCGGTATTTGGTTTTAACTTGTATTCTACTGAATCAATTTTGAAAGTAGAATTAAGAATGCGGCCTGCATATCGACCAATAGTTGCTCCAAAATTTTGTTTCTGAGAAATATAGTCTTTGATGTTTGAGAAACCACAAACCACGTCTTCCATTTTCCCGTTCCTATCGGGAGCCATGATAGAAACAACTCTTGCACCATAATTAGTGACACACGCTTCCATGCCATGAGTGTTTTTTAAAACATACAATTTCGTAATCTGCCCGTTTACGTTTGCATCGAAATCTTTGCATCTAAGTCCCGAAAGTGACAACTCCTGACGGCATTTACAGGCAGTAAGAAGTGTAAAGGCTGCAAGCAACGAAAGTATTATTTTTTTGTATACCACTGCTATATAGTTTTTAAGTTTGTTAATTCATGTACAAACATAGTAATTATTGATGAATAACTATTAAATTTGCATGTCATAAAAATGAAATTCAAGGATGAAAAAGACATTATTTTTACTGATGCTCCTATTTGTAGGGGTTACGTATGCTTCTGCTCAAAAGCAGGCAGAGATTACGTTCGACAAAACAACTCATAATTTCGGTACATTCTCTGAAGACAGTCCGAAAGTAAGGTGCGAATTCTCCTTCACAAACACTGGAGATGCACCATTAGTTATCAATCAAGCTGTAGCTTCATGCGGATGTACAATCCCTGATTACACCAAGGAACCAATTATGCCGGGCAAAAAAGGTACTATTCTGGTAACTTATAACGGCGCAGGCAAATATCCTGGCGAATTCAGGAAAAGTATTACAGTAAGAAGTAACGCCAAAGTTGAGTTAGTAAGACTATACATCAAAGGCGAAATGACTCCTAAAACAACAAAAACCGCGAAGAATTAACTCCGCGGTTTTTTTATTTATCTTCTTATAGTTCTATTCTGATCTTAGATTTCTTATACGTTTTCTTTATAATTATCTCTTCTTATTTTTTATAAAGTTTTTTGTTGTAAATAGCAAGAAGTATAACAAAGCAATTACAGCGAAAATTATTCCTACCTGAAATACGATCATATAAGAGCCTGATTCTACCAGATTGCATCCCAAAGCAACACCTATACCTACGCCAACTTCCCAAGCCAGCAGATAATTTGTATTCGCAGTTCCACGCTGACAATGCTCGGACAAATTTACGAACATTACCAGAAAGTCTGAAGCAGCCAAACCAAATCCCAGTCCTATCAGTACGCCTGAAGTTATCAGAGATGTCTCATTGTAATGAGTAATCAACAATAACAATGATATAATTATCAGAATGAGTCCACTTACTATCCGCGCACGGAAATCAGCCTCAACGAAGACAACCCGGTTGGCTATCATTGCCAGAATAAAGCCAAAACCTATTGCACCGAAGAAACGAATAGTAACATACTGCAGATTAATAGAAGCTGCATACACATTAATTGTAGATATCAGCATTCCGAAGATTATAGAAATCAGAACCAGATTGCCAGATGTTACCCACCCACGGGAAAGAAGAAAACGATCTGTAGAAAAAGCTTTGGCTCCTATCGGTGCACGGAAAGGAACTTTGATTATTGCCATACAAAGAAATCCGGCAAAACCAGCAGCTATAGATGCATAAAGAACTGTTTGCAGATCAGAAAAACTAAAAAGTAACAATCCAATCATAGGGCCAAAAGCCATTCCCAGGCGTCCGGCCCAATTGAAATGAATGTTTCCCTCACTTCTACGGGTTGTTGAAGTGATATCAATAGCAACAGTACTGCTTGTTGCAGTTGTTATACCAAATAAAGCTCCCTGTATAATTCTTAGTACAGCCATCCAGAAAAGACAGCCTATCAATGAATAACCTCCAACAATGGCTATTACAGTCAGAAAAGAAAACATACAAACATCTTTACGCTTATATGTATCTATTATATAACTATAAAAGGGACCGACAAGAAACATTGCTCCGGCAAAAAGAGCCAGCACAATTCCGGCCTCGCCCAAGGTTGTAGAAGGAAACTTTGCCACCATATACATTGGAAGTATAGGCAGAAACATGTAGAGGGATACGAAAAGCAGGAAATTACTGATGTAAGCCCACACAAAATTTGATGTCCACAACTTTGCAGTAGAAACTGTATACATACGAAAAGAAATATTAGTATTGTTCTTTTTCGTTAGGGAAATCAGTGCTCTTTACGTCTGCCACGTATTGTCCGATAGCATCGGTCATTATTGTATGAAGATCGGCATAACGACGAAGGAACTTAGGGCTGAATCCTTTGCTCATACCCAGCATATCCTGAATTACAAGAACCTGACCATCAACTTTACCGCCGGCACCGATACCTATTACAGGAATAGTAAGTTCCTTAGCTACTCGTTCTGCCAGTGTAGCAGGAATCTTTTCAAGCACCAAAGCGAAGCATCCGGCTTCTTCCAGTAAGTGAGCATCACGAACAAGCTTTTCGGCTTCAAAATCATCCTTGGCGCGAACTGTATATGTACCATATTTATTAATGGATTGAGGCATCAATCCCAGGTGTCCCATAATAGGAATACCGGCAGAAAGGATTTTTTGTACAGATTCAAGGATTTCTTCACCACCTTCAAGCTTTAATGCATCGGCATGAGACTCCTTCATTATACGAATTGCCGAAGCAAGTCCTTCAAAAGAGTTACCTTGATAAGAGCCAAAAGGCATATCGACAACAACCATAGCACGTTTTACGCCACGAACAACTGATTTACCATGGTATATCATCTGATCTAATGTAATAGGTAAAGTGGTTACATTACCGGCCATAGTATTTGAAGCGGAGTCTCCAACCAAAATTACATCCATTCCTGCACCGTCAACAATCTGAGCCATAGTGTAGTCATAAGCAGTAAGCATTGAAATTTTCTCTCCTTTTTGTTTCATTTCAATCAGACGGTGAGTTGTCACCTTTCTGGTATCTTCATTAATATATCCAGCCATAATTATAAATTTTTAAAAAATTGCTGCAAATGTACAGTTAAAAGTTAAGAGAGAAAAGAAATCTATTAAAATAAACCATTTATCACATTAAAAGTTCATTTTATAAAAAAGGAAGTAAGAATCAAAGCTGTTACAAGTTGAATTATTATTTAATCGGGTATTTAACAATGTTACTTGTTACAATATTAAATATAAAGGGAGAGATTTTTATTTACCGGTGAAATGTTTTTCGTTTGATGTACATCTAAAGATATATTTGATGTACATCAAAAGGTGTGTTTGATATACATCAAACGTATGCTTAGATATACATCAAACACACCTTTACATGGGGGTCTAAAAAAGAATATGATTCTTTTAAATAAATTATCCTCTTAAGGACATTAATTTATCGAAGGTGAAACCTTTAAAATCATCAATCACATAATCGGCTTTATCCTGAATTGCCTCACGAGGATTTGTAGTTGCAAGTCCGATAACTGTTGATCCGGAAGCATTTCCTGCCTGAAGGCCATGGAAAGAATCTTCAAACACAAAACTATTTTCGGGAGTGGATCCTAAGATTTTGGCACCTAATATGAAACATTCCGGGTTTGGTTTGGATTGTTTGAAGAGGTCTGCAGTGACTATTGAATCGAAGATGTCCAAAACTTCTGGATGAGCACGATACACATTCTCCATCTTCTTGATATCCGAACTGGTTACAACTGCCATCTTAACATCGTTTTTCTTCAGATCTTCAATAAAATCGAGTACTCCGGGAATATAATCGTATACCATGTTTTCTTCAAAAAGCAACAAGTCTTTGCTTATCTGTTCCTTTTCTTTCTCCATACCTTCGAAATACTTATCATAAATCTGAACCAATGTTTGTCCTTTAATGATTCGATCGAAGTTAGGAAGATCCGGACGATATTTACGTCCCTGCTCACCCCAGAATATACTATACTGAGTTTCTGTGTCCATTACTACACCATCAAAATCGAAAAGAGCTGCGATCGTTTTACTTTCTTTCATTATCTATATATAATTTTTGCGTTGCAAAGGTCCGAATAATAGTTGAATGCGGCAAATAATTCGTACCTTTGCGGCACTTAAAAAAATGTAAAGTCGTTTATGTCTGTTAAGAACAACCCTCACATTCTCGGAACCGAGAGCATTGGTAAATTATTGCTTCAGTATTCAATCCCCGCTATTATAGGGATGACGGTAACTTCATTGTATAACATTATAGATAGTATATTCATTGGCCACGGTGTGGGTGCAATTGCTATCTCAGGGCTTGCCATATCTTTCCCGCTGATGAACCTTGTTATTGCGTTCTGTACGCTGGTAGGAACCGGAGGAGCAACCATCTCTTCCATCCGTCTTGGACAGAAAGATCTTGCCGGAGCCACAGAGGTACTGGGAACTGTACTTATGCTTTGCATTATTAACTCCGTTCTTTTCGGCGGACTGTTCCTTTTGTTCCTTGACCCAATCCTTATTTTCTTCGGGGCAAGTGCAACAACTCTGCCTTATGCGCGTGACTTTATGCAGGTAATCCTTTGGGGTACGCCAATATCATACACAATGATAAGTCTTAATAACGTAATGCGCGCCACCGGTTATCCAAAGAAAGCCATGCTTTCGTCCATGATTACCGTTGTTGCAAATATAATCATAGCTCCAATATTTATTTTCCATTTCCAATGGGGAATTCGTGGTGCTGCTCTGGCCACCATCATCTCACAATTCATCGGGATGGTATGGGTGCTTCACCATTTCATTAACAAAGAAAACTATGTTCACTTCCAGAAAGGCTTTCACATAGTAAGAATCCGGATTGTGAAGAATATCTTTTCCATTGGTATGGCTCCGTTCCTGATGAATGTATGTGCATGCGGAATAGTTATCGTAATAAATAATATCCTGCAAAAAAGCGGTGGCGACATGGCAATTGGTGCGTATGGTATTATAAACCGCGTACTTATGCTTTTCGTGATGATTATTATGGGACTCACCATGGGTATGCAACCAATCGTTGGATATAATTATGGAGCCAATCTGCAAAATAGAGTAACACGTACATTAAAGTTGGGCATTATTTCGGGAGTATCCATCAATATGATAGGATTCATCGCCTGTGTATTCTTCCCCAATACCATATCTTCCATGTTTACAAGCGAACAGACACTGATACATATTGCAGCAATCGGTTTGCGTATCTCTGTTCTGGCATTCCCATTCGTGGGAAGCCAGATTGTAATCTCCAACTTTTTCCAGAGTATAGGACAGGCAAAAATAAGCATTTTCATGTCGCTTTCAAGACAACTCCTTTACTTGCTTCCCTGTCTGCTGTTTTTCCCTCAGCTTTTTGGAACCACCGGAGTGTGGTGGAGCATGGTAACATCAGATTTTCTGGCATTCATTACAGCCATATTTATATTGGTTTATCATTTCAGGAGAGTAGCAAAAAATCAGCAGCCCGTAAATATAGGATATTAAGGAAAAAGAGAAAAAAAGTTGGGTTAAAGTACAACCAAGCGTAATATTTGTATATTTGTAGTAAAGTTTTTCATTCAGAGAACTATTATTATAAAGAAACAAATGATTAGCATACTATTAAAAAATCCACTATTCAAAGGAACAACTCCTGAGGAACTCACAAATAATTTCGAGGGAATAAATTACAATATAAAGAATTTTAGGAAGGGAGATATTCTTGCCTTTCAGGGAGATTCATGTAATCGGCTAATCATTCTTTTAAAGGGAAGTGTTAGGGGCGAAATGATTGATTACTCGGGTAAACTAATAAAAATTGAAGATATAGCTTCACCCCGTGCACTAGCTCCTTTATTTCTTTTCGGAACAGAAAACAAATATCCGGTAGAGGTTACCGCCAATGAAGAAGTCGATGCTCTGTTTATTCCCAAGGAAAGTGTACTATTGCTTTTTCAACGCAACCAACTGTTCCTGGAAAACTATTTGAATACATCGGCAAATTATGCCAAAACTCTCTCTGATAAGTTATTCTTTCTATCCTTTAAGAACATCAAACAGAAACTTGCATCATATATTCTTCGTCTATCTGCTACCGCTGACGATAAAGTCGTTATGGACCGTTCACAACAGGAGATGGCCGACTACTTTGGTGTGTCTCGTCCGTCACTTGCCCGCGAACTTTCACACATGCAGGATGAAGGTCTTATATCCGTAGACCGAAAACATATCCGCATTCTTAAAAAGGAAAAGCTGAAAGAGCTGATCCGATAATATTTCTTCGCATAGGCAGGAACTCTACTTGCTACAAAAGCATTTCCGTATCATCGTTTTTATTTTATTCAGAGGCTATTCTTTTTTTATCAAACTCAATTCAATAAACACAATTATGGATTTTACATCAACAACTACAGGCATTGCTCACGTTCTTAAGGAATGGGAACCCACATTAGAGAACTTATCTACAGAGGTTATTACTGAAAGAAGAAACAGACAAAACAGAAACATTAAACAAATATTAGGTCATCTCATAGATTCCGCCTCCAATAACCACCAGCGCATGGTGCGACTTCAATACCACAAAGAGCTTGTTTTCCCTGACTACAGGCAGGACAATGACCTATGGATCGCCATTCAGAATTATGAGAAATCTGATTGGAAGAATCTTATTCAGCTATGGAAATTCTATAATTTGCATATTATTCAGGTAATTGAAGAAGCAGATTCTTCGGCATTGCAGAACTTCTGGACAGATTTCGAAGGAACCAAAGTAACATTAGAAGATATGATAACAGGTTATCTTGATCATCTGCACCTGCATATGAATGAAATTGATGAATTAATTAAATCAAAATAAGATCTCTGAGAGCTGTTCTTCAGGAAATAAAAAACAAATTCTGAAAAACAGCTCAATTATTTTCACTGTTGTAACATTGGTTACAGAATTCTCTCTATACTACCTCATATCTTTGTCACATCAAAAATTAGTAATTAACGTCTAAAAGTAATAAGATTATGAGTATGTTCTGTTTTCAATGTCAAGAAGCTTCAAAAGGTACCGGGTGTACTTTGAGTGGTGTTTGTGGTAAAACTCCCGAAGTAGCTAATATGCAAGACCTTCTTTTGTTTGTAGTACGTGGTGTTGCGGTTTACAATCAGGAATTGCGCAAGGCTGGCACTCCTTCTTCTGAAGCCGATAAGTTTGTATTCGACGGATTGTTTATGACCATTACCAATGCAAACTTCGACAAGCAGGCTATTATAGAAAAAATAAAGAGCGGACTTGCTTTAAAGAAAGAGCTGGCTAAGCAGGTTTCTCTTCCAAATCCTCCGGATGAATGTACATGGGATGGTAACGAAAGTGAATTCGAAGAAAAATCTAAGACTGTAGGTGTACTTCGTAATCAGGATGAAGATATCCGTTCTCTGAAAGAACTTGTACATTATGGTATTAAAGGTATGGCTGCTTACGTGGAACATGCATGGAATCTGGACAATGAAAATGCAGACCTCTTTGCATTTATGCAACACGCCCTTGCAGAAATTACAAGAAACGATATAACCGTTAATGAGCTTATCGCATTAACTCTGGAAACAGGTAAATATGGTGTTAGTGCAATGGCACAGCTTGATTCTGCCAACACCAGCCATTACGGAAATCCTGAGTTGTCTGAAGTAAACATCGGCGTAGGCAAGAATCCTGGAATCTTAATCAGCGGACACGACCTGAAAGATCTTGAAGAACTTCTTCAACAAACTGAAGGAACAGGTGTTGATGTGTACACTCACAGCGAAATGCTTCCTGCACACTACTATCCTGAATTGAAGAAATACAAGCACCTTGTAGGTAACTATGGTAATGCTTGGTGGAAACAAAAAGAGGAATTCGAAACATTCAACGGTCCGGTTCTCTTTACAACCAACTGTATTGTACCTCCTACTAAGAATGCTACATACAAAGACCGTATCTATACAACAGGAGCCAGCGGACTTGAAGGAGCTACTCACATTCCGGCACGTGTAAATGGTCAGCCAAAAGATTTCTCTGCTATTATTGCACACGCTAAAACCTGTCAGCCACCTACAGAAATTGAGAGTGGAAAGATTGTGGGTGGATTTGCACACGCTCAGGTTCTTGCTTTGGCAGATAAAGTTGTGGATGCAGTTAAGAGTGGAGCCATCAGCAAATTCTTTGTAATGGCAGGTTGCGACGGAAGAATGAAGAGTCGCAGCTACTATACCGAGTTTGCAGAAAAATTGCCTAAAGATACAGTGATCCTTACTGCCGGTTGTGCTAAGTATCGTTATAATAAACTTCCTCTGGGTGATATCAACGGAATTCCTCGCGTGCTCGATGCCGGACAATGTAACGACAGTTACTCATTGGCTGTAATCGCACTGAAACTGAAAGAAGTATTTGAACTTGAAGATATAAACGATCTTCCTATCATCTACAACATCGCATGGTACGAACAGAAGGCAGTTATCGTATTGCTTGCACTGCTTCATTTGGGAGTGAAAAAGATTCACCTTGGTCCTACTCTTCCTGCATTCCTTTCGCCAAACGTAACAAATGTGTTGGTAGAAAACTTTGGAATTGGTGGAATCAGTACTGCCGACGAAGATATAGCAGCATTCCTTGCATAAAAATTCTTTTTTAATATTTAGAACTATTTCAGAACCTAACCAGTTTTTGTATATCCCGGTGTTTTTTTAAGCATCGGGATATTTGTTCTAATACTTTATATATTTACTTTTGTCAAGCTAAAAATAAAAAAAGATGTTTGCAGAAATAAGAAGAAAAGAGAGAGAAATGGATTCTCAACAAGCTAAAGAAGTTCTTGAAAGCGGATCATACGGTATTTTATCTATGTGCGGGCAAAACAATTACGGATATGGCGTGCCACTTAACTATGTTGTTGAAGAAAACCACATTTATTTCCATTGTGCCACAGAAGGAGAAAAACTTCGTAGCCTAAAAGAAAATAATAAAGTAAGCTTTTGCGTAGTTCAGAATGCCGAAGTTATTGCTGAGAAATTCACTACAAATTACAAAAGTAGTATGGCATTTGGCAAAGCAAGCTTTGTAAGCTCAGAAGAAGAAATTCGTTACGCGATGATGTTATTATTGAAAAAATACTCTCCAGAGCACATGGAAACGGGGGAAAAATATATCAATCAGGCAATTACACGAATTCAGGTGATAAAGATAGATATAGAACACTTATCCGGTAAGTTTCATTGAGTTTCTTATTCTCGTTAATTTACCCTAAAACTTATTAGTTTTTTTCCTTATAAAGGCTCTGCTGCTTACATTTGCACAAAAACAAATCATTTGTGCAACTAGATTTATGAAACAACAAGACTGCTTTATAAAATACATAGAACAAAGCATCATCAACAATTGGGATTTAAACGCCCTGACAGACTACAACGGGGAAACTTTTCAATATAAAGACGTAGCAAGAAAAATAGCAAAAATTCACCTTCTATTTGAAGAAGCCGGTATAAAAAAAGGAGATAAAGTTGCCGTATGCGGCAGAAACAGCTCCTTCTGGGCAGTAGCCGTACTGGCAACAATTACTTATGGAGGCGTTGCCGTGCCGGTTCTTCACGAATTCAAGGCCGATAATATACACAATATAGTTAACCATTCCGAAGCTCGCTTTATGTTTGTGGGAGATCAGGTCTGGGAAAATCTGAATGAGGAGTTTATGCCTAATCTGGAAGGTATTATCGTGCTCAACACATTTGAACTTGTTGTTTCACGCTCTGAGAAGTTAAGCTATGCGCACGAGCATCTTAATGCCCTTTACGGCAAAAAATATCCGCGCAACTTCCGTCCACACGATATCTCTTACCGAAAAGATAGCCCCGAAGAACTTGCTGTAATCAATTATACATCAGGTACGACAGGTTTCTCAAAGGGAGTAATGCTGCCATACCGCAGTCTTACATCAAACGTGGAGTATTGCTGGGAAAAGCATCCGATTGGTCCGGGAGATAATTTGGTAGGAATTCTGCCAATGGGACATATTTTCGGAATGGTATACGATTTCCTTTATGGTATTTGTGCCGGAGCACACGTGTATTACCTTACCCGCATGCCTTCACCTAAGATTATTGCACAATCATTCTCGGAAATAAAACCAAAACTGATTTCCTGTGTGCCACTTATTGTAGAAAAGATCATAAAGAAAAACATTCTTCCAAGATTTGATAACAGAGTAAACAAAATTCTGCTTCAGGTACCTATCGTAAATGAGAAGCTCAAAGCATCCATCAGACAGGAAGCTATGGATGCCTTTGGCGGCAACTTTACCGAAATTATCATTGGCGGTGCACCACTGAACGGAGGAATTGAATCTTTACTGAGAACAATTAATTTTCCATATACCATTGCATACGGAATGACGGAATGCGGACCAATCATTGCATCCAGTCATTGGTCGGACTTAAAGCAAAAGTGCTGCGGGAAAGCTGCTTCGCGTATGGAAGTTGCCGTTGCATCGGAAAATCCGGAAAGCACTCCCGGCGAACTTATCTGCAAAGGTGAGAATATGATGCTGGGATATTATAAAAATGAAGAGGCTACAAAAGGTGTTATCGACGAGAACGGCTGGCTACACACTGGTGATATGGCTGTGATGGACAAAGAAGGAAACATTAGCATTAAGGGACGCTGCAAGAATCTACTTATGAATGCTTCCGGACAAAATATCTATCCTGAAGAGATTGAATCTGTACTTAATAATATGCCGTATGTTTCAGAATCAATTATTGTGATGCAAAATGAAAAGCTCGTGGCATTAATATATCCGGATTACGATGATGCTTTTGCCAACGGACTAAGCAACGAGGATATTGAAAAAGCTATGGAAACAAATCGTGCTTCATTGAATCAGCAGTTACCGGGTTATTCTCAGATTTCCAAAGTAAAACTGCATCCTGAAGAGTTTGAAAAAACAGCAAAGAAGAGCATCAAACGATTTATGTATCAGGATATTCAGGGATAATCAACATTAAAATCTCTAAAAAACATTTTAGAGGTTAAAAGATATATTCTTAATCTTTCGAAGGATTTTAACCAGATAAAACGAAGGTCTGGTTAAAATCCTTCTTTCATTTTCAGAGAGTTCATCTTCATTGATAGGATTTTACTATTCAAATAATACGAATACTACCGTAACATCTTACAAGTACTCTCAACATTACTCAATTCTAATTTTACACTAAATTAGAACACCTTTATTTATTATAGCATTATATATCAAGCATTTATATATTTCAGTGTTCTAATTTGCACGTATTTATTCATATTTTTTATAGCATTTGTTCTAATTTAGTCGTATTTTTGTTGTTAAATGCTGCACTATTTTTTAATATTTGCATAAACAAAAACATTTACAATGAGTGTTTCACCAGAACTACTAGTATATAAAGCTTCTGCCGGATCGGGGAAAACGTTTACCCTGGCGGTGGAATACATTAAATTGCTGATACAAAATCCAAGGGCTTATCAGCAGATTCTTGCAGTTACATTTACCAACAAGGCTACTTCTGAAATGAAAGAACGTATCCTGAGCCAGCTTTACGGAATATGGACTGCCGATAAAGATTCTGCCGCTTACCTTGATAAGGTTTGCACAGAGCTGAATCTGCCCGAGGCTGAAGTGAGAAAAGCAGCAGGTACGGCGCTTAACTACATGATTCACGACTATAGCCGGTTCAGGGTTGAGACTATCGACTCGTTCTTTCAGTCGGTTATGCGCAATCTGGCACGGGAACTGGAACTTAGTCCGAATCTGAATATTGAGCTAAACAATACAGAAGTGCTTAGCGACGCTGTTGATTCAATGATTGAAAAGCTTAAACCGACCTCGGAAGTGCTGGCGTGGCTGCTCGATTATATTGATGAGCGTATAAAAGACGATAAGCGTTGGAATGTTTCGGGTGAAGTAAAGAACTTCGGACGAAATATTTTCGATGAAGGATATATTGAAAAAGGAAGTGGTCTACGGGCCAAACTAAAAAATCCTAATTATATAGGCAATTACAAAAAAGAGCTTCAGGCTATTCAAGAGGAGGCTTTGGATCAGATGAAAGGATTTGCCGATCAGTTTAACGGATTACTCGAAGAGCATGGGCTTACCCCTCTCGACTTAAAGAACGGTGCGCGAGGAATTGGCAGCTATTTCAATAAGATTAATAATGGTGTTTTGAGCAATGATGTGCGTAACATTACTGTAGAGAAGTGTTTGGAGAGCGAGGATAACTGGGCTACCAAAACTTCACCAAACAAAAATCTTATTATTGAACTGGCTCGCGAAGAGCTTATTCCTCTGCTGCAGACATCAGAAGAGTATCGCGTAAAGAATAGTACCATTGTGAACTCTTGCCGACTCTCCTTGCAACACGTAAATAAAGTGCGACTTCTGGCAAACATTGACGAGGAAGTGCGTTCTCTAAATAAGGAAAATAACCGTTTCCTGCTGTCGGATACCAATGCATTGCTTCATCGGTTGGTGCAGGACGGCGATTCATCTTTCGTCTTCGAGAAGATTGGGACAAGCATTCGCAATGTGATGATTGACGAATTCCAGGATACTTCGCGTATGCAGTGGGATAATTTCAAGCTATTGTTACTCGAAGGTCTTTCTCAAGGCTCAGACAGCCTCATCGTGGGAGATGTTAAGCAGTCTATTTACCGCTGGCGTAACGGCGACTGGGGTATCCTGAACGGATTGCGTGATAAGATGGATAGTTTTCCGGTTCGTGTGAAGACACTTACAACCAATCGTCGTAGTGAAGCGAACATAATCCGGTTCAACAATGGTCTGTTTACCGCAGCATGTAACTATCTGTGCGATGTTTATTATGAACAGCAGAACGAAGAATGCTTCAGTTTGAAGGATGCATATTGCGATGTTAAGCAGGAATCTCCCAAGAAAGAAGATAAGGGCTACGTAAAAATCTCGTTCCTTGCCGGTGATGATAAAGATACTCCGCCGGAGGAGAGAAAAGATTACGTGCAATACACCATGGAATCTCTTGCCGAAGAGGTGAATGACCTCATTCAGCAAGGTGTGAAACTAAATGATATAACCATCCTTGTGCGCAAGAACAAGACTATCCCTCAGATAGCAAGCTTCTTCGAGGAGAATCTCCCCTATCGCATTGTGTCCGATGAGGCTTTCCGTCTGGATGCTTCGCTGGCTATATGCATGATACTTGATGCACTGCGTTATCTTTCCAATCCGGAAAATACCATTGCAAAAGCACAATTGGCGGCTTCTTATCAGAACGAGGTTTTGAAACAAGAAGTAGATCTGAATACTTTGCTGCTTAGCGAGATAGATAATTACCTGCCTTCGGAATTCGTCTCCGGAAGAGAAGCGTTGCCTCTGATGCCTCTTTACGAACTGATAGAAGAGCTGTTCCGCATTTTCGAGATGGAAAAGATAGAAAATCAGGATGCTTACCTGTTCTCGTTCTACGATGCGGTAGTGGAATACCTGCAAAACAACTCGTCCGACCCCGATTCTTTCATAACTTTTTGGGAAGAACGTCTGTGCGGCAAGACTATTCCGTCGGGCGAAATTGAAGGGATACGAATCATGTCTATCCATAAATCCAAAGGACTGGAGTTTCACACCGTACTGCTTCCGTTCTGCGACTGGAAACTGGAGAACGAGACGAATAATCAGCTGGTGTGGTGCTCACCCACCGTTCCGCCATTCAATGAGCTCGATCTGGTTCCGGTGAACTATTCTTCGGCTATGGCGGAATCTATTTATAAAGAAGATTATCTGGACGAACGTCTTCAGCTTTGGGTAGATAACCTAAACCTGCTTTATGTAGCCTTTACCCGCGCGGAGACGAACCTGATTGTATGGGGAAAGAAAGATCTGAAGAATACCGTGTCCGAATTGCTCGGCAGAGCATTACGGTCGGTCGCTGTAGCAGAATCCATTGAGTGGGACGAGGACTCGCCTTACGAATTCGGCAAACTTTGTCCGTCGGAAGTCAAGGAGCAGAAAGCTATTACCAACAAGCTTACTACTCCCCTCAGCAGTGTTCCGGTACAGATTGAGTCGCACTTGCACAATATCGAATTTCGGCAGTCAAACCGATCGGCAGACTTCATCAAAGGAGACGATACGGGTGAGGGCGACAGCAAATACATAAACCAGGGACAACTGCTCCACACACTGTTCTCGGCCATTGAAACCAAAGAAGATGTGCAGCCTGCCATTGAGCGACTACTCTTTGAAGGAGTAATACCCGACAGCAAAACGGAGAAAGAGATTCGCAAAACAGCAGAAAAAGCTCTCTCTCACCCCATGGTTCAGGAATGGTACTCGGGAGCTTACCGGTTATTCAACGAATGTGCCATCATCTACAAGGAAAAAGGCACGCTAGAAGTGCGCCGCCCCGACCGTGTTATGATGAATGACAACGAGGTTGTGGTGGTAGATTTCAAATTTGGTAAGAAGAATAAGAAATACAACGAGCAGGTAAAGGGGTATATCTCGTTACTCGCTGAAATGGGTTATAAAAACATCATCGGATACCTTTGGTATGTGTATGATGGGGAACTGGAAAAAATTGGGTAATATCTGGTAAACGAACGATCAGGGGTGGACTCGAAATCCCCACTGTGCCAGATAAATTCTCGAGAAGGGGCGAATTCCTCAGCTTCCGTTCAGGTTCATAATTTTGATTATTCCACAAAGTTTATTAGACCTTCAGAACCGGAATCTGACGCCTTATAATAAAGCTTTTATTTACTCCAGAGAGTTAACGTAAAACTCAATGGGCGTTAAGCAAAAGTAATCCTAAAGATTTAAAAATTTAAGTAGAGCAAAATAAAATAAGGTGTACACCTTAAAATAAAATAGTCTACACTTTATATAAAAATAGTGTAGGTCAAACAAAGAAGCAAACAATGGAAACATTCTTAAGTATCGTCGCAAAAGACTTATATAAAAGGCATGGAGCAGATCTCTCCCGCGTGGCTGTTATTTTCCCTAACAAGCGCGCCGGATTATTTTTCAATGAACACCTCGCCGAAGAGGCAAACCGGCCCATCTGGTCACCGGCTTATCTCAGCATCAGCGAATTGTTTCAGCAGTTATCGGCACAAAGAAGTGAGAATCCTTTGAAGCTTGGCGACTCCATTAAGCTTGTTTGCGAACTTTATAAAATATTTAGGGAGGAGACTAAGAGCGAGGAAACGCTGGACGATTTCTATTTCTGGGGAGAACTGCTTATTAGCGACTTTGACGATGCAGATAAGAATCTGGTGGATGCTGATAAGTTATTCAGCAACCTGCAGGACTTAAAGAATATAATGGACGATTTCGATTTTCTTAATGAAGATCAGGAAGCAGCCATCCGTCAGTTTTTTCAAAACTTCTCCATCGAGAAGCGTACTGCCTTGAAAGAGAAATTTATCTCTCTATGGGACGTGCTCGGAAATATATACCACCGATACAAAGAAGAACTGGCTAATCAGAATATTGCCTACGAAGGAATGCTCTACCGTTCGGTAATTGAGCAGCTTGATGCGTCGCAAATGAAATATGATACTTATGTGTTTGTGGGATTCAACGTGTTGAATAAGGTAGAGACAAAGTTCTTCCAATTACTTCGCGACGCCGGAAAAGCTCTTTTTTATTGGGATTACGATGAATTCTACACCAATGAAAGAAATCATGAAGCGGGAGAATTCATTCGCCGTAACCTGAAAGAGTTTCCTTCTGCCCTTAGCGGAGTTACCTTCAACAAGATGATTCAGCCAAAGAAGGTGCGCTTTGTTGCATCTTCTACCGAAAACGCTCAGGCGCGCTTCCTGCCGGAATGGATACGCGGTAATGTTACCGGAAAAGAATCGGAAAGTGCTGTGGTTCTTTGCAACGAAGCACTGCTTCTCCCCGTGCTACATTCAATACCCGACAGCGTGCAGCATGTGAACATAACCATGGGATTTCCTTTGGCTCAGACACCCGTGCACAGTTTTATCACCGCTCTGCTGGAACTGCAGACCGAAGGTTTCCGAACAGACACGGGAAGATATGCTTACGCTGCCGTTCAGGCCGTACTGAAACACCCATATACTCGTCAGCTGTCGTCCAAAGCCAATGATCTGGAAAAGGATCTTACTGAAAAGAATCGTTTTTATCCACTTCCTTCCGAGTTAAAGCAGGACGATTTTCTGGGAATGCTTTTCACTCCACAACTGAGTAATATGGATTTGTGCTGTTATCTCTCCAATGCGCTCAAAGAAGTTGCTACCATATACGACAAGGAAAAAAAGAGTGATGATGTATTTAATCAACTTTATCGTGAATCACTTTTCAAAGCATATACCTTAATCAATCGCCTTGGCAGTATGATCGACAAAGGCGACCTGATTGTTCAGACAGGAACCTTTAAGCGTTTACTGAACAAGGTTTTGTCTGCCTCAAACATCCCCTTCCACGGAGAACCCGCCATCGGTATGCAGGTAATGGGTGTGCTTGAAACCCGTAACCTCGACTTTAAAAATCTGGTGATGATGTCGCTAAATGAAGGTCAGCTGCCTAAAGGTAGCGGCGATTCGTCATTCATCCCATATAATCTGCGCAAGGCATTCGGAATGACCACCATTGAACACAAGAATGCGGTATATGCTTACTATTTCTACCGACTGATGCAACGTGCCGAAAACATAACATTGATGTACAACACATCATCAGACGGGCTAAACCGTGGCGAGTGGTCGCGCTTCATGCTGCAATTCCTTATTGAATGGCCGCACGAAATTACCCGCGAATATCTGGAAGCGGGACAATCTCCTCAAACTGCGAAAGAAATTATCATCGAAAAAACACCGGAGGTAATGAAACGTTTGCAGAACTTTTATGCTGTGCGATGCAATAAGAGGGCACAATTCTCTCCTTCTGCGCTAAACACTTATATGGACTGCCAGCTTAAATTCTACTATACTTACGTTGCCAAACTGAGACCAAAACCAGAAGTAAGCTCGGAAATAGATTCAGCCATGTTCGGAACCATCTTCCATCGTTCGGCAGAACTTATATATGGTGATTTCAAAGCGCACGGTAATGTGGTAAACAAAGAACAGATAGAGCAACTACTCCACAACGATGTGAAGCTTCAGGGATATGTAGACAGAGCATTCAAAGAGGAATTCTTCCAGGTTCCTCTTGATGAGAAGCCAGAATACAACGGCGTGCAGTTGGTAAACTCTAAAGTTATAGCTTCATATATTCGTCAGCTGCTTCGCAATGACAAAGAGTACACTCCATTTACTCTGGTAGATATGGAGAAAAAGGTGAGTGAAGACATCACTATTCCAACAGCCAAGGGAGAGATCCTTTCAAGAATAGGAGGAACCATTGACCGTATGGACAGCAAAGACGGCACTTTAAGAATTGTAGATTACAAAACCGGTGGTTTTCCGAAAGCAGCTGCAGATATTGCAGCATTATTTACTCCGGCAGAGAATCGTCCCAACTATATTTTCCAGACATTTCTCTATGCTGCCATAATGACTCGCCAGCAGAAACAGAAAGTTGCTCCTTCTCTGCTCTATATTCATCAGGCAGCATCAGCAGATTACAAACCATACATAGAAATTGGTCTGCGAACCAATAAAACTTTTGTGGAAGATTTTACTCCATACGAAGAAGAGTTCAGGGAATTGCTAACCCAATTGCTTTCGAATATATTCAATTCCGAACAGCCATTCAACCAGACTAAGTTCGTAAACAAATGTGAGTTTTGCGACTTTAAAGCTCTGTGTAAGAAGTAAATAAAGTTTTAATAATTATTTTGTTTTTTAAGATTTAATCCTATTTTTGCAATAATTAAAAAGCTGTTAATAGATGTTAAGTTAATTAAATATAACATCAATAAACATCAGGCTTAAATGTGTAATTCTTAACTAAACAAATTTATTTTTATGAAAACCTTAAAAACTTTCGTACTAATGCTGGCAGCTGCAGGACTCTCGCTTTCCTCATGCCAAAAAAATGATTCAGAGATTATGACTGAAAGTGCAAGCAAATCACTTGGAGTTCAGCTTCAGGCAGTAAACAACACTTATTCATTCGGCATTGGTACCAAAGCTTTGAAAACAGCTACCTTAAAATTGGACACTTGCCAGATGTATGTTTCCAGAGTTCATCTTACAGCAACTAAAGAGCAGGGTGATACATTGGCTACAGAATTCAACCTGGATCTGAAATTTAAAAACTCAAAATTAGCTGATTTGTTCAGTGCAAATTCATTGCTTGGTGATGTAACTCTTCCGGCTGGACTATACGACAAAATATCAATTCAGATTCAATCGGACAAAAAAGATGCCGGTACTGCTCCTGTATTCTATCTTGCGGGTAATTATACCAATGCTTCAGGTGTTGTAACTCCTATCGCTATTGTTATAAACAAAGACTTGAAATTTAAAGCTTCTGCAAAAGACAGCGTTCAGTTAAACTCTGCAGCAGATTACACAGCATTATTCCAGTTAGACTTGTCTAATGCAATAAGCAATGGCAGAATCACAGAAGCCGACCTTGATAAAGCTTCGCTTACTAATGGCAAGATAATTATTAGCGAGAATTCAAATAAAGAAGTTTATGAGAAATTCTTTAAAAGAGTTCTGAATCTTGATGCATTCCAACACAAAGCATTTAAGAAAGCAAATAAAAAGTAATTTAGAAAAGGATGAGAAATTAATAATCTCATCATATCATAAAAATATAAGCAGGTTATTCCTAAAATTATTATTGGAATAACCTGCTTATATTTTTATATGCCTCCAGAATAAACGACCAAATTAAAAGAAATCTAAAGATTAGGCGATATGAAGATATATAAAGAACTCAAAAAATTATTTTTTTTCTTAGGCATAAAACAGAGAAACAATAAGCAGCTAACTAATTTATTGACAGCTATTTTAGGCTTCATTTTGCCTTAATTATTGCTAAAATATCGATCAAACCTAAAAAAAATAATGCGCCTTAAACGAAAAAAAGTATCCAAAACCTTTTGATATTTCACAAAAAGCCTTACCTTTGCAGCGCAATTAAGGATGGTTCCGTAGCTCAGCTGGATAGAGCAACGCCCTTCTAAGGCGTGGGTCAAGCGTTCGAATCGCTTCGGAATCACAAAGCAAAATCGCAAATAGCTTATTATTAGCTATTTGCGATTTTTATTTTTGCCCAATCTTCCTCATTCTTAGACTAGACAAAGCGCTAGATTGCTAGATCAAGTGCTAGATATACCCGTCTATATCTAGCACCTATATAGAACTAACAGTCAACATGTTAAGCACTCCCTGCTAGATTGCTAGATCATTTTGAGATTTTTATTTTTTATGGGAGATATGTTATTCTCCATAAATAAGTATACCGTTATTCTTTAAAAGAATGTGCATGGAATAACAAGATTACTTTTTCCAAAAATTAAGAAAGTATAAAACTTGTATCTATAATAAAGAAAGATTCTATACAGAAATACTTTATAGAGAGAATTGCTATATTTGCAATTAAACTTTAATATCAACTAGTATGGAAAGAGTATGTCAAAGCTGCGGGATGCCTATGCCATCCGATGAGCTACTTGGAACAAATGCAGACGGAAGTCACAACAATGATTATTGCACTTATTGTTTCCAGCAAGGAAAATTTACAGAGGATTGCACAATGGATGAAATGATTCTTCATTGCGTAGAGTTTTTGGACGAGTTTAATAAAGGGCTTGAGAAACCTATTACCAGGGAAGAAGCTATTGTTCTGATGAAAGAAGCATTCCCTAAGTTTAAGAGGTGGAATAAATAAAATACACTTATCAGTTCCAGTCAGTACTAAACTAAGTTAGGAATAAGAGTAGAAATACATTATCGGTACAATTAATATGATGATGTAGATTTTTATCGGAAAATCTAATAAAACATTATAAAAACAAAACGAACCAGATTAGTGTCTGATTCGTTTTGTTTTTATAATTACTATAATCTATTTACTTGTCTTACTCATCAAACGGGCAACTCTCTAACAAATAAATGGCATCCAAACTCCATGTAGCTGCTTCATTAGTACTCACAAATGGAATCTCATCAATTGGAGCAGGTACTTCCGGAGGCAAAATGCGGGAAGTTTTGAGGGGTGGTAATGTTTTGTTCTTTCCCCAACGTAATAAATCACTCCAGGCCTCTTTACCCATTTCCGGTTTCTGCATATAATAAGCAGCATAGCCTAACAATCGGGAAATTCGGAAATGATTATTACTGATCTCTGCAGCTTTTTTCTTATAATTTGCAGCATGATCCAGCCAGACCTTGTTCCATTCGGGCATATTTACCATTCTTTGCAATTCATTCATAATCTCAAAGCCACCCATTATAGTCATCAGGTGATTTGTATTTTGCATTGCCGAGTCACCTTCAAAGGTTATCATTCCTGTAGCAGGATCAAATCCTAAAGCTTTCGGTCCGGAAAACAGTCCATGCTTTAAAGATGCAATACTTTTCATTCCGGTAAGAATCCTATCCCGGTAAGTAGTATTTCGCGTACGTTCCCACTCCGTCATCCAATTGCCTGCATACGCCAACCAATCCGGACCAATTCGTAAACGAGCCGGAGCAGTACAAGGATAAAGACTACGAGGTTCTGCCAAACGCATTGGATCTAATGTATAAAGTTTCTGCTCAGCATCTTTAACTTCTTTCATCAAATCGCCGCAACGTTCGTCGGTTGTCAGATAGTAATAAAAGCGATTCCAGGCAGCCTGACTTATACGTGCTTCTTTCGCTCCGCATCCCCAGTGACTTACATTATGACGACTTCCTAGTCCTGCGTTTTCTCCTATATGATAAACATCAACCTCGTCTGTATGACGTGTCATTGCTTTAGCCATCTTCCATATATCAGCACGTCCGGTACGCAGGAAATTATACCATAACCACATATTTGAGCCTAATTCAGTATTGTCCCAGGCAAATCCTCCAACGTCATACCGCCATTCATGCCGAACTGGATCATAAGCATGCATTACATCTCCGTAATTCCAGAATCCATACCATTTATTTTGTTCTATAGCTTTCTGGTAAAAGTCAAGATATCCATTCAATCTATCTTCAATCTTAGCACGGAAAGGAGTACTATTATCGGGTAAACTCCATACTCCAAAAGCTTCTTGTCGTTGCAAGTACTCAGGAGAACACATTAAAGGCGAATCAGCCGACAGAGCTTTTGCTATTTTTGCAATACCTGCTTTACCGGGATATGCCGGTTGAGGAACAATTGTCAGTGTATGCGTACGTGCAATACCATAAGGTGTACTTAATCCCTCCTGCACATCTTCATAACTCGCATTCAGATCATGGGCCACTTTATCGTAATGACGTAAGTCCATAGCTTCTGCTTCAGGACTCCATAACCACATTGTGATTGCTGCTGTGTCTTTGCGTGCATTGTCTACCTCGAGAGAAGATGGATAAGACTGCCAAAAATCGTGCAGGCAAACTCCTAGTCCACCACTAACATCTCCTGCAAATACATACCCATTGGAACGAGTTCCTGAGAAAGTTCCTATCCAGGGATTATCATCTGTTGCACGTTTACGGATACTAAAAGCATCAGCATTTAATTGAGATAGGCGAAAGCCGTCCCATGATGCCCACTTATCAAGCAAATCGCGGTTTTCTGAATCAAACTTTTCATATTCAGGAATACGTTTACCTTCCATCTGTTGTTGCTGAAGAGTATTATCTCCATTTAAAGTCAAAACACGTCTTCCAACTAAAGGTTGTACCGGTTCACTCCATACTCCATCTTCTGCACCCGAGAATGCTATATGACGATTATACATTGCTTCACGCATTGGCACTTCAAAGCGTATACCAAGAGAGTGAATGTAATCTTTGTTCTGATCGCCATCATAAACAAAGGTATGTACCATATTTATCTGATCACTACCTTTATATAGATAAAAACGAACTGTAAAAGGCAACAATTCACGACCAACTGTTTTATGCACTCCTTCTATCTTCACAACTGTGCGCACAGCACCATTCTGTTCAATATCAACTTTCTTTATTTCATTCTTATAATTAGTAAAATGAATCTGATCTGTATTTTCGGCCAAAGGTTTATCCTGTGTCTGGCAAATCAAATAAGCTCTACCTCCTACCTTAACATCACCACACCAAAGACCGTCTAATAAATATTCACCAGTCTTAGGAAATACAGCTTTAATTATACCTGTATTTACCTCAAAAACATTGTTTTTACTAACAACAGACATTAACTCAGCCTTTTTCTTTGATGCTTCATTAATCTGCAGTTTTAACTGATTAGTTGAAGCAGGTATTACAGCCGATACCCCACTCCACTTTATTGAACCATCAGGCCAATAAGCCAATGGCCACATATCTGCCGAGAGCTGTTTTCCATCAACTGAAAAAAGAGCAACAGTTTTATTCTGAGTTAGACAACCTTGGGTAAATGGAACTCCAAAGCTTACCGGAGTATTAATTGATGGTACATCGCCTATCCACTTTAAACTGACAGGTTCTTTTTCTACATTATTGCAAGTATACTGGAAATTTGTAATACGAGTACGGGATAAAGTTGTGCGGAAACCAAACCAGCCGGAGGTAAGTGGATTAGCATCACGGAAGTCAACCAAACGTTTGCCATTCATATAATAGCTCACCTTATTGCCTTTGCTCATAATTTTAATATGATACCATTTATTAGGCTTAAGCAAATGGTCTGCATCAGTATATTCACGCAAAATAGCCGGTTGAAAAGCTTTATCCTTAATACCCCGTTCATCTCCGTTATAACGGCGGAAACGCGTTGTTGAATTACTATTTCCCCCATATCCCAAATAGTAAAGCTGCAAAGAATAACAATTCATAAAGATACCATTACGCCAGCTCTTTCTTTTCAGAATATCATTCGGGTATTTAGGATCGGATGCCATCCAGAAACAATTCAGGTCGCTCAACCGATCTCCTTTTTTACCTTCATCTATGACACATGCGTCGTATTCTATGGTAGTTTCACCAATCATCTTTTCCTTGCGCCACAGAGTAAGTCCTTTCGGTGAAAGAATTTCCACAGTATCGCCCAGAAAAGTTATTTTGTAATCTGGTGACTCAGATTCCACACACCAGAATTTATTAAATTGTCGGCCATTTAAAGCCGACAACTGTTTAGTTTGAGCTGATGAAATAAAAGGAACCAAACAAAAGCCGAGAATCCAAAATAATCTATTTTTCATTGTAAAGTAACTGTTAAACTATTCACCTAAATAATATGAAGGTACAGGTGCTTGCGGATAACCCATAGAACGATGAGCAACATAACTACGGTAAACACCATCCTGCATCAAAGTAATTCTACGATCTTTTGCCGGTATATTAGTTGTATATATACGAAGCTCGCCCGGCAATGAGGTAACGACCTCTTCACGCCAGTCGCCATATAAATCTCCAATCAGTTGAATATCGCCTTCTATACCTTCAGCAAGAGTTTTGCCTTTCCATTCTATAACACTTAAAGACTTGCCATCAGAAGACGAACTTGCTCCCCAGCGGTTATCATCACCTTTAAATGTTTCTCTGACAAGGTCTGCATTCCACCATATCCAGTTACGACATGAAGGAACATCTTCATTTTTACCCAAAGATTTACCATCAGCAGATAATAAGTATTTGTCACTGCTACCGCCTTTTTTATCTTCAGAAGCAAAGCATTCCAAACCTTTATGAGTAGGATCAATATCAGCAACCATACCATCGCCAACATGAAATGTTTTATGCCCGATGTTCCAGACCTGTTTTCCGGTTTTAGCATCTACCACACAAACACCTCTGCCATTGTCTTGCCAAGGCTCCAGAGCAAGAAAGACTTCCATTCCAGGTCGGTTAGGATCAATGTCAGTTAAATAACATTTGTCAGGATGCCCCAAACCGGCTGACCACAATAAAGTTCCATTATCATCAAGCATGCAGGAACCTAATAATATTTCATCACGCCCATCTCCATCAACATCACCACAAACCATATTATGAGATCCCATGCTACGCACTACAGGGTTTTCTTCATCACCGTTCCAACGCCATGCACGTTCAAGCTTATTGCCATTAAGTTGCCATGCATCCACCACCATTAGTTTATATGTACCACGACAAGCTAGGATATAAGGTGTTTTACCATCCAGAAAAACCATACCTATCTGGTTGCGATTCTGGCGAACTAAGTTACCATAGCTAAAATTTCTTTCCGGCCAATCCACTCTTGTTATCTCTTTTCCGGTCATTCCATCAAGAATGCTCAAATATTCCTCCCCTGAATCAATACGCCCCTTTTCGTTTCGCTTAGCATTATCCGGTGCTGTTTTTAGAGCGATCTCAGCTTTTCCATCGCCATTAAAATCGTAAGCTACAAATGGTGAATACCAAATGCCTGGTTCTATGCCTTGCCCTAAATCTTTTGACCACAAGAAAGTTCCATCATTGAGGTAAGCTTCAATCTGAAATGTTTTCCCATCCAAATTTCCAGGCATACCCGGATCAACGTTCATATCCGGTGTGCGGATTATGTAATCGTAGGTTCCATCTCCATTCAAATCGGCAACTGCAACTTTCCCCACTTTCACAGAGCGGTTAAGCTTGATTGAATGGTAATTCTTCAAAGAAGCAAAATTCACATCCAGTTTATCTGATATTGATTTTGCTTTTCCGTTTTTATCCAGAACACTAATCCAATATTGAGCTTTTCCCGCAACAAAAGTCTTGTCTGTAAAATCACAAGTAGTAGTTAATGGCTTCTTTGTTAGCCGCTGTATTTTTCCATTTAAATTACGATAAAGATGAAAAGATACATTATTTCCATCTTGTTCCAGAAGTCGCCAGCTAAGATAAATTCCTTTACCATCAGCAGCCGGAACGGCAGTCAGACCTCGATTGAGATTTTCCTTGATTTTATTAGCTGCAAAACCATTTACTGCTGGTTTTGATTCATGACTGGGTTGCAATATCTCATAATAATAATTGCGTTCACGGGGATCTTGTGCATGCAAATTTCCAGCAACACATAATAAGACTCCGCAAAAAAGTAGATGTGCAGATTTCATAATTTCTATATTCATTAACAAAGTAAGTTATCTTTCAACAAAAGTAAATCACGACCTTGCATTATACAATAGAATATAGTACACAGAGATGAAATATTATACTAAAAAAGGATTCATTCGCATTTGAGCAAGTGTTTTACTCTTGAACAGCAAGAACTTAATAAAACAGCACAGTCTCTATTGGTCTTTGAAGCAATGCCATAATTGCTGTTATAAATTTCCAGAAGCGATTAGAGTTCTACTAAACCAAATCAATTATTCAACATTAATGAGTAAAATATGTAATATGGCTAAACAGCTATATTTCTCAAAATGAATATTATTCAATATAAGTGTATTGTATTCCATTTTCAAAACAAATAATATATAATACTTTTGCCATCATTGAAACAAACAAATGGTAATTTCAATTTAAAAGGGCATTATCTAATATTGTTAGTACATATTAGTGCATATAATAAAATTCAAATATTAAAATAAACTTTAGGTGTTTTAGGGTATAGATTAGTTAGGTATAACGGATTAATAGATTAATTTTATAGGAAGGAGTGGTCGTGAGATTACTCCTTTTTCATTAATTGATTTTACATTTTACTTTTGATTTTAAAATTCCTCCAAATAAGTATTTCAAAAAAAGGAGCCAAACTTTTACAAGTTCAGCTCCTTTATATTTTATTGCAGACCTAAAATCAAAGTTTCATTTACAACATATATCTATTGCTTAATTAGTAGGTGTTACGCGTTTTATTGTTCCGTCTTCATTGAACGTGAGCTTATCAATACAAACTTCCCGATGGTATCCAGGTCCATTCTCTTTATTCAGATAGTTCTTGTTGATTCGATGATAAACAATATACCATTCGTCACTTCCCGGGATATTTAAAATTGAATTATGTGCCGGACCGTAAATCTCGTTCTTTGCATCTTGTATTAAAACGATGGGATCTTTAGCCACCTCTATTGGACCAGTAGGTGAAGTACTGGTTCCATACGCTACGTGATAATTGGGTGAACCAGTATCATCAACCGACCAAAGGAAATAATAAACCCCATTTCTATAAAACACGTAAGAAGCTTCACGAAAAGCATAATTTTCCAATGTTCCACCTTGAGGAGTTAATACTTTTGTAGTACCTTCTTTCAATGATGTCATATCTTCATTAAGCTCAGCCACTGCCATATAACCATTACCCCAATATAGATAACTCTTACCAGATTTTGGATCAGTGAATACATCCACATCAATTTGCTGACCTCTTCCTACTGGTGATGTTGTAACAATAGAATGTCCCAAATCAGTGAAAGAACCTGTAGGAGAATCTGATGTAGCAACACCTATTTGCTTTCCTTTTCCTTCTTTACTATTAGCACTAAAGTAAAAGAAGTATTTATATTTTCCATCAATGAGCTTCTCTTCAATGCAAGGCGCCCATGCGTTACCATCGGCCCACTTTACCTGATCTGTTTTTACATCAATAATTGTTCCTTCATCTTTCCAGTCTTTCAAATTTGTTGATGAGAAAACATTAAATGAATGTCCACCCCACCCTGATACTCCATCTGTTGTTGGATAAATATAATATTTACCTGTCTTTTGTGAATAAAGAACTTCAGGATCGGCATGGAATCCCGGAATTATAGGATTAGATTGTTTACTTTCCGTAATGTCCCATTTTGCAATCAAAGCATCTTTTTCCTTTTTAGTTATAGGAATAATAGTTCCATGGCGAGGATGAAAATTCATGGAGATATTATTATCAATAACTTTAAAGTAATCTAAATCGGTACTTTCAGTAAATTGATACTTACCTTTCATATACACATCGTACATGAGAATATATTTATCAGAATTTATCAGCTTGAATATTCCGGAACCTTCTACGGATTCTTTGGTTTGCTGTTTATAATCACTTGATTCTGCCCATTTTCCAGAGGTAAGAGAAGAAGTTGTTGCTTTCTTTATACCATTGCCGTGTCCTTCTGTTTTGTAAAACAAATGATATAATCCATCTTTATAGATAATATCACCGTCAATGCATGAAAGTTTGTTTTGGGGAATAAACAAAGGTTTTGGAGTTCCTTCAATATCTGTAAAATCTTTATTGGCATATGCATAATAAATAACATCTGGATTTTCGCCATACTTCATTGACCAGTACACCATATACTTGCCAGCTTTCTTATCATAAATAGTTTGCGGCGCCCAAACCCGAAGCAAATCTTCCTGTCCTTTATACTTTTTCTGAATATTAACGACACTAGATCTCCAATGAATGAGATCGGTAGATTTAAGCAATATCATTGCTCTGTTTGAGCTCCATCCATTGGCCGCCACCATATCCGTAAGTACCATATAAAAAGTCTTTCCATCTTCCCCACGCAAGATATGCGGATCACGCACACCTCCGGTAGAACTGATAGTTTTTGAACTGATTACTGGCTTATTGTTATTCAATGCTTTGTAGTTATATCCATCTTCACTAATGGCATAACGAACAGATTCTTCATCTCCATTATTGCCGGTGAAATAGACAAAAAGGTAAGCACTACAATTATTTGCTTTTTTGCTGGTAGTAATTGCAGCTTTTCCAGAGAAAGTTAAAAAGAAGAATAATAAAAGTAAAGTTGCATTTTTCATTTCATATTTCATTTTTAAATAAATACAGTTTGAGCTTTCCAGGATACATAAATATCTTTGAAAATCTTGTTGTTAATAGAAATCGAGTTTACTTCGAAATTGTTTCATCGATTATTATTTTATGCCGTAGATGTACAGCAAGTGAGAATGAATAGAACAATGAATATGTTTCTCCATAATCGTTTTTTATAGGACGCAAATATAATAAAAATCAAGCTAGCTCAGATTAACTAGGCCAGCTTGATTTTATATTCAATGCTCTTTTTTATTTATTTAAAAGTATAAACGCTTATTTTATTCCAGATGTTGTTAATTGAACCTGATTGTTTATTGTCACTAAAGTTCATAATTATAAAACGATTCGCAGGAATATTATATTTTTCACTCAACACTTTAATAACAGCTGCAGCACGTTTTTTACTTACCTGCAAATTAATATCAGCTGTACTTGCTTTTACATCTGTATAACTTGCTATTGTTACCTGTTTTTCACGATATTTCATCATGTATTGTGCTACAGTATAAAGATTAAATTCCTGATCTGTTTCAATTGTAGATTTTCCAGTCCGGAAAACAATCACAGAAATCAGCACTGTATCTTTCAATGCAGATTCATTATCAACAAAGGTGTTCTTTTCAGTTTCTGTAATCTGCTTATTTTCATGACGCACCTTATACCCTTCCAGTTGTTCTCTAAGCTCTTTATTCTGATTAATCAGTACTTGAATCTGTCCTCTCAACTCATTGTTTCGTTCGTTCAAAGACTGAATTAAAATGGGATCAACAGGATCAACAAGGGCAAAACCTCTATTTTTAAAACGATAAGTAAAGCCTGTCAAGAGATTCAGAGTTCCATCATTGTATGTCTTCCATTTCTCCTGACCATTAAAATCATCACGCAGAAGATTACCATTTGCTTCTATATTAAAACTCCAGGCATCACTAAGACGAATATCGGCTTGTAATCCTAAACGTATAGAGCCACTATTTGATGATTTCAAAGTATGTTGCTGTGGTTCGAATTGCGTTGATACAAATACATTCTGATTTTTAAAAGTATGCACAAAGCCAAGTCCGAGGATACCTATAAGATTAAATCCCCTATTTTCTCTGTATGATCTAAATATATTACTCATATTGAACAAGACATCTAAGTTTGCATTAATATAGTTTACGTTATACAGAGAGCCAACAACATTATTCTTCGAAGTCCATCCTCCAATCTGAAAACGAGTACCAACTTCCGGAAAAAAGAATTTCCCCACATTTAAAGCTGCAGTTGGGCTCAACTTCCCTGAAAAAGAAGAGTAATCCTGGCATTCACTAAACGTATATTGCCCTCCCATCTGCAACTGTAAAAACCAGTTATCCCAAAATCCATACTGCTTTAAAGTCTTTTCCCGTTCCTGAGCAAAACTCATTGCAGTAAAAAAGAGTACTGCCAACAGAAAAAATACTTTCTTCATATTTTTTTATTTATTGATTAATAAACCTATATATAAAACACACAAGTATTGATTATTGTTAAACGCTAACTACTCTTTTTTGAAGTTCTAAGGAATAAAGAGATAAAAAGAATAAAAACAAGAAAGAATTATATTTTGATATATATCAAAGGGGTATTTAGATATACATCAAAAGAGTGCTTTGACGTATATCAAAATGACAATTAGATGTACATCAAAAATAAATTCTGATATATATAAAAATAAAACTTTCCTTGTAAAAGAATAAATTATCCTCGCATAAATTGCTGAACAAACAAGTTTAATATTATTTTTCAGAAATAGTAATTTTAAAAAATAATATTCAAAACAAAATAATTGAAAAAACACTTATATATTATTGCTAATTATTTGAGAAATTATTACTTATTTTGTCATGCATTTTTAGCGTTTAAACTTTGATAATAATATCTAAACCTTAAAATGCAAGATTCTAGAAGATTACAAAAACTACACATAGATTAAAAACAAACTATTATGAAAAAAATTATTTTATTCTTCTGTTTGACACTTGTTTTATCATCATGTAAAATTCTAAACTTCGGGCATAATATAATGCTTATAGAACAAGGAATGACAAAGAATGAGGTTCTAAAGATTTTAGGAGAACCTGGCGACAGACAATTTCATGAAACTGAAGAATCATGGAGATATGTTGATCCGCTTGCGGGTTCAACAACTTCAACTCAATATTATATTGTTTGGTTTGAAAATAACATTGTTACCAGCTTAACTACATACAACGAACCTTTGCCAAATACTCAGAATAATAATTCGCATTACGACAGACGTAATCATATCGATAGAAGATAAATAGCTCTTTTACATTTCTTTTTAAAGCCGGATAATAAGATTTATACAAATTAAAAAACATAATATATAAATAGAACGCTCTTTTATATTACTATTTTTGAAACGTATATTTTGTTTTCAATATGACTAAAAACAAGAAAATTATGAAAAAGTTATTTTTAACACTGACAGTATTTGTTGCATCATTTAGTATGCATGCACAATCTTACAATGATTTTATGGTATTTGTTGGCAATGTATTGTTGAATAATAAAAATTATACCAACGATGAGGTTTGCAATTTGTATAATCAACACTATGGTATCTCTCAACAAAAACTTAATGAGTTATACAATGGATTCAACAGAAATTGGGGAGATGTTGTTATGGGTTTAGAATTAAGCCAGTTTTTAAATAAACCAATTAACACAATCTTCAATGATTATAGGGATGGTGGCGCAACAAAAGGTTGGGGTAATTTAGCAAAGGAATATGGTATAAAACCTGGTTCTGATGAATTCCATCGCTTCAAACAAAGAATGAAAGAAGAAACTGTTTATTGGAAAAACACTCATAAAGAATACAAAACTAAGAAAGATCCAAATGTTGCAGGAAAAAACAAGAAAAATTACCCGAATGAACTAGTAGAAGAACCACTTTTCTATCATAAGCAAAAAGCCAGAGATAATAAAAAGTACAAGGGTAATAAGAATCATAAAGAGAAAGAATATAAATCTAAAGGAAACAATGATCGAGACGAGTATGATAAATTTCAAAAAAGAAACGAAAAAGGAAATCGAGGACAGATGAAAGGTCATAAAGGAGAAGAGAATAAACATAAGCCCAATAAAGGTAATCGAGAAAGAGATAACGATGAATAGCAACTTCAATAAGTTGATTTCATGATAAGAGAGAGAGAAAACTTTTTAGAGTAACACATTGTTATTCAATATGTACAACCTCATACAATCATGAAAACCAATTGTATATACAAAATATCATTTCTTATAATAACACTTCTGTTATGTGGTTGTACAAATCATATAACAGAAGTAAAAGGCCGGATGGCAAGCAATTATCATTTATTCATGGATCAACAAGTTGCTGCAATGAATTCATCATTGCAACAAATAAGTCCAACAAAAATCACTAAAAAGAAACTTTTCAAAGCTATTCCTTCCGCCATCTTTCAATTTGAGCTATCTTCTATCGGGAATCAGAAGATTTCTTTTAAGCAATATAATGAAGTTAGAAATAACACTTTGCAAATAATTAAAGATAGCTTAAACCTATACATTATTTACAAGGATAAAGAGACTGTAAGATCATTGGTCGACAGTATTTTAAAATCCTATTCAGAACAATTTCCTGTTAAAAATGCATATTCTTATTATAAAGAGCAAAGAGAATTTGCAGGAACATTCATACAATTTCTGGAAACTGAAAACGAAGGTTATTGTAATGAAGAAAATCTACTTCCAGGAGACTGTAACTGGGGATATATTTTTCTATCAACAAATGGCAAAAGCCTACTTCAATTTCAATGCGTGGGTTCAGACAGTGTTCGGTATGATATTGGCAATTATAGAATGATTTCTGATACACTGATATGCACATTCAAAAACAGTTATTCTTATCCAGAAAAATACGACAGTAACACAGGCGTTAGCATTTCAAATCCTAATGATGGAAAAATAAATTCAGAGAAAGACTTCATTATAAAATTACTTCCATGCGAATGTTTGAAATATCCTTTCATTATTAAATATATAAATGAAGAAGATAAAGAAAGCATTCAACTACAAACATATGTAGTAAAAATAGCAACTCTAAAAGAACAAGATGACTTTATTAAGTTAATAAGAAATATAAAGCCTATTGCAAACATGATAAAATAAAAACATAAGAGGCAGTCAAAGTTGACTGCCTCTTATGTTTTTATTGGAGAATATTACTGCTAAAACATTTGTAGTTGATAAATAAATCCTAAAGAAAGCCGGTTTGTATTATCATCAAACCCTGTATTCATTAGCGATCTGGCTCTATTTGTATATTCGTATGCACGCCCCACATAGGTTAGGAAGAAATGCAAATTAGATTCCATAGGGTAATATTCCAATCCAGCAAAATAACCGTAAGAAGTTCGATATTTGCCTTTTGTAAATTCTACAGGTCCCATTTGATATCTGAGATCTTTCTTTAATGAAGCTGTTTCGTACATTCCTTTCAGGAAAACATTCCATTTTGGAGCAAACCGATAATTCAGTTTTGTAACGAATGATAAATATTGCGCATTAACGGCATTTCCATATCTACTTGAATTTGTAATTGTACTCATAATTCCATTACGATCAAGTTCTTCATTGGAATACATAAAATCGAAAAACATATTGAATTTGCCTTGCGTTAGTTCATTTCCCAATGCATAGTAATACATATTCTTGCCTTTCGCTTCATTCATCAAAGATGCCGACCATCTGGTTTTGAATGCATTATCAAAGAAACTACCGTTCCAGTTCAGCGTATAAACAAAAGGAGCCTTGCTTTGCACTGTTCCGGTTGTACCTACATCATAAGTATTTGCAAAGCTGCTATTCATACTGTTTAATACTTGCAATTGCAACTGATGATTATCATTGAAATTATATGCAAAGTTTACTCCGGTAAGGAAATTGCTCATATTTTCAATCATATCACTGTATTCGTATATTTCGATCGGATTAAGGTCAAATTCAATGCCTCCGTAAGCAGCACACTGCTTTCCGATAAACATTGAAAACTTGTCAGTGGCCTTTACCCCAATGCCTGCAACATCAATAGAAGTTGGCAAATTATCAATATTACCACTACCGGTATTTGGTCTGTTCAAACGTTGTCTCCATCTATAAGAAAGCCAATCGTTAATTTTACCCTTTGCCTCGATACGCAGTTGTCTCATATTGAATTTACTCATTTGGTGTGTATCTTCAATAAATTGATTATCCAAGCTTCCATTCATATTTAGAAAGAAGTTAAACTTGTCTGTTTTCTTCTTGATATTAGTCACCTCCTCAAATAAACTTTTAGAAGAGCGTATATCACCATCCTGTTGTGCCCAACCACCAGTCATAAACAACAGAGCTCCCAACAATAATATATACTTTTTCATATCAATATTCATTAAAATAAGTTTGGATCTGCTTCCAATCATTAGTCCTTGTTAATGCCAGCATCAACAGAACTCTTGCTTTTTGAGGATTTAATTCCTGAGAGGCAACAAACCCATATTCAGCATCATTAACTTCTGCATCCAATGTGCTTGGTCCTGTTGGAACTCTTGAAGAACGAACAACCTGAATACCGGCCTTTCTGGCTCTGATTAGTTCTGGGAAAATATTCTTATGAATGTTACCGTTTCCCACGCCTGCATGAATAATACCTTTATATCCAGATGAAATTAACGCATTAACAGCTTCAGGTTCAACATTTGAATAACTGTAGATAATACCTACTTTAGGCAGTTTATTAAGATTATCAACAGAAAATTCAGAACTTGTAGTATGCTTTTTTACAGAAATACGATTAAAGAATACTTTACTATTAAATACATAACCTAATGGACCACGATTAGGAGATTGGAAAGTCTCAACACTTATTGTGTTTGTTTTTAAAACATCTCCAGCTCCAAGAATCAGTCCATTCATAACAACCATAACTCCTTTACCAATTGACTCTTTAGCCGAAGCGGTAATTACGGCATTATATAAATTCAACGGTCCATCTGCACTGATAGCAGTAGAAGGACGCATGGCACCAACCAGAACAACCGGTTTATCAGAATGCACAACAAGATTCAGGAAATAAGCGGTTTCTTCCATGGTATCGGTTCCGTGAGTTATTACAATACCATCAACTTTGCTATCGGCAAGTAATATATTAATCCGCTTTGCAAGAGTAAGCCACACATCGTCAGACATATCTTGTGAGCCAATTCTGACAATTTGTTCACCTGTTACATTTGCTACATTATTAATATCAGGAACGGCATCAAGTAGTGCACCAATAGCTACCTGCCCAGCCGTGTAATTTGTTTTGGTACCCGAAGTACCAGTTCCCGCTATTGTACCTCCAGTTGCTAAAATGTGAATATTAGGCTTTTGAGCCATTACACTTATTGCTGATAGCAACACACAAAGAACAAGAAATTGAAATCTTTTAACTGCTTTCATAACAATAAAACATTTAGTTATTAATAAATTAAATTTTAGAAAAAGAATTGAATCATCAACAGCCCCATACCTACAGCTACTGCTGTAGAAATAAGACCTGGCATCATAAATGAATGATTCAGTACATATTTACCGATACGGGTAGTTCCCGTCCGGTCAAAATTAATAGCTGCCACAACTGTTGGATAATTTGGAATAAAAAAATAACCGTTTACTGCTGGAAACAATGCAATAAGCATGTACGGTGAAATTGCCAATGCAATACCAAGTGGCATAAGCGCTCTGACCGTTGCAGCCTGACTATATAAAAGAATAGACATTACAAAAAGTGCAAATCCAAAAAGCCATGGAGTTGCTGTTACAATATCCTTAATAGAGGCTGTCAATTCCGGAAGGTTACCCACTAAGAAAGTATCTCCCATCCATGCAATACCAAATATAGCAATTACAGCCTGCATCCCAGCCGGAAAAACTGATCCCTGAGTAGCTTTTATTCCATCCGTTTTGGTAAATAGGAGAATCAATGCCGCAGCTGACAACATCAGTATTTCAATGATAGACGACATACTTAGCTTCACCATTTCACCATCAACATTAAATGAAGGTCTTAAGCCATCAAATGAACCAAACAGCACAATAAAAAGCGTAGCAAGAACAAAAATCAAAACAGAGATTAATGCACTTCGACTATTCTCCACCGCTTTAGTATGTATCTTTTTCGTTTCAAATTCACCTTCTGCTATCCTTTTCTGAAATTCAGGATCATCTTCAAGCTCTTTACCTACATACAACGAATAAAATGCACCTGCAAGCACCCCTACCAAAGTTGCAGGAATAGTAATTTTCAGGATATCAAATAACGAGATGTTATATCCCGACAATAATCCGAGAAGTGCAACTGTAGCCGCTGAAATGGGACTTGCTGTAATAGCTTGTTGAGATGCTATAACTGCAATACTCAACGGGCGTTCCGGCCTTATTTTTGTTTCAGTGGCAACTTCAGCAATAACAGGCAAAACAGAATATGCAACATGTCCTGTTCCTGCTACAATTGTAAAAAGATAAGTCACTATTGGGCTCAGCCAAACAACCTTGGATGGATTCTTACGTAACACATGTTCGGCAGCTTTCACCATGTAGTCAAGTCCACCGGCAGCCTGCATACAAGAAGCAGCAGAGATTACTGCAGCTATCATTAACATTACATCAATTGGAGGTGCTGTTGGTTGTAATCCAAATACAAAAGTAAGGATAGCTAATCCAACTCCTCCCATAACTCCAAGTCCAATACCTCCTAGTCGTGCGCCGACAAGAATAGCAACTAACACAAAAATCAATTGTAGAACCATATTTACATTAAATAATAAAGTAGAATATTTAAATAAAAGCAGAGTGATATAAGTTTATCAAATTACAATATAAATATAACAAATAAATTTATAAATAGGTTTGATTTTAGAAACTATAAATCACATTATCTGCAAAAACTATTGTATTCATATTTATGTTATTAATTAACAATAGAATAATAAATTAATAACATTACATCATGAAAACGTACTTATTAATGTTTTTGTTAGTCTTTTCAATGAGAATATTCTCCCAGGATATATATAACAAGGAGAATGAGATAAACACTTTAAATGGGTATGCTAAGGTAGAAAAGGTGAATTCTCTAAACATTTCCTTACCTGAAACAAATGAAAACCATTTGTATAAATGTGGAGTTTACTTAGAAAAATCTGCTAATTATAGATATTTTGCTCTTGGGTCGTTAGCTGCAGGTATTATTCTATCTTCTGCAGGTTCAAATTCTAATGAAGCTCCAGACTCAAACAATAATAAAGATTTGTATTATGTAATTAGTGGTATATTCCTCACATCATCTATAGTATGTACTATTATATCTATCAATTACAAGTTAAAAGCCGGAAAACAACTCAAGATCTCTGCAAATGGAACTTCAGCCAGTATTTCCTATACATATTAATTAAAGCTATAAAGATTATGAAACACACTTTAATAGCAATATTACTCTTGCTTTCTACTAATATATTCTCTCAACAAATAATTAACCCCAATAATGAGAGAAAGAATAATTCAATAGTAGAATTCAAGGATAGTATGAAGATAACAATGGATGTAAATACAAAAAGTATTTTAATAAAATCCAGTGATTACATGCGAAAATCAGCATATTATGAATACGGAGCTTTAGGTTCGTTTGCAGCCAGCATGGGATTTATGTTAATAGCTTTCAGTAATTTCGACTTTTGGAATGAAAATGACAGCAATATTAACGCAAGTGCCATAAGTGCAGTTGCGGCAACTTTATTTTTCACATCTGCTATTGTTTGTACTATAGCTTCAGTAAGATTCGATAAAAAAGCCGGTAAAGAACTCAAATTACTTATGCGTGGTGGAACAGGATCTATTTCTTTAACTTTTTAATTGCTAAACAAATAAAGATTTCAACAGAAATTATTATATTCGCAATATAAAAAAGAATCTGTATGAAGAATTATTTTTTAATATTTTTTCTTTTATTACTTCCACTAAAAGCACTTGCACAAACAAGTCCGGATTCTGTTGTGATCAATTTTTACAAATGGTATTTTGGCGTTATTGAGAGTGGGCAAATTGAAGAATATCAACCCATATTTGCAGCAGATTCATTAGGGATGACAACTCTTAATATGGATAAATATATTAAGAACCTCCGGCAGTACAACTTTTCAGATAGTCTTATAATCCATGAAGTAGCTTCATATCAAACTTGTATTAAGGAAATCAACAAAATAAAATTTGATGAATTAAACGATAAATTTCCAAACCTAGAGGATTACAGAAATATTGGTTGTGACTTCTTCAATATATATCGATGGATTATGGATGTTGAGCCTATGAATGGTATAGATATTATTGAAACCTTTAAAATTAATGACGAGAAAGTTATAATTAAAGGAAGATTCTTTAGAGGCAATGTGGAATCAAAAGATAAAGCTTACTGGAATAAGTTTCTATATATTTCATTAAACAAAGAAAATAATATCTGGAAAATTGATCAGATAGAGATCAAAAAAACAAATGAAAAATAGAGTAAGACTTATTTAAAACTCTATTAGAAATTACTATATATAAAAAATCAGAGGGTAGTTTTATCTATTTAAAGAGCATTAACCTGAACATTCTCTTCTGGTTCCGCATGAATGTATACCTCACTTCTTTTAATAAGATTACCAATTTCATTTTCTATCTTATCACAGATTTCATGCACTTGTTTTAAAGATAAATCTGGTTGAAGATGAACATTGACTTTAATAAAGGTGTTTGCCCCAGCAGAACGAATTTTAAGATCATGATAAGATATAACTTCCGGTGTAGCTGATAATAATTCTTCCACCATCTGAACTTTGTCTTGAGGAGCCGTATCAAGTAAGACATCTATAGACTTTTTACCTAATTTATAAGAAACAGAGACAACTAGTATTGCAACAAATAATGCAGCTATTGAATCTGCAAAGAAAAAACCAAAGTTTGCGCATATAAGTCCAAGTAACACTACAGAAGAACTCCATACATCAGTAGAAAAATGCAAGGCATCTGCTTCCAGAGCCTGACTGTTATGTTTCTTAGCAACCTTTGATAGAGCTCTTGAACGAGTTACATCAATAATAATCGCTGTAATAACTACTATATAACTCCATATATTTACTTTTATTTCTGTTTCTCCGGTAACCAATCGATTTACTGCTTCATAGATAATCCAGATGCAGGTGATGAGAAGCAATAAAGTTTCGATCAAGGCTGAGAAATTCTCAACCTTACCATGTCCATAGTTATGCTCTTTATCGGCCGGTTTATCTGAAATACTGACAGAAAAAAAGGTAATAACAGCCGCTATAAGATCAAGAGTTGAATGCAATGCTTCCGACAGTATACCTAAACTACCAGTAAGAATACCGATAATCATCTTAAATCCAGTCAAAAATATCGCTGCTAATACGGAGAGCAAAGCAACTCTCTTTTTTTCATTTTTAATCATAACAAACTACATATTAATTTATTAGGGATACTTTTCAATATAACAAAGCTATAAAAATAAGTTGTAAACGACAGATTATTTCAAAAAAAAGAACTGCAGATTGAGTTATATAGATTTAGTCTAATTATTTCTAATTTAGATGGCATAAAAACAAGCATGAGAACTCTAATTATCAACACTTTAAAATATAACATGTTAACGTTTTTAATAAGATTACTTAATTTGATGTGATTTTTATTGTTACAATTCATTTTATACAAAACAAATTTAGTACTTTTGCCGCATCTTTTTTAGAGAATAAAAGGCAAAAGTAAGACTTTTACTCTTGTCTATAAACAGTTACAATTGAATCATACTTAGATGGCAAACTTTGATTTCAGAAATTTGGCTTCTCGCGGTAAATCCGCCTTTGTTTTCTTCAAATCCAAATGTAAATTTTTAGGAACTAAATACAAATCTTTCTATCAGAACTCTCCCTGGTATAAGAAAATTGTAATCGTTTTCTGTTCCTTAATCCTTTTGTTTTCTCTTTATTTATTCATGGTAGATATAAACTTCCTTTGGTTGTTTGGAAAATCTCCTAGTATGTCGAGCATAAACAATCCAAACCAAAGTGTAGCCTCGGAAATTTATAGTGCAGATGGCAAGCTTATAAGTAAATATTTCAGGGAAAATAGAACTCCTGTTGAATATGAAGAAATCTCACCAATCTTAATTAAAACACTAATCAGTACAGAAGATGAGCGTTTTTACGAACACTTTGGAGTTGACTTAAAAGGAGTTTTTGCAGCTGTTAAGGATATGGCTCACGGCAATGCACGCGGTGCCAGCACTATTACTCAGCAGCTCGTAAAAAATATGTTTAAAGTGCGCTCTCAATATTCAAGAGGGCTTTTAGGAAATATTCCTGGGCTCAAACTGCTTATTATGAAATCGAAAGAATGGATTACTGCAGTTAAAATTGAAATATTTTATTCCAAAAAAGAAATTCTTACCATGTATCTCAACACGGTTGATTTTGGTAGTAATGCTTACGGAATAAAGACAGCCAGCAAAACCTATTTTAATACCACTCCCAGAAATTTATCAATAGAACAAGCTGCAACATTGGTAGGTTTACTTAAGGCTACAACAACTTATAATCCTCGCTTAAATCCAAAAAACAGTATTAAAAGACGCAACATAGTATTAGAAAACTTATTAACTCATCACCTAATCAGTAAAGCTGAGTTCGATTCATTAAAACGAATTCCAATCAAACTGAATTACAGTATTGAAAGAAATTACGGTGGACAAGCTCTTTACTTCAGAGATGCTGTAGCAGAATCCCTGAAAGATTGGTGTAAAGAAAATGATATTGATTTATATTCTGATGGATTAAAGATATATACTACTTTGGACACCAGAATGCAAAAATATGCAGAAGAGGCTGTCGATAAACAAATGCGCATCGTACAGAGAAATTTTGATAGTCATTGGGGAAAAGAAAATCCTTGGCAAGATATGAATCATAAAGAAATTGTTGGTTTTATTGAGGATTTAGCCAAAAGAACCGACACTTATAAGATTCTGGAGCAAAAATATCCGAATCAGCCAGATTCTATTAATTATTTTCTAAACAAGCCTCATAAAGTTAAGGTCTTCGATTATAAGACTGGAACTAAAGTGATGGAAATTAGCACCATGGACTCTATCCGTTATATGGAAAGATTTATGCATACAGGCTTTGTGGCTATGGAGCCTCAGAATGGATTTGTAAGAGCTTGGGTAGGCGACATTGATTTCAATTCATGGAAATATGACAAAGTACTTTCAAAGCGTCAACCTGGATCCACTTTCAAACTATTTGATTATGCTACAGCTTTCAATAAAGGGATGTCTCCTTGCGACGAAAGGGTTGATCAATATCTTGAATGGGAAGTAATGGAAAAGGGAGAACTTAAAAAATGGACTCCACGAAATGCTAACGGGAACTATTCTGGCCAGACATTGACATTAAAAGCTGCTTTTGCTCGATCTATTAATAGTATTGCGGTACAACTTGCAAAAGAAGTAGGAATTGACGAAATTATCAAGACAGCACATGCAATGGGTATTAAAACCCCACTGCACAATATTCCGGCAACAAGTTTGGGAGCTTCAGACGTTTCTTTATTAGAACTAGTTAATGCTTACTGTACTGTTGTAAATGATGGTATGACACACGACCCTGTATTGGTAACACGTATCGAAGATCGTAATGGTAAAGTATTATATAATTATTCGCCTGAACAAAAGCAAGCTATTCCTTACGAAACAGCATTCTTGATGCAACAAATGCTTCAAGGGGGACTTACTGAACCAATGGGAACAACTCAAAATCTATGGTCTTTTGATGTATTTAAATACAACACCGATTTTGGAGGTAAAACCGGAACATCATCTAATCACTCGGATGCATGGTTCGTTGGTGTAACTCCGAATTTAGTAGGTGGTGCATGGGTTGGTGGTGAACATCGAAGTATCCACTTTAGAACTGGAAAACTAGGAGAAGGAAGCAAGACTGCCCTACCAATATTTGGTTATTTCATGGAGAAAGTGCTTGCAGATACTCAATTATCTAAATACAGAGCTAAGTTTCCTAAACCGAAACAACCAATAACCAAAAACTATCAATGCCATTCATCATATCCTTCTGAAAAGAACGATTCTATTGACGGATTAGCTTCAGATAGTACTATTATCAATTCAGATCAAGAAGGGCTGGAAGAAGAGAATGTAGAAGAGCAACTTTAAAAAAATGAAGCTTTGAAAAATAAAAAGGCTCAGATGAACAGTTCATCTGAGCCTTTTTATTATGGTTCACTAATGTTATCGGCAGAAGGTGCTGATCTGTTTGCTTTTTTAATGATGCGCCATCTGGATAATAAGATTTGTGTGAAAGACCATCCTTCTAAAATTGGATTTATTATTGAATGAAATTGAAAATTGTTGGTGTATGATTTCAATTTATTCGTCAATAAATAAAATCCATTGGCGAATGGCTGAAAATTATTGGAGAATAATGCTTCAAACTCCCGCCTGCAATTTTCAAAAGCCGGCGGGAGTTTGTTCAACATCCGGTTACGTTTTTAAAAAAGCCGGCGGGATGTTTTTCATTACATTTTTGCACGTTCTTAGAGAAAAACTAAAACCGTCCATCACTCCCTCACCTTTTTTTGTAACATATTTAAAAACAGCATATTACTTGGTGATGGTAGCATTTTGAACCCTCACAAAACCATCACTTTTTGGTTCATCCCTCACCTTTTCGAGCTATTTTTATTCAAAAACGATCAAACTCAACCTAATATTGTTGCTTATTTCGAATATTTCTTTGATTTTAATAGGGTTTTATTAAAATTAAATATATTTGCAACAAGGAGATAAAACTAACCAAAAGAAAAACTTCCGCAAAGGACTGTATTAGTCTCCATCCAACTTTAAAAGTAATTGGAATCATTATACAGTTTTACTGCAACTGTTTTACCATTCGAATTCCTGCCTGATGTGCATTCTGCAGTTCTAATTCCCAATGGCTTTTATGCCAGTCTCCTTTCTTTTCTTTAGAAAAACCGGCCATTTCATATAGATCGTAATTCTTCACCTGCAAAGTATTCATGGCTATAATACGTTCTGGTTGTGTGAGGAATCGAGCAACTAGACTTTCGTTTCTATCGTACATCGCTTCCATTTGCGGCTGGTATTCCTCTGTAGCATTCATCGTATAGATGATAGCTGTAGGCACACGCTTTGGTGCATGAGTGGTATAGTTATTATAGGAAAGCCAAGGAAAGGTAAGTCGCTCGATGAATGCACGGAGTTGTGCAGTGATATCGCTGTAAAAAATGGGCGATGCAAACACGATGCCATCGGCAAAAGCTGTTTCTTTTAAAACTTCAGTGATGCCATCCTTGTAGGCACAGTATTCTGTAAATTTACTATTTTTTACCTTGCAAGCCATACATGCTACACAGCCGTAATAGTTTATATCGTAAAGTCTCACGTGTTTCACCTCGATGGTTTCGTCGGCTTCTTTTGCACCAGCAGTGAAAGCTTCAATCATCTTTGCCGTATTGAAGGTCTTGCGTGGACCTCCGTCTATAATCATAATCTTCTTCATAATGTCTTTGTATATTCGTATTGCTTACTTGTTCAATTCTCTATTCACTCTGATAACATTCTCGTGGCTGAAGCCACCATTGGCCAACGCAACAAATTCCGCATCGAATCGCTTGTGGTTCTGGAAAACACTTTCTTTTGTCGCAGTTGATTTGGAACGTATATCGTTGAGCTCTTCTGCCGTGTAGTCACAGCAATACCCAGGAGAATTAGGTTGCTGACTCCAAGAATCTTTCAGCAGCCCGTTGTCTATTGCATCAAATCCCATATCACCCACAAGTCCCATCACCTTTGCTTTTTTTATAGTATCATCGCCGGCTACCAACATACCAAGTCGTCTCTCGCCACCTTCGGGTTTACCACTATTGGCAAGACTATGTGCCAACAACATATTAAATGCCTTGATAACAGGCCGACCGATCTGCTCCGCTGTCCATAAACTCTCCACCATACCATCTTCGATCTCTTGAATCACACCGTGGTTCACACCCGGATAATAATTGTTAGAATCGACAATAACGACATCTTCAGAAATACTACTGAACAAATCTTTGGGGAACCCTACAATGGATGCAAAAGGAATGGAAAGTACGATGACTTCCACACCGCGCACCACCCCACGAATATCTTGTGGATCAGCCCCAATCTCGCGTGCAAAGTCTTTTACACCTTCCACACCTTTAGAGTTTGCCACTTTAACTTCGTGACCTGCACTTGCTAACTTTCTTGCTATTGCGCCACCGATGGCACCTGTACCAATAATTCCTATTTTCATATTTTGCTTGATTTTTAATAGTGCAAAGTTACGCCTGTTTTCGATATTCTTCACTATCTCTTTAAAGGCTATAATTGTTTATTACAATGATTTTAGCAAATTTAAAGCCTGTTTTTTATACATTATAATTATCTTTGCCAATATAATCATCCAACAGATATGAAGATTATCGATACCGTAAATATGGAGGGTACGCTCTACGAGAATGGCAAGCACGCAAAGGGTGTTTGGCTATCTGATGCGTTTGGTCTAATGATGAACTCCAAAAACATTGCTTTGGAAGATTGGCGGAAGCACAACGAGCCTTACCGGTCAAGCGACTGGCAAGTGATTCTTGTCACCAATGGAACGTGCCTCGCCTCGTATAATCTTTTAGAGGCAGAGCGATCCAAAGGTAACGTCATCATCCAGAAACCGGGCACACTGATTACTCAGTTGAGTGCATCTCCCGATGTTAATCTCCGCACGGTTTCCATCAGTCCCGACCTTATTCCCACCATAACAATGAAGGATGACTATGCACTCTTCTCGCCAAGCGAACAGCACCTGAATAACATTCAAGTATATTTCAAACTCATTAGAAATCTCACGGAGACACAGCCCACCAACATCAGTATGCTCGTTGATATTGGTAGTTCTTTGCTTCGTTATGTCTTGCAGCTTCATCAGGAAACCTCCTTAATAGAGAATTATTCTCCATCACAAAACATTCCTCGACAAACTGCCACTTTTCGAAAGTTTCTCTCGCTTCTCAACATTCACGGCATCAAGGAACACAAGATAGCGTTCTATGCAGATCAAATGGCAATGACACCAAACTATCTCAACTCTCTCATTAAGCAAGTGAGCGGACAGACCATGATGTCGTGGATCAACGAATATCTCATTGCAGAGGCAAAGGCAGCACTCTCGCATAGCGACATGAGTGTTGAAAACATCTCCGACGCACTGTATTTCCCTAACTCCGCATTCTTCTGCAAGTTCTTTAAAAAACATACAAGCTTGCGGCCAAGTCAATACAGAAAGAGTAAATAAACGGACTCGCCTTAAAACGAACGTCCCTATACATGGTACAAAACTTACAACTATTGTGTGTGCAGCCTTGCGTGATTTCCAATAATGGAAAAGTTGGCCAATAGGGATTCCTATAAACTGGTTCTGTAAAATGCATGAAAATTTTCCTTTCTTTATTATTTCTAAATTTCGAGTGCAAAGGTACTGAGGATAAATGATGGTCTTACTATCTTAAAAAAGGACATAATTATCCAATACAATTATTTGTATGCTTTAACGTACATATTATCTTTTTCCAATTACCTTTTAAAAGAGTAAAGAGGTATGATAAGAAACAATATTACTATTCAGTAATTACCTCCATTAATTTATCTGTGTTAGTCCACATGAAACAAATAGGGAGAGTAGACACGGATAGAGATATGCCGTGCTTGATTTCACGCCTTCGGGGTAAGCTACCAGCTCACGGTCGAGGTGTACGCGACTTTCATCCACGTTGCCTGCAATGAAAGTCCGTTCAATATGGGCAGACATCTTGGAATCTGCCCCCTTTGCTTTCTCCAGATGGAGAACTACAAAAATTTGCCATATCATGAAAATTAATCCTGAAATATGCTGATTGTGCTTAAAAAGGTGAGGGTTCATGCCTTTTAGTGATGGTTTGGTGAGGGTTCAAAATGCTACCATCACCATATAATTAATTGTTATTTAACTTGTTAGTAAAAAAGGTGAGGGAGTGAGGGATGAAACTAATTTTTAATTGAATAGTACAGAATAATGGTGCCTTATATTAATTATTTTTGCCAGTGGCCTGTTTTTTCGTCCATACATATTGTTCAAGAAACTTTTCTCACCAGAGTTATATAGCAAGAGCTATATCCTGCCCTATCATTCATTCCAAGCTATTATGTCATGTCTTTTTTTACTCTTTGAATGACGATTTACTTGTTTCCTTAACTTACTAAAAAGAAGTATAGAAAATAATAATGAACATATTTCTTTATATTAATGCAGTATAATATGTCCAACGTCGTTTAACTAATAAATAATTTTACTATTTTCATGATATGAAAAAGAGAAACACAACATTGCTGAATTTAGCCAATAAAGTTCTATCAGGAATGATGGTATTACTAGGATTTAACGGTTGTTCCGGAGAAACACCTTGCATGTATGGGTCGCCTTATGCTTTGCATACCATTAAAGGAAAAGTAGAAAGCAATGCAGGCACTGCAATAAAAGGAATTCAGATTATTTGCAATACAAACAATAATTGGATAAAACCGGATACTTTACTATCCAATGCAAATGGAGAATTTACTTACAAAAGTGAACCTGCTATCATTGAAATAACCTATAAGCTTATATGCAAAGATATTGATGGGGAGACAAACGGATCATATAAAAAGGACTCAATAGAAGTAGAATTCAAAAAAAGCGATTTAGTTAATGGAGAAGGATGGTTTGAAGGAGAAGCTACAAAAAACGTGACAATAAAACTATCCGAAAATGATAAATGAGATAACTCTAAAAAAGCTCTTGGCATTAGAAATAGCTCGCAAAATAAGGCATAACAAAGTCAAATTACATCCTCTTCGCCAACTATTTTGGGAATGTACTTTACGATGCAATCTTTATTGCCGGCACTGTGGAAGTGACTGCAAAAAAACAACATATCAGAAAGATATGCCATTGGTGGATTTCCTTACGGTTATTGATTCTATATCTCCGCATGTTAATCCATCAGAGGTATGTATTGTCATAACCGGAGGTGAGCCATTAATGAGAGAAGATATTGAAGAATGTGGCCTTGCACTCTATCATAAAGGTTTCCCTTGGGGAATCGTAACAAACGGGCTTTATCTTACTCGCAAACGTTTTGATTCATTACTGTCTTCCGGAATGCATTCTATTACAATAAGTCTGGATGGACTTGAAAAAGAGCATAATTGGATGCGAGGACATCCGGAAAGTTTTATCCGGGCAACAGAAGCTATTAAAATGGTTGCTTCTGAAAAGGACTTAAATTGGGATGTTGTTACGTGCATAAACCGCAAAAACTATAAAGATTTAGAAGAATTAAAAAACTATCTCATATCCATCGGAGTAAGAAACTGGCGAATATTCACAGTCTTTCCGGTAGGACGAGCCGCAGAAGATCCGGAACTTCTACTCACAAATCAAGAATTTACTGGCTTGATGGAATTTATAAAAATGAGTCGTAAAGAGGGAAAAATAAAGATAAACTACGCATGCGAAGGCTTTCTCGGAAAATACGAAGGAGAAGTAAGAGATAATTTCTATTCTTGCGGAGCAGGTGTTAGTGTAGCTTCAATTCTGATCGATGGCTCAATCTCTGCCTGCCCAAGTATCCGAAGTAATTTTTATCAAGGGAATATATATCGTGATAATTTTATGGAAATATGGAATAATCGATTTGAAAACTTCCGCAACCGTGAATGGATGAAAAAAGATCAATGTGCCAAGTGCAATTACTTCCGCTATTGTGAAGGAAACGGAATGCATCTTCGCAATAATGAAGGGAAACTGCTTATTTGTCATTACAACAAGCTTCGCTATTAATAATATTACAGACTTACTCTAAACTTAAATCCCGTTCTTGCATTTTCATAATGCCAGAGCGGGATTCTTACATTATTATTCAGCACAGTTAAGTATAGTATTCTTTTGAGTGTAACACCACATAAGTATAAATATAGCAGACAAATATATACAGTTTTCAACAATAAATAAACGCTAAAAAAATATCTTTTTTCACATTTTTTTATTTATAATATAGCTATAAAAGATAGTATATTTAGAATCAAATATGAGTTATAATCAATGGTTTCAATACAATAAAAACAGATATTACCGCACAATTTATTTTCTTTTTATTGGTTATTTTCTTTCATATAATAAACAAACAGATTATATTTGCAAAATAAATAACATTATTTACACAAAATAGGTATTACAATACAACTTTACTAATAACAATAGACATGAAAAAAGCCTTAATTTCAGGTATAACCGGTCAGGACGGTTCTTTCTTAGCTGAATTTTTATTAAAAAAAGGATATGAAGTTCACGGCATACTTCGCCGTTCATCTTCTTTCAATACAGGACGCATCGAACATCTATATTTTGAAGAATGGGTACGCGATATGAAACAACAACGAACTATCAATCTTCATTACGGAGATATGACCGATTCCAGTTCTCTTATACGTATTATCCAACAAGTGCAACCAGATGAGATATATAATCTGGCAGCTCAAAGTCATGTTAAGGTCAGCTTTGATGTTCCTGAATATACAGCCGAAGCTGATGCTGTAGGAACTCTCCGCATGCTGGAAGCAGTTCGTATTCTAGGCTTAGAAAAGAAAACTAAAATATATCAGGCTTCTACTTCCGAACTTTTTGGATTGGTACAGGAAGTTCCACAAAAGGAAACTACACCTTTTTATCCACGTAGCCCATACGGCGTTGCTAAACAATACGGCTTCTGGATTACAAAAAACTATCGTGAATCTTATGGTATGTTTGCTGTAAACGGAATCTTGTTTAATCATGAAAGTGAACGTCGTGGAGAAACTTTCGTTACCAGAAAGATTTCTCTGGCTGTTGCCCGTATTAAACAAGGGGTTCAGGATAAGCTTTACATGGGTAACCTTGATTCACAACGTGACTGGGGATATGCAAGAGATTATGTAGAATGTATGTGGATGATTCTACAACATGACACTCCGGAAGATTTTGTGATTGCTACCGGAGAAATGCATACCGTGCGAGAGTTCTGCACACTTGCTTTCAAAGAAGTAGACATTGAGCTTCGTTGGGAAGGTGAAGGAATTGACGAAAAAGGTATTGATGTGGCTACCGGTCGTGCATTGGTAGAAGTGGATCCTAAATATTTCCGTCCGGCTGAGGTTGAGCAATTATTAGGTGATCCAACCAAAGCAAAAACATTACTTGGCTGGAATCCTACTCAAACATCATTCCCTGAGTTGGTAAAGATCATGGTACAACATGATATGGAAAAAGTCAGAAAGTTGATCGCAAATAAATAATGATGAAAAAAGATGCAAGGATTTTTGTAGCCGGACACCGTGGACTTGTAGGTTCGGCTATTCTAAATAATCTGAAGAAAAAAGGATATACTAATTTTGTTCTTCGTACTCATAAAGAGCTTGATTTATGTAATCAGGCTGCTGTAACTGAGTTTTTTGATCAGGAAAAGCCAGAATATGTATTTTTGGCAGCCGCACACGTAGGCGGTATTGTTGCGAATAGCCTTTACAGAGCCGATTTTATTTATCGCAATCTGGAAATACAGAATAATGTAATATACAATTCATTCCGTACCGGAGTAAAGAAGTTGCTGTTTCTTGGTAGTACTTGTATTTACCCGGGAAATGCTCCCCAACCAATGAAAGAAGACTGCCTTCTTTCTTCTGAATTGGAATATACTAATGAGCCTTATGCATTGGCTAAGATTGCCGGACTAAAAATGTGTGAAAGCTTTAACCTGCAATATGGAACAAACTATATTGCGGTAATGCCAACCAATCTTTATGGCCCGAATGATAATTTTAATTTGGAACGCAGTCATGTATTGCCGGCTTTAATCAGAAAGGCACACTTAGGTAAACAGCTAATGGAAGGTAACTGGGATGAAATCCGCAAGGATTTTAATACTGCTCCAGTAGAAGGTGTAGATGGAAATGCCAGTCAAGAAGCAATTCTTGAAAAACTAAATAAATACGGTATTACCCAATCTGCCAACGGAAAAGTAAATGTAGAGATATGGGGAACAGGTGCTCCCCTACGCGAATTCCTTTGGAGTGAAGATATGGCCGATGCTTGTGTCTTTATTATGGAAAATGTAGATTTTGCAGATCTGAAAGGAAACAGCAAGGAAGTACGTAATTGCCATATTAACATAGGTACAGGAAAAGAACTTTCTATCAAAGAACTTGCTTACCTTGTTGCAGAAAAAGTCGGCTTCGAAGGAAACATTGTTTTCAATGCCGATAAACCGGACGGAACAATGCGCAAGCTAACTGATCCTTCTAAGCTTCACAGTCTAGGCTGGAAGCACAAAGTGGAACTAGAAGATGGTATTGCAATGATATACGATTGGTATATTAATAAATAAAAAAATAGACATATGATAAAGTTCAGAGCGATCTGAACAACAAATTAAGTTGATTAATAGAGTAGATTAAGATAATAGGGCATGTGATATGTCCTATTATTGTTTTAAATATCAGAGTCAACAACCACTAAGCAATTTATTTTTAAGGATAGCTTCCAGCACTTTTTCTTTATAAGTCCTTGATATTGGAATTTTATATTTATCTATGCCAAGCATATTTCCTTCAATATTCAGCACCTTTTCAATATTTATAATAAAAGACTTATGCGTCTGAATAAAAATCTGTTCAGGAAGATTCTCCAATATAAGCTTAAGAGTTGAATGAGTTATAACCTTTCCCGAAATAGTTTGAATAGCCACATAGTTCTCTATCCCCTCAACATATAATATATCCTTGAAGAATATCTTTTCCAGTTTCTGATTTGCTTTTACAAAGAAATAATCAGGAGATTTTGGTGCTGTTTGATTTACAATTACGTCGTATGCCTTATTCACAGCTTTCAGAAATTGTTCAAAAGGAATCGGTTTAAGCAAATAATCTACAACTTCCAGATCATATCCCTTTATAGCATACTGTTCGTAAGCACTGGTAATAATTACTTTAGGAGGATTAACCAGACTACTGAGCAAATCAATGCCCGACATATAAGGCATTTCAATATCAAGAAACAACAAATCTACGTGTTGCGTTTTCAAGGCGTTACTTAGCTGTATTGCATCTTCACAAACGCCAACTAATTCAAGGAAATCTAGCTTTTCAACATAGCTTAGAATTCCATTTCTTGCTATCGGTTCATCATCTGTTATTATACATTTAATTTTCATTCTGGCTATTTATTTCAAATTTAAACTCGATCATTAAATTTGCCTTATAAGAGTCTGCAGTCTTAGAAATCTGAAGTTTATGCTTACCCGGATATAACAGTTCGAGCCTTCTTTTTAGATTTTCCAGTCCAATTCCACCTATTTTAGGAGCGGGAGAAGGAGTTTGAGGAATAGCATTCACAACTTCAAACAACAATCTATTTCCATCAAGTTTACCATCTATCTTTATCCAGTACTCCCCTCCTACATATTTCAATGCATTCTCAACCAATGGAAACAAAAGCAAAGAATGGATCTTTTGAGCTTTTAGCATTGGATCAAAAGAAATATCTAATTTCAGACTCTCTTTCATCCGTACCTTTTGCAAATCTATATAAGTATGCAGAAAGTTAATTTCTTGTTCAATAGTTACTGCCTGATTAACATCATAGAGCTGATAGCGCAACAAATCCGACAACTGCTCAATTGTTTTTCTGGGAGTCTCATTCTTCTCGTCGATCTGGAAATAAATGGTATTTAATGCATTGAATAAAAAATGAGGATGGAACTGAGCTTTTAAAAATTTCAGTTCTGTTTCAATCTGCATAGTTTTTATTTTCTGAGTCTGCAGTTTCTGATCTATATATGCATTAAGAATCTGATTTCCTCGAAAAAGAGAATAGATGATAATAAGCACCAAAAGAAAAATTATATTGGCAATTGTTATGTCATCCACTCCCAGAGGATCATTTATCAGATTATGTATTAATACCAGACAGGGATTGAATACAATAATTCCCGCAGCCAAAACCAAAAGATATTCTGAAAGAAACATCTTAACTGTAAGCCTTACGGTACGTGTACTATTTCTTTCTAACAAATAACTAATAATAAACTGGCACAGATACGCTATTATTATTGCGAAACCAAACTCAACAAGGTTCCATTCCAAAGGTCGTTCCCAAAATTTGTAACCTGTAGGAGTATCACTTACTAGACGAATACCTGCCATTACAACAGCTGCAAAAATCAATGGAACAATCCAGAACCATATATTATATTTCTTCGTTTTCATTATTTAAGGTGCTTATACTACAAATTTATTCTTTTTGTATCAAAAGATTCTCCTTTTTTCTTATATTCTTTTGAAATATACCCTTTTTTGAATCGATAAGTTAAAGAGACTCCAATTACACATCGGTCATTTCTTTCATTGGTACTAGCCCATGTTCCATTAAAGATGCCACTTCCTTTTTCTCTGTATGAATTTAAAATATCATTTGAATATATTCCTAATGTTGCATTCCCTTTCAGGAACCTCCTCTGAATTCCGGCAGAAAGTCTCCATATAGGAGAAACGGATATTTGCCCGTAAGCCATTTTACCATTATAAAATCCGGTAACTTCCGCCGCCCAATCTTTAGGTAGGCTTATTCTATTATTCAGACTAAACATGATGGTTGTTTTTCTGTTCTTTTTGCTAAAAGCATCCAAATCCCAATTATAATTATTACGCACTAAACCTGCATTAATGCTTGAGTGCAGAAAATTCACAAATGAAAGATCTCCTACGCCCACTCTTAAACCATACGAGTGATACGATGACATATTAGTTGGCATAACATATACTCTATTTTCGTTTTCGTTAATGATATACGATTTCACTATGGCCTTTTGAGTTGTACCGTAAAACAAACCAATACGATAATTATTCCTAATGATATACGATAAATCAAAATTATCAGAAAACTGTGGTTGTAATGCTGTATTTCCCTGCTCGTATGTATAAGCGTCGAATATATAAGTAAACGGATTCAAATCTTTGTAATTAGGTCTGCCTATCCTTCTTCCATAAGTAAAATTAAAAGTATTCATATTGTTAAGGCTATAGCTCAGAATAACTGTAGGGAATATATCTGTGTACGACTTGGTAAACAAAGAATCATTATGTTGCTGGTTTCCTGGCTGATGACCTTTCACATTTGTATTTTCCAATCTAACCCCGCCTTCAAGATGAAATTTATTAAATGAATACTTTGTGCTGACATAAGCTGCATTTATATTTTCACGATAAAGGAACTGATAACTTAATCCATAATCCGGAAGCCAGTTCACTCCTACCTTGTTTTGATATGCAGATGCATTATCGATGTGCACAAATTCAGATTTCACTCCTGTTTCGAAGGACAATTTGTCAGATACCGGATAAGTAAGATCAGCTCTACCAGAATACATATTAATTGTTCCGTTCTTCAATCCTTTTGAATACTCGTCACGTGTTGCACCATTCAGTCCCGCAAAACTATCATTATGTATCTGATCCTCATCAAGAGAATAGTGCAGATAATCAAAAGAAATACTCACCTCTTTTCCTTTATTATCTAACTTATGAAGCATATTCAGGCTTGAACTGAAATTATTTCTATGCTCATTATTATTGGTAAACGAATTAAGAGTTGAATCATTCTTCAATACAGACTTATAAAAAGCTGAATTTATCGTTCCTCTCTCCGAACGTTTGGCTAAGTATCCATTGGCTGAAAGCTCAAAAGTAGTCATGTCCGAAAGATAATACTGAATTCCTGCGTTAAAATATTGATTATCATCTGCTCTTTTGCGCAACGAATTCTGATCGAATGTAGTATATGATGGAGAAAAAGAGCTATTCATTTTTCTGATAACTTTTAAATCAATAAAATCATGTCCTGTGTAATAACCATACATTCCAAAAACATTTATTTTCCCATTCCGATGATTGAACGATACATTATTGTTAAACCGTCCGTAATCACCTTGTTCGAAGCTTGAATTAAGGGTCATATTAAAGCCCATCATCTTTGATTTTTTAGTCCTGATATTAATAACACCCGAATTTCCGCTTGCATCATATTTTGCTGATGGGTTTGTGATTAATTCTACTTTATCAAGAGCTGAAGCCGGAGTAGATTTGAGGTAATTAACCAACTCTGTTCCTCCCAAGTAATAGGTCTTTCCATCAACTAGAACCTTTGTTCCGGCTTTACCATTCAAAGAGAAAGAGCCATCATTCCCAACTATTACACCCGGAAGACTTTGCATTACAGATAATGCACTATTTCCAGAACTTAATGAATACGATTCAATATTAATAACAGTTTTATCAGCCATAATCTCTATTGGTGGCCTTTTACCTGTTACTACAATTGCTTTCAGGTTCTGAGCTTCCACTTCCATATATACAGGCGAAAGCACAACCGACTTTCCGTCTTCAACCACAGTATTTCTGAACTCTTTTTTATAACCAAGCATGGAAATCTGAACAAAATAACGTCCCGGAGCTATTTGTCTGAAAACAAAGTTTCCATTATTATCGCTGGCAGTTCCCTTTACAAAAGAAGAATCTTTCTGGGCCAGTAAAATAACCTGAGCACCTTCCAGCTGTGATTTGTTTTCTACAAGCACTTTACCACTTAACACTGTGCTTGTCTCTGAAGAAAAAGCATTGAAACATAGAAAAGAATTCAATAAAAGAAAAAGGCAACTTAGCTTATACATAATCATTTCTTTTTTTAGTTCTATGCAAAGCTAGTATCTAAAAATCGGGGAATCAAATTCTTTTGACCACCTGCATATTATCGTTGACCAAATGCAGTTCATAGATAAAAGCGGCAATAATATGAAATCCAGAAGCGCTCATTATATGTTTTCCAAACTCCGGTGAGGTATTTAATCAGCTCTCTTATCAGAAATAAAAAAGCTGGCGGGATATTCTTTTCCCCTTGTACAAAAGAATGAATTGTTTTGTACAAAAGAAATAATTCTTCTGTACAGAAGATTACATTTTTTTGTACAAGAATTAATTAATATCCGACCAGTAATTATAAAAATGAAACGAAAGATTTATTTTTGCTGGCCGGGTTATTCAAAATATCAGGAGTGATTTAGCAGAAGATATCAGCAAATTTTGAGTATTTAATATCAATTACAGAGTTGGTAGAACTTTTAATCAATGCACATTAGGCTTACATACATATGCAGTTCAACAACACGCAAATGAAAGCTAATACTAATTATAGATATTGAACAGTATAACCAGAGGATTAAAAAAAGTCCTCTTATCTGTTATAATCTCCAGACAAGAGGACTTTTACTTTTATATAAGTAATCAAATTAAGAACGGCTAACCTGCAATCCTTTATTTGAAAGAGTCATTTCTACAAATCTTGCATTTGGATTTGGCTGATGTTCGTTCAGAATATCTCTGATTTTCAATGCAGCTTTCGGATCTTTGGCAATAATATAAAGATAGCCACCACCTCCTGCTCCAGGAAGTTTGTATCCTAAAGTATAATCCTTTATTAAATCTATTATTGCTTCTACTGCCGGAGGATTAGTACCAGAATCCAATGCTTTATTCTGATCCCATGTTTTACCTACCAATGCTGCCATTTCTTCGAAATTACCACGCTGAATAGCTTCGTAAGTATCGAGTGCATGTGCTTTCATTTCACTAAGCAACGTCAGATGCTCAGTAGAATTAAGGAACATACCGCAAACAATCTCTGAAAGAATACCTTTTGCTGTACGGGTAATACCTGTGTAATAAAGCAAGTGACAAGGTTTATATTCCGGATTATTAAATATATAATCGGGCAACCAGCGAACTAAAGGAGATTGATCGAATCCTTTATTTGTCTGCAGCAGTTTCACGCCGTGAAGCACACCACCGTATTGATCCTGCCAACCACCACCAGTAGTAAGCAATTGTTCCAAAACCAGAGTACGCTTACAAATTTCATTCTTATCCCAGGCCAATCCACAGAAATCAGATACAGCACCAAGTACTGTAGAAGCAAGAATGGAGCTTGTTCCTAAACCAGATCCGGCAGGAATGGCAGCAAGCAAAGTTACTTCAATACCCGATCCGAATTCCTTTAATTGATCTTCTAATGTTTTGTAAGTTTTAGAAGCAAACATTCGGCTAAATCCTGCTAAAGTAAGAGCTGCTTTAGGAATAGAAAAAGGTGAACCAACCTTAGCAAAGTCATTCAATTCTTCATAGGTAGTTACAACTTCCATTGCTCCCAAATCAATTGAGCGAAGTATCACTTTATATTCCTTGCTTGGCTTTACATATACCTGCAAAGGTGGTTGACCATTGAGTTCTATGGCTATATTGACTACATTTCCCCCCGAATAAAGACAGTAAGGAGGTGTATCTGTCCAACCGCCTGCCAAATCAATACGAACCGGACTGCGGCTCCATACAATCTGATCGGGATATACATTCATTATTGGCTGCTGTTTTTTCTCAGACAACGAGCCTATCAATCCTTCACGAAGCAGAGCAAATGCCCTTTGTTCTTCAGCTTTATATTCTTTATTCTGTAATTGTAATGCACGGGCACGAAACATTTGGTTATGGATTCGTGTCATCAAAGGAGCATCTTCGTCTAGAAGTTCGGGTAAAGCAATCTGTTGTTTAGCAAATTCGGATGCTGCATCTGCCAGGTTTAGCTGGTAAAATACACTTTTATCGTAATTTGCAGCTAATGCCGACCAGTTTTTCTTTCTAAAAGTCTCACGTTGTGCATAAAGTCTCTTTAAATTTGCCTTTGCAGAAAGCTCATCGGCAGAAAGTCTAACCGACTGTTCCCATATTTGCTTTCCCTCTGCAAACTCAGGTTCAAATATCATCCAGCGGAATACCTTTCCAAGTTCTTCAGTGTTATGGCAAACAGGGAATAACTTAGCAGCCTGAAGGTCATCTGTCCGACCAAAAGTAGTTTCGTCAAGTTGCAGACCTCTGGTAGATAACCATTCAATAAATGGCATTCCCATAAATAAAGTCTCCTTATTAGCGAGAGCACCTTTGAATGCATCGTTCAATCCGTATGCGCGGGCGGCAAAATCATATTCACCAATTGGAACAACATCAACACAAACACCAGCAGGGAGTTTCATTTCCCAATCATTTTCCGGAACTCCGGTAATAATATGCTGATGAGTCAAAGTCCATTGCTTACCAATATGGCTATTTTCTACCCACAATTCAGAATTATCGGCAGTGAGTTGAATTCCAATCCCGGCATTCTGAACAAACATGGCCGGATGAGGTTTTACCTTCCGCTGCATAATCTCACGTTGATCACGAACCAAATTCTGAACAGCCAATGTAGAAGATATAAGTTCCTTACTGGTTCCATAATGGTAAAATTCTCCACCCGGAAGAGGAAGAATAGCCACTGAAAGAGAATTTAAATCTTCATCTTTTATACGTGGATTATCGCCCAATGCCAAACCAAAATCTGTATAGAGGTCGTAATATTTTAGTTCGTTACCATCTGCTGTGCAAGAACGTTTCATAAGTAATTCAACAGCACGGTCACTTAATATCCAGATACCAATATCCATGAGAAACATGTGCGTTTTAGCCAACGAGCCAAGTTCTTCAAGTGATGGTTTCTGAAGCATAAAATCAAGCTGATCGGGCTTTTTCCTGTCAGAAACAAACACACCATGGTGAGTTGCTAAAGATGGATCAACCCATAAACCATAACAAACTACATCCGCTTCGGGAATTGGTTGCAATGTTTTTTCAGACCGGATATAAACGTCTCCACTAGCAATTAATGTATGCAAAGAATCTGGTGCCTTCTTCATTATTTGTTCATAAAGAGGCAATTGAAGTGAAAGCAGATTTTGTTTAAGTTTCTGTCCCCTCTCCCATCTAAAAACAGGAATTGGAGTAAGTATTTTACCTGAAGGAGCATAACCAGGCAATCGGCGACTCTGCCCTCCGGCATGGAGTAATATACGTTTTTCCTGAGATATCCACTGAGTGAAATTAGCTTCCGGAGCATTCTTCTTTTGACATTCCGCCAATAGCCAGGTTGTACCTCCGCCAGAACCTAATTTAGCTCCAATTGGATCTGATGTACAGAACCAATCTTTATAATCCGCTCCTTCTATTTCGTGAAAACAATCTACTAAATTTGGAGGGAGTGAAAGAAGTTTTTGCATTTTATACTAAATTTAATCTTTATCTAAAAAGTCAACAGACTTTATTCCCAATACCAGCTAACCTGATTCCAACCAGCTGCATTATACCAGGAAAGTGTTTTAAAGAAACTATTATACGTGGTTTGGGTTGCTTTAGGAATGTATGCTCCTAAGCCACTAAAATGATTGGAATCAATTGGTAAATTAATAAAATAATCAGTTGTTGCTTTATAAACTACTGTAGCATTCAATTGTTTCTGAAAAGCAGTCCATTCATCAGTGGTTGAAATACTTTGAATTATATGTCCAAAGTCGTATGCAAAATGGTTATTTGAGCTTTCACGATCATATAACTGAATACCATTGGAAACAAAGGTGCTAACTTCAGAAGTATGAGCAGCTATGATTTTCTTTGTTGCTGCAGACAGATTATCCATCTCACTACATTTAATCATTGCAATTGTTGCTGATTTATATTCTCCGCTCATTGCATTGTAATAATCAAAAAAGCTTGATGCTATCTTTTGATAATTTTTATTTGTACTAAACATTGGTTCAATAATCTGATCATAAGGAAAACCGTCGGTAATAACTTCAGCAGGAGAAGCTATCAGATAATCTGTATAATCCTTCAATTCATAAGCAACCTCAACACCACTCATCAAACAAGCATCAAACATTATGAAATCAAGATGAGGAGCTCCAGATATAGCAGACGCTAAATCAGGAATATCCATATAATGAGTTTCACCTCCTTGAGTTGAAGTTTCCTGATCCTGCCCAAACCAACGTGTAGTAATTGTTTTTGTTGTTGGCGTAGGAACCCAACTATATCCATGAGACCATAGAACCAACCCATAACTTGATGCAGGATAAGAGCTATAAACATCAGAAAGAATACCTTTCATTACAGAAACATCTACTGAATTTTGCTCTGAATAATATTTAACCGCCTCTTTGGTTACAGTACCGTTACTATTCTTTTTCAGTTTATATAAAACGGGAGATTTTTTAGTATCATCAAGATAAATCAACAAATTACCTGTTACTTTTGCTGTTTTATATCCAGACATCATACTGTCAATATTAGCTTCAACATTTGATGTAAGGCTATTATCTGCAATCATATAGACCAACACTGTACGATTATCGGCAGCACTAGGAGTTGGCTCATCATGATGACATGCACTAAATATAATTATGCCTAATAGTATCAAAAACAGTTTTTTCATGAAAATGCTTATAATAAGGAATTATCTATTCCTGAGGTTTTGTAAATTGAAAATCCTTTTTCTCTATTTTCTGGAAAGAGACGGATTTGTCTTTTTTGTATTTATCAGAAATCTTTTCAAATTCTTTGGCTATTTTTTTCTGACTGTCTGAAAAATAGATCATACAAGTACGATTCGCTTCTCCTTTATTTTCAAGATAGTTTTTAAGTTGATAGCTATATGCTTCTCTTTTAGGAAGGAATCCTTCTGGAGTAAGGCTAGCACTGTCCAATACTTGAATTTCTGTGTAATAAACAATAGAATCAGTAAAAGAAGCAGAAATCCCAAAAGCATAAACAGCTTGATTTTTCTTTAATAGAGAAAACGATGAGAGCACACATAGCATCACAATCGCTGGTAATACAGTTTTTATAAATTTCATAAACAAGTTTATTTATAATAGTTCGACACAAAGATAACGAAAAGCATAAAACCCCAAAGTAAAAATATGATAAAAATAAAGCCGGATAACTTTTTGGTTAACCGGCTTTATATACTTTCTTTTCAGAAATTGATTTTTTACTTATCCTAAATAGGATTTGAGCAATTTACTACGCGAATTCTGTCTTAATCGTCTAATAGCTTTTTCTTTAATCTGACGAACGCGCTCACGTGTGAGGCCAAATTTATCGCCGATTTCTTCTAACGTCATTTCCTGCGTTTCAATACCGAAGAACATCTGGATTATTTCCTTTTCTCTGTCGGTTAACGTAGAAAGAGCTCTGTCAATTTCCTTCGCAAGAGATTCATTAACCAGAGAGCGATCCGCCATTGGCGAATCATCATTGATCAACACATCCAACAGGCTGTTATCTTCTCCTTCGACAAAAGGGGCATCCACAGAAATATGTCTACCAGACACTTTCAGTGTATCCGAAATTTTATCAACGGGGATATCAAGCTCATCGGCCAGTTCCTCAGGTGAAGGCTTACGTTCATTTTCTTGCTCAAACTTAGAGAAGGCTTTACTGATTTTATTCAAGGAGCCTACCTGATTAAGAGGAAGACGAACAATACGAGACTGCTCTGCCAAAGCCTGAAGAATCGATTGACGAATCCACCACACAGCATAACTGATAAACTTAAATCCACGCGTTTCGTCGAACTTTTCAGCTGCTTTAATCAGTCCTAAATTGCCTTCATTAATTAAGTCAGGCAAACTCAAACCTTGGTTCTGGTACTGTTTAGCTACGGATACAACGAAACGGAGATTTGCTCGTGTCAGTTTTTCTAATGCTACACGGTCTCCCTTACGAATGCGTTGGGCTAGTTCTACTTCTTCTTCTACAGTAATCAAGTCCTCACGACCGATTTCCTGAAGATACTTGTCAAGAGAAGCGCTCTCCCTGTTAGTGATACTTTTGGTAATCTTTAATTGTCTCATGCTTATAAAACAAAATTTGAGGGACAAAGTTACAACAAAATATTCATATTTAACGAAATATAGAAGCCTATTTTGATTTTTTATAGCATAAATAAACTAGATAACACAGATTTGTTCAGAATTAAATAAAATTCTTTCAAATCTGTGTTATCTATATATAAATTAAAAATCTAATTTATTTCGCAGAAAGATCTACAGCGTAATTAGCACGCTTGCCAGAAGGGAACATACCAGTCATAAAGAGCACTTGCTCTGGTGATTGTGTAGCTGCTTTAAATAAATTTTCAAATTCAGCGGTAGTACTTACTGGTTGACCGTTGACTTTCAAAATAATGAATCCTTTAGTTATTCCAGCTTCTTTCATCTTACCAGCTTGTACACCTGTAACTTCTAATCCGTTGCTCAGTTTCAGTTGTTCTTTCAATTCATTTGGTAATTCTCTGAAAGCTGCACCTAAAATATCCATATCTGCATTTTTCACTACTTTAGTATTTCCTTGCGAGTTCTTCAATGTCACGTCAAAAGTCTTTTCTTTTTTATCACGAACTACCTTAACTTTAATGCTGGTTCCAGGAGTCAGACGTGTAATTGTTTCCTGCAATTCGGCCATAGATTTTATATCTTTACCATTAATAGCTACAATTACATCTTTTGATTTCAAACCGGCATCAGCAGCAGAACCTCCATCTGTAACTTCATCAATATATACCCCATTGATTACTCCCAAATCTTTTTCTTTAGACAGCTCGGCACTATTATCACCACCTCTAACTCCTAATAAAGCACGTTGAACTGTACCATATTCTTTAAGGTCTGCAACAACTTTCTTCATTATAGTAGTTGGAATGGCAAATCCATAGCCTGCATAAGATCCTGTTGGAGAATATATTGCAGAATTAATTCCAATTAGTTCGCCACGTGTATTTACCAAAGCGCCACCACTATTTCCTTGGTTAATAGCAGCATCAGTCTGAATAAAGGATTCAATTCCTCCGCCGCCCATGCCAAGATTACGAGCTTTAGCACTAACAATACCAGCTGTTACAGTAGATGATAAATTCAAAGGATTACCTACGGCAAGCACCCATTCACCAACCTTTAAGTCATCAGAATTTCCAACTGGGAGAGTTGGAAAATCTTTTCCTTCTATTTTTATTAAAGCTAAGTCTGTAGCAGCATCAGCACCAATGAGACGAGCCTTAAATTCTCGCTTATCATTAAGTGTCACTGTGATTACATCACTATTATCTATTACGTGATTATTAGTAACTATATATCCGTCATTTGAAATAATTACACCTGAACCGATTCCTACTTTAGGAGGTTGTTGCACTTGTCTTTGCTGACGTCCCCCATTACCATTTCCAAAGAAATCGCCAAAGAAATCAGCAAAAGGATCTTGCACATCTACTGTTGTAGTTTTGGCATTGATTGTTGATTTTATGTGAACAACAGCATGAACCGAATTCTCTGCAGCAAAAGTAAAATCTACCGGTGCAGCATCAGAAGCATTGAAGCTGGCACGATGAACATTCGTGTTTTGTGGAAACATTTCTTCAAATGCCATATTTGCTTTTTTAGGAGCAACTAGAGAATAAGTTGTTACTGCTGCAACTCCAGAACTGAGAGCGATCACAAGTCCTAAACCTAAGATGTTTTTCGTTTTCTGTTTCATATTATTCTAACTATTAAATTTGTTAATATCTTATTTGTGTTTAACTTTATCGACGTTAAATTAACAACAAAAATCAGTCAACTATTCAACATGTCTTTCATTTTTGCTATCTTTTAACAAAGAAACAAAGCACTTAACAGCACTTAACGACAAAGACTGACAAATTTACATTCGTTAGATGGGGAGTGTGACAAAAAGAGGATGACAAAATTTATTTCAAGTATTCAATTTCCATGTTCCATTTCCATTTATCAAAATAGAGATTACCCTTTCTCCATTCAACCTCTCCACGTTGAAAATCAACAGTTTCACTTCGAGGATATTTTTTTGCAGGGAAAAGCGAGCAAGAATAGTCATCATTAACAATCATACGATAAGAATCTATTCCTGTCATAAAGAAGTATTTTTCATCTTGATTCTCTGAAGCGAATAATCCAAAAGACTGATCAACAGGCACCCATCCTATTCCTTCAAAATAAACCTGAGCCCAGTCATGCATATTTTTGCCTCCCGGATGCATCATAAATCCACTTTGAAACTTTGCAGGGATACCACAATAGCGGACTAGGGTAATAAAGAGTAAGCTCACTTGCCCACAATCACCGTGTTTATTATCAAGCACGTACTCCGGAATATTATCAAGAGTAGAATATTCGCGTGCCGATGCCCATGGAATATGATTAATCCACTCATATATCTTCTTGATTTTCAGAAGTGGATTCTGTTCATTGCCTACAATTTGTGTAGCAAGCTCTTTTATACGTGGAGTAAAAAGAATATGTTTCTCTCTTTCACTGGTATATTTCTTATATAAAGAAGTGTTCTTTTTATAAGGCAATATATCTTCCGGCTTTAACTGATGCCATTCTGCAGATGAAGTATACTGATATTCTACAGAAAAAGTTGTAGCCTTGTCTTTTTCTTGTTTTTTCTCCATGTATATTGTAGAATGATTGTACTTAACTGGAGCTATTACAAATTTATCTTCACTAGTATTGAATAGTTTCAGATCGGTTTGGCGAGGCTGATCAGTCCGAGGATAAGGTAGCCAGCATCGAATCATTTCTCCTTCGGGTACTGCATTAGGTTGAACAGTCAATGAATATTTTACATGCATTTTTACCGGAAGAACAATGTTTTCTTTTTTTGCCTTAACTGCACTCACCACTAAAGGTACATGAGTTAAATTAACTCTATCTTTACCATCTTCTGTTATACCATCTTTTGCAATTTTTATAGCAGCAGCTTCCTTATTGATACGAAAAAGATTTGGCGCTGCATTATAGAAATACATCTTTTTCCCATCAATAGTCATACATTCAAGTGATTTCTCTTTTTCCCATTGAAGCATTTGTTCATCACTGACATCAGGGATATATTTTCGAATATAATCAATGACCTGATCTCTGTTTTTAGAAAAATCAATTCGGGTACGATTCATCTTTTCTTGCTCAAAACCAGCCATAGATTCAGAATAAGAAACACAGCCTGTAAGCAAAAACATCCCACACAGACTCAGCCAACATGCTTTCTTCATACATCTATAGTTTTTTTATTCCAATCCCCGGAAGATCATTTAAGGTTATCTTACCTTTTACTACTTCCATCCCTTTAAAGAGATCATTAGAAATAAGAAGATTGCCATCTAAATCTGCAAAATCAACAGCAGGAGATAATTGTGCTGCAGCAGAAACGGCACAAGAAGTTTCAGTCATACACCCTACCATAATACGCATGCCTAAAGCCCTTCCCAAGGTTACCATCTTCCAGGCTTCGCGCATTCCGGTACATTTCATAAGTTTTATATTAATTCCGGTAAATGCACCTTTTAGTTTTGACACATCACTAAGACGTTGAAGAGATTCATCGGCAAAGATAGGAAGAGGACTTTGTTGAGTAACCCAGGCAATATCGTCAAGCTGAGCTTTTGGCATTGGTTGTTCAACCATTACTATCCCCTGCTCTTTTAACCACAGAATCATATCCAGAGCATGATACTTATCCTTCCACCCCTGATTTGCATCAACTGCAATAGGTAACTGACTTACAGAACGGATTGCATTGATTATCTCTTTATCATTTTCACGTCCAAGCTTAACTTTTAATATATTAAACTTATCGGCAACCTCCAGAGTCTTCTCTTTAACAACATCTGCTGTATCAATACCTATAGTATAAGTTGTAGAAGGAGTCTTTGCTTTATCGAGTCCCCAGATTTTGTACCACGGTGCATTTAATAATTTACCAACCAAGTCATGAAGTGCAATATCGACTGAAGCTTTCGCTGCTGTATTTCCTGGCATAATTCCATCAACATATGCCAATATATCTTCCAATTGGAAAGGATCATTAAACTGTTCAAGGTTTACTTTTTTAAGAAAAGCCATAACCGACTCTACAGATTCTCCTAAATAAGGAGGCATAGATGCTTCACCGTAACCTATAATCCCTTCATATTCAATCTCTACTTGTACATCCGGAGTTGTAGTCCGGGAATAAGTTGCAACAGTGAAAACATGTTTCAGCTTTAAATCATATGGGCGAAAAGTTAGTTTCATCTTACCTGAATGAGAATGTTTATTAATTGAAAAAATAGAGTTAATTGATTCGCCGGCCAGTGCACCTTGAATAGCTACCCCGGAGCCGATAGCAGCTAATGCAGCGGTCTTTATAAATTGTCTTCTGTCCTGACTCATAAGTCTTGGTTATTATTGAGGTTGATAAAATGGATTAGATTTAAGAGTACTGATATCCGTAGTTCCAATATTGCCGAGAATACGACCCGCACTTAATAGTCTATTAAGATTATATTGATCAAAGTCTTTATCATCCGGATTAAGACTGCTTATATGCACATATCCTTGCGAGTGAATGAATTTCTGGTTACCTATATATATAGCCACATGTACTACTCGTTCTTTTTGTTCCGCAGTTGCTTTTCGTCCGAAAAACAATAAATCACCAGGCTTCAGGTTATCAAATCCATTACTAATGTCTATTTTTTCTCCCACATAAGCCATTTGAGATGCATCACGAGGCAGAATAATCCCATTAAAGAACATCGCCATTTTTACAAAGCCACTGCAATCCATTGCTTTGGCGGACATTCCACCCCACATATAAGGAATTCCCATAAATGTCATTCCTGTTTTTATTATGCTATCAGCATTTATCTTATCTCTATTTACCCATTGGTTTTCTGGCATTCCTGCAGATTTTGGTAAATAGGCGGTTCTTCCATCAGGGTATGAAACTTTATAAAATTGTCCCTCCTCGCCTTCCCATTTTAACATGTTGCCGCTTACAATATCAGATACAGTTTGAGTGCTCAAATCAGGATTTTCAAAAGTAAACCCATAATGAGAGGTTACAACAATCTTATTAGCTGCATTCCAGGAATTATACTCAGCCTTATTCATAGGAATAATACTAGATGAATTCACCCAGGAAATATAATTATCAGGAGTCTGTACTCTGTACCATTCATCTTCTTGCAGAATCTTTACGGGAGTACCCAATAATGCTTGAGTCATCATTTCACTGGCAAAGCTCACCTTCTTTCGAAGATTAGCCACAGATACATTTACTATACCATATATCTTATCACCTAAAATGCTATCGGGTAACAATCTGAAGTTATCTACAATCTTATACTTCTTTTCGAGTAATAGAGAAATAAGCTCTGCTTTAGCTTCTGGTAAAGAAGTTACACCATATAAAGTAAGTGTCTTTCTTTTCTTTTTTACTTCAAGGTCAAAAACAACATTCCGCTTATCAGAAGCATACTTTTGTTCAACGGTTTCTATCACCTTCTTTATACGCTTGGGAAGGTCTTTAGCAAAAGTGTAATTGCACATTACAACTCCAGCAAATAAAATGAGAAACAGAACTATACGTTTTTTCATTTTAAGAAGCATTAAAAGATTATCTTATAACACAAAGGTATTATTATTTTTATTAACAGATACATTTTATTAGATTTATTAAGATTTTAATTACTACTATTTGTTTTTTTATTTAGACCCCCGTCTAAACGTATTTTAGATGGGGGTCTAAAATGTTTTAGATCCGGGTCTAAGCTCTATTGAGACCCGGGTCTCAATAAAAATATTAAATGATTAATTATAATATTCAATTTGCAATTTTCTAAAGCAAATTACACAAATTATTCCTCAATAAATAAAATCCATTAGTGAATGGCTGAAATTTATTCTTGAATGGTTTTAATACTCACGCCGGACTTTTTTGAAAAAGTCCCTCACCCCCTCACCCCTTCGAATGTAACTACCTGATTAACTGGCTTGTAAAAAGTAATTTCTATAATCTCATCTCTCACTTTACCATCACTTATCCATCACTTTTCAGAGCATCCCTCACTTTTTCGAATCATTTTTTGCTGTTTCGTACATTTCGAAAACTAAGAAAATAAGAGCAAGGTATGCAATTCCAGCAAAATTTCTCATTTAAAAATGACTAATAAAGATCGAAAAGGTGAGGGTAACACCATTTTGTGAGGGTTCTTGTGATAGTTCAGAAGGCTACCCTCACCCCATATAATACTAATTTACAATATATTGAATAATATGAGTGAGGGAGTGAGGGATGAATTAAAAAGAAATAAATATGAAGCAAAATATAAAACGATTAGAGCTGACTTCTCAAATATTTTCGTTATTTTTGCAAAAGAAAAGCAGCCGACCGGTTTGTCGCACGTACATTATTTGTACGGGAGGAAAGTCCGGGCAACATAGAGCATCCTACTTCCTAACAGAAAGCTGTCCGCGAGGGTAGAGTAACGTAGAAGAAAATAACCGCCTCTCTTCGGAGAGGTAAGGGTGAGAAGGCAGGGTAAGAGCCTACCGGTCCTTGTGGCAACACGGGAGCCGTACGTCTTAGGAGTTGTAAGGTCATGTAAACCGACGTTATTGAGGGCTGCTCGCCCCAGCCGGAGGGTAGACCGCTAGAACTTAATGGTGACATTAAGTCCAGATAAATGACAGACGCTTTATTTGTTTACATTTAAAGAACAGAACTCGGCTTATAGGTCGACTGCTTTTTTCTTTTTTATGAACTTTGATAACTACAGATTAAAGCTATGAATAAGAAAATAAAAGCATTCTTCAATTTTATTACTTATGACATCTGGCGAGTTTCAGAAACAGAAGTAACTCAAACAAAATTCTCTCTCTATAATATTGTAAAAACGATAATTCTTGCAGTACGACGTTTTACAACAGATCACATAACCGATAAAGCTTCCGCACTAACATACAGCACACTTCTTTCAATAGTTCCTCTTTTAGCTATTTTATTTGCCATCGCCCGTGGATTTGGCTTCGACAATATGATGGAAGAACAGATAAGAAGCAGCTTAAGCAGCCAGGAAACAGCAACAGGAACGATACTGGGTTTTGTTGAATCTTACTTAAAACAGACAAAAAGCGGAATATTTGTAGGGGTAGGTTTAGTACTTTTACTTTGGACTGTTGTTAATTTAACAGCCAATATAGAACTTACATTTAATAATATCTGGCAAGTAAAGAAACAACGAACGCTATATAGAAAAATAACGGATTACTTTTCAATGTTTCTGCTTCTACCAATATTAATAGTTATATCGGGAGGTCTCTCTATTTTTACGAGTACAATGCTAAAAAGTATGGAAAGCTTCGTTATGCTTGCTCCTATTTTAAAGTTTATGGTAAGAACTATTCCATTTGCACTTACCTGGCTAATGTTCACAGCGCTATATATTTTTATACCGAATACAAAGGTTAAGTTCAAACATGCTCTATTCTCGGGAATTATAGCTGGTACAGCTTATCAAGCTTTTCAGTTTCTATATATCAGTGGACAGATTTCAGTAACAAAATACAATGCAATTTATGGTAGCTTTGCAGCAATTCCACTTTTTTTAATATGGCTTCAAATCTCATGGACAATTATACTTTTCGGAGCAGAGCTTACATACGCGGGGCAAAATATCAAAAACTTTAATTTTGAAAAAGATACTAAAAATATAAGCAGAAGATATAGAGATTTTATATCAATACTTGTTATGTCATTAATCTGTAAACGTTTTGAAAAAGGAGAAAAACCATACAGTGCAGAAGAAATATCTTTGGAATATAAAATACCAATTAGATTAACTCATCAAATTCTGAGTCTTCTACAAGAAATAAATCTAATCCACGAGGTTGCTGAGGATACCAAAAGCGACAATATATTATATCAGCCATCAATTGATATAAATAAAATTAACATCGAATTACTTCTCAATCGTATAGATACTAATGGTTCTGAAGATTTTAAGATTGATAAAGATAATGAGTTTGGGAATCATTGGCAAACATTAATAGAATCGCGCAATTTTGCCAAAATGGAAAACTGCGCGATTCTATTAAAAGACCTTTAGAGTCAATATTTTAATATATTTTTGAACGAGGTGTTCGTTCTGCAAATGTCAAGTTTAAGAAGAATGAAAACATTTGATTCTTTTGAACACTCGAACCAGCTCCAGCTTGAGTCTCATATTTAACTCCAAAAGAAACTAAATTACCAGTCATTACTGGAATACCTAAACCAGCACTAACGTGATAGTTCATAGGCTTCTTATTTTTAAGAACAACATAGGAATTTGAAACACCAGCTCCTAGCATATAATGCCATGGGTTAGTAAAAGACTCACCAGAGAGCAAATCTGCTCCAATCTTCAGAGCATGTTGATCACAATACGAAACAGAAGAATTATCAGACACCATTGCAGACCACTGAGTCAATTTATAATCAGCTGATAACGTCAAACGTTTATTATTTAAAGCAACACCACCTCCAAAGTATTGTGGCAAGAATTGAGATTTTGGATGTAATTTCTCTGTCAAGGTCTCATTACTCGATGAATTAATTACAGTTCGATCGTTATTCAGGCTTAGTTGTTGTTTATAACCATACACACCACCAAAATTCATATTCCACTTTTTATTCAAAGCAATATTATATTGCAAACCGAAATCTGCATAAAAAGCTTTTTTATAAGAAATATCTTTAATTGATGTATTTCCTTGTACTTCAGACTGAGTAGTACTACCCATTATATAAGAAAGATTTAATCCTAAAGAAAAATTCTTTGAGAATTTAATAGCATTAGATAAATACACTTTAGACAAGCCACCATTTCCTTCAAACAAAGAAGAAATAGTTCCTTCTGTTCCTTCAACCGGTTGATCTACAGTAATAGCATATCCCATACTACTCAATGGAGTTAAGCCAGCAGCAGCATACCATGAACGCATAACTCTAAAGCCAATACCCAAATTACGAATGTTACCCGTAACAGAAGATGAGCTTCTTCCTCTAGTTGTATAATTCTCAAATGAGACATTAGCCCCAGCTTCGTAAACAAACTTTGCACTATCCATAGCTGTTAAAGCAGACGGATTTAAACCATTTAAAAAATTATCAGAACGAAGAGCTAATCCAACTCCCCCCATACCAACATACTTGCCAGCTTCTCCGACAGTAATATCACCTATACCAAACATCGAAGAAGGAGAATTCGTACTATTTTGTGCAGAGATATTGAGAGAAAAAGATATAAATAAAGATAATAAAAGTATTCTAGAAGTATTCATTTTTATTAAATCAATATTAATTCGTTTTATAAACCTTATAAAGAACAGACAACTTTACATTACTTTGAGGATGCTTCATATCACCAAAAATAACACTTTGGTAAGATGTATTTATCTTACTTTCAGGCAAAACAAGTTGCAGATTCTTTATATTATAACCAACATTTCCTAAATTACTTTGCAAAAAGCTTGTAACATCAAAAGAATAATATGTGTTTTCATGAAGTGCCTCGTCAGTTACAAGACTACCTGTCTGCACTGAAGATCCTAATAAATCTTTTATCTGATCTTCAGTAACATTATTCTCATTCGATTGATAAAGAGCTAAAGAAGACGGTAAAGGATTGTTTAACCCATAAGATCCCTTTACAGGGTATAAATAAAGTTTCGCAGATTCAATGCTAACCATTTTCCCTGCCTCTAATAAATTATTTAAGTAAGGAAACTCAATTTTTGTATATAAACCTGTTAAGCCCTGAACATAAGATATATTAGACATTTTATCAGAAACTATTTCGGTCAGATTATTATCAAAATTCTGCAATGGAGTACCCGTACGACCATGTTTTACTTTATTAAAATTAGGAGTAGTAGGAATAAATTTAACAGTTCCTTCAACTGACTCTTGACCAATTTCATGGTAATATAAAGTAATACACATACTGGAATCACTTATTCCAAATCCCATAATAGACTTATTACTTGCCTCGTCTGGAACAAAAGCAATACCTTTAAAATAATGTCTAAAGTCATCTGAATTTTTAAAGTCATCAGATTTTGCTAATATTTTATTAAACCACGTTTTCCCTAAATCATCAGAGAGTCGATATTCCAAAGTCTTCTTTCCTTTTGGATTTGGCTGAATATTTATAGTAGAAAATGGTTCCGAATTATAAGAAAAAGTAGAATTACTATATAGATACTTTGTATATGTATCTAAAACAAGATTCTCTGTCAATTCATGCAAATGTACTTTTACCTTTGAAAGAGTATCACCCAAATAATCACCATTACATTTCATTGAAATAGTCAGGGAGTCGAATCTATAAGTATATTTTTCATTTGGAGTAAATGTTGCCGGAGAATATTCAATATAACTAGAAGCTGATATTTCCCCCCATGTATTATCATTATAATAACCTAGTTGAGCAACATTCTTATTAGATGTATTAATCGAATCCAAAAAAACTGTACTTAATCTCACCGTACAAGTATCTGTCATAACATTTTTCAAATCACTCTCAACCCATTCTTCCCCTAAAGTTGAAGTCTCATTTCGACAAGATATACAAAACAGTAACGAAACAAACGATATTAAAAAAAGTATCTTTTTCATATTCACTTCTAAAGTATTTTAAGTGCAAAAAAAACAGCAAAACCTATATAAATAAAATACAATCGACCAAATAGGTAATTTTACCCATAATAGTACAAAATTTACCTATTCATAAAAACGTCCGTAATTTACGTCTTTTATCGATAATATAATTCAATTTGACGATAAAATTTCCTATTTCGTCGATTAATTTTGCTTAAGAGTATCGATGAAACTACTTTTGGCCGCAGAAATAAATATAGAATTAACAACATTATGAATGTATTATTGTATTTAAAAAAGATGAAAAAACTATTATTGATAAGTTGTTTCGCCACTTTGACTTTTTCTGCATGTACAGAAGAAGATTCATATACGCAAGGTGTATGGGAACAACGTTCCGATTTTGATGGTGTGGCAAGAAATGATGCTGCTTCATTTATGATTGATGGAGACGGATATGTTTGTTGCGGATATGATGGTGACGAACGATTGAACGACCTTTGGAGATACAATGTATCATCTAACAGCTGGACTCAGAGAGCTAGCTTACCTGAAAGTGCTGCAAGAAACGCTGCTGCAGGTTTTTCTGTAAATGGTAAAGGTTATATTACCACTGGATACAATGGGAATTCATATCTAAAAGATACATGGGAATATGATCCAACATCTAATAAATGGACACAGAAAGCTGATTTTGCAGGTTCTGGCAGATATTATGCATTATCATTCTCAATCGGAGATTATGGTTATGTAGGTACTGGATATGATAAAAATTATTTGAAAGATTTTTATCGTTACAATCCTGCAAATGACAAATGGGAAATCATGGATGGCACTAACGGAATGAATAGTTTTAGTGGACAAAAACGTCGTGGAGGTAGTGCTTTCGTAATTAACAATATTGCTTACGTTGTTGGTGGTCAATCAAATGGATCTTATTGTGATGACTTCTGGAAATTTGATCCATCAAAAGGAACATGGACTGCTTTAAGAGATATTGCAGATAATAATGATGATGAAGATTATGATGATGATTATGCAGGTATCGCTCGTGAAAGAGCTGTTACTTTTGTGATTGATGGAAAGGCATATTTAACAACAGGTTCAACTGGTTCACTTAAAACAGATTATTGGATTTACGATCCATCAACAGATCTTTGGTCTGGCGACGACGATGACGATTATACTCCATTTGAAGGATCAGCTCGTGCAGGTGCTGTCGGATTCTCTACTGGCACAAAGGGATTTGTTGTAACAGGAGGTAGTAGCAGTCTATATTTTGACGATATGTGGGAATTATTACCATATGAAAAAGAAGAAGACTAAGAATATAATTCTTTATACAATTATAAGTATACTCGCCATTATTACTATTTTTTCTGTAGTTAAATCAAAAGATTCTTCTAAGAATCGAAAAGAAATATTATTAGAAGTAGTAAGTGTAAAAGGAGGGTATGGTTATCAAATAAAAGAGGGTAATCGAATATTAATTGATCAACCTATTATTCCGGCAATTACAGAAGAGAAAGCTTTTAAAAGCCGGGAAGACGCACAAAAAGTTGGAGAATTAGTTCTAAAACGCGTCAAAAATCATACGGATTTTTCCGTTTCAGTTAAGGAGTTGCGAGAACTCAATATAGAATAGTTTAGTTTAGTTAAGTCTAGTTTAGTTTTTGTATATTCCCCGTCTGACAGTGGTCAGGTACGGGGAATATTCTTTTTTATACGGCTATAAACTATCTGTGAACAGTTCTGAATCATCTAATCTGGATACAATATAACCAGCAGGATAATTATCATTCCCTTTTATCACCTCTTTTAAAATATCTGTTTTATTCTTGCCTAACGCATAAAAGAAAACTTTCTTTGCGTGAAGAATTGGCAAACCAGTCAAAGCAATGCGTTTCAATCTTGTTTCAGGATGAACACTTACAGCATAAGTCTCGGGCGAATTTAATAAATTATTTTGGCCAGGAAATAAAGAAGATGTATGCCCATCAGCACCTATTCCTAAGAGAATACAATCAAAAACAGGACACAATTTCTCCTTTATCAATAAATTTTCTACTAAAAAAGAATATCGCTTCACTTCTATTTCAGGAGTGTCTTCTCCATGAATACGATGAATTTGCATAATGGGGATTGATACTTTATCGAGTAATACGCGTTTAGTCATTCCATAATTACTATCAGAATTCTCAGGAGGTACACATCGTTCATCTACCCAATAAAGATGTAATCGACTCCAAGGAATTGTATTTTTATAATCTTCAGCCCAAAGTCGAAATAACCCAACAGGAGTAGCTCCTCCCGAAATTGCCAAATGAAAGTTTTTTGTGCCAGAAGTATTTATCTGATACAAAAGAGCTTTTGTTAAGGCATGAGCCGCTTCCAGAGAAGAAGGGAAACTATTTACTTTTATCATTTGATCTTATTAAAGTTCGCAATACAAATCAGTATTTGTTAAGTTTTTACAAGGATTAATCCAATACACTCCATGTTCCTGCATCATCGCTTCAGATTCTTTTGGTCCCCAGGTTCCAGCCGGATAACCATAGACTGGTATTTCCGGATGCATTTTCCAAAAATTCAGTACTGGAGTAAAGAACCTCCAACTGGCTTCTACAGCATCACTTCGAGTAAATAATGTTGGATCTCCTATCATACAATCTTCAATCAGACGAACATAAGCATCTTCCGAAGGAAGAGAGCCCAAACTTCTATAACTAAAATCCATAGCAACTTGCTTAACTTCAAATCCTGCACCGGGTACTTTCATTGTAAACTTCAGTACTATACCTTCATCTGGTAAAATACGAATTATTAATTGGTTTGCTGTAGGACATTGTTTATCCAAACAATTAAATAACAAAAAAGGAGTAGGCTTAAAGTGGATAATGATTTCACTAACCTTAGTCGGCATCTGCTTTCCTGTACGAATATAAAAAGGTACACCGTTCCATCGCCAATTGCTAATACCTAGTTTCATGGCAACATAAGTTTCAGTTCTGGATAATGGATCTACATCTTTTTCTTCACGATATCCTTTTTTCTTTTCTGAAGCTACGTATTGTCCACGAACAATATGTTCATGCATATCTTTATCAGTTAATGGTGTTAGAGATTGATATACTTTAGCCACCTCATCACGAAAACTATCTGCATTAAAAGCCATTGGAGGTTCCATGGCAGTAATGGCTACTAGTTGAATAAGATGATTTTGAACCATATCACGTAAAGTACCCGTCTCATCAAAGTATCCTCCTCTTTGTTCAACTCCCATATTTTCTACAGCGGTAATTTCAATATGATCAATATAGTTTCTGTTCCATACCGGTTCGAAAATGCTATTGGCAAAACGAAGAGCCATAATATTTTGTACAGTCTCTTTTCCTAAATAATGATCTATTCGAAAAATCTGATCTTCCCGAAATGCATCCTTATAATAAACGTTATTTAGTTCAAGAGCTGAATCCAGATCATACCCAAAAGGCTTTTCCACAACAATACGCTTCATCCCCCTTACACCTTTATCCAGATTCAATCCTACATTTTTTAAGTACTGAGGTATCACTCCATATAATGAAGGTGGAGTTGCAAGATAATACAGATATTGTTCTCCACTTCCAATCTTAGCATCAAGTTCCAATAGTTTGGGTTGCAAATGCAAATAATCGTTCGGATTAGCCGGATCCATTGAAAAATAATGCAACATGTTTACAAAAGAACTGATCAGAGATTCATTCACATCTTCAGCTTTTAGAAAACGATGCAATTGCAAATTAATACGTTCACGATATTCTTCATCTGTATATTGAGTACGCGCAACACCTAAAACAGCAAAATTTTCGGGTAACTTTTTGAGTTTATACAACAAATAAAGAGCAGGCATCAGTTTACGACGAGTTAAGTCGCCTGATGCTCCAAAAATAACCATTATCATACTCTTAGGTTTATCCATAGCTCAACATTTATTATATAATATAATTTCCTGACTTAGTGCTATTAGCCTTTCCAATCCAATTTTCATGCATAAAAACGCCCCTAGGCAAATCTATTCTTTCAAAGGTATGTGCTCCAAAGTAATCTCGTTGCGCCTGTACCAAATTTGCAGGTAAATTATTGGTTGTCAAAGAATAAAAGTAATTAAGAGCAGATGAAAATGCAGGCACAGGCAATTCTTCTTTAGCGGCTACTGAAACCAATCGTTTCCAGAAAGGTAACGCCGATACAATTTCGTCTTTGAAATAAGGAGCTAGAAGCAAATTAGACAGATGCCTATCCTCTTCAAAAGCTTTGGCTATTTCATTTAAAAATGCAGAACGAATAATACATCCTCCTCTCCAGAGCCGTGCAATCAATGCCAAATTCAATCTCCACCCATATTTATCAGAAGCACATTTCAGAACATTGAACCCTTGAGCATACGATACTAATTTTGATGCATATAGAGAACTATATATTTCTTTAATCAGTTCCTCTGCCAAATATGTTTTTTGAGAAGCTTCTCTATTATATATACTTGAAGCCTCCATACGAAGTTCTTTTCTGGCAGAAAGATTTCTCTCAAAAACAGCAGTCGCAATAAGGTTCAGTGGCATTTCTAAATCCATGGCATTAATAACCGACCATTTTCCTGTTCCCTTCTGGCCCGCAGTATCCAGAATTTTATCGATCAGATAATCTCCATCAGCATCTTTATATTTTAATATTTTAGAAGTAATTTCTATTAAGAAGCTTTTGAGTTTTCCCTCATTCCACGTTTCAAAATAAGAAGCCATTTCATCATTTGAAGCCTCTAATAAATGTTTCATTATAAAGTAAGCTTCAGAAATTAACTGCATATCGCCATATTCAATGCCATTATGAATCATTTTCACAAAGTGTCCAGAGCCGCCCGGCCCAATCCATTCGCAGCAAGGAGAACCATCTTCGGCTTTTGCTGCAATACTCTGAAGAATAGGTCTTACCTCAAACCAGGCACCGGCTGATCCTCCAGGCATAATTGATGCACCATGCAAAGCTCCCTCTTCACCACCCGAAACGCCGGCTCCTATGAAATAAATATCTTTTGCTTCTGACTCTCTGACTCTTCTTGCAGTGTCTTCATAATTAGAATTGCCTCCATCAATTAATATATCTCCCGGAGAAAGAAACGGATAGAGCTGTTCCATTAATTCATCGACCGGATTACCGGCGCGCACCATCAACATAATTTTGCGAGGCTGGGATATAGAATTTACAAAATCTTCTATATTATTAAAGCCCATAATCTTTTTCCCATGAGCACGTCCAGATACAAAGCGATCGACAACACCTTCTTCCACACCTGCTACCGTGCGATTGTATACAGAAACCCGCCATCCTTTACTTTCTATGTTCAATGCAAGATTTTCTCCCATCACTGCAAGACCTATTAATCCTATATCAGATTTATTTGTCATATAGCCTTTCATTGTTAAATAACCGTTTGATATTTAACAAAAAATAAAGACGAGATGTTCAATAAAAGAAGAAATTATAAAAAAACGAGAAGAATTTAAAAAGCGCAAAGGAAGGTTTTATATATATTGTACAAAACAATTAATTCTTCTGTACAAAAGAAAGAAATCCCTTGTACAAAAGATTTAATTCTTTTGTACAAGGGATTTTTAATATATCAGGTTTAAATTAATATACTTCTACTCTGGAAGCAATATCTTTCGCTTTATCTCTAAGTTTATCTAAGTCGGATCCTAACGGAGCATAGCACAACACGACTCCCATACGGCGGTTAACCTTTGTAAATGGCTTACCAAATATACGAAGATAAGTATCTTCCTCTTTCGCGACATCTTCCAAACCTTTATAACGAGGTGCTTCTTTGCTGGCAATAGAAGAAAGAATAACAGCACTTACCCCTATCCTCTCCTGCTTAATTCCAGGAATGGGAAGTCCAAGTACAGCGCGAAGATGAAGTTCGAACTCATTCAAATTTTGTGTTCCCGCAAGAGTAACCATTCCAGTGTCGTGCGGACGAGGTGATAATTCGGAGAAATAAACTCCGTTCTCATGACTTAGGAAAAATTCCACGCCCCAAAGTCCGGCACCGGTCAATGCCTTGGTAACTTTCTCGGCCATATCTTCAGCCTCTTTCAAATGAGCTGGATCTATATGTGCAGGTTGGAAACTTTCACGGTAGTCACCGCCCTTTTGCACATGTCCTATAGGAGGACAGAAAAGAGTAGGCCCATTCTTCTGGGTAACTGTTAACAGAGTAATTTCACTATCGAATTTAATAAATTCCTCAATTATTAATTCTTTTATATCACCACGACTTCCGCTGCAGCCATATTCCCAAGCATGATCAAGCTCTTCGGCAGAACGTACCAACGACTGACCTTTACCAGAAGATGACATTAGAGGTTTTACTACACATGGGAACCCAATCTTATCAGCAGCTTCTTTAAGTTCTTTCAAAGTAGTAGCATAGAAATACTTTGCAGTTTTCAAACCAAGCTCTTTTGCCGCTAAATCACGGATTGCCTTACGGTTCATAGTAAAGTTTACAGCGCGAGCACTAGGAACAACCTGTATTCCTTGTTTCTCGAAATCATAAAGACGCTCAGTACGAATTGCTTCAATTTCCGGAACAATCAGATCTGGTTGATGTTTTTTAATCACACGTTCCAAAGCTTCTCCATCTAGCATATCAAATACTTCACACTCATCTGCTACCTGCATGGCAGGCGCTCCGGCATACGAATCACAAGCCACAATATATTGTCCTTTACGCTGAGCTGAAATTACAAACTCTTTTCCTAACTCTCCGGAACCGAGTAATACAATCTTCTTTATCATAATCTTAAGTGATGTCTTTTAATCGTTATGCAAAGGTAAGACTATTTTAGAAAAAATCCTCGAATATTAAGCAGTATATAAAAAGGCGAAACAATATTTCATCGCTCCGCCTTTTCTATATTTTTTAAAGAATCAAATTATTTCTTCCAGAATTTTTCAATTTCTTCCAAAGTCTTACCTTTTGTTTCGGGTAAGAACTTCCAAACGAAGAATGCAGCCAGCAGTCCCATAACACCATAAATCCAGTAAGCGAATCCTTGATGGAACATTTCTGTAAGACCTTTATTATCGTTCAATATTGGGAATGTCCATGAAACAATAAGGTTTGCCAACCATTGTGCTGCTACAGCGATAGACATTGCACCACGGATAGAGTTAGGGAATATTTCAGATAATAATACCCAGGTTACAGGTCCCCAGCTCATTGCAAAAGATGCTGTATAAAGAAGCATCAGTATCAATGAAACCAAACCAACTGTCTGGAAATAGAAAGTCATTCCAAGAAGAATCATACTTATAGCCATGCCTAAGGCACCAATAATCATTAATGGTTTACGACCAAACTTGTCAACCTTAACAATTGCTACACAAGTAAAGGTCAGGTTCACAACACCAACAACAATTGTTTGCAATAAAGAAGAGCTAGTATCAAATCCCATGTTACGGAAAATGTTACCGGCATAATAAAGAACCACGTTAATACCTACAAACTGTTGGAATACAGAAAGTAATATGCCAATAACAATCACAGCCCAACCGTAAGATAACCATGGAGAACTCTTTTCATGAAGAGTTTCTTTAATTTCAGCAATTTCAGCTATCGCTTTTTCTTCACCTACAATATTAGACAAAACAGCAAGAGCTTTCTCATCTTTTCCTTTCATAATAAGGAAACGTGGAGTTTCCGGAACGAAGAATAACAAGATAAAGAAAATACCAGCAGGAATTACTCCAGAGAAGAACATCCAGCGCCAGCCTGTTTCAGTTAACCATTGAGCATCACCAGACTTAGCAATAAAGTAATTTACAAAATAAATAACCAACATACCAAAGATAATAGCGAACTGGTTGAAAGAAACCAATTTACCACGACTTTCAGCCGGAGCTATTTCTGCTATGTACATTGGAGAAAGAGCAGAAGCCAGACCTACACCCAGACCTCCGATAATACGATAAATCACAAATGAATAAGCATCCTGTATAAAGAAAAAATTAAATCCGTCAGGATTCCATGCACCAATAGCAGAAACACAGAAAGCTAATGCACAGATAAAAAGACCTTTTTTACGTCCCAATGAATTAGATACAAATCCGGAAATAGAACCGCCGATAATACAGCCTACTAATGCACTGGAGATTACAAATCCTTTAATAGAATCTGCAGTATCCTGAAGAAGAGCAGCATCTGTTGGTACAGCTTCAGACACATAATTAATAATCCAGATTATTGCTGCAACAAAAAGAACAGCAACAGTAATACCACCTTTAGTTTTGCCGACTAGTTTTAATATTTGTGAGGAAAGAATAGCAAGTACCAATACAACAACAGTACTTACCAATAATTTATACTGAGTAATCATGCTCACTGCGTATGCATGATCGGTTGTAATCTTGCTGATGAAGAAATCAACTAATGATTTTTCGGCTCCATTAACTACAGCAGTATCATAACCGAACAACAAACCGCCAAGTGTTGCTACCAAGGTTAGCAGCGCAAGATATATCCCTGTTTGCTTTGTTTTTGATGACATATGTTTTTTATTATAATAGAATTAGAAATAAATTAACCTAAAACGAGAGAACCGATATGCCAGAGAAAAGCATTCTCCAGCATACCGGAATATTATTTTTTATAAGCAAAAATACTAGCAATACATATTTACGATTGCTTCATACAATTCTTGTTTTCCACTAACCTGTGTAGGTTCACCTTTAGCTACAGCGTAAGCATGAAGATCTTCCAAAGAAAGGCTACCAGCTTCGAATTCTTTACCTTTACCACCATCAAAAGAAGCATAACGCTCTTTAACCATGTTACAGATAGGAGATTCATTCAATAAAGCAGAAGCATTTTCAAGTGCACGAGCAAAAGCATCCATACCGCTGATGTGAGCAATAAAGATATCTTCCAGATCAGTAGAGTTACGACGAGTTTTAGCATCGAAGTTTGTTCCACCATTACCAAGACCACCATTACGGATAATCTGCATCATTGCCTGAATCAATTCGTAATTATCGATAGGGAATTGGTCAGTATCCCAACCATTCTGAGCATCACCGCGGTTAGCATCTATTGAACCCAACATACCAGCATCTACAGCGCAAGCCAATTCGTGTTCAAAAGTATGGCCAGCCAATGTAGCATGGTTAACTTCAATATTTACTTTGAAATCATTTTCCAATCCGTGAGCTTTCAAGAATCCGATAACAGTTTCTGTATCAACATCATATTGATGTTTCATTGGTTCCATTGGTTTTGGTTCGATAAGGAATGTTCCTTTGAAACCTTTAGCACGAGCATAGTCACGAGCTTTAGTAAGCATCATTGCCAAATGTTCTTTTTCACGTTTTTGATCAGTATTCAATAAAGACATATAACCTTCGCGTCCGCCCCAGAATACATAATTTGTACCACCTAATTCGATAGTTGCATCAATAGCATTTTTAATCTGAACAGCAGCACGAGCTACCACGTCAAAGTTAGGATTTGTTGCAGCACCATTCATATAACGTGCATGAGAGAATACATTTGCAGTACCCCACAACAATTTGATACCAGTTTCTGCTTGTCTTTGCTTAGCATAAGCAACAATCGCTTTCATGTTTGCTTCATATTCAGCAATATCATCGCTAGGATCAACTAAGTCAGCATCATGGAAACAGTAATATTCAATACCACATTTCTGCATAAATTCAAAACCAGCATCTAATTTATTCTTTGCAGCTTCAACAGCAGAAGAAGCACCGTTCCAAGGAAACTGTTTTGTTCCACCACCAAATTGGTCGCCACCTTCTGCGCAAAGTGTGTGCCACCAAGCCATAGCAAACTTCAACCAATCTTTCATCTTCTTTCCGTTAACTACTTTTTCAGCATCATAATAACGGAATGCCATTGGATTTTTACTTTCTTTACCTTCAAATTTAATCTTTCCTATACCAGGAAAATACTCTTTAGTTGCCATAATACTTTTTGATTTAAAATTTTTGTTGTTTTTATATTATTATTTAGACATAGACTTTTCAAGTCTGTATTTCCATTGATTGTATGCATCTGCATATTCCTGACTTTTAGCAATATTAGGTTCTATTACATCCAGTTTATCAAGAGTTGCAAAAGCTTCGTTATTATCTTTATAGATACCTGCTCCAATACCTGCACCCTTAGCTGCACCCACCGAACCATCAGTATCATATAATTCTATAGTTGCTCCGGTTACTCCGGCAAGTGTATCGCGAAAGATAGAGCTTAAGAACATATTGGCATGACCTGCATGAATCTTCTTAACAGGAATACCCATCTGCTCCATAATCTCAATACCATATTTAAATGAGAAAACGATTCCTTCCTGAGCAGCACGAGCTATATGGTGTTTGCCATGTGTATTGAAGTTTAATCCACGGATTGAACAGCCAATTTCCTTATTGCCCAACATACGTTCTGCACCGTTTCCAAAAGGAAGAATACTTATACCTCCACTACCAATTGGAGCTTTAGATGCTAAGACATTCATTTCATTATACGAAATACCTTCGGGAGCAATATTCTTTTTCACCCATGAATTCAAAATTCCGGTTCCGTTAATACAAAGTAATACTCCTAAACGAGTTTGTTCTTCAGTGTGATTTACATGAGCAAATGTATTTACGCGTGATTGTGGATCATAATTAACCTCTCCATTAACGCCATAAACAACACCTGAAGTTCCAGCTGTAGAGGCAATCTCGCCCGGATTAAACACATTCAGAGAAAGTGCATTATTAGGTTGGTCTCCTGCACGATAAGTAATTGGAGTTCCTTCTTTTAATCCAAGTTCTTTAGCAGCAGCTGCATTCACTTCACCTTGGTTTGAGAACGTTGGTTTGATATCTGCAATTAATGAAGAATCGAAGCCATAATAATCCATCAGGAAGCCAGCAATACTATTTTGCTTAAAATCCCAAAACATACCTTCGGAAAGACCGGAAACCGTAGTGCAAATTTCTCCACTCAGCTTCATAGCAATATAATCACCCGGAAGCATTATCTTGTAAATCTGCTCATATACTTTTGGCTCGTTAGCTTTGATCCAAGCCAACTTAGAAGCTGTAAAATTACCAGGAGAGTTTAACAAATGAGAAAGACATCTCTCCTCGCCTAAAATATCAAAGGCCTTTTGTCCATAAGGAACTGCACGAGAATCACACCATATAATAGCCGGGCGCAATACATTCTGATCTTTATCTACACAAACCAGTCCGTGCATCTGATAAGAAATACCGATAGCTTTAATTTCAGCAGCACTAATTCCGGATTCATCCATAATGGTTTTAGTAGCTAATTTCAGATTTTCCCACCAAGCCTGAGGATCTTGTTCTGCCCAACCAGCCTTTACAGCCGTTATATTCATTTCAGTTTTTGGATAAAATGCAGTAGAAACACATTTTCCTGTTTCTGCATTTACTAAACTAGCCTTTACAGACGAACTTCCAATATCATATCCTAATAAAAACATAATTATAAAGTATTAATATATTAAGGTAATTACTTACTAAAAGACTTTGTTGTAACGTGAAGTTTATTATAAATTTTCCTGTCAAACTTATAATAGCGTGCCGCCCTGTGAGGAACACCAGTCTGGCGTTCCTGTAGTGGAACAACATACTCCATCATAGCTATTTTCTTATGGAAATTACGAACGTCGAATGTCTTATCATATACTAATTCATATAAGACACGCAGTTCAGATGCAGTAAACTTACGAGGTAATAAATCAAACAAGACAGCAGGATTTGCTTCCACATATTGACGAATATAAGTGATTGCTTCAGAAATAATCTGATTATGGTCAAAAGCAAGAACTTTGAGATCCTTTATTTCCATCCACTCAGCCTGATATTTATCTGATAGATTTTCGAGTTTCTTATCAATCTTAACCATAGAAAGATAAGCAATTGTAACAATGCGTTCAATCTTGCTTTTTAATTGATGAAAGCGTTCCAGCCATCTTACATCTTTAGGATTATGCGTTCTATTTTTTGAGCCAAAAGCTCTAAATTGAAGTAAATTAACATTCTTAAGTCCTGTTAATTCATAAAGAACCCGCTGAGCGGCTTCATCCAAGTCTTCATCTTCGTAGATTAAACCACCGGGAAGTTTCAAATCCGTATAAGCATCTACAGGTTCCTGATCCAGCTGTTTTACTAACAAGACTTTTAGTTGTTCACCATCAAACCCTATCACAACACAGTCAACTGAGACATGTGGATTTACTAACTTATCTATATCAATATCGCGTTCCATAATATTTATTTAAGCGTTGCAAATATAGTGCTATTTTTTATACTTCCAAACTTATTTATAAAATTTTTATCTGCCTATAACTCTTTATTTATCAGCATTGTAAATATCATCTTAAATACAATATGAATTTTATCTTTATTGTAATAATTACAATATGTATTTAACCTATAGTAATTGTATATTGTACGATTTACTATCCAGATCCCTTAAATAAAGACTTTCAACTATCAGCTACATACATTCTAAAGGAACACTTATTGTATTATAACATCACACTGATAATTGCAGACTCATTAATATGATACATTATATATAGAGAAGAATTTTATTTAGCCATTATTTCATGATTTGTGAATAAAATATAAAAACACCTTAATTCGAAAAATAAAACACATTTATAGTTCGTAATCAAAAATAAATGCGTTACTTTGCATCCATAAACAATAAAGAGTTTACATCGTTCTCAATCTTCTATTAAATTTACCTGATTTTATCAGGCACATTCTAATGACGAAACAGATCTTTTAAAACTTACATCGTTTCAATTTTTAATTTATTTATTTTAATTTTTATTCGTATGAATATTTACATTGGTAACCTTAGCTACAAGGTTAAAGAATCAGATCTTAATCAAGTCCTAGAAGAGTATGGAACAGTAAATTCAGTTAAGCTAATCATCGACCGCGACACTCGCAGATCTAAAGGTTTTGCTTTTGCTGAAATGGAAAACCAGGCTGAAGCTGAAAACGTTATTAAGGAATTAAACGGCGCTGAATACGAAGGCCGTCAAATGGTTGTTAAAGAAGCTCTTCCAAGAGCATAATAGCAACATTAATATACTAAAGGTAGATATTGCATAATGCTTTATCTACCTTTTTTAAATTAACAAAGGAGTAGTTACTCAATCTCTTGAATTTATATTTTTTGTAATTAAACAATTTCCACTTTAGTTTGCCATTGTTAAAATAACATAAAATAAAACTTGTTTGAAAAAAAAACTACATTTATAGTTTGATATTAAAAATAAATTCTTTCCTTTGTACCCACAAACAAGAGATAGTTTGCATTGTTCTCATTCTTCTATTATTAATTATCACGTTTATCTACGGGTATTTTTAAATGACGAAACGGATCTTTCAAAACTTACATTGTTTTAATTTTTAATTTATTTATTTTAATTTTTATTCGTATGAATATTTACATTGGTAACCTAAACTACAAGGTTAAAGAATCAGATCTTAGTCAAGTATTAGAAGAGTATGGAACAGTAAACTCAGTTAAATTGATCATTGACCGCGAAACTCGCAGATCTAAAGGTTTTGCTTTCGCAGAAATGCCTGATCAAGCTGAAGCTGAAAACGTTATTAAAGAATTAAACGGTGCTGAATTCGAAGGCCGTCAAATGGTTGTTAAAGAAGCTCTTCCAAAAGCATAATTTCAACTAAAAAATATACTAAAGGTAGATAAAGCATAGATTTTATCTACCTTTTTTAATTTACATCATCAAGTAAAAGCCCCTCTTCGATAAATCAAGAACAAAATAAAAAACTTTTTTTCCAAATGATCTCCACATCTGCTACTAAATCTGAGCTACATTCTTCATCTTTACTCACTTTAATAAAATAAAGGCAAATCTATTGTCATATAGAGACAAACAATATTTCAAGAAATACCATTCGGGGTAAAGTAACTTATTCACTCACAATCAGAATGAAAATAAGAGAATAGTTTCATTTATAACCAAAATTATCATTACCTTTGCGGCCGTTATTCATAAACATAAAACAAAAATAGTATGAAAGCATTTGTATTTCCAGGTCAGGGTGCACAATTTGTGGGCATGGGAAAAGACCTATATGAAAGCTCAGCATTAGCTAAAGAACTTTTTGAAAAAGCGAATGATATCCTGGGATATCGCATTACGGATATTATGTTTGAAGGAACTGATGAAGATCTTCGTCAGACAAAAGTTACTCAACCGGCAGTTTTCCTTCATTCTGTCATCTCTGCATTATGCAAAAACGATGATACAAAACCTGAAATGACAGCCGGTCATTCACTTGGAGAATTTTCTGCACTAGTTGTAGCTGGCGCTCTTTCTTTCGAAGATGGTGTTAAACTAGTTTACGCACGTGCCATGGCTATGCAAAAAGCTTGCGAAGCTGCTCCGTCAACAATGGCTGCTATCATTGCATTGGCAGATGAAAAGGTAGAAGAAATTTGTGCTTCAATTGAAGGCGAAGTATGTGTTGCGGCAAACTATAATTGCCCTGGACAAATTGTAATTTCAGGTTCAATTGCTGGTATTGAAAAAGCTTGCGAATTAATGAAAGCAGCCGGAGCTAAACGTGCTCTTCCATTAAAGGTTGGTGGTGCATTCCACTCTCCTCTGATGAATCCTGCTAAAGTTGAACTTGCAGCTGCTATCAACAGTACAGATTTCCACACTCCTACTTGTCCGGTTTACCAAAATGTAAATGCTCTTCCACAGACAGATCCTGCACAGATTAAAGAAAATCTGATTGCACAACTTACCGCTCCGGTACGTTGGACACAAACTGTGAAGAACATGGTAGCAGACGGTGCAACCGATTTCACTGAATGCGGACCAGGAGCTGTTCTTCAAGGATTAATCAAGAAGATTGAACCAACTGTTAATGCTCACGGATTAGCATAACAATTTTAAATTATAAGAAAGAGGCCGGACTTGAAAAAATCCGGCCTCTTTTCGTATATAGCAATCAAATTATTTAGTAATTTCGTAGCAACTTATTTAGCAAGACAAATAGATGGCAGAATATAATAATTTCCAGACTAATAAGCCGCACAGGATAGGTTATGCCCTCAGTGGTGGATTTATAAAAGGGTTTGCTCATTTGGGAGTTATGCAAGCTTTACTTGAACACGATATAAAGCCTGATATTATTTCAGGTGTTAGTGCAGGGTCACTGGCCGGAGTCTTCTACGCTGATGGATACGAACCTTACCAAGCCGTTGAAAAATTTAATGGTTACAAATTTATGGATTTAACCAGCTGGGCCTTAACCATCAACGGATTCTTCAAATTAGATGATTTCAAAGATTTTCTAAATACAAATCTAAAACATAAAAGGCTGGAAGACATGGAAATACCCATTGTCATTACAGCTACAGATTTAGACCATGGCAAAAGTGTGCAATTCCGCAAAGGAAATATTGCCGAATTGGTTGCGGCATCTTGTTGCATGCCTGTTATGTTTGCACCCGTCAATATCGATGGAATAAATTATGTAGACGGAGGAGTTTTAAAAAATCTACCGGTTTCTACTATTCGCAAAGAGTGTGAAAAGGTTATCGCAATCAATGTGAGCCCTCTGATTGCAGGGAAATATAAAATGAACATTGTAAATATAGCCCTGCGGTCATACCACTTTATGTTTAGGGCAAATACTTTTCCTGATAGAGAAAACAGCGATTTATTGATTGAACCTTACGGTCTGAAAGGATATAGCAACCGCGAATTAGAAAAAGCGGATGAGATATTCAAACAGGGATATGCTGTAGGAAATGAAGTCCTGAATAAGTTCATTCAAGAAAAAGGAACAATATGGAAAACAAAAGAAATAAAATAATAATTTATCAGATATTCTCACGCTTATTCGGCAACAATAACGATCATTGCATTAAAAACGGATCCATTGAAGAAAATGGATGTGGAAAATTCTCTGATTTTACAGATAAAGCATTAAGCGAAATAAAGAAGTTGGGAATAACCCATATCTGGTATACAGGAATCATTGAACATGCTACTAAAACCGATTATAGCAAATTCAATATTCACCCCGACCATCCGGCGGTTGTAAAGGGTAAAGCGGGCTCTCCTTATGCTATTAAGGATTATTATGATGTAGATCCCGATTTGGCAGATGATGTGTCTAACCGCATAAAAGAATTTGAAGCATTGGTTAAACGTACTCATCAGGCTAATCTGAAGTTTATTATTGATTTTGTTCCTAATCATGTAGCCAGACAATATCACTCTGATGCAATGCCTAAGCATGTACAGAATTTAGGAGAAAAAGATAACACGGAGAATGCCTTTAGTCCATATAATAATTTTTATTATATACCTCAAACTGTATTCAGCGGACAGTTCGACCTGAAAGATGGTGCTCCGAAAGCCTATTATGAATTTCCGGCTAAAGCAACCGGGAATGATAAGTTTGATGCATACCCAGGCATTAACGACTGGTACGAAACCATAAAATTAAATTATGGTATTGACTATGCCAACGGAGGAACCAAGCATTTTTATCCCGTGCCCGATACCTGGATAAAAATGCTGGATATTCTTATGTTCTGGTCATCCAAAGGAATTGATGGATTTCGTTGCGACATGGCAGAGATGGTACCGGTAGAATTTTGGAAATGGGCTATTGCACAAGTCAGATACAAATATCCTTCAATTATCTTTATTGCGGAAGTATATAATCCATGGGAGTATCATAACTACCTTTTTAATGGAGGATTTAACTATTTATACGACAAAGTAGGTCTTTACGAAACAGTTCGTGATGTAACTTGTGGTTACAAATCGGCATCTGATATTACCCGTTGCTGGCAAAACCTAGGAGGTATTGAAAAGCAGATGCTTAATTTCATGGAAAACCATGATGAACAACGACTGGCCTCCAGTTTCCTGGCAGGAGATGGCTTTAAAGGAATTCCGGCCATGATTGTTGCTGCATGTATGAATACCAATCCTGTAATGATCTACTTCGGACAAGAATTGGGTGAACACGGAATGGACGAAGAAGGTTTTAGCGGAAAAGATGGAAGAACCACTATTTTTGATTACTGGAGTATTGAGACTATAAGAAACTGGAGAAACAATGATAAGTTTGACGGCGAGCTTCTGACTAACAAGCAGAAACAACTACAAGCGTTCTATAGCAAGTTATTAAATCTATGTAACCAGGAAAAGGCTATTTACCAAGGACAGTTTTTTGATCTTATGTACGTAAACTTTGGAAAACCAGACTTCAACGTACACAAACAATATGTTTTTTTCAGGAAACAGGATAATGAACTTTTGTTGATTATAGCTAATTTCGACAAGAAAGCTTCTAAGGTTTCAGTCAATATTCCAAGTCACGCTTTTGATTTCCTGCAGATTCCTCAAAAAGACACATATATTGCCAATGAATTACTTTCAGGAAAAGAAGAAAAACTAAGTCTTCTCCCCTACCAGCCTACAGAAACGTTTGTAGATGGCATGAGCGGAAAGATTTTAAAATTCATTCTATAAGCAATCCTATCTCAAATTAGAATAAAATAAAGAAATGCTGCCTTTAATTAATTTCCCACCAGAAAAATAATTAAAAGGCAGCATTTTTATGCTAAGACTACCTAATACAAGTTAGATAGATAATAAAATCAGTTTATCGTTTTGTTAATCCAATCTTCAGATTTAGTTTAAAGTAAACAAGGCCATTTTCTTTTTCCATAAAACCATATTTATCTTTTTCTGTCGATCCTTTTTCCAAACGGGTATTAAGATACAGAAAATCTTCAAAGACCTTTTTATCCGACTTTTGATAACAAAGCACTTCTCCGCTTCCGGTAACAAGTAAAATTCCGGATACAGCAGAATCTTCCCCGGTATAAATCTTAGCCGGGCGCATGCCTAAAGCCAAAGCCATAAGGAATTGCTTCATTTTATATTCATAAAAGCCATTTTTTACAATTAAATCCTCTTTTATTTTCAAAGGATTGATTTCCTTGATGCAATCAACCAATTCAGAAACCTTTGTAATACCCTCGATTTGCATAATGCGAAGCATTTCGGCAATCATTCTCGGGAAATGAAGATCAATCATCAGAAGATTATAGCGAAACACCTTATCGGCCACGTCTGCATATTTTAAAACACCACCCAAACGCTCAATAAGCAACATTCTATCCACTACAACATCTGGAGTTTCCAATGCATTCACGTTATTAATCATCGGATTAGCAAACTTAATTCCTGTTTGCTCAAATTTCAAATTGGCCGTCCGTCCTCCATCCAATATTGGATTCATAGCACTCATTCGTGAACGAACATTGAAACCAACCAACGGAGAATCAACATGATAGAAGGCGAGATAGAAATCTGTACGGTCGTCTGTACGAGCCTCTAAATCAAAAATGGAGACTTCATCAAGAAACCCCTCAACTCCTTCGGGTGATGTAACAAGATCTTCAGAAGAAGCTTTCATTCCGGCTAATATAGCATTAGCAACATCTCCAAACGTTTCACGAGGAATTACCTTATCTATTTTTTCTCCAACGATGTGAATTTCTTCATTTTCAATAAAGTATTTCCGAGTACCATCATGTTCCTCGCGTTGAATTAATGCAATAGGAAGACACGCGTCCTCTCTCTTTTTCACTTGTGGTGAACCGGCATAAACCTGCCCATCACTAAGTAGGCGAAAAAAGGTATAGAGTTCGCTCCACTCTCTTTTGGTTGCTTCAAATGACATTCTAAATTTTGTTTTTTGATGTAAATACTGACTAATAAAAGCGGTTACTTTTGTACAAAGATAGATATAATCTGCTAATTTCCCTATTCTTTATTTAAACCACCGGTTATACATTATTAAATCCTTGTACAAAAGAATACAATCTTCTGTACAAAACAATTAATTCTTTTGTACAGAAGAATTAATTGTTTTGTACAGCATAATATTATAATCCGTAATAGCTTTAAAATTTCACATAATTAAACATTTAGAATACCGAAATATTAAATCATGTTATTAAGCATACTTTTAGAACAGAATTATTTGGAGATTACCTCAAAAGCCGTACCTTTGCAATGTGTTTTTCATAGTATTAGATTTAAGGTTAACAAAGGTTGGAGTCAGGCGTGACTCCTTTTTTTTTGCATATACTCCAAAAACTCCTTCAGAGTAATTAATTACCATTTATTCCAATGCAAATTTTCAGGTTTCCATTTATCTTTAGGAGTTGTATCTCCGGCAGGATAACCAACAGGAATAACATTTAAAGGGATAAGATTTGCAGGTAAATTTAGCACCTTTTTTACCGTAGAAACTCTATCTTCAGCAGGGTAAACTCCCGTCCAAACAGCACCAAGACCTAAATCTGTTGCAGCTAAAAGAATATTTTCAGACGCAGCAGAACAATCTTGTATCCACATCTCTTTGCCATGACCATCTAATACTTTATTCATATCTCCGCAAACAACAATAGCAGCAGTAGATTTCAACAGCATTTTACCGAAAGGCAACACCGCTCCCAAAGAATTAAGAATCTCCTTATCGTCTATTGCAACAAACAACCATGGTTGTTTATTCATAGCTGTTGGAGCTGCCATACCGGCACGAACAAGAGTTTCCAACTGATCTCTTGTTACTTTTCTCTCGGTATAGTCTCTTACACTGGTTCGCTTATGAATAATTTCAATTGCCGACTTTCCACTACCAGAGGCATTTGCTTCAGCTTTTCCACCCTGCTTCATACAAAAAAATGTTAGAATGATTAATATTAATAATACTACTGCTAAAACAACATTTAATACTTTCAATTTACTCATACCCATATTATTTAAATTAATGTATCAGAAAAACTTATGAAACAAAGATAGTATTTTTGTTACCCAAAATGAAAGGACTTATAAAAAGGTTATGCAATATTTAAATGTATATTATACATGTTTGCACTATTAAACATTTACCCGCCAAAATCTTAAATCATGTTATTAAGCATACTTTTAAAGCAGAATTATTTGGAGATTACCTGAAAAGCCGTACATTTGCAATGTGTTTTTCATAGTATTAGATTTAAGGTTAACAAAGGTTGGAGTCAGGCGTGACTCTTTTTTTTTTGCACATACTCCAATTGCTTCCAAATACTTTTATATAGCAAACAATAATATCATAAAAAAAACCTCCCCTATCAAGTAGACTTTTGATAAAGGAGGTATAGCAATTATAATCTTAACTTCGGTTATTTTAAAATTTCACTTGTATTGGTCCTGAATATGGATTAAAGTCAAACATCACTTTATCAGGAAATATTCGGGTTGAAAGCTTTTTCTTACCTTGCTTCACCTCAACACTCTTTATCCCCGCTCTTTTTACAACCAAAGTCAGCGGTTCTGCAAATAAATTCTTGTCCATTTGCAATTCTGGGGTAATTTTTAGTTGTTTCTTCCCCTCTGCTGAGACCTTTATTTTAATTTTGTCTCTCTCTTTGATGTATGAAGCAACTTCAAGGAAAGTTCCTACCCAGATTCTATCTTCCATAGATTTTACTTTTCTAAGATGATTCCACAGAACAGTTGAATCATTAAATGCATCATAACCATAAGTAATGCCATGTGTCATGCCAACACCCCATTCGCCGGTATTCAACAATTCGTTTACCCATTGATCTAGTTTTTCGGGAGTGGAATGTCCGCCAACAGCGATCTGTTTGGTACGGGTATCAACTCTATTTTTAGAAGCTATCTTTAATACTTCTTCATTTCGGGCATTATAAGGATAACAAAATGTACGAGGCGCAACACCTATATTTGCAATAATAATACTATCGTTCTTTCCAATTTCAGTAACAACTTCCTCTAAAGTTATTTTTGTCAGATTTTTGTGAGACCATCCGTGATTAGATATTTCATGCCCCCTTTTATTCATATCCTTTAATTCTTCCCAGGAAACACGAGGTTTATTTGCATCGCTATTTGTTTCAACACTTAAACCATTTACCCAGAAAGTTCCTCTAAAGCCCAGATTTTCCAGACCAGGAGCAGCAAGCGTATAATGTTCCTTTAATCCATCATCAAAAGTGTAACTTATGGCACAAGCTTTATCATTCTTGTATTTAGCCACATACACTTCATCGTCTGCAGCATGCAGGCTATTAAAAACTGTAAGCCATTAAATAAATAATATTAGTTTTTTCATAATTAGTAAATTTTAGTCTATCGTGTAAACATCTTCAATCATAACATAATTATCTGTACTTCCGTAATCAGCTTTTCTTTTATCACTCCATGCCGGATGCTCTCCCAAGACCTCGATACTGAGGGTATAATTACCAGACTTCAATATCGGACTTAAAAATTTCTGTGATGAATATTCGTACTTGCTATAAAAATCAATAATGGAATTTACAATTTCTTTATTTTTATCGTTCTTAATTGAAATTCTTGCGTAACCACTTGTTCTGCCAGATAGTGCCTTTATGCCAATCTGCTTACCTTTAAAAGAATAACTAATTATTGCACCTTTTTCTTTTGATTTTTGGCAATCATTAATCGCTTTCCAAGTGCCTTGCTCCACAATACATTTTTCTTTTATCGACTTTCTTTTAATATCAACCACAGACCAGCCAGACATAGATTTATCCATTTGCCAACTTTCACGAAATACAGGTATAGAAATTTCGTCGCCGCATATAGAGATGGGTTGCCAAACATAAGTCGCTGCAGAACCTTGTTTTGGGAACGACCAGCGATCGCCCATATATAAATGCAAAGTATCGTTTCCATTAACTATAGGTAGCACAAAGGTAGACTGAGAATTCCACGTTAATGAACCTTTTGGTGCAAAGAATCCCCTTTTAATCCATGGACCTTTAATTGATTGAGCCGTTAAATAGTAATTATCATTCCGTTCCCAGCTAGTTTTATCTGAAAAAAGCCAGAAATAGGTTCCATTCTTCTTAAACATAGCCGGAGCTTCTCCTCCATGAATAGCTTCAGATACAACAATCTGATTTACCGATTTATAATCAGAAGCTAATTCATAAATAAATCCTTCGTGAGTAAGCAGGTATCCTTTACCATCATTATCCTGAAAAGTTCCTAAATCCCATTTCTTCAGATATTTACCATTATGTAATAATTCTCCTTTAAATTCATAGTTACCGTTGATTGTTTTACAAGTGGCATATCCCACATGAGGATCACTGTATTTTAGATTATCCGTATGCATTAACATTACGTATTCTCCCGTAGCAGGACATTTCATTACTTTAATGCGCTCTCCTATCCTGTCAGGCCCCAGCAAACCATCAGCCTGCAATGGCAAAACTATCTTTTCGAATTTCCAATCCATTAAATTGGAAGAAGAATAACAACTAAAACCTGTGAATGCATTACTGGTATCGGTATGATATTCTCCAAATAAATAATATTTGTTTCCTTCTTTTACGATACAGGCTCCATGAGCATTTACTTCTTTATTATTTTGGTCAAATAAAGGTATGCCGCTATAAATAGCTTTATATTTATTTTCGCCATGAAGAGTTAAAAATGACATAAAAGAGGTGCATAAACACAAAGTGATAAGTAGTTTTATTTTCATCGGTTAACAGTTGTTTTACTTTTAAATATTATGTCTTACTATGTAATAGTCGTTTTTGCAGCTACAAAGAAAAATATTTATTACGGATATTCCCTATTAATTCCGTTCAAAACGCATGCAATCTTGTACATTTGGTTAGTCTTCTATTAACATTTTAAAATAGAAATATTAAATCATGTTATAAAACATACTTTTATAGCCTAAACTTTTGGAGATATCACAAAACTCCGTACATTTGCAATGTGTTTTTCATAGTATTAGATTTAAGGTTAACAAAGGTTGGAGTCAGGCGTGACTCCTTTTTTTTTTGCATATACCCCAAAGCTCCCCAAACAATAGCCTATAATCTTTAAAATCAAAGTTCACTGAAAATGGTGGTAGATAAAAAATACCAGTAGCAGATAACAGTGCTCATCAAAACATCTGCCACTAGCTGAAAAGTCCTGCTTATAATAGTTTCAAGAATTTTAGTGGTAGATGTAGCAGATGGAAATGTGTTTTATAATATTCTTTGTATTAGCTGCACCAGACCGAAATAATAATACCATAGATTTTTATAGTTTAAAAATAGAAAATGATACATTATTTTACTAATTTTGTTCTTCTGAATAAAGACTACCTTTTAATTATATATCAGAATGAAAAACATTAATACAAACAAGCTAATTACACTAATTTTATTATTTACATACTCAAGTATAATATTTGCTCAAAAATCAACAGACAAGAACTTAATATACTGGAGTGCTAAAAAGAAACTTACAGTGGATGATTTTGGCATAAAGATTAGTGGAAAAGAAGTTAGTTCGGCTCAATTTTCAACAGAATATCACATAAACGGATTTAATTTCCTTACTAAGAACTTCAATAAAAGAGTTCTTAACTATATGATAAAATCAGCATCTCAGATTGATACAACAGCAAATGTAAAAGAAACTTTGATATTTCAGCAAACACTATTTGATTTATGCGAAATCTACGCTCGTGAATTCAGAAAAGCCTTGCGGGATAACCGAAAGTCAATAATTTCCGGAGCAAAAACAATAAAAGAGTTAGATCACCAACTTATGACTAAATTCGTTAACCGAAAAAGTGAGTATACATTAGATACCAATTCTGGCTGTAACCCAATTAAACAAAAAGAATGGGAAACTCAAATTGCAAAAGAACTTGAAGTATTAAAGGACTTTGCATTTGAAAAATAAGAAGTACTTTAAAGTTCCGTTCTCCATTTCTAAAAAATAGTATCTTTGCAAAAACAATAATTGAAATGGAAAAACCAATATTAAACGAGCATAACAAGACCGAATTTCCGCCAATGCATTCTGCTGAACACGTACTTAATCAAACAATGATTAGAATGTTTGGCTGCGAAAGATCAAGAACCAACCATATAGAAAAGAAAAAAAGTAAGTGCGATTATTTTTTAAATGAAGCACCTACTGCAGAAAAAATTGCTGAAATAGAAAACAGAGTAAATGAAGTCATAAATCAAAATCTGCCAATTACAAGCGCTTTTGTTTCTCGCCAGGAGGTTCCGGCATGTGTAGACCTGAGCAAATTACCCGAAGATGCAAGCGAAACATTAAGATTAGTATATGTTGGCGATTATGACATTTGTGCCTGCATTGGTCTTCACGTAGAAAACACATCTGAAATTGGAACGTTTAAAATAATCAGCACAGATTATTCAGAAGGTAAATTTAGAATCAGATTTAAGCTTGACAGAAAATAATATCATGACCTTTTAAAGAACAGGGATGAAAAACAATACAATCAGTATTTGTAAAGGTATTGGTATAATATTAATGGTAATAGGGCATTCAGCTTGCCCCTCTTTTATGGGCCGTTTTATTTATAGCTTTCATATGCCTTTATTCTTTATTGCTTCTGGCTATTTCTTTTCCACAAAGTATGCAGACGATAAATTCCTATTTATTAAAAAGAGGTTTAAAGGGTTGTATGTACCATTTGTAAAATGGAGTTTGATATTTCTTTTCCTGCACAACCTGTTTTTCAAAGCCAATATTTTAAATGCTCGTTTTGGTCATTCAAAATTATTTAGTTCTGAGACTATTATAAAGAAGATGTTCAACATAATAACCAGCATGGGAGATTATGAACAAACATTTTTAGGCACATTTTGGTTCTTACGTTCTTTGTTTATCTCAAGCATCTTATTTTGCCTTCTTTTTTATCTTATCAAAAAGCTCTTTCATTTGAGAAATACGAATACAGCTCTAATAATTTGCTTAATTGCCTTTATATCGGGATTTATAATGTCTTTATGGAGAATTAAGCTTCCATACATACCTCAAGGTGGCATCAGAGAGATATATGGTATATTTTATTTTGGCGCAGGTTTTATATTTCGTAATTCCAGAATAAATGAGAATCTGAAATATGATAATGTAATATTAATATCGTCATTCATTCTAGTTTGTATAATCTCATATATAAATCCTACTTCATTGGCATCTAATCCGCAAATAAGGTTGTACTTAGGAACATTTACACCTGCAATTCTGGGATGGATTATGACATACAAGTTTTCGTCATGGCTGGATAATAAAAAGAGCAAAAGCATTGTGTATTTAACGACAAATAAATCTCTTATATATCTGGGAAACAACACAATGCCCATTATTATACTCAGTATTCTGAGTTATAAAATCGTCAGCTATATAAAAATAGTTTATTATGGTCTCAACCCATTACTTATTGGATGCCATCCGGTAATATCATGGCGAAATAACATTTTCTGGATCTTTTATTCTATTATCGGCTTAACAGTTCCTTTACTCTTAAATTACTTATTCTCTCGAATCAGATTCTTGAGATTCCTTTCTTTTAAGTAACAGGTAAAATTGACATTAAAAGCCTATTTAAAAAGAAAATTTGGCAGCGCAAAGAGACAAATATTCAGTAAACCATCTTGGCATAAACATTGTTATTTATTTAGTGAAATTGAGTTCAAAAAAACCCAGTTCATTATAGATTTAATGTTTAACTTTTAAAAGATAGGAGATTAAAATTATGATGCCTGTTAGAAGATCTCAAAATTGGTTACCTGACGTATTTAATGATTTATTCGACAACAACTGGATGGTCAAATCAAGCGCTACAGCTCCGGCTATCAATGTAATTGAGACTGAGAGCGAATACAAAGTAGAAGTTGCTGCTCCAGGAATGACAAAAGAAGATTTCAACATCAGAATAGATGAAGACAATCAGCTGGTTGTCTCCATGGAGAAGAAACAAGAAAACAAAGAAGAAAACAAGGAAGGCCGTTACCTGAGACGAGAATTTTCTTACACTAAATTTCAACAAACAATGTATCTTCCTGACAATGTTGTAAAAGATAAAATCGGAGCAGCAATGGATAATGGGGTACTAACGATTAATATACCGAAAAGGAGTCCAGAGGAAGAAAAAAAAGCTCAAAGAGTTATTGAGATAAAATAGACTAGTCTAACTATCTATAATTTGTAAATGAGAAGAGGTTACTACGATATAAAACAGTAGTAGCCTCTTTTTGTATTTAAATACACTTTAGTTAAACTCAGAATTGCATATAATTGATATTTTTTGTTCCTTTGAAGTTCAATAAAAAAACAATTTATTAAATATGAAACACGAAGAAGACGAAAAATTAACGGGATTGCCCGAAAATGCATTCAGAGAACTTAAATCGGGTGAAGTTTATAACCCGTTGTTGTCTCCTGATAAACAGTATAAGGAAGTAACTCCCTGGTCGGTGATGTGGGGTATTGCCATGGCAATTCTCTTTTCAGCTGCAGCAGCCTATCTTGGGCTTAAAGTTGGACAGGTTTTTGAAGCAGCTATTCCAATTGCTATTATTGCCGTTGGAGTTTCAAGCGCAGCAAAAAGAAAAAATGCTTTAGGTGAAAATGTAATTATTCAATCTATTGGAGCCAGCTCCGGAGTAATTGTAGCCGGTGCAATTTTTACTCTGCCTGCATTATATATACTTCAGGCAAAATATCCTGAAATGTCTGTTAGTTTCCTTCAAGTTTTTGTCAGTTCTCTCTTAGGAGGAGTACTCGGAATCTTATTCTTAATTCCATTCCGAAAATATTTCGTACAAGAGATGCATGGAAAATATCCTTTTCCAGAAGCAACTGCTACAACTCAGGTTCTTGTTTCCGGAGAGAAAAGTGGTAACCAGGCAAAACCTCTTTTGATAGCCAGTTTGGTAGGTGGATTATACGACTTTATTGTTGCCACTTTCGGATGGTGGAACGAAAACTTTACGACTCGTGTTACAGGTTTTGGTGAAATGATTGCCGATAAGGCCAAATTGGTATTTAAGGTTAATACCGGTGCTGCCGTACTTGGTTTAGGTTATATAATCGGACTAAAGTATGCAGCAATTATTTGTTTTGGTTCGCTTGCGGTTTGGTGGGTAATAATACCCGGTATTTCTTTAATATGGGGAGACAGTGTGCTTAATATGTGGAATCCCGATATTACTACAGCTGTAGGAATGATGAGCCCGGAAGAAATCTTTAAATATTATGCAAAAAGCATTGGTATTGGTGGTATCGCTATGGCAGGAATTATCGGAATCATCAAATCATGGGGAATTATTAAAAGTGCTGTAGGACTTGCTGCTAAAGAAATGGGTGGAAACAGTGATGTAGAAGCAAACATTCCCCGTACACAACGCGATTTGTCAATGAAGGTTATCGCTATTGGCTCTATTCTCACAATCGCTTTAGTCTTTTTATTTTTCTTCTTTGACGTAATGCAAGGAAATATTTACCAATGTATAGTTGCCATTCTTCTTGTTGCAGGAATTACTTTCCTTTTCACTACTGTAGCAGCTAATGCTATTGCTATTGTGGGAACAAACCCAGTTTCGGGAATGACATTGATGACTCTGATTTTAGCCTCTGTAGTTATGGTTGCTGTTGGTTTAAAAGGTCCGTCAGGTATGGTTGCAGCGTTGGTTATGGGCGGTGTAGTTTGTACTGCGCTATCTATGGCCGGTGGTTTTATTACCGACTTAAAAATCGGATATTGGATAGGAACAACTCCTGCAAAACAACAGACATGGAAATTTCTGGGAACAATAGTATCTGCAGCAACTGTAGGTGGTGTAATGATTATATTGAATAAAACTTATGGATTCTCAAGCGGTCAACTTGCAGCTCCTCAAGCAAATGCTATGGCAGCAGTTATTGAGCCATTAATGAATGGCGTTGGTGCTCCATGGATACTTTACGGAATTGGAGCTGCTCTTGCTATTGTACTTACACTTTGCGGAATACCTGCACTTGCATTTGCATTAGGTATGTTTATTCCATTAGAATTGAATATACCACTATTAGTAGGTGGAGCAATCAATTGGTATGTTACTACCCGTTCTAAAGATGACTCAATAAATTCAGAACGCAGAGAAAAAGGAACTCTTCTTGCTTCCGGATTCATTGCCGGTGGTGCATTAATGGGCGTTATCAGTGCAGGTATCCGTTTCTGCGGAGTAAACCTTGTAAATGAAGAATGGCTGGCTAATTCATGGTCGGAAGTTGCTTCTATCATTGCTTACATTGTTTTGATTGTTTATTTAGTAAAAGCTACAATGCACAAATCTTCAAAGTTAAAATAAACATGAAAAAACTACTATTGACAGTGATGCTAACTGTAACAACAGCTCTCTTTGCTCAAAAACCAATAGAGTTGCCACTATGGCCAAATGGTGCACCAAACTCTAATGAGCTAAAAGGAACTGAACAGGAAAATGAGAAAAACCGCATAAGCAATGTAGTCTCTCCCACTATTACTATTTATAAAGCAAAAGATGGTAATGGCAAAGCCATCATTATGTGTCCCGGAGGTGGTTACGCCCGTTTAGCTATGGATCACGAAGGACATGATATGGCTTCGTGGTTTAACGCTCAAGGTATTACATACGTAGTTTTAAAGTATCGTATGCCTAACGGCCATAATGAAGTGCCTATTTCAGATGCCAAACAAGCAATTACTATTGTTCGCCAACATGCTGCAGAATGGGGAATAGACACCCACAAAGTTGGGATTATGGGAGCTTCTGCCGGTGGGCATTTGGCTTCTACTTTAGCAACACACTATACTGCCGAGACTCGTCCGGATTTTCAAATATTGCTTTATCCGGTTATAACAATGGATAAGACATATACCCATGGAGGCTCACGTGAAAATCTGATCGGAAAGAATCCAGGCAAAGAGTTGGAAACATTATATTCAAATGAATTGCAAGTAACTCCCGAAACTCCAAAAGCTTTTATAGCTCTTTCAAATGATGATGGTGCGGTTCCTCCACAAAATGGAGTAAACTACTATCTTGCACTCTTAAAGAACAAAGTATCTGCATCAATGCATATCTATCCTATTGGAGGTCATGGATGGGGATTCCGTGATAACTTCAAATACAAACGTCAGTGGACTGAAGAATTGGAAAAATGGCTTCGTGAGTTATAAAACAAAGAACTAACGTTTGATTTAATATCACAATCGGTATTTTATATAATAATCACCAAAAGGATTTATTCTTTTTGGTGATTATTTTTTTCGAACTCTTTGTCATTCAAAACAAAAGCATTAACTTTGCGCCCGCTAGTACGAGATACTGGCATTAATTCAAATCATTAATTAAAAAACATTATTTAAAATGGCAACAAAGATCAGATTGCAAAGACGCGGTCGCAAGAGCTACGCGTTCTATCAGATTGTTATTGCGGACAGCAGAGCACCACGTGATGGTAAGTTTATTGAAAAAATCGGTTCTTACAACCCTAACACCGATCCTGCAACAATAGATTTGGATTTCGACCGTGCATTATATTGGGTTCTTACAGGAGCTCAACCTACTGACACAGTTCGTAATATTCTTTCTCGTGAAGGAATTTACATGAAAAAGCACCTACTTGGTGGTGTTGCTAAGGGCGCATTTGGTGAAGCTGAAGCTGACGCTAAATTCGAAGCTTGGAAAGGCAACAAAGAAAACGGTCTTGCTGCATTGAAAGCAAAGAACGATGAAGCTGCTAAAGCTGACGCTAAAGCACGCTTTGATGCTGAAAAGAAAATCAATGAAGCAAAAGCTCAAGTATTAGCAGAAAAGAAAGCTGCAGAACTTGCTGCTGAAGCTGCCGCTGCTGCACCAGCCGCTGAAGAAGCTGCTCCTGCTGTAGAAGAAGCTCCTGCTGCTGAGTAATCAGCCGACTTTATTTATTCGATAAAGCATTAAAAGATCCCTCAGGAATTTTATTCTTGAGGGATCTTTCTTTTTTATTTTAATTCATTCCTTATTCTTAAACAAACTTCTCATTCAAAAATTCTCATTGAAAAGATAATTTTCGACACATTAAAATTATTATTTCTACTATCTAACTTTAGAACAAATAGAAACCATAAATGCTTCTAAAAAAGCAACTATTTGCAACAAAAAAAACGAATAAAGCCTTTTTAAACCAAAATGAACGTATTTTCGTCCATATATTTCTATCATAAATATAACTTTGCATCAATTGAATTTTATTAAATTATATGCTATGAATAAATTATTTAAAGTTGTATTACCATTTATCGCATTATTACTTGTCTCATTTACCAATAAGCCAACTGAGCAAGAAGAAGTCATTAAAATCATTCATAAAGTAAACCGTTACTGGCAAAGCCAAAATCCAGAACATGGAAGAGCTTTTTGGGATAATGCAGTTTATCATACCGGAAATATGGAAGCTTACTTTCTTACCGGAACAGCAGCTTACAAAAATTATTCGGAAGCCTGGGCTCAAAAGAACCAATGGAAAGGTGCTAAATCTGATAAAAAATCAGGTTGGAAATTATCCTATGGAGAAAGTGATGATTATGTATTATTTGGCGATTATCAGGTTTGTTTTCAAACATATTGTGATCTTTATGCAGCCGATCCTGATCCAAAGAAAATAGCCAGAGCTCGCCAGGTAATGGAATATGAAATGAGCACTACCAGAAAAGATTATTGGTGGTGGGCAGATGGCCTTTATATGGTAATGCCGGTTATGACAAAATTACATAAAATAACCAATAATAAACAATATTTGGATAAGCTATATGAATATACTCTTTATAGCGATTCTTTAATGTATGATGAAAAAGAAGGACTTTACTATCGCGATGCTCGTTATGTGTATCCAAAGCATAAAAGTGGCAATAATAAAAAAGATTTCTGGGCGCGTGGAGATGGTTGGGTTATAGCCGGATTAGCCAAAGTGCTCAAAGATTTACCAAAGGACTATAAACATCGCGATTTCTTCGTGAAGAAATTCCAGAAAATGGCTTCTGCATTAGCTGCTTGCCAACAACCGCAAGGATACTGGACACGCAGTTTATTCGATGCAAGTTTTGCTCCGGGACCAGAAACCAGCGGAACTGCATTAATGACTTACGGGCTGCTGTGGGGTATCAATAATGGATATTTAGATAACGAGACGTATAGTCCGGTATGCCAAAAAGCCTGGAACTATTTATCTAAAGTCGCTATGCAATCGAGTGGAAAGATAGGATATGTTCAACCTATTGGTGACAGAGCAATTCCCGGACAAGTCGTTGATAAAAACTCCACCTCCAATTTCGGAGTCGGAGCATTCTTATTGGCATCTTGTGAAATGGCTAGATATTTAGGAGTAAATCACGATCGTGAATATTGGGCTAGCACCTTATATAAAATAGCATCGCCTGTATTAAAGGCCATGAGTAATGGAAAGTTAAGTGAAGAAATGCAGGTGGAAGTCAGCCCAACATGGGATGGTAGAGATAAACGCGTAACTTATATGGAATGCTTTGGGCGTCTTATGGCTGGAGTTGCACCATGGCTTTCACTACCGGATGACAATTCAGCTGAAGGAAAACAACGGAAACAATTACGTGAATGGGCTTTAGATAGTTACAAACATGCTGTAGATCCTCAAAGTGCCGATTATCTTTTATGGAGAAAAGAGGGACAGCCATTGGTTGACGCTGCCTACGTTGCTCAAAGTTTTCTACGTGCCTACAATCAATTATGGCTACCATTAGATGAAACAACAAAGCAACGCTATATTGCAGAATTCCAACAATTGCGCCGTGTAGATCCACCTTATACCAACTGGCTATTGTTCTCTTCCACTATTGAATGTTTTTTAGCCAAAGCAAATGCTCAGCCAGATATGTATCGTATCCATTCTGCCCTTAGAAAAATAGAAGAATGGTATGTAGGCGATAGCTGGTATAGTGACGGAACAAGCTTTGCGTTCGATTATTACAATAGCTATGTTATTCAACCTATGTATGTAGATTGCTTAAAAGTGATGCTCGATTTAAAAAAGAACAATGTTGCATCGGTTCAGCAATATGAAATAGCACTAAAAAGAATGCAGAAATACAGTCAGATACTAGAAAGATTAATCTCACCAGAAGGCACCTACCCTGTTTTCGGACGTTCAATACCTTATCGTATGGGGGTATTTCAACCATTAGCACAATTAGCGTGGAAAGAACAACTTCCGGTAGAACTAACTAATGGACAAGTTCGTACTGCTCTCACAGCCGTTATGCATAACATGTTCGATTCCGGAAAGAATTTCAATGAAAAAGGATATCTTCGTATTGGTTTCACTCAAAGTCAACCCAATATTGCCGACTGGTATACAAACAATGGTAGTATGTATATAACTTCAGTTGCTTTCTTACCTTTAGGTTTACCAGCTTCTCACCCCTTCTGGACAGATGCACCTATGGATTGGACTTCCAAACGTGCATGGAGCGGAAATGATTTTCCAAAAGATCATGCAATAAATTACTAAATACTTAGAAACACTATCACTAATCCTAAATAGGTTAATCTAAATAACATCAGGGAACTGCGTTGAAATAATTCAAACACAGTTCCCTGATTTGCTTTTTAGTATATCTATCATTATAAAATGGCAATCCATTCATTCACCAATAATCAAAAACCATTGGCCAATGGATACGATTTATAGGCCAATAAATATTGGTGAATAGTTAATATCAAACCGGCTTAGGAATAAGAAAAATATTGTAACTTAGTTCAAGTAAATAACCACAGAAACTGTAAACTCAATCCAGGAAAGGTCATTCCAAACAATCTACATATGCAAATTCCCGCCTGCAATTTTTGAAAGCCGGCGGGAGTTTGTTCAACATCCGGTTACGTTTTTTAAAAAGCAGGCGGGATGTTTTTGCATTGTACTTTTACACGATCTTACAGACTAACAAAAAGCTTCCCTCACTCTATCACCTTTTCTTGTAATGTGTTTAAATATAGCATATTACCAAGTGATGGTTGCGATTTGAACCCTCACCAAACCATCACTTATTGGGTCATCCATCACCTTTTCGGGGCTATTTTATCAAAATAGAATCAAACTCAGCTTAATATTGTTGCTCAAGAAAAATAGAGTCTGAATTTTACTGATTGTGCTTAAAAAGGTGAGGGTTCATGCCTTTTGGTGATGGTTTGGTGATGGTAGGGATCAATCCATCACCTCGTAATCAACTGACATATAGCCAATTGTGTAAAATAGTGAGGGAGTGAGGGATGAAAATATTTTTTAATGTTATAGAATAAAAAATGCCACCCCTATTTCTAAGGATGGCATTCTGGATATATAAGTTATTATATTCTTATAACTCCTTTAGAGAGTTTTCTACATATTCAAACTTACCAGTACCTGTTACTTTATATACAATAGTATGAGTATTACCAGTAAGCTTATCACCTGTATATATGCCAAAATTAATAGTATATGTTACATTTACCCCAGCAACTATATTTGCTTCTGGATAAATCTTCTCCAAAGCAGGAATAAATGCTTCTGGCAAACGTTCAAACATTTTTGCTTTGAGTTGATCATCTGTCAAACTAGAATATGCACTAGGATTTTGAGTTTTCCATGCAGAAGGACGAAAATCTACGTTAAATTGATATGCAGAAGTACCATAATAATATTCATTATTACCATAGCTTGTTACATAACCATTTCCTTTTTTTGTCACACCTGCAGGTTGATCTATTTTAGTCCACACATAGTCTGTTATTGCTTGATAGAATGCAGCAGTGCTTGATAACTTTTTCGCCGGATCTAAATCAACAACAACACTTGGATTGTATTTCCAAACACCATTTGTATACACAAATTGATCTGTAAAGTTTGTTACATTATTAGTCTTAAGCCAAGTTCCTTTTGTATATGTATATTCATCAGCACGAACAACTGTACTTGAACTTGCAAAATACTTATAAACCATAGCTTTCTTATCTCCCTCCTGAGCATAAGGATACTTCAATTTCAAGAATTGAGGTATGTAATTATCAGCATTCATTGTAGCACTGAAGTTATCATAATTACTCCCCATTGTAGCTAAATCAGATTTTGTCAAGAAGTAAGAATTACCTGTATATGCTACCCATTTAGTTCCGTTATAAGTATATAACAGACCTGTTGAAGTATATGCACCTGAAGATTTTGCTACAACAACATTATCAACTTGTACAGTTGTTGTTGCACCAGTTGTTCCATCACCATTATAACGAAAAGCTATATTGATTTTCTTACCAACATATTTAGAAAGAAGTAATTCTCCAACTTTTGCCAATGTACCATATTTTCCTGATGGAATCGGTATCGTGAAGTTAGAAGTAACATCATCCCAAGTAGCAGCTTTAACATCATCCGCAGTAGTACCAGCCAGATTTGAAGAAATAAGAACTGTAAGTGTACCACCTGCAGCAGAGTAATTACCAAGACACGCACTAAAAGAAAATACTTGTCCAGATGTTACATTAATAGCTGGAGAAACCATATAAATTTCAGAAACTCCTGCAGTATGATTATATGCACTAGCCTGAATATATTTATTATTTTCTGTAGAATAATACTTCTCAGCCCAGTTATATGTACCAGCTGTAATAATATTAGACCAATTACTAACTACAGCAACATTACCTACAGCTGGGGCTTCAAAATCTTCGCTTAAAGCAGCAACTGAAGTAGGCTCGCTGGCAGACTCATTATAATTAACAGCAACAACATCACCACTTACAGCATTTGGATAAGCTGCTGCTAAGAATACTGGAATATTAGTTGATGCCGATTTAGACGGAGTAAAGAAGTTAACCGTAGAATTAGCTCCCCAAATTGTTTTGTAATCAGATGTTGAAACTGTATACCAGTTTTTAGAAGTATCATTTAATTTAGCAACATAATCAGGAAGATTAATGCTTTTCTTATATGTAACCTTTACAGCTGCCCCTTCACTAGCACTATACCATTTACTAGCAAGAAAAGCTGGCATAAACTTATGAACTTGTTCTGCATCTGTAAAATATTTATTTGTTTTAATTGCAGCCAAAAGCAAAGAATCACTTTTAATAGGTACCAAGGCTATGTTTGTCGAAGATGTTGAGATTGTAGCATAATCAGCATCGGTCAAGGTATATTCAAGTGACAATTTATTAGTAGGTATAACCAGATCATCCAGTCCATCAAAATATTTATCGTTATAATCACAACTTGACAATAACGACAATGCACCTACAAAACTTAATATTATATACTTTTTCATAATTAATTATCTCTATAAAGGATTAAAAGTTAAGTTTAAGTCTTATCGAGTATGTACGGCCAAATCCATAAAATACACGATATGCAGATTGCCAGTTGTGACCACCGCCATCATAAGCATCAGCAATATATTCCTGATCAAACAAGTTCTCAACATTACCATATAAAACAGCTCTGTTACTACCAATCTTGAAAGAATAACTAGCATTAAAATCAACTAAACCAGCAGAAGGAATACGCCAAGGATGCTCAAAAGTCTTAGTTCCATTCATATTAATATCATCTGACACTAAAGCAAAATCTGCATAATTACGTGCAAATAAAGTATAATCAAAGCCAACTTTTAAATCGTTGCTCAATTTAAACTTAGTTCCAACAGCTGCAGTTGTTTGTGCAGAACCTCCAACAGGTGTACCTTTTTGAAAAATAGTCATTTTAGCATGATCTGGAGCCTGAATACCAGAAGCTATTATTGGAGTAACTTTGTCTGATTCATATGTACCTGTTAATGGCTGGCCAGCTGAATCATAGAAATATCCAATTGCATTACTATTCCATTTCCAGTCTCCAATAGAGAACATACCTGTAATATCTAACCAATTAACTGGATGAGCTACAAGATCAAGTTCAATTCCTTGGTGAAGAGCATCAACGCCAGACATATTAATAGTTGCACGATCGCCATTTTTCAAAGTAGTTGTTCTTGTTGTTGTTTTATCCAACCAAGCTGTACGATATGCATTAAGATTTGCAGAGAAATATTTAGAACGATAACCATAACCAACTTCAAGAGAAAAAATCTTTTCATTGATAGCATCAGGATTAGTAGCATTACTTACAATTGAAGAAAGAAATGCACCACCCGAGAAGAAAGGAGCACGAGAAATATAACCAATATTAGCAAAAACATTGTGGTTTTCTGTCAGGTTATAATTAGCACCACCTTTAACTGTAAAACCAATAAAATTTAGTGTTTCAGATTTTGCATGTTTAGCATCATAATAGAAATGGTCTTCTCTCCAATAACCGGTATTAGATATTGATCCAGAAATAAATGAGCTCAATTTATCTTTATTATATTCAATCTGACCAAAAACACCTTCCTGCATTACAAAACCATTATAGTCACGATAAACAACATCGCCAACCTTCAATTTCTGGTTGATAAAATCAGCACCTGTAGCAGCAGCACTGTTTAATTCCGAATCTACATTCTTGCGATAACGGTCAATATAAAAATCACCACCGTAAAGATCAATCAGTTCATTTGTATGCTGTCCTTCATAATATCTCAAATCGAGACCTACATAATAACTTATTTCTTTATTGATTGAAGAAGTAAAAGTAGATAATAATCCGTACCAGTTATGATTATTGATAGATTTAGACATTGCCATTTGAGAACCATTCTGATTAGCTTCATTCATTTCATATATCTTATCATAAGCGAATGTACCATCAGAGTTACGATAGAAGGTATTTAATACACCATCTTTACTACCATACCATGAATTAGATAAATCACTAGTATAACCTTGACCGCTATAACCGTAACCACGACCTATTGATGCGTATAAAGCTGTACTTAAACTTGACTTATCACTAATCTGCCACAAGTGGTTTAATGAAATCTGAGGTTTGTGATATACGTTATATGCAGAAGTTTTACGTTCACCATTTTTCCCATATCCAAAAGTTGGATTGTATTTGTAAGGACTATCATCTTTCATATAGTTTTTAACCTGCTGCCAACCATCAATAGTTAAGCCATCATAATTACTTCTTTGATTATGCCATTGAGGTGATCCAAATACTGTAAATGATAATTGGTGATTATCACCGATTTTTTTAGCTACATTTAAAAAATAGTTATAAGCTTCAAATTCTGTACCCTTTACATATCCATCTCCCCATGTCTTACCACCAAGAAGAGTCATTGCCCATCCATTTTTTGTTAAACCAGTAGATACATTAAAAAGGATCTTATTATATCCGTCATCTCCCATTGCATAAGAAACAAAACCACCCTTTTTAGCATCAATTGTGCGAGTTACAACATTAATAGATCCACCTACAGAAGGTGCTGATACTTTAGAAGCTCCAAGACCTCTTTGAGTTTGTATAGATCTTGCTACATCAGTAAGACCTGTCCAGTTACTCCAATATACACCTCCCCATTCCATATCATTCATAGGAACGCCATTAACCATAACAGCCACATTGGCTGATTGGAAACCACGCATATTGATTTTAGAATCTCCATAACCACCACCATTTTTGGTTGCATAAACACCTGGTGTAGCTTTTAAAATTTCAGGAAATTCCTGTGTTCCTAACTTTTCTTCGATAAATACAGGGTCAATAGTAGATACCGCTACTGGAGTCTTGCGCTGAATAGCAATTGAAGAAGTAATTGTAACGTCGGCTAAAGCTACAGCATCCGGTTCCATTTTTATTGTACCTACATCAACTGTACCTTTTTTTGAAACTTTCATTTTTTGGTCTTTGTAACCAATGTACTTAAAGATTAAAGTACCAGCTCCTGATTTTACCGACAAAGTAAAAGAACCATCCAGATCTGTAACAGCACCTTGGGAAGTACCTTCAACCGTTACAGATGCGCCAATTAATCCTTCATTAGTCTCCGCATCCACCAACTTACCCTTAACAACAGTTTGAGCGACTGCAGCTACAGTGCAAAAAGTTGTAAGCAAAGTTACCAATAGAAAATGAACAAAAAATTTTCTCATAATTCTGCTTGTTAATTATTTGATTAAAATAAAAAATATTTAGCTCTATAAAATTCAAGCAACAAATGTAATTAATAAAAATTACATTAATATTACATTCTATACCATTTTTTTATATTTAGAAAGCAAAATTAGAATTATAAGCAAAAGAAAAGCTTCGAAACTAATCTCGAAGCTTTTCGCCCTATTTTATAAAATATTATTAATCTACCATTAATTTACGATATCTTACACGCTTTGGTTCCTCATTCCCTAAACGTTTCATCTTATTTTCTTCGTATTCTGAATATGAACCTTCAAAGAAAAAGACTTCTGAATTTCCTTCAAAAGCAAGAATATGTGTACAGATTCTATCCAGGAACCAACGATCATGCGAAATAACAACAGCACAACCTGCAAAATCTTCTAAACCTTCTTCCAAAGCACGAAGTGTATTAACATCAATATCATTGGTCGGCTCATCAAGTAAAAGTACATTTCCTTCTTCTTTCAAAGCCATTGCCAAATGAAGTCGGTTACGTTCACCCCCCGAAAGCATTCCGCATAATTTTTCCTGATCACCTCCGGAAAAGTTAAAGCGAGAAAGATATGCACGTGCATTGATATCACGCCCACCAATGCGCATAAGTTCATTCCCTCCTGAAATTACCTGATAAACGCTCTTATTAGGATCTATATCTTTATGTTGTTGGTCAACATAAGCAATCTTAACTGTTTCACCCACTTCAAATGTACCTTTATCAACATGATCCAATCCCATAATCAAACGGAAAAGGGTTGTTTTACCGGCACCGTTAGGACCAATCACCCCTACTATACCATTAGGTGGAAGATTAAACTCAAGGTTATCGAACAATAACTTATCTCCATAAGCTTTTGTAACGCCTTTCACTTCAATTACTTTATTACCTAAACGTGGACCATTAGGTATAAAGATCTCAAGTCTTTCTTCTTTTTCCTTTTGATCTTCATTCAATAATTTATCGTATGAATTCAAACGAGCTTTACCTTTAGCCTGACGAGCTTTTGGTGCCATACGCACCCAATCCAATTCTCGTTCCAAAGTTTTTCTACGTTTGCTAGCAGTTTTTTCTTCCATCTCCATACGTTTGGTTTTCTGTTCCAACCAGGAAGTATAGTTACCTTTCCATGGAATACCTTCACCACGATCGAGTTCCAGAATCCATCCGGCAACATGATCAAGGAAGTAACGGTCGTGAGTAACCGCAATAACAGTACCAGCGTATTGTTGAAGATGTTGTTCCAACCAGTCAATAGATTCGGCATCCAGGTGGTTAGTAGGTTCATCAAGCAACAAGATATCTGGTTGTTGAAGCAACAATCGGCATAAAGCAACTCGTCTGCGCTCACCTCCAGAAAGATTCTTAACCGGTTGATCTTCCGGTGGGCAACGAAGTGCATCCATCGCTCTCTCTAGTTTACTATCCAAGTTCCACGCATCAGTTGCATCAATTATATCCTGAAGTTCTGCCTGACGAGCAAAAAGAACATCCATTTTATCCTGATCTTCATAATATTCAGGTTCTCCGAATTTCAGGTTGATAGCTTCGTATTCAGCTAAAGTGTCGACAATGCTTTGCACGCCTTCCATTACGACTTCCTTCACAGTTTTAGTATCATCCAAATGAGGTTCCTGCGCCAGGTATCCTACTGAATATCCCGGAGAAAAGACCACCTCTCCTTGATAAGACTTTTCAAGTCCGGCAATAATCTTAAGTAAAGTAGATTTTCCAGATCCGTTAAGACCAATAATACCGATCTTTGCTCCATAAAAGAAAGATAGATAGATATTTTTTAAAACTTGTTTGTTTGGTTGGAAAGCTTTGCTAACCCCTACCATTGAGAAAATTATCTTTTTATCGTCAGCCATATATATAATGTATAGAGTTGAATTTCGAAGACAAAGATAAGAAAAAGCTTGGAATTGTTTGGTATTTTAGAAAATAGTTATACCTTTGCACTCGCAATTGAGAAACAAACGATCTGATTCGCTAGCTCAGCTGGTAGAGCACAACACTTTTAATGTTGGGGTCTTGGGTTCGAGCCCCAAGCGGATCACTTAAGCGACAAAACAATTTAAGAAAATCCCTGATAATTATTAATTATCAGGGATTTCTTTTTTCTGGAAATCAGCAAAAAACGGATCATTCCAAGATAAAGAATTAACAGTTATCCCGCAACTTTATATACTGAGCCGTGAAAGTGCTTGGCTTCCAAGAAGAAGTCAAGCACCTATATTTTATTTATACTTTATAGCATCCCAAGCCGGAGGATTAACTCCCATAAGATGTTTCACGAAGAAATCATATCTTTTGTGATCACCATAATCACCACCTAATGTGTGATTGCTACCAGGAATAACAACCAGTTCAAATTCTTTATTTGCTTTTTCAAGCGCATTTACCACTTGCATGGTCGAAGCCGGGTCTACATTATCGTCCATTTCGCCAACAACCAGCATAAGAGGAGTTTTTAGCAAATGAGCATTCTCTACGTTAGAACATTCTGCATATTCTTTTCCAATAGGATAGCCCATCCATTGCTCATTCCACCATATTTTATCCATTCGGTTATCATGGCATCCGCAACCTGCATAAGCAGCTTTGTAGTGTTCCGGATAAAAGAGCGTAGCCATCATTGCTTCCTGTCCACCAGCCGATCCACCGAAAATTCCAAGTCTATCAATATCCATATATGGATATTTTTTTGCAGCAGCTTTCGTCCAGGCAATACGATCAGGGAATCCGGCATCTTTCAGATTCTTATAGATTATTTCTTCAAATGCTTTCGAACGGAAAGAAGTTCCCATACCATCCATTTGTATCACAATAAAACCTAGTTCAGCAATCGTTGAATGGAATCTCAGGAATGGAAAAAATGATTTAGGAGTGTATTGGCTTCCCGGTCCGGCATAAATATATTCCAAAACAGGATATTTCTTATTCGGATCAAAGTTTGTTGGTCGGATAATTACGCCCCAGATGTCTGTTTTGCCATCACGTCCTTTGGCACAGAAAGGCTCGGGAGCAATCCATCCAGCTTTAACTAATTCAGTGATGTCTGCTTTTTCAAGCGGCATAATTTCTTTTCCGTTGGTCGTATTTCGGAGTAATGCAATTGGCGCTTTGTTTACCATGGAGTAAACATCTACCATATATTTCATATCCTTTGAGAACCAAGCCTGATGCATTCCTTCTTCGGGAGTAAGACAGGTTAATCCGGAACCATCAAAATTGATACGGTAATAACGAATTAGATATGGATCTTCGTTTGCCACCATTCCATTGGATGAGAAATAAATTACCCTGTTAGCCTCATCCACATGAACAACATCGCGCACGTACCACTCTCCTTTTGTTATTTGATTCTTCACCTCTCCTGTTTTACGATCATACAGGTAAAGATGATTCCAGTTATCGCGCTCACTCATCCAGATTATTTCATTACCATTAGCCAAGTCTCTGCGGAAATAACGATTGTAGTTTACAAAAGTCTTACTGGTTTCATTAATTATAGTTCTCACCTTTCCTGTTTCGGCCGATAATTCCAATACACGAAAAGCCTGATGTCCTCTTTGGTTGTACTCAAACAATATAGTCTTACTATCAGAACTCCAGTCCGGCCCTCTAAGTTCAAACTGACTATTGAATAGTTCTGTTGAAGGTATTTGAGATTCTCCCGTAGTTACATCAAAGATACACGGACATCTGAAAGGAAGCGCATCTCCAGGTTTGGCATACTCCCGTTTATGAAGCTTGGGCTGTAACTGATCGGCCGGCGACGATTCCACGAAATAGATATATCTTTTTTCAGCCGGACGGAATTTCATCACAGCCACCTTCTTTGAATCGGGCGACCAATGGATATAAGCCGAGTAATATTCACCCGGTGAACCATCCAAGCTCAACGCTTTTTCTTTACCCGACTGGTTATCTTTTATATATATATTCTGATTCTTAATAAAGGCAGTCAGCTTTCCATCCGGAGAAACCACGGGATCTCCAACACGTTCATCGTCCCATTCGTTCCAATACTTGTATTCCGGCTTAACCACTTTCCCTTCATTGACCAGGTTATTCTTTTTACGCAAATACATCCATTTATAATTATTATACATAAAACGGAGCGTATCCAGCGAAGGGTTAACTTGTAGTTCCTGAAGAGGAAGTTTTGTGGCATCTATTGTTTTACTTGTAGAAGAAGTTAGTAACTTAGCTAACTTCTGATGGTCGAACAGTTCCTTTCGTGTTTTCTTTACCGCGTCTGTTACTACGTATATTCTCCCCTGAGGAGTGTTACGCACATACCAAAACTGATTTGTATTTCCAATCCATTGAGGATTTACATCCGAGTAAAACACTTTGTCCTTGAAGTTGCTACTCAGAGAAAAAGCACGTTGATAATCATTCAGCGTGCCTTGTGCATAAAGCGCATTACCCGAAAGTAATGCGCCAATTGCTAATAAATAAATTCTTTTCATCATACTATTCTACTTCCCATTCAAAAATACCGGCAGAATTCTTTTCCGGAAGATTAATTTCGAGTTTTAGTTCTTTAGTCGTTACCGGTTTAAATATAACTTCATTGCTAATTCCTTTCTCAACACCATAAACCGAAGTGTTCTCTACAAGACTCCATTCACCAGCAGAATTCTTATAATACAGTTTCCACGATTTTGGAACACGGCATCCTCCCCAGGGAGCATCATCATACCAGAAGACAGAAGATCTGGATACAGTTTTTTCTCCGCCGAAATCGTAAGCTATCCATTCTGTAGACCCTTCTTTAGGCCACCAATGATAATAAGGAACTGACTTATCATTTCCATCTTTAGGAAGTAGTCTGTCGTTGATTGCTGATATTGATTTTACATTATGTGATGCAGAAACTTTGCTTTCGGAAGCAATAGTTGGAGGCATGGCAGGACGAGTTGCGTTCAGGTCGATTGGCAACCAAACAGCCATATCTCCACTTCCACGGTGTGCCCATGCGTAATATGGAATCAGGTTAAGTTTTACGTCTTTAGCAATAAGTTTTCCCTGAACATCATAATTTAAAGTCTGAGCATCTGTCTGAATCATATCAATTCCATAAAGTAGATCAGATTTCTTTTCAACAGTAAATACAGGCTTCTTATTCATGATAACGCTTTGAATACTAAAATCATTATCAGGCCATTCAGCACAATAAACCAGCGGACCACGTTCTACAGAAATCTTTCCTCTGTCGGCTTCCACAAGCTGATTAGCTTTTACTGTACGCACTTCCATATCGAAATGAATCTCTACTACATCTCCCTTTTCCCATGTGCGAGGAATAGTGAAGTATCCTTTTTCTATATTGCTTTCAACAACTTTACCATTTACTTTTACTGTATAGCCAAGTGTCTTTTTATCTGTATAACTATATAGATTTCCTGGAACAACAGAACCTTGAACCCATCCCGGAACACGAATCTTCATTGCAAAATTTTGTTTTCCTTTCGGAGAGACATCTAGTTTGATATCACCATTCCAGGGATAACTGGTGCTTTGTTTCAAAGTTACATTTTTACCATTCACTTTCAAATCAGAACTATTGGCCATGAAAAGGTTTACATAAACATCGTTGTTATGAACCGCATAGATATATCCGGGTATAGATGGAATGAAACGGCAGATATTTGACGGACAGCAAGCGCAACCAAACCAAGGCTGACGTTGATGCTGACCGATAGATTCCAATGGATTTGGATAGAAAAAGCCACCACCATCTAAAGATACGCCGGAGATTAAGCCATTATATAGAGTACGTTCCAGTACATCGTAATATTTAGCTTCACCATGCAACAGGAACAAACGATAGTTTAGATAAACGTTCCCGATAGCTGCACAGGTTTCACAATAGGCAGACATATTAGGCAATTCATAATTTTCGCCGAAAGCCTCACCATTACTAGTTGCTCCAATTCCACCTGTGATATATAGTTTTTTGTTTACAATGTTATCCCATATTTTATCGATAGCATCAATGTAACCTTTATCTCCTGTAAGAGCTGCAACATCTGCCATACCGGAATACATGTAAGCCGCACGAACAGCATGACCTACAGCCTCATCCTGCTGCAAAACCGGTTTATGAGCCTGACTGTATTCTTCTTTCTTTTCAGTATACCCGCGTTTATCCAGTAAGAACTTAGCCAGATTAATATATTTCTTTTGTCCGGTTAGCACATAAAGTTTAGCAAGCGCCATTTCCGCAATCTGATGTCCCGGTACAACAATAACCTGTCCCAGTTTGTCACCAATCGATCTTTCCGCACAATCAGCGTATTTTATGGCAATATCAAGGAAGTTCCTTTTTCCTGTAGCCTGATAGTGAGCAATGGCACCCTCAATCATGTGTCCAAGATTGTACAACTCATGACTAAGATCTTCTTCTTTTTCCCAACGTTTGCTACCAGCCCATTCGTGAGGATGCTTAGGATTCATAGTGCGGGAAGTGTAAAGATAGCCATCCGGTTCCTGTGCTGCAGCTACAATAACCAGCACGCTATCAATATATTTAGCCAGTTTTTTATTGGGAAAAGTCTGCATGGAGTAACTTGCTCCTTCTATTGTTTTATATACGTCGGTATCATCAAAAGAGAATCCTTCTACCTTATAAGATTCACTAGGATGAGCAGCTTTTACAAAGTTCTCATAGCGTCCGGTTTCTTCGCATTTGCTGAATGCCAAAGGAATAGTCACTTCACGGCTCGCTTTAAGACGCTGCCCCCAGAAGGAATCTGTTACCTTTACCGATGTAAAAGGCACTGGAGTAATTGGATATCCGCCACTTTGTTTAACCTGCGCCTGCATAGCTATGCTCAGACTTAATAGTGCTACGGCAAATTGTTTTTTCATGGTTCTTCAGTATTTGTTTATTATTAATAGTTATCTAATGTGTTTTATCTTGTAAGTTAAGTCATTTATTGGCGTTATTTTTCCATAAAGGTGTACACCTTATAGTTATTTAGAGTAGAGTATAATAAAAATAAGCGTACACCTTTTTCAAAAAACAACTTCAATAGAGAATTTAACTGAAAAGTTCTTTATACTTAATCCTGGTTATGGAGTAAGCTAGCTTTGAGCTCCATTATAACAAGAGCTCAAAGCAGCATACTTTTTGTTCACTATCATCATCTTAATCTAATTATTTTCATTCAAGAAGAATACTCTAAATCATTATAATCTCTACTTTTAACAAGGCATAAAAGTAATCAAACATTTTCGCTTATCAGAATAATATTATTCTAATTATAGCTCAATTTAATCGACTTTAGGCTTATCAGAAGTAAATTCGTTTGCAATATTTGCTTCACTCAATGGATAATTATATACTTTCAGTGAATGAAGCCATCCGGCAAACGGCCATTCATGTTCAGCTGTTCGTCCAAGAGTAACATACGGGCTTCGTGGCAATCGCAACACAATATCTTTCTGTTTTATAAGCTTGCCATCAATGAAAATCTTCTCCATATATCCATCGTAAGTAATGGCAATATGTTTCCATTCTCCGGAGCCTTTCAATTCTGAAATACCCGAATCTTCGAACCAACCATTGTGACAGATTACTCCGTTACGAGGTTCTGTTCCCCATCCAAATGCTATTTTCTCCAGTTCGCCTTGTGCAGGAATCAGATCGATAATACATTCATTGACTTCTACTTCCGGATTCAGCACCCATGCTGTAATAGAATAAGGTGTATTGTCTGAGAATGTTTCAGGTAACTGAAAGTTTGACTGAAATTCCTGTGCACCATTAAATGCAAAAGCCAGACGGTTATTTTTCCGTTCTACGGAAATTGGAGAAGCAAGTGATCTGAATCCTCCCTTGATTCCCTGCCCGTTTTCTATCTGCCGAAGTGAAACTCCGGACATATAATTATCAGCATTTATATCGACAAGCATTTCTTTATTCATTGAAACTGATTTAACCGGAGCCTCATCCTGCAATGATGCATCGAACATAATTTCCGGTACAGCCAACTGCCAGTTATAAATTCTGAGATCGGAGATAATAACTCCGCTTTCTCCTCCTTCAATCACTAGCTTCTGGCATTTATTACTTGTCTTCGTGGCTTTACACGAAGAAACAAGTACGCTATCCATATAAACAGATTCCTTTTTCCCATCTGAAGTAAGAGATATATAATGCCATGCTGAGGCTTTTGTCTCTTTATTCTTGATGGATGCCAGACTCTTTGATTGTTTAGAATCCCAACGGACAATCTGTTTCAGCACCTCTTTCATTGTTCCATAAACACGGTAAGAAAGGGTGTATGGTTGTGATGTATAGAAGCCTTGAGGCATGGTAAACGTAGACCCTAACCGTGCATTGGCAGGAATATGAATAGCTCCCCTGCCCTCTTTTTCCATCATTGAAATATTACCGTTAGCTATAAAGCTTCCGGCCAACATTCCGTTGTTATTTTCCCAGCAGTTATATTCATTATTCGTTTTGTCACAAACCTTCTTTACGAAAGATGACGGTGTAACCTGTACCAACTTCTGAGGAGGATCCATCTTGCTTCCCTCAAATATCTTAATATTCCAGATGGCTCCTATCATTCCAGTCTTTTCGCTTCCGGTAACAGTTAACCTGACATAACGGGCACAAGCCTCACCGAAATCAGTCATTGGGCTACCTGCTAATTTATTACTGCGCTTATCAGCGAACACTCTCCATTGTTTTCCATCAACAGAAGTTTCAATCATGTATTGATAATAAGAAGTAGGATACTCAAACTGCGTCCATATCCTACGGATATCATATTCTCTTTCCAAATCAATCTCAATCCATTCCTTTCCGCTGGTACGTGGACGCCAAAGAGTTGCATTATTATCATCCACAGCATATTCAGGTTTGAACGATTCTCCATAATAAGAAGATGCTTTAACCTTTTTGCCTAGAGTTACATTTGGGAAAGGATTCGTTGAAGGTTGCAGATAACCAATACCACTGTGTCCGGCTGCAACTTTTTCTATCTGCCCGTCTTTCGTAAAGATCAGTTTATCGACAGCAATCTGTCTGTGCATACCTCTTGTTGAACAAGGAATATTGTGGCGATGATAGACTATATAATACTGATCTCCTTCCTGAAGAATACTGTGATGACCCGGTCCATGAATGGTACTGTCTGCATTTGTTGCCAGAATTGGATTATTCTTAGCATAGACAAAAGGCCCCATCGGTCCGGTTTTACTTGTTGCATACTGCACTCTGTAAGTATGATCTTCGCAATGTCCGGATGAATAAGTAAAATAATAGATCCCATCTTTTTTAATCATAAACGGAGCTTCAAAAAAGTCAGTAGCCTGAGTATTCGGAATTATCCTTTTGTCGGAGAAACCTTTCAAATCGGGAGTCAGTTTGCCCACTCCACATCCAAAATCTTTGTAGATGCCCCATGTGCCCCAATAAAGGTAAGTAGAGCCATCATCGTCAACAAAAGATTGCCCGTCGAGAGTGATTACGTTTTTCACAAACCTGTCGGGCACAAGAGCGGTGGTATCATTGCCAAGATAGTTCTTCCATGGTCCGCGCGGCGTGTCAGACACACCAGTATAAACCTTACAAGGTTCGCAGTAATACATATAATACTTACCATCCTTACCTTTCATTACATCCGGAGCCCAAATATGATAGGTCGTGGGCCAGTTCATAGGCATAATGGTCCAGTTTACAAAATCTTTGGAAACCCATACCTGAGAAGGTCCAAGGCCGCCACCATTTCCATCTGTTGTGGCATAAATATAATAAGTATCGCCAAACTTTCTGACGGTTGGGTCTGCAAAGTATCCCGGTATAATAGGATTCCCGGCTTGTGGAGAATTCCAGACTGTTTGCTGAGCTTTCGTCTTGGCTTGCATGTTCAGGCAAACCAAAAGAGTCAGTAAAAGAAGATGCTTTATTCTCATTATCGATGTATTTTATTATTAATCGGAATATTAATCTCGTAGAAGTACTGTTTGATCAGATTATACATTTCTGGATCATAATCCTTCAATTTTATGCGGCGGTTAACATTCCCGTGAACTCCGTCGGCTTCTTCGCTCCAACGATTACAGTTGAAAAAGCTCTGAACGCACTCAGCCCAATATTCTGCCACATTTGAGATGGCATAAGTATTCTTCCAAAGCCCTTTTTCTTTTGCATGATTGTAAGCCTGATTCAGCTTATTAAAAAATTCCGGATCAGTACCCCGAAGACCTACCATATCAATAAGATGAGCAAATTCGTGAATAAGAATGTTTTCACCGGTATATTTATCGCGTGGCAGACAAAGAAGATTCTCTTCTCCACAGCTTGACGAGAATTCATCTTCAGGCGCTCCGCCAAATCCTCGGGCACGCCAGTTCCAATACTTAATACTATCCTCACAATTACAGATATGTTTAAATTCAGGGATATCACATGTCTCCTCAGTAGCACCGATAACCATCACATGGCAACCCTTTTTAATCATATATTCACGCGCTTTGGTACATTTGGCAAGCATCAAAGAAACAATTTCACTAGCCTTGACAAGAGCCTCATCACTTACTTTTTCTGAAGAGATAACGGGAAAGCCATTAGCATTCAAGTATTTCTTATAAAACGGATCGAATTTGCCAGCAGGTGGAACAGATGGTTTCAACCGGCAAGCATAGTCGCGCTCCAAAGTCAACGCGAAACCACCTCCGGAAGCCAGATGTAGATTTAGTACATCTCCTTTTTTAATCATCAAAGTATCTACATTGTAATCGGAAGCATCCTTGCTTGCATTCACACCATCTTTATAAAGAGTGGCACGATAAACTTCTCCTTCTCCCAGAAAAGAGAAATCTACAGTAACATCACGCTCATCCCAATTGGTCATACCACCAATATACCAGTTTATATCCTTTTTGCGGGCGGTAACAATGTATTTACCCATCTCACCACTCAGCACACGGGTTTCATCCACTTCCGTAGGCAACGAAGAAATGAAATCGGTACATGGTTCATCTGCCAAATAACTACTTGGAGAGTCGGCCAGCATTGTAAAAGGAGAATCGTAAACAAGATACATTGCCAACTGATGACAGCGGGTTCCCATTGACATCGGGTGATAATATACAGGTTGGAAATCATTTTTAGTAGCATTGCGCATAGCTCCCGGCGTAAAGTCTACGTATCCTGCCATCATACGAATATAAGGGAAGGTTACATCATAAAGCGGCATATCCTTTTCACGGGTGCTCCATTTGGCTTCTTCCATTCCAAAAACAGCTTCAAAGTTAATCACATTAGGATAAGTCCGATTCATACCGGTGGGTTTATAAATTCCATGATAATCGAGAATAAGATGATACTTGGCAGCAGTTTCGGCGATTCGATAAATCATTTGAACGGCAGTCTGATCATCCCGATCAAGGAAGTCAACCTTGAAACCTTTAACACCCATTTCCGAATACTTCTTGCAAGCTGCTTCCAACTGATTATCGAGCACATTGAAAACTGTCCAAAGTACAATATTCACACCTTTCTTTTTGCCATATCTAATCAACTCAGGCAGGTCAATATCCTTCACTACAGTAAGCATATCTCCACTCTTCGGAGCATACCACCCTTCATCAAGAACAATGTATTCCAATCCATGATTAGAAGCAAAATCAATGTAATATTTGTATGTTTCAGTATTAATTCCAGCTTTAAAAGGAACATTTTTCAATCCCCAGTCGTTCCACCAATCCCAAGCCACCTTACCACTCTTTATCCATGAAGTATCTCCAACACGATTAGGAGAAGCCAGTGCATAAACCAGGTTATTGACAGGCATATCAGTATCATTTGTTGTAATAGCAAATACTCTCCACGGATACATCCGATCACCTTTAGAACGTGCAATATAATCATAGGTTTCAGTTACATATTCCTGTCTGCGCCATGGATAAAAGTCTGTTTTGGCAGGATAAGGAGCAAACACACCTTTCAGATTAGTCTTTAATGTATCCGACTTTACAAACATTCCTGGATAATTCTCCAAATCCGATTCAAGTAATGTAACTTTCAGGCCGTTACCTTCATCGACTGTTACCGGAAGAAAAGCCAGTTTCTGCTGAGCTTTAGATAAAGGTGCAACGTCATAGGTGTTTTGATAAGCCATAGCCAAGGGGTTCCTATCATTTGTTGAATAAGGAAGATAGGCTGTATAATCTTTCGGAAAATGATAATCTGCCCCTTCATTCTTTATAATAACCTCTTCTTTGGAGTTTGTATAAAAACGATAAGCAACTCCCTCGTTATAGGCCCGGAAGATAATTCCACCATTCTGAAGTTTCAGATTTAGTTCATTGCATGCAGAAACGAACTGGCTGCAACGATAAAAAGGAGCATCTATTTGTTCCGCAATCTTTTTATACTCCTTGCTTTTGAGGCGGGGAGCTAATCCTACAGAAGCATATTTAGTATTTGAAAATTCCAGAAAAGCCGTTGATTTGGCCAACACTAAAGCTCTATCACGAATAATACTAAAACTAAGCGTATCACCGAGTTGTATACTTACCTGAATATGTTTATCCGGCGATAAAAGTGATATACTTTTTGCAGCATGTGCAATTGCAGGCGAAATAAATAAGCAGGCAGTTAACGTTCCTGCTTTTATTCCACTTTTTATAAAAGAGATAATATTGTTCATTGTATTTTTATTTGGTAAGGCCACTCAGCATCAGGTTGAGGAGCTGTTTTTTCGTGTTCATTTTCGCTCATATTAGGAATAGCATCGGGATTCATCCAATGTTCTGTAGGAGCTCCCATCACAACCAACCAAAGGTAAGCCAAAGGTTCTCCTTTTGGAGCTTTAAATGAAATCTGCCTTTTTGCCTGATTGCCGGCAGCACCATAAATTGTTGTCCCATCCTTTTTCACACCAACAAAGCCATAACGCCAGCCGGCTTTATCTATATTAACCTTATTGAAACCTTCTGCTCCGGCAATTCCCTTAAAAGAAACAGTTACTTTCTTTCCAGGTGAAGGAATATTCAGACGGATAGCATTAAATCCATAATTCTGAGGACAGCGTTCTTTGTTTATCTGCATCCAGCCATTATCTAAAGTATCGAGTTTGCAGGTAAAACGATTAGCATAAGGCTTGGCAACCTCACGTACCCGATCCATATCATAAGTTATCAGGTGTCTGTATGCATCGAACATTTCATCATTGAATTGCAGTTGGCTTAGTCCAGTCATTCGCTGGTAAGTCATCACGGGATCCTCTCCCTTTTTACCCTGACGAAACATATCTGCAATAAATGGCAAACCGCGCTTCTCACCCCAATATTCAAGAACATACGGAGAATGGTATATATTGCCAAGACTTAAAAAAGCCAGATGAGTTTGATCCATAAAGGCTTTCCAATGATATTCCTCGTCGGTCATCCATAAAGAATTCACTTGCCAAAGCATCCATTGCGAAGTCATCTCAAAGAAACCACTTCCTCCCCACGCCTCGCCTTGACCGTCAGAAGTAATCTGAGACTGAAAACTATGACCTAGTTCATGAGCAATACAATTCAATTTTTTATCCTGAATGCGATTGGGAGTTACCCACAATGCTCCAATCTGCTGGTCATAATCGCCTCCATAGGCCGTACCTTCGAGCGAATAATTAACCATGATCATCATTTTATATTGTTCAGCTTTTGAACCCGGCTTTACAAATTTCAGCGTATCACTAAAGAATTTATAGAAACTTTCAGTACGCTGCAGTAAGTTATTGGCATCCCATGTCATTGGTTTTCCATCCAATAGAGGAGCCTCAGCAGGATTAGTACCAAAAGGTTTCTCCCAAAAGATAACGAGATTGTCCGTAGAAGCCATACGTGCATAAGCATATTTGCTATCGGGATTATTAAAATCATTATTCACCAGATCTTTTGGTATATAGATGTTCTTCTGTGCATGCAGCTGGAAACTTAAACACAACAACATTGAAAATAGAAGATTTTGTTTCATAAATAATAAATTAAGGTATCAGATTAGTAACACTTACAATAACATTCTCAAAACTCTAAAAAATGATATCTCAATTTATATCTATGAGTTGAATAAGTTTCTTGTGAAAGAATATAATACACAGCTTGGTTTTCATAATTCGATTAGTTTATGGTTTACGTTTTTTGGTTTATTTCTGATTACAAATTAAATTGATATTCCCTTAGAGAAATGGAAATATAATCTATTAGAATAGAATAATAATCCAAAATGATTTTTCGAGAATAAAATACAGGAATGCCCTATATAAGAGCATTTCTGTATTTTATTTAGACTATTTTTTCATTTTTGTGGATCATATTATCGTCCAAAACAAAATAATTGTAGTAATATTGCACAACTCTTAAATTCACATTTTTTGGCTATATCCATGAAGAAACGACATATCTTAATTTTCGCAATATCTATTTTACTAATCCCGTTCCAACTTAAAGCTAACACTTTTAGTTTTCGTCATTATAAAGTCGAAGATGGATTAGCTTTCAATACAGTAAGAAGTATTATTCAGGACCGAAGAGGCTTTATGTGGATTGGCACAGAAGATGGTCTTAATCGTTTCGATGGATACACATTTAAAGAATTCCGGAGTAAAGCAAACAGCAAAAATTCGATTGGCAGTAACTATGTCGGTACACTGCTTGAAGATAGTAATGGGGATATATGGATAGGAACTGATAATGGAGTTTATATCTATCATCCCACAACCGAAAAGTTTATCCGGTTAGAAACCAAAACCAACAAAGGTGTTATCTGTTCGTCTTCCATTAATAATATTGTGGAAGACAAGCTAAAAAATATATGGCTGTCGACTTATGGTCAGGGAATTTTCTGTTATAACCTGAATTCCGGGAAATTAGAGCAATTTAATGTAATAAATGAAGGTTCTGCAAAAAGCAACTACAATTTCATCAATTATATTTATGTTGATCACAACAATCTTGTATGGGCTGCCCCCAAAACACCCAGCAGTCCTCTAATCTTCTTTAATCGTCCCAAAAAACAATTTCAAATAGTCCCTTTAAAGTTAAACAGTACGAAAAAGAATACATTTTCCGTCTACAAGATTTTCGAAGATTCACAGAATAACTTTTGGTTAGGAACATGGGATAAAGGATTGTGTAAACTTGACATAAAAAGTAAGAAAGTAACTAGCTACTTATCTCCACAATCTCCCGGAGGAATTATACATATTCACGAAATAAATGAATATAAGCCCAACTTATTGCTTATAGGCTCTGATGATGGATTAAGTCTTTTCAACTCAAAGACTCTGCAGCATCAGTTGCTTACATCAAGCGAAACAAATCCTTCATCCATTTCCGATAACTTTGTTTATCCCATCTTCAAAGATCGTGAAGGAGGTATCTGGATAGGAACGTATTTTGGTGGAGTGAATTATGTTTCTCCAAACAACGGATTGTTTGAACGTTATACCCACTCCAAATATGTAAATTCAGTAAATGGCAATGTCATCAGTCGATTTACGGAGGATAGAAATGGTAATATATGGATTGCTTCTGATGATGGCGGACTGAATGTTTTCAATACTCAAACAGGATATTTCTCTGCTTATATGCCTCAAAAGGGTAAAAACAGTATTTCTTACCATAATGTTCATGCTCTATCCTGGGATGATGATAAACTATGGATCGGAACTTATTCCGGAGGACTTAATGTGCTCGATACCAAAACCGGCATTTTTAAATATTATAATGCAGAAGAAGCTAATCCTAAGACACTTGATGGCGGAAGTATCTATGCGATCTATAAAGACAAAGAAAAAAGAATGTGGGTGGCCAGCATGTCTGGAGCAAATCTTTATAACCGTAAAACAGATAATTTTACCCGCGTAAAACATTTTAATGCCACTACCATTGACATAACACAAGATAATAAAGGACTGTTATGGTTTGCCACTCAGGGAAAAGGTTTGTTCAGACTAAATCCCAAAACGAATCAATGGCGTAACTACAGCACCCTAACAGAACAGGGAAAATCTGTACCATGTAGTCAAATGAACTGTTTACGCGTTGATCATAAAGGACAACTATGGCTTGGAACCTCCTGCGGTCTATGCAAATATGATTATGCTAAAGATATTTTCACCATAATTCCTCTCAATATTCCAAGCAATACTATTTGCTGTATAATTGAAGACAATAACAATCTTTGGCTAACTACATCCAAAGGACTAGTCCGGTATAATACAATTGGCGGAGCATATCAGGTTTTTACTCAAAGTGATGGATTATTAAGTGATCTTTTCATGTTTAATTCAGGCTTTAAAAGTTCAAAAGGTAAAATTTATATTGGAACAGCCAATGGCTTTAATGCTTTTTGTCCAAAGAAAGTTGTAGCTAATAAATGTCTGCCTCCCGTTGCTATCACTAATCTGGAAATATATAACAAAGATGTTGAAATAGAAGAAGACGGACCGCTGACTAAAGCAATCAGTTCAATGGATCAGATTGATTTATCCTATAAAGATAATGTATTCAGCCTTAGTTACGTGGCATTAAGTTACAGCACTCCAGAGAAGAATATGTACGCCTATAAGTTAGAAGGATTCGACAAAGAATGGAACCATGTAAACAGACAACACAAAGCAACTTACACAAACTTACCAGCAGGCGAGTATATTTTCCGTGTAAGAGCTTCCAACAATGATGGACTTTGGAATAATGAAGGAACGTCTGTAAAAATCGTAATCCATCCTCCATTCTGGCTCACTACCGGCTTTAAAATTCTATATATTATTCTTATAGCCGGAGGTATCGTCTTTTTATTAAGAAGCATTAATCAACGTAGCGAAAGGAAACACAAAGAGAAGATTAAAGAATTAAATCAGGAAAAAGAAAAGGAACTATATGATGCCAAGATTAGTTTCTTTACAATGATAGCACATGAAATACGTACCCCGGTTTCGCTTATTATCGGACCACTTGAGAAAATAATGAATGCTGGTTTTAATATTCCCGAAAAGATTTCCAATGATCTGAATATCATAGAGCGTAACAGCCAGCGATTGCTGTTACTGGTAAATCAACTGCTCGACTTCCGCAAAGCTGAGCAAGGATCTCTTACTATCTCTTTTACAAAACAGAATATTCACGATCTGCTGCTTTACACATTCGATAGATTTAAACCAATGCTGGAACAAAAAGGCGTTGAATTTATATTCAATTGTCCTGATAAAAAGCTGGAAGCAGATATCGATCAGGAAGCACTGACTAAAATTGTAAGCAATCTGCTTACCAACGCAATGAAATTTACCGAAAGCAGAATTGAACTTTCATGCGTCTTATATCCGGATACCAATACATTCAGAATAAAGGTTACCGACAATGGACCAGGTATTTCCGATCAGGAGAAAGAGAAAATATTCCTTCCTTTCTATCAGATATCATCCAATACAAAACCTGGAACAGGAATCGGTCTTTCATTGGTAAAGACACTTGTCGATGCCCATAACGGAACTATTTCTGTTGAAGATGCGGAAGGTAAAGGCGTTTCGTTTGTTATTAATTTACCAATTAAGAACGCACTGTCCGGCAAAAATAACAACAGTTCAGCGAAACCTGTTTCCATGCCCGATTTAAAAAGCACCATTAACAGTTCTGAGCAAAACATTGAAATAGCCCCATCTGCCAATAAAGAGAAACCATTACTGCTTATTGTAGAAGACAATGCCGATATGCGCAACTTCCTGCAAGATAGTTTCTCTACCGAATATCAGATTATAACAGCCGAAGATGGTATAGATGGCTTGGAAAAACTTAAGACCTGTGAAGCGAGCCTTATTATCAGCGACTTAATGATGCCACGCATGGATGGTCTGGAATTCTGTTCTGCTCTACGAAACAATATTCTACTGAGCCATATCCCTGTGGTATTGCTTACGGCAAAAACAGATCTTAATTCAAAGATTGAAGGTATGAATTGTGGTGCGGATGCATACATAGAAAAGCCCTTTTCTATTAATTTCTTGAAAGCTCAGATTAAAAACCTGATTGAATCCAGAAAGAAACTGCGCCAAAAGTTCTCAGAGTTGCCATTTGTTCCACTCAAAAGTATTGCCGGGAATAATGCTGACGAAGAATTTCTAACCAGAATGAATACTATTATTGAAAAGAACATATCAAATGTAGATTTCTCAATCGATTCACTGGCAGAGCAGTTATGTATTAGCCGTTCAGGACTTTTCGCCAAAATAAAGACGTTGGCAGAAATCACTCCTAACGAGCTTATTCAGGTTGTTCGATTAAAGAAGGCTGCTGAGTTACTTACTGAAAATAAATACCGGATAAATGAAATTGCTTATATGGTTGGATTCAATAACCCATCCTATTTCTCCAAATGTTTCCAGAAACAATTCGGTATTCGTCCAGGAGATTTCATTAATAAGAAAGAGAGCTGACCAATCTCTTTTCTTATTGATAAATTTATAGTCGGGAAAGTTTGAAATTTAAATTGTTATTGTTTACAAGATAATAATAAACCAAAGCCCAGTCCTGATCATTAGCAAAAGGATCATAGAAGTGCGCTTTTTTACCGTTAACTTTATTGGGATAGATAAAAGCGCATGAAGCCTTTCCATCTTCAAAAAATAGGCACAGATTATTGCGAATAATATTTTCGGCACGTTTCTGATAAGACAGATCTTCGGTACATTCAGCATAAAGACTGTATGCCAAAGCCGACAAAGTGCTCCAGTAATGAGGAAATACATCTCCCCAGAATTCACGTTTGCCAAACCAGTAACCATCCCAGTGCCGTATAGCAATATCATTCAAATGATAACTTGGTTGCAATCCGGCAAAAGCCTCCAGTAAAGGTAGTTGTTCTTTGGCTCCATCCAGATACTTCTGTTCTTTAGTCACTTCATACATACGAAGAAGATGAATTATAGCTGGTGCAACAATGCTCTGCTCATAATTAACCTCACTACGCGGATAAAAACAACCATTACTCAGATAATTATCTGCCGTCAGCCTGTAATCGCTCATTAAACTATCCGCTTCCGAAGTAAACTGATTATTCTTTAGCATTGAATATGCTTTTACCGGAATATCAATTGCATAAAAGCCATGACCAAAGTTACGATACATAGCCCGCATGGTTTTATATGAATCCATGAGAAATTGCTTTTCTCCGGTTATGTTAAACATTTCCAGATAAAAATTAGCTACCCACGGATAGTTATATGCACGATTGCGCCCTGAATGATCAATACGCGACCTGGTATTCCCATCCTTATCCTGCAGTTTTCTTACAAAATTGGCATATTTCAGTAGTGATTCCTTTATTTGCGGATCTTTAGTCCGCTGATATTGCAAAGCCAGAAACACTCCCATCCCCAAACGTTCACGCCCTTCGTCACGGTCACTGCTACTAACAGAAGGAGTATTATTCAGAAAGATTTCATTCTTTTCATTGTCATACACCATATAGGCACCATATCTGGCATCATTCTTATCATTCATCTGCTGATGCTTAATAATAAAATCAGCTCGTTTTTTTAGAAGCTCTTCTTCGCCGGATATAACAAAACAAGAAATCTGAGTTCGTTTACCTTTATTATAGTTCAGTTCAAAATTCATCTCCCCTTCCGTTATTGAAGGTATTTGAGCTATAATCTTATTACCACTTCGCTGAATTCCCATTTTCTCTCCATTAATGGTAACAAAGGGATGCTGCAAAGCGGCCTCACTTTCGAACTCAACTGAAAGAATTTCATATTTCTGATAAACGTACTGCTTACTCCTTCCTAACACTGTGCCACGTTTCAAAGCTTGTGCATAGAAATCAGCCTCTCCCTGATGTGAAAAAATTCTCCAGGAAAGTACGTAATTCTTTTTAGGTTTTAAAGTTATTGATTCCGGATTAAGAACAATTACCCCTCTGGTATTCGACATTCCTTTCTCGCGCTGACGTTCTTTTATTTCATAACCAGTTACAGAACCACTGGTCAATACCAATCCCAGGTGTGGCGCACGTCCGCTCATGTGCATAGCATTTACATAAGCAGCACTTCCACCCGTCCATATATGAGCATTTGTGCGAGCATCAAAGCAGGTCTTTGCATCAGGATAATTATCATTAAAAGGAGTATTGATTTCGATATCAGTCAATGTAACTTTCTTCTTTCCTGTATTAGTAAAAGTATATTTTTCTAATAAATCACCGTTAACCGGTTTACGTTCAACACTGATTCTTATATTTCCAGCCATATAAATAACAACCGTAACATTACCTTCTTTCTTAATCTCAATTGGCTTTTGCCAGGAAAACAGAGAACTCTTATCAGGTGTTTTTATAGTAAAGCTACCTAATCCCCAGCCATAATGTTTGCCAATCCAGGCGTATTGAGAACCATCCGTTGAAAGAACCCAGTTCATATTACGCACATCATTAGCTATAGATAGCTGTTTTACAGCCCCCGTTTCATCGTCAATAACTGATTCTATATTCTGTGCCGACGAATATAAAGAGACTACAGCAACTAATGCAAAAGCAAGCAATTTAAGGTTCATTTGTACTATTTATTAAAAACAAGATTTATTTTCCAGTTTCCACCACAATCCAGTATCAGTTTCCTTATATTTTTCCATTCCACATTTCTGTAAAACTCTTTGTGATGCATAATTTTCTTTTTCAGTTTCTGCTATCACACATTTAATTCCTTTCTGTTCGAAAGCCCATTTACACATAGCTTCCAGAGTTTCAGTCATATATCCCTTTCCTTCGTAATCGTGATTTATACCATAACCTATTTCAACCTCTCCGTTATCTCCCGGCAAGTTTTTAAAATCGGCACTCCCTATAGATTTATTCTCCGATTTCAGAATAATCTGCCAGTTGGTTAACCACAAATACTCTTCCGGATATTTTAGCGCTTCATTATATAGCCACTCCATTGCCTTTTGAGTATGTTCATCAAGTGGTTCATGCGAAGGAGTTAACAGCAGTTCTCTCTCTATTTCATCGATCCCCTTAATTAGCAACCCAAATTGGTCGAGAGTCAAAGGTTGAATGCGCAAACGTTTAGTTTCTAAACTTATCATCATTTCTTTTTTTGAACAAAAATAAAAAAAGAAAGTTTATAAAAACCACCTAAACTCTAAGTTTGCAATATATTTATCTTTGAATAAAGATTTTTTATATCTTCCGAATCTAAAAATATCTTTCAAATACCCTAATTTTGAGCAAAATTTAAAAAATGAAAGAAAGAAAAAATAATAATTCAAGTTTGTTTGCCTTACTGAAACCCTATGCAAAAATGAACGGCATGATGCTGGCATTTGCATTGTTAAGTAATGTAATCAATCTGATTCTCCCTAAAATTATATCAAAAACAATAGACGGACTATCAAAAGGAGAAATAGATTTCAATCTGATAGCCATTCTTTTTCTGGGAGCTTCATTCTTAATAAGTGTATTTACATTATTGCAAAATGTGGTACAGACATACACGGCAGAAAAGGTTGCCCAGGATACCCGCAGCACATTATCGGACAAGATTTTGCGACAAAGCTTTGCATATATACAGCAAGCCAACCCGTCAAAACTACTAACAAATCTAACTTCAGATATAGATTCCGTGAAGCAGTTTGTTTCACAGGCGGTAGTTTCTATTATCTCATCCATATTTGTAATTATTGGAGTTATTATATTGCTGTTCAGCATTAACTGGCAGCTAACTACAGCCATTCTTATAATTATTCCGGCAATTTCGGGTGCATTTTATTTCACCATGCGAAAGGCTAAGCCTAAGTTTAAAAAGAGCCGGGAAGCTATTGACAATCTGAATCTGGTTATCAATGAAAGTATTCTTGGGTCAATGCTTATACGTATAATGAATGCCCAACAAAAGGAATACAACAAGTTTATCAATTCCAATATCGAAGCCCGGAATATAGGACTTTCTATTGTGGCACTCTTCTCCACCCTGATTCCGATAATATCATTCATTGCAGATGCATCCATACTTATAACAGTATTGCTGGGAGGACATTTTGTAATAAGCGATAGTATGACTCTGGGAGATTTTGCAGCATTCAACAGCTACCTATCCATTCTGTTTTTTCCGATTATGGTAATAGGATTTATGAGTAATATTATTTCTCAGGCCAGTGTTTCATATAAGAGAGTTAAGGATGTACTCGAAGCTCCTGAAACAGTTGAAGAAGGTAAAATCACAGGTGAAATAACCGGAAATATCGAAGTAGACAATGTTTCTGTTATCTATAATGGTAAACCAGCATTGAAAGATATTTCATTCTCTGTCAATGCAGGTAGTCGCATTGCTGTTATCGGGCCTACGGCTGCAGGTAAAAGTCAATTGTTATATGCATTAACCGGACTAATTACACCTAATTTCGGAACAATCAAGTTCGACGATAACGAGGTTAACCAATACAATGCGGAAACGTTTCACAGTCAGGTAGGATTTGTTTTTCAGGATAGTATCATTTTTAATGTGAACATTCGTGAAAACATAGCTTTCAGCAATCAGGTTACAGAAGAATCTCTAGAGAAAGCCATTGATACTGCCGAACTGAGAGACTTTGTAAATAATCTCCCAAATAAACTTGATACAATGGCCAGCGAACGGGGAACCAGTCTTTCCGGTGGACAAAAGCAGCGAATTATGTTGGCTCGTGCATTAGCTCTTAACCCCAAAGTGCTTCTTCTCGATGATTTTACTGCGAGAGTAGACAACAAAACCGAGAAGAAAATATTAAAGAACATCGAAGAAAATTATCCGGGAATTACCCTTATATCTATCTCGCAGAAAGTTTCGTCCATTAAAGATTTCGACCAGATTGTGCTTATCATGGAAGGTGAATTGATAGCAAAAGGCACTCACCAGGAACTAATAAATAATTGCACAGAGTATATTCAGATATATAACTCTCAGAAAAGTACCCATTTTTATGAACTATAAATTATCACAAACAGAAGAACAGAAAAGTATAACCAAACTAAACTACAAGAAGTTTTGGGAATTACTGAAAGATGAGAAAAGAAGTCTCATTATCTGTACCATTAATATTCTTATAAATGCCGTACTGAATATGATAGCTCCTTTTCTGATTGGTATTGCAGTTAATCAATACATGCAAACCAAGCAGTACAATGGCGTTCTGACTATTGCCTGCTACCTGCTTTTAATCTATCTGGGAGTATTGGCAACCGGAGCTGTTCAAGGAAAAGTGATGGGTGGCGTGGGACAAAGAATGCTTTTTAAAATCCGCAATCTTCTTTTCTGGAAATTGCAGGAGTTGCCTGTAGATTTCTTCTATCAGAATAAATCGGGCGACCTGATTTCGAGGATAAACAATGATACCGATAAACTGAATCTGTTTTTCTCACAATCACTTATTCAGTTTATGAATAGTGTATTCTTTATTGCAGGGGCAGCTACCGCTTTACTATGCATAAACTTCAAACTGGGAGCAACCGCTCTTGCACCGGCCATCGTCCTTTGGGGATTCACCAAAGCTTCTTCCAGATGGGTGAAAAAGAAGAATGAAAAAAGCATGAAAACAATGGGCGACCTCAGTGCCGAAGTTCAGGAGAACCTGACAAATTTTAAAGTTATCATAGCATTCAACAGACGCGATTACTTCAAACAGAAGTTCGACGAAAGTAATGAAAAGAATTATCAAGCTTCAGTAAAAGCCGGTCTGGCCAATAATGTTTTCCTTCCAATATATAGTTTTTGCTCAAACGTGGGACAGTTTATTGTACTGGCCTTTGGTATTTACCTTATCATGCAAGGAAGCTTCACAGTTGGGTTCTTAATCAGTTTTCTAACTTATATCAATTACTTTTATGATCCTTTGAGACGTATAGCCACTTTATGGACAAGTTTCCAGATAGCTCTTGCTGCCTGGGATCGTATTTCTCATATACTCTCCATGGAAAGTAATCTTCCGGTTATGGAGTGTAAAAAGACTGAAGATCCGTCCAATTTGCTATCATTCAAAGACGTTACATTCAAATATCCTAATGGTAATGAAGTACTAAAGCATATCAGTTTCAATCTGGAAGCAGGTAAAACATACGCATTTGTGGGACCTACCGGTGGAGGAAAAACAACCACAGCTTCACTGATAGCCCGACTTTACGACCCATCAAAAGGAACTGTTTTCTTTGAAGGAAAAGATATACGTTGCTATAAATCGGAAGAAAGAGCCCGAAATATAGGATTCATCTTGCAAGATCCATTCCTCTTTTCAGGAACAGTACTCGACAATATTATCTATGGTAATGACGAATTTAGCCAATTATCAGAAAAAGGATCTATTCAGAAAATAGAAGAAGCCGGTCTGCACGAATTGATAGATAAGTTTGATAACGGACTACAAACAACTATTAATCTGAACAGCGAGGATATAAGTCTGGGACAAAAGCAACTCATAGCCTTTATGAGAGCTGTGCTTCGCAAACCCAAACTGCTTATTTTAGATGAAGCCACTGCAAACATTGATACTGTAAGCGAACAATTGCTTGAAGATATTCTGCTACGATTACCAAGTAGCACTACAAAAGTGATCATCGCTCACCGATTGAATACAATCGCAAACGCTGATGAAATTTACTTTGTGAACTCAGGAACTGTAGTCAAAGCCGGCTCACCACAGGATGCTGTTAATCTGTTGTTGCATGGGAAGAGAGAGAGCTAAAACATATTATTCAGAATTGTTATGGTTTGACTTTATAAATGGCTAATCCCTCTGCTGTCAACAAATACTTTTGCCTAGGGTGTCTTGGATTGTTGGGATATAACATCACAACAAATCCTTCATTCATGGCAGGCGACAAGTAATTATCCATAAAATTCACACGATCCTTTAAGTGCATAACTGCCAGCATTTCTTTGATGGATAATTGCTGTTCACCTAAGGTATTAATCAGACTTAGAATAGCAGGTGAACTTGTCGGAAACTTGCAGGGTACTTGTAGGGTACTTGTAGGGTGTTGTTCTGAAATCCATTCTTTGGAAGCATCAATTACCATATAGCGATTCTCTAGCTCATTCTGTTCACCCATCATTAAGTTTCGGAAAAAACTGATCAAGAAACTCATATCCGGCTCAATACCCTTGCGTACATTTCGGTAATTGGCACGAACCAGCGCATTTCGGAAATACCAGGAATTGTCGGCAAATAAATAATTGTTCACATCAAATCCAATGCTGCGTAAATACTTGATGGTAAAAACGGCCGTGGTGCGAGTGTTACCTTCACCAAAGGGATGGATTTGCCAGATGCCAGAGACGAACTTAGCAATGTGATTGACTACTTCGTCCATGAAAAGCCCTTTGTACGAAAAGTTCTTTTCCTGTTCCAAATCATATTCCAAGGCTTCTTTTAAGTCTTCTGCATTAGCATATAGCACGGTGTCACTACGAAGTACCCATTCCTTTTTCGTAATATCGTAATCACGGATTTTTCCAGCAAATTTAAAGATACCTTCAAACAATCTACGATGAATGGAAATGAAACCGGAAACAGAGAAAGCAAACGACTGTTCATTCAATATTCTTGCAATGCTGGCAGAAACCTTGTCCGCCTCTTCCATTTCTTCATCTTCCAGTGTACGTACAGCCTTCGATTGGTAATATCCATTAATCAGTTTTTTAACTTCATCAATGCTAATATCGCCCTCAATATGTTTGCGTGCAGTATCCTTTAGATAGTCTGACGTCTTCAAGCCATCTACAGCTTGCAGACCAATGGCTGTTTTCCATGCAGAAGCCTTTTCTTGCTTATCGGGCTCAACACCACGAATATATGATTCAAAGTCGATATCCATTTCGTTATTAAATAAACATTACTCAATATATGATGCAAATTAATCAAAAAACAACTAACTAAAAGAATATTTTAGCTAAAATCAATATTTTACATGCTAAATAACTTATAGCAAGTGATTCTATAGTAATTTTTGGATTTAGATTTCAGCCAAATTACAGAAAAATATTCTGCCGAATCAGATAAGACAATTGCGTTAAATTACGGAATAAACAACAGCCAACTTCGGGAGTTTACAAAAAGTACATAAATTTATACCGCAAACTATCAGACTCATATAAGCTCTAATAGGTAGAGAATAAACACCTAAAAGCTTAGTTTAGCGATAATTAGCCAAATTACGAAATAAATTTTAGTCAAAAAAGATATTTTTTTTAGTCAAATTACGGAATAGATTTTATTTTATATTACTTTTACATTCAAAATTTACAACTTGGTATAAAAGAATAGAAGGAAAAAATAGCCGATAGAATGCAGGCAAAGAAACAGCCAATAGGCTGCCTAAAAGATTAGGGCAAGTACATTGCTCTTCTATAAAATATTCAATCTTAAAATACAAATATGACAACAAACACCCTTATTGATAATTCTAACGAACGATTAACGTTGGTAAATACTATAAAGGAATTCATAGTCAATACTAATTGCAAGTCAATAAGGATTGCAACAGGTTATTGGGATATACCAGGTACGGCGTTAATCTATCAAGAGCTAAAGAGTTTCCTAGCTAAAAATGACGCAACCTTACAACTTTTGATCGGAAGCGACCCTATTGTGCGTTCAAACCAACTAAAAAATCCGATCCACAAAGATGCTAAGTTTCCACAAGATTATATAAAAAGAGATATTCAAACATTAGATGTTACTGACTGCTATGTTGATGTAGTACGCTTACTTCAAGAGACTTGTAAAAAGGATGAAGCTGAAAGTAAATTGCAAATTCGAATATACAGGAAAGATGAAGAAGGTGATGCGCAGTTTTTTCATGCGAAATGCTATATATTTAGTGGAGCAGGGTACGCTGCAGGAATTATTGGCAGTAGTAACTTTACACAAAAGGGATTGGAGGGCAACTCTGAATTAAACTATCTTGAAACAAATTCAATGATAATTACAGCTCAGCCAAGTGAAATCTCTTACAGCAAAGGACATATAACGTGGTTTGACGAGAAATGGAATATTTCAGCGCCGTGGAATAAAACCTTTCTTGAAGAAATTCTGAAAGGTGCGCCTGTTACTAAGAAAGCGGAAGAACCACCAATAGAAGATACACCACTAACCCCATATGAGTTATACATAAAACTTCTCCAATATAAATTTGGCGATATTGTAGATTTTAACCAACAGCAATTGATTGAAAGCTATTTACCTCCAAGTTTTGACCCTTTTACTTATCAGATAGAGGCTGTAAAGCAGTGCTTCTCCATTATGAAAGAGCACGGTGGCTTCATTCTTGCTGATGTTGTTGGTTTAGGTAAAACAATCGTTGGAGTTCTAATAATCAAGCATTTCTTAACTCTACCTGATGATGATGGACGTGAGCGTAAAGTCCTTATTGTTACACCTCCTGCTATTCAGTCGGCATGGAAAAAGACTATCAAACAGTTTGATGCAGGTAAAACGGACAAAATGGAGTCTGCAATTGACTATATTACAACTGGTAGTATTGGTAAGCTTGTGGATGATATGAGTGATGATGATCTTAACGACATTGATTCTGGAGAATTCTCATCAGACATTGAATATAAAAATTATGGTTTAATTATTATAGATGAAAGTCATAAATTCCGTAATAGTAGAACTTCAATGTATAAGGCCTTGGACGATTTAATAGCTCAAATAGGAACTACCATAGGTGCTTACCCTTATATTGGTTTGCTTTCTGCGACACCACAAAATAATCGTCCGTCAGATATACAAAATCAGATTTATCTTTTTGAAAGAAATCACGCAGATAGCACACTCAAGAAAGCTAATGGTGGAAATTTGGAAGGCTTCTTTGCTAACATTAACAGACGGTTTGCCCAAATCATAAAATCGCCTTCAATGGTTAATAACGGGAATAATCCAAATGAAATTTTGACTCCAGAAGAACGAAGGAAAGAGCTCAATAAACTTTCAGGTGAAATTCGGGATTGTGTTCTGCAAGATATTTTAGTCAGAAGAACACGTACTGACGTGCAAAGATTTTATAGTGATGATATAAAAAAACAAGGTATTGTTTTTCCCAAAATAAGTGGACCGCATAGTTTGGAATACAAGATGGAAAGTGGATTGGCTAAACTTTTTGCTGATACAATGAATTTAATAGCTCCTTCTCTTGACTTCCGTTTTGATAACAGTAACTTCCTTTGTTATTATCGTTATCGTGCCATTGAATTCTTAAAATCCCCTGAGATTAAGCTTATATATAAGGGAAAGAATATTGATGCAGACCGATTTTCTCAGCAGTTAGCCAAGATTATGCAAATAAATCTGGTTAAACGTATAGAAAGCAGCTTTTCTGCTTTCAAGTCATCGTTAGAGAATTTGCGCCGCTATACACAGAACATGATTAATATGTGGGAACACAATACAATATTTGTCTGCCCGGATATAAATATCAATGAAGAACTCAATCCTGAGAAAAATTACGAACGTACAGGAAAGCTATGTTCATTTAATGAATGTGCAAATGACATACGTATCAGAATTGCAAAACTTAATGAGAAAGGTAAAAACGAAAAAGGACGTAATCAAGAACTTTCTTGCGAAGACTTTACACCCAACTATATAGATTTACTACGTCAGGATCTGCACCTGATAGAATTTTTATGCAAACGCTGGAATGCTTACAGTAACGATCCTAAACTCGAAGAATTTAAGCTTCAATTGCGAAATACCCTTTTTGACAAGCAGCGAAACCCATCTCAAAAGCTTGTAATCTTCAGTGAAGCTATCGACACAGTTAATGCTATTAAACTAGCCATAGAGACTACTGATGATAGTTTGAAAACACTTGTTATAACAGCAAAGAATCGAGATGAAAGTGAAATACTTATTAGCGAAAACTTTGATGCCAATTATAAAGGAGAATGGCATGATGATTATCAAGTAATTATTACAACAGAAGTACTTGCAGAAGGTGTTAATCTTCATCGCGCAAATTGTATTCTCAACTATGACACTCCATGGAATTCAACTCGTCTTATGCAGCGTATCGGTCGTATTAATCGTATTGGTTCAACTGCCCCTTATGTATACGTTTACAACTTCATGCCAAGCTCTCAGGGCGATGCGCAAATTCAACTTGTACAAAAAGCTTATACAAAGTTGCAATCTTTCCATACTCTGTTTGGTGAGGATAGTCAGGTGTTTACTGAATATGAAGAGGTTATACACTATGATCTAAATAAACAAGTAAATGGAGAAGAGTCACCAATGGAGAAGTATATATATGAACTGAAAGAATATAAGAACGCCAATCCAGAACGTTTTGATCAGATTGCAAAAAAAGAAGATAGTTTAGAATTAGCAATTGCACCGACAGATGGGAATAGTTACTTCTTGGTTCGAAATTCTCAAATTTCGGGTTTGTTTGTCCGTGTTGATGCTGATTTGAAGTGTAGTATCATATCTGGTATTGACATGTACAATTCGTTCCGAACTGAAGAGAACATACAAGCTATACCACTTCCTGATGATTGGAAACAACGGAAAGCTAAAGCTGAGCTTGCAGTAAACCAGGCTTTATCTAAGATGAATATACATGCCAAGAATTCACAAAAAGCTACTAAAGCAAAAGAGATTATCACAAAGATGAAAGATAATATTGCCATGTCAAAAGAGTCTCGGAGTCTTTTGGCTCAAGCCTTTACATTTGTAAACAAGGGCAATTATGACATCATCAAGAAAATCATAGCATTAGATGAACTCAAAAATCAAAACGGCAATACACTATTTGAATTTACCCAAGAAGATTTTGACGTTTTTCTACGTCATGAAATAGAGAATATTGTAACTAATATACAGCACCGATATGGAAAAGCCCAAACGTATATAGCGATAAGTAAATAAATTAAAGACAAGTCATTCATTATGGAATTTAAAGAATATTTTCAGCAGCCTTATCAAGGTGGAGATTCATTTTTACAGGAAGTTGTGTTTCCCATTTTCGGAGAAGAAACATTTGAAAATAGATTCTATACATCTATACTTGATGAGAATCCTGAGTTGGAAACTATTGCAAGAACAACTGGTATAGAATCAATCTGTCTTATAGGAACAATACAAGTTGAATTTAATCCAATTGATATTTTCGACATTAAGGTTACAAACCATGTCCAGATGGCTCGCAACCGGGTAGCTATTCAGCAATTGGTTCGTCGCATTATGAATACCTATTCCAGTGCGTTCATGATTTTCCACTATGAGGACACTAAGAACTGGGATTGGCGTTTTACGTTTTGCAGTAAAAAAGGTAGTAATGACGATACAACCGATTCCAAAAGATATACCTTCCTGCTCGGTCCAAATCAATCATGCCGAACGGCTTCAGAAAATTTCTGTAAATTATTACAGAAACATGGCGATATTGAAGTGAAAGACATTGAGGCTGCTTTTGATGTGGAAGCTTTGTCTAAAGAGTTCTTTTGCAAGTACAAGCAGCATTATCTACGTTTTGTTGATTACATGTGCAATGATGAAAATGGTATACGTCAGAGTTTTATAGACACATCATTTGACCATACAGAAATGGATGCTAAAAAGATAAAAGACCGGGAGGAAAAACCGATTCGTGATTATGTAAAGAAGTTGTTGGGACGAATAGTGTTTCTTCATTTCTTGCAGAAGAAAGGCTGGATGGGCGTTCCGCAAGATAAGCCATGGGGCCAGGGTGATACTAATTTTATGAAACATCTTTTTGAAAAATGTACTGAAGACCAAAAAGAAAACTTTCTTGATAAAGTATTGGAACCATTATTCTCAGATGCTCTTGATACAGACCGTAGCAGCGATGATTTTCTATTTGATACTAATGTGAAGCTAGACTGTGGCTCAGTAGTGAAGATTCCTTATCTGAATGGTGGACTTTTTGAACGAGACTATTTGGACGAACCAGAAACACGATTTCCCGTAGAGTACTTCGCTGATTTGTTCGAGTTCTTTTATCAGTACAACTTCACTATAGACGAGAATGATCCGAATGATGCACAGTTAGGTGTTGATCCAGAAATGTTAGGAAGAATTTTTGAAAATCTTTTGGAGGACAACAAGGATAAAGGAGCTTTCTATACACCAAAAGAAATTGTTCAGTATATGTGTCGCCAATCTCTTATTGCTTATCTTCAAACAGATGTAGATAATGAAGAAACAAAGACGGCTATTGAATCATTTGTCAAAACTTATAATGTTGAATTATTAGGAGGTACTGATTCAGAATTATCCAAGTCATTAGATAACAGGCTGAAAGATGTAAAAATATGCGATCCAGCCATTGGTTCTGGAGCTTTTCCTATGGGACTACTCAAAGAGCTATTCCTTTGCCGTGGAGCTATAGAAAAATTTGATGATGCTGCATCAATAAAGCGCCATATCATTCAACAGAATATTTATGGAGTAGATATAGAACGTGGTGCTGTGGATATTGCTCGTTTGCGATTCTGGTTGTCTCTAATTGTTGATGAAGAAACTCCACACTCATTGCCTAACCTTGATTATAAAATCATGCAAGGAAACTCATTGCTTGAAAGCTTTATGGGGTTAGACCTATCTACACTGGCTGATGACCAAATTAAAATTGCAAAGAAAAATAGAGGACAAGTTTCTTTTATTTTTGATGAAGCTGATACAAAGAAAAACATTCAAATATATTTAGAGCAATACTTTAGTGAAAGTAATCATTCATCAAAATCTCAGATTCGCCAGGCTATAGAGAATACAGTAAAAGAACATATCAAAATATGTGCAGGATATGATTCTAAGGTGGTTACAGCTGTAGATAACCTTACCATTCCAAATGATAAGTTCTTCCTTTGGCATACTTATTTTAGTGATGTATTCAATCGACCGTCAGGTTGCAATGGCTTTGATATTGTGATTGGTAACCCGCCGTATGGCGCTAAATTGTCAGTTTTCGAAAAGAATATATTGAAAAAGCTATACACAACAGCTCAAAGCATAAAAAATGTTCAAAAAGGGTCTCTTGATACTTACACAATGTTCATAGAGTTGGCATATAATATGCTGTGCAAGAACGGATGCTTGGCGATGATTGTACCTATTTCCTTAACATCAAGTGATTCCTCGTCTGGTGTACATCGTTTACTATTGACAAACTGTGATGATATTCAAGTTTCATCTTATGCTGTACGTCCACAACCTGTATTTGAAAATGCAGTTGTTAATACTTCAATAATTACTTTTAGGAAGACACTAAATCAATGTGAAAGAATTTATTCAACAAAGATGTATAGAAAAGGACGAGATTTTAACCTTCATTCTTTAGTGGATAGTCTTGAATTTATTGAAGTTGGCAAGTATTTATTGTTTGGAAGAATTCCTAAAGTTAGTAAGCAAATTGAACTAAATATTCTTGATAAATTATTTTCTAATAAGAGATTATCCGAATCTATGCAAATTAGTGGTTCTCCTATTATTTATAGATTTGCTGGAGGGCGCTATTTTAAAGTTATAACAAATTACAGTAATGGTTCTTCTGCCGAACGTACAATTTATTTCAAAAAATCTATCGCAAATGCTATTGGGTGTATACTAAGTAGTAACCTATCTTTTTGGTTCTATCAAATTTATTCTGATAATCTCAATTGGAAGAATTATGAAATTTCTGAATTTAGATTACCACCATTATCTGCGGATACTATTAAGCAATTAGATGTTATCTATAATGAATACTTAGCAGATATTGAGCTGAATGCTAATATACGCCAGACATCTGGTTCTTCCAGCTACAATGTGAATACATTTAAGGAATATAAAATTGGCAAATCAAAAGCAATCATTGATCGCATTGATGACATTATATGTCCACTTTATAGCCTTACACAAGAAGAAACCGAGTTTATTAAGAAATATGAGATTGAATTTCGTTTGTCAGATGATGAATAATAGAAGGGGATTATTCCCTTCTATTATTTTAATTTCATCATCAGTCAAACCATAAAGCTTATAAACTAATTTATCAATTTCCGATTCCAAAATAGACGTATCATTATCTGGATTTGAATTTTTAAGAGCAAGTATGTTATCTACTAAGTTTATTATGGGCTTATAATTTATAGAGGTTTTAAACGGCAAGGCCTCAATGGTTGCAGCTTTTAACGTATATGCCCCTCCAGCAGTCATTATTCCAATATAGCTGAAGTAATGACGCATCAATTTACTATTAAGTATTCCTAATATATATTTAATAGGAATTTCTTTGGATGTCAAAATATAGCCATTGCTTGGTAAATAATGCTTTTTATTATCAAAAGCAAAAGCCCATTTATCTGCAGTTAACCCCCAAATGATTTTTTCAGTTTTTTCAAATTCATTATAATAACTTGCTGCACATCTTTGTAATGCATACCACTCATAACTTATGCCAGTTTCATCTTTGTTCCTTTCGCAAAGTTTACTCTTATAGCCTAAAACATGAGCATATAATGAAGGATAGCCTTCTAAAAATCTCTTTTCTGCATCACTTGATGCGCCTTTAATATTTGAGTCTGCATGTAAAGGGAAATGCCATGGTATAAAAATTAAATTTTCATCACTTTCATTGTAGTACCATCTTCTAATATTACGACCTTGCAGCATATTCTTGATTATATCAGAATTATGAATATCTTGAGATATAAGTTCGTCTTTCTGATTATTAGAGATTATAAATGCAGGATTATAACCAGTTGTTACACCTCGATATATTTCAATTCCTTCAATATTCGATAATAGTTGAGAATCTTTTCTGATATGATTGCGCAAAAGCAAACCGGATATATCAGCAAAAGACCATTCTTCGGAATCTAAATATTTTTGCGGGTAACAGCCTAAGTTATTGAGCCTTGATGAAAAATCCACCTTAAATTCAGAATATTTTAATTTATAAAAACGTTCATATGTTAACATATTATCAAGCATGGTCTGAATATTCTGCACTCCAAGAATAACGCTAGATACTAAAATGTCTTCAAACACTTCTACTTGTTCAAAATTTAAGATTGTATGGATCTGTTTTATAGAAAGTAGTTGGCGTACCTTTTGGCCATATTGTGTATTGAAAAATTTATTTGTTGTTATGTAATACACTAGCCCTTTCAATGACAATAGATTAAATGCCAATTCAAGAAAATAAATGCTTAAATCAGCGGTCCCCGAATAGATATTATATCGTTGTTTTAAGGTACTTGCTATGTATTTCAATTTTTTTGCTTCTACATATGGAGGATTTCCAATCACAATATCAAAGCCATTGCAACCTGACGGTCAATTATTTGCATTAATTGTATTCCGTTGTTTCAAGTATCGGAATATTGTTGATGGATCGACATGTAGCCGACGAGCAATTTTAGCTTTGGAAAAACCTTTGTGGAGCCATCGCTCAATTTTATCCTCTTTGCCAGTCAATTTGTTCTTACTATTTTTGCTGCCTTTTACTCTACCTAACACAACTCCTTCATATTTCTTACGAGCTAAGGCTTCTTTTGTACGCTGACTAATAAGATTTCTCTCAATCTCAGCAGACAATCCAAAAGCAAAAGCTAAAACTTTACTTTGTATATCATCGCCAAGTCGGTAATTATCTTTAATAGTCCACACCCTGCACTCATTAGTCATGCAGATATTGAGAATTTCCATAATCATAAAAAGATTACGCCCAAGGCGTGACAATTCAGCACAGATGATAAGATCATCCTTCTGCACCTTGTTGAGTAATTTGCCCAATTCACGTTTTTTATACGCTTTAGTTCCACTTATGGTTTCTTCTATCCAACCATCAATCTTTAATTTGTTGTGTTCACAAAAGTTGTTAATCTCAAATCGCTGGTTTTCTACCGTCTGTTTGTCGCTGCTTACTCTAATGTAACCGTAAATCATAGTATTTTATTATTTATTCGTATAAACTATTTAGATAGTTAAATATTTTTTCTGATCATTTTATTCTGTAGAACACTAATAAGAAAAACAGAATAAATAAATATTTATTCATAAAAACAAAAATCACAAAAAAGTCTAGCAATCTAGCACCAACCACATAACTCACTATAAATAAACACAATAATACCGCTAGACTTTCAAAAAGAAGTCTAGCGGTAATCTAGCAGTCTAGCACTTTATCGCTTATTTAATCTCTACTACGCGATACACTAATCCACGGTGTGCAAGGCGACTCTCGAATTTATTCTTCAATGTTCGTCCTAAAGACATGGCGGCACTACGGGTATATTTAAATCCGGGATCTCTTTGCTGCATGCGTTTCAGTATCTCACCACAAGTCAGTTCTTCGGCTGGTTCATCGCCTACCGGAGAACGGAAATAGATGTCGGCAACTTCCTCTTCGGGCATCACTTGCTGAAAGCGGCGATTGCTCTTGGTGATGTACGCCTCTTCTTCGTGAGTAAACCAGTAGCGTTCGTCGTTACGAAGAGCCTCAACGGCCTGGGCATAGAGTTGTTTGTAGTCAATGGGCGATTTATAATCAATCACTCCCAATATAGCTATGCAGATGTAACGACGGCTTCCGGTTGGGTCGTTCAGCAAGTCAAAACTGTTGCTTGTGGCTATAAATGTGGCATACCTGCGCATCTGCTGGGTTATACTGGCATGGGGCAAACGGGCCTGAACAACAGCTTTTTGCAGAATATGCTTCACAAATCCCTGATAAGAGGGACTGATGGAATCGTACTCGTCCATATTAATCAACGCAAAGCGGGTTAATGCCAACTGAACATCTCCACGCTTACTGAAGTCTATGCCATCAGTGTAATACTCTCGCAGCTCGGGTGGCAAAATGTTCATGCAATAAGTTGATTTTCCGGAACCTTGATCGCCCACTAGCAACGGCAATGTACTGTTTGCATGGTTGCGGTCAAGTTGTTGCCAATGAGCCACCATTGAGAGAAACCAAATGTAGAACAGATCTCTCCATTGAGGATTATCACACGGCACACGGTCAGCCAGTTCACGAATACGATCTTTCCCATCCCATTTTCCTACATTGAGAAGATAATCTTCAATAGGATCATAAGAGGGCACACGGTTTGATTCCACATAACGCTTGATGTCAACATCCCAAGACGGAAGTCCTTCTGCCAATGCATCGAGACAAATCGTGTTGAGCGCCTGTTTATTGACAGGACGGAAATCAAAGTAGAAAGATTTCAGTTCCCTGTATTCCACCATGCCTTTCACCGTATTTCTTCTGAGTTGATATCTGCGTTTCATAAACTCTTCCATCTGTGCCACCAAGGTCATTGAGGAAGAGATACAAGGCTTACCGCCAAACTTATTTGAGATGGTATAAATGTTGCGGAAGTTTGTCCGCACCTCCAGCTCATACTTATTCAGGTTATAGTACATCAATGTCCACTTTATTGCATCTTCTTCCGGGATACCCGAACGGAAGCAGTTTTCCGCCAGTTTAATAAGAAACGGAAGCACCTCACCACTCTCCCATTCTACCTTGCCAACGGTGTTCAATGCATCCCACATGGAGGTACTAAACAGTGTAGAGATAATGTGACTCCGTTCGTATCCTGGCAACAAGCGTTGCAACGGATCACTCATCTGCTGCCGTTCTTCGTCGAACGTTGGTTCGGCAGGCATACTTACCGGCTGCTCTATACGGATAGGCACGGCATCCGGATTATGATACAACGAAGGATCAAAGCTCATGCGGCATCCATGTTCCAGTACCGGTTCTTTTAGTTCTATTTCGCGTTTCAGCTGAGGCTGATACCATTTTACCGCCTCGCGATAAGCCTGTGCATGAAACATCTCGGCCAGTTTGCGGTTCTGAGGCAATGTACTGTCTGGCAATGTAAAAGGAACTACTATCTTTACACTCTTATCGCTGGAGCCAATAAAAGCGAGTAAGGTTTGAGGCAATTGGGATGCTCTTTCACGAATTTGCGCCGCCTCATTCGCGTTAGCCAGATTATTCACTTCTATGGTTACGCAACCATTGTAGGAAGACAAAATCTGCTGACTGCCATCCTTACGGAAGACTCCTCCAAAGACTAGTCGGGGAAGTTTCTTCACCTCCGGAAAATTTTGGCCAGCCATAGCGTACTGAAGTACATTTCTTAGATTAGATACAGGTCTGCTGCTTACTTCAGTTCTCATAGCATCTACAGCAGTTTCAAATTCAAGGATACGTTGTGTTTGTGTTTTACCGTCGTTACGGTATTGCGTTATTTTCATAAAGTTAGTTAGGGTTATTAATTACTTTTTTGTCGTTTCTCTGTAAGTGCGCTGATACTTTATCTCGGGCAATATGCTGCGCATTTCTTTGTCTGCTTTGAAGCAAACGCGCTGCGCCGTTACTTTTGATGGTGTACACTCATCGGGCGTTTCAAAACCTTCGCTACCTGCTGATATGGAAAACATACCGATATTTTTCAGATGAACCGTATTTCCTTTCATCAGGTAAGTCTGCATCACATCTCCCAATGCAATAACTGCTGCATGCACATCCGATTCATGGAGCGAACAACGCCCGCTGATATCTTTTGCCAACTCATCTATACTTATTTGCCCGGAACTAACCGGAACGCCGTGATAGCGCACTTTCTCTTCTTCTTTACTCTTATCTACTTTTTGACGAACAACATATAAAGACATACTTATTTGTTTAATTAATTTATAATCAGGTTATTTTCTGTACACCCGGGTGCACCCGCCTCCTACACCCGGGTGTAAAAACAGACTCCACCCGGGTGTACAGGCGATATACACCCGGATGGAGACTCTTTTTTCCTTTCTACAAATATAACAAATAATTATGTAAAATCCAAATAATTCAAGAGCTTTATGAGAGGAAATAAGGATGTATTTTGTAATAAAAACATCAAACCATTAACTAGAGAGAGCAAGTGCTAGACTGCTAGACTAGCGCTAGACTTTTTTTCGAAAGTCTAGCACCTATATAGCACTAGCAGTCAGCAGGTTAAATATCCACCGCTAGACTGCTAGACTTTTTTGTGATTTTTAATTTTTATGAGAGAGAGTTTTTATAAATGCATTGGCTATTTATTAGATATTGGGGAATTTATTCTCCCATATCGTTCAAATGCAATTCTAATGCTTTGACAGAGATGTAAATCTCATATATAGATATAGTGAGCGAGATAATCAACAGTAACAGCGCCAGACCGAAAATGTAGACTGACACAAGTTGTAATTCGATATATACAAAAAACATACTAATAACGCAAAGCAGCAAGCTACTGATGCCCGTAAACTGCATGGCACGCGTCAGGTAAAGTCTCTTCTTCAGGTTAGCAATCTGTGCTGCCTTTACCGAGGAGGGATTTGCTACATATTGCTCTTTTAAAGTACGTACCAGTTGGGCATAAGATAAAAATCGGTTAGTATACGCTAGCATTATCAACGATATAGCTGAGAACAATAAAGCCGGAGTGGTTAAATCTATTTCCATAATTATTCTGTTATTAAGTTACGCGAGTTTGATATAAATACATCAAATCTTTGCACAAAAGTAATAAACTTCTATGCAAAGTGTAATAACCTGATAAAGGTTGATTAAATTTGTTCTTCCCCCTTTTTGGAGTTGACTGGTTATATTTAAATCTCTAACTTCGGTTGACTAAATTCTCTATAGTCCCTAATTGTGGTTGATAGGTCTTCTTTAGCTTGAAATATTTAAACGAGAAGAGAGGTCCGCAGCCTTCTCTCCCTATCTCGTTCGGATTCTTAGTAGAATCATTTTTTTGCTTTCAAGAGCAAAGATAGTTTTTTCTCTTTATTGCAGGCAAGCTTCTCTGTATTTATCTTTATAACTTGTCCATCGTTTCTTGATTATTCCGGTCTTTCCAAAAGCCTGTTGTGGAGTAAGCATATCCAAACTCCTGTGGGGGCGTCTAGTATTGTAGAATGTGACAGCCTGCTGCACTGCTTGCCTAACCAGTTCGATTGTTTCAAAGGAATATTGGTTAAGGAATTCCTTTTTGAGAATCCCATTTACTCTTTCCGCTATTGCATTTTCTTTAGGGTCTCCATTTTCCGTCATACTAATCCTTATTCCTTTTTGTTTCAGTTCATTTACGTACATGTAGCTGGCATACTGCACCCCTCGGTCCGAATGATGAGTCAGCCCTTCTGTATTTTGTATGTTTCTCTTCTTGCAAGCCTGTTTAAGGGCTTCTATGGTGTGGACAGTGGCTAGCGTAGGGCCGACGTAAGCACCTACGATTTCATGGTCGTACGCATCTGTCACCAAGGAGAGAAAACAGAAATCGTCTTCCCGCAAGCGGATATAGGTAATATCACTAACCCAGACTTGGTTAGAACGGGTGATAGCCAAATCCTTAATTAGATTGGGGTAGGTCGGCAAGTCGTGGGTGGAGTCTGTGGTACGACAACTTTTTCTGGGTGCCTTGAGCATCAGGTTGTACCGCTTGAGCACTTTTAAAAAAGCATCACGACCTATCCTATAACGTTTGCCGAAGTATTGACTATACATCACCCATAGCTTTTCGCCGCCGATAGCGGGATCCTCCTCTCGAACATATCTTACGAACTCAATAATAAAACGAGGGATGGCAAGGCGTTCGATATTCTCATCTTCGTGTTTGTAATAAGCTTGCTTAGACGCACCAAACAGCGCGCAAAGATCACCCACCCGATAAGATGGGCTCTTTGCGTGAAGCTGTTTTACCGTTTGGTGCCAGCTTTTTTTCGGATGGGAAGCTGGAACTTTTCTTCTGCAACATTGATCATTTCATCTAAGAAATCAGCACGCATCTTTTCACGTTTCAAGCACAATTCTTTTTCTTGAAGCGCACGACGCAGGGCTAGGATTTCTTCGTTTTCACTAACGGGGATCTTTTTCATGGAAACATCATTCAATTCATATTCGGGTGCAAATATACGAATCCAACTCCGTAATGTGCTAGTACTGGCGATGGAATATTTCTTACACAAAGAATACTTGCTCTGTGTACCCTGGATGGCCTCTTCGACCACCGACATTTTAAATGCGTCATCGAAATGACGACGACTTTTCTCTGATTGACTCATTTTTTAATCTTTTTAGAGTCAACTTTTTCTAGGGTAAGACAAAGATTTGAATCTGACCAATTATTATAACCTAACCAACTTCATTAAATAAACATCATTTTCGCGAATATCAAGTTCCTTGGAAAATACAGAGCCCTGTTCCACCGTTACTTTCTCGGAAGAAACAGGTGAGCCGTCATTAAGCTTCTTTATCTGTTCAACCTGTTGTTTTGTAAGCTGAGCCGGTTTGCCCATATCCAGATAAGTGGTATAACTATCGTTTGACCGATAACCCACTTTATATATTTCGAGTGTATAATCGCCATCGGGAACATTGGAAACATTTATTTTCACCTTTCCTTTCGCCTTAGCAGGTAAGTCCCGAACATAATATACCTGATTATTTACAGAATCGCCCGGATGCGTATTGGTAAAATCCCATAAAAGCACCTGAATATTTCCTTTTGAGTCTTTGCATGCCCAGGAAGATGGATCGTTATTAATTAGCTCAGTATCTCCTAATTGATTTATGAATTTAAAGGAATAGAAAGCCGGTTTATTGATACCCTGAGTATTTAAAAGTCCGAATCCGCCATGGAAAGGTGTGAAACGTGGACCGGCTTCTTCAAAAATATCTGTAAATACCCAATAAGACATTGAGTTGGCTGCCGCTCCTACCTTCTTAATTTTATCGAGTACATAAGAAGCCTCATGATAACTGTCGTGTATAGGGTCGGAAGGTGTGTAAGATGCGCTCCATTCGGTATAATGTAACTCCAAACCGGGCATAGCAGATGCTGATATTTGTTTGCGTGAATTCAACATATCACTGGTAACTGCCATTGGATCCTGACTTAGCACAGTACCCGAATTGCCAAATTCGTCAAGATAACCTTGCTTTACACCATAAGTATGAGTGCTGATAAAATCCAGGGGAAGCGAATTCTTATTGCAGAAATCAATCATTTCCGGTACCCATGCAGCACCTGCTGTAGCCGGGCCTCCTACTCTATATTCTTTATTTACAGATTTAATAGCTTTTACAGCATATCTGTATAATTTAAAATATTCCTCTTGTGTTCCTGCCCAGAATCCATCGAGGTTTGGTTCATTCCACACTTCAAAATACCATGTTTTAACTTCGTCGGCGCCATAACGTTCTGTAAAATGAAGCGTAAGATTGCGAATTAAATCCTCCCATTTATTATAATCCTTAGGAGGAGTAACATTTCCTCTCCACCAGAAAATTGTTTTAGAGCCACTGGCCAAAGCAGAAGGCATAAAACCCAGTTCCACGAAAGGTTTTATTTTTATGCTCAGTAGATAGTCGTATAAAGCATCGATGTACTGAAAGTTATATTCAGGGTTTCCTTTTTTATCTTCCCGGTAAACACCCATATCGTCGGACAGCAAACCATGCATACGGATATATTTAAAATCGCACGCGTTCTTTACATAAGCCAGCTGTTGCTGCCAGTCGGCACGTAGACCTTCATTGGCACGACCAGCTCCAATACATTCTAATGGAGTTTTGCAAAGTGCACCTTTTTCTTTCGAAAAGTCGACTATAATTTCTCTCGTATTTAATTTGGCTATCTGTTTCTTTTTTACAGGAGGTGCTGAATATGAGTTTTGTAAAACAGATAAAAAGAGAATCAGTAATAAATACTTTAATAGATTTGGTTTTACATAATAGAATGTAGGCATAAGATTTTTAGGTTTAATATTTTTCATAGCACAAACATACATCAAATATCATAAACAAAGGTAACAAAATGTTTCAGATATGTAGTTATAATGTATTTGTACTAATGTATTAGTCAAAAAACAAGCGCGGGCAATTTTATCTAACCAATAACACTAATTTAACCTCTATAAAACAAAAAAAACGATATCATTGCCCGCGCATAAACTTAAAGACTCTAAATTCAAAGTTTATTCATTCACTGTTTTTATTTTTCCATCCTGCGTGTATTCTAATTCGCAAACTTTGAGGCTGCGAAGCCATGTTTGACCATTTGAAGGAACACAATCGTGGTGGAATAAATACCATTTACCTTTGTACTCGGCTATTGCATGGTGAGTGGTCCATCCTACAACCGGTTGCAATATAACACCCTGATAAACAAATGGTCCGTAAGGGTTATCACCAATTGCATAACACAATAAATGTGTATCACCTGTTGAATAAGAGAAATAATATTTCCCGTTGTATTTATGCACCCATGAAGCTTCAAAAAAACGACGTTCGTTATCGCCTGCAGTCAGTGGCTTACCGGTTTCATCCTGAATAACAACAGGTTTTGGCTCTTCTGCAAATTCAAGCATATCTTTACTCAATTTCACTACACGTGAAGGAATAGCAGATTCGTTATCAGCGGGAAATATTGCACATTCCAATGCTTTGTTATCACGATAACGCTGAAGCTGACCACCCCACAAGCCACCAAAATACATATAATAATTTCCGTCACCATCATCTAATATGGCAGGATCAATGCTGTAGCTCCCTTTTATTGGATCTGATTGAGGAACAAACGGACCTTCAGGACAATCGCTCACAGCAACACCAATGTGAAAAACATCATTCTTATCTTTTAGCGGAAAGTACATGTAATATTTTCCGTCTTTGTAAGCTACATCGCAGTCCCAAAGCTGACGTCCGGCCCATGGAATATCTTCTACCTTCAGTACCACACCATGATCTTTAATCTCACCGTTCATCACATCATCTGTAGAAAACACATGATAATCGCGCATATCAAAATGATCGCCATTATCATTTTCCGGAATCCCTGATTCCCAGTCATGAGATGGGTATATATACAATCTATCGTTAAATACATGTACGGCCGGATCTGCCATGTAATCATTCTCAACTAAATATCTTACATCTTTCATAATTGTTTATTTTGAGCTGTTTAAAATCTTATTAATAAATGGTTTCGGGTTATAATTACGGTCGAACAACAATGGGTAATCGGTTCTACCTCTTACAGGGAAGCCGTTTTTCCATGAATCACCATCTGTAATTCCCCATGCAGTAACACGTGATATAACATCGGAATACTTAATAAACAAATTAAAGAATTTCTCCATACGATTATTCCATTCCAATGAAACAGAATCGGGAAGTCCGTTTGGATAAGGATTCATTTCTTTCTTATAAGTAACCATATCCGCAACATTGGCACTCATATTTACAGTAGGTAAAGCACTCATATCCCACTCCGTAATCATAACCTTTGCACCTGTACTGCTAAAGCTTTTAATGCTTTCTTCGAACTCATCTAAAGCAGGATAGTCCATACCTACGTGTCCTTGCATACCAATTGCATCTATGCGGAGTCCTTTTTTCTTCATACTGTTTACCAGCTCCACAACTTTGTCACGCTTTCCTTTTGCATTCATACCATAATCATTGTAATACAATTCTACATTAGGATCGGCTTCGTGTGCATACTGAAAAGCTAAAGGAATATACTCTTCACCTAAAATTTCATAAAATTTGGTTTTGCGCCATGATCCATCTGATTCAATGGCTTCATTCACTACATCCCAACCTTTAATCTTGCCTTTATAACGACTTACGATTGTGGAAATATGATTTTTCACGCGTTCTTTCAACACTTCCGGAGAAACATTGTTTCCATCTTTGTCAACACAGAACCAGGGAGATAACTGTGAATGCCAAATCAGACAGTGGCCAATGATTGCCATTTTATTTTCTTCTCCAAACTTTACCAATGCATCGGCAGCAGTAAAGTTGTAGGTATCTTCAGTTGGATGAATGACTTCCGATTTCATGCAATTCTCGGCAACAATAGAATTGAAATGCTTCTTAATAAGCTTCGTTGCATTGGGGTCCATACCGGCAATTTGCCTTACGCTTACAGCTGCTCCAATAAGGAAATGTTTACCAGCTACATCTTTTAAACCAGGACCTGAATTTGAATCAGCCGGCTGATTAATTGCCTTACAGCTCATAGAAAGAACTGCAATTAATAATAAGGGGGTTAAATATTTTAATTTCATGATAACTAAATTACAAATTATTTTTCTGATTCACTTCTATACACAAGTAATTCTGCCTGCATTTTCTGATTATACTTCTTAGTGATTGGGTAGAAATAAAGTGCTAAAACACCTATAAAGAATGTTGTTGCCGGGATAAGACTTGATGAAAGGAGTATACCATTTATCGCTGTATCACTTTGATTAACACCTGCTCCAGATACATAACCAAATCCTGAAAGTAAGAAACCTAAAATAGCTCCACCAATACCAAGTCCGGCTTTTAAAGCGAAAACAACACCTGCAAAAACCAGTCCGGTAGCCCGGCGGTGATTTACATACTCAGAATAATCGGCCACATCGGCTATCATTGCCCACAATAAAGGTACGGTTGGTGCATACGCCAAACTCTTTAAGAAGTTGAGTAAGAACATAAATTCTACATCTTTCTTTCCTGGGAAATAGAACATAGCCGTAAATAATGTAGTTAAAGCCAGACAAACAATAAAGACTTGTTTCTTTCCATAGCGGTTAGCCAAAAAGCCGGATAAGAAAATAACGCCAAAGAACTGCACTAATGCTCCAAGCATGTTAAATACACCAAAACCTACTTCATAAGCTTTATCCGGACCACTTACTATGAGTCCGAATGCATTTAGAACTGTATGAAGAACACCATCGGAAGATGTTGTTGCCACCAATCCTAGTTTACCAAGAAAAGCATAAAGAGCATTAGCATCAACATAATTTTCAAAATAGTAATTCATCGCACTTCCCCACATTGCCAATGTTATGAAAATAAACAGAGTGAGAATAAACATTGCACGCCATGGAATACTGGCTACAACATCTTTAAGATCTTGTCTGATATTTGTTTTCTGACTAGGTGGAGGTGTAATACGTTCACGGGCTGAAAGGAAGGCTATTATTAAAAAGATGAAACCAATAACAGCAAAAATACTAACGGTACAGAACCAGCCATGTCCAATGCTTCCTCCCGCAGAGAATTTGCGAACAAGTGGAAGTGTTAATCCCTGAACCACAAACTGTGCAATGGTTGCTGCAACAAAACGAATTGATGTTATACTGGTACGTTCTTTTATATCACTACTCATTACTCCTCCCAACGAAGAATAAGGGGTGTTATTAAATGAATAGATGGACATCAGCAGTGTATAAGAGATTGTTGCGTAAAGCGCCACTAAACCTTTGTCCTGAATACCAGGATTGGTAAAAGCAAGTATATAAAATACCATAAAAGGTAACGCTGTCCATAATACCCATGGACGGAATTTACCATAACGAGATTTTGTTCTGTCGGACAAGATTCCGACTGTTGGATCGACAAATGCATCGGCAATACGAGCAACCAGCATTACTGTTCCTGCAACAGCACCTTCAAGACCAAAAACATCCGTATAAAATTTGGTCTGGTAAATCATCATCATTTGGAACACCAGATTGGCAGAACAATCTCCCAAACTGTAGCCGACTTTTTCTAGCATCGACACTTTTTGACTTTGTGCATTCATAAAAGCTATTCTATTTAAATTTCTAAATTAAGGCTAATCATTTTTCCTTTGCACAAATATACCTCACAATTCGACTTTGAATAACAAGATTATAACACACACACTTTTCTATACATTACATTCTTTGCTTCAATATAACAAATGCTTTTCCCTACGTTACATTTCACGTTTTTTCCTCATAAAACTTAAAAAAGAGCCATTCAGAAGGCATTTTTCATAATAAAAAAGGAACCAGTTCATAAAACCAGTTCCTTTCCATGTTACTATAATTATGAGGTATTCTCATATAATTTTAGCAAACAATAAATTACTATTTCTCACCTTCTATTTTCACCCCTTTTGGTACATTAAATTTCTCAGCCGGCGGAGTAGCAGTTTCTATTTTAGTAACCTCCATCTTCGTTTTAATGCCCATTGCTTCGCCATCCATTTTCATCATAAGGTTACCATAGGTCAAATAAGTCATATTCATCTTCATCTTGTCGTTCTTAACCTTCAGTTTTTTGCATTTATAGCCAAGGAAAGTCTCTTCACCCAAATCTTCTATCTTCATTTCTTTCATCATCTCTTTACTTAACGTATTAATATCGACTCCCAGATCATTAATCTTTGCTGTAAGCTTATAATATCTACCTTTCTTTTCAGTTAAATCAATATCCCAGTGTTCATCACCCTTAACAATATTAAGGCTGTGACTACCACCTTTCACTCCCATAATTTCCATCTCTACAGAAGACTCTGTTGCTTGCCAATCTCCCCATTTATCAAAGTAAATTACAGGTGTAGTTTCAAAGCCGGCTGCATTTATCTTTTGATGGATTATCCCCTTTTCTATAGGATACTTTTTCTTTGCCAAGAGATTTGATTCATTTTTGACTGCTGTTTCTGAAGTTGCATCTGCCGATTGTTCTCCTTGCTTCTGAGACTGTTTGCCTCCACAAGAGATTAATAAAAATGCAAAAAGCATTAGTTGAATGATGTTTTTCATGATCTATAAGATTTAGATTAAAACTGATAATATATATTATAATACAGAAATTTATTATTTACATCTATGTGCCTGCAAAATAATCCATTATAGAGAGAACAAAATGAAATAAAAAATGTTCTCATTTGTTTTTTACTATGCAATTTCACATAAAAAAGATGGAATTGTTCAATTCAGAACAACCCCATCTTTTTATTTCTTTTCTTCCAGATCTATAACTGAGACCTTTTTCAAATATTCAATTCTAAGAGACTCTATTTTACTTTTTGAAGAGCTTCATCTTTTTGACCTTATATACAAATTGAAACATTTCAGATGCCCTACTCTTTAATCCATTCCATTACATTTGCAGGAGGTCGTTCATTCATAAGCTCATTTTTCATAAAATCCATATAAGGTGCTATATGTTTAAAGAACTTGTGATAACCTTTACACAAATAATTTAATCCCGGTTCGCCAGTTTCGGTAAAAGTAAAACGATTTTTGGGACACTCCCCATTGCAGGCAAACAAGAATTCGCACTCTTTACACTGTGTAGGCAGAGTCTTTGATTTAGCTTCACCAAATTTTGTCTGCTTATCGCTATACATCATTTCAACCAGAGTATTTGAATATAAGTTACCTAATTTATACTCCGGGAAGACAAAATGGTCGCAGGAATAAACATCTCCGTTATATTCCATTACGCCGGCATGGCCACAGTTCTTTGCCATAGAACAAACACCGGGCTGTTCACCAATCCAATTGGCTAAAGTTGAATCGAAAAGCTGAATATAATAATTGCCTACATCTTCACGAACCCACTCATCGAATATAGTACAAAGGAAATTACCCCATTGCTCAGGGGACACACTAAAATCCGTCAATTCAGCTTTTTCATTTTGGATAGGTGAAGATAAAGATAGTCCGTCGGCACGTTGAGAAATTCGTTCAACTATAGGAGTAAACTGAATATAATGACAATCAATCTCTTTAAAGAAGTGATAAAAGTCCAATGGATAATCAGCATTAAAGTCGTTTACAACAGCCATTGCATTATATTCCACACCATGCTTTTTCAATAATTCAATGCCTTTCATCACCTTAGCAAATGACGGTTGACCTTGCCTGTTTTTACGATACTCATCATGAAACTCCTGAGGTCCGTCAATTGATACTCCGACAAGAAAATTGTGTTCTTTGAAAAACCGGCACCATTCATCAGTGATCAGTGTTCCATTTGTCTGAATACTGTTATCAATAGTTCTTCCTCTGGCATATTTTTTCTGTAAATCTATCGCTTTCCTATAAAAGCTTACTGGCCTCATCAAAGGTTCTCCCCCATGCCATGTAAATAGTACCTGCGGCATTGTCTGAGAATTAATATATTCATCAATAAACTTCTCTAAAAGTTCTTCGCTCATTACATGATTCTTAGCCTCTTTATACAGTTTCGATTTTTCAAGGTAATAACAATAATCACAGGAAAGGTTGCAAACTGATCCCACGGATTTCACCATCACATAAAGAGGCCTGGCAAAAGGCGTTATATTTTTATCACTCATACATCTTATTTGTTATTTGCGCTATAAAAGTCACGGTAAAGCGCATAGCGATTTAAGCTACAATATTACAAAAATAAGTAGAGTATGCTGAAGTTTTCCTTCAATTATCTCTCAAATTATAGTTAGTTAAAGATTTGCCAAGAGAATTACATCATTACATTCAAGTTTGTTTTAAGAATATCCGCGTTCAACATTTATATAGAAATAATAGAAACAGACTATCAATATTAAACTTTTACTGAAGTAAAACGTTTGTTATTTAAGGGATAAAACATGTTTATCTACATTTACAAAAACACATTTCCTTTTTATTAATTATAAATAAATATGGAACATCTCAATTATGGAGCTATTGGTAACTGTAGAACCGCAGCATTAATTTCCGATAAAGGAAGTATTGACTGGTTTTGTATTCCCGAATTTGATTCACCTTCTATATTTGCTAAGATCCTGGACAAAGATAAAGGAGGGTGTCTGAGTTTTATTGTTGATGATAAATACAGAACAAGTCAGAAATATATTGAGCATACAAACATTCTGTCTACTACATTCGAATCGGACGAAGGAGGATTTGAGGTTATTGATTTTATGCCGCGCTACAATATCAGTGAACTAAAAGGATATTTTATGCCTCCGGAAATTCACCGGATAATACGTTATAAATACGGGAGACCTCGCTTCAGAGTGAACTATGATCCTCGAATGAATTATGCTCAGGCAGAAGTGTATCATATAACGGGACCAAAATATCTGAAAACATATTCTAAACTGAGCAACCGGGATACGATCTATTTTTATTCCAGTTTAGATTTCAACAAAATAATCAATAAGGCCGAATTCGAAATTACGCATGATGAATATATTATAATTTCATATAACCAGAAACTGATTAAGATTAACCTTGATAGAGTGGAAATAGATTACGAACGAACAAAAGTATATTGGCTAAACTGGTGTAACCGCTCTAAGAAATACATAAAATATAATAAAGAGATAGAGCGTAGCATTCTTGTTCTGAAACTTATGACTTATAACCGGTCGGGAGCTGTTCTTGCAGCTTTGACAACCAGCATACCCGAATCGGTAGGTGATATACGAAACTGGGATTACCGTTTCTGCTGGCTTCGTGATGCTTCCATGTCTATTGAAACACTTATAAAAACGGGACATCAGGGCACAGCTCAACGTTTTATATCGTTTATTTTAAACATTGTAAGATCTAAACAAGAAACATTGCAGATAATGTACAGCATTCGTGGAGACCGCCAATTAAAAGAAGAAGAATTGCCGCACTTGAGTGGATTTAAAAATTCGCGTCCTGTAAGAATTGGGAATGCTGCTTATATACAAAAGCAGAATGATTCATTTGGGTATCTGATGGATGTCCTTTACAAATACTATCGTTACTCTTTAGGTACTTTGGATGAAGTAGAGAGCATGTTTGCAGTAGTAAAGAATGTAGTAAAAACAGTTACCGAAGACTGGAAAAAGCCGGATAAAGGTATCTGGGAAATACGTGGAGAAGAAAAGCATTTTGTTTTTTCTAAAATAATGTGTTGGGTGGCTATAGACAGAGCTGCAAAGATTGCCTGCTTTCTGCATAACGACAGTTATTCGAAAAGATGGAGGGAGACTGCAGAAATCATAAAGGAAGATGTTCTTGAGAATGGATGGAATGAAGAAATTCAGAGCTTTTCTCAATCATACGGCAGCACTGATCTGGATGCTTCTTTGCTATTAATGGAAGCATACGGATTTATAAGTGAAGATGACCCTAAATATAAAAAGACAGTTGATGCTATTTATCAAAGTTTAAATTACAAAGGACTGATGTATCGCTACAATAATAAAGATGATTTTGGTAAACCTTCTTCCGCTTTTACCATTTGTACTTTCTGGATGATTCGCGCTTTGTTTGTAACAGGAAAAGAAGAAGAAGCATTGAATATGTTTAATGAGCTGATAAGCTATGCCAATCATTTAGGACTATTTAGCGAAGACCTGGATTTTGAAACAAAAGACCAGCTGGGCAATTTTCCGCAAGCTTATTCTCATCTTGCATTGATTGACACGGCGCTTCTTTTTTCCAAAGAAATAGAAGGGCCAAAATTTGTAAAACCGTAGTTTATTTTTCAGTCAACCGTTTTAAAAAGGGAAGTACTTCCGATTGTGACAACAAGCTGTAACGAGCAATTTCGGAAATATTTCCTATTTTTATAGTATACGCATCAGCGGGAAGTTCACGAAAAGTATCTTCATCTGTTACATCGTCTCCCATGGCGAGGATAAAGTCGAACTGATCGTTTTGCAATATTCTGCGGGCCTCCGAACCTTTTGTGTAAAGAGGTGATTTGATTTCAACAATTTTGTCTCCCTGCATAATCTGAAGATTTTGCCTTGCACAAGGAGTTATTAAAGCATTAATCAATTGCTGTTCGCGTAAGGAAGCCAGCCATGTATCTACATTCCGGTAATGCCACACTAAGGCTGTTTCTTTTTGTTCTAATCTGGAATGTGGTGTTTTATCAATAAATGATTGAAGAATGGAAATAATTTCCTCATCCCAGTGGTTGGCCTGAACATTTTCATTCCAGATACCCTTTTCTTTGTAGAACGCACCATGCTCGGCAGCCAGATCAACCGGTAAATGACTAAACCAACGATCTAAAGTGTGATGATCTCTTCCGCTGCTAATAACTACTTTATTCTTTTTATCTTCGCAAAGTTTTGAAAGTACTTCCATTAATTCAGGCGTAGGCACAGCATCTTCCGGAATATTGCAGAATTTACAAAGCGTTCCGTCATAATCCAGAATCAGGAGTCTGCTTGCTGCTTCTTTATACTTTCCCTGAATCTGCTTAAAAATGCTATACTCTATTCTTTTTCTATTCAAAGCTTCGTTTTGCAATTTGATTCTTTTAATTTCGTGAACAAAATCATTTGCCCATTTGACTACTGTTTGCTTTGATATATCTTCCTGCATCATCCGTAGTTTCCGCAGTTGTTCGTCAACTGGCATTTCCAGAGCCTTTAAAATAGCCCGTTCTATCTCTCCCACATCATTGGGATTCACAATAATTGATTCTCTCAATTCAATTGACGCACCAGCCATTTCACTCAGAATCAATACTCCCGGAGTATCTCTCTTGGCTGCAAGATATTCTTTTGTTACCAGATTCATGCCATCTCTGAGCGGAGTAACCAAAGCAATATCTGCAATATTATACATGGCAACCAGTTCCTCGAAATTAAAGCTATGATAGAAATAATAAACCGGTGTCCAGTTTATCGTAGAATATTTTCCATTAATGGCACCAATAGATTCATCTATTTTTGTTTTCAAACCGGCATACCTGTCCACTTTATCTCTTGAAGGAACAATAATCATAGCCATTGATACCTTCTCTTTATATTCGGGATGCCTTTCGAGGAATAGAGCAAACCCTCTCAGACGATGAAGTATTCCTTTACTGTAATCAAGCCTGTCTACAGAAAGAATTAACTTATGAGTTCCATAGTCCTTCTTAAGTTCAAAAGCTTTTTGCTGAACAGAAGGATTGAGTATGGCATCATGATACAAAGAATAATTTATCCCCATGGGAAAGGCATCGGCATAAGCAATCCGGTTATCTAGCAACACATGGTCAAGCTTAAACCGCAAATCCAGAACACGTTCGGCAGCACTCACAAAATGCCGCATATAATCGTGAGTATGAAAACCTATCAAATCGGCTCCCAATAGTCCGTTCAAAATATCGGCCCTTTCCGGAAGTACACGAAACAGTTCATAAGACGGGAACGGTATATGGTGAAAGTAGCCAATGCTGACATCATTTGTAGAATTTCTAAGCAACTGAGGAAGAAGCATCAGGTGGTAGTCCTGCACCCAGATAATATCTCCCGGTTCAAGTAGTGGTGCTGCACTCTGGCAAAAAAGTTCATTAACTTCTTTATAAGATTCCCAATACTTGTTTTCATAATCAACATAAGAAAAAAAGTAATGGCAGAGAGGCCAAAGGGTACTATTACTGTATCCCTCATAAAAGTTTTGTATCTGTTCCTGAGACAGGAATACCGGATGGAAATTATATGGTTGAAGATAACTTATTATCTTTTCCTTTTCCTCATCTGATTCTGTATAAATACCCGGCCACCCTATCCAATGTTTTTCCACATCCATAGTTAGTGATCCTAACCCTGTGGCAAGTCCACCTTCACTACGGCAAAATTCAAAATCATTTGATTCTGTCTTAGTCGCTTTCAAAGGAAGTCTGTTTGATATAATAAAAAGTTTCATAAGCAAAGTACTTGTAGAGTTCCGGAATAAGGCTATATTTTCAAGAACACATTAACATATTTCTTTGTTTATAAAATTAAGAAAAGAAAAGTTCTTATGTGAGTTATAAGAACTTAAGGATACATTTTTCTACAAGTGGTGAATAAAATATATTTTGATGTACATCAAACGGGTATTATGATATACATCTAAAGGGTGCTTTGATGTACATCTAAAACAGGATTTGATGTATATCAAAAAAGAAACTAATAAGTTCTACTTAAAAAAGAACTATTTATTTGCATAGATAGAACTACTTTCATTATACATTTGGTAAGTAGTCTGACACAGAGAGTTTCCCATATAAAGCAGGAATAGGACAGCAATAACAGCCATTAAAATTCCGACTGTTACAAAATGACAACTCTGTACTGGCATTACCTTTTTCATTTTTTATTCAATTTATGGGGTTTATTTCTTTGGATAAAGGTATACTGATTGCATTTCAACTCCTTTACAATGAAATGAAGACTGATAAACAATTATGTTTCAACGGAGTTTCTTCACCCACTGAGGAATGATGCACACGCCAAGCACCAGATAAAGATAATAAGTAATTATCCGCCAAATAAACGCCACAATTACAGCAACTCCCGAAACCGTGAAGAACTCGGAATAATATTCTTTAAACATAAATTCGCCTAATCCACTTCCTCCTGGAGTGGGACTAACCGCCATAAGAATCCACAGAAGCAATTGGCGGGCAAAAGCAATGAGATGATTCCCCAACGGGGTAAAAGCCATAATCAGTGCATTAACAACCAGGTAGCGACAAGTCCACGATAGAGCTGTTACACCAAATGACTTAAGCCAAAAAGAGAACGTTTTTTTACTAAACTGGTATGAACAGTTCTCCAGACTATAAGAAAACCGGACTATCGCATTTCTTTTGGAACGCAAAAGTGACAGGCTAAAAATTTTAAAAAGAATTTTCTTTACCCAATAAGGACGTTTAAAAAGAGCCATAAAGAGGAGAAATGTCCAAAACGCAATAAGTCCGTTGGTTAAAAAGAACAATGTCTGTACACTTGTTGTAAGTGTAGTGGAGTCGCCAAACAATTCCTTTAGTGGAATAAGAAAGAAGAAGATGGTACAGGCAAGTACCAAAAACAATTCATCGAGAAAGAGACAAGAGATCATAATAGCTGCACTTCTTCCAGCACTGAGTCCTTCTTTATTGAGGAATACTACCACCAGGCTACTTCCTCCTATCGACAGCGGAGTTACTGCGGATGTAAACTCACAAAGTATATTCACATCAAAAGCCTGCTTCCATGTAAGTTCTTTCTCTGACATGAAACGGTAGCGCCACATTAATCCCAGGTCACGGCCCAGCATTAAAATAAAAGCCAGTAATATAAAAAAGATCATTCGTCCGCTGAAGGTTATAGATGAAAAGGCTGAAATATCCATTTCATCGTAAAACAACCAACCAACTACTGATAATCCGATAATAACCGGAATCAGAATATAACTTGTTTTAAAAAGCTTCAGATTGCTTCCCATAGAAAGGTTTTCTGAATTCCCGAAGTTCTTCTTATCAAACTCACATATCTGTCATACACTTCATCAACAACTTCTTCCCACGAGCGGGCAATCGTTTGAGAAGCTTTATCGCCCACCATCCGCATTAAAAGAGGTGATTGAACTAATTCACGAATTTTTTGTGCATAATCAGCAGTTGAATTATAGGATAAAAAGCCATTAACAGAATCTGTGATTATTTCGGCCGAAGTAGAATCTTTTATCAAAAGAGAAGGTGTATGTAATGCAGCGGCTTCACGAACCACCAATGGAGCATTATCATATAGTGAAGGGAACAGAAACAAGTCGGCCGCCGCATAATAATTCTTCAAAATCTCTCTATCGATAATCGTTCCCAGAAAAAAGACTTTCGAGGATAGATTTAATTTTTCAGCTAATTGTTTCAGTTCTTCTGCTGCATAACCAGAGCCAATGAAGAACATCTTAAAGGAAATATCCCTTAACTGTGCCAATGATTCCAGAAGAAATACCAGATTCTTTTCAAAAATGTGCTGTCCTACGAAAAGAAATATAAACTCCCAACTATTCACTCCCAGTTCTTCCCGCGCATGTTCCCTCAAAACATAGGCAGAATTATTACCTGAATAGTCATTCCCGTTATCTACAACCTCTACCTTACCTTTGTATCCGTACTCGCGGAGCGTCTCTTCCACTGAAGCCTGAGGAATCCAAACCTCATCAGCCGACTCATAAAAACGAATAATGTCTTTTATAAGATAATCTACAATCCGCTTATTAGGAATAGCGCGTTCAAAGTCGGCTTTATATTTAGAATGGAAAGTAGCTACGATGGGAGTCTTCTGAGCCTTAGCTATCCGCATTGCCAACGATCCTGAAGAGAACGGGCAATGTGCATGAACTAATTCAAATGATAAACTATTTATTTTTTCATGGAAAGGCCAGTCAATCCGTGGAAACCCCAGTCGGTAGGGTTTTCGCATAGGGATAGGGAGAGAAGAATAACGATATATAGGGTATTCTTCATTATCTTTTACATTAGGTAATTTAGGAGTTACTACGCAAACATCCTTTGTTTTTTTATTAAGCCAATATGCATAATTCTGTATAGTCAGGGAAACTCCATCCATTATAGGAGGAAAACAATCATTAAAAAGACCTATCATTGCCAATCGGTATTATTTTTGTTAATCGATTCGCAAAGTAAGCCTTGTGGTATTACAAACCTTTATAGATAGAGTTACAAATCTATGTACACTATAATTTTACTCCGGAGAACATACTGAATAATATAACCGATAATACAACTATAGTAATCACAACATACAATCTGTCTCCCTCTATTGCAAAGGAAAAGAGAGAACAAACTACGCGCAATATTGGTGTCATAATCAAAACTACCGCTCCTAACTGCATTATACCACGTGCATCCAGTGAAAAAGCTTTATCCATAATCCCGGCAAAGCTAGTATATGCCGAAGGTTCACCATGGAAGCTGCTATAAACCGGTCTCATCTCCATTCCATGGACCGATAGATAAATTATTCCTCCTATCAGAGCTATGATACTTGCTGTAACTACTCCGAAGCGAAGCAATGTTCCAATAATCTTCTGAAGATCGCGGTCTCCCAATATTCTATTTGATATATCTTTTTTAAACATCTTAGAATCTATTATTAAAACCGTTATACATCATGTTAAGTGCAACGATAGTAATTGCAACGCTAAATATTATTCTCAACACTTTAACATTCATTCTTGGAAGAAGCTTAGCTCCGGTAGTTGCTCCGCCCAATACTCCAATAATAACAGGAAAGGCAATGCCGGGATCAATATATCCTCTTTGCAGATACACAACAGCACTGGCAGCTGCCGTAACTCCAATCATAAAGTTACTGGTTGTGGTACTTACCTTAAAAGGAACCCGCATAGCAGCATCCATAGCTAAAACTTTTAATGCTCCCGAACCAATACCCAACAAACCAGATAGCACTCCTGCAAGAGACATCATGGAAAAGCCTCCGAAGACATTGGTCAACTGATAATGAACCTGCCCATCAGCAGTAGGATAAGAACCATTCAGTTTTAATTTTCTGGCAGCAACACTTCCTATAACATCACTATGATCATGTTTCTTTCTTATTGTCATTACAGCCGAGAAGATCAGTACCGTACCAAAGATTACAGCAATTACATTTGTAGGCATATAAATTGCGATTGTTGCACCAACAACAGCACCAATAGTTGTTGCTATTTCGAGAAACATACCCAGACGCATATTGGTTATTCCCTCTTTTACGTAAGCACTCGCCGATCCTGAAGAAGTAGCAATAGAAGCAACCAAAGCAGAACCAATGGCATAACGAATATCTATATTAAAGCCTAATGTTAGTAGCGGAATAATAACCACTCCCCCGCCCAATCCGGTAAGCGAGCCAGCCAATCCGGCCAGATATGCTCCCAGAAGAAGAATTAATGTAAATGCAAGAATTGACATATAAAATAATTATTTATCTTTAAATAATGCAAAGGTAGCTCTTTTAAGAAAGAGGTTCTGTTAATATCCATTATAATTTTCTAATTTTGCAACTAAAATAAAAAAGACAAACTTAATGCAAGGAATAAAACACCTCACGGAAGGTCCTATCTTTAAACAGCTATTCAATCTGGCCATGCCAATAATGGCAACCTCTTTCATACAAATGGCTTATAGTCTTATCAATGCGGCATGGGTAGGAAGAATAGGAAGCGAAGCTGTTGCGGCAATTGGAACTGTAGGTATCCTTGCCTGGATGGCTACATCTATTTCATTATTGAATAAAGTTGGTTCCGAAGTTAGTGTGGGACAAGCTATTGGTGCTAAAGATGAAATTAAAGCCAGAACCTTTGCATCTCATAATCTTACTATAGCACTTATTATATCCATATTATTGGGAATATTTCTGTTCGTATTTGCCCACCCCATCATTGGTGTTTATGAATTAAATAGTAGTATATCGGCAAAGGCTGTTATTTATCTAAGAATTATAGCTTCTGCCATACCGTTTATGTTTTTATCAACGGCTTTTACCGGTATTTACAATGCGGCAGGAAGAAGCAAAGTTCCTTTTTATATAAGTGGCACCGGATTAATAATCAATATAGTTCTTGACCCCATATTTATTTTTGTATGTGAATGGGGAACCACCGGGGCAGCAATTGCCACATGGATTTCGCAGGCTGCTGTTTTGGGATTGTTTCTTTATAAATTAAAAGGGAAAAAAGATATATTAGGTGGCTTCAGTATTATTACGAAACTTCAGAAAAGTTATACATTACGTATTCTTAAGCTAGGACTTCCTGCAGCAACACTTAACACATTGTTTGCCTTTGTAAACATGTATATCTGTAGATTAGCTTCCGAACAAGGCGGGCACATTGGTTTAATGACAATGACCCTTGGAGGACAAATTGAAGCTATAACATGGAATACATCGCAAGGATTTTCGAGTGCACTCAGCGCTTTTATCTCTCAAAATTATGCAGCAGGAAAACAAGGCAGGGTATTACAAGCTTATAAAGCAACTTTATGGATAACATCTGTTCTTGGCTCTTTCTGCACATTCCTATTTTTATTCTACGGTCAGGAAGTTTTTTCATTATTTGTTCCCGAAGAAAAGGCAATACTGGCAGGCGGAGTTTTCTTATTCATAGACGGATACTCACAATTGTTTATGATGCTGGAAATTACAACTCAGGGACTATTCTACGGAACAGGCAGAACATTGCCTCCAGCTATTATAAGTATTACTTTTAATTGTTTACGCATTCCATTAGCTATTATACTTACAAATCTGGGAATGGGAGTTGAAGGTATTTGGTGGGCAATTAGTATCACAAGCATTGCAAAAGGCCTTTTTGCCTATCTGTGGTTTGCAATAATTAAGAAACGAGTCTTAAATATTCCTTCAATCGCAATTCAATAAATGGTTTTACAAAACTCTAAATATCTTGCATTTAAGTAATCCCCTCTTAAATTTAAATAAATGTTTATCGTAAGAAAAAGCCTATTAAACGCTATTTCTTACAATAAATTGAACAATTCTTTCAAAAGAATTTATATCTTTGTAACAACTTTATTAAGACTAGAACATATAAATTAGAAAACTATTAATTTGTGAACTTATGAAAAAGATTAAGTTATTATCAGTTTTATTGAGCTTCTCTTTGGTATTCGGAGGATGCGGAATGTCTAATACTGCAAAAGGTGGTTTAATTGGCGCTGGCTCAGGTGCAGCTCTGGGTGCTATTATTGGCCAAATTGCAGGACACAGTGGTAAAAGTACAGCTATTGGTGCAGCTATAGGTACAGCAGTTGGTGCTGGTGCTGGTGTTATTATCGGTAAGAAGATGGATAAAGCCGCTGCTGAAGCTGCTGCTATTGAACAGGCTAAGGTAGAAAAAATAACAGATGCTAATGGTCTTACAGCCGTAAAGGTTACTTTTGACGGAGGTATCTTATTCGCAACTAATTCAAGTGTATTAAATTCTACATCTAAAGTAGCTTTAACTAAATTAGCAAACGTTCTTTCTGAAGACAGAACAATGGACATTGCAGTATATGGACATACAGATAACACAGGTTCATTAGCAGTAAACCAAAAATTATCTGCTGAACGTGCTGGTTCTGTTGCAACACATCTAAGAAACAATGGTGTTGCTACTTCTCAGTTTAAATATGTACTTGGTAAAGACTATCAAGAACCAATTGCAAGCAATGCAACTGCTGAAGGTAGAGCACAAAATCGTCGTGTAGAAGTTTACATGTATGCAAGTGAACAAATGATTAAAGATGCAAGCAAATAATTTGTTTTGAAATTATAAGTAAATCGTGTAAGCCTGTTTTATAGCTTACACGATTTCTTTTTATAATGATAGTAAAAATCAATATCCATTCAATATGGTAAAAAAGAAAGTCCTCCATATCCTTAGGAATCTTATTATTGCATTCTTTGGATCAACAATTTTAGTTACATTAATCTACCGCTTTGTTCCGGTATATGTTACCCCATTAATGATAATCAGGTGCATGGAACAGATGAAAGATGGTGATGAAATTAAACTAAAGCACACATGGGTCCCCTTTGAAAAGATATCAAAACATCTTCCAATGGCAGTTATCGCATCCGAAGATAACAAATTTCCTACCCACAATGGATTTGATTTTGAAGCAATTCAACTTGCCATTGAAGAAAGCCAAGAGGGAAGAAGGAATAGAGGAGCAAGTACTATCAGCCAACAAACAGCCAAAAATGTTTTTCTATGGCCTGAATCGTCATGGTTAAGAAAAGGTTTTGAGGTTTATTTTACTGTTTTAATTGAAACACTATGGTCAAAGGAACGTATCATGGAAGTATACCTTAATTCAATAGAGATGGGCAAAGGTATTTATGGTGCCGAAGCAACCGCAAAATACAAGTTCCATACTACAGCAAAAAAACTTAGCAGAGGGCAATGTGCTTTAATAGCAGCAACCTTGCCTAACCCTATAAAATTCGATTCTGCTAATCCATCCAGATATATTCTCAGACGTCAGGGAAAAATATTACGAATAATGCAGTTATTACCTAAATTCCCTCCTGCTAAAAAAGGGAAATAGAGACTCTATTTATTATAACCTATGAAAAAACAGCTGATATTATGTGTATTTCTTATTACTGCTTTGATTGTCAAAGCACAGAGAAATGAAGTTTTTTCGCCTAACATTCAAAGCTTACAGATAAAGGTTAACGATAACTGGCTTGCTCCTCCAATCGTTAACCTGAATTCTGATGATGTATTAGAAATCTCCTTTGATGAGCTATCACACGAATATCACCGTTTTCAATATGTTATCTCACATCACAATGCAGACTGGACTCCTTCAGGATTAAGCGATATTGAATTTCTGGAAGGTTTTAATAATAGTCCTATTGAAGACTATCAGAATTCATTGAATACTACGATGCTATACACGCATTATCGAGTATCTTTCCCTAACGAGCAAGTTAAACTAAAAGCCTCTGGAAACTATATTATTACTATATTTGACGATAATGATAATTCAAAACCTGTATGCAAAGCTTGTTTCTCTGTAATAGAAAAGAAAGTAACAGTTTCGGCAACTGTAAGCAGCAATACAGATATAGACAATAACAAATCACATCAACAAGTTTCTTTCAATGTCAATTATAACGGATATAATATCCGTAATCCTCAAAGTGAGGTAAAAATTAAAGTTATGCAAAATCTGCGTCAGGATAATTGTGTGACTAATCTAACACCTTCATATATCAGTGCAAATGAACTAAAATTTGAGCATAATAAGAATCTGATTTTCGATGCGGGGAATGAATTCAGACGATTTGAAATGGTTAGCGTAAAATATGCAGCACAAGGTATACAAAGAATTAAGTTTTTTGATCCGTATTATCATGTAACTTTAATCCCCGATGAGCTAAGAACAAAGAACTACAGCTATGATCAAGACCAGAACGGGCGTTATCTGGTACGATATGATTGGGCTACTAATAATGATATCGAAGCAGACTATTTACTAGTTCACTTTTCTCTCCCATGGAAAGACGAATTACCGGAGGGTAATTTCTATTTGCAGGGAGCATTTACTCACGACAACTTAACTGATAATTATTGTTTGAAATACAACCCTGAATCGAAAGCTTTTGAAACTATCCAATTACTAAAACAGGGAGCATATAACTATCAGTATCTTTTTATGCCTACTAATAGCAATAAAACAACTACAGCACTCACCGAAGGAAATTACTATGAATCAGAAAATGAATATCTGATATTAGTATATCATCGTCCTTTCGGAGAAAGACATGATCGGTTGATTGGAGTGCAACAAGTTTATTTCAAATAAATCGAAGTCTGTAAATTCTATCTAACGAAAAGACAAACAGGAAAGCTCATTATTTTTATTTATACTATATAGTCAATAAAGAAATATAGAATAAGTGAGTTATTATATTCCTTGTTCTTACTAAAAAAAGTAAAGTTATTCCTTGTTGAATGTTTCCTAAAAATTGGATATACTATTTAAATCTTCAAATAGTTGAGCTTTGTATTATATTGGATTCTTTCAATCTAATAAAATTAAGTATAAAAAGAGGCAGCAGTCACTTCAATATTCAAAGTGACTGCTGCCTTACTATTTTATCACAAAATCTTATTACTAATTTTATGCAAACAACTCTATTCTTTCTATATAAGCAAGAATATCACCCTTGCTCACATGAGCACCTTGTTTCACACAGACTTCAACGATGCGACCTGAGAAATTAGCCGGGATTCTATCATAAGTTCCCCATAAAGTGCCAATATAGCAAAATGTTTCTTCTGGATAGAATTTCTGACCAATAGCCGGAGGAGTAGATCCAGATTCAAAGCTTGCGTCCCAAAATACCTGTCCTTTTTCAAGAGCTGTAATTGGTTCAGCTTTAGCACGTTTCAATTTCTTTATATCCTCTTCAGTAAAGCCATTCTTTTGCATTTCTGCATCTTTCGCTCTTTGTAGTTCATCTTCGAAACGTTTCTTTGCAATTCCGGAACGATAATCACGGTATTGACGATCATGCATAGCGAGTTCGAATAGTTCTTCGTTATCCGGACCATATTCCCATCCATTATCGTCCATTTCTTTCTTATACGTATCCAAATCATCAGGGAAATTCTCTTGTGGATTCTCATCAGAGAATTCATATCCTTTAGCTTTGGCCAATTCGATTATCTCAGGAGCCAGCTCACCTGGCAATTTACCACTCTTACCCAAAATCATATCCCAGGTATGAGAATCAATCATAGTCCAGCGTTCTTCTCCCTTAACCATTTGCATTACATTCATCAATGCAACATTCTTCACATACTGGCTAAATGGAGTAACCAAAGGAGGATAACCCAATTTTGGCCATACGTAAGCTACTTCATCAAAGAGCATCACCAATAAATCATCAATATTAAGCTCATTTTGGTTCTTGCTTTTTAAATACATATTGATTCCAGATTGAACACCCTTTAAATCTGCCATCATTGATCCCATCATACCTCCGGGTAGTCCACTGCCAATAAGCAATGAAGAAGTATGTTTATTTGTAGGATCGATAAAATATCCCAGAAAATCATCAATGAATTCTTGTGTTAAGCTACGGGCCTTCATATAAGCCTTCATATTGATTTCAGGAACCTGGAAACCGGCATCTTTCAACATAGCCTGAACAGACAATACGTCTGGATGAACTTTTCCCCAGGACAATGGTTCCATGGCAACATCAATAATATCAGCACCGTTTTCACAAACTTCAAGAATAGAAGCCATAGAAAATCCAGGACCAGAATGTCCATGGTACTGAACAATAACCTCTGGATGTTTGTCCTTTATTGCTTTTACTAATTTCCCAAGCATTACAGGACGACCAATACCTGCCATATCCTTCAAACAAATCTCAGGAGCTCCTGCTGCAATTAGCTGTTCAGCAATATCTGCATAATACTCTACCGTATGTACCGGAGAGAAAGTAATACAAAGTGAAGCCTGAGGAATCATGCCTGCCTCCAAAGCATAAGTAATAGACGGAATGATATTTCTCACATCATTTAAACCACAAAAAATACGAGTAATATCAACGCCCTGTGCCTTCTTTACTTTATACATTAGTTTACGAACATCAGCAGGGACCGGATACATACGTAGCCCGTTCAATCCACGGTCGAGCATATGGGTTTGAATACCAACTTCATTTAATGGTTTCGTGAAAGTTCTCACTGCATTATTTGGGTTCTCACCGTACAATAAGTTTACTTGTTCAAAAGCTCCTCCATTGGTCTCCACGCGAGCAAAACATCCCATTTCAATAATTAGTGGTGCAATTCTTGCCAATTGATCAGCCCTTGGTTGATACTTCCCGGAGGATTGCCACATATCCCGGTAAAGAAGGCTAAATTTAATTTCTTTTTTCATTGTAATACTGCTATATAAGATTATAAAAGTTTATTAAAAATGCTATTGCAAAGATAACAAATGGATTGACATAATGTCAAGGAAATAAATAAAATCGCCCTTTTCAAAACATGTTTAATATCATATTTATATTTCTAAATAGAAAAAGAAAGGGAGTAATTCAATTTTTATTAGAATTACCCCCCTTAGATTACCAAAAATATGAATTGTTTTATAAGCATCATACAAAATCCTTTAATTGTTGTTGCAACCGTTGTCGCGTAAAAAAGATGCGGCTCTTCACTGTTCCTAGAGGTAAATTTAGTTTATCGGCAATTTCACGATATTTAAAACCAGAAACATGCATAGAAAAAGGTATCTTATATTCTTTTGGCAATGAATTAACTACTCTATGAATTTCTTTAATGTCATAAGCTCCTTCAGTGCTATCAAAACCTGAATCCTGTGATTGATTAAGATGGTACATATTCTCTGTCTGATCAACGAATGTTTGATCCCTCATCACCTTCCGATAATTATTAATAAATATATTACGCATTATAGTATACATCCACCCCTTAAAGTTGGTATCGGGTGTAAATTTATCTTCGTTGTCGAGTGCTTTCAAAGATGTTTCCTGCAATAAATCATTTGCTTCTTCCCTGTTTGCTGTTAATTTATACGCAAAGCGAAGTAGTTCGTCCTGTACTCCAAGCAAATCACTTTTAAAATTTAAACTTTTCATAACTTTGCTTATTTGTGTTAATACTGTTTTTACTTGTTACAATATTATATAAAATAAGTGTGTTTGATAGCCCAAATTCTATCAGCAATTAGGGGGTATATTATTAATAACAGTTTTTATGCCGTTAAATAATAGTTTTCAGGTCATACTCCTTTTAACTTCGGTAAACAGATATTATATTTTACTGCAAGAATTCTTGTGAGAAAAACACTAAAACCACTGATACATTGTATCAGCATACTGTCCAGATTCATAAAAGAACAGCCCCAGAACACCAATCCTCCCACTATACAGGCCATAGCATAAATTTCTTTTCTAAAAATAAGTGGAATCTCGTTAATAAAGATATCACGAATCACTCCACCTGCAGCACCTGTAATACTTCCCATTACAATAGCAACCCAAAAAGGAAAACCTAAAGCTATAGTTTTTTCTACTCCAACAACGGTAAAAAGAGCAAGACCAATGGAGTCGAAAATAAAGAATGTGTTATGTAAATGAACTAATTGTTTGCCAAAAACTACTACCCAGAATAAGGCCAGGGCAGAACAAATAAGATAAACTGGATTTGTCATCCAAAAAGGTGTAACATCGAGCAGAACATCACGGATAGTTCCACCACCAATAGCAGTAACCAATCCAACAACATAAGCACCAAACCAGTCGAATTGTTTAGCAGAAGCTAAACGTATGCCACTAATGGCAAAAGCAAAAGTTCCGAAGAATTCTATAATCTGAACAAATGTAGGCATAATCCCATTTTTTTTGCAAAGAAACAAATAAAGAATTAAATTATGAATCAAATAAGAAAAAAGTAAGTTGATTTATAACTTGAATTATGAAAGAAAGTGTACTTTTGCTGCCTAAAAGAACAACATATATTATAGACATGAAAATTACTATTGTTGCAGGGGCACGCCCCAACTTTATGAAGATTGCTCCAATCATGCATGCTATTGATAATGCAAGAGAGCAAGGTAAAGAAATCTCATATAGGGTAATATATACTGGATCAGCTAATGATACAAGTTTGGATCCTTCTCTTTTTGCTGATTTGAATATAAAAAAGCCGACTGCTTATCTGGGAATAGGTTTTGAAAACCTTACTGAACGGGCAGGAGGAATTATGCTGGCTTTTGAAAAAGAACTAAAAGAAAATCCAACCAATATAGTATTAGTCGTTGACGATTTAACTTCCACTATGGCGTGTGCTATCGTTGCTAAAAAGCAAAATATAAAAGTTGCTCACCTGGTTGCAGGAACACGATCTTTTGATATGAGCATGCCTAAAGAAGTGAACCGAATGATTACCGATGGACTTTCTGATTACCTGTTTACAGCTGGAATGGGTGCTAATCGTAATTTAAATCAAACGGGAGCAGAGAATGAACAGGTTTTCCTTGTAGGAAATATCCTGATGGATTCTCTAAGATATAATCGCCACAGATTTATAAAGCCTGCTACATTTAATGTGTTAGGATTAAAAGAACAAAACTATATTCTTTTAACAATCAATCGCCATGCATTAATTGAAAATAAAGAGAATTTCAAAGAGCTCATTGAGCGATTAATATCTGAAGCCAAAGGTACTCCTATTGTTGCTCCACTACATGCATACGTGCGTGATGTGATGAGCGAGCTTAATATAAAAGCTTCTAATTTACACATTCTTCCTCCGCAAAGCTATCTTTCATTTGGTTATCTGACCAGCAAAGCCAAAGCGATAGTTACCGACTCCGGTAATGTAGCAGAAGAAGCAACATTCCTTGGTATTCCATGTATTACATTAAACAACTACGTAGAACACACCGAAACCTGCTCTATCGGTACTAACGAATTAGTTGGTGAAAACCCGGAACAGCTTGGAGCTGCGATTGAAAAAATAATGAAAGGCGAATGGAAACAAGGAAGTCTTCCTGAAAGATGGGATGGAAGAACAGCCGACAGAATTGTTCAGACTTTGCTTCAACTGGTATAAATTAAACGAGAATACATAAAAGATACGCTGCTATTTGAAGAATTCTTGTTACCTATAATATTAAAAGAGCCATTTTCTATCTGTCTGACAGATAGAAAATGGCTCTTTTATCGTGGAAAGAAGTTAATCAAGCTATGATTCAGAACTTTCAATCTTTGAATACAAGCTATTAATAATTTGTCGGCTACGTTACACCTGCGCAATGTTCCTACAAAGCTAATGAACCCCCATTTTAGGAATTCTTATAAATGAAGAGTTTATGATTGCTAGAAAAGAGTATTTAACTGTGCGGAAAAAAATATCTCTTTTTTGTATATATAGGGGGTGGAAATAATTTTTCCGCAGCTTATTATCAACCTGTTAAGCAAAAAAGTAAAACGTATTGTCAGAAAACAACCTTATGTTTTTCTATTTACAAGCAGTTATTCGAGTTAAAAAGTGTTTCATCCCTCATTTTCAATAAAATACAAAGTCTAAAAACGTTCCTATTTAGAATTAAAGCAAAAAAGCACGGTGGAATTAATAAGACCACCGTGCTTTTGTTATCTAAAGAAAGAAATGTATCTAGCTATTCTTCATCACAATGTCCAAGGACAGGTTGCAAGATTTCCGGTAAAACAAGACCTTTACATTTTATCTGCGACAAAACCTTCTTTCCCTCTTTATTCAGATTAAAGTACATTTGTCGCTTATCATTTTCTCCCAGACTACGTTCAATAAGCATCTTCTGTTCAACAGACCTTATTACTTTAGAACAGTGAGATGATGTCATCCCAGTCATTTCTGCAATTTCGGATGCCGACAAACGACCTTCCGAAAGACAACAGAGAGCCATTGCTTCATTTAAACCAACGCCATATTTATCATTCAGCTGTATTTCAAGATCATTCATGGCAATATTAATGTCTCTCAGCTGACAGATTACTTTTATCATTTCTTTCAATTATTATCAAATAAACAGGTTGATATTGGATTTGTCAGCTCGTTCCATATATGTAGCCACTCCTCCAATTGTAACATTATCGAGCAGTTCTTCTTCTTTCACTCCCATTACATCCATTGACATCTGACAAGCAATAAATTCCACTCCACTATCAATAGCTTGTTGGCGTAATGATTCCAAAGAATCGATGCCTTTCTTTTTCATGATAAACCGCATCATTTTACTGCCAATTCCCATCATGTGCATTTTAGAAAGCTTCAATGCCATAGTATCCGAAGGAAGCATCATCGAAAACATTTTTCCAAAGATGTCTTTCTGAACTTTTGGTTTTTTTGTTATCTTAATTGCATTCAATCCCCAGAACGTAAAGAAGATAGTTACCTTCTCTCCTGTAGCAACTGCTCCATTTGCGAGTACAAAAGTAGCCAAAGCTTTGTCTAAATCATCACTAAACATGATAAAAGTTTTCCCCTTATTGTTATTTTCGACTGATACTTCGCTAATTTCATTAGAAACTTTCTTCTTTTCCACTTTTTCAATAACTGAAATATATTTGCCAGAATCGGCTGATTGTGAGATCATTTTATGTCCTGTCATATTACACCACGCCTGAGAATCACGACGAAAAGCCGGATCGGTTGAGATAACTTCGAGACGTTCGCCAATATTAATATCTTCTATACTCTTTTTCAATTTCATGATAGGGCCAGGGCATTGCAATCCACAAGCATCTATCTTGATAGTTTCTATCTCCATTTTATTAGCATTGCTATCTCCCAAGCCTAAAGAGCAGGCAATCATGTCTTTATCATTAAGAACTACAGGAGTTGTTGCTGCCTGATATAGCTTATATCCTCCCGACAGATTAAACACATTGTTAAAACCATGCTGCATCAGCACTCTTGAAGCAAGATAACCTCTCAGTCCTACTGCGCAATAGATATAAATGTTTTTATCCTGAGGAATTTCGTTCAAATGATCTCTAATTCCATCTATTGGAATATTTACTGCACCCGGAATTGCTCCCAGTGAGAATTCATCAGGAGTACGCACATCCAGAATTATACCATCCTGAGCTTGTTGCAGTTGTCTCCAGGTAATAATATTCATTCTTTTCAGCAGAATGTTCTCTGCCACATATCCGGCAATAGCAATAGGATCTTTTGCTGATGAGAAAGGAGGAGCATACGCATGTTCCAGTTGAATCAAATCATAAATCGTACCTTGTTGTTTAATCAGCAGTGCTATCTGGTCGAGTCGTTTATCAACGCCATCGTATCCCACAATCTGAGCACCATAAAGTTTTCCGTTCTCCGGACTAAAGGTGATTTTAATACTCATTTGTAGAGCGTTAGGATAATAACCGGCATGAGAACCCGAATGAGTTACTGAAGATATATAAGGGATTTCTTCTTTCTTTAATTGCTTTGCAGCCATTCCTGTAGAAGCAACAGTCAGATCGAAGACTTTTGCTATTGCAGTTCCTATAGCTCCTTCATATTTTATTTTGTTACCAAGTAACATATTGTCTGCACATATACGTGCTTGTCTGTTGGCCGGACCAGCCAGATAATTGAGCCATGGTTTCCCAGTTATAGGATGCTTATACTCAATAGCATCACCAACAGCATAAATATTTTCGTCGGAAGTCTGCAAGTAATCGTTTACCGCAATACCTCCCCTCTCTCCTATTTTCAGACCGGCTTGTTTAGCCAATGTAGTTTCGGGACGTACACCAATGGATAGAATTACCAGGTCGGCCATTATACATTTGCCGTTTTTAAATACCACCTCGATGGAATTTCCTTTTTTTGTAAACGCACTAACAGCATGTTCCAGATACAGATTTACCCCTTTATCCTGCAAGTGTTGATGTACAAGTGAGGCCATTGAATAATCAATTGGTGGCATTACCTGATTGAGCATTTCAATGATGGAAACTTCTGCTCCGGCATGCTGAAGATTCTCGGCCATCTCCAAACCGATGAATCCGGCTCCAACTACAACAGCCTTTTTCACCGAATGGGTATCCATATAGTTTTTTATGGCATCTGTATCATTTACATTACGTAAAGTAAAAATGCCATCTAAATCAATTCCAGGAAAAGCAGGACGAACAGGTGCAGCTCCCGGAGATAACAAAAGCTTATCGTATTTCTCTTTGTATTCTTCTCCGCTTTGAGAACGAACAATAACTTCTTTGTTATTGCGATCAATACTGATTACTTCCGAATGAACTCTTACATCTATATTGAAACGTAAGCCAAACGATTCCGGAGTTTGCAAAAATAAATTTTCACGTTCGCTTATAACTCCACCTATATAATAAGGTAGACCACAATTAGCATAAGAGATATAATCTCCCTTTTCGAACAAGACAATCTCAACATCCTCATTTATACGTCTGATTCTGGCAGCTGTTGTTGCACCTCCAGCTACTCCTCCAATAATAATGTACTTTTCTTTACTCATTTCCTATTATGTTTTTTAGATAACCATTTATAAAATTCCAATATTAATATTTTCCAATGGAATTATTTCGCAAAGGTATTACTATTTTCTAATAAAACAAGTTTCCAATAGAAAATGTTTTTTAAATAAAAAGAGGCTGTTACTTTATTTAAAAGCAACAACCTCTTCTTTATACAATTATAACGAATTATCAGTTATTATTTTGCTACATTATTAACCGGTTTACCAGCTGAGTATGCTTTAATATTTTCTACAACAATACTCATCAGTCTCACACGAGAAGCTTTAGTAGCCCATGCTATATGAGGAGTGATGAAACAGTTCTTAGCTGTAAGTAACGGATTATCTGCACGTGGAGGTTCAGATGACAATACATCTAATCCGGCAGCATAAATAACTCCTTTATTCAAAGCATCAGCCAAGTCTTGCTCATTGATAAGCGAACCACGACCGGTGTTGATAAGGATAGCCGTTGATTTCATACTTGCCAGACGTTTTGCATCAACAAGTTCGCGGGTTTCTTCGGTTAGCGGACAATGAAGACTAATAATATCACATTCAGTGAAAATTTCATCTTTTGTCATCATCTTAATTTCCGGTGGCAATTGAAGCTGTGATTTAGAAGTATAAGCACAAACACTCATTCCAAAACCAAATGCAACGCGAGCCGTAGCCATACCAGTACGTCCAAGTCCCACGATACCAAGTTTTAGTCCGCTCAGTTCTGTAAGTGGAGTATCCCAGAAGCAGAAATCCTCGCTGTTGGTCCATCGGCCATTTTTTACTTCGTTAGAATGATGTGCCACATTCTGAGTTATATTCAAAATATGAGCAAATGCCATCTGAGCAACCGAAATAGTACTGTAAGCAGGAGTATTGGTAACAACGATTCCACGTTCTTTCGCTGCCGTAACATCTACAACATTAAATCCGGTAGCAGTTACGCCAATATATTTCAGCTCTGGAAGAGCAGCAATTACCTCAGCATTAATCTCTACTTTATTAGTTAATATAACGTCTGCATCTTTGGAACGAGCAACAACATCTGCTGCAGAAGTGCGATCATAAATTGTACAATCACCCAAAGCCTTAAGTTCATCCCACGATAAATCGCCCGGATTCATTCCATAACCGTCTAATACTACAATTTTCATATTCAAATTAAATTTAGAATTTATTCTTTATAACGATCTCCCCAGAGTTGTACCATATGTTCTTTGAGTTTAGCCTCCGCCGGATTTGGTTGCGGATGCCAGATTGATTGGTTTTTCAATTCCTCGGGAAGAAATTGTTGTTTTACAAAATGCCCTTCATAATTATGTGCATATTTATAGTCATTGCCATATCCCAACTGTTTCATCAGCTTTGTAGGAGCATTGCGCAGGTGTAACGGCACAGGCAGATTACCTGTATTCCGAACTAATTCCAGTGCATCATTAATGGCGTTGTAGGCCGAATTACTTTTGGGACTTGTTGCCAGATAAATAGTTGTCTGTGCCAATGGTATGCGTCCTTCGGGCCATCCTATTTTCATCAGCGTATCAAAGCAGGCATTGGCGAGTAGCAATGCATTTGGATTTGCCAAACCGATATCTTCTGAAGCAGAAATAACCAATCGGCGGGCAATAAAGGCAGGATCTTCTCCCCCTTCCACCATGCGGGCCAGCCAATAAATTGCTCCGTCGGGATCACTTCCACGAATACTTTTTATAAAAGCGGAAATAATATCATAATGCATTTCTCCGTCTTTATCATAAGCCAATGGATTTTGCTGAAGCCTGTCAACCACCTTTTCATCGGTAATCTCTATTGGATCTTCAGTATCAGACTCAACAACCAGCTCAAGTATATTAAGCAACTTGCGTGCATCTCCACCGGAATAGCGAAGCATGGCATCTGACTCTTTGACTACTATATTTTTACTCTTCAGGATATGATCCTCTTTTATAGCACGATCTATAAGCTGAAGTAAATCTTCTTTTTCTAATGATTTAAGCACATAAAGCTGACAACGGGAAAGTAACGGACGAATTACCTCAAAGGAAGGATTTTCTGTTGTTGCACCAATAAGTGTAACTATCCCCTTCTCAACAGCACCCAGCAAGGAATCCTGCTGTGATTTACTGAAACGATGAATTTCATCTATAAATAGTATAGGGCTGGCTTGTGAAAAGAAACGTCCACTTTTTGCTTTTTCAATTACATCGCGCACATCTTTTACGCCTGAGCTGACTGCACTCAATGTATAAAAGGGAGTTTCAAGTTTGTTGGCTATAATCTGCGCAAGCGTAGTTTTACCTACTCCGGGAGGTCCCCAAAGAATAAATGACGAAATGCGTCCTGCGTCTATCATCTTACGCAAGATTGCCCCTTCTCCCACTAAATGTTTCTGGCCAATATAGTCATCAAGCGACTTTGGCCGGAGTCTTTCTGCTAATGGTTGTGCCATTTCGTTATTGTTATATGAAAAAGCAAATGTACATATTAATATTTAAAAAGGATAATTCTCGGCCAAAGATTTTAAAACCGATGGCGGGAAAAGAAAATTCTCCTGTACAAAAGAATGATTTCTTCTGTACAAGAGAATTAATTGTTTTGTACAGAAGAATGCAATCTTTTGTACAAGATATTAAATGTTATATAGACAGATTCAGAATACTTCTTTAGAAGTTGAGCATTATTGCAAGGCGAATACCATCTTTATTTATACCTGGATGATCAAGATAGTTTAAACGACGGGTATATTCAATATGAATCAATTTAAATATATTGTAAATTCCCACACTGAATTCCATATATGGTTGCTTACCCATAGCGTAACTGGTTGGTACTCCATCACGAGTTGGGAACAAGAACAAACCACTACTTAAATCGGGATTATTCTTATCGCTCAAACCTCCGTATAATGCTTTAAACTTAAAGACTTCTCTCCACTTAAGAGTCTTAATCAAAGGAATACGATTAAATAATCTTCCGTTCAAATCATAAGTCAGATCTAATGAAGCAAACTTATCATTCAGGAATTCCATGTTGTTGATCAAGTTAAACGTCTCTCTTTGTGTAATGTAAGAAAGGTTGGCTGCCGGCATAATCAATAATGGAAAAGGAACCTTATCCCATTGCTTACCAGCTTTAACATAAGCATCCAGTCTACCCCAAGATTTAAGCCAGAATCTTTTATAAACACCTGCTTCCGTATAATTGAATTTATAATCACCACCAAGTATATCTTCAATACCCATTGTATGAGAAAGAGTAAAGATTGGCGCATCAAAATTGATTGGCAATCTGCGTTGTTTGGTATTAATAAATGTTTCTCCCGGTGCAAACCTAAGTTGCAAAGAAGCTTCGGTTGTTGTTATATCGTGAACATTTGTTTTAGCCTCATCATTCTTTATATAGAAAAGATTACCTGTAGGTTCGTCATTACGATTCTTTACTGTCATTGCAACAGAGAAGCCGGACATTGTTTCGCGCTCGTACTTAAATTGAGCATCGCGCACATAAGACATCTGGTCTACGGTTGTGGTTTTCAATCCCACAAACATATTATCTTTATCCGTCTTCAGAAACTTATCCATAGGAGACATTACATCATACATATAAGAGAAAGAAATGGAATGTTTAGGGAATTCTCTTGCCAGGAACTCTTTCTTATCAAATGTATATTCCACCATTCCTTTATATTTAGAACGGTTATCCTTGAATCCGTATGCATAATATCCACTAAGGAAAAGCTGAGGGAACAGTTTGGCTGTTGTTTGTCCACTAATTCTCAGACGAAGCCCTTCAATACTGTTACTACCTATAATAGTATTCATTGGTCCGAAATCGAATTTACTTGGATGCCCCTTGCTGCCGGTTTCAACATAATTTTCAATCAATGCCTTTAAACCAATAATCATATATTTAAATCCTGGCATTTCTTCAAGATGCTGAATAAACAGATCCATACCGTTTTCCTTATCTGTAAGTGGAACCGGACGCACTTTATTCCAGAATTCATCATTCTTCATCATTGCGTCTACCTCTTTTACATTATTTCCCTTCAGCTTAAAGAGTTTTGGCTGAACTTCATCGAAGGCATAATTGTTGTATCTCGTTATTCTTCGAATCTGCAATTTCGTCAAATTCTTCACAAACGATAGTTCTACAATCATATCATCATCTTTGAGCACCCATTGACCGTTAGGAAGTTGTTCGTATGATTGAATAATATCGAGGTTATCTACAAAGTTCACACCAGTCTTCTTTGGAAGATTCATGATGCACTTCTTTACTGCATAAGTAGAATCTTTCAAGATATAAAGATGACCGGTAAAACCAAAGTCCTGTGAGTTATTAGGAACAAATGTAAGATGAATACATGAATCTCTGTCTACTTTCAGCGTATCCATAATATAAAACTTATAGAAAGATATCCCGGAACTTGATGAGATAGGACTTATAAAACGGCTCGACAACAGACGGATATCATCATCGTAAATATTCACATCCGAGAATACATCTTTAAGAATGTTTCCCATCATATCTCCCGTAGAGAAAAGCTCGTCAACTCCTGATGTATTTAGCCCTTTAATAATTGTTTTCTCATCCTTTGGATTTTTTCTAAAAATAGTTTGAGAAGCCGTTTCCTGCACAGAAAAAGGAATAATTAGCTTATTTGTTTCCAGACAAGGCTCAACCTGATTAACAAGAAATGGCATTTTCTTATATATTCCTTTGCCAAAATCATCAGGATTTACATCATTGATTGAAGTAGTAAGCTTCTGATATTTATCGTATTGATAAAAATCATTTTCTTCCAGTCGCTGACTGGATTTATGCTCAATGACTTTCTTCATCAATTCCACAGCCGGATTATTCTTGCGGGAATATTTCTCCTTTTTAGGCTTTACAACAATTTCAGTAAGCTGTATATCGGTAGATTGCAGCTTAATACTAAGTCTAGATGTAACTCCCGGAACTATTCTAACAGTCTTCCTTCTATATCCTACAGCTGTAAAGGTTACTTCATTCCAACCTTTACGTGTAGTAATACGATAGGCTCCATTAATATCGGAAATACTTCCAATACCTTTGCCTTCATAAGACACAGAAGCATAAGGAATCGGCTCATTTGTAACAGAATCACGTACAACACCTGTCAAATGAGATGGTGACGTTTCAGAAACTGAACCTACAACTACAGTTGAGTGAGCTGAAGCTGCATAAGAAAGGGCAATAACAAGCAATGCGAGAACGAACTTGATATATAGTTGTTTCATACAATATCAATAAAATGAGCTACAAAGGTAAGCTTTTCATTCAATTTACTAAGTGAATTTAAGCTAAATCAGTAATATTTATATTACATTTGCGACAAATAGAACAATAAAAATGCTATCGATTCTTATTCCTACTTATAATTATGAATGTTTAGGTCTTGTAGAAGAACTTCACCGTCAAGCGCAAACATTATCCTTCCCTGTTGAAATCCTTATTGCAGATGATGCATCAAAGGAAGAGATGAAACGTAACAACCGAAAAATAAACAGGTTAAACAATTGCATGTTTATTGAACTTAAAGAGAATATCGGACGAGCCAGGATTAGGAATTTCTTATCAGAGAAAGCTCAATACGATCTTCTATTATTTATAGATAGCGATGCAGGACTCGTCAGTAATGACTTTCTTCAAAAATATGTTTCAGCAATACATGGCAATGATGTAATCTGCGGAGGATTGTTGTATGATCGTCCTATACCTTCAAAACAATTTAGCCTGCGTTATTATTATGGAATATCAGCAGAAGAACATTCTGCAAAGGAACGTAATATAAACCCTTATGCTAAATTCTCATCATTCAACTTTCTGATCAGAAAAAGAATCTTCCAGAAAATTCTTTTTGACGAATCGTTTTCAGGATACGGCCATGAGGATACTGCTTTGGGCATTGAGCTGGAAAAACGTAAAATAAAAATTAATCATATTGACAATCCGCTTTTTCACTTAGGACTGGAAAAAAACGATGCTTTTCTTCATAAAACGGAGATGAGTATTGAAAATCTTTATCGGTATTCAGATAAACTAAACGGAAATGTACGCTTATTGAGCACGTTTAATAAAGTAAAAAAATACAAATCACAAGTTCTCTTATCCTTTATCTTCAAAAAGACAAGAGAACTCATGAAAAAAGAGTTGCTAAGTAACCATCCCAGCATGAATATTTTCGCTTTTTACAAACTTGGATATTTGTGTTACATCAGCAATAAAAATTTCAAATAGCACCTCTTGCCATTGCTTCGAGTCGAAGTATTGCCTGCAATCTCAATGAGGGGATATAGGATCTTACCGGGAAGAGAGTTTTTATTGTATACTTTAACAAAGGAGAATAAGTTAAAGTAAGCTTTGCATATGCTTTACGAAAGCAAAATTTTGAGAGAAGAAAAGGTTGAATACTACTATGTTCGGTTGCAGAACGTGCTCCAACCGAGACATAACGTTTATTCCCTGTCCCTAAATAATGCTCATTCATCTTGTAAAATAAGCCATAAAATGGGTAATATCCACCGGATAAATATTTTGTTCTTGACTTAAGCATAAAATATTCGCACATATCCTCTTTACAATGATTTTCAGCATAAGCCACTAATGTACCATTTATTTTATCTATTACTCCCCAAAATTCACGACCTTCTTTAAACTTATCTAAATCAGCAATAAACGAAGAACGTGAAGCTACAATATCTGTAGTGTTGGAATATCGGTCAAAAGAATCTTTGTAAACATCATATCCTTGTTCACGCATAAAATCTACAGTAATTGGTCTTATTTCAAAGAACTTAAAAGCATGACGAACTTTATTTCGCGTTCTTGCTTTTAATTCCTCCATTCCGTAAAATTCGTCTTTAATAATAAACCAGAAAGATGTAGGCTCTGAAGAATCAAAATCATATGCATTTCTGATAAACCAAACTTTATTTTTGCTTATTAATTCAAGGCGCATCTCCTCTGTTAATTGTTTTTCTTTATGTGGCGCTTTACTATAAATAATGCCTTTTTTATAATACACGTAATCTTTGTTTTTCATTTTCAATTAGTTAGGATAAATTTCATTATTACTTATACAGCAGAATATCATTAAGTAATATCCTGTGACAAAAAAGGCAGCAAAGATAATTTATTTTAAATAAAATGATTTACTTTTCGTTATAATATTTATCTTTGTCAACAAACAAAATAAAAACTACAATATGAATAAAAGAATAATTGGAAGCGTGTTATTAGCAGCCATGACTATCATATCATGCAAAGAGGCTAAAAAAGCAGACGTTCAGGTAATACCTTTGAAGGATTCTACTACAGTAATTTCCGATAGTCTTCACTTTTGTGAAGCAACTTGTTGGAATGGAGATTCTTTATATATCAGCAATTTTGGCGGCGATACTATAAACCCGCTTAATACTGCCGGAAAAGGATATATTATGGAATTCAACTCAGGTAAGCCATCAGTATTAATCCCTGCAGATGGAAGATTAAATGCGCCCAAAGGAATGTGTGTGGTAGATAATTACCTGTTCGTTGCAGATGTTAACTCTATAGTAGTTTTTAATTTGAACGACGTAAGCAAAAGTCAGAAAATAAAGCTCCCAACTAAAGATTCTTATGTAAATGATCTTGCCGTAAATGGAAAGAACCTTTATGCAACAGTAACAAACACAGGTAACATTTACAAACTGGATGTTTCTTCTCCGGAAAATGTCAAAGAACAAACACCTAAACTATTTGCTAATATTCCTGGAGCAAACGGCATTATTGCAACTGACAGTATAATATATGTAGCTTCATATCCTGTTGATGGAAATACATCTGCTCCAAACGTTATTTATTCTATCAGAAATTTCGATAGTCCCATTACTGAAGTATTTTTGAACCGTATGAGTCAATATGATGGTTTAGCACTATCAGAGGATGGCAAGTACTTATACTTCTCAACGTGGGTAAATGGAAATGTAGGAAAGATTGATATTAAAGATAAGAAAGTGGAGAATCTGATCCTTCCTATACAATTAACCGGACCAGCAGATTTTTCAATACATAATGGGAAGCTTTATATTCCTGATTTACCAAACAGCAAAGTATTAGTATACTAATCATAGTCTATTTAAATAAAGCGGGAAACCAGAAAGAATTATTCTTTTTAGTTTCCCGCTTTATTTTTGGTCACATTCTTTATTGGAAACGATTTATCGTAAAATATAGTACCTGTAAATAATAATCTGCCTACAAAAACAACCATTCAATAAAACAGATTCAACAAATATAATTATTATAAATAAATGACTATCCGTAATAATAGATATCTTTATATAAATCAAAAAGCGGAACTTTTCACAAAGTTCCGCTTTTCAGTTTTCAATAGGTATTAGTTTTTTTTAAGGTAAAAAGATTGTTTTCAGGATAACGGTTGCAAATATGCAAGATATTTTAATACCACACAAACAAATTTATATGTCATAAAACATATTTTTGCATTTTAACTTTTCAATTACCCAACTAATACCAAATTTCTTTCTACTACTTATTATTCTGAGGATAATTTTCATCTGTTTTTCCCTGATGCTTTAAAACTTTCGCATCAATATAAAAAACGATTTCCTCAGCTAAATTATTTATATGGTCTCCCGAACGTTCAAGTTTACGGAAAACACTTATCAAATTAAGGCATAAAGAGAGACTCTCTGGATTCTTACCAATATAATCAACTAGTTTTTTAGTAACCTCTCCATTGATCTCATCAATCAGATTATCCTTAGCAAAAACAGATGTTGCCAAATCAAGACTTTCTTCGTTTAATGCTTGCTTTGCTGTTTCAAGCATAGAAAGTACTTGAGTAAACATCTCTTCCAAACGAATATTCTTTAGAAGATCCGGATCTAAAGCAGGTTCTTCACATTTCACTACGAAGCGAGCAAGGCCTTCAGCAAAATCGCCCAAACGTTCCAAGTCTGTGTTAATCTTCAACATTGCAAGAACAAAACGAAGATCTACAGCCACCGGATTGTATAGGGCTATAATATCCTCTACATCACTATCTATTTTAAGCTCAAAAGCGTTTACACGTTTTTCTCTAACGATAACCTGCTGTGCCATTTCTTTATTAAGAGTAAGCACAGCCTCTGAGGCTCTATCCAACTGATTATAAACCAATGTCCACATTTCGTCCACTTCCTTTTTCAGTTGAACTAGCTCTGATTCTATAAACTTTACCATATCGCTATTCTTTTATAAGATTACAAATATAAAAATAAAAAACACTATCCAAAACGTCCCGTAATATAATTCTGAGTGGATATCTGAGAAGGATTGGTAAATATCTTTTTAGTATTATCAAACTCTATCATTTCACCCAAATAGAAATAAGCGGTTTTATCACTTACACGAGCAGCTTGTTGCATGTTGTGAGTAACAATAACAATTGTATAGTCTTTCTTTAATTCATGAATAAGTTCCTCAACTTTAGCTGTAGAAATAGGATCGAGTGCAGAAGCTGGTTCATCCATTAAAAGAACGGAAGGAGATACAGCCATTGCACGAGCAATACAAAGTCTTTGTTGCTGACCTCCCGAGAGAGCAAATGCAGATTCTTTCAGTTTATCTTTCACTTCATCCCAAAGCGCAGCACCTTTCAATGTTTCTTCTACACGATGACGAATGAATTCATTATCCTTTATACCGTTAACACGGAGTCCGTAAGCTACATTTTCAAAAATACTTTTCGGAAAAGGGTTAGGACGTTGGAATACCATTCCAACTCGCTTTCTTAATTCGTCAACAGGAACTCCCTTTGCATAAATATCTTCATTATCAATTAATATCTGACCTTCCATGCGAGTATCAGGAATCAAATCATTCATTCGATTAAAAAGGCGAAGAAATGTAGACTTACCACAACCTGAAGGTCCGATGAAGGCTACCACAGATTTTTCCTGAATCTGCATGTTAATCCCCTTCAAGGCTTGAAAATTGCCATAGTAGAAGTTTACGTCCTTTACATCAATTTTATTCATTCTATTTCGTTTTAGTTCATTTTTACTTTTTTGGAAAAATACTTTCTCAAAGCATTGGCTAGTAAGTTTACTACCAGAATTATTATGATTAACACCAGTGCTGTACCGTAAGCTATTGGAAGCTGAGCTTCCATATCTGTTCCACTTGTAGATATTACATAAAGGTGATAAGGCAAAGCCATACACTGATCAAATATACTAGTTGGAATCTTTGGAAGGAAATATGCCGCACAAGTGAAAAGGATTGGAGCAGTTTCACCAGAGACGCGTCCTAAAGCAAGGATTAAACCTGTAATGATATTAGGTGTGGCAATAGGAAGGATAACCCGGCGGATGGTCTGCAACTTTGTTGCTCCCAGCGCACGACTCCCTTCGCGGAAGGTATTTGGTATCGCTTTTAATGCTTCTTCGGTAGTTCTGATTACCAAAGGAACACTAAGTAAACCTAAAGTAAGTGAACCTGCCAGAATACTATCTCCGAAGCCCAGGTAATTTACAAAAAGCGTCATACCAAAAAGTCCGAATACGATAGAAGGGATACCGCTAAGGTTATTTGTCATTACTCTGATAAACTTTACGATTTTTCCATTCGGAGCATATTCATTCATATATATGCCACTCATAACTCCAACCGGAAAGGCAAATATAGCACTACCAAGCATCAGATAAAACGTACCAACGATGGCTGGCCATATACCTCCGGCAGTCATACCATCGGTCGGTTCGGTTGTAATGAAATTCCAATTGATAACACCTATACCTTTATATACAATAAAACCAAGGATTGAAAACAGTATGATTACAATACTGAAACTAAATAATGAGAAAATGCCAAAGGCTATTTTCTGAGAGCGGCGTTTGCGCTTATCGTATGATTGTGGGAATTTATTCTTTTCCATTATTTCTGTTTGCTACTAATATATTCTACACTGAAGTTTATTATAAGTGTGATGAAGAACAACACAACACCTAATAGGAACAGAGCCTGATAATGAGCACCACCTGCCGGTGCTTCACCAAGTTCGGCTGCAATGGTTGCAGGAATTGTTCGAAGTGGTTCAAGTATTGTGTGAGGAATAACAGCTGCATTTCCTGTTACCATTAAAACAGCCATCGTCTCTCCTATTGCACGACCAATACCAAGTACAACACCCGATGTTATTCCTGATATTGAATATGGAATAACAACTTTATATATAGTCTGCCATTTAGATGCTCCGAGCGCCAGACTAGCTTCACGCATTGAACGAGGACAGTTTCTCATGGCATCTTCACTTACAGTTATAATTGTTGGCAATGCCATTATTGCAAGAACGATACTACCGGCAAGTCCGGATTCACCTACTGGCAGATTAAAAACCTTCTGAATAAGCGGAACGATAACAATAAGTCCGAAGAAACCATAAACAACCGATGGAATTCCACTTAGTAACTCAATTATGGGCTTAAGAATATCTCTCACTCTGTGATTGGAAACCTCACTCATATAAATTGAAACTGATAATCCGAAAGGAAGCGCAAACAATATAGCAAAGAAGCTTACCCAAAGTGTACCGGTTATCAAAGGAAGTAGACCAAATAGAGGTGCCGGTGTAGCAGTTGGAAACCATTCTGTGCCGGATAGCACATCTTTCATTGAGATTGTTTTATCCTTAATTAAATGTCCTTGAAAGTTTTTATCAAGATAAGTATTTGGAATAAAACCAATCATACCCGGATTCTTATTAATTAGCTCAGCAATCTTAGCACCTGCATATGCATATTCCGGTCCTAATTCTTCTTCCGAGTAATAATCAGTAAGATTCTCTAACCGGAAAACTGTTATCGGAGTATTTGCTCCTCCTAGCTGTGACCAGTTGGTTATTTCTCCATCAAACACTTTTTTAATTTCAGCCGGAGTTATGTCTGTTACCTTGTTTTGTTTGTTAAGCGCAAGCACATAACCATCTTCTATCGCCTTACTTCCAAAGAGTCCGAACGCTTCGCTGAAAAGAAAAACAATAATGAGCAGAATTGTGATACTTGTCACAAATCCACTGCAAGTAAGTATACCTTCAATAATTCGTTCAAAAATTTTTTTCATATCGTATATTTTTCTGGTGCAAAGAAACGAAACAGATATTAAGAACTTGTGACTATGATTTGAAGGAACTATTTCATTCGTGTTACATTTAGGTTACAAAATTCAAAACAACAATTAAGTAAGAATGTTTAGAATACTAAGAAAGTTATTCATTTATCAATCCAAGAAAGTAGTACAGCTTATATAAAAAGAGTCTAGGTATAAATATAATAAGGTCTATACCTAAAACAAATATAGTGTAAACCTTTAAATAAACATATCTCTAATAAATCCGTTAATATTAAGATAAGATTACATTGTTACACGCAAATAATGCAGTTGTAACCTATTTGTAATATCATTTTTATTATTTTGCAATACAATTTAAATATCAATGAAAATGAAAAAGGAATTTATACTTTTATTTGCCTCGTTATTGTTAAGCGCTACATCTTTACATGCTCAAAAAATAAAAGGTAGCGATACAGTACTTCCAGTATCACAATTGGAAGCAGAAAGTTATATGAACAAAAAAAATGGGAGCAAAATAACTGTAACCGGTGGTGGAAGTGGCGTTGGTTTCTCGGCATTAATTGACGGAACATGTGATATTGCAATGGCATCGCGTCCAATTAAATTTGGAGAAAAGATAAAACTCAAAGCAAAGAAGCAAAACATTACAGAAGTAACGATTGCCTATGATGCTTTAGCAGTCATTATAAATCCATCTAACCCTGTAAGCAAACTTACACGCGAACAATTGGAAGGTATCTTTACCGGCAAAATTAATAATTGGAAACAAGTTGGCGGAAAAGACCTTAAGATTGTAGTATACTCTCGTGAAACTTCCTCAGGAACATATGAGTTTTTCAAGGAACATGTACTCAAAAACAAGAATTATATGAAGAGTGTCCTTTCTATGCCTGCAACAGGAGCAATAATGCAATCGGTAAGTCAAACAAAAGGTGCAATCGGTTATGTAGGACTTGCGTATGTAAGTAAAAAAGTAAAAGCTGTAGCTATATCGTACGACGGAAAGAATTATGTAGCTCCTAATATGGCAAATGCAGCAAAAAAGACTTATCCTGTAATAAGACCGCTATTCTATTATTATAATAACAAAGATAAAAACAAGGTTTCTCCATTTATCCAGTACGTTTTATCTCCTGAAGGTCAAAATCTCATAAAAAAGAGTGGATATATTCCGGTTAGATTAATGTAAAATAAAAAAGAATGACTATTTTTGCAGCCTTAACTGTGTAACAACGTATCACTATGACAGATATTAGAACGGAAGAAGGAGGCGAAAAGAAAAGTTTGAACTTTATAGAAGTCGCCGTAGAAAACGATTTAAAGGAAGGTAAAAACGGAGGAAGAATACAAACACGTTTCCCGCCAGAACCTAATGGCTACCTGCACATTGGTCATGCAAAAGCAATTTGCATGGACTTTGGTATTGCCCAAAAGTATAATGGCGTTTGTAATCTTCGTTTCGATGATACCAATCCCGTAAAAGAGGATGTGGAATATGTAGATGCCATCAAAGAAGATATTGAATGGTTAGGCTACAAGTGGGGAAATATATATTATGCCTCTGATTACTTCCAGCAGTTATGGGATTTTGCCGTAAAGCTTATCAAAGAAGGAAAAGCTTATATTGACGAACAATCAGCTGAAGATATAGCAAAACAAAAAGGAACTCCTACTCAGGCAGGAACAAACAGTCCGTACCGCGACCGTCCTATTGAGGAAAACCTGGAACTTTTCCAGAAGATGAATACCGGAGAAGTGCCCGAAGGTGCCATGGTTCTTCGTGCAAAGATTGATATGGCTAATTCAAACATGCATTTCCGTGACCCGATAATGTATCGTATAATCAATCATCCTCATCATCGTACAGGAACAGCATGGAAAGCATATCCTATGTACGATTTTGCTCATGGACAATCAGATTACTTTGAAGGAGTAACTCATTCACTCTGTACGCTGGAGTTTGAAGTTCATCGTCCTTTATACAACTATTACATCGATTTATTGAAGAAAGATGATAACTACAGTCCACGACAGATGGAGTTCAACCGTTTGAATCTTACTTATACCGTAATGAGCAAGCGTAAACTTCTAACCTTGGTAAAAGAAGGCTTGGTTACTGGATGGGATGATCCACGAATGCCAACTATCTGTGGTTATCGCCGTCGTGGCTATTCTCCTGAATCTATTCATAAATTCATTGATAAGATTGGATATACAAAATATGATGGAATAATTGACGTTTCACTTCTTGAATCAGCAGTTAGAGAAGACCTTAACGCGCGTTCTACACGTGTGGCTGCTGTTATCAATCCTGTGAAGTGTATTATCACCAACTATCCTGAAGGATTAGTGGAAGAAATGGAAGCTATCAATAATCCGGAAGATCCAAATTCGGGTTCTCACATTATTGAATTCAGCCGCGAGCTCTTTATTGAGCGAGAAGACTTCATGGAAGATGCACCTAAGAAGTATTTCCGTATGACTCCTGGTCAGGAAGTTCGTCTAAAGAACGCATATATCGTAAAATGTACAGGCTGCAAGAAAAATGCAGAAGGCGAAATTGAAGAAGTATATTGCGAATATGACTTGAACACTAAGAGTGGAATGCCAGACAGTAACCGTAAAGTAAAAGGCACTCTTCATTGGGTAAGTGCTGCTCACAGTATCCCTGCAGAAGTTCGTCTTTACGATCGCTTGTTTAAAGTAGAAAACCCTGCATTAGAAGAGAAAGACGGCGACTTCCGTGATCTTCTTAATCCAGATTCACTTAAAGTTTTAACAAACTGCCGCGTAGAAAAATTCCTGGCAGAAATGAAACCTTTAGACTATTTGCAATTCCAACGCATCGGATATTTCAATATAGATAAAGATTCTACTCCGAACAAATTGATATTTAACCGCACTGTAAGTTTAAAAGATACTTGGAGTAAAATTAACAAATAAAACAAAGAACAGTAAGTTCCCTCTTCTTTTTGAGGGGACTTACTATTTTTACCCCAGCACATATAAATTATGAGGACCTTTTTCCCCAATTTTGACGAAAACGACGAGTTTAGGCAAACAATTGACCGATATAAAGAAATGAGAGCAGGTAATAAGACCTACTATTTTGATGCAGACCAATTAGCCGATATTGCCGAATACTTTGCAACAGTAGCGAACTATGACATCGCCTTTGAAGCTATTGACTATGCTCTTTCCATTCATCCTGCAAACACAGAAGTACTTGTTATCAAAGCACATGTCCTTATCGAGCTTGAAAGACTAGAAGAAGCTAAAGAAATAGCATATTCCATACCCGAAAATTATGACCGTGATGTAAAAATACTTAAGGCAAAACTTTTTATACTGGAAGAAAATATAGATGAGGCCAATATCCTTATACAGGAAGTGGTTAGTCAAGAAGAAAATAATGACTTAGATAATTGGCTCGACATAGCATATATGTATACCGATTCTGATTATGATGAAGAGGCACTGCCCTGGTATGAGAAAATACACAATTCAGAGCCGGAAAACTTTAGTTTCATATTCACCTTAGCCGAGTGTTATGCTAAATGCGACCAAGTAGAAAAAGGAGCAGCTTTATATAATCAGTTGATCGATAAAGATCCCTACTCAATTTTGAACTGGTTTGAGTTGGGTAGATTCTACTATTCTATTGAAGAATATAACAAATCACTGGAAGCTTACGAGTTTGCTCTTGCTATTGACACAAATCATCCAGGCTCGATATTAATGACAGCTCATGGTTATTATCAATTGAAGAACTACGAAAAATCACGTGAGTATTATGAAAAATACGATCAAATAGAACCTTCAATGGGAATGACCATCTTTTTCATAGGCCTATGTAACTATAACCTAAAGGAATATGAAAAAGCTATTATTAATTTTAATAGCGTACTAGATATAGAGAATGGATTTACACCACCTAAATCAGATATATACTCTCATATTTCACTGTGCTATAATGGACTTAAGCAACTTGATAAAGCTATCGAATACTCAGATTTAGCAATACAAAATGACCCATCATGCTTTGATCCATACCTAACTAAAGGACGCATTTATTTAATTAATAAAGAAAACGACAAAGCTCAGGAATGTTTTGATGAAGCAATCAAGCTTGATCCTCATGATCCCACAACTTTTTCAGAAATAGGACTTGTCTACCTTGAGAATAAGATATTTGATTTAGCTTTGAAATACTTCCACAAAGTTGAGCTCTTCTCTCCGGAATACGAAAACAACTATTTAAATTTGGCTTATGCTTATGGGGGATTGTGCAACATTGAGAATTTCAATAAATATTTCACAAAAGCAGTAGAACAAGATCCGAATTGTGTTCTTGCTAAGCTTCCAAGCGAATTGGCTGAAGATAACCCGGGATTGAAACAATTAATAGCTGATGTTAAAAAGGTAATTGAAGGAGATCAGCCGAATATCTCTAATTCAGATTTCAATTAAAGAAAAGTTATTTGCATAAAAAGAGTTTATTATCGAAATAGAAATTCAAAATTGAAAATCTCATCGATTAATACTTCTTAAAAGAGAATTCCCTTTATATTAGTCTTGTTCATTAATAGAATAAGATAATATAAGGGGAATTTTTATAGTTGAAATTTGAATTACAGTGAGACTTTCTTACTTTTCTATTTTAAAGCAGACAATTTTCTTCTAGAGTAAGTCTATTTTAGCAATTCAATTACAGCATTATAATTAGGTTCTGTAGTTATTTCAGTTACTATTTCTGTGTAAATAACCTTACCATCAGGATTAATAACAACAACAGCTCTTGCCAACAGCCCTCTTAACGGACCATCTTCAATTAGCAAACCATATTCTGTAGCAAATTCAGGCGAACGAAAATCTGATAATGTAATTACGTTATCAATCCCTTCGGTTGTACAAAAGCGTCCCTGAGCAAACGGCAGATCTTTAGAGATGGCAAGCACAACTGTATTTGGTAATTGAGCAGCAATCTTATTAAAGTGTCTTACCGATGTAGCACAAACGCTTGTATCCAGACTAGGAAATATATTTAAAACAACATTTTTCCCTTTAGCGTAATCAAGATAATAATCACTTAAATCATTTCTTACCAAGTGAAAATTAGGAGCATAATCATTAATCTGAATTAACTCCCCAAACAATCTGATAGGTTGCCCTTTAAATGTTACATTTGCCATATTTACATCTCCTTTTTTATTTCATAATAAAACAAACCAAATATAAATGAGTTCAATATTAATCAAAATAAATTTATTTCAATCAAAAAAAGAGTAGAATTATTTATCGAGAAAGAAATTATCTAAACCACTGATACATTTTCATTAAAATAATATCTAAAGACTAAAACCAGATGTATACATTTGGAAAAGCAAAAATGAAGTGTATAAACAAAAGAAGCTTCACTGAATAAGCAAAGCTTCTTATATAATTAAACCATTTATTTAAAAATGAGCCGCAACCCGGACTTGAACCGAGGACCTTTTCATTACGAGTGAAACGCTCTACCAACTGAGCTATGGCGGCATTTTTCGGCTTATGACGTGCAAACTTACACCATTATTCCAATATAAAAAAGAGTTTTTTAGTATTTTTTTCTAAAAATCAAAGTCGGGCATCAACATCTTCCAAGGGATAAATTCCCTTTACATCGTATATCACGCCGTTTGTTTTAACTAACGATCGAATATTCAGGGAGATAAATTCTTTGTGAGCCACAGCAGCTATAACAGCATCATATTTTTCTGAGGGAAGAGCAGACTTTATATCTATTCCATATTCACTTTTAACATCAACAGGAGAAGCTATAGGATCATAAACTGATACGTTTATATCATAATTCTGAAGTTCATGAATTACATCTATAACTTTTGTATTGCGCACATCGGGGCAGTTTTCTTTAAAGGTAATTCCTAGAATCAGCACACGGCTGTTTTTAATAAGTATTTCATTCTTTATCATGCAACGAACTACTTCCTGAGCAACATACTCTCCCATCCCGTCATTCATTCGTCTTCCCGAAAGAATTATTTCCGGACGGAAGCCATATTCTTTTGCCCGTTGTGCCAGATAATAGGGATCAACACCAATACAGTGTCCGCCTACCAATCCCGGATAAAATGGCAGGAAATTCCATTTAGTTGCTGCCGCCTGGAGCACACTGCGGGTATCTATGCCCATCCTGTTAAATATCTTTGCCAGCTCGTTAATGAAGGCAATATTAATATCGCGTTGGGTATTTTCTATAACCTTTGCTGCTTCGGCTACCCTGATTGATGGAGCCAGATAAGTTCCGGCGGTAATTACTGAGCGATAAAGTTCATCAACTTGCCGGGCTGCCTCAAGAGTTGAGCCGGATGTGATCTTCAATATGGTTTCCACCGTGTGTAGTTTGTCACCCGGATTGATTCGCTCGGGAGAATATCCGGCAAAGAAATCTTTGTTTAAAGTAAGCCCAGAAAACTTTTCTACAATGGGAATGCAAACATCTTCAGTAATTCCCGGCGATACAGTAGACTCGTAGATTACAATGTCGTTTTTTGATATGAACTTACCCACTGTTTGGCTTGCAGAAAGCAAAGGATCGAGATTTGGACGATTTGTTTTATCAACCGGTGTAGGAACTGTTACTATATAATAGGTACAATCGGCAAGAAATTCGGCATCGGCAGTACAAAACAATCCGGCTTCAGAGAGAGGATTACTTGTTAAAACCGATTGCAAGAGCTCGTCTGTTACTTCGAGCGTAGAGTCATTTCCATTATTAAGTTCTTTAATGCGATCGGCATTTATATCGAATCCGATAACCGGATATTTTGTTGCAAAAAGACGGGCCAAAGGCAAGCCAACATACCCAAGTCCGATAATTGCTATTCGTGCTTTTTCCATAAAACAAATGTAAGCATTAAAATGATAAAAACATTGAATAGATAACGCAAAAGAAAAAAACTTAGTATGTTTGCAGTCGCTAAAAGAATAAAAAAAGAACATGGCAAAAAGAAAGAAAAAGAACAGACAAAACAACAGACTGAGATTTATATTTTTAGCAATTGCTATATCTTTAGTCTCTATATTTGTTTACGAACACTTCCGTAGTCCGATATTACATGCAGCAAATAATGTAAAAAACGAGACGGAAGAAATTATGCTGTCCGAGAAGGAAGAAACTTTCGGTGACCTTGAAATTCCGGAATCAACCACTAAGCGACCCGAACAAATCATCACTCATGCAGGATATACCGTGTCATACAATCCGGAGTGGCGCATTCCCAACTGGGTTTCTTATGAATTAACCCGCAATGAAACAGAAGGAAAGCTGGATCGTTCGGATAAATTCGTAATTGACCCTATAGTTAAAGGAGTTTGTCCATCGAACGAAGATTATAAACGTTCGGGATACGATCGCGGTCACATGGCTCCGGCGGCAGATATGAAGTGGAACTCAACTGTAATGAAGGAATGTTTTTATTATAGCAACATGTGTCCGCAAAAACACTCTTTGAATGCCGGACGCTGGAAAACGCTGGAAGAAAAAGTGCGCGACTGGGCACAGGAAGACAGTGCCATTGTAATTGTTTGCGGACCAATTGTAGACAAGGGATACAGCACAATAGGCAATGCGCGAGTTGCCGTTCCACAAAGATTCTTCAAGGTTATTCTTGCTCCTTTTCTCAAGAAACCAAGAGCTATTGGCTTTATTATGAAAAATGAAAAGGAAGAATTGCCGCTTAGCAGTTATGCGGTTTCTGTCGACAGGGTTGAAAAAATCACTGGTCTGGATTTCTTTTCTGCATTGCCGGATGATGTTGAGAATAGTATAGAGAGTTCTAACTCTACATACGGCTGGAGCTTATAGATTTATTCAAGTAATATTTTCTAAAAGGTCTACACTAAAAATAAATAAAATGTAGACCTTATTTATAATAGGTGTACACCTTTCTAATAAAAAGCTTACTGCATTATATAAACTAAAATAATTAGATATGCTTAGGTATAACGTAAAAGATTAATAACTATCTTTGCGGCGAAATTAAACAATTAAGCATTCACACCCCACTATGGACTTTAAAAAACAGAATAAATGGGTCATCGCTGCAATCAGCATTGGTGCCATCGCTTTAATTGCTGCAATATTTGTTTACTTTACTTTTTTTGCGGCAGAATTCCAAACAGATAAAAAAGCATACGTGTACATTGATCGTGATGACACCGCCGATTCAATCATGGTTAAAGTAGAGCAGGCTGGTATGCCCCGCAGTATGAAAACATTCAGATGGTTGATGAACAACCTTGATGATGCCAAAAGTATTCATACGGGACGATATGCAATAAAACCGGGAGACGGTAATTATCCGGTATTTCGCCGTTTAACCAGAGGTCAGCAAGCTCCTTTGGAGTTCTCAATCAATGATGTTCGTACAAGCGGACAGCTGGCAAAAAAAATTGGAAACCAACTGATGATAGACTCTGCAGAAGTAGCTACCCGATTGAACGACTCTACTTTTTGTTCTAAATTAGGCTTCAAGAAGGAAAATATTGTTAGTATTTTCATTCCAAATACTTACGAGCTTTACTGGAACATTTCTACTGCCGATCTTTTTAAAAGAATGAAGAAAGAGTATAACCTATTCTGGACAAGCGACCGCCTTGCTAAAGCTAAATCAATTGGTTATACTCCGGCCGAAGTTACTACCATTGCTTCTATCGTAGAAGAAGAAACTAACAATAATGAAGAAAAACCAATGGTTGCCGGTCTTTACATCAACCGCCTTCATAAAGGGATGAAACTTCAGGCAGATCCAACGGTTAAGTTTGCCGTGCAGGATTTTACCATTAAAAGAGTCACAGGTACGCACCTTCGCTCAACTTCTCCATACAATACTTATAAGTTCGAAGGACTACCTCCGGGCCCTATACGTATTCCTTCTATTAAAGGGATTGATGCGGTACTAAATTATACAAAACATAACTTTGTATATATGTGCGCAAAGGAAGATTTTTCGGGTACTCACAACTTTGCAGCAACCTGGGAAGAGCATCAGGCTAATGCCAGAAAATATCAGGAAGAGCTAAATAAACGGAAGATTTTCTAAATATTTACTATTAATTTAGCGCTTTATTGCCTATCTTTGTTTTTAGTTATTAACTAACGCTAAAAACACATTTAAGATACAAAGATATGAGCAAACAACTCTTATTGGGCGATGAAGCCATTGCGCAAGCAGCTATTGACGCCGGACTTTCCGGCGTTTATGCCTATCCGGGCACACCTTCTACTGAAATAACAGAATACATTCAGCAATCGCCGCTGGCGAAAGAAAGAAATATCCATAGCCGTTGGAGTACAAACGAAAAAACGGCTATGGAAACCGCTTTGGGAATGTCCTTTTCCGGCAAACGTGCTTTGGTATGCATGAAGCACGTTGGTATGAACGTAGCAGCAGATTGCTTTATCAATTCTGCCATGACGGGAGTTAACGGAGGACTACTGGTTGTTGCTGCCGACGATCCCAGCATGCACTCTTCACAAAATGAACAAGACAGCCGTTTCTATGGCGACTTTTCATTAATCCCTATGTTGGAGCCTTCCAATCAGCAGGAAGCTTATGACATGGTTTACAGCGGATTCGAATTTTCAGAACAAATAGGCGAACCAATTCTTCTGAGAATGGTTACCCGATTGGCTCACTCTCGTTCGGGCGTTGAAACTAAAGCTTTAAAACAACAAAATGAAATGTCTTTCAGTGATGATCCGAAACAATTCATTCTCCTTCCGGGAAACGCTCGCCGCCGCTACAAAGGATTAATTGCCAAACAAGAAGACTTTGTAAAAGCATCCGAAGAATCTCCTTATAATAAGTATATTGACGGTCCTAACAAAAAGCTAGGTATCGTGGCATGTGGTATCGGATTCAATTATCTGATGGAAAACTATCCTGATGGATGCGAATATCCGGTATTGAAAATTGGTCAATACCCACTTCCTAAAAAGCAATTAACCCAGCTGATTTCTGAATGTGATGAAATTCTTGTATTGGAAGACGGACAGCCATTTGTTGAAAGACTGATTGGCGGTTACCTTGGAAATGCAGTTAAAGTTAAAGGACGCTTAGACGGAACTCTTTCTCGAGATGGAGAATTAAATCCTGATAGTGTAGCCAAAGCTGTAGGCAAAGAAAATAAATCTACATTCGTTACTCCAAACGTAGTTGAAATGCGTCCGCCAGCTCTTTGCGAAGGTTGCGGTCACCGCGATATGTATACTATTTTAACAGCAGTATTAAAAGCAGATTACCCCGCACATAAAGTGTTCAGTGATATTGGCTGCTATACTTTAGGCGCCGGTGCACCATTCAACGCCATTCACTCTTGCGTAGATATGGGAGCTTCCATCACCATGGCTAAAGGTGCTGCAGATGCAGGACTATTCCCTTCGGTAGCTGTTATTGGCGACTCTACATTTACTCACTCGGGAATGACAGGCTTACTTGATTGCATAAACGAAAATGCCAGTGTAACCATCATAATCTCCGATAATGAAACAACAGCCATGACCGGTGGACAAGATTCGGCCGGTACCGGAAAGATTGAAGCGATCTGTCTCGGACTTGGAGTTGATCCTGCACATCTTCGTGTAGTTGTTCCTTTAAAGAAGAATTATGAGGAAATGGAACAAATTATCCGCGAAGAGATTGAATATCGTGGAGTTTCGGTTATTATTCCTCGCAGAGAGTGTGTACAAACATTAGCAAGAAAGAAAAGAAGTAGCAAAAAATGAAAAAAGATATAATTTTATCAGGTGTAGGCGGTCAGGGAATTCTTTCCATCGCTACCGTAATTGGTGAGGCAGCCTTAAAAGAAGGACTTTACATGAAGCAGGCAGAAGTTCACGGAATGAGCCAAAGAGGAGGCGATGTGCAATCTAATCTTCGTATCAGCGATAAGCCAATTGCTTCTGATTTAATACCAACAGGCAAGTGCGACTTGATTATCTCACTCGAGCCAATGGAAAGCTTGCGCTATCTGCCCTACCTCAGCAATGATGGCTGGTTGGTAACCAATGAAGTTCCGTTTATCAATATTCCCAATTATCCGGCAGAAGCTGATATAATGAATGAGATTAATAAACTACCTCACAAGATTATTCTGGATGTAGATAAGGTTGCTAAGGAATTAGGTTCTCCCCGCGTATCAAACATTGTATTACTTGGTGCTACAATTCCTTTTCTGGGAATTGAATATAGCAAGATTCAAGAAAGTATCCGCGACATCTTTGAAAGAAAAGGAGAAGCTATCGTAGAAATGAATCTTAAAGCTTTAGCTGCCGGAAAAGAGATTGCTGAAAAAATGATGTAAAACCACAAAAAGACAGAACGCCTTACTAATTTATTCAAACCATGAATCAATATTGGGAAGAAGAAATAGAAACGATGAGTAGAGAGAAGTTGAATGAACTTCAGCTTCAAAGACTAAGAAAAACAATAAATATCGCTTCTAACGCACCTTACTATAAAAAAGTTTTCACTCAACACGGCATAAACGCAGATTCTATACAGTCATTGGAAGATATCAAAAAGATTCCTTTCACTACAAAAGCAGATATGCGCAAAAACTATCCTTTCGGGTTAGTAGCCGGAGATATGAGCGATGCAGTAAGAATCCATTCTTCCAGTGGTACAACCGGTAATCCTACCGTGATTGTACACTCACAACACGATCTTGATTCATGGGCAAACCTGGTTGCTCGCTGTTTATACATGGTTGGCCTGAGAAAGACTGATGTTTTTCAGAATAGCTCTGGCTACGGAATGTTTACAGGGGGGCTAGGTTTTCAGTATGGCGCAGAAAAACTTGGTGCGCTTACTGTTCCTGCAGCAGCGGGAAACAGTAAGCGACAAATCAAATTTATAAAAGATTTTGGAACAACAGCCCTTCACGCTATTCCAAGTTATGCCATCCGCCTGGCTGAAGTATTCCAGGAAGAAGGCATTGATCCTAAAAGCACAAAACTTAAAACGCTGGTAATTGGCGCCGAACCGCATACAAACGAACAACGAAGAAAGATAGAGAAACTTCTGGACGTTAAAGCATACAACTGTTTTGGCATGACAGAGATGAATGGTCCCGGTGTGGCTTTCGAATGCAAGGAACAAAACGGAATGCACTTCTGGGAAGATTGTTATTTAGTTGAAATAATAGATCCGGAAACATGCGAGCATATCCCAGACGGAGAAATAGGCGAACTCGTTCTTACTACACTTGATCGTGAGCAAATGCCTCTTATTCGTTACCGCACTCGCGACTTAACACGTATATTACCGGGTAAATGTCCATGTGGCCGTACTCATATCCGAATTGACAGAATAAAAGGCAGAAGTGATGATATGTTCATCATCAAAGGAGTGAATATATTCCCAATGCAGATTGAAAAAATTCTGGTTCAGTTCCCACAGTTAGGCAGTAATTATCTGATTACATTAGAAACAAAGAACAATCAGGACGAGATGATTGTTGAAGTAGAACTAAATGATCTTTCAACCGACAACTATGTTGAGCTACAAAGCCTGGCAAAGGAAATAACACGTCAATTAAAAGATGAAATATTGCTTACTCCAAAACTGAAATTAGTAAATAAAGGATCACTACCTCAAAGTGAAGGCAAAGCAGTACGGGTAAAAGATCTGAGAAATAACCGATAATTATTAAGATCATGAAACTGTTGAAAGAAAGAATACTTCAAGATGGAAAATGCTTCGAAGGCGGAATCTTGAAAGTTGATAGTTTTATTAATCATCAAATGGACCCAACGCTAATGAAAGCTATTGGGATTGAATTTGTACGCCGATTTGCTAATACTAAGGTAAATAAGATTATAACTATTGAGGCTAGCGGCATTGCTCCAGCTATTATGACAGGGTTCTTTATGGATTTACCCGTTATATTTGCTAAGAAAAAAAGGCCTAACACGATGACTAATTTTCTATCCACAACAGTACATTCTTTCACAAAAGATCGTGACTACGAAATAGTTATAAGTACTGAATTTATAGGTCCTGACGACAATATACTCTTCATTGACGACTTTTTAGCTTATGGAAATGCAGCATCCGGCATTCTTGATTTAGTAGAACAAGCAGGAGCCAAAATGGTTGGTATGGGATTTATCATCGAAAAAGAATTTCAGAATGGACGTTTACTGCTAGAATCAAATGGAGTAAAAGTAGAATCACTTGCCATTATTGAAAGTTTATCCAATAGACACATTAAAATTAAAGAATAGCTGAATTGAATTTAATATTCACTGATATAGATTCCTCCAGGGATGGAATTAATCGGGGTTTTTATACCAATCTTTCCATTCCTGCAACCAATCAGGCACAGGATTCCAACATTCGTCATGAGATAGCTCAGAGGCTATCTGGTCTAACTCATCTTGATGATTTTCCCAATCCTTTAAATCTTTGTGCCAATCATTCCATTCTTCTATTTCATAATCATCCATAAGTTACTTTTTAAAACTAAATCACAACTAACTATTTTGAGAATAGATCTGGAAAGCTTCTGCTGAATCTTTCAATGCAAAAGTTAAAGCTTTTTGATCTCAGTTTATAGAAGTTAATGATATATCATTCTTTATTTATAGGCTAGTAATGATGTTTGCATAAAACAAGTACCAACTGGATTTTAGAATTAATCTGGTATTTGTTTCTTCTCATTTAAATAAATATCAATTTGATCTAAGCTATCATTTATTTTTATTGCATAAACGTAATCAAATAGCCAACTCGGTAAACAAGTATTGAGAATACTATTGTTTCCATACAATTTATCTAAAAAAACAAAGATAGACTTTTTATCAACTTATTTCTTTTATTATTCAGATAATGCTCTAAAAAGGTAAGCGTCTCCGCGATACCCTATAAAATGTTTTCTGTGCTTATAGTAGGTTTATTCTTTTGTCCAGGAATTCGGAAGTAGTTTCTGATAAACTTCATCGGATGCATTGGGATTGATATAAGCCATCCGGTTTAATATATCCGTAAAGTATTCGAACGTGTTTATTCCATTTAGCCTGCATGAGCAAGCCAGTGAGTAAAGTAGTGCTGTTCTCTTTGCTCCGTCGTGGCTTCCGCAAAACAGAGAGTTCTTCCTGCTTAAGCTTATGTACCGCATGTATCGTTCTATGGCATTATTATCAAGTGCATATTCTGGTCTGTCTATATAATTGCACAATGCGTCATACTCGTTCAGGGTATAATTAATCGCCTTCGAGAGTGGGCTCTTTGGAAGCATGGAAGGATTGGATTGTATTTTTAAGAGTTTTCTTTTGAGTTCCTTTAATATGGGTGGGGCATACTTTTTTCTGTATTCTAATATCCTGTCGGGTTTCCAGTGCTTCCCTATTTTATGCTCTTTTCTATAAAGCTTATTGATTACATCTATTATTTGAGTGGCATCCTTATCTGCTTCAATATCCAGGAACTTACGCTTGCAGTGTTGAAAGCAGGAAAGTCTTATTATATCGGGATATTCATCAGTTTCAAGGATTTTATAATCTATAAGTCCGTCCGATTGGATGGCTCCTTTGTACTCTTCCCCGATATAATTGGTCAGTACTTCGCGTGAGCGGGAACCCTTTTCATAAAAGTATTGTATGAGTTTCTTTTGATTTGCAAGAGCTGCCCATATATAGCCTTTGCGAACACCTTTCCCTTTTTCGTTTTTCTCTGAAGTCAGTACGGTATAGTAGCTTTCATCCATATTAAGGTAACTGTCTTCAAGAATCGTTTTTCTTAAGACTTTATCCAAACGGTCCAGCATCCAGGCGGATTTCTTAATCAGGGAGTGAGCTGTAGCTTTGTTCAATTCAAATCCCTGCTCGCCAAACAATTTGATGATTCGTTCAACGGGCATGGAGTAAATGTATCTGAGTTGTAGTATTCCAGCCATGAAAGAACCGTCGTAGTTAGAGTTCTGCAGCGGAGTTCTTGGCGCTTTTGCGGTATACATCTTCTCATTAAACAAACAGTTGTACTGTCGATAGATGTGTTTGACAAACTGAGGTGGGATGTATTCATACCGGATAGAGTCCACATAACTAATGATTTTGGATTTTTCCTTATCAAAACCGGGATCATTGGGGTAAACCTCATCAATAATGGTCTTCAGATCAAAATACTCTTTACGTTTGGCGTTGTTGTTACCACGTTCTTTCAGTGATGGACGAGGCTTTTCTTCCACTTTATCCTCCTCTTTGATTTGAGGAACTATCTTCTCTGATTTATTGGACAAGAGTTTGCCCAGTCCCCGGTTCTTACCGGTCAGCGTTTGTATGTCGCCGTTCTTTTGAAGAAGGGATTCTTCCAGTGAACGAATCGTATCAGTTAGAATAGCAGTCTGTACAGATAGCCTTTCTATCTGCGCAGACTGCTGCTGAAGTTGTGCAGACTGCTGTCTATTTTGCTCCAGCAGAGCTTTTTCTCTTTCGGAAGAAAGTCTGAGCTGATCTTCTAATAGTTCAACAATCCGTTTGTAATTCATGCCTTAAAGGTACGAATAATAGTTAGGATTACCAAGAAAAATAAAGGTTATTATTTATCTATATATTTGTATATCAATGCATTAAATCTGTATAAAATCGTTTTCTGTACTTTACGGAACGGATGCAGACGCCCTCCATTATCAGAACGAACGTCGTCCATTTCATCTCATACTGACCACTGGAAGGATTAAAACGGGGTATCTCAAAAGTGCCTCTTTCAAGTTTCTTCTGATATAAAACAAAACCTCCGTTCTCCCAGTGTAGGATCTTGATTGACTCTCTGTTCTTACCTACAAACAGAAAAACTTCTCCCGATAGCGGGTTCCGTTTCATGTCTGACTTTACCAACTGGTACAAAGAATAGATACCTTTTCGCATGTCCACATACTGAGGACAGAGATAGTAGCTCATGGATTCTGTAAGTGCAAACATACTATTAATGGGTATTACATGAAAGAATAAATTTATTAAGATCTTCTTGGGTTATCTCTTTAATCGAAACAATCACTCCGTCCGGGAAAGTGATATTCACTCCTTTCACGCACGAATAAGTGCTCTTACGGATGTCTTGCTTTTGAACTCCCGCTGTCTGAAAAGATAGAGGATAAATCTGTTGCCCTGATTCTGTTTGGACAACCGGAAAATCTGAAGGAGAATCAGAATGCACAGTGATTTTTCTTTTCAACTGGGCTACAGTAATTGAATTTCTGGACATCCAGAGTTGAATACCCTTATAATTTACATGATGTGTTTTACAGTAATCATGCAAAGTAATAGGACTGACACTAATTTCCTGCTTGTAGCCCTCTATTGTTTTTGTGTATAGCTCGGATGCTTTCATCTTTCTTCTTTTTTGGAAGACAAAGATAAAAGGCTAAATCATCACAAACAAGATGGTATCGCGGAGACGCTTACCTAAAAAGTATCGAAAAAGTGAGGGTAGGCACTTTTTGTGAGGGTAAAGTGAGGGTTCTAAATACTACCCTCACCTAATATGTAACTGATTTATTGTGTATTGAATAAACTTTGTGAGGGAGTGAGGGAGTGTGCCGTGAAAATATGGTTCTTCGTCACTTTAGGTGCAAAATATTATATTAAGCCTTTCATTTTTGGTGTTTTGCAGACTTTTTATCAGATTCAATAAATTTATGGACTAATCCCCTAAATTGCATTTAAAAAACTAAATTACCCCATCTTATAGTAAAGGAATAAAAAAAGGCCTTGAATTTTCATTCAAGACCTTTTGCATTTTGGGGTGGAAGATGGGTTTCGAACCCACGACCTTCGGAACCACAATCCGACGCTCTAACCAGCTGAGCTACGTCCACCATGTTGTTTATTTCCTAATGCGTTGCAAAGGTACGCTTTTTATTTAAATCTGCAAGCTTTTACGGCAAAAAAATATCAAAAAATATACTCTTCAATTTCTTTATTGTACGTCGTAAAGAGGTTTCTGGAGTCTTTTACAAAGATATTCAGACGGTTAGCTACATTTACAGGTAGCTTCTCGCGCGGGCTTGCAGCTGGAATTATTTTATATTTTTTTTCGCCGCTAAACTTAGGACGATAGGTCCACACTAAACTATAACCACAATTTTCTACTTTAACTGTATCTTTTTTACTCAATTCCATTTTAAACATTACTCCCCCATCGGTTTTTAATGCCGACATATCCGAAATATAATTTCCTAAAGAATAAACTAAAATATGCTGCTGCTTCTTAACTGGATCATAACGAATCTCCATGGGTTGCACTACGTGCGGATGAGATCCTATCACATGATCTACTCCGTGAGCAAAGAGCCAGTCGGCCAATTCTATCTGATTTTTATCTGGTGTGGACTGATATTCTGTTCCCCAATGCATACAAGCTATGATAACATCGGGATTCTTTGCACGTGCCTTTACAATATCACGTAAAATAAGGTTCTTACCTATATAATTAACTACATTAGGTTTTTTAGTCTTCAAGCCATTGGTAGCATAAGTGTAGCTTAATAAAGCAATAGAGAAACCATTCTTTTCAATAAATAAGGGATATCTGTTTTCACGATCATCCATATCGAGATATGTTCCAAGATGAAGAACTTTAAGTGAATCGAGTATATGGATAGTTCGTTCGAGACCTTTTCTACCTTTGTCGAGGCAGTGATTATTTGCAGTAGTCATCACATCGAAACCAGCATTCTGAATGGCATACATGTATTCATCGGGAGCACTGAATCCGGGATATCCTCCATAAGGTTCTCCGCCCAGCGTTACTTCCAGATTACCAATAGCAATATCAGCCTTGCTTACTTCCTCTTTTATCTGACTAAAGCAATCATTGTAATTGTATCCGCTATCAGTTACTGCTGCATCTATCTGTCCCTGATGCTGCATAAAATCACCTGCAAATAAAAGAGTGATCCTTTTAGTGGCAGCCATCTCATCCCTTTCATGAGCCTCCTTCTTCTGAGAAGGGGAAGTACATGAGAAAGATAAAACAGCAGTCACCAAAAGGATCAGATGTTTCATTACAGAAAGTTTACTTATATATTTCTTTCTTTCCTGCCAAAAGAGTATTTTTCATCAGAGAAACAATAGTCATTGGTCCTACTCCACCCGGAACAGGAGTTATGAATGAGCATTTAGGAGCCACTTCTTCAAAAAGAACATCTCCTGTAAGCTTGAATCCCGATTTTGTTTTATCAGAAGGAACACGTGTAGTACCTACGTCGATAACTACCGCACCATCTTTAACCATAGAGCCTTTTAAGAAGTTAGGCTGACCAAGTGCTGCGATAATAATATCTGCTTCCTGACATTCCTTAACCAAGTCTTTAGAACGGCTATGGCAAACGGTTACTGTAGCATCACCCGGATAAGCTTTCTGCATCATCAAAGAAGCCATTGGCTTACCTACAATATTACTACGTCCCAATACTACGCATTTCTTTCCGCTAGTCTCGATATTGTAACGTTTCAGCAGCTCAAGAATTCCATTAGGAGTAGCTGATACATAGCAAGGCAGACCGATAGACATACGTCCTACGTTAATTGGATGGAATCCATCCACATCCTTGCGGTAATCAATAGTTTCAATAACTTTTTGTTCAGAGATGTGTTTAGGCAAAGGTAGCTGAACAATAAATCCATCTACATCGGCATCTTCATTAAGCTCTTTTACTTTGTTCAATAGTTCTTCTTCTGTAACATCAGATTCGAAACGAATCAAAGAAGACTTAAAGCCACAAACTTCACAAGCTTTTACTTTTGCAGCAACATAAGTTTCACTTCCTCCGTCGTGTCCTACAAGGATAGCTGCCAGATGAGGTCTTTTACCACCTTTTGCAACTAGTTCGGCAACTTCAGTAGCAATTTCCAGCTTTACTTGTTCCGATATTGCTTTTCCATCAATTAATTGCATAGTACTATATCTTTTTTATTCTTACTTTCTCATTTTAGGCATCATCTTGCCCATCTTGCTACTGGTAACCATCTTCATCATTTTGCGAGTCTGGTCAAATTGCTTCATCAGGCGGTTTACTTCCTGAATATTTGTACCACTACCTTTAGCAATACGTGTACGGCGTGATCCGTTAATGATTTCCGGATTACTTCTTTCTTTCGGAGTCATTGAATAGATAATAGCTTCAATACTCTTGAATGCGTTATCGTCAATATCAACATCCTTGATAGCTTTACCAACACCTGGAATCATAGATGCAAGATCTTTCAGGTTACCCATCTTCTTGATCTGAGCTATCTGAGAAAGGAAGTCGTTAAAATCGAACTGATTCTTTGAGATTTTCTTCTGAAGACGTTTAGCTTCTTCTTCGTCATATTGTTCCTGAGCACGTTCTACCAACGAAACGATATCACCCATTCCCAAGATACGGTCGGCCATACGTGAAGGGTGGAACTGATCAATAGCTTCCATCTTTTCACCTGTACCCACAAACTTGATAGGTTTGTTAACCACAGAACGGATAGAAAGGGCAGCACCACCACGGGTATCACCATCCAGTTTAGTAAGAACAACACCATTGAAGTCGAGACGGTCATTGAATTCCTTAGCAGTATTTACAGCATCCTGACCAGTCATTGAGTCAACAACGAACAAGATTTCATCCGGGTTGATAGCATCCTTGATAGCAGCAATTTCGTTCATCATCTGCTCATCAATAGCTAAACGTCCGGCTGTATCGACAATTACCAGATCATAACCTTTTGCCTTAGCTTCCTTGATTGCGTTCTGAGCAATCTGAACAGGACTTTTGCTATCTATTTCACTATAAACAGGAACCTCAATTTGTTGTCCCAGCACATGTAACTGTTCGATAGCCGCAGGACGATAAACGTCACAGGCAACCAAAAGAGGTTTCTTGTTACGTTTAGTCTTCAACATTTTTGCAAGCTTACCGGAGAATGTAGTTTTACCGGAACCTTGTAAACCAGACATCAGGATAACAGCGGGAGCTCCTTTCAGGTTAACATCCACAGTCTCGCCACCCATTAATTCAGTAAGCTCATCGTGAACAATCTTAACCATCAACTGGCTTGGTTTAACGGCAGTAAGCACATTCTGTCCCAAAGCTTTTTCCTTGACTGTATCTGTAAAAGTCTTAGCAACTTTATAGTTTACGTCGGCATCCAAGAGGGCTTTACGCACATCTTTCAGTGTTTCCGCAACATTGATTTCGGTGATCTTTCCTTCACCCTTTAAAATCTTAAAAGACCTATCCAGTCTCTCGCTTAAATTATCGAACATATCTTATTATTGTTATTATTACTAATTTAGGTCCGCAAAAATACGAAATAATTGGATATTTCAGAGCTTTTTACTCTGCCAATTTGCTTTTTTCAGATAAATAAAGCTTCCGGTCAATAACAGCAGATAATAAAGCGCCTCAATAAAAAAGCAAATAGCTACCGGAGCTTTCAGATAAACTCCTACTAAAAAGATATATCCGGTATAGAAAACAAGGGTAATAGTCTCCAGCATCAATGCCGAACTAGTATTACCAGTTCCTGATATTCCATTAAAATAAACATTTGATACAGAAGCTATAAGCATTGCAAAGGAGATAACATAAACAGAATTTACTGATTCTTCAATCAGAGCTAATTCGTTGGTATAGATAGATAAAACAGCTTCCGGGAAAAGAACAACTAATGCTACAACCGAAAAGACAATAAGAAAAGAGAATCGGGCTATTTTATTCATTATCTGTATCACCTGATTTACCCCTCCCGCTCCTATGGCATTGCTGACTAATGTATTGGATGTAGTAGAGAGCGCATTTACAGGAATAAGCATTACCACATAAATGCTTCTTACAATATTAGCAACTGCCAGTTGTCTTTGCCCCAGTCGTTCCACTGCCACAAAAAAGACAAACCAGGTAGCCATGGAAAGAAAATACTGCATCATGGTAAAGCTGGATATTCTTAAAACACGTACAAGTAACTGAGTTTCAAAAGACCTGAACTGGTTAAGTCCGTACTTCTTAAAATCAACCGTAATGCGTGTATAGATTAGAAAAAACAGCAAAGAAGAAGCCTCAGCTATGACCGATGCTATAGCAGCTCCTTTTATTCCCATTTTTGGAAAACCAAAATGTCCAAAAATCAAGGTATAGGCAAGTATAACATTCACCAAAGCCATTATGACCGCACTGATAGTTAGTACCTTAGTGCGGGTTATACCAATATACAGCGCACGAAACATTACATTGACAAATGCAAAAAAGAAACCTATGATACGCCAGTTCAGGAATATCATAGTCGAATCGAATATTTTGTCGGAAGAAACAAGGAATCGCATAATTCCGGGAGCCATAAGCTTGGACAAGCAGAAAAGAATAAAGGCCATTCCCAGCAGGAAAAAAGTTCCCTGAATCATTACAGGCCCCACATCTTTATAATTTCCCTCACCATTTCTTCGAGCAATAATAATCTGGGAGCCCGTACTAAAACCGAAAGCAATTGTAAATATGCAGATATAAAACAGGCTCCCCATTGCCGATGCACCAAGCTCCACTTCCCCCACTCTACCGAGGAAAGCAGTATCGGTTACACCAATAATGGTCTGAGCCAGCAGACTTAAAAAAATAGGCGAACTTATATTCCAAATCTGTTTATTGGTATACATCTGTTATAATTAAGTTTAGTTTAATCAATAAAAAAAGAGTGAGGAATTACCAGTTGCATTCCCCACTCTTCATTTGTATTTTATATTCCAAATTTATGAGTTCATACTCATCAGGAATTCATCGTTATCTCTGGTCTTTTCTAAGCGATCTTTCACAAAGTCCATAGCTTCAATAGGATTCATATCCGACAGATATTTACGTAATATCCACATACGGTCGAGTGTTTGCTTATCAAGTAACAAGTCGTCACGACGAGTGCTGGATGCCACAATATTAACAGCTGGGAAGATACGTTTGTTGGATAGATTACGATCTAATTGCAATTCCATGTTACCTGTACCCTTGAATTCCTCAAAGATAACTTCGTCCATCTTAGAACCGGTATCAATCAAGGCAGTTGCAAGAATAGTAAGTGAGCCACCGTTTTCAATGTTACGTGCTGCACCAAAGAAACGTTTTGGTTTGTGAAGCGCATTAGCATCCACGCCACCCGACAAGACTTTACCTGAAGCAGGAGAAACAGTATTGTAAGCACGAGCCAGACGAGTAATAGAATCAAGCAGAATTACCACATCATGACCACATTCTACCATACGCTTTGCTTTTTCCAATACAATACTTGCAATCTTCACGTGACGTTCAGCCGGCTCATCAAAAGTAGAAGCTATAACCTCAGCGTTAACACTGCGAGCCATGTCTGTTACTTCTTCAGGACGTTCATCAACAAGAAGAATAATCATGTATACTTCCGGATGATTAGCTGCTATTGCATTAGCTATATCTTTTAAAAGAATGGTTTTACCCGTTTTAGGTTGAGCAACGATCAAACCACGTTGTCCTTTACCAATTGGTGAGAATAAATCAACTACACGAGCAGACAGACTATCTCTGCGGTCGCCTTTGCAAAGTTTAAATTTCTCATCAGGGAAGAGTGGAGTCAAGTGTTCAAATGGAACACGATCACGAACGTAAGCAGGATCACGACCATTAATCTTTTCAACCTTTACAAGCGGGAAATATTTTTCGCCTTCCTTTGGAGGACGGATAGCACCATCAACCACATCACCGGTTTTCAGTCCAAACAACTTAATCTGTGACTGAGAAACATAAATATCATCTGGCGAAGAAAGGTAGTTATAATCTGAAGAACGAAGGAATCCGTAACCATCCTGCATAATTTCCAGTACACCTGTACCAGTTAAAATCCCATCAAATTCAAAAGGCTTTTCACGCTCAATCACCTTGCGTTCAGGAACTTTAAGAGCTTCAACTTCTCCTTCAGCCGGATGATTCGGACGATTTACTTTAGGAGCATTTGCCTGTTGAGGCTTATTTGGAGTTCTTTGTTCGTTTTCACGAAGACGAACGCGTGGCTTTTGCTGCTGAGGAGCCGGAGGAACAACTTTAGTAGATTCAAACTTACCCAAAAGTTCTGAAGGAAGTTCTATCTTTTCAGAAGGCATATCCTCAATTGGAATAAAATCGTCATCATTTTCAAATGGAAGTTCCACTTCAGGTAAGATAACCTCTTCATGAGCACGTGGTGCTTCTTCTTTTCTTTCAACCTTCTCTACAGGTGCCTCTTCTTTCTTTTGTGAAGCAGGGATAGGTTTCTTAATTATTTTTTTAGGAGCAGGAGCGGCTTCTTCGCTTTTTGGTGCAACCGCAGCTGGTTGTTCTTTAGGAGCTTCAGCTTTTTGAGCCACTTTTGGAGCAGGTGTCACCGCAGGAGCAGGAGTTACTGCAGGAGTAGCAGCCGGAGCCTGAATAGTATCAGCAATTGCTGCAGCAGCTTCAATATTCTTAGCAACAGGTTGTTTAACCTTTGATGCTTTTTTCTTAGCCGGTCTTTCTGCCGGAGCTTTTTTCTCCTGAGTAGGTTGTTCTGTAACTGCCGGAGCTTCACTTTTTACTGGAGCAGGTTTAGGTGCAGACGCTGTAGCAGGAGCAGATTCAACTCTTTCTACTTTATCTTTGCTTGCAGTGTACACTTTATCAGGAGAGTCCTTTTTAACGATACGCGAGCGTTTCTTTTTATCATCTCGGCGATCTTCCTTCTCCTTGTCTGCAGCAACTTTCTTTGTAGCACTTGCAATAGCTTGTTCATCAAGTATTTTGTACACAAGTTCCTCTTTCTTAAAAGATTCCGGTTTTTTAATTCCTAATTCTTGTGCAATGGTTTGTAGTTCCGACAGGTTTTTGTCGTTTAATTGGATAATGTTATACATACGTATAAAATAAGTTTTTTAATCTATTTTTTGGTCCGACACACTAATAAATGCACACGATAAACGAGCTTATTCATCTTTAGGTTGGGACGTAAATAAAATGAGTATTTGGGATATTATTGATTTTGGAGTACATTCTAGCTCACCGCAGGAGTGTCATTAAATGTTTCAACAGCTACAAAGATACTACTTTATTTTAAATAAGCATCAACATGACTATATTTTTTGCATAAAAAAAACATCCCGTAATCTTTATGAAGAAAACGGGATGTATAGCGCAGTATAATAACTTATTATATAAGATTCTTTTTTACTTCACTTATCTCAATCAGATTGTTTACAATGGCATAGATAGTTAGTCCGGCCGGACTATGTATCTGCAATTTCTTAGCTATATTTCTTCGATGCGTTATAACCGTATGTACAGAAATAAATAAATTATCTGCAATTTCCTTATTGGTCATACCCTTCACTACGCATATAACAATTTCTTTTTCACGACCACTCAGCATTTCATCATCTTCTTCACTCTTCTTCTTAGGCAAATTCTGCAAAGAATTGATTTTACTATATAAAGTCTCCTGGTCATCGTAAATAGATATTGTTTCGTCATATTTGCTCAATGTCAGCTTATCAACAAATGAACTGACCAGTGCAACAACCTTAGATGGAGCGGAAGTTTCTGCTTTGAACTTTGCTACATCAAAATAACCTCCAAATGCCGGATTGACAATTATTATACTAATATTATCCATTCTAATACACTCCTTAAGAGATTCTATGGAATGAACCTCTATTGGCTGTATCCTTAAATCGGGAAGACGCTTCAATGTGGCTGTAATTCCATTCCGGATAATTACAGAATTTTCTGCTACTACTATCTTTAATGCTATATTACTCATCACTATTCGATAACTTCTTTACAAGTTTCAGAACTTCGGGAACAAATAAGTAATCCTCTACTCTACTGTGAGATTCAAGATCTTGTTCACATGAAAAAATATCAAATAGAGCGGCATTAAGCAAATTGTTGTTTGACTTTGCCGGATAATACTTAATGATAATATTTTTCAGCTCCGTCAGTTTCGTTTCAACCTGAGTATGTTTCTTTGCATAAACACTAATAGAATAGTTAGTAGGCAATTTCCCTTTCAACAATGCTTCAACATACTTAAACACCACCTTGTCTTCATACTCCATATGCTTACGAACTTCATCTACATAATCATCATAAAACTTCATAATCAAAGAAGTAACATTGTCTTCAGAGTACCCTATTGCTTCCATAAGCTTCAAGCGAATAGAGGGAAAATTAAAATCAAGAAAATAGGAATGAGCCTGCTTCAGATAATTCATAATAGAAGCAACGGACAACTCTTTAAATGTATCATCCATCCGCAGATAACCTTCATCTATAAAATTGACCACAGCCAAAAAGGTGCGATAATCTACCTGATTAAGCAAACAAAACTCTTTCACAGTTTTATCACCAAAGCCCAATGACAGGCCAAACCTGCTCATTACCTGCAACAGTGTATAATTCTCACAGATGAGATCACTCATCTTATCCGTTTCTTTATATTTTAACTGCTTATCCATCATTAATATAACTTTTTAATATACCACAAAGATAGTAGTAATTCAATGTGAATCCAATCGCTAAATATAGGTATTTTAATAGCAGCCAATAACCTTACTACTACTTTTATTATTTATAGACTTCCTAAGCTCACAGCCGGAACAGCCGGAGCAACTACCACATTTTGATTGATTTCCTATTTCACGTTTTCTAAAAACAGAGAAAATAACATAACCCAAAGCTACGAAAACAATTGTTAAAACTATAATATTTTGTACCATAATTTACAAGATTAAATAATAAAACTACCAATCTGATAGGACAAGAAAGCTACTATCCAGGCTATACCGGTTGTATATACTATGGTAAAACCAGCCCACTTCCAGTCTGATTCTTTCTTTATCGCTGCAACAACCGCCATACAAGGGAAATAGATTAGTACGAAAAGCATAAAACCAAATGCGACCAATGGGGTGAATACTTTCTGGCCCATCAATTCACCACTTGAGTATTCCTGTTGCTGAAGCTTTTCAATCAGGCTACCGGAATTTTCATCAGCTTCCAAATCGGCATGATAAAGGATCCCCATAGAACCAACCACAATCTCTTTAGCTGCAAGTCCGGTAATGATACTAACTCCTATTTTCCAGTCAAACCCAAGAGGCCTGATTACCGGCTCAATAAAATGTCCTAACTGACCAATATATGACCGCTCCTGATGTTCCGATACTTTCAGCAGTTCCAATTCTGCTGTTTGTGATTGTTTTATTGAATCGGGCAAAACTGTATTTGCATTTACAGATTCTATCTTCGCATCATAATCACTTGAATATTTCACCTCACGCGGATAATAACTCAGAGCCCAGATAAATATAGAGGCAAGCAGAATCACAGTTCCCATTTTACGTAAATACTGAGATCCTTTATGCCACATGTGAATAGATGTGTTTTTAAGAGTAGGAATTCTGTAAGGAGGCAACTCCATTACAAAAGGTACATCTTGTTTAGAGAATATGGTATTCTTAAATACCAAAGCAACCAATATGGCAATTATAATACCGATGATGTAAACCGAGAACAACACCAATCCCTGATTCTTAGGAAAGAAGGCTGAAATCAACAAGATATACACCGGCAGTCGGGCACTGCATGACATAAAAGGAGTGATAAGCATTGTAAGCATTCTATCCTTACGGTTTTCTAACGTACGTGTTGCCATAATAGCAGGTACATTACATCCAAAGCCCATTAATAATGGAATAAAAGATTTTCCATGCAGCCCTATTTTATGCATCAGCTTATCCATTATAAAAGAGACTCTTGCCATATAACCGGTATCTTCCATTAACGAGATAAAGAAGAACAAAATCAGAATATTGGGAAGAAAGATAATTACGCCACCTACACCGGCGATAATACCATCGACCAATAAATCTCTTAAAGCACCTTCGGGCATCATATTACTGACTAACTCACTGATATATCCCACTCCAGCATCAATCCAATCCATGGGGTAGCTACCTAAGGTGAAAGTCGTTTGAAACATCAGCCACATAAAGAAGAAAAAGATAGGAAAACCAAGCACCTTATGCGTTAGCAGATTATCTATCTCTCTGTTTCTTTTTCGCTTATCAACTTTACCCTCAACCATTGTCTCACCCAAAGCACCGGCAATAAAGCCATATTTAGCATCAGTGATTATTGTTTCTGAGTTTTCCCCATACTCCTTTTCCAGTTTCTGAATCTCTAGATTTGTTTTTTCAGCAATTGCATTGAAATTCTTGAAATCTTTAAGCTGAGACAAAGTTGTTTTGTCATTTTCGAGCAGTTTAATAGCTAAATACCGGATAGAGTATAGATTAACATTCTCTATATTCTGTTGAATAAGAGCTAGTATTTTTGAAATAGAGCTTTCAATGGTATTTCCATAATTGATATTCACATTCCTTATTGTAGAATCTTTTTCTTCATACACATCTATTACCTTAGCAATCAATTCGGTTATACCATTACCTTTCACTGCAACGGTAGGAACAATAGGAATGCCCATCATCTTGCCCAATGTATAATAATCCAGATTTATCCCTTTACTTTCCAACTCATCATACATATTTAAAGCAATCACCACTTTAATATTCATATCTATAAGTTGAGTGGTAAGGAATAAGTTACGCTCCAGGTTTGAAGCATCAATCACATTAACCACTACATCGGGTTTGTTTTCAATTATGTGAGAACGAACAAACAATTCCTCGGGAGTATATTCTGTTATAGAATAAGTACCCGGAAGATCAACAATCTTCAGTTCGTAACCATTCTGTTTTACATAAGCCTCTTTGGAATCGACCGTAACACCACCATAGTTACCTACTCGTTCATGTGAGCCGGAAGCATAATTGAACAAGGTTGTTTTACCACAATTAGGATTACCAACTAAAGCAATGTTTATAAACCGACCTTTCTCATTCTCAACTGCTTTTTGGATATTATCTGTAAAAACTCCTTCAAAAGCCGGTTGTTCCATTTGATGTGCATTGTTCAACGAAGTAACCTCTATCAATGCTGCCTCACTACGTCTCAAAGAAACATTATAGCCCATTATCTCGTATTCTACGGGATCTTGTAGAGGAGCATTCTTAATCACTTTCACTGATTTGCCTTTAACAAATCCCATTTCAGTGATTCTTTTCCGGAAGGCTCCACGGCCTTTTACTTTCACTATTACCCCTATTTCACCATTTTGCAATCCCGATAATTGCCTGTTTTTATCTTTTTCCATATAAATTATTGTTTAAAAGCTGATACCAAACCGCACATTACCGGTAAGGCAGTTATCTAATGTTGCACCTGTTCCTGCCGGATTAATTATATATTGAATATCTGGTTGAATAAATATATTTTTTGTCAGTTGGTATTGGTAAGTAAGTTCTATCGTTGTTTCACTGCTTAATCCATCAGTAAAGTGTTGATGAGCTAAGGCTAATCCTAAAACATCATTCCCTTGCCTGGTGAATAATCCGGTATAATTAGCACCCAGTCCCACATAAGTATTATTAGTGCTAGCATCAGACGGGCTATATCCTAATTGCGCAAACAAACCAAGACTTTTTTTATTTAGCTCCCAAACTTTCTGATCAGCATAAGCATAGAAACCCACTAAATTATAATCTGGAGTATCAGTTTCTCCTTCCTTGTTTAATTTATGTTCATGTGAATAAGTACCCAATTTATAAGTACCAGGAAGTGAATTGACAGTTGCATTATACTGAAGTTCTGCGATGGCTAAGACTCCATCACCTGAAGATAAACGCCATTTAATATTATAGGGATTATATTCAAAATCGGTAGGGTTGCCATCATATACAGCACCTAATAAAGAAATTTTTTCTGAGAGATTCCATTTAGCAGTTACGCCCAATGTAGTAAGCGGAAAGATTGGAGCTGAGAAGTTTGTTGAGATAACCGGCAAAATACCAAAGGAACTATTCAGGAAGAGCGATCCGTATTCAGAATTAGCAAACTCAACATTTAAATCCTGTAAACCTACAGTAAGTTCAACTTTACCTAGCGCCTGTTTGTACCAAAATTCCTGAAGATATGTGTGATTCCCTGCCTCTATATTCGATACAACCTGCATATCACCAAGCATATTGGCAGAAGGGGTTGCTCCATGGGTGTTTGCTGCATTTACATAAAGTTGCCCCCCATTCCATAATCCGGCTTTTTCTGTATCGAAACCTAATAAAATATTTGCCATCCCTAAATAGGATAAACCTGTTTTTATTCCACCAGAAAAATTATTTATAAGATCGCCAACATAGGATGCTTCAAAACTAAAGGCCTCATCTTTTTCTTCAGTTACATCCTGAGCAAATGTAGAATAAGGATAGAACGAAAGTATGGCTAATGACAGAACTAATAAGGACGTTTTTCTTTTCATTTTTACAGTGTTTAAATTAACACTGCAAAATTAAGACTACTCCAAGCCTCATGAAATACCTAGAAATCATTATAAATAAGCCATTAATAACAATAAGTGAGTACTAAATAGCTACTTTATTAAGAAAACCTCTAAATAATGATTGATAAAAATAAGTTATTTAGCAAAGAAGAAAGATGTTCCAGATGTTGTTTATCTACTTCATCAAAAGTATTTAGTTCGGCACTGTCTATATCGAGTACTCCCCATATTACTCCATCTTTAGCCAACGGAACCACAATCTCGGAACGAGAAAGAGAACTGCAGGCAATATGCCCGGGGAATGCATCAACATCGGGCACTACCAATGTGCGAGCTTCTTTCCAGGCAGTTCCGCAAACGCCTTTACCGTATCTGATACGTGTACAGGCTATCGGTCCCTGAAATGGGCCTAGAACCAAATCGTCACCTTTTACGAAATAAACACCAACCCAAAAAAAGTCGAAAGCATGCTTCAATGCAGCAACTGTATTTGACAAGTTAGCAATCAGATCTTCTTCATCTTCAATCAACGCCTTAATCTGAGATATCAGCGATTTATATTTTTCGTCTTTAGTTCCTTCTACTATTTTAAGTGATTCGGCCATTTTAATCTTCTTTATTAAATAATAATTCCCTATCTCTTTTAGCTGCAGCTTTTACCCATTTAGCAGGAATAAACTTCCATCGATTCATTGGTTTGGGAGATACAACACCTTTCGACTCAATATACTTCATGAGATAGAAACGTAAATCTTTAGGGAATGTAACAAGTATCCGGTTTTTTAAAGAATCCAGTGGAATACCGGCCCCTTTAGTCAGCAGTTCACCTCCTCCATTTGCACGGTATGAGTTAATGGCAACCTTATATTTTTTATTCAGATTAAAAGGTTTATCATTGCTCATTCGCAGAATACGTATTTTCTCTCCAGCCGGTTTTGTTACGTCAACAGTATAAACAACACCTGCAGCCGTATCAAAATTATAACTGTAATTTACCAAGTCATACTTTCCTCCATCATCTTGTTTAAGCAACAATAAATGGTCGTCGGCGCTTTTCATCTGATTAGTCCACATTGCATAGGATTCTTCCATGTAATCCTTAACTTCTTTACCCGTAAGTTCCATGGTACAAATCATATTTTCATAGGCATACAGCTTAAAAAGATCACGCATATATACTTCCCCTTTATAAATAGAAGTAGCACCCGTTAATGGCGCTGTAAAGGAAATATCTGCCTGAGTTACTCCCAACTGAACAGAATGTATTATACCTAAAAATTCCGACGATTTAAAAAGAGCATCACGACTGCTTATTGTTTTATCGAATTTACCAATAGGTCGGCTAACAAAGCTTTTCACAGCGCCGAACTGAGGCGCAAAATTACTCATAAAAGCTTCATCAGGTGCACAAGCAGTAAGTCTGCCCAATTTTCCTGAAGAACGTTTACTTACCACCTTACCATTTTCTATTTTCACAGTTAGCAAAACATCAGAAACACGTCCGGCTCTGGATGCAGGATCCATTACCAGCACCGAATCACCTGCGATATTAACAATTTTCTTTTTAAATCGAATATGATCATGTCCGGCAAATACCACATCAAATCCCGGAACATTCTTAGCAACCTCAAGTGATGCATTTTCATTATACAGCCCATTTAATTTATAAGGCTCTATGCCCGAGTGAAAGAGTCCAACTACAATATCAGGATTTTCTTTTTCGCGGATTATTTTCATCCATTTTTTAGCAGATACTTCCATATCTTCAAACCACAGCCCACTCCACATATCTTCATTTACCCATGCAGGAATTGAAGGAGTTATTAATCCCAGGACAGCTATTTTCACTCCATCGACAATGAATGTTTTATATGGCTGCAGATAGCTACTGCCGTCTTTACGCAATGTATTTGCCGAAAGAACCGGAGCATTGCATTGCTTAATCCAACGATCATAAATTGGATGACCGGTTTCTACATCATGATTTCCCAATGTCAAAGCATCGTATTTCATGTAATTCAGTACTTCGGAGGCTATATGAGGCGAAATTGTATCTATGTAATTGTAATAATATACACTGGGTTGACCTTGAAGGAAATCACCTCCATCAAACAACAGTACATGGCCGGGGAATTTTTGCCGTTGTTCGTTAACGTAAGTACTTACCCGAGCAAGACTACCACCCCGCATTTTGTCGTTAATAAAATCGTAAGGAGTTAAATTTCCATGAACGTCTGATGTGTGAAGTAGCTTTATAACTACTTCACGAGACTGTGCAAAGATTGTTCCGAGAAAAAATATAGTTAGTAAAAAACAGACGATAAGTCTTTTCATTATTAGCTTTTTAAATTCAAACGCAAATTTAATAAATATAAATAAAATTTTTGTATAATTATTCTAAAAAAGCATTAACCAGCAAAAAAAATTTATTGGCCAATAAACAAGCAACCATTGGTTAATGAAATAAATTTATTGGCCAATAAATTCTATCCATTCACATGTAAACAACTATTATTTTTGAATATCTGTTATAACCTGATTTTTCTGATTAAAAATGATCAAATTGTGCAGTTTATAATTTATTATAAACAATATATTTAATCTCTTATTTATTCGGGGCCCTTTGGGTGGCCCTTCACTATTTTTAAGGGTCACTTATCTTTCTAACAACAAGGAGTTTAAGTCCATTTTTAGGGTGGCCCATTTGCTGGCCCGTTTATTTATGTTAAAGAGTCACTATTTTTCCACTTTAAATTGGTATCTTTGTTATTTAGAAACTATAGCAAAACGCGATAAAATGGAGTTATTTCACAAAATGATTTCTTCGGCGCTTAACATTGCCGTGAAACAAATAAGTAGCACATTGTCTCTTCTGAACGATGGAGCTACAATTCCTTTCATCAGCCGGTATCGTAAGGAAGCCACTGGTGGTTTGGACGAGGTTCAGATAGGAAACATCAAAGAACAATACGATAAACTTTGCGAGCTCAACAAGCGCAAAGAAACCATATTAAGCACAATTGGAGAACAAGAAAAACTAACGCCTGAGCTTAAAAGCAGAATTGAAGCCTGCTGGGACAGTACGGAACTGGAAGATATTTACCTGCCTTACAAACCTAAGCGGAAAACCCGTGCAGAAGCGGCACGTCAAAAGGGACTTGAACCGTTGGCTACACTATTGATGCTGCAACGGGAAAACAATCTCTCTGCAAGAGCTGAAGCTTTTGTGAAAGGGGATGTGAAGGATAAGGAAGATGCCTTGAAGGGTGCGCGTGACATTATCGCCGAGCAGGTAAATGAAGATGAACGTGCCCGTAATCAGGTTCGTAATCTTTTTGGCAGACAAGCTATTATTTCGGCAAAGGTAGTAAAGGGCAAGGAAGAGGAAGCGGCTAAATACCAGGACTATTTCGATTTTTCGGAGCCTCTAAAGAAATGCACTTCCCATCGCCTGTTGGCTATTCGCCGGGGCGAAGCAGAAGGGCTGCTAAAAGTGAGCATTTCTCCCGACGATGAGGAATGCACCGAACGTCTGGAACGTTTGTATGTACGCAGCAATAACGAGTGCGGAACACAAGTGGCCGAGGCTGTCAAGGATGGATATAAGCGATTATTGAAACCATCAATAGAAACGGAATTCTCTGCATTTTCGAAAGAAACGGCCGACCAGGAAGCCATCCGTGTTTTTGCCGAGAATCTACGCCAATTGCTCCTTGCTGCTCCATTGGGACAGAAAAGAGTGCTGGGATTAGATCCGGGATACAGAACCGGCTGCAAACTGGTTTGTCTGGATGCACAGGGAAACTTAGTCCACAACGAAGCCATCTACCCTCACCCACCTCAGAATGAAAAACTGATGGCTGCCAAGAAAGTAACTAAACTGGTTGAAGCTTATGATATACAGGCTATTGCTATCGGCAACGGAACGGCAAGTCGTGAAACAGAAGCATTTATCACTTCTCTGCGTTTCGACCGTGAAGTACAGGTATTCGTGGTAAGCGAAAACGGCGCGTCTATCTATTCGGCATCTAAAACTGCCCGCGATGAGTTTCCGGAATACGACGTAACGGTTCGTGGGGCTGTTTCTATCGGCCGACGGTTAATGGATCCTTTGGCCGAATTGGTAAAGATAGACCCGAAATCGATTGGTGTAGGGCAATATCAGCACGATGTGGATCAGGGAAAGCTAAAGAAATCGCTGGACCAGACTGTTGAATACTGTGTGAACTCGGTAGGTGTAAACCTGAACACGGCCAGCACTCACCTGCTCACTTACATATCTGGTTTGGGACCTCAGCTGGCTCAGAATATTGTCAATTTCCGGACCGAGAACGGAGCTTTCAGTTCCCGCAAACAGTTATTAAAGGTTCCTCGCATGGGAGCTAAAGCTTTCGAACAGTGTGCCGGATTCTTACGTATCCCTAAAGCTGACAATCCTCTGGATAACTCGGCCGTTCACCCGGAAAGTTATCACATTGTGGAACAGATGGCAAAGGATTTGCAATGTACGGTTGAGGAGCTTATCAAGAACAAAGAACTTAGGGCTAAAATAAAGCTGGATAAGTATGTTACACCAACCGTAGGTATGCCTACGCTGAACGATATAATGCAGGAACTTGAGAAACCGGGACGAGACCCACGCTCAACCATTCAGGTATTTGAGTTCGACAAAAACGTGAAGAGCATAGCCGATTTGCAGGAAGGCATGATTCTTCCGGGAATCGTTACCAACATCACCAACTTTGGTTGTTTCGTGGATGTGGGTATCAAAGAAAACGGACTGGTACACATTTCACAACTGGCCGACAAGTTTATTAGCGACCCAACCGAAATAGTATCTATCCATCAACACGTAATGGTACGTGTAGACAGCGTGGACATGGGTAGAAAACGTGTACAGCTCAGTATGAAAGGAATTGATCAAAAACTTAATTAATAGAATCATGAAAATAAAACAATTAGGAATACTTTTTCTATTGTGCCTCATTGTTGGTGGCTTATCGGCACAAACAGTAAGCAAAACGCTTTTCGTTCCTAAAGGTGGAACACTGAAAGAACAAATAACTGAAGCAGAAGCTAAAAGTATAACTCATCTAACAATAACCGGAAAGATTAACGCCATAGACTTTAAGCTGATGCGCGACAGCATGACGAAGCTGGAAGTGCTCGATATATCTAATGCATCCGTAACCGTATACATGGGAAAAGAGGGTACTTATCCATTAAAAAGATTTACCTATCTACCCTACTTCATTCCGGCTTATGCTTTTTGCAATGCAGAAGATGGTACACTTCGCGGCAAGAGTACATTAAAAAGAGTTATTCTACCGCCTTCTATTCTGAATATTGACAAGTTTGCATTTAAGAACTGTAATAACCTGACAATTCTGCAGGTGAACAAAAAGACGCCTCCAAATCTTCAGGAAGAAGCGCTTAACGATAGCCTGACTGCCGTATTTATCCCTTCAGGATGTAAGGACGACTATAAAAGAAAAAAGGGATGGGATGGATTTGCTATTTTGGAAGGAACTCCCGAATCTCTTACCATCAACATAACTAAACCAGGCGAACTAGGAAACGAAATTATGAAGGCCGGTCATCAGCCTAGCGAGGTGAACCATCTCACCATCAAGGGTAATATTAACGAAGACGACTTTAAGATGATACGCGATTTTATGCCCGATCTTGTTTCTATTGACTTGTCGGAAACTACGGCAACAGAAATCCCCGACTTCACCTTTACTCAAAAGAAGTATCTGATGACCATTCATCTACCAAGTAAGCTTGTTAGCATTGGTGAGCGTACCTTTAGCGGATGTATTCATTTAGCTGGAGACCTGATACTTCCTGCTACCGTAAAGAAAATAAAAGATGGAGCATTTCTTGATTGCGACAAACTATCTAGGGTAATTGTGCAAGGAAATATTTCTGTTTTAGGAAAAGATATTTTCAGAGATACCAATAAGCAGAAGCTTGTATTTACTAAATAACATTTGCTATGGCGGCAAACGCCCAATGTAATATAATATAAGTTACTCTATTGGATATTAACTTGAAAAATTAATGGATATCGTGCAGACTGGTCGGGCTTTCGCTTGACCGGAGGTGTTATTTATTCGTTTTAATCTAAAAGACGGGAATTGATAAGAAATAATAAAACAGCTATGAGAATTACAGCATGGAACTGTAATATGCAATTCCGCAATAAATACAAATATATTAAACATCTAAATTATGACATTGGAGTAATTTCTGAATGCGAAAGTTTGGATAAAATTCTAAAAGCAAGTTCAGATATTGATTATAAATATGCAATATGGATTGGAGATAACCCCAATAAAGGACTCGGAATTTTTTCTTTTTCAGATATTAATTTAAAACTAGCCCAATGGTACTGCTCTGATTTCAAATATATTGTTCCTGTTTTTTTAGAAAAGAATAACGAACGGACCATTTTATTATTTGCAGTTTGGGCATGCAACCCAAAAACAAGTAAGTATAGATATATAGAGCAAGTGTTTCAATCCATTAATTATTATTCCAGATTTATTTCAAATGAGAATATAATAATGATTGGTGATTTTAACTCTAATAAAATATTGGATAAAGAGCATCTAAAAAATGGTTCACATTCAATGGTTGTAGATTTTCTGAAAGCAAAAAAGATTCAGAGTTCCTACCATCTATTCTATAATGAAACAGAAGGAAAAGAATCGATTCCAACTTTTTTTCTTCAAAAGAATATTAATAAAAAATACCACATCGATTATTGTTTTATATCAGACAATCTAAATAGTGGATTATCGGATATGCAAATAGGTAATTCTAAATTTTATTTACAATACAGTGATCATATGCCAATTACTGTAGATTTTAAGGTATAAAAAAACGCTTAGATCGTCAATGATCTAAGCGTTTTTTTATCTAATATCTTTTAGTTTTTATCCCCGTACATCTTCTTACGAAGCTCTTTGATATGATCAGAAGTGATGTATTCATCATAATCCATCATCTTATCAATGATTCCGTTTGGAGTAAGCTCAATAACACGATTAGCTACAGTTTCAATAAACTCGTGGTCATGAGAAGAGAACAACACATTACCTTTATAAGTCTTCAGGTTATTATTGAATGCCTGAATAGATTCCAGGTCAAGGTGATTGGTTGGAGTATCAAGAATCAGGCAGTTTGCATTTCTAAGCTGCATACGTGCAATCATACAACGCATCTTTTCACCTCCGGAAAGTACACTTACTTTCTTAAGCACTTCTTCGCCCGAGAAAAGCATACGTCCAAGGAAGCCTTTCATATAAACTTCATTTCCTTCACCATACTGACCTAGCCAGTCAACCAGATTAAGGTCTGTATTAAAGAAATCGGTATTATCAACAGGAAGATAAGCTGTTGTAATAGTTACACCCCAGTCATAATGTCCGGCATCAGCTTTAAGATTACCATTGATGATCTCAAAGAAAGCAGTCATAGCACGCGGGTTACGTGATATAAATACAATCTTATCTTCTTTTTCTACATTAAAATTAATATCGCTGAACAGCACTACTCCTTCTTCTGTCTTTTTGCTTAACCCAGATACTTCAAGAATACGGTTACCCGATTCACGTTCAGGAGTAAAGATGATTCCCGGATATTTACGTGAAGACGGTTTAATTTCTTCCACGTTAAGTTTCTCCAACATCTTCTTACGACTGGTAGTCTGCTTACTTTTTGCCACATTGGCACTAAATCGGCGAATAAATTCTTCCAGTTCTTTTTTCTTCTCATCGGCCTTAGCCTTTTGATTTTGTTGCTGACGAAGAGCCAACTGGCTTGATTCGTACCAGAAACTATAGTTACCGGCAAAGAGGTTAATCTTACCGTAGTCAATATCAACAGTGTGTGTACAAACAGAGTCTAGGAAGTGACGGTCGTGGCTTACTACCAAAACTGTGTGCTCAAAGTTGGCAAGATATTCTTCCAACCAGGTTACAGTTTCCATGTCAAGGTCATTGGTAGGCTCATCAAGCAGCAAGTTATCAGGATTACCGTAAAGAGCCTGCGCCAACATAACACGTACCTTTTCCTTACCACTAAGCTCACCCATCAATGTGTAATGTTTATCCTCCTTCACACCAAGTCCGCTTATCAGCATTGCCGCATCACTCTCAGCGTTCCAACCATCAAGTTCAGCAAATCTTTCTTCCAACTCAGAAACTTTCAAACCATCTTCGTCTGTAAAATCTTCTTTCGCATAAAGAACTTCACGTTGCTTCATAATATCCCAAAGAACAGTATGTCCCATCATCACGGTATCCATAACTGTAAATGCATCCCACTTAAAGTGGTCCTGACTCAATACTGAAAGTCGTTCACCTGGTCCTAACGCAATAGAGCCGGTAGTAGGATCTAAATCACCATAAATTGTGCGAAGGAAAGTAGATTTACCCGCACCGTTGGCACCGATAATACCGTAGCAATTACCATTCGTAAACTTGAGATTTACATCATTGAACAATATTCTCTTACCAAACTGAACTGAAACGTTCGAAACTGTAATCATTATATTTAATCTTTATACCTTGTATTTAAAATCGGCCACAAAGGTAGTCTTTTTTTGTGAATAAAATCGCCATTCTGGCAGATAGTTCAAGCATAGTTATTTATTATTCACTAAAAAACAGTACTTTTGCATGTTCTTTCGCTTAAAATGTAATTTTGGCAAAGAATTTGTAGCATAGATTATAAACCAAACCTACCCAATTGTATGGTGCAATCATTTTGGAAGAAGAATAAAAAGAAAATATATATGGATCCAAAGAAAAAAGAAACATTTAAAGAAGAAGAATTAGTAGATAACACTCAGCAAGTTGATCATGAAACAGAAGCATCTGCAGCTGAAAAAGAAGCTCCCGCTCAGGAAGAAGAAGTTCTTACTCCTGAACAAGAATTGGCTAAGAAGCTGGAAGAAGCTAATGCTAAAATAGAAGATCAGAACGATAAATATCTGCGTCTGTCGGCTGAATTTGACAATTACCGTAAACGCACAATGAAAGAAAAAGCCGAACTGATTAAGAATGGCAGCGAAAAGTGTATCAGCAGTATTCTTCCTGTTATTGATGACTTTGAGAGAGCTCTGAAAACTACGGAAACAGCTACTGATATTGCTGCTATTCGTGAAGGTCTCGAACTGGTTTACACTAAATTCATGAGTGTAATGGGACAAAATGGCGTTGAAGCAATTGATGCCACAAGCGAATTCAATACAGATTTCCACGAAGCAATCACAACATTTGCAGCTCCAAGTGAAGATCTTAAAGGCAAAATCATAGATTGCGTACAAACTGGCTATACACTTAATGGAAAAGTAATTCGTCATGCCAAAGTTGTAGTTGGCGAATAATTAATAAGGATAACGAACAATGGCAAAAAGAGATTACTATGAGGTGCTGGGCGTTGAAAAATCTGCTACAGCCGATCAGATAAAGAAAGCTTACCGTAAGAAAGCAATTCAATTTCACCCTGACAAAAATCCGGGAGATAAAACTGCAGAAGAGAACTTTAAAGAAGCTGCCGAAGCTTATGATGTTTTAAGCAATCCCGATAAGCGTGCTCGTTACGACCAATTTGGACATGCTGGCATGAGCGGTGCGGCCGGTAACGGTGGTCCGTTTGGCGGAGGATTTGGCGGAGGTGCCGGAATGTCAATGGACGACATCTTCTCTATGTTTGGTGATATCTTCGGTGGACACGGTGGCGGAGGCTTTGGTGGCTTCGGAGGTTTTGGCGGCGGAGGCGGCCAACAGCAAAGACGTTTCCGCGGATCAGATCTTCGTGTAAAGGTTAAACTAAATCTGAAAGAGATTTCTACCGGTGTAGAAAAGAAATTCAAACTAAAAAAATATGTTTCTTGTTCGCACTGTCACGGTACAGGAGCTGAAGGAAGCAGCGGTTCTGAAACTTGTTCTACCTGTAAAGGTAGCGGTTCGGTAATCCGTAACCAACAGACCATTCTGGGAACCATGCAGACTCGCGTTACTTGTCCTACCTGCGGTGGTGAAGGTAAAATCATCAAAGATAAGTGTAAAGAATGTGCCGGAGAAGGTATCGTATATGGTGAAGAAGTTGTAAGCGTAAATATCCCTGCTGGTGTAGCTGAAGGAATGCAACTATCCATGGGTGGAAAAGGAAACGCAGGAAAGCACAATGGAGTTCCAGGCGATTTACTTATCCAGGTGGAAGAAGAAGCACATCCAGACTTAGTTCGTGACGAAAACGATTTGATTTATAACTTATTGCTTAGCTTCCCAACCGCTGCTTTAGGTGGCGCTGTAGAAATACCAACTATTGATAACAAAGTAAAGGTTAAGATTGAAGCGGGAACTCAACCGGGTAAAGTTCTTCGTCTACGTGGCAAAGGTTTACCAAGCGTAAACGGATACGGAACAGGAGATTTACTTGTAAACGTAAGCATCTACGTTCCTGAAACATTGACCAGAGATGAAAAAGAGACTCTGGAAAAGTTGGAATCATCAGACAGTTTCAAGCCAAACAGTTCGGTTAAAGAAAAGATTTTCAGGAAATTCAAAAGTTTCTTCGATTAATTAATATCGTTTTTACTTATCAGATATTATAAACTCCCCACTTGCTTCCAATGCAAATGGGGAGTTTCATTTTAAGAGAGCATTTTATAGTTTCACTTTTTATAAAAGACTTTAGCAACTCTATCAATATGACGACCGATAGGAGTTCCTATCTTTTCATTATAAGAAATCACATCGACTTTATACAATAATTCAAGATCTTCAATATCTAGATTTATTTTAAGAATATCATCCGATGTAACACTTCCCTTTACAGCTAAATCAATATCAGAACCATTCGTAAAATTACCTTTGGATCTCGAACCAAAAATAATAACCTCATCAATAATCGGGTATTTCCGAAATACATTATTGAGCTCTGATATTACACCTTCACTTAAACCAAACATCTCGCTAAAATAAATTATTACTTTGTTTCTGACATTCTTTTAAAAGTACACTTTCTAAATCTTTAAAGAGAGGAGCATACTTACCAAATATATTCGCTACAATTTCTCCTGCATCCCCTTCATTATATGTATGCGAGGTTATTTCTCTGGCTTTTTTCATCGCACGCCAGCCATCATGATCTTGTATATATCCATCCTCTAATGACTTCTGTAAAACCATATTTGGTCCTTTTATATCAATGTATCCTTTATATTTCAACAAATCCTGAAGAGTTTTCCATGACAATTCAAATGTGTACTCAAACCGCTGTATCAATCCTTCCTTTTCCAAATCAGAAAGTTCATTAAAATCAGAGTGAGAATCAACTACTTCTACTATTTTTTTTAATGCTTTCTGATAACTATCAAATCTTTGCTGCCACCTTATATCTTCTAAACTTTCCATATCTACTTTTTTTTCTAAATTCAACTCTTGTTTTCGTATAATAAAAAAGATTCTCCAACAATAGTCTTTACAAAGAAAAGAAATTAGATGGAAAATAGCAAAAACTTATTTTCATTTATCTATATAATGGACACAATTCCTCATTTTTAAATAATCTTTTCAGGATTTCACCGCCCTACATCAAATTACTAGCCAACTCACTCAGCATACTACGCTCTCCTTTTACCAGATTAACATGAGCAAAGATATTCTGGCCCTTCATGCGGTCAATCATATAGACTAAACCATTGGACTCGCTATCCAGATAAGGTTGGTCAATCTGTTGAATATCTCCGGTGAAGACCATCTTTGTTCCTTCTCCTGCGCGGGTGATAATTGTTTTAATCTCGTGAGGAGTAAGGTTCTGAGCCTCATCGATAATGCAATAAGTTTCCGACAAGCTTCGTCCACGGATAAAAGCCAGTGCCTCGATAACCAGCTGACCACTTTTCTGCATATCGTCCAGACGTCTTAACTCTGTTGAAGTAGGAGAAAACTGGTGTTTGATAACGTTCAGGTTATCGAAAAGAGGTTGCATGTAAGGTGCAACCTTGGCAGCTGCATCTCCGGGAAGGAAGCCGAGGTCTTTATTAGAAAGAGCCACTATAGGACGAGCCAATAGTATCTGCTTGTAATCAGTCATATTGCTTAATGCTGATGCAAGGGCAAGCAAGGTTTTACCGGTTCCGGCCTTTCCGGTTAGAGCAACGAGCTTAATATCGGGATCGTTCAGAATCTCGAAAGCAAAGCTTTGCTCAGCGTTACGTGGTTCTATTCCATAGCTTTTTGCTTTAGTAACTCTGTGTACACTATGAGTAAACGGATTATATCTTGCCAACACACTATTGCGTTCGCTCTTCAGAACAAAGCACTCGTTAGGCTGCAAAACATTTCTTATTTCTAACTCACTAATATCTACTCCTTCTTTGGTAGAATAAATTTTATCTATAAGTTCGGAGGATATTCCGTCATAGACTTCATTGGCCTTCTCAAATATATCCACATTGGTAACCTTGTCGGTAATATAGTCTTCAGACAGCACTCCTATGGAACGGGCCTTCATACGAAGATTCACGTCCTTCGTAACAAGGATAGTTTTTACTTTGGGATATTTCTTTGCAAGGACATCTGCCGTGGAGAGAATTTCATGATCGGCCTGACGCTCGGGAAAAGATTTCCGTACAGTTTCGGACTCCATTCCACCGGTGAGTATAAAGAGCTTTCCCATTCCTTCGCCCAACGATGCTCCCTTAGTGAAAAGGTTATCGTCAGTAATCAAATCGAGCTCACGAACAAACTCACGTGCGTTATAATTTATTTCTCCATTTCCTTTTTTAAATTTATCTAATTCTTCTAAGACAATAATAGGAAGATAGACGTCGTTTTCCTGAAAATTTCTCAAACAATCATGGTCGTGAAGAATAACATTAGTATCTAACACGAAATTTTTCTTAGTTCCCATAATTTTTAGATTTAAAATGTTGATATTTGCACCTAATATAGTAATTAAAAGATTACGATATATCACTAAAAGGCTAAAATTTTTGAATAAATGAATTATAAAGAGACTCTAAACTATTTATACGAAAGCGCTCCTTTGTTTCAGCAGATTGGGAAATCGGCATATAAAGAGGGGCTTAGTAACACTTATGAGCTGGATAAACATTTCAAACATCCACATAAAAACTTCAAGACTATTCATGTAGCAGGAACAAATGGTAAAGGATCCTGTTCTCACACACTTGCAGCTATCCTGCAATCGGCAGGATATAAAGTGGGACTCTACACCTCTCCTCACCTTATTGATTTCAGAGAAAGAATCCGTGTAAACGGAAAACCTGTAACTGAAGAATATGTGATTGACTTTGTAGAGAAGGAACGGAAGTTCTTCGAACCGCTTCAACCATCGTTCTTTGAACTAACCACTGCAATGGCCTTTAAATATTTTGCCGATCAGAATGTTGATGTGGCGATAGTGGAAGTTGGTTTGGGCGGGCGACTTGATTGCACCAATATTATTCATCCGGATTTATGCATTATAACTAATATCAGTTTCGATCATACTCAGTTCCTCGGAAAGACGAAGGCGCTTATCGCTGGCGAGAAGGCAGGTATTATAAAGAAGGACACACCTGTAATTATTGGCGAAACTAACGAGGAAACCAAACCTGTATTTATACAGAAAGCAGATGAGGTCAAAGCTCCTATATTCTTTGCAGAGGAGGAACAGTTGCTCTGGAGATGGGAAATGAATAAAAGAGGACGATGGAACTACTTCACGGCCGATTATCCTCATCTGAAAGGGGAACTTGGCGGATTTTGCCAGATTAAAAACACCAATACTATTCTTTTAGCTTTAAGATTATTGAAAAAAAACGGCTATAATATTCCTGATACAGCTGTAGAAAAGGGATTTGAGAAGGTTTGCGAACTTACCGGATTAATGGGCCGTTGGCAAAAACTGGGAATCAATCCGTCGATAGTTTGCGACACCGGACATAATGTTGGCGGTATAACTTATATTTCCGAACAACTAAGCAAGCAAAAATACAAGAAACTGCACGTTGTAATAGGAATGGTAAACGATAAAGATATCAGTGGTGTATTGGCTTTATTGCCCAAAGATGCTGTGTATTACTTTACTAAAGCAAGTGTAAAGCGTGCGCTACACGAAGCCGACCTGAAGTTTCTGGCAAGTAAAGCCGGTTTATATGGCAAAACCTATACTGATGTGCCCAAAGCATTTGAAGCTGCAAAAGCTAATGCTTCTAATAAAGATTTTATATTTGTAGGAGGAAGTAGTTTTGTTGTAGCAGATCTCCTCTCCTATCTTGAGAAGAACAAAAAGCAGGAAGAAGGTAAGGTTTAAAAAAAGAGCAATACTATATTAAATAAAGAAGAGAGACAACTTAAATGCTATCTCTCTTCTTAATTTCTTTCAACGGAAAGTTTAATTGAACGAACTTACTTCACTGCAATACATTCAATCTCCACCATTGCATTTTTAGGCAAAGCCTTTACTGCCACAGCAGAACGAGCCGGGAATGCACCATCAAAATAGGTTGCATAAACAGCATTCATCTCTGCAAACAGAGACATATCCGAAAGGAAAACGGTAGTCTTTACAATGTTGGCAGTAGTAAGTCCGGCTTCTGCCAGAATATGTTTAATGTTCTCAAAAGATTGCTTAGTCTGTTCAGCCACTCCACCCGGAGCAAATTCACCGGTAGCCGCATCCACTGGTAACTGTCCTGAAACAAACACCATGCCCCCGGCTTCTATTGCCTGACTATAAGGTCCGATTGCACCAGGTGCCTTTTCACTAGAAATTACTTTTTTCATTATTTCAGCTATTTATTAGTTAATACTATTTTGTTTGCAAGTTAAACATAATTGCAAATAACTGCAACTTTTTTCTAATTCTCGTTTCATATTTTTAGCGAGCTGCGCAACTCATCAAAACAGCCTGCGCAGCTCATTTAATCGACCTGCGCAACTCGCAGAAATGAGCTGTGCAGGTCGCGGAGACAATCTCCTTAGTTTAATAAAGAACTTCACCGGAAATAGAAAGAAATTCCTCGGGATAATGAAATTCCTGATACAAAAATATGCAAATGGAAATAAGAATTATATGAGCCCGAAACGTTCTTTAAACCCTTTAAAACTCTTCCATATGCGAATAATAATAAGAATTATACAGGTTCAATTTCTTTAATAAAAATATTTTTAGAAAAAAGATTCATGCTTTAAGCAGTATATTATATATTCGTGCATTTATAAGTAAACACGTGTCAGATTTAATGAGTGAAACCGAATTGACAGAACGTTGCCGGGCTGGAGATAATACAGCTCGCAAAGAACTTTATGAGCATTATGCAGGACAAATGTTCGGTATATGCTATCGGTATGCCGGTGATCGGGAGATTGCTCAGGACCTTCTTCACGATGGTTTTTTGAAAGCTTATTGCTCTTTTGATAAGTTTACCTATCGCGGAGAAGGCTCACTGAGAGCATGGCTCAGCAGAGTAATGGTAAACATATCACTGGATTATCTGAGGAAGAATGATTCCGCCAAGCAAATGCTGCCGCTCGATCAGATTCCGGAGAACATTGAAGAGCCTCGTGAGGAAGATATTTCTCAGGTTCCGCACAAGGTTCTGATGAAATTTATAGCAGAATTACCGTCCGGATATCGAACCGTATTCAATTTATATGTCATGGAACAACTTTCGCATAAAGAAATAGCTGAGAAATTGGGCATCAACGAAAAGTCCTCGTCCTCGCAATTATTTCGGGCAAAAAAAGTTTTGGCAAAAGAGATAGATAACTATTTAAAGGAAAATAATCAATGAAACAGGAAGACAAAGAAAAATGGATCACTGCCTTTCGGGAAAGTTTAGAAGATTATTCCGAACCACCTTTATTCAATGACTGGGAAAGGCTGGAAAAGGAACTCTCTGTTGTTCCTGTTGCCAAACCTAAACGTTCATATATTATGTACTATTCGGCTGCGGCTGCAATTATATTGTTGTTAATTGCTTCGGCAACAGCAATCTATTTGTTTGATAATTCATCGGATAAGTACTTTGAAACATCTCAGCTTCCTGCCGAAATTGAGACGATAACTGATAAGAAGCCTCTGAAAGATGTGATTGAACCATTGATTAATGACGTTAACAAGAACGCCAGATCTGCATTGAACAAATCGGCTGGGAAGAGCAGTGTGCTTTCTGGTAATAAGCTTGCTTTAGCCAATAGCGCTTCGGCTAACCAACCGTCTGCCCTTTCCGGAAATAAGAAGAATTTAGTAAATAAGGAAGCAGGTAAAGATGCTGAAAGCAGCAATGAAGATGTGACTTTAAGCAAGAATAATATATCGGACATGCAACGTTCTGATGAAAGGAAAGCTATTGAAGAACAAAAGTTGAATGATAATGGTGGTGAGAAAAAGATAGCCCCTCAACAAGGAGAAAATAACAAATCAAAGAAACAGGCCCTTAAAACATCTCCTAGAAAAGCAGAACCAGTAACCGAACTTTGGGAGCTTCCAAGAAAGAAAAAACAAAAAAATCTTTCAATCGGAGTTTCTGCAGGAAACACTCTTTCATATAGTTCCGAAGGTGGTGGTATGGATTATGCAATGAGTCCAAGTTACGACTATTTAAATTGTATGAATGTTGAAGAAGCTATTGCATCTAATTTATTAAAATCTACACCGGTTAAATGGAATCATAAGCAACCTGTTTCGTTTGGCCTTTCTGTCCGTAAATATCTGACGCAAAGACTTGCTATAGAAAGCGGATTAATTTATACCCGGTTGGAATCGGAATCATCCGGTAGCAAAAGTCACAATCAGAAGCTAGATTATATTGGCATTCCTGTAAAACTAAACTATATGCTAGTGGATAAGCGTTATTTCACGCTTTATCTGTCAGGAGGCGGAATGGCCGAAAAATGTATATCCGGGAAATTAAACACCAGAGAGCTTTCAGGAAAGGAATTGTCAGAGGATGTAAGTGTAAAACCATTGCAATGGTCGCTTAACGGGGCTTTAGGAGCACAATACAACATTACTCCTAAAATGGGAATATTTGTAGAACCCGGAGTTGTTTACTTTTTCAATGATGGTTCTAAAGTGGAGACTATCCGCAAGGAAACTCCTTTCAACTTTAACCTGCAACTGGGATTAAGAATTAGTTATTAGTAAATCTGAATTCTGATTTAAGGAATAGTAAGCCTTTCGCATCGATTTACGAATTAGTTATTAGTGAATCTGAAATTAAAAACGAGTCATAAATTAATAGACACACTTAGCTATTTTACAAAGTAGTTAACTAAAAAAAGGATTACCGTGAGGGAGGGCACTGAAAAAGTTGTCCCTTCTGAAATTTTGAAAATCCATTTATCTAAAAGGGAGCTCAAAATCTACTAAAATAGATTTTGAGTTCTCTTCTTTTTTAAAGTAATATTTATGGGCTACACAGGTTAATTTGGCTTGCAGTCTGGTTATATATCTTCCAATAACATGGAAAAGAACTTTCTTACATTAATTTGAGTATTCTTTTTATATTAGCAGCAAAGATTGTCATAGCCCCCTGCATTTCCATGCATGACAATCCATATGATAATGCCCTGTCATATCCATAGGAATGTTTAAGTTCTGAGTTTTTGGCTTCTATTTTGTAGCGTTCTCTTGCTTTCTTTTTAAATTCTTCAGTCTGTTGAAAATCAAGTTGTTCTTTCTGCTCGTCTGTTTTTATCGAAAGTGAATAAGTTTTTGACTTTGCTCCATCTTTATAGCATCCTTTCCGCCTTGAGCACACCCTGCATTTCTCTACATCAAAATAATAGGTTGTGGTTTGATTCCATGCTCCATTCTTTTTGCCTTGAACCGCTTTACGGACTGCCATATGTCCTGCTGGGCAGACAAACATTCCGGCATCCTTGTTAAAATCAAACTTGTCTTCATCCTTTCTGAACCCGTTTAGGGAAGGATTCAATTTAGATATCAGTTCAAATCCTGTATTCTTTTCTTTAGAGCGCTTTAAGTTGTCTTTACCAGAATAGGCGGTATCACCAATTACCGTATCAACTGCCATACCATTTTTACGGCTTTGTTCCACTAGATTCACCAACTGCGCCCCATCCCCCTTCTCTCCAGAAGTTACAACCGCAGCTGTAATAATGCGTTCATCACTCATCGCAATGTGCGTCTTATATCCGAAGAAGGAACTATCTTCCGTCTTGTGACCGATACGCGCATCCTCGTCTTTTGAAGTCGTATAATGGTCCTCTATGTCTTCTTCAGTCTCTTTTAACATGTTGAGACGTTCCTTTATTTTAGGTATATTGATCAGAATCTCTTCTTTTTCAATCCGGTCAATAAGTTGAACTGTATATTCCAGCTCATGTTTTAAATCGTCATCTTCATTTTTATCCGGAAGAGTACCTTTCAGACTGTCATCTACTTCATAGAGAACCTTGCGCAACTGTCTGGAACGCATTTTAAGTATCTCTATCGGTTTATAAGGGTTGGAACGAGAAGCTGAGTGAGTGGCATCTACAATAATAGTCTTTGATTGTATGATCCCCTTTTCAATGGCAATAGAAACAGTCTTGCCCACAAGCAAATCTAGTAGAGCCATATCCTTCAGACGTAGTTTACGGAACTTGCATAAAGAACTAGGATTAATAACATCGTCTTCAGGGACCATCCCTAAAAAATACTTAAATGACATATCGTATCTGGAACGTTCCACAACGTCAACATCAGAAATGTCATAGATAGTCTTCAAAAGCAGATACTTGAACATGCGAATAGGGCTTTCCGCAGTACGACCATTGTCATGGCTATACTTATCTACAAGTTCTTTATGAATAAAACTAAAATCTATGAGGTCGTTAATTCTCCGAAGAAGGTTGTTTTCGGGAATAATCAGATTATACAAATCTGAATAACTGCTGAGCGGGATAGTCTCTTGTTGGGGTAGCATAATTACTTCTATTATGCCATGAAGTTATAGAAAAATCTGCACATATCCAAAATAATTGTAGGATATATGCAGATTTTAATACTTAAAAAAAAGGAGCTTAAGGGACTTTTTCAGTGCCCTCCCGTGAGGCAATCCTTTTTATGTTTAATAAGAACTTACTTATTACTTGCAATTCTTTTCAATCATTGGAATCACAGCTTCGTCTCCCAGTTCTTTGGCTTTATTAAAGTTTTCACAAGCTTCGTTTTTCTTTCCTTGCTGCATCTGGCAGAAGCCAATTAAACGATAGCAAGCTGCGAATTTAGGATCAATAACCAAAGCATCTTTCAGATTCTTTATAGCTTCATCATAACGGGCAATACGAAGATTAACCGCTCCATATTCTGCCAGATAATCTTTATTGGAAGGATCAAGTGTTACAGCCTTTTGAATATCTTCCAATGCACGTTTAAAGTTCTTTGCTTTATAATTTGCCTGTTCGCGAAGATAGAAGAATGTTGAACTTACATTACCACCCATGGCCTGTTCAAAGTAGTCGTAATCAGCAACGGCTTCTTTATACATCTCTTTCTGAGTCTTAACCAAAGCACGTTCGGAAAGATAATTTGCAGCCTCTCTAGGATATGGAGCAGCATATTTATTTACTGCGCTATCAAGTAAAGCAAGAATTTCTCCTAAATCACCATTCATCATTTGCTTTGTCTTTGCAGCACTATAGTAAGTTTCTGCAGAAGCCTGCGGAGAATGGTTTATCTTATCGTAACATTCAAAAGCTTTATCATATTTAGTAGCTGCAAAATAGATATCACCCTGGTGCTGAGTATAAATAGGAAGCGGATTCATATCAATAGCTTTCTGAATTTCCTCGAGTGATTTTTCGAATGTCCAGTCTTTATAAGCACTATCCTTACCACGAAGAGCAACATAATATATCAGTCGTGAACGATTGAAGAAGGCATTATCTTTATTATCTGCAGTTTTCAATGCTTTGTCAAGATCGGCCTCACCAAAAGCCAGATGCTCTGCATCAGTATAGTTAGATACATAGAAGTTAGCCCTGCGAATATACCCTTCTGAACTATTAGGGAACTGTTCTATAAAAGTGTCCAGCAAAGAGAGATATTTTTCCTTACTAACAGAAGAAGCCATATAAAGAGCAACTAAAGCCTGCTCTTCTGTATTAGGAAGAGCTTTTTTAATACCAATACTATTCAGGTCGGGATTATTAAAATCGAGAGCATTAATAGTCAATGCGTTGACATAAGGAGCACTAATGGCATAACAATGCGTTGTGTCATTAGATGCAGCTTTTTGTACTAACCCAAAAACCTCACCTTCTGCATTCATAACCGGACAGCTTACCATTTTATCTTTCACAGAAATAATCAGCTTAAAGTATTTATGAGGACCGGAAAGGTTAGAAACCTCTTCTACTTTTCCGAAGGTACATGAACGATCTTTCTTTGTAGAATAAGGAAGCATTACCGCTTCGGCATCTTTTGCAGGAATAGCAGTTGCCAAAGTCAGCGCGGCAGTGCTCTTCTTGCCCAGATCCACACTAAACTTAATAACATCATACATAGAATTCATGCCCAGAATAACTTTAACCGGCATCTGCTTACCTTCCGAGTTAATAACATCTGCACGTGCTGCACCTTTAAACAAAGAATAGTCGGACAGCGCCACTCCATCTTCCGATACAAAGAAACCGTTGCCGGTATTGAGTAATTTGCCGTTAGTGTCGTAAGTCACCACAGAGAAGACAGCCTTTTTGGCTTTATCAACCCATTTGGGTGCCTCCTTCTGTGCCATTGTCCACTGCGAAAGCAGACAAAGGACTATAAATAGTATTTTCTTTTTCATGATTATAGGTTATATAAAATATTATTCTTTCTCAAAGCCACGTTGTTTCACAGCCTCGTAAATCAAGACCCCGGCTGCAACGGAAACATTCAATGACTCAATCTTACCAAATAAAGGAATCTTTACCCACTCATCACACAATGCAAGGTGATCATAAGATACACCAGTATCTTCAGCTCCCATAATAATACAGAGAGGATCTTTATAATTAGCCTTTGTGTAATCGTAATCTCCCTTTTCAGTAGCAGCTACAATTTTGAATCCGCTATCTTTTAAATATTTAATAGCAGTAGTCAGACTTTGTTCTTTGCATACAGGCAGTGTATGAAGCGCTCCGGCAGAAGTTTTCATGGCATCCGCATTAACACTCACACTATTTCTGGAAGGAATAATAATTGCATCCACACCAGCGCAATCGCAAGTACGCGCAATAGCTCCGAAGTTACGTACATCTGTTACACCATCAAGCATAACAAAGAAAGGAACTTTTCCTTCTTCGAAAAGAGTAGGAACAACATCCTCTACCTTATAGTAAGTCACTGCAGAAACAAAAGCAATAACTCCCTGATGGTTTTTAGTAGTTATTCTGTTGATGCGCTCTACCGGTACACGCTGAATAAAGATGTTTGTACCCTTTAATGCAGCAAAAAGTTCTTTAGAAAGTTCACTTTGAATATCTTTCTTTACCAGGATTTTATCAATTTCCTTACCCGCCTCAATGGCTTCAATCACGGCGCGTACGCCAAATATCATTTCATTTTTTTCCATGCTGTTTTAATAATTCTTTTGCGTTATTCATCGCAGCTTCCGTCAAAGTAGCCCCACTCAGCATGTGAGCTATCTCATCAATCCTCTCCTCTTCTTTCAATCGGCGGATATTACTACTGGTCGATGTTTCGTTATCTTGTTTATATACTTTATAGTGTACTTTTCCTTTGGCCGCAATCTGAGGCAAGTGGGTAATGCTGATAACCTGCATGCATTGTCCCATTTCCTTCATAATCTCTGCCATCTTATCGGCTATTTCACCAGAAACGCCGGTATCAATTTCATCAAAAATAATAGTTGGCAACTGAGTTGCTCCTGCAATCATAGCTTTTATGGAAAGCATAACACGAGCAATTTCACCACCCGATGCTACCGATGATATACTTTGCAATGTAGCATTCTTATTAGCTGAGAAAAGGAAGCTTACATTGTCTCCACCGGTTGCGTCGAAGTTTGTCTTCGGTGTAATCTGCACCTGAAAGCGTACATTCGGCATTCCAAGAGGGATAAGTCGGCTCTGCATCTCATGCTCTATTTTCTTGGCAGCTTTCGTACGTTTGTCGGTAAGCAATGACATTGCTTTTTTAACCTTATCAAGCAATACATCTTTTTGTTTCTGAAGCGCTTCAATCTGCTCTTCAAAAGAACTAATAGCATTAAGGCGTGAACGGAAATCTTCCTGCACCCGTATCAGTTCCTCGAGTGTACTTACATGATGTTTCTTTTCAAGAGAATAAATTAAGTTGAGCCGCTCATTTACAAATTCCAGTCGGGCCGGATCAACAGTTATATTATCTTCCTCTCTTGTCAAATCCCGGGCAACCTCTTTCAGCTCAATAGACAATCCCTCAATTCTGTCATACAATTCTCCGGCTGTATTATAACGTTCCTTCAGTGAACGCAATATACCGGAAACTCTTTTCATGTTACTCAACAATCCACCTTCATCTTCATAAAAAAGCTGGTCGGCACTGAACAGCGCTTCCTTTATCTCTTCGGCATGACTAAGAAGCTCTTCTTCCTTTTCCAGTTCAGCATCTTCTCCTTCCACGAGTTTTGCTTCATCAAACTGATCGAGCTGAAAACGGACATAATCTTCATCTGCCTTGCTTTGCTCCTCAAGTGCTATAAGTTTATCCAGCTCTTCAACAACCTTTCGGTAATTGTGATATGCTTCTTTATAATTGGAAAATTCTTTCTCGTCATTAGCCAATGCGTCCAGAACATTCAATTGGAAATCTTCTTTGCTCAATAATAAGTTCTGATGCTGAGAGTGTACATCAATCAACTGTTCGCCCAACTCCTTCATCAAGGCAAGCGAAGCCGGAGAATCATTTATAAATGCACGCGATTTACCGGAAGACTGCAGTTCTCTTCTCAGAATACATTCGTTGGAATCGTACTCCAACTCATTTTCCTCAAAGAAAGCCTTCATCTGATAGGATGAAATATTAAAATGAGCTTCGATTACACATTTCGAAGCACCATTCTTTATAGCTTTTACATCTGCTCTTTGCCCCAATAACAAACCTATAGCACCTAGAATAATAGATTTCCCTGCTCCCGTTTCACCGGTAATAACAGAAAAGCCTTTATCAAAAGTGATATCAAGAGTGTCAATCAGCGCATAGTTTTGAATTGATATAGATTGCAACATAATTTTATTTCGAAGACTTTATTTTATCCCATTCGGTACTAAGAGCGGGATTGATATCAACTAACATTGTATATACTTGTTCTTTCTCGGCCTGTGTACCTTTTGAGTAAACATTGACCAATTCATCTTTCTTTATTTCAGTAAACAACTGTGGAAGAACAGACATAGGCTTACTTTCCTTTGCTTTTTTAAGTTCTTCCAGAGCCACAGTTATCTTAGCCCTTCCCCTATCTGCATTCTGAGCCATTTCATCCAACCCCATGCGATGATAATCATAAATCATCTGGCGATAAGGTTTCATTTGCTCATCCAGATAATCAGTTATTATTCCATGCCGGTTACGACTGTCATCAAACGCTTTCCAGCCAGCTTCAGGCATAGTCTGAGCTGCAGTTACAATACTTTCGGCCGTGCGTAAAACATCTGTTCCTCCCAATGGAGCCATGGAATCCATATCCATACCAATTATCAGATAAGCATAATATGCAATAACTGCAGTAAGGTTACTGTCTATCTGATTTTCGCGAAGCTCCAAAGGATCAAATTCCAGGTAAGTGAAATTTAAATTCACATCCTTGAAATTAAAAAGCGTAGTGTTATAGCTCGAATTGTAAACCGGACGATTAGCCTGAACCAGAAGCTCACATTTAAAAGCCCCATCGTCTGTATGTTCTTTCACCGTGATATTCATGCTACAGGATATCTTCTCTGCAACAGTATATTGTGCGGAAGTCCATTTACGATCATTGATAAATTCCGTTAAAGCAGTTTCCAAAGTTTTAAATACCTGCGTATTTGTACCCTGAATCTTTGAATAATTGATATTCACCTTGCAATTCAGTTCCTGCGCTTTTCCTTCAAATAAGGAAAACAGCAACAGAAAAGTAAAACAAGTAAAACGGAATATATTATGAATGATCCTTTTATTCATTGTCCTTCCTGGTTATTTGATCAGTTGCACCAATCGGTCAATGATATCCGTCGCTACTTCACGTTTATTCTTCAACGGATAATCTGTTTTCCCTTTTTTATCTATAATTGAGATTTTATTTGTATCGTGGCGGAAGCCGGCACCTTCGTCATTCAATGAATTAAGAACAATGAAATCAAAGTTCTTTCTTTCTAATTTGCTTTGAGCATTCTGCAGTTCATCATTAGTTTCCAAAGCAAAACCAGCTAACAACTGATCATCACGCTTCATTTTGCCTAAAGATGCAGCAATATCGTGTGTAGGCTTTAAAACAACAGTAAGCTCATCACCTTTGCGTTTTATTTTCTTATCAGCTACTAGTTCAGGAGTAAAGTCTGCTACTGCCGCACATAATATTCCGGCATCAGAAGATGGATAATTGGCAACAGAAGCTTCATACATTTCCTTTGCCGATTCAACATCAATACGGTGAATGTTAGGATGAATTGTTTTAATCTGAACCGGTCCGGCAATCAAAGTAACTTCAGCACCCCTGGCAGCACATTCTTCAGCTAAAGCAAATCCCATCTTTCCTGAAGAATAATTACCAATAAACCTTACCGGATCAATCTTTTCGTAAGTTGGTCCCGCAGTTATCAGTATTTTTTTTTTTGAAAGATCTTGTTGATTGGCAAAGAACTCCTCAATTACACTAATAATAGCATCAGGCTCTTCCATCCTTCCTTTACCAACCAAATGACTGGCGAGTTCACCTTCTCCCGGTTCAATAATATGATTCCCGTATGAGCGAAGTGTCTCCAGATTCCTTTGAGTAGAAGGATGAGCAAACATATCCAGGTCCATTGCAGGAGCAACGAAAACCGGAGCCTTTGCAGAAAGATAGGTTGTAATAAGCATATTATCTGCTATTCCATTTGCCATCTTCCCTATTGTAGAAGCGGTAGCCGGAGCTATCAACATAGCGTCCGCCCATAGTCCTAAGTCTACATGGCTATTCCATGTGCCATCTCTTCCGGAAAAGAATTCGCTGATTACTGGTTTACTAGTTAGCGCAGATAAAGTAATGGGAGTAATAAATTCTTTTCCTGCAGGGGTAATCACCACCTGAACTTCTGCTCCCTTCTTTATAAGACCACGAATAATATAAGCAGCTTTATAGGCTGCAATACTTCCAGTAATTCCTAAAATTATTTTTTTCCCTTTCAACATATACCTATCCTAAGTAAACTACTTACCATTAAATTCACGTAACTTGATTTTAGTAAGAACAGCTTTTGTGTTCAGAGTAAAATCGCTGTTTAGCATCCATGAATAGTATCCCGGATCTTTCTTAAATACATCAGATACAGATATACCTTTATACTTTCCAAAATTGAATACCTCTACATCATTATCATCAAGAACCACTCTTCCGGCAAAATCTACGTTCTTACTATAAGAAGAGAAATCTGCAAGGAAAGCCATGTCATTCTGCAATTCCGGATAGCGATCTAGCTGCGCTTTAAGCACCTCGTATGTTGCACGGGTATCTGCCTCAGCTGTATGAGCATCATCGAGATTCCTATCACAATAAAATTTATAAGCAGCAGAAAGAGTTCTTTGTTCCATTTTATGGAAAATAACCTGAACATCAATAAATTTACGCTTACTCATATCAATATCAACTCCGGCACGAAGAAATTCTTCAGCAAGTACTGGAATATCAAAACGATTGGAATTAAATCCGGCAAGATCGGCGCCTTCAATATCTCGGGCTATATTCTTTGCAACTTCTTTAAAAGTAGGACAATTAGCTACATCTTCATCATAGATACCATGTATATTTGAAGATTCTTCAGGAATATGCATTTCCGGATTTATGCGAAGAGTTTTAGACTCTTCATTTCCGTTTGGATGTACTTTCAAATAGCAAATTTCGACAATTCTATCAGAGTTTATATTTGTACCGGTTGTTTCCAAATCAAAGAAAACAACCGGATTTTTTAAATTCAAGTTCATTTTATATTTTTAGTCATTTAACATCATAGGCATCAACAACATCAGCAAGTCATCATTCTCTTCTTGTTCCAATGGAACAATTACACCTGCACGAGAAGGATCAGCCAGTTCTATAATTACATCGGTAGATGCAATATTATTTAAAATATCAATCAGGAAAGTTGATTTAAAACCAATACTCATTGGAGCACCCTGATATTGACAAACTAAAGATTCCTCAGCCGAAGTTGAGAAGTCAATATCCTGCGCTGAAATAACAACCAAATTTTCCTGCATACGAAGTTTAATTAAACTGCTTGCCTGTGAAGAGAAAATTGATACACGTTTTAGTGCACTGATCAACTGTAAGCGATCTATAGTTACTTTATGAGGATTATTCTGAGGTATTACTGAATTATAATTTGGAAAACGTCCTTCAATTAAACGACAAACCATGCGGTAGTTTTCAAGAGTGAATACTGCATTTCTGTCATCAAATTCTATCGATACAGTACCCGATTCTTTTGGCAAAAGATTCTTCAATAAGCTGGCCGGTTTTTTCGGTAAAATGAAAGCAGCTCTTTCGCTACCTTTGGCTGCAAAAGTTTTACTACGGGCAAGTTTATGTCCGTCAGAAGCTACAAACGTAATATCTTCTGTGGTGATATCAAAGTAAATACCGTTCATAACCGGACGAAGTTCATCATCGGCAGTAGCAAAAAGAGCACGATTGATACCTGTCAATACTAAATCTGCGTTCATTTCAAGACGAACAGCACTATCCCCAAGTGACGGAGATTGAGGGTATTCATCAGCATTCTGACCTACCAAACTATATTTACCATTTTGGTATTGAACAGAGATCTCATAATTTTCAATATTAACATCAAAACTCAGAGGTTGTTCCGGAATTTCCTTTAATGCATCTAAAATTGTTTTTGCACCAATAGCAAACGAGCCGTTCGCATCACTTTCATTCACTTCTAATGAAGTTACCATTGTCGTTTCACTGTCTGACACAGTTACAGAAAGCTTTCCATCTTCCAGTTCAAAAAGAAAACAATCTAAAATAGGTAATGCATTTTTAGAGTTAATTACACGGCTAATAGCTTGTAGATGACTAGACAGAGCCGTACTCGAAACGACGAATTTCATACTTATATCAGTTTAAATTATTATACTTATTATGAAAGACAAAGATAAATAAAAAGATTCTCTAACCAAATAAAAGAATAAAGAAAAAAAGTAAAACATTAGCTTTGTAAAACTTAAAATGTTATTTTCGCAGCCCGAATTATAAAACAAGATTATGGAAATTAGTGGAAAAATAATTGCTATTCTACCTCTGCAAAGCGGTACCGGTAGAAATGGAACTGAATGGAAAAAACAAGATTATGTTGTAGAAACACACGATCAATACCCAAAGAAAATGTGTTTCAACTTATGGGGAGACAGAATTGATCAATTCGCAATTCAAATGGGCGAAGAAGTGACTGTTTCTTTTGATATAGATTGCCGTGAATGGAATGGTAAATGGTTTAATGATATTCGCGCATGGAAAATTGATCGTAATTCAGGTGCCAGTATGGACGCTCAACCTTTCCAGCAAGCAGCACCGGTAGAATTTACCTCAACAGACGCAAAAGACGATCTTCCATTTTAATGAGAGATTACATACATAACCAGAGCCGATTTTCTTAAATTTTAAGGGGATCGGCTCTGATTGCAATCTTAATTGTCATTATTGAAATTAATTCAAAAAAAGACAAAGAAGATTGTTCTATTTGGAATAAAAGATATACCTTTGCACGTTTTTAAATTGAGACGTTTTTATTATTAGGTTCGCAAGTATTGCAGAATAAATGAAAAAGATAATTTTAGGTGCTATCACACTGTTTTTACTTACTTCTTGTAACGGTAAGAAACCAAAGATAGATCCTTTTGAGTCACTTACAAATTTAGTTGATTCTGCTTCAGCAGAAACAGATTCAACAGCTATCGATTCAGTAGAAGAAACTCCAAAGGCCACAAAAGCTGATGAAACTTTCGACGACTTTATTTTCAGCTTTGCATCCGATAAAAAGATGCAACAACAAAGGATTCATTTTCCGCTTACTTTTATCAATGGAAAATCTACAAGCAAAATAGAAAAACGTTTCTGGAAAACAGACCACCTGTTTACAAGACAAGACTATTACACTATGCTCTTCGATAATGAAGGTGACATGGACTTAATGACTACTACCTCCCTAAAGTCGGCACAGTTTGAATGGTATTTTATGAAAACCCAAAAAATAAAGAAGTACAATTTCAGCCGCGAAAAAGGCGCATGGATACTAAACTCAATAGTTATAAGTGATATTAAAAACGATGAAAATGAGAACTTTATCGAGTTCTTTCATAAATTTGCAACTGATAGCATCTTTCAGCGTTCACGCACTCGCGAGCCTCTTACTTTCGTAACAACAGATCCGGATGATGATTTCTCTATTCTGGAAACTACTATGGAAGTTAATCAATGGTTTGCTTTTGCTCCCAGACTTCCAAAAGAAAAAGTTTCAAATATAAACTACGGGCAAAGTAATTCAGAATCTTCAAATACAAAAATTCTTTCATTGAAAGGGCTTGGCAATGGTTTTTCAAACACTTTGTATTTCAAACGACAAGGTAAGCTCTGGGAATTCTACAAGTTCGAAGATTTAAGTAACTAATTGAAGCTACATTCAACTATATCTATTTGACAAATAGTTCTGGCTAATCTTTATCACTATTTTAAAGATTTCAGGAATGTCACATAGTGTGTAATCGAAATTTTGTATATTTGCCAGCAAATAGATAATAAGATGATTACAGAAAAAAAACAATATTCGTTACTTTCTCACAACACTTTCAGACTTGATATAAAAGCAGATACATTCATTGAATATACATGTACTGATGATTTAAAGCAAATAATAAGTGACAAAGAACTGATAAACGGCCCTTGCCTTCACATAGGGAGCGGAAGTAATTTGTTATTCACATCTGATTACAAAGGTACAATCCTTCATTCCCAAATACAGGATATTATTATAATAGAAAACACCAACGATTGTATCTTAGTAAAAGTTGGAGCCGGTATGGAATGGGATGGCTTTGTTGCCTACTGTGTTTCTCAAGGATGGGCCGGAGCAGAAAATCTATCACTTATACCCGGAGAAGTAGGTGCCAGTGCTGTACAGAATATCGGAGCATACGGAGTTGAAGCTAAAGATCTTATTTATCAGGTAGAAGCTGTAGAAATTGCAACAGGAAATGATCGCATATTCACAAATGAAGAGTGTAACTACTCATACCGTCAGAGTATTTTTAAATCTGATTTAAAAAATAAATATATTGTCACTTATGTTACTTATAAGCTAAGTAAACATCCAGCATACAATCTCGAATATGGTAACATAAAAGCTGAGTTAGAAAAACATCCCGAAGTATCATTGGCTACAATCCGTCAGGCTATTATTAATATTCGCAACAGTAAGTTACCAGATCCTAAAGTAGAAGGAAATGCAGGTAGTTTTTTTATGAATCCAATAATTCCCCGATCACAATTTCTAGAGTTGCAAATGCAATACCCAGAAATTCCTCATTATGAAGTAAGTCAGGATCTTGTAAAAGTACCTGCTGCATGGATGATTGACAAATGCGGATGGAAAGGAAAAACATTAGGGCATGCCGGAGTTCACAGTCAGCAAGCATTGGTACTTGTTAATAGGGGAAATGCCACAGGAGAGGAAATTATTAACCTTTCACGTGAAATTCAAAAATCAGTAAAAGATTTATTCAATATAGAAATTCATCCGGAAGTGAATTTTATCTCATAATATAATGGAAATTACAATTTTAGGAAGCGGTACATCTACAGGAATACCAGAAGTTGGCTGCACTTGTCCTGTATGTACTTCTTCTGATCCACATGATAATAGACTCAGAGCTTCTGCCTTAGTTAAAACAAAAGGAACAAACATTCTGATAGATTGTGGTCCTGATTTTCGGGAACAGATGCTAGTACATTCTAAGTATGGACGCTTAGATGGTGTACTTATTACCCATGAGCATTACGATCACGTAGGTGGTATAGACGACCTGCGCCCTTTTTGCCGCTTTGGAGAGGTCCCTCTTTATACAGAGGAGAATACCGCTCAACGATTGAGAACACGTATGCCTTATTGTTTTTCAGAACATAAATATCCTGGGATTCCTCAGATTTCAATAACTAATGTTAGTACTGAATTTCCTTTTCATATTGGAGATGTTGAGATATTACCTTTAAGAATCTACCACGGGAAGAGTCCAATTTTAGGATATAAAATTGAAAACATGGCATACATCACTGATATGCTCACTATGCCTCAGGAAGAATACAGCAAGCTAAAAGGTCTTGATTGTCTCATTATGAATGCCTTAAGAATAGAGCCTCACATTACACATCAAACCTTGGACCAAGCCATTGAAAATGCCAGACGCATTGGAGCAAAGCAAACCTGGTTTATCCACATGAGCCACCACTTGGGATTGCATGCTGAGGTCGAAAAAAAACTTCCACCCAATATGCATCTTGCATATGATAGACTTGTGATTAAACCTTAGCATTCTTTTTGCGTCTAAGAAATATAGAAGTTCCGGCCGAACTTATATTTAGTTTAATTAAAATAGACGTGATATGAAAACAAAATTTTTTATGACATTAGCCATAGTGCTAATGAGTGTATGTTCTTCACTACAAGCCCAAGCTAAAAAAGAACGTGTATTCCCTAATGAAAAGATGATTAAAGAGTTAAACCTGACAGACAAACAGGTTGCCAAACTTAAAGAGGGAGATGCAGATCTCAAATCTCAAATGAAAGCTCTTCGAGATAAAGAAAAGCAATCCAAAATTGAGTTAAAAGATTCAATGAAGAAATTAAAGGATGCTCGTAAAGAAATGATAAGAAAGAGCATGACTACAGAACAGTATATTTCTTTTCTTGAAATGCAGATTGACAAACTTCAGAAAATGAATATGAAGAAAGATCAAAAGCAATTTGGTTTTAAAGGACCAAGAGGACCTAAACATAGGTTCATGCACAAAAATCAGCCTCCTCAGGCAACTCCTAATTTAGATAATACACCGGAGTCTGATAATAAATAAAGCTTTTATTTCTCAGAAAAAGGGATTGTTCTATTTTGAACATTCCCTTTTCTTTTTCAAGTCTATCTCTGAGACTGTTTTAATATATTCAATTTTAAAAGACCTAAATTTACTTTTATGCAGTTCCATTCCTGATCTATATAACTATTCTTTTTGTCCTCATTATCAAATAACGTAATAAGATAAAAAGATTAATGTTATGCGGCATAAGATTTCAGCTGTTACTTTTTAAAAAAATATCCACCATAAATTAAACCTTATTTGTTCATTTCAGTCAAATTTTAAAATTCGACCGGAATTATAAAACTTATGTAATTGTTTTATTTATAAAATGTATGTAATATGAAAACAAAATTTTTTACGACATTAGTCTTGGTTTTAATGGGTATATGCTCTTTGCAAGCTCAACCAGGACAGGGAAGAAGAGGTCCTGAATTTCCAAGTGAACAAATGATTAAAGAGTTAAAGCTTACTGACGAACAAGTGGCAAACATTAAGAAAGAAAATGAAGAACTTAGGGCTCAAATAAGAGCTTCCCGAGAGAATAAAGAGTTTTCGAGAGAAGACATGAAAGCAATGATGGATAAAATGAGAGCGGCTCGCGATGAAATAATGAAGAAGAATCTTACTGACGAGCAATACAAAGCTTATGTTGAGTTTGAAAAAAACAATGCTAAAAACAGAGGACCAAGACCTGAAGGTAGGGGACCACAAGGAAATACACCTACTGAATAACAAAAAATAGAAGAATTATATAAAAAAAGACTTCTGCTCTTTGCGTAATGCAATCAAGCAGAAGTCTTTTTTATTATTCGAATCTATTTAATAGTAAAAGTATATTAGATATTTCTTGCTTTAAGCTTTTCTATCATATCTATTGTCATGCTTTCTAAATTGAACTGAGGTTTCCAGTCCCATTCCTGACGAGCGCAAGTATCATCCAAACTATCCGGCCAACTATCAGCGATAGCTTGCTTCAATGGATCAACATCATAAACCATTTCGAAAGTAGGGATATTTTTCTTAATTTCAGCATATATATTTTCTGGTGCAAAACTCATTGAAGCAATATTGAAGGCATTTCTGTGAAGCAATCTTGAAGGATCAGCTTCCAATAGCGAAATTGCAGCATTCAATGCATCAGGCATATACATCATATCCATAAAAGTACCTTCCTTTATTGGACAAACAAATTTATCACCTCTTACCGCAGAATAATAGATATCAACTGCATAATCAGTTGTTCCACCTCCAGGAGGAGTTACATTCGATATTATTCCCGGAAAACGAACAGCACGGGTATCAACCCCATACTTATTAAAATAATAATCACTAAGTAGTTCTGTGGTCACTTTTGTTACTCCGTACATAGTACACGGACGTTGAATAGTATCCTGAGGAGTTTTAATGTGTGGAGTTGATGGACCAAAAGAACCTATTGAACTAGGAGTAAAAACAGAACAGTTATTTTGGCGTGCAACTTCGAGTATATTCAGTAATCCATTAATACCAACATTCCATGCCAGCATTGGTTTACTTTCTGCTACAACAGAAAGAAGTGCTGCAAGATTGTAAATAGTGTCAATCTTATATTTTTTTACAATCTCCAAAATCATATTCGGATCCGTAACATCAGCCACCTCTGATGGTCCCGAATCACGCAATTCTCCTTGAGGTGCTGCAGTTGGAATATATCCGGCAACCACATGATCGTTGCCATAACGCGTTCGCAATTCCATAGTTAATTCCGAACCAATCTGCCCGGTAGCTCCAACTACCAAAATATTTTTCATTGTGTCAATTATTTAAATTTGTTAGAATTAGGCTGCAAAGTAAGCACATTTTTTTTTAATAAATACTTATAAGACGTTGTTTATTCAAAAAATAATAATGACTTTTGTAAAGCAAACAAGTATAAATACAAGATACATTTAGCACTAATATATAAAACTAACTAATAATAAACGAATTATGTACAGCAAAATGAAAGAATACCTCAGCAATACAATTGCTGAAATTAAAGAAGCAGGGCTTTACAAAGAAGAGCGATTAATTGAGAGTGCACAACAAGCTGCAATTACTGTAAAAGGAAAAGAAGTGCTGAATTTTTGTGCTAACAATTATCTTGGATTATCTAATAATACTCGTTTGATTGCTGCAGGAAAAGAAATGATGGACAGACGAGGATACGGAATGTCTTCAGTACGTTTCATTTGTGGTACACAAGATGTTCACAAAGAACTGGAAGCTGCCATCTCCGATTATTTCAAAACAGAAGACACCATTCTTTATGCAGCATGCTTTGATGCTAATGGCGGTGTATTTGAACCATTATTGGGAGAAGAGGACGCTATCATTTCAGATTCTTTAAATCATGCATCAATCATTGACGGAGTAAGACTTTGCAAAGCTAAGCGCTATCGTTATGCCAATGCAAACATGGAAGAACTTGAAAAATGCTTGCAGGAAGCTCAAGCACAACGCTTCCGCATTATTGTAACCGACGGAGTTTTCTCAATGGATGGCAATGTAGCCCCAATGGATAAAATCTGCGACTTAGCAGAAAAATACGATGCACTTGTAATGGTTGACGAATGTCACTCTGCAGGTGTGGTTGGAAAAAACGGACATGGTGTAAATGAGCAATTCAACACATACGGTAGAATCGATATTGTGACTGGTACTCTGGGAAAAGCATTCGGAGGTGCAATCGGGGGATTTACAACAGGTCGTAAAGAGATTATCGAGCTGCTTCGTCAGCGTTCACGTCCTTATTTGTTCTCAAATTCTATTCCACCAGCAGTAGTAGGCGCAAGTCTGGAAGTATTCAAAATGCTTAAAGAAAACAATGACCTGCACGACAAACTGGTTGAGAATGTAACTTATTTCCGTACAAAAATGGTCGAAGCCGGATTTGATATCAAACCGACTCAAAGTGCTATTTGCGCAGTAATGCTTTACGATGCAAAACTGTCACAGGAGTATGCAGCCAAATTATTGGAAGAAGGCATTTATGTAACAGGTTTCTATTATCCTGTAGTACCAAAAGATCAGGCTCGTATCCGTGTTCAGATCTCAGCCGGACACGAAAGAGCTCATCTGGACAGATGTATCAACGCATTCATTAAAATAGGAAAAGAACTAAGTGTCTTGAAATAATTCACATGAAGATATTATATTATATCTACCAAATTTGCATTGCACTTCCCTTACTGTTTGTATTAACTATACTTACTGCATTAACCACTATTGTGGGATGCACATTGGGAAGTGCACATTTTTGGGGATATCATCCTGGTAAAATATGGTCTCGACTTATATGCTTTTTTTTACTGATACGCGTTAAAGTCAACGGAAAAGAAAATCTTAAGGGAAAAACATCTTATGTATTTGTGGCAAATCATCAGGGAGCATTTGATATATTCCTGATATATGGTTATCTGGGACGAAACTTCAAGTGGATGATGAAAAAGGGAATACGGAAAATTCTTTTTGTTGGAAGAGCTTGCGAGAAAGCCGGTCACATATTCGTTGACAGAAGTGGTCCAAAAAAAGTTTTAGAGACAATAAGAAAAACAAAAGCCAGCCTTACAGAAGGAACATCCGTAGTAGTATTCCCTGAAGGCGCAAGAAGCTTCACTGGACATATGGGTTATTTTAAGAAAGGAGCCTTTCAGCTAGCTGACGATTTACAGTTGCCTGTAGTACCATTAACCATTGAAGGCTCATTTGAGATTCTTCCTCGTACAGGCAAGTGGATACATCGTCATAATCTGACGCTCACCATTCACAAGCCTATCCCTCCAAAAGGGAAAGGATTAAAAAACGCACAGGAGATATTAGAGGAATCTTACAACGTTGTAGAAAGTGCCCTTCCTTCAGAACTAAAAGGAATGGTTCATAATCCAGATCAAAATTAATTACTAGCAGCAGCAGGCTGAGTCTGAGACATCATTGCAGCTTGTTGCTGTTCGTTTTGCTGCATAATCTGATGTTCCTGAATTGATTGCATGTTTTCGTGAGCCTTAGTCACATATTCTTTAATCAGGGGATTATTTTTAAATGATTCAGGAGAGCTTTTTACTATATCTTCCAAAGCAGGAGTCATCAATGGATAAGGAAAATTGCTGCACATCATCATAAAGACTCCGGGGCCCAGTACATTTTCATAATTTTCAGCAATAAAAGACTTCACATATCCATTCATCTCATTCATTAGCTGATCACTTTCTTTTGTAAGTATCTGATTTATTTCAGCCGGATCAACACCATCCAAAATCATTTTTGCTTCTTTATGTTCCAGTTCTTCAACCCGAGTATCCATAGATGCTTTCTTTTCAACAAAAGCATATAATTTATCATTCAGCGGAGAGCCCTTCACGGAAAGTTTTGTATTGGATATATTTATTTCAATGTTTCCACCTTCCAATACCATTGGCATAATATTCTCATCGTCCACGAAAAGAGATACCATCTGCACTGAATCCACACATCCTTTCATTGTAAATTCTCCATGAACAATCTCTGCCGAATCTACATTCACCCATTGTCCATCTTGAGCAACTTTAAGAAATAACGTCTTTCCATCTAAATTAGAAACTGAAGATACACCTGTAATTTTATAACTTTTATTGCAAGAAGTCAATGTCAATAAAACCAAGACTAATGAAAAGTAGAATTTCATCATATTTTATCTGAATAAATAAAATCATTATTAATATTATAAGGCAAATGTAACACCAATAATTTAGCCAGAAAAACATTTTATCAATATTTAAAACTTTTGCCTATGAATTTCTTTGCATACTACTAATAATTAACTGAAAAATGGATTCGTTTACTCCATTTAAACGAAGTTTCAGGACAAATCTAGTTCATTTCAATCCATGTCTGATATCAATAGTTCGTTTTTCTGCATTTCAGAAAAACTGAAATCAGGAGCTAACTTTTCATTTTAATCAGTAATCTGTAATCTGATAAACTATAAATATTTATAAAAACTTCATTATCCTAAAGATGTTATGAAAAGGTTTAAAGAATGAACAAATATTTAATTATATCTTTGTATTTCAAAATAAATACTAAATATAAATTGCATGAATAAACTAAAAACTTCTTTGTTCGTACTATTAGTACTGACATTTGTTTCTGCAAAGGCGGACGAAGGTATGTGGTTACTTCAGCTTATGAAGGAACAACATTCTATTGAAATGATGAAAAAACAAGGCTTACTGATGGAAGCCGATGAGGTGTACAATCCGAATGGTATTTCGCTCAAAGATGCTGTAGGTATTTTTGGCGGTGGATGCACAGGAGAGATTATCTCCTCCGAAGGATTGATTCTTACCAATCACCATTGTGGTTATGGTGCTATCCAACAGCACAGTTCTGTTGAGCATGATTATTTAACTAATGGTTTCTGGGCTAAAAACCGCAAAGAAGAAATTCCAACTCCAGGACTAGCTTTTACATTCATTGAAAGAATTGAAGACATAACAAATATAGTTAATGCTCAGGTAAAGGAAGGAAAAGTATCAGAAATATATTCTTATACAACTCCTTATCTGACAAAATTAGCAGATGAACTTTTAGCAAAGAGCGACTTGAAAGGCAAACCTGGTATCAGTGCTCAAGCTCTTCCTTTTTATGCAGGAAATAAGTTCTACCTATTATATAAGAAAAGATACAGCGATGTACGTATGGTTGCTGCGCCTCCTTCATCCATTGGTAAATTTGGTGGAGAGACAGATAACTGGATGTGGCCTCGTCATACCGGAGACTTCTCAATGTTCCGTATTTATGCAGATGCTAACGGTGAACCAGCTGAATACAGCGAAAAGAATGTTCCTTTAAAATGTAAGAAGCACTTAAGTGTTTCATTAAAAGGAGTTGAAGAGGGAGATTATGCCATGATTATGGGTTTCCCGGGAAGCACTTCACGTTATCTTACTGCATCTGAGGTAAAAGAACGTATGGAAGCTCAGAATGCACCAAGAATCCGTGTGCGCGAAGCTCGCCAGAATGTATTAAGAGCAGAAATGGCTAAAAGCGACAAAGTTCGTATCCAGTACGCAAGCAAATTTGCCAGTTCAAGCAACTACTGGAAAAACTCTATCGGAATGAATAAAGCTATCGTTGATAATAAAGTTATTGAAACAAAATTAGCTCAGGAAAAAAGATTCCAGGAATTTGCTAAATCAAAAGGCAATCAGGATTACATGAATGTAGTTAAAGAGATTGATGATGCAGTTGCTAAAACATCAGCTATCAATTATCAATGGACTTGCTTCAGAGAAGTTTTCCTTGGAGGAATTGAATTCGGAACTCCATATTTATTGTGCGATAAACTAAAAGCCGCATTAAAAGATAAGGATAAAGCAAAAGCAGATTCTGTTATTACAGCTATGAAGAAAGTATTTGCTGAAATCCACAACAAAGATTACGACCATGAAGTAGACAGAAAAGTAGCAAAAGCACTTCTTCCATTATATGCAGAAATGATTCCTGCCGAACAACGTCCGTCAATCTATTCTGTAATTGAAAAAGAGTTCAAAGGTGACTATAATAAATTTGTTGATGCTTGTTACGACAATTCTATTTTTGCCAACCAGACAAACTTCGACAATTTTGTTAAGAGCCCATCTATTAAAGCTTTAGACAAAGACTTAATGACAAAGTTCGTGCGTTCTAAATACGAAATGAATAGTAAATTAAGCGACGAGCGCAACACGGTAACTGAACCACTTACATTGCTACACAAGACTTATGTACGTGGATTGGGCGAAATGAAAGAACCTACCCCATCCTACCCTGATGCTAACTTTACCATTCGTCTAACTTATGGAAATGTAAAATCATACAATCCAAAAGATGGAGTACACTATAACTACTTCACTACCATGAAAGGTATCATGGAGAAAGAAGATCCAAACAATTCAGAGTTTGTAGTTCCTGCAAAGCTTAAAGAATTGTATAACAATAAAGACTTCGGACGTTATGCTTTAAAGAATGGTGAAATGCCAGTTTGTTTCCTTTCTACAAACGACATCACCGGAGGTAATTCCGGAAGTCCGGTTATCAACGGCAAAGGTCAGTTAATTGGTGCAGCATTTGATGGCAACTGGGAATCATTAAGCGGAGATATCAACTTCGACAATGATCTTCAAAGATGCATCTGCGTAGACATCCGTTACATTCTGTTTATTGTAGATAAACTAGGTAACAGCAAACATTTGATTGACGAAATGACTATTGTAGAATAAAATAGATATATGAAGAAAATTTTATTAGCAGCTACAGCATTTGTGTACTTCATGGGCAGTTATGCTCATGAAGGCATGTGGATGCTTCCCGATTTGAAAGAACAAAATGCCGTAGCAATGTATGAGCTGGGGCTACAAGTTCCTATTGATTCCATTTATAGCCCCAACGGCATTAGTATAAAAGACGCAGTTGTTCACTTTGGTGGAGGATGTACTGGTGAAATCATTTCATCCGAAGGCCTTATCTTAACAAACCATCACTGCGGATATAGTTATATACAGCAACACAGCTCTGTGAAACATGATTATCTTACTGATGGATTCTGGGCTATGAGTCGTGAACAGGAACTTCCCTGCAAAGATCTGACTGTAACATTCATTGATCAGATTCTGGATGTAACTTCTTACGTACAAGATCGTCTGAAGAAAGATGAAGACCCTGAAGGGTTGAACTATCTTTCACCTAAATACCTGAAAACCGTAGCCGATAAGTTTGCAAAAGAAAACAAAGTTGAGCTTACTCCTGCTACCGTTCTTGAACTAAAAGCTTTTTACGGAGGAAACAAGTATTACCTCTTTATAAAGACTGTTTATAAAGACATTCGTATGGTTGGTGCTCCTCCTTCTTCCATTGGTAAATTTGGTGCCGATACCGATAACTGGATGTGGCCTCGTCAAACCGGAGATTTCTCTATGTTCCGTATTTATGCAGACAAAAATGGAAAATCTGCCGAATACTCTAAAGATAACGTACCATTGAAGGTTAAGAAGTACTTTAAGCTTAACATCAGTGGCGTGAAAGAGAAAGACTATGTTATGACTATGGGATTTCCGGGAAGTAACTGGCGCTACATGATTTCCGACGAAGTGGAAGAACGCATGCAGACAACCAACTTTGCACGAGACACTATACGTGGTGTTCGTCAGACAGTAATGATGGAAGAAATGCAAAAAGATCCGGCCGTACGTATACAGTATGCCAGCAAATATGCTTCTTCTGCCAACTACTGGAAAAATGCCATCGGCATGAACGAAGGACTTGTTCGTCTAAAGGTACTAGATACAAAGAAAGCACAGCAAGAAAAACTTCTGGCTTACGGTAAGGCTCACAATGATGATTCTTACCAGAAAGCGTTCAACCAAATTCGTGAAATTGTTGCTCAACGCAGAGATGCCATGTATCACCAGCAAATTCTTACCGAAGCATTGTCAAGAGGAACCGAATTTGCAAAAGTGCCTTCTACTTCATCACTTCTTAATGCACTTAAGAGCAAGGATAAAGAGAAGATCAATACAGAAAAAGAAGCTTTGATAAAAGCTGCTGATAAATATTTCGATAAGGATTATAATCCAGCAGTAGACAGAAAAGTATCAAAAGAGATGCTTAAAGTATACGCTGCCTTAATTCCTGAAGGAAAAAGAATCTCTATTTTCAGCATCATAAAAGATCGCTTTAAAGGAAACACTTCTGCATTCGTGGATGCTTGTTTCGACAATTCTATCTTTGGATCAAAAGAGAACTTCAACAAGTTTATCGAAAAGCCAGGTATCTACAAAATAGAGAAAGACTGGATGGTACTTTATGGCATTTCAGTAGTTAATGGTCTGGCACAGACAGCAACAGAAATGAAGGAAATAAACAAAGCTTATGATGCAGCTCACAAAACATGGGTAAAGGGAATGATGGATATGAAGAAATCTGAAGGACAAGCCATTTATCCGGATGCCAATTCAACTTTACGCCTCACTTATGGACAAGTGCTGCCTTATGAACCTGCAAATGGTGCTGTATACAATTACTATACAACACTGAAAGGTGTGATGCAGAAAGAAGATCCAAATAACTTCGAGTTTGTTGTTCCGGCTAAGCTGAAAGAATTATATAACAACAAGGACTTCGGACGCTATGCCATGAAGAATGGTGAAATGCCAGTCTGCTTTATTGTAAATACAGACAATACCGGAGGAAATTCCGGCAGTCCGGTGTTTAACGGCAAAGGCGAACTCATTGGTACAGCATTCGACCGCAACTATGAAGGACTGACAGGCGACATTGCTTTCCGCCCTTCTTCACAACGTGCAGCAGTTGTCGATATCCGCTATACACTTTTCATCATCGACAAGTTTGCAGGAGCTTCACATTTAATCAAGGAAATGACGATTAAGGAATAGTTTTTGCTTTATAAGCTCAGCATTGAGTTATCTGGCAAAAATGCCAACAATATTAAAGGGGAAGAGTTAATCTTCTCCTTTAATGTTTTTATGGAGGTTTGTTTTGTGTCTGCAAGCCATTTGATAAGATAATGGTTACGTGATCTCAACGATTCCGGAAATAAATGCTCTATGAGAGAGCTATATTTGTTGTTTTTTGCACTATTAGAGTGCATTTTCTGATATAAAGTTGGGTGTACTAACGTTATAGCATCTTGGCAATTTAATATGACCTACCTAAATTATAGTAATTTTTGCATAGATAATCGATAAAAAGTCTATTATCTATGCAAAAATTACTATATTTACAGCCTCTAAAACAAAGTTCGTATGGATATTCTAAAGCAGTTTGGCATCATACCGATAGACTTTAATACACTGATCTCTTCTTTGGGAGACTACAAATCACCCAAGGATAAGGTTATGCGTATGGAAGAAGCCGGATATCTGGTGAGGTTAAAGAGAGGAATGTTTGTAGTAACGCCTAAAGTACATGGGCAACCTTTATCTACTGAACTAATTGCAAACCATCTTTATGGCCCATCTTATGTGTCCTTTGAAAGCGCCTTGTCCTTTTACAAAATAATCCCCGAGAGAGTTTACACTGTAAAATCAGCATCTTTAAAGCGAAGTAAAAACTTTGCGACCCCACTAGGCCATTTTGATTATATACAGATAAACCCCAATTATTATTCTATTGGATTACGACAAGAGATTTATAAAAACAAATATGCGTTTGTTATAGCCACACCCGAAAAAGCATTGTGCGATATGATTATTTCCACAAAGGGAATAAGAATACAATCCGTTAAAGCAATGCAGATCTTTTTGGAAGAAGATTTAAGAGTTGATTTCTCCGCTCTGGAAAATGCAAATCTGGAGATCATCAAAGCATGTGCAACTATCAGCAACAAAAGGAAACCCGAATTAATGCTATTATATAATCTATTAAGCAATGAATCTATTTGATCAAATGATGTCTCGTTATGAGATACAAACCAATAACGACTATACAAATGCACTACACGAAGTAATGCAACAGGTTACACTTGCAGGATTACATCGAGGCGGATTCTTTGATAAAGCAGCATTTTATGGTGGCACTTGTTTACGTATCTTTCACGGAGTTCAACGGTTTTCAGAAGATATGGACTTCTCATTATTGCGATCAGATGAAATTTTTATGCTTGAAAACTACTTTGAATCTATCATTAATGAATTCAATGCTTTGGGGCGAAATGTGGTAATCAATAGAAAGATAAAGAAAAATGAAAGCAATGTTGAATCGGCTTTTCTAAAGGACGATACCGCTATATACAATTTACAGTTTACAACAGAACATGCAATAAAGATCAAAATAGAGGTAGATATAAATCCACCGTTGGGTTTCTCTACTGAGTCCAAGCTATTACTTCTGCCCTATTCATTTATGACTCGTTGCTACACATTGCCCGATCTGTATGCAGGAAAGATGCACGCACTTCTTTTTCGTAACTGGAAAAACCGGGTAAAGGGACGTGACTGGTATGACTTTGAATGGTATGTCCGTAACAATGTTGCACTGGACTTCAAACATCTCTGCGAACGAACATATCAATTTGGTTCACTAAAGGAGGGTGAATTGACGCAAGACAATTTTAAATCATTACTCAAAGAAAAGATTAGCCATACTAATATTGAGATGGTAAAGGCTGATGTGAAACCTTTTATAAAGAATCCTCAAGAAATGGATATCTGGTCTGCAGACTATTTTATGCAGTTAGTGGATATGATTCGGTTTGAGTAAGGCTGGTAGTATCCATACCATTTAGACTTTAAAACAATTATAGCATATGAAAACATTCGGTAAAACAATTAAAATATATCTCATAGATGGAGATCCTAATGGAAGAATGAGCTGTGAACTTTCAAACTGGTCAGGAAAAGCTTATAAATTACCAAGAAAACTTATCAAAGAGTCAGCAAATAGGCCAGACCTGGACAACACTGGAGTATATATTTTATTTGGAAGAACAGACAATATAGAAGAAAAAGATCTTGCCTATATTGGTGAAGCTGAAGGCATAAGAAATAGATTGGAAAACCATCTCGCACAAAAAGATTTCTGGAACGAAGCTATTACTTTTATAAGCAAGGATAATAATCTTAATAAAGCTCATGTAAAATACTTAGAAAGCAGATTATATGAAATAGCAAAAGACACTGATAGATATAATTTAACCAATTCAAATTCACCAACGAAATCTAGTATATCTGAATCAGACCAATCAGAAATGGAGGAATTTATTGAGAATATTAAGCTTCTGGTAAATTCTTTAGGTTTTAAAATATTTGAACCACTAAGAAAAGTTAGTATCAATAAAGAAGAAGAAGAAAAGAATACATTTTATATAAAAGCAGCAAGAGGTGCAAATGCTACCGGACAAAGTACTTCTGACGGTTTTGTTGTGTTCAAAGATTCTGCTATTGCAGACTCTACTACAAACTCATTTCCTCAAAATTGGGAAAAGTTAAGAAGTACTTTGATTAAAAATAAGATCATAGAGCAGAACGTATTTACTAAAGATTACCTATTTAGTAGCCCCTCTTCTGCAGCAGCAATTGTTATGGGTAGAAGCGCTAACGGATTGACTGAATGGAAAACGGAAGATGGAAGGATCTTAAAATCTATTGAATCAAACAACTAACTTTACAAAATAAATAATGTAACAAATATCAAGTATCCAGTTATCCAATAAATGTGGATAACTGCCAACAAATCAATAAAGGATTAGAAAACACACTTTAGAAGTAACAGAAAAACAGTCCTTATGATTTACTATTAAAATAAAACATATATATTTGTTAACAAAGAAGATTACCGTCAAATTTATTAAAACTTTGCTCATAAACAAAGAATGGTTTGTATTAATTGAAATCTTAAAAACTAATATATGAACAGAAATATTTTAATAACTACTACTAACACAGTAGAAAATGCTAACATTAAAGAATATATGGGTATAATATCTACCAATGTAGTACTTGGTACGAATTTTTTTTCTGACTTTGCAGCATCATTTACTGATTTTTTTGGAGGATTCTCTAACACATATCAAAACAAACTTCAAATAATATATAAAGAAGCAATTGATGAATTATCTAAAAAGGCTGTAAGTCTTGGAGCAAATTGCATAATGGGATTAAACATTGACTTTGATGAAATATCAGGTAAGAGTAAATCAATGTTTATGATTTCTGCAATTGGTACAGCAGCCCAAATTGATATAGCTGAGACTGATGCAACAAACATAAAATCTATAGGGCAAATATCTGCTGATGCACTAAATAAAGAATATCTTAAAAAAATACTTACCAGTAATATAACTAAAGGTGCATTCCCATCTGAAGAAGAATGGAATTTATTAGCAGTATATGATGTTCCGGAAATTTCAGAGAAACTATTTGATTTATTTCTTTTAACAGGTAAAAAATCAGCCGAGATGATGACAGAAGAAGAAAAATCACTTTTTAAAAACTTCCCGCAATACTATATCAGACTAAATAAAAAACTCCAAATAGATCTTGCATATAGTAAGTTAAACGGAACAAATGATAGAGCTGTTGCTGACCTTATCATTCGGAATAAGTTATTTGATGCAAAGGGTATTATTGATATTATCAGAAATTATAAAATTAATATCGCTATTAATTTACTAGAATCTGATAAAGATTATTATACAGATAAGGATATAGTCTTGATGCAGGATTTAGTTGATGCTATTACTAATATTCCTGATAAAGGCAAAATTGAAATTGTGAAAGGGTTATTTTCAAAGGGAGAAGAAAAATATTTATGCCCAAATGGACACAAAAATGATGCAGATACCAAATTCTGTTATGAATGTGGGTTAAATATTAAAGGATTAACCAAAAAGCAACTAACTTGCATAAATAAATTCTCTGTAAAAATTGAAGCCTTACAAGAATTGCTAGGATTAAAAAAGTAGAAAATCATATTTAAGGTTTTGGAGAATGAGATATGATGTAAGAAGAATTTCATTATCAAAAGCATCAGTATTACTTAATGCTCCAATTCAAGAATTGAAATTGTCACTAAGCTTAGTATAATGGAGAATATTGCATATTGCCGGTAAAAAACTAACTGAACTAAGTAGCATAAACAACCGATTACCTTCGCGCGAAATTGAAGCCAGGTTGAATTTATGGCTAGAAAAATCAAAATAACCAAGAAAAAAAACATTTTCGCAAAATCATCTCCCACATCTGCTACCAAATTGCACAAAAAGCCTTACAGTAAGCACTTTCAACTAGTGGCAGATAGAAAATTATCTGCTACTTAATCTCGTTTATCTTCCACTAAACAGTTACATCTGCTATTGCATTCTACATTCTTACATATATCAGTATCAAATATTGTCTTTACAACTTCTTTCAGGAAATATAATTCATCTAAAGCGATGAATCATAAGCAATTATAGACACATTTGCATAAATGAAATAGTTTTACTATATTTGTAAAAGAATATAAGTAAGCCCTCGACAGAGTGCCTATGAGTTCATGAATAAAGACCCATAAGTTCTCGACCGAGGGCTTATCGGTTCTCGGCCGAAGGCTTACTTAGTTCTGAAGTAAAAATCTAATAATTAACTAAATAAAATACTATGGCAGCAACCTATGATTTAAGAGAGAACCCAAACCCTAAGAAAGACGGAAAGAAACAACCATTATACGCACGCATCGTATCGAAAGGAACAATTACTTCGCGCGAATTGCTAGAGGATATCTCTTCGGGAACAACTTTTACTGTAGCCGATCTTGAGGGCGCAATTAGTGCGCTGGCTGAGAAAATGGCAACTCATCTGAAGAATGGATATAATGTGGAACTTGGAAATATTGGCTATTTTTCGGCCAAACTAAAAGCTCGCCCGGTAATGGAGAAGGATGAAATACGCGCGGCTTCTGTTGAATTTGATAATGTAAACTTTCGCGCTTCTGCCTGGCTTAAGAAAAATACGCGTGGAGATTTGGAACGTTCTAGCAGAGGGTTCCAAACATCGGCAAAGCTTAGTGAAGAAGAACGAAGAAGTTTGCTTGATAAATATCTGGATGAGAATACTTACATCACCCGGACAGACTACACAAAACTTACAGGGCTATTAAAGAATAATGCAATGAAGGATTTAAAAGAGTTTGTAAACCAGGGAATCCTCATTTCAAGTGGTCACAGAAATCAGATGATTTTTCTACGGGCTCCAAAGAAATAAGTCGGGTGAAGAATGGTGAAACACTTTATTAAAAGTCTTTTGCATTCTTATAAATATACAGATACAGAACGAACAAAAAAATAGAGAACCAAAAGCTAATATTTGATTCTCTATTTTTTTATTTTACTTTTTAATGATCAACTAATTAAAAAGTAGAGGCAGTCCGAACAGTATATAAACATAATCACACTGTGGACACCCTACATTAATCATCTTATTCGTCGTATATTATCCATTGGTCGTCGCAAGTAACGGTAAAGGTAGATGATGTGAGCGAAGTATAGTGTCCTTTGACATTGGTATTATAATTGGTTTGCAAGGGCACATTGGTTACACTGAATGAAGGCTCGGAAGTACCGTTCATACTCATTGTAAAGGTCAAGTCGGTTACACTTCCGGCTACGCTTGACAACACGAAGATATCTGCATTATTAAGTTTTACGGGAGCATCTTTTGTTCCTGTAGTGCCCATGGAAAGATTGATAGTCTCAATGCGGGCAACTGTGCCTGATGCTGCAGTTGTAGCTACATTGAATACGTTCGATTGGTTAAATTCTACTTTAAGGGATGAACTTGGCAGGATTGTCCCGGTCTCCAATAAAGAAAGTTTGGACACTGCACGCTTAAGTTGTGTAGAAAGTGTAGCATTTTTCCCTGCTTCAATTTTGTATTTACCGTGCCATGCCTCAACCGGCTTCTCTCCCTCTTGCAAAGTAACAGCTTTCAGATCGTTTACTTTGTAGATTTCCGAACCACTATCGTCTGCCCACAGTAGGCAATAATATTCCTTAGTGCGATCAAGAACCATCTGGAATTCTCCTGTTGCATTAATGGCTTTGTTGGTACCATCGGTAAAAACATTGGCTGCAGTTGCATAAGTATCGTCTGTGTAAACCTCAATCACGTAGCGTTTTTCGGTTATCCCACGGGTTTGTATGCCCTCATCAGCGGTAACTTTCAGAACAACAGTTCCGGTAGAGTCGGCATCATTGCCTCCAATTTCGTTCTTGCTGCATGATGCAAATACTCCCATGAGCATCGCACATACTATATAAAGGTATCGTTTCATTGTTTTATAATTTTAGATGTTTATTTTGCGGTTGTACCCGCTATTCTAAATAGTTAAATTGATAAATAGTTAAAAAGTGGACACTGCACGAACAAAATAGGTAAATTTCTTTTCTACGGAGAGTCGGTAGTGATGGAAATAATACAGCAATGCTAGTGCATCAGTATCATTAGTGGACGACCAATAATAGCCATCATAACGTAATCTCAAATCGTAACCAAGCTTTATCGATGCATTATATACTGCATCATAGTTTGCATTCAATGTTTCCACTTCTGCTTGTGCAGGCATATACCAATTAATTCCAGCTATTGCTGGTGTATTCTTGGCTACACACCATGCCACTGCGGGATATTTTGCTGCTGTATAACCGCTATATGAAGTAATGGCTGCAGTATTAGCCGCACCATCCGTTTCACTTTTTGCTCCTGGAATCAAAACGTTCTCCGTGCTCCAAGCCAAGAGATATCCTTGATCTGACGAAACAATTTTACCTTTAAACGGATCTGCAGAATTTACCCAAAACACAATACCAATCAGGGTTTTACCTGTATTTAGGTTTTTGGAATATGTTTTGTCGCTATAAAAATAGTCGCCCACCTGAGGAGCTACCGGAAATGTAACTTCCTGATTGGTTGTTTCCCACTGGGTGTCACAAGTTACAGAAAGCGTGGAGTTATATAGGTTAGAATAAGCACCATAAATATTCGTACGATAGTTGCATTCAAAAGGTATAGCAGTAACAGCCTTGCTATTCGTTGCACCACCCGAAGTCATCGTGGCAGTAATATCCATGACAGTTTTAGTTGTACCTGTAGCTGCAATTATGTAGCTAGTACCAAGCGTACCTACCTCTTTACTATTATAAGTAAACGAGTGGCTCACCTCACCGGCAATTTTAGTTACGCTCATATCATCTACATTGAGTGAATAACTTTCGGGGTACTTCACCACAAGCGTATTTACATCAGAAGTCAACGCTTCGTTCTGCTTGAAATTAACCTGTGCAACGGCGTGTGTAAGCTTTACAGCTGTATAAACATCTTCATTGTCCGTGCCCACGGTAAACTTGCTTGTTCCGGCAAAAGCAACTTTAGTTGCCTGTTTACCATCTGCAACCCGTGCCGCTTTAAGATCGGAAGCGTTGTATTCATTGGCAGCAGGGTTAGTGCCGTCAGTAGATGGCGAGCCATAGTCCGCCCAAAAAAGTACGGTATATGTCTGTCCATCTTTAAGAATCACATTGTTGAACACTCCAGTAGCCTGCTCCTTGTGTACTTCAGGCGTACCCGTTGCTGTAGCTCCTTCGTAAACCTCCATTACATAACGAGTTAGATCGGTGACATCCGCACGAGTCTGTACTCCGTTATCCACGTTTACCGTGAAACTCTTTTTTGTTGCCGGGTTGCTGTCCGCTGTCCCAACCTCTTCCTTGTTACAACTTGCCAGGATAACTGCGATACCTGTCAGTGCCAGTAAAAATTTTCTTTTCATTGTTCTGAGATTTATTTGATGATATTTTATATGATTCATTTTATTAATTATTTTTTCAAGTAAACAAACACGCTGATTTTAAACAATTTAGATAGTTGATTTAAAAGCAGACATAGCTCGTATTTTATATGCAGTGGTCTTATCTACTCCGCCTTGCATTACAGGACTAGTTAATTTATAAGCCCACATGAGTGTAGTCATATAGAGCGATTGTGTAGAGGAAAAATACATCTCATATTCATTGATGATCGTCGCACCGCTAACTTTACCTAATGCTGTAAATATTTTGAATTTTACAAAATATATGGCCGTCAACTCATCTATTGCCGGTACATACCATTTGATTCCTGTTATCGCCGACGTATTCTTAGCTACACACCATGCCACGCAAGGGAATTTTGTTGCTGAATAGCCGCTATAAGATGTAAAGACTGCTGTATTGGCCGCACCATCTGTAGTACCTTCCGTTCCTGAAACCTTGGTACCATCGGGGTTCCAAGCCAGTTTTGCTTCATCAAGCGAAATTATTTTGCCACTATATCCATCCGTATTGACAGCACATATAATACCGATAACAGGATTATCAGTGGTAGCATTATTGTTTCTCGACCATGTTCTATCCTTATAATAAAAGTAACCAGCTCTTGCCCTCGGATCGGGTACCAAAAAATCGCCCTTGATATTCGTATTGTAATTCGCTTGTACGGGAGCAGTAACAGTAAACTCCAATTCGGGAGAACTTTCAGTTGCATACTTATACTGAAAAGTATAATCGACATCTGTAGCAACTGTTGATGCAAGCACATAGATAGGCTGATTAGTGTTAAGCGTTACGGGAGCCACTTTAGTACCTGTAACGTCGGCAGTCAATGTAACTGTTTTAGTAAGACTGACATCTGTTCCGGATGTTGTGCTATTAGTAACATTGAATGTCGGTTTCTGGTTATACTTTACTGTTACCGAACCTTTCAGCAGATTGTTGGTTTCGTTTAAGTTTAGCTTTGCCACTGCACGCTTAAGCGACACATCATAATTTGCCAGATTACCCGCAATGGTGAGTTTGCCATAAAAAGCCTCTGCGGGCAATTGTCCGGTTTTCAGCGTAACAGCTTTCAGACTTGTTACATCATAAATAGCCGAAGCGTTATTATCCGCCCAAAGCAAGGCATAATAAGTTTTCGAACGCTCCAAGGTCAGCGTAAAATTGCCATCAGTAGTACTTTGCTGTGTGCCTACCATGGTGTTATAATCCGCATCTGCATATAGTTCAATTATATATCGGTTACAGGTAACAGTACCACGTGTCTGGACGCTTTTCATATCCGGCTCATCAGCCATCGACACTTCGGGTATAGCCGAGATAGTTACTTCACGTTCATCAGCAATCTGTTCACCGCTGTTCTCCTCTTTAGAGCAGCTTGCAAGTATAGTTGCCACTGCAAACATTATATGTAGAATCTTCTTCATCACTATATCTTATTAAAATTCCACATTATGATCACCACTCCACTCTGTGTCGATGGTAACGCCGTTACCCAAACCAGCCGTAAGGAAATCTCCACTTACGGTTGTAAGTTGCCCGGCGCGGTAGGCAATCTTCACACCCCGCACACCACTAATGGTATTACCCGCAGCATCCTTAAACAGGATTGTTACCACAACGGACGACTCCGTACCATTCACCAATACATAATCCTTGGCGAAAGTCGCATCGATTGGGGTAATGTCCGTCAGTGTGGAGTAATAGAAATAACCCTCTTTAGCATCGGCGAGTTTCGATTCGGTAATGTTGTATGCACTCGGCAAGAAGCCTTCGTAACCGATAAACACCCGAAGGTCTGCAAATGCCGGAAGTCCTTTCTGTAAACGTTGAGCTTCATACTTCGCCACATCGGTAGCCACCAGGCGGTATTTCGCCAATGGTCGATTCATTTCCACGTTTTGCGGTTTATTGTTTTCCTCTGCAACAGTCAGTGAAATACGTTTCGAGAAGCCATCGCGAGTGTCGGTGTTTGCTGTATATTTATCTTTAGATAGAATAGTAATTACATCCGGACCGGTAGTAATATAGTGATTGTCGGTTGTTTCGTCAAACGTATAGTCACACCACAGGTTAACGTCATATTCTCCTTTGAAAAGGGACAAGTCCATGGAGTAAACTCCATCTGTCCCTGTCGGTGTTAGCATAGTCCGTTTCATGGCGAACAGTTGTTTGCTGTCTTTTTTAAAGATAAACGCCGTACCTCTCAAAACAGGGGTTGAACTTGCTTTGGTTGCAAAATCTGGCAAGTGAGGCGAAGGAATAGTGAGCAGCAATTGCACAGTTGCAGACTTAATACCATTGGATTTAGGTTCAAGGTCAACATAAACCAACTGAGTTCCGTTCTTCACCACATTGCGCAGCGTTCCGGTAAGCATATCCGTATAGTTCGCCTCTTGGTCCTTTATATATTTAGAAAATGAACCCAGATCAATATCAGGCAACGCTGTACGAGATGAAGGCACAGTAAAATTCACCCCCACATTCAAAACCGCAAAAACAGTATAACTCCCTTCGGGAAGGATGATGCGCGCCCGTGCCAGATCCTCCATCGAAGAATAGTAGTCCTGTTTGTAAAGTTTGTCGGTTTCGTTGAACCAATAGAGATGCACATCATTTAGTGGTGCGTTTTGCGTGTGATCCTTATTGAGACTCACTGTTACCACTGCCTCATCGGTAGGTTTATCTGTCGGGATTTCATGTAGTTCCTTGTCACAGCCGGTCAACGCAGCAACAAGCATCGCAATAAAGAAGATTATCTTGTTTTTCATTGAATTCAAAGTTTGTAGATTAGTTTCAGAGTACTGTTCCACACATAACTTGTTTTGTGTTCTTCGCGAGGAAGAGCGTCAATGGCTCCCGTCAGATAATTGATACCTGTTGTTAAACGAAGACCTATCTTGGGAGTAATCCTATAACCTAATCCGAGATCAAGCCCTGCACCAAAATGAATTGTAGATGCTGTATAGACTTTGGCATCCAATTGCTTCACATCGGAGTTACTATACACTCCGTAAATTGCAGGAGAAACGAGTGCCGACCATTTAGAATCCTTATTCCAGATACTTAACAAGTCTAAATTAAGGTGTACACCCAGCCCCATAAGATTTGTTGTAGAAGTCAGGTCGCTATACTTATAACTCGTTACACCCGTAAGCGGAGCAAAGTAGCGATTACCGTCCTTGCCCAGCCAAAGGTTCTGACAGCAGTCATACGTTCCAAGCTTCATGCTAGTGTAATCAAGCGACACTTCCGCCGAAAGTAGTTTGTTAATTTTATATCCACTCAGTACACCCAAGTTAAAGCCTGGATAGGTATTGTCCATTGCAAACGAAGCGAATGTAGTACGTCCAAATGACAAACCACCACCAAAGCCCACATACCAAGGGGAAGGCTGTTCCTGCAGAGTTACAACCACGGCAGTTTTCTCTGCAAAGCCCTCACGAGGCGGTTGTAACTCTTGTTCTGGCTGTTCGATGATTTGCTGTTCTGCAACCATCGGGCTGGTGTTGACAACATTGGCTTCATTGTCATTTCCGGGAAAGATAAACACATTGCTTTTGGCGTAGAAACAAAGCAAGGTCTCCTTTTCCACTGCGCCGCCTGTTGTCTGCTGTGCTTGTACAAGACCGGTAACTGTAGCAAGCAAAACAAACAAGGTAAGCATCTTCTTTTCCATTTTTTATTTATTTTATTTTGTGATTATGTTATTCTTGAGCTGTATCAGATTCTGTATGTAAAATTAATTAATGAAGGAAAAGCAGATGGCTCATTATTACACGATTCAATGTTTCAAATCAACAATTTTGCCTATTTTTTGCAGACCAGTATGTTTCATTTTTACAATTTTGTTTCAAAAAAACAATTTTATTCTATTGAAACTTGATTTTTTGGATCTGTTTGCATAAATCCTTCGTTTGGGATTTACATTTTTTAGACCAATAGCAATACACTTGTTTACATGTAAGCATCATCTCTTCCATTGCAATTAAAACACACTAAATAGCTTACTGTAAATACATTAAACTAGCAACTGATTAAAAATTATCTTACACTATTTTTATATCTTAAAAAGAGCGTAAGATAATTTTTAATCAATATAGTTTTTTAAGAAAGCCTACTTAAACTTAAAAGAATGTATTAAACCATTCTTCTTATAGAAAAAGACAATTCCTTGGCGCGAATTACAGAAGAAAATATATTCGGCAATTATACTATAGCCTATATTTAGATTATAATTTGTGTATAAAGAAGAAAAATAGTGGACAACAGACAGAGAAACTGTACTAAAAACAAGAAAAGTTGAACAAAAAGATAATAAAAAGAGCACTCATAAATTTAATTCAAAACTATGCATTAATGAAAGCAGAAAGTCGCACTGAAGAAATAGACATGATGGTTAAAATTGTTGTGAATCTTATCAATAAAAACAACTAGAATCTATATAATCTAGTAGCAGATATCAAATATTAGTGGAAGATAAAATGTATATATAGTTTATCCTCCACTAATATATTCAACTAGAAATAAAACCATTAACATAGATTTAGTAGCAGGTGGAAGATGATTTTTTTTTAATCTTCAGTTCTCATTTTCATAAAATATTCTGTAGGTGTCATACCTGTTATTTGGCGGAAGTTGCGCAAAGCAGTGGCACGTGAGCGGAAACCTGCATCGTAAAAAGCCTGCTGAAAATTACCGGAACAGTTGGATGTTACACAATATACAAAATCGTCAAAGCGCAATTTGTTTATATATGTAGTGTAATTCCCGTATTCACTTTTCTGGATAGCCAGCGAAAGAGAGGTTCGGTTAGTATTCATTATTGACGAAAGGTTGTTTAAAGTAAGTTCCGGATCCCGCCATGCCGCATTTTTCTTCATATATTCATCCAGCCTGCTAAAAAGTTCGGAATTGTTATTTTCTGGTTCATCATAAAGAGTATCAACTTCACTCGAATTATATGATGTTTCCTCAAAAACTTTACTTGGCATTTCAGGAAAAGGATTTTCAGACATCGGATTTCGGATAAAGCGGGTTGATAATTCTCTATAAGCTATTAGCAAACTGCATCCTACGCTGATATAATAATATAATGTACTGGAAATTAAACTCCTATCCCATAATATCCATAAAAAGGCAATCGTGTTTATTGAAAAAATAATCATGTATATCCACTTCCATCTATTGTCTACATTACAATATTTTTTAGTGTAAGGCACAAAAAAGATGAAGAATACAGGACACAGTATCAATAAGCATAATATAAACCGAAACCACACATTAAAGTCCGTTATATAGGGAAGCATTTCTTGCAATGAGCTAAAATCAGTATATTTAACTCCACACCACAATGTAATTAGCCATATTCCGTAAAGTACTCCAACGGGAGTATATAGCAGAACAATATGCTTAAAATTAAGCCAGCCGGGTGAAACAACCTCAATAGGATATATTATATAAGATGTGATCATGAATAAGGCTAGTAAAAGCACAGGGACTGATACTACTAGCATTGGAACCTGCCCATGAGTAGCGGCCCAATAACGGGGAACGTAATTCAATACGGAATAAAATATGATAACTGATAAAAAGATTCGTGAACGCTCACCCTCATCACGGCGGGCAAAAAGATAAATAGATGTTAAGAAGCAAACAATTATTGCAGCAAAAATTGTATCTGAATAAAAATCCCACATAAATAGTTTAAGTCTCTTATTTGATGATTTTAATTGTATTCTTTATATTTGAACTTTGAACAAAGATAAAAAAATAAAAATAGGATTTATGAATTTTGATTTAATTTATTAAACTATTCGATAGTAAGAATTTTATTTTTGATACACAATTGTAAAGTTATACATAATCTTCTACCAAATACATATCACTGACATATTCATTTATACCTTCCTGAAGATATTCTAATGCTTCGTCTGGAGTATCTCCATAAGCACAACATTGCATATTATACAACAAATAAGCGTAATAACCACCATCAGTGGTACGCTCTAAAACATAATCTTCTTTTCTAAGTTTCATAGCTAAAAATAATTAGATAGTGCCGGAATGGCAAAAATTGTATGTTTATCTTTTTTTCTTCAAGTTCCTCAAGTAGTACTCTTTCACAACTATTCACCCAATAAACAAAAGAACGGTTGGGAGTATAATTCTCTGAAAATTCAATAAGTTCGTCCAGATCGAAAGAGTCGGAAGTAATTCCGGCACCTGCCCTTACAGCATCGTAAGCATTGCAATCCTGTTCTATATGTGCAGGAACCATCATTACCGGTTTGCCAATATACATTGCTTCACAAATAGATTCGAACCCTGCGGTACTTGCATATGCCTTGCAACCACTCATATATTTCAGAAAGTCGACATCGTTTAATGTATGAAAAGAGAGGTTTTCTGTTACTTTCATCTCATCCGGCGCATCGGGTTTATCCCAGAAAAAATGTAGTTGTAGTTCCGGGTGCCTGGAGTTAAACTCGATAATATTATCTGCATAACCTGAATTTACCATATATCCGTGAATATAATTTCCTTGCTCGGGCTGAAGAGAGAAAACTTCACTGCGCAACAATGGAGGTATTACTGTTACATTCTCTCTTTTATCATCGCACATTCTGTAAAATGAAAGAGCCAGTCTCTTTGAGCTTCCTATGCTTGTAAGGCGTGTAAAGAAGCGTAACAGGAAAAGACTCAAGGTATTTTTCCGGGGGAATTCGAAATCACGATGCAGAAAAAGATACTGGTGACCAATGCACACATAAGGAATCCGGGGACGTAGAAAAGCGTAGGTGAGTCCCGTAAGTAGTTCGTAGAAGTTTATAACCACGTCGGCGCCGGATTCTTCTATGCGTTGTTTTATATAAATCATACTTTTAATATATGCAGGCGTCTGAAGCAAGTTATAAACTACACTTCTTCCAATAGCTGCTCTTCTATTTTGTGCAGATGGTAGGAAATTAGGACTTAAGAATCGTTTAACCGGCGCTTTTATACTTCTGTTAAAGAATCCCGGAAGTGAGCGTGAAGTACTTTTTCCAACTAAGACTTCCACCACTTCATGCCCGTTTTTAATCAACATTTCTTCTAATGTAATTGCTTGGGTAAAGTGACCTCTCCCCTCTCCTTGAACAATAAATAAGAATTTCATGAGGCTATGTATATTTCTTCTGTTATATCATTCAAATTCTCTTGTATCAGCACTCCTTCATAGTAGCGCACACTCCAGTTTCCTTTTTCATCCTCAACCAAAGCAGACAATGTTTCCACCCAGTCTCCGGAATTAAGGTAATGTATCTCTTCATAATAGGTATTTTCCGGATGATGAATGTGGCCGCAAATAATGCCATTACATCGTTTTATCCGGGCAAGATCAACCAGCTCTTTTTCAAAATCGGAAATATAAGATACTGCAGATTTTACTCTTTGCTTAATTGTTTGTGAAAGTGAGTAATAAGGCTTCCCCTGTTTCACTCTGCGAATATTATAGATTTTGTTCAACCAAAGAAGCATGGAATAACCAATATCTCCCAGCTTAGCCAGCCATTTCATCTGAGTGGTTACTGTATCGAAAACATCGCCGTGAGTAACAAAATAGCGCTTACCGTGACTTTCATAAATATAATCTTTTACTATACTAATATTATAGAGTGTCAGTGGGGCCAGATTATCTAGAAAATCATCGTGATTTCCTCTTACATAAATAACTTCCGTGCCAAAGTTCTCCATCATTTTCATGATTACTTTAAAGAACTCGGTATGCTTAGGTTTCCACTTATTCAGCCCGCCTTTTTGTAAATGCCAACCGTCAATAATGTCTCCGTTAAGAATCAGTTTATCACAATTAATTGATTTAAGGAATTTAGTTACTTCCTCTGTTTTAGAGTGAGGAGTTCCCAAGTGAATGTCTGATAGGACTACTGTGGGGTAATAGTTTCGTAATTGCATAAGATTTTATTTTTTGCTCTACAAATATCATCTTATTATATTACAGAAGAGTGAATGCAATATTACTATCTTGTTAAGTTTAAGCATTTAAATGCTCAAAAAAAATGAACGCAGACAATTGATTATTCAATTACCTGCGTTCAAATATAATTCTGCTATTTTCAGATTCAACCATTCCGACTCATTTATACTCCTACGTCTTCATAATAATGGTGCACCCTCCAGTTTCCGTGTTCATCTTCAACCAAGGCAGACAAAGATTCCACCCAATCGCCGGAGTTCAGATAATGAATATCTTTGTAATATCTATTTTCAGGATGATGGATGTGCCCACAAATAACACCATCACATTGCTTAACCCGAGCCAGAGATACCAGTTTATTTTCAAAATCAGACATAAAAGAAACAGCTTTCTTAAATTTCTGCTTTATTACCTTTGAAAAAGAATGATAAGGTTTGCCATGCTTAATTCTGCGGGCATTGTATTTTTCGTTTAGCCAAAGAAGTGCCGAATAACCCAGATCGCCAAGCTTTGCCAACCATTTCATACGGGAAGTTACAGAGTCGAATACATCGCCGTGAGTAACATAGTAACGTTTACCATGACTTTCGTAAACGTAATCCTTTACTATCTTTATATTATCGAGTGTCTTCGAAACAAAATTATCCAGAAAATCATCATGATTTCCCCGGATATATATTACTTCAGTGTTAAAGTTATCCATCATTTTCATGACGTCTTTAAAAAACTGAATATGTTTTAGTTTTAATTTACTGAGTCCTTCTTTACTAAAGTGCCATCCATCAATAATGTCTCCGTTAAGAATCAGTTTATCGCATTTAATGGATTTAAGGAATTTACTCACCTCCTCTTTCTTAGAATGAGGCGTTCCTAAATGAATGTCAGAAAGAACCACAGTGGGGTAATAAGTACGTAATTGCATAAGCTTTAGTTTAGCCCCGTAAAGGTAATGCAATTACGTATAATATTGAATATCAGATTACTATTCTTATATAACTTTCTATTTTTTTAATTACATCCAGCGTTTTTTCTTAAAGGCCCAAAGGAATCCGGCACAAACAACAACTGAAAATCCTACTACAAAAGCAAATCCCCAGTTGGAATCTTCAATACCATTTTTAATATTCATACCAAACATACTTGAAATAAGAGTTGGGAACATTAAAATAATAGAGATAGATGTCAATATACGCATAATGCTATTCACATTGTTGCTGATAATTGAAGAGTAAGCATCCATCATTCCACTAAGTATATTGCTGTATATATTGGCAGATTCGTGAGCCTGCTTCAACTCAATCTCAACATCTTCAATTAGTTCCACATCAAGCTCATCAACTGGTAATTTGAATTTCAGTTTTGAAAGTAATATTTCATTTCCTTTCAAAGATGTGATGAAATAAGTAAGACAGTTTTCCAAATGGAAAAGCGCCAGCAATTCTTTATTTTCAATGGAACGTTCCAGTTCTCGCTTTACAACATCAATCCGTTGATTTATAACCTTTAAAGACTTTAAATACCAAACTGAAGAAGAGAGGAATAGTTTAAAAATAAGATCTACCGTATCTGTAAAGCCAAGGTTTTTTCGTTCGTAATATGATATAAAATCCTTAAGCATAGCAGTCTGGTAATGACATATAGAAATGCAAATATTATCTTTAAATATTATACCTAATGGAACAGTAATAAAAGGCATTTTGGAGTCATCTTGCCGATGGGGTATTCGTAAGATAATAAACGTCCATTCATCTTCAGTTTCTACACGAGGACGTTCATCGATATCGGCAATATCCGCTAGAAAATATTCAGGGACGTTTAGTGTTTTTTGTAGAAAATTATAATCATCAGTATCTGGACATTCAATTTTAATCCAGCAATTAGGTTCCCAATTAGACAGAACCTCTAGTCCAAAGGCTCCCCTTAGAAAAGTTTTCATGTTTTACCCTCCATTCATTTAGAACAAAGGGATTCAGTCACGAAATGCCTCTGTTCTGATTTTAATCCTTACTATGATAGTCGTCCATTTTGAATTTAAAATGATTTCAGCTGCAAAGGTAGACAAAAAACCATCAATTGAAAATAAAAAAACAAAAAGTTTTTCTTTTTCAAAATAGCAAAAAACAATAAACGAAAATAATGTGTTTACTTCAAACATTATTTTAAATTTGCATCTAAAGATCTCTAATAAAATAACTAAACTAAAAGTAACTATGGAAAAATTCAACGATGTAATAAAAAGCAGTAATCCGGTTTTAGTTGATTTCTTTGCAGAATGGTGCGGACCATGCAAAACAATGAAGCCGATTCTCGAGAACTTGAAAATACAAATTGGTGATTCCGCCAGAATTATTAAAATAGATGTAGATCAAAATGAAGATCTTGCTGCAAAATACCGCATTCAGTCAATCCCTACCTTAATGTTATTCAAAAACGGCGAACCATTGTGGAGGCAATCGGGAGTTATGCAGGCTGAAGATCTAAAAGAAATAATAGAAAAATATAAATAAGATTGCATGAAAAAAATACTAATAATTGGGGCTATAGTTGTTATTGCTATAGTTACTTATTCGTTTGCCGTACCTCATGGTGAGAAGAAAAGCAAACCGGAAAAAGGAGTCGTTATTCAGATGAACAATGACTTATACCTGAAAAACGTAGCCGATTACAATAATACTAAAGAATGGAAATTCAAAGGAGATAAACCTGTAGTTATTGATTTCTACGCAGACTGGTGTGGTCCTTGCAGAATGGTAGCTCCGCTTATTAAAGAATTGGCAAAAGAATACGAAGACCAGATTGTAATTTATAAGGTAAACGTTGATAATGAAAGTGAATTAGCAACCGCTCTTGGTATCAAAAATCTGCCTACCATATTATTTATTCCCCAAAAAGGTGATCCTCAATTAATTGTAGGATCGGCAGACAAGTCTACCTTTAAAAGAGCTATTGATCAGGTTCTTCTTGGAAAACCGGCAAAATAAATAGTATCGTAAATTTATAAAAGAGGTTATTTATTCAATAGATGACGAAAAGCATCGAGAGGGTGATGAAAAAGCATTCGGGGACCGGAGAATTTCATCACTCTCTTTATTTTTTCCCGCATCACTGGCTTATAACAATGGGTTGTACATTTACCACAAGCACCCTTTTTATCTCTATACTTACATTTATCTAACCGCAACAAAGCATAATCAAGCAACTCTCTACATTCATCGCAAAGTTCTTCCTGATCATGCTTCGACCTGCAATAGATTCGGATCATCTTTTCTACGATCCTCTTTTCATAAACAATTTTACCCATTAAACCTCTATCTGATTTAGAATTTATAAAATGCAAAAATAAAGTATCCAGCTAAGAATTACAAGGAAACAGATCTTTAGTGCAATAATTGAGCTAAGCTAAACTTAAATATCAGGATACAACAAATAAAGACTGTACAGATTATCACAAAAAAGTGTACATCTAAAAATAAAAAGGTCTACTCCTTTTATAAATAAGAAGTAGACCTTAAAACAAATCTATTATAATGCAATCTATTAGCACTGGTTATTATTTGAAGTATCTGTTATATAAACCTTCAAAGCCTTTACCATGACGAGCTTCGTCTTTACACATTTCATGAACAGTATCGTGAATAGCATCTAAGTTTAGTTGTTTTGCACGTGTAGCAATACGCTTTTTATCTTCGCAAGCGCCTTGTTCTGCATCTTTACGTTTCTGTAAGTTTGTTTTAGTATCCCAAACAACATCACCTAGCAATTCCGCAAATTTTGAAGCATGTTCAGCTTCTTCCCATGCATATCTTTTAAAAGCTTCAGCAATTTCAGGATATCCTTCACGATCAGCCTGGCGACTCATAGCCAAGTACATACCAACTTCTGTACATTCTCCCATGAAATGATTGTTAAGGTCTTTAATCATTTCTTCGTCGCAACCTTTTGCTACACCAACAACATGCTCGTCAGCAAAAGTTAAAGCACCTACAGTTTCTTCTACTTCTACAAACTTGCTAGCAGGAGCCTTGCATAATGGGCATTTTTCTGGAGCTGAATCACCTTCATGAACGTAACCGCAAACTGTACATCTAAATTTTTTCATTTTCGTTGTGTTTTAATGAGTTAATCAATATTTTTATCGTTTAGGCAATTCTTACAAATGCCTTTAAAATAGTAATGTATTTCTGTTATAACATGTCCGTCGGAGTTCAAACCACTAACCTCTTGCTCCGATGAAGATATAGGTAAATCATAAATATTCATACATTTTTTACACAGAAAGTGGGAATGAGGTGAAGTATCACCGTCGAAACAAACATTGTTTTCATCAATAGTGAGCATCAATGCAGCTCCTTGTTCTGCCAAAAGTTTCAGCGTGTTGTACACTGTTGTTTTTGACAAAGTTGGTATTGATTTACTTAGAGCTGAATAAACAACATCAGCACTAGGGTGCGTACGATGTTTCAACAAATAATCCATTATGGCAATTCTTTGCACTGATGGCTTAATGTTATATGTAATTAATTTATCGTATGCATTCATTTCTTTTTAGTTTTATTTCCAAAATTGTATTCATTACAATCTTATGACAATTGCAAAGGTAGAAACATTTCTGAATCTACCAAAGAATTTTGAATTATTTTTTTATTTAGCCTTGCTTTTGATAAATAGAAGGTGCCACGCCAAACTGGGATTTAAAGCATTTACTAAAGTAGAAAGGATCGTTAATCCCCACTTTATAAGACACTTCGGCTACAGTCAGGTTTGTAGAGATAAGTAATTCCGCAGCTTTCTTCATACGAATAATCCGAAGGTATTCATTTGGAGAATATCCTGTAATACCCTTTACCTTTTTATAGAATACCGTTCTACCTAATTTCATTTTTGCAGCAAAATCATCAACTGAGAACTCAGCATTTGCAATTTCTCTCTCAAGTATTTCGTGTAGTTTGTCAATAAATTCTTTATCTCTGTCTGTAGAACAGATGGCTGGACGCTTTACTCCAGGTTCACTTGAAAACTTATTTCTAAGTTTTTCACGCTGCTCAATCAGCTTAGTTATACGAGTTAATAGTAATTTAACGCTGAAAGGTTTAGATATGTAGGCATCAGCACCACTTTCAATTCCCTCTAAATGATTTTCGGGAGTACCTAATGCTGTAAGCAAAATAATAGGAATGTGACTGGTCTGCAAATTTTCTTTCAGTTTCTTTGTAACTTCATATCCATTCATTCTCGGCATTAACACGTCACACACAATTAAATCTGCATCATATTCTTGCAGCTTTTCAATTCCGGCAAGACCATCTTCGGCAGTTTCAACTTCAAAATAAACACCGATTTCTTCTTTTAAGAACTGACGTACATCGTTGTCATCCTCAATAATAAGTATTTTGTAATTATTTAAAGGAGCTACAGCCGCCATTTCCTGAGATTCCTGAGCTGTGAGCTTCACATTATTCATGATATGCTCTTCTTTCAATAACACATTATTAGGAATCAGGAAGTCTGTTTCATTATAAACTTTCTCATCCAAAGGCAGAGTTACATTAAATACAGACCCGCCACCTACATTTTCTTCATACCAGATTGTGCCTTTATGCACTCCTACCAGCTCATGAACCAAATGAAGACCTATACCAATACTGTTACCCGAGAAATTACTTTGCATAAAACGATTAAATAGTTCTGTACGTTTCTCCTTAGGGATACCTACACCTGAATCTTTAACTTGTATAAGAAGATTATTCTTCTCATTATCTACTGTAACAATCAAACTCACTTTTCCCTTGGAAGGTGTATATTTAAAGGCATTTGAAAGCAAATTATAGACTATCTTATCAAGTTTTTCCTTATCAATAAACATCTTGCAGGAATCTACTGATGAATTAAACTGAAAATCCATATTCTTTGATTCCGAGGTGTCATTAAAACTCAAGAATATTTCATATATAAATGCAATAACATCTGTATTATCCAATGAGAGTGCCAGTTTATTATTCTGCATCTTTCTGAATTCGAGTAACTGATCAATTAATCGAACCATACGGTTTGTACTTTTCTCCATTGTTTGCAATGGATGTTCTAATTCACCAGGAACATGCTCCATACGCTGAATTCTTTCCAAGGCTCCTTTTATAAGAGTTAGCGGTGTACGGAATTCATGAGAGATATTGGTAAAGAATACCAGTTTATAATCTGTAAGTTGTTTTTCGACCTGAATTTTATTATGAAGTCGTGTAAAGTCGCGTGCTATTTTATAAGCAAAATATAAAGCTGCTCCAAAAACAATAATATAAATGAGGAAAGCCCATGTAGTGCGCCAAAAAGGTGGAGCAATTTCAATCTCGAGCGTTGTTATCCGGGAATCCCACACACCCGAACCATTACATACTTTTACCTTTAATAGGTATTCACCCGGAGGCAGATTTTTGTATGCAGCAAAGTTCAAAGATGTAGGCACACTCCAATCTTTATCATAATTTTCAAGCTTATATGAATATCTTGTAAGCTCTGATTCATAGAAATTAAATGAAGAAAAATCGAGCACAAAAGAATTCTGAGAATAGTTCAGCTTTATCTTATCTGAATAAGATATTGATTGTTTCAATGGAGAATCCTGATCTTCCGGACTAACATTAATACCATTAATCTTAAGACTGGTAAATACAACCGGAGAAGAAGTAAAAGGTCTTTTTATCTTTCTGGAATCGAATAGTAATAAGCCATAATTTGTTCCAAAAATAAGTTTTCCATCAGCACATGTACTGGTACTGTTTTCACCATAAACATTGCCTAACGCATAACTTGAGAAGAAATAATTCTCAAAAATCTTTGTTTTCGGATAAAACTTAGACATTCCATATTCTGTAGCAATCCACAAATTCCCGGTTTTATCCTCGTTTATTGACTGAACAACATCATTCACCAATCCGTTCTGGGTTGTATAATGATCAAAAACGATCGATTGATAATCTTTGCTTAACTGACAAGTACTAAATCCGGCACCCGAAGTTCCAATCCATATACGTCCATTCTTATCTTCCATAATGGAACGTATTTCGTTACTCTTCAGCTTGCCATTATTATAGTTGAAGGTATAATAAGCTCTTGGATTCTTTATTAGTAAATCGGGGTTAAAAACATAAACACCGGCACTGGTTCCCATCCAAATCATTCCATTTCGATCTTGTAAAAGAACTCTAACCTGCTTCTGACCATAGAACTGATTTAAGAAATGCTTAAAAATATACTTTCCATTCTGTGGCACAGCCAAATCAAGTCCTCCACCAAATGTAGCAATCCACATTCTTTTTTTACTGTCTTTTAATATAGCAAAGATATTATTCTCAGAAATTGAATTAGGATTATTTGAATCATGTTTATACCAAACGTTATCAATACATAATCCGTCTCCCCGGCTTCCAACCCATAATTTCCCTGAAGCATCTTCTTTGACTGCGTAAATGTTTGTATGAAAATTATGCATTACCAACTTCATATTTAAATGAGAGTCGTAAACATAAACAGATCCTTTTCTGGTACCTATCCAAATATCTCCGTTATTCATCTTCGATATCATTCGAATAGTATTTGAGCGGTCGGACAAAGATTTATCTTCCGGATAAATACGGTTGGTACTTTCATTCAGGACTGTAATTTTAGAAAGTCCGGCAAATTCAGAGCTCACCCAGATCTCACCGGATTTATCTTCCATAACATACTGAAGAAAATCAGAACTTATATGACTAAAGCCATTAATATTAGAAGTAAAATGATCTAATTCATCCTTTGCTATATTATAAGCAAATAAGCCATTACCATAAGTTGATATCCATATTATATTTCTGGAATCCTGTACAAAATGGTATCGTTCATTATCGATATAGTTTATTTTATTTTGTGGAATAAGCTGGAAGCTTTTTACTCTTTTTGTGCGAACATTAATATACCACACTTTACCTGTATGGTTATATATCCAGCAGTTACCTTTATTATCGGTCAGAGTAGAACCCGAAAGAATTGTTTCATTAAATAAACTATTATTCTTATATAATTTTTTGGTATCAAAATTAAAAACATAAATACCATTGCTGGTAAAGATTATCCATTCGTTTTTTAATTCGAGACAGCCGGTAGGAGTTGCAATTCCTTCGACAAGAGAAGACGAAGCAATAGATTGCAACTTATTACTGACAGGATTATACCAAAGAATTTCATTTCTGTCAGTTATAAAATAAGTTTGTCCTTTATAAGTTGACAACTTGAAATACGATCTACTGCGATCTACTACAGTGCTACTCCCCCCGGTTACTTTTGTAAGCCCACGCTGTGTTCCAATCCATATATTTCCTCTTGAATCTTCAGAAACAAATACGACCAAATCACTTGTCAGGTTTCCATTCTTTTTCTTATAAGTAACAGATGTGAAAGCGCCATTTTCATATTTCACCTGTCTGCAACCGTTTCCGGAATGCCATAACCATACATCTCCGTTTTTAGCAATATACTTTTTAGAATAGCTTTGTTTTAATTCTCCCTTTCCGGTGAAATCAACAAAGCAATCGTGCTTTAAATCATAGCAACTATAAAGTTCTGCAGAAGTATTTATCCATAAGAAACCATTTTTATCTTCTTCCAGATCATAAATCCGATGGTCTACCAAAGAGAGATTATTTCCAAACTGTGGTTTAAAGGTTAGAAATGAGTTTCCATCATAACGGCATAAGCCATTAAGAGTACCCATCCAAATAAAGCCTTTACTATCCTGAAAAATATATCGGACAGAATTGTTAGCTAAGCCATTACTTGTAGTAATTTGTTTGGAGCGTATTTCTATTGACGCAAAAGAACGCAGTATAAAGAATAAGAAAAGTAGTAAAAAAAGGAATTGCTTTTTCATGTTAGAAACATTAAGATTATATTGCTAAGCAAAAGTATAAAAAATAATCATTCGCTTTTGCCTAACAATATAAATCTTTTCAGAAAGTAAAAGTCTAAAATCGTATTATTAACAAACTTCATCTAAAATACAATATCAATCCATGTGAAAGACTTCCTTCAGAGGTATTGAAACTGGAGAATTATCAGGATTTGTATCCATAATATCGGCCATGTAATCCCACCATTTCTGAACTATCGGGTTATCTCCCTGATCTTGTGAGCTATCACCTTCTGTTTTTTGACATGCAAAAAGAATATTTGTATCCTTATCCCAATAAATCGAATAATCTGAAACGCCTCCTTCCTGAAGCATTTTTTTCAACTCAGGCCAAATAGCTGCGTGTCTTTTTTCGTACTCTTCTTCGAAGCCAGGCTTCAGATACATTTTAAAAGCTTCTCTTTTCATTGTGTTTTTCTTTTTAATTTGTTTTTATCTTAGGTTAATGTAAACAGGTTTATCTCTGTCACACTTTATTTCTCCATTTTCATATTCTAGTTTTCCTACCTGAACGGAACTGCGTCTGGTATCGTAATTATCCAATTTACCGGATGGAGTAGCAACTCTTCCCGGATGTGTGAAATAGAAAATATACGCATTACCATTGTTCACAACCACATCTGCATGCAAACCATTTGTTCCATCATCAATTCCTTTACCTGGTTCTTTAAGAATATTATGCTCCTGACGTCTCCAATTCTCCATATCATCTGATGAATAAACAGCCTGTCCGTTCCAGTTATCTACAATCATAAAATACTTTCCTTTCCATGCAAAAACCTTAGGACCCTCACCTGCACGATCGCCAATAACTTTTCCTTTATTTTCCCATATATTCAGATCCTTGCTTTGTGCGTTATAAATAGATTTATGATCTTTTTCATTGTTGTAATACATACGCCACATTCCATCTGGAGCTTTAACAATACAGGCATCAATTACTTTATCCGAAGCTAAAGATAATTTAGACACAAACTTCCAGTCTATCAGGTTTGAACTTGTTAGATGAACAATCTCTCTTTCATGCTTCCAGTCTGTAAATATACCGGGAACAACAGTAAGGAACATGTGATAAATTCCATTGTTCTCAACAATATCCGGAGCCCAGTAAGTTACATCTTTTGAGCCATAATTAATATTGGCTGTTCCACGATACTTCCATGATGTGCCATCTGCTGATTCTGCAATGCCGATCGGAGTTCCATGCACCCAGTCAACACCCTTGCTATTAGTCATATTTGCCCGTCTATTTGTATAGAACATAAACCATTTTTGTTCCTGTTTATTCCATACAACAATAGGATCTGCAGCTCCATCAAAAACCGGATCTCTGAATAATGGTTTATCAGCAGCTTTATAATCTTTAGATAAAGCTGACTTATTTATGTATTGATTTAAAGGGCAGTTTGGTAAATCAAGTAACCCTTCAACAGCTGACTTTGCATTTAAAATAGCTCCATCAAAAGTAGTATGAACATTATCTTTATAATAAGTTTTTGTTTTCTCTATTCCAAGAGACTCGAACTTACGGGCACTGCGATCATTCACGTCAATATAAAATGCGCCTTCTTGTTCTGCAACCTCTTTTGACCATTTACCATAAGTTTCGTTGCAACGATCCATCTTTTCTCCTGTCCATCTATTACCTGGAGTATGAGAAAGTACAATAGGTATAGCACCATGTGCTTTTGCCTGGCGAATATACAAACGCAGATAATGTCCAAAAGTAAACACCTCTTCAGGACCTCCGGTACGTTCCATTATTACAGTTTCTGAATCTTCACCACTACCTTTCAAAGAAGCACGGGCACGACCGGTATTCAACGGGCCACCATCATTATGACCAAACTGAATAATAAGATAATCTCCTTTCTTAATACCTGAAAGAACCTTTTCCCATAAACCAGCTGTTAGAAAAGTACGGCTGCTCATTCCACCAAGGGCATGATTCTCTACTGTAATTTTATTAGTATCAAAGAAATTATCCAGAAAAGCAGCCCATCCCCACATGTCGCCATCACCTTTTCCCTGACCATTTTTCGCTGTTGAATCACCAATTACAAATATAACCGGAGCATTTTCAGTTTTTCTGCTACTGCCAGCAATAATTGTTTCAGGCCGTCCTACATTTGCATCTGCACTAAAAATTGGAGAAGTTGTATTCTGTGGAGTTGTATAATATTGTACCGCACTATCATTCATTCTTGGATACTGACTATTCAAAAGTTTAATCATTTCTGCACCAGCCCATATAACTGGTCCGTAACCATGAGCTGCGAATGTATTTACCGGACGATAACAGTAATATGCCGGATCAAATCCCATACCTGTACCTACACACGTACCTTCAACTTCACCTTGTGCATTAATCTTTGTAGAAATAGCATGCCATCCAAGTTGAGCAACCGGGCCATAAGCCACAGCATCTACCCATCCCCTATTTATAGCATGAGCTATACAATAAACGTATATTGCAGTAGCAGAAGTTTCCAGATAAGAATCATTTCTATCCAGAAGCTGGTGCCAGAAACCTTCACCTGATTGACATGCAGCCAAACCAGCTATATGAGCTTGCAATTGTTCGATTATTGCATTATACTGAGGATGAGACTGAGGCAACACATCTAGTGTCTCTACTAATGTAAGTAAAGCCCATCCGTTAGCTCTTGCCCAATGAAAAGAAGGATGCTGCTTCATACCCTCTACCCAACCATGACGATAAAGTCCTTTCTCTTTGACAAACATTCGTGATGAAAATTGCAGAATCTGTTTTACTGCTTCATTATAGTATTTCACCTCTCCTGTAAGTTTACCCATTTGAGCAATAGCAGGCACAGACATAAACATATCGTCCAGCCAAAGCGTATTCTTCTGAGGACGATTACGAGCAAAGGTTCCATCAGAAAGACGATATTCATGATACATTATGTAATTCATGTAATTGTTGATCAATGGATTAAGCTGTAATGAAGCATTCAGTCTGCTGGCTTTAATCATAGCCGCACACATAGCTCCTGCATCATCAAGAGCATGAGGAGCAAGGATTTGTCTCATCTGAGGATCTGTTGATCCAGTATTTTCCAATACTTTTTTAAAAGATGGAGCTACTTCAGATAAAAAGCGGAATCGATTATAAACATAGTCGGAAAAGCGACTATCACCTGTAGCCAGACCAGCATCAAGCATTGCAGCATAAGTTACTCCCCACTCATAGCTGGCAAGTCTGAAAGCTCCTTTATCTAACTGAGCATTCTCATCAATTTTACTATAATCGGTTATAGTTTTTTGCGTGTTTTTATCAATAACCCGCGCTGGAGTTTCAGTTTCCAGATAAGTAAGAACACGGGAAAGATCTTTTTTTATTGCCCCGGTTGAAAGTTCGCCGTATGGAACTTTGTAAGCAGGTTGCAATAAATGAAGAGGTGAATTGGAATCGTTTATTTTTTCTTTTTTCTGAGCATACAATGAAAATCCGGAAATTATTTGCATTGCAGCAATCAGTATCATTACTTTTTTCATATACATGTATAAACTTTTATTTGGATAAAATTAGTACTATTTATTCAAATTAAAATCATATCCTCTAAATACACCTTTTAAATCAGGACCGAAATAGAATCCAGGTTGAGTTGGCTGATTATATGCCACATTCTGTGTAGCAATACTGATTCGATAAACCGGATCTTCAAGGAATGTATGGAAACGATATTCTGTAGGAATAGTTGAGACATATAATCTCAAAGCACTATTATCTGAAGTACGTAATAAAACTTCCTCTCGCCAGTCTCCAACAATATCACCTTGCAAAGCTGGTGTCGATTTTGTTCCATTATTCCAGGAACAGCCCTCGGCAACAAAAAGAGGTCGACATTCACCTTCATTCCAGTAATATTTACTAATTGTAATCTTATCAAGAAGCTCACGCAATAAATCACCATCCCACCACACGGCAGAATTTACAGGAAGTGTTTTTTGGTCTCTATTAACTATTCCTCCCTTTATATTACGTATTCCACCACTTTTCAGTGACCACATTTCAACTCCTGGATTCCAAGGATCAATATCAGCAGCCATTGCTCGTCCCACATCAATAGAGCTCTTTTCCTGAAAAATAACTTTTCCGGTACGCGCATCTCTGAAAGAAGAACCATCGCGTTTGTTCTCATGACAATCCCAAACCTGAAGTTCTTTACTAGCTGGATCAAAGGCTGTCAAATGCATCGCATCACCATGTCCCATTCCAGTAGTGTAAAGACCTTTGCCATTATTATCAATTGCACACGATCCGTAGATAATCTCATCACATCCATCGCCATCTACATCACCCACACGAAGATTGTGATTTCCTTGTCCGGCATAGCCTTCATTGCCCGGTATATTTGAGTCAAAGGTCCAACGATTTTTCAACTCTTTGCCATTCCAGTCAAAAGCAGCAAGCACTGTGCGGGTATAATATCCACGGCACATTACCACACTTGGATGCACTCCATCAAGGTATGCAACACAAGCCAGATATCGATCAGAACGATTAGCATGATCATCACCCCATCCCATTAGATCTCCACGCTGCGGAACATAATCAATTGTAGACATGGCAGCTCCTGTCTGTCCATTAAAAACAGTCAGAAACTCAGATCCGGTAAGGATGCGACCGCTTTCCGCACGATAATCAGCAGCAGGATTACCTATCACTTTCCCTACTCCATCAACAGTTCCATCAGAGGTTTTCATCACAACCTCAGCTTTATTATCTCCATCAAGATCAAAAACCATAAATTGAGTATAATGAGCTCCTGCACGGATATTCTTTCCCAAATCAATTCTCCAAAGTTTTTCTCCATTAAGGCGATAGCAATCAAAGTAAACATTGCCAGTATATCCGTTGTGTGCATTATCATGAGCATTGGAAGGATCCCATTTCAAAATAATTTCATATTGGCCATCTCCGTCAACATCTCCAATACTAGCATCATTCGGAAAATAAGTATACTTTTGACCATCCGGTGTAGTTCCATCAGCTGGTTTGTCAAGAGGTATATTTAAATAGCCAACAGGTGCATTGGCAGGAAGTGTATATGAGCTTGATAATTCTTCACTCTCTTTTCCCTTAATTACTGATTTTACAGTATAAACCCTCTTTTCGGAATTTGGATCAGAATCTCTGAAGAATGTACCTTTTACTATAGGTTCCTTAGTTAATTTAATACCATCACGATAAACATTAAAACCAACATTCATCGGATCAGAAGAAAGATATCTCCAGGAAACAAAAACATCCTTTGAATTTTCCCGAACAGCAACTATTCCTCGTCCAAGCTTTTCACGCTTCATTGTAGAAAAGTTATAGTTAGGCTGAGCTGTCATCCATAAAGAGGATAATAAAAGCAGTGTTGTTAGAACTTTTTTCATTATTTATTCTATTAAATTTTAGGTAACAATTTATATTTTTTTCCTGTTTTAGTATTTAACAGTAAAAGTTATGATTGGATTCAAAAATAGTTCATATTACTATATCAGGAAATGTGTTTACGTACAAATACATGTAAAAACAAGCAAAACTAAGTCATTAAAAAAATAAATGAACCCCAAAGTTATATTAAACTTTCAGATTCACTTTATTATTTTACATGAATGTGCATTTGCATGGACTTTTTACAGGATAGACTGTTTTAACCTATTTCATGTGATTACATAATCCTTTTAATTTCAAATCCTTAATTCCTTCAGCCACAAATTTTGCTATTTGCATAGCTCCTGCCTCTAAAGAATGAGTATCATCTTTAGATCCATCGGGTTTTGAGGAATCAACTCCGGGTTCAAGCCACATGTAAAGAGGCTTTGATTTTTCATCCCCCAACTTTAATATAAGGTCTCTTGTTTTTTGGTTAACATCAATCAAAGGCACATTATATTCTTTTGCAACTTCACGCGTAATACCCGGATATTGCTTGAGGCGATCGTCTACTAAAACTCCATCTTTAAATGTCCGCATAACTACAGGAGTGAGAAGTATTGGATTTGCCTTCTTCTGACGAACATCTGTAATAAACTTAATGAGGTTATTTTTGAAGTCTTCGGGAGAAGCATGGCGTTCGGGTTTATTGGAAGTATCATTATGTCCGAATTGAATAATTACCCAGTCGCCTTTTCTTATAGTCGAAACAATTTCAGTCCATCGTCCTTCATCCTGGAAAGACTTTGTACTTCTTCCAGCTTTTGCCTTATTAACCACTTCGACCTTATCATTAAAATACAGAGATAAGAATTGCCCCCAACCTCTCTGCAAGGTTTTTGTTGTATCATATGACTGCGCTGTTGAATCACCAGCAATATAAATACGCACTTTATTTGGTACACTTTGAAAACTAAGTAATACAGGGATTAAAATAAGTAATAAAATTCTTTTCATAATATTGCGATATATATTATTTATATATAATCTGTGCAGAAGTAGCTCTTTCCATATTCTGGTTAACAATATAAAATCTCGACTAATAAAACAGCGAAACAGTAATCACCACTTTCTTTACATAACATAGGCAAAGTTAAGGCTTTTTAAAATCACCAAAAATGTAAATTAGTACAAACAGATGGAATAAATGGCTATTATCAATAGAAAGAAGCACAAGGGAAAAAGCAAATATTACGATAGAGATTGATTAAATACAGAAATAATTAAAGGTATTATTCTTTGCCAACAATCATTAACAAATAAAACATATAAACAATATGTTAAATCTTTTATAAAAATTGATTTTAAAAGACTGATTGAATAATCACCAATGTATACTCATTTTTTATTCATAAATGAATTCTTTTAGATATATTCGTATAATATTCCATTTAAAGACTTAATAATTAAGTCTATTTTTGCTTACATAATTATACAAACATTTTTTTTCAATATTATTATAACATAAAAATTTATATATATGAAGAAAATATTGGTTTCAATATTACTACTTGGATTAGCATCGGTTCACACACCGGCTCAAACGGTTCCTGATCAGAAAGAAACTCTGAAAACAACAATGCTGGTGAACGATTATTTCATGAAGAAGTATGCAGACTGCACCACCCCTACTTATGTTGGGAAATTAAGATCCAGTAACCTCTGGACTCGTGCTGTATATTATGAAGGGTTAATGGAACTGCATAAAATATACCCACGCGAGGATTATTATGATTATGCATACACATGGGCATCTTTCCACAAATGGAGTCCAAGATATGGAAATACAACCAGAAACGCCGACGACCAGTGCTGCGGACAAACTTATATTGATTTATATAATATCTGCCCTTCTCCTGAGAAAATTAAAAATATAAAGATAACAATGGACATGCTGGTTAATACTCCACAAAATGATGACTGGTCGTGGATTGATGCCATTCAGATGGGCATGCCTATTTTAGCTAAGCTTGGCAATACGTATAAAGAACAGAAATATTTCAATAAAATGTGGGATATGTATTCGTACAGCCGCAACAAACATGGAGTAAACGGATTGTATAATGCTAAAGAAGGCTTATGGTGGAGAGATAAAGACTTTGTTCCTCCTTATAAAGAGCCTAACGGAGCTAATTGTTACTGGTCAAGAGGTAATGGCTGGGTATATGCTGCATTGGTACGTGTAATGAATGAAATTCCGGCTAACGAAACTCACCGACAGGATTATATGAACGACTTTTTAGCAATGAGTAAAGCTTTAAAGAAATGTCAGCGCGAAGATGGATTCTGGAATGCCAGTCTGCTCGATCCATCAAACTTCGGAGGAAAAGAAACTTCGGGAACATCGCTCTTTGTTTATGGAATGGCATGGGGTATTAATAATGGTTATCTGAATAGAACTGAATATCTTCCTATAGTAGTAAAAGCCTGGAATGCAATGGTTAAAGATGCTGTTCATCCTAATGGTTTCCTTGGTTATGTTCAGGGAACAGGTAAAGAACCTAAAGACGGACAACCTGTAACTTACGATCATGCTCCCGATTTTGAAGATTACGGTATAGGTTGCTTTATTTTAGCAGGAACTGAAGTTTACAAACTTAAATAATTAGATTCATTAGTGTTAAAGTTGAAATAATCAGTGATTGATTATTAATTTATTAGATTATTAGATTAGATGACAGAGAGGAACAATCGTGAGATTTTTCCTCTTTTTTTATTGATGAATAAAACAAATCCATTCTCCAATAAACAAGATTTATTGTCCTATAAATAAAAATCAATGGTGAATAAATAACCGATTCAAGTAAAGGTCAACACCACCACTTCCGTTCTACATTACCCATTTAAATAATGTAAACCGAATTTTGAAATAAAACATTTAATGCCAAGCCGGCTTAGGAATAAGACAAATATTTTAGATCAGTTCTAGTAATAACCACAGAAACTGTAAACTCAATCCAAGGAAAGGTTAAAACTCCCGCCTGTTTTTTTTAAAAGCCGACGGGAGTTTGTTCAACATCCGGTTACGTTTTAAAAAAGACAGGCGGGATGTTTTTACATTGTACATTTACGCTATCTTACAGAAAAAAATCAACCCTAACTCTCTCACCTTTTCTTGCAAGGTATTAATAAATAGCATATTACTTGGTGAGGGTAGCATTTTGAACCCTCACCAAACCATCACTTTTTGGTTCATCCATCACCTTTTCGAGCTATTTTTATTCAAAAACGATCTAGTTTAACCTATATTTTTGCTCAAAAATTATTAAAACTGAAATTTGCAGATTGTGATCCAAAAGGTGAGGGTTGATGCCTTTGGTGAGGGTTTGGTGAGGGTTCAAATCGCTACCCTCACCTTCTAATTAATTGTTATTTAGCTTATTGTGTAAAAAAGTGAGGGAGTGAGGGTTGAAACTGTTTTTTGTATTTTACAGTAGAAAAGTGATCTGATTTTAATCATGCATGATACAATTAAAAAAGGGTGAAAATCACATAAGCAATTCACCCTTCTTTTCAAGTCTGTATTGTATGTCTACTTAAATACTAAAACACCAGCAGTAGGAATTATTGTTTCACCAATCAGCACTTTACTTCCTTTTGGTAATTGAAATTCATAAGGCTTATCAGAATAGTTAAGTACTATACCCAATCCGTTTCTATATTCCATGGTCACTCCATAAGGTAGGTCCATTACAGGAATATTCAATGTTGCATACAGCTTTGTAAGCACATCTTTCTCCAGTGAACCGTCTTTTGAATCAACACCAACGTAAGTTACAGTTCCTTTGCCCAGATGACGCATGGTTATAGCAGGTTTGCCCTCATAGAATTCGCCGGTATAATTAGCCCACACCTCAGTATCTTTGTCGGGAATCAACATTTCTCCCCAGGTGTTCCATGAATAGTTTTTGCCATCCATCGCAACAGTCCCCGGATCTTGGGGTAAAAGCAGGTCATAAAAATCCATTTTATTGCCGGCCAAATTATCAATTTTAGAACGGAATGGTGCTTCAAACAATCTTCCATTACGATCTTTATGTCCGGTGCGGCAAGTAAGTATCAGGTTACCACCATTCTTTACATATTCAGTCCAACGGGCAATCAAAGCATCATCAACCAACTGATAAGCAGGGGCTATCATCACAGGATATGCACTGAAATCCTTGTCTTCAGTAATAAAATCAACAGGTGCACCAAAGGCTTTCAACTGGCGATAGTATTTCTCTACATGAGCCATCGTATTCCATGTCTGGTTCTGTTTCTGGCGTTCCATGCTCCATGAATTATCATAATTGTAAAGAATAGCAGTCTTACGTGCGATATACTCCTTCGGCTTATTTTCTCGTGGAGAGTACTCTTTACGCAATTGCTTTACTTCCTGCATAAATTGCTGATATTCTTTTCCACCGGGAGTTACAGTTACTCCGTCTGTTCCAACTATTCCGTAGTGATATTGTTCTGTTCCATACAAAGGTTGGCGGTAACGGTAGGTGCAAACAAAATCACTACCTCCGGCAAATACGCTCCATAACCAAAGTCGGACTGCTCCCGGAAGTGGCTGAGGATTAATTCCTCCCCAGTTTACTTGGCCAGGCTGAAGTTCCATCACTCCATAAGTTCCGTTTTCCGGACGGAAAAAATCATTTGCATAAGCTATACGTAGGGGATTTCCCACACGGTATCCTCTTCTGCCTATGCCTTCATTGTCTCCATAAACCATGTAGCGGGTGTAAGATACAAAATCGAGTTCCTTACTGCCCCCAATGTGTCCCTCTTCGTAATTTGGAATATAATTGGTAGTTACCCACTGATTTTTTGCGTATTTCTTAATCAGCAAACATTGTTCATTCAGGAATGAGTTTGTCTGTTCTGCAGCAAAACGGCGATAATCAAGAATCTGATGATGATTCATAAACATCTGACGCATTTTAGGAAGCGTAATTTCATCAAATGAACTATATTGTTCACTCCAGAACGCTGTTCCCCAGGCATCATTCAATACTTTGATATCATCATTATACTTCTTACGCAGGAAATCGCGGTATTGCAGTTCAGCCTTTGAATTAAAATCGAACTGAACAGCAGGTTCATTATCCAGCTGCCAACCTACAATTCGAAAATCATTACCATAATGCTGAGCCAGTTTCTCTATCATTTTGAAAGAAAGTTCTCTGTAAAGCGGAGATGCAAAAGATGCATGCTGACGGGAACCATGATCAAGCACTGTTCCATCTTCCTGTTTAAGAAGGATTTCAGGATATTTTCTGCTGAGCCATACCGGAGGGGTTGCAGTAGAAGTACACATTACAACTTTAAGCTTATACTTGGCAGCCAAAGCAACAGCTCTGTCGAGCCATGCAAAATCGTATTTTCCTTCTTCAGGTTCCAGTTGTGCCCAGGCAAATTCGGCAAAGTGAGTAAACTCAAAGCCCAGATCGTGCATTTGCTTAAAATCTCTCTCCCACTGACTTTCGTTCCAATGTTCAGGATAATAATAAACTCCTGTCTGAGTGAGATCTTTGTCAGAGAACCATGACTTTTTATTCTGTGAGAACGAGAAAAGAATGCTCGCACACAAACAGAATGAGAGTAAACAAAATCTTTTCATAGTATTATTATTTAAATCAATTTTCTTTCAAAAGCTTCTTCAAAACCGATTTTTTAACCGGGAATGCTGTTCCGTGACGGGTTCCTTTCGGGAATGTAACTTCATCCGACACATCTTCCCAGTGAATACGGTCTTTCGTACGTACCGCACCATATTTATGGTTGCGATATTTATCGAAGTAAACATATAAATAATCGCCTACCAATAGTGGAGAAGGCCCTTCTGCCCAATAATCGCCGGTAATAGGAGTCGATACTTCTACAGGAAATCCGTCCTGAATATTTTTTGTTTTAGTTATGCGCAGATTCTTTTCGGGAGGATTGGAATTTTCGTTCTTCACAACCATTATCAACTCTTTATTCTTATCCTTCACAATAGCAGCATCAATCACGCTAAAATCAGGGTCAAAGAACATCTTTGTTTCCGAAAATGTTTCAAAATCTTTGGTTGTAACATAGTAAATGCGGTGATTCAATCCATTTTCACTTGCACTGGTCTGCACTTCTTTATGCCTGCCAGGAATAGTAGTAGCCCAGAAAATATAATAAGTATTCGAAGGTTCATCATAAAATAATTCCGGCGCCCAGCAATTGTGAGCAGTAGGTTCGTGCATCATTACCGGAATAGCTTTTTGTTCCGACCAATTAATCAAATCTTTTGAAGAAGAATAACCAATAATACGGTCTGTCCAACTGGAAGTCCACACCATGTGAAAAGTTCCATCGGGTGCCTGACAAATGCTTGGATCTCTCATTAATTTATCTTTGCCAACTGTAGCCGATAAAAATGACTTTCCATCTTTCAGAGCGTTCCATGTTAATCCGTCATAACTATAAGCCAGATGAAGCCCATCTTCACTATTGCCTGTGAAGTATGAAAATAGATATGTTTTCCCCCTTGCATGAAGAAATGTTACGGTAAATAAAAACAGAAAAGAAAAAGCGAATAATTTTTTCATAAAACAATAAAATTAGACGTAAGAATTAATATGTGTACAAATATACACTTATTAAAATGAAAGGAAAAAGGAGATATATGAGAATATCATAGAAAGTAGGGTAAAACAGATGTAAAATTGTACAAATGGCTTTAAATTGAAGCATAATTATACGAAATTCTATGTTTATGTACTACTTTCTATTTATACAAAAATAGAATGCCTGTATCTTAGCAACATGTAAACTATACAATTAAATTATGAAAAAAATAATTTCATCTATCATCTTATCTTTAATATTCACTCATGTAATTTTTGCTCAGAATAGCATTGATCTTTCAGGAAAATGGAATTTCCAGATAGACAGAAAAGATGCGGGTGTTGTTGAACAGTGGTTCAAAAAACGACTGAATGAAGAAATTAACTTACCAGGTTCAATGCCTGAAAAATTAAAGGGAGATGATGTAACTGTACGAACAAAATGGACAGGTAGTCTTTACGACAGTTCTTATTATTATAATCCATACATGGAAAAATACAGAGTAGATGGAAAAGTTAAACTACCTTTTTTCCTTACTCCGGATAAACATTATATAGGTGTGGCATGGTATCAGAAAGAAGTTACTATTCCTTCTTCATGGAAAGGAAAACGAGTTGTTCTTTTTCTTGAACGTCCTCACATAGAAACAACGGTTTGGGTTAATGATAAGCAAGTGGGTATGCAAAACAGTCTTTGTGTTCCTCACGAATACGATCTTACCAGCTATATCCGCCTGGGGAAATGTAAAATATCTATTCGGGTAGACAATCGTTTGAAAGAAATTAATGTTGGACCGGATTCACACAGCGTAACCGACCAAACTCAAGGTAACTGGAATGGTATTGTTGGAAAAATGAATCTTACAGCCGGCTCAACCATTCATTTTGATGACATTCAGGTATATCCTGATGTTACTAATAAAAAAGCAGTGGTTAAAATTCAGCTTAAATCAGATAAGCTAAAGAATGTATCGGCTAAAGTAACGCTATCTGCCCAAAGCTTTAATACAGAAAAGAGTCATACTCTCCTACCCATATCAAAAGATGTTGTGATTAAAAACAATAGTCTTTCTATAGAAATGGAGCTTCCAATGGGTGACAACATGCTTACATGGGATGAATTTGATCCCGCTTTATACAAACTGAAAGCAAAAATTGAATGTGGCAAAAACAGCGATGAAAAGGACGTTCAGTTTGGTATGCGCGATTTTACTATCAAAGGAAAATATTTCTATGTAAACGGCAACAAAACAATGCTTCGCGGAACTGTTGAAAACTGCGATTTTCCTTTAACCGGATATGCTCCCATGCAGTTAGAAGACTGGGAAAGAGTATTCCGCATTTGCAAAAATTATGGATTAAACCACATGCGTTTTCACTCTTTTTGTCCTCCAAAAGCTGCATTTGAAGCTGCCGACTTAGTTGGATTCTACATTCAACCGGAAGGACCAAGCTGGCCTAACCATGGTCCGAAACTTGGAATGGGACAACCTATTGATAATTATTTGATGGATGAAACTATTCGCATAGCTAAGGAATATGGCAATTATGCATCTTTCTGTATGCTAGCTTGTGGCAATGAACCTGCAGGACGTTGGGTAGCCTGGGTAAGCAAATTTGTTGATTACTGGAAAGAAAACGATCCACGAAGAGTATACACGGGAGCTTCTGTTGGTGGCAGCTGGCAATGGCAGCCTAAGAATCAATATCATGTAAAAGCTGGTGCGCGTGGACTGGACTGGGCTGGTTCAATGCCGGAATCAATGTCCGACTATCGTGCTAAGATTGACACTGTTTCTCAACCTTATGTATCTCATGAAACCGGTCAATGGTGTGCTTTCCCCGATTTTAATGAAATAAAGAAATACACCGGAGTTAATAAAGCTAAGAACTTTGAAATATTCAAAGATTTGCTGGAAGATGGTAAAATGGGAGATCTGGGACATGAATTTATGATGGCATCGGGAAAACTACAGGCTTTATGCTACAAAAACGAAATAGAAAAGACTCTTCGTACTCCCAACTATGCCGGATTCCAATTATTAGCTTTGAACGATTATTCGGGTCAAGGTACAGCATTAGTTGGTTTATTGAATGTATTCTTTGAAGAAAAAGGATATATCAATGCTCCTGAATTTCGTCGTTTCTGTAGCCCAACTGTACCTCTTGCAAGAATTGAAAAGTTTGTATACAAGAACAGCGAAACCTTCCAGGCAAATATAGAAGTGGCTCATTTTGGAAAAGCAGCAATAAAGAATGCCAATACAACTTATAAAGTTTCAGATGAATGGGGAAAAGTACTAGCAAAAGGTACTCTAAGCATCAAAGATATTCCGGTAGGCAACTGCTTCAGTCTTGGTTTAGTGAAGTTTCCTCTAGTATCTATTGAAAAAGCTCAGAAACTAAATCTGGAAGTAGCTATTGAAGGAACCGAAGCTGTGAACGACTGGAATTTCTGGGTATATCCTGAAACCGTTACTATTGATAAAGGATCGGTTTATGTAACTGATTCTGTTGATGCAAAAGCTACTGAGATATTGAAAAACGGTGGAAATGTATTGCTTACAGCTGCCAGAAAAATATCATACGGCAAAGATGTACAGCAATATTTCACTCCTGTATTCTGGAACACATCATGGTTTAAAATGCGTCCTCCTCATACAACAGGTATCTTCGTGAACAATTATCATCCTCTTTTCAAAAACTTCCCTACCGATTATCATAGTAATCTGCAATGGTGGGAACTCCTAAACAGAGCACAGGTAATACAGTTTACTGATTTCCCTGCAGATTTCCAACCATTGGTACAAAGCATAGACACTTGGTTTATAAGTCGCAAAATTGGTATGCTTTTCGAAGCTAAAGTTCTGAACGGAAAACTGATGATGACAAGCATGGATATTACTTCCAACCTGGACAAAAGAATTGTTGCCCGTCAGATGAACAAAGCTATTCTGGATTATATGAATTCCGACAACTTCCGTCCACAAACCGAAGTTTCACTTGAAACCATTAAAGATCTGTATACTAAAACAGCAAAGAAGGTAGATACATATACCAAGGATTCGCCGGATGAACTAAAACCGAAAAAAGGAGATAAAGGATTATAATTATAATAGATTAAAAAAAATAACATGAAACTTAAATTACTAGCTACCACTTTGCTAATAAGCACTTTTTGTGCAGCTCAAAAGGTAGAATATAAGTTTGACTTTACACAAGGAAAAGCCTTAAAGGGGTATACCGCAATCACTTCTCAGGATAGATTTTCTGCTGAAAAAGGTTATGGATATGATTTGCAGCCCTCTTCTTCAGGAGAAAATAAACCGTTCTATTTTTCGGTCCAGGTTCCTGATGGAAATTATAAAGTAACCGTTAAAATAGGTTCTGCAAATAAAGCAGGAATAACAACCGTAAGAGGTGAATCACGCCGCCTTTTCATTGAGAATCTTCCCACTAAAAAAGGCGAAATTATTGAGGAAACTTTTATTATCAATAAGCGCGATACAAAAATCAGCGAAAATGAGTTTGTAAAGATTAAAGCGCGAGAGAAGAAGAAACTTAACTGGGATGATAAACTAACATTGGAATTTAATGGTGACGCACCTCTTCTAGAGACACTCACTATTGAAAAAGTAAATAACGTTCCAACTATATTCCTTTGTGGAAACTCTACTGTAGTAGATCAGGACAATGAACCTTGGGCTAGCTGGGGACAAATGATTCCACGTTTCTTTGACAAACATGTATGTTTTGCTAATTATGCAGAATCAGGCGAATCTGCCAACACATTTATCTCCGCTGGAAGATTAGCCAAAGCACTTACACAAATGAAAGCCGGTGACTATATATTTATGGAATTTGGTCACAACGATCAGAAGCAGAAAGGCCCGGGAAAAGGTCCATACCTTTCATTCACATCAAGTCTTCGCACATTTATACAGGAAGCAAAAGCAAGAGGAGCACATCCTGTTCTGGTTACTCCTACCCAACGAAGAAGTTTTAATGAAAAAGGTAAAATTATGGATACTCACGGAGAATATCCAAATGCAATGAAGAAATTATCTATTGAAGAAAATATACCATTAATTGATCTCAACGCCACAACACGAACACTTTATGAAACATGGGGAATTGAACCATCTAAAAATGCATTTGTACATTATCCGGCAAACACTTACCCAGGACAAACACAACCTTTAGCAGACAACACTCACTTTAATCCTTACGGAGCATACGAAATATCCAAATGCATTATCGAAGGAATGAAAACAAACAAACTGGATATCGTAAAGTATCTAAGAAAAGATTACAAGCCATTCAATCCAAAACAGCCGGATAGTCTTGCTTCTTTTCACTGGAACCAAAGTCCTTTTACTGAAGTTGAGAAACCAGACGGAAACTAAAATATAACAACGAAATAAAATATGAAAAAAAACTTACTTATATATCTGTTCACAATTTTAACAACCGGATGTGTAGCTCAAAACAAAACAATTCCTTCAATTAACTGGACTGGGGAAAAAGTAAAACATAATCTTTCCTGGGCTTCTGATGTAGGAGCAAAAACATACCCGAAAGGTAAAACCTTTAATGTAAAAGATTACCAGGCTATAAACGATGGAAAGACTATATGCACCAAGCAAATACAAGACGCCATTGATGCATGTAGCCTGGCTGGCGGAGGAACGGTGACCTTTGAACCGGGGAATTATCTGACGGGGGCACTATTTATAAAAAAAGGAGTTAATTTTTGCATCGGAAAAGGGGTTAATTTACTCGCTAGTACTAACATTAATGATTATCCTGAATTCAAGACACGCGTTGCCGGCATAGAAATGGTATGGCCATCGGCTGTTATTAATGTAACCGGCCAAAAAAATGCAGCTATTTCAGGAGAAGGAACGCTGGATTGTCAAGGAAAGGTTTTCTGGGATAAATATTGGGAGATGCGAAAGGAATATGAAAAAGAAGGTCTACGTTGGATTGTAGATTACGACTGCAAACGGGTAAGAGGTATATTGATTTCAAATAGTTCGGATATCACTCTGAAGGATATTCATATAATGAGAACCGGATTCTGGGCTGTTCAGGTATTGTATTCTTCATATTGCACCATCAATGGTGTAAATGTAAACAATAACATTGGTGGACACGGACCAAGTACCGATGGTCTTGATATTGATTCTTCGAAAAGGATTCTGATTGAGAATTGTGATATTGACTGTAATGATGATAATATTTGTCTCAAATCAGGAAGAGATGCTGATGGGCTACGCGTAAATCGCCCTACTGAATATATAGTAATTCGTAACTGCACTACCCGGAAAGGAGCTGGATTAATAACTTGTGGTAGTGAAACTTCGGGCTCTATAAGAAATATTCTGGCTTATAACATGAAAGCATGTGGTACTTCATCAGCTCTTCGTATTAAATCGGCAATGAACAGAGGGGGTACTGTAGAGAATATTTATATGACGGATGTTAAAGCAGATAGTGTAGGCAGTGTCTTAGCAGTCGATTTAAACTGGAATCCAAGCTATAGCTATTCTACTTTGCCTGAGAAATATGTAGGAAAAGAGATTCCCGAGCATTGGAAAACTATGCTTACTCAAGTAATTCCTGCAGAAAAAGGTTATCCACATTTTAAAAATGTCTATTTTTGGAATGTAAAAGTTAAAGGCTCAAAACAATTTATCACAGCAATAGGTTGGGACAAAGAATTAAGATTGGAAAACTTTTATCTTAATAACATCAAAGCTAATGTTGAAAAAGCAGGGAAAATAACTTTTACTAATAATTTCAATCTGCGTAATATACGTTTAAGAGTTGCAGATAAAAGTAAAGTAGAGCTTAAAGAGAATATAAACCTTAAGAGTAATATTCAATATGAGTAAACTAAAAAAAGTATTTTTTGTATTGCTTACTCTCTTTGCCGGCATTCACGCTTATGCCGGTGGAGAGAGTAAGTTTTCTTATGTATTAAGCGGAACACAAACAGCACCTCGGATACTGGCATGTAAAACTCCTGAATTTTCTTTTCATTTTCCACAAATGGCGGGAAACTTCAAACTTGGGCTCATTGCTGGTCAGAAAAGTATTTGGGGTAGCGAACTAAAAAGTGTGAAGCTCAAAAAAGAGGAAAACAAGTTGATTTACATTTTGGAAGATAACCTGTTGAAAGATGGAAAAGTTATTGTCCGTGTTGCCAAACTAACAGATAGTGACGGATTCGTTATGGAAGTTGAAGGACTAAATTTACCGGATGGTATCGATTTATTCTGGAGTTTTGGAGGTTGTTATGCAAAGGTGCTTCAAAATAAAGCAGACAGTGATCTTAAACCTGAATATTGTAAAGACAATGTATTCAGCGTAGAAGGTAGCGCACTCACTGTATATTACGACGAAAGTCTAAACCTGAAAGTTGTTCAGGCCGTTGTTCCTGAAAATTCTGATATCAGACTATCTGATGCGCATAAGCAGACTTCCCCACTTATATTTCATGAATCTGGTAAGAAAACAGATGCTCCTGCCCTAACTGGTACCAGCAAACTGATAAACGGTAAACTCTATTTCTGTTTTTATCTTCAGAATGCAAAGGCCGATTACAACAGCTTTATGATACCCGAACTATTTAAAAAAGAATTTAAGCTATGAAACAGATTAAAATATATTTCCTGTTCGCACTCTTTATGCTGGCAGGAGCTTTCCAACTTCAGGCTAAGATTTACAATGTAAAGGATTTCGGCGCTAAAGGAGACGGAAAAACGATAGATTCTCCTTCTATCAACCAAGCTATAGAGAATGCTTCTAATGAAGGAGGAGGAACGGTTTATATACCTTCGGGAGAATATGCCTGCTATTCTATTCGTCTGAAAAGTCATATCACTATTTTTCTGGAATCAGGAGCTCGTATTGTGGCTGCCTTCCCAACAAAGGATCAGGGATATGATGTTGCTGAACCAAATGAATTCTATAAATATCAGGATTTCGGCCACAGCCATTGGAAAAATTCTCTTATGTGGGGCATCGGACTGGAAGATATTACCATTTGTGGTTCGGGACTTATTTACGGTAAAGGACTATCTCGCGAAGAAAGCCGCCTGCCCGGAGCCGGGAATAAAGCTATCAGTTTGAAGAACTGTAAGAATGTAATCATTAAAGATATCTCCATGCTTCATTGTGGACACTTTGCCCTACTTGCAACTGGTGTGGATAATCTTAGTGTACTAAACCTAAAAGTTGATACTAACCGCGACGGATTCGATATTGACTGCTGCAAAAACGTACGTATTACAGATTGTACGGTAAATTCTCCTTGGGATGATGCAATTGTACTGAAAGCTTCTTACGCTTTAGGATACTTCAGAGATACAGAAAACGTAACCATTACCGGTTGTCTGGTCTCAGGCTTTGATCAGGGAACAGCAATGAACGCTACCTATGAAAGATTTGAGCCACAAGCTCCTGATCATGCTTATGTTTGTGGAAGAATAAAGCTTGGAACAGAATCAAGTGGCGGATTTAAAAACATCGCAATAGCCAACTGCATATTCGACCGTTGCAGAGGCTTGGCTATAGAAACTGTTGATGGTGGTCATCTGGAAGATATTGTGGTTAGTAATATCACTATGCGGGATATTGTTAATTCTCCAATATTCCTCCGACTAGGCGGAAGAATGAGAAGTCCGGAAGGAACGCCCAAAGGAAGTATGAAAAGAGTGCGAATCAGCAATGTAAATGTATATAATGCAGATTCTCAATTTTCATCCATCATAAGTGGAATACCTGGAAGCATTATAGAAGATGTTACACTGAGTGATATACATATCTACCATAAGGGTGGATATACAGCAGAAGATGGCAAGATTGTTCCTCCCGAACAGATAAAAGTTTATCCGGATCCGTTAATGTTTGGAACAATACCAGCCAAGGGATTCTACATCCGTCATGCAAAGAATGTAACATTCAACAATATTGATTTCCACTACGAGAAACCAGACGGACGGCCATTATTTGTTACCGATGATGCAGAGATGATAGAATACAATCGAATTACTGTTGATGGGGTAAAATACTAATCAAAGTCTCATTTTTCCTAAAATAGGATTGAATAATCCGGTTAAATAAATTAAGTTGTTTATTTAACCGGATTATCTTTTTATTCACTACTTTTGTACTATCAATTCAGATTAATAAAGGAAAAAATGAACTACGGATTTGTAAAAGTGGCCGCAGCAGTGCCACCGGTAAAAGTAGCCGATTGCCAGTATAATGCTGAACAAATTGAGAAAATGATAAATGAAGCCGAAGAAAAAGGTGTTCAGATTATTGCTTTCCCAGAACTATGTATCACCGGATATACGTGTGCCGACCTATTTGCCCAGCAACTTCTGCTGGAAAAAGCAGAAATGGGATTAGTGCAAGTAATGAATAATACTCGCCAACTTGATATTATTTGTATAGTAGGAATGCCGGTAATAACCAATACAATCCTTATAAATGCTGCAGTTGTGTTTCAAGGAGGAAAAATTCTTGGTGTGGTTCCAAAAACTTACTTACCAAACTATAAAGAATTCTACGAGCAACGCTGGTTCACTTCGGCCAGAGATGTGGTTGATAAAACAGTGCGTCTCTGTGGTCAGTTGGTACCTGTTAGTTCAAACTTACTTTTCGATACTCCAGATTGTTGTTTTGGTGTAGAGATATGTGAAGACCTGTGGTCTGTAATTCCTCCCAGTTCTAAACTGGCATTAAAGGGTGCAGAGATTCTTATTAATCTTTCTGCCGATAATGAAGGTATTGCCAAACATAATTATGTTCGGTCACTTATCAGTCAGCAGTCTGCGCGCTGCATTGCCGCATATATATTCTCTTCCTGCGGTTTTGGAGAATCAACTACTGATGTAGTATTTGCCGGTAACGGATTAATATATGAAAACGGAGCTCTGCTTGCAGAATCCAAACGATTCAGTCTGGAAGAACAAATGGTTATTTCAGAAATAGATGTGGAACGTTTACGCACAGAAAGACGTATTAACACAACTTTCTCAGCAAATAGTGGTGATTATAAGGATGCAGAAGCAATTCACGTTACCACCGAACTTACAAACAGCCGCCCTTTAAGTCTTAGCCGTAAAATAGATGCTCTTCCATTTGTACCTACTGGAAAAACTCTGAATGAAAGATGCGAAGAAATCTTTGAGATACAGGTTTCCGGTCTGGCTAAACGTCTAGTTCACACACATTCAAAAACGGCAGTTTTAGGTATTTCCGGAGGACTGGATTCCACGCTAGCCTTACTTGTATGCGTAAAGACTTTCGATAAACTGGGACTTTCACGTAAAGATATTCTAGGAATTACCATGCCTGGTTTCGGAACAACCGACCGTACTTATAACAATGCTATCAACCTGATGAAAGAATTAGGAGTTAGTATTCGTGAAATAGATATAAAAGCTGCGTGTATCCAACATTTCAAAGACATTGATCATGATATAAATGTGCACGATGTTACTTATGAAAACTCACAGGCTAGAGAACGTACACAAATCCTTATGGATGTAGCAAACCAAACAGGCGGTATGGTTATTGGAACCGGTGACCTTTCGGAACTTGCTTTAGGATGGGCTACCTATAACGGAGATCACATGTCAATGTATGGCGTTAATGTTAGCATACCCAAAACGCTGGTTAAACATTTGGTTGACTGGGTAAGCCAGAATGAAGTAGAAGAAGATGCTGCTATAATCCTGACAGATATTGTAGCTACTCCTATTAGCCCGGAACTTATACCTGCAGACGAGGATGGAAATATTCTGCAAAAAACAGAAGATTTAGTAGGCCCATACGAGCTTCACGACTTCTTCCTTTATTACACAATGCGTTTTGGTTTCCGTCCGGCTAAAATATATTATCTGGCAAACATTGCTTTTGCAGGATCGTATGATAAAGAAACCATTAAAAAATGGCTACACACTTTCTTCCGCCGTTTCTTTAACCAACAGTTCAAACGTTCATGCTTACCTGATGGTCCTAAAGTAGGAAGCATCTCTATCAGTCCGCGTGGTGACTGGCGCATGCCAAGTGACGCAAGTTCAGCTCTATGGCTTAAAGAAATCGAAGAATTGTAATCTGACATTACCTTTTTTAAATTATCCCAGTGCTCTTAGCTGGGTTAAATATTAGTTCGTGAATTGTGAATATGAAACTCACAATTCACGAACTTTTTATATTTTCCTATTTTTTGCAATCATTCTATCTTCTATTTTTCAGGTATAAAAAAATATTCTTGTATTTATCATTTATAATAGTTAATATTGCGAATAATTGATCTAAGAATAAGAAATCAAATGCATATATACAATTCAGAAAGTGATATCTGGAAATCTTTTTTATCTGGAAACGAGAAAGTATTTTCTACTCTGTACTATATGTATGCAGATATTCTATTTTCATACGGCTATAAAATAGTAAATGACAGGGAAATTGTAAAAGATGCTATTCAGGAGTTATTTATAAAGCTATACAATAACAGAGAGAATCTTAGCGAAACAGAGCATGTTAAATTCTACCTCTTCAAGGCTTTAAGAAACAGGCTAATTTCTAAATTAGAATCTCGAACACTTATTTCTTTAGATGCCGATAATGATGATTTACTTTTCGAAATAGAAATAGCTTCAACAGAAGAAGATGATGATCCTGAAGAGATCTTTTCGGAAGATCAGAAAAAAGAGCTTTCCCGCGCCATGAAGACCTTGACCTCACGACAACGGGAAGCTATTTACCTTAGATATATCAGGGAAATATCTATTGAAGACATCGCTGCTATGTTAAATATGAATTATCAGTCAGCACGTAATCTTATTCATCGCTCTATCCAGAAATTAAGAAAAGAACTTCTAACTGCAATCTTTATACTACTACATAGTTATTTAAATAGCTGATTCAAGTGCCAATCTTACCTAAACGTCTTTGCCATCATATTTATTGGTGAATGGATTTTATTTATTGAGCAATAGTTCTTTGTCCATTGAGGAATAAATAAAATCCATTGGCGAATAAAATTCTCTATATAATCAGGTATTATATCATTTTACAATAAAAGTCTTTTTCTCTAGTCCAATACCTTTGATTGTCAATGACTTCCAATGGCCAGGCAATGAACCTTTCTTCTGAACAATACCTGCAGGCGTAATCTCCAGTCCGCCAAAGCCCATCATAACAGTTTGCAGAATTCCTCCTGCTCCAGTAATGAAATAAGGATTAGTACCTCCTTTTGTTTCAGCTATTACACGGAAAGGAGGATTCAGATTCGGAATATAAGCATCCTTAAAGAAATGATAAGCCTTCTCTTTATTACCCAATCTTGCATAAAGAAGAGAGAAAATAGCCTGCGTCATTGCCGGGGTATCCTTTTCAGGAACACGCACTTCATAATACTCCAAATCCTTTTTAATTTGTGACGGTGACTGAATAATTCCCAACGGATAAGCAAGTAAGTTCACGTCTGCCTGTTTTATACCTTCTCCATTGTAAGTCTTATGTTCTTTTGTTACTCCGTTGTCAAACTTATGAATAACCATATTTTTTGCGACTTCCAGCCACTGACTCTTGACTTTTTCCTGGAGAATACCAGCTGCATTGGCAGCTACTTCAAGATTTATCTGCGCCACTCCATTGGTAAATGCATCATTATCCACATTTTCGGCCCATTCATCTGCTGCTACAACATTACAAATTTCATATTTACCCTGCTCATTCTTCTCTACACGATCCAGCCAAAAATTGGCTGTAGCTCTGATAATGGGGAATCCCTTTTCTTTCAGCCATTCTTTATCTTTTGTTACCAGATAGTAATTCCATGCAGCCAATGCCACACATCCGGAAATATGATGTTCAAATGTTCCGGAAAGAGCCCAGACCGGAGTCTCTTCAAAGCCGGAATCTGAACTTTCCCAAGGATACATAGCTCCACGGAATCCATGCTCGAATGCATTCTTCTTAGCAGCCTCCAGCCTGTCAAAACGATAATCAACAAAAGAACGGGCCATTTCCGGATGAAGTAATAACAAAGCAGGAAACATCCATGTATCAGCATCCCAGAAAATATGTCCGTTATATCCTAAACCAGACAGCCCCATCGGAGAAATAGAAAGAGCGGATCCCTCTCTAACAAAAGAATAGAGATGATACATCATATTGTGAATATCCTGTTGAGCTACCGGATCTCCCTCTATTACAATATCACTTTCCCAAAGTTTATTCCATGCTTCCCGATGCTTGTTCAACAATCGGTCATTACCCTCCAGGCGAGCAAAGATTGTAAGTCGTTCAACTTCATTCAATGGATCCGGATGATAAGCCGAAGTAATAGTTGAACCCACTAGTGAAAAATGATATTTTACACCAGCCTTAAGCTCTTTGGTAAACTTCATGGAATGATTGTTACAATTTGGTGTAGAATGAATTATTTGTGGTTCTTCTCCCCTTTTTTCTGGAAAAATAAAGGACGATGAAGCACATATATTCAACTTCCCGGTAGGACTATAAGCTGAAGAAGTAAGCAATGCTATACTTACATGTTTGCGATTAATCTGGTTATAGAAATTCTTCGAATCCCGAAAAGCCTCTGGTGTTTCAAGTATATTAGCAGCAGTAATAGTAATGTCTTTCAATGGAGTAATCGTAACATCCAGCATAGCCGAAAAAGGAAGTTGCCTTATAGCCAGATATGAATATTCAACTTTTGCTTCATCTTTGAACATAAAGGAAGAAGTCTGAATTCCCTGTTTCATATCCAGTACTTGTTTAAACTGAGTTATATTATTGCTATTTACGCCATTTCCATTTATTGACAATTGCATATTGAGCATATTGAATCCATTCAGAAAATTACTGACTCTTCCACGCCCATAGATATCATAACTACCTGCTAGTATAACACTTGAAACCTTTAAAGGCTGTGGAGAAGATACTAATCCAAGCATGCCGTTGGCCACAGTGACTCCGTAATAATTATCCGGCTGCATGTTATCTGCTTCAACTATCCATGGATTTTGAGCATGCAGTTGTGATACACATAACAATACAGCACTTATTAAAACACTAATTCTATTCATATACAGTTTAATATATCTGATAAATTCCATAAGAAAGGGGTTCTGCTGAGATTTTCAGTTGTTTGTTTTTATAATCAATCATTTTATGCTTTGAGCAGCTTAGTATCGGAATAACTCTCTTCACGACTTTATCATAATCCAAAGATACAGATACTTCCTTTCCCGACGGATTAATTACAATTATAAAAGCTTCTTTGCCTAATCTACGTTCATAAATTAACGGATATTGATTCTCTTTAGACTGCAAAAATCTTATTTCACCACGATTCCCTAGTGCTGCATATTTACCACGCAATGCAATTAACTCTTTGGTAAATAAAAGAAGTGATGAAGCATCTTTTTTTTCCTGTTCAACAGTAGGTCTACTTGCAGAAGAATCCAGAGGGAGATAAAGAGAGCTACTACTTCCCGATGAAAATCCGGCATTATCAGAACTATCCCATTGCATAGGAGTACGAGAACCAGCACGATTTCCTTTCGTCAGCTGACTTCCTTCCTTATTGGGTAATCCATCAATAAAACGCATTCCAATCTCATCACCATAATAAACCAGAGGAATACCCGGCAGAGTCATCAGAAAAGTCATCACGGTTTTTAATTGAGGGACAGTGTTCCTTTCGCCGCAACAAGGACGTTGAAAATCATGGTTGGCAGTAGGTATACAAATATATCCATCATCTCCTGCAGCACTAAGCTGAGTAGTGAGATTCTTAATAAAGAAATCAGGAGAACCATTTCCCTTAATATCAAAATAGCAAGTATCTCGCCTGTAGGTCCCTGTTTTATTAAAAAACATCGTATCGTATCCGCTGTTTCTCAAATGAATTATAAAATCCATCATAAATCCAACCTTTATGGCTTGTTGCGGCTTACCCCACTCTGCAAGAAGTATTCCTTCAGGAAATTTATCCTGGAAATGAGTTCTTATCTCAGCCCATAGATTTGTTGTTTCTTTTAAATCAGGATCTTTTTTAATCAATGAACCGGCCATATCAACTCTGAATCCATCACAGCCCATTTCCATCCAGTAATCCATAATATTCATCAGTTCTTTTCGGGTACTTTGAGGGCCTTCTGCCGTAACAGGCTCTTCCCAGGGACATTTAGGATCTGGTTGTCCGTATCCATAATTCAAAGCTGGTTGACAATCAAAGAAGTTCTTCATATAAGTTCCGTTTCTTTCAAACTTGCCAGATACAAATTTTTCAGGTTTAATAGTCGAATCATTAGTCCATATATAACGATCAGAATAAGCATTTTTTTCATTCTTCTGAGAAGTCTTGAACCAGGATGATTCAATAGAAGTATGCCCTGCTACCAAATCAAGACAAACTTTCATATTACGTTTATGAGCTTCATTAAACAAGCGCTTTAAATCATCGTTCGTGCCATATCGATGGGCAACCTTATAGAAATCAATTACATCATATCCGGCATCCTGAAAAGCCGATTCAAAGCATGGATTAAGCCAGATAACATTACAACCAAGCCACTTTACATAATCAAGCTTTTCAATAATCCCTTGAATATCCCCTATTCCGTCTCCATTGGTATCTTTGAAACTTTGCGGATAAATCTGATAAAACACGGCCGTTTTCATCCATTGCGGAAGAGGTTTAAAATCTGCAGCTCTGACGACAGTAGTGAAACAGCTCAATAAAAGAAAGATACTTATTATCGATTTTGTTATTCTTATCATTAGTACACAATTTATAAATAGTTAAGTAAAAAAGACCTCATCCTTTTTTACCGAATGAGGCCTTTTCATATGAATGGTTAGGTTATTAGAGAGCTTCGCTATACCCTGGATTCTGAGTCAGTTCCGGATTAGCTTCAAGAGCCGACAATGGAATTGGGAACAGAATTTTATAAGTAGGTGTTTCCAGTTTCAGATAGCGACTATTGCAATATTTGCCAAAACGGACAAGATCATTACGACGTGAAGGACCATCCCAGTAAAACTCATAAGCTCTTTCATTCATAAGCTTATCAAGAGAAAGTTCCGAAACTGAGTAAGTCTTCACATTTCGTTTGCTTCTTACAGCGTTGATATCATTTACAGCCGTAGCATCACCCTTACGGAATTTAGCTTCTGCTCTCATCAGATAAACATCTGCAAGACGATAATATTGAAAATCATTTTCACTACTGCTAGCATAAGTCGAAGTTGGGTCGGGTGCATATTTAATAACTCGTGCTCCCTGAGCCTCTGATGAATTCTGAACACTAAATTCTGGAGTAAAAACCAAAGGCAAACCAGTACGGGTTTTCAAAGCAGTACCATCAGGTCCATATTGCTGTCCTACAAGAATACCCAGATTAAATCCAACCTGACTCTTCAATCTTGAATCCTGGTAACGAGGATCTGTTACATCCCATATACTCAAGAAATCAGGAGTAGTACAACAGCCATTCCACATATTCTTAAAGCTACCAAATGTCTGATTATAATGCAAAGTGATATTCATCCATGGAATACCTCCTAGCCCCACAGAGCAGTTAAAAGGAATAGGCAATATTGACTCAGTCTGGTCTGAATAAGTTTCGTTCTTTGCAAGATAAAGTTTCCAGAAATCATCAGCCAAAGTATATTTACCAGAGCCAATAATATCATCACACAAAGAAATTACTTCATCCCATTTTGCAGTACCATCACTGAACGTTGGTGCAGTACCTGTATATACCTGATAATTGAGGTAAACTTTAGCAAGCAACATCTGGGCAGCAGCCTTGGTTACTCGTCCGTAAGGCACATCTCCTTTCTGTTTCAAAACCGGGATAACATCATTCAGTTCTGCAATCAATCTTTCCAACGCTTTCGGACGATCTAATATCTGTGGAGATTTTGAGTAATCCAGTTCCTCATATTCTCTGAATGGGAAATGACCAAAGCAATCCATCAGATGATACATGCAAAGAGCTCTTACAAATTTAGCCTCAGCCATATATCCTGTAACTTCATCAGTTTGTTCCAGTTTTGATAAATATTGCATGGCTATATTACACTTTGTAATACCCAGCATAAAGCTATTCCATGTATTTTTAATGTAACCGTTTTTACTGTCATAATCATGTGTAAAAAGGGTACGGTAATCAGCATTATTCCAGTCGGTACCACGAGTAGGAAAAACCATCTCATCGGTTACACTTTCCATAACCAGCCACACTCCTGAGCGACTTTGTAAATCTCGCAGGTATGCGTAAGCCGGTGCAATAAGCATCTGTGCATTTTCGCTGTCAGATACAATTGTAGAACCATCCTGTTCATTCAAAATTTCCTCTTTCAAGTCTGTACAAGAGGTTGCCATCAACATCAAAGCCGAGGCGAATATTATACTAATTCGTTTCATAATTATTCAATTGATAAAGGTTAGAAATCCATTGTAACACCCAGACTAAAGCTTCTTGCCATTGGATAAGTAGTCCACCCAATACCCAAAGAAGGAACACCATTAGATGTATGAGCAGCATTTACTTCAGGGTCATATCCCGAATAACCGGTAAGTACAAACAGATTATTGGCGGTAGCATATACTCTTAAATTAGAAATCCATTTACTCTTTTTCATATTAAATGTATATCCAAGATTTGCACTGGCCAATCGTAAAAAAGAACCATCCTCTATGTATCGGCTAGAGTAGTCTAATACATTATCTAAAGATTCGGGCAAAGTAGTTGCATGAACCGTTGTATTGAAACCTTTAGAAAAAAGACTTAATTGATCAATCACATTAGCCAGATTATTATAAATGTCATTACCAACAACACCATTGAAGAATAGGCCCAAATCAAAACGTTTCCATGAGAAACTGGTATTGAAATTGAAAGTAAAATCAGGTTGTGCATTTCCAATGCATTTTTCTACTTTATTACCATTTTCATCCAATTCATATAAACTTTTTCCGTTTTCATCAAATCCAAGGAAATTATATCCCCAGAAAGTTCCGATAGGGTAACCGCTTTTGATAATCTGAGAAGAAAACCCTGTAATACCAGGTCCACTTGGACTACCTGTAGTGATATAAGACATTGGAAGATCTTTCACTTTGTTTTTAATGGTTGAGAAGTTACCACCTAAGGTCCAGTTAAAATCTTTATTAGCAAGAAGAACTCCATTAAGTCCTATTTCAAGACCTTTATTTTCAATTTTCATATTCGGTACATTCGACCATACTTTTGTTGTTGGAGCTGGTGAAACAGAATAAACTTCCAGCAACACATCTTTTGTTGTTTTAGAAAACACATCAATGGTTCCGCTCAAGCGACCTTTCAATACAGAGAAATCAACTCCAAGGTCAACTTGTTCAGTCTTCTCCCATTTAAGATTTGGATTAGGTGTACGAGTCAATGTGATACCAGGAACAACTGTTGATCCACCATTCAGGATAGCGCCACTTGTACTACCCAAAAGCATTTGAGATATCTTATTCGGAATTTCCTGATTACCAGTAATACCCCAGCTTAATCTTAGTTTCAGATTCTCGAAAACATTCAGTTTCTTAATAAAATTCTCTTCACTCATTCTCCATGCAAGTGCAGCAGATGGGAAATAACCATATTTATTATTTTCTCCAAACTTAGTAGAACCATCGGCACGGAAGTTTACTGTAAGCAAATACTTGTCCAGTAATCCATAATTCACACGTCCAAAGAACGATTGAAGTTCATTAACTGTAATTCCGGAAGTGCTGGTTACCTGCTTGTTCTTACCATAAGAAAGATCATACAAATAATCTATATTATCGACAGTAAAGCCTGTTTCAGACATACCATAATAATAGTTGCGAAATTTTTGATAAGAATGTCCTCCTAATAAATTGAAAGAGTGCTTCTTTGCCAGATTAAAATTATAGGTCAGATAATTTTCAATCAGGAAGTTTCCAGCTTCAACATTATTTATATCGGCAGTACCGTTATCAGTCAGATAAATCAAGGATTTATCCTGAGTTACTTTGCGTGTAGCCTTTGTCTGATCTAAAGCCACATTCATTTTGTATTTTAGATCTTTCAAAATAGTCAAAGTTCCGGTTACATTAGCCAGAATACGATCTGTCTGCGTTTTATCATTAGTAAGATTAAGCATAGCTACAGGGTTACGCACATCTTTACTCTTCTGATAATAAGAACCATCAGTATTGTATACAGGATAAGTAGGGTTTAACTTTAATGCAGAGAGCAAAAGGTCGCCTTCGTAGCCACCAGTTTCACCAATAGGTGCACGTTGGTCAAGGTTTCTACTAGCCATCAAACTCGCTTCAATCAACAAACGGTCATTAAATGTTTTCTGACTAGCAGAAAAACGCCCTGTGTACTTTTCCATTCCCGTTCTTTTAATAATACCTTCCTGATCCTGATAACCTAATGAAGCGCGGTAGTTACCATTTTTACCTCCACCACTTATGGAGAGATTATGGTTAGAAGAAACTGCAGTACGGAAAATCTCATCCTGCCAATTAGTATTCGCTTTACCATCTTCAATTGAAGTCAGTCCCTTTTCTGCTGCAAATGCACGAAATTGTGCTGCAGAAAGAACCGGATATTGTTCAGGCAAACTAGATACACTTACGTATCCCGAATAAGAAACTTTAGCAGCGCCTTCTTTCCCTTTTTTAGTTGTTACGATAATGACACCATTGGCACCACGAGCACCATAGATAGCAGTAGCCGAAGCATCTTTCAGTACATCAATAGATTCAATATCATCCGGGTTCAGGAAATTCAAAGGATTTTTCTTACTAGTATCACCAACACCAGAAATACTAGCTCCACTTGGTTGTTGATCATCAGACACATTCAAAGGAACACCATCCACTACATAAAGAGGATCTTGTCCTGAACGGATTGAATTCGATCCACGAACACGAACTGTTGCACCACCTCCAGGCTCACCACCATTGTTGGTAATATTAACACCAGCAACTCTACCCTGAATCAATTGAGAAGGAGCAGTTACAAGTCCCACATTGAAATCTTTCGATTTTAGGGTAGACACAGATCCGGTAAGATCATTCTTCTTCACCGTACCGTAACCCACTACTACTACCTCATTCAGGTTTTCAGCCTCACTCGCCATCTTCACATTTAGCATCTTCTGAGCCTGAAGTTCCATTTTTGTAAATCCAATATAACTAAAAACCAGTCTTGTATTCTGTCCCGGAACACTTAAAGAGTATTTACCGTCAATATCAGTAATAGTACCCTGTGATGTACCCTTAACAAGAATACTTACACCAATCAATGGTTCTCCTGTTTCATCGGTTATTTTACCATTTACAGTAAAAGCCCCGCTTTGTTTTTGGCTGTTTTTATTATTCTTACTGAAAACTACAATCTGATGATCGGAAATTTCATAATCAACAGTAGTACCTTTCAATAAACGATCTAATACAGTACGGATAGGCTCATCTTTAGCTTCAACAGAAACTTTTTGATTCAGATTAACCGTTTCGCTGTTATAAATAAAAACGAACTTACTTTTCTTCTCAATTTCAAGAAAAGCCTCTTTAATAGTCTTGTTCTTTATTGAAATAGTTATGTTGTCACCAAGCGTGACATTAACAGACTCCCTAGCCTGCACTTTGACAGTATTTACTACAAGGGAGCAGGCAATTAAGCTTATTAAAAGTAGATTATTAAAAATAATATGCTTATAATTGCATAAAAAATTAAGATGTTTCATTCTTAAAAGATTTTGGTTAGTTCAATAATTCCATTATTACAATCAAAGTCCGGGCTGAGAGATACCGCGAATATCTCTCAGCTTTTTTGTGTTTTTACTCTTTTCACATAATTAGTTTTATTTAGGGTTAACATTCATTTTTATTGTTTTCTTCAGTGTGTCTATCGTAATTTGGTTAGGTGCGATTTTTTCCAGCATTTTAAGAAGATCATCCAATGGAACGCTTATATCTAATTTTCCAGACACTTTTATCTTACTCATATCCTGCGCATTATAGAATAGGTTCGTATCATAATGCTTACACAATTTTTCAAGAACAACAGATAAAGGTTCTTTATCCAGAACTAATAAATCTTCTTTCCAGCAAATATCATTGTACGGATCAATATTATTCAGCGTATTTTTCTGTTCTGATTTATCAAATGTATATTTCTGATTTGGCAGCATAGTAACAGTTTCACCTGAAGACGCTGAAACCTTCACTCGTCCGCGAACCAGTACAACCGATTGAATATTTCTTTCAGGAAAGGCAGAAACGTTGAACGATGTACCCAACACACTAATATCCATATCCTGAGTTTTCACATTAAACTGCTTTTGAGGATTCTTAGTAACATCAAGAAAAGCTTCTCCTTCCAGATAAACTTCTCTTGTTTTTTCATTATAAGTAATTGGAAATACCATTTTAGTGTGTTCTCTCACTGTTATAGTAGTCTTATCTGCTAATATTATCTTAGCTTTATTTCCCTGTGGAACAGCTATCTGCAAGAACGGATTTTCCTTAGAATCAGGAACTGATATATTAAACGAATTACCATCTCTATTTACTATTTTTAGTTGTCCTTTCTCACTATTGCAATAAACTTCGGCTTGCCTGTCCAGTTCAATCACCTGTTTGCCAATATAAAGACAAGATGTATGTAATGTATCGATGTTTATATTTGCTGTAATTTCCTTGTACATATCCGCTTTCCCAACTGTAAGACGGTATATTCCCCACCCACCAACAACTAGAATCAGAATAGAGGCAGCAATACTTAGAGTGCGAACAATGAAACGCTGCTTTTTACCTATCGTCTTTCCTGAAATATTTCTCCAAATATGATCTTTCTCCTCAGCCGACAATACACTATCATTCTTCTTAATGAACTGAATGATATCATTCGAAGAAGTTTGTTCAAAACCTCTTTTTGTTGTACTCCTATTATTTTCTTCTTTTTTATGCATTTTATCCACTTTTAGCATGGTTGTTTATTAACTATACACCCCATTTTTTCTCTTGTACTCAATTTTAATAGAAAAAATGCGAAAAAAATATTTAGAGCAGACATCAAGAGGCAAAAGATGTTAAAAACAGATCAAAGTACACACTCACATTTTTTCAATAACTCTTCTTGTTTTTAAGTTTCAGGAATATTATCTATAAACAAAGACAAGCAATTCATTGTTAAATATTTATTGAGTAAGGTAAATAAATGTTTAATATTCAATAATCGATTTTCTTTGCAAGAATATTTATCAATGAATCTTATTGATATTTCAAAAATAAAGTATAATTTTGCAGTCTCTTAAACCTAAAAAGATATTAATAATATTTAGAGCGTTATTTACGCTATTATTCTAATTATCAGATTTTATAAGAAACAGAATATTATTTTTCCATGAATTGCTTTGTTAACGAATCGGGAACATTTATGTAAGTAAATAAGTTTAAGATATGAAAACCATAACAAAACTCTTATTTATACTGAACATCGCCATTTGGATTGGAGCAGGTGCAGTTTGTTGGGTACTTACAGGAAGTACTCTTGGAAGTGTTATATTGATAGGATTTGTTGCTTTTCTTATTGCCTGGGCTATTAGTGACGAAGCCATAATCGTTTCGTGTGATAATTTTACGAATCCCGAATGGCATATTTTCACCAGAAGAATTTTCGGGGCTACTAGTGCTTCCCTGATAAGTATGTTAATCTTTATATTTGTATGCGTTGCTATGGATATATTTAACATGAGAGAATTCCTGAATATGAAAGCATCTTAGGAACAAACCACTTCTCCACCAAGAATTACAGCATCTATCAAATCAGAAGTATACGCATACGGTAAATAGTAGATAGACGGTATTTCTTTTGTGATAAGTACATTGGCCCTTTTCCCAATGCAAACAGAACCATGCGTATCGTTAAGACCCATTGCATAAGCACTATTAATAGTAGCGGCATTGATTGCCTCTTCAGGAGTTACTTTCATTTTGATTGTCACCAATGAAAGAATAAACTTCATGCTACCCGATGGCGATGAACCCGGATTGTAATCGGAGGCAAGAGCAATAGGCAGACCACTATCTATCATCTTCCGGGCAGGTGCATAGTTCATTCCTAAGAAGAAGGCCGCTCCGGGTAGTAAAGTTGGCATAGTGCTGCTACCTTTCAGGGCTTCAATCTCAGCATCACCTGTAAACTCCAGATGATCTACCGACAGTGCTTTATGCTTCACTCCTATCTGTATGCCACCAGAAAGAGCCAGTTCATTTGCATGTATCTTTGAACGCAGACCGTATCTGGCACCAGCTTCCATGATGCGTTCAGTCTCCTCACAAGTAAAGAAGCCTTTATCGCAAAAACAGTCTACAAAATCCGCTAAACCTTCATTTGCTACTGCAGGTATCATTTCGTTCACAATTAAATCTACGTAATCAGATTGCCTACCTTTATAGGCTGCAGGTACGGCATGAGCACCCAAAAAAGTAGCACGAATAGTAAGAGGTGTAGTTTCACGAAGTCGTTTGATTACACGCAGCATCTTAAGCTCATCTTCGGTATTTAGTCCATATCCGCTCTTTATTTCGGCAGCACCGGTTCCCATACGGATCATCTCATTAACCCGGACAAGAGCCTCAGCATAAAGTTGGTCTTCGGTTGCTTCGTGCAACTGTTTGGCAGAATTAAGTATGCCACCTCCACGCCGGGCAATCTCCTCGTACGAAAGTCCGTTTATCTTGTCAATAAATTCCTGTTCCCTGCTGCCTGCATATACTATATGTGTATGAGAATCGCAAAATGCAGGCAACACAATTTTTCCGGTTGCATCAATAATTTTATCTGCTACAAGGTTTGGTGAGAGTGACAACATCTCTCCAAAAGCAGAGATGCGTTCATCTTCCATCAACAAATAAGCATCTTTGATACTGGGCAAAAAAGCCATATCTCTGCCGCAAACCATTGAACGTGGAGCCTCTTCCACCTGATATAGCTCCCGTATATTTGTTATTAACAGTTTCATGATTTAAAAAGCTTTTCTTGCTTTAGAAAATCTATACTATTCTGAATATGAGTGTACATCACGCAATCGTTCTCTACAAAGGGTACTACTTCGCGATATGCAGCACATATATCTTCTAAAACGGGTGAGGTTTTAAGCGGACGACGGAAATCGAGCGCCTGCACTGCATTGTACATTTCAATAGCCAACACACGTTCTGTATTCTCCATTACTTTATAACATTTAGTAGCTGCATTAGCTCCCATACTCACATGATCTTCCTGACCATTGGATGACTCAATAGAATCGACCGATGCGGGAGTACATAACTGCTTACTTTGACTTACAATAGAAGCTGCGGCATACTGAGGAATCATAAATCCACTATTCAATCCGGGATTACCGGCCAGAGAAATCGGAAGTTCACGTTTGCCTGCAATAAGCCGATAGATTCGTTGGGAAGAGATACTGCCAAGTTCGGCCACACCAATAGCCAGATAATCGAGAGCAACAGCAAGAGGTTCACCGTGGAAGTTACCTGCCGAGATAATCAAATCTTCATCCGGAACAATGGTTGGGTTATCCGTGGCTGAGTTTATCTCTGTAGTAAACACACTTTCCACAAAAGCAATGGTATCTTTGGATGCACCGTGAACCTGCGGTACACACCGGAAGGAATAAGGATCCTGCACATGTACCTTCTTACGTGAAATAATCTCGCTGCCAGCAAGCAATTCCCGAATACGGCGAGCCGTTTCTATCTGTCCTTTGTGCGGACGAATGGCATGAACAGCCGGATGGAAAGGTTCAATGCGACCATCAAATGCGTCAATTGATATGGCAGCAGTAACATCTGCTACTGCCGATAATCTATTTGCATTCATAATACACCAACAGCCGTAAGCTCCCATAAATTGAGTTCCATTCAACAAAGCCAGTCCCTCTTTAGATTGCAGCGTGATAGGTTCCCATCCAAACTTCTGGTTTACCACGTTGGCTGCCACATCTTTGCCTTTATAATTCACCTCTCCCAAATTCAGAATGGGCAAACATAGATGAGCAAGCGGCACCAAATCACCCGATGCTCCTAATGAACCTTGCTGATAAACAACCGGATAAACACCGTTATTATAAAAGTCGACTAACCGTTGCACCGTTTCCAACTGCACACCCGAATAGCCATAAGAAAGCGATTGAATTTTTAGGATAAGCATCAGCTTCACAATCTCGTTAGGTACACGATCGCCAACACCGCAGGCATGAGACATCACCAAATTACGCTGAAGAATAGAAAGTTGCTCGCTGCTCACACTAATATCACAAAAACACCCAAAACCAGTAGATACACCATAAATTGGTTCGTCCTGAGTCTTTATCTTATCATCCAGATACCTGCGACATTTTAGAATCAGAGCTTTCGATTCGTCGGACAATTCCAGTTTATATCCATTCTCTATAATTTGTTGCAGTCTGTCAATTGACAAATGTGCTGTGCTTATTTTATGTATTTTTGCCATAACTATTTATGTTTTAATGCTGCTTTGATAAGATTTTCATCAGCTATATTAGGTAAAGTAACCACCAGTTGCGGAGTACGTTCCATTTCTCTGCGAATTGCATTCATTGCTCCCTGATTACGGGCCCAGCTACGACGGGCCAGTCCATTATTTACATCCCACAAGAGCATGGATTTCAAACGACGATCTGCATCAGCGGAACCATCGATCATCATTCCGAAACCGCCATTGATAACCTCTCCCCAACCTACTCCTCCACCGTTGTGGATTGAAACCCAGGTTGCACCGCGGAAAGAATCGCCAATTACATTCTGTACCGCCATATCTGCAGTAAATGAAGAGCCATCGTAAATATTGGAAGTTTCACGGAAAGGCGAATCAGTACCCGATACATCGTGATGGTCACGTCCCAGTACTACCGGGGCAGAAATCTCACCAAGCCTGATAGCTTCATTAAATGCCCTGGCCACTTCAATACGCCCCATGGAATCAAGATAAAGAATGCGTGCTTGGGAACCAACTACCAGATTATTTTTTCCAGCCTCTTTTATCCAATGGAGGTTATCTTCCAGTTGAGACTTGATATCAGCAGATGCAGTCTGAAGAATCTTTTCTAGCACTTCGGCAGCAATCCTGTCAGTTACAGCAAGGTCTTTCGGATCACCCGAAGTGCAAACCCAACGGAAAGGTCCGAAACCATAGTCAAAGAAAAGCGGACCCATAATATCCTGCACATACGAAGGATAACGGAAAGTACCATCAGCCTTCATCACATCGGCTCCCGCCCGGGATGCTTCCAGCAAAAAGGCATTTCCATAATCAAAGAAGTACATACCACCAGTAGTAAGTTTATTGATAGCTGCAGCATGGCGTCGTAACGTATTGCGAACCTTCGCCTGAAACTTATCAGGTTCTTCGGCCATCATACGGTTAGCCTCATCAAAATCAATATCTACAGGATAATAGCCACCCGACCAGGGATTATGCAAGGAAGTCTGGTCGGAACCAAGATCTACATACATCTCCTCAGCAGCCAAGCGTTCCCATAAATCGACCACATTTCCCTGATAAGCAATAGATACAACTTCGTTTGCATCAATTGCCTTATGCATACGTGGTATCAGCTTATCCAAATCAGTAAATACCTCGTCTACCCAACCTTGTGAATAACGAACAGCTACCGCTTTGGGATTAATTTCGGCAATTACAGTAACCACTCCGGCAATATTACCGGCCTTCGGTTGTGCACCCGACATTCCCCCTAATCCTGAGGAGACAAACAATACACCTTTTCTGGAAGGATGTTTGGCACGTTGCATTCGTTTGGCGTTCAGCACTGTGATGGTTGTACCGTGCACAATACCTTGCGGACCAATGTACATATACGATCCGGCAGTCATCTGTCCGTATTGAGACACTCCCAAAGCATTGAACTTCTCCCAATGGTCTTTTGATGAGTAATTAGGTATCACCATACCATTGGTTACCACCACTCGCGGGGCATCCTTGTGAGAAGGAAACAATCCCATCGGATGACCGGAATACATTACCAAAGTCTGCTCATCTGTCATGGTAGCCAGATACTTCATCGTGAGCAGAAATTGTGCCCAGTTCTGAAAAACCGCACCATTGCCACCATAAGTAATCAACTCACGCGGATGTTGAGCTACTGCATCATCCAGGTTATTACTCAACATCAGCATAATAGCTGCAGCTTGTTTCGACTTATAAGGGTAATCTTCTATCGGGCGGGCAAATATTTTATAATCTGGACGAAAACGATACATGTATATACGACCATACTTTGCCAGTTCGTCGGCAAACTCAGGCGCCAATATTTCATGAAATTTAGCTGGGAAATAGCGAAGTGCATTCTTCAAGGCAAGCTCCTTTTCACAGTCAGTTAAAATATCCTTTCGTTTGGGAGCATGATTAACAGCAGGTTCGTAAGGTTTGGCTTCGGGTAGCGTATCAGGGATACCAGCCAGGATCAGTTGGCGAAATTCCTCTTTACTAATTTCTTCCATAGCTGGTTATATTTTACTATTAACAATCTCAAGAATAACTTCTTCCCTCTCCTGCGCCAGTTTAGCCATGGCAGCAGACTCCAGCAGAATAGGCTCAACTAAATCTCTGTTTTTAATTCCGGCAGCATTAATACGTACATTCAACCAGGCACCAAGCACAGCAGAGCGAACGGCCAACGCACCTACTCCGGCATCCGATACAGAATTGGGGTTACCATCTTTAGCCATCTGCTCCACAATATCAAACACAGCCAAAGAAGCTTTCATTACTCTGAAAGGTATCTGAGTAGCATAAAATGTTGCTTCCTGAATAGCTTTACTCCGAGCGGACTTCTCTTCTTCTGTATTCTTTGGCAAGCCAAAAGCATCCATCACTTTATTAAAGGAACGGGTATCTTCGTCTACCAGAAAAAGAAGTTCGTTAAGCAAAGACTGACCGCGTTCAGCATAATTGGAAAACTCTTCCCAACGAGCATCCCATCCTGCTTTGTGCGAAGAGAGATTGGCAACCATTGCACCTAAAGCAGCACCCAAAGCTCCCATGTAAGCAGAGATAGAGCCACCACCGGGGGCAGCCGATTCACTGGCTGTTTCGTAAGCAAAATCAGAAACGGACATATCTACCAGCTTATCTTCGGAATCATCTTCCATCATGTATTCTATCACCTTATCCTTAGCGTCAAAAGGTTTCAGATCATCAAGCCCCATAGACTTTATGGCAATCTTCATAATCTCCTTTTCTGATATACCAACAGAACGTTGTTGCTTGCGCAGAAAATATTTACCCGCATCAATAAGTGTGGACTTTGGCACCAGACCAACAATCTCGGTGCCGGTTACCCGTACTCCACGAGCTGCAGCTTTTGCCACAACCTCTTCAAAAGCAACATGTAAAGGAGTTACAGATATATTGGTTATATTCATTGATACCTGAGCTATTCCATATTCTTCAATAAACCAGCCAATAGCAGCCGTACTTTTCAGCGTACCCGGAATAAAAATATCTTCTCCATGTTCATCTTTCATAATTTTCCCTGCAGGAGAATCTCCTTCACGCTTCACACGTCCACGTTCGCGAACATCGAAAGCAATGGCATTGGCACGACGAGTAGAAGTTGTATTGAGATTGAAATTCACAGCAATCAAGAAATCTCTGGCTCCCACTGCAGTACATCCTGTCTGAGCAGCACGCTTAGTCCATACCTCACCTCCAAAATCGGGCATTTTATCAGGATTACCAAAACGTGGTTTCAAGCCTTCGTATTCGCCTTCACGGCAAGCAGCAAGTTTTTTACGTTCAGGATGAATCGCAGCGTATTCATAACAATAGGTAGGTATACCACCCTCGAGTGCAATTCTTTTTGCAAGCTGTCGGGCATATTCAGCAGTCTCTTCCATAGTAATGCCAGAGACAGGGATAAGTGGCAGTACATCAGTAGCTCCCATACGCGGATGCTCACCATGATGTTTTCTCATATCTATCACATCTGCAGCTTTCAGCACACACCGAAAAGCAGCTTCCACCACAGCATCAATTTCTCCCACAAAAGTAACAACGGTACGGTTGGTAGCTTTACCCGGGTCAACATCAAGAAGTTTGATGCCCTCTACACCCTCTATTACATCAGTTATCTGTTTGATTACATTCATATCGCGCCCCTCACTGAAATTGGGCACGCATTCTACTATTCGTTTTTCCATCTATGTACAAAGAATAAGGTTTATATCTTTTTTTGATCTGTAAGATCAATGCCTCTAAAATAGTGTTTTAGTTTGATTAAAACAAAACTATTTGCATATTTATCAGGAAATAATACGATCAAGGAATTAAGAAATATATTAATTAATTTGGGAAGCCAATATTTATGTCGTACATTTGAACATATAATTATTATCTATCACATTACTACATATCGGTTCGCAAAGAGCTTTTAGACTGCAGAATCATTGGTAATAACCCTTGTAAATTACAACCTGGAGTACCAATAATTACAGAAACAAAAAAAACCACACATCTACCGATTCTCATTTCTATTAATTTTCAACTATAGAGAATTTCTACACATTTTTAAAATAAATATTATGTCGAAAGAAAAAGAAGGAAAAGAAAAATCCAAGAAAAAAGAAGCCGTAAAAAGCTTGAAAGAAAAAAGAGCTGATAAAGCCCTGAAACGCAAAAATAGAAGTGACGAATAATTTCTAATTCACGTCCATCTATTTAAGATCCTAAAATGTTACATTTTACATCATCCCTTCTCCAATGTCTATCGGCAGTGAGAAGGGTTTTTGTTTTAAACTATCAAATTAATAACTAAAAAATGCTAGTTTAATTCAGCACTTTTCACATAAAAGTGCTAGTTTAATTCAGCATTTTATATATATTTGCAGAAAAAGGATGTTATGGAAAGGCTATACGAACAATTCAGAAGACTCATAGAACGTACGGATACCACCTTTGTGCGTTATTTGCATGATCAGGTAATCTGGGATAACCGTTTGACCGCAATTGTTGGAGCACGTGGCGTTGGAAAAACAACATTATTGCTGCAACATATAAAGTTGTATAATGATCTTCAGGATACCATTTATATAAATGCCGATGACATCTATTTTTCAGAGAACAAGTTATTCGACTTTGCCTCCACCTTTTACAAAAATGGTGGAAAGCATCTATATATTGATGAGGTACATAAGTACAGTAGCTGGTCAAAAGAACTGAAAATGATGTATGATTACTTCCCCGATATGCAGGTAATATTTACAGGTTCATCTATTTTGGATATTTATCGTGGGAGTGATGATCTTAGCCGCCGAGCTCTTACATATCATTTGGAGGGAATGTCATTTCGGGAATACCTGAATATTTCTCTTGGGTTACAACTTTCGGCATATAGTTTAGAAGATATAGTTGCAAATAAGGTTCAAATACCTAGCATTGAACATCCTCTTCCTCTTTTCAAGGACTATCTTGAAAGGGGATACTATCCTTTTTATAAGGAACCTGATTATTTTGAAAGATTACGAAACGTTATTGGTCTGACATTGGAAACAGATATACCAACATTCGCCAATATGAATATATCAACAGCACGCAAACTGAAACAGCTACTATTTATTATTTCGCAAAGTGCTCCCTTCAAACCCAATTTATCAAAGATTGGCGAGATGCTTGATGTGCATCGTAATCAAGTTACTGATTTTTTGTTCTATCTGGAGAAGGCTGGCATTATTGCCCAATTAAGAAATGCAACCAAAGGTATTCGTTTGCTGGGGAAAATTGAGAAAATCTATCTTGGTAACACTAATTTAATTTACGCAATAGGAGAAGGTAATCCCGATATAGGCAATATTCGTGAGACTATATTCTTCAACCAGATGAAAGTTAGGAATAACATTCTGGCTTCTGACAAGTCCGATTTCAGCATTGCTGATTACACCTTTGAAGTGGGAGGAAAAAATAAAACCAAAAAACAAATTTCTGATATTCAGAATGCTTATGTAGTAAAAGATGATATTGAATTTGGATACATGGGAACTATTCCTTTATGGGCTTTTGGGTTTAACTACTAGAATTAATATTTTATTTTTATCCATCATCTTTTAGATTTAAATAGTTAATATTCAAACAATTAGCGAATAACAACCCTCACTCATCCCTCACACCAGCAAATATAATCATCTAATATACAAGTTATTAATCAGTGAGGGATAAAAGCAAAACAGCCATCATCCCTCACTTTTTAAGGGCATCCCTCACCTTTTCGCTTAAAACTCGCGTTTTTTTATCCATTTTAGTCCAAGGTTAAAAAAATCAGCCTGAAAAGAACTAAAATTCAATTTAAGAGTGAGGGATAGAGCAAAAGGTGAGGGTTGATAACAAAAACACGTTCATCCATAACAATCTATACACTTGATATACAAACAAATACAAAATCAAGGGTGAGGGATGAGTGAGGGATCTTTCTCTATTTTTGCGTATAAACAACTGTACATAAACTACTTAACAGAAAAGTGGTGAGGGATGAAAATAAAAAGTTTTTTTTGAAGCTAGAAGAGTAACAAAACTCCCGCCGGCTTTTTAAAAAACGTAACCGGACATTGAGCAAACTCCCGCCGGCTTTTTAAAAAAGCTGGCGGGAGTTTTTAGATTATTCACCAATGGTTTTTATTTATTGGGGTTTGGATTTAACCTTTCCTGGATTGAGTTTACTGTTTCTGTGGTTATTACTAGAACTGATTTTACAATATTTTTCTTATTCCTAAATAGGCATTACATTAAATATTTGAATTTAGTATCTGATTCCCTCAAAAAATTTGTAGTATCATATCAGAAATCATAAATCTAAAATAAACGGATATAATCTGGAACATACAATCAATCCTTACATTTTATCAGAAAGATGATTTGTTTTGGAATATTATTAATAACTTTGCGTAATAGGCAAAAAACACATCTCAGCCATCTTTGGAAACACTCAAGAAGATAGCAGAAACCTTGGATGTGGATGTGAGATACTTATTGCATTCTTCCAAGAGAAGATAATAATGTTTGTACATATTTCATAGAAAGAAGCGAGTCATTATGGATTTGAAAGAAGATATAAAGAGGTTAATGGATGGTGCTGAAAATGCAGAGGTTGAATTTAAGTCTGCTAAAGGTGGATTACCAGAAAGTTTCTGGGAGTCATTCTCTTCGTTTGCTAATACTAATGGTGGTATCATAGTATTGGGTATTAAGGAAAAGAATGGCAAGTTTATTCCCGACGGACTGACCTCGGAACAGATAACGACTTATAAAAAGCGTTTTTGGGATTGTGCTCACAATAAAGAAAAAGTCAGTGCCACTATGCTTACTGAGCGTGACGTGATTGAAGGTGATACGGATGGAAACAAATTTCTAGCTTTCCGCATACCACGAGCATCATATGACATTCGCCCCGTATATCTTACTCGAAATCCGTTCGGAAACACTTTCAAACGCAATCACGAAGGCGACTATCATTGTACAGATAACGAAGTTCGAGAGATGTTCGCCGACGCTCATCATATAAGCATGCCTTTTGATAACCAGATATTACCTCATTATAGCCTAGAGGATATTGACAGGGCCTCGTTGAAGGGCTATCGTCAGCGATTTGTACTTCGCAAAGAAAACCATCCTTGGAATGAATTGGACGATATGACCTTTCTGAATAAAATAGGTGCCTATAGAGTAGATCGAGAAACAGGTGACTAAGGATTTACTCGTGCCGGCATACTAATGTTTGGCAAGACAGAAAGTATTACCGATCAATCCTGCACCCCTTGGTACTTTGTAGACTATCAGGAGAAACTGAGCGATGACCCACGTTTACGATGGTCAGATCGTATCTATCCCGACGGAACCTGGGAAGCCAATCTCTACCAGTTCTTCTACAAAGTGTATGCTAAATTATCTCAAACACTACCTGTTCCCTTTATGCTCGATGGCATCACTCGTATAGAAGAAACATCAGCTCATATTGCTATCCGTGAAGCTTTGGTTAATACATTGGTGCATTGCAGTTATTCTGAGCAGGGAAATTTAGTCATAATTCGTGAGCGCGATAAAATCATTATGCGCAATCCTGGCCGAATGCTTATATCTGTAGAAGATTTTTATACGGGTAGTCATAGCCTTTGCCGTAACCCAATACTTCAAAAGATATTCATGCTCTTAGGCTTTGGCGAAAAAGCAGGTAGTGGTGCAGACTATATTGTTAAAGGATGGCAAGACAGTCAATGGGGCTGCCCTCAAATTGAAGAAACTGTTCAGCCTGATACCGTTTTGCTGACACTGAATATTGAGGAAGTTGCTAAAAACACTCCAGATGCTTCTTCAAAAGAACAAATAAAACAGGATGTAGAAGATCAAAACAGAACCAGTCGTCCCAAGTTTGTCCCAAGTTTGTCCCAAGTTTGTCCCAAGCTGTCCCAAGTTAGAACAACAACATATAGAAAAGTCTGGGAAGGTACTTATATCAATGCTTGAAAAAGCTCAAACAATTCTAAAGTTAATGAATTTGGTTGATGAGAAAAACAGAAGTAGATTCCGCCAGCAAATCCTCAATCCTCTTATCGAGTCAGAACTTGTAGAACCTACAATCAAAGACATACCAAATAGTCCAAAACAGACTTATCGGTTAACAGAGCGAGGACAAAAACTTCTTGAAATGTAAAATAAATCAGAACAAGACTATTATGACCAAAGATAATAATAAAGGAATCGTTTACCTATTAACCAACGATTGTATGCCTGGAATAGTAAAAATCGGCATGACTAGTCGTGATGATATGGATAATCGACTAAAAGAGCTATACACAACTGGAGTTCCTCTACCATTTGATTGTGTCTATGCATGCAAAGTAGATTGCTTTAAAGAATTGGAACAAGCCCTCCACGAAGCTTTTGAACCACAACGAATCAACCCCAACCGTGAATTTTTCAGCATCAAGCCATCACAAGCAATAGGTATATTAAAGCTCTTCAATAAAGGAAACATAACCGCAGAAGTAGTGAAAGAGATGGAAAATGATATTCCTGAAGATGAGCGAAAAAAAATAATACGACGTCCATCTATTAACTTCTTTGAAATGGGACTTAATGAGGGAGATCTATTAACATATATTCATGATACATCCAAAACTTGCATTGTTAAGACAGGGCGTAAAGTAGATTTTGAAGGACAGGAATGTTCTCTTACTGCAATAACAACAAGACTATTGGGAAGCAAATCAGTTGTTCAACCTACACCCCATTGGTCTTTCAGCGAACGAAACTTGCTAGACCTCTATGAAGAATGGCAAGAAAAATTAAAAAAAGAATCGGATAATGATATTGAATAAATTGATCTATAACTGAAATATAGAAATTCGATTTTATCACAAATAAAAGTGAAATTTTCTGGATATTGGAAAGATAAACAGTAAAGAAAACCATAAACCAGCAGATAAGATTATACTTAAAGATAAACTGATTGGAGTTCCTAAAAATATTTATACCGAAGAAGATAATGTGAATGGCTTTGAGCAAAGAGTCATTGCCCTAATTGCCAATCTTGACAATGTTAAGTTTTGGCATAGAAATTTGGAACGAGGCAAAGGATTTTATATTAACGGTTTTATAAATCATTATCCAGATTTTATAGTTGTATTGAATACTGGACATATTCTTCTTATCGAGACTAAGGGAGATCATCTTGATGGTAGTGATTCTGAAAAGAAAATATTACTTGGTCAAACATGGGCTAACAAAGCCGGTGATAAGTATCGTTACTACATGGTTTTCGATCAGAAACATGTAGATAATGCATATACATTGACGGATTTATTAAATCAGATAAAGCAGTTCTCTGTTTAACTTCAGGTATAATAAAAGACTTTCTGAGAAATCATCTATTAAAAATATACCAATAAAAAAGCCACTGTCCATTTACACTATATTATGAACAGTGGCTTTCTCATTTTATAATCTCATAGGAAGCTTATCAAGCAGAATTTTAATTTCTGCCATATTTTCTATCATCAGAAACAACCGGTTCCCCAATAAGTCCAATTTCTACAGAGGTAAGTTCTTCGTTACTCATTCGAGTTATTCTTCTCCAGTTGACAAAGCTCTCAATAAGCACCAGACAAACCAGAATTACTAATATACCGGATATAGCAGAAAGTGCATACAAACCTTTTGGCAGATAATTATCGAAAATATTCATCAGTGCCGACGATAAAGTAGTGACCGTAACAAAGCACAAAGGAATGGCAGTTACCCAAACATATTTATTTTGCTGAGAACGAAGTAAGTATGTTGTTCCAATGGCAAATGCAATAATTGCCAGCATCTGATTGGCCGTCCCAAAAAGAGGCCAGATTGTTGAAATATCACCGGTGTATAATAAATATCCCCAGAAGAAAGTTATGAGTCCGGAAAAGAAAATAGCATTAAACCATGCACGCCCTTTTGATATATCTCTTGAGTTCTGACGGAATAAATCCTGAAGCAGATATCGGCCGATTCTTGTACCTGAATCAATAGTAGTAAGGATAAACAATGCTTCGAACATTATGCAGAAATGATACCAGTACCCCATCATTGATCTTAACCATGGAATACTTTCAAATACATAAGTCATACCAACAGCCAAAGATACTGAACCTCCGGGTCTGCCTGCCAAATCCTCTCCTACTAAAGATGAAAGTTCTGGCAAATCAACAGGAACCATATGCAGTTTAGAAAAGACTTCGGGCAGGGAATTGATAGCAAAATAATCAGAAGTTGGTAGAACTGTTGCAGCGAGTAAAGCCATGATGGCAACAAACGCTTCTAATAGCATTGCACCAAAACCGATTGGTAATATATCTTTTTCGTTTTTAATCAGTTTAGGCGTTGTTCCGGAACTTATCAGTGAATGGAAACCAGACAAAGCACCACAAGCAATAGTTATAAAAAGAAAAGGAAATACTTTACCGGGAACAATCGGACCACCTCCATTTACAAATTGTGTAATAGCCGGCATTTTAATATCCGGCTGAATAATAATGATACCAATAGCCAATGCACCGATAACACCAAGTTTCATGTAAGTACTTAAATAGTCTCTGGGTAAGAGTAATAACCAAACGGGTAAAGCAGCGGCAAAGAATCCATAAATTGCCAGAATTAAAGACATCTGCTTTTGATCAAAATCCAGATAAGCACCTAAAGCTGAATTTTGAATCATCGGACCAAGAACCACTCCCAGCAAAACCAAAAGTACTCCTATTATTGTTCCTTCCCATATTTTATCGGGACGGATATATTTCAAATAGATACCAATAAAAAGTGCTACAGGAATTGTAAAGCCAACCGTGAATGTTCCCCAAGGTGAGTTTTTCAAGGCATTAACAACGGGAATGCCTAAACCGGCCATTGATACAATTAAAATAGCGATTACAGCAATGGAGGTTATAAAACCTAATCTGTCGCCAACTAAATCTCTTGCTATTTCAGCGATTGACTTTCCTTTATACCGTACAGAAGCTGTAAGAATTACCATATCGTGAACAGCTCCGGCAAATAAAGAGCCAATCAATATCCATAGAACACCGGGAAGAAATCCATACTGGGCTGCGAGTACCGGACCAATTAATGGACCTGCTCCGGCTATTGCTGCAAAATGGTGCCCCATTAATACTACTTTGTTTGTTGGCACATAGTCGTGCCCATCATTGAGAGTTTCCGAAGGAACAACATTGTTTTTATTCAGCATTAAAACTTTATACGCCATGAATCTGCCGTAGACACCATAGCCTATAACAAGGAATAATGCGGCAATAATTACAATTACAATAGAATTCATAATAATTAGATATCGGTTAAATTTAAAGTTTTCAGATAAATTTCAAATATAAATAAAAACCTCTTCTTAGAAAGCTTAATATACATAGATTTACTTATTTCTGTAAATTACCTATTTCTATGTAATCTAAACAAGGAAAAAGAGTTTTTATATTATCCTTATTAATTACAATATCTTGTTCTGTACCATTCATATAAGTTAAATTTAACTCATAAGGATAAGCTTTCAGTAAGTTAGGAAAAAATAGTGCTATTTCAACTTCTAGTTTTTTAGTAACTCCTGATTTATATGGTCCTGTGCAACTAACCGAAAACTCTTTTCTATTATAGTTATCTACTGATATATCATTCACTGCATTAACAGCATAGTATTTAACAAATACATACTTCAAATCTTTATCTGAGGTATTCTTAAAAGTTAGTTTCAATCTTTGACTGTCACCACCTCTAAATCCCATAACAGTATACCACTCTAATTTAAACTTACTAAATTCAATACCATAATCTGCTGTTGTCTGAGCATAAGATAAAATGCTAATAAAAATAAGCATTATGCTTAAAACTGTTTTTTTTATATTTTTAGATTTTAATTACTATTACAAATATTTTAGTAACGAACTATTGTTTATAAATCTCCTTGAGAAATATACTTTTTCAGGTTAGGAAAATAATTTCCCATTTCTTTGTCACCAAAAACAAAGCTATTATTACCAACATCTGTAACAGCTATATAATCCAGGGGATACTTGTTCGCTATATCTTTCAACTGCAACTTATAAATATATTTTCCGTCAGTAACTTCACTGATTCCCAATGCTATATAGTTACAATCAGAATACTTCACCACGCTTTTATTATGTTCTTTTTTAATTTTATAATGCACTTCCAATTGAGGATTTTTCTCTAATTTCACAGAAGAAATAACATTAAATGTCTCTTTATCATAATAAAATTCAAGGTCCTGCCCTTTCTTCTTATTCCAATCCTTACATATCACTCCGTTTTTTGTTGGTAAAAAAGTTGGCTTAATATCTAAAGCTGCAACTTTATTTCCCTCAGAAATTACATTTTCATTCTTATTATTGCAATTAGTTAGAACTAATCCAAGCAATAAAACAATAAGATTTAATCTGTTTTTCATAATAGTATTTTTTATTCATTTACAAATGTAATATATATTCCATTTCAAACAAATAAAAAATAATTATTTTTCTAATAACATTATATTAAAAAAAGAATGCGGTAATAAACAAAACATCTACTACTGCATTCCAATAAATTATAATACAATTTATTATATCTTTTTATATCATCAAGATTATTATTTCAACTTCAGATATACTAATAAAATCAGAGCATTCCTTTAATTGAAGGTGGTTCATCGTCGTATAGCTCTCTTCACATCCATTTTCAGTGCGCGAGCCAAAGCTTAAAAGATACATTGAATTTATGATGTTCGTTCTGCCCTTCGTAGCTTCAATGACAGCAACATTCCTTTCCTTCTGCTTTCTCAAAAGCTTCTTTCCCCTCGGATAAAGAGAAATAAATTAAACCTGCAGTACCAATAACATCGGCATAGGCAAAGCCAGTTAATTCATAGATTAAACTGGATAAAAGCAAAACAACCGACATATATACACACACCTTTGTACAATTACTATCAGCAATAATTGGGTCTGAGCCTAGTTTTTTCCCGATCGTCTTTTTGGCATACATTAGCCATATCATTATCAATATAGATAAGGAAGACACTATTATCCCCCATAGTGTAGTCTCTGGTTTATGTCCATTTATCAGGTTCAAAACAATACCAGCCAACAGACCGACTGATAAGATATAAAAGGCAAATCCTGTAATTTTTAAGGCTGTTTTTTCAAAAGAACTCTTATTGCTTTCCGGATTTTGTTTAATGCGCAATATCATAACAGCTATACCAATGCCTGACATTACTTCTATAAAACTATCCACACCAAAACCAAATAACGCTAATGTTTCGTCTTCGTATCCAAAAAACATGGAAACCAGCCCTTCAATCACGTTATAGAATATTGTAAATAAGCTTAGTAACCAAGCTTTTTGATAGAGATTTTGTTCAGAGTTTGTCATCTTACTTCTATTTAGAATTTATACTTATTTTGTTATGTATACAAATTAATCATTTGCACTCAACAAAGATAAGTTATATAGATGTGCAACAGTGTTGCATTATTTATGGCAATGCGGACAAACTCCTTTAATTACAAAATTAGCCGTTTCAAAGACAAAATTATCGGGAAGCTGAAAAGAAGGGATAGGTATATCTTTCAGGCAAAAAGTCCGCCCACATTTTGTGCATAAGAAATGAAGATGCAAATCTTTCAGTTCGCAGGTACAATCTTTTTCACATAAAGCATACTTTACAGCACCTGTGCCATCATCTATTTTGTGTATTAAGCTATTTTCAACAAAAGTATTTAGCGTACGAAACAGCGTTGTTCTTTCTACTTTATCAAACTTTTGCTCAAGATCGTATAAACTAACTGCATCCGATTGTAATAGTAACTCTTTAAGAACCAAAATACGCATAGCAGTAGGCTTAATATTCTTATCTGCTAATATTTTTTCTGCTTCACTATTCATAATCAAAGTTCTTAGTTATGTGGAACAAATATACTTATTATAACAAATCCAAACATCTAAATAGTATTAGATATTTGGATTTTAAATATTATTTAGCAACTCTATAGTGTGCTACTTCAGACACCTTTATAGTATTCCTTTTGTTGAAGGTAACTCATAATGATATATATCCCTCTTCACTGCCATTTTCAGTGCACGAGCCAAAGCTTTAAAGATTCCTTCAATTTTATGATGCTCGTTCTGCCCTTCAGCTTTGATGTTCAGGTTCATTTTAGCGGCATCACTCAATGATTTAAAGAAATGCAGAAACATCTCGGTAGGCATCTCCCCTATCTTTTCACGATTAAATTCTGCATCCCAAACCAACCAGGGGCGGCCTCCAAAGTCGAGTGCTACCTGACACAAGCAATCGTCCATAGGAAGACAGTAACCGTATCTTTCAATACCGCGCTTGTTTCCCAATGCCTGATAAATGCAATCGCCCAAAGCAATAGCTGTATCTTCAATAGTATGATGTTCATCTACTTCAAGATCACCTTTTACTTTGATCATTAAATCCATTCCGGAATGCTTTCCTATCTGCTCGAGCATGTGATCAAAAAATCCTAAGCCGGTAGAGATATCGCACGCACCTGTTCCGTCGAGGTTCAGCTTTACAAAGATATCTGTTTCTTTGGTAGTACGTTGCACCTGTGCGGTACGTTCGCCGGCAAAAAGAAACTCGGTTACACGATCCCAGTCGGCTGTTGCTAATGCGCAAACATCTTCCAGCCCTTTACGTTTCAGCTCATCTGTTGAATCCTGCATAAAGATGGCCTTGCATCCCAGGTTCTTTGCCAACAGTACATCGGTAATACGATCGCCAATCACAAAACTTCCTGCAATATCATAAGTACCTTCTTCCAGGTATTTGCCCATCATTCCAATTCCGGGTTTGCGGTTTGGACTGTTTTCTTCGGGCATACTTGGATCTATCAAAATATCATCGAAAGTGATTCCTTCATTCTCAAAGGCTTTCAGCATTTTATTCTGAGCCGGCCAGAATGTCTCTTCAGGAAAAGAATCAGTACCTAATCCGTCCTGGTTAGTCACCATTACAAACTCAAAATCAAGCTTGCTGCGTATAAAGCCAAGATTCTTAAATACCTTCGGATAAAACTCTAATTTCTCGAGAGAATCAAGTTGAAAATCAATCGGTGGTTCAATAACCAATGTACCGTCTCTATCTATAAATAATACTTTCTTCATGCCAACTCCTATTTATATTGCTTCAATGTTTCCAGCAACTGATTATTTTCCTCGCGGGTTCCTACCGTTACACGCAAGCAATCTTTGCAAAGCGTTATTGAAGTACGATTACGAACGATAATGCCTTTTGCTACGAGATAATTATAAATAGCCTTGGCATCTGATACCTTAGCCAGGAAGAAATTTGCATCCGAAGGATATATCTTTTCCGTACAAGCCAATGCAACAAATTCTTTTTCAAGGTAAGCCCGCTCTTCAATCAATGTTTTTACCCAAGACTCTACCTGAGAATAATCTTTCAGCATATTCATAGCTTGTTGCTGAGTAAGTAAATTCACATTATACGGGTATTTTATCTTGTTAAGAATATCAATAATCTCTTTCGAAGCAAAAGCCATACCCAAACGAATGGCTGCACAACCGTATGCTTTGGAGAATGTTTGAAGAATAATCAGGTTAGGATATTTATCCAGTTGCGAAAGATATGATGGTCTGTCAGAGAAATCATTATAGGCTTCATCAAGAATAACCAAGCCTTCAAATTCGTTGACTACTTTTTCTAGTTCACTTTGCAACAAGTCATTGCCTGTTGGATTGTTTGGTGAACAAAGAAATATAAGTTTGGTTCTTTCATCTGTAGCTGCCAGCAACTTATCTGCCGAGAACTGATAGTTTTCATCCAGTAATACATTGCGGTAATCTACATTGTTCACATCTGCACAAACCTTATACATTCCGTATGTAGGATCGATGGCAACCACATTGTCTTTTTCAGGTTCACAAAAAGCTCTGTAAACAAGATCTATTGCCTCATCACTACCATTTCCAAGAAATATATTTTCAGACTTTACTCCTTTTATCGGGGCTAGCAATTCTTTTAAATCTCTTTGCAATGGATCCGGATAACGGTTAAACGGATTGTTATATGGATTTTCATTTGCATCAAGAAAGACTGTTGCTTCTGCTCCTTTATATTCATCGCGTGCCGAAGAGTAGGGTTTCAAATCCCATATATTCGGACGGGTTAATTCTTTTAATGCTTTCATCGTTTCTTTATTTTAAACTGTTAAGCCTTACTGTCACCGCATTCTTGTGAGCATCGAGTTGCTCATTGGCTGCCATTACTTCAATAGCCGGACCAATAGTTTGAATACCCTGACTGGTAATTTCCTGGAAAGTAATTTTGCGGATAAAGCTATCAAGGCTTACTCCACTGTATGCTTTTGCATATCCGTTGGTTGGAAGGGTATGGTTAGTGCCCGAAGCATAATCGCCTGCACTTTCAGGAGTTAGTGATCCAAGGAATACAGAACCGGCATTTGTAATCTGTTCAGAGACTTCCATATAGTTAGCAGTTTCAATAATCAGGTGCTCAGGAGCATATTCATTGGTCATTGATATGGCTTCGTCCATATCCTTAACCAAAATCAGCTTGCTGTTATCCAATGATTTTGCAGCAATTTCTTTTCTTGGTAATTGCGCTAGTTGAGATTCTACTTCGGCACAAACTTTCTCAATAAGTTCTTCGGAGGTAGTAATTAACACAGCCTGACTATCAATTCCATGCTCTGCCTGAGATAATAAATCGGCTGCCACAAAAGCTGGATTGGCTGATTGGTCGGCCAGCACTTCTACTTCAGAAGGACCAGCTGGCATATCAATAGCTACATCACGCAAAGAAACTAGTTGCTTGGCTGCTGTTACGTATTGATTACCCGGGCCGAATATTTTATAGACTTTTGGCACAGATTCCGTACCATAAGCCATAGCTCCGATTGCCTGTACTCCACCAGCCTTAAATATTTTATTTACTCCGGCCAGATTAGCGGCAAACAAAATAGCTGGATGCACTTTACCTTCACGGTTTGGAGGGGTACAAAGTACTATTTCCTTGCATCCGGCAATGCGTGCTGGAGTTGCAAGCATAAGCACGGTTGAGAACAAAGGGGCTGTTCCGCCAGGAACATACAATCCCACTTTCTCAATTCCTACAGCTTTCTGCCAGCAAACTACACCCGGACGTGTTTCAACTTTTTTTCCGGTAAAACGTTGTGCCGAGTGAAAGGTTTCTATATTTTCTTTTGCAAGTATGATAGCCGCTTTCAGATCGTCACTTATCAGACTTTCGGCTTCTTTGATCTCATCAGCGCTCACAGTCAGACTAGCAAGCTGTACCTTGTCAAAAGTGGCTTCGCACTCAAGCACTGCTTTATCCCCTTCAGTCTTTACACGATTAAGGATACCTTTCACCGTATCGTTCAAGCTTTCAGTATTAAGTGCAGGGCGTTTCAGAATTTCTTTCCAGTCCTCTTTTCCCGGATATTTAATTATTTTCATAGACTTATTAAATAATCATCTTTTCAATAGGTAATACAAGAATACCTTCAGCTCCAAGAGCTTTCAGCTTACCAATAATTTCCCAGAAGCGCTTTTCTTCGAGAACTGTATGCACAGAACACCAGTCTTCCTGAGCAAGTGGCATAACAGTAGGACTCTTCATTCCCGGAAGAACTTCAATAATATCTTTCAACTTATCTTTTGGTGCGTTCATCAACACATATTTCTTATCTTCAGCAGTTTTAACAGCATCCATGCGGAACAAAAGTTCATCAAGAACTTCTTTTTTTTCTGACGACATTTCCTTATTACCAATCAGTAAAGCTTCCGATTTCATCACCACTTCTACTTCCTTCAGACGATTACTTATTAAAGTAGAACCAGAGCTTACTATATCAAAAATAGCATCTGCCAATCCAATGCCCGGAGCAATTTCCACAGATCCATTAATTACATGGATTTCTGTTTTAATGCCGTTGGCTTTCATAAAGTTCTTCAAAATAGCCGGATAAGAAGTAGCTATCTTCTTTCCTTCAAACCATGATAATCCCGGATATTCAATATCTTTAGGCATAGCTAAGGAAAGACGACATTTGCTAAAGCCTAATCTCTTAACGATTTCTGCATCCTCATCCTTCTCTACAAATTCATTTTCGCCAACAATACCCAGGTCAGCAACACCGGTAGCAACAGCCTGAGGAATATCATCATCACGAAGGTACAATACCTCAACAGGGAAATTAGTAGACTGAACAAGAAGTGATCTCTTGTGAGAACTTAATTTAATGTCTGATTCTTCGAAAAGAGCCATTGTTTCTTCGAACAAACGCCCTTTGGATTGTACGGCAATTCTTAGCATAAGTTTATTTTTTTTAAAATGATTCAATTAGGAATAAAAAAAAGGCTCACCAAAACGGTAAGCCTTTCCTATTTCATATATACATATAATCTATACGCCCACCGACTATTCGTTAGGATAATGATGATGATGACGTATAACTGTATTGATCATATTGTTTTTTGTTTTATGCTACAAATGTAAAGCTATCTATTTAGATTTCCAAATAATTATCACAAAAAGATGTTTAAAACTAACAATTTAATGGATCTACATCCTCATTTTCCACTTCACAGCCCAGAAATTGCATTTCTTCACGCAGTTTCTCCTTAGAAAAAGTAAAGTAGGTGCAAACTGACTTTGTGCAAAGTTCGCCTGCTTCATTGTACAGCCGTCCCTCGACCACAACAATGTTGCGCTTAACTTCCTGAATACTTGCCCGTAAGGTTAAACAAGAGTCGTTTGTACTAACCGACTTCATGTACCGTGTTTGCATATTAGTAGTAACGCCGGTAGTCTGAAGTTTACGAAGTACCGCCCATGCACAGATTTCGTCCATTAAAACCGCCTGAATACCACCATGAAGAGTATTAGTCCACCCCTGAAACTGAGGTTCTGGTTTCCAGAAGCTGACAACTTCATCGCCATCTTCATAGAAATCCATCTTCACACCACTTTCATTGCTCTTGCAACACCCAAAACAATTATATCCTTCTTTTTTATTCCAAGGGTTAATTATCTTTTTCATCTTAAATAGAATACATTTTATTTTTTGTAATTGTCGAGACCTTTCTGCAGGAATTCTACATACTTTTCAATATCTTCATCGTAAGCATACGATTTATTGAGCGGTTTACCTTCATTATCCAGTAATACATAGAAAGGTTGTGCGTTGGAACCGAACTTAATTCTTTGCAGATAACTCCACTTGTCACCAATTGTCCTCAATGTCCTTTCTGTTCCATTCTCTGTTACAGTAATTGGTGCAGGAAGAGGTTTCTTATCATCTACATACAAAGAGATCAATACATAGTCATTCTCAATAATACTGCTTACTTTAGGATCTATCCATACAGCAAGCTCCATCTTACGACAGTTTACACATCCATATCCGGTAAAGTCGATCATAACAGGTTTACCTTGCTGTCGGGCATATTCCATACCTGCATCAAAGTCATCAAACTTGGCATGTACTTCTTTAGTATACAGATTAAAATCCTGAGTTTTCATTGGAGGAGCAAATGCACTGACAGCTTTTAATGGTGCACCCCACAATCCTGGAATCATATATACAGCAAAAGCCAAAGAAACCAAAGCTATAAAAAACGCAGGTACAGAAGTTTTTGTATCTTCATCATCATGCGGAAAACGAATCTTACCCAATAAATACAATCCCAGTAATGCAAAGATTACAATCCACAAAGCAAGGAATGTTTCTCGATCAAGTAATCTCCAACCATAAGCAAGATCGGCAACAGAGAAGAATTTCAGTGCAAAGGCTAGTTCAAGGAATCCAAGAACAACTTTAACCTGATTCATCCAACCACCTGAACGAGGCATTGACTTCAACCATGATGGGAACAATGCAAAGAGAGTGAAAGGTAATGCCAATGCTATAGCAAAACCAAGCATTCCAATTGCAGGGGCAACAATACTACCGGATGTAGAGACTTGTACCAATAAAAATCCAATGATTGGACCTGTACAGGAGAACGAAACAAGTGTCAGCGTAAATGCCATTAAGAAGATACTAAGCATTCCGCTTGTACTCTCGGCTTTACTATCCACTTTCGTACTCCAGGAAGATGGAAGTGTAATCTCGAATGCTCCAAAGAACGAAGCTGCGAAGACAACCAGCATCAGGAAGAACAGGATATTAAATATAGCATTTGTAGACAAGGCATTCAATGCACTTGCTCCAAAAATCAGCGTAACAGCAAGCCCCAAGATCAGATAGATTACCACGATGGAAACTCCATATAATATGGCATCTCTTATTCCTTTTTTCTTGTCTTTTGCTCGTTTTAGGAAAAAGCTTACTGTCATAGGAATAATTGGCCACACACACGGCGTGAACAGAGCAAGCAAGCCACCCAGAAATCCGGTCACAAAAATATAAATCCAAGAGAGGTTCTTGTGATCTGTAGATCCTCCGAAACTTTGCAGTTCACTAATTACCGGTTTCCAGTAATCAGATTTAGCAACTGTGTCAGTAGACGCAACAGAATCTGTCTTTGCAAGAGCTAAAGTATCAACAGTCAAGGCTGTAACAGGTTCTTCTTTTACATCCTTTGAAGATGTTTCTGCATCTTTTGCAGCTTCAGCCACTGCTTTTGCACTACCCTTACCTTGAAAATTAAAAGGAACTTCGGTAGGAGGCAAGCAACTCTCATCATCGCATGCACCATACTCCAAATAGCCCTTTATTTTATAACTACTGCCTGTTATTTTTATTTTTTGTGAGAAAGTAGCACTATGTTCAAAATAGCGCAATTTCATCTCAAAAACTTTATCAAACTTCTCTATTTCTTTGCTAAGTGGAGTGAGTTTTCCTATCAGCTTAGCTCCTTCTATTTTTTCTACATTAAACGTTGCCGATATAGGCCCCCCAGAAGGAAGATTTACTGAGTAAACATGCCAACCTTTATCAATAGATGCCGTAAACCGGATTTCAGCTTCAGTTTCGCTGATGGTTTTTAGCTCTGTTTTAAAGCTTACCGGATCTTGAATCTGAGCAGAAATATTGCTTGCTAATAATAATAGCAAGAAAAATATTAATTGTATTTTCTTCATTCTAGTAAAATAAGTTCATGACTAAAATTCATAGTCTACACATGCACGGCTTTCTTTAACATCAGCCAATATCTTTCCAGCTGCAACGTGTAAAGGATGTTTTGCATAGATATTTACATCTTCCAATGAATCAAATTCACTATTCAATGCAATATCATAAATTTCAGCCGGATTCATATTAAATTTCACTTCAATTTTACGGATTACATCAATATCTTTAGGTAAAGCTTCTATAGCGTTTTTAAATGCATTCATTACTTCAAGTTTTGCACTCTCTGATTCCATTTTTTTTAATTGGAATAATACAATGTGTCGTACCATACTTTGTTTTATTAATTAATTTGTTCTATTTTTGTATATAAATTCAATTCTAATGAATTTATAACAAAAGTAAGTTATTTGTTTTAAAAAGCAATATTAAACAATGTTAATAATAGGTATAGCTGGTGGTACAGGTTCCGGTAAAACAACCGTTGTTCGTAAGATTTTTGATAGTCTTCCAAAAGATGAAGTAGTATTACTGCCTCAGGACTCTTACTACAAAGACAGTAGCAATGTCCCTGTCGAAAAAAGACAATTTATAAACTTCGACCACCCGGATTCTTTTGAATGGGATTTGCTATCAAAACACATTCAGTTACTAAAAAAAGGAGAAAGTATAGAACAACCAACTTACTCTTATCTTACTTGTACCCGTCAGCCGGAAACAATTCACATTGAACCTCGTGATGTTATTATTGTAGAAGGGATTCTAGCCCTAAGCGATAAGAAGTTACGAGATTTAATGGACCTAAAAGTGTTTGTTGATGCTGATCCCGATGAACGACTGATACGTGTAATAAACCGCGATATTGTAGAACGCGGACGTACAGCTGAAATGGTTATGGAAAGATATACTCGTGTATTAAAACCTATGCATCAGCAATTTATTGAACCAACAAAAAGATATGCCGACTTAATTATTCCTCAAGGTGGAAACAATCAGGTTGCTATTGATATATTGACCATGTTTATCGAAAAAAATCTCGATCTGGAAAAATAGAAAACAAAAAATATGCGTAAAATTCTACTTTTTTTTCTGATAACGATGTCGTTACTTGCCTGTAAGAATACACAAACAGGCCAGAAAGAGAAGAGCGTTTACGATCTTCCTCAAATAAAAGATAGTGGTGAACTGGTAGTTCTAACTCTTTACAGTTCTACCTCTTACTTTATTTACCGAGGACAGGAGATGGGATATCAATACGAACTTAGTGAGCAATTCGCTCGTTCACAAGGATTAAAGTTACGGGTTGAGGTCGCAAAAAACATTCCTGAACTGGTCAATAAATTGAAAAAGGGCGAAGGGGACATGATTGCCTACAATTTACCAGTGACAAAAACAATGAAAGACAGTCTGACTTATTGCGGACTAGAAGTTATTACTCATCAGGTAGTTGTTCAGCAAAATAAATCTAAATCTGAGCTTCTGACAGATGTTACTCAATTGATTGGAAAAGATGTTTATGTAAAGCCTGGAAAATACTATGACCGCTTAGTCAATCTCGACAAGGAATTAGGTGGTGGAATCAAAATTCATAAGGTAGAAAGCGACAGCGTTTCTGTAGAAGATTTGATAACCCAGGTTGCTGAAGGTAAAATTCAATATACGGTGTGTGATGATGATCTGGCCAAATTAAATGCTACTTACTATCCCAATATCAATATTAAACTATCTGTTAGTTTTGACCAACGGGCATCATGGGCTGTTAGACAAGAATGCACACAACTTGCTAAAGCTGCTAACGAATGGTATAAAAAAAATATTACTTCTCCAGATTATACTGCCAGTACAAAACGATATTTTGAATTACTAAAAACAACAGTCCACTCTCCTATTCTATCCATCAAACATGGTAAAATATCTCTTTATGACAAATTATTCAAGAAATATTCAAAAGAAATAGGTTGGGATTGGCGGTTCCTTGCTTCACTTGCTTATAATGAATCGAACTTTGACCCCAAAGCTGTATCCTGGGCCGGAGCAAGAGGATTAATGCAACTGATGCCTGCCACTGGGAGAGCCATGGGATTGTCATCGGGAGAAGAAGAAAATCCTGAATTAAGCATAAAGGCTGCCGTTAAATATATTGCTTCTATCAACAAAAGCTTTAGCATGATACCTGATAAAAAAGAACGGCGAAATTTTATTTTAGCTGCTTATAATGCAGGATTAGGACATATTTATGACGCTATGGCACTGGCTGACAAATATGGAAAAAATAAGTTGGTATGGTATAACAATGTGGAGCACTTTATTCTTTTAAAAAGTAACGAAGAGTATTTCACTGACCCTGTATGTAAGAATGGCTATTTTCGTGGAAGAGAAACATTCAATTTTGTTCGTGATATAAACTCCCGCTATCAGGTATATAAGAAAAAAATAAAACATTAATCTCATAAAAAAAGGATAATCTATCTCAAATTATCCTTTTTCAAAGCAGTCCTTACAATCGAATATATAGATAACTATCTAAAACCGGTCAACACCTTCAAGTGTAAGCAATATAGTTTTTATATCTAATCCACCTGCATAACCTCCTAAAGTACCATTGGCCGCAATCACTCTATGACATGGAATAATTATTGCAATTGGATTTCGTCCATTCGCAGAGCCCACAGCCCGGCAAGCTTTAGGATTCTCCACTCGTTCTGCAAGCTGTTTATAGCTGATAGTTTGTCCATAAGGAATAGTTTGCAAAGCTTTCCATACAGAGCACTGGAAATTTGTACCTTCAGGAGCTAAAGGCAAAGTAAAATCTTTCCGGTTCCCGGAGAAATATTCATCAAGCTGACGAATACACTCTTTCATTACTGCTGGAATATTCTCTGAAGAAGCCTTGGCAGATTCTTTAAATAATAACTGAGTAATGTGGCTTTCTGTTGATTTAATCTCAAGAATACCTACCGGAAAAGAATAATAAACAATGCTCATAATAATACTTTGTTCTATTAATTAAAACAAATTCAGTTTATTCTTTTGTGCATCTTCAATAGAAACTGTATCAACCTTCTTATCTGCATTTTTCAGACGAAGAGATTCATATTCTTTATTGAGTTCTGCTGCAAATTTTTCTTTTGCTTCAGGATTAAGCAAACGGGAAGCTACTGTTGCATTTTGAGCAGCATCTTTCATATGAGCCACAATACCACTGTAAACAGGAGCTATTTTAATTGCTGTATGTAACTTAGAAGTAGTTGCTCCACCTATCATCAAAGGTATATCCAAGCCTGCTTTCTGTAGTTCTGAAGCCACATGAACCATCTCTTCCAATGAAGGTGTTATCAATCCACTCAATCCAATAAAATCAGGTTTTTCCTCTATTGCACGCTGCACTATCGTTTCAGTAGGAACCATTACACCCAGATCAATAACCTCAAAGTTATTACATGCCATAACTACAGATACGATATTTTTTCCGATGTCATGAACATCACCTTTTACTGTAGCAATAAGCATCTTGCCGGCAGAAGTAGATCCGTCTGTCTTTTCAGCTTCAATCAATGGTTGAAGAATAGCAACAGCCTTTTTCATGGTACGTGCAGTTTTCACCACCTGAGGCAAGAACATTTTACCAGCTCCAAAAAGTTCACCTACAATATTCATGCCCTCCATTAACGGCCCCTCAATAATATCAACAGCCTTATTGTAGAGTGGAATAATCTCAGCGAGATCTTCTTCCAGATAATCGCCAATTCCTTTTACTAGAGCATATTTTAATCTTTCGGTTACATTCTCATCTCGCCATGCATCACGCTTAACAACTGCTTGAGTATCATCCTTTGAAGCTTTTAAACTTTCAGCCGTTTCAATTAGAATTTCTGCTGCATCAGGGCGTCGGTTAAGAACCACATCTTCAATCTTCACAAGTAAATCAGGATCTATATCAGTGTACATCACCGCTGTTGCAGGGTTAACAATACCCATATCCATACCTTGCTGAATAGCATGATAAAGAAATACGGCATGCATAGCTTCACGGATAAAATTATTTCCTCTGAAAGAGAAAGAAAGATTACTTACCCCCCCACTTATATGAGCACCCGGAAGATTCTTCTTTATCCATGCTGTAGCATTAATAAAATCTACAGCATAATTGTTATGTTCTTCCATACCGGTAGCAATAGCCAAAACATTGGGATCGAAAATTATATCATGAGGATTAAACTTAACTTTGTCCACCAACAGCCTATAAGCACGTTCGCAAACTTCAATTTTACGGGCACATGTATCAGCTTGTCCTTTTTCGTCAAACGCCATAACTACAACTGCCGCACCATATTTCTTTATAGTCCGAGCATGTTCAATAAAGACTTCTTCACCTTCTTTCAGTGAAATAGAGTTAACAATCGATTTTCCCTGCAAACATTTTAGTCCGGCAATAATAACTTCCCATTTTGAAGAATCTATCATTACGGGTACGCGAGATATTTCCGGTTCAGAAGCAATCAGATTCAAGAAGGTAGTCATTTCCTCTTTTGCTTCCAGCAACCCTTCATCCATGTTTACGTCAATAATTAAAGCACCATCTTCCACTTGCCCGCGAGCAATAGTAAGAGCTTCATCATATTTCTTTTCCTGTATGAGTCGAAGAAATTTACGTGAACCGGCCACATTACATCTTTCACCTATATTCACAAAATTAATTTCAGGTTTCACTTCCAGCAATTCCAATCCGGAAAGCCACATACAATCAGGATTGGCTTGTGGTTTATGCGGAGTTTCTCCTTGAACTAAAGCAACGTATTCAGCAATATATTCATTGGTTGTTCCACAACATCCACCAATAATATTGATTAATTTCTCATCTATATATTCTTTAACCTGAGCAGCCATTTCAGCCGGAGTCTGATCATATTTACCCAAGCTATTAGGAAGACCAGCATTAGGATATGCACTTATATAATAAGGAGCACGAGATGCTAAGCCTTCAAGAAAAGGTTTTAGCTGTTTAGCTCCAAAAGAACAATTCAACCCGACAGAGAAAATAGGAGCATGTTGAATAGAAGCCAGAAAGGCATCCAGAGTCTGTCCGGAAAGAGTTCGTCCACTAATATCAGCTACTGTAACAGAAAGCATGATTGGTAGTTGTACTCCTTTAATTTCCATAGCAGTTTCGGCTGCAAAAATTGCAGCTTTAGCATTCAGTGTATCAAAGATTGTCTCTATCAAAATTGCATCTACTCCCCCATCAATCAGCGCCTCCATCTGTTCCTGATATGCAGCAGCCAGTTCATCATACGACAAGGCACGAAAAGCTGGATTATTTACATCCGGAGACATCGAACAAGTCTTGTTAGTAGGACCAACTGATCCAGCTACAAATCTAGGCTTATCTGGATTCATCCGGGTATATTCATCTGCAATTTCACGGGCTATTTTAACAGCAGCAAGATTTAGTTCACGCACATAATCCTGTACATGATAATCGGCCATAGAAACAGTTGTAGAACTAAACGTATTTGTCTCAATGATATCAGCACCAGCTTCCAGGTACTTACTATGTATATCACGGATAACATCCGGACGAGTAAGGCATAACAAATCATTATTTCCTTTCATCTGACCAGGGATATTCGCAAAGCGTTCATTACGAAAATCCTCTTCTCTCAAATTATACTGCTGAATCATTGTACCCATAGCTCCATCCAATATAAGGATGCGCTCGGAAACTAACTGTTGAATGGTTGGTTTCATTATATATAATTTATTTATAAGCTGTTCAGGTTTTATTTAAACAGCATTAGAATGCAACTTGTTTATAAACACGTAATTTTTCAATCGGAAACACCACACTACTACAAAAGCAAATCCCATACGGGTTAGTACTATCCACCAAAAACCGATGCCTAATGCTACAAATAAGAGTGTATCCTCCAACAAAGAGTGAGATATGGCTAAGTGATGATTAAGCACATTTACGTCATTTCTGGAAAGCATGCCATTATCTATTTGCTCTATCATTATTGCACCACCATAAGCCAGACCTACGACATTGCCCACAATCCATAAAAAAGAAGCCTTTTCCGGCATTCCGAAGAGTTTCATAAACGGACGTAATGGACGAGATATAGTGTCAAATAAGTTATACTCCTCTAATAATTTTTGCAATATCATTAATACAGAAACAATAAGCAAAATAGTGATAATTAACGTAACAGATGTACTAAACCATGCACTGAAAACTTCACCTACAGAAGAAAACACTTCTGGTTGAGTAACAACCTCAAAACGAACAGTTGAAGCAGGCATTATCTTATTCAAAACAAAAGCCACCACAATAGACATCAGAATGCGAAGAGTTGTCATCCACCAAAAAGAAGAACCGGTTTTCTTCTGAACAGCACTTTCCACTAGCAGATTATGTGAGAGAAGACACATAAGCGTAAGGATTGTAGCTTCTCTCAATGTGATAGTCAGAGATGTCATTACAGCTATAGAAGCATACAACGGCAAAAAAATGCTAGTCAGGAAAACAATTGCAGTTTCACCCGGAAGCCCTATCAGATTGAATAATGGGTTAAGGAACTCCGCAAAATAGCTTAATGCTCCGGAATATTGCAAAAAGCGGACAAACAGCGATACCGGAAGTATTATCTTCAATAACCACAGGCTTATCTTACCAGCTTTTGGCAGTGCATCTTTAACGCATTTCAGCAAACGTTTAGGGAAGTCTCTCATTCTTACTTTTTAAACATTCTGTCCATATCGCGCTTATCATCCTTTTCTCTTAGCGACTGACGCTTATCATATTGTTTCTTTCCTTTTGCCAAAGCTATCACAACTTTAGCCAATCCTTTTTCATTTATAAACATCCGAAGAGGAACAATCGTAAAACCTGTTTCTTTTGTTGCTCTCTCAAGTTTCTTTATTTCTTTTCTATTTAGTAATAACTTACGATCACGTCGGGCGACATGATTATTATAGGAACCATAAAAATATTCAGCAATATGCATATTCTTTACCCAAAGTTCCTGGCGGGCGAAAAAACAAAAGGTATCTACCAGACTGGCTTTACCCAAACGAATAGATTTAATTTCGGTACCAGTAAGTACTATACCGGCAGTAAATGTATCCACTATCTCATAGTCGAAAGTGGCACGCTTATTTTTTATATTTACGGGAGCTTGTTTCATATAATTAGTTTAGTACAACAGTCAGTTTATTAAAAATAAGTTCTATAATAATTGGACAAAGAATAATCACTAAAGAAGAAAAAATAGAAAACCATGTACTTTTGTTCTCACTCATTTTTAGCAGTTCTCTTGCACCTTCCCAAATTATATAGATGATATAAAACTGAAAAATCAATTTTAGAATTAAAAAAGCAGGAACAATCTCTACAATAATTTTCAAGATAAAAGGAACAACCATTGCATATCCTACAATCTGTTCTGCTCTTGCTAAATCACAATCTACACGAAACATACTGCGAGCCATTTTGCAAACAGTCTTAGCAGCAAGAAAGTATCCAGCAAAAAAAGCAACGAAAACTCCACAACATCTGGTCATGGCTAATTGAAAAAGTTGATTTCTGGTAAGGTCTTCACTTCCTATGTTATATAAAAACACACTAGCAAAAACAGCCATACCACATAAACCAATCATAGGATAAACAAAGGTAGCCAAGCCCTTTCGTTTATCCTCTTCTAAACTAATTTCCTCCCATGCCTTGGCAGGGGAGGAAATTAATAACATAACTTTTTTAAACAAATTATTATAATTCAATTCTATATATTAATCTAATTCATATTCGGTAGAATATACCTTGTTAAATGTAGTACCTCCGTCCTGAACAACATTTACATTAATTGTAATCTTACTTTTGGTTGTTGGCAAACTATTCAGAATACTGTTTATATTAAATGACATAAAGTACATAAATGGATAAGTACCTGCTACATTAGTTGAAAGATATCCATTGAGTTTATTATCAGAATTGTCATTATGACTTAGATACAGATTCAACACATCCGGTTTAGTAGGATCGCTTGATGCCTGAAATGATTGATCTGTATAATTAAACATGGTGAAATAATGAGCTTTACTATAAAAATAGTAACTTGGAGCAATTATTAAATACCCCTTATTCATATATAACTGACTAGTTTGTGTCATTAAATCGAGTTGCAATATTGGATCAGTGGAAATAGAATCATTAGCAGATTCTTTTGTTACAAATGCCACTTTACGGTCAATAGATGCAATATAAGTCAATTCAATATTATATGTCCTATCACTTGGATCTTTTGACGCTTGTGCTGTCAGTTGACTCGGATCAACCAGAGTATATGCAATATACGCCTTATCTATTGCATTAATATTAAGTCCTTTTGAAGCTAGTGATGAAAGAGATGCCGAAGTAGGAATAAGTATTTCTCCGCTATCAGCTATCAGATATGTCCCCATAGAATTTACTACACGCGCAAAAACATAATAAGGTTTTGAAGAAGTATCATCACTACCACTGTCAATACAGGATGACAAGAAAGGTATCATCAATAATGTAAAGCTTAAAACAAATAATTTTAATTTTTTCATTTCTCGTGTTTTTTAATTTGAATATAAAATATATTAAGATTTATAAGAAAACGCAGACTTTTACCCAAATACTGCATAGTATTATTTTATATTCGCAAATTCTTCTAAATGCTCATCAATATACCCTGCTATAATTGAAGTAATTTCTTCCTCATTTTCAAGGAATTCCTCTTCAAGGTCATCAAACTCTTCATATTGTTCATACATTGCCATAAAATCATCTTCACTTCTCTCCTTTTCAAGATCTTCCTTATGAGCATCGTATATTTTCTTAGCTTTATAAATCAACTTAGAAAAATCTTCAGCACCAAACAGTCTCATTGATTTGGCAAAAGGATTATCAAATATATATCCTCCATATCCATTTTGAATAAGTTGCACAAATCCTCCTTCCATCACTTCTTCTCTAAAAAAATGATATGCTAATACCGAGTGTTGAGGTCCATTGAGCAGCCCCATTTTTTCTGTATTTAGATTTCCACCTAGAATTTCTAAATACTTATCGGTAAACACTTTGATAAATTCATCCATTCCAAGTGATGCCGCTTCTTTTAGAGCTGAATCTGAAATTTCAATTGTTGTAGGCATATATTTAAGTTTATAAGAGCTGTCAAAGATACATATTCTTAAGAAAATAATCCAAGAAAATAGATTAAAATATATTTTTCATCGATATCTGGCTTCCATGATTACAATCTCAGAATTTATAAAAATTATGCTATAAAATATAGCCTGATTTAATTATTGAGCTCTCTATAGATACAAATGTAACCTCCACATTACAAAAGCTTAAAGAATCTAATTTATTTATCTAAATTCACAAAAAAGTAATTATTCAGGCCTTGCTAAAAAGAATAAAAAAACTAACTTTGCGGTCGATTTGAAAAAAATCGAGGTTACGAGTTTTTTTATTTAATACGTAAAAAAGAGCTAATATGACTTATTCACAGGAAGTAGAACACATGTGTGTTGTACAAAAAGGTCCTAATCACGGACCAGCTCCCATACCAGAAGAAGGAAAATGGGTAAAATCTAAAGAAATTGTAGACATCTCTGGTTTAACACACGGTATTGGCTGGTGTGCTCCACAACAAGGCGCATGTAAGTTGACACTTAATGTAAAACAAGGTATTATCCAGGAAGCGTTGATCGAAACAATTGGTTGTTCCGGTATGACTCACTCTGCAGCAATGGCAGCAGAAATCCTTCCAGGAAAAACAATCCTTGAAGCATTAAACACTGACCTTGTATGTGATGCTATCAACACAGCAATGCGTGAACTATTCCTTCAGATTGTTTATGGACGTACACAGTCTGCTTTCTCTGAAGGTGGTTTGATTATCGGTGCAGGTCTTGAAGATTTAGGTAAAGGTCTCCGTAGTCAGGTAGGTACACTTTACGGTACTTTGGCAAAAGGTCCTCGTTACCTTGAACTAGCAGAAGGTTACATCAAAACTCTTGCTTTGGATGAAGATGATCAAATCTGTGGTTATGAATTCGTTCACATGGGCAAATTCATGGATGAGATTAAGAAGGGAACCGATGCTAATGAAGCATTAAAGAAAGTGACCGGTACATACGGACGCTTCACAAAAGAAGCTGGTGCAGTTAAATTCATTGATCCACGTCACGCATAAATAAAGGAGGAAATACAATATGGCATTATTTGAAAGTTATGAACGTCGTATCGACAAGATCAATGCAACGTTAAACGCTAACGGTATCAAAGACATCGAAGAAGCAAAAGCTATCTGCGACGCAGCTGGTATCGATCCATATAAAATGTGTGAAGAAACACAGCCAATCTGTTTTGAAAACGCTAAATGGGCTTACGTAGTAGGTGCAGCTATCGCTATCAAAAAAGGTTGTTCAAATGCAGCTGACGCTGCCGAAGCTATCGGTATTGGTCTGCAATCATTCTGTATCCCAGGTTCAGTAGCCGAAGACCGTAAGGTTGGTATCGGTCATGGTAACCTTGCTGCACGTTTGCTTCGTAACGAAACAAAATGTTTCGCATTCCTTGCAGGACACGAATCATTTGCAGCTGCTGAAGGTGCAATCAAAATTGCAGAAATGGCAAACAAAGTACGTAAAGAACGTCTTCGTGTTATCTTGAACGGTCTTGGAAAAGATGCTGCACAGATCATTTCACGTATCAACGGATTTACTTACGTTCAAACTGAATTCGATTACTATACAAGCGAATTGAAGGTTGTTATGGAAAAAGCATACTCAAACGGTCCTCGCGCAGCAGTTAAATGCTACGGTGCAGATGATGTTCGTGAAGGTGTAGCTATCATGCATAAAGAAGGAGTTGATGTATCTATTACAGGTAACTCTACAAACCCAACTCGTTTCCAACACCCAGTTGCAGGTACATACAAAAAAGAATGTATCGAACAAGGTAAGAGCTATTTCTCTGTAGCATCAGGTGGTGGTACAGGTCGTACTCTTCACCCAGATAACATGGCTGCAGGTCCAGCTTCTTATGGTATGACAGATACTATGGGACGTATGCACTCTGACGCTCAGTTCGCTGGTTCTTCATCAGTTCCTGCTCACGTAGAAATGATGGGATTCTTAGGAATTGGTAACAACCCAATGGTAGGTGCTACTGTAGCAGTTGCTGTTGTTGTTTCTCAAGCTTTATCTAAGTAATTTAAGCTAATCAACTATAAAAAATCCCCGTAGTCTGATGGCTACGGGGATTTCTGCTTTTATGCAGACTCTCAATAACCAATTACATATAACAATGAAAAAAATTATTCTATTCTTTGCACTGGCTGTTATAAGCCTCAACTCTTATGCTCAAAAGTTTGAAATTGCCGGAACAACAAGCTTCTGGCGCAATACAGACAAAAACACCACATCATTTGAAATAGCTCCGGAACTTACATATGAGCTAACAGAAAAATGGGGAATTGGAGCATCAGTAAGTTATGGTCAGGAAAGAGAAAATGATGGAGTTATATTAACTAATAAAGTATTCACTATAGCTCCTTATGCACGTTACACTTATTTCGACAAGGAAATCATTAGTCTGTTTATTGATGGCGGAGTGGGTTTAGCTAAAGTAAAATCAGAAATAGGCAATGAAGCCGAAACAAGAACCGGATTTGAAGCTGGTTTAAAACCAGGAATAGCTATAAAAGTAGCTGAAAGATTCAAATTTATATCAAAAATTGGCTTTTTGGGCTATAAGAAGAATTATCCTCAATCAGGAAAAGCCTTTGGTTTTAACTTAAGTGGCGAAAACATTGCAGTTGGTTTTGCATATATGTTTTAAGTTCTAAAACTATTTATACATTTATAGTTTTAAATGCTATATTAATCTCCGTAATCTTGTTAGATTGCGGGGATTTCATTTTTAAATAAAACTAAATTCTATTTCCGAAAGGACATTCCAAAGAATACAGCAATGCTATAGGATGGAAAAGTTTCATTAATATCATTGAAAAATAACATGCATTCTTCTTTATAATTATTAATGAATAAATAAAATTCATTCTCCAATAAATTAAATCCATTGGCGAATAATTGAAAACATCCCGCCTGCTTTTTTTGAAAGCCGGCGGGAGTTTGTTCAACATCCGGTTACGTTTTTAAAAAGACAGGCGGGATGTTTTTGCATTGTACTTTTACGCTGATCTTGCAGAAAAACAAAAATCATCCATAACTCCCTCACTTTTTTTTGTAATATCTTTAAATATAGCACATTATTAAGTGATGGTAGCATTTTGAACCCTCACCGAACCATCACTTTTGGGGTCATCCCTCACCTTTTCGAGCTATTTTTATTCAAAAACAATCAAACTCAACCTATATTATTGCTCAAGACGTATTAAGCCTGAAATTTGCAGATTGTGCTCAAAAAGGTGAGGGTTCATGCCTTTTGGTGATGGTTTGGTGATGGTAAAAATCAATCAATCACCGTGTAATTAGTTGTTTTATAGCCTATTGGATAAAAAAGTGAGGGAGTGAGGGATGAAACTATTTTTTCAATATTACAGAAAAAGAGTAAGCGTCTCCGCGATACCATCTTGTTTGTGATGATTTAGCCTTTTATCTTTGTCTTCCAAAAAAGAAGAAAGATGAAAGCATCCGAGCTATACACAAAAACAATAGAGGGCTACAAGCAGGAAATTAGTGTCAGTCCTATTACTTTGCATGATTACTGTAAAACACATCATGTAAATTATAAGGGTATTCAACTCTGGATGTCCAGAAATTCAATTACTGTAGCCCAGTTGAAAAGAAAAATCACTGTGCATTCTGATTCTCCTTCAGATTTTCCGGTTGTTCAAACAGAATCAGGGCAACGGATTTATCCTCTATCTTTTCAGACAGGGGGAGTTCAAAAAGAAGACATCCGTAAGAACACTTATTCATATGTGAAAGGAGTGAATATAACTTTCCCCGATGGAGTAATTGTTTCGATTAAAGAGATAACCCAGGAAGATCTTAATAAATTTATTCTTTCATGTAATACCCATTAATAGTATGTTTGCACTTACAGAATCCATGAGCTACTATCTCTGTCCTCAGTATGTGGACATGCGAAAAGGTATTTATTCTTTGTACCAGTTGGTAAAGTCAGACATGAAACGGAACCCGCTATCGGGAGAAGTTTTTCTGTTTGTAGGTAAGAACAGAGAGTCAATCAAGATCCTACACTGGGAGAACGGAGGTTTTGTTTTATATCAGAAGAAACTTGAAAGGGGTACTTTTGAGATACCCCGTTTTAATCCTTCCAGTGGTCAGTATGAGATGAAATGGACGACGTTCGTTCTGATAATGGAGGGCGTCTGCATCCGTTCCGTAAAGTACAGAAAACGATTCTATACAGATTTAATACGTTGATATACAAATATATAGATAAATAATAACCTTTATTTTTCTTGGTAATCCTAACTATTATTCGTACCTTTAAGGCATGAATTACAAACGGATTGTTGAACTATTAGAAGATCAGCTCAGACTTTCTTCCGAAAGAGAAAAAGCTCTGCTGGAGCAAAATAGACAGCAGTCTGCACAACTTCAGCAGCAGTCTGCGCAGATAGAAAGGCTATCTGTACAGACTGCTATTCTAACTGATACGATTCGTTCACTGGAAGAATCCCTTCTTCAAAAGAACGGCGACATACAAACGCTGACCGGTAAGAACCGGGGACTGGGCAAACTCTTGTCCAATAAATCAGAGAAGATAGTTCCTCAAATCAAAGAGGAGGATAAAGTGGAAGAAAAGCCTCGTCCATCACTGAAAGAACGTGGTAACAACAACGCCAAACGTAAAGAGTATTTTGATCTGAAGACCATTATTGATGAGGTTTACCCCAATGATCCCGGTTTTGATAAGGAAAAATCCAAAATCATTAGTTATGTGGACTCTATCCGGTATGAATACATCCCACCTCAGTTTGTCAAACACATCTATCGACAGTACAACTGTTTGTTTAATGAGAAGATGTATACCGCAAAAGCGCCAAGAACTCCGCTGCAGAACTCTAACTACGACGGTTCTTTCATGGCTGGAATACTACAACTCAGATACATTTACTCCATGCCCGTTGAACGAATCATCAAATTGTTTGGCGAGCAGGGATTTGAATTGAACAAAGCTACAGCTCACTCCCTGATTAAGAAATCCGCCTGGATGCTGGACCGTTTGGATAAAGTCTTAAGAAAAACGATTCTTGAAGACAGTTACCTTAATATGGATGAAAGCTACTATACCGTACTGACTTCAGAGAAAAACGAAAAAGGGAAAGGTGTTCGCAAAGGCTATATATGGGCAGCTCTTGCAAATCAAAAGAAACTCATACAATACTTTTATGAAAAGGGTTCCCGCTCACGCGAAGTACTGACCAATTATATCGGGGAAGAGTACAAAGGAGCCATCCAATCGGACGGACTTATAGATTATAAAATCCTTGAAACTGATGAATATCCCGATATAATAAGACTTTCCTGCTTTCAACACTGCAAGCGTAAGTTCCTGGATATTGAAGCAGATAAGGATGCCACTCAAATAATAGATGTAATCAATAAGCTTTATAGAAAAGAGCATAAAATAGGGAAGCACTGGAAACCCGACAGGATATTAGAATACAGAAAAAAGTATGCCCCACCCATATTAAAGGAACTCAAAAGAAAACTCTTAAAAATACAATCCAATCCTTCCATGCTTCCAAAGAGCCCACTCTCGAAGGCGATTAATTATACCCTGAACGAGTATGACGCATTGTGCAATTATATAGACAGACCAGAATATGCACTTGATAATAATGCCATAGAACGATACATGCGGTACATAAGCTTAAGCAGGAAGAACTCTCTGTTTTGCGGAAGCCACGACGGAGCAAAGAGAACAGCACTACTTTACTCACTGGCTTGCTCATGCAGGCTAAATGGAATAAACACGTTCGAATACTTTACGGATATATTAAACCGGATGGCTTATATCAATCCCAATGCATCCGATGAAGTTTATCAGAAACTACTTCCGAATTCCTGGACAAAAGAATAAACCTACTATAAGCACAGAAAACATTTTATAGGGTATCGCGGAGACGCTTACGAAAAAGATGACCCTCTATTCAAAGAATTAGTGATAGGAGTGATAGGGAAAATACATATTTTGAACTTTAATAGTAATGGGGGGGGCACTCTATAGGATGCCCCTGCCCCCCTATAGAGTGTTCAAAATAGCAATAATTGCTATCACTCCTATCACTAAATCTTATAATATTAAAAAAACAGACTTAAAATTTTGGATAAAGTCTCAAGTCTGTTTAACAGAAATGACCAGACACTTTTTTGAAAGCATTTTTAGGATTGAGTATTTTCTTTCAATAACCGGCATTCTGAATCAGTAGTGGATTCATTCCTATTATTTTCTCAGGAATAGGGAATACAGTCGTATATCCGTTTTGCTCGTTAGGTAGTTGCGGACGACTACTATATGCACGAGTAAACTGTCCAAAACGTATCAAGTCTTGTCGCCTCCATCCTTCCCAGGCTAGTTCAAGTTGCCTTTCGGCTAACAGATTTTCTAATGTTGCTTCCCTTGCAGATGCGCCAACGCGGTAACGAACTTCATTCAGTTCTGCATCACCATTTTCACCGTTACGAACTTTAGCTTCGCTCTTCATTAGTAATACATCGGCATAGCGAAACAGCACAATATCATTCTCCATTAACTTACCATCTTTCGTAGCTGTAACATCTACTTCATACTTCTTCATACGTGCGCCTGCTGTCTTTTCATAAGGAGTATTTGAAACATCCAGAAGCACTTTCCAGGGAAAGTACTCTAAAACGGTTCCATTATCCAATGCTACAACATTCCCTTTCAAATCATACACAATTCCGGCAAAATAGCATTTATCAAAGCGAGGGTCTACATTATTTGTACCATAACCAAATGTATTAAGTACTTCTATCGTTGCACTAGAACCATTCTCACCTCCCAGCCCATAAGCTTTTGCATGATTGTAATGACGGGAACGAAAAAGATACTGCATCTGATTGGTGTACATTGTTTTATTCATTGGAATAGTGAATATATTCTCCTCTGATGATTCATTAAAAACTGCAAAGTTACGTTCGTATTGTGACTCGAGCTGATACCCCATTACAGTAATCTTGTTACAATAGGCTATTGTAGTTTGCCAGGCATTTAAGCGATTACCATCCACTTCAAAATAAATAGATTTTCCGTTAAGATGTATACCATCAGTCCAGTTATTATCCGTATAAATTTCAGCATTCAAAGCTAGTTTTGCCAGTAAAAAATAAATCACCGGACGAGTAAGACGCCCATAATAATCTCCGGGCTGATTACTTCGTTCTTCAGCCAATAGAGGAACAACCGTCTGCAATTCCTTCACCACAAAGTCGAATATTTCTTTCCGTTCCTTTTGAACGACTTCTTTCATAGGAGTTGAAGAAGACAGTACCAATGGAACTCTTCCAAACAAATCCATCAGATAATAATAATACATAGCACGCATAGCGCGTACTTCAGCTCTATATAACGGTAGTTCTGCATCCGAATGTGTTTCAGCAAAAGAATCTATTTTCTCTAAAGACTTATTACAAAGATTCACCACTTTATAGAGATACTCCCACGTTGCCTGAATAGCGTCATTGTCCGTTCCCCATTTATGCAAGAACAAGCCTTGCCAAAAACCTCCATCATACCAGTCACCACCTCGAGTGGGCATAATAGCCTCATCTGTAGTAAATGTATTAAGGTCATAAACTCCTCGTCCTGTACCTTGCAACCCCTGACTGTCATTATATCCGCCTACATACGTATACAATGAAGCCACACTATTGAGATAAACATCTGCCAACGTTTTATAAGCTTCTTCTTCAGACAGTCTGTCACGCGGATCTTCTTTCAGAAACTCACTACACGAAGCAGGTAGCATTAATAAGATAACACATAGGAATCTGCAAATATACTGTCGTTTCATTGAAATATCCTCCATTAAAAATTAAGATTCAACCCAATAGTATAAGTCCGTGCCAGCGGATATCCACGTTTGTCGTCCAAACCAAGTGTAGCATTCACTGTAGAACTGTTAATAATAGGCGATAGCCCTGAATATCCGCTAATAGTTGCCAGATTATTGACTGTAAATGCCAAACGGAGCGACTGAATATACTTTTTCACTTTCTGAACAGGTACATTCCATGCAACCGTTACATAATCGAAATTTATATAATCGCCCCGTTCCAACCAGTAATCAGTTGCAGTCTGATCTTTGATGTTACGTTGCGGGGCTTCTTTCATTACATTATAATCCGGGAAAATATTCATATTCATATAAGTCAATGAAGTTCCGTTATAAATCTTGTGTCCAGAAGCTCCGTTAATCTGCATTGAGATATCCCAGCGCTTGTAACGGAAACTAATGTTAGATCCTAATAGCGCTTTTGGAACAGCCTGCCCTGCCACAAATCGATCTTCTCCGTCTTCCAGACTAACTCCTCCTCCATTTAAGTCTGCAATCTGGTACACCGATTCGCCACTGGCATTTGTAATAAGACCTGTTGCATGGGGCAAATAAAACACGCCCAAAGGTTGACCCACTACCTGATACACTATGTGATTATACCCTCCATGAAATCCGGCCCCATTCAAACTTGCCAGACTCTTATACTTTGGACCGGATATAATTTCACCGTTATAATAACCATTCAACGTCAATAGTTTGTTTTGCTGGAAAGTAATATTGGCATTGATATTGAGTTCCATATCTTTAGCTTTTAAAGGCGTAACTCCAATTGCTATTTCTGTACCACTGTTTCGCATAGAACCAATATTAGCCAATAATGTATTGTAAGTAAAAGGAGGTACACTCACATTATAAAGATAAAGCATATCCTTTGTCTTCGATGTATAATAATTAGCCGAAAGCAACAAACGATTATCTAACAAGGCTACATCAATACCTGCATTGAAAGTAAATTTCACTTCCCATTTCAGATTCGGGTTTGTATTTCGTATATCTCCCAATGATACTACAGAAGAAGCTCCTACAGGTATAACTCCATTAGGCTTTACCAAATTCATGGTTGTGTACGAATCTATCCCACTCTGATTTCCTGCCAGGCCATATCCGGCACGGAACTTCAGATTATTGATGCAGGAAAAACGCTTCATAAACTTCTCTTCGCTCACTACCCAAGCAGCTGATAAAGAGGGAAAGAATCCCCATTTATGATTATCCCCGAATTTGGAAGAGGCATCCGTACGAGTATTAACCGTAAAGATATAACGGTCGGCAAATGTATAATTAAAGCGCCCCAAAAATGAAACCAGACGAGGTTCTTCATAATAGGAATTGGTTCCTTCCCACAAACGGATTGCTCCAGCCTGCAGGTTATCATACCCGAAATTATCCGTACTGAAATTGGTTACGGTGGTATAGAACCCAGTGTATGTCTCTTTCTGCAATTCTGCTAACGCCAAAGCATCAAAGAAATGTTTCTTCCAGTTCTTTTTGTATGTCAGCATCATATTACCCAGTAACGATTCCTTTTTCCGTGTGCCTTTATAGGCTTGGCCATGTGCCCAGACCGAAGTAGGGAGATATTGTGAATTTTCCACAATATTATTAGTGTATGCACCAAACACGGCTAGCTTCCAGTTATCAGACAGATGAAATGTCAATCGGGCATGACCACTGATGTGAGAAATAGCATCATTATCTTTCACCTCCATCCATGCTAATGGATTAGTAATCTGACTGGCATTCGTAATCATATCCCAGGAATCTGTCTCGGGATTCTTATGATTGGGAAAAGTTGGATTAAAAGTCGCCGCTGAATAGAATGTCTTTTGATAATCGAACAAATTCCTATTCTTCTGAACAGAGCCAAACATACCCAATTCGCATTTTACAAAACCATCAAAAACCTCCTGCGCCATATTCATATTAGAAGTCAGAAGCTTCAAGTCTTCATTTAGAATAACTCCCTGACGATTCATAAATCCTACGGAAACGCGATAGCTGGAAGCCTCAGTTCCTCCATAGAAAGCAACATTCTGGTTTTGCTGCAATCCGGTCTGCTCTATTTCTTTTTCAAAATCTGTACTGTATCCTTTATTCAGAATAGAAATATTCCGATCTGCCGCAAGTTTACGGAAATCATCAGCAGAAAGCATTTTCAAGTTCTTATAAACAGAAGCAATACCAAAACTACTATTATAGCTCACTCTAGTTTTACCACTAATACCTTTCTTTGTTGTCACTTCTATTACCCCAGAAGCACCGCGCGAACCATACTGTGCAGTTTCTGAAGCATCCTTTAATATGGTGAAACTTTCTATATCAGTAGGGTAAATAGAAGCAAGCATACTTAAGTCACCAAAAACACCATCTATAATAATCAGCGGATCATTGCCACTACTTAACGAAGTTGTGCCGCGCAACCGCACAGCATCCAAAGCAGCCGGACTATTAGTACTGCGCTGAATAGTTAATCCGGGTACTCTTCCACGTATAGCATCCAGAGGGGTTGTTATTTGTTCCCTGTTCATCTGTATCTCCGTAATTTTTTCTACAGAGCCAGAAACATTTCTTAGTTTTCCGGTAGCATACCCAACAGTAATCAAAGAATCGGGCAAAGGAATGTTAAGCTTCTGCGCCATCAATATAAAAGGAGAAATAATCAGGAAGCACAAGCTGAGAATATAGACTTTTTTGTAGTGTGTCATAAGTCTCGATTTTAAGGAGTACAATATGTACATATAACAAAAAAGTGGAAATTAGGTTGAGGATATATTCTTATCCGCATTATCCTTACTAGTTGGCAAACCAAGACAAGCTTCATAAACAACTGTCTGAAAACCTCCACTAGTAATCAAAAAAAGTGCCGCAGTAAAGCAAACACCATTTAAAGCATTGATTTATAACAAAAAACAAGCGCTCGACTTTTTTTGGAGAAAGTCAAGCGCTTGTTTATAAGTTAAGCAGCAAATCTTTTATTTCTTTATCGGTTAAACAACTAAATTCATTGATAAACAAATAAAATCATTGGCGAATAATTTCGAAATACTATTTCTTAGCAACGCGATCTTTTGCATTCACTTTGCTTTTAGAATCACTCATCTTCTTTTTCTGATTCAAAGAATATCCGGAGCCATCACACATATTAGCTTTCTTTGCAGGATCAGACTCATTAAAACTAGCTCTCTTACAAGTTTTTTGCTCACTATTATCACAAACGCCATTATTGTTGTTATCAGTAAAACATCCTCTTTTTCTAACCGTAACATTTGATTTAGCCTGTGCGGTCTGAGCATTCTGAGCAAATGTATCTGCTAAACTAACAACGGCGAATAGCATACAAAAAAATAAAACTCTTTTCATAAAATATAAATTATAGAATCATTTAATATCAGACTGCAAATATAGTGAACAAATAACTAACCATTATATAAAGGATATAACTTGTTTAAAACTATTTTGCTATAAAAGCGTTATTTATTAAATCGTTGATAATAGTATCAAAGTGCTATTAATTTAATACAAAGTGATATGAAACATTATATTTCTGGAATTAAGTGCATTTTATTTGTCTTCACAATCATATTCCAGGCAGGTTGCTCTAAAAGCGAAATGAAATCAAGCAAAGAACGTGTCCTGACAAAAACTGACGACACAACACTATCCTATATTTTATCACCTCCTGATAATAAGGGGAATTATTCAGTCGAGGAAGCTTTATACAATAGAAGATCACGCAGAGATTTTCAGGATAAAGAGATCTCCGAGAAGCAATTATCACAAATTTTATGGGCATGTTATGGTATTACATCTCCCAGAACTGATAACTCAGCAATGAGAGGCGGCTTGAGAACAGCACCTTCAGCTGGCGCATTATACCCACTCGAAATTTATGTATTGATAGGTAAAGTAAAAAACATAAAGCCGGGCGTTTACAAATACATTGCAAAAGATCACAAGATTGCAATGACCATCAATAGGGATTTAAGAAAAGAACTGTGTGCAGCTGCACTAAATCAGGAAATGATAAGTAAAGCTCCTGCTGTTTTATTTTATAGTGCTATATATAATAGGTGTACTGAAAGATATGGTAATCGTGGTCGTGAAAGGTATGTTTGCATGGATCTGGGACATTCCGCCCAAAATGTATATCTTCAGGTAGAAGCGCTTCATTTGGGAACCTGCGCTATTGGTGCATTCAATGATGATTCGGTTAAAAAAATAATGCAGCTAGGTTCTGATGAACAACCATTATATATAATGCCTATAGGGTACTATTTAAATAAGCCATAGGCTTAGCAAGCAAACATTAAATACTATTTTTAATAGCAGCCTCTTATGTTTTTTGTATATTTACAAGCCAAACAAAAAAACACAATTGTAAAAATGTAAAAGCTAACTCTTGTTACATTTTTCACGGAAAATTAGTATTCTGCAAATTGATTATTGTCTAAGCCTATAATAATTTAGAAATGAAAAAAAAAATAGCATTTATTAAACAATCGGGCTCTATTATCATAGGATTGCTACTAGCAGCTCTCCCTATTGAAATGCAAGCTCAGCAAGGTTTCGTTCATCAACGGTCCACAGAATATCAGTGGCCGGAAGAAAAAGGAGTTTTAGAAAATTTAGACCAATGGCAGGACTTGAAATTCGGAGTTCTTTTTCATTGGGGATTATACTCCATCCCTGGTATTGTAGAGTCATAGTCAATCTGCTCGGAAGATGTTTACTGGATTCCCAGAGACAGTACCATTGCTTACGAAGATTACAAAAAGAGTTATTATAAGCTGATTGAGAAATTCAATCCTACCGATTTTAACCCGGATCAATGGGCAGATGTAACAAAGGCTGCCGGCATGAAATATATGCTTTTCACAACCAAGCATCACGATGGTTTCAATCTGTTTAATACGAAGCAAACAGATTTTTCGATCATGAACAGTGCTTTCAAAAACAATCCCAAAGCTGATGTTGCCAAGTACGTATTCGAAGCTTTCCGCCAGAAAGACTTTATGGTGGGTGCTTCTTTCTCAAAACCCGACTGGCATTGCGAATATTATTGGTGGCCAAGATACGCAACTCCAACCAGAAATGTTAATTACAATATAAACTTACATCCTAATCGTTGGGAATCTTTCCAGAAATTCACCTACAACCAGATTGAAGAGTTAATGAGCAATTATGGCAAATTAAATATTCTTTGGTTAGATGGCGGTTGGGTAGCTGCTCCAAGACAGGATATAAAGATGGACTCTATAGCCAAAATGGCTCGTTCTCACCAATCTGACATACTGATTGTAGACAGAACTATTCATGGCAAGTATGAAAACTACCAGACACCGGAACGTTCTATTCCGGAAAAGCAGCTTAACTATCCATGGGAAAGTTGTATTCCTTTAAGCCCGGATTGGGGATGGACTCCAAATGCTAAATTCAAATCGGCAAACACTGTAATTGCTGATCTGATTGAAGTGGTGGCAAAAGGCGGTAACCTTTTATTAGGCGTTGGTCCTACTCCGAAAGGTGTTATCCAACCAGAAGTGGTAGCTATTCTGAAAGAAATTGGTAACTGGCTGAAAGTTAATGGAGAGGGTATCTACGGTACACGCATCACTCCAAACTACAACAGCAACAATATTTGGTTCACAGCAAGCAAGGATGGCAATAAGCTTTATGCACTTTATGTTCCTAATGAAAAAGAAGACTTACCTAAAAGCATTGAATGGGAAAACAACATTCCGGTAAAAAGCAGTGCAGTGGTGTTACTAAAAACCGGTAAAAAAGTAAAATGGGCGCAAAAGGGAAATAAAGTTATAGTAAGCATTCCAGGCGCATTAAAAACAAATAAGGAACCTTTAGTTTTCTCTTTTAAATTACAGAAATAAGATGAAAAAACATTTCATAGCAGTATGCTGCTCACTGTTTATGGCTTCTCAGCTTTATGCACAGCCATTATACAAAAATCCGAAAGCGCCGGTAAAGGACAGAATCAGCAATTTAATTTCATTAATGACGCTGAATGAAAAGATTGGTCAGCTTTGTTGTCCGCTTGGATGGGAGATGTATACCAAAACAGACAAAGGTGTTATCCCTTCAGATCTTTTCAAGACTCAGATGCAAAACAAGCCTATCGGTTCTTATTGGGCAACGCTTAGAGCTGATCCATGGACTAGAAAAACGTTGGTTACCGGACTTTCGCCCAAACAAGCTGCCGAAGCTATCAATGCTTTGCAAAAATACGCAGTGAAAGAAACCAGACTAGGTATTCCTATTCTTTTCGCAGAAGAGTGCGCCCACGGACACATGGGAATTGGTACAACCGTGTTCTCTACTTCTCTTGGTCAGGCTAGTACATGGAATCCTGAGTTAATAGAAGAGATGGGAAAGATTATTGCTATGGAATGCAGATTGCAAGGAGGAAACATTGGTTATGGACCAATCCTTGATTTAGCACGCGAACCTCGCTGGTCGAGAATGGAAGAGACTTTCGGAGAAGATCCTGTTCTTATCGGAGTATTGGGCAGTGCTTTTGTTAAAGGATTGCAGGCAAAGGATCAAAATGGGAAAGCTCAGTTTTACTCTACTCTGAAACATTTTGCCGGTTACGGTATTCCACAGGGTGGACATAATGGCGGACGCGCTCAGATTGGTCAACGAGAGCTATTCTCTGAACACCTTGCTCCTTTCAAAATGGCAGTGAAAGCAGGTGCCGAAACTGTGATGACATCTTATAATTCTATAGATGGCATACCTAGCACATCCAATAGTTATCTACTGAAAGATATCCTTAGAAACGAATGGGGATTTAAAGGATTTGTATATTCCGACTTAGGAAGTATTGAAGGTGTTGCAGGGCATCGTGTTGCTGCCAATGTAAAAGAAGCAGCTGCGAAATCTCTTCAGGCTGGTACGGATATGGATTTAGGCGGTAATGCTTACGGAAAGAATCTTGAAAAAGCTCTTCAGGAAAATCTGATTTCAATGGCTGATATAGACAGTGCGGTGAGTCACGTTCTGAGACTAAAATTTGAAGCCGGATTGTTTGAGAATCCATACATGAATCCAAAAGATGCAGCCAAAATTGTTCGTTGCGATAAACATCAATCGGTAGCTAAAGAGGTGGCAAAAGAAGGTATTGTGCTACTGAAAAACAATCAGCTTCTGCCATTGGATAAATCAATCAAAAGCATAGCTGTAATTGGCCCAAATGCTGATAACATCTATAATCAGCTTGGCGATTATACAGCTCCACAGGAAAGAAGCAATATCAAAACAGTTCTGGATGGAATAAAGAAGATTGTTTCTCCAAACACTCAAGTAAACTATGCAAAAGGATGTGCCATTCGCGATATTACAGAAAGTGATATTGCATCGGCTGTAGAAGCTGCAAAGAAATCGGAAGTTGTTGTTTTGGTTCTTGGAGGCTCAAGCGCCCGCGATTTCTCTACTGAATATAAAGAAACCGGTGCTGCTACTGTTTCTGACAAAAAGAAAGAAGTACTATCGGATATGGAGTGTGGCGAAGGATACGACCGTTCTTCATTGGATTTACTGGGAGATCAGGAAATATTGCTTCAGGCAATGATCGAAACCGGCAAACCTCTTGTTGTGGTTTACATTGAAGGACGCCCTTTGAATATGAATACTGCTTCAGAAAAAGCCGGTGCTTTGCTCACTGCATGGTACCCTGGTCAGGAAGGTGGAACTGCAATTGCTGAAGTTCTTTTCGGCGATTACAATCCAGCCGGACGACTTCCGGTATCTATTCCAAGATCGGTTGGCCAGTTACCAGTGTATTATTCACTTGGCGAACAGAATTCATACGTTGAAGGTCCAAGTACCCCACTCTATAGTTTTGGATATGGATTGAGTTATACAACTTTCGAATACTCTAATCTAAAAATTGAGCAATCGGGCAAAGACACATTCAATGTTTCTTGCGAAGTAAAAAACAGCGGCAACCGTGAAGGTGATGAAGTGGTTCAGCTTTATCTCAGAGATAATGTTGCCTCTGTTTCTACTCCCGAAATCCAGTTGAAGAAGTTCAGCAGAATTCATCTGGACAAAGGTGAAACTAAAAAAGTAGAATTTACTCTTAATCGTGAAGATCTGTCTCTTTATAATCAACGAATGGAGTTTGTAGCCGAACCGGGAACTTTCACAGTAATGGTTGGTGCGGCAAGCAACAAAATTCTTTTGAAAGATAAATTTGAGCTAAAGTAATAACTTGCCATTGGGCTTGATAAAAGCTAATCATAGAATCTCCTGCAACCGCTAAGATTGCAGGAGATTTTTGTTGCCCAATGGTTTTTATTTATTGGTGAATCATTTTAATCCATTGCCCAATAAACTTTCATCCATTCACCAATTATTTTCTGATGAATGATAAATAAACAATAACCATAAAACCAATTGTTTTATTCTACATAAATAAACGTTTCTATTTAAGAAAAGTGAAGTACAACAGCTTTTTAATTAGCAAAATAAGGCGTTAGTAAATCTTCGAAAGTATAAAACCCCTCTTTCTTGTCGGCTAAGTTATCGGCTACAAATAATACACCATTTCCGAACGCTTCTCTGGATATAGCTTCATGTATTAATCTTACCGTTTGATATGGAAAACCGAAAATAATTTCATGTTTGCTTACAATGCCTCCTGCCCTTATGGAGCTGATTTCGGTTTCTTCCAAATTTAATTCTTTAGCCAACTTGATTGCAGTACCCGACACACCTGGCTTTCCTTTAAAATGTTCCTCTATAATTTCAATATCTACCCATGGAGCTATTTTTTTCAGAAGTTTTGCAGCAAACATTAAATAATTAACTCCCAATGAAATGTTGGGGCTCCAGAAAACAATAGTCTTTGAAGAAAGTTCTGACAAGAATTGCTTTTCTTCCTCATCATAATGAGATATAGCCGAAATAATGATAATTTTCCTTGAAGCTGCAGCCTTTCCATAACTATAAATTCCATTACTGGAAGAAAAATCAATAATTATATCTACAGGATGTTTGCTTAGCAATTCTTCTATTTCAATGCTGGATGTTGAAAATATTAATCCTAGCTCTTTCGAATCAATTCCAAGGAACTCCGGCACATGTCTATGTTCCAAAATAGTACTTCGCCTTAACACCCACTCCAAAGAATATTCATTGCTTTGAAGTATAACATTGGCAACAGCTTTCCCAGCTTTTCCAAATCCTATTAGTCCAACTTTCATTTTCATTTTTAAATCCAGGAATTAAAGATTGCATAAATATAACCTTTATTTGTTGATTTTGAATCGGCTTATTGATAAATAAAGAATGTTTTATAACAAGTTTTTATTTAATAGGAAGCATTTAAAATTTTCAGGAATGATTCCAATTAAGATTCTTTTGCATTTATTTTTATAAACAAATTTTAATCTATAGATTTGCACTAATAAAAAGATAATAGGATAAATACCATTTAGATTAGCTATATTTCAGAGCTCGCCTACTATAATATTAACATTCGTATAGTTATTAATAAAATATAGACAAACTATAATTATTTGCTTTTTTAATTTGAATGTTAAACTAAAATTATGGTAGATTATGAAACAGCATTTTACTCTAAAATCTTTATTGGCAATTTTATGCTTATCCTTCGGTTTTAACTTGCAAGGACAAAACGTACTACCTATAAGCATTAACGTAGAAACTGCCGGAACGTTAAGTTCTATAATTCCTGCTTCGAAGAAATTCTTAATAACAGACCTTACTTTATCGGGGAACATTAATGGTAGTGATATAAGATTCATCCGTGAAATGGCAGGGCGCGATTATCTGGATAATAGTACTGATGGGAAACTTAACAAACTTAATTTGAGTGATGCAAAAATAGTAAGCGGGGGCGATTATTACTATTTCGATGATCACTCTAATGATCACAACAATTGCTACACCGCAAATAATGTGATATCTAACTGTATGTTTTATAACCTGAACAAGCTGACCTCAATCACTCTTCCAAACAGTGTTACTTCTGTTGGCGATCTTGTTTTTCATAATTGCACAGGCTTAACCTCTTTTACAATACCCGAGAGTGTTACTAAAATTGGTTATCAGGTATTTCACTATTGCACCGGATTAACTTCAATATCAATTCCTAAAGGTGTTTCCTCTATTGGTAATGAAGTATTTAAAGGCTGCTCCGGCTTAACCGAAATTACCGTTTCAAGTGAAAACCCTGGTTATAATACTGTTGAAGGTGTTTTATTCAATAAAAATAATACAACACTGATAGCCTTTCCAAATGCAAAGACCAATACCAGCTATACTATTCCAAACAGTGTAACTAATATAGGTAACAGCGCATTCAGCGACTGTATAAAACTAACATCTGTTTCTATACCGAACAGCGTGACTAAAATTGGCGATTCTGCTTTTTCAAATTGCATTGGTTTAACTTCTGTTACTATCCCAAACAGTGTAACTAATATAGGTACTTACATCTTTAATTATTGCTCGGAGTTAACTTCCGCTATTTTAGGTGACAATATTGCAACTGTCAGTGCTGACGCTTTTCGTGGTTGTACAAAATTAGCTTCAGTTTATATTCCGGCCAGCGTTACTTCTATAAGTAATGAAGCCTTTTCGGGTTGTAAAGGATTGAAGGAAATATTATGTAAAAGAGCTACTCCTGCAACTATCGGGACTGATGCTTTCAATGGAGTTGATAAAACAACCTGCAAACTTTATATTCCCAAAAATACTTATTCAGCTTATTGGCTTGCTGCAGAATGGGGAGATTTTACGAATATAATCGAAGGTCCTGTTTATCTAATCAAAACATCTGTCAATGAAGGTGGTAAAGTAACTAAAAACAGCATGTTTGTAAAAGAAGGCGGATCGGCAACCTTTACCATAAATCCCGACAATGGATATAGAATTAAAACTGTGTCACTGAACGGAAATGATATTCTTTCAAAAGTTGTGAATAATACCTACGAAGAGACTCCTGTTAATGCTGACATCACGTTTGATGTTACCTTTGCTCTTATTCCATATTATCAAATGAGTGCAGCATATAATGAAGGTGGTAAAGTTATCATCAACGATTCTATTATTGCCAACGGTAAGAACATTTCTATAATAGAAAACGATTCTGTTATATTCAACGTTGTTCCGAGTGATAATTTCGCCATTGAAAAAGTGACACTGAATGATAAAGATATCACCGCCAGCCTTAAAAATAACAGTTACAAGATTGATTCTATATCTGCTGCTCAGGCAATGCAGGTAAGTTTTATAAGAACGCATTATACGCTGGCAGTCATGTCTGAAGGTGAAGGCAAAGTATTATTCAACGAGAAAGCTATTACCGATACAATTAAAGTAGAGGTAAATAAACCTTTAACTCTAAACTTTACACCTACTGAAGGATACAAAATTGCCTCAGTGTCTTTAAACGGTAAAGACATCATTTCAGACATTACAAATAATGCATATACCATAAATGAAGTGAGTGAAGATCTTAACATTGTAGTTAGTTTTAAAGATATAAATACTGCCATCAATGGAACTGAGGCAAATAGTATAAAAGTGTATACCGAACAAAATTCAATTGTAATTGAAGGAGCAAATTCCGGAGACGAAGTTTCTGTTTATACAACCTTGGGCACTTTAATGAAAGCTGTCAAAGCTACTGAAGATAGAATTAGAATAGATGTTCCTGGTAATCAGATTTATGTTATCAGAGTTGCCGGTAAATCGTATAAAGTATCTTTATAATAATGAGCTATAATTTAGGTGGAAGCTATTTTTAGCTATTCCAAAAACAATAGTAGCCTAGGTTTGTTCTTATATTAGTTCATATAAAATATCATTGAAGTAAGTATGTAATTAAACAATAAATTATTATGAAGACAGGAAAAAATGTATTATTCATAGCACTTGTTTTTATTTTAACATCTTGTGCAACAACAACTAAATTTCCAATATCTAGTATAGTACCAGCAGCTGAAATTGTTGCAAAGATTAAACAAGATAAAAATAAGAACTATGCTATTGAAATTATAGCTAAAAATTTGGCAAGTCCCGACAGACTTAATCCTCCTAAAAATAATTACAGCGTTTGGATTGTAACTGAAAAGAATGGAACAAAGAATTTAGGGCAACTAATAAACAAGAATGCCAAAAAAGCCGTACTAAAAACAACAACTCCTTTTAAAGTAGTTGAAATATTTATAACAACGGAGAATCAAGGGAATATTTCATATCCAACTGGTGATGAAATCTCCAGAGTTTCGTTTTAATAAATAGCGTGTAAATTTGTAATAAAGAGGGTGGGTCAACGAGAGGGCACTGAAAAAGTTGTCCCTTCTGAAATTTTGAAAATCCATTTATCTAAAAGGGAGCTCAAAATCTACTAAAATAGATTTTGAGTTCTCTTCTTTTTTAAAGTAATATTTATGGGCTACACAGGTTAATTTGGCTTGCAGTCTGGTTATATATCTTCCAATAACATGGAAAAGAACTTTCTTACATTAATTTGAGTATTCTTTTTATATTAGCAGCAAAGATTGTCATAGCCCCCTGCATTTCCATGCATGACAATCCATATGATAATGCCCTGTCATATCCATAGGAATGTTTAAGTTCTGAGTTTTTGGCTTCTATTTTGTAGCGTTCTCTTGCTTTCTTTTTAAATTCTTCAGTCTGTTGAAAATCAAGTTGTTCTTTCTGCTCGTCTGTTTTTATCGAAAGTGAATAAGTTTTTGACTTTGCTCCATCTTTATAGCATCCTTTCCGCCTTGAGCACACCCTGCATTTCTCTACACCAAAATAATAGGTTGTGGTTTGATTCCATGCTCCATTCTTTTTGCCTTGAACCGCTTTACGGACTGCCATATGTCCTGCTGGGCAGACAAACATTCCGGCATCCTTGTTAAAATCAAACTTGTCTTCATCCTTCCTGAGCCCGTTTAGGGAAGGATTCAATTTAGATATCAGTTCAAATCCTGTATTCTTTTCTTTAGAGCGCTTTAAGTTGTCTTTACCAGAATAGGCGGTATCACCAATTACCGTATCAACTGCCATACCATTTTTACGGCTTTGTTCCAATAGATTCACCAACTGCGCCCCATCCCCCTTCTCTCCAGAAGTTACAACCGCAGCTGTAATAATGCGTTCATCACTCATCGCAATGTGCGTCTTATATCCGAAGAAGGAACTATCTTCCGTCTTGTGACCGATACGCGCATCCTCGTCTTTTGAGGTCGTATAATGGTCCTCTATGTCTTCTTCAGTCTCTTTTAACATGTTGAGACGTTCCTTTATTTTAGGTATATTGATCAGAATCTCTTCTTTTTCAATCCGGTCAATAAGTTGAACTGTATATTCCAGCTCATGTTTTAAATCGTCATCTTCATTTTTATCCGGAAGAGTACCTTTCAGACTGTCATCTACTTCATAGAGAACCTTGCGCAACTGTCTGGAACGCATTTTAAGTATCTCTATCGGTTTATAAGGGTTGGAACGAGAAGCTGAGTGAGTGGCATCTACAATAATAGTCTTTGATTGTATGATCCCCTTTTCAATGGCAATAGAAACAGTCTTGCCCACAAGCAAATCTAGTAGAGCCATATCCTTCAGACGTAGTTTACGGAACTTGCATAAAGAACTAGGATTAATAACATCGTCTTCAGGGACCATCCCTAAAAAATACTTAAATGACATATCGTATCTGGAACGTTCCACAACGTCAACATCAGAAATGTCATAGATAGTCTTCAAAAGCAGATACTTGAACATGCGAATAGGGCTTTCCGCAGTACGACCATTGTCATGGCTATACTTATCTACAAGTTCTTTATGAATAAAACTAAAATCTATGAGGTCGTTAATTCTCCGAAGAAGGTTGTTTTCGGGAATAATCAGATTATACAAATCTGAATAACTGCTGAGCGGGATAGTCTCTTGTTGGGGTAGCATAATTACTTCTATTATGCCATGAAGTTATAGAAAAATCTGCACATATCCAAAATAATTGTAGGATATATGCAGATTTTAATACTTAAAAAAAAGGAGCTTAAGGGACTTTTTCAGTGCCCTCGTCAACGACCACCCTCTTTTCGTGTGAGCTAACCTGATATTTTTTTGAGTCGCCACCTATACAATCACCACTTCCGGTCTACATTACCCATTGAAATAATGTAAACAGAATTTTGAAATGAAATATTTAATGCCAAGCCGGCATAGGAATAAGAAAAATATTGTAAATCAGTTCAAGTAATAACCGCAGAAACCGTAAACTCAATCCATGAAAGGTCAGATCCAAACTCTAATAAATAAAAACCATTGGTGAATAATTAAAAAACTCCCGCCAGCTTTTTAAAAAACATAACCGGATGTTGAGCAAAGTCCCGCCTGCTTTCAAAAAAAGCAGGCGGGACTTTATCTTTTCTGGAATAAGAAAAGTGACCTTTCCTGGATCGGGTTTACAGTTTATGCTATAGCCCACTCTACCTGAAAAAAAGTTTTCTACTTAGTTTCATCTATCTACCACCAAATTTAAATTAAATCACTGGTAATAAATATCTTAACTTGGTGGGAGATAAATATAACAGACAATCTATCTCCCACCAATATTATCATAATGAACTAATTATAAGCATATTAATCAGTAGCAAATAAAATTAATCTGCTACTAATTTTGAATCATCTGCTACTAAAGATTTTCCAGACAAGAGAAGTAAAAAACTTCAGTATTCTTATCTCTAAAGTCAATTTTAGCATTGGCAAGAATAAAAAATAAGCTAAAATTAGTGGCAGATAGGCTTATTTTGTAGCAGATAAACGGATTTTATATATAACTATTTTTTATCTGCTACTAGCTCAAAGTACTATAAACAAAGAGATTTCTGCAAATCTGGTGGCAGATGTAGCAGATGATTGTTTGAAAATTATTTTAGTTAGCTTTTAACACAAACTTTAAACACAGTAAAAAACCAGAAATAACTCCATGTTTTGATTCTAGTCTCAGCTTTCGTTTATATTTCTCCAATCACAAATTAGAATAAGAGTTATATTATTCATTAACATAAGATCAATCTTTATATACAAAATATATGATTTTTACTTTTATAATAATATATATTCATTCACTAGTGTCCCATTAAAATTGGGACGTTATTAAAAATCAAATAAACTTGGCCCATTTGGTCCAAATCGTTCTTTGTCATTTTGAAATTTAGTTTTGTCAAAGAGGTCTCGAAGATGAGTTTTATCAGTCAACGAGATGCTTAATATTTGAAGAACTTCGTATGTACTTCTATCCAGTTGCATATCGTGTTGAACGATTGCTACCAGGCAGTAGGTACATATGGCTGCATAGATTTGAACCCGAACGGCATTCTCGGTAGTACCCCAAAACTTCTTGATTTTGAGGTGCTGCTTCAGCCATTTGAAGAACAGCTCTACTTGCCAGCGGTTCTTGTAAAGTTCAGCTACCTGAAGAGCAGAAATGTGCAACGCATTGGTTAGAAATACAAACTCCCGTTTTTGTTCTTCATCCCAGTATCTTACAAGACGGAACTGCTCGGAATAGTATTGCTTGGGATAAAAGCCGGTCAATTCAATAGTCACATCTGAAAGTACATTTTTAGGTAACCTACGCTTCCATTTTATTGACCTGTATTGAAGGTTCTTCTTTGCTCTGACAACGAAGTAGGCTTCTATCTGATGAATCCGATACAACATCTTGAAGTTGTTGTAAGCACGGTCAAATATGTAGTAGGAGCCAGATTCATAAGGTATTTCATTCATTACTTTTGAATCATATACAGAAGCTTCAGTTATATGAAAGAATGTAGGTATCTGCGTTTCTACATCATATAATGTATGCACTTTGATACCCCCTTTTTTCTTGCGAAACTTCGCCCACCAAAAGACGGAGAGACATAAATCAATCGTCGTTGAATCGAAGGCGTAGACGTTTCCATCGAGTTTGAAGATATTAGTGGCGCGCTTCTGCCTTGCTTCGTTTACAAGGTAGTAAGCATACTCCTCAAAGATGTGATAGTCTCTATCTTGATTGGCTCTTGCCAGAGATGATCTTGATACACTTCTACCCATTCCTAAATGATAACACTTGGAGTGGTGGGCATCAAGAGCGATAATCAAATCTCTCAGACTTTCACGATTGGAGAGTTGTCCGAACATCAAAGCAAGTAGTTGATTCCAACAAGTGAAATGCTTAATGTAGCGATTTCCTTGGTACTTGTTAACTACACGCCGAAACTTATCTTCATTCAGAAATGAGATCAATTGAGCAAATACGTATTTCTCTTTGTTCATTGCAGCCTTTGTTATTGACTGCAAAGCTACGAATTGAAATCGTCGCGCTCGAAAAACCTCTGTAACTAACTATATTTCAAATATTTCAAAGAACTATTTTGGATTTTAATGAGACAGCAATGATATTCATTATATTTACAAAAACAATAATTACAAATATATTTAAATAGAAAATTCTATAAATTTAATCTATTGTCATTATTCAGAAAACATTCATAATCAATAGACTATGAAAGTAAAGCAAATATTGAAAAAACAAATTATACAACTTTAATACAAAAAAGTGCGACATCATTCAAGATGTTAGTTCCTCGTACAATTACATTTTTTAAATAATCTCAGCAGGAACCTGAGATACAAAAATAAGAATCATAAAAAAAATCCTTTTAGTACTAGTTTCATTTTTTTATTTTATGAGCTTTACTTATGCTCAAAGCGACCTTCAGGAAGTTGTTTATCTAAAAAACGGCAGCATTATCAGAGGTATTATCATTGAACAACAACCTAACAAGCTTATAAAAATACAAACTAACGATGGAAATGTTTTTGTATACAACATTGATGAAGTTGATAAAATTACAAAAGAGCCATATTACAACACAACCCATAAAAAAAATAATTCGAATTTTCAGTATAAAGAAACGAATGGATACAAAGGCTTTTTAGAGTTAGGATACACTTTCGGAACAGGGGATTATGGCGAAGACGAGTTGGAAATTAATGGTACATATGGTTACCAATTCAACCCTTACTTTTTTTTAGGAGCAGGAACAGGTGTTCATTTCTATTTTGACTCAAGTAAAGTAGCCCTTCCTATATATGCTGACTTAAGAGCTAATTTTATAAAAAGTTCTATCACACCATTTGTCGGTATAAAAATTGGATATTCCCCTTTTGATCTTCAAGGTTTTTATCTCAATCCTAATGCCGGCGTAAGATTTGCTTTAGACAGTAAAGCTTTAAATGTTTCGATGGGGTATTCAATGCAAAAAGTAGATATTGATAGGGGATACTATGGTATTTCAAGAGAAACAGTTGGAGGAGTTAATTTAAAAGTAGGAATTGAGTTTTAATTAACTCATAGGCTTAGCCTCATTTTATCTTAATTTTACCAGAGAAGATAAACGTTTTACACTCTGCCGATTTGAGCACCAGTTCATTATATCGGCAGAGTTTTTTCATTTAAACAAAGCCAGTCATTTACTTGCAAAAAAAGGAATGGCTCTTATAAACATTCCGTTCATAAAAGCCATTCAATATTAATAAGAAGTTAGTATATCAATTATTCACTTGTTCTTTTTATTGTTTTATCGGGAAACACGACCTGAGCCATCACCGCCCATAAGATTTTCAACCTCGGCAGCCGTTACCAGATTAAAGTCACCATAAACAGTATTCTTCAAACAAGAGGCAGCCATTGCAAAATCAAGCGCTTTCTGATCATCACCCGGATAAGCAACTAATCCGTATATCATACCACCACAGAAAGCATCTCCTACTCCAACACGGTCTACATTATGAGTAATATCGTATATTTTAGAACACTTCAAAGTATTATCTGAATAAACAACTCCGGCAATAGTATTATGATTGGCATTAATTGAATTACGAAGCTCAAGGAACATCTTTTTGCAACGAGGAACCTTAGCCACAACTTGTTCGCCAACAGCTCTGAAGCCATCTTCATTCAGTTCTTCATTTACAGAAACAGCCTTAAAACCAACTTTAGAAATACCAAGCACTTTTTCATATTCAGGTTCACTACCAAAAATTACATCGCTATACTGTACCATTGGAAGCATTACCTCATCAGGAGTCTTGCCATACTTCCACAAATTCTTACGATAGTTCAAATCGCAGGAAATAGTGAGTCCCATGCTATCGGCAACTTTTATTCCTTCCATGCAGGCATCTGCTGCACCTTGAGAAACTGCAGCTGCAACGCCCGACCAGTGAAACCATTGTGCATCTTTAAGTACTTCTTTCCAATCAATCATCCCTGGTTGAAGCGTACAAAAAGATGAACCGGCACGATCATATACTACTTTTGACTGACGAGCTACAGCTCCGTTTTCAAGGAAATAAATACCTACCCGGTCTCCTCCTCTTGATATACAATCTGTAGAAACATTATGTGAACGTAACTCCTTTATGCAAGCATCGGCAATATCATTGTGAGGAAGACGAGTCACAAATTTACTATTCAAACCAAATTGAGCTAAAGAAACAGCTACGTTCGCTTCACTACCACCATATGTTGCAACAAACTCTTTCGCCTGAGAGAATTTTAAATAGTCAGGAGGAGTTAAACGTAAAAGCACTTCTCCAAATGTGACGATTTTACTTATCATAAACTTCTATTTTAATTATCAAAAACACATCTTTAGATTCATTTAGACGTCCAAAAGTAATTAAAACCACTGAGCAAGGCAATAATATGGCATTTTAATTTCGTTTTAATTCTAAATTATAGCAAATTAAAAGTCTACGTTAAACTATGTAAAATATGAAATAAATCTTTGCTATTAATTAAAATCATATTAGATTTGCAGCAATTAACAGAACTGTTAAACAAATGTGTTATTATGAAAGAGAAAGAAGACGTTAATACAGAACAGGCAATAATGGAAGCTGCTGAGAAGGAATTCTTAGACAAAGGTTATACCCTGACCAAGACAACTGAAATTGCCCGAATAGCCGGTGTAAACCATGCTATGCTTCATTACTATTTCCGAACAAAAGACAATCTTTTCGAAAAAGTATTTCAAAAGAAAGTAGCTCTTTTGGCTAATTCATATATGCCAAAGATTGAAGAAAAATTGCCATTTATAGAAAAAGTAGAGTATATAGTTAAAGCTCACTTTGATTTTCTGGCATCAAACCCAAAGCTACCTTTTTTTGTTTTAAATGAGTTCCTTACCAATAAAGAGAGGCTGGATAAATTTCCTATAATTGCCGGACCTGCAATAAGACACATTCTTGAGAAGCTAAATGCAGAAATGGAAGTTGCAATAAAGAATAAGGAGATTTGCGCTGTTGATCCGGTCCATCTATTATTGGATGTTGTTTCATTGAATGTTTTTGCTTTTTTGGCTCATCCTATTATAGAACGTGTTGCCGGTTCTTTTGGAAAAGAGTACCATTCTTTACTGGCCGAGAAAAAGATAGAAAACGTTGAAATAATTTTGAGAAGGTTACGTCCATAATTTTTTTGCGATTAAATTAACAGAGTTGTTAAACATATTAGTTTATCAAAATTAAAGAATATATTTATGAAAAAAGTGGCATTCATTATCACCCTTGCTTTCATTTGCTTACATGCCCCGATTTACGGACAATTATCAATTGATGATTGTTATAAGAAAGCACAGGCTAACTACCCACAGGTAAAACAGTATGGGTTGATTGAACAGACGAAAGAGTTCAATTTATCTAATGCAAACAAAGGATACTTGCCTCAAGTGTCTCTTTCTGCAAAAGCTACCTACCAGTCGGCTGTAACGAAACTTCCTATTACATTACCTAATGTAACTATTGAAGGATTAAACAAAGATCAATACCAGTCGGTTGTTGAGGTTAATCAAAGTGTTTGGGATGGTGGGGTTATCCGCAATCAGAAGAAAATAACCGAAGCGAGCTCTGCCGTCGATAAACAGAAACTTGATGTCGATATGTATGCTATCAACGACAGGGTAAACCAAATATTCTTTGGAATCCTGTTGCTGGATGAGCAAATAAAGCAGAATATATTGTTGCAGGATGAATTAAAACGCAACTACAATCAAGTTTCATCTTATGTAACTAATGGCATTGCTAATCAGGCTGATCTGGATGCTGTAAAGGTAAATCAGCTTAGTACAGCTCAGCGCAAAGTGGAGCTGGAAGCTACAAGAAAAGCATATAGAGAAATGTTATCTGTTCTGATTGATGAAGATATTAAAGAAGGCACTTCACTCGTTAAACCTTCTTTTGCAGAAGAAGCTTCTCTGTCATCAACAATAAACCGACCTGAGCTTCAACTATTCGAGGCACAAAGCACTCTGTTCGAAACTCAGAAGAGCATGATTGATGCAAAGAACATGCCAAAACTAGGAGTATTTGTTCAGGGAGAATACGGCAATCCGGGACTGAATATGCTTAAAAATGAATTCACGCCTTATTATATTGCAGGTGCCCGGCTTACATGGAATTTCGGAAGTCTTTACACCAAAAAGAACGATAAGAAATTACTGGATACCAATCAGCAAAACATAGCTGTGCAAAAAGAAACATTCCTGTTCAATACAAATTTAAAAATGACTCAACAAAGTAATGAGATTGATAAGATAAAGCAACTGATGCGGGATGATGACGAAATTATCCGTCTGCGCACAAATATAAAAAAGGCATCGGAAGTAAAGGTTGAACACGGAACATTAAGCGTTACTGACTTGCTTCGGGATATAAATTCTGAAGATCAGGCAAAGCAAAGTAAAGTGCTTCACGAAATTCAGCTACTAATATCAATCTACAATTATAAAAACAGTACAAACAATTAATACTCTTACAATATGAAACTCATAAAAGGTATATTATACGGCACACTTGCCACAACATTATTATCGGCTTGTGGAAACGAAAAAGGTAAATATGATGCAACAGGAACATTTGAAGCTACCGAAGTGATTGTTTCTTCTGAAGCATCCGGCAAACTTTTGGATTTTAATATTACTGAAGGCGATCAGCTTCAGCAAGGCAAGGAAGTAGGATATGTTGATACAGTACAACTTTACCTGAAAAAGCTTCAGTTGCAGGCAAATACTACTACAGTAAAAAGTCGCAGACAGGATATAGGCAAACAGATAGCTGCAATTAAACAACAAATTGTAACTCAGGAACGTGAAAAAAGACGTTGGGAGAATCTGGTAAAAAGCAATGCCGGTAACCAGAAGCAGTTGGATGATATTAACTCACAGATTGCTTACCTACAGAAACAGCTTATAGCACAGACTTCTACTTTGGAAAACAACAATGCGGGGGTGAACGGAGAGAGTTCATCACTTGAAATACAGGTTGCTCAACTGAATGACCAACTTAGTAAGTGCCATATCATCAGTCCGATAAACGGTACTGTGTTAAGCAAATATGCTGAAAAAGGCGAACTTGCCACTCCTGGTAAAGCTCTTTTCAAAGTTGCAGATATAGAAAACATGTTTTTGCGTGCCTATATTACTTCCGATCAGCTATCTCAGATAAAGATTGGCCAGAAAGTAAAAGTGTTTGCCGATTACGGAGGCGAGAATGTGAAAGAATTCCCGGGAACTGTTACCTGGATCTCAAACAAATCAGAATTTACTCCAAAAGGAATTCTTACAAAGGATGAACGCGCCAATCTTGTTTATGCTGTAAAAGTTGCAGTGAAGAATAGTGGAGATATTAAAATTGGAATGTACGGAGAAGTTAGCTTTACAAAGTAATGGCAGCAATTGAAGTAGAGGGAATCTCTAAAAAATATGGTGAAGTAGAAGCACTGAAGAATGTTTCATTCTCAGTTAATCCGGGAGAAATGTTCGGACTGATTGGTCCCGATGGCTCCGGAAAGACTACGATGTTCCGTATTCTAACCACATTAATCAGACCCAACAGCGGGAATGCTACTGTTGACGGACTTGATATTGTGAAGGATTACAAGGAAATACGTAACCGTGTGGGTTATATGCCGGGACGCTTCTCTCTTTATCAGGATATGACGGTTGAAGAAAATCTGAAATTCTTCGCAACGGTATTCAACACTACGATTGAGGAGAACTACTATCTGATTAAAGATATCTATCAGCAGATAGAGCCTTTCAAGAAACGTCGTGCAGGGAAACTGTCGGGAGGTATGAAGCAGAAGCTGGCATTAAGTTGTGCCCTGATACATAAGCCAACAGTTCTTTTCCTTGACGAACCAACCACCGGTGTGGATCCGGTTTCAAGAAAAGAATTCTGGGAAATGCTGAAAAAGCTAAAAGCCCAGGGCATAACAATTCTGGTATCAACACCTTATATGGACGAGGCTGTACTTTGCGATAGAATTGCTTTGATTCAGGATGGAAGCTTTCTGGGTATTGAAACTCCGCAGGAGATTGTAAGTGATTTCAAGGAAGTTCTCTGGTCGGCCAAAAGTCATAATATGTCGGCTCTGCTAAATGAATTAAGAGCATGTGAAGGAGTAAAAAGCTGTTTTGCTTTCGGAACTGTACATCACCTTACTGTTGACCCGTCATTAACTATCGCAACACTGGAAAAACAGATGCAGGATAAAGGGCACTGGGATATAGAAATCAATGAGATAACGCCAACAATTGAGGATTGTTACATGCAACTGGCTTCCAGGCCTAAGGAAGCCTAAATAGAATAAAAGTATGAATAAAGACAATATAGTGATTGAAACCAAGGAGCTGACTAAGCGTTTCGGCAATTTTACGGCTGTAGACCACATTAGCTTCAATGTTTTTGAAGGTGAGATCTTTGGTTTTCTGGGAGCAAACGGAGCCGGAAAAACCACAGCCATGAGAATGCTTTGCGCTTTAAGCAAGCCTACATCAGGAAAAGGCAAGGTAGCAGGCTTTGATATTGGCAAAGAATCTGAATTGGTGAAACGAAACATCGGTTATATGAGCCAGAAGTTTTCTCTTTACGAAGACCTTAAAGTGTGGGAAAATATTCGTCTGTTTGCTGGAATATATGGAATGAAAGATAAAGATATTGCCATAAAGACAGAAGAACTTCTTGCCCGATTAGGTTTCGAATCTGAAAGGAATACATTGGTTGCCAGTCTGCCGCTAGGATGGAAACAGAAACTTGCTTTTTCCGTGGCAATTTTTCACGAGCCCAAAATAGTTTTTCTCGATGAACCAACGGGCGGAGTCGATCCCGCCACCCGCCGACAATTCTGGGAACTGATCTATCAGGCAGCCGACAGAGGGATTACTGTCTTCGTAACTACCCACTACATGGATGAAGCTGAATATTGCAACCGGGTATCTATTATGGTGGACGGAGTAATTGAAGCGCTCGATAGTCCGGCCAATCTGAAAAAACAGTTTAATGTTCAGGAAATGGAAGAGGTATTCTATAAACTGGCACGTAAAGCAACAAGAGGAGAATAAAGCTATGAAGCAGTTTTTAGCATTTGTAAGAAAAGAATTTTATCATATATCTCGCGATAAGCGTACCATACTTATTCTATTGGGAATGCCTATCGTACAGATTATCATATTCGGATTCGCCATCACAACTGAGGTAAAGAACGTACGTGTGGCTGTTTTCGATCCATCAAAAGACGAGGTTACTCAGAAGATTATTGATAAGATTGATGCCAACGAATACATGAATGTGATTACCAGAATAGATAATCAACAAGATATTCAAACTACCTTCAAAGAAGGAAAGGCCGATATAATTCTGGTTTTCGGAGATCACTTCGGAGAAAACTTTCGCCACACGGGTGATGCGTCTGTTCAGCTTATAACAGATGGAACTGACCCTAATACGGCATCCACGCTGACGGGATATGTATCCAATGTTATTTCATCGGCTCAGCAGGAATTAAGCGGACAATATAAAGCACCATTAACAATTACTCCAAAAGTAAAGTTGCTCTATAACCCGGGTATGAAGGGAGCATACAATTTTGTTCCGGGAGTTATGGGATTGATATTGATGCTTATCTGTGCCATGATGACATCTATATCCATCGTACGCGAGAAAGAGACGGGTACAATGGAAGTTCTTCTGGTTTCGCCGGTTAAGCCTATCTATATCATTCTGGCAAAAGCAATTCCATATATGGTTCTTTGCGGTATAAACATCATCACTATTTTACTATTATCAGTATATGTGCTCGATGTTCCTATTGCCGGAAGTCTGGTCTTATTGTTTGGCGTATCGTTGCTGTTCATTATTGTATCACTGGCGCTCGGTCTGCTTATATCTACTATTGCAGAGACACAGGTAGCAGCTATGCTTGTTTCGGGTATGGTTTTGCTGATGCCGGTAATGCTTCTATCCGGAATGATCTACCCTACCGAGAATATGCCGGTAATGCTTCAAGTGATATCGAATATAATTCCGGCAAAATGGTATATCATTGCTGTGAAAAAGATTATGATTGAAGGACTCGATCTCTTTTTTGTTCTGAAAGAAATTGGAATTCTATCATTCATGGCCTTTGTATTACTGATTGTAAGTCTTAAGAAGTTTAATGACAGATTAGAATAGATTATGCTAAAATATTTAATAGAAAAAGAATTCAAGCAGATAAGAAGGAATAGCTTTCTGCCACGATTGATAATAGGTTATCCTATTATTATGATGCTGATAATGCCATGGGCGGCTAATCTTGAGATAAAGAATATAAATCTTAGCATTGTAGATAACAATAATACTCAATGTTCCAGACAATTAATAAACAAAGCTGTATCATCGGGCTATTTCCGACTGACCGATATTTCACCCTCCTATAACGAGGCTCTTAAAAGCGTTGAGAAAGGAGAATCGGACATTATTATGGAAATTCCTGCCGATTTTGAACACAATCTCATGAAAGAAGGTAATGCGGAATTGCTTATATCGGCAAATACGGTAAACGGCACCAAAGGTGGACTGGGGAGTAGTTATCTGGCAAATATAGTCTACGACTATACATCAGATATAAGAGATCGCATTGTACAACCCACAAAGGGAGCAACTGTAATTCCAGCCATAAAGATGGTGACTCAAAGCAGATTTAATCCTCATTTGGATTACAAGGTTTTTATGGTTCCTGCCTTAATGGTTATGGTACTTACCATTCTCTGTGGATTTCTGCCGGCTTTAAATATCGTTGGCGAAAAGGAGAAAGGAACCATTGAACAGATAAATGTTACTCCGGTAAGCAAGTTTATGTTTATCCTTGCTAAGGTAATCCCCTACTGGATTATAGGATTTATTGCTCTAACATCATGTTTCGGAGTAGCAGTTGTAGTTTATGGAATAATTCCTATCGGACAACTAAGTACTTTATATACTTTGGCATTACTTTATCTGTTTGCAATTTCAGGCTTTGGTCTGGTAATATCCAACTATTCTGAAACCATGCAGCAAGCCATGTTTGTAATGTTCTTCTTCATGCTGGTGCTTATTCTGCTTAGTGGATTGTTTACCCCTATTAATAGTATGCCTCAATGGGCACAAGTAGTAACAATGTTTAATCCGCTGAAGTACTTTGTTCAGATTATGCGTGCCGTATATCTGAAAGGAAGTGGGTTTGCAGAACTTGGAGTACAGATTTCGGCATTGACCTTATTCGCTGTATTCTTCAACTCATGGGCCATTCTTAGTTACAGGAAAAAGTCGTAACGACTGCACCTGTAACTATGTTAATGAGTACAATAAGTTTTATTTATTTGTAAAATACAGAAGTAATAATAAAAAGAAGCTTAAAATATCAGGAAATCTCATTATACAAGCTCTACGCCATTCATAGTATAAGATAAAGTCTTTGCTTTTCATTTATTCTGTTTGGTCGATTTGTTTTGCCGGAATGAGATAAAAAAGTGATGTTTGTGCACAATCAAAATTAGTTCTGTTATTGATTAATTCTAAAAACAACAACAATGAGTCTTAATTGCATGACAATTCCAACAATGAGTATTTCGGGTTCTACATCAAAGATATCAACCATTGGAACTCTGAATAACGATTTTGCTCTTTATCTTATTCAAGGAGATTTTCCTAAAGAGAGGTATCCAAAATCAAAAGATGCTTATGAAGTAATCATTGTTAATTCAGGAAATTTGGATATAGAAATAGATAATCAGATTCATTCATTATCAAAAAACTCTTTGGCTTATTTACCCAATAGCTCTTTTAAGATAAAGTCGACCGATACCAGATTCCGGGGATATATAATGATATTCTCCAATGCTTTTATTGAATCATTGCAAGTTCCTTTGGCAATAAACAAGGAAAAATCCTTCGTAAGGAAAAGCCTTTCGGATGATGCTCATTATAGCATGAACCAGACTTTTATGCTTATTAAAGACGAGATATCAAACCAGGAGCATATATTCAGAAAAGAAAAATTATCGAATCTGGTTTCAATTTTGTTTATCGACCTGCTTAATGTATTCGTAAAGAGTTCAAATATATTTCCGGGATTATCTTTTTCGGGAGAAAGTAAAAGAAGAACAAAGCTCTCGAAAGATTTTTTCAGTCTGCTGAAAGAATATTCAAGAGAACAGAGACAGGTGGGATTTTATGCAGACAAGCTATGCATTACACCCAAATATCTGACATTTCTCTTAAAACAGTCTACCGGAAAATCGGCCAATGAATGGATTACCAACGTTGTTATTTCTGATGCAAAACACTTGCTAAAGAATTCGGGAAACAGCATAAAAGAGGTATCATATACGCTAAACTTTGCCAACCAGAGCTTTTTCGGGAAATATTTCAAAAAGATGGTCGGCATTTCTCCTAAAGATTTTCAGAATAGTTGCGCCTATTAGTCAAACTGTTCATTTTGAACAGAATATAGCTAAAGAGCCGTAACTTCAATTCATTGCCCAATGACCGGCAATTTATTGGGCAATAATCAAGAAACCATTCGCCAATGGATAAATTTTATTGGTGAATGGTTTTTATTTTATTGACCAATACTATTTCAACGCACAATATTGCAGACTGGAACAATAACTTTATCCTCTAAATCGAGCATAGCATTAATAAGGAAGAGTTCTTTAAAAGAGAATAAATCATCAACCGATATATCAATCGGAATTACTTTACCTTCTGCAATAAGCCGCTGGCGGCAAGTACCGTTTAGTAAATAAGTCTTCGGGGTATAGTATCCGGTTCCATCACTCAACACCACATTGCTGTAACTGGTATCTGTAATTTTTCCATTCTGAACAATAAGAATATCATCACATTCACCTTTTTCCTGAAGAAGCCTCAGCAATGAACTTCGGTCGGCATACTTTCGGGAATAATCAATACCCCTGCCATCAACCAGCTTTAAAGATGCAACTTTACGGCATGTATAATGTTGAAACTCCACTTCATCAATAGATTTTCCATACAGAATACGGCATTTCACTACACCACGTTTCATTTGTTCGGGGATAATAATATCCTTGAAAAACGTATCCGGAACCGAAGTCCGGAATACTTCGTTCATGGTTTGCTTCATCCGCTGAAGATTGTATTCGGCATGAACAAACTCTCCGTTCACCACCTTAACAGTTTCTAAAAATTGCACTTGTTCACTCATAATGGCAAATATATTTTATCCAGTACTTCCTGATATTCTTCTTCCGGATTACTGTTCACGGTAATTCCTCCCCCACTTCGGAAATAATAGTTCCCGTTTTCTTTTTCAATATAACGAATCATCACAGCACTATCCAGTGTTTCACCATCGTAATATCCAAAGACTCCGGTGTAGTAACCTCGATTTATCTTTTCTGCATTACGAATAGTATTCACCGTAGATCGTTTTGGTGCTCCGGATATTGACCCGGCAGGAAGCATATCAAAGATTATACTTCCCAACCGTTCATGATAATTGCCGGAAAGCAGGCCACAAATCTCTGAGCTTGTTTGCAACAACTTCTTCTCATTGGTTTCCAACACATCAACGTATCTGAATTTTCGTACCCGTACATTGTCTGCCACAATACTCAGGTCATTACGGATCAAATCAACAATCGTGTTATGTTCGCAGGTTTCCTTATAATCCCCCATCAATCGTTCTTCTGCATCGGGAAGAGAAGCATCTATTGTTCCTTTCATTGGATAAGACAAAATCTCACCCGACGATGAAATCTTCACAAACGTTTCGGGAGAGAAACAAACAAATTTATCGGGAACAAGAATCTTATAAAGCGCATGGCTCCGCAGATAAATATCTTCCAGAGTAAGGTTGCACTCAATAGCAGTCTTTTCTGTAAGGTTCAAAAGAAAGGAATTCCCTTTTTTCAATGCAGTATGAACTATCTGAAACTTAGAAAAATAGTTTTCATAGCTTTCGGGCTTCTTTATCAACTGTGGAGAAACAGTACTACTCAGTTTTAAATCAGAATGATTAGACTGTCCTACTACTGAAAACAACACAGACTGATTCTTTAAAGGATTCTCGAAAAAGAAACCTTTAGTCATTTCAAAATCAACACCAAAGAGAAAAGGAGTCCGATTTCGTCCGGCTTCGTTCATCTTCTTGCAAACCAAATTTGCTTCATACTCAATCATAGGGTGCAAAATTATAAAAACAAAAATAAAAGATATCTATTTATCTTTCAGAATCTGATTATATTTGTAGGCTACTACAATTATTCTAAAGAAAAAGAGATGAAAGCAAACACATCAACAATTTATATGCAAGACTGGCTTGCACTGCATCCTTATAATCGCATGGCAGAAACCGATCAATATTATATTGATATTGCTAATGATATTCTGAAAATTATAAATCAGTCGACCACCAGTTTTAGCCTGAACAGTGACATAAAACAAACAATAAGTTGCAATCTTGCAGCCTACTTTGAAGATGTAATCTCACAAGAAGGACTTTGGAGAGCATTTACTACAAAGAATAAAGAGCTGTACGGTAAGTCTCTGCCATTTTACCCACTTTCATCTGATTATTATGAAGACGAAATTAATCTGGAAGATGTAGCTTTTCTGCTTTGGCTTAATGTCCAGCTATACGTAGGTAATGACAAGGAAGAGTTTATTAATCCGGAAGAGCAATCTATAATAAAACTGGCAAAAGAAATATTTAATTTGCTTGATGGTGAATTCGAAACTGCACCGGAAAATACTTTTATGACCGATTTCTTTTCGTTCGAAAACAAAGACTATCATAAATTTCCGGCTTTTGCGAATGATGCTGAATGGCTGTTTTTTCAATCTTACCTGCTTGCCCCTTGTAATGAAGAGCCTATAAATACTATTATCGATCAAGTACACAAGCATTATCCTAAAGCATCTGATAAAGACAGAAACGCAATAGTGCATGATGCTGTAAACCGACTAATGTTCTCGGATCCTTGCGGTCCACTTGCATTGCAAATTAGCGAATGGTTTTCTGCTATTGCCAGTTCTACCCAACCTTATAAAGAATATTTCGATCATTTCGAATTTATCGATCGGGAAGAGTTTTATATCATCGAGAAAAGTAATTCGCACATCAAGATTCGTTCCGTTGCCAATGGCCGTGAGATTGATGTAACAAAAGAAGCTATTGCCGACTCATCGGTACTTGTCCCATGGAAAACAATAATTACCGTAAGCTGTGCATACTACAATAATGAATGGTGGTTCTTCGGGAAGTTCTCTATTCGTAAACTAAATGACGACGAAGATATCCGTCCGGCAGCTTCTGATGTAAAAAGCATAAAAGCGGCAGACCCGGTTTATACCATATTTACCGAAGCCAGTCAAGGCGAGCCACTGATGTACTTTTCATCATACGATGCGCTGAAAGAGTTTTTCATCAACGGATTGAAATGGGAGGACAACGATGATAACATGATGCCCGATTTAAAAGCATTCCAGAACTTTATACTCTATGCCAATCCAAAAGGAATGCTAATAGCTCCGGATATTGCCGAGTATGTAAAAGATGAACGTAACCCAATGTATAATGCAGAAAAAGCTGCCGAAGGAGCGTTGGATTTATTTACAGTGCAAGGACAATGCCCTGTGGATCTGCTGAAATATCTGGAAAACAGTAACCGATTGCCTGACGCACAAATAAAGAGTGAGCTAGGAGAAGAACAGGGAAAAGCCCTACTCCATAACAACTGGGACTTTATAGCCCGCCTTTTCCTGGAATCATATTACAGAGAAGAATAAAAGAACAGAATTAATATTAGTAAAATCAAGGTGCAATATTTTTTTATCTATCTTTGCGAACAATAAAATATTAGAAATAACAAATATGAGAAAAAGTATTTTTGCCAGAATAGCAGCTATTGTAATGCTTTGTCTGGCTATGGTTTCCACAGTTTCAGCTCAGACTGAATGGACTAAAAAAAGTGCTAAAAAATGGGTAAACGGAAGAGAATGGGCCAATGGTCTTAACATTGTTCCCGATAAAGCTACAGATTATGTAAAATTTGCGACTCAGTACCACAAAGATAAAGCTATGTGGGAAAAGATTTTCAAATTCCTGAAAGAAAAAGATTTAGCTAACATACCTGTAGGAAGATATGAAATTGACGGCAACCGTTGTTTCGTTAATGTAGCCGATTCAAAATCTAAATCGCCGGACAAAGTTCTTATCGAAGCTCACAAAAAATACATTGATTTGCAGTACATGGTTAACAACGCTGAACTAATGGGATTAATCTCATTAAAGGATGCAAAAGAGTCAGTACCTTACAATGAGAAAAAAGATAATGTTCACTACACTGGAGATAAAATTAAGTATCATAAACTGACCGGCAAAAAGTTCTTCCTTCTATTCCCAGGTGAGCTACACAAAGCTTCTATCTGGACTTCCGGGAAAGAAACTACCGGCAGAAAGATCGTTGTGAAGATTGCTTATATTGCCGACTGATAAATTCTCAAAAAATAGAATAAAATGAAAACTACACCTGAAAAACCATCTGCAGCTATTCCAAGAAAGAATGGCAAAAAAGTAGAACCAACAGGGAAAAGAATTGGCAAGTCGAGACCAGCCAAGGCTAATAACCAGCAAAATCGAAGAGTTAAATAACTTTTCTTGTAAAAAATAGAATGAAAGCCCATTATACGTTAAAGTATAGAGGGCTTTTTCTTATAATACTTATTATACTCTTAACAGCTTCTTTTATTAATTCTGGGTACGAAAGACTCTATAAGCTATTACTTTATGATTTAATCTTAAACTAATTTGGTGAAAATGAACAATGTAACATCTGCTGTGTTATATTGGGTATTAAATTATTAAAAGCAGAAGTTATGAAAAAGTTATTTCTATCATTAGCAATGATATCAGTCTTCTGTGTAGTAAGTTATGCACAGCAATCGTGGAGTAACGATCCTGCACATTCGCGTTTAGGCTTCACAGTTAAACATATGACCATATCTGAAGTCAGCGGCCGCTTTACTGATTTCAGCGTTAAAGTAAAATCAGAAAAAGCCGACTTGAGTGATTTAAAAATTGATGTAACAGCCCAAATAGGAAGTATCAATACAGACGTTGAAGCAAGAGATAAACACCTAAAGAGTGCCGACTTCTTTGATGCAGAGAAATATCCCACACTTACTTTTGTTAGTACATCACATAAAAAAATCACGAATAATAAATTCAAATTAATGGGAAACCTTACCATGCATGGTATCACTAAATTCATAACTCTGGATGTAGTTTATTTTGGTGAAGTAACTAACCCCATGAACCAAAAGAAAGTTTATGGCTTCAAAGTTACCGGAGTTGTAAAACGTTCAAATTACAACTTAGGTTCTAAGTTTGGTAATGCAATGATCAGTGATAATATAAAAATCGTGGCTGATCTGGAATTTAGTAAAGACTAAAGAAAAAATAAGTTTGCACAGGTATGAGGGTATCCCAAAAGGGTACCCTTTTATATGCGCGGAATTATTCTTCTTTTTTCTGTATTTATACGGGGTGAAATAAAAAAGTCCGCAGCTTATAATCAACCAATTAACTTAAAAAGTAAAACGGATTGTCAGAAAACTTCCTTTATAGTTTCAATAAGAAATAGAAAGAACGAGTTAAAAAGTGTTTCATGATTGATTTTAAGCACTATATAGGGGGATAAAAAAGAACTAAATTTAGAGCATTTTTATATAATATTACAAATAAAGCTAATAATATGCTCTCACAAAGTGAAAAAAGCTATTTACACAGTTTATCTATCAAAGATATACACCTCATATACAACAATTTATAACAACAAATTGATTATGTAAAATATTAAAACCTAAATCAAGAATAGATTACATATGAAAGGCCTGGCAATTCTATAATAAATTTCTATATTTTAGTAGCTTCTCATACATAGAAAACATGGCTATTCTACTTTTGAAATGATCCCGAAAGTTTTTTGTCTGATTTTCAAGGTTCATATCATTTTTGGACAGCCACATCTCTTTTATTCTTTAATCAGAAACACAATAAGTATTTTCAAAAGATCACTTTTATTCAATAAAGCCTTTTTCTCTTTTGCTTTTAGCATCCTGGAAATAAGCCATGCCTGTGAGCATTTTACTGAAACCACTCCTTTTATAAAACTCTTCTTTGCCGGGAGAGGCATATAAAATAAGATTATAGCCCGAGAGTTGTTCCTTTAAATTGTCAATAAGTATTTTGCCTAATCCTTTACCTTGATAGGACGGATGAATAGCTACATCATATACAGCAGCCTGTAAAACACCATCACTGATAGCTCGTGCGAATCCAACCAATGTTTCTTTATGGAATATAAAAACTGTAGAGGCACTGTTTCGGAAAGCTTTTTCCTGAACTTCAGGGGCATGATATCTCATACCTACGGCTTTTAATATTTCTACTACTTCAGAGAAGTCAATGCCATCACAATTATTTATTATTCTTATTTCCATAACTAAGCAAAGATTATTCTTTTAATGCTTTATTTCAGGTATCTGATAGAAAGAGGACTAAACCTCTTTCTGATAAAACATTAAATCCAGGTATTGATCAAATTTACGGGCTACGTTCTTTAAATTCCCACTGCAAGTATAGCCACATTTCTCAAACAAATGGCGACTAACCATGTTATCTCCGGAAATTAATGCAACAATATTTGTAAACCCTCCTTCGCGAACATAGTCTTCAAGTCTCATTAAAGCTTCTGTTCCATATCCTCTGCCTTCGAACCCTGGTTTCAGGTAAATTGTGATTTCAACAGATACACTAAATGCTGCACGCGGCTTGAACTTATTAAAATAACAGAAGCCACATTTTTCTCCTTCGGGAGTTAGAAGCATAAAGGAACGGTAAAGAGGATCTTTTACAGGAACAAAGCTCCTTATATCCTCCATCGGAACAGGATCTATAGAATAAACAACAGTAGTATTAAGCGTGTAGTAATCATACATTTCCTTTACGAAAGTAAGATCTTCTTCCTCTATTTCGACAAAATTCAAGTGATTCATAATTCGATAACTGGTATTTGAAGTCCAAAGATAGATGTTTTTTTGCTAATCATTCTTTCCGTTTTCATTAATAAAAACTATTTAATTAGTTATTTAGAGATAAAAATTAACAAATAAATTAAATTTCTAAAATTTATTTGTACACAACTTCAAAAAAGATATACATTTACACTATCAAATTAAATGATTAAAATAAAACGCTACATAAACAAATGAATAACTCTAAATGAAAAGATCTATCAACCTGATTATCTTATTTATTTTCCCCATTATCACATTCGCCCAAACATATTCTGGAAATGTTCTTAATGAGAAAAAAGAGCCTTTGGAATTCGTAAACATTGGTATTGTAGGGAAAGATATAGGTACGGTTTCAGATGTAAATGGGCACTACAATATTAATGTTGGTTCCGAATTTGATAACGATTCTATCCGTTTTTCATATACAGGATATACCCAAGTTTCCATTGAGATGGCCGATTTCAAAAAGCAATCTCATCTTATCAGTCTTAAGCCACAAGTCTTTAATCTGAGTGAAGTAGTAATAAAACCAATTCGTGTAAAAGAAAAGAAGTTAGGTAATAATTTCAAGGTGTTTTTTCAAGCCGGTTTCATGGATAATAAAAAAGGATATGAAATGGGAGTTCTATTAAAGATTAAGAAACGGGCTATCTTACATAACGTTTCTATTAAAGTAACCAAATGCACTTACGACAGTCTTTGTTTTCGTATAAACGTTTACAAAGAGGTAGGCAAAAAGAATTTTGTAAATGTATTACGCGATCCAATTTATGTTTTCAGAAAAGTACCCAAAAGTCCATTTATTTTAAGTGCAAATTTATCTGATAATAAACTGAACGATATTTTTGTTGAAGGAAATACACTTGTTACCATGGAGTTTATTAAGGATTTAGGAAAAGGACGGTTATATCTGGCAGCGGGAATGATAGGAACCACATCCTATTACAGAAAAACAAGTCAGGGAAAATGGAAAAAAGCACCAGTTAAACTAGCTTTAAATGTTGATGCAGAAGTAGAGAAATAATAGAGTTAATCCACTCTATTATTTATCTAGCATTATTTTACTTCACAATAATCTCATCAACAAACATAAAACCTCCTTTACTGTTAGGACGGGCAATGTATTGAATGTAGCGTGCTGTTTGTTCGCCTTGCCAGCCAAATTCGCGGAAGGCTAACCGTTCATAATCCTCTGGAACCTCGTTCTCAATTTTGCGAAGAGAAGTAAAATTAACGCCATCTTCAGAGATTCTGATTTCTACGTCATGAGGCATCCACACACCAGGTCCGATGAGTTGCATAAAGTCGGCACCTATTGAATGAACAGGCATAGATGCTCCAAGGTCAATCGTTACATCCAAGTCTGTACCAATAATACCTTGCCAACGGTGGTCACCATACGACCATCCACCTCTGAATCCATCTACCAAAGCAGAGTCTCCTCCAGCCGTGTAATTATAGTAATACTTCTTTTTTGAGTTATAGGTAATTTTCTTTCCAACAGCAAGATGGTTCTCTTTGTGTAAACTTACCGGCCTCTCTCCCACTTCATTCTTCAACTGAAAAGGATGATATCCACGGCTTTCAAGGAAATCGACAGCTTTCAGTGCACGTGCATGGAAATCTGGGTACGACTTAAGTTCAGGAGCTGTCCATGCAACTTCAGCCAAAGCCAGTAATCTTGGATAGATCATATATTCTGCATGCTCGGGCGTTGGAATATATTCAGTCCACAAATTGGCCTGCACACCAAGAATCAGTTTTTTCTGATCAACATTCAGCGAATCGGGAACTGGATTATAGGAATAAACCTTCTGTAATGGCAGAAATCCTCCAATTGCTTCGGGTTGTGTAGAAGGATCGTCCTGAAATGCATCAAAATAACAATGAGAACCGGGAGTCATTATAGCCTGATGACCAGCTTTTGCTGCAGCTATTCCACCTTCCTCACCTCGCCATGACATCACAGTAGCATCGGGCGCCAAACCACCCTGAAGTATTTCATCCCAACCCAGTAGTTTTCTTCCGTTAGCATTAAGGAAATTTTCTATTCGGTGAATCATATAACTCTGTAGCTCATCCACATTCTTCAAATTCTCAGTCGTCATACGTGCCTGACATTTAGCGCAGGTTTTCCATCCCTTCTTGGTTGCTTCATCTCCTCCTATATGAATATATTTAGAAGGGAAAAGAGCTATTACTTCGGTTAATACGTTTTCAAGAAATGTAAAAGTACTATCGTTTCCAATACAGAAGTCAGAATCCACATAAGGTTTTCCGGAACAAGATAATTCCGGGTAAACAGCCAGAACTTCTTCAGAATGTCCCGGCATCTCTATTTCCGGAATAACAGTGATGAAGCGCGACTGAGCATAAGCTACCACCTCTTTGATATCTTCCTGAGTATAGTACCCGCCTTGTGCTTTCGGATTGTCTTTAGTACAATATTTCCGGCCGTTACTATGCCATTCTTTCCAGGTTTTATAAGGTCTCCATGCAGCACTATCTGTGAGTAAAGGATATTTCTTAATTTCAATACGCCAGCCTGCTCCGTCAGTCAGATGCCAATGAAACCGGTTAAGCTTGTAATAGGCCATCATATCAAGTTGCTTCTTGATAAAATCCTTAGTAAAGAAATGACGGGACACATCCAGATGAAGTCCTCGGTAAGAGAATCTGGGAGTATCCTTAATGAGCAACGCAGGAAGCGCTTGTGGTTTCAAATTCTCATTCTGATTTGCTAACTGTAAAAGCGACTGAACTCCATAGAATAATCCGGCTCCATCTGTAGCTGAAATGGTAATTCGTTTAGGAATTATAGATAGCTGATAACTTTCAGGTGAAGGATAATCAGCTGTTTTTTCAACCAAAAGAAGGTTCACTGAATTCTTTCTACCCGATTTTCCTATTTTAGAAAGTTTCAGAGGAGATTCTTTCAGTAAGTTAAGCATATTATTACGCTCTTCACCTTTAAGATTTGTATAGAGCACCGTCTTTTTATTCAGTGTAAAGGTTCCTTTCTGCAACTCTTCAACCAACGGTTTTGGTGTAATATTAAGCTGAGCGGCCAGTTTGCCACCACTGCATAAGAAAACTATCAATAGAATAAGGATGTTTGTTCTGTTTGGTTTCATTAGCAAGTATTTAGTTATTAGTGTATGTTATTTATCATCACATTAATTTCAGCACAGATATAATATATTATTTTAAAATAAAAGACCAAAGTTATAGATATATTTCATATACAAAGAACTATTGCAACCAAAAATATAAAAATAAATAAAGGATATAATTGTAATACATTTATCGATAGAAAATAGAATTTTAGTCATAAACGGAAATAAAACAAGACACTTTAACTAAGAAAAATATTCCTCAATAAATATATTCCCACTATTTTGCGTAAATTTGCACCCGAATTCAGACAAAACAGCGGAAGGTTAAAGGATTATGAGAGATTATGTTATTGCAGACAATCAGGATATTACCAAAGCAGGGATACTTTTCTTGCTTGGGGGAATGAAAGATGTAGGCAATATTACGGAGGCTAATAACCGTGCGGAGCTCATCAAAGAGTTACGTACTACTCCCGAAGCAATCGTTATTCTGGACTATACCCTGTTTGACTTTGCCGGAGCAGATGAATTACTGATTCTGAATGAACGCTTCCCTAAAATTAGCTGGATACTATTTTCCGATGAACTTAGTGAAGAATTTGTTAAGAGGGTACTGTATAGTAGCCAATCGTTCAGCTTTGTGATGAAAGATAATTCTAAGGAAGAAATTACATCTGCCTTACAGTGCGCCATGCGTAAAGAAAGGTTTATCTGTAACCATGTAAGTAACATGCTGATTGGCAAACAAACTCAGGCTCCTATTGAAAATATACTTACCAATACAGAAAAGATTATTTTAAAAGAGATAGCATTAGGTAAAACTACAAAAGAAATTGCTGCCGAACGGAATCTGAGTTTTCACACAATTAACTCGCACAGAAAAAACATCTTCCGGAAACTGGAAGTAAACAACGTTCACGAAGCAACAAAATACGCTATGAGAGCAGGGATTGTTGACATGGCGGAATATTATATATAACATTTATTTTTTATGGAAATAGCAACATTACTCTCAGGAGGTGTAGACAGCTCAGTTGTTGTACATCTTCTAAAAGAACAAGGATATGATCCGGCTTTGTTTTATATCAAGATCGGAATGGATGACGATGAGGATCTTTCATGTACAGCTGAAGAAGATATTGAAATGGCGACTTATATTGCCAAAAAATACGGATGCCGCTTTGAAATTATTGACTTACAGAAGGAATATTGGGACAATGTGGTGTCTTATACCATTGATAAAGTGCGTAAAGGATTTACTCCCAATCCGGATGTAATGTGCAATAAACTAATCAAGTTTGGTTGCTTTGAACAGAAATGCGGAAAAGATTTTGATAAGACCGCTACAGGACATTATGCTTCTACTACAGAAATAGATGGAAAAGTTTATCTCTCCACAGCTATTGACCCTGTGAAAGATCAGACTGACTTTTTGGCTCAGATTGATTACTTGCAGGTATCAAAACTAATGTTCCCTCTTGGCAGAATGATGAAGAGCGAAGTTAGAGATGCCGCTCTCCGTGCAGCACTTCCTACAGCAAAGAGAAAAGACAGTCAAGGAATCTGTTTTCTGGGTAAAATTAACTATAACGACTTCATCCGTCGCTACTTAGGCGAAAAGAAAGGAAAAATCGTAGAATTGGAAACCGGAAAGATTCTAGGTACCCACAATGGATACTGGTTCCACACTATCGGTCAACGAAAAGGACTTGGCTTAGGTGGTGGTCCCTGGTTCGTTATTAAAAAAGATCTGGAACAAAACATAATCTATGTTTCTCGCGGTTACGAAGTTGAAACGCAATACGGGCAGGAATTCAGCATGCACGATTTCCATTTCATCACAGATAATCCTTGGGAATCGGTAAAGGATTCAATTGATGTCACTTTCAAAATTCGTCATACCCCGGAATTTGTTCCCGGAAAACTTACACACGACGGAAACATTTACAGAATAGAATCTTCCAAAAAGCTGCAAGGTATTGCACCCGGACAGTTTGGTGTGGTATATGATAAAGATGCAAACATTTGCATAGGAAGTGGAGAAATCCTTTGCAAGGATAGATAAATGTATAGCCGGAACCTTTTAATTTACACAAAATTAAAATGCTCCGGCTAACCACCACTTAAAAACAACAACAATAAAGAACGAGAGTTAATTATGAAACCACCGCTGTGGGCTTCATAAATATAATTCCATCATAATATTGCAACGTTTATATGAAGCACCACGTTTAGGAACTGCTCTAAAACCAAGTTTCTTATAAAGAGCTATGGATGCATCCATTTTTGTATTCCCTTCCAAAAATATCTTTTTATAACCGTTACTTCGGGCATAAGCCAAAGCAGCTTCTCCCAACAGGCTCCCAGCTCCCTTTCCTTGATAGCCAGGAGTTACAGCCATCTTTGCCAATTCATATATTCCTTTTTCCGGATGAGACATAAGTGCACAACATCCAACAGGTTTTCCATATTCATTGACTACAAAGAAAATTTGTCCGCCTTTATTCAGAATGTAACCTTCTGGGTCGTTAAATACAACTCGGTCAGAACTCTCCAGATGGAAGAAAGTCTTTATCCATTCTGAATTAAGCCGAACAAAATCTGATTGATAGGACGGCTGATATAATTCAATTCTCAGCTCACCCATATTTATAATTTAGCCAGTGCCTGCTCCAAGTCAGCTTTGATATCGTCAATATTCTCAATACCGGCTGAAAGGCGGAGCAATCCGGGAACCGCACCCGAAGCAATCTTTGCTTCTTCGGAAAGTTGCTCGTGTGTTGTGGCGGCTGGATGAATAATCAAGGTTTTAGCATCACCAACATTAGCCAAATGGCTTATTAGCTGCAGATTATTAATCAAATTGTCGGCATCTTTGCTTCCACCTTTTAGTTTAAAGGAAAGAACACCACCAAAACCTCTTTTCAGATATTTCACAGCCAAGTCATGATAAGGACTGCTTTTCAATCCCGGATAGTTTACATATTCCACTTCCGGACGAGATTCCAACCACTGAGCCAAAGCCAGAGCATTAGAAACATGGCGTTCTACACGAAGAGACAAAGATTCAAGTCCTTGCAGTAATAAGAAAGAGTTGAATGGAGAAATTGTGTTACCCCAATCACGTAATCCTTCAGTACGTGCACGAATAGTAAAAGCTATATTTCCGAACGGGCCATTTGCACCAAATACATCCCAGAACACTAATCCGTGATAACTTTCGCTAGGCTCTGTAAAAGTCGGGAATTTACCATTACCCCAGTTAAACTTACCACTATCTACAATAACACCACCCAAAGCTGTTCCGTGTCCGCCAATCCATTTTGTAGCACTTTCTACAACTACACTTGCACCATGTTCCAACGGACGGAATATTGCTCCACCAGCACCAAAAGTATTATCAACGATCAATGGAATGCCATGTTTATCGGCTACAGCAGCAATCGCTTCGAAATCAGGAATATTCAAATCAGGATTACCGATAGTTTCCAGATACAGAGCTTTAGTCTTATCATCAATCAGTTTCTCAAATTCCTCAGGAGAATCATTCGGAGTAAAATGAACAGTTACTCCCAGTCTTTTAAACTGATTCTTAAACTGATTATATGTTCCACCATAGAGATGAGAGGTAGATACAAAATTATCACCAGCCTCAACAATATTATTCAAAGCTATGAACTGAGCCGATTGTCCGGAAGAGGTAGCCAAGGCGGAAAGTCCGCCCTCAAGGGCTGCCACTCTTTTTTCAAACACATCGGTAGTAGGATTCATTAATCGTGTATATATATTGCCAAACTTACGTAGTCCAAACAAATCAGCACCATCCTGTGCATCTTCAAAGACATAAGAACTTGTCAGGTAAATAGGTACTGCACGTGAATGTGTTGTTTTATCAACTTCCTGTCCTGCATGTACCTGCAATGTTTCAAACTTTAGTTTATTTGTATCAAGAGCCATATTCGTAATATTTTAAATTTCTTATTCTATTAATTAAATCAAAGTAACGTCTGCTTTCTGCTATAAAGGATATTCATCGAATGCATAAAGCAAAGTAGATAGGTAGCGTTCGCCGGTGTCAGGAAGTAATACAACAATTTTCTTTCCTGCGTTTTCCGGACGTTTAGCAAGTTGTGTTGCGGCAAATACTGCTGCTCCGGAAGAGATTCCGACTAAAAGTCCTTCTTGTGAAGCAAGTTCCCGACCTGTGCGAATTGCATCATCATTACTCACCTGAACAATTTCATCTACCACACTGCTGTTAAAGTTATTAGGAACAAATCCTGCACCTATACCCTGAATTTTATGTGGACCAGATTTACCACCTGATAATACAGGAGAATCCACTGGTTCAACAGCAATAATCTGTACATTAGGATTATATTTTTTCAGTGTTACTCCAACTCCCGATACAGTTCCTCCTGTACCTACACCTGCAACAAAGATGTCAACCTTACCATCTGTATCTCTCCAGATTTCTTCTGCGGTAGTTTTACTATGAATTTCCGGATTAGCAGAATTTTCAAATTGCTGAAGTAAAACAGCATCCGGAGTCTCTTCTTTAATGGCGAAAGCTTTTGCAATTGCCCCTTTCATACCTTCGGCGCCAGGAGTAAGAACAAGATTTGCTCCAAGAGCTTTAAGAAGATTTCTACGTTCAACGCTCATTGTATCGGGCATTGTCAAAATTAACTTATATTTTTTTACTGCGGCAACAAATGCGAGTCCTACTCCCATGTTTCCGCTTGTTGGTTCTACGATCACACTTCCCGGTTTAAGAAGTCCTTTTTCCTCAGCATCCTGAATCATTGCAAAAGCTGCACGATCTTTTACGCTGCCAGCAGGATTAAAGTATTCCAGTTTTGCAATCACTGTTGCTTTGAGGTCCTTAACTGCATTAAAATGAGAAAGTTCTAATAAAGGAGTATTTCCTATTAGGTCTGTTAATTGTTTTGCGATCTTTGCCATAATGCTATAGTTTTTAATTGTTTTCTTATAATGCAAAGATAGGATGTGAATAAGGGGTACACAATCACGTAAATTAGTCATTTTCGTACCACAATTGTGGTATAAATCAATAGGAATTACTAGTTTTGTAATCTTAAACGAAGAAAATCATAGAAAATGAAGAAATATACATATCTGTTTTTACTGTTGCTTGGAGCAACATTTACCACATTATTATCTTCCTGTCAAGGAGAAGACCGCCGGTTGGAATACAAAGATACTAAAGGTGTCAACGACTGGATATACAGTGAGATGAAAGATGTCTATTTATGGTATGATGAAATTCCAGCTGAAGATAAACTAAACTTCTTTGCAAATCCGGATACCTTCTTCTATACCTTATTATCAAGTAAAGAAAAGAAAGACGGGAACTATTACTCCTGGATAGAGCAAAAAGAGGTTACCACCAAAAGCATTGACGACAGTTCTTCTTACGGATTTGAGTTTATGAGTTATACAGACGAAAAAAATAGTTCTGTATACGTCCGCGTGCTTTATGTTTTGCCAGGAAGTCCGGCAAGCAACGCCGGATTGAAACGTGGCGACTGGATTATAGCCTTTGACGGTAATAAAATCACAGATACCAACTATACCCAATTGCTTACCGGCAGTGGAGTTAAGCTAACTTTAGCTACTTATACCGGAAATTCAACTAATCCATTTACAGAAAAAGGCACATTAACTTTAGGTGCTGCCAAAGCTGTGAATAACGATCCTATTCTGGTAAACAAGGTATTTACAAGCAAATCAGGAAGCAAGATCGGCTATCTGATGTATACTCATTTTGCCACCGGTCCAAATGATAATGCCAATGATTACACTTATCAGAACGAATTGCGCCAGGTCTTTGCATCATACAAAAGTCAGAATGTTACAGAATTCGTTCTCGACCTTCGTTACAATCCCGGAGGATATATCAGCAGCAGTCAGTTGCTTAGCACAATGCTTGCTCCGAGCTCCGCGTTGGGAAAAACATTCTGCGTAATAAAGTACAACGATAAAATGAGTCCGTCACAAAACATCTATACCTTCGACAGTGATTCTATTAAAGGAGGAGCCAATCTGAATCTGCCTCGTCTGTATGTTTTGGTAAGCAAGTACACAGCCTCATCATCAGAGCTATTGATCAATGGATTAAAACCATTTATGAATGTAACATTAATTGGTGCAACTACCGAAGGGAAGAATCTGGGCTCTGTCTCTATTCAGCACGAAGAATCTAACTGGATGATTCAACCTATTATAGGAAAGCTGTACAATTCAAAAGATGAATCTGATTACGGTAGTGGTTTTACTCCCGATTACGAGCTGGATGAATTTTCAGATCACAGCACATATAAAGAACTGGGAGATGAAAATGAAATGATGTTGAGCAAGGCACTTACATTAATAAATGGTGCGAGCCTCACGAAGAGCACCCGCACCAAATCGATATCTACTGTGTTGAACATCAAACAAAGTTCACTGGATAGAAAAAAGACAAACGGAGCATGGTTGGCTCCTATAAAGAGATAACAAGCGGTTATCTCTCAAAGAACTTTTTAAAGAAAAGCAACTGATAGTCAATGGAATTATTCCAGTATTGACCGTTATGAACTCCGGGACGGGTAATAAAATCATGATTAATTTTCCGTCCCAGTAACCGTTCGTGGAGATCTTTATTCACATTAAGAAAGAAATCACTTTCTCCGCAATCAATAATAAGAGCAAGGTTGCCGTTTTCAATTTTATCAATCTGATTGATTACAGTATGCTCATCCCATGATTTTTTGTTGTAAGCAAACTCACCCAGTTGTTTACTCATTTCCCAGTTAGTTGGGAAAGGACGAATATCTACCCCACCACTGGTACTTCCTGCAGCACCAAAAATATCTTTGTGACGAAAAGCAAGCCACAATGCTCCATGACCACCCATACTTAAACCAGTAATGGCACGACCTTTCTTGTCGGCAACTGTCTTATAATGACTATCAACATACTTCACTAATTCATCCGATACAAATGTTTCGTAACGGTAGGAAGAATCTTTTGGACTATCCCAATACCAGCTATTTTTACCATCAGGACATACAATGATCATCTTATTCTGATCGGCAATTTCAGGTAGATTCGGTTTCAACTGTATCCAGCTTTTTGCATTACCACTGTAGCCATGCAATAGATAAATTACCGGATAAGTTGCATTCTTTGATGCCTTAGTCACTTCAGGAGCAATTACAACCACCTGCACGTCTTTATTCATTGACGGGCTTTTCACTAATAATGTATCTACCTTTGCAGCATGCAGACTCACTGCAAGAAAAAGCAAAAAAACAGATAAAGAAATAATACGGTTTTTCATGTTCATTAATTATTAATACTTATATTGTTCTTAATTTTATGATTCTACAAAATTAAGTAAAAAGAAAAAGGATTATAACATTTTTATTCCGATTTTTGTTATTAGTAAAAAATACGACAATTTATGAAAAAGATAATATCCCTGATTATATTTATATTGATTGCTCTGACCACCGTGGCACAGCAAAAACATTCCATAAAAGGAATAGTAATTGACAAAGGAAAACGAGAACCAATATCCTTTGCAAGCATCGGTATCTATGGAACCGGACAAGGAGCAGTGACAGATTCTGTGGGAAAATTCAACATTCAGAATGTAGTACCGGGAATATATAGGCTACAGATTTCAGCAGTGGGATACAATACAGTGCTCACTCCCGAATATATTAGTTCCACAAAAGATCTCTTTATAACGGTAGAACTTGAAGAAAGCGTAACCCAACTGGGCGAAGTAAGCGTTACAGCTTCCATGTTCAGAAGAAATCCCGAAAGTCCTGTTGGCCTCCGCTTGATAGGATTGCAGGAAATAGAAAAAAGTCCGGGAGCAAACCGCGATATTTCACGCATTGTGCAAAACTATGCCGGTGTGGGATACTCACCGGTGGGATACCGTAACGACCTGATTGTCCGGGGAGGTGGACCATCAGAAAACCGTTTCTTTATGGACGGAGTAGAGATTCCCAATATCAATCACTTCAGTACGCAGGGAGCATCCGGCGGACCGGTTGGAATCATTAATGCCGACCTCATCCGTGAAGTCAGTTTCTATACAGGAGCTTTCCCTGCAAGCAAAGGAAACGCATTGAGCTCCGTGCTCGATTTCAGACTTCGTGACGGAAATATGGAAAAGAATTCCATAAAAGCCACTCTCGGAGCATCAGAGTTTTCTCTTACTTCCAACGGTCATCTGAGTAAAAAGACAACTTATCTGGTTTCTGTCCGTCAGTCATATCTGCAGTTCCTTTTCAAAGCTCTGGGACTACCTTTCCTGCCTACCTATACTGATGCGCAGTTTAAAACAAAAACACGACTTTCCCAGCATAATGAAATTACATTCCTTGGACTTACAGGTATTGACAATATGAAACTCAATACAAGTCTTACAGGCGAAAAGGCAGAATACATACTTAGTTATCTACCCACTGTTAAGCAGGAAACATTCACTCTTGGCTCAGTCTATAAACACTATGCAGGCGCACATATCCAGACTGTAGTTCTGAGTCATAGTTACCTGAATAATCACCTCACTAAGTATCTGAGAAATGATGAAAGCACCCCGGACAATCTGACTTTGAAATATGGTTCGCTGGAGCAGGAAACTAAACTTCGTGTGGAAAATGCTTCAGACTTTGGTTTTGCAAAAGTGAATGTAGGAGCAAACATGGACTATGCCCAATATACTAATACGACCTTTCAACGTGCATACACAAACCAATCACAGACTTACAACTATCACACATATTTAGGAATGGTCCGCTGGGGATTCTTCGGGACCATGAATTATGAATCTCCCGATGAACGTCTCACAGTTTCATTAGGGGTGAGAGGTGATGCATGCAATTATTCTTCCCAGATGAACAAGCTCAACAAACAACTTTCTCCACGTATTTCCCTCTCCTATCAACTATTCGGAGATGTTTACCTAAGTGGAAATGTGGGACGTTACTACCAGCTACCGGCATATACAGCTCTGGGATATAAGGACAACACCAGAAACTATGTAAATAAGAACCTTGCTTACATAGCAGTTGATCAACAAAGTGCGGGGATATCTTATAAGCACAGTGAGAATCTTCAGATTTCCGCAGAAGGATTTTATAAGAAGTATGATAATATTCCTTTTTCCATAAATGATAATATCCCGTTGGCAGATAAAGGAGCTGATTATGGTGTGGTAGGAAATGAAGAACTTACCCCCTCTGCTCAGGGGCGTTCGTATGGTATTGAGTTGATGGCTAAGTGGATTATCGTGAAAAAGCTAAATCTATCCTCTGCCCTCACCCTCTTTAATAGTGAATATCGGAAAAACGAACTAAGTCCATACATCGCCTCTTCGTGGGATAACCGATACATTTTTAATGTGGGAGGTACTTATAACTTTGCCAACAATTGGAGTTTCGGTGCAAAAATAAGCAGTATAGGCGGAGCACCATACACCCCTTACGATATAGATAAGTCTTCATTAGTCACCGCCTGGAACGCACAAGGCCGCCCATACTACGACTACACAAAGTATAATACAGAACGGCTATCCGCTTATACCCGTGTAGATATGAGAGTGGACAAGACTTTCTATGTTAAAAATTACATGTTGGGCTTTTACATCGATTTGCAGAATATTACCGGAAGCAACTTGAAACAGGCAGATATTTTAATGAGCACCGGAGTAATTGAAAACCCTTCCGCTCCTGCAGATCAGCAACGGTATAAGATGAAATACATTAGTCAGGATAGCGGTACGGTGATTCCTACTTTGGGAATTACCTTTGAGTTTTAGCGAACAAACTTCTATAAAAACAATGTTCACTGAAACCTATACATCTTTGCAGCCGTTGCTTTTCAAAGATCTTAGTTTCAGTGAACATTTATCAAAAACTATTCATTATAAGTTATCTCTCAATCCTGAGTTTCAACATATACAACATGAGTTTGCAAATACTCTTCCAAGCCGTGTTTACCATCAGCACCACCAATACCCGATTTACGCCATCCGGCATGGAATCCCTGCATAGCCTCAAAGTTCTCTCTGTTCACATACGTTTCACCGAACTTCAGACTACGAACTAACTTCAACGCAGTATTCAGGTTCTTTGTATATACAGAGGAGGTAAGTCCGTATTCGCAATCGTTAGCCCATTCAATAGCCTTATCTAAATCAGTAAATTCGATGATTGGCAGAACCGGACCAAAGGTTTCTTCGTGTGCAATATCCATATCATGGGTAACATCAGTAAGAACAGTAGGTTCAAAGAAATAACCTTTCTGATCTATCTTCTTACCGCCACATGCAATCTTAGCTCCTTGCTTAACGGCTTTATCCACTTTATCCTGAACGGATTTCAGCGAATTAGCATCAATCAGCGGCCCCATATCCAGTTCTTTAATTTTGCTCGGATCACCAAAAGTAACCTTCTTCATTCCTTCAATCACCTTTTTCTGGAATTCATCCTTTACATCTTTATGCACATAAACACGTTCGCAACAGTTGCAAACCTGTCCGGTATTAATAACCCGGGATGCGATAATGCATTTTACAGCCAAATCAATGTCTGCATCATTCATTACAATAGCAGGAGCTTTTCCGCCAAGTTCCAAAGATACCTTAGTGATATTAGTACAAGCAGCAGCCATGGTTTGCCGACCTGCATCCACACTTCCAGTGAGGCTAACCATTCCCACTTTCGGATTAGCAGCCAATTCATGACCCACTACCGAACCTTTACCAAATACAATATTGAGAACACCTGCAGGCAAACCTGATTCTTCAACAACCTGAGCAAACACATAAGCATTTTCAGGAGTCAGCTGACTTGGTTTAATTACAATCGTATTACCAGTAACCAGTGCAGGAGCAGCTTTTCTGGCAATTAAGAAAAACGGAAAATTCCAGGGAAGGATTCCTGTAGTAACACCAATAGGTTTCTTAAACAGGAATATATTTTCTTTTGGTCTGTCACTTTGAATAATTTCACCTTCGTAACGGCGGGCCCATTCGGCCATGTAATCCAAATAATCAGCGGTAAATAAAACCTCAACATTAGCCAATGCCTGCGTTTTGCCACCTTCTCTCACAATAATATCAGTCAGCTCAGCTTCTCTTTTTCTGATACCGTTTGCAATAATTCTAAGATATTTAGCTCTTTCCACTGCCGGAATCTTTTCCCATGCTGGCTGAGCTTTTTCTGCAGCGTCAATTGCTGCTTTTACATCATCGGAAGTGCCGTCCGGCATCAGTGAGATAACTTCTTCTGTCGAAGGGTTTAGTACATTAATCCATTTGTCAGAAACGTTTTCTACAAATTTCCCATTGATAAACATTTTTAGATTTTTCATAGGCTGTGTTTTAAAGATTAACAAAGTGTCATAAAGATATATTTTTAGAATGACAATATCACTTCTTTTTTTGATTTTATGACTTGCGTTTTTGACTTATAATCTTTATAGTCAATTTTTTATATAATCTTAGTTAGCCTATCTACCCACAACTTATATCAACAAGGTTTTTCATAGTAAATATCTTCTTTATGTTATGATGTAGTATCATCCGGTTTATAAAACAATATTCTACTCGCCTTACGTCAGTATTATAATATGTATACTTTCCATGTTTGATGAAGATAATATCATGATAGATAAAAAAGCATAAAATGATAGTAAAAAAGAGAACTTTTATTTGCATTAGTTCGTGATATCACTATCTTTGTATTATAATTATTTATAGTATTAACCTAAATCATAAAGCCTATGGCAAAAAAAATACGCGAGCTTATAAAGCTTATTGAAAATGATGGATGGTACTTGTCAAGACAATCTGGTTCTCATAAACAGTTCAAGCATCCCCTTAAAAAAGGGACAGTAACTATTACGGATCATGGAAAGTCTAAAGAAGTCGATGATTTCATAGTCAATTCTGTTTTAAAGCAAGCTGGTTTGAAGTAGTTTTTTGATTTAAAGCTCAATAAAAGATATATGTAATTCCATTCGCTATATTGAATTCTTCTAAGGTCATATAACTAATTTAAAATAGAAAAATATAACAAATAAATGACTTAAAAATAGAAGATATATAAATATAAAAATTGTTTTAACTATGAGAAAAAAAATATTATTATGGAGACAACTAGAGCAAAAATATTAGTAGAGGTATCCTATACAGGAAATAATTATTCAGCATATTTACCAATCCTTCCAGGATGCATTACAACGGGAGAAACTATGGATGAACTTAAAAAGAACATTAAGGAAATCGTTCCGTTTCATTTAGAAGGTATGCGCGAATCAGGCGAACAGGTCCCCGAAGAATTAAATAGTGAATACGAATTTACATATAATCTTTCTGTTGAAGCGTTATTAAATCATTATAGCAATATTTTTACGAAAGCAGCCCTTTCTCGCATTACCGGCATAAATGAACGCCAGCTTTGGCATTATGCTTCCGGTCTGCGCAAACCAAGACCTACTCAAGTAGAACGTATTACTAACGGACTGCACAAACTTGCAGATGAACTGCTCTCACTGGAAGCTTATTAACATTTCAGGTAAAGACTAATAAGAAAGACCGACATATTAAGTTATGTTGGTCTTTCTTTTTAATTGGTTCTCTTTTTTGCAAAATCATCTACCTATTCCCCACTAAACTTATCTCAGCAAGGATTTACATTACTATTTCTCTTCTTTCTTTTCTGTTATGATGTAGTATCCTCCGGTTTTAGCTGCTCCTCTAAACCCAATCAATTCCCTTTTCTTTAAAGAGCTTATATAACGAGCCACTGATGGTATGCTTTTTTTAATATACTCCGATATTTCATTAGCATTTAATCCTGGCGTTATTTTTAAGAGAGATATAATTGATATTTCATTATCATTTAATGGTTTATTTACAAGCTCATTTACTGTATCATTTGCTCTATCATTTACTCTATCATTTATAGGTCCATTTATAGGTCCATTTATAGGTCCTTTTATAGGTCCATTAGTTCTTAAAGTCCCATCATTAAGCTTATTTATAGGCCCATTTACTATATCATTTACAGGTCCACCTATCTCATATTTGATTGTGATTTTAAACACATCTCCTTCTTCAATAACAGGCAATGCGCCATTTACATAAATAGGACAATACTTATACATCTTCCTTACTCCTGAGCCTAATTCCTCTACCCAACCTATTTGTTTAAAGAAATTAGCAATAGTAGGATTCTTTGGATGCGATTTTAAGTTTTCCAGATTGATACGCCCCATCATATACGGACGGTTCCAGTTCTCGGCAACTACCTTATACATATAAATAATTATAGCAGCTGGATAAGCGTTTTAGTTTAGTGCTTATTTAAAAGAGAATCTGCTAAATGGTTAAAAAAATAATTTCAATAATCTCTATCAATGTAAAGAATCTATTCTATCTTTAGACTTTAAAATATAAAATTTCAAAACTATATGGAATCAGAAATTAAAGAAAAATTAAATAGAGTTGGAGAAAATTGGGCTCATCTTATTTTAAAATATAAATATTTCAACAAGAAACTTAAGCTTACAGATGACCTAAAAAAATCAAACTATTTGGGTGATATTTTAGATTACTTCCGAGACACTATAGAGATAATACACGCAAAAGAAAAATCAAAATCATACACTGACATATTTGCATATCAAATTAGTTTACTTCAAGCAATTTATATTCAACAAGATTTCATTGAAGAGTTACTTCGTGTTTTTAAGTGCAATATAAATAAAGGTGACTTAAAAAAAGATGATGATTATTCAATTAACAGAGAGGTTCGAAACGAATTAATTGGACATCCTATTCGTACAAAAAAAGATCCAAAGAAACAGACTGAAGAGGTTATATGTAAGTCATGTGGAAAAATTACAAATAACTCCCCCAAAAATACTATTTTACTATCTTCAACTTTATTTAGCTCAGAATCTAGTTCAACAAATATCCAATATTTAAGATATCATATGGAAAATAATTATGAACCTGAAGTTTTGAATTATAAGATATGCGACATAATAAATAGACATCATGATTTTTTAAATAGATACCTTGATATAATCCTCGATAAACTAAAGCGTATCATCACTGAATTTAAATCTAAATTAGAAAAACTTGAAAACAAAATAGAGCATCAGAACTTTGAAACCACTATTAAATCAGTTGATGCAGAATTTGAATCAATTTTATATTCTAGCTATTTCTATGACAAAGATTCTTTAATTGAGATCTATAGAAGAAGGAGTGAACATGAAAGATATCAAAACCTTATAGATCAATTTCTCTCTGACTTAAAAAAAGAAATACTTGAAAAAAAAGAATATATAAATGAATTGGTTGAACCAAAAAAGATTTGTACTAATATGAAGTTATCTACAATTGAGATATCTGATAATATTAATCAAAATGCTAATAAAACATATAATTATGAACTTGGTAAATTAGTAGAAAGAGGGAATAAGCCTGATTTTGATTTTTATAGTGGCTTTCTAATTCCAAAATGCTCAGAAAACAGATTAGTTTTGGATGAGTTAAAGCATATGAAAGCTAATATTTCAAATAAAATAGAGTATTATACTGCATTAAATTTGATATATAAGGAATTAGGAGAATAGCTGACCGCCATATATAAGGTTTCGCGCAATTAAATCTAAAAATGGAGATAACTAATAGAAGTAATCTATGGAACTAGCAGGGCAATGATTTCTAATAGCCAGATGTCTACAAAAAAGTTTTGTCTCCTTAAAAACCAAAATACAGAAAAATTTCATTTTATTATTTTTTCTCAAAATAACTAAAAACACAAATTCATCTACCTATCCCCCACCAAACCTATTAAAACCATTTACGATAAAGCCTTTCAGCTAGTAGCAGATAAAAAATCATCTGCCACTAAATAAAATCATCTGCTACTAAAATAGATTCTGAAAGCAACAATTCATTTTCTATTATCATTTCAGAAGCAAATAAACTTATTTCTTGAATATCAGTAATCCGGGTATGCTTATCCGTAATTTGTGTACAAAGAAGCCTGTTGGGTCTTCGTAACTTTGCAGCATTTAAAGATACTGATAATAAATTGAGTAATAAAATGGAACTAATTAAAAATACGTCTTTCGAAGGTGAACGTCCACTGTTTGCAAACAATGGCTTACGTCTGGAAGAAGTAACTGTTTACCCTGGTGAATCGGCATTGAAAGAGTGCAAAAATATCGAAGCTTTTAACTGTGAGTTTCAGGGTAAATATCCTTTTTGGCACAACGATGGTTTTGTTATCGAAAACTGTTTGTTCAAAGAAGGTGCACGTGCCGCCCTTTGGTACTCACGTAATCTTCGCATGAAAGACACATTGGTGGAAGCCCCTAAAATGTTTCGCGAAATGGATGGCATGGTACTTGAAAACGTACAACTGCCTTATGCTTTGGAAACTTTCTGGTATTGCAGTAATGCGGAGTTACGCAATGTACAGGTAGATAAGGGTGACTACCTTTTTACACATGGCTCTGATATAAAGATTGATGGCTTTACGCTGAATGGCAACTATTCTTTCCAGTATTGCAAGAATGTAGAGATCAGGAATGCCGAGATCTACTCCAAAGATGCTTTCTGGAATACAGAAAATGTAACGGTCTATGATTCTGTTCTGGATGGGGAATACCTTGGCTGGCATTCAAAGAACTTACGTCTGGTGAATTGCAAAATTTCCGGTACGCAACCGCTTTGCTATGCCACTGATTTGATAATGGAAAACTGCACGATGGATGATGATGCCGATCTTGCATTTGAACAGTCAAGTATAAACGCTACTATCAACGGTCCGGTTCATAGCGTAAAGAATCCTCGAAGCGGTAGTATTACAGCTGAAAGCTATGGCGAAATCATTATCGACAAAAACATTAAAGCGCCCGGCAACTGTGAACTGAAGCTTTGGGATAATCACACTTGCTTTGATTAATCCCATGGTGAAATATAATTTTGATGAAACAACTCCTCGCCGTGGTACCAACTCCTACAAATGGGATAGTACTGCGGATGCGGATGTTCTTCCAATGTGGGTGGCTGATATGGATTTCCGTACGGCGCCACCTATTATTGAGGCATTGAAGCACCGCGTAGAGCATGGCATTTTTGGCTATGTAAAGGTGCCCGATATTTATTATGAAAAGACGATAGATTGGTTTAGCCGCAGGCACAACTGGCAGATTTCTAAAGAGTGGATTATTTACACTACCGGAGTGGTTCCGGCAATATCAGCCATTATTAAAGCCGTGACATCTCCGGGCGACAAAGTTCTGGTACAAACACCCGTATACAACTGCTTTTTTTCCTCTATTCGTAATAATGGCTGCGAGTTAGTAACCAATGATTTAGTTTACGCCAACCGCACTTATACCATAGACTTCGATGATTTAGAGTGCAAAGTTTCTGACAGCGCAGTAAAGGTAATGCTTCTTTGCAATCCTCACAATCCTGCCGGACGAGTATGGACGCATGAAGAATTGATGCGCATTGGCGAAATCTGTCTACAGCACAATGTATTTGTCATTGCCGACGAAATTCATTGCGAATTCGTTCACCCGGGACATTCCTACACTCCTTTTGCTTCTCTTAGCAAAGAGCTGCTGCTACATTCCGCAACCAGTGTTTCGCCCAGCAAAGCCTTTAATTTGGCCGGACTTCAGATTGCAAACATCATTATTGCTGATGAAGAAATACGCAGTAAAGTAGATAAAGCCATCAATATAAATGAGGTTTGTGATGTGAATCCTTTTGGAGTAGAAGCGCTTATAGCTGCTTACAGCAAAGGAGAAGAATGGCTCAATCAGCTAAACATCTATCTCTACGAAAACTACCTCTGCATGAAGGAATTCTGTGAAAGCAACCTCCCACAATTCCCAATAACCATACTCGAAGGCACTTACTTGGTTTGGATGGATTGCTCTGCATTTCACAAGAATTCAGAGGAAATTGAACAGTTACTTTTAGAGAAAGCCAAACTGTGGTTGAATGAAGGTACCATGTACGGCGCAAACGGTGAAACTTTTATGCGATGGAATATTGCTTGCCCTCGTTCAGTTCTACTAGAAGGATTAAATCGTTTTAGAAAATTTGCTGAAGTATTTTCTGAATAGCAGGAACGGTCTTTCATTATAAATGAGACTTTTGATAAAGCAGACCGGAGTTTTGTATAACTCCGGTCTGCTTTTTATAAAACCACTAGACAGGTTTGTGCATCCTTGTACAAAAGAATGCATTCTTCTGTACAGAACAATTAATTCTTTTGTACAGAAGAATGTTTTGTTTTGTACAAGATAACATAAACATCCCGCCTGAAAAATAAAATCTCCGGAAAGAGATTTAGAAAAGCTCGCCAGAGGTTTGTTGAATGCTGGAAGGGCTGTTATTTCGAGTTAGTGGCAGATGATTTCTATCTGCTACTAAACTAAAATCATCTGCTACTAAAATACGCCCTGATAATCAGTAACTTAGAAATTTATTAGTGGGAGATAAATGGTGATTATTTTTATCTCCCACTAGATAAAACATTAATTATCAAATCATTTGTCTAAATTAGTAGCAGATTAGCAAATTTTTTTTTCGAAAAAAAATCTATTGGAGTTATAGAGTAACCTTGAAGTACTTTTCACATAACTAAATTTAGTTCCATGTTCAATATTCATTTGGCAAACACCAACACTCTTATTGAACATACGGCTAAAATACCGAGGGTATTTAAATTCCAGTTAATAAGCAATCTAATTGTAAATAACTAGGATAAATTTAGGTAAATTAAATAAAACTTTCTAACTTTGATTATTAAATATGAAAAAACAAAAGATTGACATATATCTTATTTTTAGTCCTGATAAGTGTAAAACTTGTTGGTCAGACAGATTTGCAATTGAATTACAAACTCTCTGAGGATTTTAAAAGACCAGTATTTTCTGTCATCAAACTTTATTTTCCCAGTGGCAAGATTGAAAAGTTGTATAACGCTCCAGCGAATCTTCAAAGCCCACAACCCAGATCGTTAGTCTGAATTTAAAAAGAAAAGCAAACTCTATGAAAATAAAACTTTTAACCGTATTATTGATTGTATTTTACTTGATTTCTTGTAAGACTGAGAAAGAAGAAAAATTCAAGAAATCAATATGTGGAGAATGGATTTTTGTGAAAGTGGGTACAGATAATGAAGCAAGAAACGCAGAAAAGAAAGAAGGAAGAAAAACAATTGAACTTCCTCTCCCTCTCTCAATTTCTGAGAACATAAATTACAGAAAGGGATATATATTTTATAGTAATAATTACTGCGAAGATAAACGTGGTTACTTTAAACAAATTAATGGAAAGAGTCGAAAAGATAAAAAGATACTTTTTCTTGGTAATGACACAAAATACAAAGTGGAAGATGATAGCTTAAAAATATTTGATTTAGCTAACAGCACTTGGAAAGGAATCAAAATCCGGAGTATTACATCTGACACCTTAACTTTAGAAGTAGATGATACTGTATTTTTCAAATATGCAAAGACTCACTATAGAATTGACAAAGCTCAGACTTTCGATATGATTTTAGTTTCTACTTCAGCATGTTACGGAACTTGTCCTATAAGCAATACTAGTATTGATAAATATGGTAATTTTATTTTCTATGGACAAGGTTATAACACTAAGACAGGCTTATTTATATCTAAAATTAGTCAAGATTATTACCATAGAATTGAATTGAATTTCAAAAAAGCAAATATTGACAAATTAGATAACAATTATTCTGCTAATTGGACAGATGATCAAACAATTACAGTAACATTCATTAAAGACAATAAAATATATAAGACTATCAGTGATTACGGGCATAAAGCACCAAGAGAACTTTATTGGGCTTATACTCCAGTTAGTTTCTTATATCAAAAATTATATTTGAAGCCATTTAAGGTCAACACGAAAGAACCTCTTTCAATTAGTCCTGCTTGCTTTGAAAACAAAGGACAAATATGTGAGTTAGAAAGGTCGGAAAGGTTTTATTTGTCCATCGAACTTTATAGAAGCAGAGAAGTTAAACATGTTTTCGAGAAGAAATACATTTTAAGATACTGGGATGAGAAGGACAACCAAAAAGAAATTATAACAGACGGAAGGTATTATCAGTTTAGGGAGAAAAACAAAGCTATAACGTTAGATTTAGGATACAACTTTTTAGATAGAAATAACTTGTATCCTAAATTTAGACAGAAAAACAAATACGATTAAAGAGCTAGTGCTAATCTGCTTTTAGCAGGTTCTGCTCCCACAAAGCACCGAATCCTATATATTGAAAAGCGCCTCTGTATGAAGTATTGAAATAAACATTGAACAAAATAGGGCTTCTGACTCAGCATTTAGAGATAGCATAAAATGGAAAAACAATAGTGGCCTTAAAGCTTATTTATTTATGTTCGGCAACAATAATGGTTATATGCAAATAAGACTTGCAATTTATAAAGATAAAAAAAGTAAGATAAAACAGAGCTTGAAAGACAAAAAAGAAATTATCATGAAATCACCTTTGTTTAAAATATCTCTTCTTCAGTTATTAATACTGATAACTTTTTCGAGTTGTAAGCAAAGAACAGCAGAAGCAAATGTCGAAAAGGCAATTTCTGATTTGACTAATAAGTTCCCTCAATTGCCTAGAGGAAAATCTAATCAGTTAGATTTTTATAAGTTGGTAAGGACCGTAATATACGACAAGAATAAATTTCAACTTCAATTATATTCTACTCCTGACAGCATTGAAGATCAACAACAAATTATGATTATAATAAATTCAAAAGGAGATTATTATGCAATTCCACTCTTTTCAAATACATATCGTGATTATTAGAATTTTGAATTTGACAAACCGATTGAAGGTATAAAAAGAATAAATACTACATTTGAAAAAGAAATCACCAAGGCTATCAATATTTTAAATCTCAACGATACGATAGATACTGGTGCAAAGGTTCTTGATGAAACAATTATATCCTTGCTTCATTGTCAGGTTATAAGAGAAACTGATGGACCAATATTCAAAGCTCTTTGGCCTACATATAATTCAAATGAGCCAATAGAAGATTCAGATAGCTGCATTGCAAGGTTACAAAAGAATTTTACTGCTATAAAAAAACGCATTCATCCAAACGAGTATTACTACAATTATAATGCTTACGTGGACACACGCAATTGTCGAATTTATCAAATCGTTAATCAAGGTAAAAATAAAGGTAAGAGATTGAAACCAGAAATAAACACTTATAGGCAGAATTGTAATTTTTCAGTTTGTTATAAGTAATAAACTTTCAATTATTAAATAAATATACATTCTATGACAAAGTTAACTAAAATAATTATTGCTTTATTATTCGGGCTTTCTTTCATTTCATGTTATATGAAAGAATCAGAGAAAGACAATTATTCAAAAAATCCCAAAATATCAAACTGCCAAGGAGTACCTAAAGATTCATTAACATTCTATTTCCCTACTTCTATTAGCCAAGATACCGGCATCGTAAAAACAGAAATTGACACTTTTACGCTGAATTGGTTTTCAAGTGCTTTATATTCGGCTAAAGAACCAATCTTATATAACTACTACACAGGTCATGATATATATAGGTTTCTTTGGCTTCGTTCATTTCATAGACCGGTTGTAATATCACTTCATAAAGATGAAGATAAAGTTTGGTTGACAATAAAAGAACTCGACAAGCAACCCGAATTTATGGATGAGCTAAAGCCAATTAAGTTTTTCGTACCAAAATTACTTCCAAACGGAGATTATGACACTACAAGAATAGAGGATACAGAAGAACCCGAAAGAGAAGTAATCAAAAAAGCTGATAGGAAAGCAAATATTATATTGAATCAAACGATAAAGCTAACAGAAAAAGAGTGGAAAGAGTTTGAAACTTTGTTAAGTAATTGTTCCTTTTGGACTTCAAAATCAGATATTGAGGCGCTTGGTTGTGATGGTGCAGAATGGACTATTGAAGGACATTTGAAAGACAAATATTGGTTTGTGAATAGGTGGTCTCCAAGAGACAATTTCAGAAAAGCAGGAGAATATCTCATTCATAAAAGTGGGTTTAAAGAAGAGATATATTAAAAAAGATAGCCTATTCACCAGCAAACGCCTATAAGAAGTTAGCTAGTGATGCGTTTTTAGCCAATTTGGCTCCCACAAAGTACCATTTCACCTAAAGCATACTACTCTGCTTTATTCAAAACAATAATTATCAAGGGAAACAAAAGAGCAAGATAAGTAAAACAGAAAACCGGGAATTGAATTACCTTTGCTATTTCACTGAAAAACAAAGATATGAGCGTTAAAGAGCAAAGCAAACAGGAATATATTGCAAGGATTAATAAGGTAATGGATTACATAGACAACCATATAAACGAGCCTCTATCCTTAGGAACGGTAGCGGGTGTGGCCAATCTGTCTCCATATCATTTCCATCGGATATTTACTTTATTCTCTGGCGAGAGTTTATCAGCTTTCATTCAACGAATAAGAATTGAAAAAGCGGCTTCATTAATCAGGGAATACAAAGATGTTCCTATCAGTGAGATTGCCTATAACTGCGGATTCAGTAGTGTGTCTATCTTTAGCAGAACTTTCAGAAAGTATTTCAATACATCGGCTACGGATTTCAGAAACAGAGAAAAAGCTTTTCTTCTCATTAATGGTTCTTATTATAGCAAGGATGGTAAAGTGTTCAGCAAGAATAATCAACAACATCACAGTATTGATTTGCAACTTTGCAGCATCAATTTAAAACAATTAATTATTATGAACACTAAGATTGAAATTAAAGAAATGCCGGAGTTGAGAGTTGTTTATTGTCGTCACAAAGGTGCTTTCAAAGACATCTGCTATGCGTATGACAAATTAATGAAGTGGGCAGGACCAAGAGGTTTACTGAACTTTCCGGAAACTAAATCGCTGACCGTTTATCATGACGATCCTTCAATTACCGATATTGAAAATGTACGTCAGGATGCTTGTATCACCGTTAATGAAGATGTTAAAGTTGACGGAGAGATTGGTAAAATGATTGTTGAAGGGGGAAAATACGCTGTAGGACATTTTGAAATTACTGTAACTGAATTCGAACAAGCCTGGAATACTATGTGTTTGTGGTTTACAGAAAATGGATACCAGCCTGGGAATGGCAGTACTTATGAGTTATATTACAATGACCATAATGAACATCCGGAAAAGAAATTTATTCTGGATATCTGTATTCCGGTGAGACCGCTTTAATTAATAAATACATGGAAGGGCATAATTTTGCCCTTCCATGTATTTATTACAATTTAATGCTGCACCCTATATTCATTTGGAGAAATACCAACACGCTTCTTAAACAGTCGGCTAAAATGCTGAGGGTATTTAAAGCCCAATTCATAAGCAATCTCGCTAACCGATTTGCTTGTGTCATACACCATATCTTTAGCAGTATCAATCAACTTTAGCTGTATATGTTCCAAAGCAGATTTGCCTGTTTCTTTCTTTATCAAATCGCCCAGATAGTTTGCTGATAGATTTAGTTTATCGGCACAATATCCTACGGTAGGCAGACCAATATTCTGTGGTTTATCCGACGTAAAATAATCTTCAAGCAAATTCTCAAACCGAACAATTACATCTTTATTTATATGTTCACGAGTAATAAACTGGCGATCGTAAAAACGCTTGCAATAATTAAGTAGCAGTTCTATATTGGATGTTATTAAAGTCCTGCTGTGCTTATCAATAGAATGATTCAATTCCAGTTCTATTTTATGCAGGCAATCAATTACAACAACTCTCTCCTGCTCTGACAAGTGAAGAGCCTCATTGACTTCATAAGAAAAGAATGTGTAGTCTTTCATATTTCGTCCTAGAGAAGTTCCACGAATCAAGTCCGGATGGAACAACAATGCCCAGCCTTTTGGCTGAAAGTACTCTCCGTTATCTTGAACACCAAGAACCTGTCCCGGTGCAATGCATACCAATGTTCCTTCCTGATAGTCATAATAGTTGCGTCCATAAATCAGATCTCCGCATTTTACATCTTTCAGATATATGGCATAGAAACCAAAACTATGGCGCATGTGTGTTATCTTGTCAGACTTTGACAAATCAATAACACTAACCAACGGGTGCAATGTTTCCAGTCCGAGAAAGGCATTATAATCACATATATTATCTATTTTTATAATCTCATTCATAAGCATTTATATATTAGTTGCAAGACAAAAGTAGGACTTTTTTTGTTATTTAATTCATAAGACTGCTGGTATCTGTAATAATGGTATGCATATCAGTAAAATGTATAACATTCACTTGAAAAATACATAATAATTTTGCATCGTGAATAAATAAATAAATAACAATTTAAAAAACAATTAAAATGAAAGATTTCACATACTACAATCCTACCCGAATAGAATTCGGAATGGGCAAAGAGAAAAACATAGGAAAATACATTGCTGAATATGGTGTATCAAAAATATTAATCATTTATGGTTCAGAACGAATAAAGAAAAGTGGTTTGTTTGATACAATAGCAAAATCGCTAACTGATAATGGAATAAATTTTGAGCAATTAGGTGGTGTGCAGAGTAATCCGTTATTGAGCAAGGTATATGAAGGTATTCAATTGGCTAAAGCTAAAGACCTGGAAGCTGTACTGGCTGTTGGTGGCGGCTCTGTACTGGATTCATCAAAAGCTATTGCTGCAGGAGCTGCATACGAAGGTGATGTTTGGGATTTCTTTACTTATAAAGCTGTGCCCGACCGAGCATTAAAGATTTTCGATATTATGACGCTTGCTGCTACAGGTAGCGAAATGAACAACTATGCTGTTGTTACAAAAGACGAGACAAAACAAAAGCTTAGTCTTGCGGGTGCTGCTACATACCCTACCGTTTCGGTAATAAACCCTGAGCTGCAGACTTCTGTTACAAAAGAGTATTTGGTTTATTCGGCAGCAGATATTTTTGCTCATAGTTTAGACATGTATTTATCAGCTACTTATTTGCCTGAATTCATTGCCGGACACGTTGAAAATATACTTAAAACTGTAATGCGTACCACTGAAATTCTATTGGTTGACGAAAACAATCTTGAAGCAAGAGGTGAATTTGCGTGGGCTGCTACACAAGCTTTGAATTTCACTACTTTCTGCGGAGTAGAAAATAACCGTTTCGATACACATTTTATCGAACATACATTATCAGCTGAGTATAATATTGCTCACGGTGCCGGGCTGTCTATTATTGTTCCTGCATGGATGAAATGGCAAAAGAACAATCTTCCTGAGCGCTTCGAGCAGTTTGCTAAAAACATTTTCAATGTTGAGGGAGCAGATGCAGGAATTGAAGCATTGAAAAATTGGTATGTAAAAATAGGGACTCCCGTAACACTAAAAGAAGGTAATATTCCGGAAGAAGATATTCCTGCATTAGTTGAAAAACTATCTGCTGTTGCCAGTATGTGGGGAGCGGAAAGTCTCTATACCAAAGAGATGATTACAACTGTGCTAGAAAATGCAAAGTAGTTGAAATACCTCGTATATAGGAGATCTTGAAAAAGGTTCTTTATTATGGTACCGAAGCATTACAGGTGGAAAATATAAAAAATAAGCCTGTTATGGATGAAGTTCATAAAACTGGAAAGCAATGTAATAGAGTCATAAATGATCAAAATTCGACCATTTATGGCTTTATCTTTTCTTTTCAACATAAATTTTAGTTGTATCTTTGGGCAAAAGAATAGAACTAACTTTTAAACTTATGAAAAACAAATTACTACTTTTTGCTACAGCAGCTTTGCTAAGTGTATCTTCACCTCAATTATCAGCACAAACAAAATCATTTAAAAAAGGAGAATTTAAACAATGGGCACAGACTCCACCCATGGGATGGAATAGTTGGGATTGCTACGGACCTACTGTGACAGAAAGTGAAGTTAAAGCCAATGCAGATTATATGGCAACCAATCTTAAAAGCTACGGATGGGAATATATTGTTGTTGATATTCGCTGGTTCGTTGAAAACGACAAGGCGGGAGGATATAATGAAAAGGATCCTATTTATGTAATGGATCAATATGGTAGATATATGCCGGCTCTGAATCGTTTTCCTTCTGCAAAAGATGGCAAAGGTTTCAAAGCACTTGCTGATTATGTTCATTCCAAAGGTTTAAAATTTGGTATTCACATTATGCGCGGTATTCCCAAAGTGGCTGTTGAGAAAAAGCTACCTATCAAAGGAACTAACGGTATTACTGCCGATCAGATTTATTCTACAGAACTGCAATGCCAATGGTTACATGATAACTACACTATTGTAGCCAACAAACCGGGCGCTCAGGAATATTACAATTCTATTTTCGAACTTTATGCTTCCTGGGGAGTAGACTTTATTAAGATTGACGATTTATCTCGTCCTTACCATCTGGGAGAGATTAATCTTATACGTAATGCTATTGATCATTGCGGACGAAAGATTGTGTTAAGTACTTCTCCGGGAGAGACTCCAATAGAGAATGCCGATCACGTTCGTACTCATGCAAATATGTGGCGTATGGTTGATGATGTATGGGATACTTGGGGACATGTGACTCACTTGTTTGATATCTGCCAAAAATGGTATCCATATATTGCTCCGGGAACATGGCCGGATTGTGACATGATTCCATTGGGACGTATTTCTGTTCGCGGTGAAAGAGGAAACGATCGTATGACTCGTTTAACTAAAGACGAACAGTATACACTGATGACTCTGTTCACCATTTTCCGTTCTCCACTAATCTTTGGTGGCGATCTTCCTAGCAATGATGCATTTACCTTATCTTTGCTAACCAATAAAGCTGTATTGAAAATGCATCGTGAAAGTAAAAATGTTCGCCAGCTTTATCAAAAAGATAAGAAAGTAGCCATTACTTCTAAGGACTCAAAAACCGGTGAAACATATTTGGCTCTGTTCAACTTATCAGATGACAAAGTAGCACAGAAAGTTATTGTAAATCTGGCAGACTTAGGTATTAAAGGCAAATGTACAGTGACTGATATGTGGAGTGGCAAGAAAGTTGGATCTTTCTCTAAAGAATTCTCCCGTTCATTTAATAGTCATGCCTGCGGTTTGTATAAACTGAAAACAATAAAGTAGCTGTACTAACCAGGAATGAGTTAAATTTCTGATATTTAATTCATTCCTGATGAACAATATGCAAATGTACTAGTTACATTTATATATTAATTAATCAATAAACAAGCATTATTATGAATCAGATTCCAAGAGGTAGAATTACTAATCCTTGCATTACACAGCTCATGGAGGATGAGATTTTTGTTTTTGGTTCTAACCTGGAAGGTATGCACTATGGCGGAGCAGCCAGAACAGCATGCCGTTGGGGAGCAATAATGGGACAAGGAGTTGGAATTCAGGGACAGACTTATGCAATTCCTACAATGTCAGGATCTGTTGCATCCATTGTTCCGTTTGTTGATGAGTTTATCCGCTTTGCTAAAGAAAATCCCGATATGCGTTTTTTAGTTACCGAGATAGGCTGTGGCATAGCTGGCTACACTCCGACCGATATAGCTCCACTGTTTCGCGATGCTGTATCTGCTGAAAACATCTGCCTTCCTGAAATATTTTGGGAAGTACTTGTAAAACAGGCTTAAGAAATAACAATGAGCCTGCCTAAGAAAAGTTTTAGGCAGGCTCATTATTTTTACTTCATACAAAATGCGGATCAATCCTAAAATGCAAAAATTGAACTAGCAAAGCAAAAAGTCCGGTATTTATAAATGGAATGGATCTTCTACCACAATGTTTCGTCTCAAAGCTTCCTGGCTATCTATATCCGTAACCTGTAATTCTGTAGAACCTTTCTTTTTATAATATAAATCACCTTTTTCATCGGTTTCAAATTGCAATTCTTCCCATATTTTGCCCAGATAATGCTTGTTAAAGTCTTTATCTATAAAGAATTCAACTTCATCTTCTGATTCATCGGTTAACTTCTCAACGAATATATCTTTGGGGTCGAGTTTCACAAAGACATTTTGATCGATAGTTTCGTCGTAGCATTCCCAAAATCTATATTTTCCCATAGTAGTATTTATTTAGAGGTTAATAAATCAGGAACAATTTGTTGCGACCCAACTTTAGGTCTTTCAATTAATGAAACACCTAAAAATAGCTTATTGTTTTGACATAAACAAGGATTTTAGCCTTAATTTTAGGTAGCAAACATTATTATCACCTCTGAACTCACTGGCGCGTTGCACAAAAAAACTTTTTTAAAATTAAAGAAGAATCTTGATTGCTAAAATCTTTTCAAACTTTTCTTCCTTTTGCTTGCATATACCATGTTTTTTGTCGAATATTGCCTTATGACAATTGTCGGACAAAGGAATAATTGATTTACTCAACAATTTAAAAAAACAATTAATCAAGAGAGAAGGAGGAAAGAATGGAACCTAAAATGGCCAAAAAAGGCCCATTTGCAGTAGAGTTGGAAGCTGGAAAGGAATACCACTGGTGTACTTGCGGTCAAAGTAAGAACCAGCCATTTTGCGATGGTTCTCACGCTTGTACGGAGTTTACTCCACTGGCTTTCACCCCTAAAGAATCAGGAAAGGCTTTTTTATGTGGATGCAAGAAGAGTAAAAATCCACCCTATTGTGATGGAGCACATACAAAGCTCTAATCAATTCTAAAAACAATTTTATATTTATCACTATTTATGACCTTTGATTTGAAAATCAAAGGTCATAATTCTTTATATCTGCAGAACTATTTCAGTGACAAAACAGTGGCAGGTTCGCTTGCTATGACTTCTTTGTTAATTGAAAAAGTATAAGAAACAGCAACACAAAGAACTTTTGGCTAATCCATCGGATTACCTAAGCAAAAATAAAGAATTATATTTTTAATAAGAAGTAGACTTTATTAATTTAAGGTCTACACTTAATTTTATATTAGAGTACTCCTTTTTATTAAAAAGAGTAGGTCTTTAATACATTTATTCATCAATCATTTGCTAAACTCTGGTTATATTACAGAAAAGTATATAACAAAAGTTCCTAATTGTTGCAAGAAACGAAATAAACATCTAAATTCGCATATAATCATTAAACAAGCACGATGGAATTTGCAATTATATTGCTTCTCTTGGTTCTCAACGGAATCTTCTCTATGTACGAAATCGCATTAATTTCATCAAGTAAAGCGAGACTGGAGACTTTGGCCAGTAAAGGGAATCAATCGGCCAAAAATGTACTTAAGCAGTTGGAGGAACCAGATAAGTTTCTCTCTACCATTCAGATTGGAATTACTCTTATTGGAATTGTATCCGGAGCTTTCGGTGGAGTTGCCGTTGCTAATAATGTGGAACCGCTTTTTAAAATGATTCCAGCCACTGAGGCCTATGCAGCAGACATGGCTCTGATTGTAACAGTTGCTTTTATAACTTACTTATCTCTTATAATAGGCGAACTGGTACCTAAATCAATCGGACTGTCCAACCCCGAAAAAATTGCAATTACGCTTTCTCCTTTCATGTCGGTAATAACAAAAATTACTTATCCTTTTGTATACCTGCTCAGCGTATCGACCAAACTATTAAATAGGATTCTTGGAATTAAAGGACATGAACGTACCATTACACAGGAAGAGCTGAAAGTTATTCTTCATCAGAGTTCAGAACAGGGAGTTATTGATAAAGATGAAACGAACATGCTGAGGGATGTGTTCCGTTTTGCAGATAAACGAGCAAATGAACTGATGACTCACCGTACAGATGTGGTTTTTCTTCACACAGATTACACTCAGAAAGATGTTCTGGACATCATTGACAAGAAACACTTCAGCAAATACTTGCTGACAGATAGTTCTCAGGATGAAATTATAGGTGTGGTATCCGTAAAGAATATCATAACAATGATTGGCAATGACGGAGAATTCGATCTGAAAAGTATTGCCCAGCCCCCACTCTTCATACCGGAAAGTCTTTATGCAAAGAAGGTTCTGGAGTTATTCAAGAAAAACAAAAACAAGTTTGGCGTTGTAGTCAACGAGTATGGCGGAATAGAAGGTATTATCACTCTGCACGATCTCACAGAAAGTATATTTGGTGATATACTTGAGGAGAACGAAATAGCCGAAGAACCTATCGTAAAACGAAAAGATGGTTCATACCTTGTAGATGCCTCCTTGAATCTTGGAGATTTTATGGAAGAAATGGGCATTTTGTTCTACGATGATCTGGAAGGCGAAGATTTTACTACACTTGGTGGATTAGCTATGTTTTATATCGGACGTATTCCTAAAGCCGGGGATATATTTACGTATCAGAACCTGCAGTTCGAAGTAATGGATATGGATAATGGAAGGGTTGACAAACTCCTGGTAATTATTAAATAAAAAAACTATTTCCCACTCAAATAAATCAATTATTATCATGAAAAAATTATTATTTTTATTAGCGTTGGCAGCTATGGTGTCTTGCCAGCAGAAAGCGAAAGATGCAACTGCAGAAGGGGCAGCAAAGGACAGTACCGAAATGAATCTGGATCCTGCACTGGGTGCACTGCAAACAAAAACCTTCGAAGGTGTTCTTCCTGCTCAGGGCAAAGGACTGCGTTACACTCTTACTGTGAAAATTCAGGAAAAGAGCGACAATGGTACATACGAACTTCTGAAAACTTATATTGAAGGAAACGAAGGCAAAGACCTTACATACGTTCAGAATGGTACAGTAAAAACTATCCATGGAACAGAAGCTGATAAAAACGCCATCGTTTGGGAGCTTACTCCGGAAAAGAATAGTGAAATCAGTTATTATCAAGTTGAAAATGACAAAGTTATTATGCTTTCTCAAAAGATGAACAAAACTCCGGATTGGAAAAAATATGTTCTTTCTTTGAAAAAATAACATTCAATTAATATGCAACTTCTACAAATAGAAGTTGCATATTCTTTCAAATGCTTTATTGAATTCCTCATCCACTGCATCAGCAATAGAGGTCAGAGCCGGGAATGGATCTTCGTGCTTGTAAGGATAGCTAAAATCCAAAATATCCACTTCAATAGGTATATCTCTTTTTATTCCCTGCAATGTGTTAATCACCTCGTAAGGCGGAACCACAGTATCTTTTTCCAAAGTAACAGCCAAGATACGATTATGCATTTCTCGGAATCGGTTTTCCCTGAAACTGGTGAATGTTTTATAATTCAGCATACTGCGGAAATTAACTCCTTCGGGATGAGAATCGCTTAAGTATGTTCGCAACATCTTATCACGCTTCATATGACTTTCCAAATGTTCCACTACAAAAGAGTAAAGACTAACATTTGCTTCGCTATCTAATATAAACTTGGAAACAGGAGAAAGTCGGTTAAACACAGCCCCTCCACAAAACAAGCATAATTTCGACTTTGAGAAATAGCCTTCATAATCAGCCATCATCAATATTTGTGCCAAAAAGCCACCAATGGAATATGCAAAGAAATCAATTGAAGCATCAGGCTCAATATCGGGATGTTGATTCGCTTTAATATCTTTCATCAATGATATTACATCATAATAGGTCTGTAAACCGGACCATATAAAACGTTGCGGCTTGTTATGAAGACGAGTGCTGATAGCAACATTCGATAATGTAGAACAAATAACTTCAGGATGTCTTTTCTTTCTCTGCTGACTAATAGCATACATCTGATGTGAATCACTCCAACTAAGTGGGGCACGGTTCATGTGGAAAGCAATGGGAAATAGCAAAACGGCCTTTCCGGTTTTATCAACCAAGGTCTTAGCCCAAGTGGAATATTTAGCCCAATGTTTTTCATTAAAACCATGAAACATAAGAATAACTTCTTTCACCTTTTGGTTTCCTGCAGGACGAAACATGTGGTAACGGAAATGAATATTCTCAGGAATCTCTGCATCACTCATGTTAAGCATATCCTGAATAATATCCGGTTCATAATCAGGATCCTCCGAAAAACAATACTCGTATGTATCATGATTATAAGCTCCACCAGGTAAAATATCTCTGGATTTAGAATCAAAATTGAAGTTTCGGACAATTACATTATCATCTATTATAATTTCGTCGTCCTCATAATTTAGCAATTCTTTAAGCTTTGCGTGTAAGTCAACGTATTTCATAAATAACCTCCATTTATGTTGTTAAACGCAAATATAAAGCTAAACAGACATAAACGTTACAACTATTATGCAAAATTATATATAAAATTAACTTTCTGAAGTTATAATTGTATTGTTCTAATAATCTATAGAAGCACAAACGTCATAAATAAAATAATTACTTTAAACCAAAAGTGTATTTTAAGCCTAAACGAATTTCAAACGTACTGGAAGTTACATCTTCATGATAATCATAATGTGATTTTCTGTAATATAGGAAAGAAGCAAAAGTTGCTTTCAAGCGAGAAGACAGATTAAGATTAATGTCCGGATTAAAAATCAAAAAAGCTGTATTACCTTTATCTCCCTGAGTATTCAGATACAAATACGGATCTTCTGTATTTTTAATATCTTCGCTTTTATACCCTTTCCAGGTAAACAAATTATAATAAAAAAGATTTAGATCAAGACTGCCATATTTCCGGGATTCTATAGAGGTATAATTTTTTATACTAAATCCGCTTCCAAGGTTATAATTACGGCCTAAACTATAATAGTCGGTTAAAGTACCTCCAAGCAAAACTGCATTTAAATAAGTCCTGTGCCAAATGGTTACTTTCTTTGTTGCAGGAAACAAATATGCCATTCCTAAACCAAAGGTAGCTCCTTCTGCTAATTTAAAAGGGATACTTTTTGAACCTTTAAGAACAATTTCTGAATTATAATAATCAAAGTGTTGAAAAAGTCCAATTAATGCTTTATGTCCGGGCAAAGGTTCATAACATTTAGCTGCAAGTTTTGCCACCAGACTAACATTACTAACAATAGGTTGGGTACCTCCCAGATCAAAAAGTACATTAAATTTAAAGAAATCATAAGGCTTACTAGTTTCATTACTCAATATGTCTCCGTAATTCATCTGATATTCCAAATAGGCATTATTGTTTTGTCTAAAAAAGCGGTTATCATCAGCCATGTAACGGTCTCCTAAACTAACAGATATATTCACAGGTGTTTTTTCATAATCAATATATTTATAATATACATGTCTTACTTTCCAAGCCTTACCAGTAATAATACGATTAAGCCCTCTTACCGGAGAAACTACAGTACCTACAAATTCACGCCACAAACGATTGGCTCCCGTTTTTGAGTCGTCAAGCACTAAATTTGAAAGTCGATAAGAAACTTCACCTAAAGCCGCACCTCCAAAGCTTGTACTAAGTAAGTCGTTAATGGATGGCGGAGTTGTTTCAGCACATACTTCCCACGCAAGGCTTCCCACAAAGGAATAAGGAAGAGATTCCCAGTAATTAAGGCCATTACTGCGGGCTGCACTAAAAAACAAACTACCATGAATAGGATGAAGCAACTGATTGGAAGCAAAAAGATCGTTATCTCATACAAAACCTCTTTTAATATTTGCGCGAATACTTTTAAGACTAATCTTTGCATAATCTGCTTTTCTCTCAAAACGATTGTCGGCCCATATAGCTGTATTTATAAAAACATTCTCAAAAGCAGCCCGCCATGGATGTTTTCTCATCCGTACGGAGTCATTGTAAACAAACAAAGAATCTGCCTGCTGAGCACAAATGTCACCCATCGTCAGTAAAGAAAGAATTATATATACAAGTACTCTTTTCATCTTACTATCCGGTTAAAATAGTACTATACCAAACTCTACAATTGGTTTATTTTCAAAGGTTTCCTTAGAATCGTAATGCCTGGTATGAGAATACCCTCCTGATACAAAAATGCCAAACCGGTGAAATGGATGAAACTCCAGATTACATCGTGCCTGCAATGAATACAAACGATTAGGGAAATCTGTTTTATCGCCATCATTAAGGTTCTCAATATGATTATAACCAGCATCAACACTAATATAAAGCACTTTAAAGATATTTACTCCCAGCCCCAATCTATAAATAATAGCACCGGAAGTTCTATTATCAAATGTTTTATAATTAGTACCTATACCTATAATTGTATAAGAGTAACCATTTCTAAAACGAACTGCCAAATTATTCTGAACTAAATTACTTTCATATGCCATTAATTGGATTCGTGTTCTGGGGCTTATATTCACCAATCCAAGCTTTACAGCCGAGGTGTCTTCGCTATAATTTATAATCCCCATCTGTAGTCCATGCACCTTTCCTGTGCTAAAATTTAATAACCCAAGCTGAAATCCTTTCACTCCTGCGGCATAATTACCTGCCCCAATCTGTACTCCATGAATTCTATCAGCACATACATTTGTTAAAACTGATATCTGAAAAACATTGGAGGAAGATGAAGCTATATTTACTCCAAAAGAAGCTTGCAAGCCACTGAAATTAGATCCGGCCATATTTGCAGCTCCAGCCAACTGAACTCCTCTTGAGTTTCCAATTGAGAAATTTGTAATTCCAGCAATCATAATCCCTTTTGTATGCACTACATTGGTATTCTGAATCGTTGCTATCTGAATTCCATGCATATGCCCCTTGACCATATTAAACAATCCTGAGATTTGCAATCCATTCATATTTCCATTTACATACTCTCCTACTCCGGAGAATGTAATTCCATTTATATTTTCATGATTATTATGAGCCAAAAAATTTAACCCTATTCCATTTAATCTATAAGTCTTAGAATATAATCCTAAATTAAAATTTGTTGTACAAAGAGAGTCGTAGGAAGCCAATGCTACAGGATTCCATATAGAAAAGTTAATGGGATGTATCTTGTTTTGTGCATTAAGCAAAACTGTGGATAACATCAATAGGATTACTACTATTACTCTTTTCATTATACTTGTACCAAAAGGGTATATTTAAGGTCTCATAACAATGTTTATAACAATATATATAAAAAAAGAGTTTTAACTTTATGCAATCTTTTTTAGTTCTAGAAATGATGCTTCAAATCAAAATAATTTCAACAAGTCTGTCAGCTTTATAAAGCATATAAATAACTCCAAGTTCTATATTTGTTATATTCAAATCTGAGTTTATATCATATTTTAGCATTCAAACGATTACATAGAAAAACTTAAAGCGTCATAATGATTATAGCATATCAAGCAATATCATTCAAATACTTTATAAAAAGAATTATAATGGATTATAAACACCTATTTTTTGTTTTTTACTTACTTTTTCTTTGTCCAACAATCTATGCACAACCATTTCGTTTTATTGTGGCTAAGGATGGCAACGGAACTCATACTTCAATTCAAAAAGCGATTAACGATTGTCCGGATAATGAGCGTACCCTCATTTTTGTTAAGAATGGAACTTACGAAGAAAAGGTATCTATTGGAACACGAACATCCAAATCACAGAAGCAAATTAGTCTGATAGGCGAAAGCGTGAATAATGTAATAATTACTTCTGCAGATGCAATTGGGAATGGCGCAACGAATGTTTATGGTGCAACAACCTTTGCTATTTATGCTAATGACTTTTATGCAGAGAACATCACTTTTCAAAATACAGCCGGAAACAAAGGACAGGCTTTAGCACTAGATACAGAGGAAGACCGGCAGACATTTAAGAACTGTCGCTTATTAGGATTTCAGGATACTTATCGTTCAAGGAAAGGACGTAGATTCTACTTAAAAGATTGCTTTATTCAGGGAGCAACAGATTTTATTTATGGCGGCGGAACAGTCTTTTTCGATGATTGCACAATTTATTGTGTTAAAGGCGGAAGTTATATTTCTGCTCCTGAAGATATTTCATATTACGAAAAAACGACTTCAGGAAAGACTCTTCGTTATGGATTTATTTTCAGGAATTGTGATATAACAGCAAATGCAGATGTGGCGGATAATTCTTACTATTTAGGTAGGCCCTGGAATATGGAATGTGGTTCTATTTATTTGAATTGCCGAATGGGAAAACATATAAAGCCTGAAGGTTGGTCGGCCTGGAAAAGTACGAATCATTTATCGGCTTGCTTTGCGGAATATAATAGTATGAATATGAATCGAACTCCAGTAGATATAACTAAAAGAGCAAACTGGAGCATTCAGTTAACGAAAGACGAAGTTGACACCTATTTAGGAATGAAACAAGTTTATTCAAAAATAAGTTCAGTACCTTATAATCCGCAGGCTATGTGCACAGCTCCTTCCGCACCATCCAAACTTACTAAAGATGGAAATACAATATCCTGGAAAACTGTTGATGGAGCTATTGGATATTTAATCTTACGAAACGGACTATTCTTAGCCACAACGACTAAGACTTCTTATACTGACGATACTGCTCTGATATACAAAAAGTATACATACTCGGTTAAATCAGTAAGCATTAACGGGAATCTGAGTGCATCAGCATCCATTATAAGCTCAATAAAACGTATTAAAAAATAACATATATAAAACAAATATCATGAATTTATTGCATTCATTATTTTGTGCTGGTCTTTTACTGGCTACAACAATTGCTCCGAACCGACTCTCGGCTCAAACTCTGGCTTTTCCAACTGCGGAAGGATTTGGGAAATTTGCAACCGGCGGTCGTGGTGGCGAGGTTGTTGAAGTTACTAATCTTAATGATAGCGGAGAAGGTTCTTTCAGATGGGCTTTGTCACAGTATCCAAATACTCCTGTTACTATTGTATTTCGCATTTCGGGTGTAATACAATTAAAATCTGATGTCCGTTGTAAACGAAATGGTCTGACGATAGCCGGACAAACAGCTCCGGGAGACGGTATTTGTTTTCGTGGTGGCAAACTTAATTTTGGAGGATCAAAGAATTTAATAATCCGTCATATACGTTCTCGCATTGGCGGAATGACAGATTCGAAAGTCTTTATTCCGGGCGGGTCAATAGGCATAGAAAACTCTTCTGATTTTATTATAGACCATTGTACATTTGGTTGGTCGGCAGAAGAAAATATGACTATTTACGATAATCAAAGAACAACTGTTCAGTGGTGTTTAATTCATGAAGGCCTTTATACTTCAGGTCACGGTAAAGGAGAACGTAGCTATGGCAGTCAATGGGGAGGCCAGTTCTCAACTTTCCATCATAATCTGTTAGCTAATAACAAGAACCGCACCCCTCGATTTAATGGTGCCAGAGGACATAATGATATAAATATCCTAACCGACTACGTAAACAATGTAAACTATAACTGGGGAAGAATAAACTCTTGCTATGGTGGTGATATAAATAATAATACATACAACCACATTAATATGGTATGTAATTACTATAAACCCGGCCCGGCAAGACCTTCTGGCGAAAAATCCTATTTTGTTCAAGCATCTTATGGTAAGACAGATAAAGTATCTAACTGGTACTTATCCGGAAATGTAATGGAAGGAGATGCCGCTATGACAGCCAACAATAACACAGGAATAGATCTTAGTGTGAATCCTGCTGCCAGCAGAGATACAATGATTGTTAATACTCCTTTTCATATTAATCCTGTTTATGCCGTGAAAACAGAAACAGCAAAGAATGCATATAAGAGTGTGCTGGCTGGCGCAGGAGCATTTCCTCGTGATGCTGTTGATTTACGAATTATTAATGAAGTGCGTAATGGAACTGCATCGGGTAAAGGAACTGTAAAAAAATACATTTCTTCTATATCCGGAACAGATACAACCTGGGTATACAATCAATATTATGGATTAAAAATGGGTATTATTGATGAGCCATCTGCAGTTGGAGGTTATCCTTCATACGTTACCAAAAATAAGATCACCGACAATGATCACGATGGTATGGATGATGCCTGGGAAAGAGCCAACGGATTTGATCCAACTAATAGAGAAGACAGGAATATTAAAATGAAAAGTGGTTATACAGCATTGGAGGTTTACCTGAACAGCTTGGTTGGAGAAGTGATACCTATAAAAAAGATAGCACAAAAAAAGTAATGATTAATTTGATGATGAAAGCTCATTCTAAAGTTTATCATTAAAATCCGTTTGATAATTTATAAAATTATAAATGATATAAAAAGTTGTGCAATAGTGAGATATATAAATTCTAATAAAAACTAACTACTAATTTATATTCTCGCTTATGCACAACTTTAATATTAAATCTCATTCAGAGCTGCTTCAAAAGTGATAATCGTTTTTCTGATAACGCCAGCGGATATATGCTAGAAAGTATACTTCAGCCCTAAACGAGTTTCGATTGTGTGAAAAAGAAAATCGGGTTTACTTGAATAGTGTGTATTCCTTAAGTAATAATATAAACCTGCACTAATTTTTATTTTGTACCCCAAATCAATATCCATCATGGGATTAATTACAGCAAGCTGCACATTACCTTTATCGCCCTGAACATTCAGATACAGTTTTTCCTCGTTAGTTAGTTCATCCAGATTTATACCATCATAACCTTTCCACGTAAAGATGCGGTAATACTGCAGGTTTAATTCAAAATTGCCGTATTTTGTAAACTCAATAGAGGTATTACTTTTAATACTAAATCCGCTTCCCATATTATAATTGCGGTCTATAGAATTATAGTAATCGGTCAGACTTCCTCCCAGAAGAATTGCATTAATAAATGAGCTTTGGCGAATATTTGCTTTTCTTGCCGGAAACTGATAAACCATTCCAAAACCAAACGCGGCCGCTTCGGATATTTTATATGGGATATTTTTAGATCCTGTAATTACACGCTCAGAGTCGTAATAATCGAAATGCTGAAAGAGTCCAACTAATATTTTATGCCCTGGTATGGGTTCCAAATGTTTTCCGTATAATTTAGCAATAAGATTAACAGATCCAATCAATGGTTGATTACCTACAAAGTTGATGGTTGACCTAAAATTAAAATAGTCATACGGTTGTTTAGTTGTTTCTTGTAACGGGTCTCCATACAGAACTTTAAATTCTATATAAGGGCTGTTGCTACCTTTAAAGAAATGTTCATTATCCGCCAGATAACGTTCGCCTAATGTTGCAGAGAACTTAACCGGTAGCTTCTCATAATCATGATATTTGTAATATTTATGCCGCACTCTCCAGGCATCTCCGGTTACCAAACGGTTTAATCCTCTGGATGGCGAGATTAGTGTACCAAGTAACTCGCGAAAGAATCGCCTTGAACCAGATTTAGAATCGTCAAGAACTAATGAAGAAAGTCGATAAGTTACTTCCCCCAAAGCAACTCCACCGATAGAAGTAGCCAGAAAGTCATTAATGGCAGGAGGTTCTACCTCAGCACACATTTCCCACATTAAGCTTCCGGCAAAACTATAAGGAACCGATTTCCAGAAGCCCATTCCGTTGCTGCGTGCTGCATTAAAATATAGATTGCCGTGATAAGGATGGGCAAACAAATTAGTCGAGAACTTATCATTATCCCAAACAAGACCATTTGTTATGTTATTACCAATGGAATGAAGAGTAATCTTTGCATAATCCTGATTCATCGCAAAACGATCGAATGCCCACACACCAACATTCAGTCCGGTAGTCTGAAATGCTGCACGCCACGGACGTTTTATCACACGGGCAGAGTCATTAAAAGCGAATAAAGAATCAGCTTGCTGAGCACATAATCGGCTTATCGTTAATAAAAAGAAGATGATATGTATAAACATTCTTTTCATAACATTGAGTTGATTAAGACAATGCTTAAATTCAAAATTCCGTCTGCGTTGCAGAACTTCAAAATTATATCACACAGTCACAGATAAAAAGTCTAATTAGTTAAGCTGGTATAAGTATAATGCTTTTTATATAATAAACAAAAAATAAAAGTAATTTATTTATGTTTAGCTGTGTTTTTCGTTACGTTCTTCGTCACTGGCAGTCAGTTCTTCTAAAGTAAGATTCAATGCTGCTATATATTTAGTCTTCCTATATTTACAATCAGCCATCAGACAATGCTCACAATGTTTTTCCAGACAAGGATCCGAATGTATTGTAACCAGTAAACGATCAGAGTATTTGTCTGATAAAAGCCCTCTTAATTCCTCACAAGCATCATGTCCTTCTGTTATGTTATAGAACCAGGGTAAAGTCAAATCACAATCCACAAACAAATAGCTACCATATTTTATTACTTTCATATTATGAACATCCACCCACTCAGGCCTTCTGACATTAGAAATCACTTCCAGCATTTTATGAAGAATTTCATCGTCGGCTTTATCCATTAAATTGGCTATTGTTTTACGAAGGATAAGAATACCTGTTACCATAATAATTGAACCAAAAATCAATGCAAGCGAACTATCAATCCATCCTAAACCGGTAAAATAAAGCAGGGAAAGACCAGTTACAAGGCCAATAGTGGAATATGTATCCGACTGCAAATGTTTTCCACCAGCTACTAATGCAATTGAATCATACTTTTTACCAATACGTATACTGTACCATCCCATAATATAATTCATTAAACCTGCAACAGCAACCACAGCAATACCGATATCCAGTTTACCAATAGTAGCAGGCTCAAAAAGTCGTCTGATTCCTTCGTAGATAATCATTCCACCTGCTATCATAATTAATAGCCCTTCGATGGATGCTGATATTAATTCAATCTTACCATGTCCGAAAGGATGCCCTTTGTCTTTGGGTTTCGCTGCATATCTTAAGCTAACGAAACTTATTAGTCCGGCTACTACATTCACGATACTTTCCATTGCATCGGTTAAGATTCCAACAGAATTGGTAAAAAAGAAAGCTATAAACTTCCCAATTAGAATGAGCAAGGACATAGAAACAATCCACCCTTGAACTTTTTGTTTGATTAAATCTTCCTTCATTGAATAACTACATTTATAATATTGTAATAATGAGGGAACAAAGATACATCTATTTTAATCTTTTACAGATTTTATTCTTTTGAAAGCATCAATAAGAAGCCAATTTAGAACCATTAAAGATATCCTCCACAATTACATACTCTTTTTTATAATTATTATCATAGTATTTTTATTTAGACCCGGGTCTAAATATGTTTTACACCCGGATCTAAGCAAACTGTACACCCGGGTGTATTGCATCTGTACACCCGGATGTACAAAACATTATTAGCTAAACATGTCTTACCCTAGAAAAAGTTGACTCTAAAAAGATCAAAAAATGAGTCAATCAGAGAAAAGTCGTTGTCATTTCGATGACGCATTTAAAATGTCGGTGGTCGAAGAGGCCATCCAGGGTACACAGAGCAAGTATTCTTTGTGTCGTAAATATTCCATCGCCAGTACTAGCACATTACGAAGTTGGATTCGTATCTTTGCACCCGAATATGAATTGAATGATGGTTCCATGAAAAAGAGTCCCGTGAGTGAAAACGAAGAAATCTTAGCTCTGCGTCGTATGCTTCAAGAAAAAGAATTGTGCTTGAAACGTGAAAAGATGCGTGCTGATTTCTTAGATGAAATGATCAACGTTGCTGAAGAGAAGTTTCAGCTTCCCATCCGAAAAAAAGCTGGCACCAAACGGTAAAACAGCTTCACGCAAAGAGCCCATCTTATCGGGTGGGTGACCTTTGCGCGCTGTTTGGTGCGTCCAAGCAAGCTTATTACAAACACGAAGACGAGAACATCGAACGCCTTGCCATCCCTCGTTTTATTATTGAGTTCGTAAGATATGTTCGAGAGGAGGATCCCGCTATCGGCGGCGAAAAGCTATGGGTGATGTATAGTCAATACTTCGGCAAACGTTATAGGATAGGTCGTGATGCTTTTTTAAAAGTGCTCAAGCGGTACAACCTGATGCTCAAGGCACCCAGAAAAAGTTGTCGTACCACAGACTCCACCCACGACTTGCCGACCTACCCCAATCTAATTAAGGATTTGGCTATCACCCGTTCTAACCAAGTCTGGGTTAGTGATATTACCTATATCCGCTTGCGGGAAGACGATTTCTGTTTTCTCTCCTTGGTGACAGATGCGTACGACCATGAAATCGTAGGTGCTTACGTCGGCCCTACGCTAGCCACTGTCCACACCATAGAAGCCCTTAAACAGGCTTGCAAGAAGAGAAACATACAAAATACAGAAGGGCTGACTCATCATTCGGACCGAGGGGTGCAGTATGCCAGCTACATGTACGTAAATGAACTGAAACAAAAAGGAATAAGGATTAGTATGACGGAAAATGGAGACCCTAAAGAAAATGCAATAGCGGAAAGAGTAAATGGGATTCTCAAAAAGGAATTCCTTAACCAATATTCCTTTGAAACAATCGAACTGGTTAGACAAGCAGTGCAGCAGGCTGTCACATTCTACAATACCAAACGCCCCCATAGGAGTTTGGATATGCTTACTCCACAACAGGCTTTTGGGAAGACCGGAATGATCAAGAAACGATGGACAAGTTATAAAGATAAATACAGAGAAGCTTGCCCGCAATAAAGAGAAAAACTATCTTTGTCTTGAAAGCAAAAAAATGATTCTACTAAGAATCCGAACGAGATAGAGAGAGAAGGCTGCGGACCTCTCTTCTCGTTTAAATATTTCAAGCTAAAGAAGGCCTATCAACCACAATTAGGGACTATAGAGAATTTAGTCAACCGAAGCTAGAGATTAAAATATAACCAGTCAACTCCAAAAAGGGGGAAGAACAAATTTAATCAACCTTTATCAGGTTATTACAACATTTAAAAGCCGCAAACTAAATCTTGCTAAAACTGCAGTTATGAAAACATTACGTTTAATGAATAACCCGAAACTATATGCAATTATATAACTAAATATTAAATAATTATTAAATACAAATAAAAAGAGTTCCACTTAAATTTCAATACATTTAAAATATTAATATATTGAAATATTTCTTCAATATTGCCAACAAATTATAAATAATTATTCATATTTTTGCAGTAACCATAAAATATAAATCCCACTATGATAATTAAAAAAAATATAAGCATACGCATTCTTATAAACATGTTTGCTATTCTTATTTTTATAAGTACATATTCATGCAAAAAAACAAGTTCAGTCAGATTTAGTAATAATCAATTAGTAGATTCTTTTATACAACAAGCTCAGGATTCATTATACAACAACATAACATTATCGAAGAATTTACTGAAGAAAGCTATGAAAATAGCTCCCGATAGCGAAATGTACTATAAAGCATACAGCACTTATGCTTTAACATATTCGGCTATTAACCACTACGATTCTTCACTTCTTTTGTCTCATCAAGTAATTAACTTCTGTAAGCGTCAGGAATTATCACCTCGTATATATGAGTTATTAGCCTCATCAAATAACAATATTGGAGTTTACTACGGACAAATGAGCACACCCGACTCCGCAATTACTTATTTCAAAGAAGCATTAAAACAATACGAATTGGCAAATAACACAAACCGCATTCCTGATATGTACATCAATCTGGCTGATATGTACTCAAGAAAAGGTGATTTTGCCATGAGTGCATATTATTACAGAAAAGCACTATCAATAAGTGATTCTTTACACATAACGGATAAAATGGGATTCCCAATATATTTTGGTTTAGGGCAAATTTATATGGAAGTGCGCGATTTCGAGTTGTCGGACAGTTATTTCCGCCTTGCAGAAAAATTCTACAGCAACAGAACATTGGCCGAGAAATTTACGTTTTGCAATAACCGGGGAAATTTCTATTATTATAAAGAAGAATATAACAAAGCACTACCCTGGTTTCAAAAAGCTAAAAAGTTAGTATCAAAAGGCGATTATCAATTTCACGTCAGTCTATGCGAGCTGAATCTTGGAGACATTTATCTAAATCTTAATAAACTAGATTCTGTTTCATATTGTCTGGACAAGAGTTATTCATACTTTTCTACTATAAAAAACAAAACAGCTTTATATTACATCTCAACCATAAGGGCAGGACTGGCTTTAAAACAAAAAGACACTCAACTTGCCCGAAAATTATTAGATGATACCAAAGACTCGTCGGGCGTAGAAGCCAATATAATATCTATAAGAAACAAGTATCTGCAAAAATATTATGCTCAAACAGGAAATTTTAAACAAGCATACTACTACCAGTCAAAGAATTTAGCTATCGATGATTCTATTCGTAATGATAAAGCAGAAAAAAGAATTTCCGAAATTGATCTGCGTTATAAGCAAGACACAACATTAGTAAACAATAAACTTGTTATTCAAAAGCAAGCTTCTCAGATGAAAAGCCTAAGATATATTTCTTTCATCTGGATATTAATCTGCTTGATAATTTTTACAACATCTGTCTATTTTTTCATCTGCCAAAAAAAGAAGAAAGATCTGCAACAGATAAAGTACATTGATAAGCTAATTAAGCTTCGAATGGAAAATATACGCAACCGTGTATCTCCTCATTTTATATTTAATATAATCAATAATGAAATTAGTTCATCAGGCGAAAACGAGCGCAAAAATTTATATAATCTGGCAACATTAATGCGAAAGAATCTGGAAATATCAGAAAATACAAAAGTGTCGCTGGAAGAAGAGTTAGACTTTGTAAAACTATACATAGAATTAGAAAAAAGGAATCTTGGAGATAATTTTCGTATTGAGTGGAATCTTGATAACGAAATAGATTTAAAAGAAATGTTTATTCTTCCAATGTCTATACAGATTCCTGTAGAAAATGCAATAAAGCATGCTTTGCGCCCTAAAGAAGGAGACAAAATACTTAGTATTAATCTGGAAAAGGAAAAAGAAGGTATTAATGTATTTATCAGAGACAATGGAGCCGGATATTTCCCTCAACAAGTGAGCCAGACAAAAGGTACAGGAACCGGACTGAGAATTTTATTCCAAACAATCCAGCTTTTGAATTCAAAAAACACAATTAAGATATCTCTTAATATTCAGAATATTCGCAATAATAATAAAAGCATTAGCGGAACTGAGGTTCATATTTTTATTCCTGATATCTATAAATTTGAATAACTATGAATAAGCAATATAATGTTGTAATAATAGATGATGAAGAGATTGGAATATCCAATTTAAGTCGATCATTATCTGACTTTAGTGAAATATTAATAGCAGGAACAACACAGTCAGCACAAACTGGAAAAGACCTTATTTTAGAAAAGAGACCTGATCTTCTTTTTTTGGATGTTGAAATGCCGGAAACAAGTGGTTTGGAATTGCTTCATGAAATAAAAAATCTGATAAACTGGCAAATGCAGGTAGTCTTTTACACTGCTTACGAAAAGTATATGCTTGAAGCACTTAGAGAATCTGCATTCGATTACTTATTAAAACCATACGAACAGAATGAATTCCAAACGGTAATGAATCGCTTCTTTGATTCGGCTGACAAGGAAGATAAATTATCGTCTTTCATTGATTCGCTATCTCAACTGATACCAGAAAACCGTACTTTCTTAATTGCTACTATTACCGGATATATAACTCTTCGTCAGGAACAAATTGGGTATTTTGAGTACGCAAAAGAAAATAAGCATTGGTATATAACCTTGCAAAACGGCAAACATATTCAGCTAAAGAGGAACACTAAAGCAGAAGATATAATAAAACTATCAAAATCATTTGCTCAGATAAATCAGCAACAAATTATAAACATCGACTATCTGGCCATGATAGAAGGAAAGAGATGTGTTTTATATCCTCCTTATGAAGAAAAAGCTGATCTAATAATATCAAGGTCATTTTTAAAATCAGTACAAGACAAGTTTAACTTAATCTAAAATACAAATTTCAATCAAACCTGCAACAAATTATTAATCGTATAGACAATCTTTATACTCCTCATGCCTGATTAAAAAAGCTTTCACATACGGACATGTGGGGACAACTTTAAAATGATTATCCATTGCATAGTCCATTGCAAACTTAACTAATGCTGCAGCAACGCCTCTACCACCAATTTCTTTTGGAACCCAGGTGTGAATTAAGTCCAGTTCCTTGTCCAAAGGAGTATATTCAACATAGGCCAGGTAACCATCAACCTCCGTTTCAAATCGGAAATCGTTTTCATTGTGTTTAATTGTATAGTCCATAATTATTGCTTTTTCTTTTATTATAAACAGAATAACATTAGTTTAAGTTCGCTATTTCTTCAGCAATCCGGGTTGCCTGTTTAATACGATCGGCCATACCTATGCCGTCCTTGATACCTCCGGCAAGGAACAGACCTGAATATTGTTTTTCCAAGCTAGCAATAGTTGCCAATCTTTCTTCTGTATCAGCTTCGTATTGAGGAATAGCCCGTTCGTGTCTGAAGATTTTCATTTTATCGGGAGTATAATTAGCTGGGAATCCTAACATATTTGCTAATGATTCTTTAACCAGACTCTCTAATTGTTCATCTGTATAAGAAAGATATTCGGGATGTTTGCTTCCTCCAATAAAGAAGGAAAGATTACCTCCGTTTTCTGGGCATCGATTAGAGAAGCATGAAGAAGGAAACAAAATACCAAGCATCTTCTGCTTTTCACGAGATGGAATCAAACCACCAAAGGCATTTGGCACATGCCCGTCCGCTTTAACCACTCCTACCCCAACCTGAATAACCGGAGCATAATGAAGAGAGCTGATTGGTTTCATATCCTTTTCCTCAATGAAAGGTAATAGAGATGGTAAATCATAAGCCGCAGCAGTAGAGACTGCATAACGAGAGTGAATTCGTTCACCGCTTGTAGCCAAAACCGTTTCCCATCCATCAGACACGGCTTTAACAGTAATACCTTCTTCGGATAAGCGAATATTGTCTTCCCCTATTTCATTAGCAAGAGCAGTAGCCAATGATTCAAATCCGCCCGGTACAGAAAAGACTTCTTTGGTAGGCAATTTATCCCGGTCCGATTTAGCTTCGCCAGCTTTTTTTATTGCACCGCGAATAAAGCTACCATAGTTTTGTTCCAGATTATAAAGTTTAGGCAGCGCAAAGCGGGTTACAAGTTTACTTGGATCTCCTGCATAAATCCCCGAGATAAATGGATCGACAGCATAATCAAGGAATGATTGCCCCAATCTTCTGCGAGTAAGTTCTCCAATACTTTCGAACGGATTGTCACCCTTCTTGCGGAGAGGTTCAAAGAGAATCCGGATTTTATCGTTCCAGGTAAACAGAGGTGTAGATATTGCTGTTGCCAGACTTGAAGGAAGTGGATAAAAAGCTCCATTTTTCCAAATAAGTCGAACTTTTGCTTCTTTACGAGCATTCTCAATAGAGCAACTACCTTGCAACATCTGGAACAGCTCCACCACTTCAGGATTAGAAACAACTCCCGTATTAGGACCCGATTCAAAAACAAATCCATCTTCACGGATAGATCTCATCTGTCCGCCTACTCTGTCGCTCTTCTCCAGAAGAAGTACCTTCAATCCTTTTCTAGTCAATAAAAAAGCAGTGACAAGTCCTGTGACTCCGGCACCAATAACTACAACATCAACATCTTTGTTCTTATCCATTAAGTAACCTATATTTTAAACCGGTTTCGAATACATTTTTGTGTTATCTTTCATCAGCGGGTCAAACGCTGCAGCAACATTCCGCACAAATATAGCTCCTTCCTGCGTTATTTTTATTTCTTCGGGAGAATAAGTTATAATTCCATCTTTTTCGAAATCAGCCAATCTATTCTCATCATACGAGATTGCATTTTTAATATCAGCCTCATCTACACCAATATGAGCAGAAAGCTCTTTCCAGTTAAGTCTGTCGTTACACATCAGCGTTGTGATTGCTTCTTTTGCAATCTGTTCTTCCCTGTTAAGGGTATATCCTTTAATAATGGCAAACTCACCATCGTTCATTTTCTGAATATATTCAGGAATACTTTTAGTATTCTGACTATAAGCCATGGAAAGCTGACTGATGCCGGTTACTCCGAAAGCATACACCTGACCGGTAGTTTTCCTTGTACAATATCCCTGAAAGTTACGATGCAATTGTCCCGACTGAAGAGCTATATTCAAATCATCATCCGGCAAAACAAAATGGTCGAGACCGATAGGTTGATAACCTTTCGCTGACAGAATTCGTTTGGCAGCATCATACATAGCACTCTTTTCCTGAGGTGAAGGCAAACCATTCTTCTCTAATATCATCATTGCTTTATTCACCCAAGGCACATGCGCATAAGAGAATGTAACCAATCTGTCCGGCTTTAGCGCAGCAGCCTTTTGAAGGGTTTCTTCAAAGCTTTGAACAGTTTGATAAGGCAATCCGTAAATAAAGTCCATGTTTATGGAAACATTAAAGGCTCTCAACAATCCAAAAATTGTTTCCATTTCTAGTAACGACGGTCTTCTGTTTACACCTTTCAGAACCTTTGAATTAAAATCCTGAACACCAATGCTGCAACGGTTAAAACCAGCTTTAATTAACTGCATCCAGCTATTCTCATCCAGGTAACCGGGATGGCATTCAATAGCAATCTCTGGAGAATCTGTACATTCAAACTGAGAGAGAAGCAATTCATTAATTTCCTGAATATAATGAAGTGGAATGCTGCTTGGACTTCCACCACCATAGTGTATCTGAGATATTTTCCGATCTTTATTTATCAACGGAATCACTTTCCTGATCTCTTTCTTTACAGCTTCCACATAAGCTTCAATGATTTCAGCTTTTGCCATGGGATATGAGTTGCATCCGCAGTAATGACAAAGATGACGGCAAAAAGGTATATGAATATAGAAAGAAATATTCTGAGGTGTGGTCTCATTAGAGGCTATCACCGCTTTTTCATAATCCTCATTAGTGAATTTATCATGGAAATAATTTGCCGGCGGATAACTGGTATACCGGGGCGTAGGTACATTATATTTTGCTATTAAATCTTCATTCATGACGAACAGGCTTTTTAAAGAAAACAAGTATATATACTAACGATGTTACGGCTAGTCCGGCTTCTACCAGAAATAGTCCGCTGTAACCCAAAGCATCAGCAAGCTTACCACTGAATACAGCTATAAGCATGCTGCTTAAATGAGTGATCACCGTTTGCAAGGTAAAATCTGTACCTTCCCTACCATCTCTCAAAAAATCCATGGCAACTGTATTAACCAGCACCGCAGATAGTCCATAACTTGCCCACAAACAGAATATTGCTACATACAGAGCAATAGTTCCCGGAGTGGTGAGAGACATAAAATAGAAAAAGATTGTGGTAGCCAATACTGCACAGGCAAAAATGATACGAGAGTAAAATCTTCCGATTGAACGGATAACATATCCACCTATATACGAGAAAAGGCAGCCACATAACGATCCAAAGATACCAAACATAAATCCAATTTCTCCGGTTTTATATCCTAAATCTACCATAAAAGGCTTAACCATTGCTAAAATTCCAATTATACCGGAATAACAAAGAACCAGGAAAATTAATTGTTTAGCCACTCCTTTCTGATGAAAGAACAGATAAAGGTCTTTCATGCATATAGGTGTTTTACCTTTTTTTGGAGTAAATTTGTTGTCTTTATATACAAAAAGAGGAATTAATGCCAGCATCACAAACAAAGAGACGCTTATTAATAGAGCATTCCATCCTATCAGTTTATAGTGCAATAGCAGTAAACCACCACCAACCAGTGAACCGGTAAAGCTACCCATACTTTGCATACTGTTTCCCAGACTTTTCTCTTTGCGGTTAAACGAAAGAGCTGTAAGCGCATCGGTAGCAATATCTTGTGTGGCTGATGCTATAAATGACAGTATGATAAGAATAAAGATAGTAGTAAAGTTTGTTTCCAGATCTAAAAAGGCAACCATAAAGATTAATACGGCATAAACCATTTCGGATGAAAAGATCCATCTTTTATATGAACCTAGATCGGAAGTGCGTTTATCGACAAAAGGTGCCCAGAATACTTTCAGAATCCAGGGAAGTTTAATTAATTGAAGCAAACCAATAGTACTTAACGAGAAATTTCCCTGTCGCATAAGTACAGGGAGTAAAGTACTAAACAAGCTCATCGGCACGGACTGAGCTATGTATAATGAGAAGAATGTAAGTAGCTTATTTGTTTGTTTTGAGTTCATTCTGTCTTTAATTAAAAGAATAAGAAACTGTAGCACCAAATGTCATTGGTTTACCTTTTTGTCCGAAAGAGTTCCCGAGTGATTCCAGATAGAATGCAGTATACTCTTTAGATGTAGCATTCTTAATCCAAAGGTCAACCGTCAGACTCTTCATACGAGCAGACACCTTACCATTGACAAGTCCGTAATAATGCTGATTGACTGAATTTTTATCGTTCCAGTAAAGTTTACCGGTACCAACATATTGTGCTGAAAATACAAGTCGCTTAATAAATCCTGAACGGAGATTCCATGTATAGTCACCTCCTACCATCACTGTCTGACGGGGAATATAAGGAATATAATTACCGGAATAATCAAAGCCGGCATTATAACTATTAGCTTCACCAACATATTCGCGGAACTTAGCTTCCGTAAAGCCATAACTCATCTGTAAGTTTAATGCTTTGGTAACTTCTCCCTGCATTGACAATTCCACACCTTTGCTATAAGACTTACCTGCATTCTTCAGTAAAGAACCTTTGCCGCTGAGCAAGGGCTGTGAGATTTGCTGATTTCTCCAGTCTATATAGAACAAAGAGAAATCTCCTTTCAACTTGTTACCAAAGAAAGAGAACTTACTACCCACCTCATAATTCCAACTATATTCGGGTTTGAAAGTCTGGTCGGCATCTGTATCAAAGGTAGTATTGAATCCTCCGGTTTTGTAGCCTCTGGTCACAGTTGCATAAGTCATATTAAGAGGATTAAACTGATACTGCAATGAGAACTTCGGAGTAAGCTGGGTAAAGCTAAGGTCTGTATTAAGTAATTGCACTTGTTGCCTTACGCCCGAAACAATCTTTCCGTAATCATAATCCTGACTCGCATTTTCATAGTCAAATCTTAGTCCTACAGTTGCTGAAAGTTTCTCAAAAAGCAAATCCTTCAATATTGACTGATGATAAAATGCAAAGCCATTGGTTGGTGCATCATAATCTTTCACTACAGGCAGATTCTTCACAGTACTTTTGGATGCCTGATAAAATGCAAAGAAACCATTAATCCAGGTATAGCGTTGGTCTTTAGACGATCTCATTTCCAATTCTTCGGAAAGCATGTGCTGGCGCATTGACTGAGTTACAAAATATTTGCTTGCAGGAGTAAAGTCCTGATCAATAGCTTGTCTATCGTCGGAATACTGATAACCGGTTACCGATTTCAGCAGGAACTTATCAAAAGAGTAATTCATTGTCAAACCACTTGTCAATACACCCCGACGATAAGAACTGTATTCATTGTAGTTCACATTTCCAATCTTTCCAGTTGTAATATCCATCGGAGCATAAGGATAACCACCCTGATCTGAATATTCATAGTTTACAAGCAATCCGGCATTAAAACGATTACTTTTTTCCCAGTACAATTTCATTTTTCCGGAAGCAGCATTCAAATTATCAGCCTTTTTTCCGTTATATTCATTAGTAAAGAATCCATCTGCATGTTTGTAGTTTCCGGAGAAAGAATAACCAAAGTCATCATTTAATTTTCCATAATACGATCCCGAGACTTGTTCCTGACCATAATTAGCAGCAGTAGCGCTTACTGTTCCTCCCTCGTATGATAACGGATTTTTTGTATAAACGTTGATCGTTCCTCCCATTGTGTTACGTCCATAAAGAGTTCCCTGTGGTCCGCGAAGCACTTCAATACGCTCTACTTCGTTAATATCAAGATCAAAAACAGATTTCTCAAAGAAAGGAACTCCATCCACATATAATCCTACGGAAGGAGCATTAATTTTAGAGCCGATACCACGGATATAAACAGGTGAAGTCAGCTTTGAGCCATAATCCGGAATAAAAAGATTTGGAATATACGAACTAATATCTTTAATGCTCACAATATTCTTATTCTTAATTTCAGTCAAAGGGACAAAAGAGACAGAAGCCGGAACTTCATGAATATTTTTTTTCTCTTTGTAAGAAGTAACCACTACTTCATTTAATACCACATGAGGCTTTCTTAGTGTATCATTCTCAATCGGATTTGATTTTGCATTCTGGCAAAGAAAAAGAAGTGAGAATAAAAGCGCTGATTTATACATATTTGACTCTACAATTAATTTTCTGCAAAAGTACAACTTTAAAAGAGTAAAATCAATCCTCATTAATTAGGATTCATGCTGTTAAAGAATCTTTCACCCATAAACATTATTGATAAAAAACAAAAAGTTACTGCCACCTGCTACTAAAATTAAGCAAAAGTGCCTATTTATAGGCCTTTGAGGTGGTGGCAGATAAAAAATAATGACTATTTCATCTACCACTAACAACCGTCATCTGCTACTAAAAAAGAAAATGCCAACTATAAATCATCGTAAGAATGCAAAGTTAAATATTTATATTGAATATAACACGATTCAATATAAAACAAAAACTAATTGTATATCAAACATGTAAATAGAAACTAATACAAAGAAAATAGTCCGCAAATAGTTACTTTTTATAAATAAAATAAGTAAGCCCTCGGCCGAGAACCGATAAGCACAGAGTCGAGGGCTTATCGGTTCTCGAATGCAGGCCCATGGGTCTTTAGTTGCGGGCTTACTAATTATCGATTTAAAAAAAAATAATAAATAGTACATTCAAATATGCATATAAATTCTAGAATGGCAAATTAATATTAGACACATAATTTTATGCGATTAATCCTATACTATGGCATAAACATATAAAACAAGACTATAAAAATATTTATTTAACTTATTGGAAATATTACAAAAAATACTAATCTAAAAATTGCTGATAATTTCGCTAAAAAATAAAAGCAAGTGAACTACAGATTAATATTCAAGTTATATTTATGATTTATCGCCAGTCAATATCAAAAACTTTATTACTTTATCTGAAAAACGTAATATTTCATTCAGGTAAATGAAAAGGTACAGAAATAAGGATGATATATCTATACAGCCATTATTCATTCCAAAGCATTGTAGCTAAAAGACTATTAAAAACAACAAAATCTTTATAATGGCATCAGCAAAACAATGATTTAAAATACATTTCTGCTTCATTTTTTTTGCATTGCCAGGCATAAGACCTAGCAAAAACTTAAATGAAAAACTTGTAAAAGAACTCATTGGCTTACTCCTATTGCAGCATAAATAATATTAAATATCATCAAATTTACAAGAGACTAAGTAATCTCCTTCATTTTATAATAACAATTTAAAAAGGATAGAATTTATCTTTTCAAACGATAACACTGCTCTTTTTATATAAAAAATATCATTTTTATATAAAAAAATGTCTTTTTTATTCAGCAAAATGTCTTTTTTTTTCATAAGCAATAAATAAATTCAACGTACATTTGCGCATCTTTTAATTCTTATAGTATAGAATTTAAGACAATTGCATAATTGAACTAAAAAGATATTTCTTTTTTTACATAACAAAAATGAGAACAAGAGCTTTATTTTTTATCTATGCAGTGGCTGTTTCAATAACCGTATATTCACAGGACATCGTTATTAAGAACAATCTTCTTTACGATGTAACGGCCACCCCTAATCTTGCTGTAGAAATAGGACTTAAAGAAAAAGTCACACTAGATCTATACGGCGGATTAAACCTTATCACATTTGACAATAATAAAAAATGGAAGCACTGGTTAGCTCAACCGGAACTTCGCTTTTGGACTTGTGAACGGTTCAACGGAACATTTTTCGGTATTCACGCTCATGGAGGACAATTTAATATTGGTGGAGTTGATTTGCCATTCAATTTACTGCCAGAAGCGAAAGAGCATCGTTACGAAGGCTATTTTTATGGCGGAGGTGTAAGTGTTGGACATCAGTGGATTCTAGGTAAACGTTGGAATCTGGAAGCCAGTATAGGCGGAGGATATGCCCGAATTCACTACGATAAATTTGCTTGTCCTAAATGTGGACCAAAGGTTAAAACCGACAACAAGAATTACTGGGGAGTAACAAAAGCTACAATTTCTCTTATTTATACGATCCACTAATGCATATACAATCCATGAATATTAAAACTTATACAACTATACTTATATTATTACTGACTTCTCAGTCAGCAATAAATGCACAGCAAACTTCATCTGAAGAATCTGTCCGCATAGTTTCATCAGATCTGCGTAAAATAGACTCTCAACTTCTTATAGAGATGGAGTTGGATCTATCCGATTTAAAAATAAGTTCAAACCGCTCAATGAGGATTATACCCGTTCTTGAAACAAAAGGGAATAGTAAGGTATTACCTGAAATTTTAGTTAATGGAAGAACAAAACACATTTCGTATCTACGCGGTTCTCAAAAAAAACGTAAAGAAGAGATCTTTACAGAGGTATACCGCCGGAATAGGACTTCACAAACAATTAATTATAAGGCAAATACGGATTTTACAGAGTGGATGCATCAGTCAACGCTAGTTCTGCACATGGATTTATGTGGTTGCGGAGGTGCATCAGAAGAGAATTCTTTGCTACCAGTAGCCAATCTGTCACATATTAAAGATGGCAATGCTTATAATTGGATACCAGCTGTAGCCTACATCGAACCTCAAGCAGAAGCAATAAAGAAACGCACTGAAGAAGGGAGTGCATATCTGGATTTTCCAGTAAACAAAACAGTGATCTATCCTGATTACAGACGGAATCCAGAAGAACTAGAAAAGATAAGACAAACTATTGAGGTGATCAAGAATGATAAGAACACCAATATTACCGCTATCACAATTCATGGATATGCTTCTCCCGAAGGAAGTTATGCTAACAATACAAGATTGGCAAGAGAAAGAGCAGAAGAATTAAAACGATATGTACAGAATCTCTATAAGTTCGACGAAAAAATAATTACCGTAAACTCTACTGCAGAAGATTGGGATGGCTTTGTTAAATTACTGAACGCATCAAATCTGAACGAAAAAAATGAGATTATTGCAATTCTCAACCAAAAGACTTCGCCTGATGAAAAAGAACAAAAACTAAAAACGTTAAATGTTGGCATACCATATCGGTTCATTCTACAGAACTGGTTCCCTGCTTTACGCCATTCAGATTATAAAGTGAGTTACATTGTACGTGGATTTAGTGTGGTTGAGACAAAAGAAATTATTAATAAACGCCCACAATTACTAAGTTTACAGGAAATGTTCCTTCTCGCCAAGACATATGAGAAAGGAAGCAGCGAATACAATGAAGTTTTTGATGTTGCTGTTCGCATGTTCCCCGAAGATCCTACAGCCAATCTGAATGCATCATCCATTGCTTTAAATAAAGGTGATGTGCCTGCAGCTAAAAAGTATCTGGCAAAAGCAGATCAAAGCCTGGCTGAAACGATTAATAACCAAGGTGTTCTTGCATTCTTGGAAGGAAGAATAAATGATGCAAAATCACTGTTTAGCAAAGCAGCCGCAGCAGGAATAGATCAGGCTAATGTTAATTTAACAAATTTAGAAAAACTGAAATAGATAATAAGGTCTAATTTTATCAATAACTAATAGAAAAAAAATGAAAGTATCCAAATTATTATTTGCTGTAATAGCCTTAGGATTGGGGCTAACGGCATGTAGCAATGACGACGATGTAGCATCATCGGGCGAAAAAAAAGGTAACACGAATGTAAGTGTTACATTGAAAATGTCTCAGAGCCCAGGTGTAAAATCCCTACCTGAGGATTATAACAAGATCGGGCAATGGGCCGGTAAAGACGATATAAAGACAGTAGCAGTCTACCTTATCGACGGGTCATCGGTTACCACAAAATCACTTGAAGTAGGTGCCAGTGGATCGGGCAAAGATTATGAGAAAATAGTTGGTGCAAGTGGTGATATAACCTTAGTTCCTAAAACACAAAATGCAGCGATTAAAACTACTGCCGGAACTAAAAAAGTTTATGTCCTGGTAAATGGAACAACAGAAGTGGTAAAAGCTTTGGCAAAAACACCTGTAGCTGAATTTGAGGAAGCTTATACCAAAGTTGCATTGTATATGGCTAACTCAGGAGCAAGCACATTTACTAATACATCTGCCGATAAGTTGGCTAAGAAGAACGGAACAACAGATGAAACAATTGTAATGACTAATGTTGAGCCTAAAACAATAGATGTAGCGGCCAATGTAACAGATACGGAAACTTTAGCTACAACCGCACCCAAAAACCGTGTGAGCTTAGAAGTGGAAAGAGCTGTGGCCCGTGTAATGGTTTCTACGCAGGCATTAACCTATACTGTACCTTCAGTAGGAGGTTCACCTCTAGGTGAGATTTCCAATATCAACTGGGTATTGGCACAAGGCGAAAGTTCTTTGTATATTCAACGCAAAACAGATTGGTCTACCCCTAACTACGAATGGGTACCTACAACCGATACTCAATTCTGGGGAACCGATATCACAGGAGCAAGTTCTAAATATGACTACTCGGGGTTGTTTGAAAACTACGATGCAACTAACCAGTTCGGAGGAACAACAGTTGCAACAATGAGCGATTATGCGACTGACCCTTACAAAAATGTAACAGCCGAGCTGAATTCCCAACTATCGGGTAAATTTATCCTGCCGAATACACATGCTTATGGGGCAGGTGAGGCTTCAAGTTACAAAAAAGGAAATACAGCATATGTACTTATCCGTGCAAAATTCACTCCTGCTGCAGCTGCCTTTGCCGATGGTGCACCCTATACTTCAGGAAATGACTTTTTCGTAGGTGCTAATGGTAAGTTCTATACATCTGCAGAAAATGCAGTAACACCGGCTAAAGGTGGTGTTACAGGACAAACTGTAGCAAAATATGTAAAGGGTAAAGTTTTGTATTACGCTTGGGTGAATCCAGATGCAGTTCCAACTTGGTATAACTCACCAGTTATAAGAAACAACGTATATCATATTCATATTACAGGATTCAAAAATTTAGGTACAAACTGGAATCCATTATTCCCTGAAGATCCTAATAACCCGAAAGGTGATCCTGAAGATCCTACAAAACCTGATGGTCCTAAGAAGCCGTTAAATCCGGATCCTAAACCAAGTGTAAGTGTACCGGGTGTTGTTGAGCCAGTAAACCCAATTGATCCAAAAGATCCGTTAACTACTCCTGAAACATGGATGAGTGTGGATGTGAAAGTTCTTCCATGGACCCTTCACTCTTATTCGGTAGCTCCCGGAATCTAACTATAATTATAAATAGAACAATAATTAACCGAAGGGAGTTTCTACTCCCTCCGGTTATTCTGACAAATATCAATTAATTAAAAATACAACGGATGAAGGATTTGCGAATCAGGATTATAATGGTATTGTGCGTAATAGGGGCTCTTTTATGGAGTTGTGATTCCCTTATCTACAATGACCTAAAAGATTGCCCGCAGGGTGTTTATGTAAAATTCTACTCCAAAACTCCGTGTGCGGACGATTCTTTATTTATAGGAAACGTATCGTCACTTACAGTGTTTGCATTCGATCTGGATGGCAAACTCAAAACCACTGTACAACAACAAAATGTTAATCTAAGCCGCGACTTCGAAGTGCTTGTTCCAATATCTAACGGAAACTATTCATTTATAGCATGGGCAGGCGTCAATGATAAACTAAAAGGAAATACATTCACTCCCGGAGTAACGACCAAACAGGATGTGATGATGACTATCAATTCAAAAAACAATGTAGCTGCCAGTCTTGCATCTACCGAACACATATGGCATGGAGAAAGTCCTGTTGTTTTTCTGCCGGCCCCAAAGGAATACGGTTCTTTATATAAACACACGGCTATTAACCTGCATGAACTGACCAACCGAGTAAAAATTATCGTCGAATTTGATGCGACGACAATGAAGAATTATGATCCTACAAAAATAAATGTAGCTGTTTCTTCAGCCAATGGTACGGCAAGAATAGATGGAACTATGCCTTTAAATACTCCGGTATTGACCTATCCTTCTATTGAAACAAAATTAGAAAAAAATACAGGCAGCTGGTATTACTCCATGTTTGCGCTTACAACAGGTTACAGTAATAAACTGAAGATTACATATTCAGGAAAAGACAAGGAGGAAACCGTCTTTGACGGCGACCTGATTGCCAGCATCCTTTTAAGGGCTGTTGACAAAGGAGTAAGTTTGGATTGTGAAAATGATTTTATTGTAAAATTCCTTATCAAGGATTATTGTTCAGAATGCTGGACTCACTTTAGTTGTGCCATTTATGTAAATGACTGGCTTGTACATAGCTACAGCTCCGATTTTGAAATTTAAGCATACAAGCTTAAATAACCCAATTGATTATGAGATTAAAAATACTATATATACTATTAGCCTGTTTGTCGGTCACTTTTTCGGCTTGTGATTCCATGATCTATGATAATCAAGAGGAGACAGAAAATTCAGACAAGGGACAGACCGCATATCTGTCCGTTACCAGAGCTCTGGCAGCTGATACGGAAACTATAAATGAAGATGCTACGGATTATGAAGACCGGGTACACGACCTGGCCATGCTGGTCTTTGATTCATCAACAGGTAAAAAGGTATGCGAACATTTCGATGAGGGGATATCCTTCGAGAATAAGGAAAAAACCTTTACTGTAAAATTGACCACAGGACAGCGCGATTTTTATTTCGTAGCTAATATGCCAATGGAAGATCTGAAAGCTATCGCTACAAAATCGGACATGGAAATCTATATGAGTACTTTCCGTGATCTTGAACCTGACTTGTATCTGGCAGCGAAAGAGAACAAAGGCTTTCCCATGTCAAGAATCTATCTGAACCAAAACGTAACAGAAGAAGGAACTGTATACACTCCTGCACCTTTTCATCCCGACGGAGAGAATAGGGTAAAGCTTATCCGTGCCGTAGCAAAACTCGAGGTAGTAATAATCGGAGGATCAGCCAATTCTGGCATTAAAAACATTTATTATAAAAATGCATACCGTCAGTTCGGGCTCAAACCCAATGTATATCCATCAGCTGTGGGTTACTATGAAGACAAGTTATTGAAAAAAGTCGGAAATTCATACATATACTATATGCCGGAGGCAATGATGACGAATACAAGCCCTGCTTGGTCAGCAATAGATCACAAACCGATTAACTATTTTTTAATTGAAACACTGGAGGGTACATCCTACGAGATACCGATAATTACCGACAACCGTGCCATTACTGAGACTAATTATATGGATTTTGCTACCGGCAAATACCCTACCGATAAGCCGGACTATAATATTTACCGCAACAGACATTATTATTATCTGATAAAAAAACTACAAACGATAGAAATCATCTATTCCATAGATCCGTGGACAGTCAAAAAAAGTGCTACTTACATGGGTTATGGATATAATGTAAACGTTGATGAAGAAGGGAATGTAACGGTAAGCAATGTAGTTGATGTTTGCGCCCCGCACTCGGTTAAATTGAAAACAATTTCACCGTTCACATTCGATGACGGCACCACTGAAAAAGTATTCAACACAGTCAGCATTAATGCGTCTACAGTGTACAAGCTGAATACTACCCCGCAGTCGGGAGCCGGTGCCTATCTGGAGGTATATTACAATGATATCCAAGTGAAAACATTCAGCAAATAAGAAAAATAATATGAAAATAAAAATAAATATACATATAATATGCTTTTTAAGCCTAATCCTAATGGCTTGTTCAAGTGATGAAGACACCGGTACCAGTAGCAGCGGTAATGACAAAATAGAACTTTCCTTTCATATCAATAACTTCATTAAAGGAACAAAATCGTCAACAGACCTGGGAACGGATAACGAACAATTGGTTGAAAACCTTTATGTATTTCTGTTTCCAACAACAAGTCCGCAAACGCTGAAATCCTACTATATATCCACACCAAGCTTCATAGGTGGGTCATGGAGCAGTACAGATAAAAAGGTTTTTCTGAATCTCACACAAGCCGAAGCAGGCAGCAGAGATGTGTATATTGTAGCTAATTGCTCGTCGGCATTGAAAACATTACTCGATGGAGTGAGCACGATAACCAATTTACAATCGGTGCTGCAAACAAACAGCACTCCTTGGTCTGCAACACTGACGACACCAATACTGATGTCAGGCAATATGACGCACGATTTTAATTCAAATTATCAACTGACTAGTATACCGCTGATACGAGCTATAGCCAAGGTACAACTCAATATAACTTTGTCTGCTAATCATCAGGGAACACCATTATCGAGCGAGGGCACAGCTCAATATAAATACAAATTTATCGATTTCGACAAAAACACCTATGTGCTGAAGCCGTCGTCGAAAACGGATGCATTGGTTAGTTCATCCACTTGGATAAATTGGAACGATGCAGTAACATCCTATACGCTTGATGGTAGCGGAAATGTGACAAACCTCACCCTCACAACTTATCTGAACGAACGGGATAATTCAGGAACGGCCATCGAGCTTAGCCTGCCTTATTTTGACGGAGGGTTCCTACCCCCACCCGAGTTTGGGGATGAAACATACAAATCGCAATTACCTGCCCAAATAGAACGCAACCATTGGTATGTGATTGATGTGGAAATATAAAAATAATTTCAGGTCAATGACTTAAATCTTGATATAACAAGTTTTATTCAGGTATGTTTCAATTATAAAAAATATCAATAACATGAATTTTATAAGCAATCGCATTTTATACTTTATTCTTCCTCTTGTAAGCCTTTTGCCATTAACTAGAGTGCATGCTGACGGATCTAAAGATCTTTATCCAAATGGGGTAAATGGTTTTAGGGCATATCTTCTTTCTAATAATAATACCGTTCCTAATGCAATACCCTTTGCTAGCCGCGGTGCACATTATGTCTATGCAAAGGTAGGAGAAACTATCACCCTTGCATCTAGTGAATGGAGTGGCAGTGCTGCCATTAAGTTGTTTGACCCGGATAATAATGATATTACACCCACTAGAGGAACTGTCGGACGTATAGTGGATCGGAATCAAGAATTAGCCGGACCTAAATTAACAACAACCGACGCTACTACAAATAGGTATACTCCCGTTTATTATTCGGTACTAAAAGAAGGTATTTACAAGGTAGAGTTTTGGCCTCGTACCAATGTTAGTAGTACATTTTCTAATGCAACTAGAAATGGTTTTGCAAATACAGCATGGACCAATTGGAATAGAGGCAATATAGAAAGTAGCTATATTGCAGCTTGGGATATATCTGTTATCAATAATACCAAAACAGCATTTATTGCGGGACGTGTATATGCGAATATATTAAATATGGGTGTTCTTGCAAGTTCAAATACTAGTGGTGGGTATTATGGAAAAATGTATGTATTAACAAAGGATGGATATACTTATCTGGTAGACAATAATGGAAACAATGGCATCGTATTCTCATTTTTCGTAAACAATAATGGATTCGTAAAAGGAAACAATGGAGTCACTGCTGGGCCAGTCGATTATACGCCTATTTACAAAAGTTTAAATACGATTGATGCAGCTGTAACAAATAAGCAGATATGGAATCCTAATGATGCTGAAAACAACCAAAACATAACTCATAAGATGTTTTACAGACTGCCGAGTGAAGATTTACCAAAGGATGTTTTAGTAAAAGGAGATGTTCCTGGTGGAGAAACTTGGTTAAAAAATAGTATTGTTGTTCCAAGTGTTGAAAATCCTAATATTATAGGTTCAGATGGTACAGTTGGACAGATTAGTAGAAAAGGAGGATACGTTCAGTTCAATACTAAATCTCAAGGTTCTTATATTGTAGAAATATCGAGTATTGAAACACCTGCGACCTTCCCAACCAGATTTCTGAAAGGAACAGCTGTTACAGGTATAAATCGAGTATTATGGGACGGAAAGGATGGGGCGGGAAATCCCCTACCCATAGGCCTTTTTCCTGCGAAAGTCACCGTCGAGCTGCAAGGAGCAGAGGTACATTTTCCTTACTTCGATATGGAGAACAATATTAATGGAATTAAACTACAATTATTAGACAATGAAAAATTACCGGGTCAAATAGTAGTTCAATCGGATATTGTCTATTGGAATGATGCGGATATGCCTAGTCCGCAGTACGGCTCTACATCTACACCTCCAAACAATAGTCATCTGCCTCCATCTTTAGGAGGAGTAAGTAGCACGGGTATAAGAAGTGACGGCCCCGGAGCCAATGGCCATAAATGGGGTGGCAATGATATCACCGGTACTTTCGGAGATCTGAGGTCTATGGATACATGGACATTTATTAAGGGAGAGAAGAAAACTGTTGTCGGTACATTTACTATAAATATAGCTGATCTTAAAGTAACATCAGTAACAACGGATAAAGAGAATAACCTACATATAAACGATGTTGTAACTTATACTGTTAAAGTAAAAAACGGCGAGTTGGGAGATAATGGATCCGATGTTACAGATGCTCCATTCACTTTTACCTTACCTCCGGGCTTCGAAGAAGCTGCTACTCCTATGTTCTCAGGAAATAGTTGTGGAACCCAGTCGGTTGCTATATCTTATGATGCAACAACACGTAAATATTCGTCTTCACTCAATTTACCTAACGGATGCGAAGTTACATACGTTTTTAAAGCAACCATTACTGCGGCATCGATACCAAATGATACCGAAGCGGTTGCAACTATCCTGCGTCCAAATGATGTTACAGATCCTGATGCGACCAATACCAGTAATCCTGATAAAATCTTAGTTCCTGATCCTAGTAAACCTTTTGATTATGAAGCAAACTTCGGAGACTACTACTTTCCTCCGACAAATCCGTTCTTTGAACGTAAATATAACGGATTGAACGGAGTATGTAATAATATAAATACTAAAGTAGTTTCTCTGATTCGCCAGAGTGATTTGGCAATCGATAAATCTGTAGACGATTCCAGTCCTGAAGTTGGGAACGAAGTTACCTTTAACTTAAAAATAACGAACCATGGTCCTCATGATGCAGCGAATATTATCATCACTGATGTTGTTCCTGATGGATATACTATAAAAACAATAAATAATGGAGGTACACTAGTAAATAATACAATTACTTGGATAATTAATAGTCTAACTAAGGAAACTGATGTTTCGGTAAGTTTTACAGCAATAGTTTTAAATGAAGGGAATTATCTAAATACATCAACTGTAACGGGTGATGGTGAAGATTCTGATTTGACTAACAATACGGATACAGAAATAGTAAGCCCCTGTAAAGAGGAAAATATATTTACAGAAGATTTTGGAATAAGCCCATCTCCAAACAGCTCTAATAATTTCGGAAGATCCACCTCTATCTACATGCCATCGGGTAGTTTCAAGTTTGGAACATCTTATCCTAATTCAACCGATTATAATGAATACGCAATCGATAATAATCATTATGCAGTAGTAGCTCCCGGATATATAAAATTAGGGCATAAACAGTACGATTATTATTTCTGGACACCTTCTTTCAATGAGTCAAATACGATACAGGATCGTTCCGCAACGGAAAATGGAGCTGTTATGGTAGTAAATGCAGGGCAAACCTTGAATTCGTTCTATCAAAGACAGGAGCTTTTGCAGGTTGGAGCCTCGTATAGGGCATCATTTTGGCTATATTTGGTTAATGGACCCTCACAAGTAGCTATTGACGTCAAACATCCTAAAACCGGAGAAGTCTTGGCAACTATAACTTCTCCAATATTATGGGATTGGGATAGTAAAGTAAAGAACAAATGGACATATTTTGATCTCTATTTTTCAGTTCCAGTCCCTGATGATGAAAAAAATTGTACAGTAGATAACGTCGTTCTATCTTTTCGTAATAATTACGCAGAGAATCAAGGTAACGACTATTACATAGATGATATACGTTTAGATAGAGTATGTTCTGTTCCGGCAGGAACACCTATACTAAACTGTCCAGACCCGAATTATAAGAAAAATTACTGGCACGGAACAGTAAGTAATGATTGGGGCAATACAGATAACTGGACAGCCGCATTCGTTCCTATCCTTGGTGAAGATATCGAGTTTGCTACTGAAGTTAATAATGGAACTTTAGGTAACGGCAATGGTAAAGGAGCTGCCGTTCGAGATTTGTATCTCGATACAGACCGTACTATTGGCAGCCTTATAAACAATTCTGATGTGAACATGGTGGTTACAACTGGGAATCAATTAACTATTAACGGTACGGTAAAGGACGATAATCCTGATAAAGGTACTATCATCGTGAAGTCTGAAACAAATAACCCGACAGGCACATTGTTATTTAGTGATCCAACAACAAATACTTCGGTAAATGCCACTGTGGAATTTATAAATAGAGCTTATGAATGTGATAACTGTGGATTTTACAGGAAACAATGGCAATATTTCGGCATTCCGGTTAAAAATGCTAACTTTCCGTATCAGATTCCTCCTGTTGAAACTATAAACCAGTGGATAGAGCCTTATAACGGCAATAAGTGGCGCCTTGCTCCAGTCTTACCCGATTTAACATTAAAAGCGTTTAATGGATATGAAATTACAAATAGTACAAATGTAGAACCTACCCAAGTGTATAACTTTGCTGGAGTTTTAAATGTAGGTGATGCGATTGTGCCATCTACCAAAACCGTAAACGTAAACTATTCGGGAATGAATCTGATTGGTAACTCTTTTACAGCCGCAATTCCAATAACTTCTGCTGCTATTAAACTTGAAAGTGTACAATTGAATGAAAATACTGTGTATCTGTACAATATGGGATCACGGGATCAATGGCGCAAACTTAACGGCGGAACTACAAGTGGAATTGCAGCAGGGCAATATCAATCTGTTCCGTTCAATGTGGCAGGACAAGCAGGGATACCTGATAGAATCCTATCTATGCATACATTTATGCTGAATGTAACAACACCTGGTAATATTACGCTGAAATATGATCAATTGGTGAAAAATGAATTGAATTCGTCAACAATCAGCCCTTGGAAATCCGCAAAAGTCAAAAGCAACACAACACAATTATCTCATATTGTGATGGATGTTATCGGCAGCGGATCTGCCGACCGAGTATGGCTATTCGAAACCCCCAATGCTACAACCGGATTCGACAATGGCTGGGACGGTTACAAAATAAAAGAAGGAGAACTCATTCAGACTTATATTTCAGGAAGCGACCAATCTGATTACCAAATAGCAACTGTTCCAGAGATAACAGGGACAACTATTGATGTTAAAACTGAATCTAACGAGAGCTACTCAATAAATCTATCTGTAACGCCTGAGGTTGAATTACGAAAACTATACTTACATGATTTATTAACAGGACATAGCTATCCTATTGTTAATAATGCCGAATATCTAATAACCGGTTCTGGCAATAGTACTGGTAGCAGATTTAAAATAACAAGTTCGTCTTCTAGCTTAATCGAAGATAATAATGTATCGTCCTCTATAAATATTTATGTGCGAAATAATAGTATTGTTGTAGAAAACCAAAGCGAAGAAGATTGTATGGCTACTATCTATGATGTAACTGGAAGACTTGTAGCTAGTAAGCAAATTCAAAAAAATGAAATTACTGAATTTTCAGAAATTTCACAAATAAAGACAGGAATCTATATCGTTAAGGTTGTTGGAAAGACCAACTCTATCCATAAAACTCTCAAGGTTAAATGATAATATTTTATTGTAAACTATTGCTGTCCGGTAAAACTTTAAAATGCATAAAAAACCGTCCGAATCGCCTATAAAATGGTGGTTCGGAATGTTTCTAAAGGAAAACCATTAGTCAACGGATAAGATTAATAGGCCAATAAATAAAAAACATTGGTGAATAATTACATTCCTAAACAATATTCTTTAGTAAACTCCCACCTGCTGCTTTCTAAAGCAGGTGGGATATTTTTATATTATACATTCGTACGATCTTACAGAAAAACAGAAATAATCCCTCATTCCATCACTTACACAGTCCATATACTAAGTTTAGCTAGGAAGACCAAGAGTCACAAGAGAGTGCCAAAATCTCAGGCTTCTTTAATGAAATCAACGACTTCATTATCATCCATTTTTTCAACTTAATAGAAATACGAACTATAAATAATTATTAGCCTGCACGCCCGAGTGATAGTGAATATGCCGTATTAACAAGTGATTATATCAACAGATATATCATGATCAAACTAGTTGCCTGCTTTTACAATTTCATTCTCACTGTATCTTTTTTCATATTTTATTCTTACTCGACAAATTTAATAAGATTTGCCTAATTAAAAATATCATGATTTAAAGGAAAGTACACAAGATAAACAATCAAAAACATTATATATATATCATTATACAATAAGCTTTGTCTTTTTTGTGTATATATTTGTCTGTTTTATATAAATTCATTCAAATTTTTATAACTAAATTTGCAAACTCAAAAATCAACATTATATTATTATATTTAAAATATGGAATACTCAATAATAAAGAATTATCTTTCTATTCCAAACATAAAACAAAGAGACTTAATTTAGCACTTTAAATCCTTTAATAACAAGTCATCATATAGAAGAACCGCCAGATAGATCATTAAATATAAAAAGTTAATTAGTGATATTTTTAAATAAAACACAAATACTTTTTACAATTTAGAACACAAAGACATTTTTATTAAATGGATCAAAGATTAAATTATTTGTTGATTTGGTATAGTAAGCTTTAGCAAATATAAAGATGTACTAAAATATTTATTTTTATGTTACATTTTTCAATCAGGTAATAACAATGAATAAGTTTAATGAAAATAAGATCTTATTGTATCCAAACAGAAATCGCATACATAATAATATATACGATTACAGCTATGCATTTAGTTTTTTTACACTTGATAATAGTACTGAATTTTTCACCGAAAAAGAAAATACAAATCATGTACTATTCATTTTAAGCGGGGAAATAAAGTTATTTACAACTAATCTAGAAACTAAAATCTTTAAAAAAGACATGATGTTCATAGCCTCTGACAAAAATTCCGCATTTAAAGGTATAGTTTTAGAAAAAACAGAAATTGTAATCTTAAATATTGGTAATTCAATACCTTTTTATAATGACTATCCATTAAAAGAAATAAAGTCTTATTGTTTAAAAAATATTTTTGAATTTGAAGCTATTGAAATCCGTCAACCAATTCATTGCTTTCTACAAGGAATAATTCTATATTTCAAATATAAAATCCATAATAAATATATGTATGATTTAAAGAAATATGAATTTCTACTCCTCATGCAATCTTTTTACGATAAAGAAGAGACTATTCATTTTTTTTCACCAATAATAAACAATATGAGTGAATTTAAAAATATGGTATATTCTCGATATACAAACACATGCAGTGTAGAGCAGCTGGCCTCTATGTGCAATATGACTACTAAAACATTCACACGCAGATTTAAAGAACAATTTAATACAACACCATATAAATGGCTAATGCAACAAAGAAATAAATCTATAAGTATTTATTTAGCTCAAGGTGTACCAATACAAAAAATTGCAGATGAATTCGGTTTTGCTTCTACAACCAGTTTTATAAGCTATTGTAAGAAGAATTTATACTAGTGCTTATTTTTAAATAATTAGAGACAAATATTACCGGTTAACTTCTTAGAAAAAGTCTAACAGCAATAAAGCAACAAACACCTTCTCATGTCAATACGCACTATTTTTTATTTATTCTGCAAATAAAGCTCAACATTTTCTAAAGACGTATTTTTGAGTATAACCTTCTTCTTTATATCAAGAAGATATAAGGTAGGTATAGAATTCAGATCATATAATTCGTTATTACGTATATTTAGTTTCTTATCGTATCCACAGATCCAATTAGGAGGATATTCTGATAAATGCTTTTTCCAGTTTTCTGGTTCTTCATCAGCATAGACAGAAAGAATCGTTAGTTTCTTATGATGATTAACCTTTTGATTCTGAAGTGTTACAAACAAAGATGATGCTACTATTCGAGTCCTCATTTCTATGCATTCTTCACAATCCGGATTATTAAAATAAAGCAATATATACTCACTCTTAATATCCCAAAGTTGACCACATTTTCCAGAAGCTAAAGTATATATAAAATCTGTAGCTATACTGCCTTGTCTATTTTTAAGAGCCAAAGTCAATTGATGTTTAAAACGGATTTCATGCGTATTATCAAGAACATTCGATTCTGTAATCGATTCCATAAAAGGAATATAATATTCTTCATTATGCATAGGCGAATTAGGATCATAAAAATATTTTTTTGCCAATTCAGCAAAATAAATATATATCTTAGCATTTGTTTTTGCTTTTTTCATCAGAATATTTATTCCTATACATGCTGTTAAATAAGTAGTATGAGGAAATACACCAACAAAGTCGGCAAAAATAGGTTCTATACTTTTTTGCTTACAAGTTAAAAATGGATCTGCAAATTCAAAATTATCCCAATAATGTTTCACAAGATATTCCGCACGTTCTTCAGGAGAGACTAGCATAGCCGGTATTTCTGGCAAACGAAATATCATTTCATTTGTTTGAGCTTTTGAAAATCGCTCTATTTTATTTTCTTTGCATCCGATTAATAAAACAGAGCATGTTATATATAATAAAAATACATAAAATTTCATTAATTCCGTTTGTTTATAATTAATCGATATAAAGTTACTATTTCTCTATCAATAATTTATTTTGTCGAGCTATTTTTAACAGAATATTCAACTTATTGACTAAGAAACTAAGTAAAATAACAACAAATATTATTATTTTGTCAAGTTTTTAACCGCGTTTTATCTTATAATGATCTTGTTGTAATTGTTCCCAACTCATATTATAAGGGGCCAAAATTATATCTAAAGCTAAACTTAGATTATTAGCTGGAAATGTTCCTGTAAAAATAAGCCCTTTACAATAATTCTTATTTTCTATTGACACTTTATATTCTTTTTCTATAGCTTCAATAACGTCTACAAGAGGCGAATCATTAAAATCATATTTATGACTAACCCAATTAGGTTGATCTTCCAGGATTACTTTGTCAGAGCCAAAACATCTTCCCTTTGTTAATATTTTATTTTCCTTTTTATCTAAGCTCTCCACCAAAACTTTACCTTCATAACAGAAAACATCAAACCTGTCTGTTTCAGAAACCATAAAACGAGTTCCTAGTACCGATATCAGATGTGTAGGAGTTTCAACTGTAAACTTCTGTCCTTTGGTTACAACATAATAGGCTTCACCTTTCATATTAATATTCCTATTAAAGTAGAAAAGGAATTTGTTAAATTCAACCGAACTGTTTTCGTTTAGTTTCACTTCGGATTTATCAGGCAACGCAAAAGCCAACTGTTCATTGCTTCCCGTTACATATTTCATATCCAGACTCTTTATCCATAAACCACAGCCAAAGAGTACAGCAATCAATGCCGCAACAGAAAGATTTTGTTTCCAATGAATAATCTTTTTCTCAGATTTCTCAAATATTATACTCTTACTGAATAATCTTTCCTCCATTTCATCCAGAACATTTTCTCCTGGTTTTTCATCCAATAAAGGAATATGAGAGAAAGCTTCTTTCAATTGAATTTCTTCTTCAAATGATAAGCAATACCCTTCATCAGATGAAATTTTTTCTAATATATTTATAAGTTTCACTTCTTTCATAGCCCTAAAATTCTCCGTAAAATAAGTAACAAGAATAATACAAAAGAGGCATCCTTTTTCATTTGTCGGATAGCTTCTGATAGAAGATTTGCAACAGATTGTTTATTTATATCAAGTGCACAAGCAATTTCTTCATTAGACAGACCTTTGAAATATTTCAAATAAATAACTTCACGCTGCCTGTTTGTCAACTTATTCAGTAAATTCTGTATTTTCTTATATTGTTTTTCCTCTTCATCTGCACTGTCATCATCAATATATAATGTAAATGAATAATCATCATCTTCTAAAGAAACGACTACATTTTTTTTAAGTTCATTTATTAATCTGTTTCTCAAAGACATACAGAGGTAGGCTCTTATAGAAGTCGGTTCGTTCAATGAATTACGTTTTTCGTAAATAGCAATAAAGAGCTCTTGAATAGTATCTTTAACTAAGTCCTCATTGTGGGCAAACTTCATTCCGTAAGCATAAAGAAATTCAGCATGTTGACGGAACAGATATTTCCATTCTTTCTCATCCTTATTTTTTAGTTTGTTCCAAGATATTTGCATAAATAATATTAATATGGTTTATTACTTTTTTTAATGTAACAAATTATTCAAACTGGCTTTGCTGTTATTACGCAGATCTTTAGGAGTCTGATTATATTTCTGCTTGCAAAACTTAGTAAAGTGTGCCTGAGACGAAAACTGATATCTATCTGCTAATTCCTGAAAAGGAATAGATGTATTTAGAATATCCTGCAACACAAATTGCGATTTGCGATTAAGCATCCACTGATAAGCAGATTCTCCAAAGTTCTTTTTAAACTCTCTGCAAAAAACACTTAAACTACATTTAGCCAAATCTGCAAAATTCTGCAAATTCCTGACAGATTTATAATTTGCATATACAAACTCCTTAAAATCCATATTCTTACCCAAAACAGGAGAGAAAAATACTGTCAGTTCTTGAATTGAATAAGAGTTTTTTAAAACCAGGAATAATCCATTTTGTTTCCATTCATCCAACTCTGAAATATTAAAGCCAGATAAAGAATAAGACTGATGAAAGAATTCCAGAAAATATTTTAAACTATACTTTATAGGTAATGCTAAACATTTCTTTTCATATTCAGTATTGCTCTCCGATAACGGAGCTAACCACTGATTAATTTTACTAATAGAATCCTTTGTCATCTCACATTTTACAGCAATAGAAGTTTCTATTGCTAATAACTTGAACTTAGTTCCCGGAGGCAGAAACAGCATGTCATCCGAGAGAAGCATCTTATGATTACATTCAACGCAAGATAGTGAAATTTTCCCTGATAAAATAAATAAAATAGTACTATTATTGCCTGTTTTAATCTCTTTGTGATTACCCTTCCGCACATCAATAGGTGAAAAGCAAGCGGAATTTAAAACTGAATCCATATTATTCATTTTTAATATTAATATTCTCCTTTTTACCTCTATGACAGTACAAACTTTCATTTATACTGGTTCTGAAAAGAAAAAAATTATATTTCTAATAAAATAATTAGTAAAGAGCTTTAGACTAATACTTTTAAAGAGTTATAAGTAATTGATTTTATAGCTAATAATTAAAAAGCATAAACTAAATTAATTGCGAATTTAGTAAGACCAAAATAATTATAATCTAAACTTTTCTTGTTATTAAATGAATTATTCCACATTATTTTATCATAAGCTAGGTGTACATTGCCAGCCCCAGCTGTAGCTTCAATATGCCAATGCTTATCTATTAAGCATCGATAGCCACATGAAGCACCCATTCCGTACAAATATCCTTCTCTATTATAATTGGAAGTACCTCTTCTTTGAAATGGATAAACTATATTGCTTTTACTAAATTGAGCATAATACATATGAAATCCAATAAAAGCACCTTTAAAACTTCCAAAAAGCCAATAACGAACTTCCGGTTGTATCAGATAAGATATAGATTTATCGTTATGTTTTGAGTTGCCGAACTCCCCCCCCAATGAAAGCTCAACGGTAACATTCTGATCAATTTTCTTTTCAATTGTAAGGTTTGGGCTGGCTAACCCCCACATTATCAAATTACTTTTCAATGCATAATTAGAAGAATTCGTTGCTAAGGGATGCTTAGGTATCAAGTCTTTCGAGTTAATAAAAGCCAATGTATCCGGAAGAATCAACCGATGTTTCAAAGAAGAATCCGCAAACGTTTTGTTAACATATGGCATATACACTTCTTCTTTTTCACACATAGTTCGAATAATTACGGTTTTCTTTTTATTTTCTTTCTTTTTCAATTCAATGACAACACTCGTTGAAGCAACAAATGATTTATTTACTAATTTGGGGTAATAAAACTTATTCTCGATTTTTAGTTTGTGATGACCTTTGGGGACTGAAAAGCTAAAACATCCATTAACATTTGTACGAACAGAAGACTTTCCATCTATAAGAACATTAATATCAGAAAGCTTTTTATTTATTTCTTTCTCCTTAACGCATCCCTTTATAATTATCTTTTGAATTGGTATAACATATAAAAAATTTCGACTAGCTTTCTTTATTTCCAAATCATGATTAGCAAGTAAACTATTCAGTAATTCTATTGCATTCTTATCTAAAGACACATCTTTAATCTGTATGCGATTAGTTACTTCTGGATTAAAATTAATAAAAACATTTTCCTTTTTACTTAATATTTTGAGAACTTCGGTTAAAGACCTATTACTTTTCAAAAAATTATTTTGAGCCTCAGCCTTAGAATAAACAATAGTACCAAACAAAAATATAAACAAAACATGCTGAATATTTAATCGTATCATTTTTAATATACTTTATTTTACTAAATACTTTTATATTTCCTGATATTTAAATCAATATATCAGAATAAGATTTAGACGCAAAATAAATATTAAAAATTGATATTTTAAAACATATATCATCATTTAATATTTTAAAAAACAAACAAAACAATAATGTATAAAATTTAGGCAAAATTATATAAACACAAATACAGCATCAGAAAATACCTTTGCAGCAGGTTTTAATAAAGGAATAATTCTCTATATTTAAATTATCATTGAATTATGAAAAAGAAAGTTTTAATTTTATTATTTGCAATAGCTCCAATAGGACTGTTTGCACAAAATACTGCGCAAGGTCAGGAAAAAGCTTTAAAGCAGTATGGATTTTGGGATAACTGGTTTATTCAAGGACAAATTGGTGTACAACGTACATACAGTGAAAGTCACAGGTATGCTTCTTTCGGCGATAAAATTAGCCCAACAGCAGCATTAGGTGTTGGAAAATTCTTCTCTCCGGAAGTAGGTGCTCGCTTACAATTAGGAGGATGGACTTCTGCTAACAACAAACTTGACTATTCGTATAAAGTAAAGTACTTTAATGTTAACACCGATGCTTTGTTTAATCTAACAAATATCTTCCTTCCTTATAAAGAAGATAGAGTGTTTAATCTGATTGGTATCATGGGTATAGGTTATGTACATGGTTTCAGGGATTCTGATGAAAATGTGCATGCTACTAACATGGTATCTCCACGTCTTGGTTTACAAGCTGATTTCCGCTTAAGCAAAGCATGGAGTTTGAATCTGGAAGCAAACGGAAACTTATTACGTGATGACTTCAACGGACAAGAACAACTCGGATGTTCATATGACGGAACTTTGAATGTTTTAGCAGGTGTAACCTATCGTTTCGGAAGAAGAGGGTTTGCTACAGTAGATGTTGCTGATCCTGCATTGATTCAATCTTTAAATGACCAGATCAATTCACAAAGAGCTCAGATTGAAGAATATAAAGCTTGTTGTGAAAAGAAATCAGCAGAACCAAAGACAATTATCAAAGAAGTTCCGGCTGCAAAAGGTGCTTTATTAAATTCAGTAGTTACTTTCCGTATTGGTAAAGCTACAATTGATCCAAATCAGGAAGTTTATGTGTATAATGCTGCACAATATCTGAAACAAAATCCGGATGCCAAAGTTACTATTGCAAGTTTTGCTGATAAAAAGACTGGTACAGCAGCATTTAACCAGAAATTGAGTGAACAACGTTCTGAAGCAGTAGCAAAAATGCTAAAAGAAAAATACGGTATTGCTGAAAACAGATTCATCATAGAAAACAATGGTGACAAGCAACAACCTTATCCAGACAATAATGACTGGAACAGAATAAGTATTATTACTTCTAAGTAATATTACTATTGATTATAAAACTAGACTTAAACTACATACAGTTAAGATGAAACATGCAAATTCTACGAGATTTCAATAAATAAATTCAATTCAATTGAAAATAGTTTCTCTTAACTCTAAAAGGGGCTGCATCAAAAAAGATACAGCCCCTTTCTACTTATTAATCTTACTGTTTGCTTATCTTTGTAAATTGCAGATGCTTTTTTAACTAATACAACCAGTGATTATAAGTTGAAAGGCAAATACTATTTAAAGGTTTCAGGGAAAGAAGTTCTGCATATATCACTACCATCCAATAACCTTATAAAAGTGGAAAAGCCTCTTTCACCTTCTTTTAAGGTTATGATGCGCGCACCATTCTGAACATCAACATAGGTTGTTTTTCCTCCCGAGAATCTTCCATAAGCAAGGGCAATGCCATTAAGCGTAGCTAAATAATCGTTATTATGATCGTGCCCAACAAATACTCCCATTACATCTCCACTTTCCAGCATGGCAGCAAACATTCCTGAATTAACAGATGCCGGACATTCATCTTCCAGGCGAATTCCTGTATGGATGTTTTTTTCATTTTTATATGCTTCTTTATATTCAGGAAGAGGAATATGAAAAAAAGCCAAAGCTGGAAGCGGTTTTCCTGCATTCTGTTTAGTATAAGAAGAGCTAGTCTGGCGATACCACTGTATCTGATCGAAAGAGAACCATCCATATCCTTTCACAGAGTCTAACTTTGAATAGTCATTTGAATCCATACAATATACAAGAGAGGCTGCTTTACCATTTTTTGCCGATTGTATTTCCAAAGAGACATCAGACAATCCTTTATCGCTTTTCTTATTTAGATTATTTGGAGCAGCAGTTACAATCTCTGCAATTTCAGCACGTGTAAGATCTTGTTCCGGATCGTGATTTCCCATTGTTATAATAAAAGGAATACCTTTTTTAATTAATGGTTTCAACACCATATCCCATCCTTTACGGGCAGGCTTACCAGTCACTACATCTCCTGAAAAAACTATTAAATCGGGCTGTTCTTTTTCAAGAACTTTATCTATTAATTTAATAGCATCAAGAGATTCTTTTTTTTCGGGTACTACATGTGTATCAGTAAATTGAACAATCTTAAATGTTCCATCCTGATGGTAACGAAGTTGCTGAGCATCCAGTCTGGTACAGACAGCAAATAGAATTAAAATTAAAAATAGGTTCTTTTTCATCTTATTGGCAATAAATATGTTTTTCAATATTGTAAAAGTAATATCTTTAAAGGTAACTTTAACAGCAAATTGCAAATTATAATCTTCATTTCACGAATTTATAAATTATCGGCATAAAATAATTCAGAGGTTTACCAATAAAAACAATAGTACTTATAGACAATTAAATATTTTTATCGCATTATTTTCCATAGGAAATTTGTTTTATAAGAAAATACATATATCTTTGCATCGTTATTTCTAAAGGAACAGATTTCCAAAGGACTATTTTTTAGGACTAAGGATACTTATTTAATTCGAGCAACAGATAGTTATAAGTTTATATAGGAGAAGAGAAACAATGAAAACTTGAAGAACAATGAAAAAGCTGACATTAATATTGCTAATGACGGGGCTGATTTTTACCTCGTGCAACGGACAACAAAGTAATAAACAAAGTGATAACAAATTAAAAACTGAAAATAAGATGAAAACAATTCATTTAACAAAAGCAGAGTTTCTAAAGAAAGTAGCTGATTACGAAACTAATCCTAACGAATGGAAATATTTAGGTGACAAACCTGCCATTGTTGATTTTTATGCTTCATGGTGCGGTCCATGTAAAACTATTGCTCCTATCCTGGAAGAACTAGCTGCCGAATATGGTGATAAAATCTATATCTACAAAATAGATACTGAGGAAGAAGAAGAATTGGCTGCAGCATTTGGCATTCGCAGTATTCCTTCATTATTGTTCATCCCAATGAATGGCAAACCACAAATGGCTCAGGGAGCAATGCCTAAGTCGGCATTCAAAGATGCAATTAACGAAATTCTGCTGAAAAAATAACAAAAATGGCACTGACTATTGACAAGAACCGATGCCCGCAAAACCATAAGTGTCCGCTTCTTAGAGTATGCCCTGTAGGTGCTATTTCTCAGGACGGGCACAATCTTCCGGTTATTGACTCAGAGAAGTGTATTGAATGCGGAAAATGTACCAGATACTGTGGCATGCAAGCTGTTTATAAAAAATAAATCTGTAATGTTTCATAGAAGAATAGCTCAGGAAATGATGAATTCCTGAGCTATTTCTTTTTCTTCCACCCGGATGTACAAAGCCTCTCCACCCGGGTCTACGAAATCTGTACACCCGGGTGGAGAATTATCGTACACCCGGGTGGAGACTAATTTTTATTTCTACAAATACGATAAATAGTAACGTAAAGTCCAAATAATAAAGGCTTTACATGAATAAAATCAGCAAGGTGCTAGACTGCTAGACTACCGCTAGACTTTCGAAAAGAAGTCTAGCGCCTGTATTCAATTCATTCACAACCTGTTAAATGGCAAGTGCTAGACTGCTAGATATATTTTGCATTTTTAATTTTTATAAGGGAATGATTTAGAATTCCTCAAAGCATAATCTTATAAATTAACATATAAAAGACATAAGAACATCGGATATAAAATATTCTTATATACATTTGCAAACAAAGAAAAACGAATAAGCAATAATTAATATTTGTTTTATGAAGATAAGAAAAGCCGCATCAACCGATATAGAAAAGCAACTGGAAGTTTTTGATTTTGCCAGATCTATTATGCGGAATACAGGTAATATGAATCAGTGGACTGATGGTTATCCTTCTCGCGAAGTAGTTGAGAATGATATTGCAGCCGGTAACAGTTACGTATGTATAGACGATTCAGGAGAAATTGTTGCTACTTTCTGTTTTTGGAAAGGAAATGATCCTACTTACACTTATATTGAAAACGGTCAATGGCTTAATGACGAGCCTTACGGAGTAGTTCATCGTTTGGCAACAAGTGGTAAAGTAAAAGGAATCGGTAGCTATTGTCTGGAGTGGTGTTTTCAGCAATGCCATAATATCCGTGTAGACACACATCACGATAATTGGGTAATGCAATCGGTACTTAAAAAGAATGGATATACCGAGTGTGGCGTTATCTATTTAGCAAACGGCTCACCAAGAGTGGCTTTTCAAAAGTATGGGCAAGAATAACATAATGCCTGCCCTTACTTGAAACGCTTTCAGAATAAATGCCAACCTTGGAAGAAAATTAAATAAGTTGCATCAGCTTATTCTTATAAATAACAAAGGAGTTGCCGATAAACCCGGCAACTCCTTTGTTATTATAAATTCCGTAATAGATTAATTGCTCTTCTATTACATTTCAATTATTACTTATTTGATGATTCCGGTGCCTTATCAATAAGATCCATAAACTGATCAAGTTTAGGAGTTATGATAATCTGTGTTCTACGGTTACGTTGTTTTCCTAAAGCAGAGTTATTATCTGCAATCGGATTGTATTCACCACGACCAGCAGCAGTAAGACGTTTTGGATCAACACCGTAACTGTTTTGCAAAACCTGAACAACCGATGAAGCACGCAAAGCACTCAAGTCCCAGTTATTACGAATATTTGCACGAATAATAGGATCCGGATCAGTATTTCCTTCAACAAGTACATCATAATCCTTATAATCCATTATGATTTTAGCAATCTTGCTTAAAGTTTCTCCGGCTCTTTCATTCACTTCATAGCTACCAGACTTATATAGCATATTGTCTGCCAATGAGATATATACTACACCTTTCAACACCTGAATATCTACTTCTTTAAGTTCTTCACGACTCAATGAGCGTGTCAGGTTATTACTCAATACAAGATTCAGTGAATCGGACTTTGTCTTAGTTTCAACCAATTGTTTGATAAAACGATTGGAAGCATTGATTTCGTCCACTAACTTGGAAATGTTTATATTTCCCTGAGAGTTTTGCTGCAAGCTCTTGTCGAGCGATCCTTGCAAAGCAGCATAAGAGGAACGAATTTCTTCATTATTTCTTCGAGCCTCAGCCAAACGATCTTCCAGACTTTTAGCATTTGTACGACTCTCTACCAATTGCTCTTTAGTATCCTGGTAAGATTTTCTTAAATCACTATTCTCAGTCTGTAGCTTATTGTAATCGGACTGCAAACCAGTAAACTGCTTTTTGCTTACACAACTTGTAAACAATATACATACTGTCAGAACTGACAACGAAAAAACAGAATGTTTCATTATTGTTGATTTTAAATTTGTTTCTATTATATGCATTATTGCGATATTTTAAGTTTAAGGAACTGCAATATACATAAAATCTACATTAAAATAGAACTTATTATCAATAAGTAACAAACTATTAGATTATTTAAAATGTTAAATACATTGCTAATTACTTCATCGGTTGATATAAACAGCAAATATTTCGTGTTGTTTAACGAGTTATCAATGCACTACTATTAAAATGTTTACTACATTTGCCATATAAACCAAAACAAGAACCAAAATGATTACATACATCATAATAGGCATTACAGCAATTATCTCTTACATGTGTTTCAATAATCAGGAACTATTCTATAAATTAGCTTTTAATCCTTACCGGACAATCAAGAACAATGAGTGGCATCGTTTGATAACTCACGGATTTGTACATGCCGACACAACTCACTTGCTAGTGAATATGTTCACTTTCTGGTCGTTCGGGACCTATATTGAACAAGGTTTTGAAGTTTTGGGTTTTGGAACGAGTGGTTTTCTTGGACTTTATTTCGGAGGAATGATTGTTGCTTCACTCTACGATCTTATTAAACACAAAAACGATCCGTATTACAATTCAGTAGGTGCCTCGGGAGCCATATCTGCAGTATTGTTTACCTCTATATTTTTCAATCCATTCGGGACAATACTCTTATTTGCCATTATCCCTATACCGGGCATTCTGTTTGGTCCGCTATACCTAGTGTACTGCCAATACATGAATAAAAAAGGTGGAGGCAACATCAATCACAATGCCCACTTCTATGGTGCAGTTTACGGAATAATTTATCCATTGCTTCTTGAACCAAGACTGTTATATGCTTTTCTCTCTAATTTCTAAAAAAGCAGATTTTCTGTTTGATTTATCAAGTTCAAATCTTCAAAATTAATAAGATAACAACTACCCACAAAATTTGGAGGGTACTCAGCTTTATTCTAATTTTGTAAAGCCATTCAGAATGATATTCAGGATCAGAAATGGCAATTTAAGAAAGGGATTCCAGCACTTGCATAACTGAAAGAGAATTACCAATGAAAAGATTTCTATATAAGTACGAAGTAGGAAAGTTTGATGGATTAAAAAGCATCTTCCGTTCTCTGCGTTATAGAAATTATCGTCTTTTTTTTAGTGGTCAGAGTCTTTCACTAATCGGAACGTGGGTACAAAGAATCGCTATTCCCTGGCTAGTTTACCGGCTAACAGGTTCTGCTTTCTTATTGGGATTTGTGGGTTTTGCCGGACAAATACCAACTTTTATTCTGGCTCCTTTTGCCGGAGTGCTGACCGACAGACTGAATCGTTATCATATAATGATTGTATCCCAGATTCTTTCCATGATTCAGGCGCTGGCATTGGCTCTGCTTTTCTTCACAAATACTATAGAAGTGTGGAATGTGCTTTTGCTAAGCGTAATCCAGGGATGCATCAATGCTTTTGACACCCCGGCGCGCCAATCATTTGTGATAGAGATGGTAGAAGATAAAAATGATATAGGGAATGCCGTTGCTTTAAATTCTTCAATGTTTAACGGTGCAAGATTAGTAGGCCCATCCATTGCAGGTGTTCTGATTGCTTCTCTGGGAGAAGGAGCATGCTTCCTTATTAATGGTATAAGCTATATCTTCGTTGTGATATCTCTTCTTTTAATGAAAGTAAAACCACAGGAGAAAAAGAGAAAAGACACGAATATTATCAAGGAATTCAAGGAAGGTTTCACTTATACCTTTGGTTTTCCTCCTATCCGATCTATTATTATTTTACTTACTTTAATCAGCCTGATGGGAATGCCATTTTCCGTACTGATGCCAATTTTCGCCAAAGATATATTTCATGGCGGCTCACATATATTTGGTTTTTTAATGGGAGCTTCGGGCGTGGGAGCTTTAATAGGCGCAGCCTATCTTGCATCTAGAAAAAGTGTTGTTGGACTGGAAAAACTTATTCCTCTGGCTGCTGTTGTTTTTGGTCTCGGACTTGTCAGCTTCTCATTATCAAGTTCATTTCCTCTCTCCATAATATTAATGATCATTACAGGAGTTGGCATGATTATACATACGGCCTGCAGCAATACCATTCTGCAAACCATATCCGATAACGACAAACGGGGAAGGGTGATGAGCTTTTACACCATGGCATTTATGGGAACAGCACCAATAGGAAGCTTCCTTGCCGGAAGTATGGCCAGTATGATTGGTGCGCCGGCCACACTATTAATCGGCGGTATTGCATGTGTAATTGGAGCACTTGTTTTTGCCCAAAAGCTTCCTTTGTTTATTAAGCTAGTCCGACCAATTTATATTCAGCTTGGCATAATTGACAATGCTGCAAACAAATAAAGAAATCTACAAATCAATAACTCTTTTCGTTAGCCAGATTCCATAAATTCAGATAAGATGCTTTGGTAATCTCCACAACTTTCTCCCAATTGATGAGGGATGCGTGATCACTAGGCTGATGATAATCAGGATGACCATTAGTGTGATACCAGATAATAGGAACACCTGCTTTAGCAAAAGATCCGTTATCGCTACCTCCTACCGGTTTATCCCAGGGATGGTAAATTGGTTCCAGTTTCAGCTTGTACTTTTTGATATCATTCTTCAGCCATTCACCAAAAGCCGAGTTTGCTTCCGTATAGAAATAGTCGACCAACTGAGGTTTTGCCTCATTTGAGTTACGACCAATCATATCATAATTGAGATAACCTTTAACAGATTGAATAAACGAACAGTTTTGAACAAAATAGCTAGAGCCCAGCAAACCCTTTTCTTCTCCATCCCAGAAAGCGAAGATTATTGTTCGTTCCGGCTGTTGACCACTGGCCAGAAATGCTTTTGCCAATTGCAATACAGCCGATACGCCCGAAGCATTATCATCCGCACCGTTATAAATGCAGTCGCCCGCTAAAGTAGGATCTATTCCTAAATGATCATAATGAGCACCCACGATAACATACTCATCAGCACGTTTGCCTTCAATCTTTGCAAGGATATTGTTCAGTTGTAAATGCTTGTATACTCCTTTCTTTAGTTGAGCAATAGAATCGGAATGCACCTGCCATCTTCCTTTTTGCGCTACCTGGTTGTGGCAGGCTTCAAAAGGCTGGTAATATGAGTCGCCCATAGGAGAGATATTCATTATTCTTAGCATAGAGACTATATATTCTCCTGCAACTCTACCGCCGCGGCTTCCGGCTTCGCGTCCTTCCAGTTCATCAGATGCAAGAAAGTTGATACTTGCTTTTGCCGATTGTTCGGAAATACTTTGCAATCCTTTTTCTATTGGCTTCTGTGCCGAAACAGAAAGATTTGCTGCAATAAGAAGAGCAGCTATTATTACTTTTTTCATTCACTTATTGTTTATGATTCCATGCAAAGATAAGAATTTTATAGATGAACTTTCGTTGTTTTAGTTTTGTTTTAAATAAGATACGTTTTCAAATTTCGTATGCCAGAAAGAACAAACAATACAATATTATGGAAGAAAAGAAAAAACTTACAACCGAAGCTGGTGCGCCGATTGGCGACAATCAGAACATTCAGACAGCCGGTCCGCACGGGCCAGCGTTAATGCAGAATGCATGGTATATGGAAAAGCTTGCGCATTTCAATCGTGAACGTATTCCGGAAAGAGTTGTCCACGCTAAAGGATCGGGCGCTTTTGGAACGCTGACTATCACAAACGATATTACCAAATACACCAAAGCGGCCATATTCTCGAAGGTTGGTAAAGAAACAGATTTATTCCTTCGCTTCTCTACGGTAGCAGGTGAACGCGGAGCTGCCGACACAGAAAGAGATGTGCGCGGTTTTGCCATTAAATTCTATACCGAAGAGGGTAACTGGGATTTGGTAGGAAATAATACTCCTGTCTTTTTTATTCGTGATCCGTTAAAGTTTCCCGATTTTATCCATACACAAAAAAGAGATCCGAAAACTAATCTGCGAAGCAACACAGCCGCATGGGATTTCTGGAGTCTTTCTCCCGAATCGCTTCATCAGGTTATGATCTTAATGAGTGATCGAGGTATTCCAAAGAATCTTCGCCAGATGAACGGTTTTGGTAGTCACACGTTCAGTTTTTACAATGCAAAGAATGAACGTTTCTGGGTGAAATTCCATTTTAAATGTATGCAGGGAATTGCAAATTTCACCAATGAAGAAGCGGCAAAAATTGTTGCTCACGACCGCGAATATTCACAGCGCGACCTGTTTAATCATATTGAAGCCGGTAATTTCCCAAAATGGAGAATGTGCGTGCAGATTATGACTGAAGCCGAAGCAAAAACCTATCGGTTCAATCCGTTCGATTTGACTAAAGTATGGAGTCAGAAAGATTATCCGCTCATTGAGGTTGGCATTATGACATTGAACAAGAATCCCGAAAACTACTTTGCTACAGTAGAACAGGCTGCCTTCAACCCAGCCAATGTTGTTCCCGGCATTGGATATTCGCCCGACAAAATGTTGCAAGGCCGATTGTTTGCTTATGCCGATGCTCAACGTTACCGACTGGGAGTTAATTCCGGAAGTCTGCCGGTTAATGCTCCGCGCTGTCCGTTCCACAACTATCATCACGATGGCTCTATGCGTTTTGATGATAACCACGGTGGAGAAGTAAATTATGAGCCCAGCAGTTTTGGCGGACCAAAGGACGATAAAGCTTACATAGAACCCGGTTTGCCACTGGAAGGAGAAGCATACAACTACAATCATCGTGAAGATAAGGATTACTATACTCAGCCGGGAGATTTATACCGCTTGGTTCCGGCCGACGAGAAAGAACGTATTCATAAAAATGTAGCTGCAGCAATGGAAGGTGTTCCCGATAATATTAAGATTCGTGCCATTGCCCGTTTTTATCAGGCCGATGAGAACTGCGCAAAAGGCATTGCTTCTAAGCTTGGAATTGATATTAAGGCTGTCCTTGCAGAAGTGGAAAGACAGAAGATGGAATAAGGAAATTAAAAGGGAAAGCTATTTCGGATATCCAAATAGTTTTCCCTTATATTTATGTTCTACCCTCTCCTATCTTTCTCAAACTTCACAAATTTCAAATTCTTTTTAAGCTTTTTATCCGCCAAAAAGCAAATACGCTTAGCCTTCACTTTACTGGGAGTGCAATCTTCGGGCGTGTCAAAACCCTCACTGCTAGCTGAAAGGCTGAAGATGCCTATACCTTCCAGGCAAACTTTATTACCTTGGTGAAGTTCCTGTTCAATGGTGTACATAAGTTCAACAATGGTAGCATGGACATCTCCCGGCCTAAGCGTGCACCGACCGGCTATATTTTCTGCCAGTTCATTTGTTCCGATGGTTCCCGACGAAAGAGGAACTGCATAGTATTTTACTTGTTCTTCACCCTGACTCTTGTCTGTTTTTTTGCGCACGCAGTATTTGTATGCCATAATATTAGTTTGTTTTTTCGTTTATTCATGAGACTTTTCAATTTAGACCCGGGTCTAAATACTTTTGAGACGGGGGTCTAAAACATTTTAGACCCGGGTGTAAATCCACTTATGACCCGGGTCATAATTAAAAGCTATAAAGATAGATAAATAATTACGACTATACAAGTAAAAACTTTTATGCCGGAAAACTTGGGATATAGCCTTAAACTCCTTATTTTTGTATACAATCAACTAATCAGTCTAACTATAACAGATCCAATGATGAAAGAAATAAAAATTGAAATATGTGCCAATTCTGTGGCTAGTTGCGTTGAAGCACAAAAGGGAGGTGCGAAGCGTGTGGAACTGTGTGCCGGTATTCCTGAAGGTGGTACTACTCCGTCTCAGGGAACTATTGCTGTGACCCGCGAATTGCTCAAAATTCCTATCCACGTAATTATCCGCCCACGGGCAGGAGACTTCCTGTATTCTCACAAGGAGATTCGTGTAATGGAACGTGATATTGCTGTGGCAAAAGATTGCGGTGCCGATGGTGTGGTTATTGGTTGCCTTACAGCGGAAGGCGAAATTGATCAGAGAGTTACAGAACGGTTGGTAAAGTGTGCCAATGGCATGTCGGTTACTTTCCACAGGGCTTTCGATATGTGCGTTGACCCGATGAAGGCTTTGGAAGAGATTATCAATTTGGGATGCAACCGTATTCTGACTTCGGGACAAATGCCAACTGCCGAAGCGGGCATTCCTCTTCTGAAGGAACTTGTAGAGAAGGCTGCCGGACGAATCATCATCATGCCGGGCTGTGGAATCAATGAAAAGAATATTCTGAAGATTGCTCAGGAAACGGGTGCAAATGAGTTTCACCTCTCTGCGCGTGAAAACGTTGCCAGCGGCATGACTTATCGCAATCCGAAGGTTTCCATGGGTGGAACGGTGCAGGTAGACGAATATGCCGAACCTCGTACTTCTGCCGAGCGTGTGCGCCAGACGCTGAAAAGTCTGAATATCAAGTAATAGTTCTCAGGAGGGATTATTAATTAATAGAATAAATCTTTTTCAGGAAAAACAATTTAATAATTAAACATTATGGATTTTCTAGAACTTGCCAAAGAAAGATATTCGGTTAGAATTTATAGTGACGAACCGGTTGAAGAAGATAAAATCAACAAAATTTTAGAAGCTGGAAGAATAGCTCCTACTGCCCATAACAACCAGCCTCAACGAATTTATGTTATCCAAAGTAAAGAGGCTCGTGAGAAGGTGAAAAAGTGTACCAGATACAGTTTCAACGCTCCCATTATTTTGCTGCTATGCTATGACGAAGACGAAAGTTGGTTTGGGCAGAATGATAGGTTTGGCTCCATAGACCCAACTATTGTAGGAACACACATGATGCTGGAAGCTACCGAACTAGGACTGGGAACTGTTTGGGTAGGATCTTTCAATGCAGAAATAACTAAGAGTGAGTTTGCTTTACCAAGCAATATTATTCCGGTTGCTTTTCTTCCTCTGGGCTATCCTTTTCATACGTCAGAGCCAAGTGCCATGCACGCCAGTCGGAAGAATCTTTTAGAAACAGTCAGATATCTATAATTGCTGTTTATTTCTCATAAAACATAATAGGAAACGCCCAACTTTACATCTGTAAATGTAAAGTTGGGCGTTTTCAATTGTGTCTTAATTTATAGTTATCTTCAACAAACTCAATTAATGGGTACAGGATGTTGGAGTGCAGGCAGTGCCTTCTTTTGTATTGCCGGCTTGTATCTGACCGATAACTTTTACCAATTGCTCTCCCAAACCAATACGGTAACCTTGTGAAGCAAATACTACACGGTTAAAGGTGTCGCCAACAATAATCAGAGGTAATTCGCCACGGCGTATAACTTCAGTTCCCTCTTTTACCTGATGCAAAACAGAACCATCTTTATCAATTCCGAAAGTGATATTCTTTGGAAGATCACCGTATGCTTTTGGATTGAATGCTTTCAGTTCGTCTTCGTCAGAGAAAAGAATGATGATTTGCTTGCCCCATTCTTCCAATTGCTTCTTAACTGCAGCAATATCTCTCAGGGCATGGTTAGTTGGTTCGTGATTATTCTTAACCAAAGCCACGATATAGTAACCTCTGCCGTTAGCATTCAGAATGCTTTGCTCCTTACCGGTTTTTGCATCTATAAATGTTGCTTCAGAATTAAAGCTGCCTAAAACCTGAACCTGACTGCTGCTTTCGCGCATCTTTAGTTCAACATTGGTTGTTTTTCCGGCTTCTACATTGAAGAATGTAAGATTGCTCAGTACACTTCCATCTGCCATACGGCTACCTGTTACCATGAGATATTGACCAGCGTCCAGTTTCAGTGGTTTGCTAAAAATTGTGCTCCATGAGCTTTCATTTTCTTCATCAAATTCCAGCAGATGTGTTCTGCCACCTTCAATTTTAGAAATAGAGAAATGCTTGTAATAAAGCGGATCTTTCAAAGAACTTATTGGAGTATAAGATGCATTAACGAATCCGTAAGGAGCATTTCCTGTTTCTGCTTTTTCAAAATTAACATCGTTCCATGTGTTATTGAAGAAATATTGCAGTTTGCCGGTCATCAACTCAATGCGTGAAGGAATACCCAGACTGCGAAGTACCGCTACGAAGAAAACTTTTCTTGAACGGCTGTCGGTTACACGAGATTTCCACACACCAAGAGGCGACATAAACAAGCGGTTAGAGTTTAATTCCTCTTTAATTGTAATGTTGCTACGACACCAGTCAACCAATACTTTCGGATCTTTTCTTATTTCATCGGCAAGAGTAGCCGGAATCTCTTTCTGGAATTCCTTTTTATAGGTTGTAAGGAATTCATTAGCAACACGAGGATTCAGCACATTCTGGTTATAAATATCTCCTTCTCCTGCTACAGTGTAAAGTAAATGGTCGGTAAGTACTTCGGTAGGTGTATCACGTAAATCCTTTGCAGAAATAACTTCCAGTAATTTAAGAGCCTTTTCACGGTTTTCAGTTGTAGTAGAAAGCAGGAATTTTTCTATTTCGCGCCAGTTACCACGAGATGCAACAAACAGTTTCTTGGTGCGCTCTGCATCAATATTCAGTTTTGAAGCTACCTCTTTTATTCTTGATTCATCAATAAATGTACCAATGTAACTGTTACGTATGGAATCTTCCTTAGCCAGACGAATATTGTTTGCCGCACGCTGTTCCTTGCTTACGTTTACCTCAACCGGTAACTCTACCGGCGGAACAATATCCATTGCCATTTCTTTGACAGCAGCCAAGTCTTCATCACTTAAATTTCCTGCTTTTTTATCTAAAGTAAGTGTCAAAGTGTGATCTTTACCTACAGATACATTTCGGAAATCAAAGACTCCATCTTTAGAAGCCCACACAATAATATCTCCTTTACCGGATGAAAGGAACGATTTTCCCTCTTTATCGCTTTGCTTTTTAGCTACAGAATAAAACTCACCGTAGTTGTACAGCTTATATTCAACGACTGCACCTTCAACCGGTTTCTTATTTTCATCGAGCACAGTTACATCAATACGATCTACCGGTGCATAATTATCAATCACATTAATTTCGGTAAAGTTCGGAGTTACAGTCATAATCTCCTCTTTGCCGGTATAAAGTCCGAAAACATTAGTATGCATCAGCATTCCGCGCTTGGCAGGAGCTGTAAACCAGGCAACATTAAGAACTGGTTCCGGTTCGCAGGCACCCAGGAAATACCATTTTCCATTCGCCCATGCTTCTACCCATGCATGATTATCATCGGTATGTGCCCAACGTGGAGTGTAAACCTGACGGGCAGGAATACCAACAGAACGAAGAGCTGCAACCAGGAATGTAGATTCTTCGCCGCAACGTCCATAAGCGGTGCGAACAGAAGCCAGTGGAGAACTGGTACGGCCATCGGAAGGAGTATAAACAACCTTTTCGTGGCACCAATGGTTTACTTCAAGAATAGCTTCGTAAAGAGAAAGATTCTTTACCCTGTCTTTCAGCTCACCATAAAATACTTCGCGTGAATTGTCGAGCGTTTCATTATTTACTCGTTGTGGAAGCACAAAATGACGGAACAACTCCTCATTAATCTCTTTCCCCCAGGGCATCTCTTGCTTTGCCTTGAATGACAAACGCACATCTCTCAAAAAGAAAGTGTCGGGATAATCAGTAATATCCGCCAAAGACATATAGGCATAAAGAAACTTCATAGCCTCTTTTTCCTGCAAAGAGAGTTTGTTATTGAATACATTAAACAATCCGCCATTTGGCATCGCTGCTTTCTTTTCGGCAAAAGTTTTATCTACTGTTGCCCGATACTTTTCATTGCTGATAAAGTGTGTATTTGAGCACGACATACCCAAAAACGTAATTACTAAACCGGCAAATAATGTATTGATTCTACTCATAAAATGTAACGGTTAAATTTTGAGAACAAAGATAGCATTTTATTTAAAGCGCCATTATTTTTCAAACTTCTTATTTAAGCACAACTTATAAATAATTACGATTAAAAACAAAAAGGTGAGGGATGACACCTTTTGTGAGGGTTCAGTGAGGGATGAAAACTAATCCATCACTCTTCAGAAAGCTATAAACCAACAAGTTATTAAAATAAGTGAGGGAGTGAGGGATGAAAATAATTTTTCTTTGGTTCTTCGTCACTTTAGGTGCAAGTTATTAGGTTTTAAACGCAATGAGTTTCACATTAAGTAGTCTATAGCTTGCCCTATTAAACATTTGCCTCTTGATAGCCTTTATTTTATTGACAGTTCCTTCCAAGAGTCCGTTGTTCAAATAAATATCCATTGCATTTTGCACCGCCTGTTGGTCTGCTTTTATTCCACAGGCAAATGCCCTCATGGCTTTTGAATCACATTCCATAGCCTGTTTTATCCAGTTTGCCAGAGACCATTGCCTGAGATTTCCATTTATCATTTCCTTGAATCTCAATCCTAATGTTACAACCTGTTTTATTGATGGATTATTCAATAGATCAGTAAGACTTTGCACGGCAGATTCCCCTTTCAATATAAATCTCCGTATACTCCTTATTGATGCGTGTTTTTTGTTTTTCCTTTCAGCTATATTTTTGTTATACTTCCTGACTTCCTGTTGTTCTTGCTTTATTTTGTTTCTGATTCCTATCGTGGCAGCCGAGAGTGCAATCGCATCCATTTTGCCTTCCATTTTCTTCTTCAAATTCTTTATATCCGTACATCCATGGCTGATTTCCAAAGCCAGTTCATCGACATGTTTTAATATACTCTTTTGCTGCGCAGACATATAATCCTTGCCTGTATGGTGACGTACCAAACGCCAGATAACCTGTGAATGCACTCCTAATTGGCGGGCTGTTTCTGAAATGCTCATTCCTTTTCTGATAAGGCTATCTGCTTGCACAAACAGGTTCAGTTTATGTCGATGTCTGGCATCCCCCAGGCCATAAAGAGCTTCCATGATTTTGGTTCTGCATTCTTCCGTGGAGGGATAAGAATAAGTTTGCTTATGCACACTTAGCCGGGATAATGAGGCTATTTCTTCTGTCAGAGCATCCACCAGATTCTTTATCAAATGGAATCTGTCACAGATTTGGGTAACACCGGGTAGGATACGATTAATAGCTTCAACAAAGTTTCGCCCCCGGTCTCGGGTTATATATTGTATCTGAGGATTATCTCGCAAGAACTGCTCTAATTCATCCCCCTCCCGGCAAGGAAGTACTGCAATGGGACGATGGGTCATCTGGTCTACAATAACACTCCCATAGATATGCCCTTTCTTCTGTGCAAAGTCATCTATACCTATAGCCACAGGTAGAGAATTACTACTTTTTGAGGGCAATTCCTTGTGAGCACTCCGTAGACAGGCAGATTGACTGCAGAAGATGTTCTGCCCGTGTAAAAGCTCACTGGCAGTACGGGATGTGGTTTTTAGAGATACTTCACGGATGCGTTCTTCTACCTCCAGGGTGTTGCGCCCATAGGGAGAAGCCAGACAGGAATGGTCCTCACTAAAGACCTTGCGGAGGCAATGCTCATTTCGGCAACGAAATTTGCGGGTTTTGACCAGCAGAGTCAGGGAATGATTAAAGATCTCTGAACCCTGAAGTTGGCGTATATAGTACCCATGTAAGCTTTGACTCAAACAACCACAGGCCGGGCAGCGGCTATTATTAGAGGTACGGGATAATTCTACAGTATACGATTTCCCACTTATAGAGACTCTATCCTGGCGATAATGGGGAATATGAAGTTTAAAAGAAATAGTTGATTTCTTTTTGTTAACATTGACGTGAATAGGCTTATTTGTAGTAACTTTGCCAACTGTAGATATGCTTTGATTCATTGGAGTCTTGATGCTTTGGTCAGCTTAAAGATACTAATTTTCAAGCATATCTACAACTTTTTAAACACCTTATTATCTGATAATCAGATATATACAAATATCTAAGTGGCTTAATTTTAGAGGTTGTTAGAAATTTCTATAGAACTTCCCTTTATTACGACTTTTGACAATATCATGACTTTAGATAACTGGGCATAATATTCAAGATGAAAAAACATCTAAAATACCTATGAATAAAGACTTTTATCTGAATATCTTGCACCTAAAGTGACGAAGAACCTTTTCTTTTTTATTCTGAAAAACAGAAGATTAAATTTATCTGATAAGATAATATTCATATATTTGCATAAACAAAAAATCTTTTTTTGAAAACAACAAGTTATAATTCTTCGGATATTGCTTAATAGCAGCCTGTAACTTCTTATTCAGGCTTAATCTTTCATCGTTCGGAAATCCTTTCGAACCTAAATCATATTACTTTTTCATAACTATTTAATTTAAGGAAATATACTGCATTTCTCATTACAATTTGAGTCTTCAGAAATATATTCCGGAATAATCACAATGAATATATATGAAAGATTTTGTTTTCAACATTAAGCAACAAATAGAATCTGAAATTAAAAATATACAGAACAGTGGAACTCATTCTGCCAGCCAGATAAAACATATAATTAGTTTTATTGAGGAAAGAATCAATGAACTAAAAGAGTTTATCAGGAATTACAGTTTTAGAAATGAGCAGGAAGAAATATTATTCTTCAAAGAATTGAAACCATCTGTCTGTTGTTTGTTATTATACTATATCCGTGTGTATCACATAGAAGAAAAACGATTGGGTAAAACAGACTTTGCCCAAAGTGTTTATTTGAGCAAGGAATTAAAACAAGTAGAAAAGAATAACGAACAGACAGGTAATTTCTATCGGTATTACAAATCAGGGAACACTGATTCAGATTATTTATATTTCTGTCGCAATTCATACAATATTCTACTGGATACATCATGCAATTCATTTGAAAAGGAACGGTTCTTTTCAACCAATCACGACTATGATGTTGCCAATATCATGGCTAATGATTTGCTTAAGAATTATCTTATCGCAGAAACGAATAAGCTAAACGGTCAATTGTATTTTCAGGCTATAGACATTATGTATAATCACAAAATGAAATGGACAGATTCGAAAACATCATTGGTGGAACTAATATACGCACTTTATTCTTCAGGGTGTATTAACAATGGAAATATTAGTCTGAAAGAAATGGCGCAATTTACTGAAGCAATGTTTCAGATTGAGATTGGAGATCCTTATCGCACCTTCCTGGAAATAAGGGGAAGAAAGAAGAGCCGCACAGCTTTTTTGGATGAAATGAAGAATAAACTGATTGAAACAATGGATAAATTAGATAATTTTTAGTCCATCTTGGGGAATCTTGTGTTTTTAGGTGATTTTATCGATTGATCTTTGTAACAAATTAAAATATTTAGATGTTATCTCTTATTACAAAAATTTATCAATTAAAACTTTAATATCATGAACAATGAAAATAAATCTATCCACGAGTTTGATTTTAGTTTAATCTGCGAATATTTTTCGAGCATGAAACGTCAAGGTCCTGGTAGTACTGAATCAACAGTTAAAGCACTTAGCTTTATTGACACACTAACAGAATCATCAAAAATTGCAGATCTTGGATGTGGCACAGGAGAACAATCAATGGTATTAGCTCAACACACACCCTGTCAGATTACAGGTATTGATATTTTCCCGCAATTTATAGATATGTATAATAGAAATGCTGCAAAGATTAATGTTGAACAAAGAGTTAAGGGTATAACAGGTTCAATGGATAACTTATTTTTCAAAGAAGAAGAATTAGACATTATCTGGTCTGAAGGATCAATTTATAATATCGGTTTTATAAATGGAATAAATTATTGGAAAAGATTTTTAAAAGAAGGCGGTTATCTGGCCATAAGTGAAGCCTCATGGTTCACAGAAGAAAGACCAGATGAAATAAATGAATTCTGGTCTGAAGCATATCCTGAGATTGACACAATTTCTAATAAAATTATGCAACTTCAGCATGCTGGCTACACTCCAATAGCGCATTTTATATTGCCCGAAAATTGTTGGATTGAGAACTTCTATATTCTTCAGGAAAATGCCCAGCAGTCTTTTTTAGCAAAATACCCAAACAATGAAGCCGCCTTAAAGCTAGTAGAATATCAAAGAAACGAAGCAGTGCTATACAACAAATACAAAAAGTTCTATGGGTATGTATTTTATATTGCAAAAAAAGAAAACCCTCAGGTTAATTATCTCGAAATGAAATAAAGTTATGAAATTACAGGATTTAGGATATAATGATATACACGAAGTATATAGACAAAGTAATAATCTGAACGATTTTACAATAGGACGTATTATTGCCGAACACAAGGAAAGATATATTGTTCGCACTGAAAATAAGGAACTTGAAGCCGAAATAAACGGAAATTTAAGATTTTCAGCTACGAACCGTGAAGATTTCCCTGCAGTTGGCGATTGGGTAGCACTAACGGTTTATGAACCTGAATTCTGTATTATTCATAAAGTCTTTCCTCATTTCTCTATTATTTCTAGGCAGGATATTAGTCACTCGAGTGAAATTCAGATCATCGCAACCAATGTTGACTTTGCATTTTTAGTTCAGTCTGTCGATCGCGATTTTAATATCAACCGATTAGAGCGTTATCTGACGATCTGCTATTCAGCCAAAGTAAAGCCAATTATTGTTCTCACCAAAACTGATTTGATAAATGCAGAAACTCTTACAAGAATAAAAGACACTATCAATCTACGAATTCAAGACATTCAAGTGATAGCTATAAGCAATACTACTTATGAAGGAGTAAATGAATTAACACAACTAATTGAAAAGGGAAAAACCTATTGCATACTTGGTTCGTCAGGTGTTGGAAAATCTTCTTTGACCAATAATCTCAAAGGAGAAAGTATTATGCAAACCAATACCATCAGCACAAGTACTAATAAAGGTAGACATGTTACTACCCATCGTGAACTGATAATACTTGAGAATGGAGGTATATTAATAGATAATCCTGGCATGCGCGAAGTTGGTGTTACAGATGTAAGTGAAGGTTTGGCTATGACTTTTGATAGCATCTATGAATACGCTATAAAATGTAAGTATAAAGATTGCACTCATACTAATGAAAAGAATTGTGCTGTGATTCAAGCTGTCAAGGATGGCCTGATTGATAAGAATTCGTATGCAAACTATCTAAAAATGAACAAAGAAAAAGAGTTCTTTGAGTCTTCGGTAGCCGAACGAAGAAAGAAAGGCAAAGAGTTTGGTAAGATGCTGAAGAATTATAATAAAAACAGAACTAATTATTAATACTAGAATCTTACAGATCTACCAAAGATATTTTATTATGAATAAAATAATCACTTTAAAAAGAGCAAATATATAAGACAGAAAAGTAAAGCTGAAAAACAATTCAATAAACTGCGGAAAAACAGATGCTATTTTCTGTTATTATAGGGGGTAGATATAATTTTTCCGCAGCTAATAATCAACCATTTAGTTCAAAAAGTAAAACGTATTGTCAGAAAACTTCCTTATATCTTTTCCCTAAAATGGTGAGACACGAGTTAAAAAGTGTTTCTCACCTAATTATCAAACACTTACTTAGGTAAAAGAATATGTTTAAGTTATTATAGTGTTGCTATTTAGACAAAGAGAAGCTTATCATAATCTATTCATTTCACTTGAGCCAGCTCTCGCACCTTTGTATTTACAACGTTCACTTGTAAGATGCGAAATCTTTGCAACTAAGTTTAAATGCCATGAAATCGTTTTTTATGAGACAAATTTCATAACTTTGCATCTATAAGAAAACCGTTTTCTTCTTCAATGAAAAACATTATAGCTAGTATCAGACAAGTATACCCCGTTTCCGATGAAGCTCTCCAAACGTTGCTGTTAGAGATGGAAGAGAGGATGTATCCCAAAAATACCTGTATTGTGCAATCGGGTATAACGGATCATTTGGTTTATTTTATTGAAGAAGGAGTAACTCGCTCGATATTTCATCATGATGGAGTGGACACCACCACCTGGTTCAGCAAGGAGGGAGACATTACTTTTGGCATGGATTCGCTGTATTATAACCAGCGTTCAATAGAAAGCGTTGAAACACTAACAGACTGCCGGGTGTACGTTATCCACATTGACAAACTGAATATGCTTTATGAGAAGTATATCGACATAGCCAACTGGGGAAGAATCCTGCACCAAAATGTGAATAAAGAACTGAGCCATCTCTTTGTAGAGAGGCTGCAACTCACTCCCAAAGAACGATATGATAGCTTTCTGTTGCGTTACCCCGGTCTCATTAATAGGGTAAAACTGAAATACGTAGCCGCCTTTCTGGGTATTTCCATCTATACCTTCAGTCGTATCCGTGCTCAAAAATAGCTTTTATATTCCTTTTTTGCTTAAAAGCAAAAGAAGTTCTTTCTGTAAACAATATTTTTGCGGCTAAGATTATATTAACTCTAATCAAAAACAGATGTCAAAAATTTCTTCAGCTGCATTTGCAGACACCAAGCCACATTATAACCTTTTAGACGGATTGCGGGGAATGGCGGCCCTTTTAGTTATTTGGTACCACATAAATGAAGGTTTTGGTTTTGCCGAAACTGTCAATGGCGCGGGTAATGGCCTCGTAAAGAACCTCAATCACGGATACCTGGCTGTTGATTTCTTCTTTATTCTTTCCGGTTTCGTTATCGGCTATGCTTACGATGACCGTTGGAATAAAGGTTTTACCATGAAAGAATTCTTCAAGCGCCGTTTGATTCGCCTTCACCCTATGGTAGTAATTGGTACCCTTTTAGGCGTTATCACATTCTGTCTTCAAGGCAGCGTGCAGTGGAACGGTACACAGATTGCAACTTCCCTCACTATGCTCGCTTTGCTTTGCACCATGCTCTTCATCCCTGCCGTTCCGGGTTTGGGTTACGAAATACGTGGCAACGGTGAAATGTTTCCGCTAAACGGACCATACTGGTCGTTGTTTTTCGAATATATAGGTAATATCCTTTATGCCTTATTTATCCGCCGTTTGTCTACTAAGGCATTGGGTACATTGGTTGTGGTATTGGGCATTGCCTTGACGTGGTTTGCCACCTGCAATATTTCTACTTATGGAAGTATTGGTGTGGGTTGGACATTGGATAGTGTGAATTTTCTGGGCGGTTCATTGCGTATGCTTTTCCCGTTTACTATGGGTATGTTCTTGTCGCGCATTTTCCAACCGGTGAAAGTGAGAGGCGCTTTCTGGATTTGCTCGGCCGTATTATTGGCATTGTTCTCGGTACCTTTTATCGGAGCTTCTGAACCAGTCTGCATGAACGGTGTTTACGAATCATTCTGTATCATCATCGTTTTTCCTATCTTGGTTTGGTTAGGTGCGTCAGGTGCTACTACCGATAAGATATCGACAAATATATGTAAATTTTTGGGAGATATTTCTTTTCCGCTATACGTAGTACATTATCCGTTCATGTACTTGTTCTATGCATGGCTCATCAAAAGCAAGCTTTATACGTTTGGCGAAACCTGGGCAATTTCTTTGAGTGTAATGGCATGGAATGTATTGCTGGCTTACGCTTGCCTGAAATTATACGACGAACCGACACGTAAGTATTTGGCAAAGCGTTTCTTAAATAAGAAAAAATAACGATAACCATCCGGCGATCCCCATATATTCGATTCACCCGCGAAAGTATGGGGATTGGAATATAAATTTCCAGGTATTTATATGCTCAGAAATGCATATTTAAAGTTATTGCTGTCCGGTAAAACTTTTTAGAGAACAAAATAAAGGGCTGAGCTCTTTTGATTTTTCGTGTCCTTCGGGGCAGACTTTGTAGAAACAAAAAATCCTACAAATAGTTGATTTGTAGGATTTTGACCTTAACATGACTGGTTCTGACCAGTTGTTTCAGCGGAAGCTGGGGGATTCGAACCCCCGGTACGGTTACCCGTACGTCAGTTTAGCAAACTGGTGGTTTCAGCCACTCACCCAAACTTCCCCGGGCATGTGCTTTTTCTCAAATGCGATGCGAAGATAGGCAGTTATTTTGAACTATGCAAATCTTTTTTAATCATTTTTTAAAGAAAAATCAGAGTTAAATCGTAATATTCTAAATATCAACGATTAAATAATTCGAAGGTAAACTTACACCCAATCTGTTTAAAACTCGTTTTTGAGTAACTAACAAAGATTCCTGCATCAAAAACATGAGTTCCTATTCCATATCCAAATTCTAAATAGGGATTAAGATGTGGTACGCAAAGAGCACTAAAATAAAGACGTTCATTGAGAACATTACGAGTTAACTTCTTTAAATGAGGAAGCAATAAAAATGGCGCTTGATAGGTAAAATGGGCCCGGGCGTAATGATCCGAAGAGTTGTACCATCTTCTATCCAGCAATTGGAAAACTCCACCAATATCATCATTCCATCCAACCGGCAGGTTATGCTTAGAGAAATTAGCATAATCCACAAAATAGAGTTCATCCTTGTTTGTAAAAGCACCAGCCCCTACCCTATAATATATATCACGCATTAAGCCCAGCCGGATATGATGCTGCATATCAACTTCTATCTTTTCATATCCTCCGGTACTATTTAGTACTCCTTTTATGCCTCGCTCATAATCAAAAGAAAAAGTCGGGAAGTAAGAATATAAGTTAATCTTACGGTTTCCTTTTAAATAATAGAATTGTCCCGGAGTCCATTCTAACTGCAAACGAGGAGCAAAACTTATATATCTTGTTTTAAGTCCGGAAATAAGATCAAGAGAACCATTACTCTCCCCATCCGGTTGAAGAATAATAATTGTTGAAGGCTTAACAGCATCTCTTTGGTGTACAGTTACACCAGCCTTGATAAAGAAGCCATTTGTAACTTCCACACTGTGATTTAGTTCAATAAACAAATCATTAAAATAGTCGAGATGCAAATCATCGAAATTAAATAAGCTATCAGGAATATCTTTAATTGTCTCTACTACTTTACTGCTGTATATTCGGTTACCATTACCAAATTTCAATTGGATGGATGCTCTTTTCTCCGGCCAATAATCATAGTTTGAATTAACTGTCCAATAAAATTCCCGACGTTTGAAATTATAACCTATTTTTGGAACGATACGCAATAAACGTCCATCTGAGAAAAGGCGGTTATACTTAAAGTCCTGCCTATATGCAATACCATCATTATGACTATAACTCAATAAAAAAGGATTGATTATAGGAGAACATTTCATACTCCCCATAGACGACATGTTTACTGTATAGCTATTAGTTAAAACATCCCCTATCTGCCCCCAGAAAGTATAATCCTTCTTTTTATTATTTCCGTTAATATGAAAAGAATCACGTGAAAGGGCAAAATCACGATACAGCCGTTTTTCATTATCAGATAAAGGTACTGGCCTTAATAGAGAGAAACTTGTACTATCTGTAATGCAGGAATCTTTCAAACAACTCAACGAAAAAGATTCTGTAAGGTCATGATAATGTTTATTTTTTCTTTTAATATTAATTCCTTCTTCATTTAAACGTATATTACTGTATTTTAAGTCTGCCAGATAATTAATATCTATATCATTACCCAGCATTCTGACAAAAACATCTATATTATACTTTACCGGAAGATATTCTTCAGAATCATTTTCCCCCATTGATATTTTTGCATTATACTTCATATATTCAGTTTGGCCTTGCATATAGAGTTCGCGCACTTTCCATGTAGGATTACTGACAATCATGTATCCGCTTACCAACTGATAGCTACGAATTTTAGGGATAACTTTTATTTTATACCTAACCTCGCCATTGGATATAGAGGCAGATTCTATTCTATATCTATAATAATCCCGGGCATTAGACGCCAAGGGCGAAAGAAGCTTATCATACAATAAAGTGGAAGAATATATATTCACTTTAAAATATGGTAATATTAATTCCGAAGGACCCGATAAACGAGAAGTATTTCCGTTCATCGCTTTAATTCTCATATCATAAACATTAGGAGCAGAATAGTGAAACTCACTCAAAGATTCAGTAATGGTGTGTTTTATATTTCTATTGGCTCTAAGAGTGGATGGAGCAAAACGAAGAAGAAAATTCTTCTTTTTAATCTGCATAGTTCTTTTTAGATATAGTTCGGCATCATACCCGACTATTATCTTTTCATATTTGGAGGAATAAAGCAAAACATTATCAAGAATGGAATCCACCAATTTAGGGTGTTTTTTCATTCCAATGCTTACCTCAGTAGCCATTACTGAATGTGAGACTAAGGTATAAAAGCAAACAAACAACAATATATGTATTATATAGTGCTTCAAATATTAATATTAATCAGTCGAACAGACACAAATATAACGATTTTCAACAACAAACAAGAGACTTTACATATTTTAAATTTATCAACAAGAATATTAGGGGTTAGTAAATCACCAGAAATGCAATAAAAAACAGAACTACCCTATATTTTTAGGGGGTAGTTTACAGAAAAGTACTACTTTTGCATAAACAACCACTAAAGAATAAGACTAATTATGTCAAAAATGCGTTTTTTTGCTTTACAAGAGCTTTCAAGCAGAAAGCCTATTGAGATTTCAAATCCTTCAAACAAATTATCCAGTTATTACGGTTGCCATGTGTTCGACCGTAAAAACATGCAGGAGTATCTTCCAAAAGAAGCTTTTAAAGCAGTAATCAATGCTATTGAAAAAGGTACGCCAATAAGTCGTGAAATGGCAGACTTAATAGCTAATGGAATGAAAAGCTGGGCTAAATCATATAATGTAACTCATTATACACACTGGTTTCAACCGCTAACAGATGGCACTGCCGAGAAGCACGACGGGTTTATAGAATTCGGTGACGACACTGAAATAATTGAGCGTTTTTCAGGCAAATTGCTTATCCAACAAGAACCTGATGCGTCTTCTTTCCCTAATGGTGGTATCAGAAATACATTCGAAGCTCGTGGATATACAGCATGGGATGTTTCGTCTCCGGCATTTATAGTTGATACGACTCTTTGTATTCCTACTATATTTATTTCCTACACCGGTGAGGCTCTCGACTACAAGACTCCTTTATTAAAAGCTCTTGCTGCGGTTGATAAAGCTGCAACAGAAGTTTGTCAGCTATTCGATAAAAACGTAACAAAGGTATTTGCCAACCTGGGATGGGAACAGGAATATTTTCTTGTAGACAGTGCTTTATTCAATGCTCGTCCCGACCTTTGCCTTACAGGACGCACACTTATGGGACATTCTTCAGCCAAAGACCAACAGTTGGAAGACCACTACTTTGGTTCGATCCCTCCACGCGTTACCAGTTTTATGAAAGAACTGGAACTGGAATGCCATAAACTAGGAATTCCTGTTAAGACCCGCCATAACGAAGTAGCGCCAAATCAGTTTGAGCTGGCTCCTATCTTTGAAAATGCGAATCTAGCCAACGACCACAATCAGCTGGTCATGGACTTAATGAAGCGTATTGCTCAAAAACACAACTTCCACGTGCTGTTCCATGAAAAGCCATTTGCAGGTATTAATGGTTCAGGTAAACACAACAACTGGTCACTTTGCACAGATACTGGTATTAATCTTTTTGCACCAGGCAAAAATCCAAAAGGAAACATGCTGTTTATTACCTTTATTGTTAATGTACTAATGATGGTTTATAAGAATCAGGATTTACTTCGCGCATCTATTATGAGTGCAAGCAACAGTTATCGTCTGGGCGCTAACGAAGCTCCTCCTGCAATTCTTTCAATCTTTCTGGGCAAGCATCTTTCTAACAAGCTCGACGAAATAGTTGAGCAGGTAGAACAAGCAGGAAATACTAAAATGACTCCGGAAGAAAAGACTATCTTAAAACTTGGAGTAGGACGAATTCCTGAAATTCTTCTGGATAATACCGATCGTAACCGTACTTCTCCATTTGCTTTCACCGGAAATAGATTTGAGTTCCGCGCTGCCGGATCATCATCCAACTGTGCAGCAGCAATGATTGCTATCAATGCGGCCATGGCTCACCAGCTTAATGAGTTCAAAGCTTCTGTCTACAAACTTATAAACGACGGTGTGGGTAGAGACGAAGCGATCTTCCGTATATTAAAGGAAACCATTATTACCTCTAAAGACATTCGCTTTGAAGGAGATGGTTATTCCGATCAATGGAAAGAAGAAGCAGCCAAGAGAGGATTGACTAACATCTGCCATGTACCTGAAGCATTACTAAAATATAATGACAAACAAGCCCGGGAAGTATTAATTGGAGAAAAAATATTTGATGAAACAGAGCTGACAAGTCGTCTGGAAGTGGAACTTGAAAAGTATACCATGAAAGTGCAAATTGAAAGCCGCATTCTGGGAGATCTTGCAATTAACCACATTGTACCCACAGCTATTACTTATCAGAACCGATTACTGGATAATCTGAGAGGTATGAAAGAGGTATTCTCTGATGATGAATTCTGCGAATTGAGTCATGACAGAAAAGAACTGATTAAAGAAATATCTCATCGCGTAACACAAATCAAGATTCTTGTCCGTGAAATGACAGAAGCACGCAAAGTTGCCAATCATCTTGAAAGTCAGGAAGAAAAAGCATTTGCGTATGAAAAAAAAGTTCGCCCATATCTTGAGTTAATTCGCGATCACATAGATCATTTAGAAATGGAAATAGACGACGAAATATGGCCATTGCCTAAATATCGCGAACTATTATTCTCTAAATAATAAAGGAAAGCTTATTCATTCTCTGTACAAAACAATTCATTCTTCTGTACAAAAGAAATAATTGTTCTGTACAGAAGAATGAATTGTTTTGTACAAGATAAATAATTCCCTCCAGTTTTTGCAGAAAAGTAAATAGCTTCTGCATAGATTTCGTGTGCTCATTTCGGCCAAAATAGATGAATTTCCCATCAAAAAAAATCATTTATTAATTTTTTCTTTATATATTTGTGCTTTATAACACGGTTCTATAACACAGGCTATGATTAAGAAAAAATTGTCAGAAATAGTAATTTCAGAGCATATTGCTGATATGTGGCAGCCCCTTAGCGACGAGCAGAGGGAATACCTAATGAGTAATTTTACTATTCAAAGCTACAAAAAAAATGAGGTAATATATTGTGAAGGAGAGGCTCCTACTCACCTTATGTGCCTTCTTAGCGGAAAAGTGAAAATTTACAAAGATGGTGTAGGCGGAAGAAGCCAGATTATCAGAGTGATTAAACCGGTAGAATACTTTGGTTATCGTGCTCATTTTGCTAAAGAGGATTATCTTACGGCAGCTGCCGCATTTGAATCTTCTACAATCTGTCTGATTCCGATGGAAGTCATTATGAATCTTATCAGCCAGAATACTGAATTGGCAATGTTCTTTATCCGTCAATTATCCATCGACTTGGGTATTGCAGACGAAAGAACTGTAAATCTAACTCAAAAACATATCCGTGGGCGTCTTGCAGAATCTCTTATATTCCTGAAAGACAGTTATGGAGTGGAAGAAGATGGATCTACGCTTAGCATTTACCTATCACGTGAAGACCTGGCCAACTTGTCAAACATGACCACCTCAAACGCTATACGTACCCTTTCCAACTTTTCTAATGAACGTCTGATCAGTATCGATGGACGAAAGATTAAGATCATAGACGAAGAAAAGTTGAAAAAGATCAGTAAAATAGGCTAATTACTTAACCGCTTCTCTTATACGTACTAGTTTTACAAGCAGTCCTTCAAGAAGGTCTAACTGCAACATATTTGCACCGTCGCTCTTTGCCACGGCAGGATTTTCGTGTGTTTCAATAAACAGACCGTCAACACCTACTGCAACACCGGCTTTAGCAACAGTTTCGATAAGTTGTGGCATACCACCCGTTACCCCGCTTGTTTGATTTGGTTGTTGCAGAGAGTGAGTAACATCGAGAATAACAGGGAAACCAAACTTCTGCATTTCGGGTATACCACGGTAATCAACAATTAAGTCCTGATAACCAAAAGTTGTTCCACGCTCAGTAATCATCACATTATTATTGCCAGCCTCTACAACCTTATTGGCAGCAAATTGCATGGCTCCCGGAGACAAGAACTGCCCCTTCTTTATATTCACAATCTTTCCGGTTTTTGCAGCAGCAATCAACAAATCGGTCTGACGACAAAGAAAAGCAGGAATCTGAAGAACATCAGCATATTCGGCAGCCATTGCAGCCTCTTCAGCAGAATGAATGTCTGTAACCGTAGGCACACCAAACGTTTCGTTTACTTTCTTTAAAATTTTCAATGCTTTTTCATCGCCAATGCCCATGAAAGAATCAAGGCGAGAACGATTCGCTTTACGATAGGATCCTTTAAAAACATAAGGGATACGAAGCTGATCTGTCATTTTCACAATTCGTTCAGCAATACGAAGAGCCATCTCCTCTCCTTCAATAACACAAGGGCCGGCAAGCAAAAAGAAATTGCCCGAATCAGTATTCTTTAAATCTTTTATATTCATATTTTAATTAGGTATAATCAATGTAATAGCTTCACTCTGAATGCCCACTTCCAAAGGATAATGGCTAGGAATAATTCGTCCGTCTACATCAACAGCTGCATTACGTGCTTTGTAAACACGCACCATTTTTGTACGATAGGACTTAACCATTTTATGATTTAAAATGCGTCCCTGAATAAGCATCCAAAGTCCAGACAATATTTGCAGTGGTTCCGGTCGGTAGATTACAGAAACATCCAGCCAACCATTATAAGGAACAGCGCTTGGCGTTTGTCCATATCCACTAGCATTACCCACGCATACAGTCATAACCCTCCCACGCACATGTTCGTCATTAATCTTCAGATGAACTCTATATAGTTTATGTTCAAAAAACAACAGGAACAAGGAAGCAAGATAAGATAAGAATTTAACTCCCCAGAAACGCTTAGTCTGATCGGTAATCTTCACAATACGAGCACCCAAGCCAATATTTAAGGCATTCAGAAAATAACGACGCTCATGTTTACTCGCATCATAGTAGGAACAATATCCCACATCTATCTTCTTTCTACGATTATTTATAATCCAGTCAACAGCTTCTTTATAATCCAGATTAAGATCCCAGTAACGAGCAAAATCATTTCCAATACCATTGGGAATGATACCAATAGCAATGTCACTTATCTGTTCGGCAGAAGAAGTGAGAATACCATTAATTGCATCATTAAGAGCTCCATCGCCCCCTACTACAACAATAATGCGATATCCTTCGCTTGCGTAAGCTCGTGCCAGAACTTCTACAGTACCAAAGCCTTCGGACTGAACATAGTCGAAAGCAACCTGCTTACTTTCAATGTACTCTTTTATCTCCTTCCATCGTTTCTGAACCTTTCGAGTTCCAGCTTTGGGATTATAAATAATCCCCCATCTATTTGGATCTGTGTTCATATCAATCAGCTGTTAAGTAAGTCTTTTACTCGTTCAATTTTCTCTTGTTGTGGTAAAGTTGCATCTAGCCAGTGAATAGTAAAACCTCTGCGTTCCATTCCACGAAACCAGGTCATCTGTCGTTTGGCAAACTGGTGAATAGCTATCTCAAGCTGCGAAACCATTTCCTCATAAGTTAGTTGAGAAGTTAGATACAAGGTGAGATATTTATATTCCAACCCATAATAAATAAGATCTTCAGCAGGGATTCCCTTATCCAGCAATTGCTTCACTTCTTCAACCATTCCATCATCAAGACGTTGGCGAAGACGTCTGGAAATCTTTTGCCTTCTTAGTTCTCTATCAATATCAACACCAATAATCAAACTATTAAGTTCAGGAAACTCTCTTTTAGCTATATCATTATTCAAGTAATACTCTTCTATTTCAATAGCCCTGATCGCCCTCTTAGCTGTATCAACATCGGTAGAATTATGAAGTTCCTTATAGGTTTCTAATATTTCTGTTAGCTCTTCCAGAGATTTGTCGGCCAATTTATCCCGAAGCTCTTTATTCTCAGGCACCGGAATAAGTTTATACCCCTTTAAAACGGATTCCAGATACATACCGGTTCCTCCGCACAGGATAGGTAATTTACCTTTTTCCTTAATCTCATTATATGCAACAAGAAAATCTCTCTGATATTCAAAAACATTATACTTGTAGCCAGGCTCGGCTATATCTATCAAATGATACGGAATTTGTTTTCCATTTACCGTATAATCCACAAGATCTTTTCCGGTTCCCAAATCCATCTTCTTATAAATCTGACGAGAATCAGCACTGATTATCTCAGTATCCAATTCGTATGCTAAAGCAGCTGCAAAAGGGGTTTTTCCAGAAGCTGTAGGGCCTAGTATAGTAATTAAGTCAAAATTTGCCATAAATTCACAAGTAATAATGTCTACAAACTTACATAAAAATTCCCGAATATATGAAGCTATAACTTAAAAAAGGAATCTTTGTCTTTACATATAAACAACTAAAGGAGAAACTAAAGAATAAAAAAACCGCTTCGGTTACCCGAAGCGGTTTCAAAATATAAAGAAATAATTTCTTAAGCGTTAACTGATGCCATGTGAGCAACCAAGTCAAGAACTTTGTTTGAGTAACCAATTTCGTTATCATACCAAGATACAACTTTTACGAAAGTGTCAGTCAAAGCAATACCTGCTTTTGCATCGAAGATAGAAGTACGAACGTCACCCAAGAAGTCAGAAGAAACAACTGCATCTTCAGTGTAACCAAGAACACCTTTCAATTCGTTTTCAGAAGCTTCTTTCATTGCAGCGCAAATTTCAGCATAAGTAGCTGGTTTTGCCAAGTTAACTGTCAAGTCAACTACAGAAACATCCAAAGTAGGAACACGCATAGACATACCTGTCAATTTGCCGTTCAATTCAGGAATTACTTTACCTACAGCTTTAGCAGCACCAGTAGATGAAGGGATAATGTTACCAGAAGCAGCACGACCACCTCTCCAGTCTTTCATAGAAGGACCGTCAACTGTTTTTTGAGTTGCAGTTGTAGAGTGAACTGTAGTCATCAAACCATCTAAGATACCGAACTTATCGTTCAATACTTTAGCGATAGGAGCCAAACAGTTAGTAGTACAAGAAGCGTTAGATACAAATTGAGTACCTTTTACGTATGATTTTTCATTAACACCACAAACAAACATTGGAGTGCTATCTGAAGAAGGAGCAGACATTACAACATATTTTGCACCAGCTTGGATATGAGCCTGAGCTTTTTCTTGAGTTAAGAACAAACCAGTTGACTCAACTACGTATTCTGCACCTACTGCATCCCATTTCAAATCAGCTGGGTTTCTTTCAGCTGTGATACGGATAGGATTACCGTTAACGATCAATAGACTTTTTTCAACATCAGCTTCGATAGTTCCTTCGAACTGACCGTGCATAGTGTCATACTTCAACATATATGCCAAGTAATCTACTGGGCAAAGGTCGTTAATACCTACGATCTGAATGTCGTTTCTTGTTTGAGCAGCACGGAATACAAAACGTCCGATACGGCCGAATCCATTAATACCTACTTTAATCATTTTGTTAAACTTTTAAGGGTTTTATAATATTCATTCTAAAATATCCGTCTTTACTTTCAGGAAATAAATAAACATAAATGCATAAAATAGCGTTCTTTATACAGTCATTTATCATGTATGAATAAGTTATAATAAGGCTGTGTAGCTATCAATAGAAATTTATTTCCTAATTGCAGCGCAAAAGTACTAAAATGTTTTTATATTAGCACACAATTTCATCTTAAATATAAAAAAATATGGGAAAAAGTAACTTTCTACAAGAATTCAAAGCATTTGCTATGAGAGGCAATGTGATCGACATGGCTGTCGGTGTGATTATTGGTGGCGCTTTTGGGAAAATAGTTTCCTCTTTAGTTGCTGATGTTGTAATGCCTGCTATCGGTATTTTTGTTGGCGGCGTTAACTTTAAAGAGCTAAAATGGGTTATTAAAGAAGCTACTTATTCATCCGATGGGAAAGAGCTTACTGCTGCAGCTACTTTAAACTATGGTAACTTTCTGCAATCAACATTCGACTTCATCATTATTGCATTTGCAATTTTCTTGTTTATCAAATTTATGGGAAAACTTACTAAGAAGCAAGAAGAAGCTCCAGCTCCCGAGCCTCCGGCACCTAGCAAGGAAGAGACTTTACTGACCGAAATACGTGATATCTTGAAACAAAAGTAAGAAGTGAAATACCCAACCTATATTAAAATGCCTGGACTAAAAAATCCAGGCATTTTTTATCAGATCACATCTCATTCAAAGAAACATAAAACAATTATTATAAGATATTTAGAGACAAAAACATAGCCCGCTTACATCTAATTATTCTACTTTTTATCCACAATAGCAGAAGTTAGTGCCGATATAATTGGAGCTCCATCAAAAGGAGAAAAGCCACATTTTATATTTTGGCAGTTTCCTGAGCCGAACATTTAATTGCTATAAAAAACAGAACTGCAAATAAGAAAGATTTAATGGCTTTTACTATTCATAACACATTATAATTTTTCTAATATATCTTTATTTTCATTTAGCTTTTTGAAACGCAATAGTGCCTCAATATAATAATAATCAGCATATATAATAGAAGCATCAATTTCAGATCCATTAGGCCAATGTCCTGTAGAATGAAGCAGGAAAGCTGGTTTCGCATCTCTACATTGATATGCAGGAGAGCTTAGACTTTTCAACATCTTCACTGCGGCATCCTTATACTCTTCAGCCTTATCCTTATCCAGATAAGTTGAAAGTTCAAGCAATGCAGAAGCAACAACACACGCTGCAGAAGCATCTCGAGGAGCATTTGGAATATCCGGTGCACTAAAATCCCAATAAGGAACATAATCTTCAGGAAGTCCTTTTAAGTAAATGTCTGTCACCTTTTGCACAAAGCTCAAGTATTCAGGATTCTTTGTTTCACGGTAACACACAGTAAAACCATAGATTGCCCAAGCCTGACCACGAGCCCACATAGAATTATCTGCATAACCTTGATGAGTAAGACCTTTAATAAGATTACCTGTCACTGTATCATATACTGCTACATGATAAGAAGAATAATCCGGGCGAAACTGGCATTTCATTGTTTTATTTGCATGAGAAACAGCAATATCATATAACTTTTTATCACCACCATTCTTTGCTGCCCAGAAAAGTATTTCAAGATTAATCATATTATCCATAATTGTGTTATGAGGCCAGTTTCTAGCCTTTACTTCACGTGGCCATGAAAGTATGGTTCCAACTTTAGGATTAAATAATGTAGCAAGTGAATCAGCTGTATCTAATATTATCTTCTTATAAACAGGATTTTTTGTCAGCCTATATGCATTGCCATAACTGCAGAATACAAGAAAACCTAAATCATGATCATAAGCGGGGATTTTGGAAATAAAGCCCAAAGATGCAGTAAACTTCTCTGCTTCGGCTTTAATTCTTGAATCTTTTGTTGCCTCATAATCATACCATAAAATACCAGGCCAAAAGCCCGAAGTCCATTCCTCTTTTGTTACTTTACGGCAACTCCATGTATTAAGACTGTCCATTATATTACGCGGCATCATTGTATAATCAATTGGCGCTAATTCCTTTAAAGTCCGATTGGTTTGTGCGGAACAATATTTTAATGCTCCATCTACATCGAACGATTTGTCACTATGATTGGCTGAGCAAGCACAAAATAACAACACTACTAATCCTAAAATAATTTTCTTCATACCTTTTATCTTGTAGTCTCTTTTATCATATTTGTATTCTTCATTATCTAACTATACGGAACCAATCTACATCCACCCAACCTCTGTTTCCTGATTGATTGGGATTTACACAGAACAATCCAACTTTTGCACCAATCCATTTACCTTGTCGTGCAATAAACTCATCACCTACTGATACATATTTCTTATCATCAAGACTATAAGCGAAAGTGCACTTACCACCTTTATTTACTGTTACTTTAAGATAAATATGCTTAATATAGTTAGGGGCACCAACCGGAATAATTTTATCAATAGGGAAACTAGCCAAATCCTTAACTTGTTCCGGAGTTTGCTTTTCAGCATCCTTACAGATTGATTGCTGAAGCACAAATAAATTGTCTCTTTTACATATTGAAATATAACTATAGTCCCATCCCATAATAATTAGTCCAGCCTTTTCTCCATCTTGTTTGGCTGTGAATGCAAGTTTTGTCTTTGCAACAAACTCCTCGGCAGGAAACTTCTGCATTAGCAGATTAGGAACTTCCCAGAAATTGACGAAGTTTTCTGATAAATAACCTGCATACAAACGCATAAAACCTGAATTAGAAGGAAAGCCATAAATGTCTTTGTAATTTGCATGCCATTCCCATTGCAAGCCCAATTTAGCAGATGAGAACTCATCACTTTCAACTGGTGTTTCTTTAGAATATACTTTCCCAACATTTGGTTTTTTATATGCAGTTACAGGTTCGCCACACCCATCACCATCCTTATCTACACCAATTACGGGCCAGTCGTTTATCCATTTCATGGGATTCAGATGAAGAACCCGCCCATACATTGCCTTATCCTGAAAATTGATAAACCATGATTCTCCTGCATTTGTCTCAACCCAAGCTCCTTGATGAGGACCATTGATAACACTTTTCCCTTGCACCATAACAATTTTAGATTGATAAGGGCCATAGATGTTTTTCGAACGCATAGCTAATTGCCATCCTTGCTCAACACCTCCTGCCGGAGCCATTATATAATAATATCCATTATGCTTATAAAACTTAGGACCTTCAACTGTGTGATTCACTCCATCGTTACCATCGAAAACCATAACAGGATCACTAATCACTTTTGTTCCTTCAGAGTTCATTTCAGAAACCACAAGAACGCTATTAATGCCACTTCTACTTCCGGCCCACGCATTTATAAGATAAACTTTTCCATCTCCATCCCACAAAGGAGAAGGATCAATCATTCCCTTTCCGGCTTTTACTAATACAGGTTCGCTCCATTCGCCCTCAGGATTGCTTGTTTTTATCATATAAATTCCAAAATCAGGATCTCCCCAATAAATATAAAATTCACCTTTGTGATAGCGTATACAAGGAGCCCATACACCTTTGCCATGCTGAGGTTTATCATATATTTCAGCCGGAATCTGTTTTTTCAGTGCATAATTCACAATCTTCCAATTCACTAAATCATTTGAATGAAGAATTGGCAATCCTGGGATACAATTAAAACTTGAAGCCGTTAGATAGAAATCATTTCCAACGGCACAAACATCCGGATCCGAATAATCAGCATTAATAATCGGATTTATATAAGTCCCGTCTCCCTGATCTGCCACCCAAACTTTCGACACATAATTCTGTGCCGAAATGCCGGATGAAATAGAGAAACTTAAAATGAAAAAACAGACAATATTCTTCATATATTTCAAAATACTAGCACTATTAATATCTATCCTGAATAAATATCTACTGAGAAAAATTTCCTCAGCAGATATATATCTTCTTACCATAAACCTAATTAAAACAAACTATTTTTAGAATCTAACATTATGAAGTCCTCTAAGTCTTCATCAACATATATTAATACGTAGCAATATGAGAACACACTTAGTCCACCTTTACTTTTTTTGAACTTAATTAGAATAAAAGAGTATCCATTGAATTGAAAGAAGAGTTTTAAATCTGATATCATAATAAAAAGAGGCTGTAATAGTAAAATCAAGCCTCTGAGATTTGAACCTTTGAAAACAATCTCAGAGAAAGTAAAAGAAAAAAGGATCGGGTAAGAAAAACGGGATTAATTACTGTCTCAGCCTCCCACACCACTAAGTTATTAACGGCATATCACAAAAATGGGGTTGTTCCATTTTTATCTTTGGACAACCCCTATTTTTCTGAATAAAAAGCTATTATAATTATTGGTTAGGTTGGTAAAACAGTTCCTTTTTTCATCTCAAATATCATATCTACAATTGACTATTCTTCTTTAACTTCGGGAGACTCTTAATTTCTTTTGCTGTAGCAGGAACAAAATGCATAGCAACTCCCCCACTGGCTTTTACTGAAAAGTTAAGTATGCTATCTCCATTCACAATATACTTAGAAACACGCACATGTGTTTTGGTTTTAACCGCATCATCATCAGTGTAAATGCTTGCAACATATTTTTTTCCTTTATCCAGAAAAGTAAGAGGAACAGTAACTTTCCTTGCCTCGGTATTAGTGATGGTTCCTGCAAACCATTCATCTCCACTACGACGAGCTGTAGTTATAAATTCACCAATCTTTCCATTAATTACTTTTGTATCATCCCAAACAGTCTTCACCTTATCGAAAAACTCAATCTCTGGTTCGCCGGTATAAGCTGATGGTTGGGCATACCAGTAAAGAAACTGAAGAGGGCTATAATAAACAACAGACAAAGCCAATTGATGTGCATTTGTGTTTTTTACACGTGAATTGTAATAGCATACAGTATAATCACCTGCTCCGGCAAGGAAACGAGTAAAAGGAAGAATTGTATTATGTGTAGCATCCGGCATTTCTTCATTGCCACGAATTCCTTCCTGAGTCATCAGATTCGGATAAGTGCGACTGAATCCAGTTGGGCGGTATTCGTCGTGAATATCCACCATCAATCCGTATTCCGCACACTTCTTCACAGCTTCGTGCATCCAGGTAGTCCAGCGGTTTGATCCAACCTGAACAAAACCAAACTTAATACCTTTCAATCCCCATTTCTTATAAAGTGGAAGAAGCGTATCAAGCTGCTGTACCAAAGCCCGTTGATTTACGTAAACAAACACGCCAATACCTTTTGAAGCAGCATAGGCTGTAAGTTCCGGTATATTTAGGTCTCTGGTTTCAGAAACTTTAGTAGCATCCGAGTTCATTTTTGTTTCCGGACCATACCATCCTGAATCAAGATGAATATATTGCAATCCTCTTTCTGCAGCAAAATCTACGCACAACTTAGCATCAGCCTGAGCAAGTTTACCAACACGAATTACTTTACCGGGCTTTATCCATGATGTATTTTCCAATTTATTTTCCGGATTCAAGTTCAAAATAATATTGTTATGCTCAATTAAGTCTCCTGGCCGTTCAGCTGCCATAATCACTCTCCATGGAGTTGAATAAGGCGATATTATATCTACTTTATCATAAAGTGAAGCTTGCAAAGTATTACTTTTTGTTGCATTCAAGCAAAACTTCATACGAGAGTAATCAACCATTTGAGCTTCTGCAAGAGCTACAGTAAGTCCATTTTCCAATTTAAGAGTAAGCGGACGTTCGCACTCATCTTTCCAATCCTTTAAAGGAAGAAGAGAATAAGGTCCTTGTGCCCATCGCTCATAATACGCCTGTGTATTCTCTGGAAAAGAGAACTGAGTCTGCTCGCCGGTGATATGTAAGAAAAGCCCGTTATTTGTTTCAGAGAAAAAATAGCGCAAAGCCACACCTTCATTATAAGCACGAACAATGATATCCATGCGGTAAGCACGACGTTTATCATAGCCATCGGTTGGAACAGCAGCATTTCCGTTACCATATTTCTCGAACTTAAGAGTTAGCTGATTATAATTGTCTCTGATTATACTTTTCTCCCCATATACTGGTTTCCAGCTTGTATCTACTGACGAGCAATCAGTTCCAATCAAAGCAAGATTTTCACACCACAAATGGCAAGTATCATTGGGCACAGCCAACGCTGATTCGAACAATTGGTTTTCTATCAGGACGCCAAGCTCTGATTCTTTCATCACTTCTTTTCCTTTAAAAGAAAGAGTATAGTACATTTGCTTTGTTCCGGGAGTAATTTGCTTCTGATAAAAGGTAAATTCATAAGCACCATCAGGAGATTTTAGCTTTTGTTCAGTCTGCTTAATAATTGCTTGTGCAAATGCAATAAATGGCATTAAGCTAAATAGCAAAGCAAAAAAGAATCTCTTTAAATCACACGTTTTCATTTCGTATTATTATTTGCAGTTTATATTTCTTATATAAACTATACGAATATAAGGAAATATATACTCAAAATAAAGCACAATTTATTCTCTTGAAGAAGATTATTATTAGTAATCCATTTCAATGTCTATATTGTAAGGCTATTTAATATCTTTCTTGTATAAAATTCTATAGGTTATGTACGCAATAACATATTTAGTTAGTGAAAAATGTTTTTCTTTGCATTAAGTTCTGATAATCAAAAGAGGAATTTGGCTATTCAAAGTCCTTTTGAAAAGAATTTATCAAAAGGACTATGGAATTAATCTACTAATAATATTATGAAAATTAATTTTCTAAAATGTCTCGCAGGAGTCGTTGTTTATCTGCTTACAGCATCTTTTACCGTTCCTTATGGTAATTATAGCACAGTAAAAGTAAAGGCTCCTTTCCCCATGCAGCCTATTAAGGTTTTCAATTATCCGAAACAAGATTTCCCAATTACAAATTACGGTGCCATTGAAGGAGGCGTTGCCGACAACACAAAAGCTATAGCCTCAGCCATAGATGCCTGCAATAAGGCTGGAGGTGGACGAGTTGTTATTCCTGAGGGAGTTTGGTTTACCGGTCCTATTCATTTTAAAAGTAATGTAGACCTGCATCTTGATGAAAATGCAGTATTGCGCTTTTCTGATAATCCATCCGACTATTTGCCGGCAGTGCAAAGCTCTCTGGAAGGAATGGAATTCTATAATTACTCACCTCTTATTTATGCGTTTAAATGTGAAAATATAGCTATCACCGGTAAAGGAACAATTAGTCCGAAGATGGATACATGGAAAATATGGTTTCCACGCCAGAAGTATTACATGACTGCAGCCGGAAAGCTTTACACGATGATGTCTACAAACGTATCTGTTGAGGAAAGACAATTTGGAAACGAGGAAAACAGAATGCGTCCTTACCTGATACATTTTAATAGATGTAAGAACATCATGCTGGATGGATTTAAAATAAGGGAAAGTCCTTTCTGGTGCGTTCACATGTATATGTGCGATAATGGCATAGCGCGTAATCTGGATATAAAAGCTCACGGGCATAACAACGATGGTATAGACCTGGAAATGACTCGCAACTTCCTTGTAGAAAACTGCACGTTTGATCAGGGAGATGATGCTGTTGTTATTAAGTCGGGAAGCAATCAGGATGGCTGGCGCCTTAATACTCCCTGCGAAAACATCGTAATCCGCAATTGTTCTATTCTTCAAGGACACACGTTATTGGGACTAGGCAGCGAGTTATCAAGTGGCATCCGTAATATTTATATGCACAACTGCACTGCTCCTAAATCTGTATTACGACTGTTCTACATTAAGACCAATCATCGCAGAGGCGGATTCGTTGAAAACATTTATATGGAAAACATTAAAGCGGGAAAAATGCAAAGAGCTTTTGAAATTGATACTGATGTATTGTATCAGTGGAAAGATTTCCCTACTTACGAAACACGTATTACTCCTATTCACGATATTCACATGAAAAACGTTACCTGCGAAGAAGTTGATGCCATTTACGAGATAAAAGGCGATGAGAGACTTCCGGTAGAGAATGTGGAACTAAAGAATATCCATGTAAACAAGGTGAATAAGTTCATTAAAAAGGTTAGCAATGCAAAGAACGTTAATGAAAAGAGTGTAACTTATACAAAGTTAGCCGGACAATAATATTTCTAATAAAAAATCTAATAAAAAAATGAAACGAATTTCTTATTTATCGCTTATAGGTGTGCTGCTGTTTTGCTGCAACCTTACATTTGCTCAACAAAAAGTAATTAAAGTGGCTTGTATTGGTAACAGTATTACTTACGGATCTGGCATTAAAGACAGAAACAAGGATGGTTATCCTGCTGTATTGGGAAGATTATTAGGGAGCGACTACGAAGTGCATAATTTCGGAATTGGAGGAAGAACCTTACTTATGAAAGGTGATCGCCCTTATATGAAGGAACAAATATTCCAGGATGCATTAAGCTTTCAACCGGATATTGTAACCATAAAACTGGGAACTAATGATACTAAACCTCAGAACTGGAAATATAAAGCGGATTTTAAAAAAGACCTTGTAACGCTGATCAATGCATTCAAGCAGTTGCCTTCAAATCCTAAGATCTATCTTTGTTTCCCAGTTCCTGCTTATGGTGTAAAATGGGGAATAAACGACAGTACTATTACTCGTGAAGTTATTCCATATATTAAAAGTGTGGCAAAAAAGATGAAATTGAAAACTATTGATTTACATACTCCAATGAGTGGACTCCCAATGTATTTCCCCGATCAGATACATCCCAACGAAGCTGGTGCAAACCGAATTGCCGAAGAAATTTATCGGGTGATAAACAGTCAGAATCAGAAGAATTAATCAGCAGATAACAACTCAAAAAAGAGAGTGTCTAAAAAGTCAAGACACCCCCTTGTAGAGTTGGATATTTGATTTCAGTCTCCATTAGGGATACGAATAAATTGAGGGTGCCAAATACTTTTTTTTGACACTCTCTTTTTTTATGCTAAACCGGCTTAGAAATAATAAAAACAGAGCCTATCAGTTTAGTAATAACCACAGAAAACATAAGCTTATTCTAGGAAAGGTCAGCTCTCGCACAAACAACTTCTGTTTATTCACCAATGGATTTATTTTATTGGTGAATAAATTTAATCCATTGACCAATAAAATAAATTCATTGGCCAATAAATTCAGACTACTCGCTGAGTTTTTTGCAGCGTCAGCATTTCTTTTGGTACAGACGAACGAATACTTTCTTTTATCATGTTTAATATTGTATAGCGCACAAAGTCTGTTTTTGTCACAATACTGATTTCACGCGTAGGTCTAGGTATAGCAAATGGTCTGACAAGCTCTTTATGTTCCTGACTAAGCTGATATGAAGCCAGTTCTGGGATAAAGGTAATACCCTTCCCTCCTTCTACTATTCTCATAAAAGTTTCCATACTTCCCAAACGATAGGCAGCCTGATGGAGTTTAACTGTTTCGAGCTGACAAAAACGCATTAATTGATCGCGGAAACAATGGCCTTCATCCAAAAGCCAAAGCCTTTCTCCACTGATATCAGTAGAACGAATCATCTCATTTTTAAAGATCGGTTCCTTACGGGCCACATAACCCAGGAATTGTTCATAGAAGAGTGTCTCGGCCTGCAGAGATTTGTCAGTCACAACTGTAGCAAGTATTGCCGCATCTACCTTTCCCGCAGCAAGGGCAACCAGCACATCCTGTGTTTTCATCTCCGTAACCCGGATATCCAGATCGGGATAATCTTCCATCAACTTCGGGAAAAACCTTGGAAGCAGATATGGTGCTATGGTAGGCAATATGGCCAAACGAAAAACTCCTTTTATAGAGTGACCTTCTTCCTGCACTATATCCTTTACCTTTGAAGCATGCTCCAACACCGCACGTGCCTGTTCTATAATTTTATATCCAATAGAAGTTGGCTGAATGGGTTGCGTACTCCTGTCGAATATCTTCGCACCAAGTTCTTCTTCCAACTTTTGAACCATCGCGCTCAGGGTTGGCTGAGTAACCATGCAATGTTCTGCCGCATTACCAAAATGACGGAACCTGTCCACGGCAAGAATATATTCCAATTGCTGTATAGTCATACTCTATCAATTAATTACAAATCATAGATTTCATCTATACAAAGATAGAAATTATCGGTTGGAAAAGCATCCTTTCCAGTTTATCTTTGTATCAACAAAATAAAAATACAAATCTTTAAAACAAAAACAATATGAAAACTTTAGATTATATAAAATTGTCACAGTAGCCCTGATGAACGATTACCAAAAAGAGCAGGAAAAACTAGTATTGATGCTAACTGCTTACCAGAACAAATAGTAACAATCACTATATAAGCAAACGGCCGGAAAATATCTTTATCAGATGCTTCCGGCCGCTTTTATTTTCATATAGTTTTCTGCTACATTATTTTATATAAAGCTTCTGGTTACAGGCTCGGCAGTCTGAACTTTTGGTTCAATGCTCCGTTCGTATTACCAGGCTACACTTTTCAAAGTCATTTTGTTTTAATTACTTTGATTGCAATAATTGTATAGTATATGTAAACTGAGTATTGTCCGACCAAACCATATATTTATCCAAAGGTCTTGGACCACAGCCTGCAGAACCTACACCTAATGTTTTAGTCGACAGACAAAAAACAGTTGCAGTACTAGCAGGAAGATCTATTTTATATTCAACCGGGAACATCTGTTCATCTGTATGAGGCAAAGCAGAGAACTGCATTAATTTCTCATCAGAGTTTATTAAAAAGTCAGGCATACTATTTCCTGCAAATTTCACCCATCTTACATCTTCATGGTTTCCACGATCCATCGGTTTTTCATATTCGTATTGATCATTTACACCTAATTCATAAAGACCTACATCTGCCCCACTCTTGCGATCAGAATAATTCTCTATCGGACCACGACCGAAATATGTCATACGATCCAACTTCTTATCAAGAAGCATACGTACACCGATATGTGCAAGATTTATTCTTAAGCCTATAAAGTCAATTTTATTATCAACCTTCACAGAGCCATCACCTTTTATAGTATAAGTAGAAGTATGATACGCACCAAATCCTTCTTTACCATCATACTTTATAGTTGAAGTTACTTTTGCTGTGCATTTATCAACAGTTTCTACTGTCAGATCAACTAAAGTATTTTTCAGGTTATTTACACCAAATTTCTCCCAGTCTCTGTTTGCCCACATATCATCATTACGGTGAGCTGCGCGCCACAAGTGAAGTTTTGGTGAGCCATCAGAAGTTAAAAGATTTACTCCATCTTTCATCAGCTGACTCATTAAGCCTGTATTTTTATCAAAGGTTACAGCAAATCCTGTTCCTGCCACTTTAATAGATTGAGCATCCTGGCTCACTTTTACTGGAGAAGTTACTTTTGCCTCTTTAACAGGAAGAGTACTTACTGGTAACTTAAATTGTTCGGAAGCAACTTCGAATCCTTTATCAGCCCACATTGTTTTATCCTTTTGAGTATAAGAGATACGCAAATAATATTCAGCTCCGGCTTTAGGATTTTCTATTTTATACGGAACAGAAACTCTGCCTTCTCTGAAAGCCGCAATTCGAGGTAATTGCAATGTACCCTTATCTATTTCTTTTCCATTTTCAGTCAACGTCCATGAAGCATCAAAACCATCCAATGAAATAAACTGGAATTTATTTCTTATTTTAATAGTTCCCGATGAAGGTTCAACCAATTCTGTATCAATCCATTGGAAAGCCTTCTTCATTTCAGGATAATGAGGTTTAATAGTCTTTCTATCCCAAGCAACTACACCTTTATGAATAAAATAGTGGTCGTTAGGGAATTCACCAAATCCGCCACCATAAGCCAAGATTGGATGTTCAGGATTACGTTTATTCCACAATGCCTGATCCTGATATTCCCAGATAGCTCCACCTAAAATCTCAGGATGATTATCAAACATCTTTGAATATTCTTCCAATGATCCCATAGAATTAAACATCGCATGAGCAAATTCACAAATATAGAATGGTTTAGTCAGATCTTTATTCTGAGCAACCCAAGCAAAATCAGACGGAGTACCATACATTCTTCCATCAAAATCAGAAGGATTATTTTTACCCATGCCGAAACGTTCGTAGTGTACAAAACGAGTAGGATCAATAGACTTTACAGCATTCATTGCTAATACAAAATTTGAACCAACTCGTCCGCATTCATTTCCCAATGACCAGATTATTACTGAAGGATGGTTCTTGAAGTTTTCTGTATTTGCTACATTACGATCTATTATTGCAGCTTTCATACGTGGCTCTTCATCAAGCTTTCCATCGTAACCATGACATTCAGCATTTGCTTCAGCAACCAACCAGATGCCCCATTCATCACACAACTCATACCAACGTGGATCATCCGAATAATGACAAGTACGCACGTGGTTACAGTTACCTTGCTTAATAACTTCCAGGTCTCTGATCATTTGTTCTTCTGTTATGGCATGACCAACAGTCGACCAATGTTCGTGACGGTTTACACCTTTCAGCTTTATCGGAGTTCCATTTACCAGGAACTGACGTCCTTTAATCTCAATCTTACGGAATCCGGTACGAGAAGATAATATTTCATTGGTACCTTTATTGTCTTGCAAAGTAAGAACTGTAGTATAAAGTTTAGGAGTTTCAGCACTCCACTTCTCAGGATTATTAACCGTAAACTTCAAAGCAACAATAGTTTCCTGTCCCGGTTTTAAAGCTGGAATATTTGCTACAGCAGTTGCTCCTTCTACGGGTTGATTTCCATTATAAAGTGAAGCCTGTAATTTCTGTGCCTGAGAAGGCTGAGAGCCATAGTTCTTGACTTTTGCAGAAACGCTCAATTCTGAATTTTTATAATCTTTATCCAAATCTGTCTGAACAAAGAAATCGCGAACGTGAGTCTGAGGAACACTCCAAAGCGTTACATTGCGGAATATACCACTTAAGCGCCACATATCCTGATCTTCCAGATAACTACCAGAGCAATAACGGTAAACCTCAACAGCTACCATATTCTTACCTGGTTTTACATACTTGGTTAAATCAAATTCTGCAGCATTACGACTATTTGTGCTATAACCTACTTTCTGTCCGTTTACCCAGATAAAGAAAGCAGCATCAACACCATCGAAAGTGATGAAAACACGACGGCCGTTCCAATCTGCCGGAACATCAAAGTCGCGTCTGTAACTACCTACCGGATTACGTTCCTCATAAGCTGTATAATTTTTAGATGGTTCACTCATTACATGAGGAAAATCAATTTTAAAGGTGTAACCTATATTTCTGTAATATGGAGTTCCGTATCCCAGAACCTGCCAATTTGATGGCACCGGAATTTCTTTCCAACCAGAAACATCATAATCGGTTTTATAGAAATCGACAGGGCGCTGATTTGGCCATGCCACCCAGTTAAATTTCCACATGCCATTTAAAACATGGCAATAAGACGATTTATGTCTTTTTGCCTTCAAAGCTTCATCCAAAGAAGCATAAGGCATCAAAGTTGCATGAGAAGGTTCTTTATTAATTCCAAGACATTCGGGATTTTCAATTTCGGCCGGAAAATCTTTCCCTGGAACCAATTGAGTAACATTTTGAGCATTGGCAATAGATAAAAGGCCAATAACCCCAATAAAGAAGGTTAGCAGTTTTGTTTTCATTATTATTAAATTTATTAGCTCTACAAATATAAGAAAATCATTTTAATTTAATATTCGTAAAATTGCCCATCTTTATATTCAGCTCATCAAGAGATTTTAGTCTCTTGCCATTTACATAGATATTTTCAAAAAGAATATCACTAATTTTCCTTTTGGAATCATACCCTTCAATCAAAATTGGATTTTCATTTTTGCCCGTATAGTAGATGTTTCTGAAAACTATATTCTGAACACCTCTTCCCGGACCTGTATTATATTTTTTATTATACATCACACGAAGATGGAATAATCGTCCCTCTTCAATACGTTCAACACGGATATTATCGAAAATTATATTCCTGGCAAAATTATGATCACTTACATAATATCAGCCTTTTCATTTGTATGTATAATACGAACGAAAAGGCTGTTATACCTAATAAATTTATTTAATTACTTGTATCTTTAATATATAAGTCTTACATAGATATGTTATTAAATCACAAACAGACCCATTCACACGAGGCTGTTATTTTGCCCTTCTCTGAATTAGCAGAGACTTCAATCTTGTTTTTCCCTTTTTTCAGATTTATATTATTAAACTTACAGATTTAAACCGGTAGATTTGTAATTATCATGAATATCAAGGATATAACTCTACAACAGAAGTATATGTACCAGCTTTATACTCTTTAGCCACTTTTTCTCCAGGTAATGTAACACTTGCTGTAGCCCCATTGGGAATAGTGAATTTCCATATCCATTTATCACCCTCATATTTCCATGAACTCTTTATTATACCTGTTGCCGACTTATACTCAGCGTCTATATGTCCAAGGCGTTTGTCGGGAATAGGTTTCATTATAATGTGTTTAAATCCAGGATTAGATATATCAGAAGCAATGCCTGCCACAGTTTTCCATATCCATTCACAAACACAACCATAAGCGTAATGGTTGAAACTATTCATACCTTTTGGTCCCATTCCATTTTCTATCGTATAACTATTCCAACGCTCCCATATAGTAGTTGCGCCGTTATCAATAGAATAGAGCCATGATGGGTTTTTACGCTGGAAAAGCAGTTCGTATGCTATATCGCTCATTCCATTATCGGTAAGCGTGGCCATTAATATTGATGTGCCAAGAAATCCTGTTTGCAGACAATTGTTATGTTCCTTGAAATTCTGACGAAGACGAGAATAGTATGTTACTTTATGTGATAGGTATAACAGAAAGGGAGATAACATTAACAGCTATCTCCCTTCAATTTAGCATTATAATTTATAAAAAATTACTTCTTTATAAAAAGTTTATATTGTTAAGCTCATTTCAACTACTACCAACTAGGATTCTGTTTCAAATTAGGGTTCAACTTAATCTGATCAGTTGGAATAGGTTGCAAATAGTTCTTCAAAGCAAACTTACGGTTAGCAGCCAACTCTACAACAATTGCTCCCGGTTCTGTAGGTGTTAAACCTGCATAGCTGTAAGTAATCTTATGATCATTAATCAATCCAGCATAAGAAGATGCTACATAAACCGGCTTGTTATCTGTAGGATTTATCAAAGTCTTCAAATAAGAATCTGTCCCATTATATTCTATATAAGCACCGCAACGAGGCTGACCTGCCAATTCTTGTTCAGCAATTCCCCAACGGCAAAGATCAGCTAAACGTTGTCCTTCACCATATAGTTCAACTGCACGTTCACGGCGAATTTCACCAAGGAAAGTCAGCTGACCACCTAATGATGCTGCTTTAGCAATTAATGCAGCATTTAAAGGAGCAACACCACCACGAGCGCGTACTTTGTTGATTGAATAATCAAGATCAGCATCAGAAATTGATCCGTTACCCAATTCGCAAGTTGCTTCAGCATAGATCAAAAGAATTTCAGGGAAACGAATGTGCATACAATCCATTGCTTCATCACCATCAGCACCTATGGATGCCAACTCACTACGGAACTTACGGCCTCCCATACCTGAACCTGCATTACGCAAATTAGGAACGCTTTGATAAGTAGCTTGTGCTAAAGAATAAATATCTACATCATAACGAGCACCTGTTTTGTACATTCCCCAGCCCCAGGCATAATCCATTGCAGGAGAAACACAAGCTGTTAAACGATAGTCACGATTCTCAAGTTCGGCATTCATATCTGTATATCCTTTGAATAAAGGAGACAAGTGCACAGGAAGACCATCGCTGCAAAGATACATATCCGACAGTTTACGAGTCATACCAGCGGGCCAGGTATGTGTAAGGTTTGTACCACTCTTGCGATTAACCTTATCATATACACTCCGGAATATCGCTTCTTTGTTAGAAGATTTGCTTAAACCTGCTGGATTAGAATCAGTTCCTTCCAAATTAAAAAGATAGTAGTAGCTAGTGTGAGCATACATTTGAGGATTCTTGACTGTTGCAATGCTGCTTACATCCTCTACACCTTTCCAAAGTTCAAATGTTTTTGAATCAATGATTTCTTTAGAAAGATTCTTAGCCATAGTCAACATATCGGTAACTGAAGGATAACTAGCCGGTTTGGCAGATCCTGCACCAGACTGAACGCCGTCGCCATCAGTTTTGGCCCCTACGTACTTCTCAAAAGTTCCTTCGTACAAACAAACTCTGGCTTTAAATGCTTTTGCAGCTTCAAGAGTAACATGTCCGTCATTGTTGGTGGAAGCAACAGTTGTATTCTTCAGCTTTTCAATTGCAACATCAAGATCAGACAAAATCTGAGCAACTACTTCATATCGTGAAGCTCGGGAACCCCAAACAATTTCATCATCTGTATCTGTTACAGCATTAGCAATAGGTACACCACCAAAGCGTTTCAACAAGAAGAAATGATGCCATGCACGAAAGAAATATGCCTGACCAACAGGACCAGCTATTTCTTCTTTATTACTATATCCTTCACCTTTTTGAATCAAGATATTAACCGGACGTAACCACTTATAAGTTTGTTCCCAGTAAGTATCAGTTGTTCCAGCTGAGTTTATTCCACTTATATCATCTCCACCAGCAGAAACAAGATCGGTTCCCCAATCAAAATTAATTGGATAAGTAGTATTTGCTCCCCAGGCATATATATTGGTATGCAGATTATTAGCAGCATACTGGAACTGAGTCAGGTTTTTAAAATAGATAGCTTCAGTTTGTGAATCCAATGGCTCTAATTCAAGGAAGTCATTGACACAACTTGTAGTTAACAAAGTTCCCATCACCAGGGATAATATGATTTTATTTGTTTTCATACGTTATTAATTGTGAGGTTAAACATTAAAATGTCAGATCAACACCGAATGAGATAGTACGTGCATATACATCCACATTACCTTGTCCGGTAGCTGCTTTACTTTCCGGATCGAAACCATCTTTCACATTAGAGAACTCAAATAAGTTATCAGCAGAGAGATAGAAACGAATATTTTCAATCGTTGCTTTACGAACCAGACTCTTTGGTAAAGTATAACCTAAAACAACATTCTTAGCACGTGCATACCAGCAGTTATTGATATTAATGTCATTATATTGTTTGTAGTTCCAGTTATTACGGCTACCGTTACGAGACATAATTGGATAACGGGCATCTACATGATCTGCAGTCCATGTATTTCCCCAAAATGTAACATTCTGATTAGTATACCCACTAAACCAGGGAGAAGCTAACTGACCTTCACGGGCAATATATTGCTGACCTACACCTTGAACAAACATTGTAAAATCGAATCCTTTGTAAGTAGCACCTAAATTAAGACCAAACTGGTAGTGAGGATTAGCATCTCCATAGTAATAAAGGTCATCAGTAGTAATTCTGCCATCACCACTTAAATCAACTTTCTTCACACATCCAGAAATCAATTGATTAGAAGTATTTTGTGTAGGCTGTATACCACCTGATTTCTGAGTAATAGAAGTATAGTAAGCACTTACTTCATCGGCAGTTTGCAGGTAGCCGTCTGTTTTATAAACATAAAGTGAATTTAATGGTTTACCTTCAATGAATGAAGAAGCTCCAACTTTATTATTCATGCCATTAGCAATTGCAACTGCACCTGTATATTTTGTAATTTTTGTTTTCGCATCAGACAAAGAAACTCCTACACGATATTTGAAATCATCGCCAATCTTGTCATTCCAGTTCACAGATAATTCCCAACCCTTAGCCTGAAAGTTACCATTATTAGTTTTTGGAGCAGAAGCACCTAGTGTTTGAGGATATGTCATAGAAATCAACATACCATTGTTTTCACGGATATAATATTCAAATGTTCCTGATAAACGATTATTCAAAACTGCAAAATCAAGACCAAAGTTTGTTGTTCCTACACGTTCCCATGTACGGTTTGAAGAAGTCATACCATTTACATATGCTGTAGTATATTTTGCTCCGTTATATCCAAAAATTGTAGTACCTGTAGCAACAGATGATATATAGTCATAATTACCAATACCTGTTTGTGAACCTGTTTCACCGTAAGAAGCACGGAGTTTCAAGTTATCAAAGATACCAAGATCCTTTATGAAATTAAATTCAGAGAAACGAACACCGGCAGAAACTCCTGCGAAATTAGCCCAACGATTATCTTTAGAGAACTTAGAAGAACCATCACGACGGAACAAACCTTCTAATAAATAGATTCCTTTATAATCGTAGTTCAAACGACCTAAATAAGAGATCATACCTACGTTATTACTACCTCCTGTGGCTTCTGCTGTTGTTGCATCACCTAAATTGATATCATCCAAATCATTAGATGACATATTTTTACGATAACCATAAAGTTTCTGATATTGAGTTTTCTCACCTGTGATACCAGCCATTACACCAATATTGTGTCCGGCAAATTCACGGTTATAATTAACAAATGCATTATATGTTTGATAAAGAACATCTTCATAGGTATTTTTTACCCAGCAGTTAGCATCTGTAGTCTGACTCTTAATAGAACCAGTACCCAAAGAATAATCAGGATTTCCATCTGCAGTAGTCGTTTCACCCGACCAGTCATACATTGTCACTTTATTCTGACGTGCTACTTCCCAGTGTTTGCGAAGACGCACATTTGCACTTCCTGATACTGTAAGACCTTTTGTTAATTTAGCGAGATCTAAAGTTACTTTTCCACCTAATCTAAGGATTTCTTCTGTACTTTTTGTACGGCCGCCTTCAACCAATTTCGCTAACAAGTTGTTATTACCAAATGTATCATAGAACTGTCCGTATTCATTATACAATGGAAAGATATAGAAGTCCTGAATACCATTACCTACACCCTGAGTAGGAACATCAGTAATACGTTTATCATAAGAAACATTGAATTCTGTTTTAATCCAATCATTTACTTTATAATCTGCATTAGTACGGAAGTTGTACTTCTTTTGACCATCAAAAACAATATCAACCAATGAACGGTCCTTTGCATAACCCAAAGAAGTCATAACTTTCAGTTTGTCAGTACCACCCGAGATGTTAATATTATGAGATTGTCCCCAAGTATTGCCATACACAGCATCAAACTGATCTGAAGAAGGATCAAGTACACGCCATAAGCCAGCTACAACACCTTCATATCTCTCACCATTAGCCATTGTTTTCCAGACATCTTCCGGCCACATCCACCAACTATATTGTGGATTACCATTCTTGTCTAACAAAGCATAAGCATCATTTTCTGTTGCATGACACAACATTTGTGCCCAAGTCTGACCATTAGCAACCGGGAACTTATTACCTACAATATTTGTGTGAACACTACCAGAATAAGTAACCTTCACTCTACCTTCCTTACCGCGTTTAGTTGTTACAAGAATTACACCAGCACCAGCTTTAGTACCATAAATTGCAGCAGCGGCATCTTTCAATACAGAAATACTTTCTACATCGTTGGGATTGATTTGAGAAAGTTCCCATTGATAAGCCTCAACGCCATCAATCAAAATCATTGGATCTGTAGCATTAACAGAGATACCACCACGTAATGTTATATCGGTACCTTCATTACCCGGACGAGATGATGTACGTGTAATAGTTAATCCTGGGATAGTACCTTGCAAAGCAGATGCCATACTCTGTGTAGCTTTACCTTTCAACACCTCATCTCCCATTACCTGAGATACAGAACCAGAAAGAGTTGCTTTCTTCTGTACACCATAACCCACTACTACAACCTCATCTAATGTCTGTGCATCTTCTTTCAAAGATATCTTTACTTTATTACCTGTTATAGTAACTTCTTGTTTTACATAACCAATGTATGAGACTACCAGTTTACCTTTTGCCGGAGCATTTACTGTAAAATTGCCCTCAACATCAGTTATAGTTCCTGTTGATGTTCCCTTAACAAAAATACTGGCACCAATAATAGGTTCTCCTTTTTCATCTGTTACTGTACCTATTACTTTTGCATTCTGTGCAAACGATGCTACAGAAGCAATAAGCATCAGCATACATGCTAAAATCATTTTAGATAGAAGACTTTTATTTGCCTTCTTTTTCTGATCCGATTGTTTCATAAATAAATATTTAAGTGTTAACAAAATATGAAATATTTTCTCATTAAAAAAACTCTCGGAGATATTTCTCCATTTAATTGCCATTTCCGGCCACATTTGCTCTGTTTAGATTCATTATCCATAAGCTTCTTTCATATATTATAAATTTATTGGTTGATTTTTAGATGCACTGTTTTATATAGTTACGCATTACTTTTCTTCCTATCATTAAATGATTTTCAACTGTACGTTTACTTAAGTTCAGTTCTACTGCTATTTCTCCGGTAGACTTTTCATAAAAGCGATTCATTATGTATATTGTCTTACGCTGGGAAGGGAATGACTGAAGTTTATTCTTCTCAAGGAAAAGAATTTCTTTAGCATGAATATTATGCTCAGTCTCATTAGTATATGTTACCGCATGATCATATATGTATGAAGTAATTTCTTGCTTTTTATAGTAACGACGGAGGTAATCGATTATAATATTACGTGCAATCGTAAAAAGGAAGTATTTAACTGTTTCTTCTCTTAACATCAACTTATAATCAATCAAACGGATAAATACATCTTGTGCTAAATCCTCAGCATCATACTTATGATTAATTCTATAAGTAATGTAATTAAGTATGGTTTGATGATAATCATTGTACGAACGTTCAATGAGACGATCAGAGTTGTTTAATGTACTTTCCATAATATTAGCTTTAATAAAGTTATGCTTTACGGAAGCAAATATAGAGAGTAAAAAAAAGAAAGCAAGAGTTAATAAAGGTCAATACATCTCATACCATTTCATAAGACACAATTACACATAAACATCTGATTATAAATAATTTATACACAACACGCAGAAAGTCTCAAATAATTGTATCATACTTACTTTTGAACATATAACATCAAATAATAACATTTTTATGCTGTTCAACATAAAAGAAAATGCACCTACTCATAATGAGCAAGTACATTCAAATAGTTTAAATAATAAAACCTATCAGATTGTAGTTTTATTTAGAAGATTCCATTTGCTGGATATATTCGTTGGGAGTAATTCCGGTCAGTTTTTTAAATGATCTGAAAAATGATGCGCGTGAACTAAATCCACATTTTTCAGATAATGCCGTTAGAGTATATCGTGAATACTTTGGATCATTAGCCAACTCTTTAAATTCAGCAACCCTATACTCATTTACGAAATCATAATAATTCTGATTCAAATGCTGATTAAATACATAAGAGAGTGAATGAGAGGTACACTTAATTGCATGAGCCAAATCGGAAATCTTTAAGTTCGGATTAATATATGGCTTATTCTTTTTCATATGCTTGATAAGATTATTGCAAATATGCTTGCACTCTTCGTTGCTCAACTTTGCAAACTTATATTTTTCTTCATCTTGCTTTATGTGTTCTTGTTTCGAAGATTCTTTGTCAGTAGAATCTGGCTCTTCAGATGAGGTAGATTGTACCGGCGTATCTTCAAACCCGGATGATTCGGGTGATAAAGTTTCTGCTTCTTTTTTTATTAATCTCTTACGCAAATAGTTTCTGCCCCAAAGAGCTAAAGCAATAATTGTTGCCACAACGGCAATCCAGAATATAACAAGTAAAAACGGGCTGATCATAACAGATATAGTTTCTTCTGATTTTTCATCGCCTTGAAGACGAACGTGAAATGTATAACTTCCAATAGGAAGATCGTAATAGGATACTTCATTTTTTCCGGTTATTGTTTGCCAATCCTCATCATATCCTTCAAGTTTATACTCATAAATCATAGAGGAAGGGTCACTATATGTGAGACTTGAAAACCTGAAAGTCAAATTATTCTGATCTCTTGAAAGCGAAATATCTTTTTCTGCTCTGATCTCTTCCTGCATATCACTATCAAGGGATTGACCATTTACCAAAATATCAGTTAATACAATAGAATAAGGATTTCGTTTAGTGGAAGCAACCAAAGCTGGATCTACAGAAAGTAATCCTTTTGAATTTCCAAACCACAATTTTCCCTTTGCATCTTTATAACAGGCTGCTACATGAAAAATAGGATCAGGTATTCCATCTGTAAAATTAAAACCCTGCATTATACTTTCATCTCTATTCATGCTAATAATGCCATTGTCTCTACTGAGCCAATACTTACCTGCATTATCTTCAATAACAGACATAAAGGCATTGCCCAGTAACTTATGTTTCATTTTCAAACGCTGAAAATTACGCATAGATAAATCTGATTTGAAAACATCTCCTTTATCGGGACAGAAGAAGATATTGTTATGCGAATCCTGATATATATATCTTATTTTCTCTTTATTAAAGAAACCTTGAGGGAAAATATTCGATCTAATACTTTGAGACACAGGGTCAAATATACATAATCCATTATCTGTTGCTATCCACCCTTTCTTTGTTGAATCAAAGAAGATATAATATACATTTCCATCTAGTAACTGAGAATTTGTACTTGTATATGTTTTTATCTCTTTGGTTTGTTTGTTATAGCAATGTACTCCCTGAGAAGAAGCAATCCATAAATTACCGTTACTATCTTCTTCAAAATGAAAAATGTGACCTTTCTGGAAAACATCTTCTTTATTAAAGTCGTGTAATGAAAGAGTCTGAGGATTAAGCACGGATACTCCCCCACCATAAGTACCGATATAGTATTCATTATTATAACGGCGTAAAGACAATATAAGGTTGGAGCGAAGTGACGATTTATTATAGCTCTTTACCAGTTTCTTATCTTCCGAAATATAATACAATCCTTCGCGGGTTCCAATCAGCTTCTCTTTATCATGTATTACAAAAGAACGAACCGGCAAGTTGGATGAATTAAAAAGCGGAGGGAATGAATAGACTTTAAAAAGATTATTTTGATATAGACTGTAATCAAACCCAGCTTGATAAAAACCAATCCAGACAATTCCATCTCTGTCTACCAACAAAGAATATACTGAGTTTGAACGAATTCCGGCTTTATCCTGAGGATTGTACTGTATTGAACGTACAACTTTTTGCTGACTATGAGATAGAAAATGAACTCCATTCCCATCCGTAGCCACATATATCATCTCTTTTCCATCACTTGACAAATCTGATATAATATTACTTCCGACCTCTATGGAACGTGAAAAGCGTGAAGTAGGAATATCAAAACGAACAAGTCCGGCATTGGCCGTTCCCAAATATAAAGTAGATCCAATAATCGTTATTTTAGAAAAACTATTCAGATTAGGTGAATCATTGAAGCGAAACTGCTTTATTTTTTTGTTTTGCGCATTATATGAGTAAAGTCCCAAAGGAGTTGCCATCCATAAGGTTCCGGTTTTGTCAATAGCCATTCCTAGAATATGATTGCCTGAAGAAAGGATATTATTATCAGGCATAATCTGGTTGAAATTTCCATTATTATAGATAAAGACTCCCTTTTCACTACCTATATATAAAACATTATGCGAATCCTGAATCAAAGAATGTACACCGCAATTTATTAAGCCAGAAGAGAAGAGCTCCAACTGATCGGTCTTCTTATTTAGTTTCCAAAGTCCGAGTCCGTTTCCGGTCCACAGATTTTTATCTTTTGTTTCTAATATTGAACTAACACGTTTTTTATTGATATCAGAACCGGAAAAAGGATAATGTTTTATAGTAACTCCATCAAAGCGTTCCAGACAGTTATCTGTTCCTATCCACATAAATCCTTGCGCATCTTTATAGAATGCATTAACCAACAAATCAGACAATCCTTCGGACATTGTGAGTCCACGGAAAGTATATGATTGCCCATATATAGAAACAGAAAGAAGTAATAGCCAAAGCATTAATAACCTCTTTCTACCGTTCATTATGAAAATTAAGTTTTTCAATGTATTCTTTTAACCATTTATTTGTAAAGGAATATGCAAATATAGCTATTTTCAATGATTAACAATGTTTAATAATGAAAAAACAGAAGCGTTTTTTAGCTATTATATCCATAAAAATAACATATACTGTAGTTTACAAACAAGGTTCAGACAAAGACATATTATTTAATATCAGACTCGAATATTTATAACCCGTAATACATTTGCAAAAAAGAAAAACACAACCTCAAGAAAAACAGGTTAACTAATCGTTCTTCATCGTTTATCTTTTTATTTCAACGTAATTTGAAGCAGGTAACTTATAAGTTTTACCCGAAATAACTATTTTACAAGGTACACTTGATGAATAGAACCATTTTCCTTGCTTATTTTCCAGAATAGCATTTGCCAATACTGAAGTTTCTATCGAGCAATTGGCTCCTTTCAACAGACGGCCATTTCCCATAAACAATACACAATTGCCACTATTTTCCACTCCAATCACAGCATAAGCAGCTTCCGATATCATGTTCTGATACATTGCTTTAGTGGCTGATTCTGAAGAAAAAATATAATCCATTCTGCCATTCTTACTTTCAATTTTGATACCTACAAAATCGTTTGCTACGGTTTTTGCATTAAAATATGAAACTGAAGCAATGTTGCTTGGTTCGTTCTTGCTACTTGGTTCAAAGATGGAAACAAACGGACGAGTCCATGCTTCGCCATTCTGACGGGCAACAAAAGTTAGTGTAGGTGAGTTTTTTATATCATAAGGCATTGGTGTACGAGCCATTCCTTCTGTATATGGTGCCAAGACACTAAAAACCTCACGTTCCTTCTCTCCTTTTATCCACATATTCATTGAAACATCATCACCACCGGGCATGTTCATGGTGAAGGTAGTTTTTATATCCTTGTCGGTAACCTGCGATTTCTGATTATACAAATAAGAATAAGCATACAGGTGTGCTCCCGCAAAAGCAAGATCATCGGTTGGTTTCAAATTAAGAGAATCGCCACTGGCAGCATCTGCTACAGATATCTTCTGGCCAAGGTTGTGATAGATATAATCGTGCATCTTATCACCACCCTTTTGTTTCTTCGAGCGGAAAACATCTACATAATATCCATGTTTATCGTCAGTTCTGATAATACTCATCAAACGATTCTGATCAGCTTGTGTTTCCGGTTCCAGAAAAGAGACATCAGAATATGTTATTCCGGTATATATCCCATCTCTTTGTTCGGACTGAGGATAATTACCTTTCACCTCAAAACCATGATTACTTTTCATTTCCGGATAACGCGAAATTCCATCTACAATAACAGTATTGTGAGCAAGGAACTGTGAGTAATATTCCGCATAATCCTGTGCAAAGTATCCGGATCCAAGACCAGCATCGGGTCCAAGAATATAGCCTTTACCGTAAAGTTCCATCGTTATACCGTTGGAATGCATGTGGTTGCCTAACGATGCCGCTTCAGAAATCATTAATCCATATCGGGGATTCATGCTATTGCGCTGAACCAGCCAACTTACATTAGGAGCATAAAACAAAGGAGATGTATAGTCTTCAATTTTGCCTGTCGCTACCGAAGGATCGAGCACCAGAGGTTTATCACTGAAAAAAGAAGTGATCTCAGCCGGAATATTCTTTTTATCTTTAGTTGCCTTTCCGGCATCTTCATTTAACAGTTTATACATTCCCGTAAAATAGTTCTCCTGCTCTTTTTTATTGAATTTCTGCGCATTGGCTATCATCCGTGCATAGAAATCGGTACGAGGTTTTCCGTAGTGTGTATCTCCAAAACCAGTAGTTAATCCGTTCGGGAAAAGATATTGTGGAATATGCGCAACAGCTTTCTTTATGACCGGCATCTGTTCCAATGCATCAAAATTCATAGTGCGAGCATACATATCTACAAAATTGGCGAAATCAGCCACTACATTCTGGCTGTAGCCCGGGCATTCTCCCCAGATTCCTGTATTAGGATCGAAACCATAATTCATTAATTTAGTGAGCGACCACTGACGAATGCTTGATTTATTAAGTACATAATCAAGATAATAGCCACGCCCTTTTTTATCGGCATAACGGTCATTGTCTTCCAGGATTAGTCCAATGTTATTTATATAGACAGCCTGAAATAAATCCCAGTTATTGTGAGGAACACCTCTATCTATTATATTATCTGCAAACTTTTTAAAAGTAGTGGCATATATGTCCATCTTATCTGCCTTTTGTTCTTTCAGATAATAGTATAGGAAATCGTAAGCGGAAACAAGTGCATTCAATATATCTTCATGAATAACTTCAAAAGAAGAGAGTCCAACAAGTGTTTGCTGATGTCCGTGATTCAAATCATAAGGTACTTTACGGTAATACATACCCGTCATATACATATCGAAAAGATCCTGAGCAAACTTTGCATATTTTTCTTCGCCGGAAATCCAGTAAACAAAAGCCGCATCTCGGGCCATATTCATAATTCCCAGATTAATAGACTCTATATTCCGTCCGGTTTTCGATTGTTCAGCCCATTCCAGCGGTCTGCCTTCCTTGGAATTATTGTGGAAATAAAGTCCCTGTGGATCGTCCATGTAAGGAAGTATATCTTCCAGTTTAGGTCGACTATAAATAGTGGTGGCAGCACGAGTTCCTGTATAGCGAACCGTTGGAACAGGAGCACATCCTTCGGCATGAGAATAAACTTCTCCGTTAATGAAAACATCTGTACTATGCGTTTTCCAATACATCTGCAATCGTGAAACAATCCATTCGGGATCTGTTATATGACGATTCACATAAGTATCTATGCGAAGTTTCAGTTTAGTATAAACATCTTTAGCCCATGCTTCGTTAGCTATTAACTGTTTTGTCTCTTCTTTCCCCTTGGCATTAGTCAGTACACGAGGATGTTCCTGATCTAAAGAAGCAGGAATTTGAATATGCTGAGCATTTAACTGTAAAGAGACAAAAAGGCAAAATAGTAATATTATTCGTTTCATCTTTCCATAATAATTTGATTCTGTAAATTTAGTACGAATAAACCAAATGGTTTACTCAATGCCATATAATAATTTTATCCAATTATTGCTTTTATATCCATTTTACGCGAAATAAAACACTCATTTACAGCCATGAAACACATTTTAACTCAGCTTTTCCGTTTTCAGAGACAACTTATAAGGTTATATTCTGACAATACGTTTTACTTTTCGGCTTAACTATCTGATTATAAGCTGCGGAAAAATTAGTTCCACCCCCTATAATAACAAAAAACAGCACTAGTTTTTCCGCAGATTATCAAGACCATTATACTCCTGATTTCAGAAAATAAAAAAGGGTAAACCCATTCCGGGAAAGATCATTATTGGTGATAGAATTTAATTTATTGGCGGTAGATTTCAAATTATTGGTGAATGGTTTTTATTTATTGGCGAATAATGTGTATTTTTGCATGCATAAAATTCCAAACTATACATTATTATATTATGCAAGAAAAGATTATCATTCTTGATTTCGGTTCTCAGACCACCCAACTTATTGGTCGCAGGGTTCGTGAGCTGGACACGTATTGCGAGATTCTACCTTACAACAAATTCCCTAAGGACGATGAATCTATAAAGGGAGTTATTCTTTCCGGAAGCCCTTTCTCTGTATACGATGATGCGGCTTTCAAAATCGATCTAAGCGAAATCCGAGGAAAATATCCTATTTTAGGAATCTGTTATGGTGCACAATTTATCGCTTATACTAATGGTGGTAAAGTTGAACCGGCTGCTACTCGTGAATACGGACGTGCTAATCTTGGTTCTTTCTGCAAAGACAACGTATTGTTTAAAGGAGTAGAAAAGAACTCACAGGTATGGATGAGCCATGGTGATACTATCACTGCCATTCCTGATAATTTTAAAACTATCGCTTCAACAAATGAGGTTGCTATCGCAGCTTATCAGGTTGAAGGTGAACAAATATGGGGCGTACAGTTCCACCCTGAAGTATTCCATACAACTGATGGTACACAGATTCTTCGCAACTTCGTTGTAGATGTTTGCGGATGCAAGCAAGACTGGAGCCCTGCTTCTTTCATTGAAAGTACTGTTGCCGATTTGAAACAACAACTTGGAGACGACAAAGTGGTTCTTGGCCTTTCGGGCGGTGTAGATTCATCTGTTGCTGCTGTATTGCTTAACAAAGCAATTGGTAAGAACCTGACTTGTATTTTCGTAGACCACGGAATGCTTCGTAAAAATGAATTTGAAAATGTATTAACCGACTACGAACACCTTGGTTTGAACGTAATTGGTGTAAATGCAAAAGATAAATTCTTTGGCGAACTGGCAGGTGTAACTGAACCAGAACATAAACGTAAGATTATTGGTAAAGGCTTTATTGATGTATTCGATGAAGAAGCCCGCAAACTGAAAGATGTGAAATGGCTTGCTCAGGGTACTATTTATCCCGACTGCATTGAATCTCTTTCTATCACCGGTACAGTAATCAAGAGCCATCACAATGTAGGTGGTCTTCCAGAAAAGATGAACCTGAAACTTTGCGAACCTCTTCGCCTTCTTTTCAAAGATGAAGTTCGTCGTGTAGGTCGCAAGCTTGGTATGATGGAGCATCTTATCAACCGTCATCCTTTCCCAGGTCCAGGTTTAGCCGTTCGTATTCTTGGCGATATCACTCCAGATAAAGTACGCGTACTTCAGGAAGCAGATGATATCTTCATCAGCGGACTACGTGAATGGGGACTTTACGATCAGGTATGGCAAGCAGGTGTTATCCTTCTTCCAGTACAGTCTGTAGGTGTAATGGGTGACGAAAGAACATACGAAAATGCAGTAGCACTTCGTGCCGTTACTTCAACCGATGCCATGACAGCCGACTGGGCTCACCTACCTTACGAATTCCTTGGAAAGATTTCTAATGAAATCATCAACAAGGTAAAAGGTGTGAACCGCGTTACTTATGATATTAGTTCTAAGCCACCTGCAACTATTGAGTGGGAATAGTATCGTTCCTTAAGGGGAATGACTTGGGATATTTTGGAAAGAGACTAGACATTTTGATAGAAATGTTTAGTCTCTTTTTTTGTATCAATCAATCCAACCGTCTCTTTTATCATATTGATTGCTTATAACAATCTTTCAAATCACAAACTAAACAAAGTCAATCAAAAGGAATAAGCCCCAATATATTCAGTTCTTTTGACTTACCGTGCATAATTCCAATTCAAAAAAAATAAAATTTTTCTTCAGTTTGTTTTGTTATTTCAAATTATACTTTTACATTTGCGGTGTACTACTATTATAGTACACTATTTTAATATCTATTTATAAAATATTAGGCTATACATAAAGTAATCAGTTATTTAAAGTTTATACATATATAATATGTAATTGTACGAAGAATAATTATGATTCAATAAATAATAGAATAGTAGATTCAAAAGGGATTATACTGTTTACTTTATTTTAGGCATACAATTTATATATATCATAGCCAAAGAACTTAACATGAATGTTACAGAGTTTATTATATAAAAGTTTTGTATTGAGTATTTAATTTAAAATTGTAGAACAATGGTTATAGTAGCCTTTATCGTAATTATAGTAACACTACTGGTATCATGATTACTGTAGTGCAACTGTTTCTAATTAGTAAACTGCAAGTTTGGAGTAAATGATAATTAAATAATAAATTGAAATAAGATGCTAAAAATTGAGAATCTGTCCTTTGTATACAAGAGGTCACACAAGAAACTATTTGAGAACTTCTCTCTATCGGTTGAAAAGGGTAAAGTGTATGGTTTGTTAGGTAAGAACGGCGTTGGAAAATCAACACTTTTATATCTTATTACAGGGCTTTTAATGCCAAAAAGTGGAAAGGTTGATTTTGATAATGAAGACGTATCTAAAAGATTGCCTAAAACACTTCAGGATATTTATATTGTGCCAGAGGAATTTGATTTACCAGCGATCTCTTTTCGCAAGTATGTTGAATCCAATAAATCATTCTATCCTCGTTTCAGTGAGGAAAACCTCGAGAAATATCTGCATTGCTTTGATTTGAATATGGATGTGCATCTTGGAGCCTTATCAATGGGACAGAAAAAGAAAGTCTATATGAGCTTTGCATTAGCTACAAACACTTCTCTTCTTGTTATGGATGAACCAACAAACGGACTGGATATTCCTGGAAAAAGTCAGTTTAGAAAGTTTATAGCATCTGGAATGAGCGATGAAAAAACTATCATTATTTCTACTCATCAGGTTAAAGATGTTGATAACCTACTGGAACATGTAATTGTGATGGACAGCAATAAAGTTTTGCTGAATGAATCTGTTTCAGAAATTTGTCAGAAGCTATTATTTGTAGAAACCTCAAGTAATGAATCAGCAGAGGAAGCACTGTATGTTTCTCCTTCCATTCAAGGGAAAAGCATGATTCTTCCTAATAAAGAGAACGAGGAGTCGGCTATTAATCTTGAACTATTATTTAATGCTCTGCTAGCTAATACTGACAAATTGAAAGTTTATCTTCAAAATTAAAAATCAAGGTTATGATAAAGAATAATTTTATATGTATTAAGCGCTTTACTCTTCTCTATAAAAAAGATTTTATAGAGAACTGGAAAACAATGCTTCTTCGTTTTGTGATGTTATATGCCATAATGGCGATAATCTTTAGTTTTATAGGACTTTCTGAATTCAAATCAAGAACTAATTATAATTATAATCCATCGAATGGAGATAATAATTATCTGATACCTGCAACATTTATTTTCTGGGGATTTGGATGCCTTTTCGCATCACTAATGATGGAAAAAATGAAAGACAAAACTAAGAGGATTGCATATTTGATGACTCCGGCAACAAATTTTGAAAAATTCTTCTCAAGATTCCTTCCCGCTGTTGTTGTATTTATAATCGCTTTTTTTGTTGCTTTTAAATTAGCCGATTATACCAGGATAGCAATACTCTCAATACGTTATCCAGAATTTAATATAACTGCAGTAAATATTACACAAGGATTATGTAGTCAAAATCCAGATGCAATGACAGATAATTGGATGGAATTTACAGCTCTGTTTTCTGTATATCTCTTTTTCCAGTCTTTATTTATTTTAGGAAGTACATTGTGGTATAAGAACCCGTTCATCAAAACTCTTGCAACAGGTATAGCAATAACTCTGCTTTTTTATGCGGTAGACGCCTTATTGGTAAATTCTCTGTTCAATGAAAGTCAGTTGTTTAGTGTAGGAGATTATTGCAGGGAAATAATAGAAAAATGGACAACAAGGCGAAATATTATCTTTCTTTTTTCTGTTCTGACTCTTTTTAACTGGGTTATCTCTTATTTCCGATTTAAAGACTCTGAAATTATTAATAGACTCTAAGCATATGAACTTTAAAGAAAGTAAAGCTATTTATTTGCAGATAGCAGATAGAATATGTGACGAGATTATCTTCGGGCAATATCCTGAGGAAGAGAGAATTCCGTCAGTCAGAGAATACGCTTCCATTGTAGAAGTCAACTCAAATACCGCAATGCGCTCATTTGATTATCTTCAGTCTCAGAACATAATTTACAATAAAAGAGGCATTGGATACTTTGTATCTACCGGTGCAAAGAAATTGATTTTATCTCTCCGCAGGAAGCGTTTTATAGAAGAAGACCTTGAATGGTTTTTCCATCAAATCTACACATTGGATATTCCTATGGAGAAAATTGAAAATATGTATAACGAATTTAGTAAGAAACAAAATAGTATCAGACAATGAGACGCACAACAGTTATATTATTAGCAATCATATCATCGGTGTTATTATTATCGGTGATATTTATTATTCATTTACGGTTTTTTGCTCCGATTGGTAAAACTGAAAAAAACTTTTTATCAAATGATAAGTTGTCCGGAAAGGTCGATTCAATAAACGTCTCCCAGTATAAAGTTATCAGATTTATTGATGAAAGTAACAATGATATACATGATATATCAGGTTCGTTGATAGTTCAGCCATTTAAAAACGAGCAACAAAAAGGACTGTTTTACTATCCAAAAGAATTATCTTTTATGATAAATAAACAAGTATCGGGCGATACACTTGTTATTGTGCTAAGTTATCCGGAAAAACAATTAACAGCCCTTCTTGATAAATACAAGTTTAAGAGAATGCATTCTAACTTCAATCTTTATACCGACTCTACTTCTTCGTTATCGATAAGAAATGAATCCAATAAGATGGGAACAGTATTCAAAAAGATGACATTAAAAGAAGCTACTATTTATGCAGTTAATGATGTCCTTATAGATTCATGTAAAATAGACAGATTAAATATTTCAGGCTATTATGCTCACATTTCTCTTACTAATAATAAGATAAATATCTTCAGTATAGATCTTGAGAACCTGAATAACTGGAATGTAGATAAATGTGATATCAACGAAGAACATCTTACAGGAAAGGGAAATAATTATGTTAGCTTACCTAAGACTGAATGTAAAAAGATGGTATGGAAGGGTAAAACAAAAGATTCAGAGATCAATGTTTCTCTCAAAGCAGACAAAGCAACTATTTCATTCTAGTATAGTAAATAAATCATTTTACTACAAAATAGAGACTATCCATTTATACAAAAGGTGGATAGTCTCATTTTTTTTGAAAGAATGAACCTTATTCCTCAATTTCTTGCATGAGCAACGCACAAAATAGGAAAGTTGATAATCACTTGCAGGGTGGAGATTTTATAAGTTATGATTGATAAACGACGCAAATTCAATGCTTTTATCAATCATAACTTATAAAAAAAACAATATCTTTTATCTACATTGCCCTAGATTGATTCCTGTATTTATCTATCCTAGGAATAGTTTTTTATGATGCAAATTCTCCACTGAAATATAAGTTTTTTGGGTGGGGTGGTGGGGAGAATAGATGTATTTCTATAACTTTCCTGAAAAAAAATAGAATAAGTGTTCTTATTATAGGAATGATATAATAGAAAAAAAATAGAAAGTTATAGAAAACACCCCTTCCTCCCCACCACCCCACCCTAACCGGTTGCATTATTAAGAAATATAGCGACATCAGAATCCTACTGTAAGCTCTGGAATACTGCTTCAGGAATCTGTATTACAACTTTATAAATACTGATAATCAAGCTTTTAGAAGCATGAAAAAGTCCCGCCGGCTTTTCAGAAAAGCAGGCGGGACTTTGAATAAACTCCGGCGGGAGTTTGGTTAAAGTCCGACCGGAGTTTTATAACTGCCTATAATAGGTTTACAGATTTTGCTATTATCGCCAAGATTAATTTACAATATTTTCTTATTCCTAATTAGGCTTTACAGTAAGTATATTATTCACAAATTCGGTTTACATAATTTCAATGGGTAATGTAACCCCAAAGTTCTGTTGTCAAGAACGAGAAGCATTGGATATCCTAAAAGTTTTACAGACGTTGAGGTTATATACTCACTTTCCACATTTACTTCACAGCATTTATAAACCAGTCAATAGTTTCCTGATTTAGTTTGTGAGCTTGCAGAACCGCAGGCAAATTAGCATAATTTACTCGGAATGCCTCTATTCGTTGCTTAAACTGGTTAGGATAATAAGTGATGCATCCACCGGCCGATTCCATTGTTCCTAGTTCTTCATTCAGTACGATACCTGCTTGTTTCTGCTTAAGCTGAAGGACTGCAGCACGAACGTGGCGCATCTGAGCCTGAAGACCGTCTGTTACTTCCAAAGCATCTGTTGGATAAGTTATTTTAAGGACTTTCTCCTTACTACAATCCGTTTCAGGTACATTTACAGTAAGGCTTAAGTCATTGCCATCGTATGTAAAGTCTGTCAGAACACCATTTACCATTACACTTTCTGGAACTGCAGAAGCTAGAACTTTAACTTTGAAGTTTCTGTTTGAAGGCATATCAGGATAACTTCCCTGACGAGCAGCAATCTTCACCGTCAATACATGACCTGCCTTTTCTGTTGATAACAGAGTTTTTGCATAATGAGTTGCATAGTCTTTATCATTGCCATTATCTTCGTACATTTCAAAAGATCCTTGCTTACCGGGGAATACAGTCACCGTTACAGGTTCATTGTTATTTTGCAGATTCTTCACTTTATCATATAAAGGCAATATTGAACCGGCTTTTACATAAACAGGATATTCATCAAGATTAAATGTTCGTTCAATGGATTGTCCTCCCTTTAATAAAGTGCCGGTATGCCATTCATACCAATCATTTCCTTCCGGCAGCCAAACCTTAACAGTCGACTTATCATTTTTCATCGGTGAAGTAATTGGGCAAACCAGCAGATTATCGCCAAACATATATTCATTCTTATTCTCATAAGCTTCTTTATTTTCAGGATAATCATAATACATAGGGCGACAAAGAGAGAGTGCTTCATCGTATGTTTTACGGGCCATTGTATAAACATAAGGAGCCATCTGATAACGTTCAAGAATCGTATTGCGAATAACTTCGAGGTATTTCTGACTAAAAGCCCAAGGTTCTTTGTTCAAATTAGAGTTCTTTGTAGAGTGGGTACGAAGAACTGGACTCAAAGCACCAAACTGAAGCCAGCGCACATAGAGTTCCGGATCAATATTATTAGCACCCATGTGACCACCAATATCATGACTCCAATAACCATAAAGCACATTGGAAGCTGTTGAATTGAAATATGGCTGGAAGTCAAGTGAAGTCCAGGAAATATAAGAATCACCAGAGAAGCCTATCTGGTAACGGTGATTTCCTAATCCTCCCCAACGATGGTAAAGCAAAGGACGAGTATCACGGTTTCGTTCCATATCAGAGAAGACAACATAATTAAGCCACCATGTATTACTCAAATCTTTGAATTTTCCATCATTAAGTTTTTGTTGCCAATCGAGCCACCAAAAGTCGATACCTTTCTTTTCCATTGGACGAAGAATTGTATTAAACCATCCACTCATAAACTGTTTGTTTGATCCTTCGTAAGGAATGAGCTTTGTTGAATCGGGATTCACTCCCATCCATTTTGCCATAGCAAGAAAGTTTTCTTCGTAATTGGCAATACCATCGGCAGGATGAAGATTGAGAGTTATCTGAAGCTTGTTTTGTTTCAGATATTTCAAAAATCCATCAGGATCGGGAAACAGGCGGCGGTTCCATGTATATCCGGTCCATCCACCTTTACCAGCCTCGGTATAATGCCAGTCCATATCTATAACCAATACATCTAATGGAATATTATATGTATTAAAGTTATTAATAAGATTGCGTAGCTCATTATCGGAATAACTCCAGTAACGTGACCACCAGTATCCGAAAGCATAACGAGGAGGCAATGGTACTTTACCCGAGAAAGTTGTGAAATCTTTCAGGGCCGACTTATAATTATGACCATAAGCCATGAAATAAAAATCCTGTCCAGCCTTATTTTTACGTTCGGCTACCCAAGGCCAGTCGGAATTATCAAATAAATAATTCTTTGAATCGTCAATAAATGTCCATCCATCAGTAGACAGCAATCCGTCTTCTATAGGCATAGGTTTATTGTCGTGCTCGTGAATGCCTCCATTGTATCCGTCGAGTGTACGGTAAGTTCCTTTCAGATTACCTTTCTGTACATCACCGAATTTCCAGGTTACACTTTTTTTATCCTTTAGAAATTTGACACGAAGATTTTTTTGGGTAAAGCGTCCGCTGCCAACTTTATAGTTTAGCTCCATTTCGGATGTTTTAATGGTTAACCAACCTCCTTTGACACCTTGTGTAAACTGTGGCACTTGTAAGTTTCGATTTACAGCCAAAAAAGAAGCCTGATCATTAAACAGCTTAGTGCTATCCCATTCCATACGTATTACACGGGGAGTTATTACTGTAAAACGAGCATCCCCCACCCTGACTACAGCTTTCTGATTTACTTTGGTTTGATTACTTGATACTGCCTGCATACAAATAGATGGCAAAAGCAACATCATTAAAAGAACAATGTTTTTAAAAATTTTCATGATTAGATTTGTTTAGACTACTTATTGTATTACAAAAGTATTAAATAAAGTAGCATTTATGCAAGAATATTCGAAATAAGAATTTAGAAATTTTATTAAATTGGATTTATAAAGAGGCAAATGCCTGGTCTTTTTTATAGTATCAATTGGCTTTCACGTTACTTTATAGTACTTTTGCTGCCGTTTGGCTAATTCATGCAATATATATGCTTAATTTCCAGAGGGATTAATGAATCAGTCAACAATATAATCTATAATAATTTGTCATTGGGAAATGAATAATTAAAATGACAACAGAATCAAAAACAAATGACCAAAGACGAATTGCAGTCCAAAACAATTGACTATTTAAGATTTCCTTTAATTATCGGAGTGGTTTTTATTCACGCTTTCTCATCAGTAGTAATTGTAAATGGAGAGATTAAAACTTGCGAATCTATTGGCCCTCTTTTTTATTATTCGAGTGAATTCTTTTCTCATGTAATTGCAAGAACCAGTATACCTCTATTCTTCATTATTTCCGGATTTCTCTTTTTCTATAAAAAAAGGTTCACACCCCAACTATATAAAGAGAAACTAAAAAGCAGATTCAAATCACTTTTTATACCCTATCTGTATTGGAATATCTTTATAATACTCTATCACTTTATTATCCAGAGCTTTCCAATAAAGAACAACTTATTATATGATACAAGTATAATTATAAGAAACTTCACCTTTACTGATTTTGCCCATGCATTTGGAATTCTTTCACCCTGCCCCATAAATTATCCATTTTGGTTTATAAGAGACTTAATGCTGGCCGTGCTAATATCTCCTCTTATTCATTCTTTTATAAAAAAGACAAAGGCTTCTGGAATTGTATTTTTAGGAGTTATCTGGTATTTAGGATTTTGGTTTCACCCGGCTATCATTCGTCCGGAAACACTATTTTTCTTTAGCCTCGGAGCATTCTTTAGCATCAATAAAAAAAACATCGTTGAAGAATCACACAAACTTTTCACTTCTTCAATAATTATATATTCAATAATCGCTATAGTTGACTTGCTAACAAAGAATTTTAATTTTAATATATATATTCATAAAATAGGTATTATCTGTGGATGCGTCTGCTTCATAAACATCATAGCATTCTTTATTGATAAAGAAAAAATCACTCCAAATAAGTCATTGGTTATTGGTAGTTTTATTGTATATGCCATTCATGAACCATTCATAAAAATATTAAGAATTATACTGTTTAGAACATTAAAACCGGAATCTGACGGACTAATGACTTTGATATACTTTATAATTCCAATTTTAATTATCTTCATTACGCTGTTTATCTATTACGCTTCACGGAAGCTTTTTCCCCGGTTTACAAAACTAACCACCGGAGGAAGATAACAATATGATAAACATATTAGTATATTGATAGACAGACTATCCGTATATCAAGATATAATAAATCACAAAAAATCAGGTCTCACTAAAAATTGTTTCATTTTCAACTATTTTTTCCAGTTATAATATTACCTTTGACACCATAATTCTATAAAGCATTATATTTTGAAAACATTATCTATCGGAGACCTTAAGGCTCAAGTTCCAATTATTCAAGGTGGAATGGGCGTAGGAATCTCTTTGTCAGGCCTAGCCTCGGCCGTAGCAAACGAAGGAGGCATCGGCGTAATCTCTTGCGCTGGTTTGGGACTTCTATACAATAAATTATCAAGTAATTTTAGTGAAGCATGTGTCTTAGGTCTTAAAGAAGAACTAAGAAAAGCTCGCGAAATGGTTAAAGGAACTCAGGAAAAAGCCAAAGGCATTATCGGAGTGAATGTTATGGTTGCCATGACCAACTTTGCAGATATGGTAAAAACTTCCATTGCTGAAAAAGCTGACATCATATTCAGTGGAGCCGGACTCCCTCTTGATTTACCAAGTTTCTTGCCAAAAGGTAGCAAAACAAAGCTTGTGCCTATTGTTTCATCGGCACGTGCGGTAAAAATTATCTGCGAGAAATGGCACAGTCAGTACAACTATCTTCCCGATGCTGTAGTTGTTGAAGGCCCTAAAGCCGGAGGACACCTTGGTTACAAGGAAAATCAGATTACCGACGAACACTATTCTCTGGAAGAGATTCTGCCACAAGTAGTAGCTGAAGTTGCTGTGTTTGAAGAAAAATACAATAAGAAAATTCCTGTGATTGCCGCTGGAGGTATTTATACCGGAGCAGACATTTACCGTATGATGGAGCTTGGAGCTTCGGGCGTACAGTTAGGAACCAGGTTTGTAACAACAGAAGAATGTGATGCATCCGATGCCTTTAAACAGCAATATATTGATGCAAAGGAAGAAGATATCGAGATTATTAAAAGTCCGGTAGGTATGCCTGGCCGTGCAATTAGTGGTTCATTCATTGATCAGGTTAAGGAGGGCATCAAGCAACCTAAATCTTGTCCATTCCACTGTATAAAGACTTGCGATATTTCTAAAAGTCCATATTGCATTATGCTGGCTCTTTACAATGCATTCAAAGGAAACTTTAAAAATGGATATGCTTTTGCCGGAGCAAATGCTTATAGAGCAGAAAAGATTATGAGTGTTAAAAACACTATTTCTGAATTGATGAAAGAGTGGAAAGAGAAAGAGCTTTTCTCAAAAAAATAAAATCTATACTATACGAACAAACGAAAGCGAGGGCTTCTATAAAAAGAAGTCCTCGCTTGTTTTTAAAAGACGTTTTTACAAACTGTAATTTCTTCTTTCTGAAACTGCAATAGACTCATTTTAGGGATAATACTTGTAAAGTGAGCTGAAGCCATATGTGTTTTCAAGATTCCTGCACTCTCCCACTCTTCAACCATAATTAATGTTTGTGGGTTACTTACATCCTGAAGTAAATTATATCTTACACATCCTGCCTCTTTTCTCGATTCTTCAACTAAGACATTAGCCAATTTTAAAAATTCTTCTACTTTATCTTCTTTAACAAAGAATTTAGCAATCACTTTTACCATTAGATTTTCCTCCTATTAAAATTATTTTTAAAAAGTTATAAATAACAACATCAAAGGTACAAATAGAATTGATATATCAATGAATTTTAATATAAGATTCTCTCTATGGATAAAAAACTATTGCTAAAATGAATAAAAATCATCCTGAATATTTGCATTTTATTTTCTTGTTCGTATATTTGCGAACAATATATGGAAAAAGAAAAAGATTACACAGCAGAACAGGAACAGTTAGCAAGATATGCAAAGGCAATGGGACACCCTGCCCGCATTGCTATTATTGATTTCCTTGCATCACAGGAAAGTTGTTTCTTCGGCGATATTCATGATGAGTTGCCGATAGCTAAGGCTACCGTTTCACAACATCTGAAAGAACTGAAAGATGCCGGATTGATTCAAGGTGAGATAGAAGGCCCTAAAGTGCGCTATTGCATTAATAAAGAAAACTGGATGAAAGCTCAGCAACTGTTTGCCAGATTTTATGATAAGAAAACTATAAATAAGGTGTGCTGCGGATAATTTTTTTGCCTTTATTGTTCGTTGTTTTGCGAATTACGATTAATTATTAAATAAATATCAATTATGGAAATTAAAGTTTTAGGAACAGGATGTGCCAAATGTAAAACACTTGAAAAATTAACTCGCGAGGTTATTGAACAAAATGGTATTGATGCTACTGTAAATAAGGTAGAAGATATTATGGAGATTATGAAATATGGAGTAATGGCTACACCGGCTCTTGTTGTTGATGGAGAAGTTGTAATTAAAGGAAAAGTACCTTCTTTAGAAGAGATTAAACAAGTATTAATCAAATAAAGCACAATTAATTATGAAACGCATTTTAATGATTTGTTTTTCCCTTCTTATAATATTGGGAAGTTTCTCATGCAACGCACAAAACAATAAAAAACAGAATACAGCAAAAACTGCTTCTTCAAAAGTTGAGGTTTACTACTTCCACTTCACCCGCAGATGCATGACCTGCAATGCCGTGGAAACAGAATCGAAAAAAAGTCTTCAAAATTTATACCCGGAGCAGGTAAAGAAAGGTGCAATCACGTTTAAAAGCATCAACCTTGATGATAAAAGCAGTGAATCTCTTGCCAATAAATGTCAGGCATCCGGTCAAAGCCTGCTCATTATAAAAGGCAATAAAAGAACCGACCTTACCTCACAAGGTTTTATGTATGCAAGAAACAATCCTGACAAGCTGAAACAAGAGATTAAAAAGGTCGTTGATCCATTATTAAAGTAAAACAATTCGGTAAAATGGAATTTCTACAAAGCATACTCGATAACTCGCAATATTCATTTCTTACAGCAATAATACTGGGACTGATGACTGCTATAAGTCCTTGTCCTTTAGCAACGAATATTACGGCCATCGGATTTATCAGTCGGGATATTGAGAACCGCAAACGAGTATTTATAAACGGATTAGTTTATACGCTTGGACGAGCTATCAGTTATACAGGCTTGGCTACAATTCTCTATTTCGGAGCAAATCAGATGAATATTTCAATGTTGTTTCAGGGATGGGGCGAAAAGCTTCTCGGACCGTTGCTAATAATAATCGGGCTATTCATGCTGGGTATTATTAAAATCAAATTCCCGGGATTTTCAAGTCTGACAGATAAGATTGGTGAAAAAGGAAAAGGAAGTTACTGGAGTTCTCTTTTGCTTGGGATGATTTTCGCACTGGCATTCTGCCCATATAGCGGCGTTCTTTATTTTGCCATGCTTATTCCAATTACTATAAACAGCGCAAGTGGATTGTATCTGCCTGTATTATTTGCCATCGCAACAGCTTTACCGGTTATTATATTTGCTTGGCTGCTAGCTTTTGCTGTGGGTAATGTGGGGAACCTTTACAATCACATAAAAACCTTTGAACTCTGGTTCAGACGCATTGTTGCTGTTGCATTCATTGTTGTTGGCTTCTATTACGCCATTATTTTTTATATTTAAAACAGATTCACAAAATGAAATGGAATAAAAAGAATCTCATCCCTCTAGCGTTACTGGCTGTATGGTACTTAGTTTATCATTATCTGCAACCTATAACCGACTGGATCATTGATACAGTTTTAGGCATGCAGAAAGGAGAGCATCTGACAGAAGCATTACGTTTCTTTATTTTCGAAGTGCCTAAAGTTTTAATGCTTCTTGCATTAATAATCTTTTTCGTTGGCATTATCCGCTCCTATTTCTCTGCTGAGCGGACCCGAAAAATGCTTGAAGGGAAATCAACTTTTGCCGGTAATGTAATGGCTTCCATGCTGGGAATCGTCACTCCATTCTGCTCGTGCTCAGCAATTCCTCTGTTTTTAGGATTTATTGAATCGGGCGTTCCATTGGGTGTAACCTTTTCATTTCTTATTGCTGCACCTATGATAAACGAGGTTGCTGTGATTCTTCTTTTCGGTTTATTTGGCTGGAAAACTGCACTGATATATGTACTTACCGGACTTATTATAGCAATTATTGCCGGTTGGGTGATAGGTAAACTAAAACTTGAACATTGGGTACAGGATTGGGTATATACAACCAAGATGGGAGATGCCGGAGATGGAGAGGAAAATATAAAACTATCTGATAGAATTCGTTTTGGATTTGATGCCGTAAAAGAGATCGTTGGGAAAGTATGGATATATGTTATCATAGGTATTGCAGTTGGTGCAGGAGCACACGGTTACGTTCCCGAGGATTTTATGGTTTCACTGATGGGCAAATCAGCCTGGTATAGTGTACCCGTATCGGTTCTTATTGGAATTCCGTTATACTCAAATGCTGCAGGAATTATTCCAATTGTCTCTGTATTGATTGAGAAAGGAGCTGCTTTGGGTACCTCGCTGGCTTTTATGATGGCAGTTATCGGTCTTTCTCTACCTGAAATGATCATTCTTAAAAAGGTTTTAAAGTTCCCGCTTATTTTCACATTTGCCGGAATAGTAGGTATTGGAATTATGATTGTTGGATTTTTATTTAACTATATATTCTAAATTATGAGGATATTAATATTGTGTACAGGAAATAGCTGCCGCAGTCAGATGGCTCACGGCTGGCTTCAGTCTTTCGATAAATCTCTTGACGTGCATTCGGCCGGAACAGAACCTGCTCCTAAAGTAAATTCCAAGGCTGTGAAGGTTATGGCAGAAGCGGGTATTGATATTAGTAATCACTATCCCAAGAGTGTGAATCAATATTTGAATGAGGAGTGGGATTATGTTATAACTGTATGTGGCGGAGCCAACGAGAGTTGCCCGGTTTTTTCAGGTAAAGTAAAGCACAGAATACATATAGGTTTTGATGATCCTTCTCACGCAACAGGTACAGACGAATTTATCTGGAGCGAATTTCATAGAGTAAGGGATGAAATCAAAGAACGGTTCTACGACTTTTACGTTCAGAATCTGAAAGATAAATATACCTATCAACCTGATGAAGCTAACAAGAAAAGTACTCTGGCAGATACCGCGAAGGGTATAAAGGAAATGGTAAAAGAGAAATATGGTCAGATAGCCTTGCAGGAAAATGAAGAGGATAATTCATCGTGCTGTGGTTCATCTTGTTGCTGTTCATCTGTAGACTTTGCAACATTTGCCGATAGTTATGAGATGCTGAAAGGTTATACTCCGGAAGCTGATTTAGGATTAGGATGCGGATTGCCAACAGAATTTGCTCAGATTAAGGAAGGCGACACCGTGGTAGATTTAGGATCTGGTGCCGGCAACGATTGTTTTGTTGCAAGAGCCATAACTGGTGAAAAAGGTAAGGTTATTGGCGTTGACATGACCGAAGCTATGATTGAAAAAGCTAAAGCGAACGCCAAAAAGCAGAACTATACCAATGTGGAATTCGTTTTGGGAGATATTGAACATTTGCCGGTTGATGCAAACACTGCCGATGTTGTGATAAGCAATTGTGTGCTTAACCTTGTTCCCGATAAAGAAAAAGCATTTAAAGAAATCTTCAGAATCCTGAAACCGGGTGCCCATCTTTCTGTTTCTGATGTTGTATTGGAAGGTGAACTACCGGAAAACATCAAGCAGGCAAATGAGATGTATGCAGGTTGTATATCTGGTGCCATTCAGAAAGATGATTACTTAAAGGTAATGGAAAAGAGTGGCCTGGTTAATATTACAATTCAAAAGGAAAAAAACATCAACGTTCCCGATGAGATATTACTAAACTACCTGAATGAGCAGGAACTTGATGAATACAAGAATTCCGGCAAAGGAATATTCAGCATTACCGTTTATGCAGAAAAAGCCCGCTAGTTGTAGTTGTTAATGTAATTGTTAAACATCTAAATTAAAAATATTATGCCTTCTCAATTAAGACTAAAATTTCTTGATCGTTACCTTACGCTGTGGATTTTCTTAGCCATGTTCGTTGGAGTAGCCATTGGATATTTTTATCCGGGTATTGTAGACTTCTGGCATCAGTTTGAAGTTGGCACAACGAATATACCTTTAGCTATCGGACTGATTGTGATGATGTATCCCCCACTGGCCAAGGTAAAGTACGAAGAACTTGGAAAAGTATTCTCCAATAAGAAGATATTGTCAATCTCCCTGTTTTTGAATTGGGTGATTGGCCCAATATTGATGTTTGTTCTGGGAATTATATTCCTGAGGAATTATCCGGAGTATATGTATGGAATTATCATGATTGGACTGGCACGTTGTATTGCCATGGTACTGGTATGGAATGATCTGGCCAAAGGTAGTTCTGAATATGCAGCCGGACTTGTTGCTCTCAACAGTATTTTCCAGGTGTTGTTTTTCTCATTCTATGCATATCTTTTTCTTGCCGTATTGCCTGGATATTTTGGCTTGCCAACTACACATGCAGTAGAAAGCATTACCATTGGAGAAATTGCTCATAGCGTATTTATCTATCTGGGTATTCCATTTATTGCAGGATTCCTATCAAGATTTATACTTATACGCATAAAGAACAAAGAGTGGTACTATAGAAAATTTATCCCTAAAGTGAGTCCGCTGACACTTATTGCACTGTTATTCACCATTATTGTAATGTTCTCATACAAAGGTGAATATATTGTAAAGTTGCCGGTTGATGTATTAATTATTGCATTGCCAATGATAGCTTATTTTGCCATTATGTTCTTCTTTTCATTCTGGTTTACCAAAAAGTTGGGTGCCGATTATGAAAAGACAACTTCAGTGGCTTTTACTGCTTCGGGAAACAACTTCGAGTTGGCCATTGCTGTAGCAATTGCAGTCTTTGGAATTAATTCGGGCGTAGCATTTGCAGCTGTAATAGGACCACTTATCGAGGTTCCCGTTCTTATTCTTTTGGTTAAGTTTGCCTTAAAGCAACAGTCTAAGTTTAAAAAGAATATTTCCGGAACAATTAATTAAAATCATAAAGAAACAATTCTATTTACACCCGGGTGTAAAGGCTCTTTAGACCCGGGTGTAAACACAAATGAGACCCGGGTCTAAAACTTATTTACACCCGGGTCTCATTGTTATTTTATCGCCAATAAATTCAATTTATTGCCTTTAGTTTTTTATTCTTCCTCTAAACGAAGTATAAGAACATTCTTTGTATTTTCATCAATCCGAAAACGGTTATCAGTCCGTTCACCAACCAGCCATACAATTTTATCGCCGGAGCACAATACATAAACATTCTCTTTCTGCAGAATGGAGAATTTTGCATCAGTCAGATAATCGCTCACATTCTTTTTGCCTTTCATACCAAAAGGAACAAACCTATCTCCTGCCTGCCATTTACGAAGCGTTAATGGAGCTTCAATTTTATCGGCATCAAAGCAAGCTGTTTTCTTATCACGTGGAATCACAAAACTGGATGTATACGGGAATCGTTCTTCCTTGATGACTGGAATGCCCTTTACAGGCTGCCCATCCTTTGGTAAACCATTAAGCTCCTTCATAAGTAAATGCGTTCTGTCTCTTACAACTACCCACGAATCCGAATAGAACTTTTTGCCGGATTGTCTGTCCAGACTAAGAAACATATCATCAATCTGAGCTGAATTGAAACCCAACGGGAAAAGAACCTCAAATAGCAATGAGCGTGGTGAAGGTTCTGCCAGAAGTTTTTCAATTGAAATACCCTCCTCTGTTATTACTCTTTTCTTGCCTTCTTCTATCACTTTGTTATATATAATCGAAGCATCCGAAAGATGTGAAGCTGTAGAAAAAAGGCTTGCCTTAACGGAAGGATTGATAGTTTCCATCATGGGAAGAATATTCAAACGAATCTTGTTGCGCGTGTAGTCATCCTGCAGATTGGTACTATCAGTAACATAATCCTGCTTCATATCCTGCAGATACACCAGAATATCTTCACGGCTTACTGAGAGCATCGGACGAACTACGTGATTATTCTTTGGACGAATACCGGTCAAGCCATTAATACCCGTTCCACGAATAAGGTTGAGCAGAAGAGTTTCTACGCTGTCATCCCTGTGATGTGCCACAGCAACCACATCAGCATTGAGCTCCTTACGCAACTCTTCAAACCAGTTATAACGAAGTTCCCGGGCAGCCATCTCGATGGAAATCTGATGTTTGCCGGCATAACCATTCGTATCAAAGCGGATTACGTGAAGAGGTACATTATGCTCTTTGCAAAGATTACGGACAAAGGATTCATCCCTCTCCGACTCCTCACCTCTTAACTGAAAATTACAATGCGCAGCCTCGCAGGAATAACCAAGATAAACCAACACACGAAGCAAAGCAACCGAATCGGCTCCCCCACTTAACGCTATCAGAATCTTGTCTTTAAGTCCGAAAAGCTTTTCTTTCTCAATATACTGGGCAATCTGAAGATGAAACATATCACAAAGGTAAGAGTTTTCAGGAAGATTAAACCTCTGTTTCTTTATTTAAAAACATTCTAAATAATTTGTTAGCTGAAATATATACTATATCTTTGCAGAAAATAATGTGAAATATGCGTTTATCTGAACTAAACACAGGCGAGAAAGGCGTGATTGTAAAGGTCACGGGGCATGGTGGATTCCGTAAAAGAATTGTGGAAATGGGATTCATCAAGGGAAAAGTAGTCGAAGTCTTACTAAACGCTCCTCTTAAAGATCCTATTAAATATAAAATTCTTGGGTACGAAATATCTCTTCGCAGAAGTGAAGCGGAAATGATTGAAATTATAAGTGAACAAGAAGCTGAAGAGCAAGCAGGCTCATCACCACATTTTCATGGTTCTATTAATGAGGAAAGGTTATTAACAGAGAACGAACTTAAAGAGCTTGCATTAAGAAAACGAAGAACCATCAATGTTGCATTGGTAGGAAATCCAAATTGCGGAAAGACTTCCCTGTTTAATCTTGCATCCGGAGCTCACGAGCACGTGGGAAACTACAGCGGCGTAACTGTCGATGCAAAAGAGGGATACTTCGATTTTCAGGGCTACCGGTTTAAGATTGTTGATCTTCCGGGTACTTACTCCCTATCGGCATACACTCCTGAGGAAATCTATGTGCGCAGACACATCATAGAAGAGACTCCGGACGTAATAATCAATGTGGTAGATGCTTCCAATCTGGAGCGTAATCTATACCTTACTACTCAGCTTATTGACATGAACGTGCGTATGGTGATTGCATTGAATATGTACGACGAACTGGAAGCCAGTGGAAATAAGCTGAACTATCGCTTGTTAAGCAAGTTATTTGGTGTGCCTATGGTGCCAACTGTCTGCAAAAAGAATCTTGGTATCGAGCATTTGTTTCACTTAGTGATCAATCTATACGAAGGAGCCGACTTCTTTGGCAAGAATGGAGAAATTAATAAAGAGGTATTAAAGGAGTTACAGGACTGGCATCGCGCTAATGTAAATGAAGCAGAGCATGAAGCCCACATGGACGATTATGTGGCACCTGATAAATCTCGTCAGAAGATATACCGACATATTCACATCAATCACGGACCGGATATAGAAAAAGGAATAGAGTATGTAAAAGCTGAGATCTCGAAGAACGAAGAAATCAGACACCTATACTCCACCCGTTACCTTTCCATTAAGTTGCTTGAGAACGACAGAAGCGTAGAAAAAGTTATCCACGCACTTCCTAATAGTGCCGAGATTCTTGCCGCTAAAGATAAAGCTGCCAGAAAGATTCAGATTGCCATGAACGAGGATAGCGAATCGGCCATTACCAATGCCAAATACGGATTTATCTCCGGAGCTCTTAAAGAGACTTTTATAGACAATCATCTGGAACAAGATCAGATGACCAAAGTGCTTGATACCATCGTGACACATAAAATATGGGGATACCCAATCTTCTTCCTTTTTATGTGGATTATGTTTCAAGGGACATTCTCTCTGGGAGCCTATCCAATGGCAGGTATTGAATGGCTGGTAGATGTTCTCAGACACTTTGTAGAAAATACAATGGCAGCAGGTCCGTTAAAAGATATGATTGTAGACGGAATAATTGGCGGAGTTGGTGGAGTTATTGTTTTTCTACCAAACATCCTGCTTCTTTACTTCTTCATTTCTTTAATGGAGGATTCGGGATACATGGCTCGTGCAGCGTTTATCATGGATAAGATTATGCACAAGATGGGACTTCACGGAAAATCTTTCATTCCACTTGTAATGGGATTTGGATGTAATGTGCCCGCTATTCTTGCATCAAGAACCATTGAGAACAGAAAAAGCCGGCTTATTACCATATTGGTAAATCCATTGATGAGTTGTAGTGCACGCTTGCCAATCTATCTGTTACTGGTTGGAACATTTTTCCCGGGCAAGGCCAGTCTGGTACTGCTATCAATCTACGTAATTGGAATACTTCTGGCCGTTTTAATGGCACGACTATTCAGCAAAGTACTGGTTAAAGGAGAAGATACCCCTTTTGTAATGGAGCTTCCTCCCTATCGAATGCCAACCATGAAAGCCATTACCCGTCACACATGGGAAAAAGGACAGCAATACCTGAGAAAGATGGGAGGAGTAATCATGATTGCATCAATCATTATATGGTTCTTAGGATACTATCCCAATCATAATGCATACAAAACTGTATCAGAGCAGCAGGAGAATTCCTACATAGGTCAGATTGGGAAAGCCATAGAGCCTGCAATCAAACCTTTAGGATTCGACTGGAAACTAGGAATCGGATTACTTTCGGGTGTTGGAGCAAAAGAATTAGTGGTAAGCACGCTTGGAGTTCTTTATACAAATGATGCCGGAGTAAGCAAGTCTAATCTTGCAGAACGCATTCCTATAACCCCACTGGCCGCATACAGTCTGATGCTCTTTGTTCTTATCTATTTCCCTTGCATTGCCACGCTTGCCGCTATTAAGCAAGAGTCCGGCAGTTGGAAATGGGCCGCATTTGCAGCGTTGTACACCACATCGCTGGCTTGGATTATCGCCTTTAGTTTTTATCAAATAGGAAATATGTTATTATGAGCTTACAAGAATTAATCGTTTCGGCAATTGTTTTCTTCTGCGTATTCTACGTAGGAAACAGAATTGTACTTTTTTTCAGAAATTCAAATAACAATGAGAATCCTTGTTCAAGCTGTACAAGTGGCTGTGAATTAAGAGATATGATGGAAAAGAAGAAGCAACAGTGCAAGGAACAGAAGAAAGGAAAGAAAAAAAGTTGCTGCGGATAAATGAATTTATTGCGCAGTTTGCTTGGAATTTTAGAAAAATGTATTACCTTTGCACTCGCAATCACGAAATAAGGTCTCTTGGCCGAGTGGCTAGGCACCGGTCTGCAAAACCGTCTACGGCGGTTCGAATCCGCCAGAGACCTCTTAATGGGGAAAAGCTTCGATCTTAACTGATCGGAGCTTTTGTTTTTTATACCCGATCATAAATCACAAACACCCAAAACTTTCATTTAGACACACAAATACGCTTATAAAGTGTTTGAACTAAATAAAACTAGAAATAAATCAAAATAAAACCAATATAAATATATTATTTTGATTTATTTCTATATCTTTGATTATACAACCTTAATCAAAAAGCGAACAATATGAACAACGAATTAGAGATGAACTCCAACTCATTGGTGAAATTTCTGCAAAAAAGTCCTGCTGAGTTTACCAAAGCAGATATAATCTCTTTTATCAGAGAGAAAGAGATACGAATGATTAACTTTATGTATCCTGCCGGTGATGGCCGACTGAAAACTTTAAACTTTGTAATCAACGATGCTGCTTATCTGAATGCAATTCTTACCTGCGGCGAACGGGTAGACGGATCGAGCCTTTTTACTTTTATTGAGGCGGGTAGTAGTGACTTATATGCTATTCCTCGTTTTCGCACTGCATTTGTTGATCCATTTGCCGAAATTCCCACGCTAACCATGCTTTGCTCTTTCTTTAATAAAGATGGAGATCCGCTGGAAAGCTCACCGGAATATACATTGCATAAGGCTTGCCGTGCTTTCAACAAGGTTACCGGAATGGAATTTGAGGCTATGGGCGAACTGGAATATTACGTTATTGCACCGGACGACGGACTTTTCCCTGCCACAGATCAGCACGGGTATCATGAATCTGGTCCTTACGATAAGTTTAACCAGTTCCGCACTCTGTGCATGAAATACATTTCTCAGGCTAATGGAAAGATAAAGTATGGGCATTCTGAGGTAGGTAATTTTACTCAGGAGGGATTGACTTACGAACAAAATGAGATTGAATTTCTCCCCTCTCCTGCTGAAGATGCTGCCGATCAGCTAATGATTGCTAAATGGGTAATCCGTAATTTAGCCAGTCAATATGGGTATAATATCACTTTTGCTCCGAAAATTACTGTTGGTAAAGCGGGTTCCGGACTACATATCCACATGCGTATTACAAAGGATAGAAAGAATCAGATGCTGGAGGATGGTAAATTGTCGGATACTGCACGGAAAGCGATTGCAGGAATGATGTGCCTGGCATCTTCCATTACAGCTTTCGGCAACACTACCCCAACCTCTTATTTCCGACTGGTGCCACATCAGGAAGCTCCAACCAATATTTGCTGGGGAGACAGGAATCGCTCCGTACTGGTGCGTGTACCTTTGGGCTGGTCGGCTAAGAAAGATATGTGTGCTTTAGCCAATCCGCTGGAAAGTCCCAGTGATTATGATACAACACAGAAACAAACTGTAGAGATGCGCTCACCGGATGGCTCGGCAGACATCTATCAATTATTGGCCAGTCTGGCTGTTGCTTGTCGTCATGGCTTTGAGATAGATGATGCGTTAGGTATTGCCGAAAGAACATACGTAAATGTAGATATTCATAAGGAAGAGAATCAGGAACGACTAAAAGCTCTTGACCAATTGCCCGACAGTTGTTCTGCTTCTGCTGACCGCTTGCAGCAACAACGAACTATCTTTGAGAAATACAATGTATTTAGTCCAAGCATGATTGATGGCGTTATCTGTAAACTAAAGGCTTACAATGACACAACGCTTCGTGATGATGCACAAAATAATCCTGCAAAGATGAAAGAAGTTGTGAATACTTATTTCCATTGCGGATAATCAAACAATCAATACACAGACTTTAAAACATTGTTTAGTTTTTAACTAAAGTATAAAAATTAGAATACAAATTCAGCATTAATAGTAGAATAAGCTATACTAGTATATATAATAGTTACAGATGAAAACCAGAATAGATTCTATAAGAGTTTATTCTGGTTTATTTTTTGAAGTCAATAAATCACTGTCTGCTTTATATAAAAATAGAATTATACAAAATTCACAATAAAGCGTTAATATATAAAATACTTTAAAAGTACATCTTTTTAAACAAAGCATTAAGAATAAAAGCTATATATTTAACTTCGAATTAAACTCTTAAAAGCTAGACACAATATGAAAAAGATTATTCTACTATGTTTATTCAGTTTATCTCTATGCAATGTAGGTGCACAGAAAGTATTAAAAAGCTTCCCTTTTTATATTGATGGTACTTTTAAAAAAGACTACGATGAGTATAAAGCTGGTACTCCTTTGAAGTTTAATCAGTTAGTACTAACTGAAAGAGTCAATACAGAAGAGACTATTAAAGCTGTTGTAGTTGTAGACAACACACAGTTTGCTATTCCTTATAGCCAGCTGAAGGTGATGGATCTCAACCCTACCGACAACAAATCGTTCTGGGAATATAAGGCACTACAGAATGATATCTACGAAAAAATTTGGGATAAAGGATACCAATACGATATTCGTCAGGATTTAAATGATGAAGCTACCGAATATTTAAAGAACCTGAGCAGTTCAAATCTGTTTTACGAAGATCCGTATACGGAAGATTACGTAAACGGACTTTTTGCTTCCGTTATTTATACTAATTTTAATGATAAAAGATTGGGAACCTTAAATGTTTATATTTTAAAGTCCCCTACTCCCGACAGTTTTATACTACCTAACGGTTCTTTGGTTTTAAGCACCGGACTGCTTTCCACATTAGATTCTGAAGAAGAGCTTACCGCTATTATGGCTTCGGAAGTAGCACACTTTGTTTTAGACCATGCCATAATAAACGTAAATAAAGAAGTAGCACGCGAAAAGAGAGCTGCATTCTGGGGTGGCGTTGTAGGAGGTGTTCTGGCTGCCGGCGAAGAATACCTGATGAGTAAAAGTGACTATTACATACCGGGAACAGCTACTGCTGCGATTGCTCTTATCTCATCGGCCATTTTCGATAAAACAAGTCAACGACTGGGTATGACTTATAGCCGCGATCAGGAAAAGGTAGCCGATGGATGTGCCATCGATTTTCTGAAAATGAAAAACATGCAACCTTCCGCATTGGCTTCTGCTCTTACCAAAATAAAGAACTACTACGAAGATCATCGTGATTACTACACCCTTTCAAAATATGGTCCTTATGCAGAATTCGACAAACGTATAGAACGTTTAAAAGAAGATAAAGAGTGCATAGCCAGTCATAGTTACAACAAAATTATGTCTACTGTGAATACTTTTAATTCAATATTGATGCTCAACGGTAAACGCTATGACGATGCTGCTTTATTGGTAAACAAGAATATAAAAAACAAAGTAGCTTCGGATGATGATTATGTTTTGCTAGCAAAAACAAACATGGCATTGTACAATACGGAAGAAAAGAATAACGAAAGTTTATCATTGATTCAGAAAGCAAAATCAATAACAGATGTTCCTAATCTGAATACTGATAAACAAGAAATTCTTGCATTACTACGTTTAAATAAACAAGGGAAGGCAGCTTCCAGTCTAAAGGAATACATTGATCATCTTTCTGCATTCCTGGATCAGACAAGAAGTGCTGATGAATCTACATGGGCTTCTACTGAATTAAACTGGGCCAACAAGCTGTTACAAAGAATAAGTATTTTATAAGATATAAAGGTGATGCTGCCTCAAAAACAATATTAAGTCTCTGACTATTTAGTATTTAAACGGTTTACAGACAGAGAGCTAAAGAAATACAGCAAAAGATAAAGGGTCCGCAAGGTCCATCTAAAGTAATATTTCTATGTCGGATTTAAAGAAAAAAGCATAAGTAAGGGGTTGCTCCGATTTTTTCGGTCAACCCCTTTCTCGTATCTTGTTCTTTCTGTTCTATATTACTTATTTCTTTTCAGCATAAGTCTGTCAGAAATGGACTTTGGCAATTCCTTTTCGTAGTGAGTTACGTAAATAATCGTTTTATCCTTTCGCTCACAGAAAGCCTCAACAATGGCCTTTACTTTTCTTCGGTTAGTTGTATCAAGTCCGTGGAGAGGTTCATCGAGGATCAGCAGTTCAGGGTCTTTCACAAAGGCACGTGCCAGAAGAACCAGACGTTGTTCACCGGATGATATTTGCAGGAACGGACGATCTTTGATATCCAGAATGCCAAAGATATCCATCCACCATTCACAGATTGACATCTGATCGGGGCGTGGTTTCTTGTACAGTCCAATTGAGTCGTGCAATCCGGAAGCTACAATATCTATAGTGGGTAAATTCTTCAAGTAGGCACGATGCATCTCGGGAGATACATATCCGATATGTTTCTTTATTTCCCAGATACTTTCACCCGATCCTCGTTTCCGACCGAAAAGGCTGATGTCACAAGCGTAAGATTGTGGATTGTCTGCACATACCAGACTTAACAATGTTGATTTCCCTGCTCCGTTTTCACCGGAGAGTGCCCATTCTGTCCGCGGAGAATCTGCCAATCGAGTTCTTTCAAGATGGTACGGTCGCCATAACGAATGGAAACCTTATTTAACTTTACCACCTCTTCGGAATCAAACAGATTATCACCATATTCCAGGTCAATAATGCCTTGTTTCTTTTCGTCAGACAATACTGTGGCTGTATTAGGCACATAACTTGCCTGATATTCTTCACGGGTTATTTTCTTACCACAAGTACGAGCCTTAACCGGCAATACATGAGTAATGAAATCGGGAATATCGTCGAGCATGGAGAGTACCAGAATAATCTGCAGGGAAGATTTAGAAGTCAGTCTCTGCAAAACATCATGCAATAAATCGCGAGTCTTTGCATCGAGTCCGATAAACGGATTATCCATTACCAGCACCCTTGGATTAGTGAGTAAAGTCTTTGTCAGCTGAAACTTCCGAAGCTCACCACTGGAAAGCAGAATCAGTTTCTTATCAAGCATTGGTTCAATGGCAAACAGCTCAAACAGTTCATCACGCAGTTGCGTATCTGTTATCTCACCCAGACTATCTTTTACAATCGGAGCATCATCCTGATCGTGGGCATTCCATCTCTGTTGATAGTAGTAGTTAGCATCGGCCGCACCATACGTATCACGAAAGGCAATATATTTTATATTTTCATAAGCCAGATTACTGACTGAAGGAGAGAAATCGTATTCCAGTTTACCTTCTTTCAGAGGAAATTTTCCTGTAAATGTATCTACCAGTAAACTCTTCCCACTCGCATTGGGACCAACGATTGCCAGATGTTCTCCGGCTTCCAGACTCATAGTCAGAGGATGGGTAAAGCGGTACATCTCATTGCGGGCCACTCCTCCCTCCAAACGAATAATTGATTGCATTTTGATTGATTTTATTCCAAAAACAGTGCAAAAGTAATGTTTTATTCTTCAAAAGTTATAAATATAGTAAGTGAATCAATTTTAGTTTAATGTTTTATTACAATTACAGAATATTAATACGTTAAATTTGTATATATTTGTATTTCTGTATTTTAAGTTATTGAACAAACATTATTAATAATAGAGTTATGATAAAAAGATTATTCTTTGGTGCTCTGGCCCTTTCCGCAGCATTGACTGTAAGTGCTGACGAAGGCCGACTGCTGAGATTTCCCAACATTCATGGCGATAAGGTTGTTTTCTCGTATGCAGGCGACCTTTACTCTGTGAACAAAACAGGAGGAACAGCGCGTAAGCTTACCTCGAACATTGGTTATGAGATGTTTCCTCACTTCTCTCCGGACGGCAAACAGATTGCGTTCACCGGACAGTATGACGGAAATACGGAAGTGTTTATTATGCCTGCTGAAGGCGGAGAACCTAAACGACTGACATATACCGCCACTCTGGGTCGTGACGATCTTGGCGACCGCATGGGACCAAATAATATTGTACTGGACTGGACCCGAGACGGAAAGAGCATTTTGTTCCGTTCTCGTCAGAATACATTCAATGACTTTACCGGACAGCTGCTTACCATTCCGGCCAACGGTGGTATTCCTACAGAGATTCCTTTGAAAAACGGTGGATTCTCAACTTATTCACCGGACGGAAAACAACTGGCATACAACTATGTGTTCCGTGAATTCCGTACCTGGAAACGTTATCAGGGAGGTATGGCCGATGATATCCGTATCTTCGATTTCAAGACCAAGGAATCAAAGAAGATCACTAACAATGTACGTCAGGATATTTTCCCTATGTGGGGCCAGAACGGAGATGAGATTTACTTCACTTCCGACCGTGATGATGTGATGAATCTTTATGTTTATCAGATTTCTACCCAGCAAACCAAACAACTTACTTTCTATAAGGATTATGATGTTAAGTTCCCTAGCATTGGTGGAGACCAGATTGTTTACGAATATGGCGGTTACATCTACTTGTTCGACACTAAGAGCAAAACAGCCAGCAAGGTAACAGTCAACATCAATAACGATCAGGAATATTCTCGTCCGGAATGGAAGGATGTAAGTACACAGATCTCTTCTTACGCCATCTCTCCAAATGGAGAACGGGTTATTCTTACCGGTCGTGGAGATATCTTCTCGCTTCCTGGGAAAGAGGGTATTACCTACAATCTGACTAACTCATCGGATGCTAACGACCAGAATGGACTTTGGTCGCCCGACGGCAAATACATTTCTTACATATCAGACAAGGACGGAGAGTTCCGCATCTATGTGCGTAATGCCGTAACAGGAGAAGAAAGTGTGGCAACCAAAGATATCAAGACTTATATTATTGACTATTCATGGTCGCCTGATTCTAAAAAGATTCTTTGGAGCGATAAGAAGAATACACTCAACATTACCGATTTAGCTACCGGAAAAACAACACTGGTTGAGGAATCGGGATTGTCTATATTCAACGACTTCAACTGGTCGCCCGACAGTCGTTTCATTACCTATACCCGTCCGGAAAAGACAATGAGTAATATCATTGTTTACGAAGTGGCTACTGGAGCAAAGCACCTTATTACAGACGGATGGTATGATTCCGACTCTCCTAATTTCAGTTCGGATGGCAAATACCTTATCTTTACATCGGCACGTACATTTAACCCAACCTACAGTCAGACAGAATGGAACCATGCATACAACAATATGGGTAAAGTTTACATTCTTCCTTTAACCAAGGATGCTAAAATACCATTCGCTCCGGTTAATGATATGGTTAATCCTACTGCGGCGCCTAAAGAAACTGCTCCTGCAAAAGATAGCAAAGGGAAAAAGAAAGCTCCTGTAAAGGAAGAATCTTTGGTATACAACTTTGATAATATCGAAAGTCGCGTAGTGGAACTTCCTACTCAGGCTGGTAATTACAGATACCTGCACATGGTAGGGCAAAAGGCTTACTACCAACGCGGGGGAAGTATTGTGATGTATGACCTTGAAAAGAAGAGCGAAACAGATTTAGGTGCATATATTATCTTCGGCAGCGGATACAAGAAAGCTTTGGCTATCAAAGACCAGAAGATGCAGGTTATCGATGTTCCTACATCTGCTGTGAGTATCAGCGAACCTATCAGTCTGGGAGACATGAAGAAACTGGTTGACTATCATCAGGAATGGATGCAGATATATAATGAAAGCTGGAGACAGATGCGCGATTTCTTCTATGCAAAGAATATGCATGGTGTAGACTGGAATGAGGTTTACAATAAATACAAGGTTCTTATTCCATACGTAAATCATCGTACCGACCTGACTTACATTTTAGGTGAAATGATTGGCGAGCTGAGCATAGGTCATGCTTATTCTCAGAATGGCGAGCATCCTACTCCTACCCGTATATCTATGGGACTTCTTGGAGCCAGCCTCACTAAAGATGCTTCCGGATTCTTCCAGGTAGCCTCTGTTACCGAGGGTGCCAACTGGGACAAATCTACCCGCAATCCGCTAACCATGCCGGGAGTAGATATGAAGAAGGGCGAATACGTTATCGCTATCAACGGTAAACTGCTCAATGAAGTAGAAAACCCACAGGAACTATTGATTGGTCAAGCAGGAAAGACTGTAGAATTAACCGTAAACACTGTTGCTTCCGAAAAAGGAGCACGCAAAGTGTTGGTTACTCCACTGAGTGATGTTTCTAAACTTAATTACTATAACTGGGTAGAGAACAACACACGCAAGGTGAACGAAGCTACCAATGGTGAAGTTGGCTATATACATATTCCAGATATGGGTGTTGAAGGACTGAATGAGTTTGTGAAACATTACTATCCTCAACTGATGAAGAAAGCACTGATCATTGACGATCGTGGTAACGGTGGTGGAAATGTATCTCCTATGATTATAGAAAGACTGATGCGTACCCCTACTTTCTTCACAATGCATACCAATCAGAAGGAAGGTTCAGTGAATCCGGTTGGAACATTTATGGGACCAAAGGTATTGCTCATCAATGAATATTCAGCATCTGACGGCGACCTCTTCCCTTACCGTTTCAAGTTCAATAACCTTGGCACCGTAATTGGTAAACGAACCTGGGGAGGTGTAGTTGGTTACAGTGGCACAGTTCCTGTTGTGGATGGCGGTTCTATTGTTACTCCATCTTACGCTCCTTTTGCTGCCGATGGTAGCGGCTTCATTATTGAAGGTAGAGGTGTGGAACCAAACATTGAACTGGAAAACGATGCTTACAAGGAATATATGGGCGAAGACCAACAGTTGAACAAAGCAATTGAGGTTGCTTTAGATAAGCTGAAGACAGAAAGAAAGGATATTCCTGCTATCCCGGCTTTCCCGGACAAGAGCAAAAAGAATAAATAAGGGGTTTCCTTAACATTATAAGACTGGGGTTGCTTCTTCTTTGAGCAACCCCAGTCTTTTTGTCTGCTAAGATCTCATTTGTAATAATATCCCTTACTTTTTTGGGGCCATCCCTCACTTTTTAAAGTCGTTTTTATCCAAAAAGAATCAATTTCAACGTGAGATTGTTACTCAAGACAAATTAAGCCCGAAATCTACTGATTGTGCTTAAAAAGGTGAGGGTTCAGCCATTTGGTGAGGGTTCGGTGATGGTTAAAAACCGATCCATCACCCCCGCAATTAGTTATTGTTTAGCATATTAAGTGAAAAAAGTGAGGGAGTGAGGGTTTAAAACTCTCTCACTTATTTTATAAAGAAAAAGACTTGAGTCTTTGGATGAAATCTCAAGTCTGTTTAACAGAAATGACTATACATTTTATCTATATTCACCTCTCAACGACTTCATTTTCTTTTTGATTATCCTCTGCTGTTTTATTGAGCAATGGTTTCAACTTTATTCACCAATAAAAAAAATCCATTGACCAATGGATTTAAATGATTCACCAGCTTTTCTGCATCTACTTTCCATCAACAGATTTCCCATATTAAGCACTCATTTTTATATAAAAAAGGCTCCTATAAAGTTGATTATTGCTATCTTTTTATTCTTTTAGGGAAATCCCTATCAAAGAATGGGGAATATTGCTGGATGGGGGAATATTCTCACCCTACTTTTGATGCATAACAAAGAAACAAAGGTATTAACAATTAAAAACTTGTTGTTATGAAAAAGATTATATTAACATTGGTTGCCATCATGATGGTTACAATGAGTTCAGTAAGCATGGCTTCAAATAAGGGCAAACATAACAATGGTAATTGCAAAGAAATAAGTATTGAAGCATACGGGAATTACAGAAATAACGGTCGCGGACATAACAAGAAAGTTTACGTAGAGTACAACGAGTACAACAATCGCGATAACCGCGACTACTACGATAATGACGATCGCTACGAAGGTCGTGAATACAGAGACAGGGATTATAGAGACAGAGATCGCAGAGACAGAGATGACAGATGCAATGAACGCAGACACCACCACAGAAACAGTGATGCCAAGACAGTAGGTACAATCCTGGGAGTTGCTTCTCTGATTCTTTTAGCTACTTCTCACTAAGAAATTAAATAGTTACACCAGACATAACAGCTAAACTAACATTACACTAGACATAACTACTAAACTTGCAAATCCTGCAGTAAACGCGCATAGCAATATGCCGTTTACGCAGGATTTTTCCTATCAATAAGAGCCTCAACACTATCCCGGTATTTCCTTCCAACTGGTATTTTTTTCCCTTCAAGAAGAATAAATGTGCTTGATATTGCTTCTATTTTGTTTATAGCAACCAAATAAGATCTATGAATGCGAATAAACTGGTTGGCAGATAGTTTATTCTCCAGCGCAGAAAGACTACCATATACAATAATCTTCTTTTCGGGTGTTACTACCTGATAATAGTTGCTAAGACTATGAATGTATAAAATACTGTTGATGGGAATTTTATAAAACCTGCGTTCCGATTTAATGGAGATAAACTCATCTTCCTTTAAGTCTGCCAGGCGTTGTTCCTTGTGAATTATATCAGCAGCTTTAGCAACCGCCTTCTCAAACCGTTCGAATGATACCGGCTTTAGCAAATAATCAATGGCATTAACCTCATAGCTCTCCAAGGCAAAGTTGCTAAAGGCTGTACAAAAAATAACTTTGGGTGGAGTAGGCAAACTCTTTATCCACTCCATGCCATTGAGTTTAGGCATCTGGATATCCAAAAATACCAGATCAACTGGGTTTTCATTCAGGAAACTGCTTGCCTCAAGAGCATTCGTACAACGTCCTGTAACCTCGAAACCTTCCAGACGATCAAGGTATATCTCAAGTACATCAAGTGCCAACTCTTCATCATCAACCAGTAAACAACGTATCGGATTCATAGCTATAATTTTATTTTCAAGGTACTTATATAATGTTGCTCTACTGTTTTGGTCTCAAATGTATATCTTTCGGGATATAAAATATCCAAACGGTGACACACATTCTTTATACCAATGCCCGACGATACATTATCCGGATTTTTACACTCAGGATCATAGGTATTGGATACTTCGAACTGTAATTCGCCATTGCAAATCATCAGTTCTATAAGAATCACAACTCCGTTTATCTGGTTGGTTGAAGAGTGCTTAAAGGCATTCTCCACAAACGGAAGAAGCAACAATGGTGCAATACTAGAACCGGCAACATCTCCTTTCACCTGAAAATCGACAGAGAAGCGATTACCGTAACGAAGCCGTTCCAGATCGATGTAATTACGAATATAGTTTATCTCTTTTTCTACCGGAACACTTTCTGCTGTAGACTCGTGCAGCACATACCGCATCAGGTCGGACAGCTTCATAATCATCTCCGGAGTATTGTCCGAACGCTTTAAAGCCATGGCATAAAGGTCATTCAACACATTAAAGAAGAAATGAGGCTGAATCTGGCTACGCAGAAATTGTAACTCCGCCTGAGTTTTTTCGTGTAACAATGAGAGAATGCGGTTCTCCTTTTCCAGCGAATAGCTGTAAAGCTTGATAGCAAAAGGTATAATCATCACCGTATTAATATTGATTACATGATGAAGCACTTCGGTAGGATCGAACAATGATGCTTTTGGATCTGACATACCCAGTAATGGGATAAAGGAGTAATAAGAAAGGCTTCTTTGTAACATACCGCCAACGGCCATCATCAGTACACAGGCAAAAGCCGAACGATAATACTTTTGTTGAAGCAATAGTTTAGGAATTACATAATACAGGCCAAAATATGTTACGCCTAGTTTCACCGGCAAAAACGCCAGCTCGTTATAAAAACACACACAGTAATTATTATAACGCGTACCCCACGAAAAGGTAAAGAACAAAACAACGCTTATCCAATAGGCTATATGGAACAAAACACGTTTACGGCTATTGAGAAGGTTAAACACTGATGACATATATCTTGTATTTATTCATATTTATAGACTTAAACAAAAGTAACCTTTTTTGTTGTTTCCAACAATATTAACGACTACATGTATCTCTGTTTTTATGCCAAAGTGCGATTTATTATTCGTTTGCATAAAAAAAACGGCATCAGCATAAATACTTTTTATCTGAAATAAATAATTATTTCCTTTGGTGCGTAAATCTGTTATTAACAATTCTGATACTATAGCTATGCGAAAACATCTTCATTTTATATGCTTGCTATTAACATGCTTGTTGTCATTGTCTGCATGGGGAAAAGGAATGCCTCTTCGTAAACAGTTCACCATAACCAAAACGGCAATAGCACCAAAGATTGACGCTTTGTGCAACGATAAAGCCTGGGAAGAGGTTCAACCCATTGCCGACTTTATACAGCAAAGTCCGGTTAATGGAGGCAAGCCTTCACAGAAAACAGAAGTGAAGATGCTATATGATGATAATTCCATTTACGTACTGGCAATACTCTATGACAGTAAACCCGATTCTATTTTCTCGGAACTAGCCGAACGGGATTCTGGCGATGAAGCTAATGCCGACCTCTTCTCGGTAGAGATAAATCCGTATAATAATGGTCTTAATTCAACTGAATTTATGGTATCGGCCGCTGGTGTACAGATGGATTCCAAAAATGATTTGAATGCCATGCACAAAACCTGGGATGCTGTTTGGAAAAGTGCTGTGGTAAAAACGAAACAAGGCTGGATTGCAGAAATGGAAATTCCATTCTCAGCCATCCGGTTTCCCAAGAAGGATATTCAATTATGGGAAATAAACTTCTTCCGTTTAATAAAGCGTAATGGAGAAGCCATTACATGGAACTTTGTAGATAAAAACAAAAACGGATGGCTCAACCAGGCTGGAGAAATGCATGGGCTAAAAAACATTAATCCCCCTACCCGACTATCGCTGATGCCATATATGACAACGTATTACGACAAGAATAAGTTATCTTTCAAAGGAGGTATGGACTTTAAATATGGTCTTAATGAAAGTTTTACTCTCGACATGATGCTAATCCCCGATTTTGGACAAACCAGAGCTGATGATAATATTCTTAATCTGACGTCTGTTGAAACCAAATACGATGAGAAACGACAATTCTTCACCGAAGGAACAGAACTCTTCAGCAAGGGAGATATCTTTTATTCACGACGTATAGGCGGGCAACCTCGTAATAACAATAAAGTATCGGCACAGCTAAACACCAACGAGGTAATTTTAAAGAATCCTGCTGAGACAAGTCTATACAACGCTACCAAAATATCTGGCTATACTTCAAATGGTTGGGGATTCGGGATGCTGAATGCCATAACACAACAACAATCGGCAGTAGTCAAAGATAGCCTTACCGGTAACATTCGACATATCGATACACAAGGGGTAAGCAACTACAACTTACTGGTAGCCGATAAGGTTATTGGTAAGGAATCGTATATCAGTTGGGTTAATACCAACGTTACGATGCCGGAAGATCACCATATGGCCAATGTATCGGGATTCGATTTCAAATATAGCTTTCCTGAATATGTGTTATCAGGAGATGCTTTTTTAAGTTATATCCATGATAAAGAAGAGAGCGATGTTTCCAATCAGTTCGGACAACGTTTCAACCTTAATATTGCCAAGATAAAAGGAACTTTCCGGTTTGAGCTGGACAACAGTATACTAAGTAAAACTTATAATCCACGTGACTTTGGTTATTTGGAGAACAACAATCTAATTACAAACATCCTGAAATTGCAATACTATCGTTTCACACCAAGCAAACATTTCAACGAAATAACTGCGGAGCTGGATATGACTCACGAAAGTCTTTATAAGCCTCTTCAATACGGCCGTTTTGAACTTTCGGCAAATCTGAAGTTTGTCTTTAAGTCTCTAAGTTACCTGAAGTTTTATGCTAGCGCCACTCCGGTTAAGAAGTTCGATCATTTTGAGCCTCGTGTGGAAGGATGGAAATATATGGAACCTACTGCAGCCTACGGAGGTATTGAGTATTCATCGGATTGGCGTAAGAAATTAGCCTTCACAGCTCTGGTTGGTTACTGGCAGGCTACACGTTATCATAAGAGCTCGTCCTACCTGACTTTTCATCCAAGATATCTAGTAAACGATCGTCTTTCATTCGATTATAAAGCTACATGGTCATTCCTGCAAAATGCCATTGGTTACGTAGACAAAAATAACGTCAATGATTCCATCTTCTTTGGCAGGCGAAACATTTCCGAGATGGACAATATTTTCACCGTAAAATATTCCTTATCCAACAAAAGTTCGCTCAACCTAAGACTAAGGCATTACTGGTCGAACGTTCGCTATCAGGAATATTATCTTCTGAAGCACAATGGCGACATGCAACACAATGAAACCAAAAGAAACTATGATACGAATGTCAGCCTGTTTAACTCCGATGTTTCGTATATCTGGCAATTCTTACCGGGAAGCGAGCTATCTGTAGTCTGGAAAAACTACTATTCATTTACGGATCAGAACAGAAAAACAGACTATTTCAATAATCTGAAAAACGTTTTTTCTCATTCTCTGCTCAACAATTTATCGTTGAGAATAATCTATTACATCGATTATAAAGGAATTAAAAAGCTGATTTAAAAATATGACATTAAAAAACAGTTACTATAAATTATAACTTCAATTTATTTACAATGAAAAAACTATTATTTCTATTATCTCTATTTTTCGTAACGAGCCTCTATGCTCAGGTCGAAAAAGTTGAACCTACCTTCTGGTGGGTAGGTATGAAAAACCCGAATTTACAATTACTAGTGTATGGCAAAGACATTTCAAAGAATCAGGTTTCAATAAACTATCCCGGAGTTAAGATTACGAAAGTGAACAAAGTTGCTAATCCAAACTATCTGTTTATTGACCTGTCCATTGATTCTCTTGTTGCCAAAGCTGGAAAGTTTAATATCACCTTTCTGCAAAACAATAAAAAGTTTGCAACCTATCAATATGAGTTAAAGGCTCGTGAACAAGCATCTGCCAATCGCGAAGGATTTAACAGTGGAGATGTTATCTACGAAATAATGCCCGACAGGTTTGTAAACGGCGACACAAAAAACGATTTCGTAAAGGGCTATCCTGATGGAACCGACAGACAAAATCCGGATGCCCGCCACGGAGGAGATATTCAGGGAATCATTAATAATCTGGATTACATTTCATCTATGGGATATACTGCTTTGTGGCTTACTCCTGTGGTTGAAAACAATGCTTCATCAACTTCTTATCATGGATATGCAACTACCGATTATTATAAAATTGATCCGCGTCACGGTAGCAATGAGTTATACAAAAAACTATCTGATGAATGCAAAAAAAGAAACATTAAGCTGATTATAGACTACATTGTAAACCATAGCGGAAAAGATTGGTGGATATACAAAGACCTGCCATCAAACGATTGGATAAACAACTATCCAGACATGAAGATATGCAATTTCAAGGGCACAACAGTCTTTGATCCTCACAAAGCAGAGATTGATTCAAAAGGTATGTCGGATGGATGGTTTGCCGAATCAATGCCCGATCTGAATCAAAGAAATCCATTCTTAGCCACTTACTTGATTCAGAATTCTATCTGGTGGATTGAATATGCTGGTCTAAGCGGTGTACGAAGCGATACACATCAGTATCCGGACAAGCAATTTGTAAGCGAATGGGCCAAACAAATACTTGCAGAATATCCACATTCTAATATGGTTGGTGAAGTATGGCTCAGTTATCCTTCCATGACATCTTACTGGCAGAAAGATGCTCCCAATCTGGATAAGTATAATTCAAATCTTTCTACTATAATGGACTTCCCTCTTCACAATGCTATCCCTACAGCTTTTGCAGAAGGTGACGGATGGGGAGACACCGGAATGAATCGTCTGTACGATATATTCAGCCAGGACTTCCTGATGGCTAACCCAATGAACATCATGATTTTTGGAGACAATCACGACACTTCACGTTTTTACACGCTAATAAAAGAAGATCTTAAAGTTTATAAGTTGGCAATGGCCTTTTTGCTTACCACCCGTGGAACTCCACAGATGTATGCCGGGACAGAAGCTCTGATGACAGGAGTAAAAGGAAGCGGCGATGGTGTTATGCGTAAAGACTTCCCCGGTGGCTGGGCAGAAGATAAAGTCAGCATTTTTACAAGACAAGGCCTGACAAACGACCAGATTGAAGCACTCGATTATATGAAGCGTATTCAGAACTGGCGTAAAACCAATGATGCCGTTAAGCACGGAACAATGACTCAATTCGCTCCACAGAATGGTGTATATGTCTACTTTAGAATCAAAGGAGATAAGAAGGTTATGGTTATTCTCAATAACAACAAAGATAAACAAGAGTTGCAAACCATCCGCTTTGCTGAATGTTTGGGCAATCATCGTTCCGGTACAGATATTATTTCAGGAAATGCACTTAACTGGACAGATAAAATAGAAGTTCCGGCAAAAGCAGCAATGATTATCGATCTGAATTAAATCATATTCAGGAGACTATTTCTTTTATAAGTTCCTCGGCATACTCAGGAAATTATATAAATGAAAGATTATAATCCTATATATGATTTTCTAGAAGATAACCATATATAGGATGTAGCATAGATAAAAATTTATATCTGATATATAATTATTGGGGAAATCTTTATTCCATGCACTGGATATAGCATAAATTAAAATCCTGCAGTAAACGTGCATAGCAATATGCCGTTTACGCAGGATTTATTTTTAGAAAAAGCCACTTCAAATCACTAGAAATCCTGCGTTAAACATTGTATAGCAAAATGAGTTTATCGCAGGATAATTTTTTTGCGAGTAGGGAATTCGTTAATTTTGTGCCCGATTACAGTAATAACATCATGAATATAGTTTTAGATATACATACACACACCGTAGCCAGTGGGCACGCGTTCAGCAGTTTACAGGAAATGGCACAAGCAGCTGCCGATAAAGGTATTCAGTTACTGGGTATTACCGAACATGGTCCGGGCATTCCGGGCACCTGCAATCCTATCTACTTCCGTAATTTATGGACAATCCCCCGCCAGATGTATGGAGTAGAGCTTCTGCTTGGTTCTGAATTGAACATTATCGACTACGAAGGAAATGTAGACCTGGATGAAACATATCTAAAGAGACTGGATATCTGTATTGCCGGAATTCATTCACTTTGCTATACCCCCGGCACTGTAGAGCAAAACACCTCAGCTGTAATTGGAGCCATCAAGAATCCTTATGTAAAAATTATTACGCATCCAGGCGACGGAACAGCAGATCTAAATTATGAACCGATAGTTCTTGCTGCAAAAAAACATCATACCCTGCTTGAGATAAACAATAGTTCATTAGAACCGTATCGTGAAAAAGCCACTGCTCCTGATAATTTCAGAGAAATATTGAAGTTGTGCAAAAAATATGAGCAACCGGTTATTCTGGGAAGCGATGCACACATTTCTTTTGCTATTGGTAAATACGATCTTATTTACCCTATGCTGGCCGAAACTGAGTTTCCAGAAGAACTAATCATGAACGATAAGCTCGAAGCATTCAAAGCATATATCGCACAATAACATCGGGATATAAATAACCTTAAACGGCTACCTAAATCACTTAGGCAGCCGTTTTTCAATCTAATTATCAGTTATCTTGAAAACAAATATTTTATTTTATCCTTTTAGAATGGTTTACCAGTAATGCAATGTTTTTCTCAAATAGCAAACCGTCTATAACTTCCCATTTCTTATTCCTTTCATTCCACTTAAAGGATATATAGTTTGAAATATTACTTCCGTCTATTCTGTTGAATATAGCTTTCTGTCTGTTCAAACAAAACTCATTTTTCTGAGCACTCCAGCGGGCAAATTCCTGAATCTGGGTGTCACCCACATTCGTTACAATAAATATATATGAAGGAATCCACATTTTATCGTCAGCATTCCACCTATAAGCTTTTTTAGTCTTGGACTGCCCATTCTCAGTTGTTACAAATTCATATTTTAAGTGAGGAGTAAGCACACAGGTTGTTGAATCATAAAGAAATACAGTTTCTTTGTTTTGACCTTTGTCATATACAAAATTTCTAAGCTTCTTAGCATTTGCTGCGGGACTACATACAAACAATAAACAAGTAGTAATGATGATTACTAGCGTACTAATACTAAATACAATCTTTTTCATGATGAGAGTTTTTTATTATTATTATCCTATTAAAGTTATCCGTTCTTTATCTCTTTAAGAAAAAGGCTTCTACATCTTTTTCCATTTTATTCTGAATTGCTTCATAGCAAGATATTTCAAAGCAAAGACTTTCAGAAGAGTTAACCTGTTCCATCATTGTTTTATATTTAGACGGAATATTTTTCAAGAAAGTTGCATCAAAACTTAAATCTTTATTATAAGTCTGCATATCTACAGATTCGTTTTGATTGGAATCCTGATGAGAAGAAAGAGAGCAACCTGCACCTTTTGAAACTACAGATTCTGTACAATTGCCTTTATCATTGGCAAGAACTTGAGATTTTTGAGCATTTGCAGCCGAACCACATACAAGCAAAAAACAAGTAGTAACACTAATTACTAACGCACTGAAATTAAATACCATCTTTTTCATAACCGGAAAATTTTAATTATTATAATCTGATACCTATTGATTATTTTCTCGTTTCATAATCGCTACATAATTTAGACGTATCTCACGCTCAAATAGTTGCAATGAATATGCCAAAAAGTTATATTATTGTATTTCAATACATTAATAAAATAGTTATCGTTCGAAAACGAACAATGACTATTCAAATCCGAACAAATTCAGGACTTTCTTCAATCCATGCGAGGAAAATAAAAAGAGGCAGTGAAGGGTTATTATAGGGAAATTCCTATCAAAGAATGGGGATTTTAACTACTCGGGGGAGAAATCTCATCTTACCTTTGTTGCATACAAGATAAAAAAAGATAAATCATAAATACAGAGGTAAAAAAACTGGTTAGTTTATATTTATAAAATTAGGTATTAGTTTTCATAATAGATTAAAAATCCTGCAGTAAAACGGTGCTTGGCGCATAGTTCAACTGCAGGATTTATTGTTTATTCTATTTTCCTATTGTGTAATATTTTTATAAAAGATCATTTCGAAAACCTTAATTTGTGCAACCAGCCGAAATTCTGCAACTGCTGGCGGTATCTATCCTTTTTCTATTATTTAAAGATGGCGACTTTGTTAGTATAACCATCGCCGTCACTATCTTTGTAAGGTTTACCTTTGTAATGTGGGTAACCGCCTACCTGACTTATATCGGTAATATTTCTTTTCCGCATCTTCCTTGCTTATTTCAACGCCTTTCAAGTTTCTTAATTTAAATCCCATGTGGTAGCTTTTCGCTGATTTAGTACGCCCGATTTAGCAATTGGTAGAGCTGCCACACAAATTGAAGCGATTAATTTACCTCTCCTATTAAATTCTCTTATCAAATTAAGGAAACGTTCATTATAAGCTTCAAATCTGGCTCACATTATTCACCGAAAGCTTTTAAGAGATAGCCCGCCGGAATACAACAAAACTCCGGTTTACTTTTTCAAAAGTTATTCGGGATGTTTATGAATTCTTGTACAAAAGAATGCATTCTTCTGTACAGAACAATTAATTCTTTTGTACAGAATATATCATTGTTTTGTACAAAAGTGCAGAAACATCCCGCCTGAGATAAAAAAACTCACTCGGGAGTTTGAAGAAGCTCCCGTCGCATCTTTCCAGAGAGCCGGAGTGGCATTTGATAAACTGCAAAACCACTAGATAAATTTCATTTTTTCGAAAAAAGTCTCGCAGTCTAGCGCTAGGTGTATAAGTTACTGTTTATAAGTGTGATACAGGTGCTAGATTTACTTGAATAAGTCTAGCAGATATCTCGCAGTCTAGCGCTAGACTACCGCTAGAGTATTTTCGGAAAGTCTAGCGAGTATAACACACTAATATTTAATCACTTAAAAGCAAAGCGCCAGACAGCTAGATACTTTTAGGAAAAACAAATATTTTGAGAAAATACCCAAATAAGAAGCAAGGCACTCCAAAGGCATCCTTTGCAACAAGTCCAAATTAATCTTACACTGTCATTTTTATCAAATATAAAGAGAGATAACAGAGCATTTGACTAATTTTGCAGACAATTTGAAATAATCAATAAAAAGGAAAAAGAATATGTTTAGAGAAATGCGCCGAATAAAGCAACTATTATCCACAGAGGAAAGTCTCTCAATTCTTAATAGAATGACATCTGGTGTGCTTGCAATAACAGGGGATAATGATTATCCTTATGCAGTACCGCTCAGTTACGTTTACTATGACAATAAAATATATTTTCATGGTGCAACATCGGGTCATAAAATAGATGCAATCACGAAAAACAGTAAAGCATCTTTTTGCGTGATAGAAGAGGATAACATTATTCCTGAAGAATATACAACTTATTTCAGAAGTGTTATCGTATTTGGCAAGATTCGCATTTTAGAAGATAATGATGAAAAGCGAAAAGCTATTGAAAAACTGGCCGAGAAATATTCACCTGCTCAGAAAGAAGGACGCTTACAAGAAATAGAAAAAGGTTTTAATCATATGCTTATGATTGAATTATCTATCGAACACATGACTGGAAAAGAGGCTATTGAATTAGTTAGGACAAAGAAATTATAGCGCACATTTGCCACTTATTAGCATTAAAAAGGAAGAAATCAGGTGGCATATAGCAGCTGTTGGTAGCAGATAAAATGTATAATACTTTTATCTACTACCAAAATAAGCATCTGATTTAATGGCATTTAAGTACTGATTAGTAGCAGGTGGTAGATAAATGCAATATTTGAAACAATATTCTAGAATTGGATAGAACTACAAGGAATTATTTTCATCAAACAAATATCATCTCCCATTTTTATACTTTTGAGTAGTTCCACATCAACTTCACATCCAAATGCTTTTTCGAAAAGCACTTTGCTATACCCCGTTGTGCATTGACACCAGGTATTAGTTTCCAGCTTATCTACTTCAGCAAGCATCGGACAAGGACAAAAAGGGAATTGAAGATAAAGTTCGCCATCTTGATAGGATAATCCTACAGCTTTTGCTTTATCTTGTTTAGCAAATTCTTCCAGATTGGAGGACGAAGCCATAAGCTCTTTTAGCAGAGCAAGTTTTTCGTCCATTCCGTACCCACATTGACATTTCATCCTGATTCTTTTTAGAGTCGTCTTATCAAAGCTATCCTCTAATCTTTTCATGGTATTTTTCACCCATGTCGCATTATCTTCCTGATTTCCAAATATTATTCTTTGAGCAACAGTTTCATTACTTTCAGTTTTAACAGCATTATATATTACTTGTTCCTGGATTTTTCTTATATCAAACATAATTTTCTAATTTTAAAGGATTAATAAAAAATTAATTTTTACTATTGACAGAAAAAGGTAAGCACTGTTTAACAATGCTAGAAGCATGACTCCGGCTAACAAATAGCCGATTATTTGATTTTTTATTATTAAAATTCATAATTGATTTTTGTGTAATTTTTGTAATAGGAATTAGTCACTGATACAATATATCAATGAGTTATATCCCGTTTATTAAGACAAGAAGAAACCTGTTCAGAAAAGTTTTCTAAACTACCAAAACATTAACCTGTGGTTTACTGAGGTTAACTATGCTGCAATTACCAATTTAAGTACTGCTTTCATTAGTTTGGTTCTAAATTACACGATAAGTAAAATATAGTTTGCAAAAGTAATAAAAAATCAAATTCGATTAATCCAAAATAAGATATTTTTATCTGACTTTTTTATTTCTATTTGATCTTGTAATTTTCTCGATAAGAATTTCAAGATCCATAAGTATTTCAAAAATATTCTATTCGAAGGTATCAGTAATACTTCCGTAACGGTGATATTCAAATGCGATGCTTTGTTCTTTCAGGTAATGAAGTAGCTCTACCCTTCCTTCCAACAGTGGTTTGGCCGTAGCAATATATTTACCAAGACGAGCAGCCTGTTTGTAAAGTTCGTATGGAAGCCGACTACTGCAGGTGCGAATCCGTTCGTATTGTTCCATGTCATTCATAAACTCATCGTCCGACTGAATCTTAATGATGCACTCTTTATTGATTCCTTTCTGAAGGATTTCCAGTTTCGGGTCTTCCTTGACGATACTCAATGTAACAGGTGTTCTGGCAATATTGGCAGCAACAAGGATCATAAGCACATCGCACAATTCATCTTCCAGATAAATGCGTAAGGCCATGTTTCTTAGCGGCAGATACCTGAATATATTTTGTTCGCCGATCAGCTTGTTACAGTCGCGTTCCTGAGAAAATATATTTTCCATGTTCGCTTGATAGCTTTCAACGGCTTTGTTGAAACGAGCTGTATCATCAGAATGAAGAATTGCCGTCAAAGTGTGAGATGCTTTAGGAGCTATTCCTTCCAGAGGTTTTTCAGTAATATTGATGAAGCACGACACATAGTTGGGCCCTCCGGCTTTGATACCGCCTCCGAAGGCCGATCGTTTCATTCCTCCGAAAGGTTGTCGGTTTACGATAGCACCGGTAATGCCTCGGTTGATATAGAGATTTCCGGCTTCAATACTGTTCTTCCAAAGGAGTTGTTCACTTTCGTCCAGACTTTGCAATCCAGAAGTCAATCCATATTCAGAACTGTTGACCAACTTGATTCCATGTTGCAAATCATCAATGCAAACCACAGCCAGCAACGGAGCAAATAGTTCGGTTGTGAATGTATAGCTTCCCGGTTTTACACCCCATTTCACACAAGGTTTCATAATAAACTTCTTTTCATCTGCAAATTCAGGTTTTACCAACCACCATTCGCCTTCTTCCAGATGGTCGATGGCATGCAGCAGTTTCTCATTCTGATTGGTAATCATCGGACCAACCACATTGCCTCCATTCCAGATTCCTCCTGTGTGCAGACTGGTTACGGCATCTATAAGTTTTGCTTTAAACTCAGGGTCGTGATACACCTCTTTTTCAAGGAGTAGCAACGAGCAGGCCGAACATTTTTGTCCTGCATTGCTGAATGCCGAGGTGATAATGTTCTGAATAGCATGATCGCGGTCTCCGCTGGCAGTAAGAATGATTGCATTTTTACCTCCAGTCTCTGCCGACAATGGGCATGACGGATTATTTTCCAATAAACGAAAAGCAGTGTCAGTGCCTCCTGTAAGAATAATATGCTTGATGGAAGGATGTGTGGTGAGATAATTCACTGGTTCGTATCCATCCGCACAGAATAACTGAAGTGCATCTTTCGGCACTCCGGCTTCCCAGAATAGTTTAGCAAATTGCCATGCAACAGGATAGGCAACCGTGGCCGGTTTCAAAATTACCGTGTTACCTCCGGCAAGCGCTGCTGCCACACCTCCAACCGGAATTGCCAGAGGGAAGTTCCATGGCGGAATTACCAGAATAATGCCTTTTGGTGTGCAGGTTATTGTTTCTAGATTGGTGAATCGTTGCATGGAAACAGGATAAAAGCGGCAAAAGTCGATGGCTTCCGACACTTCCACATCGCCCTCCGTAAACGTTTTCCCGGTAATGGCAGCCATGCAACCAATCAAATCACCTCGGTGGTTACTCAGATTGGTTGCCACCTCATGCAAAATGCGGTTGCGCTCTTCCGGCAACGTTTGTCGCCAACCCGAAGCATCTTTTTCGGCAACAGCAAGAATATCCTTTACCTGATCGAGATTGGCAAGAGAAGCTTCACAAACACAGATCTCACTATTTTGACTTCGGTCGTGGTATGTGCGTTTCTTTTCTGATATTACCTCTTTTTCGCCAATCTGCACCGGAATATGATAAGGTTTATCATCGGCAGATTTTTTCCATTTCCGGCGGATTTCATCTGCCCACAAGCGATTCGGTTTCAAATCAAAATTTGTATCAGGCTCGTTTCGGAAAGTTATAAGATCAGTCTGTGGAATAGCCGGAAGATTCCGGTTTTGTGTACGCCGTGATGTAGTGTTGACAATCTCTTTCTGCTTATAAGCCTCAACGAATTGCTCTTGCAAGAACTTCCAATGTTCGCTATCAACCTTCAGATTAAACGAATAACTTAAGAAATTGTCTTTACCGGTATTCTCATCCAACCGGCGAACCAGGTAAGACACAGCATTCAGGAAATGCTCGTTCTTTACCACCGGTGTATAAAGAATAATCTGTTTGCCGAGAGTGCGCATTACGCGAGGAAGATGATTCGCCATTCCTTCCAGCATTTCGAAAGTAACATACTCATCCACCTTATTTTTTTGGCTGAGCAGGTAAGCGTAACCAAGGGTGAAAAAGTTGTGGGAAGCCACACCAATGTGCACCACCTCGGCATTTTCGGGTTCCAAAGCACGATCGAGCAAACGCAAGTAGTTGGCATCAACCTCTGTTTTGGTGGAATAAGTAGGAATTTCCCATCCTTTCAGAGATGAGATAATAGTTTCCATCTGAAGGTTTGCCCCTTTTACCAGACGCATTTTGATTGGAGCCCCACCTTCGGCAACCCGCTTTTTCGCAAATTCCAGTAGTCTGGACTGGAAATGCCATGCATCAGGCAAATAAGCCTGCACAACGATACCCGCCTGATAATTTTTGAACTGCGGCAAATCCAGAACTGTTGTAAACACATCAATTGTCAGTTCCGTGTCTTTATACTCTTCCATGTCGAGATTAACAAATTTGGAAGAGCTTATACCATTTTCGTCTACGAACGGGAAGTCAATAGCTCTCTGGTAAATATTAGAGAGCCGTTCACATAACTCAGTTTTATTCAGCTCATAGTTGAGCGGATTTATCTGCGCATAGATGCCTGAAATTTTAATAGAAATGTAGTTAATCTGAGGATTTTTCAATGCTTCCAGGTAATGTTGGTAACGGTGACTAGCTTCTCCATCTCCCAAAACCACCTCACCGAGCAGGTTAACATTCTGCCCTATTTTTTGTTCTCTGCGCTGTTGCAGATGTCGTTTCAGCAGCGAAGGTGCTTCGTTGATAATTACTTTGGAAGTGTCGGACCGTAAACGTTGCTTAAAAATGGGAACGGCTATAAAATCGAACAAGTAGCCAAACGCCGTAAATAGTTTAATAAGAATCCTGTCGGCAACACCAAAAAACTCGGGCACACCGTAGCGATCGATAAGCACTTTCATGCGATGCGCCAGCTTCTTGTTATTGCGTATTTGCGATGATTCATCGAGCAGTTTTGATAACAGAATCTTGTCTCCTGGTTTTTGCACCAGAATGGCATATTTCTGTTGTTCTTTACGCTCTTCGTCAGTGATCTCTTTTTCTGATTGTGCAAGAAACTGCTTTGCCCACTCAATAACTTCAGAAATATCCACTTTTTCCATAAAACTTAAGATTAAGAAGTTAAATGCAATATAGGGAAAAAGATTGGAAATGAGATTAATAGAAGCAACAATTTGCATATAGAGGTCAAACATCTGAATGAAAACACTTTATATCTCAGCATTTGAAAGAAAAAGGAATGATTTAATACAAAATATTAGAATTAGAAAGGCTGAACAGTTGCTATTAAAGAATGATTCAATGATATTTGAAGTGGCTTATAAAGTTGGTATTGGTGATCCAAAATATTTTAGTCGCTGCTTTAAACTCAAATATGGTTTAGATCCTTCTATGTTTCAGAAATCACATCGTTATAGCAAATGTAAGATTGTATAGATGTGTTTATTGGGTTAATTTGTATCGAGCAAAACATTAAAATTTATATTCGATTATGTGTTGAATTATGTCGTTCGTTTCAATATCTGGTTCTCGAAATTTTTTCTCTATATTAATCTGATAATAAATTATTAGTGAAAGATTATAGAGGATTCATCAATCTTAAGGGAGTTTTTATTTGTTTAGATTAAGTGTTTATCTGTTCTGTTCGTATTTACAGATAGTAGTTTTCTCATAAAGCTTTTTAGGGTTTATAAAATTGTGTTTTTGGTTAGTTTTCTTTTATCGGATAGTTTTGATTACTTTTAAGGTTGTATCTTACTGGCAGGCCTCAAGTGTTCAAATGAGTCAAAATTCGACAGTACTGTCATTTTGCTAGTTCCGACAGCAAGACGGCTTTTATCACTTTCTGTATCTGCAAAGTGATGTAATACCGTTATCCGGCAAAATATCCGATAAAGGTAACCGTAGTTGCGTGGCAATAAGGACATTCATTTGAACCGAAACTGAAATCGGCCACTCCGGTTGTGCGGAGTTTTTATCTAACAAAATAAAACAGAATATTGATTATGAAAAAAATGAAAACGATTATCCTGTTGTTCTATTTTATCGTTACGCTTGGAGCACAGGCGCAAACATTTATCCATCCAGGATTGCTGCATAGTAAGGATGATTTGGAACGGATGAAGGTTGCCCTTTTACAGAAACAGGAACCTATTTATTCGGGTTATCTGAAAATTATTCAGAATCCGGTGTCACAATCTGCCTATAAGATGCTGGGACCATTGGCAATAGTAGGTCGCAATCCTACAGTAGGGCAGAAAGAGTACGATTCGGATGCCAATGCCGCTCATCAGAACGCGATTATGTGGTGTCTGACAGGTAATAAAGAGTATGCCGACAAAGCTATTGAAATTCTCAATGCATGGTCGTCCACGCTAAAATCTATCACAGGACGCGATGCCGTGTTGATGGCGGGTTTAGGACCGTTTAAGATGGTGAATGCCGCTGAAATTATACGTTATACCAATGCCGATTGGGACGAAAAGGATATTCGTCGGGCTGAACAGCACTTTAAAGAGGTTATTTATCCGGTAATCAAAGATTTTGCCCCGTTTGCCAATGGTAACTGGGACGCGGCCGCTATCAAAACAATGATGGCTATAGGCGTATTTTGTAACGACAGGGATATTTTTGAACGGGCAGTGCGTTATTATGAAGACGGTTGGGGAAACGGAAGTCTCACTCATTACATTATCAATGAAGAGGGGCAAATACAGGAGAGCGGACGTGATCAGGCGCATTCGCAACTGGGAATTGCCATGCTTGCCGAGTGTTCGGAAATAGCTTGGCATCAGGGACTTGATTTGTACGGATATGACCATAACAGACTGCTGAAAGGCTTTGAATATGTTGCAAAATTTAATCTTGGCAACGACGATGTACCTTTTGTGCCGTGGCTAGATCGAACCGGCAAGTATAAGCATACAGTGATATCGCAGATTGCCCGCAATCATCTCCGTCCCGTTTACGAGCAAATCTATAACCACTATGTGAACCGAATGAAATTGAAAGCACCGTTTGTCGCCCAGGTGGTTGCGAAGATTCGTCCTGAAGGGTCTGGCGGTGGCGATCATCCGGGATATGGAACGCTCTATTTCTCACAATCTGCACAGTCAGAAACGATAAAAAAGTCCGCAACTGCGCCGGTTGCTCCCGGAGGCATTATCGCCACAAGAGCAGCGCAGGCTGTTTCGTTGCAATGGGTTGCTTCGGTCGGCGCAACAACTTATGTCATTAAGCGTGCCGAGAGTAAAAACGGAGCGTTTACAGTTATCGGAGGTACTTCTGCCTCGAATTTTACGGATAGTAAAGTAAAAGCAGGAACGACATATTATTATACCATTGCAGCTCAAAATCAACATGGTACAAGCCCCGACGCTCACTCTGCTTCCATTACAGCCGGGTTGCCCGATCCGTGGAGAGAGCAGACAATTGGCGATGCTAGGCAAAAAGGGAGCGTTACGTATGACGGGCAACTGTTTACCATTGAAGGTGCGGGAATGAGAATTGATAACGTCAACAGTAGTTATCACTATCTTTACCGTACCTTGTCCGATCAGGGTTCTCTGACTGTTCGCTTTGTGCCGCAGCTGAGCTCACAATTTTCATCTTTTGGACTGATGGTGCGTCAAACATTAAACGGTAAGAGAGAGTGGGCAGCTTTAGTCATTCGTCCTGAAAAAACGGGAGCGATAGAGGCGCCGGATTGGCAGGTACACTGGCTTTCACAGACGATTATCGGCGCTAAAGAAAATGCCGATACGTTTGTCAGTTCGCTGAAAGCACCGACAGTGACTTTTGGCCGTTTGACCGGTGAATATTGGTTGAAACTGGCATTGAAGAATGGTAAATTAGTGTCAATGGTCTCCGAAAACGGTACAGAGTGGCGCAAAGCGGGAACTGTCGCGTGGAAAGCGAACAATGCTACAATCGGCATTGTCGTTGCATCCGGAATCGAAACAGGAACAACTACGGTTCAGCTTGATAACGTAAAATTTAATAAATAAATAGATTAATAAAGATATGGAAAAAGTAAATTTCTCGGGATTGAAAAAATGGATTGAATGGCCGATTACAGTGATTCAACGGAATAATTGGATTGTTTTGGTTTTTATATTTGTGTTTAATGGATCGCTTTCTGCACAGAATGAGCTGATTGTTTATCCGCAATCTGACAGTATTCCGCATAATGAGGATTTTACCGTTAAAGTGAGGATACCAGGTGGCGAGTGGAAGGATCTATATGAGTACGAAGCACTTGTTGATATGCATAATGTCAGCAAATCGTCTATGGCCTATTTTGATTTTAGAGGGAAAGTAGATGTGGCGGTAACGTACAATAAGGGTAAAATTCAGTCGGCACAAATCCGTCCGTTATCCTATAAAATCGAGTCGGCTATTAAAGGTAAAACGCTTACTTTTTCGTTGGAAAAGCCCTGTAACCTGTCGGTGGAAGTGAACGGTGACCGGTTCCATAATTTACACCTCTTTTCCAATGCGCCGGAAACCTATAAGCCCGATCCAAAAGATACATCGGTCATCTATCTGGCACCTGGATTTCACAAAATCAAAGGAGGAACATTGAATCTTACCGATGGTAAGACCCTTTATCTGGCAGGAGGAGCTGTGTTGCAGGGAAGTATTAAATGCGAACATGTGAAAAATGTCCGTATCTGCGGTCGAGGCATCGTATATAAACCGAATGACGGTGTTGGAGTGAATTTTTCGGATAGTGTTTCGGTTGAGGATCTTATATTCCTGAATCCAAGCCATTATACGGTATGTAGCGGGCAATCTACCCATCTTACGGTTCGGAATATCCGTTCTTTCAGTAGCAAGGGATGGGGCGACGGCATCGATCTGTTCTGCAATCAATATGCGTTAATCGACGGGGTGTTTATGCGAAATTCGGATGACTGCATTGCCGTTTACAACCATCGTTGGAATTTTTACGGTGACAGCCGGAATATCCGGGTACAAAATTCAACGATATGGGCGGATGTGGCGCATGCTATTAATATCGGTGGACATGGCAACTCCGAACCCGGACACTGGGAAACTGTTGAGGATGTTGTATATAAAAACATTGATATTCTGAATCAGGACGAACCCCAAATGAGCTATCGCGGGTGTCTTGCGATGGGTGTTGTCGATGGTAACCTGGTACGCAACATCCGTTTTGAAGATATTCGAATTGAAGAGGTGGAACGCGGACAGCTGTTCAGTTTGCGGATTGAGTTCAATAAAAAATATTCCAAGGCACCAGGGAGGGGTATCGAGGACATTTATTTTAAAAATATAAGCTACAACGGCACAAAGGCTACAACATCCATAATAGAAGGATATGACGACACGCGGATGATTAAAAATATTGTGTTTGAAAATCTTATGATAAACGGTCAGTTGATATGGGACAAAATGAAAAAACCGGGATATATGCCGGCATCCGATTTTGCCAATATCTATGTAGGACCACACGTGGAAGGAATGACATTTCTTTCGGTACCCGAATCACTTCCGAAGGGTAAGTGAGCCAAATTTACAATCTATTTCACGTAAATATATATTCACATATGAAACACATTTCATTCTTATTCATTCTTCTAATCGGATATACATTTCATTGTTTCTCTAATATTTATAACAAGCGAAAGGAGACAATAGAGGATTCTTTCAATAGCAACCATAATAATTTGATATCTTTGAATAAAAAAAAGAGAAATGAAAAAAACAACTAAATTAACCGTTGTATTATTGTTCTTAATTAGCGGAATCAATGCTGCATTGGCCAAAAAGGGAGTTTAAATTATCAGCCCTAACAAACAGGTCTCCGTTTTGGTTTCTGTTACTACCAAAGGTCGACTTTCATACTCTATCAATTCTGAAGGTATTCGGGTGTTAGAAACATCACCTTTAGGCATCGTAGTCGATAGTATTGATTTAGGTAATGGCGCCAAAATTGGATCAAAGCCAGCTCTTACTAAAATAAATGAAAGTTATCCTATTTTTGGAAATCATTCTATTGCGTACAATCGTGCTAATGAAGCTGCAATACCTGTTGAAACAGCCGGAAAGACTTTTAAGCTTATTGTGCGTGTATATAACGATGGTGTTGCTATCCGTTATACTTTGCCCAAAGGCTCCAGGCACATCGACAGCGAGAATACTTCATGGAATCTTCCGGAAAAAACAAAAAAAGTGGCATGGTCTGGTTTTAATCCGAGTTACGAAGAACTGAGCTATGCAACAGCCTTAGAGGAAATTCCACAAAATAAACCTGTGATGGGACCCATTACTTTTGAAGTTGAAGGGCATTTTCTTTCGATTTCCGAAGCTGACTGTGAAACTTTTTCAGATTTAGCTTTTGTACGCAAAGGCAATCTATTTACAGCCGATTTTCCTTTTGCAAAACAAGGATGGAACATTAAAAAAAGAGTCGGCAACAAGCCTTCGGTATTAGATGGCACTTACCTTGGACAACCTGCATCGCCATGGCGTACAACGATAGTTGCACGAAATTTAACTGATTTGGTAAACTCCGATTTATTAATGAACCTGTGCCCTGCACCTGCCAAGGGAACAAACTTTTCGTGGGTGCAACCCGGGCGTTGTTTGTGGCAATGGTGGAGCGTGGGCAGCCCTATTTATGAGGATCAGAAAAACTGGTATGATGCCGCAGCAAAATTGAAATGGGAATATTATCTGGTTGATGATGGTTGGCGCTATTGGAACAAACCGGGTAAAGATCAGTGGGCATTGCTGGCAGATGTTATTACTTACGGAAAAAGCGTAGGCGTTAAATCAATTGTATGGGTAGATTCTAAAGAAATGCGAGAAGCCAGCAAACGTCGTTTGTATTTAGAAAAGATAAAAGCCCTTGGAGCATCCGGAATTAAAATCGACTTTATCCCCGAAGCAACCCCTGATATTATGCAGTGGTATATGGGCGCAATGCAGGATTGTGCTGAACTGAAATTGCTATTGAACTTTCATGGAAGTGTAAAACCAACAGGGTTGTGTCGCACTTATCCCAATGATATTACACGAGAGGCCGTTCGTGGCAACGAATACCACATGACAAAATACAAAAGAGTCGCTCCATTAGAGCAGGATGTATGCCTGCCTTTCACTCGATTAATGGCGGGTGCGGCCGATATTACCCCGGTTATTTTAGATCCTGAGCAACTGACTACCCAGAAATTTACATGGGCACATGAGTTTGCACAGGCAATAATATACCTATCGCCTATTACTCATTTTGCTGATCAGTATAAATTCTATTTAGAAAGCCCTATGTTGGATTTGTTTCAGGCGATACCCACAACGTGGGATGAAACCAAGGTTTTATCATGTACAAACATGGGCGAAGTTGTAGCTTATGCTCGTCGTAAAGGTGATACGTGGTGGATTGGTGCAATGAATGGCGCTACCGAACGAAATATTAAAATACCATTGGATTTTCTCAAAAAACAGACTCAAGCAACATTAATATATGATAATGAACTGACTAATGCCAGCATCGATCGACGCGAACAGACATTAAGACCAAGCGATACATTGACAATTAAAATAGTTCCCGGTGGAGGATTTGTTGCTCGTTTATAATTGAAATGCCTTCTTTGCCAATAGATAAGGCACGCTCCCTCACTCCCTCACCAAACACTTTCAACACACTATAAATCAGTTATATAATTAGTGAGGGTAGCATTTTGAACCCTCACTTTACCCTCACCAAAAGTGCCTACCCTCACCTTTTCGAGGGCTTTTTGGCCATTATTGGGGATGATAAATTCAGCTGAGTGACATGTCAGGGTTACTGTCTGCTGTTTCTTTACGAACCTGAAAACGGCACAAAAGCTGCAACAATTTCACATAAAACAACTCGTAAGAGTGAGGGTAGCCCCCAAAAGTGAGAGTTGAGTGAGGGATAAAAAAGCTACCCTCACTAGCTTATGTATCAGAAAATCAGATTGTTGATTTTAAAAAGTGAGGGAGTGAGGGATGCTTTTTATTTTTCTGTAGAATTGCGAAAAATAGAGATTGACAAACTCTGGTCGGAGTTCATCTGAAGTCCGGCGGGAGTTCAGTTGAAGTCCGGTCGGAGTTTGTCCAATGTCCGGCGGGAGATTTTCAGCCATTCAGGAATAATTTTTATACATTGCCCAATGGATCTTGTCCAATGCTCTTTCATTTTTTGAAAGCAGACATTCCTTAGTTAAACAATTATTCAATGAAAGTGGTTTGAGGAGGATTTTTGCTTAAAAGATAAATCCCACAAGTTTTCGGTATGAGCCCTTATTTTGATCAATAACTAAGAGGTAGTTACACAAGAGTATCCAATAGCATTTATTATATTTTCAATGATCTTTGCTTCCTCATTATAACCGTCGGTTGATAGTCTCAGTATAGGAAGCCCAATAACTTCCATGATATGATCTTTCTTTTTATCTCTTTCTCGTTGTAATTCATTGTTATGGTAAGAAACTCCATCTACTTCAATCGCTAATATAGGAGCTTTGTCAATCTTGTTGTATAAAAGAAAATCGAGTCTGGAATTATTCTTTATAAACTTGATTTCTTCTTCCGAGAACAACCTATAATCTCTAATAAGATCTCTAAGTTTATATTCTCTGGCAATATCGATAAACAAGAATCGAGAGTCATTTGATAATATCTTTTCACGAAGCAGCTTATAAACAAGAATCTCAGCAGGAGAACCTTCTATATCCTTGTTGGATAGAAGAAACGATGTGAACACTTTGTTGTACTCTTTATAAAGAAGATCAAAAACAGAACAGATACTTCCTTTAACAATAGTTTCGTTTGGGTCGGTGGTATAACATATATAGCGTATCATATCACCGATATTTGTTCCATGAGGAAGTTCCATTGATGCAGATTTTACAACAACAAATTCTTTAACAGCTCTTGACACAGCAACATTTATAAGATTGGGATTATCTATGAATGTTCCGATCTTATTTTTAACCGTATTAAATATAATCACATCTTTCTCACGTCCCTGGAATTTGTGTATAGTGTCGGCTTCAGCTCCATTAGGTAGCTGTTTTTGCAGCATATTTGCATGTCTCCTATACGGCGAGATAACTCCGACTTTCGTATAATCAGCAGAATAGTTCTCACGGATATAGAGATCCGTTTCATCTATCTGTCTTTGATTATAATCATCCTTTCCTCCTGATATAATTGTCTCAATGATTCTGAATGGATGATTATCTCCGTTAGTCATAATAACCAGATTGTTATTATAAAACTTCTTATTACAGAATCCAATAATCGTAGGATGGCATCTATAATGTTCTTTTAGCAAAATCGATTTTATGTTATCCCCATACAAGCATTTCAGCGAATTCAAAATATTCTGTTTGACATAATCATACGCAGGAGAAATATTGTGCTTATCTTGAATATGTTCTGCTACTTCTTGACTTTGTTTATCTACGATATGAGTAAGCTGCATACTGTCTCCAACAACCACCACATTTCTACAGCAGGAAAAACAAACTGACGCCTTTATAATATCCACCTGTGAAGATTCATCTATAATAAGATAATCAAAAAGATAATCCTTAGGAATACTCGTGTGTAGGGAAAGTGTAGAGCTTAGTATTACAGGATAATGTTCAGTAAAATCAGTAAACTGTTTACGGTAATCATCAATTTTAAACACTGACTCTCCTAAACAATCATATTTATCGTAAAGCACGCCATTGAATATCTTTTTAGATGTTTCAATGAATTTTTTCAAGTTAGATTCTTCATGATTAAACTCTAACCACTTTTCAATATCAGATATCTCCGCTTTTATTTTATCTATGTATAATTCATAGAATTTGTGATTTACATAAACGTGCAATTCTTCATTATATTTCCTAATATAACTTAGACCCCAAAAACCATATTGCAGAAAAAATCGTAGCATATTTATTATGGACAATTTCTTCTTAACATCAACATAGGATATCAAGTTTTTAAATTTCAAAGCCTTATCTAAGTTCCAATTGGTATGGAATTTGCTATCAAGTTCAGATTTGATATTCTGATTAAGTGGCTGTTCAGATTTAATATGGCTAAATTCTATTTCAGCATCAGATAACTCTGTTTTTAGCATAGCTAACTTGTTTTTGTACTGAAAACACTTCGTTAATATTGCATCTAAATTCCGCATCTCACTCCTCGCCTCTATCAACTCCTCCTTTGAACTCTTAAAGTTTTCATCAACAGGTTGCTCTTTTATATTATTAAAAAAAGAAGCTTTATTTTCATTATTTCCAAGTGATGCAACAAGCATTCCATAGCCATACTTTATTAATTTCTCACGTACATTGAATACAGCAGAATTATTATTTGAAACAATCGCCACTGTTTTGTTCTGTACTAAAAGATTGGCTATTACATTTAATATCGTTTGGGTTTTGCCCGTCCCTGGAGGGCCTTCAACTATGCTTATACTATTTCTAAGTGCAGTTTCAACTGCCAATTTTTGACTTTCATTGCATCCAAAAGGGTAGATCAGTGTCTCATTAGAGATATCTCTAGAAGGATTTACACCATCTAAATAGCTGGATAGTGCCGATCTTGATTCAGATAGATCTATATTATTAAGAGCCCTAAGTAATATTTTTGAACTTACTTGATCAGCTTTATTTTCCGTTTCATCTGATTGAATATCAAACGATATTCCACCTGACTTTTCCAGTATTTCTTTAAAGTAACTAATTACCGATTCTGCTTGGCGTATATTCTTTTTAATATCACATATTTCAATATCAGAACTATTCTCAATAGGATCGGAACAAATGTTTCCATCCCGAAAAATCAAATAACGACCATAATCATCAACTGTGTTATATCTATTATTTAATATACTTTTTTCATAGATGCGTACACCTTCGCGTGTAGATAAATGCGGGTAATATTGTACTTTATCTGCCGAGTAATGATAAGTTCTTCCATTATTAAATGTTACACAATATCCATTGCGTATACAATCAACATTTGCAACATCGCTCTTGTATTCAAACTTCTGGGAGGTTTTATTTTTTAAATATACTATAAAGGGATATTTCATCAGCTTTTCTCACTCTAAATAAAACATATATAGTTTTCGACTGAAGTCTTTATTTTATAAATCAAAAATAACATAATTATAGAAATAAGCCATAAATAGAACAAAAAAAGGCATCCCTAATAGGAATGCCTTTTAAAATCTTAATTAACCGCTTTAGCAATTATTCAGCGGAGAGATAGGGATTCGAACCCCAGGAACCTCGCAGTTCAACGGTTTTCAAGACCGCCGCAATCGACCACTCTGCCATCTCTCCAATAACTAATTTCACGACTGCTTTTCTTTAAAAGCGGTGCAAAGGTAATTGAATTATTATTAAATGCAATACTTTTACTTAAAATTTTATCATAAAAAGGCAAAAAATGTATTCAAAGCTCACAAACGTGTTATATAACATATTTTTCATTCCTTTTATAGTTGATATTACAATAAAGGTTGTAACTTTGTACGCTCTAAAAAGACAAATCAACCAAAAAACAACTTTTTCTATGGAATTGAATAAAACCTTTAAAGACGGTGTTTGGAGCAAAGAAATCAATGTAAGAGATTTCGTTCTTACTAATATCACTCCTTATGATGGAGATGCTTCCTTCCTCGCAGGTGCTACAGAACGTACTAAAAAAATCTGGAATTTATGTCTTGCTGCTATTGCAGAAGAAAGAGCAAACAACGGAGTTCGCTCTATAGATAATAAAACTGTATCAACAATTTCTTCACATAAAGCTGGTTATATTGATAAGGAAAACGAACTTATCGTTGGCTTGCAAACCGATGAACTTCTAAAAAGAGCTATCAAACCTTTCGGAGGTATTAACGTTGTTGCTAAATCATGCAAAGAAAATGGTCTTGAAGTAGACGAAAAGGTAAAAGATATCTTTACTCATTACCGTAAAACTCACAACGAAGGTGTTTTTGATGTATATACAGACGAAATTCGCTCGTTCCGTTCTCTTGGTTTCTTAACTGGTTTACCTGATAATTATGCTCGTGGTCGTGTAATTGGTGATTACCGCCGATTGGCTCTTTATGGTCTTGACAGATTGATCGAAGCTAAAAATGAAGATCTTCACAATCTTACCGGTCCAATGACTGAAGCGCGCATCAGAACACGTGAAGAGGTTAAGGAACAGATTAAGGCTTTGAACGAAATGAAAGTGATGGGCGAATATTACGGATTGGATCTTTCTCGTCCTGCATATACTGCTCAGGAAGCTGTTCAATGGGTATACATGGCTTATCTTGCTGCTGTTAAGGAACAAGATGGTGCTGCTATGTCTCTTGGAAATGTTTCTTCTTTCCTTGATATCTACATTGATTACGAATTAAGTCAGGGAACAATTGATGAATCTTTTGCTCAGGAATTGATTGACCAATTCGTTATTAAGTTACGTATGGTTCGCCACTTGAGAATGGGTTCTTACAATGATATCTTTGCCGGCGACCCAACATGGGTAACCGAATCTCTTGGTGGTCGTTTTAACGATGGCCGTCATAAAGTAACAAAGACTTCTTTCCGTTTCTTGCAAACTCTATATAACTTAGGTGCTTCTCCAGAACCAAACTTAACTGTTCTTTGGTCGCCTGAACTGCCTGAAGGATTCAAAGATTTCTGTGCTAAGGTTTCTATTGATACTTCTTCTATCCAGTATGAAAACGATGACTTAATGCGTTCTATCCGTCACAGTGACGATTACGGAATTGCTTGTTGCGTTTCTTTCCAGGATATAGGTAGACAGATTCAGTTCTTTGGTGCACGTACCAACCTGGCTAAAGCATTATTGCTTGCTATCAACGGCGGACGATGCGAAAACACTGGAACATTAATGGTTAAGGGTATTCCAGCTTTGAAGAGCGATGTGCTCGACTTTGATGAGGTAATGGCTAACTATAAGATTGTACTGAAAGAAGTTGCTCGTGTTTATAATGACGCGATGAACATTATTCACTACATGCACGATAAGTATTACTACGAAAAAGCTCAGATGGCGTTTATTGATACTAATCCTCGTATTAATCTTGCTTACGGTGCTGCCGGATTATCTATTGCTGCCGATTCTCTTTCTGCAATTAAATTTGCAAAGGTTACTGCTCGTCGTAATGAGCTTGGCCTGACTGAAGGATTTGACATTGACGGAGAATTCCCATGCTATGGTAATGATGATGATAAAGTAGATACTTTAGCTGTAGACCTGACTCACTATTTCAGTGAAGAACTTAGCAAGCTTCCTATCTACAAGAATGCACGCCCTACTCTTTCAATCCTTACAATTACTTCAAACGTAATGTATGGTAAGAAAACTGGTGCTACTCCTGACGGACGTAAAAAAGGTGTAGCTTTTGCTCCAGGTGCAAATCCAATGCACGGACGTGATCAGAAGGGTGCTATTGCTTCTCTTACCTCTGTAGCTAAAATCAATTATGATGATGCTCAGGACGGTGTTAGTAACACATTCTCAATCGTTCCTAAATCTCTTGGTGTAACAGCTGAAGATCGTGTTGAGAACCTTGTATCAATGATGGATGGTTACTTTAGCAAAGGTGCTCACCACTTGAATGTGAATGTATTGAACCGCGAAATGCTGGAAGATGCAATGGAGCATCCTGAAAACTATCCACAGCTTACAATTCGTGTATCTGGTTATGCTGTAAACTTTGTCAGCCTGAGCCGTGAACACCAGTTGGAAGTTATTTCAAGAAGTTTCCACTCAAAGATGTGATAATAAAAAGATGATCAACGTTCATTCATATGAATCAATGGGAACCTTCGATGGTCCCGGCCTGAGACTGGTAGTATTCCTGCAAGGATGCAACTTTCGCTGTAAGTACTGTGCCAACCCTGATACTATTACTCTGAAAGGCGGCAAGCCAACAGAGATTGAAGAGATTGTGCGCATGGCTCTCAGTCAGAAGGCTTTCTTCGGAAAGAAAGGTGGCATTACCTTTAGCGGAGGCGAACCTACTCTTCAGGCTAAGGAACTGATTCCTTTGTTTCGCAGATTGCGCGAGGAAGGAATTCACATCTGCCTGGATTCTAACGGAGGAAATATGAATGACGATGTGAAAGAACTTCTTTCACTAACGGATCTGGTTCTTTTGGATATAAAAGAATTCAATCCCGATCATCACATGATACTTACAGAACGCAGCAATGCCCAGACTTTGGGCACTGCTGCTTATCTGGAAGAAATAAAGAAACCCATGTGGCTTCGCTATGTATTGGTTCCCGGATACAGCGATTTCGAGGAAGATATTATTGCCATGTGCGAACACTTCAAATCTTATTCCATAATTCAGCGCATTGAAATACTTCCTTATCACACGCTGGGTAAGCATAAATATGAAGCTTTAAAGAAGCCTTACCTACTGGAAGAGGTAAAAGAAAACACTCCTACCCAACTGGAGCATGCACGGGAACTCTTCTCCCGTTATTTCCCCGAAGTTTATGTAAATTGAATATTTCTTGGCCGAACAAAGATATAGTTGTATTTTTGTCGCAGAATTATTCAAGATAACATAGATGATATATCCCCATAACTTTGAACAGAAGATAGGATTCGACACCATTCGCGAATTACTGAAAGGAAAATGTCTTAGCACACTTGGTAAAGAGCGTGTAGATAACATGTGCTTTTCCGATAAGTTTGCCGAGATTGAAGAACAATTATGCCAGACAACTGAGTTTGTTCGCATCATTCAGGAAGAGGACGGATTCCCGGATCAGTACTTCTTTGATGTGCGACCTTCGCTAAAGAAGATTCGCATTGAAGGCACTTACCTGGACGAACAGGAAGTGTTCGATCTTCGCCGTTCACTGGAAACCATTAATGATATTGTTAAATTTCTGAATCGTGATGATGATGAGGAAAAGGGATTCCCCTACCCTCATTTGAGAACTCTTGCCGGAGACATTATTGTGTTTCCTCAACTTATTGGCAAGATTGATCAGATTCTGAACAAATATGGAAAGATTAAAGACAATGCTTCGGCCGAACTGGCGCGTATCCGGAGGGAATTAAGCAATACGATGGGGAGCATTTCCCGTAGTTTGAATGCTATCCTCCGCTCAGCACAAAGTGAAGGATATGTGGACAAGGATGTAGCACCAACCATGCGCGACGGACGATTGGTGATTCCTGTTGCTCCGGCTATGAAGCGTAAAATCAAAGGTATTGTACACGATGAATCGGCCAGTGGAAAGACTGTATTTATTGAACCTGCCGTAGTTGTGGAGGCAAACAACCGAATCCGTGAGCTGGAAGGTGAAGAACGAAGGGAAATTATCCGAATCCTGGTTGAATTCTCCAAATTGCTACGTCCTTCCGTTCCTGAAATTCTGCAAAGTTACGAGTTCCTTGCTGAGATTGATTTTATTCGTGCCAAGGCTCATTTCAGCATACAAATCAATGCCATCCAACCAGCTTTGGAAGACAAGCAACTTATTGACTGGACTGATGCGGTTCATCCGTTATTGCAGTTATCTTTAGCGAAGCACGGCAAAAAAGTTGTGCCACTGGAGCTGGAACTAAACAAGAAACAACGCATACTTATTATCTCAGGCCCTAACGCGGGTGGTAAATCCGTATGTCTTAAAACTGTAGGTTTACTGCAATACATGCTGCAAAGTGGTATGCTTATTCCACTCCACGAGCGAAGTCATGCCGGAATATTCAGCAACTTGTTTATTGATATTGGCGACGAACAGTCTATCGAGGACGATTTAAGTACATATAGTTCGCATCTGCTCAACATGAAAAACATGATGAAGGGATGCAACGAACGAAGTCTTATTCTTATCGATGAGTTTGGAGGCGGTACGGAGCCACAAATTGGTGGTGCCATTGCTGAATCCGTGCTGAAACGTTTCAATGAAAAAGAGACTTTCGGGGTTATTACTACTCACTATCAGAACCTGAAGCATTTTGCTGAGGATCATGAAGGGGTTGTAAACGGAGCCATGCTTTACGACCGACACATAATGCAGGCACTTTTCCAACTCCAGATTGGTAATCCGGGCAGTTCTTTCGCTGTAGAAATTGCTCGTAAGATTGGACTTCCGGAAGAGGTCATCGCAGATGCTTCACTAATTGTGGGAAGCGAGTACATCAATGCAGATAAATATCTGCAGGACATTGTACGCGATAAGCGATACTGGGAAAATAAACGTCAGAATATCCGCCAGCGTGAAAAGCAGATGGAGGAAACCATTGCCCGCTATCAAAAGGAAATTGAGGAACTAAACAGTTCACGCAAAGAAATCATTAAGAAGGCGAAAGAAGATGCCGAGCGATTGCTGACAGAATCGAATGCAAAGATTGAAAATACGATTCGTACAATCAAAGAAACACAGGCTGAAAAGGAGCAAACCAAGCTGGCACGTAAAGAGCTGAGCGACTTTAAGGAGTCTTTAGAAAAGGCAGGTTCTAAAGAACATGAGGAAAAGATTGCCCGTAAAATGGAAAAGTTGCTTGAAAAACAGGGCCGTAAAAAGGACAAGAAAAGTTCGCCAGAAAAGATTGCTCATAAAGAAATTAAAGTTGAGCCATTAACCCCGGGCTGCCTTGTAAAGATCAAAGGTCAGACATCCGTAGGTGAATTGCTTGAGATTAACGGCAAAAATGCAGTTGTTGCCTTTGGTATGATCAAAACATCCATTAAACTTGAGAAACTAGAGCGTACAAATGCTCAGCAACCCAAAAAAGAGCAGAAAAGTACGTTTGTGAGTTCGCAAACTCAGGATGAGATGTATGAAAAGAAGCTGCACTTCAAACAAGACATCGACGTTCGTGGTATGCGTGGCGATGAGGCTCTACAGGCCGTAACCTATTTCATTGACGATGCTATCCTGATAGGCATGGACAAAGTGCGCATTCTTCACGGAACGGGAACCGGCATTCTGCGCCAGCTTATCCGGCAATATCTGCAAACTGTTAGTGGCGTTGCTCATTTCCAGGACGAACATGTACAGTTTGGCGGAGCAGGAATTACAGTTGTCGATTTAGCATAACCGTTATATCTTCATAAGAGGCTGTTCAAAAAGTAAAATTATATCTTCGGGATTTGAATATTTGAAAAAGACTTCAGATAAAAACTCTCCGAAAAAGGCTTAATAAATGGAGCTATTCCAAGTTTTGGAATAACTCCATTTATCATTCAGAATCTACATTCCGCCGTAAAGAATCAGACTTCTCTTATTGTTCTTTTTAACCAATCGCCTTCTTTTTTCAATCATTCACCATACCTTTTTAAGCCCTTGTACAAAAGATTGTTTTCTTCTGTACAAAAGAATTAATTGTTTTGTACAGAAGAATGCATTCTTTTGTACAAGAGTTTGTGAATATTTAAAGAAAGAATATACAAACAAAACCAAAAAGTTATTGTTCTCTCGAACAAAACCACTACATTTGTTCTAGTCGTTTGCACATAATAAGGTGAGAATGTATGAAGAATAATCTGCTTAGTGAAAAATTAACCTATATGGGGGTGAGTAATACTCCCACTCATTTGCATCTTTGTACCTATAACGAAACAGAAATGCATGAATTTTCAGCAAATAAATTCAGCGAAATAAGAGGTGAGATTAAGGATAATGCTATTAACTGGTTGCAAATTCACGGACTTCAGGATATTGAAACAATTCGTGAGATAGGGAACTATTTTGGAATTAACTTTCTTATTATTCAGGATATTCTAAATCCTCATCATCCTACAAAGATTGAAGAATATGAATCGCATATGGTTCTGGTTCTTAAACTATTTCATCTGGGAAAAAATAATCAGTTACTAAAACAACAGCTTTGCATCATTCAAGGCAAGAACTTTGTTCTTTCGTTCTTTGAGGACGAAAACTCTTTCTTTAATGATGTAGCAACAGCTGTTAAAGGTAATATTCTTAAAATAAGAAACAAAGAAAGCGACTATCTTTTAAGTGTTTTGCTAAATGATGTAATGGCAAACTACCGTAACGTAATATCTACTGTAGAAGACTCACTTGAAGAAATGGAATCGCGCATGCTTACTATCACCACAGCCAGTGATATCGGTATCAAGATTCAGGAAAGCCGTCGGCAATATTTACGAATAAAGCGAGCTGTATTGCCATTAAAAGATCAATTCAGCAAACTGATTCTCAGTGACAGCAAATTACTTCACAAAACAAACAGAATATTCTTCAGTGATGTAAACGATCATTTGCAATTTGTACTTCAAACGATAGAGATCTGCCGTGAAACCATCTCTTCTTTAGTAGATCTTTATATTTCCAATAACGATTTACGAATGAATGATATAATGAAACGGCTCACAGTTGTTTCCACTATCTTTATCCCATTGACCTTTCTTGTAGGTGTATGGGGAATGAACTTTAAAATAATGCCGGAGCTTGACTGGAAATATGGCTATCTGGCTGCATGGATCATCATGTTTGTAGTAGGCGTCATTGCCTATTTGTTCCTAAAAAAGAAAAAATGGTATTAGTTTATAACACAACAGAATTAGTCTAAATGAAATCAATTAAAGAATTATACAGAATAGGAAGCGGTCCTTCGAGCAGTCACACAATGGGACCAAAGAAAGCAGCCGAACTATTTCTGTCGCGCCATCCGGAAGCTGTGTCTTTCAATGTTACGCTCTATGGAAGTCTGGCAGCAACAGGCAAAGGTCACTTTACAGACGCAGCTATTATCAGCATACTCGAACCGCATGCTTCTGTAAATATCATCTGGCAACCTAAAATCTTCCTACCTTTCCATCCCAATGGAATGACTTTCGAAGCGTTCGATAAAGATGGAAAAGAATTGGAAAATTGGACGGTATATAGTATTGGCGGAGGCGCACTGTCTACTGAAGAAGGTCCGATTGGCGGAGATAACAGAGAAATATATGGCATGAACAGTATGCAGGAAATTCTAGACTGGTGTCAAATCAGTGGAAAAAGTTACTGGGAATATGTTCAGGAATGTGAAGATAGTGATATATGGGATTATCTGGCAGAAGTATGGACTACAATGAAGGCTAGCATTAAACGAGGTCTGGAACAGGAAGGCGTTTTGCCTGGTCCTTTAAACCTGAGAAGAAAAGCTGCCACTTATTTTATTCGTTCCAGCGGATATAAACAATCCTTAAGATCAAGAGGATTGGTCTTTGCTTATGCCTTAGCAGTCAGTGAAGAGAATGCTTCAGGAGGACAAATTGTTACTGCCCCTACATGTGGATCATGCGGCGTTGTTCCGGCAGTATTATATCTTTTACAAGAAAGTCGGGAGTTTAGTGATGCAAGAATTCATCGTGCACTGGCCACCGCTGGCTTAATAGGAAACATTGTTAAGACCAACGCCTCTATATCCGGGGCCGAAGTTGGATGCCAGGGTGAGGTCGGCGTAGCATGTGCAATGGCTTCGGCAGCAGCCAATCAGTTATTTGGAGGAAGTCCGGCGCAAATAGAATACGCTGCAGAAATGGGACTGGAACATCACCTCGGTATGACATGCGACCCAGTCTGCGGATTGGTTCAAATTCCATGCATAGAAAGAAATGCTTATGCAGCGGCACGTGCACTCGATGCTAATCTATTCTCTTCATACACAGATGGTATTCACAGAGTATCTTTCGACAAAGTGGTTCAGGTAATGAAACAAACCGGTCACGATTTACCTTCCCTATATAAAGAAACCGGAGAAGGAGGATTGGCTAAAGATTATAAACAGATGTAAACAGTTTATAATAAAAGAGCAGTTACATTAGTATGATTCTAATGTAGCTGCTCTTTTATATTTAAAGAATACAGCTTAGATAAATTATTATTGTTATTACTATCTAATTACGAATTTGCATCTTCTCTATCGTGTTTTCTTTCCTTACGTGATTTCTTTTGTTTCTTTTCATTATCATCTCCATAGCCATAACCGTATCCATAACCATATCCATATCCATAACCTCTTTTGCCAGTTATAATTCCATTAACTATAAGAAACATATTCGTCATTTTTTTCTGCTCCATAGTATCATTTGCAAACTTAAGATTCATTTTATTTGAATAATTAACGCGACAAACATATGCTGTAGCATCAATTACACGATTAATGATCAAGGTATCCGTTACAAGAGCTATAGGAGCAGAATCAACAATAATATAATCATACTCCTTACGGAACTTATCAAAAGCCCTATCCAAGGTTTCTTTAATCAATTGCTCCGAAGGGTTAGGAGGAACTGGACCAGCAGGCAATGCGAAAAGATTTGGATGAATTCCTGAAGGAACAATCAAGCTATCCAAGTCTTCTTCAAAGCCTGATAAATAGTTAGTAATACCATCCTTAGCACTTAAATTGAGATATTCAACCATACGAGGTTTTCTAATATCCAAACCAACAATCAGTACTTTTTTATTTAATAGAGCTAAACTAATAGCTGCATTCAAACTTACAAAGCTCTTTCCTTCTCCCCCCTGAGTGGAAGTAAATAAAATAACTTTTTTATTTTTACCCAAAATGAACAAAAGGTTTGTACGGAGCACACGAAATGCTTCTGCAATAGAACTATTATCATTCTCTCCAACTGCAACATTACCTTCACCATCATAATTTGGAATTTCGGACAATAATGGCAGTTTAGATAGTTTATCCACATCAGCACGTGAACGAATTGTATCTTGAAATAATTCTCTAATATAAATAATTCCTATAGGAATAACAAAACCAAGAAGTAATGCAACTAAATAAATAATAGGACGCTTAGGAGAAACAGGGGCATTTGGGGCAAAAGGCTTATCAATTATCTTAGCGCTATTAGCTGTAGCGGCCAAAGAAAGATTATTTTCTTCGCGTTTTTGAAGCAACATTTCAAACAAATTTGCCTTGATTAATTGTTGACGAGAAAGTTCTGTATATACTCGTTCCTTAGTAGGAGCATTCTCTATTTGACTGTTAAACAAGCTCGTTTGACGGTTAATATTCTTTTCCGCAATAACGAACCCATGATGAACACTTGCGATAGCAGCCGTAACGTTCCCTCTCAGGGCATCAAGTTTCCCATTCAGGCTTGAAACTGTTGGATTATTCTCTGAAGCTGTACGCAATAACCTATCACGTTCCAATAGTGTTTTATTATATTCATTGATTGTCGCAACCAAAGTTGGATCTTCAAGACCCACATTACTTGGAACCAGCGAATATCTATTAGCTTTATTACTTACATGTTTCTGCAAATAATCTACTAAGTTAAGTTGTGTTTCTACTTCCGCTAGTTTTTGTTCGTATTCATTACCTGTCTTTAAAGACAGTTCAGCATCAGTTTTTAAGTCTGTCATTTTTTGGCTACGCTTATAATCTTCCACCGTTTTCTCAGCAGAACCAAGTTCCTTATCAATAATCGCAATACGATCATCAATAAATAGCTTAGTGTTCAACGCAACTTTATTTTTATCCTCCATAGCGTCATGATTGTATACCTCAACTAATTTTGTCAGGAAGTCCTCACCACGTTTACGATTGGTTTCAGATAACGAAAATCTAATTACTGACGTTGTTTTAGAAGCAGGAACAACAGATAGTTTTTCTAAATAAGCACCAGCAACACTAATTGGTCTGTTTATTGACACTTCAATTGTTTTATTAACAAAAGATGAAGAGTTTGGATTATAAGAAACTGTTAAATCACCAACTGATGTTCTTAACAACGCAGGAAGAGAATATAGAGTTGTTTTAACCTCTTCACCTTTTACGAGACCTTCAACATTCAGGCTTCTGTTAGGATTTATCGTTAAATTAAGCAAAATACCTCCAGACAAAGAATCTAATGCCAGAGAATCCATTTTAATTTCTATAGGACTATTTTTATAAAGTTCAAAAGAAGCAATAGATTTTTTTACTCTATAAGATGTATGCAATCCCAAAGCATTCACTACAGATGTCATTATCACCTTTGATTTGAGAACTTCGATTTCATTATCAATATTATTTGAGCCACTCATTAATCCCATTCCTTCAAAGACAGATAGCTCACTCGTTCCACTACCACCTTTTTTATCATCTTTGATGATTACAGCAGCAGAAAAATTATAAACCGGAGTTGCATATCTTAAATAGATGAAAGCAAGTCCTAAACAAACGATCAAAGATATTATGAACCATTTCCAATATGATAGGTATTTGAAAAATATTTCCTGAATATTAATTTCTTCAGATTGATTTTCAACACCTATTTTACTAAATTCTTCAGACATATTATTTATTAATTAACAATGTATACTTTCTAGATATTATTTAAGGATAGTAACTATCAAACCTGCCAATGAAACAAGTATAGAAGTGGTAGATATTAATATACTTGTCATAGAACAAATATCCGGACCTTGAGCCTTCGCCTTATTTGGTTGAATATATACAACATCGTTTTGTTGCAAATAGAAATAAGGAGAAAAAATAATATTCTTATCATTCAAACTAAGTACTGCTATTTGTTTTTGACCATCTTCCAATTCACGGATAATCTTAACGTTCTCTCTTTTACCATATACAGTAAAATCTTCAGCTAAAGCTAAAGTTTCAAAGATATTAATCTTTTCATTTTCTACAGTGTAAGTATTAGGTCTTGTAACTTCACCTATAACCGAAATCTTATAATTGGCCAGACGAACCATTACAATTGGATCTTCTTTAAGATATTCTTTAAGTTTTCTTTTTAGTAAATCTTCTGCCCCCGTTTTGGTCAATCCACTCAATTTAATTGATCCAAGAACTGGAAAGTTTACATTTCCATTATTATCAACCAAATAAGTCTGCATAGCAGGCTGAGTAGAAATATTCTTAGCTGCAGATATTGGAGAAGGTACTATTAAATTGAAGGATATCCATCTTCCGGATTTGTAATTGTACTGACAGTAATTGTCATCAAGTCTTTAGGCTTAATTCGCACAGTATAAAGACTGCACTTTTTGCATAATCTTTTGCTGTGAAATTCTCTGAATCTTTCAAATATGGTATATTCTTATAAGAAGAACATGAGGAAAAGCAAATTAAAGCAAGCAACAAAACAAAACAAAAATTTCTTTGATCCATGATCTATTGTTCCATTTTTAGGACATTTATTTCGGAATACAAAGGTAATTATTATCTTTTTATTATCACATAGTTTTAGCAAATTATTAAATAAATATATTTATTTATGTTCAATTACCGCATGTCTATTTTCGGGTTATATTATAATATCCGGTTATAATAGAAATAGACATGTCACGCCCGCAGTCGCGTATCTTTCGACAAAGTGGTTCAGGTAATGAAACAAACTGGGCACGACTTACTTTCTTTATATAAAAAAACAGGAGAAGGAGGATTGGCTAAAGATTACAAGCAGATGTAATTTATTTAAGCAAAATAAGAACTGGCACAGTAGTATGATTCTACTGTGCCAGTTCTTATTATTATATTATTCAATGAATAACCAATATCATCATCTAATTAAGAATTAATATCTTCATCTTTTGACTTATTACGTCTACGTTTCTTCTTCTTTCCAGCATTATCCTCTCCATAGCCGTAACCATATCCATAGCCGTAACCATATCCATAGCCATAACCGTATCCATAACCTCTTTTAGAAGTATCAATACCATTAACTATTAGCGACATATTCTTTAGCTTCTTCTGAGCCATTACATCATTAGTGTATTTAAGAGCTGTTTTATTAGTCCAATTCATACGACAAACATAAGCTGTAGCATCAACTACACGATTAAGTATAAATGTATCTGTTACAAGACCAATTGGAGCAGAGTCTACTATAATATAATCGAAATTCTCACGAAAATACTCAAAGGCCTTATCCAAAGAATCTTTTACTAATTGCTCTGACGGATTAGGTGGAACCGGACCAGCAGGCAACGCGAAAAGATTTGGATTAATTCCAGATGGAACAATCAAGCTATCTAAATCGTCTTCAAATCCAGACAAATAGTTTGTGATGCCTTTCTTAACATCCAGGTTAAGATATTCAGCCATACGAGGTTTTCTAATATCCAGGCCTATAATCAGAACTTTCTTATTTAAAAGAGCAAGACTAATTGCTGCATTCAAGCTCACAAAGCTCTTACCTTCACCACCTTGTGTAGAAGTAAACAATATAACTTTCTTATCTACTCCCAACAAGAATAACAGATTTGTACGAAGCACACGGAAAGCTTCTGCTATAGAACTATTATCATTCTCTCTGACAGCAATGTTAGTTTCTGCCTCATGAGTCGGTATTTCAGCAAGAAATGGTAACTTATTTAGTTTATCAACATCTGCACGTGAACGAATTTTATATTGGAATAAATCACAAACATAAATAAATACAATAGGAATAACTATACCAAGAATAAATGCAACTAAATAAATAATAGAACTTTTTGGAGAAACAGGAGTGCCTGAAGCAAGTGGTTCATCAATCATTTTTGCACTATTAGCAGTTGCAGCCAAAGAAAGATTATTCTCTTCACGCTTTTGAAGCAACATTTCAAACAAGCTAGCTTTAATTTGCTGTTGGCGAGAAAGTTCAGTAAAGACACGTTCCTGAGTTGGAGCATTCCCTATTTGATTATTAAACAATTTAGTTTGTCGATTCACATCATTTTTTGCAATAGACAATCCATGATGTACACTACCAATAGCAGCAGTAACATTACCACGTAAAGCATCTATTTTTCCATTAAGAGCAAGAACTGTTGGATTATTTTCCGAAGCTGTACGCAACAAACGTTCGCGTTCCAATAATGATTTATTATACTCATTAATAGTAGCAATCAATGTAGGATCTTCAAGACCAACATTACTAGGTACTAATGAATATCTGTTTGCTCTGTTAGATATATGCTTTTTCAAATAGTTTACAAGATTAAGCTGAGTTTCAGCTTCAACCAATTTTTTCTCGTATTCGCTACTTGTTTGCAAAGATAATTGAGCATCAGTTTGCAAGTCCGTCATTTTCTGACTACGCTTATACTGCTCTACATTCTTCTCTGCAGAACCAAGTTCTTTATCTATAATAGCAATACGATCATCTATAAACAGTTTTGTATTTAATGCAACTTTATTTTTATCAGCCATTGCATCAAGGTTATAGACATCAACCAATTTATTAAGGAAGTCTTCTCCTCGTTTACGATTCGTTTCTGACAATGAAAGATTTACAACCGATGTAGTTTTAGAGGTTGGAGCAATAGCAAGTCTACCCAAATAACCTTTTGCTACACTTATCGGTCTGTTAATGGTTACTTCAATCTCTTTATTAACAATAGTTGGAATATTAGGACGATAAGAAATTGTCAAGTCTCCAACTGATGTTCTCAATATTGAAGGAAGAGTAGATAACGTTTGACTAATTTCTTCCTGATTAACAAGTCCCTTAACCAGAATACTTCTATCTGGATTAATTGTTAGATTCAAGACAACTCCAGAAGACAGTGTATCTAAAGCTTGTTGATCCATTCTTACCTCTAAAGGACTATTCAAGTAAAGTTCAGAAGAAGATATAGCCCCTTTTAGTCTATAAGATGTATGTAACCCTAAAGCATTAACAACAGACTTTATTGTAGATTTTGACTTTAAAACTTCTATTTCATTATCAACATTATTAGAGCCACCTAATAATCCCATTCCCTCAAAAACAGAAAGTTCACTAGTGCCATTCCCTCCTTTTTTATCATCTTTGATAATGATAGCAGCAGAAACATTATAAACCGGAGTAGCATATCTTAAGTAAAGAAAAGCAATAGCTAAACAAACAATGATTGAAATTAAAAACCACTTCCAATACGATAGGTATTTAAAAATGATCTCTTGAATATTAATTTCCTCAGATTGATTTTCGTCACCTACTTTATTAAATTCTTCAGACATAAAACTTTTATATTTATTAGCTTATTATATTATACATTATTTAAGAATAGTAACTATCAATCCGGCTAATGAAACTAGTATTGAAGTCGTGGATATTAAAATGCTTGTCATAGAACCAATATCAGATCCTTGAGCTTTGGCTTTATTGGGTTGTATATATACAACATCATTCTGCTGAAGATAAAAATATGGGGAAAAAATTATGTTTTTATCATTCAAGCTAAGCACAACAACTTTTTTCTGGCCGTCTTCCATCTCACGGATAATCTTAACATTATCTCTTTTACCATATACGGTAAGATCACCAGCTAAAGCCAATGCTTCAAATATATTTATTTTTTCATTCTCTACAGTATAAGTATTGGGACGATTCACCTCACCAATTACAGATACTTTATAGTTTGTTAGGCGAACAGTAACTATTGGATCTTCTTTTAAATATTCTTTCAATTTAGATTTAAGTAAATTTTCAGCTTCAGTCTTGGTTAATCCACTTAATTTCATTAGTCCAAGAACCGGAAAATTTACTTTACCGTCATTATCTACCAAATATGTTTGCATTGCAGGCTGAGTTGTAATATTCTTAGCAGCTGAAATGGGAGACGGAACTGTTAGATTAAATGGGTAAGCATCTTCCGGATTAGTTATAGTACTAACTGTTATTGTCAGCAAGTCTTTGGGCATAATTCGTGCATCATAAAGAACTGCACTTTTTGCATAATCCTCAGTAGTAAACTTTTCCGATTCCTTCAAATAAGGTACATTCTTATAAGAAGAACATGAAGAAAAACATACTATAGCTAACAATAAAAGAAAACTGTAATTTCTTTGGTTCATGGTTATAATTCTAGTTTTTCTAGTTTTTTCAGTATTTTCAAATTCGGGAGGCAAAGATAATTATTATATCTGGCATATCTCGTCATTTTAACAAAATATTCACTATTTAGATAAAAAATTATCTTAATCTATAAAATAACAACAGTTTAACAAAACAAATGTTTATTCACAAACACTAATTAAAAAACAATATACAAATACAGTTATTTGCAATGTTAGTTATAAAAAAAACAATATATTATTATACTCTATTTTAGGAACAAGTACACAATTGTTTATTAATACTTTAACAACAAAAACACCATATCCTAATAATGATACAAGATATTTTCTGCATTTTAGTGGAAGAGATAAGGTTTACATTTATACTATAAATATACACTACACTCTCTTCCAGAAAAGAACCTTGACACTGTCTTCACTTGTAGATACCGACAAAAAAACAAGTTTAGATTCTTCAATGCTTGTAGGTGAAAAAACAAATCTTTTTGTAGCTAAACAATGTTTAATCTTTATCCTCAGAATCAGAATATGCTTCTTCCATAAGCTCTTCTTTGGCCATGCTTATAACTCCATCAGAGGATATAGTGATTTGCATTGGAAAATAAAGATCGGTTTGAGGGTAACAAACACTGGCAGCAAAACTAAATTTATTATCGACAATTTTATCAAAAACCATTCCTTCAAGAATGGACTTAGAAAGAAAATCGTCTGGTACTATTGAAGCAAAACTTTTCTTCGTAAAAGTTTTGCTAAAAACTTTATTTCCATTATCAAGCGTTATTTGAAGGGATATTTTGTTATCCAAGAACCAATCGCCAGCTTCAGTTTTCACATGAGAAAGAGAATCACATGCAGAACGATGAAGCACTATATGATAGGATTTCCCCTTAAATTTGACAGTTTGTTCACTCTTTGACTCCTGCATCCGTTGAACTCCCGCAGAGTCAACGCTATCTTTCACTATTGTTTCCTTTTTTTCTGACTTATTGCTTTTACTATTACACGCCGAGAAACATAAAATGAAAATCGGCAAAAGGAAATAAGGAATTATTTTTTTCATTTGTTTATACTTTTACTAGCAACAAAGGAACAAAAAGGATAGGAAATATACAAATAAAAGCTGTCTAATTTTATTCTTTAAAATCCATTTTTACAACCTAAACAATTAAAATAAAGCAGATTAAACTAAGATCATTTTAAAATATACAGATTCATTTATAATGATCTATTTGTTCAATATAAAAAACAACCAGATTAATTCCACGAACAGGTAATAATACTATAGAAGTCGTATTTCATTTAAAACCAGAAATTAAGTTATACATCTGTATTCTTCATAAAGACATTTCATTTATATTGCAAATAATCAATCAAAAGAAAGACTTGAGAATTTACAGTCATAATGCACAAATACAAATAAATAAGCAAAAAAAGAAACATTTATTCGGCATATACAAAAATAATATATAATTTTGTAAGCACTAAACCTATTAAAGAAGACATTATGAGTGATAGACAAAAAAAATTCATACTTCCTGAAGATGAAATTCCACATTACTGGTACAATATTCAGGCAGACATGGTAAATAAGCCACTGCCTCTTCTTCATCCAGCAACAAAACAACCACTAAAAGCTGAAGATTTATACCCTATTTTTGCAGAAGAACTTTGCAAACAAGAATTGAATACAACCGATGCCTGGATTGAAATCCCTGAAGAAGTACGTGAACTTTATAAAAACTATCGTAGCACTCCTTTGGTACGTGCTTATGGATTGGAAAAAGCACTTGGCACACCCGCTCATATATATTTCAAAAATGAAAGCGTTAGCCCTGTTGGTTCACATAAATTAAATTCGGCTCTTGCTCAGGCATACTACTGCAAGAAACAAGGTGTTACTAACATTACTACTGAAACGGGGGCAGGACAATGGGGAGCTGCTCTTTCTTATGCAGCAAAAGCTTTCGGACTTGAACTTGCTGTATATATGGTTAAAATCAGCTATGAGCAAAAGCCTTACCGTCGCTCAATTATGCAGACTTTCGGAGCTCAGGTAACAGCCTCTCCTTCAATGTCTACCCGCGCGGGAAAAGATATACTGACTCAATATCCTAATCATCCGGGATCTCTTGGAACGGCTATTTCAGAAGCTATTGAGTTGGCAACAACAACTCCTAACTGTAAATATGTACTTGGATCAGTATTAAACCAGGTTTCACTACACCAAACAATTATTGGTTTGGAGGCTGAAAAACAGATGGAAATGGCAGGAGAATATCCTGATGTAGTCATTGCTTGCTTTGGTGGTGGATCAAATTTCGGTGGAATCACCTTCCCTTTCATGCGTCATAATATTCTTGAAGGAAAGAAAACAAGATTTATTGCTGCAGAACCAGCTTCTTGCCCTAAACTTACAAGAGGTAAGTTCCAATACGATTTCGGTGATGAAGCGGGATACACTCCTTTATTACCTATGTTTACACTGGGACACGACTTCACTCCGGCAAATATTCATGCAGGCGGACTTCGTTATCATGGTGCAGGAACAATTGTATCTCAGTTAATGAAGGACGGACTAATGGAGGCGGTTGACTTGCAACAACTGGATACATTCAAAGCTGGTTGTTTATTTGCTCAAGCTGAAGGTATTATTCCAGCTCCGGAATCTTGTCATGCTATTGCAGCTACAATAAACGAAGCAAACAAATGCAAAGAAACAGGTGAAGAAAAGGTTATTCTATTCAACCTTTCAGGTCATGGATTGATTGATATGGCATCATACGATAAATATCTTCAAGGTGATCTAGTCAACTATAGTCTTTCTGATGAAGAAATTGCCGAGAATCTTGAAAAGATTGGCAGCCTTGCATAACTAGGATCTATAATATAAATTTTGTGGGCAAATAATACTTCTAAAAGGTATTATTTGCCCACTTTGTATTTGTATTCTTATCATTGTTTTTATCTGATATCAAATCTTCTTTTCAAAAAAAATATCAACTATCTAACAAAGATGTATTTCTGAACGTAATTATTACTATCTTTATCTTCAAATTGTTGTTCAAAGCTCTTATGTATGCCAGAACAACATGATTTAAGAATACAGATCTTAATAATATAAACAATATGAAATATATAGGAGCACATGTTAGTGCATCTGGCGGAGTAGAATTCGCTCCTGTTAATGCACATGAAATCGGAGCAAACGCTTTTGCTCTTTTTACTAAAAATCAACGTCAATGGGTATCAAAACCACTAACCTCTGAAAATATTAATTTATTCAAGGAAAACTGTGAAAAATACAATTTACAAGCAGAATACATCTTGCCTCACGACAGTTATTTAATTAATCTTGGTCATCCAGAGGAAGAAGGTCTACAAAAAAGTCGTGCAGCTTTTCTTGATGAGATGCAACGCTGCGAACAACTTGGATTAAAATTGCTAAATTTCCACCCAGGAAGTCACTTAAGCAAAGAGACTCCGGAAGAATGCTTGGATAGGATTGCCGAATCTATCAATATTGCTTTAGACAAAACCAAAGGAGTTACAGCAGTTATAGAAAACACAGCCGGACAAGGAACCAATATGGGCAACGAATTCTGGCATTTAAAACACATTATTGATCGTGTAGAAGACAAACAACGCGTAGGAGTATGTCTTGATACATGTCACACCTTTACTGCCGGCTACGATTTTCTCGATGAAGAAAATTATGATAAAGTATTCAGAGATTTTGATGAAATAGTTGGTTTTAGTTATCTGCGGGCAATTCACTTGAATGACTCAAAAAAAGCACTAGGTACAAGAGTAGACCGACATGACAGTATAGGAAAAGGATTTATCGGACTAGAATTCTTCCAACGATTCATGAAAGATCCTCGTTTCGACAACATACCTATTATTCTTGAAACGCCTGATGAAACACTTTGGAAAGAAGAAATCGCGCTTTTAAGAAGCTTTGAATAAATAGAAAATATTAAATTTGACTTAAAGAAAGAGAGGTTGTGTACTATTACACAGCTTCTCTTCTTTTTTTTCCATTAAATCCGTACAAAACAACATGCAAAAGAATTCTTTTACAAATATGTTTTTTAAATCATATTTATCTTTGCTACACAAACATTTATCTTATAAAACCAATGAAACACATTTTTCTTTATCTCTTAATAGCCCTGCTATTGCCCATACAAAGTTTTGCCAGTAAGCAAACATTTAATGAGAACGAAAGAGCTAAGTACAACTTCAATCCAGGTTGGTTGCTATTTATTGGTGACGCCTCAGAAGCATCGCAGCAAAAATATGATGACAGCTCCTGGAAAAAGGTTACTCTACCTCATGCTTTTAATGAGGATGATGCTTTTAAAGTAGCAATTGATAATCATACTACTGGAATTGTATGGTATAGAAAACACTTTAAATTGTCTTCTTCCGATAAAGGTAAAAAAGTCTTTTTGGAATTTGAGGGAGTTCGTCAGGCTGGTGAATTTTACGTGAATGGCAAGGCTATAGGTATTCATGAAAATGGAGTGATGGCTTGTGGATTCGATATCTCCGATTTAGTAAATTTCGGAAAGAAGGAAAATGTTATTGCAGTAAGAATAGATAATTCGTGGGATTATAAAGAGAAAAAAAGTGGAACTACTTTCCAGTGGAGTAACAAGAATTTTAATGCCAACTATGGTGGTTTACCTAAAAATATAAATCTTCATATAACTCCAAAAGTGTATCAAACACTTCCGCTATATAGCAATCTGCAAACAACGGGAACATACGTTTATGCCAAGGATATTGATATCAAAAAGAAGTCTGCTATTATATGTGCCGAATCTGAAGTAAAGAATGAAACTCAAAAACCTCAGGAAATATCTTTCGAAGCTTTCGTTGAAGATATGGATGGAAATATAGTAAAAGAAATAAAAGGAGAAACTAAAACTTTAGCTGCCGGAGAGAAGTGTCTTATTAAAGCCAACGAAAAAGTTGACGGATTACATTTCTGGAGCTGGGGATATGGTTATCTATATAATGTATATACCGTTGTACGCGTAAACGGGAAAGCAACCGATGTAGTAAAAACAAGAACCGGATTCCGTAAAACAAAATATGAAAAAGGAATGATTTGGCTGAACGACCGCATTATTCAAATGAAAGGTTATGCACAAAGAACCAGCAACGAATGGCCGGCAGTTGGCATGTCGGTTCCTGCATGGTTAAGTGATTTCAGCAATTCACTTATGGTAAAAAGTAACGGTAATTTAGTTCGATGGATGCATATAACTCCCTGGAAACAAGATGTAGAATCATGTGATAGAGTTGGTTTGATTCAGGCTATGCCTGCCGGAGATGCAGAAAGTGATATCACCGGAAGAAAATGGGAACAACGGACAGAAGTAATGAGAGATGCTATTATATATAACCGTAATAATCCAAGTATCTTATTTTATGAATGTGGCAACGAAAACATTTCAGAAGATCACATGAAAGAGATGCTGGCTATCAGAAATCTCTATGATCCATGTGGTGGCAGAGCTATTGGTTCGCGCGAAATGCTAAGCAGCAAAACTGCTGAATATGGTGGAGAGATGCTTTATATAAATAAGAGTGCTCGTCACCCTATGTGGGCAATGGAATATTCACGTGATGAAGGATTACGCAAATATTGGGATGAGTATACCGCTCCTTTTCATAAAAACGGAGACGGACCTTTATACAGAGGTGCAAGTGCTTTCGACTACAACAGAAATCAAGACTCTCATGCAATAGAAGATATTATTCGCTGGTATGATTATTACCGCGAACGACCAGGCACTGGCGAAAGAGTAAGCTCTGGTGGGGTAAATATTGTTTTCTCTGATACTAACACTCACTTCCGCGGAGAAGAGAATTATCGTCGAAGCGGCGAAGTAGATGCTATGAGATTACCAAAAGATGGTTTCTTTGCGCATCAGGTTATGTGGGATGGATGGGTTGATGTAGAAAAACCTCACACACACATTATTGGTCACTGGAATTATACTCCACAGGTTAAAAAAGATATTTATGTTGCCTCTTCCGGAAACAAGGTAGAATTGATTCTAAACGGTAAATCTTTGGGGTATGGTGAACAAAGCTATCAATTCCTTTTCACATTTAAGAATGTACAATGGGAAGCAGGTAACCTGATTGCTATTTCTTATGATAAAGATGGAAAAGAAATCAGTCGTGATAAACTTCACACAGCAGGTGCTCCTTATGCTATACGCATGAAGAGTTATCAAAGTCCCGACGGACTAATTGCGAACGGAGCCGACATGGCTTTAGTAGAATTTGAAGTTGTAGATAAAGATGGAAACAGATGTCCTACTGCCAACAACCTTATTTCTTTCAATATGAATGGTCCTGCTGAATGGCGAGGTGGTATTGCACAAGGAAAAGACAACTATATTCTGGCCAAAGTACTTCCTGTAGAATGTGGAGTGAACCGTGTTTTAATCCGTACATTAACTGATGCAGGTCAGATCAATATCACAGCCTCATCAGCCGGATTACAAACAGCTTCTATTGCTTTAACCTCTAAAGCAATGAAACAAGAGAATGGTTTATCAGCGTATTTCCAGGGAGAAAAGCTCCCCTCCTACCTTGAAAGAGGAGAAACACCTTCTACTCCTTCATTTACCGTAAGCAGAATTCCTATTCACATTGTAAACGCTACTGCCGGAAGTAACGAAAATAAAGCAAGTTTCTGCTATGATGATAATGAAGAATCAGAATGGGTAAGTAGCGGCAAACAAGGAGAAAACTGGATTGCGTATGAATTGGAACGTAATGATACTATTTCTGAGCTGGTATTCAAATTGAATGGCTGGAGAAACAAGACCTACCCTATTCGTATTACTATTGATGGAAAAGAAGTATTTAAGGGAGACACCGAGAAAAGTCTTGGCTATATAACAATTCCTATCAATCCTACTTACGGAAAAGTTGTTAAAGTTGAACTTATTGGGGAAAACAAAGAACAAGATGCATATAATATTGTTGAGATTACCGGAAAGAAAGAAATTAAAGAACAAGGAAAATCAAGCAATAGATTAGGCATTATTGAAGTTGAAGTATATAAAAAATAACTTTGGGGAAATAATATTTTAAATCATTTCTGAATGTACGCGGAAAAGTATTCAACTACTTTTCCGCGTATTTTTTTTGGGTACTAAATTAAAACAGATAAAATTTCTATCATTTTCCTATCAATTCAGAGCCTTTTCAAAAAATATACTATTTTATTCTCAATTATTTTCTATTAAAAATCTCTTTTAACATGATATCGCTTGTTATCTTCATAAAATAATATAGATTTGTGTCCATTGGAAAATAGTTACCCAGTAAAATAAATTCCGATTTCTTATTTATTATATTCCCTATTTCATCTATATAAATTATTTAAGTTATGGTTAAAAAGATATTTCTCATTCTAGGCATAATACTTGTATCAACCTATGCTAAAGCGCAAGTATATAACATTAATGATGCTGAGATGTTAGCAAAAAAGGAAAACAAGCTGATTTTAATAAAGTTCTCGGGATCAGATTGGTGCGGTCCATGTATATTGTTTAAGAAAACAATTTTCGATGCTCCCGAATTTCAATCGTTTGCTGATAAGAATTTGGTATTGCTTATTGCAGACTTTCCTCGCCAGAAAAAAAACAAATTACCTAAAGAGCAACAGGATCTTAATGATAAATTAGCAGAAATGTATAATCCAGAAGGATCTTTTCCCTTCCTGGTATTGACTGATGCAAGTGGGAAAAGCTTAAAAAACTGGAATGGATTTGATAAGAAAAGCACTGTGAACGATTATATAAAAGACATTAGTTACTATATAAAATAATCAGAGAATGATTCTTGTAAAGGTACAAACCAAACTAATGGGTAATCAGTTCGAATTTCTGGCATTGAGTGCAAATGAAAAGCTAGGGAATGAGCAGATAGCTTGTGGCATTGACGAAGTAAAACGTATAGAACGACTACTTACTACCTATAGCGACGACAGCATAACGAATGAAGTAAACCGAAACGCCGGAATAAAGCCGGTTGAAGTTCCTGATGAGTTTTTTAATTTGGTATACAGGGCACAAAAAATATCAGCACTTACTCAGGGATACTTTGATCTGTCCTATGGTTCTCTTGATAAAAACTTCTGGAACTTTAATGAATCAATGACTAAGTTACCAAGTATACAGGAAGCTAAAAAGTCGGTACATCTTATAGATTATAGAAATATATTGCTCGATAATAATGCCAGAACTGTATTTCTTAAAAACAAAGGCATGCGTATTGGTTTTGGAGGCATTGGCAAAGGATATGCAGCCGATTGTGCCAAACGTGTAATGCTGGAAGCTGGTGTTAATAATGGTATTGTCAGTGCATCCGGCGACTTAAACGCCTGGGGGTATCAGGAAGATGGTTCTCCGTGGACAGTAGGTATAGCTAATCCTAATCTGAAGCAGACTTATTTTTCTTCATTGAATATTACTAATAAGTCAATTGCAACATCTGGGAATTATGAGAAATTCGTAATGATTGACAATCAATTATATTCTCATACTATAAACCCCAAAACCGGATATCCGATAAAAGGAATAAAAAGTGTAACAATAATAACTTCTAATGCTGAATTGGCTGATGCAATGGCTACACCAGTAAGCATTCTAGGGGTTAATCAGGGATTAAATCTCATCAATCAGTTAAACGGTATTGAGTGTATTCTTGTTGATGACGACAATAAATTATATCTCTCTAACAACATTAAACTTATAGAATGAAAAAGAAAACTTTTTTTATAGCATTGGGATGTAGTTTATTACTGCTCACATCCTGTACAACAGTAAAGCCTTTTCAGAAATCAAGAATCAATGATGCTGAAATGGGGCTTGCAAGTCGAAAAATAGAAAAATACGAGAACAACTTCTTACTTTATAGAGAAGGGGCTTCAGGAGGTAATGGAGGAAAAACCGGCGGTGGATGCGGTTGTAACTAAATAATAGAATGTAACATGAAAAAAATAGTTGTAACAGTTGCTGCACTAATTTTGTTTTTGAATGTTTCGAAAGCACAAACAGATAGTACCAAATATAGAAAGCTAAAGATTGACGAAGTAAACTTTGTGACGAGTTACTATCACCAAGACGGACAGAATTCTGCTGTGACAGGCGGTGAAGGAAGTGAAAGACTTGACGATTCCGGCAATTCAATAGATCTTCAACTAAGCAAAATTGACAAGAAGAACAACAAGCATATATTTGGCATTGAACTAGGGGTTGATGTTTATAGTTCTGCTTCTTCAGATAAAATAGATCCAAACACCATTTCATCTGCATCTAGTGGTGACATACGTATTTCTCCCTCAGTAAGCTATTTGTTTGAGAATACAAAAAAGAATTATACGCTTGGTGGAAGTCTCTCATTTTCCGGAGAATTTGACTATACTTCCATTGGCGCCAATGCTCTGTTCTCAAAATCATCAAAAGACAAGAATACAGAATTTTCAGCAAAGGCCTCGGTCTTTCTGGACACATGGAAGGTTATATTACCTATTGAACTACGACCCGGAAGTCCAAATTTTAAATATAAACAAGGAGACAGTGCTCCTCGTAACTCATACAATCTTGCATTGGGCTTAACTCAGGTTATAAATCAACGATTACAAATGTCAGTACTTACCGACATTGGTTATCAGACTGGATTATTAGGAACTGCTTATCAGCGTGTGTACTTTGGAGATAACGGTAATAATGCTTATTCGGAAAAGCTTCCCGACAACCGGTTTAAGTTGCCGATTGGAGTACGAGCCAATTACTTTTTAGGAGACCGGTTCATCTTGCGTGGTTTTTATCGTTACTATACAGACAGCTGGAAACTGACTGCTCATACAGCCGAACTTGAGATTCCCTATAAGATTACTCCATTTATGTCTATTGCTCCTTTTTATCGTTTCAATACTCAATCAGGTGTTGATTACTTTAAGCCGTACAAAGGACATATGCTATCCGATAAGGAATCATATTACACAAGTGATTACGACTTATCCAAATTCACGAGTAATCTTTTTGGGTTAAACTTTCGTGTGACTTCTGCCAATGGGATATTGGGAATTAAACGACTTAATACTCTTGAAATGAGGTATAGTTACTACAACCGTAGTACTAACTTAACATCACATTTAATAACCCTGGCTCTCAAATTCAAGTAATCCTTAATAAAGGCTTCACCGGTAATTAACACAAAACAGAAATCTATATAAAAGGCTGCTCCCAGATATAAACAGGAAGCAGCCTTCTTTCTACTTATTTTATTTCTTCTGAAATAAAGAACTATCTCACTATTTACGCCAGAATATTCTTATTTATTTCACTGATAATTTCATCATTGGTCAGATTGTTTGTATTCAAACCTTTGCTTTGACCATTATATGGCTCATACCTGCCTATGCTGGTAACAGAGAACAAACCAATAACAGGAGTTTGTGCAGCACTTGCCAGGTGCATCACACCACCATCCGCACTGATAAAGACTTCGGTATTTGCTATAACAGCAGCCATTTCACGAATATCTTTACTGTATAGTGAAGGTTCTTTAAATAATATCTGCGAAACATTCTCAACCGGAAGGATTTCAAGAATATTAAATTCAGGATATTCTGATTTTAGTCGTTTGTGAAATTCCAACCACCACGTTTCGTCATAACACTTTGCACCGGTAGCATAGGTATATATACTAATTGTTTTTTTATTTTTATCAGTAACCAGCTTATCCAACAATTCCTTGCCGGTAGCAATTTCCGAAGAGCTTAGTTTTATATTTAAGGATGGAATTTCATTATAATCACAACTAACACCCAGCTTAGACAAACAATAACGGAAATTATAAACCGGATTCTTTGCTATATGCTGATAATCGCTGTACTTCTGCTGTAACTCTTCCACATCGTCACCATAAAATTTATACTTACCTCTGGCAAATTTAGTAAGCAGTCGTCCCGATGATGAATTGGGAACTACATTTATCACGATATCATAATATTCTTTTCTAATGCTCAGCCAACCTTTCATGTATTGAAGCAGTTGTTTGAAATGCTGTTTAGGCAATCGAAGAATATGATCTATGTTTTTATAGTTCTGAAATATAATAGGAGCCACATTTCCCTTTACGAACAAATCTATTTTTGCATCCGGAAAGAAATTTGTTACATCCTCAATAATAGGAGTTATTAATAACTGATTACCCAGTCGGTGGTTAGGTCGGACAATGAGTACCCTCTTAATGTCAGCCTTATTCAATTTACCTCCATTTGCATTCAAAGAAGTACCAACATTCTTTGTTAATGCCTGCAAAACTGTTCTTTTTACGTTATTGATGTTTTTTAAAACACTCATTTTTCTATTTATTGATTGTGTTGTATATTTTATTTTCAGCGCCAAAGCTAATGAATAATTCATTTCACTGCTACTTTTTGCTTAATAACTATTCGTTTTCTTCGTAATAATATGAATAATTAATCCCTTTCATAAACATTTCACGGCTACTGATTTCATCTGTAAGGGCATTTTTCAGCAAGTTCTTCAGTTCTGTACTGTCTGTAGAGCTTTGTACCATCGCATTCAAAGTTTCAACTGGGTAGTGTTACTACCCAGTTCATTTCCTCATTTTCACATTGCGAATACTCTTTCTATGGGAAGAATAAATAAAAATACGCCTTCATTTATATACAAGAAGCCGCTGTAAATTTAGCATTTACAGCGGCTTAATTTATGAATTCATATTGCTCTGTAGAGCAGTAATTATTTTACTTCTTCAAACAGAATAAATCCTTATTATCAACCACTTAGAGATTTCAAGGTACAAATTAGGTACAGAGTATATGAAGTTTATCAAGAGAATTACATTTTCTCTTCTTCCTTGCCCAATTAAAAAGTCATGTTTTTTACGTAACAAACATGACTTTTACTATATTTGTAGAGTTACAAAATTAAGAACATGCTGATAGCAGATCAAATAAAAGAAAAACTAAGTTCAATCCCAGATGGATTTGTACTTACATTGAAGGATTTTAAAGTGGAACCACAACATGAGGTTGCTCTTGTAAAATCCTTAAGTCGACTTGTAGCTAAAGGTGAGTTGAAAAAGCTATCAAAAGGTCGATATTATAAACCCCGTAAAACTATGTTTGGCATTTTAAAGCCCTCTGCTTCTGAAATAGCAAAAGATTTCTTAGAGAAGGATGGTAAATTGATAGGTTATATCACAGGGACAGCTGCTTTCGCAACGATGGGATTAACAACGCAAATAACCTCATCCATAGTGATTGGTTCGAATAAATATCGCCGTCCTTTAAAACGCGGTGAATATAATATTTCATTCTTACTACAACCCAATGAGATTGATGAGCAGACCATTCATTTATTACAAATTCTTGATGCAATTCGGCTGATAAGGGAAATACCGGCAATAACACCTGATGAATGTACTATTCGACTTGGACAGTTGATAAAGAACCTGTCTGAGCTGGAACAACAGAAACTCTGTGAACTGGCAATTTCTTATACCCCCTATGTACGTGCTCTATTAGGTGCAATAATGGAAATGAATAATATAAATACTTATAATTTAAAAGTATCATTAAGTGGAGTTACCACATATAAACTTCCCGTTTCTGATGATACATTATCAACAAAACAAAACTGGAATATCGTATGAAACTTCATGAAAACAAAGAGTTATTTGCTGATGCTATTTTAGCTGCTTCACGCCTCAAAGAGGAAGGTGGTTTAGGTATTAAGAGCATTTTCATTGAGAAAGATTATTGGATTTGCCGTTCACTATCTTTGATGGTAAAGAATGACAAAGAAGGACGTGCCATATTTAAAGGTGGTACAAGCTTAACCAAAGCTTATGGCATAGGTTCCAGATTTTCTGAAGACATTGACATAGCGATAGCTGAAGCATGGACATTAAATGGAAACCAACTTAAAAATCTGATTCGTAAGACAGCCAAAGATATGACGACAGGATTGTCAGAGGTGAATATTCCTGGGAGCACAAGTAAAGGTTCTCATTATTATAAGGCATTTTATACCTATCCTCGTGAAGTTGAATTAATTCAAGTAGGTGCCGTTAAAGCTGGCCAATTGCTTATTGAAATCAATTCTTTTGCCAATCCATATCCATCTGAGAGACGTACACTTCAAAGTTTTCTCACAGTTTTTTTCATGCAAACTAATAATCTGGCCTTAATTGAAGAATATGGAATGCAGCCATTCTCTGTACCTGTTTTGGACAAACGAAGGACCTTAACCGAAAAATTAGTTTCTGTGATACGTTGTTCTTTGGCTAGTAATCCAATTCTAGAACTAACAGCTAAAATTCGTCATTTCTACGATTTGCATTATCTTTTTCAAGATAAAGAATGCAAAAGTTATCTTGAAAGCAATTCTTTCAAAGAAGATTTTTATTCTTTGTTCAAACACGACCAAAAGAGTTTCATCAAACCAGAAGGATGGCAAAACAAAGCATGGACTGAATCTCCATTAATCACCGATTTTCATTCCTTATGGGAATCTTTGAAGAATGTTTATCTCAGAGAATTACCGGATTTGGCTTATCAAGAAATTGCGTCTGCAAAAGAAATCGAAAAAAGCATTAAAAGTATCATAACGGATTATATGAAATAGAAACAACTACAAAGTGTATGTTAACACTTAGATAGATATAATTAAAGTTTTCAATACATTATTATGATTAGAATTCCACATAAACAAATTGGTGCCAGATTTACAACATCAATACGTTCATTTCTCCGCAACAATTATATCAATATGATAATTGTATGCATATATGTGTTATTCCTTTCTTTCTGGGAGGGCCTATTTGAGTCGTATATGTGTCCGTTGACTGGTAGCTTAGTTTGTAATGCAGTCACCGAGATTATTTGGGCTGTGCTATTGTGTTGTATTGGGCGGAAGTGTTGGGCGGAGGTTAAATGTGGGGTTTTGATTGGGGACAAAAAACTATTTGCATCCATCACGATAATTGGATTATGGATATGGTATCGTTTCAAATCTAATAGTTTTGTACTGTATGCATTACCAGATATTCCTTTCTTTAGGTACGTAGATGTAATGCTTGTAATAGGGCTATCAATCATTATACCGCGATTTTTCAGAAATAAACATGTATTTCCATTGGAAGGTGATGGATTCCTGAAGGATAATCCAATCGATAACATTGACGATGATGTGCTTAATCGTAAAGAGGACGCCAAAGCTGCAATCTACAAGATACTGCTAACACCAACAGTTGAGTCTGCATTCACATTTGGCGTTGTTGCACCATGGGGTGAAGGCAAGACATCATTCCTTAACATGATGAAGCATCATATAAGCAGCCTGGGAACACAGTCCATAACAATAATGGATTTTAACCCTTGATTGTATGATAATGATGCAAACTTGACTAAATCTTTCTTCACAGAGCTCCAATCCACACTTTCTCCTTATAATGTCTCAATAGTCAAGAACATCAATGCATATATGAAAGTGCTGTCTATTGCAGAAGATAAGTTGCAAACTATTCAGGATCTGTTTACTACATCAGCTATGGATGTTGTATCTACAAACCTACGTACTGAGATGAGTAGGTTAGAAAGGAAGGTCGTAGTCTTTGTTGATGATATAGACCGACTGAACAAGGATGAGATATTACAGGTATTCAAGTTGGTGCGTAACACATCCAACTTCCCTAATATGTATTTCATTCTGGCTTACGACCGCCAGTATATCATTCATTCCTTGGGCAAACAGTTTGCTAGACAAGGTTTACTATTCACAGAGAAAATAATGCAGGAAGAGTTTGAACTTATGCCAGCCACAACTGATCAACTGCGTGAGGAACTATTACGCCTTTTCTCTGCGTTCTTAAATGACAATGAACAGAAAGCCATTCAAAGTTTATTGTTAGGCCAAAACTACTATAAGTTCTTGTTGACCAATTACGTTAAGACACTTCGTGAAGCCAAGAGACTTGCCAATAGTATGTACATGAATTACATTAAGATGCGGGAAGAAGTCAATGTGAATGACTTCTTGCTATATGAGATTATGAAGTCATGCTATCCGTTTGTAACACGTTTCATCAAGTCGAACATGGAAAGCCTTTTCATTTTGCAGAACAACGAACGTCTTTTCCTCATAGACGGAAAGCGTAATCCAGAAAAAGAGTCGGACTTAAAATATCTCAACAATCATAGAATTAATTTTGAAGAGTATATCAAAGCACAGCATGACGATTTGCATCTAGAGGAAAAGGATGTACTATGTGTAATGAATCTTATGTCAGTTTTGTTCGGAGAATACAAACAGGCACTTGTCTGTTCTATAAACAATATCAATTATATACATCGCTATTTCCTGAATAACTTGTTGGAAAACGATATTCAGGAAAAACAATACAGCCAGATAATGTCCCTTCCATTCGTACAAGCAAAAGCACAACTGACAGAATGGGCGCATAACCAATCAAGAAACCTTGTTGTAAGATTAGCAAAATCAGACCCTCAGGACAAGGAATACTTAAAACATGTGCTAAGGGTCATGTTCTATGTCAATGCTATTTCTAATAAATGGAATAACGACGTGTATGAAATAGACAGAAAGATACACAAACTGAAGACATTCAACTATGAGACATTGAATTATAGTGAAGAAGATAAGTTTTTTGTACAGCAACTTTTAACAGAGAACGGCTATAATAGTTTTGTTGCAAAATATATCTACAATCTTTTTGAGCACAGTTCATGGGATTATCTTATTGATAAGGATGTAATCATTGGCATACAGACCCAGTTTCTAAAGGATGTCATCAAATCCAATGAACTTAGCGCAAAGGTAGTCTTTACCTGTTGGAATTATTCAGGCAATAAAATTAGGGTAAGTAAAGGTAATGGCTACTATACTCATATTGAATATCCAACCGAGAACAATGACTTGATGAAAAAATATGCAGAATCTCATTTAGAGGATTTTATTCCTTTGACATTCCGCTACTGGTCACCAAACGAATATCGCAATTATGGTCTTAATTCTGCAACTCGCATCCTCTGGGGCTCTTATGATAACTATTATTCCTACATTTCTAATCAAGAGAACACCCCTATACTAAAAGAATATAAGAAATTCCTGAAGAAATTGAAAGAGAAGGGTTTTGGTGACGATGCAGAAGTTCATTTTGTTTTCAAAGAAATAAGTGTTAATGTGTAAAAATACAAAATAACAATTTATCAATAAAAAAAGCGTGCAATCCATTCGAATTACACGCTTTATCTTATATTATCAATATCTATTGATTTTTTTATTTTACTTCTTCAAAATCAGCATCCTGAACATTGTCTCCCTGATGTTTGTCAGAACCACCTTGTGCACCTGCACCGGCATTCATGTCAGGACCAGCTTGCTCTGCACCTGGCTGACCAGCACCCTGAGCATACATTTGTTCACTTGCAGCCTGGAATACTTTGTTCAACTCTGCTGTTGCAGCGTCGATACCAGCAATATCCTGAGCCTTGTGAGCTTCTTTCAGCTTAGCAAGAGCAGCTTCGATAGGAGCTTTCTTGTCAGCTGGAAGTTTATCGCCAAGTTCTTCAAGTTGCTTTTCAGTCTGGAAGATCATGCTGTCTGCCTGATTCAGCTTGTCAATCTTTTCACGTTCTTGCTTATCTGCTTCAGCGTTAGCTTCAGCTTCAGCTTTCATACGATCAATTTCGTCTTTGCTCAAACCACTTGAAGCTTCAATACGGATTGTTTGTTCCTTACCTGTAGCTTTATCTTTAGCTGTTACTTTCAGGATACCGTTTGCATCGATATCGAAAGCAACTTCAATCTGAGGAATACCACGACGAGCTGGAGCGATACCTGAAAGGTTGAACTGACCAATTGACTTATTCTGACTTGCCATTGGACGTTCTCCCTGAAGTACATGGATAGTTACTTCACTTTGGTTATCGGCTGCAGTAGAGAATACTTCGCTCTTCTTGCAAGGGATAGTTGTATTTGCATCGATCAATTTAGTCATTACACCACCTAATGTTTCAATACCCATTGAAAGTGGAGTAACATCCAAAAGAACCACGCCTTTAATTTCGTCTGTTAATACAGCACCTTGAACTGCTGCACCAATAGCAACAACTTCATCAGGGTTTACACCTTTAGAAGGAGTCTTTCCGAAGAATTTCTCAACAAGATCCTGAACAGCAGGAATACGAGTAGAACCACCTACAAGGATAACTTCGTCGATATCTGAGTTGCTTAATCCTGCAGCGTCCATTGCTTTACGGCAAGGTTCAACGCAAGCCTGAATCAAGTTATGTGCAAGTGATTCGAATTTAGCACGGCTCAATGTTTTAACCAAGTGCTTTGGCACACCTGCAACCGGCATAATGTATGGCAAGTTGATTTCAGTTGTTGTAGTTGAAGAAAGTTCAATTTTTGCTTTTTCGGCAGCTTCCTTCAAACGTTGAAGAGCCATTGGATCCTGACGCAAGTCTACACCTTCATCATTCTTAAATTCATCAGCCAACCAGTCGATAATAACCTGGTCGAAGTCGTCACCACCAAGGTGAGTATCACCGTTAGTTGAAAGAACTTCGAATACACCGCCACCGAATTCAAGGATAGAGATATCGAATGTACCACCACCTAAGTCGAATACGGCGATCTTCATATCTTTGTGAGCTTTGTCAAGACCGTAAGCCAAAGCTGCAGCAGTTGGTTCGTTTACAATACGTTTAACTTCAAGACCGGCAATCTGTCCGGCTTCTTTTGTAGCCTGACGTTGAGAGTCGCTAAAGTATGCAGGAACTGTGATAACAGCTTCAGTAACTTCTTGTCCAAGGTAATCTTCTGCAGTTTTTTTCATTTTCTGAAGAATCATTGCAGAAATTTCCTGTGGAGTATAAAGACGTCCGTCAATATCAACACGTGGGGTATTATTCTCTCCTTTTACTACATTATATGGCATACGAGAGATTTCCTTTTGAACCTGATCCCAGTTTTCACCCATAAAACGTTTGATAGAGAATACCGTACGCTTTGCGTTTGTTACAGCCTGACGTTTTGCAGGATCGCCTACTTTACGTTCGCCACCGTCTATAAATGCAACAATAGAAGGAGTTGTACGTTTACCTTCGCTGTTTGCTATTACTACAGGCTCGTTTCCTTCGAATACAGAAACACAAGAATTTGTTGTTCCTAAGTCAATTCCAATAATTTTTCCCATGATTGATATTTTGTTTTTTAATTATTATTCTATTTAATATTGTAGATTGCTTTCTAACTTTGTTTTCGTACCTGAAGCAAGCATACGCCAATTAAGAAACAAACGTCGTGCCAAAAACAAAAATCTTATAGAAACTTTTATAGCATGACAGTTATGTTTGCTATTTCATTGGGGATTCTGACAGAATTACTGCCGTTATGTCAGAGTGCGTCATTTAATTGACAGGAAAAGCATTCTCCGGTGCTTAGCATGAATATAAGGTAAGCTAGATCAATTACTCGAAACATACTCTTAAATAGCAGTACACCTTTTTATAATTAACACTAGGCCTTTTTAATATTTAATCTAGACTATTTCAAAATTAGCCGTACTGCTAAATTAATACATATATAATATCATTTGTTTATCCGCCTCAGTATATCAGCTTAGGTTCCTGGAAAGAAAAGATAGCCAAATAACTTCTTTCTTTCTGCATTTTATTACCTTTGTCTGAGTAAAACAATAAACCGATGAAACATCTACATTATATACTTCTTTTTACACTGATACTTTTTACTGGTTGCACCAATAAACAAAAAAATAAAAGCGAGGCAGCAGGAGAACCTCTTAAAATAAAGTACGCAGAAGGCTTTTCCATTGGAAAAACGGACAGTTATACTTGCGTAACAGTCTTAAATCCCTGGAAAAAAGGAGAAATATATGCCAGATATTATCTGGTAAAAGATACAAAGACAAGTGTTCCTCAGGATGGGAAAAAGATTCAGATTCCTCTGAAATCGCTGGTTGCCAATTCGGCAACTTACTTTGAATTTCTGCAAATGCTGGGCGAACTCAACAAAGTGACCGGGGTATGCAGTGCTGCATGGGTTTATAATCCGGAGATATTGAAGGGAGTTAAAGAAGGCAGAGTAAAGGATTTGGGAGATGCTTTCAATCTGGATATTGAGAATCTCCTCGTGCTCCATCCGCAAGCGGTAATGACTTCGGCTTACAATGCAGAAGATGAGAATTCCAAAAGGCTTACCCAAAGTGGTCTGTCGGTTATCTATAATATTGAATGGCAGGAAACTTCCTTACTGGCACGCGCAGAATGGATTAAATTTATAGGAGCGTTCTTCGATAAATCGGACTTGGCAGACAGTCTGTTCAATGATGTGGAGAAAAGATATAAAGATGTATCTGCATTGGCTCAGAAAGTAAAAGATCGCCCTACCTTGGTATCCGGACAAGACTTCCGCGGTACATGGACAATGCCGGCCGGAAGAAGTTTTAATGCAAAGATGTTCCGCGATGCCGGGGGCTCATATTTCTATGAGAATGATACCACCAGCGGCAGCATCTCTTCCAATATAGAATCGGCTTTGATTAATTTCAGCAAGGCAGATGTGTGGGTAGGCTCTCAGGCTAACTCATTGGACGAACTAGGTAAAATAGATGCTAAATACAAGCTATTCAAAGCATACAAAGAGGGAAATGTATATAATTACAATAAACGGATGAATGCCACCGGAGGTAATGACTATTGGGAAAGTGCCGTCGCCCGCCCCTACCTCATTCTTAGTGACATGATAAAAGCGCTTCACCCTGAACTGCTGCCCAATTATGAATTCACTTACATGCAAAAGCTGAAATGAGAACAAGATTTCTATTACTGATACTCCTTTTCTTTGTTGCATTTACCTGTGACATAGCTTTTGGAAGTGTAAACCTTTCGCTAAAAGATGTGTGGTCTTCACTTATAGGAAGTGGCGGAGACGATTTATATCGAGAAATAATTATCAATTATCGCCTGCCTAAAGCCCTTACTGCCATTCTTACAGGTGCGGCGCTGTCCGTGGCAGGTGTGCTGATGCAGACTCTATTCCGCAATCCGCTTGCCGGACCGGATGTACTGGGTGTTACTTCGGGAGCTAGTCTGGGAGTAGCCTTGCTCACTTTGGGAGCCTCATCACTTCCCTGGTTTGTAATTGCAGGATGGGGACAGGTTACCGCTGCTATTCTGGGAGCTGTTGGGGTATTGTTACTGATTATTATTGTATCTGTGAAAGTTCCGCAGACTATATCTTTATTAATTATAGGAATGATGTTCGGCAACTTTGCCGGAGCCATTGTCAGCATTCTGCAAAGCACCAGTAATCCGGATACTTTGAAGCTATTCATTTCTTGGACTTTTGGAAGTCTTTCGGCTGTGAGCTGGGATTATATGTCAATCATGGCACCAATTATAATCGTAGGTACACTATTGGCCTTCATTATGCAGAAAAAGCTCAATGTTTTATTGCTGGGCGAAAAGTATGCCACCGGACTAGGAGTATCTGTTTCCCGCACTCGCTTGTGGATTATTCTGGCTACTGCCCTATTGGCAGGAACATCTACCGCCTTTACCGGACCAATTGCCTTTATCGGCGTAACCATTCCACATATTGCCCGGGGCATTTTTCACACATCCGATCATAAGATGATTATTCCCGCTTCCATTCTTTGCGGAAGTAGCATTATGCTCGTGTGCGACCTTATTTCACAAATGCCCGGCAGTCAGGGAACATTGCCTATTAATTCAGTTACCGCACTCTTTGGAGCACCCATAATTATATGGATAATTGCCAAAAATGGCGGAATGGGTAAATAGTCTTCAAAAACACAGAAAAGTTCCATTATTACAGCTACATAAATATTATAAGATTATTCCCCACCTCAATTAATTTATTTATCTTTGCCGAGTTATCAATGTTAAAACAATTAAATTACACTTAAATGGGTAGAGTTCTAATTATTGGTGCCGGCGGTGTTGGAACCGTTGTTGCACATAAAGTGGCACAAAATGCTGACGTATTTACAGATATCATGTTGGCTAGCCGTACAAAATCGAAATGTGATGCCATAGCTAAAGCTATAGGTGGAGACAGAATAAAAACGGCTCAGGTTGATGCCGATAATGTAGATGAACTGGTTGCTTTATTCAATGATTTCAAACCTGAAATCGTAATCAACGTAGCCCTTCCTTATCAGGACCTTACCATTATGGATGCCTGTCTGAAGGCAGGAGTTAACTACCTTGATACAGCTAACTACGAACCAAAGGATGAAGCTCACTTTGAATACAGCTGGCAATGGGCTTATCAAGATAAGTTCAAAGAAGCCGGACTGACTGCTATCTTAGGATGTGGTTTCGACCCGGGAGTAAGTGGAGTATATACTGCTTATGCAGCTAAACATCACTTCGACGAAATTCATTATCTGGATATCGTAGACTGTAATGCAGGCGATCATCACAAAGCATTTGCTACTAACTTCAATCCGGAAATCAATATCCGTGAGGTTACTCAGAAAGGAAAATATTACGAAAATGGTGAATGGGTGGTTACTGAACCTCATCAGATTCATAAGCCATTGAATTATCCAAATATCGGTCCTAAAGAATCTTACGTAATTTACCACGAAGAGCTTGAATCTCTGGTTAAGAACTATCCAACATTGAAGCGTGCTCGTTTCTGGATGACTTTCGGTCAGGAATATCTTACTCACTTACGTGTTATCCAGAACATTGGTATGGCTCGTATTGATGAGATAGATTACAACGGACAAAAGATTGTTCCTATTCAGTTCCTTAAGGCAGTTCTTCCTAATCCGGGAGAACTTGGTGAAAACTATACAGGAGAAACGTCTATCGGTTGCCGTATCCGCGGTATCAAAGATGGTAAAGAATGTACTTATTACGTATATAACAATTGTAGCCACGAAGCAGCTTATAAAGAAACAGGCGCTCAGGGTGTAAGTTATACAACAGGTGTTCCTGCCATGATTGGAGCTATGATGTTCCTTAAAGGCGAATGGAAAAACCCTGGAGTAAATAACGTAGAAGACTTTAATCCGGATCCATTCATGGAACAACTAAACAAACAAGGTTTACCTTGGGTAGAGGTGTTCGACGGAGATTTGGAACTTTAAAATAAAAAGTTTGGAGGGAAATAATATTATTTCCCTCTTCTTTTATATGCATGAAAAACGTCTATCACCTCTTAAAGCTGTTTGGCAAAATTAAGAATAGAAGGATTAAATTACTAGGAATTTATCTTCTACATATCTTCAGCAAAAGATATATAGGAATTTTTCTAGATCCTGTCATTGCATGTAATTTCCGATGCCGGATGTGCTATTTCAGCGATTCCGAATCAAAAACAAAAGAACACAAAAAGATAGATGCTGAAGATATTGAATTGATTGCTGATTCAATATTCCACCGGGCACTAAAACTACAGATTGGTTGTGGAGCTGAACCTACATTGTACAAAAATCTCCTGAAAATTATATCTTTGGGAAAGCAACATCACATTCCATATATTTCAATAACTACAAACGGAGCTCTTATTACCAAAGATCTTCTAAGTAAATATGCCGAAGCAGGATTAAATGAGATCACGTTATCCTTGCATGGTCTTAAGAAAGAGACCTACGATTTTTTCATGACTAACGGTAATTTTGAACATATACCAGAACTACTTAAAAATATTGCTGAAGTAAAGCAGACATATCCGGATCTTAAGCTACGGATTAATTATACAATTAACCAGGATAATTTATATGATTTAGTAGAATTCAATAATCTGTTCAACAAAGTTCCTTTAGATATTATTCAATTAAGGCCCATCCAAAAAATAGGTAATTCTGTTTATAACAATTTTTCAACCCAAACTATTGTTGACAATTACGAATGTATAATTACGCCAATAATTAATGAATGCAAAAGAAAGGGCATTATATGTATTGCTCCTTCTAAGAAAAACATTCTCGTAACCGAAAAGGCAAAAGAGTCTGATAATTCAATTGAGGAAGCTACCTACTGTTATATTTCCCCTACTACATGTTGGCAAGAAGACTTTGATTACAAGAGTGAGAATTTTGAATCGTACTCTAAACGAAAAAGAGTAAGTCTGCAACTATTTAAAAGCATCTTTATAACCCCAAAAAAGAAAAAAAAAAGATGTTACAACCAAATTGAATTATTCTATTAAGTAAGCAGATTTGCAACAATTATTGCCGTACTTAACTTTTTATTTTTATCTTTGTAAACATTAAATCTAGCAATTAAGAATTATGAATGTAGGAGATAAAGCCCCTGATATACTGGGAATAAACGAAAAAGGCGAAGAAATTAGCCTTAGCAATTACAAGGGAAAGAAAGTGGTATTATACTTCTATCCAAAAGATAATACTTCGGGATGCACAGCTCAGGCTTGCAGCCTCCGGGATAATTATACCGAACTAAGAAAAGCCGGATATGAAGTAATTGGGGTAAGTGTAGATAATGAGAAATCTCATCAGAAATTTATCGAGAAGAATGAACTTCCTTTTACTTTGATTGCTGACACAGAAAAGAAACTGGTAGAACAATTTGGTGTGTGGGCCGAAAAGAAAATGTATGGCAGATCTTATATGGGAACATTAAGAACTACTTTCATTATTAATGAAGAAGGAATTATTGAGCGCATTATTACACCTAAAGAAGTGAGCACCAAGAATCATGCTCAACAAATTTTATAAAGTATAAACAAGTAAATTTATAACTAATTTATGGCAAAGAAAAATAGCGATGAATTAAATTTTGAAACAAATATGGCATCAAGCGAAAAATTAAAAGCCTTACAGGCTGCCATGGATAAGATAGAAAAAAGCTACGGCAAAGGTTCTATCATGAAACTCGGCGATGATAATGTACAGGAAGTAGAAGTAATCCCTACCGGTTCTATTGCGTTAAATGTAGCATTAGGAGTTGGTGGATATCCTAAAGGAAGGGTTATTGAAATCTACGGTCCTGAATCTTCTGGTAAAACAACACTTGCAATTCATGCCATTGCTCAGGCTCAGAAAGCCGGAGGTATTGCAGCAATCATTGATGCTGAGCATGCTTTCGACCGCTTCTATGCTGCGAAACTTGGTGTAGATATTGATAACCTTTTAATTTCACAACCGGATAACGGTGAACAGGCATTGGAGATCGCAGATCAACTTATCCGTTCTTCTGCTGTTGACATTGTTGTAATCGACTCTGTTGCTGCATTGACTCCAAAAGCTGAAATAGAAGGCGACATGGGAGAAAATAAAATGGGACTTCAGGCTCGTTTAATGTCTCAGGCTTTACGTAAGCTAACTGGTACTATCAGCAAGACAAAAACAACTTGTATCTTCATTAACCAGTTGCGTGAAAAGATTGGTGTAATGTTTGGTAACCCTGAAACTACAACCGGTGGTAACGCTTTGAAGTTCTATGCTTCTGTACGTTTGGATATCCGTCGTACAAGTCAGCTTAAAGATGGTGATGAAATTATCGGTAATCAGACTCGTGTAAAAGTAGTAAAGAATAAAGTTGCTCCTCCATTCCGTAAAGCTGAGTTCGATATTATGTTTGGCGAAGGTATCTCTCGTTCAGGAGAAATAATTGACCTTGGTGCCGAACTTGGAGTTATCAAGAAGAGCGGTTCATGGTATAGCTACAATGATACTAAACTTGCTCAGGGAAGAGATGGTGCAAAACAGGTTATCAGTGATAATCCTGAACTAGCTGACGAACTGGAAGGTTTAATCTTTGAAAAACTGAAAGAGAATAAGGCATAATATATTCAGAAAATATAGATAAATCAGAAGATTACCAACAATCTGAAGATAGAATAAAGCATAATATATTCAGAAAATATTGAGGAGCGAAGAGGAAAGAAATAAAAATCTTTTCTTTTCGCTCTTTTTTTTATTTTATTTGTAACAACATTCAGCTTCGTTACGTCTAATTAATGTATTTACATCGATAACGCGTTAATTAGTACAAAGTAATCATCTAAAAATCTACAGAATTATGGTAAAGAAGTATTTTTTGTGTATCTCACTTTTCCTGGTAGCTCAATTGAGTCTTGGCCAGAATATTGAAAAGTTGTTTAAAGAGTTTTCTGATGCACCTAACGTTGAGAATGTAAAACTAGATAAGTCTATGATGACGCTGGCAAAATCTTTTGCTAAAGGTGATGATTTGGGTGGTGTAAAAGACATCGACTCTTTACAGGTACTTGATCTGAGCAAATGCACATCGGAGATTAAAGATAAATTTGCCGAAATGGTAAAAACCTTGAATGCTGAAGGATATGAAACATTAGTTCGCTCAAATGAAAACGGCGAAAATGTAAGAGTATTGGTTAAGATGAACAACGGAGACATCAGCGAATTGGTAGTTGTTACAACCGGCAAAGAAGCTGCTTTAGTTAAGATTAAAGGCAAATTTAATAAATCGGATATATCCAAACTTACTAATAAGCAATGACATGGATGCCGAAAGCTTCAAAAAACAATATCTTCCACATCATCAAAAGCTTTACAGGATTGCCTATAAGCTTTTGGGAAATCAGTGCGATGCGGAAGATATGGTACAAGAAGCGTATCTAAAGTTATGGAATAAACGGGAAGAGCTCGCAGAAATCAGAAATCCGGAATCATTTAGCGTTATCTTACTCAAAAACATATGTTTTGATTATCTTCGCTCAACTAAAAATGAGAGCGAAACTCAGGATATAGAAGTGGTAAGTAAATCAAATGAAACATCTCTGATCAACGAGATAGAAATTAAAGACGAGCTAAACTGTGTAAAACAGCTCATCACACAATTGCCGGGAAAGCAACAGGAGGTGATGAAATTAAGACATCTGAGCGAATGTTCTATTGAAGAGATTGAACAGATAACCGGACTTAATGCCATCAACATAAGAGTTCTGATATCAAGAGCCAGAAAAACGATACGCGAACAATTTAATATATTGAGACAATGATGAAAATCTTTGAAATAGAGAAATTAATAGCCGATTTTTATGAAGGTAAAACTTCGGTTGACCAGGAAAAGGAAATTATGCATTTTTTTGAGACTCAGGAAGTGCCTCCTCATTTACTGGCTGAAAAAGAGCTGTTTCTGGAGATGTACAGCAGTTGTAAAGATATAGACAACGAAATTGAGGTTCCGGCTCATTTAGAAAAGAAATTAAGTCTTCTTATCGACTCGTGGGAAGAAAAAGAGAAGATAAAAAAGCCTCGTCTGGAAAGAAGAATAATAAACTGGCAATTGATAAGCGGTATAGCAGCAAGTATATGTTTAATTCTGAGTATAGGACTTTATCCATATCTGGAACAGCAAAAGCCGGTACTTACAGATACTTATTCAAATCCGCAGGATGCTTACAAAGAAGCTCAAAAGGCATTACTATTGGTCTCCAACAATCTGAATAAAGGAGTTTCTCAATTAGAAAGTGCCCAGGAAGATATGAATAAAGTGAATGAAATTATTAATAAACAAATCAGTCAATAATAAATATAGCGATGAAAATAAAACATGTATTATTTGCAATATTAATGTGCTGCACCAGCATTGCATTTGCGCAGAATAAACTCATCGACAAATATGCCGATATGGATGGAGTAACTTCCGTTTTTATATCTAAGACTATGCTTCAGATGATGCCTAATATGAAAACAGAAGGACTGGATATAGGTGGAATAGCAGGAAAACTTGAATCAATAGTAATATTGACCAGCGAAAAAGCTGCCATCTCAAACATGATGAAAAGTGAGATTCATAACTATGTCAGTAATAAAAGATATGAAGAGCTAATGCGTGTAAGAGAAGAAGGCTCTCATGTTACTATTTACATTAAAAAGAAAGCTAATAAAAAAATAGGTGAACTGGTTATGTTTGTAGATGAAAAACCTGAGTTTGTATTTATACAGATGACTGGCGATATGACGCTTCAGGATATTCAGAATATTACCAAGGGCAAAAAGTAAAGATCTTCTATAATCAATAGAGAAAGAAATTCCCATCGAAATATTATTCTGGGAGAAGAAGGTAATATTATGTGAGAAAAAGATGATATTCTATGAAGAAAAAGGTAATGTCCTGGGAGAAAAAGATGATATTTTGAGAAGAAAAAGATAATGTTCTGGGAAGAAAAAACAAATACCCTCTATTATTAATTACTGAATATATCTAATATACTACAGACTAATAGCTTAATTAAGTTCTTAATGGGGTGATAGTTCAATAGTATAAGCTTTCAAATTACCTGCCTAGTAGCTTAATTAAGTTCTAAATGGGGTTGTTCAAAACCGGGACAATCCCATTTTTTGTATCATTTTCTTTAGCTCATCTATCTGATTTTGCCGTACTATCCATTATTTTGTGTGAACAGCAACTCAATTTGGAATTTAGTCGAGAGTATGGATTCTAATTCCATCTTACATTTAAAACAGTCAATTTATTGTATCTGCTATTCACAACAGATAAGTCTTTATTGCAAATGAATGGTGTTAATATTGTTAAATAATAATAATACTACCCATGAAAAGAGTTACTAATTAATAAATTGTATCTACTTTTATTCACATTATTTACATGTACAAGAAGTGAAAGAAACTGAAGACAAAATACTATTTGGTGCATTCAAACTTTTTCTGACCAAAAACTTTGAGAAAGTCACAATCGCAGATTTGGAAAAAGCCCTAGGATTAAGTCGTGGAGCCATCTTTTACTACATGAAAAATAAGGAAGAACTTTTCATAAAAGTTATCGATAGATACATATTATCACCTCATAATATTGAAACAAAATTTGCTACATTCAAAGATTCCAGCCTGATTGACTTTATAGATTTCTATATTGAGGGGATTAATAGAACAATGAAATCACTAGGTGCTTGTGGCGTAGAAAATATGAGCAGATGTTACTTCAATCTTATATTTCAGGCAATACAATACTATCCTGATTTTGGTACACATATAGCTAAGGTCTTCGATAGTGAACTGGAATTGTGGAAAAGAGTCATCAGCAACGCACTAAAATCGGGAGAGATTAGACCAGAATACGATCTTGATTATGTTGCTATGCATTTCAGATATATTTATTCGGGACTATCATTTGAGATGTGTTTAAAGAACGGACTAGACACTACCCTCTTGAAAGATATATTTATGAAATACTATAATGAGATTAAAGCATAAACACTAAAATAAAGCTTACTCTTATTTTAAACACTTTTCAGTCCAATAATTATTTCTCCAAAATGTGCTGAAAATATTCAGCATTACTTCTGTTTTGTCTGCGCTAATAATAAAACAAACGATTACTCATATTCAATTTAATATTGAAATCTGCCTTTTTCTTGTGAAAAAGAATAAATATTATGTAGAAAATATATAAATATCCATTCTATTAATGTTAAAAAGGCTAGATTCTATATACCGTACGGTTGGTATAATTATCTTTGCATAAAATAATGAAGAGTAAACTGAGTAAAATTTACTCATTACATTGATAAAAATGGTTAGGGAAAAAAGGTTATCGCGATGATAACCTTTTTGTATTTTATAAACTCAAATCTTATAAACTAAGCATGAATTATAGCAATATGTAATACAAACAAACAATTTACCCTACAAAAAGAATATAAGTCAAAGAAGAAATACTTATCACAATCCAAAGAAGAACACCTTGAACCATTGGACGAAAGCCTACGCTCTTTAATACATCTCTTGAAAGTGATGCACCAATAAAGAAAAGAGTTAAGGTTAATCCTTTACGAGCCAGCCACACCAGACTTGTAGTGAGAACAGTCGGCAAAGAGAAGAATGTATTAGCAAGCATAGCCAGAATAAAAAAGAAAATAAACCATGGAGTATACATCTTTTCGGACTTACTCTTAAAGATAAAAGAAGTAGCAATAGATACAGGGATAATCCACAAAGCTCTTGTTAGTTTCACAGTAGTAGCTACTTGCAATGCTTCCTGACCATAAGCAGCACCGGCTCCAACCACAGAACTTGTGTCATGAATAGCAATGGCTGACCATAAACCAAACTGATGCTGTGTAAGACCTAATAAATGACCTAGTACCGGAAAAAGAAAAAGAGCTATCGCATTCAGAATAAAAACCGTACCTAACGAAACCGAAATCTGTCCATCATCTGCTTTTATAACCGGAGCTACTGCCGCTATAGCACTTCCTCCGCAAATAGCAGTTCCCGAACTGATAAGATAGCCGGTTTTCTTATCAACCCTCATACGTCTGGCTATAAAGGTTCCCAAGAGTAATGTACCTACAACTGATATAATAGTAAATATCATACCATCTTTTCCAGAGGCTATAGCCTGATGAAGATTCATGCCAAACCCCAGACCTACCACCGAAAACTGCAAAAGATACTTTGATGATTGTTTATTGAACTTAGGAAAAGCCTTACCACAAACCAATGCAAAAACCAAACCAGTCAATAAAGCAACAGGAGGAGTTACGAATGGTAAAAAACAAAAAGCAAGCAGTGCTACATAGATAACCTTATTGTTATCCTTCAAAAACTGAACAAGTGCATCCATATTCTATAACTTAATTATTATGATGCAAAAGTACAGTATATAAACGAAAGGTGCCAATCGTTTTTTGTAATGCCTTATAACTTCTTATTATAATGAGCCGCAAATTGCATAAATACCTGAGGTAGGCCGCTCTCCTCTCCCTGCAAACGGGCAAACGAGAATTCCCGTTGCATTTCCAAATAACGTATATCTATTACTTTAAAAAGTCCTGCGGCTAGTTCACGAGCAATAGATCTTACGGAAACAATTCCCATACATTCCGAGTTCTCAAGAAACAGTTTGATACTCTCCGTACTGCCAAGATACATACGGACATTAAGATCTGATAATCTGATGTTATTCGATAGCAAAGCCGTTTCTAACACATCCAGCGTGCCCGATCCTCTTTCCCTCAATACCAGAGGTATATTATAAAGATCGTATACTGATATCTCATCAAGCTTAGCCAGTTTGCTGCGAGTGTGCACCACTGCAACCAACTCATCTTTCTGAAAAGTAGAATATTTAAGGTTAGGCAAACGAATAATACCTTCAACCAGTCCTAAATCTATACGATGTTCCAGCAAAGCATTTTCCACATCACGAGAGTTGCCATTGAGCAACGACAAGGATACATGAGGAAACTTTTCAATAAACCGAGCCAGGAACGGAGGCAATACATATTGAGATATCGTAGTGCTTGCCCCCAGACGGAGTTCTCCCGAGCATTCGTTATGAAGCAGATGCATTTCATAATCCAGCCTTTTATAATCATCAAGAATCCGTTCGCTATGTTCCATCAGTAACTCTCCAGCGGGAGTCAAGGATATCTTATTTCCTAACCGCTCAAAAAGACGGGTTTTATACAGACTCTCCAGCTCTTGTATATGCTTAGTTATGGCAGGCTGAGTAATGAATAGCTCTCGCGAAGCCTTAGTAAAACTAAGATTTCGCGCCACACTAAGAAACACCTTTAGTCGGAAGTCGGACATTGAACTGGATTCTTTCTTCTAATTATTATTGCAATTCATCTCCACGAATACCCAAAGCCTGCATAACCGGATAAGCAAGCATTTCCCAACGATAATTAATATCATCTTCAGGTTCATTCATGCGGAATTGAATTACTTCTCTCTCTTTTACGTCTTTAAGAATATCATTTACCTTATCACCATATTCCTCATTAAAAGAAAGAACTATAATTCTTTCCACTCCTTTAGCATCAGCAACAACTTTCATCGACTCTAAAAACAGATCTTCGCGAGAAGCCATATCTTCAGGTTGGAAAGTATTAAAGCAAAACTCTCCAAACTCATTACTGAAAGCCACACTGTTCAGCTCCTTTTCCAAATCGGATGGCTGAGCATGAAACAGCTGAGCCGAATTCTTATCGTATATAAAAAATATCTGAATTTCATTTTTCCCTTCAACAATACCGGCATCCAGAGCAAGATACGTAAACAGATGAGAAAGATCCATTTCTTGCAGTTCCCTGTTCAGCATTCTTTCAAAATTCTTTTTAATATCTTCGGTTACGAAGTTTAGAAAGGATGCATCAATCAGCATCACTGTTTCAGCCATTTTTATTTCTTCTTCCATGGGTTTTTCTTTGTTTAATGGGATAAAGATACTATTAAATTATTAATTGAATATATCATTTCAGAAGATATTTTGGGAGATTCCACTAAATGAACCCGGTATAAATTGCTTCCTATTCTTAGAATCCGAATCTAATATCCACACTAAAAGAATGCAGAATAAAGACAGATTGTCACATCAAAACAGACTTAAAATGTCAAATTGTCTTCACTGCAAAGCAAATGTGTCTGGAATATAGGTAAAAAGAATATTGGCAAATCTTTTGGTGCTTCATTGGTGTTAGTTATTAAAAGCAGAAATTTCAATAGGAGACATAAATATATGAACTTCAACAATTTTACAATTAAATCACAGGAAGCGGTTCAGGAGGCCGTAAACCTGGCACAGAGTCGCGGTCAGCAAACAATTGAAACCGCACATGTGCTGCATGGAGTGATGAAGGTTGGCGAAAATGTAACCAATTTTATCTTCCAGAAACTGGGAATGAACGGGCAGCAGATAGCGCTCGTGCTCGACAAGCAGATCGATTCTTTCCCTAAGGTAACCGGTGGCGAACCATACCTGGGCAGGGAAACGAATGAGGTCTTCCAAAAAGCTACTCAGTATTCTAAAGAAATGGGCGACGAGTTTGTTTCTCTGGAACATCTGTTGCTGGCTCTACTTACGGTTAAAAGCACCGTTGCAAATATTCTGAAGGATGCCGGAATGAACGAAAAGGAACTTCGTGCAGCCATTAACGAATTGCGTAAAGGTGAAAAGGTTACCTCACAAACCAGCGAGGACACATATCAGTCATTAAACAAATATGCCATCAACCTCAACGAGGAAGCCCGTACAGGTAAGCTCGATCCCGTAATTGGTCGTGATGAAGAGATTCGTAGAGTACTGCAAATCCTTAGCCGACGTACCAAGAACAACCCGATTCTTATCGGCGAACCGGGTACCGGTAAAACGGCTATCGTAGAAGGATTGGCGCATCGTATTCTTCGGGGAGACGTGCCCGAGAATCTGAAAAACAAACAGATTTATTCGCTAGACATGGGTGCCCTGGTGGCCGGAGCCAAGTATAAAGGAGAGTTCGAGGAACGACTGAAATCGGTCATCAACGAAGTGATAAAATCCGATGGAAACATTATCCTTTTCATCGACGAGATCCACACGCTTGTGGGTGCCGGTAAGGGAGAAGGTGCAATGGATGCGGCAAACATACTGAAGCCTGCCCTCGCCCGTGGTGAGTTACGTTCTATCGGAGCCACTACCTACAACGAGTATCAGAAGTATTTCGAAAAAGATAAAGCACTGGAAAGACGATTCCAGGTGGTACAGGTAGATGAGCCCGATATTCTGAGCACCATTTCTATCCTTCGTGGACTGAAAGAGCGCTATGAGAATCACCATCACGTGCGTATTAAAGACGATGCTATCATAGCTGCCGTAGAACTTTCAAACCGCTACATCACCAACCGTTTCCTTCCGGACAAGGCCATCGACCTTATGGACGAGGCTGCTGCGAAGTTGCGTATGGAGGTAAACTCCGTGCCCGAGGAGCTTGATGAGATAAGCCGTAAAATCAAACAGCTGGAGATTGAGCGCGAAGCCATCAAACGTGAGAAGGACGAAGACAAACTTCAACTGCTCAACAAGGAGATTGCCGAACTCAAGGAACAGGAAAATTCATTCAAAGCCAAATGGCAAAGTGAAAAAACCTTGGTAGATAAAATTCAGCAGAATAAGGTTGAGATAGAAAATCTGAAGTTCGAAGCCGAGAAAGCCGAACGTGAAGGCGATTATGGCAAAGTAGCCGAGATAAGATACGGCAAGCTTCAGGCATTGAATACCGACATTGAAGCTACCCAAAAAGAGTTGCGTCAAATGCAAGGCGGCAGTGCCATGATAAAGGAAGAGGTAGAAGCCGAAGACATTGCCGATGTAGTATCACGCTGGACCGGTATTCCGGTTAAGAAGATGCTGAAGAGTGAATCAGAGAAGCTGCTTCACCTGGAAGATGAGCTCCACAAGCGGGTAATTGGTCAGGACGAAGCTCTTGAGGCAGTGGCCGATGCAGTGAGAAGAAGTCGCTCCGGATTACAAGATCCAAGGCGCCCTATCGGAAGTTTCATCTTCCTGGGCACCACCGGTGTAGGTAAAACCGAGCTGGCAAAAGCCCTTGCCGAGTTCCTGTTCGACGACGAAACAATGATGACTCGTATAGATATGAGTGAGTATCAGGAGAAACATTCCGTATCCCGACTTGTTGGAGCGCCTCCGGGATACGTAGGTTACGATGAAGGCGGTCAGCTTACCGAAGCCATTCGCCACAAACCATACTCAGTTGTGCTGTTCGATGAAATAGAGAAAGCGCATCCGGATGTATTCAACATCCTGCTGCAGGTTCTGGACGACGGCCGACTGACCGATAACAAAGGCAGGGTGGTAAACTTCAAGAATACCATCATCATTATGACCTCCAACATGGGAAGCTCGTACATACAAAGTCAGTTCGAGAATCTGAACAACGAAAACAGAGATCGCATCATCGAGGAGACAAAAAAGGAAGTAATGTCAATGCTGAAAAAGACCATCCGTCCGGAGTTCCTTAACCGTATAGACGAAACCATTATGTTCCTTCCACTCTCCGAGAACGAGATCAGACAGATTGTAGATCTGCAGATAAAAGGCATCCAGAAGATGCTTGCCGGCAACGGAGTAACGCTCGAGTTAACCGATGCAGCAACGGCCTTCATAGCAAAAGCCGGATACGATCCGGAGTTTGGTGCCCGTCCGGTGAAAAGAGCTATCCAGCGTTACTTGCTCAACGACTTGTCTAAGAAGTTACTTGCGCAGGAGGTTGAAAGAGAAAGACCAATTATAGTAGACACATTAGGTGAAGGATTAGTTTTCAGGAATTAAGATCTGTTTCAGGATAACAATAAAAGCACAGCGAATATTTTTTGGTTCTGCTGTGCTTTTTGGTTTTGGTAATTCCCCATGTTCATGGATTATTAAAAACTTTATCGCTTCATTTTAAGATTATTTAAGTCTGATATTTCTGCAAAAATACGGATAACTTTAAAATAGTTTCAAATTCTGGTTATTTCTCAGAAGAATATCATTTGTTATAAAAGCTCAGGATAAGAAAGGTTTTATCTATAGAAGTACATTCCAAGATAACCGAAGAATATGCATTGAATCCCGAGAGGGGTAATCAATGAAGATGGAACATTTAGAGCCGACTTCAAACTATATGGCAACAACTATGTTGCATCCGAGAAACAAATACTTGGGTTGGGTTCCATTCTTTCTACTCCTTGTATTGCCAATGGAGTGATTTACCTGGGCGATTCTAACGGGTGCTTTTATGCACTGCGGGTATCTGTTCCTTAGATGTTTTTAAAATGACCAAGTCTTTAAATGGTGTCCAATATACCCTATATAAATCTTTTTTTCATTGTTATCAGGATAAAAATGAATTCGTAAATTTCCCGTGATAATATGTAAATCAAAAAGTTCTTTACGTTTATCTGGCAATGAGAATATTCTGCATTGTTTGTAATTATCAAGTGTTAGAGTGGATTCTGGATGAATTGTCAGACGATAAGAATCATTTATTTGTTGATAATTAAAATCCCCAGTAGTCCAACTTGAAGCAACTTCATTCAAGGCTCTTAATCGTTCGATAATATTAGTTAGATTTGTTGATTTTCCAAGTCTTGAAATTTGAGATTTAACAGCTTCACAAAGGATTAAATTAGGAAAGAACTCTGTTCTTTTATCCCATAGATCCTTACTTCTTTGTAAATTCTCATTTTGGAAATTCAAGAACCAATCTTTATGTTTTAGAACATCTGATGAAGTTGTAAAACATTTAATAATTTCATCATCATTTTTAAGTTCGCCATCTGAAATATATTCATGTTTTATAGGTAAGGATATCTTGTCGACATAATTTCCAATAAAGAAATTAATGCAAAAAGTATTATAAAATAAAGCAGCTTTTATACCTGCCCCCAATTGACCTTCATAATAACAATTTTCCGATTCAAATCTGCTTATTTCTTCCCTATTGACCAAAGGAGATGTGGAAACAATTGACAAGAACTTACTTTTTAAGTCTCCATCAACATTCTCGTCTTCAATCCATTGTCCTATAGAGTAATCATTCATAAGCTGTAGATCATATAAATTATTACCCAGCATTTCATCGATTCTTAATTCATCTAGTAGCAATGTTGACTCAGCTTCATTAGCAGCAAGCACAAAATATTCCATAATCCCATGAACCTGAAGCCTTGTATTGACCTTAATTTGGGATAGTTCATTCAGCATATATATCATAGCTTACTTATTTTGGATAATTTGCCCTAACTGCTTGTTATATTCATCAAAGAAATCAGTTGGTTGATAGGATAATCGTCCTCTTTTGTCCACTAAAGGCTGCTCAACAGTTATTAAATGAGAATCCGCTGACTTCGAGAAAAAATAGACAGAGAAATTATTTTCGCTTAAAATATCCTCTTTAATAGCAACTCTCATTCCATTAAACAAATGATCACTATGAGATTCTACTAAGATTTGTACTCCTGCAGCTGCTCCCATAGCAAGTAGGCGTCCTAAAATAGCTTGTCCCTGAGGGTGAAGATGAGATTCTGGATTCTCAATAATTAGTAAATCTCCTGATTTTGCACTAAGAATAGCCACAATCACAGGTAAAACATAAGTCAGCCCAAAGCCTGTATTTATAGATGTAAATTCAGGTGTTGTATCCGTTCCTTCTACAAATTCAAAACTCAATGTAGATATTTGTAATTCAGGATGAAACCGAGGTTTTACTCTAACTTCTGATGATATTTCACTTAACCAAGCATTCACATTGTCTAGCAATGCCATAGACTTAGCATGTGGGTGTTTTAATGACGAATTCGGGATTGCATCAAACTTGTATTTATCTAAAAAATGCACCGTATATTGTCCTTTTTCTCCTAAAGTTTTTAAAACTTCCACAGCATTTGGAGATGCATCATAAGTGCGACTAGGAGAAATTCGTTCTGCATTTAAGTATTGAAAATTATTAGTAAACAGAGACTGCGAGTTAACATCTAATAAAGTGTTTTCATTCAGAGTTTTTAATTTATCTGACGAAGCTACAGATGCATAAGCAAGATCACAAACCATTGAATTAAACTGAATACAAAACCTAACAATATCTTCTCCAGAAGCATGAATATTTAATAGATCTTTTCCATATCCAATAGATACCAGTTTCCCGTTTAAAGTTAGTTCTGACAAAGATTTGTCTTCTAAATAAGATTGACGAAGTAATAATAAACTTTGAATAAATGAAGATTTACCCATGCCATTTCTTCCAGTAAAAAGAGTTAATGGAGAAATATCCAGAGAGATATCTGTAAATGCTTTAAAATTCTCAAGACTAACAGCTGTTATCATGATTTGTATTTATTAACAAGTGATTCAATATATTGAAAACGGTTCATTACGGCTTTTTTACTTGCAGTAGAAGTGGTTACAGATTCATTAAACGCTCTATATGAGAATAGTTGCATATAATCAGATTCTAAACCATCTTTATTTTCTAGAATTTTTTCAATCTCGTTATCCGATAGTTTAGAAAGAACAACTACCCACGCCTCAAACAAGGCACTGTTTAGCCTATATTTAATTAGATCATTTTTTATTACAGATCTACTAATCAGGTCGTTATTTATTACAGATCTGCTAAATCGATGTTTCCCCCATATTTGAGTACTTACCTCTATGCTTCTGCAAATCAAGTAACTGATCTGTTCAAATTCTGTTTCACTAACGTTTTGCAGATCTTCCATCGCTTCATCTAAAAAAGAGCCTAAAGGACTTTCATATTCTGAAAAAGAGCGGCGCATAAAAGCAATACATCTCAAAACCAATTCTCTATCTTCCATTCGTTCATTTGGCAATGGAATAAGAGAACGAAAGCGATCACTCTCAGTGAAATTTTTCAAATAGTCAGAAGCTTTTCCTTGATTCAGCGCATTACGGATTTCCATTTCATTTAATGACAAAGCCCCTGTATTAATTCGCTTAAAAACATTGTATTTTACTTTTTGAGGGGTTCCAGGACTAATTAAAAAACAAGTAACATTAGCCTCCAAAATCCGACGTTGCATCATACGGGGTAACTCAGAGAAATGCAAGTTTTTACTATCATATGATTTTAATATATCTAATCCTATTAGGGGAAGACTTTCATCAATAATAAAATTTTTCAAAGTAGATAACCTTTGTAAGCCATCAACAACAAGCCATCTATCGTCTACACTTGCATCAAAATAGAATGCAGGCAAAGGGAGTTTTAACATTAGCGATTCTATCAATCGACTTTGCACTTCAGATTTCCATAGATTCGCTTTTCTTTGAAAGGCTGTATTTAAATCTATTTCTTGATTTCTCAAACGAGCAACTAGATTATCTATAGAAAGAGTCTGAGGTATTATTCTAATTTCGTTAGGATCAAATGGTTCAACCATGTTTTCCGCCAGATTTGCTAATTCCTCATCTGCCTGTTCGGCAAATCCTTCAATCACTAATTGCCCGTATAAATCCTTTTTCATTCTATTTATTATTCAAAAAATATAATAACACACAAAAGTAGCTTTTTTATCGTATATATTCAAAAAAGATACAGAGATTCTTCATGTATTAGTCTTTTCATTTTTAGTCATTTTTCTCATTTATCTAAATAGATTATTTCATTTTTAATATAAAATTAATTAAGAGAAGCTAAAAGTACAGAACTTAATGATCAAAGAATTTAATTTCGTTATCAAACAATATCTTCACTAACATCAATTAATAAATCGCCCTTACAAGGTATCATTAACTGCATTACAAAGATAAAAATATTTATTCCCTATGCCAAAAAACTGATAGTAATTTCATAAATAAGAGTAAATAATTATTTTGATATATCCAAAACCAAACCCCAACCAATTTTCCCCATTCACCAATAAAAAAAATCCATAAACCAATAATTCCTCATCCATTCGCCAATAAATTTTAAGGTAAATAATTCGTATAAAAAAGCATTCAAAAACAAGTCACTTTGTAGACAGCAAAAACTAATTGAAAATCTTTTATATCGAGAGATTCAATGTTAAAAATATATTGAATTTATGTTTCAGGAATAAATATTTATACTTACATTTGCACAAGTTAAATCAATTTATACTTTTAAACAAATACCAATTTATTAATAATAAAAATCAAATACTTAATGACTATAACAAAGAGTGCTTATGAGCATAAGCTCAAAGGATGTGTTCGTATAACCAAAATAGCTGCTATGTATTTCCGAAACTGTTCACGTGCCAATATGGCTAAAAAAATGCTTATCACTGCTATAGAAGAAGATAAGAAGCTGCATACAGAGCTTCGGGAAGCAGGATTCTCACCTGATAACGATATTTTTATACCCAAACAGATTACAGTGATAGTCAATAACTGGGGCTATCCGGATGATTTTCTGATTAATAGCTACAGGAACAAAAAACCTGCCGACAGAAGCAATGTTTAACGCTATATGCATCTTTTTCTTCTCTCTTAAAAACAAAACACCACAGGATTTATATGTAATATAAATCCAATTCTAATATGTTTCTTTGGAGCGCTTTTATCGGCACCAAAGAAACATATTTGCTTTTATACCCCTCTACAAAACAGTCACTTACAAGCATTAACCATCGGTACTTTTATCGGCATATTTATTTTCGCTAAATCAAGACATATACAAGCTGTTATTCACCAATAAATAAAAGTAAAATAGTGACAAATAGTGAAATTTCTGCATAAAAGTGCATTTTTTGCTCAAAATGACATTAGCTATTTGGAGACTATTACATCAGCTCTTACTTTTGCCCCACGAAAAACAAACAACAATGTTTTAACTATTACAAATTTTAATACTAAAATAACACTTATGCAAAACAACAATCTGCCTTTCGAGGCTCTTACCAGCGGGTATGTGCTTATTCCCAAAAAGTTACTTACACACAATTTCAATAACAGAGACACCAACATGTCATACCTGGAGGCTTTTCTTACTGTATTGGCTACAGTAAATTTTGCGGATAGAGAGGTTTCTATAAACGGAGATAAACTGATGTGCAAACGTGGCGAATCACTCCTATCGTATCCTTCGTGGGCAAAATTATTCAACTGGACAGTGGGGAAAACGCGTTGTTTCTTCAGGAAAATGGTCAGGGAAAATCTTATTGCTATTATCCCGGTTAAGTATGGGGTAAAAATTGTGCAGGTAATAAACTATGATGTGCTTACAGGCAAAGGTAAAACCACCAAAAAGAAGGTAGAGGAAGAAGCGGGTAATCCTGAAATTTCCAAAGCAGAAATAATTGCCAGGAAGGATCAGAAGTTCTATCTGTTCTGGAATACGTATCACCAGAGCACCGGAAAGGAAGCTAACGACATAGGTATGGCTATCATTATATGGAAAAGCCTAACAAAAGAGGAAAAGGAGCTGGCTATAGACAAAATTGAACCTTATTGCCGCAGGATAAACAACACGCAGTTCTACAAAACAGCTGTGAATTACCTGAAAGCGAAATGTTTCTTTAACGAACGATTATAAATTTAACAACGTAACCTGATATGAACAAGAATATATCATCACCTTTTGATTTTGATGCCGAAGGTGTAGTTTTAGGCAGTGCAATACTGGAAAAGAAAGCCATGCCCGAGGTGGCTCAGCATCTAAGGGCAGATATGTTTTATTATGATAATCACCGTATTATCTTCGCCGCCCTGATGCGCATGTACAACGAGCGTAGAGATATAGACCTCATCACTGTTGCCGATGAGCTGCGCCGAAACAATGAGCTCGAGAAAGTGGACGGTCCGTATTACATCACCAAATTATGCAGTCAGGTGGTCAGTACTGTTCACCTTAAACAACACTGCCTCATTGTGAAAGAATTGTATCTGCGCCGCGAAATAATAAAAGGCCTCACTCAGTTACTGGGCACTGCTCAGGATATGTCGATGGATATTGCAGATGTGGTTTGCGAAATGCAAGAGTTGGCAACACGGGTAGAGAAAGATGCGGTGAAGGCGGACAACCTACGCAACATGGAAACGCTGATGAACGACACGCTTACCCAAGCGAAGGGACGTATAGAAAATTCGGCAAATGGAGTAACGGGTACCGATACGGGGCTTACCGACCTGAACAAGATTACCGGCGGATGGCAACGTGGCGATTTGGTGGTTATCGCTGCTCGTCCGGCCACAGGAAAAACCATGTTCTCACTATTCCTTGCACGAATAGCGGCAAAGACGGGCATCAATGCGGTGTTTTTCAGCATCGAGATGCAAGGGGAACGACTGGGTGACCGACTAATTCTGATGGAGAGCGATGTAAGCCCTTACCGATGGCGAACGGGAATGACGGACGATAAGGAATGGAACGAGGCTTTCAGTACAGCAGAATCACTGGCAGAACTACCTATTATTGTAGACGACAGTCCGTCTATGAGTATGGATTATATCCGTGCTCAGTCCAGAATGCTAAAAAGCCGGGGTAAGTGCGATATGATCTTCATTGATTATCTACAGTTGAGCGATATGAAAGGAAGCGTTAAGGAGAATCGTAACCGCGAGCAGGAAGTTGCCACTGCTGCCCGAAAGGCAAAGCTTCTGGCAAAAGAGATGGATTGTCCGGTGATTTTGCTGAGTCAGCTAAACCGCGAAGCAGAAAATCGTTACGGAGGAAAGCCACAGCTGAGCGATCTACGTGAGAGTGGCGCCATAGAACAGGATGCTGACATTGTGGTGATGCTCTATCGTCCGGCTCTTTACAACATTCCTACCGACAAGGATAGCGGCTACCCCACCGAGGGTCTCGGTGTGTTAAACATTGCCAAGCATCGAAACGGTGAAACGGGCAATGTGTATTTCTCGCACAACAAGAGTATGACGAAGATTGCCGACTACACACCGCCAATGGAGTGGTTATTGAAACATGCCAAATAGTTGTAATATAATTTATAAAATAAGATGTAATTTTTTTGCAAATAAAAAATAAATATATATATTTGCATAACAAACGAAACAAAATACCATTAAAGGTGTTATAAATTCCCTATTATCCCTAACCAGTAATGAATAGAAGAGTGTTATCACTCTTCTATTTTTTTACATCAACCCTCCATTACCACCGAATATCACTTGCAATAATATATAATACATTTTTTATTTAACTTGTGTATATAAATGCAAACACAAATAAAACAAAGCAATATCACCTTGAGATAAGTTTCTAAGGCTCACCCAAATAATCTACAATAGCCTTAACCTGGCGTGGCGTATAAATCCTGTTACGATGATTGTAATCCAAAGCGGAAAGCTCGGCTGTTAGCCCACTGTTGCCGGCTATCCAGCGGGCAAGTGTGCGCAAGGCTCCGGGAATGGTCATATACGGATTGTAAAGGCAAGCCAGTTCCACCTTGGTATATGCCCGGATTTTAAATTCTTCTGCTGTTTTTATCATTGTCTTTCTTGTTTTTATAATAGAAATTCTTGCTTTCTCTACTGTAAATTTACCAATTTTTGCCCGTTTAAACAAGTTTTAGAGGCAATAAAATGCCTGTCAATTGTAATTAATTCACACTAATTACGCCTAATTCACTCTACTGTTTACGCTCCCCCTACATGCCCTATCTTTGTAGTGTTAACAAGAAAGGATAAGAGCTCTTTACCACAGTATTAATCAACTAAAAATGTAAAGAAAATGAGTGTAAAGTATTCAGTAGTTATGAGAAAGAACCCGTCTAAAATTTCGGAACCGGGAAAGTATTACGCACATGCACAGGCGTATGGTGAAATGGATTTTGATTCGCTTTGCGAAGAGGTAAACGGACGATGCACCGTAACCCGTGCCGACGTGGCAGCATCAGTGGAAGCAATTCTGGAATCGATGAAAAAGGCATTGGCCGAGGGTAGAATTGTTCGCCTGGGTAACTTCGGTAGCTTCCAGATTGGGGTGAGAAGTAACGGTGCCACTACCGAAGATGAGTTTGCATCTTCCATGATTCGCGGAACCAGAATCAGTTTCCGTCCCGGTAAGTTGCTCATCAATATGCAGAAAACGCTTGCTTATACGCAAGTAGCCAAGCTTCCAGTGAAGGTTACCAATGGCGGTAACGAGGTGGGATAGTCAGGACCTACAGCTTTGAAAAGGAATACTCTGTGTTACCAACAGCGATAAACAAATAAAACTGTTGGTGCACAGGTACTTTTCTAAGTCCGCATTGATAAAGAAAATCCGGTAAATTCCGAGACTCTTCCTAAAAGCGGACACCCCTCTCCTATTTCAAATTATTAATCAGTAAAAACAAAAACATGAAAATTTTAGATGGCATAATAAACATCTTGCAAATGGTACTTCCTTTTCTAAAAAAGAAGGATGCCAAGGAGGTGCAGGATTTCACCGAGCTGGTAAAGAGTCAGTTCGACTACCTGATGGAGCAGGTAACCCGCTTTGAGAAGGATTACTTCGAGCTTTCCGAGAAAGTAAAGCAAATGTATCAGGAGATGATTACGCTGAACGCGCAACTAAACACCGCTCTTAAAGGGCAATGTCTGGCAACAGGTTGCAAGGACAGGCAATAATTACGGCACAGAAAACAGAATTACGGCATTCGGGAATCTGAATGCCGTGTTTATAGGGTTTCCAAATCAAGATTACGGCATTTGGGAAATTATTTACGGGAACGAAATAGAAATTACGGCATTTAAGGTTCTAGAAAGACTTGTTTATGGGATTCCGGAATCAGAAATACGGCATTAGCAAATAAATTACGGGAATGAAATACAAATAACGGCATTCGTAGATTTAGAAAGCCCTGTTTATTGGAGTTTCCAAACAAGATTACGGCATTGAGAAATTATTTACGGGAACGAAATAGAAATTACGGCATTTAAGGTTCTAGAAAGACTAGTTTATGGGATTCCGGAATCAGAAATACGGCATTAGCAAATAAATTACGGGAATGAAATACAAATAACGGCATTCGTAGATTTAGAAAGCCCTGTTTATTGGAGTTTCCAAACAAGATTACGGCATTTTAATAAAATAACGGCAAAACAACATGAGAGAAATAAATTTAATTGTAATTCACTGCTCGGCAACGAGAGTGGATAGAGATATTACGGCACAAGACATTAATTCAGCACACAAGGTAAGAGGATTCAGTTCGTGGGGTTATCACTACTACATTCGTAAAAACGGCAAAGTGGAACCTATGCGAAGTCACGATGAAGTTGGAGCGCACGCTCGCGGATACAATGCAAAGTCTCTGGGCATCTGCTACGAAGGCGGACTGGACATCAACGGCAAACCGGCCGATACTCGTACACTATCACAGCAAATTGCACTGCACGCCCTGGTTAGCAAGTTACTTAAAGAGTTCCCCGGCTGCAAGGTAGTAGGCCATCGTGATTTGAGTCCGGACAAGAATTATAACGGCATTATAGATCCTTGGGAAAGGATTAAGGAATGCCCCTGTTTCTCGGTTCTGGATGAAACGTGGGAATAAAAAACCAGCAGAGCTTTTCTTCTTATCTTGAAGAGAGGCTCTTTTTGCATTTCTATAAAGGGCATAAACAATCTCCAAAACGCTGCATTTCCTATTTTTATTCTGTCCACAAAATAAAAATAATCCATTTTTGTTTTGTGTATAAAACAAAAACAAGCTATATTTGTTTTATCAACAGAATAAAAACAGGAAGATATGGACAAAAACATTCTGAAAACGGTTATAGCCGACAATCAACTGGAGGTTCCAAAGTATAAGGTAATTCCTCGCGATTTCACTTTTGAGGAATTCGGCAACTACGTATTTGTGGGTATCCGGAGAGCTGGAAAATCGTTTCTGCTTTATCAGCAGATGCAGCAATTACTGGCTCAAGGCGTGCAGTGGGATGAGATGCTTTACATCAATTTTGAAGATGAACGTCTTTCCGGAATGGGGGCAGAAGATTTGAATCTGCTATTGGAGGTTCATTTAGAGATGTACGGAAAGAAGCCTATCCTGTTTCTTGACGAGATACAAAATATACCCGGATGGGAAAAATTTGCCCGCCGAATGGCAGATACCAAACACCGGGTTTATATCACGGGAAGCAATGCAAAAATGCTGAGCCAGGACATCCAGACTACACTGGGCGGACGTTATATTCCTGTTGATATTTATCCGTACTCGTTCAAAGAGTTTCTGAATGCAAACAATATCCCAGCTACTGCCAACCACTTGTTATCTACGGAAGGCAAAGCTGATGTATTGCGAAAGTTTAACGACTACTTTTACTTTGGCGGATTTCCGGAAGGAGCCGACCTTTCTGCTAAAAGGGATTATCTGACAAGTGTTTATCAAAAAATATATCTGGGAGATATTGCCGCCCGTCATGGAGTGGGAAATACTTTTGCTTTGCGCATTTTATTTAAGAAACTGGCCGAAAGCGTAAAACAACCTTTATCATTTACTCGAATAGCAAATGTTGTGTCGTCCACCGGAGCAAAGGTAGGAACACAGACTGTTATTAACTATATGGAATATGCCAAAGATGCATGGCTTATAAATCCGGTACAGAACATAGCAGGCAAATTGGTAGATAAAGAAACTTTGCCTAAGTATTATTACACGGATAATGGTATTCTGAATCTTTTTTTGTTGGATGCAAACACCTCTTTACTGGAGAATATGGTGGCTGTGAACTTACTGCGTAAATACGGTCGCAACGATGCCGTTTATTTCTACAATCAGGGTATTGAGGTCGATTTCTATATTCCGGATGTTTATACAGCTATTCAGGTGTGTTACAATCTCGACAATAGTGATGGTACGTTTGACAGGGAAGTAAAAGCTTTACTGAAAATAACCGAAGTACTGGAGTGCAACAAGTTGTTGATTGTTACACGGGATACGGAACGAACATTGGAGGTGGACGATAAAACGATTGAAGTCCTCCCAATATGGAAATGGCTGTTAAGCTTGTAAGGCAGAAACCACGGTTAGTTATTTAACGGAGTAAAAGACCGGTAAAGGCATCTTTTATTATAGTCTATTATATACTTGTTTTTAGACAGGAAATCGGACCCGAGGATTCCTATAACATCATAACCGGAAAGTCGGCAGCTTTCTCTTAAGGAATGAATATCGAGCATAACAAACTCATGCAGAATGCCATTTATAGGTAGCCCCATAATGTAGGATATATTACTGCTGGTTTTTTCCGAGAAGGATTGCAATCTCATAAAATCGGTTTTGCGGATATACTCTATCAAGTCCTGATGATCTTTAATCCATCCCGTATCGATAATTGAAACGGTGGCGCCGGTGTCTATAATGAAATATTTTTTGCCGTAAAATCCTAAATACAGTTTTACAATGGGAATTGAGTTTTTAGAACTGGAACGGGCAAATTTTATTGTGTCGTAATTATAAGTTCTTATTGAATCTTCCAGTTTCGCATTTCTTTTTAAGGGGATGGTAGCAGTATTGCTACAGCCTTTTGAATAGATAAGAATCAAAAGGCCGAAAACGATTAAAAGGAAAAATGATAAATTCTTTTTCATTGTATATCAATAAGTTTCTTTATTACTTATTTAAAACAATACTTAATGAAAGTTAGTTTATAAAGATGCGAAAAAACAAAAAAAAGTATGCCTGTTTTCGTATTTCAGGATTACAATGAACTCCGGAATACGAAAAAGGCATACTGATCTACGTACCTAACCTAAAAATATAAGGGGGGCTTATTTCCCCAGCATCTTATCTTTTAACAGAAGCATGTAATATCCGCCAACAACGGAACGTGCCTGGAAACCTCTCTGGCGACCGCTGTCTGTTTGGTGCCAGTCACTTAATGGCACTCTGGTGGGGGTTTCGTTTGCGTAGTTCCATACGGGTGTTACTAATTTATTTGTTACATCCTTATTGTCGGCAAGGGATGCTGTCCAGATAATCCAGTCGGACTTGGTGTACTTCTCTCTGTTATCCAACGGAAGACCATACTTATTCTGTTTTGTGAGATAGAATGAGAGTTCTTTATCGTAAACAGCCTGACTGAACAGTTTTGTTCCAAATAATTTATCCCAGATCATATTGTACTTCTGACTCCAGGTGCCCGGTTTATCAAAAGTGAGTCTGTAATGATCTCCGTCATCGGCCATCTTCTCGCATTTGGCTGCCATATCTCTGGCAATCTGCATATACTTTTGTGCTACATCTGTTTTGCCCTGCATCTCGGCCATCTTTGCATAGCCGGAAATACCCATAATGGCTTTTACAGACAGGTTTACGTTGTGTGCAAAGTGTCCGGCAAAGTCGTCGGTACAAAGCTGGTTGGCCGGGTCTAATCCGTATTCTACCAGATAATCGGTCCAGGTGGTCAGTACTTTCCAATGCTTGATTGCATAATCGGGGTTACCGTCAATTAAGCATACCGCTGCACTCATTATAAGCATATTGCCCGATTCTTCTACCGGCATATCGCCACCATAAGTCTGTCCGTTTCCTAAAGGATAGGTACCAATATCATGTGCTGCGAAAGGTTTGGTCCATTTTCCGCTTTCGCTGTAATAGAAAATATGATTCATCAATCCTTTTGCCAGGGCTGTGTTGTAAACAAGGAACAGCGGAACCGACGGATAAGAGACATCTACCGTTCCAATGGAGCCGTTGCTAAAATTCTCTTTTGACAGGAACAGCAGGTCGCCGTTATTGCTCTCCACCAGTTTGTGAGCCGAGATAGCCTGACGGTAAGCAAGAGCACACAGTTCTGCATATTTCTTACCTCCTGCTGCGGTTGCATCTTTCATCAGTTTCTCATCGAATGCCGCACACTTGGCCATTACAGAATCGTACTCCTTTGCTGCAAGTTGCAACTCGTCGGCAATTGTTTTGTTGCCATTACGGTTCCAGTAAGGACGAAGATTATCGTTAAAGTACTGAATGGAGTAAAGATCATCGTAGGCAAGCATTACGTAACCACTGGCACCTTTGCTATCAACAGTGCGAAGGTTATCGGAAATAGCCAGGGCTTCCATTTTATCTGAAAGATCGCCGGACAATGAAGCATCGCACTTATTATCGAGTTTTGCATTGGCAATGAAGCTGCGCTTTACTTTGCCGGAAACACCTACAGAAGCGGTAACGTTGCTGTTCTTCTTAGCGGCAAGGTATAAATAACCCCAGTCAATGTGCACATCGTCTCCTTTTTTACCCAACACCTTTTGTTCCTTTGTTCCGGAACTAAGCATGTACAGATTATCGGTCTGCTGCATTTTTGATTGTACCGGCTGGTAAACATTATCTTGTGCCCACTCCGGAGAAGCATCAAAGTAAATGGCTACGTTATGCTTCGCTTTATCGATAGACTTTACCTGGTAAGAGATGTAATTAACCGGACGAGACATGAGGTCGAGGTTATCCATTAGCAAAGGAGCCGTAAAGACAAGATCGAGCTGAACACCGCCACACTGGAACTTATAGAATGTTTGCGTTGGCATTACGTTTGCCGAAATCTGTTTGGCAGTTCTGGGGAAGCATTGTGCATCTGTTCTTTTTTCGAGAATACCAAAGTCGAGAAAAGCTTCACCACCTGTGTTTTTACAATGGGCGGCAATAACATTTTTTCCGGCTTTTAAGGCAGACTTGAACTGAGGCGACAACTTAAGGATAGCATTACTCTGACAGGCATTACCTGTGTCGATAACCTTGGTGCCATTGATGTATAGCTCCAGATTGTCATCGTGAGAATACTCCAGAATAAGTTCTTTGCTAAGAGAGGCTTGCGTTAAGACAAATTCTCTGCGCACCCATACATCCGATGTTGTCCAGGAGGTTTGAAACTTTAAACGTCCTTCGGAACCAAACGAGCCTTTGCCTTTTTTCCAGGCTGCATCGTTGAAGTTACTTTTCATCCAGTCGTTTGCCGAAGTTTCGAAAGTATAGGAAGCATCCCATGGTTTATAAGCAGCCATTGGAACGATTGGTTTCATGGGAACTTGCTCCTCTCCCATAAAACGGTACGCTTTGTTATCAACGGTAATCACTCCTATAAGCTGTTGTTTCTTACCGGTCCAGTGTTTTATTGTCTCATCATACAGGTTGTTTGAAAACGACCACCCCGATGTATAGGGGTCTACCGTTACCAAAGGGTATGCCGGAGCTCTCAATTCATTCTTCATCTGGGGCTGATAAATATTACCGGCCAAACATCCTCCCAGCGTAGTAAACATTACGCTGAGAGTCATTACTATTTTCTTCATTATATATCTTGGTATCTGTTATACTGTTTCTGTTATTTTTGAAGAGGTAAAGCTCTCATTTCGCATGCAGGCTTAACATCATCATTACTGTTATTGGAAAGAGTAGCTGCAAAGACTGCGATATTTTCATCATCAGGAAGTTCCAGTTCTTTGGCTCCTTGTGGTAAGGAAATGCAGAACTTAAACATATAGGTAAATGTATAAGCTTCGTTTCCTTTGCGGGTATGACGGTGAGAACCTACATAAGCCAGGGTAGCATCTTTTACATATCCTTCGCTGAAACCTGTTTGTCCCCATTGTCCGAAGAATCCTGAATAGTATGGCACCTGGAAGGTGTACTGTTTTCCATCTACCTTGAAGGTTGCTTTACGGTCTTTATCAACAGATGATGCAAGTATATAGAGCTTGGTGCACTGATTATTCTCCGGCAAACGGACAATGTTCTTTTTGCACTTAACCACGTTGTTTACATCAACAGCTGCAATATTGAAGGTTATTCCATCACTTACTACTGATTTACCGATAAGGTCTGCCGAATATGAATTTCCTTCCTTGTCAAATCGGCCTGTATTACGGAATGCATCAGGCGTAAAGGCTTGGTCATTGTAATCAAGCGCAACAGGGATATTGAGCGACTGAGGTAATTCGATAGCTCCTTTTTTCAGTTTTACACCGAATGTTTTAGGTTTGTAGGCTGTGGTGCTGAATATGAGTTTGTTTCCTTTTATGGTTGCTTCGCCAATGGCTTCTTCAATACCATTGAGTTCCTGAGCCGACTCTATAGCAGTTGGGAATTCAATCTCTACATTGTTGGCTGCCTGACCGTTTAACTCGTATAAACGAACAACATACGACTGGCCATCTTCTGATCTTTTCAACGCTTTTACCGCAACCTGAGGGGTACTTGTTTTTACGAACGAGAACTCAGAGCCCAGTTTACCGGCATGCTTAGGTGAGATGAACGAGATCATTGGATTATTCAATGCATCTGCTTTCCATGCAGTTTTTTCTTTCTGATCGGCAGATGCCACGTGGCCTACTATGGAATATGTAAATACATGATGACCTAAGTCCTGCTTATCCTGATAAGTATATGACTTGTCTGTTTTTGGTGTATGCAGCAGGGTAAGACGCAGGGTGTTGTCATTTGGTTTATCCCAGCCATACTTGCAGTTATTCAGAATAGAAACTCCGTAGCTTCCGTCTTTGTCGGTTAAATCGGCCCATTGCTGTGCACAGACTTCATAAGCAGTATCGGTATTGTTACCTCTTTCAACAGAGCCTAGTCCTAAATCGTACGTAGCTTTTGAGTTGGAAAGATTGAGTGGGAATTCTGCTTTGAGCAGTGCATTCTGTGATGCCCAGTCAACATCGTTAATGATATCGATACGATCATCAGCAGCTCCTTCAGTTAAACGGATGTGTTGCACGAAAGTAGAATTGGCATGCTTTCTTTCTACCTTTAATGTAGCACAAAGCGGACCGTTTTCTTCTACTGAAATACGTACGTTTTCGTTCACTGAAACAGGTGTACCATCGACTGCTTTCTTCATTACTTCCCATGCCGGCCATTCGAACGATTCATTTGAAGGGAAAAAGGCCAGACGAATGGCTGCTCCATTTTTAACCAATTCGCGGTTAACTCGTTTGTCTACAATAGAGGAGATATCTCCATCGGCATTCAATGTAATTTTATATACGCTATTCTCAAGTGTATTTGATGTAACTTTCAAGCTGCTTTTACCTGCATTTGCTTTACCGAAACGAACATCGTAAACAGAATAGCTTACCGGAGCAGCATCTGCAGCAAATGTAATGGCAGCTACACCGTTGGCATAAGATACCAGCTGAGCAGGCATTTCCTTACCTTTATTGTTGAACACTCTTACACCCGATGGCTTGCCTGCTACCGGAACATTTGCCGTAACAACATCTTTGTGTGCTGACGATAAGGAATTATACACTACTACCGCTGTACCTTTAACTTTTGTGTCGAGCGCTTGTGAAACAGATCCTGTAGCGGTTTTAATGATATCGGCAAAACGACTTTGAGCAATTAGCTCGTCATTCCATGAAAAAGTATATGCTTTAGGGATACTTGTCCCTGTTAAATCGTCATGGAACTGATGCCAGATAAATCGTTTCCACGATTCGTCGAGCGTAGCTGCAGGATATGCAACACCACCCAGAAAGTCTGCCATAACAGATGATCTTTCTGCTGCATCGCCCAACTGCTCATTACGGCGGTTAAAACGTTTCATTGCAGCTTGTGATGTGTAGCATCCCGTACCATGAACATCCATTAGCAATTCTCCTTTACAGACAGGCAGTTCGGGATGCTTATCGAAAGGAAGGTAATCTTCGAACAACTGGTAAGAGCGTGAACTGATAATCTTTACAGGGCCATTGCTTTTCATACCTTTTTCTAGTGAAGCTACTGAAGAGATGGTTGGTGAACCTCCCATATCGCCGGTTCCGTAATATCTGTATGCTGTATTGTTCACACTACTCTTGGCTAAATCAATAAGCTCTTTGTTGTTACTGATGTCTTCATTCTGCCATCTTGAAGTGTAATTCATTGCATTGAGTGCAGCCATGATGCGCGATCCGTCTACTCCCTGCCACAAACCGAAATTGAAAGGGAATTTAGCATTTCCATGAAATGGCTTATGTCTCCATTGCAGTTTCTGTGTAGAGAATCCTATTAATCCGGCATGAGCGGCAATTGTAGGAAGGGCATATCCAAATCCGAAACAGTCCGGAAGGAATATATCTTTTGATTTTACACCAAATTCATTTTTATAAAAGTCCTGTCCTAACAGAATGTTACGGAAAAACGATTCGGGTGAAGGCATGTTGGGGTCGGTAGCATCCCAGCTGCTTCCTGCAATGTTCCACCTGCCCTGAGCAATGTATTTCTTTATTTTTTCATACTCGAGCGGATAGTATTCCTTCATCCACTGATATTTAACTCCACCTTCGAAGTTAAACACATAATCGGGATAATTGTCGAGCAACCAAAGGTTCTGAACCAATGTGTTATAAACATATTCGTTGATAGATGTTTGCACTGTCCAGTTCCATTGGGAATCGAAATGGGCATTCGATACAACGTAAGCTTTGTATTCCTGCTGAGCATGGACAGATCCCAGACTCATGGCTACAAATGCGGTTAAAATTAGTTTTTTCATATAATTAATTAAATTGGTTATTTCTTTTCATTGACTGAAAACGAATAAGGAAAATCGTCCTTCTGAGTACCGCGTTGCTTATTGGGTGTTTCGCTCATACGGATATTGATTTCTCCTCCGTTTTGTAAATCGGCATGCTTGAGGTAATTCTTTGTATAGGTTTTACCATTGAGCGTCATGGCTTCGATATAACGGTTCTTATCACTATTCTCGGGAGCATTGATAATAAGCTTGTTTCCGTTTTCGAAATGAACGGTTGCTTTCTTGAATAACGGTGCACCTAACACGTATTCGTCGGTTCCCGGACATACAGGATAGAATCCCAAAGAAGAGAAGACATACCAGGCAGAGGTTTGTCCGTTGTCCTCGTCACCACAATAGCCATCGGGATTGCAGGTGTACATGCGGTTCATCACTTCGCGCAACCAGTATTGTGCTTTCCATGGCTGACCGGCATAGTTATACATGTAGATCATGTGCTGAATGGGTTGATTGCCGTGTGCGTAATTACCCATATTCATAATCTGCATTTCACGGATTTCATGGATAACACCTCCGTAGTAGCTTGCATCGAACACTGGTGGTACGGCAAACACAGAATCGAGCATGTTTACAAAGACATCCTTACCACCCATCAGGTCTATCAGGCCTTGTGGGTCATGGAATACCGACCAGGTATAATGCCAGCTGTTTCCTTCGGTGAAAGCATCTCCCCACTTCAACGGAGAGAAAGGAGCCATAAATTTACCATCGGCATTCTTTCCACGCATCAGCTTGGTTTCCTTGTCGAACAGGTTTTTATAATTCATGGCGCGTTTGGCAAACAAGTCGATCTCCTTCTTCGGACGTTTAAGTTCTTTGGCCAGTTTATAGATGCACCAGTCGTCATAAGCATATTCAAGCGTACGTGCTGCATTCTCGTTTATCTTAACATCGTAAGGAACATATCCAAGTTTATTGTAATATTCATATCCCAGACGTCCGGTTGAGGAAACTGTAGGGTGTACATTTTCTGTTCCATGAATAAGTCCTTTATACAGGGTTTCAAGATCGGCTACCTTAACACCTTTCATATAAGCATCTACCAATATGGAAGCTGAATTATTTCCTACCATGCAGCCACGATGACCGGGGCTAGCCCATTCGGGGAAAAATCCGCTTTCTTTGTACACATTGATAAGTCCTTCCTGAATTTCCTTGTTTGCTGATGGATACATCAAATTAAGGAATGGGAACAGGCAACGGAAAGTATCCCAGAAACCAGAGTCGGTATACATGTATCCGGGAAGCACCTGACCATTAAACGGACTGTAATGAACAATTTTACCGGTTGCATCCTGCTCGTAGAACTTACGAGGGAAGAGTAAAGAGCGGTACATGCAGGAATAGAATGTGCGGTACTGGTCCAACGAACCACCCTCTACTTCAATTTTGCTTAATGCTTTATTCCACTCTGCCTTACCTTTGGCAGCAACCTGATCAAAGCTATCATTACCCACCTCCTTTAAATTAAGTGCAGCTTGCTCGAAACTGATAAATGAAGAGGCAACTCTAGCATGAACAAGTTCACCTTTTGTTGTTTTAAATCCGATTACAGCTCCTACATGGTCGGCTGTTTGCTCCTGGGCTGTTTTTAATGCACCATCGGCAAAAGTGTATTTGTAAGTAAACGGTTTATCGAACGTAATGACAAAGTAGTTTTTAAAGTTATCGGGTACTCCCCCACTGTTCTTTGTGGTATAACCCATAATCTTATTCTCTCCCGGGATAATCCGAATATACGATCCTTTATCGAAAGCATCAATTACCACAAAGGAACTGTCGTTCTGAGGAAAGGTGAAACGAAACATTGCTGCACGTTCGGTTGGTGCAATCTCTGTAACTACATCATGATCGGCAAGATAAGCTTTGTAATAATAAGGCTTTGCTACCTCTGATTTATGCGAAAACCAGCTGGCACGCTTCTCTTCATTAAAGACAGGAGAACCAACCACTGGCATAATTGAAAACTGACCATAATCATTAATCCATGGACTAGGTTGATGAGTTTGCTTAAAACCACGAATCTTGTTGGCCGTATACATGTACGCCCATCCATCACCCATCTTACCTGTTTGAGGAACCCAAAAGTTCATTCCCCAGGGAAGGGCTATGGCAGGATAAGTATTACCGGTTGACAACTCATAAGTAGACTGGCTACCAATCAATGGATTGACATAATCTACCGGAGAAGATGAATCATTGCTGGCTGCAGATACAAAAACAGGATTTGACACCCACTGCAAAAGCACAGTGAAAAGAACTGCTAATAATTTCTTATTTCTCATAATATATAATTAAATCTATAACGGTTTCTGTTTTATTAAAAGGGATAACCTTTTGCTAATACAAATAATAAGAACAAATTACTTATATCAACATTCACTTTTTTGTAAATTACTTATTTCAGATTAACCGATACAGAATAGGGTCTGTCTTTTATTGATGTTCCCCATGACTTATTAGGTTTATTTCCCATTTTATACTGAATAGTACCTCCATTCATCAGCTCCTTGTAGGTAAGCCATGTACGGGTAAACTTCTCACCATTCAGACTGGCCGACTGGATATAACGGTTTTTAAGCGAATTGCCATCAGATACAATAGTCAGTGTTTTTCCGTTCTCCAAGTGAACAGTCATCTTAGGGAATACCGGTGAGCTAACCACGTACTGGTCAGTACCCGGACAGACAGAATACAAGCCTAATGCACTGATAACATACCACGAAGAGGTTTGTCCCTGATCTTCATCTCCGGGATATCCATCGGGAGTTGAGTTGTAGAGCTTTTGCATCACCTCTCGTGCCCAATACTGAGTTTTCCATGGAGAACCGGCATAGTTATACAGATAAATCATGTGCTGGATAGGCTGATTCCCATGTGCATACTGTCCCATGTTGATCATTTCCATTTCGGCCATTTCGTGAATAACCCTTCCGTATGTTCCCACTTTGAAAGTATTAGGAACAGAGAAAACAGAATCGAGCTTAGCTACAAAGTTATGATCGCCTCCCATCAGGTTGATTAATCCTTGTATATCATGAAAAACCGACCAGTGATAATGCCATGCACATCCTTCCGTATAAGGTCCTCCCCATTCCGAAGGATCAAAATTTGGAACCCACTTTCCATCTTTTTGTTTTCCTCTCATGAAACGGGTACCGGGATCATACACATTTTTATAGTTGTAAATCTGTCGTTTGAAGATATCCTCATAATGACTGTTACCAGAGAGGCGAGCTACTTGCATGGCACAAAAATCATCATAACAGAACTCTAAAGTCTTTGCTACCGATTCCGCATATCCCGGATAAGGAACATAACCCAGCTTGAAGTAATCCTGCCAGCCATCGCGCCCGTTTGACGGTCCGAATGTTCCTTTATTGGTTGCTTCGTGATACATTGCTTCCAGAGCCTTATCCGCATCAAACGTTCTTACTCCTTTAACATAGGCATCGGCCAACAGGGAAGCAGCATGGTTTCCTACCATTCCGCAACTATGTCCCGGGAATGACCAGGATGGCAACCATCCGCTCTGATCGTAAGCATCAACCAACGACTTTACATATCGTCCGTGCATCTCGGGATGCAGGAAAATATTTAAAGGGAACTGTGCACGGAAAGTATCCCAGAATCCATTATCGGTATACATGTATCCTTCGTGCAACTTACCATCGTAAGGGCTATAATAAATAGGATTATTGTTTGCATCGTATTCATAAAACTTTCTTGGGAAAAGCATAGAACGGAAGAAGCATGAATAGAATGTAGCCTTTTCTTCGGGAGTGCCACCCTCTACTTCTATTTTCCCTAATTGCTTGTTCCATGCATCCTGAGCTTTTGATTTTGCATCTTCCAGCGTATTCAGGCCGGCCAGTTCTTTCTTGAAGCTAAGCTCTGCCTGTTCGATACTGATAAAAGACGAGATAACCTTTGCTTCTACCTGTTCACCAGGGCTAAACTGAATATAAGATCCGACATAATCGCCAAAGGCTTCTTTACTATCTTTTGATATGTCACCTTTGTCGTTCTTCCAGGTTCCATAAGACTTGAACGGTTTGTTGAATTTTACCACAAAATAGTTAGTAAAGCCTTGGGGCACCGAATGATTGGCATTTTTACAATATCCTACAATTTTCTGTTCTTCGGGGTAGATTCGTACCATACTTCCGCCACTATTTCCATCCAATACCACATAAGCATCTTTTTCCTGAGGGAAACTGAATCTGAAGTATACGCCCCTTTCTGTTGGAGACATTTCTGTTGTAAGGTTATTGTCGAACGTAACCTTATAGTAATGCGGTTTGGCAATTTCATTTTTATGATCAAAGCGTAATGCTCTCTGGTATTGGTCGACTACCAGTTTGCCGGAAACAGGCATCAATGAAAAGGCGGCATAATCATTAGTCCACGAACTGCATTGATGTGTTTGACGGAATCCGCGAATGGAATCCTTGAAATACTGATAAATCCATCCATCACGGTTGACTCCGGTTTGAGGAGTCCAGAAATTCATACCCCATGGCATAGCCAGTGTAGGGTATGTATTTCCTCTTGTTAACTCAAACCTGGAGTTAGTACCTTGCAAAGTATTCACATAATTCACAAAATCTTTTTCTGCAGCCTGAACCGGAGCATAGAGGATAATAAATAATATTATAGCTATTAGTTTTAATTCTTTCATTATATTTCTTCTTTAAATTAAAAGCACAAATAATAAGCTGTGCATGATCATAGAATTATCTTGATCACTGCTTTACCATTTAATTTGTACCTTAACTCCTTCAGGATTATTTTCAAAGGTTACTTTGCAGGTTTTACTTTCGTTATCCCAGTTCCAGCTTGCATCTGCCAGTTTATTTCCTGCGGCATCGGTAATTGTACATGTTGCAGGTTTTGAAGGCAACAGAATACGCATCACATTGGAAGTATTGAGCGGACTTTTGGTGATGAACGAATAACTTGTTTTGGTTACTTTTTCATTATATACACGTGAGGCAGCAGCCAACACCTGAGGTTTCTTTAAGTTCTTTACTCTGTCTATGTTCAGCATATATGCCTGCTCACCCGGATTTACAACCTTTTTATTCACAACAGGAAGCTGAGGATCAAATAAGTCGATTAAACGTCCCTTCAGAATATATGGTTCTTTACTTACACTTTCATCCATAACAGAAACTAAATCATACGCTCCTCTGCCCAAGTAGAAATTATTTTTAAATGCCAGTATGCCTGCTTTTGCTTTTTGTTCATACAACTGTTTAACTATACTAACCAACTGACTGTCGTTACCTGATTGCATCACAAATTCTTTCGGGTCTTTGCGTATAACATAAACTGTTCCTTTGCCGAAAGTATATTCGCCTTCGTTGGCAGAAGGCTCCATGTTCATTAACTTAAATAAGTGCTCTGAAGGTTTACGGAAGGTGTTTCCTCCTGTATTCCACCATTCCTGTACGGTTTGAAATGGATCTGAGTCTCTGCCGCAATACACAAGCACTCCTCCGGCTTTCACCCAATCGGCAATATACTTGTGAGATTCGGGAGAAAGAGGTTTCATATTTGAATATGACATGATTAAGATCTTTGTATCTTTCCATGTCAGGAGATAGGATACATTCTCAATATGAAGAGTCTTCACAGGAACACCTCGTTTGAGGAATGGTAACGCCTGACCGTAGAAATTAGATAGCTGAGGATCTTCGTATCCCTTGTGTGTTGGGAAACGTTGGAACATTAATGAATTAGACATCAGTACACTTATTCCTGCAGATCCACTGACTTTATTATCAGACAAAGGCATCTCATTCAGTGAGTTTACCATAACCTGCATCTGGGTAGAATAATATCGTGGAATGCGTTCTTTTTCTTCGCTGTTGGGTTTTCTGTATAAGCCTTCATAAATTCTGTCGGGCCAAGGCATTACTTCATAATTAGCAAGGTTGGGATACAACAATTGTGCTGTAAAAGTAGCCTGATAGTTTTTCTTATAATCTCCCCAGTCACGAGGCCAGTCCTCAATTGGGTCTGTTAAAAAGAACATTTTACGGCCCGTTGGAGCTGTCATGGATTCCATAGAACCATATTCGAGAAATGCATTTTCGAAAACACGTTCCTTTTTAATACCGTTATAAAAATTAGGTTCGCGGGAAGTACCGGTCCATACCTGTGCTATGTATCCATCAACGCATGGAAGAGATGCCAGACTTGCTTCGGGACTTACAATTTGCCATTGCGAATAGTTTACCAATGAATGTGTAGGTACATAACAGCGCACATTCATTCCCTTACTTTTTCCGTATTCTTTAGCAAAGGTAAAGACTTCCTTCAGTACCTTATAATACAGTTTATATTTTAGTTTATTGGACAAGTATGTGTTTTCGGGAGATTCATGTTGAGGACGCCAGTCGAACCCATACTCCTTTTTCCACTCTTTTTTGAAAGCCTCACTATACCCGCCTCTGGCCCAAAACTCAGGCTCTTCAAGGTAAATAGCATCGATACCTGCATCAATTACACGCTTTATATGCTTCTCCTTCATGTACTTGATATAATTGTCAGTAGGCACAATATAAGGAACCATGTGTCCATGCCATATTGTATCTCCGTTTTGTTGAACCTGACCTTCATCCAGGTGCATTTTGCCATCCCATTTTCCTGTAAAATAGTCCTGATACTCTCCCCAGGCTATTCCAGTCATGAAATGAGTTATATATCCTTTATCACGCCAGGATTGTACCCGTTGTTCAAAAGTTAGGTTTTTCCGGTCGCCGGCTCCATATACAATAGCAACATCCGATCTAACATCAGTAACAGGCTTCCATTGTCCCGCTGTTTGAAAAGTAGTTTTTTCTCTTCTGTTATCAATCTTTTGAGCGCTAACCATCGTTGAACTTCCTGTAAAAGCTACGGTTAAAATAGCCCCCATTAATATACCTTTATCTATATACATATCTATTATAGTTAAAATATTAAATTAAATGGGTATTCAAACAAAAATACATTTCGCACTAAGTTGAATACCCACTAATTATAAAGAAAACAACTCTCTACTAAACTAAGAAACCTTTATCTGTTTAGGCTCATTATAGTTATATCTTCTGCTTCCGTCAACGCTATAGTCAATACGGGCACCGGCACGTACATAGTATATACAGTTGCCTGGTAATACAGGAGTGGTAAGAGTGATGGTCTTTCCAACTGCATTATTCGCATCAGTGCCAGATAGGTGAATAGAATAACGACTGTCGTAGTTATTATTTCCTACATAGGGACTTGAGTAGTTTACATACAGATACACATCAATGCAATTCTGCTGAAAATTAGGATCAGTAGTTCCTCTTTCTATCTTAATCTGTGTACTGATAGTACTGTTACTATTTGCAACCGGTTCTCCTACCCATGAAACAGAAAGAAACGGATCAACCTTGAATTCATGAGTTACAGTTCCCTTTATATCAATTGTCAGACTTTCATCCTTGGTAATTTTACCGGTATTGTCGGTCTGAACAAAAGGTACAAATGCTCCCAGTGGGGTTATATTATAATTACCTCCGAAAACTTTAGTATCCTGGAACTGGCCATCTTGTTTACAAGTAAAATACCAGGGAGTAGGATTATTACTCCAGCTAAGTTCGAGCATCTTGAAGCGAACGCCTCCATCACCAACTTCTGACTGGAAACCTTTACCTGTTGTATTATCTATAACTGTACCCTTAAATGTTTCAGCAGGTGCTTCATAATTATCATACTCACAAGAAGTGAAGCAGAACAAACAGAGTGCATAAACTATTGAATATATTATTTTTTTCATTTTCTTATATTTATAGAATTAGTAACCAGGATTCTGAATAATAAGATTATTACTTGTTGAAATTGCATTGCCAGGTATTTGTTGGTAATACCATCTTGTATCAAAAGTATAGGTGTTACCTCTTTCATCCCAACGGATATCAAAGAAATACTTACCTGCATAATCTGCGTAGAATGGCATCAATGTATAGTAACGAGTGTTTTGTTGTTCTTTATCTGCAACTCTCCAGCGCTTCATATCCCACCATGTTTTATTTTCAAAGCCCAGCTCTTTACGACGTTCTTTACGAACTGCACTAATGAAACTTGCAACAGATGATTTTTCAGAGCTACTTAGTAAAGTTGCACCTGCACGGTTACGTATTTTATCAATACATGAATAAGCATCGCTCTGATAATCAGTCTTGCCTAAAGAAGCAAGTTCTGCAGCAGCTTCTGCTCTAGTTAGAAGTACCTCAGCATAACGCATTTCAATCCATGGTTGAGTTGCTCTGTTTTCGAGAACCAAAGCTTTTGGAGTACTTTCACTTAACCATTTACGAATGGTAAATCCAGATAAAGCGCATGTTCCATCGCCTGTAAAGTATCCGCTGGCACCAGCCGGGTTCATCTTTGTTCCGTCATGAAGAGTATAAGCTGTTTGATTTGCATTGGATGAGCTTATAATAAGTGTTTTACCACCTACATTTACATAATTCTCATATCTGCTTGTATTTCCTTCAGGTAATATGCGGTTAATCTGTCCTGTCTCAGCATCATCTTTGCCTACATAAATACCACGACGAATTTCGATGGATTCACCTTTAAACTGGTCTCCCGGTAAAATTACAGTAGCTCTTAAACGAGGCTCGGCAGTTGCAAAAATATCCATCGTGTTATTATACAATTTATAAGTACCATCTGCATTATATACATCAAGATGTCCTTTGCTGTCTTTTGGCAGACCATCAAACATTTCAACATAGTCGAGTGTTGGGCTTATTTCAGAAGAATATCCATTAGCACCTTTACATTGCGCAGGAACATTATAAGCATCAAAACCGTGTACTGATTCAGGATAAGAATACTCTCTTACAAAAATGGCTTCTGTACTTGCTGCATCAGAAAACAAATTCAGATAGTTTGTATATTGAGCAGTCAGATCACCGGCTTTCCAATCTTTCATGTATAGATCATGATGTCCTTCAACAGCTTTCGCTGCATCATAAGCCTGTTGGAAAAATCCCTGAGCCAGACTTGCATCCATTCCACAAACACGTTTATTTCCGTTTTTGCTATCAAATAGTTGTATCTGATTGTACTTTGCAATAGAACCGGCATACAACATAGCTCTTGACTTAAAGGCATAAGCAGCCCACTTGGTAGCACGTCCGCGTTGATTGGTTTCTGAAAGCAGGCTTATGGCATTATCAAAATCAGCTGATACTGCTTTCCATACCTCTTCTTCGGAAGATCTTGGAACATTAAGCTGATCAACAGGTTGTTCAGGATACTTTAATACATTATTTACTAAAGGAACACCACCATAACGTTTTGCAAGCGCATGATAAGTAACTGCTCTGACAAAGTAAGCTTCACCTTTCCAGTTATTCAATTCTTTCTCTGTATAGTTATCTTTATATTGATCGATTGTTTCGAGGAAGTAATTGCAATTACGAATTAAAACATACAGATCACTGAAAATTTTATTATCTACATTTTCACTGGAAGCACCACCCATATCACGGCTTAATCCTTCACCAGTTATGCAACTTGGAGGATTTACAAGCCAGAAATGATTAAATAAACGTGTAGGAGTATAACGGAAATCCTCTATTGGCAGACAGCTATAAAGACGTGCAATATATGATGAAATACCATTATTTGTACCAAAAACATCTTTATCCTGAACAACATTCATTGGAGGAATATCCATATTAATACATGAAGAGATGTTGAAGATAAAAAACAAGCACAATATATATTTAGCTATTTTCATAATCGTATTTTAATTTAAAATTTAACATTCAGACCAAGAGAAATAGTCCTGTTCAAAGGATATAAGTTACCGTTGCTATCGCTAGGATGTTCCGGGTCTATATCTTTCATGCTAGAGAGTGTGAAGAGATTGTATCCGTTCACAAACATACGAACGCTCTTTATGCCAACTTTTTTAGTTAAAGCCGAAGGTAATGTATAGCCTAATTCTGCACTCTTTAAACGAACATACGAAGCATTGTGTATGCGGAATTTTGAATCTGATTCAGGAACTGAACCTGTATAAGCTAAATCTCCGGAAACCCACTGAGTGTTCGGATCGTATGGATCAGCTGAAGGATCGGCAGGATGCCATCTGTCAAGGAACATGGCCAATGCATTTGAGTAATCTGATCCCCACATTGGTTCAATCAATTGTTCTACATAAGATACATAATTCATTGTTGATCCCTGGAATAATAAATTCAAATCGAATCCTTTCCATTCTGCGCCTAATGTCAAACCAAAATTGACGATAGGAGTTCCTGAGAAGCTGATAGGGTGTCTGTCAAGATCTGAAATAATACCATCTCCATTCCAGTCTTCATAAATATAATCACCAGGAAGAGTTGAACGGGAAGCATATACTGAGCTATTAGCTACATCCTGATAAGACTGGTAAACGCCGTTGCTTCCATATCCCCACCAAATATTCTGATAACGGTCATTGGAATTATTACGCCAGTTATCATAAGAATTGCCTTTGGCAGACATTTCCTGATATGTGTTTTGAGTACGTGTAACAGAGAAGATTCCTTTTGCATTGTATTTAAAATCACCAATGTGGTTGCGATGATTCAATTCGAGTTCCAGACCATTGGTAAAGTCACCATTCAAGTTTTCCTGAGGCAGACTGGCACCAACAACAACCGGTAAACTCATAGCACGGGTAGTAAGCAAGCCTGAACGATCACGAGTAAAGTAATCAGCAGACACGCCTAACAAGCCATTCCATGCTTCCATATCAAAACCAACATCAAATGTTTTAGCCACAAACCATGTTATCTTTTGGTTTGCAATACCTTTATTTACTGAACTGTTTACGAATGTTCCATCAAATACAGATCCGCCTGGTAACTGATTGTTTGAACCTCCGGCAGGGTAAGTGTAACCAGTAACAAACTGATAACTTGAAGCACTGTCATCTCCCATTCTACCGTATGAAGCACGAACCTTCATATTATTAATGAAATTTAGTTTGGAATCTTTCCAGAAACCTTCTTCAGAGATACGCCATCCTCCGGAAACAGAAGGAAAGAATCCCCATTGATGTCCTTTTGCAAATTTTGAAGAACCGTCATAACGGAAACTGAACTCAGCCAGATATTTAGATTTGAAATCATAACCTAATCTTCCCACCAATCCCATATTGGCTTCTTTATATAAATCACCCGATCCAGTGCTCATGTTGCCTTCTTGATTCTTACTGTTACCAGCAAACAACTGATCAAGCCCTAAAGCTAGTTCTCTTTGAGCATAGAAGTTATCGCCATTTCTTTTCTGACCTTCAAGTAACACTAATGCATTTACATTGTGAGATGAATTGAATGTGTGGTTATAATTCAATGAAAGTTGATACAATACCATGTCTTTTGAATAAAACTCACGACGAACTTTACTTGGACTCTGGTGAGTTACAGCATTATATTTGTCAGCAGCCTCATCATACTTATAAAGCTGGTATTCCTTCATGTACGATTTATTATCAGAGTTTCTGTAATCGTAGCTTAACATGGCCTTAGCCTTAAGTCCTGTAAGGTAAGGAACATCATATTCTGCACTGAATGAAGACTGGAACCATTTGTTATTATATCTTTTATATCCGCAAATATCAGCATCCATCATAGCAACAGGATTAGATCCATCAACTGTTCCTTCCTGAATGTAAGCAGGATTATTGTTAGCATAAATAGGCTGAATTGGAGCTGAACGCTGGAATGAACGAATAATCCAATCAGCACTTTCATAAGGCTGATTCTTCTCGTCCATAATACCACTTATTTGCAACTCAACTTTTAAACGATCTGATATCTTGCTTGTTACATTTGAACGAACATTATAGCGTTCATAGTTTAGGCTATTGCTACGCAAGAATGATTCCTGATATTCATAACCAGCAGATACATAATACTGAGTTTTATCATTTCCTCCGGTAGCACTTATGTTATGTTGTGTTTGAGGAGCATTTTTTCTCATTACAGCATCGTACCAATCTGTACTTTGCTTTTTACCGCTTGCATATTCCTCTATTTCAGCAAGAGAATAACGTAAAGTACCTCCATTTACATTGTGCATCTTCTTTTCGTTAGCCAAAACCATCCATTCAGCAGCCGACACAGTCTTTGGAGAACCTGATGGACTTTGCCAGCCTACTGAACCGCTATAATCAAGATCTACTGTACCAGCTTTACCTTTTTTAGTAGTTATCAAGACTACACCGTTAGCAGCTCTGACACCATAGATAGCAGCTGATGCATCTTTAAGTACAGAAAGACTTTCTATATCATTTGGATCAAGTCGGGCAATGTTATCACGTGGCACACCATCAATAATAATCAAAGGATTACCTAAGCCACGAATATCAAATGTATTATTAAATGCTCCCGGTTCACTACTTTTCTGAACAACGCGTACACCCGAAACTTTACCTGTGAGCATATTCTGAGCATTTTCATTCTTAGTAGTAAGCAGTTCATCACTTTTAATAGCCGAGACAGCTCCGGTAAGAGTTACTTTCTTTTGAGAACCATATCCTACAACAACAACTTCATCAAGAATTTTACGGTCTTCAGCTAATTTCACTGTTACATGAGTTTTGCCATTCAGGGCTATTTCTGCAGTATTGTATCCAATAAAAGTAACCAGCAATGTGGATCTTGGGTTAGTAATTTTCAGATTAAAATTACCTTCAAAATCACTGACAGTACCATCTGTTGTACCTTTTACTTTAACATTTGCACCAATAATAGGTTCACCTTGTTCATCAGTAATTTTACCGCTTACGTTTATTTTATTATTCTGTTGAGCAACAGCAATTGATTTAGTTTTTTCTGAATTTGAAAGAATAATATGTGTTCCTTCCATTGAATAATCAATATCAGTATTCTTCAATAAGTTATCCAATATTTCAGAAACAGGTTTTCCTTTCGATTTTATTGAAACTTTACGGGCAACATTCACATTATTATTGTAAATGAAAAGATAGTTTGTTTGACTCTCTATCTCATTCAGTACAGCTTCTAATGCAACATCATTCTTTGATATGTTGACTCTGGCACTCTGAGAATTACTATTCTCAGCCATTAAACAAAATACAAAGAAGAAAAGAAAGAATGTAGTAACTTTCATAATTCTAAAAAAATGGTTAATTTGTGGATTTTCATGGTGATGAAAACCCAACAAAGGAATGTTTTTCATATCTTTGCAAAAATTGGTTATTAATACATTTTGTGAAACGAATTGTGTTAATTGAATGCCGATGGGTACGCCAATACCTGTCGGCATTTTTAATTTTAGTTTTGTTTTAAATGTGTTTATGTCATGGGCTTAGAGATTAAGGTTAAACTTTAATATATATATATCACGTCGTTGTTTTCGCTCCTTTTAAAATTAAAATAAACATCTTTCTGCAATACTTTCAGCGCATAATCAATTCCATCCGACTGCCTGAATTTTCCGGTAAGAATACAATCTTTCACTTTCTTATTATTGATTCTGATCTTAATATCAAAATACTTCTCCAGTTTTAACATAACATCCGAGAACGGAAGATTCTTAAAGCATATAAGTCCTTCTTTCCACCTATAATTTCCATAATCCTTAATTTTGGCAGAGACCAACTTACCATCTTCCAGATAAGCCAGGTTATCTGGCGTTAAGACTAACGATTCTGCATTATTGCTGGCTAACGATACTTTTACGGATCCTTCCATCAAAGACGTTTCGAACTTGCTTTTATTAGAATATGCTTCAACGTTGAATTTAGTACCTAGTACCTCAACATCACATTTCCCGGTATGTACAATAAATGGTTTCTTCTTATTATGTGCCACTTCAAAGTAAGCTTCACCGTCAAGTATTATTTCGCGCTTATTTTTGGTAAACACAGCCGGATACTTAAGCGTTGAACATGCATTAAGCCATAAATTAGTTCCATCTGGGAGAGTTAAGTTAACCCGTTGTCCGGCAGGAACAGAAACTATATTCATAGCTACTCTGTCATCAGACATAATTTTGTTCTGAATAAATAATGTAGCTGAGAGAGTAAATACGATAACAGCTGCAATCTTGAGCAATTCACGTACTGGAATCCTTGTATAGAAAGGTCTTTTATTTTCTGTAACCTCTTTATCTTGTTTACCCAAAAGAACTATTGCATCGAATAATTTCCTTTCACGGAAAAACTCTTTGCCATTTTCATCAGAGGATTCCATCCATGCTCTGATTTCTGATTCTTGTTCAGGCGTAGCCTTTCCTTCGAAAAAACGATATAATGTTTCTTTATCCATTTTATTGGTCATATATTATAAAAGCAGATGAAAGATAAGTATCCCTAGTGAAAAAATAGTTTTTTTTCATTAAAGGAAAAAAAGAAGAACCGGCATATAATCTTTGAGAGAGATTCGAAGTGCCTTAATAGCCTTAGATATGTGGAATTCAACGCCTTTTGTAGTAATATTCAATTTATCGGCTATTTCTTTATGAGACAGATTCTGATACCGGCTCATAATAAAGATCTCTTTGGTTTGCTTCGGAAGCGATTCAAGAGTTTTATCTACAATCTCATTCATTTCAGCTGTAAAGAGCTCGTACGGTTCGCATTCCTGAAGTGATGCCACACGCGTTGAAAGTTCCCACTGAGCATTGGAAAGCATCATTTCCGATACATTTTCAACAGTCTGGCAATGGGTAAGATGATTCAGGCACTTGTGTTTAATAATAGTCAAGATATAAGCTGGTATATTAGTTTCAGACTCAAGTCTGTGTCTGTTTTCCCAATAATACATAAGAGCCTCAATGGTAAAATCTTCAGCAATAGCCGTATCACGAATATAAAAATTTGCAAAACGAATAAAACGACTTTGATAGTCAGTAAATAGTTGATTAAAGGCTTTTAATTCTGTAGTTGCATCCATTGACTTCATATTTTTTAGATCTGTTAACAAATCTAAGACGCGGCGAAATTACAAAATAAATCGAGAATTTATTCTATGTGATAGTATTATTTGAAAAACTAATATTAGTTTCTGCTTTTACATTATTATTTCACGAGATATTAATTCCGACAAACAAGCCTCATTTATTACAATAAATACTTCAAAAAAGTCCTTTAACTTTATAAATTATTTTGTAGATTTGCGATATCAGTTCTTAGCACGGACTGTGTTTAGTTTATAGATACTTCGATATACAGAAATAGTTCCTTTACAATACAGCATATATTACTTTTTCATCAAACTAACAGGCGTTGGTTTTATAAATATTGGAAATGAAAAAAAAGACAAACATACTTATTGCAGCAGTACTTATATTACTTTCTGCTTTTTTCCTGTATGTAGGATTTATTAAGTCGGCCGACAAGAATAAGGAGCCAAAGGAGAAGGCACAAAAGAAGGTGGATGCATTTATCGTAAAGCCATCTTTACTGGTTGCTGACATTACAGTGACAGGATCGTTGCTGGCTTTCGATGAAGTGGAGTTAAAAAATGAAGTTGCCGGACGGGTGGTGAAGCTAAACCTGCCCGAAGGTAAATTTGTGAAAAAGGGAACATTGCTGGTTAAGCTTTATGATGATGATTTGCAGGCTGCATTGAAAAAGCTGCAATCGCAACTGGCTATTCAGGAGCAGATTTACAACCGACAGACTAAACTGATAAAGGTAAATGGCATTAGTCAGAACGATTATGAACAGACGCTTTTGCAAGTAAATACAATTAAGGCAAACATTGCCGAACAAAAAGCACTGATACGGAAGATGGAAGTTCGCGCCCCTTTCGATGGCATCATTGGTTTGAGGAATATCAGCGTTGGTGCTGTTATCAACTCATCCACATCACTGGCTACCATCCGCACAAGCAACAAATTAAAGCTCGATTTCTTTGTGCCGGAAAAATACAGTTCGGAAATAGCTAACGGCATGAAGGTGAACTTTACCATGTATAATAATGATAAGCAATATAATGCAACGGTAATTGCCACCGAACGGGGTATAGACAATGCAACACGTAATCTGAAAGTGAGAGCTGTGATAAACTCTTCTTCCAAAGAGCTGATTCCGGGTGCCTTTGCCAATGTGCAATTAAAGCTTGGCAATAATCCTCAGGCTTTAATGATTCCTACTCAGGCTATCATTCCTCAGGAAGATGATAAAAGTGTGATTATTGCCCATAAGGGGAAAGCGCACTTTGTGAATATAAAAACGGGAGTTCGTAAAGCTTCTCTGGTTGAGGTAACCGAGGGTCTTGAACCGGGTGATACTGTTATTACTTCGGGCATCCTCTTTCTGAAAGAGAAATCTAAATTGTCATACTCAACCATAACCAAATAGCCATGCTTATTTCTGATATTGCTCTAAAAAGACCGATTGGTTCTATTGTTCTGAGCCTTATTATCATTCTGATGGGTGTGGTGGGGTTCAATTTTCTGGGAGTCAGACTTTATCCGTCTATCGACCCTCCTATCATTACTGTACAAACTTCTTATGTGGGTGCCAACTCCGAGATTATTGAATCGCAGATAACAGAGCCTCTGGAAAAATCAATTAACGGTATTGAAGGGGTGAAATCTATATCCTCACGCTCGTCTATCGGGACAAGTAACATTACGGTGGAATTTGATTTGGGAACTGATTTGGAGAAAGCAGCAAACGATGTTCGCGACAAGGTTTCGCAAGCTACCCGAAGACTACCGCAAGACATCGACTCGCAACCTACCGTTACCAAAGCGGATGCAGACTCGGATCCTATTATTATGCTCACCGCCCAAAGCACCACCATGAATGCCATTGAGCTGAGTGACTATGCGGAAAATGTGTTGCAGGAAAAGCTGCAGACTATTCCGGGGGTGAGTTCTGTTTCTATCTTCGGACAACAGAGACCTGCCATGCGCCTTTGGTTAAACCCCGAAAAGATGGCGGCTTACAGTATTACGGCATCAGATGTAGACAATGCACTGGGGAAAGAGAACGTGGAAATGCCGGGAGGTAAGATTCGTGGAAATGCCACCGAGCTTATCGTAAAAACCCGGGGACGATTAACCACCGAAGAAGATTTTAATAACCTTATCATTAAACAGAGCGACAATCAGGTAGTGCGCCTGCAGGATGTTGGTGAAGCTGTATTAGGCCCTCAGAATGATGAGTCGGGTTCGAGAGTAAATGGAATTACGGGAGTAACGCTTAACCTGATTCCGCTACCGGGAGCAAACGATATTCAGATTGCCGACGAGTTCTATAAGCGATTGGATCAGATAAAACAAAACTTACCCGAAGGGATGGAATTAAGCATTGCCCGTGACAGGTCTGTTTTTGTAAGACAGTCTGTTCACGATGTAATAGAAACTCTGATCATTGCTATTATTCTGGTAGTAGTTATCATCTTTCTGTTCTTCAGAAACTGGATCATTGCTCTGCGACCGTTGCTCGATATACCGGTATCACTTATCGGAACGTTCTTCATCATGTACATTATGGGGTACTCCATCAATGTGCTCACGCTTCTTGGAATTGTTCTTGCCACCGGATTGGTGGTGGATGATGGTATTGTAGTTACCGAAAACATATTTAAACGTATAGAAAAAGGGAAGAACAAATGGGAAGCTGCCTTTGAAGGTACTCGCGAAATCTTTTTTGCTGTAGTATCTACTTCGCTTACTCTTGCTATTGTATTTATACCGATAGTATTCCTGGAAGGATTTACCGGTAGGTTGTTCCGCGAATTTGGAATTGTGGTAGCCAGTGCCGTATTAATTTCCGCACTAGTTTCCCTTACACTGACTCCGGTGCTGAATGTGCTGTTGGGAGGCTCCTCTTCTCATCATTCAAAATTCTATGTAGCAAGTGAACCTTTCTTTGTAGGGATGGAAAACGGTTACAGACGATTGCTGAGCTACTTTATCTCTAACAAATGGGTTGCTTTCTCTATTCTTGGATTCTGTATAATTGTTATTCTGTCTGTATCCAAAATATTAAAATCGGAACTGGCACCACTGGAAGATCATAGTTTTATCCGGACTGCAATCACAGCTCCCGAAGGTGCAGAGTACAATGCTACTCAAAAGATAATAGACAATATTGCCCGGATAAACATAGATTCTGTTCCCGGATCTGAATATGTGCTTGCCAGATATGGAGGTGGTTTCAGTGGTAGCTCTAATTCGGGTTTTGTTATGACTTTCCTTGCCGATCCTACAAAGAGAAAGGCTTCTCAGCAAGATGTTTATGACAAGCTATCAAAAATCTATTCAAAAATACCTGATGCCAGAATTATTCCTAGTCAGGAACCAACCATATCTACCTCTACCAGCAGAGGATTGCCGGTACAGTTTGTAATTCAGAATCTGGATTTTGAAAAGATACGGAAAGTATTGCCCAAATTCCTGGACGAAGCACAAAACAGTAGTGTATTCAGTAATGTGGATGTGGACCTGAAATTCAATAAACCGGAACTGAACGTAACCGTAGACAGGTTGAAAGCTAACACGCTTGGTGTGAACGAGAAGGATGTGTCGAGTGCATTAAACCTGGCATATAGCGGTGGACGTTACGGATACTTCCTGCAAAACAATAAACAATATTATATCATTGGTCAGGTGGCCAAAGAAGACCGGAATGTTCCTGCAAATATATCTTCCATGTATGTTCGTTCTCAATCGGGAGAAATGATACAGCTTGATAATCTGGTTAAAATTGAAGAGACCAGTAATCCACCTATCTTATACCATTTTAACCGTTACAAATCGGCAACTGTATCGGCCAACCTTGCCAAAGGGAAAGCATTGGGAGAAGGTATTGAAGAGATGCAGAGAATAGCAGACAAGCTACTGGATGGTTCCTTTACAACTGCTCTGTCGGGCTCATCAAGAGACTTTGAAGAGAGTAGTTCCAATATCTCCTTTGCTCTTATATTGGCTTTATTACTTATTTACCTGATTCTGGCTGCACAGTTCGAAAGTTTCCGCGATCCGTTCATCATCATGCTTACCGTGCCAATGGCTATTGCCGGTGCCATGCTTTCGCTATGGATGTGCGGACAGACAATAAATATTTTCTCGGAAATCGGGATGATTCTGCTTATTGGTATTGTAACAAAGAATGGTATTCTTATTGTGGAGTTTGCCAATCAGAAACGTATGGCAGGTATGACCAAGAGAGTAGCCGCTTTCGAAGGAGCTTCTGCCCGTTTGCGTCCTATTGTTATGACCTCACTGGCCACTATCTTCGGTTCACTGCCTATTGCTATGGCCCTGGGATCGGGAGCAGAAAGTCGTGTTTCCCTGGGTATTGTAGTGGTGGGAGGATTACTCTTCGCACTGATTCTTACATTATTTGTAATTCCGGTTACCTATATAGCAATATCAAGTAACAGTAAATTTAAAAACCAATCATGAGAGCTATACATCTGTTTCTTTTATTGATGCTGTCTGCTGCAATTCAGGCACAAAACGTGCTGAGTCTGGACCAGGCAGTGAACACTGCACTAAAGAACAATTTCGATATATTAGTGGCACGCAACGATGCTGATATTGCCCGTATAAACAATACCCGGGGCAATGCAGGCATGTTACCTACAGTAAATCTGAACGGATTGGGAGAATACAGTCTGAATAACATTAATCAGAAAAGTGCATCGGGCACAATAACTAAATATTCTTCTCAATCGTCTACAACACTGGGGGCAAATGCACAACTCTCCTGGACTTTGTACGACGGAGGTAAGATGTTTGTTACCAAGAACAAGCTGAACGAGATTCAGGCTCTTGGCGAACTTCAGTTTCAGACAAAGGTGCTGGAAACCTTGTACAATGTAATTGCCGCTTACTACGATATTGTCCGACAAAAGCAACAATTAGTTTCCATCAACGAAGCTATAAGATACAACAAAGAGCGGGTTATCATAGCCGAAACGGGATTTAATGCCGGTACGCTGGTAAAAACCGATTTGCTTCAGGCAAAGATCGATTTAAACGTTGAAAAAGAGAAGGCCATCAGTCAGCAATACATCATCAGTGAAGCAACCAAGACACTAAACAACTTGTTGGGACAAGATCCAAGCATTACATTCGATGTATCCGAATCTATTCCGCTGAACTACACACCAAACAAAGATGAACTGTTGGATAAACTCAATTCATCAAACAGCAATATTCTATCCTTCAAAAAGCAGATAGATATAGCTAAGTTGACATTGAAAGAAAATCAGAAAGGCTACTCTCCTACCTTTAAGTTAAACGGAGGATATTACTTGTCGAACACGTCAAATTCGGAAGGTTCCAGCTTAAGGAACAGAGTATTCGGTCCGCAGATAGGAGGAACACTTTCTATCCCGCTTTTCAATGGAGGAGAGACCAAACGAAAAATCTCAGTTGCAAGAAAGGAACTTGAATCGGCAGAATACGATCTGGAGAATATAAAACTACAGGTTAACACCGAGTTACTAAACACCTTGACCGATTTCGAGAGTCAGCAACAACTTCTTCAGATTGAGAAAGATAACAATCAACTGGCAAAGGAAAACATTGAGATAAGCATTGAGCGCCTTCGCTTGGGACAAACCACATCACTCGAGGTTCATCAGGCTCAGGAGAGCTATGTGCAATCATCTACTCGCCTTATCAACTTTGAGTACAACCTTAAAATTGCCGTAACAAGGTTAAAGCAGTTGATGAGTACTTTATAGAAAGAGGGTTTTTCCGATCTGATTTCTACTGTTTCATGAACCATGGAGAATAAGCAGACCATTAATCATGAGCTAATTCTATCTGGTTTCTTTCGATTCGGGCACAAACAGGAAGTAAAGTACACGGAGAGTAAAGGTATATTTATATCAAGTTTCTTCTGATTATTGAAAAAACAGGAGAAACTTGATATTTTTATAGAGCTAGAAAACCCATATTTCTGTAGCCAGATTATCAGATTCTTTGAAAGAAGAGCGAAGATTGTTATAATAAAGAAGAGCATTTATAGTAGATAACCTGATATGTTAGTCTAAACAAAAGGTTATATTTTCTCAAACATGTACATGTTTGATTTCAATCTTGTACATGTTCGCTTCTAATCTTGTACATGTTTAACCCCGAACATGTACATGTTTGCCGAAACCATTAACCAATAAAAATTAGTTATTGGCCTTATCTTTATTAAACAGATACCAATAAACTACTATTCTTCTTAAGCCTTGTATTAAACTGATTCCAGTTGACTACTACAGTTCCTAAGTCAATAATTAGTTGACCAACTAAACTCTTAACTCTGATGCAAGTTGTACTTTCTATATCAGCAAACAGATAAGCAATAATTTCAGCAATGACGTTCGCTTTTATCGTTCTCTACAGTTACGCCGATTTCCTTAAATTTATATGAGCCAGATCTTTCCCTTTCTCCCTTACCAGACGTACAATTTTAGGACTACCTACAATTTGTGATGTATAGATACCGGTATGACCGGAAAAGAGATATGCTACAAAACAAGCCGTACCTAAGTAAACAGCATTTCCTGCTCCGAAAAGTTCTATTCCCATTAATGTACAGGCAATAGGTGTGTTTGTTGCTCCGGCAAAAACGGCTACAAATCCCATTCCGGCAAGCAGAGCCATAGGCAACGGCAGAACAAAAGCCAGAGCATTACCCAATGTTGCACCAACAAAGAACAGTGGTGTAACTTCGCCTCCTTTAAATCCGGCACCGATAGTAAAGGTGGTAAATAGCAACTTGAGAATAAAGTCGTAAGGCATTCCGCTTTCATTGAACGAGCTTACCAAAGTGGGAATTCCTAGTCCTATATATCTGGTTGTTCCTAAAAGATATACGGCCAGCGCTATTAGGATTCCTCCCACAAACGGACGCAGAGGTGGGTATGATATCCGTGATTTAAACAGTTTGCCCCAGAACGTGATGGAACGGGAAAAGAGCATGGCTACCAAACCGAAAATAATTCCGGCAGCAACAGCGCATAATACATAAATGGGATTTACTTCTGTAATAGAAGATATAATATAATGTGTGTGGTGAGCTCCCCATACATTACATATATAATTTGAGAATACTGCAGCAAAAAGACTTGGCAGTAATGCTTCGTAGCGCATTCTTCCTAAAACCATAACCTCGAGTGCAAAGATTGCTCCGGCCAGTGGTGTTCCAAAAACAGACGAGAATCCGGCACTTACTCCCATTACAAGCACAATCTTTCTGTCACGGGGTTTCAGTTTAAATATTCTTGTAAACTGATCGGCAAAAGCTCCTCCCATCTGGACTGCTGTTCCCTCTCGTCCGGCCGATCCTCCGAACAGATGGGTTATTATTGTACCAAAGACTACTAAAGGAGCCATTCTTAATGAAATAATCTGCTTTGGACTATGAAACTCCTCGAGCAACAGATTGTTTCCTTTTACTACACTATTTCCCCAGTAATGATATGATAAACCTATGATGAGTCCGCCAATAGGCAGCAAGGCTATCATCCACAAATGGCTTTCACGCCAATCGGTAGCCCAGCTTAGAGCATTCAGAAAAAAAGCGGATGCTGTTCCAACAACAAGACTGATTAAGAAGCTAATAAGCAACCAACGAAACAAGTAAACGAAATAGTAAGATTGGTGAGGCAGAATTCTTTTTGATAATAAAACCATAATACTAAGTTTGTAATCTGAAATTATTTAATTAAGCCGGAAGGATAATGCATACCTTACCCGTCAGACTTTTGTCTTTAAGTAGGTATCATCAGCTCAATTGAGCGGTTTAGGGCAGATGCCATTGCCAAAACAGGCCGCAAAGGTAAGTATTATATTTAATTATACCAAGGTGATAACGATCGTATTCTGAATAAGTTTTTGCTTTATTTGCATAGAATATTCGGTAAATATGGCTCATGCTTCAAAAAAAAGAGCAATATAATTTGAGAATTAGGAATTTTTATTTATATTTGGGAAAACGGATCCGGTAATAGATAGCTTTCAAAGCTGTTAAACTCTTAAAACGACATTATAATATTACCAACAATGAACACTACTATAAGAACAGAAAAAATGAATCCCAATTGGGATGATTCATTGTTACTTGGCATTGAGACTATTGACAAGCAACATAACTCGTTTTTTACTTTACTGAATGAGATTATTTCGTTAAGTGAAAATAATGACAATGAGAACAAGGTGCTGAATTTATTGAGTGAACTTGAAATGCATTCGGAATGCCATTTCAAAACAGAAGAAGCGTTAATGCGTGAGGCTAATTCACCAAATATGGAAGAGCACATTAACCAGCATAATTTATTCCAAAAAAAAACCAAAGATTTTATGGTTGTTTATAGCTATGGGAATAAGGTACTGATAAACAAAATTACAGCATTCATGAAGCAGTGGCTTATAACTCACATAAGAGAATATGATGCTGATTATGCAAAATGCGTTAAAACATATTATGCTCAAAAAGCAATGTTCAGTCATTAAGAATAACTTTCTATAAAATGGAATGAGCACATGGGAAAAACTCCTATGCGCTCATTCGCCGTCAAAATAAAAAAGCAGATTTATTTAGCCATAATTTTTGTAATGTAGTCAGGCCAAATATATTGTTACAGTTTTTTATCCATTTTATTTAGCCATAACTTTATAAGTGTAGCTTAAACCGTGATTGGGTTCAACAACAAGGTTGGTTATCTCAAAGTTTACATTTCCTTCCTTTGTACCATTCTCCAGCTTCACAGTTACAGTTTCGGTTGCATTAGGCTTTATGGTATAGTTACGGAAATAAACCACATCCGGGTTATGTTTTGTTTTTAATAACTTGAAGGTAAGATCGGACTTATTCTTGAAGGTGATTTTAACGTTTTTATCGCTTTTAACCACATCCGTTACTTCAATGGCGCTTTCGAACAATGCTTTCAGGTATTTACTTTCACCAATAATTTTATTTCCAGCATATACGGCAGTGCGTCTGTTGATCAATGCATCACAAATACCCTCAATACTTCGTTCTTTGGCAAAGACAAAAGTCATGGTGCGATGTTCCCCTTTGGCAAAGTCATAATCAGTATTGATAGGTGCATGAATATCTGAGTTGCCAAGCATGGTCAACTTCTTATCAAGCGCCCATTGAAGTGCTTCGGGATAATATTCTCTTCCGTTTACAACTTCTATTCCGTTCATGCAACCGGCATTGTAGAGTTCGGTATGTTCGGGCCACCATTTAGTAGAATCTGGCTGTTGAGCTGCCCATCCCGGATGATTCCAGAATATAAAAGCGTTCTGTGCCTTGGCAGCCTTAAAGCTATCTCTCCAGTCTTTTTTATCCAGAGAATCATTGTTGGCAAGAAAGATAGCATTGAAGTGTCCCGGAGGCATGGAACGGGTGATTTCGCTTCCGCGGATCACAAGCACGTCTGCTTCTTTTGCTGCCTTTTCGGCTATTTCGAACGAGCGACCGAGTTTAGCATCAATATCCTTTTTATGAGGACGATACTCAATATGGTCTGTAATGGCAATGGCATCGAGTCCTTCGAGGTAAGCTTCTCCCACACGAACAGATGGCCATACCAATCCGTCGGAAAAGACTGTGTGTATATGGAAATCGCATTTCAGTGTTTTATAACCCTCTATATCGGGCACTTTAAGTTCGTGGCGCTCTTGTGCAGCAAGATTCATAAAAAATGACTGTGCCAGCACAATCATTCCGAAGAGTAATGTTCTTTGTTTCATTAGATGTATATTATATCTGATTTAAACTGTTAGCATACTTGAAGTAAAAATGAAAGCTACATTTATACGCTCATAATTCATCAATATGATTCAAAAACAAATGAGCGTGTAAGTTAAGAATTTTAATAAAATAAAAGCGTTAAACGAGCATCATTTTTACTATTAAGTTGCTGAAAAGAAAAAGAAATGTTGTGCCTTTATAGTCAGATTGATACGTTTTCTGTGTAAACCTCACCGAAACGATTAGTAACTTCTATGGTTATGTTTTTTGTTCCGGCCGATGGAGTTGCCCGAAACAAATGTAGAGTGCGGTAACCGGAAGCTTCTCCTTTCATGGTTATATAATCCTGATCTTCGTCCTGGAATTGTTCCATTGTGCCTTTCAATACCCCGTCTTCGTACCATTTCACCTGACAGCGGGTATCCCAGTCCCAGTAATTAACCACCACGCATCCAGTCTGTGTTGCAAACTCTCCGGGTTTGTAAACACGAAACTGATAATTAAGATTGCTACCTGTGGCTTTGTAGTGCCACTTTACATCGTCTCCTTTAACATCGACAACGAGAAAACCATTTGGCGAACCGTCTTTATTCACCTCTCCTGCCCACCAGGCACCACATGCGGCCCCTATATTGTGTTCGTAAATGGTAGAAGTTACTTCTTCATTCTCATAGAAATGGGTGTGTCCTGCAAAGATGTGTACACGATAATCTTTTAGAATCTTCATCAACTGAGCAGCATTACTTATGTTTCCCGAACCGTCTGTACTACGATTGGAAGTGGGAGCATGAAGATTAAGGAAAACCAATGAACCGGATTTTACGTAACTGAGATCTTTCTTCAGCCACTCCAATTGTTCGGTTGAGAGTTTCGTTGTGTACTCTTTATTCTTGAAATAATCAATGGACTTCATGGTAACCACATGCACATTACCAATGTTGAAGGAATAATCTGTAGGGCCAAAAAAGGATTCATAGGTTTGCTCTGCATATTTCCCCGATGTATCGGTAGTGTTGTGGCGATCGTTATAATTCAGATCGAAATCGTGATTACCAATGGTATGAAATATAGTGAATCCAAGGTTAGAAACTGTTGCTTTATATAAGGGAAACAATCCCATGGCATCCCATACATTGTCGCCCAATGTCATGCCTATAATCTCTTTATCAAAATGCAGGGTTGCATAATTTTTTAAATCGACTATCGTTTCTTCATTGAAACGACCAAGCTGTGTGGTATTCTTTACTTGCGGATCGGAAATAGCCAGGTAAGTAAACTCGTTGAGTGGTGCTGTGCGTTCCCGGAGTGTAAAGTTACACTGGTTTACCTTTTTATCACTGCTCAGCTTTGAATAGTATCCACTTGCTATGCCGCTTGTGGATGTCAACTGATAACCCGCCGGAACAGAAATAGTAACGAACGAACTTTGCTGCAAGTTAGTGGGAAGATAATAAACTCCTTTATCATTAGTTAATGTAAAATTTGAACCATCGTTCACTACTACACCTTCAATTGGTTTATCGCTTGCATCAGTCACTACGCCTTTAACAGTCATACCTGCCTTATCGGCAATACTGTCTCCCATTTGGCTGTCAGAACCGCCAGCGGCCTGACAGCTTACAAATGGAATAACAAACACTAATAAAACATTGAAGATGATATCTCTAAATAATCTATTCATTTTATCGAAAATCTTTTATTCGTTTATTAAAGAACCTTAATTGTTACTTTATTGAAAAGAGAAATAATCTCTTCGGGAGTTTTTGCTTTGTTCAGTGCATTTTCAAATTTCCCTGTATTATCTTCAAAGCAGAGCACATTGGCACAGTCGAGTATACGGGTAAGCTTGCTAACAGCTTCTTCCTTATTCACTGAACCGTTGTGAGTACTTTTCTTATAGTACTTATTTACTTTGTTGACAGCTTTATAGATTACCGGTTTCACAATCTCAACCGCAGCATCCGAGAAGCCTACACTGACATTGTACACGCGGGTATAATTCTGATTAAAGGCTGTCCACTTTGATGAGAGTGGCTCACCCAGAAAGTGTTCTTCTTCGAATGTGACTTTTGGAGCCGGAATAGTTCCATAAACTTCGAATACAAACATTTCTTCGTCATCTGCTTTTATAATATCATCAGACGTTTTTCCTGAAGCAGGCGTATTCATTGCCAAAACCTGATTTTGCTGTGCAAATACAGACTGAACGGCTAGTAAAGCCACGATGCAGAATAACATTGTTTTTTTCATCTTATTTTTCTATTAATTATTTATAGATACAATATGTTGAATTATTAATACGATCTCTTTACAGATGCAAAGAGAGTGATTTTATATTTCTACATTATGACTAAAAGATTAAAGCCGGGTAACAGAATTATTTAATTCTCGTTACACGGCCTTACTGATTTCAAGAGAGAAAGGTAGTTATTTTTGCCAGATTAATTTAATATTAAAATCATCGCCTCCCATGTTGCTTTTAGCAGCCTGGTAATTGATTAAATTGGTGCGTTGCAAAGATGCAGGATATTTAAAACGAGAAGGCATCTTGTTTCCTTCGGGTACTCCATTACCTACCGGCATCACAGGAAGCTGGGTGCGGTTGTACTCAAACCATTGCTGGTAATCGCAGAACATCAGTGCGAAGAATTTTTGTATCATAATTCGTTCCATTGTTCCGTTGTATGCGGCCTTTTCATTATCGAAATAGTTTGTAGGAACCACTCCTCCCCATTGAGTAATCGCAGCTTTCACACCATTTTCGTAATGTGTTTTAGCATCGTCTGTTATAATTCCCTTAAGGGCTAGTTCTGCTTTGATAAGTTCTACCTCGGCATAGGTCATAAGCATAAGATTCATTGGTGCTGTTGCAACAGTTACGTTGGGTATTGAAGCGTTATACGATGGGGCAATATCATACCCACTTGGCCAACCTATATATGATTTTACTGTTCCGTTTGTTGCTGTCTTGGCAAAAAGAGGAAGGCGGGGATCTTTTAGTGCCGACAGGTTATTGATAAAGAATTCTGAGAGGCATATATAGGATGTAAAATCGGCAGGACGAACTAGTGGGGCTTCCTCGGGAGCTACACCGGTTATATATACTTTCGCTGCATCGTCATTGGACTCAAACACCGGATAGGTAGCAGGATCGTTTATCATTTTAACCAGCTCTGCTTTTGCATTCAAACCATCCACATCGAGCACACGAAGAAGGGTACGCATACGAAGGGAATTACAGAATTTCTTCCATTTAAGTATTCCGGCTGATTTTCCGGAAACAAGTGTATTATCGGTTCCATACATCATTTCACCACCGGTATTATACTTCAGTCCGCTAGTCTGTACAAAGAGCCGATTAGCCGAATCGAGTTCGTTAATGATGGCTTGGTAAACTTCCTTCTGAGTATCAAATTTTGGCGTATAAATCTTCTCATCTCCACGGCAGGCTTCTGTCATTGGCACATCACCAAAGCTATCGGCAAGCAGTCCGTAAATCCAACCTTTCAGTGTAAGAGATATAGCCTTATAATTGGGTTCATTAAGAGTTTCTGCCTGATCGCCCATTTCGCGGATATTATTCAGCCACTTATAATAAGTAGTCCAGGTTCCGTCTCCGGCTGCATCACTCATATAGTACCATCCCACTCCACTGGTATTGGACATGGATATTTTGCATTGCATCAACTGAAACGTATGGCTATTGAATTTACTCCAGTTGGTAGTGGCCATTCCATAGAGAATAGGATCGAGCAATGTTCCCGGATTAGCATCCTGCAAGCGGGTTGGGTCTGTATTCAGTTCATCAAAGTTGCCGGTGCATGAGGTACATAAGAATCCTCCCAAAAGCAAACTTCCTAATATATTTCTAATTATTTTCATTTCGTTTATCTGTTACATTTATGAATGATTAAAAGCTAAGGTTTATATTTACGCCCAATGTGCGGGTTGAAGGAAGCGAACCGGTCTCAATTCCCGGAGTTATAGAACTTCCACTCAGTGCTGCCGTTTCAGGATCAAACAATGGATAGTCGGTGATGCAAAGCAGGTTTCTTCCGTAGAAAGCTATAGATGCATTGGTAAACGGACTTCTGTTGAGTATCTTTTTAGGTAAGCTATATTCCAGACGAACTTCTCTTAACTTAAGGAATGAGGCATCGAAAGTATTTGCTTCTACATTGGCTATTCTGTAATACTCCTTGTTATAGGCCTCTACAGTAATCAGCTTTTCGTTTGTACTGTAGCTACCATCACTGTTTTTCACTACTCCAGGAGCTACCATATATACACCTCCAAGCTGAGTAAGACCTGTGTTACTTGTGAGACGTGGATCGTCTGCTCCAATATAATATTCAGTACCTGGTAATCGTCCGTTGAGTGTATGTTTCAGTTTTCCTTGCTCGGTCATTTTGTGATGAGATTGTGAATAGATCTTTCCTCCCATCTGTCCGTCTATCAGGAAGCTGAATTTCACGTTCTTATAGGTAAATTCGTTGTAGAATCCGGCTTTCCATCCAGGATAAACACATCCTACGTATTCAATCTCTGCGCCACGCTCAGGCAAGCCGTTTGCTCCGATTACTACATCTCCCATTTCATTACGAACAAGTTTATATCCCCAAAGGTCACCACTTGTTCCTCCTACTCTACCTATCAGGGAAGCACTACCAATGCTGCTGATTAACTGATTTTCATCGGCACCTTCGGCCAAAGAAAGAATCTTATTTTCATTTTTGGACCATGTAAGAGATGTTTTCCAGCTAAATTCTTTGCTCAACACGGGAGTGGCATTCAGCTCTACTTCGTAACCGCGGTTACGTACATTACCCGAGTTGATTGTTGCACGAGTATATCCGGTTGTAGGGTCCATCGGTGCATCGAGAATCTGATTCTTGGTGCGGTTATAGTAGAAACTAAAGTCGAGTCCTATTCGGTTTTTAAACATCCTAAAATCGAAACCGGTTTCGTAATTCGTTGAGATCTCCGGCTTAAAGTTTTTATTGTAAAGCGTAGATGCAACTTCAACAGAACCGGCAAAATCGCTGGTGTTATAGTAAGCAGATGTTTTGTAAGGATCGGTATCATTACCTACCTGTGCCCACGATGCTCTAAACTTTAACAAGCTGATTTCTCTGGGAAGCTTTACAAGTTCATTGATAAGGAAACTAGAACTTACTGATGGATAAAAGAATGAGCAGTTTTCTTTTGGAAGCGTAGACGACCAGTCGTTACGGCCGGTTACATCGACAAAAATTTTATCTTTGTAAGCAAAGTTGGCTGCAAAATAAAGACTGTTAAGCTGCTTGTTATTTATTGTTGACTTCACTTGAGGATCAGAAACTCCATTAGCCAGTTTATATACTCCCGGGGTAATTAATCCGGTAACTGATGCAGAGAGCATATCATAATATTGTTTCATCATATTTCCTCCCACAGAGGCATTTACATGCAATCCGTTGCTATAACTATCGTGATAAGTAAGTAATGCATCGTGGTTCATTTCATAATCAAATACATTCTGCTTTTTAAAGAATCCGTTAGCATAAACCACATCACTTACCGGACGATGCTGTTCGCGTTGATCAGCAGAGAGCTGAATACCCGAGCGAACCATAAAGTCGAGCTTATGGCTTAACTGAAGAGTAGCCGACGCAGATGACACAACGCTATGTTTCTCGGATGGATTTTCTGATTCATAGAGTGTAAAGAAAGGATTACCAATGAATGAGCTGTAAGGTTGTAGCTGTTTTACATTCTCCTGTCCTGTTCTCCAGATAGGGCGAAGCCAGTCGAGGTTAACGTTTGGATTCTGGAAAATAAGAAAATAAGAAACAGAGTTGCTGTTATAACCCAATGCAGGGGTATTGTCTATCTGACGGTTGGTATAGCTGGCCTTGAAGTTCACTTTCAATACCCGTGAAACCTGTTGCTGAGCAGTAGCACTTACAATGAATCTTTCGAAACCTGTATTGGGCAAAATCCATTCATTCTTTGTATGGGTAAACGAAGCACGGAGAGAACCTTTGTCGTTTTTACCTGTAATAGCCACTGAATTGGTCAGTGTATATCCTGTTTGGAACAGGGCTTTTCTATTGTCTTTATAAGGGACCCATGGAGTGGCAGTAGTTGCACGTGTCTGAGTCACAGGATCGTATTGGTAATAAAGTTGGTTGGCATCAGACCGGGCACCATAGGCACTACTTGTTCCACTGGTACTGCTATTGCCATTACCTGTTCCATAAGAATAGTACAACTGTCCGGCATAATCGGTTCCTTCTTTACCTATATTGCTTGGTAAACCTTGTCCAAACTCATATTGGTAATCGGGCCATCTCATCACATCGTCCATGCTGAAGTTTGAATTGAACGTAACCCCAATACCTTTCTTTGCACTGCTTCCCGATTTTGTGGTGACCATAATCACACCATTGGCGGCACGTGTTCCATAAAGCGCTGTTGCACTGGCACCTTTCAGAACCTGAATATTATCAATATCTTCGGGATTGATATCAGAGAACCCGTTACCATAATCGACTGATAGTTCGGATGATGAACCTGCTCCATAAGCCACACCCGGATTACTCATCGGGCTACTCATTGGAACTCCGTCGACTACTATCAATGCATTATTTCCATCTTGATTCAAAGAAACATCGCCTCGTAATGAGATACGTGTGGAACCAAGCGGACCACCTGGAGAAGCGATACTAAGACCGGCTACTTTACCACTAAGTGCCGACGACCAGTTATTAGGCATTGCACCCGTTATCATGTCTCCATTCACTGTCTGTGTGGAATAACCTAGTCCACGTTCTTCACGTTTAATTCCCAAAGCGGTTACAACTACGTTATCAAGTTGAGTTGCTTCATCTTCAAGCTCTACATTAATAACTGTATTTTTAAAAGCAACTTCTTTCGTTTTGTAACCAATAAACTTAAATACAAGAATATTCTTACTTGTAAGGTTGTTTTTTGTGGTTAAGCTGTATTCACCATTTAAGTCTGTGATTACACCAACTGTTGTGTTCTTAACCGAAACTGTTGCACCAATTAAAGGAGAACCCGTTTTATCGGTCACTTTACCTTTAACTGTACTTTGTGCAAAAGCTATTCCCGGTAAAACGGCAAACAGCATAATTAACAAAATCCGATTTAGCGTTAAGACTGAGATTTTAGCGTTCATAATTATTTTATATAGTTAATATTCCGAATAAGCAAAGTGCCTTTACTTTTCGAGTGCAAAGGGACTTAATTGATATTAACATAATATGAACGAAAGGTTAAAGCTAAGTAACAAGTTTGTGTCAATACTGTTACCTCAAATGTATTATTGTTTATAATAATTCAGTTACAATTCTATAATTATACAAATTAAATAATCTATCTTTGTATAGATTTCACAGCTTATTACTATTATATAATTCTTACTATAACTTTACATACATTTTTATAATTAACGGATATCTAAAGATGAAAAAAATTTATGCGTTTCTTTTTGTCACAATGCTGACAATTTGTGCCTGGGGCCAAAACAATCCTCTTTGGCTGAGATATACAGCTATATCGCCAGATGGGAAATCAATCTTATTCACTTATAAAGGTGATATCTATTCTGTACCGTCAGATGGAGGCGTTGCATATCCTCTGACAATTAGCGAATCTTATGAATATTGTCCGGTATGGAGCAAGGACGGAAAGAGCATTGCTTTTGCAGCCGACCGCTACGGCAATTTCGATGTTTATGTTATGCCAGCTACCGGCGGTGAGGCCAAACGACTCACGTTCCATTCAGGAAACGAAGTGCCTACCACTTTTACTGCCGACAATATGGATGTATTATTTAGTGCTTACAGACAGGATCTCGTAACAAATGCACAGTTCCCTATTTCATTGATTAATGAACTTTACAGCGTTCCTGTTGCAGGAGGAAAAGTTTCTCAGGTTCTTACTACTCCTGCCCTTAATGCCACTATTACTTCAACTGGCAACAAACTGATCTTTGATGATGTAAAAGGTTATGAGAATCTTTGGAGGAAGCATCATACTTCATCTATAGCGCACGATATATGGTCTTATGATTATAGCAACAAGCAATTCACAAAGCTGACTCAGTTCAACGGTGAAGACCGGAATCCTGTATTCGATTCTAATAATAATGATTTTTATTATCTGAGCGAACAAAACGGATCATTCAACGTGTTTAAGAGCTCTCTTAGTAATCCTTCCAGCAATCAGGCACTGACTCATCTGAGCAATCATCCTGTGAGATTCCTTACCAGTTCTGCAAATAATACGCTTTGTTTTAGCTATAATGGTGAGATTTATACACTAAAACCTGGTAGTGAACCACAGAAAGTAAATATTACAATTGCTAATGATGGTCGTACTCCTATTGAGAAAAACATGCAGGTTAACAGCAACTTTACTGAAGCCAGACTATCGCCAAACGGTAAAGAGTTTGTTTATGTGTTTAGAGGTGAAATATTTGTATCGAGCATTGAAGGAGGTATTACCAAACGCATTACCAACACTCCCTGGCAGGAAAGAAGTGTTAGCTTCAGCCCTGATGGACGTTCACTGGTGTATGCTGCCGAGAAAGATAACAGCTGGAATATATACACAACAACCATTGCACGAAAAGAGGAACCTTACTTCTATGTATCGACTACTCTGAAGGAAGAGCCTGTAATTACTACTGACGCAGAAGAGTTTCAACCGGAATTCTCGCCCGATGGTAAAGAGGTTGCTTATCTGGAAAACCGTGTTGTACTGAAGGTTATTAATCTGAAATCGAAGAAGACTCGTACCATTATGACTGCCGATAAGAACTATTCGTATGCTGATGGTGATCAGTATTACAAATGGTCGCCCGACGGAAAATGGTTCCTGGTACAGTTTGGTTATCCTGAACGTGTAATGCATCCTGCAATTGGATTGGTTGCCTCTGATGGTAAAGGTCAGATTCAGGACCTTACTCTAAGCGGATATTACAGCTTTACTCCTAAATGGGTTATGGATGGAAAAGCAATGATATGGGCATCTACCCGGGATGGTGCTTTTCAGCAGGGTGGCAATCCTATTAGCGGTGATGTTTATGCCATGTTTTTCTCTAAAGAAGCGTTCGATCGTTCTAATCTTTCAAAAGAAGAATTTGCTTTGCTGAGAGAACAAGAGGATAAAGACAAGAAGAAAGATAAAGATAAGGAAAAAGAGAAAAAAGATTCTCTGAAAAAGGAAATTGAGATTGACTGGGTAAATCTTACTGAGCGTAAGAAGAAGATTACCACTCATACATCATCTGCTAATGACTGGATTCTTTCAAAGGATGGAGAGAAGCTTTTCTATCTCACTTCTTTTGAAAAAGGAAACGATCTTTGGGTTACTGAATTAAGAACCAAAGAGACTAAAATACTGGCAAAACTTGGAGTAAGAAATCCTTCAATGGAGCTTTCTACCGATGGTAAATTCATCTTCCTGCTGGCAGATGGCAAAGCTATGAAGGTTAATACAGAGTCGGGCAAATCGGAAACACTGAAAACTAACGGTGAGATGATGCTAAACAAGACTGCTGAGAACAATTATATTTTTGATCATGCATGGAGACAGCTGAAAGAGAAATTTTATGTTGAAAGTCTTCACGGAGTGGATTGGGACTTTTATTATAAAGAGTATAAAAGATTTCTTCCTTACTTAACCAACAACTATGATTTCTCTGAGATGTTGAGCGAAATGCTTGGTGAATTGAATGCTTCGCATACCGGTAGTGGATATAGAAATTACCAGTCGCTAACGGATCAGACTGCTTCACTTGGTGTGTTCTTCGATTATGGTTACACCGGTAAAGGACTTCGTATAGCAGAGGTTATTGAACAAGGTCCACTTGACAAAGCTGTATCAAAGGTTATAGCAGGTACTATCATTGAAAAAATTGACGGACAGTCAACCGATTCTATCGATTTCTATCAGTTACTTAACCGAAAGGTGGACAAACTGATTCTTTTATCTGTTTACAATCCGTCAACAAACAAACGATGGGAAGAAAGTGTGAAACCTATCTCATCTGGTGAGGAAGGTGAATTGCTTTATAAGCGTTGGGTAAAAAACCGTCGTAATGAGGTTGAAGAACTTTCGAATGGTAAAGTAGGCTATATTCACGTGCGTTCAATGGATGATGAAAGTATGCGTACTGTTGTTGAAGAGGCTCTTGGACGAAATATAGGAAAGCAGGCTTTGATCATTGATACCCGTTTTAATGGTGGTGGCAATATTCATGAACAACTTTCCGATTTCCTGAATGGCAAAAACTATTGCGACATTATACCTCATGGCCAGTATGTTGGTTCCGAGCCACAGAATAAATGGAAAAAACCATCCATTGTTTTGATGGGAGAAAGCAATTACTCTGATGCACACCTCTTCCCTGTAGCTTACAAGCTGAAAGGAGTTGGCAAAACATTGGGTATGCCTGTACCGGGAACCGGAACTTTTGTATGGTGGGAAACTCAGATTGATCCTACTATTTACTTCGGCATTCCAATGGGCGGATGGCGTACTCCTGATGGCAAGTTCTGTGAAAACAATCAGATGGAACCGGACATTAAAGTTACCAATAGCCCTGATATTATGTCTTCCGGCCGTGATCAGCAAATTGAAGCTGCTGTGAAAGAATTGATGAAAAAATAATGCTGATTAAAAACAGCAAAAGCAATGATGCAACTCTCTTTCATGGAATAGTTTCTTTACGGTTATTTTTATCATCAGATTTATGATGCTCAATAATAACTAAAAGAGAGATTAAAAGATAAATTAAAGCAAGCTATTTCAAAACTAAAAATAAGTTTTGAAATAGCTTGCTTTTTATATCAACTAACATTACCAACTCTGCAAATATATTTTATATCTTAGGGATAAAAATACACGAAGCTACATAAGAAGCTGCTTTCGGGATGCTTATTTCAAATGCTTCTTAATCCAGTCCAACTGGTCGTAGCGGGTTTCTGTGGAGACCCAATGTTCGTTGACCGGAGTAAGTAATGCTTCCTTCGGACAAGAGAGTACATTATAAACACTATAGCTGGTTGTAGGAGGACAAACGTTGTCGTTATAACCCCATGTCATAAACACAGGAACCTTAATGCAACGGGCAAAATTAACCACGTCATAGTAAGAAAGCGTTTTTATTACCTCGGGAGTAAGTTCAATGCCTTGGTATTTGCGGACAAAGTGTGGATATCCACCGGTACGACCTTTTTCGGCATAAGCTGCCATATCGGCTAAAGCGGGGTGATTGGCTACGCACAAAGTGATGCGAGGATCGAGTGCGGTAACAATCAGAGAGAGTGCTCCACCCTGACTACCTCCCTGAGCAATTACATTCTTACCATCCCATTCAGGCTGAGAGCAGAGATAATCAACCGCACGAACACATGCCAGGTAGACCTTTTTCATGTAATATGTATCGCGATCGTTGATGCCATTAGCCAGATAACCATTGGGATGATGATCGCCAAAGGCACGTGTAATATCCTTATAAACTTCAGCGCTCAAAGAAGGGTCGATGCCATGTATCTCCATATCGAAACGAATACAGCCAGACTCGGCATAGAACAATGTTTTAGTTGGGTCCATGTGCTTTACACCTGCTCCCGGAGGACATACCACAACAGGATACTTACCTGCATTTTTCGGTTTAGTAAGATAGCCGTAAATAAATTGTCCAGGTTTGTAGCATTGTAATTTCACAAGATAGCAGTCCACTTTATCGGAAGAGAATTCGCTGACGTACTTTACCTCAGGATTCATTGGGCATTTAGTCTGTCCGTCGAGAGCTGTTTTCCAGAATTCCTTGAAATCCTTAGGCATCTGTGTGTATGGTTCCAGTTTTTCAGGAGAGAATCCCACCTTGATATGATGATTAAATGTACGGCCTTTCAGCTTTACACTCATCTGGCAATCGCGGAAACCGGGATTTTTCATTGTTCCCAGAGCAATTTCAGCCTTACCACCTTTCAGAGTAACTGTACCTTTGGCATCGGGATCAAGCTCATCCTGACCGATACTGTAAGAAACCTGTAAGCCATCTTGTAGAATGCCATATTCGTAAACGGCCACAGTAACAGTAGCCTTCTCACCCGTTTTATAAAGCCAGTCGGCATGATTGGGAGTGGTAACCCAAAGCACGTTATTCTGATAAGGATAGTTTTCTGCCAATGCAGGCACAGCCAACAGACAGAAAAGCACTGTGATACAAGTAAATAGTTTTTTCATTGATATTTTGATATTAATAGTATGTGCGTATTACGTACAAATGTATAAAATACATGCCCAATAATCCAAATTTATTGGTGAATGGGCAAGACATTATTGGCCAATAAATAAAAATATAACCTTATTGATTTTCTCTACATACCTTTATAATCTTTTCCGTTCACTTTTACATTCTCAAAATGAATGTTTGAGACTCCCGTCACGGCATTGATTTCGGGAACTGTAATCCCCTGAAAGTCGCAATTCTTAATAAAGATATCACGAGCCTGAATCTTATTGGCAAACCCATCCAGATGCAATAAATAACGACTCTTGTTGCTCTTTATATTCTCTAAATAGATGTTATGAAAATAGGGAGGATACGGACCATCGTCCACATGCCAGTATTTCATTTCCATTCCTAGTATGGATTCGTCGCACTGACCAACGGTGATGTTTCTTACATACACATTCTTCACCTCGCCTCCACGAATGGCATTTGATTTTATACGAATGATACGGCTCAGATTAGGACTATCCATCAGGCAATTTTCCACCCACACATTATAGCATCCTCCGGTAATTTCACTACCCATGGCTACTCCGGCATGTCCATCCTTCATTCTGCAGTTACGCACAATAATATTTTCGCTGGGAATATTCCAGTAACGTCCGTCTTCATCACGTCCCGATTTAATCGCTATACAATCGTCTCCCGTATCAAAATCGCAATCTTCAATCAGAATGTTTTTGCACGATTCAGGATCGCAGCCATCGTTATTATAACCGTGACTTTGCATTTTCACCTTTCTGACTGTGATATTCTCTGAAAGCAATGGATGAATCAGCCAGAATGGAGAACGATTCAACGTAAATCCTTCTAAAAGAACATTCTTACACTTATAGAGATTTATAAACTGAGGACGCATACCAGTCTTTCCTTTGAATACACGTTTCTCAAAAGGAACAGAATCTTCTTTCATTTCATAAAGCACGGTCTTCTCGGCTACTTTCTTTCCATTATCAAGAACAACTCCACTGATTCGTTCTTTACTAAACCAGTTCGCTTCAGTAGCCATTCCGTCCATTACACCATTACCGGTAATAGCCATATTGGTTTCACCATAAGCATAAATCAACGGAGATATGTTATAACAGTCGATACCTTCTATGCGTGTTAATACCGTATCAAAAAGATTATAATCGGTAGTAAACCTCAGAACTGTTTTATCTGACAGATGCAGATTCACATTCGATTTCATTCTGATGGGAGCTGTTTTATACACTCCATCCGGAATAACTACAACTCCTCCCCCCTGAGCAGAACAAACCGATATCGCCTTGTTAATGGCGCTTGTATATAAAGAATCTGTTCCGTTATAATAATCGGTAATAAGATAAGTTTTATCAGGAAAAGTTGGAAGAGGTATATTTTCGTATACCTCCTTCATTTTATCCCACTGATTAACTTTTGCTTCCCCATGTGCTGTTATAAAGATAATCAGCAAAAAACAATATAAAAACCTTTTCATACCTGATACCCTATTTTGCTATTAATTCTACAATCTGTTCCGGTTGTGTTTGAACATCATACTCGTAAGAAGGAGTAAGTTGTGTACCCTTTAAAGGAGCACGTTCGCTAATCATCGGACGAAGCACTTCCTGTGTTTTAAACAGAAGATTACTATTTTCACCCTTAGCTTCCTGCAAGCCTGCTAAATGCACATAAGAACGTATACGAAGATTTCCTCCGATAGTCGATTTTACTTTAGCCGAAACAAGTTTACCGTCTGCCCACTTCATTTCAAGTATTTCAAATCCTCCACGAGTTCTTAATCCACGGATGGTTCCTTTCTTCCATTCACCCGGTAACGATGGCAATAATTGAACCGCACCATCATGACTCTGTACAAGCATTTCCGCAATACCGGCAGTACATCCGAAGTTACCATCAATCTGGAAAGGTGGATGAGCATCGAACAGGTTTGGATAGGTTCCTCCTCCCTGACCTTTCTGCACTTCAGGACTTACATAAGTAAGCTGGTTTTTAATCAATTTATAGGCATGATCTCCATCCAGCATACGAGCCCAGAAACAAACTTTCCACCCCATAGACCATCCGGTTGACGGGTCGCCACGTTGAATCAATGTATTCTTTGCAGCTTCAAACAAAACCGGAGTTCTATATGGAGAAATCTGATATCCCGGATACAATCCCCAAAGATGAGATATATGGCGGTGATGATCTTCCGGATTATCCCAGTCCTGAAACCATTCCTGTAACTGACCGTGTTGTCCTACCTGCATTGGAGGCAATTTGCGACGCATAGTAGTGATTGTGTCACAGAATGATTTATCCATGCTTAATATCTGTGCAGCCTCAGCTGTGTTAGAGAACAAGTCGGTTACCAACTGATTATCCATTGTTATTCCGGCAAAAAGATGTCCTTTTGAATCTTTAATTTTAGGTCCGTTCTCCGGTGAGTTTGAAGGAGTAACCACTAAATAGCCGGTATTAGGATCTTTAACAAGGAAATCTACAAAGAACTCAGAAGCGCTCTTCATTAGAGGATATACCTTCTTTAGGTATTCCTTATCGCCAGAATAAAGATAGCGATCCCATAAATGCTGACACATCCATGCAGCGCCAACCGGCCACAGACCACAGTAAGCATAATCTACAGCACCATTCATGCGCCAAAGGTCAGTATTGTGATGCAACACCCACCCTCTGCAACCATACATTTCACGGGCAGCCTCACGACCATTTTCTGATAATTCCTTAACCATCTGCAAAAGAGGTTCGTGGGTTTCTTTCAGATTGGTCAGCTCTGCCGGCCAGTAATTCATCTCTGTATTAATGTTGGTTGTATAGTTGCAATTCCATGCCGGTTTCACTTTACCATTCCATTTACCCTGCAGGTTGGCAGGCTGGCATCCCGGCTGAGAACATGAGATCAACAAGTAACGTCCGAACTGAAAATAAAGCGATATTAAATGAGGATCGTATGAAGTGGCAAACTCTTTGATACGAACATCCATTGGTTTGTTCATCTGTTCGGTTTCTCCAAGAGATAGTTCAACACGGTTGAATTGCTTCTTATAAGCAGCTATATGAGCAGCCTTTGCCTTCTCATAATCTTTCGATGCATTTTTCAGATAAACAGAATTACGTTGATATGGATTACCCGAAACATCTTTGTAGTTTACGAAGTTGGTCGCCATAGAAACATAAAGAGTAAGCATATTCGCTTTTCTGACTTGAATCACAGAATCGCTTGTGTTTACTTGTCCACCTTTATTCTTCAACAGTAAATCGGCACAATAATGCACCTTACCCGGAAAGAAGTTTGTTCCGTCAGTTATCCCTTCCAAACGGAGCTTACGACTATCCAAAGCTGAGCGTTTTGGATTCTTCATTGGAGTATTCAGAGACAAATCGCAACTGATAGCTCCCGGCTTGGAAGCAGTAACCCGAACTATGAGCAATTGATCGACAAAAGAAGCAAATACCTCTTGTTTGTATTCCACTCCGTTTACTTTGTAACGAGTGGTGGATACGGCATTATCAATATCAAGTTCACGATAGAAATTCGTAACCTTAGCATGATCCGTATAATTGATATTCAGGTTACCTACAGTCTGGTAAGGCATTTCGTTTCCAACTTTTGAGATAACCTTCTCCCCTGCCAGGTCCTGAGCCTTATCATATAAACCGGAAAATATCATCCGGCGAATTTCAGGTAATGCACCCTTGGCATCTTTATTATAATTCTGGTAAGGAGAACCAGCCGAAACTGTTTCTTCATTAATCTGTATAGTTTCCTTTTGCGGATCGCCATACACCATACCGGCAATTCGTCCATTACCCACAGGCAATGCTTCTTCCCAATACTGAGCCGGATGATTATACCAAATCTTATAAGGAGCATGCTGAGCATAAGCACCTCCTATACCTACTGAAATTAATAAAGTTGCTAATAATTTCTTAGCTGTTTTTAGTTGCATAGCATTAATTTTTAGTTGCACAAAAATATGACTCCGCAATAAAAACGAGTTGTAATATTGGTGATTTTACTTATCTTTTCTGACCTTACATAGTAACCGGGCTATTTTTCAATTCACAAAACAACCTTTTTTACTTTTTACGGGTCATATATTCTTTGGGAGTACAATTCATAGCCTCCTTAAACACTCTGCTAAAATATTGAGGAGTTGTAAAGCCACTCATATATGCAACTTCCGAAACATTATAAGTCTCTTGCTCCAATAACTGGATGGCCCTCTTTAAACGCATGTTCTTAACAAAATCTACCGGAGAAACACCCATGAGAGATTTCACTTTACGATAAAAAACTGTTCTGCTCATTCTCATAGCATCAGCTAAATCATCAATTCTGAAGTCAGGATTCTGGATATTATCTTCTACGCTCTGAACTATATTCTTGATAAAATCATCATCAAAATGAGTTAGCTGAGGCGTTGAAGGAGTTATCTTATCAAGAGTAACGGGTTCTTTCGCGGTTTTTGTTTTATTAGATGTATAAAAATCGTAAAGCAACTGTCGCTGTTTCAACAGTGAATCTATTTTTGCTTTCAGATAAGTAGCACTGAAAGGTTTCGTCATATAATCGTCGGCACCATATTCCAATCCATGAATCTGATCGTTCAAAGACGACTTGGCAGATAATAGAATAACAGGAATATGACAGATATTGCTATCATTCTTCACAGCCTTCAGATATTCAATACCATCCATCTCGGGCATCATAATATCGCTTACTACTATATCAGGAATCTCAGCATGAGTTATATCCAGTCCTTCTTTGCCGTTCACCGCTTCAAGCACTACATAGTCCTTACTTAGAACATTAGAAATAAAATGGCGCAACTCATCATTATCTTCAATAATCAGAATCCGGGTTTCTCTTTCTTCGGGAACTGTGTCAGTAATAATCTCTTCTTCCTTTTGTATTTCGCCCTTTCCACTGTCGCTCAAAATAAATTCTGCATTTGCATCATCTTTAAAAGCCTCATAACTGCCGGGAAGTTTCACAGAAAAAAGACTTCCTTCACCGAGTTTGCTTTCAACCTTGATGGATCCATGCAATAAGTTCAGCAGTTCTTTAACCAGAGAAAGTCCTATACCAGTTGAAATACTTGGATCGGAATCATCTAAAGTCTCAAAACGAGCAAATAGCTGATTAATTTTCTGAGTATTTATACCTCGTCCTTCATCTTTTACACTGAAATACAATACATTCTTTTCACCGGAAACAGAAAGCGTTATGCTTTTCTCATTGGAAGTATATTTAAATGCATTAGACAACAGGTTAAAGAGAATCTTCTCTAACTTATCAACATCGGTATATATAACAATTGATTCAACATCGCAACTAAGTTTGAAATCAATGTTTCGTGTATGAGCCATAGGCTGAAAGTTCTCAAAAATCTTTTTTATCAGCGGAACAACATCTACCTGTTCCACATAAACTTTCATTTTCTCATTCTGAATTTTACGGAAATCGAGTATTTGATTAATCAGCCTAAGCATTCTTTCCGTATTTCGTTTGGCAACCTGCATATTTTCCATGCCTTCCTCTGTAAGCTTTTCGTTGCTGATAACTTCTTCTATCGGACTGGCAATAAGCGTTAAAGGAGTGCGAAGTTCGTGAGATATGTCAGTAAAGAAACGTAATTTCAGGTTAGTAAGCTGTTGCTCAAAATCTACCCGGCGTTTCAAGTTAGTCATTCGCATAACAAAATAGCCAACCAACAACAATACTGCAATGGCTAATATTATATACAATATAATAGCCCAGACAGTTTCTCCGAAAGTAGGTTTAATATGAATAGGCAAAGAAGTTACGTTGTCAACCCATACACCATCTGCATTTGTTGATTTTACCTGAAAAACATAATCACCGGCAGGCACGTTTACCAAACTTGCCGAGCGATTGTTTCCCAATACAATCCAATGATCATTCAGCCCCTTAATGCGATAAGCATACTTTATGGCATGTGAATCTACATAATCTAACGCTGCGAAAGTTATTGTAAAGTTGCGCTCTTTGGCTCCCAGAGTTTGTGCCTCGTTACTGCAAATATCCTGTCGGCGTGAGGCATTATTGAGATAGATATCCAGATGTGAAAATACAATGGGAGGAACATAACTACTTTTATGAGCACCTTGAGGAGATATGCACAACACGCCATACATTGAACCAAAGGCCAGCTTTCCCGACGAACAGAGCAACGGTTTGGTTTCGGACATCAATATCTGGTCACTGTATTCTTCGAGCAAGTTCATCCGGGCATCAAACTTTAGCAATTTATTTTCGGAAACAACCCAGATATTTCCTTTCAAATCCTCTATTGTTGAAAGAGACAAATCGGGAACTTGTCCATTTGTTGCATTGTAATGCTTAAACTCTAGATTCTCTGACAGAAAACTTTTACTTTGCAATAAGCTGACTCCTCCACTTAATGTTGTGAGAAATAATTTTCCACTCCTGGTCTGAGATATATTCATAACATCGTTATTGCTCAGACTTGAATAACGCTCACCACAGATATTGTGATAAAAACGTATAGTTTCCGGTCGTGAGAAATTTAACGAGAAAGAAAGTAGTCCACCTGTAGTTCCAATCAAAAGCTCTTTATCTTTTGTTTCGTACAGACAACGCACTCTGTCACACAGATGATTTGGATAATTATTGAGAATATTCCCGGAATGAATAAAACGCAATTTTCCGTTATCCTGAATATTATTAATCAAATTAATACCTCCACCGTAAGTACCAATCCACATTCGGCCTCTGTAATCCTGAATAATTGAATATATAGCATTGGAAGAAATACTAAATTTATCATTCTTATCAGGTAAGAAGCGAGTAATCTGGTAGCTTTTATCTCCTTTGGGGCGAAGCAGGAAAAGTCCCTCTTCCCTTGTACCTATCCAAATATTATTTCCCCTATCTTCATAGATGCAATACACATCTGTTTTATAAAATCTAGTTGAATGATCAGGTGATATTTCTCCTTCTTTTGATAAATTTCCTATCCAGCGATTATTCGAATCATACAAAGAAACAATACCATCCTGTCCCTTATTATTACGTTTCCAGCCAATCCAAAGACGTTTTTTACGGTCTTCCATAATGGCACGGCCAACACTCTTGCTGTATTCGTTAGAAAGATAATCGAAACTCTTCTGGCGGAATGAGATATTATCAAAGCCATTCCCATCTGCATACCATATATTTTTATGCTTGTCTATAAAATAGCTGGATACCTGAATTGAAGTAAAAGACTTAACTCCAAAATCAGTTACGTATGCCTGCTCTAAACGTCGCGTTTCTTTGTTATAAAAACATAGTTCACCATCTGAAGGCTTTATCCATACGGTACCAAATTCATCTCCATGTATAAAAGGCCGTTGAATATCGCCAGGTAACTCTTTATACTTTGGATAATCAAGTAAATCAATCTTTCCTGTATGATAATCCAGACGAATAGCTTTACCAATATTACTTAGCAACCATATTATGCCAGATTTATCCTGAAAGAAATTAGATCTAATGTCTATTGGTACATTAAATGGCTTAAAGTTCTTTTTCCGCAGATCATAGATGATGACTCCAAATTCCTGAAGAATTGCAATTTTATTATCATTAAGTTTCTCCAGACCACGAATCATTGATATTGATTTTTCGGGCACACAAGGCAGTACATTCTTGCTTATCTTGTCATACCTTGCAAAAAATCCTTTTGAAGTTGCCAAATAGATACCCGCAGATGTTTCTACCATGAATTGAAAAGGCATCTGGTTTGCAATCTTTTTCTTTCCAACAATCATTGTCCCGTTATTGGTCAATATCCATTCGTCTCCATCTTTATCCTGCAATATATTGTAGATAACATCTCCCAAATTACCACGGTTTGTATACAACTGAACAGCATCGGAGGAAGGGAATTTCTTTTCATCAATACGATATAATTCTTTTTGAGTTCCTATCACCCAGGAAATTCCATTATTTAAAACATGCACATTTGAAATAGAGTTGATGAGATTTTTGGAATAAGAAGTAATATCCTCAAATTTATTTTGGTGAGTATTGAACAGATACAACCTATTATCGTAGGTAAGGCACCATATATTATTTAATGAAGTCTTTATAATTTTTATAAATCGATGATTCGCTATGCGAACTGAACTGTTGGGGTAAGTTTTAAAATTACGAAACATATACCCGTCAAAACGTTCCAGTCCATTCCATGTAGCCATCCAGATATAACCATTATCATCCTGTATGAAGTTCTGAATATTCTTTTGAGACAATCCATCCTGCACAGAGTAATGCTTAATATTGAGCAGGCTCTGACCATAAAGAGCCACAGAGAAAAGAGATAGAAATATAAAAAGAAGATGTTTCCTCATGGTATTTAGTTTTTCAATATCACAAATATCGGAAAAATAAGTAACATGCCATCTTTTAGATTAGATATTGCAATCAATAGACCAGATTTTATAAAAAGAAAATACAGAATAAACTATTTATAAAAAGAAAATCTCAGTAAGAATAGTCTTACTGAGATTTCCTTTTATAAGAATGTGTATACTATTATACCCCGCTGAAAGAACTGAATCCACCATCAATAGGCAGAACTACACCTGTTATAAAGCTGGCAGCATCACTGCAAAGGAACTGAACAGCTCCGTTGAGTTCCTTGATATCACCAAAACGTTTCATAGGAGTTTTTGCAAGTACTTTCTTGCTACGTTCGGTTAGTGAACCATCAGGATTGATAAGAACTGCTCTGTTCTGATTTCCGATAAAGAAGCCCGGAGCAATGGCATTTACCCTGATCTTTTCGCTAAACTTTGTAGCCATTTCCATTGCCAACCATTTAGTAAAGATCTCAATTCCGCTCTTGGCAATAGAATATCCCGGAACACGAGTTAATGCAGCAAAAGTAGCCATTGAAGATACGTTGATAATGCTTCCGTATCCCTGTTTAGACATTACTTCACCGAAAACCAGACAAGGATAAATAGAACCATTGAGGTTTAAATCTACCACCTTATTCATATCTTCAACTTTCATATCGAATATGCTCTTGTCGTCACTGATTGTTCCGCCCGGAATATTTCCTCCGGCTGCATTTACCAGAATATCAATATTACCCCATAGATTGAGGATTTCTTCTTTTACCTTTTTAACCTGCTCTATATCGAGCACATTGCAGGCAGTACCTTTTACTTCTCCCAATGAAGAAAACTCTTCCAATACTTTATCTACATTTTCCTGGTGACCACCAATAATAAACACCTTTACGCCGGCTTCTAATAAGCTGCGTGATATATTACTGCCCAATACACCTGAACCTCCGGTTACGATAGCTACTTTTCCAGCTATATTAAATAATTCGTTCATACTGACTAATATTATTTTATATTCAAATTTACTTATTCATTAATTCATCTCTCACTGTTGCCATAATTCCATCTACCTGAGCAAGTGCAAACATGCGTCCATGGAAGGAATATCCCGGATTGTAGCCTTTGTCGCCATCGTCAAGCATCAGTCGTCCGTGGTCTACACGCATAGGTAAGCCCGGATTCTCTTTTTCAAATATTCGAACCAATTCAATAACATGTCCCCGTCCGGAAAGGTGAGAGGATTCCATGAAGTTACCTTCCGGAGTTGCTTCCGTGCTTCGCAAATGTACAAAGTGAGTACGCGAAGCAAATTTCCTTGCTAGTGCAGGTACATCGTTATGCAGTCCGGCACTTAAGGATCCGGCACAGAAAGTAAGCCCGTTATGAGGATTGTTCACAGCATTGAGGAACCATTCTATATCTGCCTCTCCTGTAACGATACGTGGCAGGCCAAGCATCTGGAAAGGAGGATCATCAGGATGTACACACATGTTTATTCCATATTCATCGCACACCGGCATAATCTGTTCCAGGAAATATACCATATTGGCACGAAGCATATCCCTGTCTATACCATCATACAAAGCAAGTAACCGTTTAAAGATGGCAACCGGATTCTGATCGCCTTCTTTAATGTTTCCGTTTACAAAACCCTGAGTCTTTACAATGATGGTGTTAATTAAATCGTCCTTTTCGGCTTCGGTAATGGTTTTATCCAGTTCGCTCACCTTTGCAAGTTCTTCTGCCGTATACTCTTTTTCGGCACCTTCACGTTTAAGAATATTGCAGTCAAAGTATGCAAAGCGGATTTTATCGAAATAAAGTGAGCTGGTTCCGTCGGCCCATGGATGCTCAAGATCTGTACGAATCCAGTCTATTACCGGCATAAAGTTGTAGCATACTGTCTTTACCCCTGCTTTTCCCAAATTAGCCAGACTGACTTTGTAGTTGGCAATAAGCTGATCTCTGTCTGCTCCGGCATATTTAATGCTTTCGCTTACCGGCAGACTTTCCACAACCGACCAGCGAAGGTCTGCTGCTTCAATATAATCTTTAAGTTCATTGATAGCTTCGAGTGTCCAAATCTCACCATTCGGAACATTGTGCAAGGCTGTTACAATGCCTTCCACTCCTATTTGTCTAAGCATGGCCAGCGTAATCTTATCGTTTTTGCCGAACCATCTCCAGGTTTTTTCCATTCTTATTATTCTAATTATGATGTTTTAAATTCAGTTGTATCTTCTTCAAAGAGTCGAGTTCATTAACCGGACGTTCAATATCGTAAGGAATAGGCTGACGGGAGAAAGTCTGGAAATAGAGCAGACAAGCGTCTTTCCACCAAACCGCATCCTTGCTTTGAATTTTCAGGCGGGATTGCACTTCATGAAATCTTTGTGCATCAACAAACGATTCCTGTTTATCCCATATTTTTTGAAATCCCCTGACTTGCTGTACTCCTTTGTCATAAGTATAGCAAAGCTCATTCCACAGAGTCTGTCCGCTTTTCATTTTATGTTTCCACGGTACATGGTGAAACCAAAGAAGATATTGCTCCGGACAGGTTTTTAGTTTGTTATAATCATTCCTTAATGGAACGAAATATTGACCTACAGCCTTACTGCCTGTATCTAACGTACGGTCGAAGCCAATGCCTAAAGTATCGGCTTTATGATAGTATGAAGGAAGCCAGTCGGGACGAGCCCCGGGAACATCACACCAAGGTTCAGGACCGTAATGGTGCCCCCATGCAAATAAGTGGTGAAGTCCCAAAGGCATCATATAGTTTACCGCAGCCTCTCTGGAAGCAAGCATCATCTCCTTCACCGGTTCCACAAAATCTTTCTGTTGATTAAATGTCTGTTTTATCCATTCTTCGGCAATTACTTCCGGAGTAAGCTCATTATTCCAGGCCAGGCGACCAAAAGCATACCAGTTGGCCTGTGCAAACTGATGTCCGCACCAGTTGGCATCTTCACCAATATTCGCTACTCCGGCAATAGCTGTAAGCGGATGCGGGAATAGTTTTCCGTCTGTTACCCAGGCAACAGTAGATCCTTCACCCGAGCAATAAGTATCGCTTTCCAGACACTCCTTATATAGCGGAGCAAGATAAACCAGGTGATTGGAAGCTCCCAGGTATTCCTGTGTAATTTGGAACTCGGGCATCAGTGAAGTTCGTGTCATAGCACCAAACAACGGACTAAACGGTTCACGTGGCTGGAAGTCAATCGGACCATTCTTCACCTGAAGAATCACATTGGAACGGAATTTTCCGTCGAGTGGAGTGAATTCCTTGTATGCTTGTCCGGCTCTGTCGTCCATCCCCGATTTGTAAACAAAGGCACGCCACATTACTATTCCATGAAAAGGCTTCAAAGCATCAGCCAGCATATTTGCTCCATCAGCATGAGTACGCCCAAAGTCCTGTGGTCCGGGAAGTCCTTCTGAATTTGCTTTCACAAGGAAACCGCCAAAATCGGGAATCAGTTCATAAATTTCCTTGGCTTTATCTTTCCACCATTGCTGCACACCCTCGTTCAACGGATCGGAAGTAGGAAGACCTCCTAAAGCTGCCGGTGAAGAGAAGTTCACAGAAAGATATACACGAATGCCATAAGGACGGAATACTTCTGCCAAAGCTTTGACTTTTTGCAAATAGGCATTACTTAAAATCTCGGGACTGGCATTTACATTATTGAGTACAGTGCCGTTAATGCCCAAGGAAGCATTGGCACGGGCATATTCTTTGTATCGGGGAGATAATTTTCCAGGAAGTTCTTCCCATTTCCACAGAGAATGTCCGGCATACCCACGTTCTATGGTACCATCCAGATTGTCCCAATGGTTCAGTATCCTTATTTTATAAGAAGGAACCTCTTTAATATCAAATTCAAAAGAGGGAGCAGGATTAAACTGGATTGTTCTTAAAAGACTGGAGGGAGCAGAAATATTTAACTGAATGTTCCGTAACAGATTAAAGACAGCATACAATAATCCACTTTCTTCCTGAGAAACAATTACTGTTACTTTCTTTCCTTTCAATTTCAATGTGCGGATAATAAAGCCATCACTGCCCAAGGTCTGCAATTCCTTATTTAATCCTCTTAATGATTGAATAAGTTTACTTTTCCCTGTACCAATTACCAGCGAATGTTCCTGTAATGAAGAAGCAACCGGCAATTCCTTTCCGGTGAGTTGTTTCCAAGCATCTTGCAATTCTGTAATTGCAGTGCAATTTTCCGGTTCATCACTCACTATAGAAGAAATTCCTACTGAAAGGCCTTTTACTTGTTTCACAGAAAACGGTTGATAACGAAGCCACAACCTCGATCCATCCTCTGCATATAGAAGAGTTGGAATCAGCAATAAGAATAAACTATACAGAAAGTTTTTCATTCGTTCATTTTTAAAGTCAAACAAAGATATATATTTCATATAACAAATCTTTGTTACAAGAGTTTTATTCACAATTTTAAAAGAGAAATTCACTTATTTGAAAAGAAAGAGGATACTTCAACAAATGACTCATCCTCTTTCCTTTCTGTTCATCAGATTAAATCTGTGAACTAGTTATTATCCTTTCATTCCTGAATATAATATGTGTTACCTGTTACCTGAATATTCTGCAGAACAACCTGTCTGGAAGCAATTGATTTAGCATCGGGTTGTTTTCCGCCAACAGATATCTGTACTGTTCCAGCTTCTACCACTGCAAAATTATCACTATTACGAGCTGAAATCTGAATTGGTTTCAGTTCGAATTCAATCTCTTTAACCTCGCCGGCTTTCAGATGAATACGCTTGAATCCTTGCAAAGAACGGATAGCTGTTTTTAATTTGCTATCTGGAAGAGATACGTAAAGTTCTACAACTTCATCACCATCAATCTTCCCGGTGTTCTTTACCTCTGCTGTTACTTTTATATTTTCTCCTGCTTTAATAGTTGTAGGAACATTCTTTAGTGCATATTCAAAAGTAGAGTAGCTCAATCCGTAACCAAACTCATAAAGAGGTTCGCCCTTAAAGTAACGGTAAGTCTTACCGGTCATATCATATTCTGTGAAAGCAGGAATCTGATCAATTGATTTATAGAAAGTAAGCGGTAAACGTCCGGCTGGATTGTAATCGCCAAAAAGAACATCGGCAATAGCTTTTCCACCACCTTGTCCGGGATACCAGGCCTCAACAATAGCCGGAATATTTTCGTTTTCCCAATTAAAGGCAAGTGCACTACCGTTGAGCAATACCAGAACAGTAGGTTTTCCCAGTTTTTGAATCTCGCGGATAAGATCGGTCTGTGTATTTGGTAATTTAATATCCAGACGGTCGCCACCTGAGAATCCTTCAACCTTCACCGGCATCTCCTCACCTTCTAGCAGCGGACTAAGTCCCATGCAAAGAACAACCACATCCGATGATTTAGCAAGTTCAATGGCTTCCTGCTTCAGGTTTGGTTTCGGGGTATCCCACAAGAATCTCATAATTGAGTAATCTGTATTATTCTGAGTATATTCCAGACGAATATTATAAGCTTTGCCAGCCTCTAAAGTCATCAGTTCATACAATTTTCTTGGATGATGAATATCATTCCATTGGGTTACCAGCTTATCATTCACATAAAGATTAAATCCAGAGAAGCCTTCACCTCCCAATGCATATTCACCGGTTACGGGAGGAACAAGTACCCCACTCCATTTTACAGAGAAGTGATCATATTTCAGATCTTCAAATGGAGGTGTTGTACGCCAGATAAAGTCTACATTCTTATCAATGCGTGAATGTACCGGTGCACCTTTCCAATTGCTGTTGTTATAGTAGTCGGCCTTCAATCCTTTCTGTTGCATAGTTGCATCAGTATAAAGATAATCTGCAGGAACAGCGGTGAAATATGGAAGTTTTTCGGCCAACTGGCAACCTTGTGCAAATGTTACTTCTGCATTGGGAAGCTTTTCACGAAGTCCGGTCAGCGGAGTTTTAGGATGGGTTGGATAACCGTTGTAATTTCCCAGCAATACTTCAAGATCATCAGCATTAGGACCAATAACAGCCACCTTTTTAACGTCTTTGCTTAAAGGAAGTAGATTGTTTTCATTCTTCAGCAACACAATAGATTTACGCGCTGCATCGTCGGCCAAAGCCTGATGTTCCTTACTATCAACCACACTGTATGGAATCTTAGAGTACTTCACCATTTCCTGCGGATCGAATTGTCCCAGCTTCATACGAGCAAGGATGATACGTTTCACAGAAACATCCAGTTCCTTTTCTGTAACCAATCCTTGTTTTACAGCTTCTGCCAGATGGATATAAGTATCGCCGCAATTCAGGTCGGTACCCGATTTGATTGCCATAACTGCAGCTTCCTGAGGGGTAGCCACTATATGATGTCCTTTTTTCTCATAAAAATCACGAATAGCCCAGCAATCGGAAACAATGTATCCCTTAAATCCCCACTGATTACGAAGCATTCCTTCAAGAAACTTGTTACCACAACAGGGCGCGCCACGAAAACTCTGATAAGCACACATCACAGAGTATACTTTAGCATCCTTTACTGTTTTCTTAAAATGCGGAGTATAAGTCTCTGCCATATCATAATCATTAGGCCATACATCGAAAGAGTGACGGGTAGATTCTGGCCCGCTGTGCACAGCAAAATGTTTGGCTGTTGCAATCAGCTTATAGTATTTAGAATCATCGCCCTGCAAGCCTTTGATAAAAGGAACAGCCAGTTCACCTGTAAGATAAGGATCTTCACCATACGTTTCCATTCCCCTACCCCAACGTGGATCACGAAAGATATTTATATTGGGAGTCCAGTAAGTCAACCCCTGATAGATACCTCTTTTCCCACGGGAAGCGTATTCGTGATGTTTGGCACGAGCCTCATCCGAGATTGCATCGGCAATGGTAAACATCTCACTGCTATCCCACATAGATGCCATACCAATGGCCTGAGGAAATACGGTGGCTCTTCCCGCACGAGCAACTCCATGCAAACATTCATTCCAGAAATTATGAGCCGGAATACCCAACCGGGTAATCTCAGGTGAATCATACCTTACAATTTCAACTTTCTCTGCCAACGTCATTCTGGATACCAAGTCTTCAGTACGTTTCTCAAAACTCAGAGAGGTATTCTTGTAAGGAGGTATCTTGGCACTCGATGTACCAAGACTTATCAACCCACAAGCAAGGAGCAGATATTTGCAATATTTTTGCGCTTTCATTACTATCAAATTATAATCGGTTATTAATACTCGTATAGTTTCACATATTGAATATCCCATTCTCCTACAGGGATACGAAGGTGTCTTCCCTGGTGACTTTGATCTCCATTCAATCTTTTGACAGGAACAATTTTACCATCAGTAATCTTAATTTGGTCGATATAACCAATGCCAGCCTTTTTATTTCCGGCAATACTTTCGAAGCTAAGTACGACACCCGTACCGGCAACAATATATTCTGTGGGAGAAAGTTCAATAATTAATGCACCTGTTTCAGGCCAGATACTTCCATCCTTAGCTAGAGAACTCCAGCCTAATATATAATCATGCCTGAATATAAACCTGTAATTATTTCGTTCAATAATCCTTTCCTTATTCACATTATCAAAGATAACTCCATTGGTTTTGCCCAACCCTTGTTTTTCAATCAGTAATGAATTAAGCTGGCGAAGAATTGAATAACTCTTTGTTAGCGGATAACTCTCCGGATTAGGAACATCTTCTATAGAAAACGGACTGAATCCCATAGCATCGTGTTCTCCAAAGGCATAAAAAACTCTGGCTGCATCAGCTTCTTCGAGTCTGATTTCGGGAATAAACAAAGGATTACCATTCGTATGATATTGTTTGATCCAATCTGGAAATCCCGGATCGTAAATATCTGGGGCAAGTATATCAATTGCAGGAGCTGCAAATCTCCATATATCAAGTAAATGTGCCAGCGGACCGGCACTTGGATAAGCACCCGGTTTTCTGCCTCTTGAGTTCAATGCTGCATTCAGGTACATAGGGATATTATATTTTTCTTTTCCTGCCTTAGCCACTTGCTGAACATATTCGGCATAAGCATAAGCCATAAACAATTCATCCGTATCAAGTCCTTCACCAAAGATTTCAGTCCATGATCCTTTAGTTTTGAATCCATTATCCTTCCATTTCTTCAGCAAAGAAGGCTGAAGGGTATTCTTGTTCTTTTTCAGATAATCAATAAACTCAGCCGGAACATCAGAAGCAAATATCTGATCGGCCACTTTCCCATATTCACGGGCATCTTCAAGCATACCTATTTCGTTCTCAACCTGAATCATGATTACTGTATGGTCCTCTTTATCATATTCTGCCAAATGATTCAGAAAATGAGAAAAAGCACGTTTATCAACATTCAAATTAGATTCAGAAAAGGCACTCATTATTTCGAGTAGTTTACCCGATTTAGTTACCGCACGAGAATATTTCCTTGAGTTTTCTTTTATCCATAAAGGAGCATAGCAAGACATAGAGTTTTTCCATGAACCAAACCATAGAAAAACAATTTTCAGATTGTGTTTGCGAGCCAGATTAATAGCTTCATCTGTGAGTGTGTAATCATACTTACCTTCTTCTTTCTCTATCAGTTCCCAATAAGCCGGAACCAGAACTGTATTGAGTCCCATCTTCTGAAGTTTTGGAAATATCCATTTTAAATCGTCAATGGAAGATGCTGAAGAATTACCAAGCTCTCCACCTAAAATTAAAAAAGGCTTATCATTTACAATAAGCTGAGAAGCAGCATCTTTCTTTGCCAGATAAGGAGCTTTTGTATTATCTGCACTAACAAAAGAAGTTGCAACAGATAAAATCAATATTGAAAATAGAGTACGTATGTTTAGCATTGCAGAATTATTTTAATTATTAAAAATATGGCTGATCAGAAATCAGACTGTAGTTCAATTTCCAATCAGCCATTTTATTAAGTTATAACCATAAAAGGTTATCTATTTTCAGTAAATCTTAAAAGCTATAAGACTAATTATAACTAGGGTTCTGATAAACAGACTTCTGAGCAGGATCACTTAACAAGTCAATTTGAGTCTGAGGAATAGGACGCAACTTGTGATATTCCTGGATATTATTCTTTCCTCTAATATTATACAATTTCACTCTTTCAAGTAGCTTGTTTGTACGAACAAGGTCGATCCATCTCCAGCTTTCACCACACATTTCACGAGCACGTTCATCAAGAATAAAATCAATAGTAACATCATTTGCTGTAATATCCATTGCAGCTTTACGAACAGCCAGTTCAGCATCTGTTAAAGTAGAACGATAAGCAGCTCGCTCACGAATTACATTTATCAAATCTTTAGCTTCTGATTTTTTATTAAGATACATAGCAGCTTCTGCAGCAATCAGGTATGTTTCTCCTAAACGAGCAAGAATAAACGGACGATTAGAGTCATAATTCATATTAGATCTCTTTGTATCATCGTATTTCTTCAGGTCAGGATAAATGTACTGAACATCACCATTCTTGTATGTACCGTCTGCATTATAAAGCATACTCCAATAATAAAGTGCATAAGGTTTATAGATTGTGCCATTTGCAGCTACTGAATCTTCAGCTGCAGCAGTTTCTGTATCATTTAAAGACAACTTAATAGCCAATGAACCTGTTTTTACGCTACGTCCTTTAACTGTAAAATCAACACCTGCCATCCATTCTGTACGGAAAGATCCATCCCAGCGAGCATCATTTACTTTTTCAGCAAAAGCATTGTATACCAACCATTTTGTAGGCATAATCATACGCCAAGGACGCTGATACTGTATACTACGAGGAACTACAGCTTTTGATGTGGTACCAGTTTTTACTTTCACGTTTTCATAACCAGAAGTAAAGTAGAAGTTGGCACGGTTACCTTTATTGGATACAGCAAAGCTACCATCATTTGATTCATCAAAAGTAAGGTTCGGACCAGATGAAGTCCATGTACGTTGTACATTGAAAAGAACTTCAGGATCGTTTTCATGTCCTTCCAAATTAATATTAGCAAAATCCTTAGTTAAAGAAACGCTGTAAGTTGCTGCATTATTAATCAGATTCATTGCTTCTGTATAAGCATTCTGGTAGTCGGTAGACTGAGCACATTCAAGACCAGCTCTTGTAAGATAAGCTTTAGCTAAGAAATGCATAGCTGCAGGTTTAGCAACACGACCAGATTCAGAAGGTTTATCTGTCAGGTTTTCCTTTGCATAGGTTAAATCTTCAATAATAGCATTAAATACATCTGCTCTTGAATCGCGTACAGAAGTGGTTGTAGGAGTAGTATTAAATGCTAGTTTGCCTGAACCTAAATCCAATGGAACTGCACCGTAATACATGGTTAGTAAATAATAGTAATATCCACGTAAGAAGTGAGCTTCAGCTAACAATGCTTTTCTTTCAACATCGGTAAGTCCTGAAGCATTTGCCCCATATTGTATTACCCCATTACAAGTATTGATAAATTGCAAACCATTTCCCCAGTAATTGGCAACAGAACCATTTGAAGGAGACAGGTTAACATCATAAGTATCAAACGAGCCTAATGTTCCATTCATTGCATTTGTACTTGTAAACTCATCGGTACCTGCAACAGTAAAACACAAAGCACCATCAGGACCGTAAAGCCATTTCAATCCCGAATAAGCTGAAATTACACCAGCTTGCAATCCTTGACCAGTTTGGAAAAACTCAGGAGTAAGCGTTGATTTTGGCTCCTCATCCAACATGTCTGAGCAAGAAATCATTCCCAGACTAAGTGTTGCAGCTAATAATAAGCTGATATATTTATTTTTCTTCATAATTACCAGAATATAAGATTATAATTTGAAATTAATTCCAAACAAGAACTGACGTGTAGGAGGTGTATTCATACCTACTGTAAGCTGACGGCTCTCTTGTTTTCCACCACCATTTTCTGTTGTGAAATAACCAGTTGGTTGAGGATCTACACCACCAGCTTTACTCATATAAGGAGAGAACAAAGTGGCAACATTATTACAAGTAACATAAACTCTTAAACCTGATATTTTTAATTTAGAAATGAACTTATCAGGAATTGAATAACCTAATGTTATTGTTTTAATTTTCCAGTAAGATGCATTATAGTATCCTAAAGTTGAATAATAAGTATCTACCATAGCTGAGTTAATTCGTGGGAAAGCATTAGTCGGATTATCTTCTCTCCAGTAATCAACTTTCAGGTTATTACGACGACCTTCCAAACGGTTAACGTATGCTTGTGGCTGATGTATAGTACTAACTAAAGTACCCCCTACTTGTCCGTAAGTTACAACATCCATATCAAAGTTTTTAAATGTAAAACGGTTCGTAAATCCAAATTCAAAATCTGGTTCAAATTTACGTGTTATATAACGGTCTGTTGCATCAATTTTTCCATCAGGATTATGATCTTCAATCTTGATATCTCCTGGAACACAGTTATATTTTGCAGCTTCCGTTGCTTCAGCTGTCTGCCAAATACCAATTTTATTATAATCGTAAATAACATCGATAGGGTGGCCTACAAACCAGCCGTTACCTTCATCTTCTGTTACACCACTATTTAGAGCTAGCAACTTATTACGGTTTAAACTCAAATTAAAATCAGTATCCCATGTAAAGTCACCAGCTTTCTTTGCAACAAAATTTTGTGAGTGGATAGCTGTTTCGAAGCCTTTATTCTCAGTTTTACCAACATTTACTAAGATAGATCCACTAACACCACTTGAAGCTGGAAGACTTTGGTAAACAAGTACATCATGTGTTTTTTGAAGATATACATCGAAATTACCACTAATTCTACCACCAAATAAAGCCCAGTCAATACCGGCATTATAAGATGTAGTATACTCCCAGCCTACTTCTTTATTAGGCAATGTACTTACATAATAACCATATACATAGTCTGTTCCATAGTTGTATTTATTTTGTGACAAAGAACCTAATGTGCTATAAGGATTAACAGCTTGGTTAGAAGTCTGACCATAGCCCACGCGTAGTTTAAGTACATCCAGCCATGAATTATCTTTCAGAAAACTTTCATTTTTAGCATTCCAAGCCAAAGCAACAGCCGGATATGTATGCCATTTATGTCCTTTTGACAATACAGAAGAACCATCTGAACGGAAAGTTACAGTTGCCATGTATCTGCTGTCATATGAATAGTTCAAACGTCCCATGTATGAAATCAAAGTCTTGCGATAGTAGTTTTGTTTACTTGCATCAACAGCTACTCCGTCAATTGCCATACCCATGTTGTAATACTGCATATAATCAGCAGTCATATTTGTTCCTGATAAACTGGAATATCTGTAGTATGTATCCTCAACAGATTGCATTATAGTAGCTCCTACATGATGTTTTGAATTAAATGTTTTATCAAAATAAAGCAAATTTTCAACTGCATAATTGTATTGAGTTGTATAGCTTGTTGATGCTGAAGATAATCCACCACTCTTGAAACATGATTCAGATGAATAAAAATCACCATAATCATCATGAGAATAATTCAAACCAATATTTGCACGATATTTTAATTCGGGCAGAAACTGAATTTCAGCATAAATAGAATTTAATGAACTTAAACGTTTGCGTTCCTGAGTCCATGTGTTTGAATCTTTTGCCAATAATGGACTATATGAATCTTCACGAGGGTTATGCGGTTGCTTAACAAGGTTTCCATCTGCGTCATATGGAGCAACTAGCGGACTGTTTGCCAATAAGCTAAACATATAACTTGCATTCTCACCATTCGTTATACCAAACGTATTTTGTGTATTTAAACCGAATTTCAACCAGTTATTGATTTTATAATCTAAAGCAGCACGAACAGAAAAACGTTTATAACCTTGTCATGGTAAAACTGATGTTTCATTATAATATCCCAAGCCAACACTTCCTGATAAATTTTCTGAGCCACCTTTAAATGAAAGGTCATGACTATTTATAATTGCTGTTTCATACATCAAATCTTGTCAGTTAGTATCTGTTCCATTGTCTACACCTTCTTGTTCCTGCGATAACAATGGCCAGGTAGCAGCACTTGGTTGTTCTTTCATTTGAAGGAATTCTTTGGCATTAAACACTTGATATTTCTTAGCTACATTACCAAATCCTGCATAACCATTATATGTAACAGTTGCTTTTTGATAATTACCACGGTTTGTAGTAACAAGGATAACACCATTTGCACCACGAGAACCATAAATAGCAGTAGCAGAAGCATCCTTCAAAATATCTACAGATTTAATATCATCCGGAGCAATATCATTCAATGAACCACCAAAAGGAATACCATCTACAATAATCAATGGATCATTTGTTGCAGATAATGAACGAGTACCACGGATTCGGATTTGAGAAGTACTGCCCGGACGTGTTGATGTCTGTTGAATCTGTACACCGGCAATACGCCCCTGCATAGACTGAGCAACATTAGAAACAGGAACTTCCTTCAATGTTTTTTCATTTATAGATGCGATAGAACCTGTAACATCAGATTTCTTTGCAGTACCATAACCTACAACTACAACTTCTTCCAGAGTTTTGCTATCTTCTTTCAGAGTTACATTTATAGTATTGCGGCCATCTACATTTATAGTTTGATTGACAAAACCTACAAATGAGAAAAGAAGCTTAGCGTCTTTCTTTACCTGAAGAGAATAATTACCTTCGATATCAGTAACAGTACCGGTTGTTGTTCCAACCTGGCGAACATTGACTCCTAAAAGAGGTTCACCGCTTATGTCTTTCACGACACCTTTCACAGTGATATTCTGAGCAAGTGCCCAAAAGGGAATAAAACAGAATAGAAATAAAAGCCCCAAAGGCTTCGTTAAATTAGTGTTTCTCATAATAAAAAATCATTTAGTGATTAGTAATGAAATTTTCTTTTCTTTTTTAATTAGGTGTGATTAAAAGACTTCTTTCAAGTTTTCATAAATTTATATATTAAAGTGTTCAACATATTTTCTAGTGATACAACAAAGGTAAAATATAAGTTTTCAAAATCAGATAAAAATAGTATCTTAAAATTGAAACGGCGATACATTCATTTATATAATGGTTACATTATATATTATACCCGTTACATCAAGGCTGTTTACGAGCAATTTAAACACATAGTCGCTTTGATTCTTCAATTTTGAAATAGAATAATGCTTTAAAAAATGGAGAGGCATTTACTCTCCATACTCGCTTTCACAAACCATCAATCTCAGCCATTAATATTTAAGTTGATCTCTTAAACGAGACACTTACATTTTTTCGACTAAATCATCAACAACAACTTTATAGGAGTGTTTCTTTGCATAATTCTTATCTCACAGATATGCTTATGTACATCTGAATTCCTATACCATCTACTTTTGTATACGTAACTTTATTGCATTTTTTTGTGATATATTTAAAAATTTATATAAATTTGTATCGTACATAAATTGAAGAACACACAATGAAAAACACGATACGTTTTTTCCTGTATTTAATAATTATATTCTTTTCGTCCGGAAAATCTTTTGCTCAGGTAGAGAAGTTCTACTCAACAGAAAAAGATATTTCGAATAGCTTAATCAATGAAATCTATCAGGATAAGAAGGGTTTTGTGTGGATAGCAACAGAAGATGGTCTCAATAAATATGATGGAACAAAATTCACCATCTACAAAAGCATATTAAAAGATGATACATCTTTAAAAAACAACTATGTAAAAACGATATACGAAGATCGCCAGGGACGTTTCTGGGTAGCTTGTATTAACGGGCTCTTGCTTTATAACAGAGCAAAAGACTCCTTTTCTGAGGTTATAGTACACAGAGACAAGCAAATAATACATCCACAGGTAATATCTATTTTAGAAACAAAAAATGGGGATATTTGGATGACTACATCCGGCGAAGGATTAATTTCACTTAAAAAAGGAGATAAACAGTTTACTGTTGAAAGTAAAATTTCGAAGACTCTATGCAGTGCTTTCCTCACTGATATTTTTGAAGATTCAAATCACCTGCTTTGGATCGGTTCTGAAAACAAGGGACTTAATATTTATAATCCGTACACAAAAAAAGCCAGATTGCTAAAAGCTCCCGAGAATATTACCAGTAACAACATTACATCAATATGTGAAGATAAAAAAGGGAATATATTTATCGGAACACTTTCCGGAGGACTAAACGTTTTTAATCCTAAGACACAAAAAATTGCTCCTATATCTTATAAAAATTCTTCAACCAAACTTCGTATCAAGTCCTTATTGATAAACAGCCGTGGAGAATTACTTATTGGAACAGACGGACAGGGATTGAAAACATATAATTATAGTAAGAATATCATTGATGATTATGAAATAAACACTATACAGTTTGATTTTTCCAAAGCAAAAGTACATTCAATTATTGAAGATAGAGCGGGTAATCTATGGGCCGGACTTTTTCAGAAAGGTGTTTATTTTATTCCGGGAAACTCAAATAAGTTTAATTATTTTGGATACAGATCACTTAAACAGAACAATATTGGTTCCAGTTGTGTGATGTCTATTTTTAAAGACAAAAACAATACAATATGGGTTGGTACGGATAATGACGGGCTTTACGGTATCAGCGAAAACGGGAAAAAAGCAACACACTATACACAAACTAATATGTCTTCATCTGTTGCTAATACAATTATGAGCATTTTTGAGGACTCTAATAACACTCTGTGGCTCGGATCGTATATTAATGGACTTGAACAATATAACAGAAACAGCAATACCTGTTTATATGCTAAAGATTTGTTTCCTAAAGAAAAAGATATACCCAACGATAGAGTGTCATGCATATCTGAAGACAATAACAAAAACTTGTGGATTGGGACCTATGGATATGGAATATACAGCCTCAACTTAAAGAGCAATAAGCTTACTCATCACCCATCAAGCAGAGACGACAAGGATTTAAGACAGAATATTGTTCCAAGTAACTGGATAAACTGTGTGATTTCCGATTATGAAGGTTTAATCTGGATTGGAACTTACAAAGGGGTATGCTGCTACAATCCAAAAACAAAAAGATATATCACTTATTCAAGCAAAAACAATAAACTTCCCGGTGATGTAGTTTTTGCTCTTCTCGAAGATTCATCTCATAAAATCTGGATAGGAACATCCGAAGGACTAGCTTCATTCGATAAACATACTAAAAGATTCACTCATTACACGGTAGACGACGGATTGCCTAGTAATGTAATATGCTCAATGTTTGAAGACGAGCAGAAGAATTTATGGCTCAGTACGCACTATGGAATTTCCAAATTTAAATGTAATGAACGAAAATTTATCAATTTCTATTCATTTGACGGATTACAGAGTAACGAGTTTTATAGAGGTGCTGGCTTCAAAGCAGCCAACGGCGAAATATTCTTCGGTGGAATTAAGGGTATCACCTATTTCTATCCTAAAGAGATAAGCGACAGAGTGAGCAATCAGAATGTGTTTATAACCGATTTCTACCGATTTGAAAAGCCTGTTCGTGAAGGTGACAAATCTGGCAGAAACAATATTATAACTAAAGCGGTTATCGACGAAGATACTTTTGTTCTTTCATACAGTGACAATGCTTTTAGTTTTGAGCTATCTGTATTAGACTTTAGCAATCCGGAGCGTATTGTTTACGAATACCAGATGGAAGAACTTAGCAAAAACTGGATTAGTACTCGTCCGGGAATGAACAGAGCCAGCTTCACTAACTTAAGTCCGGGAACCTACAAGTTTAAATTCAGAGCCAGAAACAATGACTATGTATCGCCTACCAAAGAAGTAACCATTATAATTACTCCTCCATGGTATCTGTCATGGTGGGCAAAATGTATATATGCTTTGCTTATTGGAATCATGATTTACAGTATAGCCATGTTTATAATCTCCAAAGTGAGGCATCGTCAGGAGATTATGCGTAGAGAACACGCCGAACAGATAAACGAAGCCAAACTGCAGTTCTTTATTAATATATCTCATGAAATTCGTACTCCGATGACTCTTATTATCAATCCATTGGAAAAGCTCATTAAAGAGAATAATGATATAGAAAAGCAGAAAACTTACATGATGATTTATCGTAATGCACAACGAATTCTGCGTCTTATTAACCAATTAATGGACATTAGGAAGCTCGATAAAGGTCAGATGCACATGAAGTTCAGGGAAACAGACATTGTTGGTTTCATTGACGACCTAATGACAACATTTGAATATCAGGCTCAGAAAAAGAATATCCAATTTGCATTCTACCATCAGGATGAAAGTCTGAAAGCATGGATTGATCTCAATAACTTTGATAAGATTATTCTCAATATTCTATCGAATGCATTTAAATACACTCCTGAGAACGGTGAAATTAAAGTAGAGTTATCAACAGGCAAAGATGAATCTGCAAGAGGAGCATCAAAACATTACTTTGAGATAGTTATCAGCGATAACGGGATTGGTATTGACAGCGACAAGATTGAGCAGATATTCGAGCGTTTCTATCAAATCAATAATGATCTTACCAATTCTAACTTCGGAACAGGAATTGGTCTGCACCTTTCTCGTTCATTGGTTGAACTTCATCACGGTACAATTAAGGCCGAAAACAGAGAAGAAGGGACGGGAAGCCGGTTCATCATTCGCTTACCTTTAGGCTGTGACCACCTAAAATCTGAAGAATTCGAGAATCCTGAAGATTTTGAATCACCAGTTTCTACCAGTATTCATCACAAAGAAGCAGAAATGGTTGAAGAATTTGAGCTGGAAGAAGGCACAGAAAAGAAGAAGATTAAATCGAGAACTCGTTTTAAGGTTTTAATTGTTGAAGATGAATACGAAATACGCAAGTATATTAAAGAAGAACTTGCCAGTGAATACAGAATCAGTGAAAGTCAGAATGGTAAGGAAGCACTTGAAGCAGCGCTAAAGGATATGCCTGATTTAATAATCAGCGACGTTATGATGCCTGAAATGGACGGAATTACACTTTGCAAAAAGATTAAGCAAAATATAAATATCAGTCACATTCCAGTTATCTTGCTTACTGCCAAATCAAAAACAGAAGATAAAATTGAGGGTCTGGATATTGGTGCAGATGCTTATATTGTAAAACCATTCAATACAGAACTGTTGAAATCAACAGTTGCAAACTTAATTGAAAACAGAGAACGGTTGAAGAATAAGTTTAATGGAAATGAACAGCTGCAGATTAAGATTCAGGATATAAAGATGAAGTCGTCTGACGAAGTCCTTATGGAGAAAGTAATAAAAGTGATAAATGAAAATATAGCCGATCCGGCACTTAATGTTGAAATGCTGGCCAGTCATGTTGGAATGAGCAGGGTGCATATGCACCGAAAACTTAAAGAGCTGACTAATCAGTCTGCCCGTGATTTCATCAAAGGTATCCGATTGAAACAAGCAGCATCGCTCCTGTCGAGCAAAAAGATCAACGTTTCTGAAGTGGCTTATGCTACCGGATTCAGTAACCTATCTCATTTCTCGAATACTTTCCGCGAATTTTATGGAATATCTCCAACTGAATATGCATCAGAACATCTGGATAAGGAGAAAACAGATCAAAAATCATAATAGAATTATGCAAAAGGGCATTCCTCACGGAGTGCCCTTTCTCTTCAAAAAACAATTCTAAAAACTAACCAAACCAACTAACTTAACCTTTTATGGCTCAATAATCCTATAATTTCCACTCAGATGCATAATGCTAAACAGATAAAGTAATCCATCATAATAAGCATCAAAATACCCATCCTCATAAGGCTCGTGCTTAGCATTCCACAAAGCATCTATAAATTCTTTACTCTTTTGATGTGTAGTAGTAAGAGACACAGCCGCCGATGTTGCAACTAATCCCAAAGAGTGGCGTAATTTTGTATAACCTCCGGCATCCAAAACCCTTTCCACAGGAGTTCCATCTATATTATACTGGTCTACATACTTATTTATTCCTTGTGAATACAGAAAATCCTGAATCCTATTTCCATATTGCTGCTGCCATTCTTTATCTGCAGCCGACCATGAATAATCGAGTGCTATGTTCATTGGAACGCGCCAGGAATCAAAGCGAAACTGTGCCCCAGGATGAAATAATGTTCCTTTAGAAGTTCCGTCATATTCTGAATAATCAGGTGTAAGGCCAGTCTTTGGATGACAAGCCTTGTGAAGATATTCTCTGGCAGCTTTGGCGCATTCTTTCCAAAAATCAGCTCTTCCATCACCACCCCATTTTGCCCAAACCTCATAAAATGCAGGTATGTTATAAGAAGGATCAGTAAATTGATCTCCTCCTTTGCTCGGAACAAACGCAATAAGTTTATGTTCCTTATTAATTAAATTCGTGACTCCATTCTCGCCAGTTTTGGTCATCATGGCATCTAAAATTCGTTTAGCCTCTGCATGATAATCGATTCCTGAATTATTTCCCCAACGATTTGAGGCAAAAATAAGCGACGTAACGAAATATAGCTCACCATCCGAAGCCGAACCTTCTGAATTACGCTTACCCGAAGTCTGGCAACTCCATGCAAAATAACCGTCACTGCTTCCACCCTGATGCTGCATATAAGTCTTTGACCATCTCCACAGCTTATCAAAAATATCTTTTCGGTTAAATTGCACTGCAATCATCATTCCATAAGACATACCTTCTGTACGAACATCGTGATTTTTTATATCAGATATATAGGCCATGGAATCACCAATTTCAAAGTAGACTTTGTTAGGTCCTTCAAATACTCCTTTGAATGCATTTTCCAACTTAGCATCAATATCCTTCTGGTTATATCCAGCCTCTGCAAAAAGATTTCTATACCTTCCGGTTTCCCATGCCCCCTTTTCCCAAGGTTTTAAAATAGTCTGTTTAGGGGTTAATGCAAATAGACTTAATGATATCTGACTACAGAATAATAAATACAGAAAACGGAATAAGATGTTTTTCATAAATCAATTAAATTTATATTGTCATGCAAATATAAATACATCAATATACAAAAAAATATATATTTGTTACACAAAATTGTTCTAGCGTTACATTATAAATTAAAGCGTAATTAACTTAATAGAATAGCTAAAGTCATTAAACTATTTTAATATTTCACATCATATAGGTCTATCACAATATTTTTTCTAACTTTGAAGCGATTAAAAGTTACTCTAGTATAATGAAAAAGCTAACCTTATTATTTGTTTTTACTCTATATTCAATTGTTTCTCTTGCAGGAAATCAAATTGATTCCTTATTAAATGTATTGGATAAAACAATAAAAGAAAGCAAAAGTTATGTAGAAACACGCGAAAGCCGCATTAATAGCCTAAAAAAGCGGCTTAGTAATAGTACATTCTCCCCTGAGCAAATTTATTCTATTAACAAATTACTATATAAAGAATACAGAACTTTTGTCTGTGACTCAGCAATACACTATCTAAATAATAATCTTGAAATAGCTGAAATTTCGAAGAATAAGGGATGGATAAATGAAACAAAATTATTTTTATCTCATCTTCACTCTTCTTCAGGTATGTATAGAGAAAGTAGCGATATATTATATTCCATAAATAAAAATCAGCTGACAAAAGATTTGATTCCATACTATTATAAATGTTACGAGCATTTATACAATGAAATGTACCTTTACACTCACGATCAAAAACTAAAAAAGAACTACTTTAAATTATTTCAAACTTACCAGGACACCTTGCTAACTGTTTTTGATCCTTCTTCAGAAAATTATCTGGCAATAAAAGAACAAAAAGCTCTTGAACAAAAAAATTTAGTTGAAGCACGAAAAATAAATTCTCTTAGATTGTCAAAAGCCCCTTTCGGAACTCCAGAGTATGCTTTGATAACCTTTCAAGTCTCTCTTATTGACAGAGAAGAAAAAAAGCTTGAAGATGAGAAAAAGCATTTAATTTTTTCTGCAATGTCTGATATTAAAGCTGCAATAAAAGATAATGCATCTTTATCAAACCTCGCAAATCTACTTTATGAAGAAGGAGATATTGACCGTGCTTATCAATATATAAAATATTCACTAGAAGATGCTAATTTCTATAATGCTCGTTTACGAAATATTCAAATTTCAAATACCCTTCCAATTATAGAAAAGAGTTATCAGATTAAAAGTGAAAAACAAAAAAATGAATTAAAAACAAGTCTGATATGTATAAGCGCTCTTGCACTCCTTTTATTTGGAGCTCTTGGCTATATTTATAAACAGATGAAGCGATTGAGCAAAGCTCGTAATGAATTAGGAGTAATCAACAATCAATTGAAATCATTGAATAATGAACTTGCCGAAGCTAATCATATAAAAGAAGAATACATTGCTCATTTCCTAGGAATATGCTCTACTTATATAGATAAATTGGAAAGTTACCGTAAAATGGTAAATAAGAAAATCAATGGCGGGCAAGTTACCGAGTTGCTTAAGATAACCAAATCTTCTGAAGTTCTTGAAAGCGAATTGAAAGAGTTCTACGTTAATTTCGATAATACATTCTTGCATCTATATCCCAAATTTGTTGAAGAGTTTAATAGCCTTTTAGTAAAAGAAGAAAGAATTGTTTTGAAAAAAGGAGAATTACTGAATACAGAGTTACGTATCTTCGCCTTAATTCGTCTAGGTATTGATGATAGTTCTAAAATCGCTAACCTTCTGCGCTATTCAGTAAATACGATCTATAACTATCGTGCAAAAGTTAAGAACAAAGCATTAGGATCTAGAGATGATTTTGAAAGTCTGGTTATGAGAATTGGAGCATTCTCATAACTCAATAATATCTACTTCAGATTATTATTCTTGCTAAAAATGAGCTTATATTCTTTTTAAAGAAAGTTATAACAACAAAAATATTGCTTCTTTTTATTAATATATCTTCCACTTTTTCAAAGCCACTTCAAACTGATAACTTATTAATAATAAATAAGTTGCACAACTACATTTATTAAACAAATCCACCAAATAACCACAGGTGATAGGAATGCATTTATTTCTATTCTACATTTGCTTTCGAGATATTCGATACAACGAATGAACAATCTAATGTTAACTAATTAAATTATTAATTCATGAAAAAAAGCAAGGAAAAACCAATTTCAAAGAATGACGCAAACTTTCGTAGAAGTTTCTTCTTCATTCTTATAGGTTTATTTGTATCTCTAAGTGCCTTAGCACAAAAAATAACAGTCTCAGGACAAGTTAAGGATCCTTCAAACGAAGGTATAATTGGAGCCAGTGTTGTTGAAAAAGGCACAACTAACGGAACGATGACAGATATGGATGGAAAATTTTCTCTCACCGTATCTCCAAAAGCAACTTTAACTATTACTTATATTGGCTATAAAAGTCAGGAAATTGCAGTAAAAGGTTCTATCCCTTTAAATATTGTATTACAAGAAAATGCAGAATTACTAGAAGAAGTTGTAGTTATTGGTTATGGATCTGTAAAGAGAAAAGATGTAACCACTTCTGTTGCAAGTGTATCAACAAAAGATTTAGACGAGCGACCAATTATTTCTGCAGCAGCGGCTATTCAGGGAAAAGCTGCCGGAGTTAATGTTATTCAGCCAAATGGAGAGCCAGGTGCAGGAATGGTTGTCCGGATTCGTGGTAATTCGTCTATTAATGCAAGCAATGATCCGCTTTATGTAGTGGACGGAGTACCTATGACAGAGATTAATTTCTTATCTCCGAATGACATTGAAAGCATGCAAATTCTAAAAGACGCATCATCTGCTGCTATCTATGGTTCAAGAGCATCAAATGGTGTAGTATTAATAACTACAAAAGCAGGTGTAAAAGGTGAAGCAAAGATTAATTTCTCTGCTCAGGCTGGTATTACAGAGGTTGCCAAACAAATGAAGTCTTTAAATGTAGCACAATATAAGGATTTAATGGATGAGCTTGGTTCAATAAACCTACCAGATGGATTGAAGGATGAAACAAATTGGTTTGACGAAACTTATCGTACTGGAGTTACTCAAAATTATCAGCTGTCAGTATCTAGTGCAAACGATAAACTGAAATATTTCATTTCAGGAGGTTATACAAAGGAAGACGGAATTATTAAAGTTGCCTTTTATGAAAGATATAACTTAAGAGCTAATCTTGAAAATCAAATTCGTTCATGGTTGAAGATAGGAACTAATCTGGCATACTCAGATTACAGTAGCAACGGCATTATCTCAGGACAAGGTGCCAATCGTGCCGGAGTTATTCTTTCTGTTATAAATACTCCAACTTATGCAAAAATCTGGGACGAGAATAATCCTGGTCAGTACTATAACAACTTCTACGGAGCCAATGTTACTCATCCTTTAGAAAACATGTCACGTACTGAAGATAATAAAACAAATAACAACCGTTTGCTTGGAAGTGCCAATGCTGAAATTACATTCTCTCCAAAATTGAAGTTTAAAAGTTCTGTCTCTATTGACCGTGTATATTATCACAATACAAGTTTTCTTGACCCTATCAAAACAGAATACGGACGTTCTCAATATGGAAGTGCCAGCGATAACCGTTCACTAAGCACTATTATGGTATATGATAACATTCTGACTTATGACACAAGCATAAAAAAGCATAATTTCAATGTTATGGCCGGAGCATCAGGTACTACTTCTAAGTGGTCTCAAACTTACCAAACTGTAAGCCATTTCATAAATGGTGATATTAAAACACTGAATGCAGGAAACAAAGTTGAACAAGGTAATGGGACTACTGCTTCCGACTGGGCAATCATGTCATACGTAGGTCGTTTGTCTTATAACTTCGACAGTAAGTACTTATTAACAGCTAATTTCCGTGCCGATGGTTCATCAAAGTTGGCTCCGGGAAACAGATGGGGTTATTTTCCTTCAGTTTCTGCAGCATGGAGAATTTCATCTGAAGAATTTATGAAAGATCTTAAATGGATTGATGACTTAAAGATTCGCGGAGGTTGGGGACAAACTGGTAATCAATCTGGAGTTGGAGATTATGGCTATTTACAGCTTCGTAACATTACCCGTCAAAACTGGTGGGAAACCGGAAAGGCAAATGCACTTCCTATAACCTCTCCTGCTAACATGAGTAACAGTGAACTTACATGGGAAACAACAACTCAAACAAATATTGGAGTTGATTTCACAGTTCTAAATAATAGACTGACATTTACCGCAGATGCATACTATAAACACACTACAGATTTGTTGATGGATGTACCTCTCGGCCCAACAGCATCTTTTAGCGATATCTATAGAAATGAAGGCGAAATGGAAAACAAGGGAATTGAATTTGGCATCAACTCAAAAAATTTAGTAGGTAAATTTAAATGGGATACAGACTTTAATATTTCATTTAATAAGAATAAAGTAAAGAAGTTCGATACGCGTCAATCCTATTTCTATGCACAATCTACTACAGGTGAATATATTACCAAGCTTACTACAGGAAAACCTTTGGGAATGTTCTGGGGATATATTTCTGATGGAGTAAATCCAGAAACAGGTGATATCATGTACAGAGATCTAGATAAAAGTGGAAGTATTACTCCTAATGATAAAACATACATAGGTGACCCAAATCCGGATTTTACTTTTGGACTAACAAATAATCTTTCCTATAAAGGATTTAATTTAAATGTATTCTTCCAAGGTTCGGTAGGAAACGATATTTATAACCTTTCACGCATGGAAACAGAAGGCATGTACGATGCTAAGAATCAATCTACAGCCGTACTTGGCAGATGGAAAATTCCCGGACAAATTACTGATATGCCAAGAGCTGTTGCTTCTAAAGAAAACTTGAAGACATCTAGTCGCTTTGTAGAAGACGGTAGTTTCTTGCGATTGAAATCATTAACATTATCATACAACGTTACCGGAAAGCTATTGAAGAAACTGAATATTGGTCGTCTTCAGCCATATTTCACAGCTCAGAATTTGCTAACGTTCACTAATTACAAAGGATTTGATCCTGAAGTAAACCAATGGGGAGGAAGTGCTTTGGTACAAGGACTTGATTGGGGTACCTATCCTCAGACAAAAAGCTATGTATTTGGTGTAAATGTTGAATTTTAAATAGAATAATACAATGAAAAATAAAATAAAACTTAGTTTATTATTGGGCACAGCTCTTCTTCTGGGAAGTTGTTCACTAAATTATGACCCAATATCTAATTATAGCGAACTCACTTTTGGTAATGAAACCGGAGGTACTGGTAACAAATACGAAACCAAAGCTGAAATGCAGCAACAGTACGATAATATTTATAAGAGTATACAAAATGCGCAGGAATCCTGGTACATGGATATGTTAGTATTTGCTGAAACTCATGCAGACAATTCTTATAGCGGAGCTACTGATGCAGAACTTATTTCACTGGAATCGAACAAACAAGATGCCACAAATAAGAATATTGAACGCGATTGGACATCTTTTCTTGGATATATTGTTTCAGCAAATCGAGTAATATGTAATGTGGATTCCGTTCCAGATAAAACTCTAACTGATGCTGAGCGCAAACAATGGAAAGCTGAAGCTTCTATATGGCGTGCATGGGTATTATTTGACATGACCAGATTATGGGGTGAAGTTCCTGTAGTTACTCAGGAAACTCCAAATATAACTGCTACAAACGTAAAAGAAATGTATCCTATCCTCTTCCCTGCCCGCAACAATGTTGAAGATGTTTACAAGCAAATTATAAGTGACTTACAGTACGGACTTCAATATGCACCCAAAGTAGATGCAACTAATAAATTCAAATTAACACAATCGGTGGCTAAAACTCTTCTTGCCAAAGTATATGCTGAAGCACCTGTTAGAGATTACGCCAAAGTTATTGAATATTGTGAATCTATAAAAAAAGATGGTTTTTCACTTGTAGCTAACTACTCAGATTTATTCTCTGTAAACGATACTAAGACAGATGTGAATTACCGAAATACTTCTGAATCTATCTTTGAGGTTATTTATCCTCTAGGTAGCGGAAGCTGGGTTACATGGATGTTTGGCATTGATCAATGCGATCCAAGCAGTACCTATAACTGGGCTAAATGGATTACTCCTTCAAGAGATTTGATTCAGGCTTATGAAAACGAAGGTGATAATGTTCGTATGAACGAAGCAATTGTATGGGCAAAACCATCCTGGAGTATTCATTATCCATCAGATCATTACCCATTTATGTATAAAACCCGTTCTCGTTATAACAGTATCCTTAAGTTCCGTTTGGCTGATGTTCTTTTGCTGGAAGCTGAAGCTTATACGGCTCAGGGTAATTTAACTGCCGCTGCAGATTTAGTTGATCAAATCAGAGTTCGCGCAAAGTTAGCGAAGCTGGATGCTTCAGTTAAGTCTTCTAAAGATAACATGGTGAATGCTGTACTCAAAGAACGCCGTCTGGAATTAGCTTTCGAAGGACAACGTTGGTTCGATCTTGTTCGTACAGGAAAGGTATATGAGGTTATGAATACTTTAAATTCACGCGATTCTGGTCGTAAGAAGATGGCTACTTTCACTGAAAATTCATTGCTTATGCCTGTTCCACAGACTCAAATAGACAGTAATCCAAACTTAACACAAAACAAAGGGTACTAATCATGAAAGTTGATTATAGAAAAAAAATGTTATCAGTCTTGACCGGGTTGTTTATCACAGGATTTGCTTTCTTGGGATGTGGAAATGGTACTGTGCCTTCTCCCGAAGAACCCGGAGAAACGACAACCTCTGATGTCGATTTGTATGTTACAACGGCAAATCAATCTTTACTGTTCAAAAAGATTCCATTGTCATTCAGCACAAAAGACAATATGTCTCCGTTCACAATTCAAATGAATCCATCTGAAGTATTTCAGGAGATGGATGGATTCGGAGCAGCTATGACAGGTTCTTCTTGTTATAATCTATTAAAGATGACAGCTAAGGATAGGGCTAAGCTATTAAAAGAAACGTTCGATCCTAAAGATGGAATGGGATACAGTTATATCCGTATATCCATTGGAGCTTCGGACTTTTCGTTAAGCGAGTATACTTATTGTGATAATCAAGGCATCGAAAACTTTGCTTTGCAATCTGAGGATAAGAACTATGTTATTCCTGTACTGAAAGAGATATTGGCTATCAATCCTAATGTTAAGATTCTGGCTTCGCCATGGACTTGTCCAAAATGGATGAAGGTGAATAACCTGACAGAGAAAAAGCCTTTTGATTCATGGACAAGTGGACAGTTAAACCCTGATTATTATCAGGATTATGCCACATATTTCGTGAAGTATATTCAGGCAATGAAAGCAGAAGGAATTAATATTGCTTCTATGACAATTCAGAATGAACCATTAAACCGTGGTAACTCTGTTTCATTGTACATGACGTGGCAAGAGCAGCGAGATTTCATTAAAACAGCTTTAGGACCAGCTTTCCGCAAAGCGGGGATCAACACAAAGATTATCATCTTTGATCATAATTATAATTATGACGACATTGCCGATCAAAAAGATTATCCAATCAACATTTACAAAGATGCTGACGCTGCTCAATATATTGACGGAGCTGGATTCCATGCTTACGGAGGTGATAAAGCCGAATTGCTTGACGTTCATAATGCAAATCCCGAAAAGAATCTCTATTTCACAGAAATGTCTATCGGTGAATGGAATTACAGTTTCGCAGGAGACTTAATGTGGAACATGGCTGAGGTTTGTATCGGAACCATTAATAACTGGACAAAAGCAGTTATTGTTTGGAACTTTATGCTGGATAAAAACCGCGGGCCCAACCGTCCGGGAGGATGTACTACTTGTTATGGAGCTATTGATATCAATCTCGATTACAAGACCATGACAAAGAACTCACACTATTACACCATCAGTCATTTGGCTAAAGTCATTAAGCCGGGAGCCAAACGAATTGGTACAACGGGTTATAAGGTAAACGGACTTTACTATGCTGCGTTCCTAAATACCGATGGTTCATACGCAGTAGTATTGCAAAACGATACTAACAGTGCTATGAACATAACATTGTCTGACGGAAAGCACTCTTTTGCTTACTCTGTACCAGCTAAAGCTGTGGCTTCTTATAAATGGAACAAATAAAAAGGTTAATCATTAAATAGAATAAAAACATGAAAAAATATAAATCAATTTTATGGTCACTTATTGCTTTGGCTACATTCAATGCCTGCAATAATGAGAATTATTCGGAACCACCTGTTGAAGGAACTCCGGTTATAACTCTCAAATCACAGTTAACTTCTGCAATGTTTGGAGACAGTCTGACTTTCAATGCCACTGCTACTGATGCAGAATTTCCTCTTTCTACTTTGAAAGCCCAGCTATTCTTTGGCACCGACAAAGTATCGGAAACAGTTATTCGTACAAAACAAAACGGTGATTATACAGGTAAGATCTTTATTCCTTATATGGCAAATATTCCTAACGGAGCGGCTACATTAAAACTTATTCTTCAGAATACACATTTCGGTACTACTGTGCAGGACATTTCCTTGCCACTTACACGTCCGGACTATGATCACCTTACTTTGGTTACTGCTGAAGGTAAAGAATATACAATGGCTCGCACTGGCTTGTATCAGTATAAAGTAACTGCCAATTTTTCTCAAAAGGTAAAAGCATATATAAAAGCACCAAAAGCAGGAACTCAGGGAAATGATATTAACTTCGGATGGGCTAGCGGAGCTATTACTCAAGGAACCACAAACGCAATTACTTTCTCGAATTCTAATGCCGGAACGTATGATATTACCTTTAATACATTAACCTATGCAGGTTCTCCATTCATCAAACTGCTTTTTGGTGGTGAAGAGATGACTATGATAGATGATAATAATTACAAGATAGAGAAAAATCTGACTACAGGACAAGTTCTTGAAGTTGCAGGTATTAGTAATTTCAGTTCATGGTGGATTGATCCTGATTATTTCACTAAAGATGCTCAAGGTAAACTTACATTCCTCCCTATGAGTGGAAAATATCGTATTACAGCCAACTTTAAATATAACTATTTCATTGTAGAGCGTATGACCGGTACCGGACTTGCTACACTGGCTGATGATGGAAGTGGTGCAGTATGGATTATTGGTGAAAAGATTGGTAAACCTTCACTCTCTAATGAAGTGGGCTGGAATACAGATAAAGCTCTTTGTATGGCCCCTGTTGCCGCCGGCAAATATCAGGTAACGGTTGTTGCGGGTAAGGGTGCTTTGGGTAATGTAGACCCGGATGCTATAAACTTCAAATTTTTCCATCAAAAAGGTTGGGGTGGTGAATTTGGTGAAACATCAATTACTTCTAAGAGCACTGATATTGTTGTTATAGCCGGAGGTGGAAATCTTAGCTTAGCTACTGACAAGAAACTCACAGTTGGAAAAACTTATGTGTTTACACTTGATGTAACAGGTGGAAAAACAGCTGGTGTCCTTACAGTGGTTGAAAAATAATATAGAAGATTCTGTGAACTAAAGAAAAAATAAAGAAATAATGAATGGAATAAAACAGCTTATCGTTTTAAGTCTGTCTCTCCTTGCAGCCCCCTCCTTTGCACAGCCGAAGGGGGCTGTTTATTTAGACGATAAAAAACCGATTGAAGAAAGAATTGAGGATGCTCTTTCACGCATGACACTGGAAGAGAAGGTAGCTATGTGTCATGCACAGTCAAAGTTCAGCTCGGCAGGCGTGCCACGTTTAGGAATACCTGAGGTGTGGTGCAGTGATGGTCCGCACGGTATTCGTGCCGAAGTGTTCTGGGATGAGTGGAATACTGCAGGATGGACAAACGATTCCTGCATAGCTTTCCCGGCTCTTTCTTGTCTGGCTGCTACCTGGAATCCCGAAATGTCTGCACTTTACGGCAAATCTATTGGTGAAGAAGCTCGTTACCGCAACAAAAATGTGTTATTGGGACCGGGAGTAAACATATACCGCACTCCTCTGAATGGAAGAAATTTTGAGTATATGGGAGAAGATCCCTACCTTTCTTCAGTAATGGTGGTGCCTTATATTCAGGAAGTTCAGAAGAATGGAGTGGCAGCTTGTGTAAAACACTTCGCACTAAACAATCAGGAAGTAGACCGAGACCATATCAACGTAAATGTTAGCGACCGTGCCTTGTATGAAATCTACCTCCCAGCTTTCAAAGCCGCAGTGCAAAAAGGTGGAGTATGGGCTATAATGGGTTCATACAATAAGTACAAAGGAGAACATTGCTGTCACAATCAATATTTGCTCAACGATATTCTTCGCAAGGAATGGGGATTTGATGGTGTGGTAGTTTCCGACTGGGGAGGTGTGCATGATACAAAACAGGCTATTTATAACGGACTGGATATGGAATTCGGAAGCTGGACCAACGGACTGACCTGGAGTGCCAGCAATGCATACGATAATTATTATCTTGCCATGCCGTTCTTGAAGTTGCTTCGTTCGGGCGAAGTAAAAGAAGAAGAGGTGGACAAGAAAGTGCGGAACATCCTTCGGATGATTTTCCGTACTACCATGAATAGAAACCGTCCATTCGGATCGTTTGGAACCGAGGAACATGCTTTGGCAGGACGAAAAATTGCTCAGGAAGGTATCGTCTTATTGCAGAACAACAAGAACGTTTTGCCGGTTGATCTGGCAAAGGTAAAGAGAATTGCCGTTATCGGTGAGAATGCCGTTAAAAGAATGACCGTCGGAGGTGGAAGCTCTTCCTTGAAAGTTAAATATGAGCAGTCTCCTTTGGCCGGATTAAAACAACGAATCGGATCTCAGGCTGAGATTATCTATGCTCCGGGATACGAATCACCTGCTGTAGCCGAACAGGATGTGAAAGGTGCCAAAGCGCCCGAACAGAAAGTAATAGATGTGTTGGGATTAAGAGAGGAAGCCGTTGCTGCAGCAAAAAATGCAGATGTAGTTCTTTTCTTTGGTGGACTAAACAAAAATGAGCATCAGGATTGCGAAGGAGTAGACCGCAAAGAATATGAGTTGCCCTATAACCAGAATGAACTGATCAGCGCATTGGTAAAAGCCAATCCAAATCTTGTGGTTGTGCTTCTTACAGGCAATGGAGTAGCAATGCCCTGGGTTAAAGAGGTTCCTGCTATTGTAGAAGGATGGTACAGCGGAACGGAAGCAGGAAATGCCATTGCTTCTGTACTGATGGGTGATGTTAATCCATCGGGCAAACTACCTTTCACCATTCCGGTAAGCCTGAAAGATAACGGTGCCACTGTTATGGGCGACTATCCGGGCGATGGCAAGGAACAAACTTATAAAGAGAATATTTTTGTGGGATACCGTTGGGCTGATAAGCAGAAAGCCAAACCATTGTTTAGCTTTGGTCATGGACTGAGTTATACAACTTTTGCCTATGGAAAAGCAGAAATAGATAAATCAAAGATATCTGCAGATGAGCAGCTTACCGTCAGTATAAAAGTTAAAAACACCGGTAAACGTTCCGGTTCGGAAGTTGTTCAGCTATACATCAGTGATTTAAAATCCTCTCTTCCTCGTCCGGTAAAAGAGCTGAAAGGTTTTAAGAAGATTCAGCTGAATGCAGGCGAAGAGCAAAAGGTTTCATTTACTATCTCTAAAGAAGAGTTAAGCTTCTTTGATGATGCTAAACATTCATGGATAGCCGAACCAGGAATGTTTGAAGCTCTTGTAGGTGCTTCTTCTACAGATATCCGATCAAAAGTTTCTTTTGAATTGAAATAATGAGTATTAATGAAAGCAAGCTATAAAACGGCTTAGAATTAGAGAGAAAAGTAATGTAGTAATAAACCAATGGTAGAAGTTTACTTAGCGAAAGAGTCAAGGCTATTAGATGTTTTTTCAAGGTAACTAAGTTTTTTATTCAGGTTGATTTGTTTATTTTAAGTACAGCTAAATTATAAAAGGTGTACAGCTTATATAATTAAACTGTACTACTTATTATATTTAGCTGTACTCTATTAAAATATTATAATCTGAGGCGCTTGTTTAAATTAGGCCATATATTACCTAAGCCTTTTTGTAGCATATATTACTTCCATAATATGGAATAAAAAAATAGGAGACTGTTTTCGCAGTCTCCTATTTCTATCTATTATTGCAATGATTATTCTAAAAGAGTCTATTTATGGAATATCAGCGCAGAAAGTCCGGGAACATAAACTTCTCCGCCGTACATCGTTCCTAAGCCGTATTGATTAATTGTTCCATTCTTGCATACAACAGTATATTTACCCGGTTCAACTGCAAACTTACGGGGAGCTCTGTCTCCATTCAATGCTACATAAATATCATCCCAGCTATCACCGTTACTATATCCCTTTAAGCGGAAAACAATAAGATTGCTTCCGGCAACCGGAAGGAACTCCATGTTTTTACGAACTAAGTCAGCATTTCCCATGTGGAAGGCCGGATGTGCTTTGCGCATGGCAATAAGTCCTTTGTAATAATCAAAAACATCCTTATAAAGCGTCTTATTATTCCAGTTTATTGCATTTACAGCATCGGGGCTTTCAAAGCTGTTATGCACCATTTTCTTATCCCTCATAATTTCTTCACCGGCATATATAAACGGTACACCTTGAGAAGTAAACACGGCCGTAACAGCTAGTTTATCAATGGCGGCAATAACTGCAGGAGAAGCATCTGGCATACATGATTTTATTCGGTCTACCAAACACATATCGTCGTGGCAGCTTACATAGCTAATCATCTGAGTGGGTTGCAAAGTCCATGGAGCTTTACTGTAATTAACAGAATCATTCAGTATCTGCGGATGCTTGATGGCTCCTACCAAACCAAACTTCACACTCATTTCTTTGCGAGAAATACCTGTCATGAAACCACCTTTCTTATCATCATTGAAAGGTCCACGAAGACCGTCGCGAAGTTCATCACTAAAAGCTGCAATACGCGGCATCTTAGTAATGTTTTCCTTCATAGCCAGTTTTTCTTTTGGCAACTGAGGTTGTTCGGCAGCCCATCCTTCACCGTAAATATAGATGCTAGGGTCAACTTTATCCAGAGCTGCACGTATCTGGTTCATGGTTTCAATATCGTGAATTCCCATTAAATCGAACCGAAATCCGTCAACATGGTATTCCGTTGCCCAGTAAACAACCGATTCAATCATGAACTTACGCATCATTCCTCTTTCGGAAGCCGTTTCATTACCACATCCTGAACCGTTTGCCCATTTTCCATTCTTCTTCATGCGATAGAAATAACCTGGAACAGTCAGTTCGAAATTGCTGCCTTGCAAACTGGAAGTGTGATTATAAACTACATCCATTACCACACGAATGCCAGCTTTGTGCAGACTTTGTACCATCTTTTTAAATTCAATAATACGTACTGCCGGTTCTTTGGGATTTGTTGAATAAGATCCTTCGGGCACATTATAGTTTTGCGGATCGTATCCCCAATTATATTTATTTGCTTTCAGATTTGATTCATCGATAGATGCAAAATCAAACGATGGCATAAGGTGCACATGTGTAATGCCAAGCTCTTTTAAATGATCTATTCCGGTTGCATCACCAGCAGTATTCTTTGTACCTTTCTCTGTCAATGCCAGGAATTTCCCCTGATTCTTTATGCCCGAAGTAGTATCCACCGAAAAATCACGATTATGCATTTCATACAGAATAATATCGGCGTCACTCTTTAAAGGGGGACGTTGATCGGACGACCATCCTTGTGGATTGGTATCCGCCAAATCTATAACAGCTGCTCGTTTACCGTTCAATCCCACAGCTTTAGCCATGATACCCGGAGTTTCTCCCAGCCATTTTTCTTTGATCTTCACATTAAATGCATAGAACTTACCTTTAAGGTTCTGGTTTACAGAAGCACTCCAAAGACCATCTTCCTTAGGTTCGAGCGTAACCGACTGATAAGCCGAGCCTTCATCTCCCGAATCAAATAACATTAATTCCACCTGCTCGGCCGTTGGAGACCAAAGCGTAAAGGTTGTTTGAGAAGGTGTGTAAACCATCTCATTAATAGGTGCCGAAGGAACCGGATATTCGTCAAACGATTTATAGGCTCTCTTCTCCGGTGTACAACTCATTGCAAAAATAGCTAATCCCATCAGGACAATTGATTTTAACTTCATAATGGTTGTTTTTTATAAATATCTCACTCTTTATTTTACTCTGTCGGGATTCTTACTAATAAAATCCTTCCAGCCATGATAAGCATTATCCAGCTGAGGACGGCCGGATTGTAGAAAATGACAATAAGCTGCAGCCAGTCCATCTGTAGCATCCATGTAAGGAAGCATATTATCATTGGGAATTCTGAGCATTCTTTGCAACATATCAGCAACCTGTTCTTTGCTTGCCTTACCGTTGCCGGTTATAGCCATCTTAATTTTAAGCGGAGCATATTCGGTTATCGGAATATCTCTTCCTAAAGCCGCCGCCATAGCTACACCTTGTGCACGCCCAAGTTTAAGCATAGACTGCACGTTTTTTCCAAAGAAAGGAGCTTCAATAGCCAACTCATCGGGAAGATAAGCATCAATAATTCCAATTACACGTTCATAGATATGACCCAGTTTAAGATAATGATTTTTATATTTCCGCAAATCGACTATTCCCATAGCAATCATCTCCGGTTTTGTGCCAACAATTTTCAGCACGCCATATCCCATCAGATTGGTACCTGGGTCGATTCCCAGAATAATCTTTTCCTTTACCGGTTTAATCATTCCATTACCTCCAGTAATGTAGGGAATCCCACAACCTTATCTCCGAACATTTTTGTTAGTTCTCCATTCAGCCTGATTCCTATTTCCGTATGCCAACGGTGCAGCAAAGCACTACTTTCTACTTCCCATTGCAGAGAAAAACATTCTGTTGTCTCGTCACGATGACTCAGCACACGCATTAATCTGTGATTCTTTAAAATCCCATTCTTTTCGGTTTCAGGAACATAAACCTCGTTTATCCAGATAAGAAAGTTACTTAAAACTTCTTCGTCAATATTGTAAGTAGTATTATAAACTAGCATATTCAAAAAATTGTTTTGGCAAAGATAGTTTATAATTCGAAATAAATATCTAAATTCACGCCGTAATTATATGGGGTATTAGCTCATCTGGCTAGAGTGCGACACTGGCAGTGTCGAGGTGATCGGTTCGAGTCCGATATGCTCCACAAGAAAGGATACTACACCAACTGTACATCCAAATCCTTCACAAAGAGAACAGATAAAGTGGCTGAATTATTAACCGAATTGGTTTTAAAGTTGCCATTTTGCAATAATCCGGTAACATCTTTATCATTAAAAATAACTTTTCCAATATGATAACCTTTTTTGGGTGAGATATTAAAAGTAAGCACTTCACCGGCAGGCACTGTTATTGCTTGTCCACTCAACAGAGTATTATTCTTACAGAGAACAATTCCCCCTGAATTCTTTTTGACAATTAAAACATACTCGCTCTCTATTCTTTGTTCTGCTACTTCTGAAAATTGACCCCACACTTTATTTGTCATATAAGCTGTAGATGAATTCTCAGGCACAATTAGTTTGCAACTTTTTCTATCTATACCTTCCCAAACATTATCCAATATAGTCTGTGGAACGGAGTTGTAATTTTTAATCTCGGATATGCCGCAGCAATTTTTAAAAGCAGAAGGGTTTATTTTTGTAATTTTAGCCGGAAGAGTGATTTTCGTCAGACACGCACAATCGGCAAATGCTTCTTTGCCTATGGTAGTTAGCGTAGACGGAAAATTAACTTGTTTCAAACCTCTGCAATTTTTAAAGGCACAATTTCCTATTGAAACCAATGACAATGGAAGATCAATATTCAACAATTTTTTATTAATAAAGAGAGAATCTGGTATAGTCAGCATCTTAACCGCACTTAAATTAATAGAAACCAAATTGGGCATATGAGATTTTATCACATAAAAATCATTCTTATCCAGCTTTCCTTCCAGAATAAGGGAATTCACCTTATTAAGAACAACGCCCGCAGCAAATATTTCTGAAGCCAGTGTACCGGCTTTTTCAATATTTAAACGAAGCGCATTCCCATCGCCTTCAACAATGGCTTTTCTATTCCAGTAAAAAGCCGACTGATAAAGGTCTCCGGCTCCATCCGGAACATATATTGCAACCACTCTTTTATCCAAAGAACCAGAGTGCATAAAAGGAGGAGTTGTGGCCTTTATTTTACAGGTTGCAGCACTACAGCCATAAAACGTATCATCACCTAACATTGACAGAGATTTAGGAAGAGTAATATTAGTCAGACTAGAGCAACCATAAAAGGCACAATCACCTATGCTTGAAAGCGCATCAGGAAAAACCACATCAGTTAAATTAACGCAACCATCAAAAGCATAATTACCAATATTCTTCAGAGTTGAAGGAAACGTTACCTTGGTTAATGACGTACATCCTGAAAAAGCACTAAACTCAATTGAAGTTACTGTGAATGGTAATTTTATTGATTTAAGAGAAGTTTTCCCTCTAAAATTTCCATCATTACTACTAAAAGCATATCCAGGAATAACATTTGCATTATAATCAAGACTATTAGAAATAACAGTGGTAGCCTCAAGATCAAGATTTGAAAGCACAGGCATACAATCTCTCATTGTTTCAAAGTCCTTTTGGTCAATTCTACCAACCAAAATTAAATTAGTTACAGTTTTTAGTTCTTCAGGAGTAATTAGGCTACTCAATTTCCCCGGCATAGATATATAAACCGTTTTAGTTACTTGTGCGCCAAGTGGTAACACAAATAATATTTGCAACAAAACAGCAAATAAGTATTTCAAATTAATCATCTTACTATATTCAATATTTCCTTTTCACTTCAAATAATTTGCAAAATTAATTCATTTGAATGAATAAAAGAAATATTCTTAATCTATTTACTTAAAAAAGATAGACAAATTTACCAATACAACAAGAGTGAATTTTTAAATACAACCTATTTTAAGGAAGAATTCACTATAAAACATGAATATATACAATTGATATACTGAATATTAAAAGTAAAATATATAAAGTAGAGAACAAACAGCTTAATAGATAAAAGTATTCTATAAATCATTATATCAATTTCTATTTATACAATAATCTAATATAAAATATGATTAATCAACATTACACTTAATAATATGTAATTTATAAATCAATATAACAATCTTTCAAATACACACATTTAAACTCAAATAAAATAAGTTACAAAAATCAATTATTTTATTTACTAAATTATAAATCAAGCTATTAGAGCATTTTTTATTGAATTTCAACAATCGATTTAAGACGTATATCAACTGAAGAGGCACCAATCTCCAATACAACTTTTCCTTTCGTAAGAACAAAAGAATGGTTCTCCTCACTCCAATGCATCAATTCCGTTGCAGCAACCTCCAAAGTAACTTCTTTCCGATCTCCTTTTTTGAGTGCCATCCTACTAAAAGCTTTAAGTTGCTTTATAGGATCATTGGCTTTACGGTTTAGCTTACTAACATAAAGTTGCACTACTTCTTCTCCATCTCTTGCTCCACTATTGCGTAGCTGAAATGTAACTCTTAAAGTATCGCCCGAGTGAACAATCCGACTATCTGTTTTCAGATTGGAATAAACAAAGGAAGTATAACTCAATCCATGACCAAAAGGATAAAGAGGCGCAGCTTTACTATACATATAAGTTCGTCCGTGACGAATATCGTAATCCATCATATGAGGAAGATCGGTAATACTTTTAGGCCAGGTTTGTGTTAATCTCCCTGCCGGATTATATTGACCAAATAAAACATCACTAACTCCATGCCCTAACTCCTGACAACTTTGGGTAGAATGAAGAATGGCAGGAACCAACTGCTGGGTACGATTAATAGCATAAGGAAAACTACTGATAAGTACAACTGCCGTTTTAGGATTGGCATCATAGACCTGCAGTATTAAATCCTCCTGTTCCATAGAAAGTGCTAAACGGTCAACTGCCTCTTTCCCTTCACTGGCAACGGGAGATTTTTCCCATCCGGCATCACACCAGGGATGATTACCCACACATACAATTGCCACGTCAGCCCACTTCGCAATGGTACGGGCACTATCCATTTTGTTAGTCGCCACATAGCGAACTTCAACTCCGGAATCTTTTAATTCTTCACGGATTGCATCCAATACCGTAACTTTATATGCCGGAGTTCCACTGTACCAATCTTCAATAACCTCAGTTGCACGTTTACCAATCACCGCTACCTTTTTCAGCTTAGACTTATCTAAGGGAAGAAAATGATTTTCATTTTTCAGTAACACTATAGATTTATCAGCCACTTTACGAACAAAAGCTTTTGTCTCAGGCTTATTCCATGGTTCCTGCGAATCTTCTACACCAATACGGGCATAAGGATTTGCCGAAAAATTTCCATCCAACAAGCCCAGTTTTAAAGCAATCCTTAGATTTCCCCGAATAGATTGTTCAATCTCCTTTTCTGTTATTAACCCTTTATTCAAAGCTTCGACTACGGATGGACGATAATCATCCAAGAATTTTGTAATACCAGCTTTTAAGCAAGCAGAAGCAGCATCAGCCAAATTTGTAAAAGCTTTATGATCAGTCATTAATAACTTAAAAGCTCCTCCATCAGTAATCAATGCACCATTGAGGTCCCATTCCTTCATTACAACATTTCGCAAAACAGGATTCAACGCACAAGGAATTCCATTGTATGAATTATATGCAGCCATCATAGAATTACTTCCGCCTTCAGTAACACCTTTATAAAAAGGATAAGAATAATATTCTCTGAAAAGAGTTTCATCAAAATCAGAAGAGCTATAGGTACGTCCAAACTCATTACTATTTGCCAGGAAATGTTTCATCAGCGAAGATGCACGCCAGTATTTAGGATCATCCCCTTGTAAGCCTCGCACAAAAGAGACCACTAACCGGGAAGTTAGATAAGCATCTTCCCCATAGCATTCTTCCGTGCGTCCCCAACGCGGATCGCGCCCCAAATCTGCATTTGGAGACCATATCACTAATCCGCCTTTCTGATATTTAGCATTCTGAAAAATATAACGACTCTCAGTAGAAATATATTCGGCAACACAGTGAATAAGTTCCGTATCCCACGTTTCTCCTAGACCATATCCCTGAGGAAAAACAGTAGTAGGAACCTTTTGCCCCCTACTCTCATTCCACGCCGGTCCACCCAACACAACTCCATGAATACCCTCCACACTTCCAGCACTCCGAACACCAAGACGTGGAATATAGGTATTATTACCCAAAGCATTGATCTTTTCATCAAGCGTCATTAAAGACAAAAGATTATCTATTCTCTTTTCATCCGAAAGATTTACATCATTAAATGAGTACTGTGCCTTTGCTGTAAAAAGACTTACTAAAAGGAACAACAAGGTAAATGCTTGTTTCATAATCATTTTATAGATAAATAGTTAGATGCAAAGTTAGTTTTTTTATCGACAATTCATAAAACTATTCATTAAAGTAGATTGTTACATATAAAAATAGCATAAGTAACAGAATCATTTAAATTAAGGAAGAATATAAAATGATATCAGTGATGAGAAAATTATTACTTCTTGTATTATTCTTGCCAGTTATGGTTTTTGCACAAACAAAACAAGACCTATTCTACCTGATTGATAAATTTCCGGTTAATAAATCAGGAGATGTAAATTTCTGTATAATTGATTCAATTAAAAACTCAAGTAAAGGAGTTATTTATATAAAAGCTATTCAGGCTACTGATTATAGCTTTAAAAATGCCCCATCAACAACTATACCTCTTTATGATGACGTAAATAATATAATAATATATAAAGGAAAGTTTATTCGCTTCGACAGGACACAAAAAACATTTTCAACAGTGCTGAACACATACATATATCGATTTACAATAAAAATTGAATGCATGGATAATGCTTACAAATTAAGTATTTACGATATTTCTGAAAGTGAAGGAGACTTCACAATTATGTTGTCCGACTTGCTTAAAAAAGAATATTACGAGAAGATGAAATTATCTGCCGGTTCATTAAAAGCAAAATACAATTCTATTTTATTCATTTATAACTATCTGACAAGCAAAATTAAATCTGTACGCGAATATATGCTTAAAGAAAATGTGCAAATAAAAAGCAAACAGCCGGAATAAGATTTTCATTCCGGCCGTTTGCTTTTTATTAGTATATTAAATCTGCTTATTTACTATTCAGAATTATTTTTCCATTCTTAAAATCTTTTGATGAAGCTTCAAGAATAATCTCACCAGCTTTATCAGTTGTCTGAACAATTGCAGTAAGCATTCCATTAAACAATGTCATCTGAGGTAAATGGAACAAATCCATAGATATAGGATCGCCATTTGCACCGGCACGATAAGCTCCGGCACCTTTTACCTTGAATTTAACCAGTTGATTAACATTCGGACAAAGATTGCCATCTTTATCAACAACTTTAACTGTAACATAAGCCAAGTCTTTTCCATTAGCTGTTAATGAAGTTCTATCAGCTACCAATTCAATATGATGAGGTTTACCTGCTGTATGAATTTCTTTTTCAGCTACAGCTTTGCCATTCTTATCATAAGCTACAACCTTTACAGTTCCTGGTTCATATTTAGTATCCATCCACATCAGACGATAACGCTTCTGACGTTTCAGCTCTTTCATAGAAGCATCATCGCCACTATTATCAACAGTAACCGACATATCTTTTGTGCGTTTTCCCTGACTCTTACCATTTATAAAGAGTTCTGCAGAAGGATAATTGGTATAAACAAATATCGGAGTAATCTCCCCTTCACGACCTGCCCAATTCCAATGAGGAAGAATATGCAAAGTCTCCTTAGTTGGATTCCAATGGCTACGGTAAAGATAATATCGGTCTTTTGGAAGACTGGCAAGATCTACAATTCCAAACAATGAACTATGACTTGGCCAGTTTGTATAATACGGAGTCGGTTCACCCAAATAATCGAAACCTGTCCATACAAATTCACCCATACAATAAGGTAAATCATCATGCTGAATAAAATCATCTTCTGGAAGATTTGACCAGCTACAATATTCCAGATCGTATGAAGAAGACTGATGATCATCATACATTGCCATAGCCTTACGTTCAACCGGGAATTTATAAGTACCGCGAGAACTTACAGTTGAAGCTGTTTCACTACCTAGAATAAGCTGCTGTGGAAGCTTATCGTAGCTCTCTTTGTATCTAAATGGGCGATAATTAAATCCGGCAACATCCATAATTGCCGCAAAGTTATTATTGACAACAGTTCCCGGATTATCCATACCCTGAGTTACAGGACGGGTAGGATCTTCACGATGACAAATATCCTGCAGGAAACGAGCTACTTTTACTCCACCCTTAGAACCTTGTTCAGGGACCTCATTACCAATACTCCACATTACAATACTAGGACTGTTACGGAAATTATGTATCAGATTAACCAAATCTTTTTCAGCCCACTCATTAAACAAATGATTATAACCATTTTGGCATTTAGCAATCTTCCATTCATCGAAAGATTCGGCCATAACCATCATACCCATTTCATCACAAATCTTAATCTGTTCAGGAGAAGGCATATTATGAGAAGTACGAATAGCATTACAACCCATATCTTTTAATATAGTAATCTGACGACGAAGAGCAGCTTCATTTATTGCAGCACCCAGAGGACCTAAATCATGGTGCAAACAAACACCTTTGAATTTTGTAAGCTTCCCGTTCAGAAAGAAACCTTTACCTGGAATAATTTCAATAGAACGAATACCAAATGTTGTAGTATATTCGTCTTTCAAAGAAGAACCATCATATAGTTTAGATACAGCTTTATAAAGATATGGATTCTCAGTATCCCATAACTTTGGTTGATTTACAATTAAGTTCTGTTCGAAAACGTCACCATCATATTTTGAGAGTTTTTCTTCACCTTTTGCTACAACTCTATTATTAGCATCCTTTATTTCAGTAACCAGACGAAAGTTATCAACGTTAGAATCAACCGGACGTACTACTTTAGTCTTTAAGTTCACTTTTGCGAATTCAGAAGTAATCTTAGGAGTAGTCAACTGTGTTCCCCAAACAGGTATATGTGCATCTTCTGTGATAATCACATGAACGTTTCTATATAATCCAGCTCCCGGATACCAACGTGAAGATTCTGTGAGATTTTCCAAACGCACAGCCAGCAGATTTTCTCCACCTTCATTCAAATAAGGAGTAATATCAAATTTAAAAGAATTATACCCATATGGCCAATATCCAACTTCTTTTCCATTCAAATAAACACGAGCATGACTCATTGCTCCATCAAAAAGGATTGCTGCTTTTTTACCTTTGTTGAATTCGGGCACTTTAAAGTTTATTCTGTACCAACCAACACCAACAAAAGGAAGTCCACCAGTACGTCCGGCATGTTCCATAGCTGCTTTCTGCCCATCTTGTGTAATAGCAACTTTTTGCATATCGTTCTTAGAACTAAAAGGACCATAAATAGCCCAGTCATGCGGTACAACTACAGATTGCCATTTGCTGTCATTAAAACCAGGATAATATGATTCGGGATTATCAGTTCTGGCAAACTTCCAACCTTTTTCCAACAAGAACTCAGTACGGGTTTGAGCAGAAATTAAGCAAAGAAAACAGCACCATACCAAAGTTAAGAGCAAGAGTTTTTTCATAAGTCTTCGTTTAATTTATATTATTTGAGACAAAAATAAGAAATTAAAAGCAATACGTAGGAGTTATCTATCGCAAATCTTTTTTTTGAGAATATTCAACTAAATCAATCTTTATTCAATAATATACTATTATTCATAGAAAAGGCTCCTTGATCAAAAGATCAAAGAGCCTAAAATTACAAATTCATATTTTATGATTTCACTTCTTCTCTACATGGAGTCATAACACATGAATCATCAGCTATAGCCTCATCGGTAGATGATTCATCCGAAACTTTTTTACCTGCATGATGACTCTTCTCTACGGGGATTCTCATTCCATAGAATGAACGCCATACAAAGATAAGGCTGAGAATTAAGAAGGGAATAGCAATATACATTGAATAATCCAAATCCGGATTTTGCTTCATCTCAATACAAATTTCTGTTGCCAAAAGCCCGAACAAGGTAGAGAACTTAATGATAGGATTCAATGACACAGATGAAGTATCCTTAAATGGATCTCCTACTGTATCACCCACAACCACAGCTTCATGTAATGGTGTATTTTTCTGTTTCAAGTCTACTTCCACCACTTTCTTTGCATTATCCCAGCTACCTCCGGCATTTGCCATAAAGATTGCCTGGAATAAACCAAATACAGCAATAGAAACCAGATAAGCAACAAAGAAGTTCGGATCCATAAAGGCAAAAGATAAAGTAAGAGAGATCAATGCTATAAAAATATTCCACATACCTTTCTGAGCATATTGAGTACAAATCTTCACTACCGCTTTAGAATCTTCAATATCCGCCTCCTTCTTGCTCATATCAAAGTTCTTCTTGATAAATTCCACAGCACGATAAGCACCGGTTGTTACTGCCTGCATTGAAGCTCCACTGAACCAGAAAATAACTGCACCTCCACAAATCAAACCAAGAATAACCGGTGCATCGGTAAGAGAAAGTTTAAGCATTCCTACTTTTTCCAGTAATAGAATAATGGAGAATATCATAGTTGTAGCGCCAACAACAGCTGTACCAATCAGTACAGGCTTCGCCGTTGCCTTAAATGTATTACCTGCAGAGTCATTTGCTTCAAGGAAATGCTTTCCTACTTCAAAATCAGGTGTAAAGCCAAATTCTTTATTAATTGATTCGCTGATACCAGGAATTTGTTCTATCTGTGAAAGTTCAAAGACAGATTGTGCATTATCTGTAACAGGTCCATAACTATCAACCGCAATGGTAACAGGCCCCATACACAAAAAGCCAAAGGCAACTAATCCAAATGCAAAGATTGAAGCATGAGGACCAAGAATCTCAACCAAACCTTGTTCTGAAGTAAAATATGCAATAGTCATTAGAGCAACAATCAGTAACCCGGTCCAGAAAGCACTTAAATATCCCGTTACAATACCTGAAAGAATATTTAAAGATGCACCACCTTCACGTGAAGCAGTTACAATTTCCTGCACATGATTTGATTTTGAACTAGTAAACATCTTGGTAAATTCAGGAATCAGCACAGCAGCCAAGGTTCCACAACTAATTATAATAGCCATTTTCCACCATAGAGTCTGATTTGGAAGATCACCCAGTAACAAGTGGCTCATAAAGAAGCTGACAGATATACAAAGAATTGCAGCAATCCAGATTAAACGCATCAACGGACTCTCAAAATTAAAGTCCTTCTTATTAGCATAAAGTTTTTTAGAAATTGCCTGATTGATAAAGAAAGAACATCCAGAAAGGAAGTCCATTAAGAAACGCATACCAAAAATCCAAACGATCAACTTAGCTTGTATTGTAGGATCATTTATAGCCAAAGTTATAAATGTAATTAAAGCTACACCTGTTACACCATAAGTTTCAAAACCATCAGCAGTAGGCCCTACACTATCTCCAGCATTATCACCGGTACAATCAGCAATAACACCAGGGTTACGAGGATCATCTTCTTTAACTTTAAATATAACTTTCATCAAATCCGAACCAATATCTGCAATCTTGGTAAAAATACCACCGGCAATACGCAAAGCACTTGCACCTAAAGATTCACCAATAGCAAATCCCAGGAAGCAAATACCAACTCTGTCGCGTGGAACAAACAACAGGATAATCACCATCATCACTAATTCCAGAGAGATAAGGAATAAACCCACACTCATACCGGCTTTCAAAGGAATATTGACCACATCCAGTGGTTTGCCACGCAAAGAAGCGAAAGCAGTTCGTGCATTTGCGAAGGTATTTACACGAATGCCATACCATGCCACACAGTAAGATCCGGCCATACCAACAATAGAGAATAACAAAACCTCCAGAACCACTTCGATCGGTTTCCCCAATAATCCAAAGAAATATATACATAGAATAGCTGCAACAATAGAAAAAAGCATCAAAAGGAATCTACCTTGCTGCAACAAATAAGTTCGGCATGTAGCATAAATTGTAGCAGCCACTTTTAGCATCGAATCATGAGCCTTTAACTTTTTAATCTGATGGAACAAGATCAAGCTGAATCCCAACGTTCCTACAATAATTAAAGCTCCATAGAAAAGAAAATCCCAAGAGGAGACAGTTCCACCAAAAATGTGGTAAGTACCTTGATGCAGATCAGGTATAGCTAAATCAGCTTCACTAGCCTGCATATTCAAACAAAGTCCAAATAACGAAAACGTTAAAAAGAAAAATTTCATGAGTTTATTCATGGCATTCATTGTTTAAGATTTAAGATTCGTGTTTCAAAAAAACAGCCTAATATACATATTTTTTAATTTAAAGATAACATTTTAATTAAATTTAATTTTTACCCACATTAGTAAATATTTGTTCATATATCCAATCTATGTTAAACGACATAAAAGCATAAATAAAAAACCGGTCAGGAATTAAATTCCAAACCGGTTACAGGTTTATATATCAGGAACAGGAACTATCAGAAAAATCCTTTCTCTTATTAAATATATTGCATTTACGAGTCTGATAACCTGTAATTAACAGGAATATTATCAAAAGAAACAAGTATAGTACATACTAATCCTGCAAATAATAATCCACCGTTGTTACTACACGAACACTTTTAATATAAGGAGTGTTTGCATCACGATCTACAATAGAGAATTGCCCTTGATTAGCAGTCTTAATTTTTCCCAGTTTACTATCAGAATCCTTAGCAAACTTTTCTGCTGCTATTCGTGCATTTTTAGTTGCATTCTCTATCATCTGAGGTTTAATTTCATTCAGTTTAGTAAAGTCATAAGTCACATTATAACGATAGTCTCCTCCGGTAAGAGCGATACCTTGTTTCAGCAATTCGCTTTGCTCAGCCATCAGACTTCTTACTTTATCTACTTTTTCGGAAGTAACAGTAATAACCGATGTTATATTGTAACGATATGGAGAAGTGTTATTCCCGGTATATCGTTCTGCTTGCATATCTATGATTTCAGGAGCTGAGATACTAATTTCCTTTTCTGTAATTCCTTTTAATTTAAGAAAGTTCACAATGATATTATTCTTCGCTTTAATATTATTGTAAAGGGTAGGAAGATCATCCCCCAAATCTTTAAACATCAATGGCCATGTAACTTTGTTAGCCGGAACTTCCATTTCAGCTAAGCCTTTAACCGAGACTACCCGGTCCTTATCTTTAAAATCATTTATACCAGCTCTAATACAAATACCCAACAGAAATAGTCCAAGTGCCACAATAGCAGCTTCTTTCATCCAATTTTTCATAATTTACATCTTTTTTAGTTAGATCTAATATTTTGTCAAACGTAATGAATTGAAATGATATTTCCAAACAAAGAAACATTAAGATTTAGATACATGAATAATTTATTTAATTATATTTGCATATAACTAAACACACTAATTATGAATACAGAATATAATGAACACAGCGAGAAAGAGAATTCTGAAATTCAGGTTATGATTGACGAAAATTCTTCAGCCACTAAAAAGTGGAAAAATATAGTGATTGGAGTTTTATGCATACTTACTCTGTTCACTGTATGGGCCGGATACCTTATTATAAATGGGTCTCTCACTTATATTACAAATCCGCTGAGTATAAATATATTCGATGATGTGGCCATTCTTTGCATCCTGTGGTTTGTTGGTGTATTCATTGCACTGGCTCACAGACTAGGCATTCTTGGATTTGGCAAGAAAGAGGTAAAAGAAGATACTTTACCAGCTACAGACACCGAAACAGAACCGGAAGAAGAAAATAAAAGCAAACTTAAAAAATATCTTTTTCCAGGATTGACTATTTTAGTAGTAATACCTGTTATATCGGCAGTAGTATTATACTACATAATATACTTCATCGTATTCCTATTTTTGGGAATTCTTCCTTACTTGGTAGGGGTAGGCATGATTACAGGATTGGTAATCTCCATAATTCGTTTGTCGAGAATGGTCTATAAGCCTAAAAGAGCAAAGAAAATAATGACATACTCAACACTGATGATTCTTTCTTACGCATTTGTTATCTTTATGATGTATGAGTTTGATTCAAAAACGAAAAGAAATCATCCCAGTCCTGCCATTGATCAGCAGGAGGTAAAAGATAGTACGCTTGTTAATCAGTAATAAATAACTTCACCACCATCGGATTCAGCAAATTCCCTGAGCAGAGATTGCATGTAATTCACAGCTTCGGCCAATCCTTCACTTCCGCTGTAACCATTGATTATAGCCAATAACTGAGTTGTTTCAACCGAAAGTTTTGTACGCTCATTATCACTGGTTGGTGTGCCGATTCCGCTAATTGCGTCACGGTAAACAGGTAATCCCTCAATATTAAGTACGCCTCTGCCAATGCCTTCAAAAGGTTCGTCCGCTTTACCAACGCCCAGTTCCACGGTATCTCCTACTATCTTCGCAGCGTCAAAGCCACCTATTGAATATCCGGTACGGATAGAAACCAGGTTTATAAGATCCACCAAAGTATCTATTCTGTAAAGAGGTAAATCTCTGACAATTCTTCTGCAAAGAGCTTCAGCCGACGGACGATAACGATTAGGGTCCTTACCAAACTTTTTATACGCATTACGCGTTGCAAGAATATGAGGATTATTCTTCACCTCGTCTATCTTGTGAGAAGCCTTGTACTCTGCTGCCACCAAATCTATCCGCTTCCACAATTCCCCGTTGAAAGAGGAATTCTTTACCGTTGCAAGTATAGCCGCACCATTATAATCAGGACAAGCCTTACGGACTTCTTCAGATACTTTGAGAATAAACATCAGATCTTGTTATTTTTTCAACATTATACCAGACAAAACACGTCCGGACTTAGTACCCAGACGACGGGCAGAAAAAAAGCGTTCATGTTGTTCGTAGGTACAGATACCCGACACCTCTATATTATCCGGTAACACTCCAGCTTCAGTCAATTGAATACGATTAGCTTCCCATAAATCAATATGATGTTTCTGAGTATCTTCATTCCAGGAAGAGATCTTCGTCATATCATATCCAATCTTAAGAAAAGCACTATAAACTTCTTCTCCTACCTCAAAGGCATCAAAGGAAATACTTGGACCAATGGCAACTAAAACATCCTTCGCATCAGTATTATATGTATTATCCATAAAATCGAGAGTCTGTTTAACAATTTTAGCAACAGTACCTCTCCATCCAGCATGAATTACAGCTATCGCCTTATTAACCGTATCATATAAAAGAACCGGAACACAGTCGGCAGTAGAAACACAAAGACAATAACCCGGTATGTTGGTAATTAAAGCATCCACGCCATGAAGTCTGCGTTGCTGTTCTTCCACAGATAAACTCACATAGAAAGGATCAATTGCCCTGATTGTATTTCCGTGAGTTTGAAATGGAATTACCAACTGCTGCGGTTGAATACCTACTTTAGCACATAACACTTCCTGATTACGCTTTACCTTCTCTAGATCATCACCCGAAAAAGGCGCACAATTAAATGATGCGAAAGTATCTTCGCTATAACCACCTTTACGTGTGGTTACAAAATGAGAAATATTGGGAATTGAACATAGTTGTTCAAAACCCAATATTACTTTATCTTCTGTTAATTCTGTCATGATTATTCCCAGTCTTCTTCTTCGCAATCATCAAAGATTTCCTCTTCTTCATCCTCATCTTCATAAGAATACTCGAAGTCTTCGTCTTCACCCATTTCCTTTAATTCAGCCTGAAGCTTAGTCACATCCTTAGGACGGTGAACAATTCCTTCAATCTTGTTTCCCTCTTTATTCAGTTCTTCCCAAAGAAGATCCTTTAGAGTTGCAATACCCAGACTTGTGATTGAAGAGATAAACACATGCGGAAGAGAGTCCGGAAGGGTCTTTTCTATTTCGTCCATCAGTTCCTGATCCAGCATATCACATTTAGTAATTGCAAGAATACGTTGCTTATCGAGCATTTCCGGATTAAAGGTAGAAAGCTCGTTGAGCAGAATTTCATATTCCTTCTTAATATCATCTGCATCAGCAGGAACCATAAAAAGCAAAAGAGAATTTCGCTCAATATGACGCAGGAAGCGGAGTCCCAGTCCCTTACCTTCACTTGCACCTTCAATAATACCTGGAATGTCAGCCATCACGAAAGATTTGCCTTCACGATATGGGACAATTCCCAGATTTGGTTCAAGCGTAGTAAATGGATAATTGGCAATTTTTGGTTTAGCAGCCGACACAACAGATAGTAATGTAGACTTACCTGCATTAGGGAAACCTACCAAACCAACATCGGCCAGCAACTTCAACTCCATAATAATTGTAAGTTCCTGCATTGGTTCACCAGGTTGAGCAAAACGAGGAGCCTGACGAGTCGCAGTTTTAAAATGCGAGTTACCCTGACCACCTCTACCACCTTTCAGTAGCATTACTTCCTGTCCGTGATCCGTTACATCGCAGATATATTCACCAGTTTCGGCATCATACACTACAGTACCACAAGGAACTTCAATATATTTATCTTCACCGTCTTTACCAAAACTACGTTGCTTACCACCCGATTCACCATGTCCGGCCATAATATGACGGTCGTATCTCAGGTGTAAGAGTGTCCAGTAATTACGGTTACCACGTAATATAATATGACCTCCTCTTCCGCCGTCGCCACCGTCGGGTCCGCCATTGGGGATATATTTTTCTCTTCGCATGTGCGTAGAGCCCCTGCCTCCCTTTCCGGAGCGGCAATAGATCTTAACGTAGTCAACAAAATTCGATTCAGCCATAATAATATATTCTTCTTAAATTATAATTTTTCAACAGCAGTAACAATATCAGCAAAGATGCTTTCCAATGTGCCAAGACCTTTGATATACTGATATTTTCCTTCTTTTTTATAGTAATCTTTCAATGGAGAAGTCTGAGTATTGTAAACAACCAAACGTTTTTTGATAGTTTCCATATTGTCATCAGCACGACCACATTCCTGACCACGTTTAATTAAACGAGTAATTAATTCTTCTTCTGGCACATCAAGATCAAGCATGATAGAAACATCTTGTCCTCTTTCATTAAGCATAACTTTCAAAGCTTCAGCCTGAGGAATAGTTCTTGGGAAACCGTCAAAGATAACCCCTTTGCTTTCTTTCAGGTTATCAAGTACGCTAGCCAGGATGTCAATAATCAAAGAATCGGGAACCAATTGTCCCTGATCGATATAACCTTTTGCAGTTTTACCAAGTTCGGTATTGTTTTTAATTTCTGCACGAAGTACATCTCCAGTAGAGATATGATTAACACCAAATTTCTTAATAATAAATTCGCTTTGTGTTCCCTTACCAGAACCGGGAGCACCAAAAATAACAACGTTCAACATTTCTTTTTACCTATTTTATTTAAAATTATTCTGCTAAAGTGTAGATATCCGGGTAATTTCTACCATATCCATCATAATCCAGACCGTATCCTACAATAAAATCATTAGGAATTTTCATAGCGCAATATTTGATATCCAGCTCCACCTGTAGTTTGTCTGGCTTCACAAGTAAAGTTGCAATATGAATAGCTTTAGGATTTCTTGTTCCAAGTGTTTCAAGTAAACGTTGCATGGTAAGACCTGTATCAACAATATCTTCCACAACAACCACAGTTTTACCCTGAATATCTTCCGACAAACCAACTACTTCTTTGATAACTCCGGTAGAAGCAACACCTTCATAAGAAGCAAGCTTCACAAAAGTCACCTTACTAGGTATATTGATTTGTTTCATTAAATCAGCGGTAAACATAAAAGATCCGTTAAGAACACTAATAAAAACAGGGTTCTCGTCTTTCAGGTCACGACTAATTTCGTCAGCAACACGAGTAACTTCCTTTTGAATGCTTTCTTCATTAATAGAAAGAGCAAATGTTTTATCTTTTATCTGAATTGTTTTCATAACATTTATATTTTAGTATAATTGCGCAAAAGTACTACTTTTTACGAAAAGAAGTGCAACAACTTAATAAGTTATTCTACACCATGCATCAATTTCTGCAATTTCTTAGAAAGCAGGAATAAGATAACGGCAGAGATACTCGACATTACAACGAACACCATAAAGAAATCGTATAATGACGCAATTTCAATACCAAACAAATGCTTTACTTTTCCGGCTTCAGGATATAAACCACTAAGCATTCCGGCAAATTTATTAGCAGATGCTGTAGACAAATACCAAACTCCCATCATTAAAGATGCAAAACGAACAGGAGTTAACTTGTTTACCATAGACAAACCAATTGGAGACAATGCCATTTCACCCATGGTGTGAATAAAGTAAAGACCAGTAAGCCAAACCATGCTAACTTTAACACCCGGTTGAAGATCTTTCACACCAAAAGCAATAAGCAAATAACCAAGCGACAAAAGGAACAAACCAATAGCCTGTTTAGTAGGAGAAGATGGTTCCATCTTTCTTTTGTTCAGGAAACCCCAGATAGCCGGCATAATAAAGGCTAAAGCAACTACGAACAAAGGATTGAATGACTGAAAGTAAGAAGCAGGCATTTCCCATCCAAAAAGTGTACGGTTAGTTTGTTCGGCAGCAAAGAGTGTTAATGAAGCTCCTGCTTGTTCGTAAGCAGCCCAGAAGAAAATAACAAAGAAAGCAATGATATAAATTACCCAGATACGCTGTCTTTCAATCTTATTCAATGAACTATCACAAATAATATAAGCAGGGATACCAATGCATGAAGAGAAGATACCCGCGCTAATGATATCACCATTAAACAGATACATGAATAATGCAAAAAGAGCAACTGTAACACCAACAAAGAACAAAGCCTTTTTAATAGCGTCTTCCTTTGAGATTGTAGGTTGCTTTTCTTCTTCAGTAGCTTCCATTTTTGCCTTGTGTGCATCCGGTATAATACCAATCTGTTCTCCAGTAGGAGAAATCAAATATTTATTTTTCAACGTTTCAAATACCAAAACGGTAAACACAATACCAATGGCAGCAATCAGGAATCCCCATTTAAAATCGTTAGGATCTCCTGTCTCACCGAAATATCCACAAACAAGAGGTGCCAGGAATGCTCCTACATTTACACCCATATAAAAAATGGTGAATGCAGAATCCAGACGGCGGTCATTCGGTTCGTATAATTGTCCAACTAAAGTGGCAATGGTAGGTTTAAAGAATCCATTTCCGAAGATAATGCATCCTAAGCCTGTATACATCAGCATGTGAGATAACTCCACCGAATTCAGAAAAGATGCACTAAGAAATAAAAAGAACTGTCCAAGCCCCATCAGGATTGCTCCCCAGAAAATAGAGCGGCGGATACCCCAGAATTTATCGGCAACATAGCCACCAATCAGTGGAGTTAAGTATACCAAACCTGTGTAACTACCGTAAATGGACGAAGCAAGCTCTTTATCCATCATTAAAGCCTGAGTTAAAAACAAAATAAAAATTGCACGCATACCGTAGTAGCTGAAACGTTCAGCGGTACCTGTTGCAAAGATGAGGTAAAGACCTTTGGGATGCCCTTTAGATTGACTCATAAATACTATATTATTCTATATTTTTATTAATTGGATGCAAAAGTAGTGATTTTACAGTAGTTTATAGGTAAAGAGTTGACTTTTTTGTGAGCTTTTAGTACTTTTGCGCGATCAATAATAAAAAGCAATGAAAATATTTCCAAGCATACAAATTAAACAGTTAGATGCTTACACTATACAGAATGAGCCTATCTTGTCCATAGATCTTATGGAACGCGCAGCCGTAGCCTTAACAGGTGCAATTATAAAATATTACAATAAGGAAACTCCGGTTATTGTATTTGCAGGTCCAGGCAATAATGGCGGTGACGCGCTTGCTGTTTCTCGTCTTTTGGCTGAACAAGGCTACAAGGTAAAAGCATACCTGTTTAATACCGGCGACCATATATCGGAAGATTGCGAGATGAATAAAGAACGTCTGTTGCAAAACGCAGAGGTAGAATTTACAGAAATCACCAGTGCATTTGAGCCCCCGGTATTGAGTGAAGACTGTTTGGTTATTGACGGACTTTTTGGTTCCGGACTCAAGAAAGCACTATCCGGAGGCTTTGCCGCAGTAGTAAAATACATTAACTCATCACCATCAAAGGTGGTTTCTATTGATCTTCCATCTGGATTAATGTGCGAAGACAATACTTACAATATAAAGAATCATATAATTCGCGCAGATAGAACGCTATCTTTACAATTACCAAAGCTTTCTTTCTTTTTCGCTGAAAATGAAGATTATCTGGGTGAATGGGAACTTTTAGACATAAATTTAAGTCAGGAAGGAATAGAAAACAATTTTACATCATGGTATCTTACAGAAGAAAGTGATATAAAGAAACTGATTAAGCCACGCAAGCGTTTCACTCACAAAGGAAACTACGGGCATGCACTGCTTATTGCAGGATCGTACGGCATGGCCGGTGCTTCTGTACTGGCAGCTAAGGCTTGCCTGAAAACCGGTGTTGGTTTATTAACTGTTCATACACCTTTAAAGAACAACGACATACTTCAGACTGCAGTTCCCGAAGCAATGGCTCAGCATGATATGCACGAAAACTACTTCACCACGCCCGTATATCCCGATAGTTATACCTCAATAGCCATCGGTCCGGGATTAGGAAAATCTGAAGAAACAGCTGCAGCCTTAATGGAACAGATTAAACTTTGTCAGGAACCAATTGTGCTCGACGCCGATGCTCTGAATATTATTGCAGAACACCGTCAGATTCTGCCTTCTATTCCAAAAGGTTCCATCCTCACTCCTCACCCAAAAGAGCTGGAACGCTTGGTGGGTAAATGCGAAAGCAGTTTTGCACGCATGATTAAGGCACGCGATCTGGCAACCAATTGTAAAATCTACATCGTACTAAAAGGAGCATACACCATTGTTGTTACTCCCGAAGGTAACTGCTTCTTTAACCCAACCGGAAATCCGGGAATGGCAACAGCCGGCAGTGGTGATGTGCTGACAGGAGTTCTGCTCTCTTTATTATCTCAAGGCTACACATCCGAAGATGCATGCAAACTAGGAGTTTATTTACACGGGCTGGCAGGAGATATTGCTAAGGAAAAGCTGGGAGAAAGAGGATTAACATCGGGCGATATAGCCGATAATATTCCATTTGCATGGCTTAAATTAACCCAAAACACAGATAAGTAACGCAAATAAATATGTTCTTAGAGAATTTTTCTCTACATTTGTGATTTAATATATAGGTAAAGTTAAAACAGAGATTTATATGAAAAAATCAATAGCATTATTGAGCCTTCTTCTTCTTTCTGCAAACACATTTGCGCAGACAGAAGTTAGTAAATATGGAGGAAAGGATCAGGAGTATGGAGTTACATACACACTCCCTAAAAGTGTAATTGAAATAGAAGTTGAAACTGTAAAATCCACTTATATACCAGGCGAATTCTGCAAATATGCCGACCGCTATCTCAGATTAACAAACATTTCCGACACAAAAGAAGAACATTGGGAAATAACCGGCGTAAAAGCTAAAAGCATTGGTACCCCGGATGCCGAAAAGACTTACTTCATAAAGCTGAAAGATAAAACCCTGGCTCCTTTAATGGAATTGACAGAAAATGGTATTATTAAAACTATCAATCTTCCGTTGAGCCCAAAGGTTGCCCCGATAAAAGAGATACCTGTTGAAAAGAAGGCAAAACCAAATGCACGCGACTTTATGACGGAAGAAATCCTGATGGCTGGTTCCAGCGCAAAAGTTGCTGAGCTTGTTGCTAAAGAAATCTACAAAGTTCGTGATAGTAAAAGTTCACTGCTTAGAGGCGAAGTAGAAAGTATGCCAAAGGACGGTGCTTCTCTGAAACTGGTACTCGAGAAACTGGACGAACAAGAGAAGGCATTGACCGAACTATTTTCGGGAACAGTAGAAAAAGAGACCAAGAGCTATAAGTTCACCATCGCTCCTACCCAAGATGTAAACAAAGCAATAGCATTCCGTTTCTCAAAGAAACTAGGAGTTCTTGGAGTGAACGACTTAGCAGGATCACCTGTTTACTATACACTAACCAATTTAAAAACAGTTCCCGAAAAAACACCAGAAACTGGTAAACCTAAAAAGATTGAAGGAGTTGTTTATAATGTGCCAGGCAAGGCTCATTTCTCTATATTCACTTCACAAACCAATTTGTTCGACGGTGATTTCATGATTACTCAATTCGGCAGTACAGATACATTAATGAAGGAATTATTTGAGAAGAAATCTGTTGTAAAGGTTACATTCGATCCTTCTACCGGAGGTTTAATTAAAATTGATAGAGAAACTCTTAGCAAATAGAGTACTTTCGTGGCATCAAATCTTCCACTAATAAGAATGAAGATGGTAATGGCTAAATTTAGCTACAGCAGTTTTTTGCGAACAAAATTTCCGACCATCTGCCACCAATTTAGGCTAATACATTAATTACAAACACATTATCTAGTAGCAGATAAAAATAATTACCATTTTATCTTCTATGTTGTAATCCAAATAACAAGAGTATTATTAATATTATTTATACTTTTTATTAGCTTTGTAATCAGGTAGTTGAAGAGGAAGCAAGCTCTGCTGAAGAGCAACTTGTCAGCAATAAACTTCCTGCGTTACACTGTAACATCATTTTTTTCTGGGGGGAGGCTTGTATGTTTCCCCCTTATGTTACAGATATCGCTATATGGCTAAGAAAACCTTTATTGTTTATTTTCTTATTTTCTATTTATTAATAACTCCTATATAAACAACCTTCTATCAGTAGTTTAAACTGATATTGTTATCAGTTTTCTACATTTTCCTTTTTCAGTTCAATAGGAAGAGGCCGCAAACTGCTAAAGCAGACTAAGCTGCAAGATGAAAGAAGCGATCACTCTTGTTCTGAAAGATATTTATATAGGCATTATTATCAAACCACTCCACATTCATATTTTTGTCTCTTTTTTAAAACATAATACATTCTGTTTAATAGTTTTCTTGCGATTCGTATTATAGCTTTATTAGGCTCCATCCTTTTACAGAGTTGTGAGAAACACCTTGTCAGTGCCGGATCTATTCTTACTGCAACCCAGGCACTTTCAATCAGCCATCTTCTTAAAGTCGTTTTCTTCCTAAATGTCATCTCTCCATAATTTTCCACCTCTCCACTGGAGTGACAGGTAGGGATTAGTCCTACAAAACCAGCTAACTTGTCTGTATTTGGGAATCGTTCAATATCTTCTATCTCCGACAAAAAAGTAATCCCTGTAACCAAACCAATTCCCGGAATGCTTCTTATTAACTCTATCTCCTTTACATATTTTTCAGAAACAGCAAGATTCTGGATTTTTCTATTGATTTCCAATATAAGAACTCTTTGTTGCTCTACTTCTCTGATAAGTAATGATAAGGCATCGTTTCCATTGGCTGTATTAAGTGATACCTCCTCTTTTAACCATTTAAGAAAACGTCTGGACCAATGACTGGTTGATTTCTCAAATTCTGGAGGGTAAGATATACCATAAAAATAAAGCAAAGCTTTTATGCGTTGTTTAAATCTAGTCATATCTTTCACCATTACGTCTCGAGTGCGTATCAATGTGCGGTTTTCCAATGTCTCAATGAATGGGACATGTATGCCTACGAGTTCATTAGCTCTTAAAGAACGGGCAATTTTCATACTATCACGGGAATCATTCTTAAGTACATGTTCTTTCTGGCTAGTTGGTATATCAGCTGGATTAACCACAATATTATTTATATTTAGCTTTTTAAGTTCGAAATGAATATTAAACCCACAGAATCCGGCTTCATAGGCTGAATAATAAGTCCCACCAGGAAAATTAGTATTCAGATAGTCCCTTAAAATTGATGGTACAGGAGGTTGGTTGAATGTTTTATGATGAAGGAATTCTGTGTAAATTGTCACATTCCAACTTTTCAAATGAACATCAATTCCAACATAAATATTTTCTCCTTCAAAATTTAGTTTGTTACTTTGTGTACGCATAAGCTTTGAGTATTTAATTGTTTAAGACTGATACCTCAAATATATTAATACTCTTGGCTTATGCTTTGTTCTTCTGCATATTAATTACAAATATAGGGACTACCACCTATAAATTTATAAATGGCTGGTTATCAGGTTACGTTTTAGTAGCAGATCATTTTAGTTTAGTAGCAGATAAAATTATCTGCTACTAAACTAAAGTCACAGCCAATACTGCATTATATAAATTCTAATTTTACAATTAAATATTATCTTACCTGACTATGATTATCAACTTGCGGCGAGCATTTTTTAATCTCTCTCGTAATATTTTATTTTTCAGGCGGGCCCATTATTTAATCTTGTACAAAACAATTCAATCTTCTGTACAAAAGAATAATTTGTTTTGTACAGAATAATATATTCTTTTGTACAAGAACACACAAACTAATTTAGTAGTTTTATAAAAAGAAGGCGAGAGTTTTGTATAACTCTAGAGTGATTTATCATAAACAACAGCTTCAAGAAAAGACAGTTTCTAACAAGAGAATAATAAGATGGTGTATTTAGGTTCTTCATCACTTTTGGTGGAAGATATTACATTGAATCTTTTATTTATGGCATTTTGCAGGCTTTTTATCAGAGTCAATAAATGGCTTATCAAAAAGCATGTAGAATCTTGATTGGATAAGCATTTGAGACAGTTTGCTTCCACCAAAAGTGACGAAGAACCTGTATTAATGTATTAGAGAATCAACCCAAACGAAGTAAGTACCTACGAGTATAGGATAATAATAAAAAAACAACAGTTTTCAGTACGGATTTTAGTAGCAGATCATTTGATTTAGTAGCAGATGATTTTTTATCTGCCACTACCTAAAAAGCTTTATAGTAAGTACTTTTAAGCATTTAGTGGCAGATAAGCAGATAATTTTATATTTTTTGGGTTCTTCGTCACTTTAGGTGCAAGTTATTCAGATAAAAGTCTTTATTCATAAGCATTTCAGCTGTTTTTCCATATTGAATATTATGCCTAGCTATCTAAAGTCATGATATTGTCAAAAGTCGTAATAAAGGGAATTTCTATAGAAATTTCTAACAACCTCTAAAATTAAGCCACTTAGATATTTGTACATATCTGATTATCAGATAATAAGGTGTTTAAAAAGTTGTAGATATGCTTGAAAATTAGTATCTTTAAGCTGACCAAAGCATCAAGACTCCAATGAATCAAAGCATATCTACAGTTGGCAAAGTTACTACAAATAAGCCTATTTACATCAATGTTAACAAAAAGAAATCAACTATATCTTTTAAACTTCATATTCCCCATTATCGCCAGGATAGAGTCTCTATAAGTGGGAAATCGTACACTGTAGAATTGTCTCGTAACTCTAATAGTAGCCGCTGCCCGGCCTGTGGTTGTTTGAGTCAAAGCTTACATGGGTACTATATACGCCAACTTCAGGGTTCAGAGATCTTTAATCATTCCCTGACTCTATTGGTCAAAACCCGCAAATTTCGTTGCCGAAATGAGCATTGTCTCCGCAAGGTCTTTAGTGAGGACCATTCCTGTCTGGCTTCTCCCTATGGCCGCAACACTCTGGAGGTAGAAGAACGTATCCGTGAAGTATCTCTAAAAGTCACATCCCGTACTGCCAGTGAGCTTTTACACGGGCAGAACATCTTCTGCAGTCAATCTGCCTGTCTACGGAGTGCTCACAAGGAATTGCCCTCAAAAAGTAGTAATTCTCTACCTGTGGCTATAGGTATAGATGACTTTGCACAGAAGAAAGGGCATATCTATGGGAGTGTTATTGTAGACCAGATGACCCATCGTCCCATTGCAGTACTTCCTTGCCGGGAGGGGGATGAATTAGAGCAGTTCTTGCGAAATAATCCTCAGATACAATATATAACCCGAGACCGGGGGCGAAACTTTGTTGAAGCTATTAATCGTATCCTACCCGGTGTTACCCAAATCTGTGACAGATTCCATTTGATAAAGAATCTGGTGGATGCTCTGACGGAAGAAATAGCCTCATTATCCCGGCTAAGTGTGCATAAGCAAACTTATTCTTATCCCTCCACGGAAGAATGCAGAACCAAAATCATGGAAGCTCTTTATGGCCTGGGGGATGCCAGACATCGACATAAACTGAACCTGTTTGTGCAAGCAGATAGCCTTATCAGAAAAGGAATGAGCATTTCAGAAACAGCCCGCCAATTAGGAGTGCATTCACAGGTTATCTGGCGTTTGGTACGTCACCATACAGGCAAGGATTATATGTCTGCGCAGCAAAAGAGTATATTAAAACATGTCGATGAACTGGCTTTGGAAATCAGCCATGGATGTACGGATATAAAGAATTTGAAGAAGAAAATGGAAGACAAGATGGATGCGATTGCAATCTCGGCTGCCACGATAGGAATCAGAAACAAAATAAAGCAAGAACAACAGGAAGTCAGGAAATATAACAAAAATATAGCTGAAAGGAAAAACAAAAAACACGCATCAATAAGGAGTATACGGAAATTTATATTGAAAGGGGAATCCGCCGTGCAAAGTCTTACTGATCTATTGAAGAATCCATCAATAAAACAGGTTGTAACATTAGGATTGAGATTCAAGGAAATGATAAATGGAAATCTCAGGCAATGGTCTCTGGCAAACTGGATAAAACAGGCTATGGAATGTGATTCAAAAACCATGAGGGCATTTGCTTGTGGAATAAAAGCAGACCAACAAGCGGTGCAAAATGCAATGGATATTTATTTGAACAACGGACTCTTGGAAGGAACTGTCAATAAAATAAAGGCAATCAAGAGGCAGATGTTTAATAGGGCAAGCTATAGACTACTTAATGTGAAACTCATTGCGTTTAAAACCTAATAACTTGCACCTAAAGTGAAGAAGAACCTATTTTTTTTGTTTCATGTAGTAATTTTCATTTTATATTGATAAAGTCACACATCAACAATTAAGTTTCATTAACTAATAAAAAAAATAGTAAAAACCATTTAATATAATTAGTGGATATTTTTAATATAGTCTAATTGTTCAATTAAACTATCAGGCGTTATTCGAATTATAGAATCTAAGACAGCACCTTTAAATAAAGCAACTCCAGATTTATAAAACAAATCTTGGGTATTAGATATTACATTATGAGAAATCACAATATTAGAATTACTTTTCCTTTTATTTTCAAAGCCTTCTAAATCAATATTTGCCCCTCTTGAATTTATAATAACCATAGATTCATGATCATTAATGTTATTTTTTACAAATTCAGAAAAAGTAAGTATGCAATTTCCACAGCCAGAATCATTTAAAATATAGATTCTCTTAATATTATGAGGAATCTCAATTTCATAATTCTTATATACATATTCTTGTATTTGCTTTGTCTCCGCATCCTCCTTTGAACATTGAGAGAACATTAAAGTTAATATAGCTATAAAGCTATAAATTAAAAAATTCAAAAGACCTCTTTCCATATGCATTTTTTAGTATTTTTTCAATTAGTATTCCTTTGGATGTCATCATAGCTGAATGAGGAGCATAATCGGTTGATTTAAAATCTAATTCTTTTTTCTTTTTAAATGATTCATTATATACAACTATCTTAAATTTATATCCTAATTCATCTACATTACTATAGTCTTGACCTGTTTTTATAAATACAAGATATTCTTTACTTTTTCCGTTATAAAGAATATTAGATATATAACAATTCCTTTTGATACTTTCTTGTTCCACAGACGCAATATTCATTGAAGAATTTTTTTTTGTATATTCAATACTTTGAGGTATTTTGTATTGATCAGGAATAATTCGTATTGTGTCTAGTATTTTCATTGAATTCACATCGATATCATATAAATTTCTATCAAACACATTAATATAAAACAACTTATCATTTACAATCGAATATCTACTACCAAGCAAATAAGGCTTTAATTGATGAGATTTATTGTAATAAAAATTTTTTAACCCAAATTTAACTTTAGGTGAACCGCTGAATAAAGATTCTATATTACATAGCTGAGAAGAACGAATAAAATATTTATAAAAATATGAGAAGAATTCGTAATCAGAGGTAAATTTTGATACTATTCCGTTTTTATAATCTATTTTATTTGCTTCCCAAAAAGTTGCTAAAATCAATTTATCATGAAACATAATTGACGTAGGCAATAAACTTCCCCAAAACTTATATTTATCATTAATGTTTTTAGTTAAAGAATCCAAACTATATCTGAAAAGACATTTTTCGTTTCTATTAACACACACTATTTTATTGCTAGTGGCAGAAAATACAATTATCGAATCTTTAGACATTATTGAGACTCTGTTAATCCGTCCAAGTTCCTGCTCTGCTTTTTTGAGTGAAATTGAATCAACTTGCTTTCCTGTTAAATCATAAAACTTAATACATGAATTAAAAGCTGTTTTAACAAAAAAAATCTCTTCTTTTTTTGTTTGCTTATCTAGATAAATTCCTTGGTGCATCTTAAGATTATCAAAGCCAACATTTATAACAAGATCTTTCATTGGCTTAGCCTTTTTTTGGCAGCTACTTAATGACAAAGCAAGCAATAAACATATATATTTTAATTTCCCCATATATAATTAGTTACAAATCAAACATCCTTTAAGAAGTATCTAAAAAATTAACATCATTTAGTTATAGTAGAGAACAATGCGTACGACAATTAAATAAATATAGCAAGATCTTTTATTTTCATATAATATCAAACAATGGTAGCTTTTATTCTACCATTGTTTCTATCAGAAATACGTATAATTAAATTAAGAAATAAACATTAATATAACTATTTCGTTAAAATACCATTTTACATTCATCCTTAAAATTCAACAAATAATCATTTTTTATTTAACTTTAACTGGAATAACTATTTCTAAGCTAGAATTCTTTAAACTTTTATATCTATAGAATATTTTCTTAGCGCTACTATTGTAGAATTTTGTTACAGAAACTTCATTTGAATCAATTAAATTTTGTAATTCTTTTGCTTGAATTGTTGTTTTCCAAAGTTCGTCTATGTCAGATGATTCAATTACTTTTTCAGATGATTTCACCATCACATCATCATCCGTTTCTTTAGTAACAATTACATCTTTATACAAACAATTACCTCCAGCAATAGTCCAACAATCTAAAACTAATTCAACCCAGGTTCTCTTTAAATAAATTCGACCAGATCTAGTTTTAACTTCCGCTTTTTTTACTGAATTAACAAAATTTGCAATATCATTTTGAGATTCTTGATCTATTTCAACTTCTGTTTTTAATTGCTTATTGAGTATAATATCATCATTATCCGAACACCCTAAAAAGCAAAATAGAGGAAGCAAATAAATCACTAAATAATACTTAATTTTCATAGATATTAATTTTATTAGTTATTACAATAGATTTCAAATTATATCTGCATACATTTCACTATATATATTATTTACAAATATATTATTAAATACAACAAATAAAATATAAACATCAACAAATATAATATTTTTAACACATATTATATCATAAGGTAACTTATAAGAAATTAACACCATGTATTTTAATATAAATAAATATATAATCACACATATAAACAATTAAACATAGACTATCAGAGTATAAAATTGATAAAACAGTAATACATAAAAAACAGTAAACATATTACATATTAAAATAAATACATAATATATATTACATTTTATATATTTATATAATTACATATTAATAAAAACAAATATCACTATAAATTATAATATAAATAACTATTAGTTATCAATTATTACCTTTACAACCTTATAAAAAAAACATAGAAATGTTGCAGCAAATCAGTAACAGAAAACAATGAGAGAGAGAATAATGGACGACACCCATAAAATTTATGAGGTAAAAACATATTTTCAAAATGGTTAAAAGAAACACCAACAAGGAGCTACAGTCCATTTATTTATTTGCAAGGATGAAAAATTGATCTGTCTTTAAAGTTTAGCGAATTACTTTATGCAAACAATATGCTATACATACTTGGAGGACTTGAGGAATATAGTTTCTCGAAATCACCTTCCCGGAATTTGTATCGCATTGATCTACGTAATTTCAAAAAGACTATAACTCTAATTAATCATCAATAGATTCAATTTCAGCAATTATTCAGCAACCCTAATTAATACATGGGTACTCGTAGCAAAAAAGAGGAAATGAAACAACTTCATTTCCTCTTTTTACATTTCAAGACTCTTCAATTTTGTTTAAAGAGCCGTTTTATATTTTATAAACCCATTAGTATACAACTGAGAAATATATGTGGTGATACGGTACTCATAGTTATCCTCGTGACCAAAATGTTCTGCAAGCTGTTCCGTAATCTCTCTCACTGTACGATTTCCATCAATCAAACTCCACACTGCAGAGCCATGTTCTTCGAGCTTAACATGAAGATTGGCCGACCTTCCGCATGGAGCAAAAACTTTCTGCATAAACTTATTACGAAAACGAGGAAAGACAATCACACACAAATCATCTTTCTTTTCCGTCGTAACATGTTCGCTAATGTACGGAATAACATCAAACAGGTTTATTTTTTCTTTTTCCTTCATAAATTATTCTTTGATAGAATCGGCTTTCTTAAGTGGAACACGAACAAAGAAGTAGCCTATTACCAACATAATAACCAAACCAACTACGTAGTTTGGACTGGCAAATGGAAGCATATCAGCAAAGAAGATATTGAACATTGCAAAAATAGCAACAACCAACCCCATCAATGCTTCTCCGGCAATCAATCCGGAAGCGAGAAGCACCCCGGTATTTTCCACGGTAGCCAGCTGACCAACGCTATATTTGCGACGTGCTACATATAGATCGAGAACTCCTTTAATCAAGCCACCCACAAAAATAGCAAATACTGTGTTAAATGGAAGATACATTCCCACAAAAATTAGCATCGGACTTGTAATTCCCATCAAAATAAATGCTACAGCCATAACCATTCCGGCAATAATAAGCACCCAAGCCATTTGTCCACCAATGATTCCTTGTGACAAGGCTGCCATTAAACCGGCTTGTGGAGCAGAAAGGTTCTTGCTTCCGAAACCACCTTCGTAACCTTGCTGAAGTCCCATGTTAATATCACCCTGGTTAAGGATAATCAAAACACCAAACATTACAAAACCTGCAATAACAACACCAATAAGGTCGCCTACCTGCATTTTCCATGGTGTACCACCAAGGATGTGCCCTGCCTTTAAGTCCTGGAACATTTCACCACCTACGGCCGCCGCCACACAAACAATGGCTGCAATTCCTAATACTGCTGCAACGCCACCATTATGAGAATCTACACCGCAAGCAACAAGAATCAATGCTGTAACAACTAAAGCTGTAAGAGTCAATCCGCTGATAGGGTTATTACTTGAACCAATGATACCAACCAGATAACCTGAAACAGCTGCAAAGAAGAATGCAAGCACAATCATAATGGTTGAAGCAACAATGGCTACAAGAATACTTGTATTGAAGATGAAATATGTGATTACAAATGTAGCGATAGCAGCAAAACAGATACCTAAAAGAATCCATGATGACTTAAGGTCTTTTTCTGTACGTTCTACATCAGCAGCACTTCCCTGAGTTGCACGTTTCAAGTCCTTTACAGAACGTTTCAATCCTGTGCCCAGGCTTCCACGCATTCTGTACAAAGTAAAACATGCTGCAACCAGCATACCGCCGATAGCAATAATACGAACAACTTCTTTCCAAACTACATTTGCCGCATTCATCCATGCATCAGGAGAATCGACTGCTAATCCTGCGTTTTGTGGTAAAGATCCTACAAAAGAAGAACCAAGAACAGTAAGCAACATAGGAACCATTAATCCCCATGCCATTACAGAACCACTAAAGTTAAGCGCTGAAAGACGTGGACCGATAATGTAACCTACACCTAAATATGCCGGACTGATAGATGGTCCACCAGCAAGGAAACCTCCATCAAGTGTTTTGCCACCGGCAAACTTAGCGATAGATGATTTAAAGAACGTAGTCCATTCTGTTGCAAACAGGCGAAGATCACCAGCAATTTTAACAACGGCGCCTACAATCATTGCAGAGAATAAATATTTAGAACCACCAGAACCAGTACGACCTGATTTATGAATTTCGGCTGCTGCCACACTTTCAGGGAAAGGAAGTTCTTTATCTTCCACCATCACCCTGCGAAGTAAAGCTACGAAAAGAACACCAAGGATACCACCGGTGATAAGAATCAATGAAGCAATAAAGTAACTGCCTATTGAACTGAACTGTTCGCCACTCCAAACACCGGAAATATAAAATGCCGGTAAAGTAAAGATTGCACCTGCTGCAACCGACTCGCCAATGGAACCAACGGTACGGGTTATGTTTTCTTCCAGGATTGTTCCTTTAAAGAAACGCAAAATTGCCATACCAATTACTGCTGCCGGGTAAGTAGCAGCAATTGTCATACCGGCTTTAAGGCCAAGATAAGCATTCGCTGCTCCCAAAATAACGGCCAGTACCAAACCGATGAGCACTGCTCTACCGGTAAATTCTCTCATGCTTGCATTCGCCGAAACGAAAGGCACGAACTTTTTTTCATCCGCCATATTCTGCTTTTGTGATTAAATTGTATAATAAATTAAACTTATTTTTCTGTCCATAATTCACAAAGATACAACTTATACCTTTTTTAGCAATTAATACTTTCGTTTTTTATTTAATTAATATACAGTAGTAATCAACAAAAAAAAATCCTGCCCGAATAGTTTCGGACAGGACTCTGTCTATGCTATAATCTGTTAATTGATTACTTAGCTAATTTACCAGCTGAACCAAGAACATTTTCTAGTTTCAGTTTATAAAGAGCTTTCAAAGTATCACGAGCAGGACCAAGATATTTACGTGGGTCGAATTCTCCTGGTTGTTCTACGAATACTTTACGTACTGCAGCTGTCATTGCCAAACGACCATCAGAGTCGATGTTGATCTTACATACAGCAGAAGAAGCAGCTTTACGAAGTTGTTCTTCTGGAATACCGATAGAGTCAACTAACTTACCTCCGTATTGGTTGATTTGAGCAACCAAATCCTGAGGAACTGAAGAAGAACCGTGAAGAACGATTGGGAATCCAGGGATTTCTTTTTCAATTTCTTCAAGGATATCGAAACGCAATGGAGGTGGGATCAAGATACCATTAGCATCACGAGTACATTGAGCTGGAGTAAACTTGTTTGCTCCGTGAGAAGTACCGATTGAAATAGCTAATGAATCAACACCTGTGCGAGATACGAAATCTACAACTTCAGATGGTTGAGTATATGTGTGGTGTTCTGCAACAACATCATCTTCAACACCTGCCAATACACCAAGTTCACCTTCAACTGTTACATCAAATTGGTGAGCGTATTCAACAACTTTCTTAGTTAATGCAATATTTTCTTCGTATGGGAAATGAGATCCGTCAATCATTACTGAAGAGAATCCCATATCGATACAAGATTTGCAAAGTTCGAAAGAATCACCATGGTCTAAGTGAAGAACGATTTCAGGATTAGCACAACCTAATTCCTTAGCATATTCTACAGCACCCTGAGCCATGTAACGAAGTAAAGTCTGATTTGCATATTTACGAGCGCCACTTGAAACCTGAAGGATAACAGGAGATTTTGTTTCTACTGCAGCCTGAATAATAGCTTGCATTTGCTCCATGTTATTGAAGTTAAACGCTGCAATGGCATACTTTCCAGCGATAGCTCTCTTAAACATATCTTTTGTGTTTACGAGGCCTAAATCTTTGTAATTAACCATGTTTTTTAAATATTTATTGTTAGTGAATTAAAATTCTTCGCAAAATTAAAAAGAATAGTTTGAATAAAAATGTTCTGCGAAAGATTTTATCTTATAAAACGTTATATTTCATTACTAATAACATTCTTTACCTATGAATTAATATCATATTGTAATCTCTATATGGCAATAAAAACAAAAAGAGCAAATTTTAGTTCAACAGAATCTGTCCCTTTAATATTTATTGAGCAATCAAAACTCCTTTTTATTTAACCTCTTTAAGAAAGTAAATAATAGTTGGCAAGTGATCGCTATAGCCATTCAGCCACAAACTGCCTCCAAAGGTTCTTTTAGGCGAGCCTTTATAATTACCTTCTTGCTGTATCATGAAATCACGATAGAAAATTTCATTTTTGCAGAACTTTAATGTACTTCTGTCATCACCCAACAAATTGGATGATACCACAATCTGATCGAAAAGATTCCATTTTCCCCGGTAAGTTAATGTTCCCATTCCTTTTACCTGCAAAGTATTCCACCATGGATTATACAGTCCGCCTACTTCCACGTCTGCTATTTCTCTCCGTGCACCTAAAGATTTGCTCATACTTTCATCCATTGGGTCGTCATTCATATCTCCCATAATAACAATCTTTAAAGTAGGATTTTCGCGAAGCAAAGAGTCTTTAATAGCATAAACTTGCTTGCCAGCTAATATACGGGCCGGCGAATCAGCTCCCCGGGATGGCCAGTGATTAACAATGACAGTAACATTTTCGTCGGCCATTACTCCGTTTACAACCAGGAATCCACGTGTTTTATGAACAGTATCATCAGGATTTACATAAGGAAGAAGCTTGCTTGTTTTAACTTTAAACAAAGCAGGATTGTACAAAAGTGCACAATCAATTCCACGTTTATCCGGACCTTCATAATGAACAATCTGATAATCGTTAGAAGCAAGTGCCGGTTGTTTAATCAAATCTTCAAGCACATGCCTGTTTTCTATCTCGGCCAATCCGATAAAAGCCGGACCTTCGGGCTGTTTATCACGTGCCAACATGCCAAGCACTTCGGACATATTCTTTAGTTTGGATACATATTTGGTAGAATCCCAATTATTTTTCCCTTCGGGAAGATATTCATAATCATCTTTGCCCTGATCATGAGTGTAATCAAATAAGTTTTCCATGTTATAAAAAGCTACGCTATAAAGCGCATACTTCCTTTTTTCCTGTGCATTTATTGATAAGGAAAATAAAAGAAGCAAATTCAATGCTATCAGCAGTTTCTTCATTTTAAATCTATTTTTATTATATTTATATATCACTAAATTTATAAAAGGTGGGCAATATGCCAATCATACACAAAAGTCTTAAAAAAAAACGAAAGAAGGGCATATTAATAGAACATTTATACCTAAAAAAACTATAAAGCATTTCAGAACAACAATATTTTATTATTAGCAAAAAGAGAAATGCTTAAAAATAAAATAAGGTTAGAGGAGACAAACAAGTACTCTCTAACCTTATACAGTTATTTATATATTTTTCCCCTATAGTTCTAGAAACTAAAAAGAAGTATATCAGTTCTCTTATTACTTAATAATAATCTTCTTCACTACTCCATCTCCATTAAGTATATATATACCTTGAGGAAGTGTGACAGAAGTTACACCCGGATTCAGTTTATGCTTATATACAATTTGCCCGGAGATGTTATAGATACTGATATTTTGAATCTTATCATTCTGAATAACAAGTTGGTTACTTTGTACATAGAAACGGAATGAATCAATTTCATTCTTGGAAATAGCGGTTGAAGTATAATCTGTCATAGAGATATCATCAACATTTACACGAGAAGAACCACTTGAAGCTGTTAAATTTACAACTTTAATTCGTATCGAACCAGATATATTTATTGAATACTTATATTCCTTTAATGAGTTTGATACAGCTACATTTTCAGCTACTGTATTCCATGTTGTTCCTGCATCAGAAGAATAATAAATTCCAATTGTAGTAGCAGCATCTGTACCAAAAGTTCCTGCAAGCAAAGAAAGTGTACCTGCACCATTTTGCTTATCAGTGTTCATGTATATAGAACCAGTAGGTTTTAAACGAGCTGATTTTGTACCATTCTTCAAATCTTTCAGTTCGCCCGCCATAAACAATGAATTCACAAAAGTCCAGTTACCAGTTGTACAATCAGCAGAACTAGTTGTATAAGATCCTTTTGATCCTGTTTCAAAATCCTCAAAAAAAGTTTTAGCCAACTCAGCAACCCCAGTTACCGGTATTTCCTGATCGTCTGAAATTTCAGTGCATGAAAGAGATAGTGTTGACTGATAACTACCTGCAGCAGAAGAAGCCATACGAACATAGAACGTTCCTCCTGCAGAAGCAAGAGTGATAGCATTTGACCACGTTTGTTGATCTAATGACACTTCAAAAGGTGTACCAACCTTAACAGCAATATTACTATTGATATATTCTGTTGAAACAGTTACGCTTTTTACAGATGATGCAGCATTGGGTGATGTTACAAAGTCAAGGCTTCCACCCTGCAAGGTTGCTGTTACAGCAGGTACAGCAACTAATGTTTTTGCACCTATAAAATTTGAAGAGAGTCCACCACCGGTAAGCTTATAATAATACTGTGTATCCGGTGTAAGATTTGTAACAGTTTGAGTTTCTAAAGAAGCATCAACACTTACCGGATAACCGCTAACCAAAGTTGTTTTATCCGATTGATAAAGACTAAAGTCGTATTTAGTTGACGCATCGCTCACATTTTTCCATGAAGCAACGAATGATTTTGAAGTTACATTTGAAGCCGCAAGCACAGGTATGCCATCAACAGCTTCAGCTTTAAGATTTACAGAAACAGTTACTCCGCCTCCTGATAAGGAAAGTGTACCTGTTGCAGTTGCAGCTGAAGCAGAAGTATACTGAACAGTAATTTTTGCACCTGCGACCACCTGATCTTTCGTTAAAGAAGATGCATTAACAGTAAATCCGGTTCCGGAAATGGTTATAGCCAAATCTCCAGTCAGATTTTTCCCGCTTACAGAGACTTCTTTCTCTAGTACTTTACTAATTGAAGTAACCCCCAAATCCAAAGTTGAATTATTTGTTGGTGAATACAAAGCAGGATCAGCGCTCTCACTCCATGCGGTTTCCGTCTTAGCTCCCCAAATATATTCAGCCAAATCCGGATAATCGATAAACGGATTACGGTTTCCCTGTATTTTATAAACAGCATTGTTTCTGTTTATTTCTTTATCACTAACCGGATCTTCCTGACTCCATTTTAAAAGAAGCTGATAAGCCCATTGCTGAAAGGTAGGATAAGCATTCTTTTCCAGTTCATAAAGAGCTGATGTACCAGTCCAATCAGTTGAATAGTCTTCATAACATGTTACCATATACATATATCCACGTGCAAAATCGCCTTTGTATTCATCGGAAGGTTCCCAGGCATCAATTAAACTTCCAGGGCGACTACTTGATTTCCCAACTTTTATCACTCCATTTGAATATGTAACAGTACCATCAACAACAGCCATTGGATAATTACTCTTTGCTTCATTAGCAACACTATTTGACGGATTCAGATTATAAAGATCTCTATATGCCTGACGTTCATCACCTCCCCACCAGCTTTTGGGGAATGAATGTTCAATATTCATTCCTGCTGCAGCAGAATTGCCGTTTACTGGAACCCTATTGTTTGAGTACATATCCCAAACTGTTCCATCAGGACGAACATCTGTCTTTGCAAATCCAGACCATGTTTTACCATCTCCACTACCATAATTCAGCACTGTTGCATTCATAATAATGGTATGTAAAGCCGTTTTCAACTCTGCTTTTTTCTTCCCTACAGCGGGTGTGTAATAGCCACTCGGGATCTGTGCCATTAATTGTCCACCTATACAGACAATTAATAATTGCATTAACAAATGCAGGAAAATTTTTCTCATTCTATCGTTTTTTATTGACCAATTTAAATACACTTCAATATAATCCTTTCATAGTATATAAAAAAGTAGTTCATAGACATTTAGCTCATTAAGGAATGCAAAGTTAATAATTATACAATAAGTAATCTGCCATAAGGGTTAATTTTATTTGTCAGTTATATTACAATCTGATTATCGGTTCGTTTTTTCATTTTAAAAATTAACAATTAACACAAAACAAACATTATTTTATTATCATACGAAAAAGTTCCTCAAATAATTTTCCAATTTAAAGAAAAGCATTATCTTTGCGCTCTGAAATAGACCATTACACTATTCTTACCAAATAGTACAAAGTAATAATAATTAAAAAACAAATACTGAAATGAAAAAAGGTATTCATCCAGAATCATATCGTCCAGTCGTATTTAAGGATATGTCTAATGGCGATGTATTTTTATCTCAATCTACTTGCAACACTAAAGAAACTATCGAATTCGAAGGTGCAACTTATCCATTGGTTAAGCTTGAAATTTCTAACACTTCTCACCCTTTTTACACTGGTAAATCTACAATGATTGATACTGCCGGTCGTATTGATAAGTTTAAGAACCGTTACGGAGATCGTAGCAAGAAATAAGATATTTCAGATTATATCTGATAAAAAAGCTCTGATACATTTTTGTATTGGAGCTTTTTTTATTGCTTGTACACCCGGATGTACAACACCCATCCACCCGGATGTAACGACCCTCTACACCCGGGTGTACCAATATCCTACACCCGGATGGAATAAGAATTTATTGGTTTGTTTTGTAATAAACTGATAAGAGTTTGTAATAACCTGATAAAGGTTGATTAAATTTGTTCTTCCCCCTTTTTGGAGTTGACTGGTTATATTTTAATCTCTAGCTTCGGTTGACTAAATTCTCTATAGTCCCTAATTGTGGTTGATAGGCCTTCTTTAGCTTGAAATATTTAAACGAGAAGAGAGGTCCGCAGCCTTCTCTCTCTATCTCGTTCGGATTCTTAGTAGAATCATTTTTTTGCTTTCAAGACAAAGATAGTTTTTCTCTTTATTGCGGGCAAGCTTCTCTGTATTTATCTTTATAACTTGTCCATCGTTTCTTGATCATTCCGGTCTTCCCAAAAGCCTGTTGTGGAGTAAGCATATCCAAACTCCTATGGGGGCGTTTGGTATTGTAGAATGTGACAGCCTGCTGCACTGCTTGTCTAACCAGTTCGATTGTTTCAAAGGAATATTGGTTAAGGAATTCCTTTTTGAGAATCCCATTTACTCTTTCCGCTATTGCATTTTCTTTAGGGTCTCCATTTTCCGTCATACTAATCCTTATTCCTTTTTGTTTCAGTTCATTTACGTACATGTAGCTGGCATACTGCACCCCTCGGTCCGAATGATGAGTCAGCCCTTCTGTATTTTGTATGTTTCTCTTCTTGCAAGCCTGTTTAAGGGCTTCTATGGTGTGGACAGTGGCTAGCGTAGGGCCGACGTAAGCACCTACGATTTCATGGTCGTACGCATCTGTCACCAAGGAGAGAAAACAGAAATCGTCTTCCCGCAAGCGGATATAGGTAATATCACTAACCCAGACTTGGTTAGAACGGGTGATAGCCAAATCCTTAATTAGATTGGGGTAGGTCGGCAAGTCGTGGGTGGAGTCTGTGGTACGACAACTTTTTCTGGGTGCCTTGAGCATCAAGTTGTACCGCTTGAGCACTTTTAAAAAAGCATCACGACCTATTCTATAACGTTTGCCGAAGTATTGACTATACATCACCCATAGCTTTTCGCCGCCGATACCGGGATCCTCCTCTCGAACATCTGTAATAACCTGATAAAGGTTTGATTTAAAAGGCAAAACATAATCTGCCAAAATCAGGACGAGACAGAGTGCTAGACTGCTAGATTAGCGCTAGACTTACTTGAAGAAGTCTAGCACCTCCATTCCATTCATTCACAGCACATTAAATGGCTACTGCTAGACTGCTAGACTAATTCGCGAAAATATTATTTTTAGAGAGAGAAATCTAACATTTCCCTTTAAGTTACATTTTCAATGTAAACCGACCCTCTTTCCAAACATAAACAAGTGCCTTCTTTACGAAAGGAGCCAAATCCTTTGCTGCAGTTTCATCCAGATATTCAGGGGAAGAATAAGTAAAAGTAATATCACTGTTATCTTTTGAAAGATCAGTCTTCAACAAATAAAAATCCAATGCAGCCCGTGCATTATTATATGCTTCGAGTTGAGTAGAATCCGGAGCTACGAAGAATTGCTCCATCTTTGGTAATTCTATATAATCTTTCGCCGGTAGTTCTTTCCATGCTGTGGTATAAAAAAGGATGCGACTATCGCAAGCCGGACCACAAACGGTATTAACTACACAAATAATTTTTGTGGTATCGTTCAACTGAAGCAATTTCATCTGAAAGCTACTCTGAGGGGTAGTCTGCAAATAAACATAATCTTTAGTCAGAGTTTTCATTTCCGACATTTTTTCCATCTTATTCTTGACTTGCGCTTTCATATTGCTTTCGAGAAAATCTGCAAAGTCTTCCCGGTTTACTTTTGTGAGCAAAGGCGACAAGGAATCGGGCATATTAATAAATACCGATTTGGCATCCTGTGCATGCAAGGAGATGACACAAGCCATCAAAAAACAAAGAAGGAATATCTTTTTCATCTTATTAATTTATTTTGAGCCCAAATATAAGAATATCATTCCAATTAGCACCAGAATAAGATCGATTGCTTTGCTTTTTAAATTCTTTTCACGGAAAAACATTGCACCAAAGATAAACGAAACTATTACACTGCTTCGGCGAACCATAGATACAATAGAAATCATGGAATCGTCATAACTAAGCGCATAGAAATAAACAAAATCGGCTGCACCAAGAAATATTGAGATTAGTATAATACTCCAGTGCCAGCGAAACGGAGTAGTATCTTTTCGCTTCGGCCACCATAAAAGCATCAGTACTCCGCCCATAATAAAGAGCTGATAAACATTATACCACGACTGAATAAGCATTGGATTAAACTGCTTCATCAGGTATTTATCGTAAAGTCCGCTGATAGCTCCTGTTAAGGCTGCCATCACAATAAAGAAAATCCATTTATTGCTTTTAAAGTCTATTCCTTCTTTCTTACCCGAGCGACTAAGCATAAAGAATGAGACTATTGCAAGCAAAACCCCAATCCATTGATAAAGATTAAGACGTTCGCCAAAAATAAGCATAGCTCCGACCAATACCATAACCGGGCGAGTTGCATTGATTGGTCCTACAATGGTAAGCGGCAAGTGTTTCATTCCAAAATAGCCAAAAATCCATGAAGAAAGTACAATTACCGATTTCAGCAACACATATTTATGAACTTCCCATCCTTCGACCGGAACATAAAAAATGGTATTGCTAATCCACTCCTGCCCCATGGCAGAACAAATAATAAACGGCAAAAATATCAGACTGGAAAATAGTGTATTAAGAAACAACACCGGCAATACAGCATTATCTTTTAAAGATCTCTTTTTAAAAACATCATAAAAGCCTAATAAAAAGGCTGAAGTAAAAGCTAATAATAACCACATATTATATAAAAGTTTCAGCAGGATATTCAATATCTACTAAAAACAATGCATGACCCGGAACAGAAGCACCTGCTTTGCATCTGTCTTTTTGTTCTATCACTTTACGGAATTCTTCAATACTCATTTTACCTCGCCCTACTTCTACCAGCGTCCCCACAATGGCACGCACCATATTGCGAAGAAAACGGTCGGCTTTTATAGTAAATACCCAGGTTGTTTCATCTTCCTGAATCCACTCCGCCTGCATAATTTTGCAATTATTGGTTTTTACATCGGTATGGAGTTTACTAAAACTGGTAAAGTCGGTAAATTCAAACAGTATCTTTGCAGCCTCGTTCATCAGTCCATAGTTGAGCGATCCATGTATCCGCCATTTCAGATGACGGTTAAACGGTGATTTTACAGAGGTGATGTAATATTTATAGGTACGAGACAAAGCATCAAAGCGAGCGTGCGCTTCGGAATGTACTTTACAAACACGATATACGGAAATATCTGGTGGAAGTAATCTGTTCAGTTTATCGGTCAGCAATGCAAGATTAAGATCTTCTTTCTCTGAATCAAAGTGTGCCACCATCAGTTTGGCATGAACACCGGCATCAGTTCTGCCGGCACCTACTACTTCTGTTTCAACGCGAAGTAGAGTAGAAAGTGCTTTTTGCAAGCATTCCTGTACACTCACACCGTTGGGCTGCACCTGCCAACCGTGATAATTTGTCCCCTCGTAGGCTAAATAAATAAAGTATCGTTGCACGCGTTTTTATTATTTTGGCGCAAAGGTACGTTTTTTTTCTTTTATGTAAGTTGCTATCTGGCAGTAATATGAAAACAGCCTTGTTTCAACTCATACTTTACGTAACAGGTTTCTGCTTTACGAAGATCGCGAAGTACCTCTGAAAGTACCAGTTTCAAAGTATCTCGGTTAACCTCCTGCATCGGGCGATCATCCTCTACTTTTGTAAAACGTTTCCAGCTTACATCGAAAGTTGTTCCATAAAAATGAGCCGACTTTTCGGATGCATTCCCATTACGTTTGCGCAGCTTCTTAACATCATCCTGTGTTCTAAGCACTGATGTTACAACAACCTGATTAGGATTTAATCCTTTAGATTCTAAAGAATCGAGAAAATTAGAACCTATACTGGACAATAAATCGCTTGCTTTTGGTACAAGGTAAGGAAGTGAGTGAGTAAGAGAATCTACTATATAATATTCATTACTTTCTATAAACACCAAATCGCCTTTCAGCTTTTCGGCATCTTCGCGTGAAGATATAGGACGAATACCAATAGCTTGAGCTGCCGACAAATGCAAATCATTTAAATCACCAAATGAACGTTTAAAACTTATCACACCCCGTATGTTTTTAGGATGATTTAGCTTTAAGGTTTTATCCTTACAGGCAGACAGACAGCAAATTAAAAAAAACAAGCCTACAATTGGTATAAGTTTGCGCATCAGAAAGTAATTTATCAGATTTTATATTATGTACTTTATTTTGCAAATATATATTAAAATGCCTTTCTATAAAAACAATTTCTGAATAAACTCAATTAAAAAAGTAAATGAATTCAGAGCTGCAAATAAAGTTTCTGCATAATGCAAGAGCGCTCAGTTTATTTTCGTTAGAGAGGTATATAATTCGAAGTTTTTATGTAAATTTGCAAGCAATTTAGAAATAAACATTTGATCCTTTAAATTGATTCAATGATAGAAAAACTGATTGTTCTCGAAGACATCGATCCGGTTATCTTCTATGGTGTGAATAACACCAACATTCAACTAATAAAAGCCTTATTCCCAAAATTAAGGATAGTAGCTCGTGGAAATGTAATTAAGGTGATGGGTGACGAAGAGGAGATGTGCGCGTTTGAGGAGAATATTTTAGCTTTAGAAAAACATTGTGTTCAATACAATTCTTTAAAAGAAGAGGTCATTATAGATATTATAAAAGGTAACGCTCCCCAGACTGAAAAAAACGGAAACGTAATTGTATTCAGTGTTACAGGAAAGCCTATCATTCCACGCAGTGACAATCAATTAAAACTAGTGGAAGGATTTGAAAAGAATGATATGCTCTTTGCTATCGGCCCGGCTGGTTCGGGAAAGACTTACACTTCTATTGCTCTGGCTGTAAGAGCATTGAAACAAAAAGAAATTAAAAAAATCATTTTAAGTCGCCCTGCTGTTGAAGCTGGTGAGAAACTAGGTTTTCTTCCGGGTGATATAAAAGAAAAGATTGATCCGTATCTGCAACCTCTATACGACGCACTTCAGGATATGATTCCCGCTGCTAAGTTAAAGGAATATATGGAACTAAATATTATTCAGATTGCACCGCTGGCTTTTATGCGCGGCCGTACACTAAACGACGCTGTCGTTATTCTCGACGAAGCCCAAAACACTACCACTCAACAAATTAAAATGTTTCTTACCCGCATGGGGATGAATACTAAAATGATTATTACGGGCGACCTTACTCAGATTGACCTTCCGGCTGCCCAAACTTCCGGACTTGTTCAGGCAATGCGTATTCTGAAAGGAGTAAAAGGTATCAGCTTTGTAGAACTTGGAAAGAAAGATATTGTTCGTCACAAGATAGTGGAACGAATCGTTGAAGCTTATGAAAAATTCGACGAGAAAAAGAAAAAAGAAAAACAATTAGAAGAATCCCAAAAACAAATACAATAATGAGCAAAGCATTAGTAAAAACAGATTTTAATTTTCCGGGACAAAAAAGTGTTTACCACGGAAAAGTACGTGATGTGTATAATATCAACGACGAATTATTGGTGATGGTTGTAAGTGACCGTATCTCTGCATTCGATGTTATTCTGCCAGAAGGTATTCCTTATAAAGGACAAGTGCTGAATCAGATTGCTGCCAAATTCCTTGATGCAACTGCTGATATTGTACCTAACTGGAAAATAGCTACTCCAGACCCAATGGTTACTGTAGGTATTAAATGTGTTCCTTTTGAAGTGGAAATGGTAGTACGTGGATATCTTACCGGACACGCCTGGAGAGAATATAAAGAAGGCAAACGTACACTTTGCGGTGTTGCAATGCCTGAAGGAATGAAAGAAAACCAACCATTCCCTACTCCTATCATTACTCCTACAACAAAAGCTTATGAAGGTCATGATGAAGATATCTCTAAAGAAGAGATTATTGCACAGGGCATTGTAAGCAAAGAAGATTATGAGCAATTAGAAAAATACACATTGGCTGTTTATGCACGCGGATGTGAAATTGCAAAACAAATGGGTCTTATCCTTGTTGATACTAAATATGAATTTGGTAAGAAGGATGGCAAGATTATTCTGATGGATGAAATCCATACTCCGGACTCTTCTCGTTATTTCTATGCTGACGGCTTTGAAGAACGTTTGGCTAAGAATGAACCACAGAAACAGTTATCTAAAGAGTTTGTTCGCCAATGGTTAATTGAAAATGGTTTCCAGGGAAAAGAAGGACAACAGGTTCCTGCTATGACTGAAGAATATGTAAACAGTGTAAGTGACCGCTACATTGAATTATACGAAAACATCGTTGGAGAAAAGTTTGTAAAAGCTGATCTTGATGATGTAGCTGCAAGAATTGAAAAGAATGTTACTGCATTCCTTTCTAAATAAATAGCATTCAATTAATAACAAGGGGGAAGTCCTCTTGTTATTAATTACTTTTTTACTGCAACACATAGTTTTTGACTTTTATATTTATCTATTTTCATTCATGAAATACCCTCAAGAAGAAATAAAGCCTTATAGCTCCGAAGGAAAAAAAACCCAACAGGTGGAGACTATGTTTGATAATATAGCTCATCATTACGACCTTTTAAACCATACCATGTCTTTTGGTATTGACAAGGGTTGGAGACGGAAGGCAATTGCCTGGTTGAAACCTTTTCGTCCTCAGAAAATGATGGATGTAGCTACCGGAACAGGCGATTTTGCTATTCAGGCTTACCGCGATTTATTACCTGAAGAACTGATTGGTACAGATATTTCGGAAGGGATGATGAGAATTGGTAAAGAGAAGGTGCTAAAGTTGGGACTTGACCAGAGTATATCTTTCGCCAAGGAAGATTGTATGAACCTGACTTTCACTGACAACACTTTTGATGCAATCACTGTTGCTTTTGGTATCCGTAACTTTGAAAACCTGGACAAAGGTTTATCAGAAATGCATAGGGTACTGAACAAAGACGGGCATTTGGTTATTCTGGAACTGACCACTCCGGATTCTTTCCCGATGAAACAGTTATTTGCCATCTATTCTAAGATTGTGATTCCTACAATGGGTAAGCTTCTTTCAAAAGATGATAATGCTTACACCTATCTACCTGAAACCATCAAAGCCTTTCCACAAGGGGAAGTAATGAAGGGAGTTATTGAAAAGGCGGGATTCAAAGATGTTTCTTTCAAACGACTGACATTTGGAATCTGCACCCTTTACACTGCTGCAAAATAATAAAACCAAAAAACACAGACTATGCAAAAGTACGGTTTAATAGGCTATCCTCTCAAACATTCTTTCTCGATTGGATTTTTCAACGAGAAATTCAAATCGGAAAACATCGATGCCGAATATGTAAATTTTGAGATTCCTGATATCAATCTTTTTATGAATGTAATCAGTGAAAACTCTGATCTTTGTGGTTTGAATGTCACTATTCCGTATAAGGAACAAATTATCCCTTTCCTCGACGAATTAGATAAAGATACTGCTAAAATTGGTGCAGTCAATGTAATTAAAATCATTCGTCAGAAAGGAAAAATAAAACTGGTTGGATATAATTCTGATATTATTGGTTTTACACAATCTATTGAACCTTTGCTAAAAGTGCATCACAAAAAAGCTCTTATTCTGGGAGCAGGAGGTGCTGCTAAAGCAGTATTTCACGGATTAAAGAATCTGGGTATTACAAGTACGTATGTATCGCGCACTAAACAGCAGCCAGATATGCTTACTTATGAGGAACTTACTCCTGAAATTATAGCCGAAAACACTATTATTGTAAATGCCACTCCTGTAGGTATGTTTCCTAATGTAGATGCCTGCCCGAACATTCCTTATGAGTGTCTTACTAAAAATCATTTGTTATACGATTTATTGTATAATCCGGACACAACACTATTTATGAAGAAAGGGGCAGAACGAGGAGCTAAAACCAAAAATGGTTTGGAAATGCTTTTACTTCAGGCTTTTGCTGCATGGGAAATATGGAATAAGTAATTCATTTATGGTAGCAAAAAAGGTCATCAAAATTATAAAATATTTGCTTCTCTCACTATTACTTCTTTTCATAGCAAGTACAGTGGGGGGAAGCTTTTATATGCTTGATTACTCGCTAGCATCAAAACATAACAATAATGACGAAGCTGAGTCGTATCAGTATATGTACGACAATTATCCTTACCTGCATCAATGGGTGGATAGTCTGAATAAGGTTTCGGCATTAAAGGATACTTTCATTATTGGCAACGAAAATAACAAACTGCACGCCTATTTCATTGCCGCTAACAAACCAACAAAAAAGACAGCTATATTGGTTCATGGTTATACAGACAATGCCATCCGTATGATGATGATTGGCTATTTGTACAATCATGATTTGAATTATAATGTTCTTCTTCCTGATCTGCGGGCACATGGAAAAAGTGAAGGTTATGCTATTCAGATGGGATGGAAAGATCGTCTTGATGTAATTCACTGGATTGATGTAGCAAAAGGTATATATGGAGATAGTACAAACATTGTGGTTCATGGCATCTCAATGGGAGCTGCAACAACAATGATGGTAAGTGGAGAAAACCTTCCTTCAAATGTAAAATGCTTTGTGGAAGATTGCGGATACACCAGTGTATGGGATGAGTTTTCTAAAGAATTGGAAGAACGTTTCAACTTACCCAAGTTTCCGTTAATGTATGCTACCAGCTTGCTATGCGACATTAAATATAACTGGAATTTCAAAGAAGCGTCTCCACTGAATCAAGTTAAAAAATGCCGTTTACCAATGTTCTTTATTCATGGTGATGCAGATACTTATGTTCCTACCTGGATGGTTTATCCGCTTTATGAAGCAAAATCAGCACCAAAAGAATTATGGATTGTTCGGGGAGCTGAGCATGCAAAATCGTACAAACAAAGTCCTCAGCTTTATCTTGCAAAAGTTAAAGCGTTTACTGATAAGTATATTAAATAACTCTTTCTTCACTATTAAGCTTTTTCTCAAAAAAATTTCCGTCCTGCCTAATTGGAAATAAAGTACGATTCCATAAAAGTACAAACATAATACAGTCTCCAGAAAATATAGAGAAGATCCTGTATTTCGTATTAATCACAAGAAACTACTTGTAAGCAGTTTAATAAATTTCATGTAATTTTATTATACTCATACAAATCTACATAAGATTGTACAATTACACATGCGTTTCAATGAAGTAAAATATATTTTTGCAACCGAAACCGTGGGTCTTAATACAATCATTTATATAAATACTATGAAAAAAACTAAAATTTTATTTATTTGCCGGTATAGCATCCTGCTTTTTACTTCAGCCGACAAATGCACAACGAATTCAGCAACCATTAGGTCGCGGTGTTGTAGCTGTTAATAACAGCGGTTCTGTCTTTATTTCCTGGCGAAAGCTAGCACAAGAGCCCGAGAAGCAACAATACAACATTTACTCTCGCCCTGTAGGAACAACAGACTATACAAAAATAAATTCTTCACCACTTAACGTGACAAATTTCACAACATCGTCTATCAGCATGGGGAGTGAAATTTCAGTAGCTCCAATTATTAATGGTATAGAGCAAACAAGAAGCCAACCATTTACATTAAAAGATATGGCTTTAAGAAGTAAGTTTCTGGAGATAACTTTTAGCAACTTTCTTTCAGGAGCTTATAATACTAAATTTATATGGCCTGCTGATTTGGACGGAGATGGTGAATACGATTATGTAGTAGATCGTCTTTCTCTCACAGGAGAGACTTCTAAAATTGAAGGGTATTCTCGGTTTGGCCAACATCTATGGACCGTAGATATGGGACCTAATATCCCCATAAGTGAAGGACATGGTGATATGGTATTAGCTTATGATATTAACTGTGATGGTAAATCAGAAGTTATAATCAAAAGTTCAGATGGCACGCGTTTTTACGATAAGGCTAATAAAACCTGGGGGAAATTTGTAAATGGCAACCCTACAGCAGATACAGATAATGACGGAATTATAGACTATAATACTCAATCTGTAAGAAACCCGCCACAGTATATGACCGTCATCAATGGACTCACCGGCGAAGAGATGAATACTGTGGAATTTAATTATCCAAGTGACCCAACGGGTGATAATTATTCACGCAACAATAAAGCTGATTATATGTCTGACCGGTATAACGAACTAAACGGACACTGCGCTATTGCTTATTTGGATGGTATTCATCCAAGTATTATAATGGAATATTGCGATCGTACAATAGATAAAACTCATCATTATTACGTTTCCGCCTGGGGATATGACTTTAATGATGCTACAGCTAGTAACTGGCATGAAAAGTTTACCTGGAGCCGAAACGACAAAACGCCATGGCCAGCAGAATTTCACATGATTCGTATTGGTGATGTTGATTTTGATGGCAAGGATGAAATGCTGGAAGGTGGTTATGTACTTAATGACGACGGTACTATGTTATGTAGCGCAGGTATATCTCATGGGGACCGTTTTCGCGTAAGTGATATTGACCCAGATCGTCCGGGACTAGAGACCTATGCCATTCAACAGTATGCACCCGATATGTTGGGGCAGATTCTTTATGATGCTGCAACAGCTACCCCTATCAAGAAATGGTATCTTCCAAATACAGGAGACGTAGGCAGAGGAGAATGTATTGATGTGGATAAAACTCATAAAGGTTATGAAATTTGGAGCACAATGGGAAGCCTGTACAACAGTAAGGGTGATTTGATTAGCAGTGGCAGTGTACCTTTCCCGACTGAAGGTGTTGCATGGGATGGAGAACTTGATCATGAACTTCTATCAGCTCCGGATAAAAACGGCTATAACGGATACATTGGTAAATATGTAATGAATAGTTCTTCAACAAATCGTCTCATAGAGTTTAGCCGCATATCAAACTGGACTCTGACCTGTTCAAATGGTGTTCGTCCAGCTTTCTTCGGTGACATTATAGGTGACTGGCGAGAAGAAATCATTCTACGTAAAGGTGATGAGACTAATGGATATACAGGGATAGTGGGATTTACGACCGATTATGCAACACCTTACACTTTATATTGTCTTCAACAAAATCCGGCATATCGCATGCAATGTACTTGTCGTGGTTATTACCAAAGTCCGAATACCGATTTCTATTGGGGATATGATATGCCTGTACCTCCACTACCTCCTTCAATAGCAACTGATATGGTTTGGAAAAATGGTTCGGAATGGTCTGCAGGAAATCAGAATTTTATTGATTTCAACAGTCGTACTACTACTAGTTTTGCAGATGGGAAAAGTGTTATGTTTGATATATCCGGAAATAACACTTCCGAAATAAATATAAATGGTACTATAAAACCTTTGTCCGTATATGCAATGATTCCAAAAAACAAAGACTACACATGGAAAGGAACTGGAACACTTGCTGGCGAAATGGAACTTTGGAAGAGTTGTAACGGAAAGCTGACTGTAAACTGCCCATTATCTTATACGGGTAAAACCTATATTTCGGAAGGCACCCTTGAATTAAATAATTCTATTGTTGGTTCACTGGAGTTACGTGCAAAAGGTACTCTTGCCGGAAATGCTATTCTGAATGACACTGTTATTTTCGAAGGAGGTCTCAACTACGAAGGATGCCGATTAGCACCTGGTACAGCCAACAGCCCTTTCGGAACAATCACGTTCAACAAAAGCACAACATTCCCAGGCAAAGTTTATATGGAAATGAATCTGCAAACAGAAGGTAGCATAAAAAATGATCTCATTCAGGTAAATGGAAGTTTAACAATGAAAGGATCGAATATCTTTACCATCATTGCAAGTGAAGAAAAACCTGCCGTAGGTGAATATACATTAGTAAACTGCACCGGAGCTCTTACTGCCAATCCTGATAGTTTTGTTGTACGTGGACTGAAAGGCCTTTCATACACCATTGAAGTAAAAGAACATTCGCTTATATTAAACATTAAAGGACAGCGGGCTGCTACACAAGGTGTTGTGTGGATGGGAAGTATCAATAATAATTGGGACTACCAGACAGAAAATTTCAAACTCAATAATCAAATAACCCAGTTTGTTTCCGGAGATCAACTGATCTTTAACGATAATGCTATAACCAGCAATATAGTTTTAAACAGTCTTATGGAAACTTCTGGTGTTACTTTTAACAATGATAATTTGAATTATACTCTATCTGGTTCAGGTGGATTAAGTAGTACTGGCGGAGTTATCAAAAACGGTAAAGGTACATTAACCCTTTCTGCAAATAAAAGTGAGTATACTGGCGCAACTATAATTAATGGCGGAACACTTGCTATCAGTGCACTTGCCGATGGGGGAACAGCCAGCAGTATTGGTGCTGCTACAACCGATGCATCTAATTTTCAGCTCAACCATGCCACTTTGACTATAAACAATGCCAATACAGCTACTAACCGTGGCATAACCATTACTGACACTTGTAATATAAATATACCTACCGGAACCACTGCTCTTAAAGGAATTATCCTGGGAGAAGGTAAATTGGTAAAAACCGGTGCCGGACAAGTGAATATTACCTATGCCGGAGCAAATACCTGGACTGGTGGAACTGTTCTTAATGAAGGAACTCTTGCAATGGGAAGCTGGAATACCACATTTGGAAAGATCGGTGGAAATATTGAAGCCAATAGTGGGACCATTACTATATTTAATAACAACAATACCTCGGCTGTTCCAAACTTTGATTATGCTACCACTATTCCTTTTGGAAAAACTGTTGCAATTAAAGCGGGCGACCGATGCTATATTAATGGTTCATTTCATGGAGCAGGAACAATCAACTTAAACATGCCTTATGTTAGAGGAGATATGTTGGCTGACTGGTCTGATTTTTCAGGAAATCTAAATGTAACAGGTAATCAGTTACGTCTTTGCCAATCAACTGATATGAGCAAAACAACTCTATCACTTGGAACAGGGCTCTATGCCGGACATTATAAAAAGGGAAGTGGAACAGCTCTATCAGCCAATAGCGAAATTGGAACTCTTGCTTCTACTGCAACCGACTGTCACTTAGTCAACGGAACATACAACATTGGTTACAATAATGCTGATGCTACTTTTGCCGGCATCCTTGATGAAGTTACTGTTAATAAGTATGGTACTGGGAATTGGACGCTTACCGGACAAAGTGGAGCTCTTTTAAATATTTACGGTGGAACAATATATGCAAACAATGTAAATTCTACTACCAATAAACTCATCACAATAAACAATGGTGGAATATTGGGAGGCAACGGCGCAGTAGCAAATGTAGAAGTTAAGCAAGGTGGAACTCTGACCGCAGGAGCAACAATTAATGATTGTGGAACACTATCTATAAATGGAATTTTAACTGTAGATACTTTATCCACACTTAAAATTAAAATTCGCAAAAACACAAACGATGGTTTTACCTTTTCAAACGATGCAACTTTCAAAGGAAACACAATATTAATCGATATATCAGACCGTTCTCTCTCAGCTGGTGATGCATTTACTGTATTTACGGGAAATGGACTTCGCACTGGCTCATACAATATTTATCCTGCAGCACCAGCTCAAGGATTGGCATGGGACGACAGCCAGTTACTTTCCAATGGAATATTGAAAGTAACCTTAAACACCGGTATAAATAAGACTGATGCTAAAGGTTTACACATCTATCCAACAGTTGTTATAGATGAGTGTTACGTTGATGCAACGCGAGTATGTGACGGAGATATTATCATACAGGTTTTTGACGCAACGGGAAATTGTATTTTGAGTAAAAATGTTAATTCAGCCTCTATTGCTACATTACATTTAGGAAGCTTCAATAAAGGGATATATATTATCCGTATTACTAATAAAAACGGATCATTTTCGCAAAAAATAACTAAAAACTAAGACCAAGCAAAAGCTTTATTCTTTTATCTGAGATAAAGTAAAATTTCACGGGTCGTATTCTGAAGAGTATATGCTCAAACAGGATACGGCCCAATCTTTTGCGGTATGATTTATGCAAACAAACCCCAAAAAAACAAACTTGCATGAAGTTCTTAGAGATAAACTTCTGTTTCTAATTTACAGATTCTCACTTTAATACATTTTTGGTACAATTGCTATTAAATAACCCGAATACTTTTATATCTTTGTACCTAAGATATTATTGCTATTAATAATTTTAGAACTATTCTATTACTACAGCTAATGCAGATTGGTAATAGTACGGAAAGAAAATGTGTAGGATAGTATGAATATTGATTTTCAGGCAATCAAATGAATACAACTACATATTGAGACTGATGAATTTGGACGATTTGAGAAAAAAAATAAAATAAATACGGAAATATACGATCATGGATTTATTAAAAAAGACAATGCTTTTCTTGCTGTTATTCGTTAGCTTTCAAGCAAATGCCCAGGATAATGCATATACAGTAGAAAGTGTTCCGAATGTGCATTTAGAAAATAAAATGCGCTACGTGAGCAATCCCGGTGGGCTTTTATCTCAGGAAGCTTGTGCAGCTATAGACAGCATGCTTTGGAAACTGGAACAAAAAACGTCCATTGAAGTTGCAGTTATTGCTCTTCCATCTATTGGGAATGAGAACAGCTTTGATTTTGCTCTTGGAATATTTAATGCATGGAAAGTAGGAAAAAAAAGCAAAGATAACGGACTGGTAATTTTGCTGGTAGAAGACCAACGCACGATACGTTTCATAACCGGTTATGGACTTGAAGGAGATTTACCGGATGCCATTTGCAAAAGAATTCAAGTCAAAAAAATGAATCCTTTCTTCCGCAACAACAACTGGGACGGAGGAATGGTTAGTGGTATTCAGGCCGTTTGTGCTCGTCTGGATGGTTCCATGAGTAACGATGAATTGAATAATGAGGAAGGCGGAAATATTATGTTTTTGTTCTTTGCTGCAGGCGGATTTATTATATTGTTAGCTTTTATAGGTGGAATTGCTTCCTGGAGAGCGACACGCTGCCCAAAATGCAAACAACATAAACTGATGAGAACGGATTCCAAACTTCTTTCTTACCGTCATGGAGTAAAAAGAGAAGAAGTGGTGTATACTTGCCAGAATTGTGGGCACAAAATAATTCGTGAAACGGAATCATCAGACGATAATTACCGTGGTGGAAGAGGCGGCCTTGGCGGAGGAATCTTCCTAGGCGGTCTTGGCGGAGGTCTAGGTTCAGGAGGCGGAGGATTCAGCGGAGGTAGCTTCGGCGGCGGCATGTCTGGTGGCGGAGGAGCAGGTTCAGATTTTTAACATAACAACAAAAATGAATATAAACATGAAAAAGTCAGTAATTATTGCCATTGCGGTAATTGTTCTTATTGCATTACTTGGTTCAAGTGCTTATAACTCAATGGTAGATAAACAAGAAAGTGTAACAAAAGCTTGGTCGAACGTAGAAAATCAATATCAGCGTCGTTCTGATCTTATTCCAAATCTTGTTAATACAGTAAAAGGATATGCTAAACACGAAAAAACTACTTTGGAAGGAGTTATTGCGGCACGTTCTAAGGCAACTCAGATAACTGTCGATCCTGAGAACCTGACTCCTGAAAAGTTGCAGGCATTTCAAAAAGCGCAAGGTGATGTTACAACAGCTCTTGGTAAACTGTTGGCCATTTCCGAGAACTACCCTGATTTAAAAGCAAACCAGAATTTCCTTGAGCTACAATCGCAGTTGGAAGGCACAGAAAATCGTATTGCAGTAGAACGCGGACGTTTCAACGAATTAGCAAAAGAGTATAACGCTTATATCCGCAAATTCCCAAGAAATATGTTTGCAGGAATGTTTGGCTTTGAAAAAAGACCATATTTTGAAGCAGAAGCTGGCTCTGAAAAAGCTCCAACAGTAGAGTTCTGATACAAAGATTTGTCTACAAGAAAAAAATACAGTACTTTTGCACGCTGTATACAAAATCCTTTTATATAACTACAAATGAGTAATCAACGATACATGCAGCGTGGCGTTTCTGCATCAAAAGAAGATGTGCATAACGCTATAAAGAACATCGACAAGGGAATCTTCCCTAAAGCTTTCTGTAAAATTATTCCTGATATCTTGGGAGGTGATCCTGAATATTGTAACATTATGCATGCAGACGGAGCTGGAACAAAATCAAGTCTGGCATATCTTTACTGGAAAGAAACTGGCGATGTTTCTGTGTGGAAAGGCATTGCACAGGATGCGTTGATTATGAATATTGATGATTTACTTTGCGTTGGCGCAGTAGACAATATTCTGGTTTCCTCCACTATCGGTCGTAACAAGTTACTGATTCCGGGAGAAGTAATCTCGGCTATCATCAATGGTACAGATGAGTTACTTGCAGAACTTCGAGAAATGGGTGTGGGTGTTTATGCTACTGGTGGTGAAACAGCCGATGTTGGCGATTTGGTTCGTACTATCATCGTGGATAGTACAGTAACTTGCCGCATGAAGCGCAGTGACGTAATCGACAATGCTAATATCCGTCCAGGAGACGTTATTGTAGGACTTACGTCTTACGGACAAGCTACATACGAGAAAGAATACAACGGTGGTATGGGAAGTAATGGACTTACTTCTGCCCGCCATGATGTATTTGCCAAATATCTTGCAGAAAAATATCCTGAAAGCTATGATGCCGGCGTTCCTGAAGATCTTGTTTATTCTGGAAATTTAAAGCTGACTGATCCGATTGAAGGTATCAGCCTTGATGCAGGAAAGATGGTTCTCTCTCCTACCCGTACATATGCTCCGGTTGTAAAGAAGCTGCTTGATGCTCTTCGTCCTGAAATACATGGTATGGTTCATTGTTCCGGCGGTGCACAGACAAAAGTACTTCACTTTGTGGATAATGTAAGAATTATAAAAGACAACCTCTTCCCTGTACCTCCATTGTTTAAGACTATTAAAGAGCAATCGGGCACAGATTGGAATGAAATGTACAAGGTGTTTAATATGGGCCATCGTCTGGAAGTATATCTTTCACCAGAACATGCAGAAGAAGTTATTGCTATTTCAAAGTCATTCGGTATTGAATCGCAAATCGTTGGACGCATTGAAGAATCTGATAAAAAAGAGCTGATTATTAAAAGTGAATTCGGAGAGTTCAGATATTAAATTATGGCAGAATATAACAATACAATATTAGACAAACTTGAAGGCTTGGTAAGCCGTTTTGAAGAAATCTCGACCCTTATTACCGACCCTGATGTAATTTCAGATATGAAGCGTTACGTGAAACTAACCAAGGAATACAAAGAATTGGAAAATATAATGAACGCCCGCAAAGAGTACATACAAATGCTCGATGGAGTTGAGGAAGCCAAAGTAATTCTGGATACTGAACAAGATCAGGAAATGCGTGAAATGGCAAGAGAAGAATTAAATGCCTGCCAATCCCGTATTCCGGAACTGGAAGAGGAAATAAAACTGCTCCTTGTTCCTGCCGATCCTCAGGATGGTAAGAATGCCATTGTTGAAATTCGTGGTGGAACTGGTGGAGACGAAGCTGCTATCTTTGCCGGAGACTTATTTCGTATGTATTTGAAATACTGCGAGAACAAAGGTTGGAAAGTAGAAATAACAAGTACCAGTGAAGGAACATCCGGAGGATTCAAGGAAGTTGTCTTTACCGTAAGCGGTGAAAACGTATACGGGACTTTGAAATATGAATCGGGCGTACACCGTGTGCAGAGAGTTCCCGCCACTGAAACTCAAGGACGTGTTCACACATCGGCTTCTTCCGTAGCTGTACTTCCGGAAGCTGAAGAATTTGATGTAGAAATCAATGAAGGCGAAATTAAATGGGATACATTCCGTTCGGGTGGTGCTGGTGGTCAGAACGTAAACAAAGTAGAATCAGGTGTCCGCTTGCGTTATATGTGGAAGAATCCTAACACTGGCGTTTCAGAAGAAATTCGTATAGAATGTACTGAAACCCGTGACCAACCAAAGAATAAAGAAAGAGCACTCACACGACTTCGTTCTTTCATTTACGACAAAGAACATCAGAAATATCTGGATGATATTGCGTCAAAGCGTAAAACGATGGTTTCTACAGGTGACCGTTCGGCTAAAATCCGGACCTACAACTATCCGCAGGGACGTATGACCGATCACCGCATAAACTATACTATATATAACCTTTCTGCCTTTATGGACGGAGACATTCAAGATTGCATCGACCGTCTGATTGTAGCTGAAAATGCAGAACGAATGAAAGAAAGTGAATTATAAAATTGATTTTCCAATGAATAAACAACAATTATTTGAAAATATTAAACGCAAAAAATCATTTCTTTGCGTTGGCCTTGATACTGATATCAAGAAAATTCCGGCACATTTACTGAAAGAAGAAGATCCGATCTTTGCATTCAATAAAGCAATCATTGATGCTACTGCCGATTTATGTATCGCCTATAAACCAAACCTTGCCTTTTATGAAAGTATGGGTGTAAAGGGTTGGATAGCTTTTGAAAAGACTGTAAATTACATCAAGGAGAATTATCCTGATCAGTTTATTATTGCCGATGCTAAACGTGGCGATATTGGTAACACCAGTGAAATGTATGCTCGTTCTTTCTTTGATGAATTAAATATAGATTCAGTAACTGTTGCTCCTTATATGGGTGAAGACAGTGTAAAACCATTCCTTATTTACCCTGAGAAATGGGTTATCTTGCTTGCATTAACTTCCAATAAAGGATCACATGATTTTCAGCTTACAGAAGATGTCAACGGAGAACGTTTATTCGAAAAAGTCTTAAAGACTTCTCAACAATGGGCTTCAGACGAACAAATGATGTATGTAGTTGGAGCCACTCAAGGAAAAATGTTCCTGAACATTCGTAAACATGTACCAAATCACTTTCTTCTTGTTCCGGGAGTAGGTGCACAAGGAGGGTCTCTTGAAGAAGTCTGCAAATATGGTATGAATCAGATGTGTGGATTAATTGTAAATTCTTCACGTGGTATTATTTATGCTGATAAAACTGAAGAATTTGCAGAAGAAGCAAGAAAGGCAGCTAAAGCTGTTCAGACTGAAATGGAAGAGCAATTAAAAGCTATTCTATAAAAATACACATGACAAACGAACGAAAGATAGTCAACGACCCGGTTTTCGGATTCATCAATATTCCGGGTGGATTATTATATAATATAATAAGCCATCCATTATTGTACAGGTTAACCCGTATAAAACAGATGGGGCTATCTTCGGTTGTTTACCCTGGTGCACAACACACTCGTTTTCAACATTCCCTGGGAGCTTTTCATCTAATGAGTGAAGCTATCGCTCAACTTCGAAATAAAGGTAATGAAATTACTCAGGAGGAATCAGATGGAGTACTGGCTGCCATTTTACTACACGATATTGGGCACGGTCCTTTTTCACATGTATTGGAAGATACAATTGTAAAAGGAATCTCGCATGAAGAAATATCTCTTCTTTTTATGGAGAAGATGAATAAAGAGATGAATGGACAACTCGATCTGGCAATTAGCATCTTCAAAGACGAGTATCATAAAAAGTTTCTTCATCAGCTGGTAAGCGGTCAGTTAGACATGGACCGACTCGACTACTTACGACGAGACAGTTTTTATACCGGAGTTATTGAAGGAAATATTGGTTCTGCACGAATTATAAAAATGCTCGATGTAAAAGATGACCACCTAGTTGTAGAATCAAAAGGCATTTACTCAATCGAAAACTTTCTTACCGCCAGAAGGCTAATGTATTGGCAGGTATACCTGCACAAAACATCTGTGGCGTATGAGCAAATGCTGATAAATTCTCTTTTACGTGCAAAAAAATTAGCAAGTAAAGGAATAGAACTATTTGCATCACCAGCCCTTCGTTTTTTTCTTTATAACAACATAGACTCAAAAGAATTTTATAGTAATTCAACTTGCCTGGAAAACTTTGGGCAACTTGATGATAATGATATATGGACTGCACTAAAAGTATGGAGCAATCATTCAGATAAAGTTCTTTCCACTTTAAGCCACGGCTTAATTAACCGGAACATCTTTAAAGTTGAGATTTCTTCAGATCAGGTTAGTGAAGAAAGAATGGAAAGTTTAGTCGATAAAATTAGCCGGTCAGTCCAAATTAACAAAGAAGAAGCTGTTTATTTAATTTCCACTTCAAGCATAGAAAAAAACATGTACGATCCTGCCGATGATAGCATTGATATTATCTATAAGGACGGTACAATAAAGAATATAGCTGAAGCATCAGATATGCTAAACATTTCGCTGCTTTCAAAGAAAGTAAAGAAATACTACCTTTGTTATCAGCGTTTAGCTTAAAAAAGAACTAAATATTTAGCCAACTGTACGGAAATCTAAAAAAAAAACACGAACTTTGCGCCCCAATGGTCATATACATAGGAATGTAATCTCCATTTTACAATATTGAAAAAATACTAGAATCAATCAACAATAAAAACATGGAATTTTCGGCTAAGCAAATTGCAGAATTTATTCAGGGAGAAATAATAGGAGATGAGAACGCTAGTGTTCATACCTTTGCTAAAATAGAAGAAGGTGTGCCTGGAGCTATTTCATTCCTTTCCAATCCAAAATATACTCATTACATATATAACACACAATCAAGTATTGTATTAGTTAATAAGGATTTCACTGCCGAACATGAAATCAAGACAACTCTTATAAAAGTAGAGAATGCCTATGAAAGTCTGGCAAAGCTGCTTAACTTATATGAAATGAGCAAACCAAAAAAAGTGGGTATTGATCCACTGGCTTTCATTTCTCCTACCGCCAAAATTGGTAAAGATGTATATATTGCACCGTTTGCATGTGTAGAAGACAATGCTGAAGTAGGTGATAATACAATACTTCATCCTCACGTAACAGTTGGAAGCGATGCTAAAGTGGGAAACAACTGTATCTTATATCCACACGTAACTATCTACCATGACTGCCGTGTAGGCAACAATTGCATTTTGCATGCAGGAAGTGTGATTGGAGCTGACGGATTTGGATTTGCTCCTACTCCTGAAGGATATTCCAAAATACCTCAGATTGGTATTGTTGTTTTGGAAGACGATGTAGAAATTGGTGCTAATACTTGTGTAGACAGAGCAACAATGGGAGCTACAATTATACATAAAGGAGTAAAACTGGATAATTTGGTTCAGATTGCTCATAACGACAAAATTGGTTCTCACACAGTAATGGCTGCTCAAGCTGGTGTTGCTGGTTCAACTCAAGTGGGAGAATGGTGTATGATTGGTGGTCAGGTTGGTTTAGCCGGACATATAAAAATTGGAGACAAGGTAGGTATGGCAGCACAATCTGGAATTGCCGGCAACATTCCATCAAACACAAACGTAATGGGAGCTCCAGCATTTGATGCAAAGAAATATTTCAAATCATCTGTTGTATTCAAGAAATTACCAGAAATGTATACTACTCTCAATAATTTAGAGAGAGAAATTAATGAACTTAAGAAACAATTAAATAAGTAACCAATGTTGAAACAAAAGACTCTAAAAGATAGCTTTTCACTAAGAGGAAAAGGTCTTCACACTGGACTAGATCTTACTGTAACTTTCAATCCAGCTCCGGATAATCACGGATACAAGATTCAAAGAATTGATCTGGAAGAACAACCTATAATAGATGCAGTAGCAGATAATGTTATAGAAACGACTCGTGGCACTGTTCTTGCAAAAAGCGGAGTTAAAGTTAGTACAGTAGAACATGGAATGGCTGCTCTTTATGCTGCAGGAATAGACAACTGTTTAATACAGGTTAACGGACCGGAATTCCCAATTCTTGACGGTAGCGCCATATCCTATGTAGAAGAAATTGAGAAAGTTGGTATTGTTGAACAAGCGGCTGTTAAAGATTTCTATATTATCAAGCATAAGATTGAGTTTAAAGACGAAGAAACTGGTTCTTCTATAATGGTACTTCCTGATGAAGATTTCAGCTTAAATGTTCTAATATCATATGATTCTAAGATTATACCTAACCAGTATGCTACATTAGATAGTATGAACGATTTCTCAAAAGAGATTGCTGCTAGCAGAACTTTTGTTTTTGTTCGTGAAATTGAACCTTTACTTTCTGCAGGTCTTATTAAAGGAGGCGATTTAGATAACGCAATTGTAATTTACGAGCGCCAGGTTTCACAGGAAAAGCTTGATGCACTGGCTGATGTTATGAAAGTGCCTCACAAAGATGCAAATCAATTGGGATATATCAATCATAAACCATTGGTATGGGATAATGAACCAGCTCGTCACAAGTTACTCGACATCATTGGCGACTTGGCTTTAATTGGAAAACCAATCAAAGGCCGTATTATTGCTACTCGTCCGGGACATACAATTAATAATAAGTTTGCCCGTCAGATGAGAAAAGAAATCAGAAAGCACGAAATACAAGCACCTTCATATAGTTGCAATGAAGCACCTGTTATGGATGTAAACCGCATCCGTGAACTGTTGCCTCACCGTTATCCATTCCTTTTGGTTGATAAGATTATTGAAATAGGTCCAAACCACATTGTAGGATTAAAGAATGTTACAGTAAACGAACCATTCTTCCAGGGACATTTTCCACAAGAACCGGTTATGCCTGGTGTATTGCTGGTAGAAGCAATGGCACAAACCGGAGGATTACTTGTACTCAACTCTGTTGATGAACCTGAAAGATATTCTACTTACTTTATGAAGATTGATGGAGTTAAGTTCCGTCAGAAAGTAGTACCAGGAGATACACTTATCTTCAAACTGGAACTGTTAGCACCAATTCGCCGTGGCATATCAACAATGAAAGGATATGTATTTGTTGGTGAAACAGTGGCTTGTGAAGCAGAATTTATGGCTCAAATAGTTAAGAACAAATAAAATAACAAATGATTAGTCCATTAGCATATATACATCCCGAAGCAATAATTGGAGAGAATGTAAAAATTGCACCTTTTGTTTATATTGATAAGAATGTTGTTATTGGTGATAATAACAACATTATGTCTAATGTAAGCATATTATACGGAGCACGCATTGGAAACGGAAATACTATTTTCCCTGGAGCAGTAATTGGTGCTGTGCCACAGGATTTAAAATTTCAGGGAGAAGAAACTACTGCAGAAATAGGCAATAACAATACTATTCGTGAGAATGTAACTGTTAACCGTGGAACTGCAGCCAAAGGAAAAACGGTTGTTGGAAGCAATAACCTTTTAATGGAAGGAGTACACGTAGCGCATGATGCAATAGTTGGTAGCAATTGTATTATTGGTAATTCCACAAAAATGGCCGGCGAAATTATCATAGACGATAATGCAATAATCAGTGCCGCAGTATTGATGCATCAATTCTGCCGTGTAGGTAGTTATGTAATGCTTCAAGGTGGTTCACGTTTTAGCAAAGACATACCTCCATACATTATTGCAGGACGAGATCCTATTGCTTATTGCGGGATTAATATTGTTGGTTTGCGCAGACATGGTTTCTCAAATGAATTAATTGAGAATATTCACAATGTATACCGTATTATCTACCAAAGCGGATTGAATGTGAGTGAAGCTTTGGAAAAAGTGAAAAAAGAAATTCCGTCAAGTCCGGAAATTGAATATATTATTGAGTTTGTTCAAAACTCAAAACGAGGAATAATAAGATAAACATTGCTATAGTAAGGTTTATATTCAGCAGAAAAGGGAAGATCATCGAATTGATGGTTCTTCCCTTTTACTTTTTTTATAAACGAATAGAACTTAATTATTGTACATTTTGAGATTTTTACTACTTTTACGCCATCAATAAATTTAAAAAGAATATGGTATACAGATTCACAATCATATCTGATGAAGTTGATGATTTTGTCAGAGAAATACAAATTGATTCAGAAGCAACCTTCCAGGATTTACACGAGGCTATTCTAAAATCAGTTGACTATTCAAATGATCAAATGACCTCTTTCTTTATTTGTGATGAAGATTGGGAAAAAGAAAAAGAAATCACCCTCGAAGATATGGACAACAATTCAGAGGAAGATAGCTGGGTTATGAAAGACACACTATTAAGTGATTTAATTGAAGATGAAAAACAAAAGCTGATTTATGTTTTTGATTACATGACAGAACGTTCATTCTTCATTGAATTATCGGAAATCATCACAGGTAAAGACTTGGACAAAGCTATTTGTTCCAAGAAATCGGGTATTGCGCCTAAACAAGTCATTGATTTTGAAGATATGGCAGCAACTAATACTACCATTGATTTAGACGAGAACTTCTATGGCGATGAAACTTTTGATACTGAAGACTTTGACACAGAAGGATTCGATATAGACATTAATAGTATTGCTGATGATTCTTTTGACAAAGGGAGCTTTTAATGGCTAAAACCTTACTAGTTCTCATAGGGCCTACAGGTGTCGGAAAGACGGAGCTAAGTTTACGCTTGGCCGAAAATTTTGGTTCACCAATTATTTCTTCCGATTCCCGACAGCTGTATGCCGATCTTAAAATAGGAACTGCTGCTCCTACTCCCGAGCAACTTAATAAAGTTCCACATTACTTCGTAGGCACACTTAAACTGACTGATTACTACAGTGCCGCACAATACGAAGCTGAGGTATTAAAACTTCTGGAAAAGCTTTTTCAATCCAAAGATGTTATTGTTATGACCGGCGGATCAATGATGTATGTTGATGCTGTTTGTAAGGGCATTGATGATATACCTACCGTAGATAAGGAAACACGCGAGCTGTTGATTCACAGATATGAATCAGAAGGATTGGAACGTTTATGCAGTGAATTAAAGCTTCTTGACCCTGAATATTACAAGATTGTTGATCTAAAAAACCCCAAACGGGTTATACACGCGTTGGAGATTTGCTACATGACAGGAAAGACTTATACTTCTTTCCGCACTCGCTCTACAAGGGAAAGACCATTTCACATCCTTAAAATAGGACTTACCCGCGATCGTGAAGAACTTTACGAACGAATTAACCGTCGTGTAGATATCATGATGGAAGATGGCCTGTTAGAAGAAGTAAAATCCGTATACCCATACAAGCATCTTAACTCCCTGAATACAGTTGGTTACAAGGAGCTTTTTAACTATCTCGATGGCGTTTGGGATTTACCTTTCGCTATAGAAAAAATCAAGCAAAACTCACGTATCTATTCTCGTAAACAGATGACCTGGTTCAAAAGAGATAATGATATCACCTGGTTTCACCCTAATCAGGAAGAATATATTATGGATTATATCAAAAAGAAGCTTAATTCTTAGCTGATAACATTATCTATATCTCCTGGCCAGAATATTATAAATAACTGCAGAAAGTAATAGCAGTACCACGATTATTACCATCAGAATTTCAAATATTCCATTTCCAATTGAAAGAAAGAAATCGGAAAGACTGAATAACATATTAACGAACAACATACCAACCAAAACATTCAATACACGAAGGTAACGAGCTATCAAGGCATACTGAATAAGCATATTTTTCTCAGTTATCTGCACAGGGAAACGAGACATCCTTGAAGGGAAGAATGATCTGTATCCGGTTAAAGCCATAACAAATGTTGCTATTCCAGCAAGAACAAGCAACGTATCTTTGCTTCCTATCCTGTCAGCTTTTCCATAAATATTAATATGAGTAGGAATTACATCGGGCGCCTTATTATATAAAATAAAAGCGACCACCCATATTCCCAATAAAAGAAGAACGGCTATTGCCTCAAGAATCTTATCACCAAAAGCTCGTGGAGCACGAACTTCTGGCAACTTTTGCCTTCTAACTGAAAAGAATTTAATCATAAAACTGCTTTTCTTACTAGAACAATCCAATAAATAAATAATAAGGCAAATGAATAAATGCCTTATTTACCTTATTAACGAGTCAATATAAATATTAAATTGACAACGAATGCTACTATACCTACAACAATAATCATACCTTTAGTCTTTATTTAAATTTAAAATTAGTTAGTTATTTGGAGCTCCGGCATTTACAACCGGCTGAGCAGCCTCATCGGCACAAAGAACAACCAGAAGATTGCTCACCATTGCTGCTTTTTTCTCTTCGTTCAATTCTACAATCTTTTCATCAGAAAGCTTTGTCAGAGCCATTTTTACCATAGACACTGCACCTTCCACTATCTTTTCTCGAGCAGAAATAATAGCAGAGGCCTGCTGACGGCGAAGCATCACTGCTGCAATCTCAGGTGCATAAGCCAGATAATTAAGTCTTGCTTCGACAACCTCAATTCCGGCCATAGCTAAACGTTCGTTCAGCTTCTGTTCTAACTGAATATTTATCTCATCCCCACCCGAACGAAGAGTAAGTCCGCTAGTTTCTCCTTCATTATCATCATAAGCATACTGTCCGGCCACCTGTCGAAGAGCAGCATCGCTCTGTATTTTAACAAAATTCTCGAATGCAGTCATACGTCCGGCTACAGAATTTCCTAGACTGACAGCCGCATTTGGAGAAGTTGCCCCAGCCTCTGCCAATGTCTGAGAATCAATCTCGAACATAGCCTTATATGTATCCTTAAGCTTCCATACCAAAACCAATCCAATCATTATCGGATTACCGGTTTTATCGTTTACTTTAATAGGCTTCACATCAAGATTCCTAGCACGTAGTGAAAGTTTCTTCTTATCAAGAAAAGGATTTACCCAAAAAAAGCCGGTTTCTTTGAACGTTCCTTTGTATTTTCCAAAAAAGACCATGGCCCGTGCCTGATTTGGTTCCAATTGCATGAAACCTGCCAAAATAAAGAAACAGGAAATTATTCCTATCACTCCTAAAATAATTCCTAAAGTTCCTAATACGTCATAATAGATAAACATTGCCACACTTACAAATATCAAACAGATATTAAGAAATAGCATCATAAATCCATTCATTTTAAATCCTTTGAAATCAAATTCAGCAGTTTCCATGATATTTTCTTTTTTTTTAATTTTTCATTTCACAAATATTGTTGATAATTTTTAAGATAAACAAATGTTTTGTGATAATTTATTAAGGTACTTAACATCATTTATCAATTAAGCTTGATAATTTATTCAGTATATATTTTATCTTTATTTTAGAGCTTTTTTAAAAAAGGTGTAGACCTTAGCAATATATAGTCTACCATCTATATTATTATAGTCTACACCTTATTATAAACATATAGTTAATAAATTAATTAGCTTTCGGGAAGAAATAATTAAACTACGCTGAAAGTATCTTTTAAAAGTATCCAATCACAAAAAAAGAGCCTTATTTCTAAAAATGAAATAAGGCTCTTCGCTGAAAAAATAAATTTATTACAGTTTAATAGTAAGACCTATTTTACCTCCGCTAAATTCATTGCCACCACCAACTTCAAGATTAATACCAACCTTATTGTTGAAGTAATAACGACCGCCAATCTGTGCTCCAAGACCTAATCCCGATGTATGATCTCCATGGTAACCATCTGGTGCATTCCAAACGTAAAAACCAACATTTAGTCCTGCATAAAAATCCCAATTCCTTGGAATGTCAAGAATGCTATTAAAGTGATAATTACCATTACCCGAAATTCCCCATGAATTTAGATGGTAATCATAATAATCATGATCATCATAACCGCGGTAAGATAATTCTCCACCTAGAGTAATATCTGGGTGAACAGCGTGGTCGAAACCTACATATACAGGCAAACCGTAGTCTGACAATCCAAGACCGACATTAAGTTGAGTTTGTCCTACACGAAGAGGACTCTGTGCATAACCCATTGAGACTAAAAACATTAGTCCTAATGATAAAAATAGTTTTCTCATTTTTTAAATCGTTTAGTTTTTAATACAAAAAATATAAGTGTCTGCGAATTTAGTTTAGCTTTCATTTTAATAATGAATTTTATGCAAATATATTTAATATTTCATTTTACACGTCATTCATTAGTATTTAATAAAATCATTTATTGTATTTTCGTAATATATCTTATCTTTGTAATATACTAATAACAGGTAAAAACGTGAAATTTACTATCGATACGGATAACAAAGAGTTTCAGGATGCACTGAACTTAATTCAATATACCCGGCAATCCGTCTTTTTAACTGGAAAGGCTGGTACGGGAAAATCTACATTTCTGAAATATATTTGTGAAAATACCCGAAAGAAGCATGTAGTTCTTGCTCCAACGGGCATAGCAGCAATCAATGCGGGTGGTAGTACACTTCACAGCTTTTTTAAACTTCCCTTTTACCCTCTCCTACCCGATGATCCAAACTTTAGTCTTCAGGGCGGACGAATTCACGAGTTCCTGAAATATCGCTCTGCACACCGCAAGTTAATTAAGGAGGTTGAGCTAATTATCATTGATGAGATCTCGATGGTACGTGCAGATATTATCGACTTTGTAGATAGGGTGCTGAGAATCTATTCCAATAACATGAGGGAGCCGTTTGGTGGTAAGCAAATACTTCTAGTGGGTGATGTTTACCAGTTGGAGCCTGTTATAAAGAATGACGAACGGGAGATTTTGAATCGTTTTTATCCTTCGCCATTTTTCTTTTCGGCAAGGGTCTTTGGTGAAATTGATCTGGTATCAATTGAACTTAAAAAGGTTTACCGTCAAACTGACAAGGTTTTTGTAAGTGTTCTGGACCATATCCGTAACAACACCGCCGGTGCTGCCGACTTGCAATTGCTCAATACCAGATACAATACTCGTATAGAGGAATCTGAAGAAGATATGTACATCACTTTGGCCACCAGGCGCGATAATGTAGACTTCATCAATGAAAAAAAACTGGCCGAGTTGCCGGGTGATTCTGTGATATTCAGAGGTGAGATAACCGGAGATTTTCCGGAAAGCAGTCTGCCTACCCAGAAAGACTTGGAGCTGAAAGTGGGTGCACAGATTATATTTATCAAGAACGATTACGAACGTCGCTGGGTAAACGGAACCATTGGAGTAATTTCTGCCATCGACGAAGAAGGCACTATCTACGTACTTACGGACGATGGAAAGGAATGCGACGTAAACAAAGACTGCTGGCGCAACATTCGCTACGTATATAACGAGAAAGAAAAAAAGATAGAAGAAGAGGAACTGGGTGTATTCACGCAATATCCCATTCGGTTGGCATGGGCCATTACTGTTCACAAAAGTCAGGGCCTTACTTTTAGCAGAGTGGTTGTTGACTTTAGCGGAGGGGTATTTGCCGGCGGACAAGCGTATGTAGCACTTAGCCGATGTACCTCTTTGGAAGGTATTCAGCTAAAGAAACAAATTTCCCGCGGAGATATATTCGTGAGACAGGAAATTGTGGACTTTGCCACACGTTTCAATAACCAGCTGGCAATTGAAAAAGCACTAAAGCAAGCTCAGGCCGATATTCAATATGCGGAAGCTGTTAAGCAATTTGACAGCGGAAACTTTGAAGAATTCCTGGAGCAGTTCTTTTTAGCCATCCATTCCAGATATGACATAGAAAGACCTGTCGTAAAAAGATTTATACGAAAAAAGCTGGGAATCATAAACAAACTAAAGGAGGAAAACGTTGCTATTAAGAGGAAAATGGAGGAGCAACGCGCTAATCTGAAAAAGTATGCCAAGGAATATTACGTCATGGGTAATCAGTGTATTACTCATGCGCATGATCTTCGGGCTGCACTGGCCAATTATGATAAAGCGCTGGAGTTGGACCCTAAAATGGTTGATGCCTGGGTAAGAAAGGGATTAACTCTTTTCGAGGATAATAAAATACCCGAAGCATTGGCATGCCTGAACGAAGCTGTCAAGCTAAGTCCAAGAGCATTCAAGCCTCGGTACAACAGAGGAAAAATTCATCTACAGCTGAATCATATAGAAGAAGGTATTGCCGATTTGGAAAAGGCTTGTTCTATAAAACCTGAGCATGATAAATCGCACGAATTGTTAGGCGATGCTTATTCCCGACTGGGAGATGAAGAAAAAGCAGCAATTCATTGGCGTATAGCCGAAGAATTAAGGAAAGAAAAAGATAATTCAAGTAACTAAGACATAGATATTATGAATCAAAGAACAAAGAAAAGTTTAAAAATTACAGGTCTTGTAATTGTATGTATTCTGGCACTTATGGCAATATTGCCGTATGCTTTTCGCGGAAAAATTGAGAAGATAGTTATTACAGAAGGTAATAAGATGCTAAATGCCAGATTTGGCTTCGAAGATTTGAACATTAGCTTGTTCAAGAACTTCCCTAAAGCTTCTATTTCTCTGAATAACTTCTACCTGAAAGGGGTCGATGAGTTTGCTAAAGATACTTTGGTAAAAGCCGGAGACGCTACAGTAGCTATTGATCTTTTCTCCCTATTTGGAAGCAGTGGCTATGATGTTTCTAAAATTGAGATATCAGATGCCTATATCCATGCCATAGTTCTGAAGAACGGAAAGGTGAACTGGGATATAATGAAAGCCGACACCACCAAAGCTACTCCTGCAACAGAAGAAACTACACCATTTAAATTGAAGCTTAAAAAGTTTACTACAGACAACGTAAACATCATCTATGATGATCGTCAGGCGGATATGTATGCTTCAATCGTGGGACTGAACACAGAATGTTCCGGCGACTTGACTGCCGATCGCTCTACTCTGAAGATTGCTGCTAAAAGTAAAGGATTTACATTCAAGATGGGCGCAATTCCTTATATCAGCAATGCGGTTGTCTCTGCAGATATGGATTTGGATGCCGACCTTGCTCATAGTAAATATACCCTGAAAGAAAACAAATTCCAGCTGAATGCTATCAAGGCAGATGTTGACGGATGGGTGGCTATGCTCAACAATGGCGGTACGGATATGGACTTGAAGGTTAACACTAACGAAGTGGGCTTTAAAGATGTGCTTTCTCTGATACCGGCTATCTATGCTAAAGATTTTGAAGATGTAAAAGCTACCGGTAATGTTTCTCTTAAAGTCAACGCTAAGGGCATTATGCTGGGCGACACTTTACCTGCTTTCAATGCAAGTATGGTGGTAAAGAATGGAACATTCAAATATCCGTCACTTCCTATGGGGGTAGATCAGATAAATATCAATGCAAGTGTGAAGAATCCGGGCGGTAGTGCAGATTTAACCGAGGTAAACATCAATCCGTTCAGCTTTCGCATGGCAGGCAATCAGTTTAGCTTAACCTCTATCATCAAGACTCCTGTAAGTGATCCTGATGTAAAAGGTAGCGCAAAAGGTACTCTAAATCTGGGAATGATTAAACAGGTATATCCACTGGATGAAGGTATGGCTCTGAATGGTATTATCAGTGCCGATGTAAATATGGCGGGCCGTATGTCTTACATAGAAAAAGAACAGTATGACAAGTTCCAGGCTTCAGGTTCTTTGAAGCTTAGCAATATGAAACTAAAGATGAAAGATATGCCTGATGTAGATATTCAAAGATCTACCTTTACTTTCTCTCCTAAATATCTTAACCTAAGCGAAACTACCGTAAAGATTGGCAAGAATGACATTACAGCCGATTGCCGACTGGAGAACTACATGGGATATGTTCTGAAAGACAAAACGTTGAAAGGTACAATGAACATAAAGTCTAACTACTTTAACCTGAACGACTTTATGGGAACTACCTCCACCACTGCAACCGGAACTTCGGGAACAGCTCAGGGCGCAACTGCTGCTACCACAACAACAAGTACTGCAACTTCAGCTATTGAAATTCCTAAGAATATCGATTTCAATATGACTGCCAACATGAAACAGGTACTCTTTGATAAAATGGCTTTCAATAACATGAACGGAAAGTTATTGGTTAAAGACGGCAAGGTAGATATGCAGAATCTGTCAATGAACACCATGGGTGGATCGGTTGTAATGAATGGTTCTTATTCTACAGCTCAAAGCGTAAAAAGTCCCGACCTGAATGCCGGATTTAAGATGAACAGCATTTCTTTTGCACAGGCTTACAAAGAACTGGATATGGTTCAGAAACTGGCACCTATCTTCGAAGGTCTTAAGGGAGACTTCTCTGGAAATATGAATATTTCTACCAAACTTGATGAACAATTATCTCCGGTATTTACTTCTATGCAAGGAGCCGGTAGTTTATCTACAAAAGACATCAGCCTCAGCGGTGTTAATGTTATCGATAAGATTGCCACAGCTGTAAAGAAAGAGAGTCTGAAGAACATGAAAGTGAAGGACATGAAGATAGATTTCACCATTAAAGACGGACGGGTGTCTACAAAACCATTCGACATTAAACTTGGTGAAACAATGCTTAACCTTTCAGGAACTACTGGTCTGGATCAGACTATTGATTATTCAGGAAAGATTAAACTTCCTGCTTCAACCGGTACTCTTGGACAACTCAGCACGCTCGATCTTAAAATTGGTGGAACATTCACTTCGCCAAAAGTTTCTATCGACACAAAGAGCATGGCAAAACAAGTACTCAGCAGTGCTAAAAACAAAGCTATCGGTGAAGTGGGAAAGAAACTGGGTATAGATTTAGGTGATGCACAGAAACAGAAAGAGGCTTTAGTTGCCAATGCTCAGAAAGCCGGAGATAGACTAGTAGCCGAAGCGCAAAAGCAAGCAGATGATTTAGTTGCAAAAGCCGGAGGCAATATATTAAAGAAACTTGCTGCTCAGAAAGCCGGAGAGGTTTTGGTAAAACAAGCTAAGAAAGAATCGGATAAATTAGTAAAGGAAGCTGAAGCACAAGGTGACAAGCTGATAGAAAAAGCAAAAAGCGAGTAATCTAAACTCTATATAAAATGCTATTAAAATTATACGAAAAGAACAATAACCCGAAGGATATAGAACAAATCGTTCAAGTCCTCCGCGACGGAGGAGTGGTTATTTACCCAACGGATACAGTGTATGCCATTGGTTGTCATGCATTACAAGTCCGTGCAGTAGAGAACATCTGCCGTATAAAAGACATTGATCCGAAAAAGAAGAGTCTTTCCATTATTTGTTATGACCTGAGCAACATCAGTGAATATGCAAAAGTGGAAAACTCTACATTCAAACTAATGAAAAAGAATTTGCCGGGAGCGTTTACTTTTATCCTGGCTGCCGGCGGCAAACTTCCTAAAATATTCAAGAACAGGAAAGAAGTTGGTATTCGTGTGCCCGATAATAATATTATCCGTGAGATATGCAGACAACTGGATGCACCAATCTTAACCACAACTATTCCCTGGAATGAAAAAGAAGACATTGAATATCTCACAAATCCGGAACTGATTGACGAGAAATTTGGTTATGAAGTAGATTTGGTTGTTGATGGAGGAATTGGAGGCATAGAGCCATCAACCATCGTAGACTGTACTTCTGGTGAAGCGGAAATTGTTCGTCAGGGAAAAGGTATTCTGGAAGAAGTTTAGTTTATTAAATAGAGTTCGCTTAAAAAAACATTGAACTCAAAGCGTACTTTGGAACAGCTAAGAAAAAGTCCAAGCCACACCAATACTATATTGAGTGTGGTTTGGACTTTTCTTACAGAAAAACTAAAATCATCCATCACTCCCTCACTTTTTCTTGTAATGTATTTAAATATAGCATTTTATTTGGTGATGGTAGCATTTAAGACCCTCACCAAACCCTCACTTTTTGGTTCATCCATCACCTTTTCGAGTTCTTTTTATCTAAAGTTGCTCAAGACAAATTAAGCCTAAAATCTACCGATTGTGCTTAAAAGAGTGATACCACTCTTTAACTTACCATAAAAAAACAGACTTGAGGCTTTGGATGAAGTCTCAAGTCTGTTTAATATAAATAACCAGACATTTATAAGTCCATTTATTTATATCTGATATAATCTTATTTCAGTAAAGTTTCAGGATCAAGATGATCAGCTTCAATATCTTTGAAGTAACGGTAAGTACCCACCTTCAATTCATCGGCAGCTGCATCATCACAAACAATAATTCCTTTTTCGTGAAGTTGAAGTGCACTGATAGTCCACATCTGAGTAATTGAACCTTCAACAGCATGATACAAAGCACGAGCCTTGTTGTGTCCATTAACAATGATAAGAACTTCTTTAGCAGAAAGAACCGTTCCAACACCTACAGTTAAAGCTGTTTTAGGAACCTTATTCACATCATTTTCAAAGAAACGAGAGTTAGCAATGATTGTATCTGTTGTCAAAGTCTTCACTCTAGTGCGAGAAGTTAGAGAAGATCCCGGTTCATTAAAAGCAATGTGTCCATCAGGACCAATACCACCAAGGAAAAGGTCAATACCACCATATTCTTTGATCTTAGCTTCATAACGTTCGCATTCAGCTTCCAGATCAGCAGCATTACCATTCAGGATATTTACGTTTGCCTTAACAATATCAATATGACTAAAGAAATTGTTCCACATAAATGAATAGTAGCTTTCCGGGTGTGCTTGTGGAAGACCTACGTATTCGTCCATATTGAACGTTACCACATTTTTAAATGATACAATGCCTTTTTTGTGTAGATCAATTAGTGCTTTGTACATTCCAAGAGGAGAAGATCCTGTTGGCAAACCAAGAACAAAAGGTTTCTCTGCAGTAGGATTAGCCTTGTTAATCTTTGCAGCTACATAATTCGCAGCCCACTGAGATATCTTCTGATAATCAGGTTGAATGATTAGTCTCATAATAAAGTTTGTTTTAAGTTAGATTATTTATAGTGTTTTAGATCTGTCAACTTTTAAACGATCGGCCATAGCTTTAGCCAGGTTTTCACATTGAGTATAAGTAATATCCTTCATACTTTGTTTCATTTCCACAGGATCACCTACCAATTCAAACTTACTCTTTTCTGCAAATTCAGCCATTCTTTTCACGGCAGCGCCAGCCCAGCAAAAAGATCCAAAGTATCCCAGATAGCGTCCTTTCATATCTCTCACAAGTATTTTTGAAAGAATTGCTTCTACTTCAGGGAATATCTGGTTGCTGTAAGTAGGACTTCCGATAATCAGTCCTTTGTATTTAAATATATCCATAAGGATATAAGAAGGATTAGATTTTGAGACATTGTGCATCACAATATTCTTAATGCCACAGGCAGAAAGTTCCGATGCAATGGTTTCGGCCATCTGTTCTGTATTACCATACATGCTTCCGTAAACAATGACCACTCCTTCATCGGCATCGTAGCGACTTAATTTATCGTAGATACCAATTACTCTTTCTATATTCTCCATCCATACAGGGCCATGTGTAGAACAAATTGCACTAATATGCAATCCAGCTAGTTTTTCGAGTGCTTTTTGTACCGGAGAACCATACTTTCCTACAATATTGGAATAGTAACGTACCATCTCATCCCAGTATTTATCAATATTCATACGGGAATCGATAAAGCCTCCGTCTAATGTTCCAAAACAACCAAATCCATCACCCGAGAAGAGAACTCCGTCTGTTTCGTCGTAAGTCATCATGGTTTCGGGCCAGTGAACCATTGGTGTAAGGTAGAATTTAAGTTTATGATGTCCTAAAGCAAGATAATCTCCATCTTTTACCAGATATTGTTCACCGGTAACTCCGTAGAAACCTTCAATCATTCCGAAAGTCTGCTTGTTACCCACAATAACAATATCCGGATAATGTTGTTTTATCAAACGAATGGAACCCGAATGATCTGGCTCCATGTGATTAATAATCAAATAATTGATAGGACGATCACCTATTATATTTTTAATTTTGCGAAGAAAAATCTCAAAATAGCATACATCAACCGTATCAACAAGTGCCACTAATTCATCGTCAATAAGATAAGAATTATAAGATACACCGTAAGGTAACGGCCACATTCCTTCAAACAACTGTTTATTTCTGTCATTCACTCCTACATAGTGAACTTTCCCTTTTATTGTAGTCTTCTGTTGCATATTTGTATCCATCTGGTTTTTAATAGCAAAAATAATCTTTTTATCTTAAAGTCCGTATAATTTTCCTTGATAAGCATCCCTTTCATGCATTCTTTTTTTTACACGTTCGGTAAACTCGTAATTCTTTAGTCCCCAATCGGGTGCAATAAGTAACTCCTTCGGAGACTGAGAAACGAAGCGCTCCAGCACCATATCCGGACGAAGTTGTTCCACATAATCTATAACAAGATCTATATATTCATCCACTTCATACAAATGAAATTCTTCCGGATGTTCTTCAAACTCATGAGCCATCTTTGTTCCGCGGATAAGCTGTAACTGATGAAGCTTTAAAGTTGTAAGCGGCAATTCTGATAATCGGGCAGCCTGACTTACGATATCATCATGTGTTTCCCCCGGTAGTCCAAGTATCACATGCCCACCGGTAAGAATACCTCTGGCAGCGGTTCTTTTCACAGCATCAACTGTGTCTGCATAAGTATGCCCGCGGTTAATTCTTCGCAGCGTATCATCATTAGTACTTTCAATGCCATATTCAACAAGAAGAAAAGTATGTTTATTCAATTCCTGCAAGTAATCAAGTAAAGCATCCGGCATACAATCAGGACGAGTTCCAATGACCAATCCCACTACCCCATCAACGCTTAACGCATCTTCATATTTTCTTTTCAGTTCTTCGAGCTCTGAATAAGTATTTGTATATGCCTGAAAATAGGCCAGATATTTCATTTCCGGATATTTTCGAGAGAAAAACAAGCGTCCTTCTTCCAACTGCTCTTTTACTGTTTTTTCCGTTTTGCAATATTCCGGATTAAAAGTCTGGTTATTACAATAAGTACAGCCTCCTTTACCTTTTACTCCGTCTCTGTTTGGACAAGTAAATCCGGCGTTAAGAGAAATCTTCTGAACTTTGCATTCAAAATACTTTCTTAGAAAGGTAGAAAAGTCGTTATAAGCAGGCATATAATTCGTTCTGTTTTTTATTTAATCGCAAAGTTAAGTATTTTATTTAAATAAGGTTCGCGATTTCTTCATTTACAATAATAATTGCTCTCTAAGGTTTAATTTCCATTTTATCCTTTCATCTTAATTCATCTTCCGCGTTCATTTTTTAATTATAAACCAGCAATTCATATTATCTTGTACAAAAGAATGCATTCTTCTGTACAAAACAATTAATTCTTTTGTACAGAAGAATGCATTGTTTTGTACAAGAAATATATAATATCTCAGGATGTTCTTTTGTTTTCTTCTTATTAGAATTCCGGAAACATAACGGGACATATAATAGCTACAAAACAGCTATTTTTTAAACGAAAAAGTGAGAGATGGCCCCAAATAGTGAGGGATAAGTTTTTTTTGTCTTTATCCACCACTTCATTAACTATCTAATAACTACTGATTTAGATTTCACTCAGTGAGGGATGAGTGAGGGATGAGATTATCAAATCCATAGCATACAACCTAACAATCAAATCTTTAGCATTACAGGAGTGAGGGATGAGATTATTTTTTTAAGAAACACATATAGTAATCAAAAAAAATAGTGCTGAAAAAGAAAAGTATGCTTACTATCCGTGGAGAGTTCTTCATCTTGATTATATAAAAATAACTTTTAAGAAATGCTTATGTACAGAATCGATTAAATTGTTTACTTTTGTGGGGTATAACAGATAATCAGATGTATTGCAACATGAAAAAAATTAATTTACTATTGATATTTTGTGCTCTCTCATTGGCAATCTATGCCCAGGATAGCAAAGTATTAACATTAAAAGATGCTGTAACAGGCAAATACAATGGCGAAAGGTTAGGCGAACTTGTGCCGATGGCCGATGGAGAACATTACACGATGATAAGTAATGACAGAAAGCGCATTGTAAAATATTCATTCAAGACAGGCAAAGAAGTAGAAACGCTATTTGATGTTTCAACAGCACGTGAGTGTACATTCAAAACCTTCGATGGCTATCAGCTGTCTCCTGATGAAACTAAAATCCTGATTCAGACAGAAACAAAACCGATCTACCGCCGCTCGTTTACTGCTGTTCACTATGTGTACACTATTAAACGTAATCTAGTAGAGAAACTTTCGGACGGAGGTCCTCAACAGGTTCCTACTTTTTCTCCTGATGGAAACATGGTGGCTTTCGTAAGAAACAATAATATCTTCCTGGTGAAGTTCCTCTATGGCAACAGCGAATCACAAGTAACCACCGATGGGGCATTTGGAAAAATTATCAATGGCGCTCCCGACTGGGTATATGAAGAGGAGTTTGAGTATAACCGCGCACTGGAATTCTCGCCCGATAACTTAATGATTACTTTTGTTCGCTTTGACGAAACAGCTGTGTCTTCTTATTCTTTTCCGTTGTATGCCGGACAATATCCTACTAACAAAGAGAACGAATATTATCCCGGAAGCTATTCTTATAAATACCCAAAATCGGGACAAACTAACTCTACTGTAACCGTACACTCTTTTGATATCAAATCAAAGGTGATCAGAAAATTAAATATTCCTATCAAGAAGGATGATTATATTCCACGTATACGTTTTACTAAAGATGCAAGTAAACTGGCAGTTATGACGCTGAACCGTACACAAAACCAGTTTGACATGTACTTCGTGAATCCTCGTTCAGGAGTTGCTAAGTTAATTCTAAGAGACGAAAGTAAATACTACATTAATGAAAACAACTTTGATAATATTGTTTTCTATGATAACAACTTCAGCCTTCTGAGTGAGAAAGATGGATATAGTCACCTTTACTGGTATTCTATCGGAGGAAATCTGATAAAACAAGTAACTAAGGGTAACTTTGAAGTGAGCAAGTACCACGGTTGGGATCCTGCAAACAATACTTTCTATTATGAAAGTAACGAAGGCAATCCTCTACGCAAAGCTGTGTATGCAATAGATGCAAAGGGAAGAAAAGATAAACTCACTGAAAAGGAAGGTACAAACAATGCCATCTTTGGAAGAACAATGAAATACTTTATTAATACCTTCTCAAACCTGACTACTCCATCGACGGTAACTCTAAATGATAATAAAGGAAAAGAACTTGGTGTACTTATCAGCAACAGTAAGCTGAAAGAAGAGATCAGCAAGATGGTTTTGCCTAAAAAGGAATTTTTCTCTTTCACAACTTCTGCTGGGGTTCAGTTAAACGGATGGATGATTAAGCCAGCCGACTTCTCTGAGTCTAAAAAATTTCCTGTAATTCTTTACCAATACAGTGGACCTGGCACTCAAGAAGTGGCTGATCGCTGGAGCCTGGGTGGAATAAGAAGCGGATTAGGATGGGAAGCTTACATGGCTACTCAAGGATATATCGTAGCTTGTGTTGACGGACGAGGCACAGGTGGACGTGGCGAAGAGTTTACTAAATGTACATATATGAACTTAGGAGTTAAAGAGGCACAGGATCAGGTAGAAACTGCCAAGTACTTCAATAAACAATCCTATGTTGATAACGGAAGAATTGGAATCTGGGGATGGAGCTTTGGTGGATACATGACTATTATGAGCATGAGCGAAGGCAGCAATGTATTTAAAGCCGGAGTAGCAGTTGCACCGGTAACCGACTGGAAATTCTATGACTCTGTTTACACTGAACGTTTCATGAGAACTCCACAGGAAAATGCAGATGGCTATGCAGCCTCCTCAGCATTTACACGTGCTGGAAATCTTAGCGGAAAGCTTTTGATTGTACACGGTATGGCTGATGACAATGTTCATTTCCAGAATACCGCCGAATATAGTGAACAGTTAGTACAATCTAACAAACAATTTGATATGCAGGTTTACACTAATCGCAATCATAGCATATACGGAGGAAATACCCGTTACCACTTGTTTACTCGCATTACAGAATTCTTCAAGAATAATCTGTAAGCAACATACCGTAAACAAATACTATTAAAAACACAACACAAATGGAAAGAGTAAGAAAGCCGGATTGGCTTAAAATAAATATTGGGAGCAACGAGCGCTATACAGATACAAAACGTATTGTAGAGTCTCATAAACTACATACTATTTGTAGTAGCGGACGTTGCCCGAATATGGGTGAATGCTGGGGTAAAGGAACTGCAACCTTTATGATTTGCGGAGAAATCTGCACCCGCTCCTGTAAGTTTTGTAATACTCTTACAGGAAAACCTCACCCTTTAAACAGCGATGAGCCGTTGCATGTAGCAGAATCTATCAGATTAATGAAACTCTCTCATGCCGTAATCACTTCAGTAGACCGGGATGACCTTCCCGACTTAGGCGCTTCGCACTGGGCAAATACTCTTTACCAGATAAAACTTCTCAATCCAGAAACTACAACAGAAGTTCTGATTCCCGATTTTCAAGGAAGAACCGACCTTATTGAAATGATTATCGCCGCAAAACCGGATATTATTTCTCACAATATGGAAACGGTTCGACGCATTAGCCCTACCGTTCGCAGTGCAGCCAATTATGAAACCAGTCTAAAAGTTATTAATCAGATCTCCAAAAGTGGCCTTGTTGCAAAATCTGGTATTATGGTTGGTCTGGGAGAATCGTCCTCAGAAGTAGAAGAGCTTATGGACGATTTATTAGAGAACGGCTGCCAGATACTAACCATTGGACAATACCTGCAACCATCACATAAACACTTTCCTGTTGAAGCATATATAACTCCCAAACAATTTGATATTTATAAAGAAACCGGACTAAAAAAAGGATTCAAACAAGTAGAAAGTGCCCCACTGGTTCGTTCTTCTTATCATGCGGAAAAACATTTAATTAACAAACATAAAATATAAGAACCTATTATACAGAATATTTGTTCTTGAATATATAATAGAAGGAAGTATATGATAAGAAATTATATTAAAAACACGTCCAAATTACTTATTATTAATGGGACTATTGGAGTGTTGCCTATCATATTATGCATGATTCTTAGTGAATTTATTTCAGCTTCAACGGCTATCTACGTTAGTACCGCTGTAGGATTGTTTTTTTCACTACTTGTATACTTCTTAATAGGACGGGGAGGCAGTCTTTTACTCTTATCAGCGTCCACATTATTGCTTCTGTTTATGGGTACATCTACTTTTGCACCCTCGCTGAACATACCTCAAGGGATGTTACCTTTTTATATTGAGATTGGAATAATAATTATTGCTTCTGTTATACTTTACGAAAAAAGAAAAATAAAGAAATTGTTTCTTAAGAAAAACAGTTCTCATTATGATAAAGACTTAATGTATAGCATTGATTCCGGAGCAATCTATTCCAGAGTGATACAAGTTTTATGTATTCCTCATTTCATTATAACATCTCTGATTATAATCTTTGCATCACCGTTAGGAAAAATAACAGATTTAATTCTGCTTCATATACTACCTCCTGCAATTCTTTTCATTGCAATCATTATTAGTCAGATAGGTCTTACACTTCTTCTTTCTTTATCATCAAAAATTGAAAAGATTCCTATATTAAACGAAAAAGGTGAAGTTGTAGACAAGAAATATAGTTTCGAAAAACATTATTATAAGAACATGTATATCAATCCGGTTATCCGAATTGCTGTTATATCTAACGGACTATTATTTCTTAGCAGAAGATCTGAAAATGCCAATTTCAATCCTGATAAGATTGATCTTCCCATGGAAAGCTACTTACGATACGAAGAAAGCCTGGAAGAGGGATTGAATCGTACTATGAGAAGAGTTTTTCCTAATGAAGATAAACTGGAACATAGATTCAGCATTAAATATCGGTTTAAAACAGAAGAGACCAATCGTCTTATTTATCTATACATTCTTTACATTGAGAATGATAAATTGCTTTGTTCTCCCAAATTCAGAGATGGAAAATTATGGACTTTCCAGCAAATTGAAACAAACCTTGATAAAAACTTCTTCGGAGAATGTTTTGAAAAAGAGTACGACCAATTAAAAGAAGCCGCACTCATAAGCGAAGAATACAAGAAAATAAATTAAATACCAGGTATCTTACTTATTTATACAACAAGAATATACAAGGAATCTTTGTCAGATCAGGAAGTTTTCCCTGCCACTCTTTTACTGTTTTCGTTTTTATGAATTCTCCTTCGCATGTAATATCTGCTGCGATACATAACTTAGTCTGAGGACGGCAATTGTGTAATATATCTTCTGCCATCTTGTTATTTCTATATGGAGTTTCAATAAACAACTGCGTTTGATTCTCTGAATAGATACGCGATTCCAGATGTTTTATAGTCTTCACTCTTTCAGAAGGATCAATTGGTAAATAGCCATGAAAAGCAAAACTTTGTCCGTTGAAACCAGAAGCCATTACAGAAAGGATAATTGATGATGGACCAACTAATGGAACAACTTTAAGATTCTTTCGCTGAGCCATAGCCACAACATCAGCTCCGGGATCGGCAACAGCAGGACATCCGGCTTCGGATATCACTCCCATTGGGGAACCGGCAATTAATGGTTTCAGATAACCTGAAATTTCTTCAGCAGATGTATGCTTGTTCAAAGGATAGAAAGTTAGAGTATCAATATCAATCTCTTTATCTACTTTCTTAAGAAAACGACGAGCAGAACGTATATCTTCGACAATAAAATGCTTTATCTGAAGAATTATTTCTTTATTATAAGGTGGTAATACTGACTCAATAGGTGTTTCACCCAAAGTAACGGGCAAAAGATATAATGCAACTTCCATTATTATTTTATATTACGGGTTAAATCTTGCTCCAGCAAGCATTTTGGAGTAGTCGGTCATTTCCAATAAATCCTTTATGGTAGCCTCTTTATGATTTTTCATGTAAGATTCTACAATCTGCATTCCCATCCAAACGCCAACCATCATTGGAGACTGATCGCCAAAAAACGCTGTATTAGGTGCCGGTTTCAAGTATTTACGCTGAACCATTGGATCCGTACTATAAAGGTGTCCGTTCTGCATCATGTACTCCCATATCTTAAACCGGTTATATTCACACCACTCTTCTTCTTCTTTGGTATAACCTAGCTCTTCTCCAAAAGTTTTATAATTAAGAATTTCAGAAACAATATATTCCAATTTACCTCTGTGAAGCATTCTGTCTATTAAACGACCTCTATCTTCTGGATAAGGATATTCACTTAACAGATAAAAATTGAAACAGTCCGGCAAAATTCTCTCCGGCTTCATGCTCTTTCTTTGATAATCGTAAAAGAAACGTTTATATAAAGGATAATCTTCTCCCATATATTTATCAATGCTAAAGCCTAAAATGCTATCTCCCACAACAACCGATTCGTTGAGAGCAGATATCTGAGAATAAATATGGGGAATCTTGAGCGAAGGAACTTCTTTTTTTAATCTTTGGAATCCTTTGGTGAATTTCTTTTCTAACCAACTCATATTGCTATACTTTGCAAGTGCATCAGCCGTTAGTTTACGTAAAGTTGAATCAGAATAAAAGACCTTTAACTTCTCGTTAATTTTATCATCATTAACTTGTCCAAGCCTCAAAACATCTTCTATAAGATACTTTGTAGCCAGAAGATATTCTGTATTCATTTTCTGAAGAGCAGAAAAACTGTTGAATTCTACATACTCATTCAGTAGTTTATCATAACGAGCTATTTCTATTCTTTCATCAACAGCATCGCTATCTTTTTTATCTGCTACAAATTTGCAGGAAAAAAAGACCAGGCAAACAAGAAAGAAGAATAAAAATTTTCTCATTACTAAATTATTTAGCAATGAGCAGTGAAAAATAGCTTTTTCACTGCTCATTTTTTATTTATCCGTAGATTATATTTCCGTTTTCATCACAGTACTCCTCGAAACTCTTCTCGTACTGAACCATTGCACGAAGACTCATTCCCATGCTAGAGAATCCTCCATCGTGGAACAAAGTCTGCATTGTAACCTTACGAGTTAAATCAGAGAACATTGTGATACAATAGTTAGCACATTCATCAGCATCGGCATTACCAAGTGGAGACATACGGTCTGAGAAGTCCATTAACTTATCCATACCTTTTACTCCCGAACCTGCAGTAGTCATAGTTGGAGACTGAGAAATAGTGTTAATACGAACATTATGTTCTCTACCATATATATATCCAAAACTACGACAGATTGACTCAAGCAATGATTTTGCATCGGCCATGTCATTATATCCAAAGAATGTACGTTGTGCAGCGATATATGATAATGCAACAACAGAACCATAATCAGCTATAGCATTCATTTTCTTTGCAACCTGCAACATTTTATGGAATGATATCGCTGAAATATCCAATGTTTTACCTAACATATTATAATCCAAATTATCGTATGTATTCTTTTTACGAACATTTGGAGACATTCCTATAGAATGTAGTACAAAGTCGATTTTTCCACCTAAAATTTCCATTGAACGTTGGAAAACCACTTCTAAATCTTCAACGCTGGTTGCATCTGCTGGAATAACTTCACAGTTAAGTTTATCAGACAATGCTGAAATTTCACCCATGCGCACAGCTACCGGTGTGTTTGATAATGTAATGGTTGCACCTTCTTCTACAGCCAGTTCTGCTACTTTCCAAGCAATTGACTGTTCATTAAGTGCACCAAAAATTATACCTCTTTTACCTTTTAATAAGTTGTAACTCATACCTAGTTCTTATTAGTTTAAATATGGCGCAAAGATATAAACATTTATTCGAACTGAACAAAAGAGTTGCCAAGTTTTGCATTTCTATAGTGTAAATCAACAAAAAATACACCTAAACTAACAAAATGTACACATTGATTTTCAGTATCAAACCTATATTTGCAAAATAGACAATAAGTTTTTTCAAAATAATTATTTAAGGTTAGATTAGATTATTAGAATTGTTTTTATTATTTCTTTCACAAGCCGTCCGTGAGAATAGTTTGTGGAAGAAATAATATTTAGTGTTTAACAAGTTTTCAAATAAATAGATTATAATATTAAAGTAAAAGTACAGAATGAACAGTTTTATAAAAAAGTACATTGTGCTACCAGTAGCATGCGCACTATCTCTATTATACAGTACCAATTCATTAGCAGTTTCGAAAGGAAGCAATATTGATCCTGCTATTTATAATGGGGTACCATTTAAAATGCCAAAGGTTGTGCAACCCTCTTTCCCAGTTTACAAGGCAAACATTCTTGATTTTGGTGCAAAAGGAGATGGAATATTCCTCAATACAAAAGCAATTAACGATGCCATTAAAAAGGTAAATGCCAAAGGAGGGGGAACAGTTGTTATACCTTCGGGATTATGGTTGACCGGCCCTATTGAATTATTGAGTAACGTAAACTTGTACGCAGCACAAAACGCTTTAGTTGTTTTCACTGATGATTATAATGCTTATCCTGTTATAAAGACTTCATTCGAAGGACTCGAGACTCGCCGTTGCCAGTCTCCTATTTCAGCTCGCAATGCTACTAATATTGCAATTACAGGAAAAGGTATCTTTGATGGTTCGGGTGATGCATGGCGTCCGGTAAAGAAAGATAAAATGACCGAAGCTCAGTGGAAAAACCTCATTAAATCGGGAGGTGTATTAAGTTCTGATAAGAAAATTTGGTACCCAACCGAGAAGTCTTTTAAAGGTGCTTCGTCTACTGAGAACTTTAACAACCCTACAGGTATTAATACTGATGCTGAATGGGAAAGCATCAGAGAATGGCTTCGTCCGGTAATGGTTAGTATTGTTAAATGCAAGAATGTACTTCTGGAAGGTGTAACTTTCAAGAATTCTCCAAGCTGGTGTCTTCACCCGCTTTCTTGCGAAAACATCACAATCAATAAGGTTAATGTATCTAACCCATGGTATTCACAGAACGGAGATGCCCTTGATTTGGAATCATGCAAAAACGCTCTTATTATAAACAGTACCTTTGACGCCGGAGATGATGCCATCTGTATTAAATCGGGTAAAGATGAAGACGGACGCAGAAGAGGCGAACCTTGTCAGAATGTGATAGTAAAAAACAATCTGGTACTTCACGGTCACGGCGGATTTGTAGTGGGTAGTGAAATGTCCGGCGGAGTAAAGAACATATATGTTTCTAATTGTTCTTTCGTTGGTACCGATGTTGGTTTACGTTTTAAGAGTACTCGCGGACGAGGCGGAGTTGTTGAAGGTATCTATATTGACCATATAAACATGATTAACATACCTAACGAGCCTCTTTTATTCGATTTATTCTATGGAGGAAAAGCTCCCGATGAAGTAACGGAAGAGGATACCAAAGAAAATCTTTCAACTACAATACCTCCTGTAACGGTAGAAACTCCTACGTTTAAAGATATTCATATTTCCAACGTTTTCTGCAAAAAATCAGGAAGAGCAATGTTCTTCAACGGTCTGCCTGAAATGAAGATTCAGAATGTTACGGTTAAAAACGTAATCATATCCGATGCACAGGAAGGCGCAGTTGTTAGTCAGGCGGATGGAGTAGTTATGGAAAACATTAAAATTACTTCTCCAACAGGAAACAGCTTGTCTATAAAGAATGCAAACAATATTAAGGTGGACGGTATTCTTTTTAAAGAAGTAGACGAAAAGGGCAAAACAGTAATATTTAAATGATTTCAATCAAAAAGGACAGGGAAAGTCATTGCATTTATTATACATTTGCATTGTTATTAACTGAATTTTATTAATCATGAAAAAGAGTATTAAAATAGCTTTGGCAATAATTTGTTGCCTTCCTTTAAATGCACTTGCACAAAAAGCGGAGAAAAGTATCTCCATCGAAGTAGAAAACGGATGGAGCAAAGCTAAAGAAAACGAACCGGTTGTTTTAAAAATTAAAGATTTAAAGGCCGGATTTACAGTAAAATCTGCTACTGTTTGGGTTGGGAATAGAGAAATTCCTTCTCAGCTGGATGACTTAAACGGAGACCGCAAAACCGATGAACTTGCTTTTGTAACAGATGTGCCTGCTAAAGGAAAAAGAACTTTTAAAATTACTCTTTCTTCGGAGAAATCTACCAAAACATATCCTTCTAAAGTATATGCAGAAATGTTGGTAAGCGATAAGAAAGGACAGCATGTTCCTATCTCTTCTGTTTCTGTTCCCGGAGGAATACTTTATAATCAGCTACACCACCATGGTCCGGCTTTCGAGTCTGAGTTGGTTGCTTATCGTATTTACTTCGATAAAAAACAGACTGTGGATTTATACGGAAAGTTCAATAAAGGTTTCGAAATTAAAGAATCTCAGTTCTACCCTACCGATGCTCAGTTGGCTAAAGGTTTTGGTGATGATGTTCTTCGCGTGGGCGGAAGCTGCGGATTGGGTGCTTTAAAAGGATGGGATGGTAAAAAAGCTACTCATATTGATCCGGTTAGTAACCGCACTGAGAGTATCCTGGCTTACGGACCAGTAAGAACTGTTGTTGATGTTATTGCGAACGACTGGAAATACCAGGGTTCTGAGTTGAATATGACTACTCGTTATATTCTCTACGCCGGACACCGTGATGCCGAAGTGAAGATTCTGTTCGATGAACCTCTTAAAAAAGAAGTTTTCTCTACCGGAGTTCAGAATATTAAAGGATCAGAATCTTTCTCAGATCATAAAGGACTGGTTGCCTGCTGGGGTACTGACTGGCCTGTAAACGATACAATCAAATATGCAAAGGAGACTGTTGGACTTGCAACTTGTATTCCTCAGAAATATGTAAAGGCTGAAGTGAAGGATAACGATAATTATCTGTATACCGTAGGAGCCGAAGGCAAGAAGTCCATTGATTACAATATTGTATTTACATCCATGAAAGAAACCTTTGGTTATAAAACAAAAGAGGCATGGTTTGCCTATATTCAGGAATGGAAAAAGGAACTTGAGCATCCTTGTACTATAAGGATTAAATAAGTATCAATTATTATACTAAAAATCCGGGAGATTGCACAATTAATACACTTGCTTTCTCTCGGATTTTTTTATTTTTGTCGGCAAAGAAAATAATTTAAATTAATACTAAATGAAAAAGCTTACAACGATTTTAGGCTTATGCCTGATAACGGCTTTACCTGCCACAGCGCAGAACTATGTTTCAAAAGTATGGGTAGCGGACAAAGGAGATGGAACTTATCGTAACCCAATTATTTATGCTGATTATTCCGATCCTGACGCTTGCCGTGTAGGGGATGATTATTACATGACGGCATCCAGCTTTAATTGCATTCCGGCTTTGCAGATTCTTCATTCAAAGGATTTGGTAAACTGGACAATTGTAAATGCTGCCGTTCCTTATGCTCTTGAACCTATTGAAGCTGTTGAAAAGCCGGAGCACGGGAATCGTGTTTGGGCGCCAAGTATCCGTTTTCACAATAATGAATTTTATATTTTCTGGGGAGATCCTGATCAGGGAGTATTTATGACTAAAGCCAAAGACCCGAAAGGAACCTGGAGCAAACCTGTTTTGGTAAAAGCTGCGAAAGGTCTTATTGATACAACTCCTTTGTGGGATGAAGATGGCAGGGTTTATCTGGTTCATGCATTTGCCGGAAGCCGTGCCGGATTAAAGAGTGTACTGGCTGTATGCGAACTGAATGCTGAAGCAAATCAGGCTATTACCGAATCAAGAATTGTATTCGACGGACACGATCATCACGAAACATGTGAAGGTCCTAAGTTTTATAAAAGAAACGGTTATTACTATATCTTTACTCCTGCAGGCGGTGTAGCTACCGGATGGCAGTTGGTGCTTCGTTCAAAGAATCCTTATGGTCCTTACGAAGAAAAAGTGGTAATGGCTCAGGGAAAGAGTAAAATTAATGGCCCTCACCAGGGAGCCTGGGTAGATACAACCACCGGTGAAGACTGGTTCCTTAATTTTCAGGATGTGGGTGCTTATGGCCGACTGACTCACCTGCAACCAATGAAGTGGGTAAAAGACTGGCCGGTTATCGGTGTTGATAAAGATAGTGACGGATGCGGTGAACCTGTTCTTTCTTACAAGAAACCTAATGTAGGCAAGACTTATCCTATCTGCACTCCTCAGGAAAGTGATGAATTTAATACCCTTACTTTGTCTCCACAATGGCAATGGCATGCAAATTATAACCCAAAATGGATATTCCTTGCTGCCGACAAAGGTTATGCACGCCTATACTCCTACCCTGTTACTAAGGAATACAAGAGTCTGTGGGACGTGCCTAATCTGCTTTTACAGAAGACTCCTTCCAATGAATTCAGTGCTGTGATGAAACTTCGCTTCGCTCCAAGTCCAAAATATTTCGGAGAACGTACCGGATTACTAGTTATGGGACTTGATTATGCACTTCTTTCACTCGAGAATACAAAAGAGGGATTGATTCTTTCACAGAATGAATGCAAAAAAGCTGATAAAGGAACCATAGAAGCGGTTAATGAATCGGTTACTTTGAAGGATAACACTATTTACCTTAAAGTAACATTCAATAAAGAAGCTAAGTGTGATTTCAGTTATAGCCTTGATGGAAAGAAATTCCAGAAGCTAGGAAAACAATTTCAGGCGCGTGAAGGCAAATGGATAGGCGCTAAAGTTGGAACATTCTGCACTCGTCCGGCTATTGTAATTAATGATGGCGGATGGGCTGAAGTAGACTGGTTCCGTATCGAGAAGTAATATTCATTCTTATATAGTTAAAGGCTGCCTAATCTTACTAAAGAAGTAGATAAGGCAGCCTTTACTATTAAGACAAACTCCGGCCGGACATTCATTTTTAAACATAGACTTTATTTACAAAAGGTGTACACATTAAATATTCAAAGAGTAGTCTTTTTAAAATTAAGGTGTACACCTTTACAAAAATATCCGGTTAATAAATTGCTTAGGTCTGGCGAGACATCGGCTTAACCTCCTAAGAACAATAAACTATTACCGGATTATTTAGTTTGAACAACAATCATTACCGGAAAGTGATCTGACGGACATCTGGCTGAATTCTCCTGCAACTTTATTTCTTTTGGAGCAGCATTAGAATTAAACTCACCTTTATTTTCTGATCTATAAGTATCTGTCAGGATTCCGTATTTCAACACCTTAAAATTATCAGTAAGGAAGATATGATCTATACGGCTATCAGTTTTACTATTCGGATTAAAATCATTGAATGTTCCGTTAGGCGCATATACTAATTTAGACATTCCATAAGAATCTTGAAGGATGCCCGAAGTATTCAGCAGTTTATAAGAAGGGGAATCCTGGTCTACATTAAAATCACCCGACAAGATAACCGGCATGCCTTTAGGCATTTCCTGAATTTTCTTTAAGATTAGTTTAGCACTTTCAGAACGGGCAACCGTACCAATATGGTCCATGTGTAAATTGAAATAAACAAAAACAAAACCACTTTTAATCTCTTTAAATTTTCCCCATGTGCAAATCCTCACACAAACAGCGTCCCAGCCCAGATTAGGTTTAGTTTCATCTTTTGATAACCAGAAGTCACCCTGATCAAGTAATTGGAATTTATCGGTTCGATAAAATATGGCTGAATGTTCGCCTTTGGTTTTTCCATCGTCACGCCCTTTGCCTATATAATTATAGCCAGGCAACATCTGTTTCAACTCCTGAAGCTGATTATACAATCCTTCCTGAGTTCCGAAGATATCAAAACCATGGAAGCGGATTAATTGGGTAATATAAGGGCAACGTTGGCCCCATCCGTTGCCATTTATAGAATCGCCGTGATTGGCATTACGCACATTGTAGGTTGCTACGGTAAATGTAGTTGGAGTTACAGCGCATATCATTCCTACAAATAGGAATGAAAATAAAATAAGACAGTAAATTTTCTTCATAATCAAATATTAATTAAACAAAGTGTGTGCTTATAAACAAAAATGTTATGGAATATTACAGATTCAAAATTAAATAATCATCTTGTATTATGAACAGGTTTATTTTAAAATTTAATATTTAATTGCATTGGCAAAGTACAATAACCAAATATCTTTAAATTATATGCAAACTACTAGGGACTTCAGCTTTTATTTTCTGTAATTTTGCACTGCAAATATATTAAGGTATGAAAAGATTAGTAATATTCGATTTAGACGGAACTCTACTTAACACAATTGCCGACTTGGCACAAAGTACAAATTATGCACTGAGGAAAACAGGATTTCCTGAGCACGAAGAGAATGAATACAGGTTTTTTGTAGGTAACGGAATAAATAAGCTTTTTGAGCGTGCACTGCCAGAAGGGGAAAAGAGTGAAGAAAATATTTCAAAGGTTCGCAAACATTTTCTGGTTCATTATAGTGAGCACAAAATGGATAAAAGCTCTCCTTATCCGGGCATTCCCGAACTGCTGTCTGCCCTTCACGCCAAAGGGGTGATGCTGGCGGTAGCATCCAATAAATATCAGTCGGCTACGGAACTACTTGTTGAGCATTACTTCAGCGGCGTGCCTTTTGCAGCTATTTTCGGACAACGGGAAGGTGTAAAAACAAAGCCCGATCCGCAGATTGTAGAAGATATTCTTGCTGTAACAAAAGTGGCTAAAGAAGATGTTCTTTATGTGGGAGACTCGGGCATTGATATGCTGACAGCAAAAAATGCAGGGATAACTGCTGCCGGAGTAACCTGGGGATTTCGTCCGCTGGAGGAGCTTAAGCAATATGAGCCTGCACATATTGTAAATGAAGCACAGGAAATTCTTTCTCTGATTTAAAGATCGGGAAGAATTCTATTATAAATAAAAAAACAACACTCTGGAAACGGAGATAATCTGGTCTGCAGAATCTCTTTATAGATATTGCAGACCACAATAACCTTATTCTTTAAAAGATAATATTACTATGAAAACAAAAGTTTTATTCTTACTTGTATGGGGAATTGCTTCCTCAGTATTTGCACAAGACTTTATCCCTATCTGGAAAGGCGTTAAAATGCCAAACAGCAAAGGAATAGAAGTGAAAGACAGCATAGCCAACGAACGTGTTTATCAGGTTGGCACTCCAGGTGTTTACGTATTCGAGCCATCAATGCAGGAGAATAAAGGAGCCGCCGTTCTGATTATTCCCGGAGGAGGATACGCCAGGCTTGCTTATCAGATAAGTGGTTTTCAACTGGCTAAGTGGTTTAACACCTTTGGAGTAACCGCTTTTGTATTGAATCACCGCATGCCGCAATCGCCCGATGTAAAGGAATCGTTCAAAGCTCCGCTGCAGGATGCTCAAAGAGCCCTCCGTTATATCCGTGCCAATGCAGAACAATGGGGAATCAATATCAATAAGGTTGGTGTAATGGGCTGTTCGGCCGGAGGACATCTCTCCGCAAGTGTATCTACTTTCACAGAAGACTGGAGCAAGGCAGGCGACAAAATGGATACTTTCTCTTTTACACCTAATTTTACCATACTAATATCTCCGGTTATTTCGATGGAAGAATATGCTCATAAAGGGAGTGTGCAGAACCTGTTGGGAAAAGATCCGTCAAAAGAACTGAAGGATCAGTTCTCGTGCAACAAAAGAGTTACCGAAAATACGCCTCCGGCATTTATTGTACATGCTACGGACGATAAAACAGTGCCTTGTCTGAACAGTATCTTCTATTATACCGCTTTAAAAGAGCACAATGTAAAGATGAGCACTCTCCATATTTTCCCTGAAGGTGGTCATAACATAGCTTTGCGAAACAATCCGGGAACAACAAATAAGTGGACTATTTTGGCAGAAGAGTGGTTGGGGGATATTGGAATGCTTTCTGCTAAATAATGTTGAATAAATGAATCGTGTTAACACACCGTTCCAATTAACAAGGATAATCCAGACGGTTTACATTGAGACAAAAAAATCAGGAACTTTCCATACTTGATAGAAAGTTCCTGATTTTTTTTATTAGATTGGAATTTTAATTATCTTACCAACACGACAGTTTTATTTGTTGTATGAGTCGAAACAACTTTTACAACATAAGTCCCCTTATTGAGAGGAAAGCTGGCAGTCCCTACAACTTTTTCAGATTTCAATAACGATCCGTTTATGGAATAGATTGAAACTGTAGCATCACTATCAATGCCCGAAACATTTATTGCTCCCTTAACAGCTAGAACGGTTATTCCAGACTTATCTATCTTTTCAAATCCGGTAACTACTGCTGTGTAAGTATTGGAAACCGGACTTAATCCTCCATATTCATTGGCTGCTTGCACAGAATAGATATCACCATTACTAGCTGCAGTATCCGTAAAAGTTAAATCTGTGGTAAACTTAACAACTTTGTTATTCTTAGTAATCACATAACAAATTGCATATTTCACCTTAGTCCAGGTAATAGTTTGTGAATTTCCAGCTATAACCGGAGCTGCAACGGATTCTGTTATCAAAGCTGGTTGCCAGTCGTCACTGCCACTCAGTACATTTTTCAATGTATAAGTAGCTGCCTCAGTATCAGTAAGTGAATTCTTCGCTGTTCCTTTCACTGTAGAAGTCACATTGCCGGAAGCATCCTTTATATCATATTCATAATCTTTAATACGGGAACTAAGATCCATCTTATTGCCATACTGATCCATAGTGTTGTAATCAGCAAAAATAGCAGGGATAGTTCCCATCTTATAATACCATCCCGAAGGATAAATATTAATCAAGCTGGTAGTATTCAGATATACTGTTTTAGGAGAATCAATCCACGGACGGCCCAAATAAATTGTTGTGGAGGCTATTTTATTTGATGGAGCAGTAATTGTACAATTATTGAACACGTATCCCCATGCTGTTGAAGCATTGTGACTTGGAGCAACAATATAACCGCCACCATCACGAACAATATTCAATGTACATGCATCGAAAAACACATCACCCGCACCGTAAATAAAGTCTACCGCTCCTTCAATAAAGCAATTCCTTACATAGTGCCTGTCCGTGATTCCGCTGGTTGAAGTACGGTAGGTATCCTGATAACTTCTCAAAGCACAGTTATTCAAAATAGCCTTATCACCGTCTGTAAATAAAGCTAACGCTTGTGGTCCGGCATTTTGTGTCACTCCCCAGGTATTATCGAAAGTGATATTTTCTGCATAAAAGTTATCACCAGAAACGTATACGGTTGATCCAACTTTCACATCAACAGCAGTAGTTCCACCACAAAGCAAGTTATCAGAAATAAACACCTTGTCTCTGCTCTGACCTATCAGATAAATATTTGGTTTATCAATTGCCACATGACCGGTATAAATGCCCTCTTTTATAAAAATAAGCCAGGGAACAGCATTTGCAGAAGGAGCCGCTTTTACCGCATCTGTTACCGTGGTATAATCTCCGCTTCCGTCTGCTGCAACTACAGCGTTATATAGTTTGGCAGCTGGTTGCACTTTTTGCATAGTTTTAAATGTAACAGTTATTCCAGCAAATGGATTCCCATTCATATCTTTTATAGCTCCATCGGGCACAGTAAAGGTATAAGATGTATCATAAGAAAGACCTGAATACTTAAAGATTACTGTAGAACTACCATAAGTTCCTATTATTGCTTCACCGTTTAACGTACAATCGCCTGTACCTGCCTGCACTCTTTCATTAAAGTTTAAAATAACAGAACCGGTGGCCGATGCTCCTGTTCCATTGTTTACAGGAAGAGAAGATATCAGCGTTGGTGCCGTTGTATCATTAACAACCTCTTTATCAGCAAAGACAAAAATATCAGTGATTGATGTTCCATCACTTGTCTGAGTGCCATTCACTACCTCAGAAGTATAATCGGGAATCCAGCGGATGTAGACTTTATCTTTTCCATTCGCATCGGCTGGCAAATTTATGCTTGAATCATACCATGCTTGTTGGGCATCAAACGTTACACTGCCTAACTTCGTAAAGGTTGATCCGTCCAAAGAATATTCAATATTCTCAACTTGATAGCCAAAATAGCAAGATAAAAGCTTTGCTTTAACCACTATATTAGTATAGTTTACAGTAGAGAAGCTTGCCTGGAAGTACCATTTATCAGCTGGTTTCTGCCAGTTAACGGCTGCATGTTTGCTGTAATGATATTGAGCACCGCCTTTTGCAAGCCATCCTACAGAGGTTTCATCGGCTTTTTGCAATTTAAAGATTCCCGCATTTGACGTTTCTGATTTAAAATCTCCCGCCCTGTCTTGTTTGGGCTCTGTAGTATAAAAGTCCCATCCTACTATATAAGATACTGCACTAAAAGTAGCCCCTACCTGAGTATCTTTATCTATTGTAATCGTTTTCACCGCATTAGTAGAAGCATCATCCCAGTTATTGAACTTAATCAGGTCATTAGACTCAGCTGTCAAAGTAATAATTGTACCTGCTTCATATTTCCCATCGGTAGCAGCAGGTGTAACAGTAACTCTACCTTGCGTGTCTCCCAAAATATTAACAGCAAAAGCATAGGTCTGCTTGGCATCAAAGACTGCTTTCACGGCAGAACTTGCTGCCAAGGTATAGTTAAACGGATTATCTGTAGATAAATCTGTACCCGTTACTGAATCTACCCATTTAGAGAACTTATAACCAAAATTAGGAGTAGCAGTCAACGCTACAACTGTATTCTTATCAAATTCAGTTCCTTGAGGATTAACGGCTACAATTCCGGCACCTATAGGACTAACTTCAGTATTCAAGGTAACTTGCTCTGAAGTGACTTCCACGTTTCCTTTAATATCCAAACTTAGCAAATAAGCATTCTGTGCCGGTGCTAAGTTTGTAAACTTAATGGCAACATCTTTCTCATTCACAGGAATCTCCACTAGTTGTCCTCCTGCGGGATTAGCCGCAGTATTGTAAATCACAGACCAATCTCCCGTACCTACTTTTTTCGATACGATTACTCCCCTAGGGTTTCCGGTTGTCGCAACAACAAAAGAAAGTGTGGTGATAGACTTTAAAGGAGAGAGTTCAACGGACATATCGACACCTGTAAAACCCGCAGTTGTATTTTTCTCCATCATTAAGTAACCCGGAGTACACACTGCAGAAGTAAATTTAGTATTCGTTCCGCTTGGAGACACACTAACTCCGAGTAAAGAGAAATTCAAAGTCTCGTTACTAAACTGAGTTGTCTTAGAAATAACTTTAGGCGTGGCACTTGAAGCTGTTGCTGCCCAATCTTGAAAAGTTGTACTATAAATAAACTTTTCCTTTTCCACTGCCTGCACTGCAAACGGCAATAGAACAAATAGTAACACAAAAAGTGATTTGAGTAATTTTTGTTTTTCCATAGTGATAGTAATAGGTTTAATTATTAAAAAAAGAACTGATTGAAATACTATGTAACCCGTTGGCGGAATTAAATTAACGCATATTTAATTTGTCCAATGGGTTTGTTATTAATCTTGTTTATATATTGAAGGATTGTAAGTGCACTAATTTTCCCGGTAATTCTAGTAAACAATCCTTCTGTTTGTTTTGCATAATTTCTGATTATCATAAATTAATCACATAATTGTGCAAAAAGCGTTTCAACCCTTTTCCTTGCTTTAGCAAATGGACTAAAAACAGGTTCCCAATCTTTTTGATTCGACCGAGATGGAACTTCTAACTTGATATTAGCATTTTCAAAATAAATCAAGTTGTATGGCTGCTCCAATATATCCACGATCACCGATGATGGTGCAATTCTGAAAGTTATACTTTACGTCTTTCAAATAATGAATGTCGTGAACACTCGCCTTTGTCAGGTCAAAAGAGTGTATAACACCGCTCAACCCACAGAGAGAATGCAATTTATATCCGTAATAATGTTTACCCTGTGAAGCACAATAGCCATAATTGGGAGCTTTATCATAATTATTCTTTCCCATTTTACAACGTTTTGACCTTATGGGACGACAGACTTGAATTGGTATAGAATCAATACAGAAAATATCTTCTCCACCATCAATGTTGGATGCAATTCTTTCACGCACCTGATTACATAAACCGATAGTAAGCTTCCTGCGATCTTTATATTGACGACGGGATATGAGAGAAGAAAAATCATCTTTGTATTCATTTAATTTAGAAAACAAAAAGCTTTCACTATCTATGCTTATTGATTCGGCAGCAAGGCTTAAACTGATTACTTCTAAATCAGAGAACTTAGGGACAACTCCTCTGCGAGGTATATTACCTTTTTCATTTACTAAATCAGCAGAAATAAAGAATGGTTGTTCTATTTCAAGACTTTAAGGCTTACACATCTTTCTTTATTATCTGAAATTCTTAGAACATATACCCCGTCATTCAATGATGATAAGTTTATATTGCTTCGCATTCCTTCCAACATAAACACATGGAGCAAACTCCCTGTTAAGGTTAATAACTCAGCTTTATTCAACTCCGAGTTGCTCGATATAGTTAAAAACTCTTTTACCGGATTTGGATAAGCTGAAACCATTAACTTATCTCCATCACAAATCTCCGAATGAATGGAGGAAGATATTATTCCTCCATCGTTCTGTTTATTAGTGATATCATCTACTAATCCATTTAAATAAACTTCCAGATTTGTATACTCACCTTTAGGATCTACATTCTTATCATTTCTATCTGCAGCAAGTGCCGGATTAAGACCGTGAGCCGTTTCCCAGGCATCCGGCATTCCGTCGCCATCGGTATCTGTCGGAGCAGTTTTCTGAGTAAGAGTTGGCCAGGGCGACCAGTCGGCAGCAGCTCCAACGGGTTTGGTATCATCCTGCGTATCAATAATTCCCGGGTATAAAGCTCCCGACTTTGATCCTGTAAAGGTGAATGTCTTATTCTGAGTCTCAGAAACAATTCGCTTATCAATATCGTCGCGTAAAAGCGAGCATCCGGCATAAAGAAGAACCTGATCATAAGCTTTCTGTGCAGTATGAGTAGTCACAACTCCGGTAGGAAGAGGATCTGATAATCTAATTGTATCTTTAGTAGTCTGACTAATTCCATAGCTACTTGATATCTGAGCATATACCCCGTTTGTCCAGTTATCATTGGTTACAGTAGAATTTCCTTCCATAACATTACCATCAATAAAGAACTTTCCCCAAATGTTTACCATCGGCGCAAACGCCGGATACCTGGTAACATACTCTTCCGTGCGGATATCAATCGCCACAATTCTGTATTTAACCAGCGAGCTTGCATTAGCTGTGGCCGGTCCTGGCTTATAGTAATTATTCACTATATTAGCTTTCATGCCTTCGGCACCATAGCATCCGTTTCCTTTCCAATTATAATAAACATTATTTCGTATATCCATAAGTTCTTTAGTCTGCGTACGTTCTGCCGGACCAAGACGAGGAACTCTACTATCGTGATGCGCCATCAGGTTATGATGAAAAGATGCGTGGTTTCCTCCCCAGATTCCTCCATATCCATGTGCACCCTTTGTATGTCCGGACAGTCTCATACTCTCAGAAATAATAGACCATTGCAGTGTGAGATTCTCAGTTCCGTAAAGGGAACAACACTCATCAGACGACCAACACATAGAGCAATGGTCAACAATTATATTTTTATAATCGCGTGTACTTAATGCATCGGCACCATCCGCATTAATATTATCCCTATCTCCCATTCTGAAACGAACAAAACGGAGAATTACATTATTACAGTTAATGGAAACCGGCCAACCAGCCAAACAAATTCCGTCACCCGGTGCAGTTTGTCCGGCAATGGTAATATTGTCATTCTTAATCTTTAGCTGTTGCTTTAACTGAATGGTTCCTGAAATATCAAAAACAATAGTCCGTGCCGAAGTAATCTTTTCAATTCCAAACCTCAGAGTTCCGGGAGCCGGAGTAGTACCATACGCATTATCTTCAAGTGAAGTAACATGGTAAACAGTTCCACCCCGACCACCAGTTACATATCTTCCATGTCCTTCGGCCCCGGGAAAGGCAGGTATACTTTGCCCGTACAAATGCATTCCTCCAAAAGCAAAAGAGAACAATGCAATGTAAAAAAACTTAAATGCAAAATTCATTTTAGTATTAATTAGGTTAAACAATTTTTTACGATGCAAGAATACAAACTAAATGACAATAAAAAGTGTAATATTTGATATTAATAGAGGATTTTTCAGTTTCTATCAATGCTAAAAATTTGAAAAACAAAAACTTTGTCAACAAATCTAGCATAAGCGATCATACAAACACCGGCATTACTTACTGTTTCATAAAACATTATTCTTCAGATAATAAATAAAAAGGCTATATCTTTGCCAATGTCTCAACTTAAAGAATAATGAAACATCAGCAAAAATATAGCCTTTCGTTTTATATAAACTGAATCTATAGTATATTCATAGAAAAGCTCCAAGAAGAAGGACAAAAAGCAAAGTTGCCAATCCTGCCAAAAGAAGGACAACTACAATCCAGAATATTAGATTATGCTTTTCCATACATTAAATAAATTATTTATAATTCTTACCTAAACTATCCTTATATTCCGTTGGAGTCATTCCAAACTTCTGCTTAAAGCACTTGCTGAAATAGCGCGGATCATTAATTCCAACCTGATAAGAAATTTGTGTCATGTTGTATTCTCCGGTTTCTATAAGCTGTGCAGCTCTTTTTACCCGCATCTCTTTTATAAATTCAATTGGAGCAAATCCTGTAAGCATCTTCAGTTTTTTAAAGAACACAGAGCGACTTACAGCCATTTCCTGCACAAAATCGTCGACAACTAAATTACCATTATCCATATTCTTCTCCATCAACTCCATAAGCTTATCCATAAACCTGCGATCGTGTGGAGACATTTCAGGTTGAGTTGTACTCTCTTCCTTAGGTTTTTCCATTAGATTGGCACGGTAAAGCTCTTGCAGTTTATTTCGCTGAGCCAACAGATTATCTACTCTAGCCTTGAGATAAGTAGCACTAAAAGGTTTAGTGATATAATCATCAGCACCATATTCAAGCCCTTGCAGTTTACTTTCTATTGCCGTTTTAGCAGAAAGTAAAACAACAGGAATATGGCTGGTAGTCATTTCCTCTTTCAGCTCCTTTGTTAGTTCTATGCCATCCATCTCGGGCATCATTACATCACTGATAACCATATCAGGTAGATATTTCTGTGCCTTTTCCAGTCCTTCCTTACCATTTGCCGCTTCAATTATCTGGAATGAAGAACCAAAAATACTGCGAAGGAAGAAACGCAATTCTGCATTATCTTCTACCAGCAACATTGTTTCTTTTGAAGAATCTACTTCTTCGGAAGAATCACCAGCCTCATTAGAGAAAACTTCATTCTGAATATCGACGGTATACTGCACTGATTCTTTCAATTCCGGATTCTTTGAATCAGAAAGTATAAACTCTACCCCTTCATCGTAATGTTCCTTACCTTTAAGGAAATGTGTGGTAAAGCAACTACCTTCGCCCAATTTACTATCTACCTGAATGGTAGCTTTGTGCATTTCTACCAATTCTCTCACTAAAGAAAGACCGATACCTGTACTTGGCTGATTAAAAAGATTCTTATCAACCAGATTTTCAAAACGGGTAAAAAGAGAATTCTTCTTATTGTCAGCTATTCCAATACCCTGATCTTTTACTCCAATTGCTAGCGATGAACCTTCGTCTTTTATAAAGACCTTGATCATCTTACCCTGAGGAGTATATTTAAAGGCATTGGAAAGGAGATTGAATATAATTTTCTCCAGTTTGTCTATATCTGCCCAAAGATTCATCTGTGGTTTATCGTTCTCGAATACAAAGTCTATATGATGTTCTTCTGCCATGGATTCAAAATTATCCATAATACGACGAACAAAAGAGACCAGTTCAATCTCTTCAATCTGCATTTTCATTTTCTTATTCTGAATCTTCCTGAAGTCGAGAATCTGATTTACCAGCCTCAACATTCTATCTGTATTGCGCTTCACTAAATTTAGTTGTTCGCGCGTTTCTTCTGGTAACTCTGAATTTTTAAGAACATGTTCCACCGGACCGGCAATCAACGTTAATGGTGTACGCAACTCATGCGAGATGTTTGTAAAGAAGCGCAGTTTAACATCCGACACTTGCTGCTCCACAGATACCTCATTCTTTAATCTGTAGATAGTAAACAGAATAAATACCGCAATGAGAATAATAACCAGAATTAAAAGAAAATAAATAATGTAAGCCCACGGTGTTTCCCAGAAAGATGGAAGAATAGTAATTTTCAGGCTTCGTTCATTATTTACCCACACTCCGTCACTATTGGTAGATTTTACCCGGAATACATATTCACCTTTTGGCAAATTGGTATAAGTTGCAGTTCTTTGTTTATCAACATAAGTCCACTCCTTGTCAAATCCTTCGAGAATATACGCATACTGAATGTTTTCAGAGTTTCTCATATCGAGAGCTGCATACTGAATAGTAACTATATTTTCTTTATGCGATAGTTCAAGTTCCTTAGTATCATCCAATGAGACTTTCAAAACAGATTTTTCTCCCGGAGCAACTTCCTTATTGGCTACCATCAACTGCGACAGATAAATATAAGGCACATAGGTACTTTTACGAATAGCTGCCGGATTGAAATACAAGAATCCGGTTGTAGTACCAAAGTATATATAATTATTAGCAGTAATATCTGATGTAGCCTCGCTAAACTTCACTTTGGAAGCGAAACTTCTGTCGTCATAATTCTCGAATCTCTGCTGAGAAGGAATAAATTTACTTAATCCATTTTCAGTGCTAATCCATAAATTACCTTTTGTATCCTCCTGAATAGAGAGCAATACATCAGATGGTGCACCATCTTTCACTGTATAACATTTAAAAACGGCTTTATTTTTTCCGGAAACAGAGATAAGTTTATTAAGTCCTCCGCCAAAAGTTGCCAGATAAAGTTCACCTTTCTTTGTTGGATGAATCCAGTGCACATCGTTATTACTTAAACTTGTAACATCGCCCGGCACACGCAAATAATGATTAAATTGAACTTCCTCCGGATTCACAAAATTATCTTTGAAAGAAATCACTCCGGATGTTGTACCTGCCCAGATATTGCCTTTAGCATCTTCGGTGATATAACGAACCCGATAGCAACAATCGATAGGGTATCCTTTCAAGTTATTGCGATGATTGATAAAGATGGTCTTTCCACTCTTGTCGTGATCCAGATAATTGATGCCACCTCCATAAGTAGCTACCCAAATTCTACCTTTATGATCCTCAAAAACACAATAAATATTATCGTCGCTCAGACTGTATATATCATCTTCGCTATAATTAAAACGAGATAAAGAAAAGCGGTTACCTACTTTTTCGGCACGCACCAGCCCGCCTCCTTTCATACCAATCCAGATAATTCCTTTTTTATCCTGAGTCATAAAGTAAGCTACACCTTTCACCTTAGGTCCACTTTGAGCTATTGTTCCAGCCTCTGTAAGATATCCTATATATTTACGAAGCGGATTATATATACGCAATGTACCATCTTTAAAAGCTACCCAAAGATTTCGGTTATTATCTTCTAATATTGCACGAGTTTCATTGCTCAGCGATTCGTAATCGTGAGGATATGGAATGCTCAAATGAAACTGATTATCAAGGAAAGTAATCTTTTCGAGTCCCTTTGAATGGGTGCACATCCACAAATTACCTTGTCTGTCGGACATAGCAGAATGGAGTTTATTCGAGAAACGCCAGTTTGAAGAACCCGGTTCATCATAAAAAGGTATAATCTTATTCTGCTTTCTATCAAAATAAGACAAGCCTCCGCCATAAGGATGCACCCAAAGATATCCGTTCACATCTTCATGGATATGAAAAGCCGGTTGTGAACGCGCAGCACTTCCAAGCTCAGTAGGTACAGTTTCTTGTTTTACTTTGTTGGTATGCGGATTAAAATGTGTAACTCCATCAGCACCAGCAAGCTCAAACCACACTTCTTTGTAACGGTCTACGTAAACAGAAGCTATTACATTTGAAGGAAGATCTGCACAAGTAGTTGTTGAGTAATGTATAAACTCTTTGTTGCTCAAACGATAGGTAAAGAATCCATCATTGGCAGTGGAAAATATCATTTCATCTGGTGAGACTGCATTCACTGAAATTACATTCGATTTTGTAGGAAGCTGAAGTAATTGAAAACGCCCTCCCCTCTTCTGACTCCTCCATACGCGACCTTTATCCGAACCAAAGAATATTTCGGTTGAGGTTTCCTGTAAGGAATAAAAAGATTGATTAAGACGATGGCGATCTTCTTTAGTCTCTGCAAAGTAAGATACCGGTATTGTTTGTCCCGGACGAATAATGGCCAACCCATTATCCGTAAGCATCCACTCATTATGGGCAGCATCTTCGTAAACTCTATTGACTTTTTGAGCAGGGAATTGCCCTGACTTTTGTGAATATATGTAAGTTGTGAGTTTGCGAGTCTTTTTATCGATCAACACGCGGATAGCTCCTTCATTTTCTGTGAACAGCCATACTGTACCATTCTTCATCACTTCGATGGAAGTAATATTAGTAGTACTGGCTTCACCGGAAGAAGGAACCTGAACAAATGTTTCTGTATCGGGATCAAACCTATGTGCACGGTTATCATACGTAAGTACCCAGATATAACCGTTGGCATCTTCCACCATTCTATCCACACGGTTATTTGTTAAACTGATCAGGTCTCCCTGCCGTGCCTTATAAGTTTTAAAGGTATATCCATTGAATTTATTTATCCCATCCCAAGTAGCAAACCACATAATTCCTTTACGATCCTGAAGCATACTCATCACTGTATTTTGCGACAAGCCATCTTCAGAAGAATAATGTGTAAAAGAGCATCTTAACTGTGCATAGCCACACAATCCAGCTACCCAGAACAGGAATATAAAAAGAAAGTTTTTCATAGTGTGCATCTATTAGCTTATAAAAACATGGTTCAAAAATACACAAATAAAGAGTACCATTTTCATCTAATAGTTATGTATTAAAAAAGATCCTCGATGAATAGTTATTCCCTTGTACAAAAGATTGAATTCTTCTGTACAAAACATTACATTCTTTTGTACAGAAGAATTAATTGTTTTGTACAAGGATTAAAAAGAGAAATAACGACGGATTTAAAATCAGCGTACAACAGTTACAGTTTTGTCCACCCCGTTTTTTACAGGATTCCAGTTATCTTGCCCTGCCAGTACTTTTTCAATATCATAGTCTTTCAGACTAGTGAGCTGATGAGAGTAAGAAACCCTTGTTTCATTACTGGCACCTTCGCCTTTGCTTTGATATTCAGCAAAGAAACTATTTCTCTCTGCTTCTGTATTATCCCAGTTGTTCCATCCTTCGGGCACAATGTGTTTTCCCATTTCACAGCGAATATAAACAGCCTGTGCATAAGGCCTCCATGGACGAGCCAGATATACTTTATTCACTTCCTCATCGGCAGTGAGTTTGCAATCATAAAAAAGATATCCATAAGGTTTGCCCATATCGGTAGAAGGAGCAGCTATATAACCATCGCCTTTGCTGTTAATGGTGCAACGATTAAAGACAGCAGTTGACCATCCGAAAATAAAATCGACTGTTCCTTCAATATAGCAATCTTCATAATATTGGCGGCTATCTTTTCCATAGGTATAAAGTGTATCCTGAAAGCCCAGGAATCTGCAATTGCGAAACATAACTCTGTCGCCATCAACAAAAGCAGCAACGGCCTGTCCTACGGGACCGGAAGTATTCTCGAACGTAATGTTCTCAGCATAAAAATCGGGAGCATAAATATAACAACTTGCAGAACCAGAGGTAGATTTTTCCTCTCCAAACACATTTTTCTTCGAAGCATAATCGTCATAAGATATCACAGCACCTTCTTGTCCAATTAAGGAAACATTTATTTTTGAAGCAGGAATAACCAGCTTTTCCTTATACACGCCTTTGCGTAACAAAATTGTGGTGCGAGCGGCTTTACGGAAATCGGGAATAGCATTAATAGCCTCTTGAACTGTGAAAAAGTCTCCGCTTCCGTCTTTAGCAACCACATAGTCGTAATGACGTACATATTTAGCTAATTCGGGAGTCTCTTTAGCTATTGCATCAATAGTAAGTCCGGCAATTTTGCGGGCTCCGTATATGTTTAAGTGAGTATTATCTTCACGACCTTTTGGCGCAACAGGACAAGTATTAGGAGCTACCCACATATATAGTTTTTTAGACTCCACAGGTCCCATGCCTTCAACCAAATCATGTGTTATCTTGTTCATATCCACAAAAGCTACACCAAGTTCTTTTGCAACTCTGCGAGGAGAATCAAGATAAGCTCCGTGGGTATCGAAAAGTGTATTTCCTTCTACTGCAACAGGTTCTTTGCCCGGTTCTTTACGAGCATCGTTATTCATATCCTTATCTTGCGGACGAATAAAGTTTCTACGGACAATCGAATTAAGAAGAACAGGTATTCCTCCTTTGGCACGTGTTTCGTTTACAAATCTGCGTAGGTTTGCATCGAAAGTTGTACCTGGATCAGTATGGCGTGCAGAGTCCGGCTTTTCGTCATTATGACCAAACTGAATAAAAACATAATCTCCTTTTTTCACCTGACTAATTACCTTTTCCCAACGGCCTTCGTCAATAAAGCTTTTAGAACTGCGTCCGTTTTGTGCATGATTATCCACTCGAATATCTTCGCTGAAGAATCCGGCAAGCAAATGCCCCCAACCTCTCTCAAGATTTCCACCTTCAATCGTTTTATTAGCCATCGTTGAGTCACCAATCATAAAAACAGTTATCACACGATCTGTCTTAAAGGCAGAAAAAGTTAAGAAAGCAAGCAGTAAAAGCACGAGTCTATTTTTCATGATATCGATACAGTTTTAAATTCAGACTGCAAGTTTACAAAAAAAGTAGGGATCAATAGTCTAATTTTTATTGTATTATGTGGAAATATTATCAGATAGAAAGAAGAAAGCTGTGAATATCACATCCACAGCCTCTTCACTTTTCAAAAGAAATTTAGATTTATATACTTTATTAATAACCTGTGTTCTGCCAGAATCCCTGACCAGATGTTGTAGAGAAATTAGTAACAGCATCAATCTGAGACTGAGGAATAGGACGAAGATAATGGTAATCTTTAATCTGTCCGGCAGCTTGTGCATTGTACTTCTTCACATGGTCAACCAGCGTATGAGTACGTTTTAAATCAAACCAGCGCTGTTGTTCGCCGCAAAGTTCAATTGCACGTTCATTAAGTACAGTCTCAAGAGTTGCTGTTCCACTCAATGAATTGTCTTTGCCACTAATTGCACGAACCTGACGAAGAGCATTGATAGTTGCCATAGCAGCAGTTCCATTTGCTGTATTTAGCTGACATTCGGCCTTGATTAAATACATTTCGGCCAAGCGAATAACAATAGCATCCCTATCTGAGATATCCCATGTTGGATAAGCAGGGTCGTACACATTATCCAGGAATTTCTTAATACCCGGATATGAACACCATCCAGCAATCTTATATGAATTATATCTGCCATCGCCGTATACATCAGAAGTAGTCTTAGCTGCTTCTGAAGGTTTTGCTGTAGCAGGATCAGAAGAAGTAAATACAGGAATATCACCACCGCTCATAAACTGGATGCGGTAACGATTCTTTGCCCAAGCCTGTTTAGCTTTTCCTTCTGCAGAATTTCCATCTAAATGGCAATAATAGATTGCAGTATCTTGCATTGACTTATATTTAGTAGAGCTGCCTTCGAGGCCCGGAGCAATTTTATAAGCATCAAGCAACGTAGCTTCTGTACGCTGATCGGTAGCACGGTGTTCTTCAAGAAGATTCCACAAATAAAGAGATGGTAAGTAACGGGTGAATCCACGTCCATAAGGAGAGTATACTTCAGAGACATTTACTGATTGCTTAGTAACAGTATTTGTAACATAGTGAGATTTCTCATCAGACAACACGCGAACAAAGACTTCTTTTCCGTTTCCACCCAAATCACTGGCACCATTACTCCACATAGAAACAAACATCAGTAACATAGCACTACCGCCACGAGAATATCCAGTACGAGTAATCAATGAATTATAGTCCATTGGATCGCCATCTGAATCTGTTTTATAACGATAAGGAATACAGTTTACTGTTGTTGTAATCTCAGGAGAATAAGCAACACCAAAGATAGCTTCCTTATTAGTGGTAATATCTTCGTTATTCATTGACCATGTATCCTCATATTTATTATAGAAAGAAGCAATTCCACTACCTATTACAGCTTCAGCCTCAGCCTGAGCCAATGTATAAAGATCTTTTCCAGAATAACTTGTATTAGTGGTTATACTATTCTTACCTAACCATGATGCAGCATAAAGCAACACACGAGATTTCAAAGCGCGGGCTGCCCAATAGTTAGAACGACCATCTGTTTTAACTTTGTAGCCAGCAGTTTCAAATGCAGATATAGAGTTATCCAGATCGGACAGAATATTGCTATATACTATTTCTTCCGATAAACGGGTAGGATCTGTTAATATTTGAGATATTGGTTCACTGTTATAAGGAATAGGTCCCCAGATATTAACCATATGTAAGTAGTAGAAAGCACGCATAAAATAAGCTTCTCCCATATACTGATTACGGGTAGTTTCGCTAATCACGGTGTTTTTAGGTACATAATAAATAGCATTATTACATACATCGACTGCACTATAGAATAGTTCCCAGTAATGATCCAGACATGAATTATCACTTGAATTACCATCCAGACTTACTGCTGATATATTATATGAATTTAGTGATTTTTGTTTGTTATCGTATCCGTAATAGAATAAATCGGTACCCATTTCAGATAAACCAAGACCAGCCTCTTTTCCGTACCAGCCACGAGCAAAACTATAGCAGGAAGACACCAAGCCTTGAACTCCGGAAGAAGTTGAATAGGTTAAATCGGCAGTTTCGCCTGCCTTATTATCTTCCTCAAGAAAGTCTGAGCAAGATGAAAAGCTCAACATTAAAGCTGAAGCAACCAAAAGAATATATTTTTTATTTTTCATAATAATCATTTATTTAGAATTGAACATTAACACCAACTACAACTTGCTTTGATAATGGGAAAGAAATAGAGCCACCACGTTCAGCATCATAATTATCAATATCACTGAATGTAAAGAAGTTCTTCAATGAACCATACAATTTAAGTTTTTGAATACCTGCTCTGGAAATTAGTTTAGTAGGTAAATTGTAGGATAGAGTTATGTCTTTAATCTTCAGATAATCAGCCTTCTCATACTTCAAAGAAGTTGCATAAGTTGAATAAATAGTACTTGCGGCACCCGGACTTGGGAATTTTGCTTCCACATTATTTGGAGTCCAATAATCCAAATCGCCCCAGTTTGCTGTTTCATAGTTCAATTGTGAATTCATATCATAAGAAATATATCCACCTAAACGAGCATATAATAATACTGATAAAGAGAAATCTTTATAAGTAAAGGTATTATTCATACCTAATACATGTTTAGGAGTACGTCTGTATACACGTTTGTCACTATCATCTAACTTACCATCATCGTTGCGATCAACAAGTTTCATTGTTCCGGCAACTCCATAAGCTGACAAGTAACCTAGTGTTTCACCTGGATGACGTTCTGCCCATGCAGTTTTATAAGTATCATATTCGCCAACATTCCAGCAACCGTTTGTTTCATAGTCATAGAAAATAGAAACCGGCTGGCCTACAATTTGCCCTGTTACTCCACTGATGTTTCTTTCAACGCCATCAGACAATTTAGTTACTTTATCTTTAGATGTTGCATAAGACCAGTTTACATCCCAGGAAAAATTCTTAGAATTAATAATCAATGTATTCAAAGCTACTTCAAGACCGCTACCCTTTGTTTCACCGATATTAGCCAAAACGCTAGGAAATACAGATGAAGCCGGAACGCTTTTATAATATAACAAATCATAAGTATGACTTAGATAATAATCAATACTACCTGAAATACGATTATTGAAGAAACCAAAATCAAGACCAAAATCGAATGCAGAAGTCTTTTCCCAAGTCAAATCAGTATTACCCATTGTACTAGGAACTTTTCCAGCAATGTCTGTACCACCTAAGTAATAATAAACATTATCACTACTCAATGAAGTCAATGTGCTATAAGCATCAACAGCAGCGTTACCTGAAAGTCCCCAAGATGCACGAAGCTTTAAGTTTGACATCCAGTCTTTTGTATCTTTCAAAAATGATTCGTCAATAACTCTCCATGCACCGGCAACTGAAGGGAAATAGCCCCATTTATGACCATCAGCTAAAGCAGAAGAACCATCTGCACGTACAGAAGCCGTAAGCAAATATTTTTCATCAAATTTATAGTTCAAACGTCCAAAGAATGATAACATTGAAGATTTTACATAAGAACTAGTAGTAGTAGACGCAGTAATCTTAGATAAATCATAGAAAGCACTTTTATAATAGTGTTCTTTGCCGCAATCACCATAAGTAGAACTTGCTTCATATACACTCTGAGTCATACTATGTCCTAATAAACCGGAAAGATCATGTTTTGTACCACCAAAGTTTGTATTATAGTTCATCGTGTTTTCCCAAGTAAATTTGGTTGAATTTGAATAATCAGATGAAATATTACCAGTACCGGGAGATTGGTAGCGGGCTACACTCTGAAAGTCTTGATAAACACCATCACGAACGTTGCTACGATCAACCGCAAACATCGATTTTAAATTTAAATTTTTTAAAGGAGTTGCTTCAAGGTATGCATTACCAAAGAAACGTGTTGTTTCTACATTTTTTTGATAAGCGCCCTCAACCTCATCAAGTAAAGGGTTACAATGTGCAGCATAACGAGGATTAGGAGTTGCTATTAATGTTCCATCTGCTGTATAAGCATGGGTAATAGTAGTCATTTTCATCGCTTGTGAAAATACACTTGCTTGGCGTGCATTGTGATTCTTATATGTATATAGTAAGCTGGTACCTACTTTAAACATCTTGCTAATTTTATGATCAACATTTGCTTTCACATTATAACGGTCCTGATCATCATTCTTCAACAAGCCTTCTTCATACATAGCACCTAAAGAAAGACTAAAATTTGTATTTTCGTTTCCACCGGATACTGAAGCTTCATAATTCTGAGTCAAACCATTCTTAAGAATCATATCTGCCCAGTCTGTATATGAATTATCCTGATAGATACCTAATTCTGTAAAATCTTCAAGACTTTCAGTCAATACATTTTCCGGAGTAAGGTTACTTGATCCCCAATTACCTGAGGCTAAGTCTGCCTGATAGTTTGCTTTATCAATCAAACGTTGTACTTCTTTTCTTCCATACATAACTTGCGGTACATTTGTAGGTCTGTTTGAAGATACATAAGCATTCAGGTTTACCTGTGTTTTACCTGCCTTACCACGTTTTGTTGTAATAATGATAACACCATTTGCTCCTTTAGTACCATAGATTGCTGTAGATGAAGCATCTTTTAATACTTCCATAGATTCAATATCAGATGGACTTATATCAAGAGTCGATCCATATTCAACTCCATCTACCAGAATCAGAGGACTATTTGATGCTGAAATAGAACGGTTACCACGAAGAGTCATTGATAAACCAGAACCAGCCTGACCGTCTGATTGCTGAATATCTAATCCTGGTACCTTAGCCTGCATGGCTTGGATAGCATTACTTGTTGAAACCTTTGCTATTTCATCTGCTTTAACAGAAGATACAGATCCGGTTAAGTCACGCTTCTTTACAGTACCATAACCAATTACTACAACCTCATCAAGACTTTGTGCATCCTCAACAAGTTTAATGTTGATTTTAGTCTGATTACCTACAACTACGGTTTGTGTTACAAAACCAATAAAAGAGAACTTTAGTTTTGCGTTTGCTGGGACAGAAAGTGAATATTGTCCATCAAGATCGGTCATTGTTCCGCTTGATGTACCCACGATAGAAACATTTACTCCTATTAATGGACTGTTACTTGCATCTGTTACAACACCGGAGACCAAACGACTCTGTGCAAAAGAAGATAAGCAAAAGATACTCAACAAGAGAGATGCAATTGCCATTCTGGCTAGCGTTTTTCTACTCATAAGATTAATGCGTTTTTTATAGTTATAAATTAAAGATTGAATAACAACTTTTAAGTTTAAAGCAAATGTATACTGTTTATTAAGAATACAATGTTGACATTTTGATCTATAATGTAGAAATTCTGATAATAAAAAAGGAGCAGACAGTAAACTATCCACTCCAATTCAATTTCTTATTTAAAACAGCTCAACTATTTATAACAGCACCACTCATCACTCCTCTTAAATATTTTCTCTACAGAATATTCAGCAGCTTCTTTCTTTGTTAATTGCTTGCTCCAGCCAACTCGGTTCTGAGTAGAAGCACCTTCACCGGTATTCATATATTCTGCATAACGTGTTGTTTTCTCATTCTCGCTATTGTTCCAGTTATGCCATCCAACAGGAAGAATATGTTTTCCAAATTCACAATTCATAAAAATAGTAGCAGCATATGGTCTCCATGGACGACCCAGGTATACTTTTGTAACTTCAGGAGCCGCAGTAAGCTTACACTCTTTAAATACATAACCAAACTTCACATCCTTTGGCGTAGATGCTGCAGTTATATATGAGTTTCGTTTACTGTAAATGGTACACCGTTCAAATAATGCAGTCGAAGGGCCAAAAATAAAATCGGTAGTTCCTTCTATATAACAATCGGCAAAAAAAAGACGAGTGCCTTCTGTACCTGTATATATAGTATCCTGATTACCTAGGAAACGACAATTAATAAACGCCAGTTTATCTCCTTCGGTATGAAGCGCAACTGCTTGTCCTAACTGTTCTGCATTATTTTCAATAGTCAGGTTCTTGAAAGTAATATTATTACCTTCCACCTTTACAGTATAAGTACGAAATGTTCCCATCTTGTTAATATTCGCATGATCATCATAAGTAATAATCGTATTATTTGCATCTTCACCTACAAATACTACATTTTTAAGCCATGAAGGAATGACTATTTTTTCTTTATACACTCCTTTCTTTACATAAATAGTAACTGTATAATCCATAAAGGCACGTACACTTTCAACAGCCTCCTGAATATTTCTATACTTGCCACTCCCATCACGGGCTACAACTATTGTATCCTGTACCTGAGCCTGAGCAGTAGTACAAAAAACAACCATTAAAAAAAAAGTCTTAACTAGTTTTGTAAACATGATTATCTTGTTTTTTTATATCATTATTTATGAAGTCTTTCCCATTCAAGACTAGACAAAATAAATGGGCCTACTGCTTTAGGATCATTTGGACGAATTTTCTCGTTAATATAATACTCATAGTCTCCTGCACGATATGGAGTACCACCCAATCCTGCCACTGCGCATGCTCTTGTTATGGAAACAACACCTTGTTTATCAACTTCTATAAAATCATGAAGAATTCCTTTATATCCCTTTTCAGCAACCTGCAGATAAGATTTATCAATATATCCCATGCGAACAGCTTTAAACAACGTATATACAAACATGGTAGAGCAAGAAGATTCCAGATAATTCCCCTTATCTCCGCTTCGGTCAATCACCTGATACCAAAGACCGGTTTTCTTGTCCTGATATTTTTTAATTTGAGTTGCCACATTATTCAAAATGTTCAGCATAGAATCTCGCCCTGCTTCATGCTTAGGAATATAATCGAGAGCATCCACAAGGGCCATGGCATACCATCCCATAGCACGTCCCCAGCAATGAGCACTCTGACCCGTTTTTTTGTCGGCCCATTTCTGTTCGCGACTTTCATCCCATGCATGTCGATAAAGTCCATTAGCAGGATCATAAGTATGGCGGGCTATTACTACAAACTGTTTAATTATGTCAGCATAATCCTGAGGACGGTTATTGCGAAAAGCATATTCTGCATAAAAAGGAGACCCCATATAAATACCATCCAGCCACATCTGATGAGGATAAACCTTCTTGTGCCAAAAGCCTCCTTCTGAAGTTCGAGGCTGCCTATCGAACTGATTTCTTAAAAGATCAAGTGCTTTCTTGTATTTTTCATTTTTAGTTTGTTCATAGATACGAAAATAAAATTTACCGGTATTAATACGATCCAGACTAAGTTCGTTTGGATTATATGTTTCAATTCTACCATCTTCATAAGTCATAGTATCAGCATAAGACAATGCATAATCAAAAAACTTTTTATCGCTATACATATCATACACATCAAGAATTGCCCCAAGTTCCAATCCATGACAATAGTCCCATTTCAACTTTGGCTGAAAGTCCAATTGCCAGGATTGCGGACAACGAATCATTTCAGATTTAGCCATACGTACAGACCAGGGTAAAGTCTCAGAAATCTTTACCTGAGCAAATAACTGTGAAGCACACAATAGAGTGCCTAAAAAAGCAATCTTCAAATTTGTTTTAATCATCATTATTGATTTCTAAAGTATTACATTGATATCAGACACAAAAATAGAAAGTATGTACTATATATCTGTGTACTTTTTGGGTTAAATAGTGTATTTTTTAATAGCCATATTTTTAAAACGAGAACTTTTAAGCAACTCTACGTGTTCTATATTTGAAAGTTAGTCATAGCCCCACTCTTTCTATGACTTAATTTATAATAGACTTTTGTTAAAAACTTTACTAATAACTATATAACTGAGACTATGGAAGACCATAAAGTTTGCATTGTATTTATAGCTTTGGGATTCATCCTTTCGCTAATAATTGAAAGTATAATTCTGCCAAAGATCATATTAATTTCAAGGAAAAAAAGCTTGTTTGATATTCCAGACGAAAGAAAACTACATGAAAATCCTATTCCACGTTTAGGAGGAGTTTCATTTTTACCAGTACTTCTTCTTGTTATATTAATCATACTTTATGCTAAAGTTAATATATGGAACTTTCGATTAGAGAGATTAGGCATTCTTATGATGTTAGTTTGTGGTATGTTGATTTTATATATAACAGGTATAAAAGACGATATATCGGGAGTTAGCTACCAAAAGAAATTCATCATGCAATTTATTGCATCTGCATTTCTAGTTTCCAGTGGCACGTATATAAATAATTTCTATGGTTTATTTGGTATTTACCAAATTCCAATAGCAATAGGTATTCCATTTACTATAATATTATGCATTTTTATAACTAATTCAATTAATCTGATTGATGGACTTGATGGTTTAGCCTCAGGTATTAGTGCTTTTGCTCTGGTTGCTTACGGTTACATGTTTTTTATTAGCAAGCAATGGAGCTTTTCTATTATTTGCTTTTCAATGCTGGGTATATTGGTACCATTCTTCTATTACAATGTATTTAGTAAGAACAAAATATTTATGGGGGATACAGGATCACTTTTACTAGGTTATTTATTATCTTTTCTTGGAATCAGATTAGCTATGAATATCCCTGAATTATCAGCAAACGGTCCATCAAGTAAGATTCTTACTGCAGGCTCTGCTCTTTTTATCCCAATGTTTGATGCCGTAAAAGTAATGTATGCAAGACTCTGCATTCATCGAAGTATGTTTTGTCCGGATAGAAGACATATACATCATAGATTAATTGATATAGGTATTTCTCAACGAAGTGCCATGTTTATACTGGTATCTGCTGCTATAATTATAACCCTATCTAACTACTGGGGAGCAAAATATATAGACATAAATATTATCTTTATTGCAGATGTAATTACTATATATATTTGCAATAAAGCTATTGCCTATCAAAGATATAAAAAGAAAGTACTAATTACTTCTCTAGTAAAGTTCCCGAAAGAAGAATTTAAGGATCGTAAAAATGAAATCGAGTAAACACCTTTTCATAGACTGTTTACTCGATAACAAATTACTAATTATATAATCAATTCCTTAATACTTTAGGAAAGTAAATACAATTTATTTTCTTTATCCAATTTCATAATCAATTCGCCAAAGGTTGAATTTAACCATGCAAACCAGCTTCTGGTATAGTTCTTTGGATCATTTTTATCAAAAGATTCATGCATAAAACCAGTATCGGCATCTGTATCACGCAACATTCTTATACATGTTTTAATCTCATTATCATCCGAAGTTGTCATTGCTTTTATGATTATGCTTAATGGCCAAATCATACTAAGTCCCACATGTGAAACGTGAGGACCACCAATCCCTTCTCCTGCAGTACCTTTAAAGAAGTAAGGATTATCTTCACTCCATACAAATTTACGAGTATTCTGATAAATCTCATCATCTGCAGATACGCAATCAAGATAAGGCAAAGAAAGTAATCCTGGAACATTGGCATCATCCATTAACAAGACTCCACCAAAACCATCTATTTCATAAGCATATATCTTTCCATATTTAGGATGCTCTATGACTGCATATTTGTTAATTGCAGTCATTACTTCATCCGCCAGAGCCTCACAATCATTCGCAAATGCTGTATCATTTTTCACACTACGCAATATTTCAGCTAATTGTTTCAATGATTTTACAGCAAAAAGATTAGAAGGTATCAGGAAGCCAAAGGTAGAAGCGTCATCCGAAGGACGGAAAGTTGAAACTATAAGTCCAACAGGTTTCACAGGTGAACCATATCCATCGTTAGATTGTGTATCTAATTGTTTCTCTGTTTTACGCTGAAACTTATATGGTCCTAATCCATCTTTACGCTGTTGTTCCTTAAAAGTACGAACCACAGCATGCATAGCTTTTTCCCAGGTAGAATCAAAAACTGATATATCACCCGTTTTCTTCCAATAATTATAAGCCAAACGAATTGGGAAACACAAAGAATCAATTTCCCATTTACGTTCATGAAGTTCTGGTTTCATATTCGTCAAGTCACTTTTCCATTCACTTCCAGTAGGTCCTTCATTGAATGCGTTTGCATACGGATCAATCAAAATACATTGATTTTGGCGATTTATAAGTCCCTGAAACATCAGCTTCAATTGTGGATCTTTTTCTACTAACTGCAAATAAGGAAGTGTCTGTCCTACTGAATCACGCAACCACATAGCATGAATGTCACCCGTATAAACAACGGTATCAGGTCTGTTGCCTATCATTTTAAAATGAACAGTAGTATCTAGTGTATTTGGGTAACAGTTTTCAAACATCCAGGCCAATTTTGGATCTTTGATCTTCTTTTTCACCCGAACAATAGCTTCTTCAACAGCCTTAGAAGTGAATTGACGCTTTGCTAGTTCAGGTCGTTGAGAAACATAATTCTTTTCAGCAAATATTCCGGATACTGCTTTCCCATAAGAATCAAGCGTTCCTCCAAGAGCTAGAGAAGCTAATCCCAGCCCTCCTTTTTTTAGAAAATCTCTACGTGAAGTCATAATATCTTTCTATTTAATTTTAGGTATGGTTATCTCTTGTAATTCTACATTCCATCCTGCAACAGTAATTACCTGACGCGATTTGGAAGAAGCATTATATTCTATTTCAATCTTCTTCTCGCCACCCGGAACTACTGAGAAATAGTTATCGCTATAGAATACAGGAAGGACTCTTTCACCTGTTTTCTTATCAACAACAGATACACGGTTAAAGAATGCTACCGGATTATTGGCCGGATTGGAAAGGGTGACTTCCACTTTACCTGCCTTCAATGGTTTTACTGAAACCTTAAGTCTGGCTTTATTCATTACAGACAGACCGCTGTATTTGCCTGTTCCGTCAGCCAGCCAATAGATGTTCTCACTTACAACCTGTTTGCTTTCGTCCATCAATTGAAGACGGAGGAAACCGCCTTTCTCTTTGGCAAGAACATCTAGTTTTTTCTTTATGGAGAACAGTTTTTTGCTGCTGGAAGCATCAATGGAGGTTGATTGTTGAGTTATCTCACTGCTCTGTCCGTTCATTTCAAACCAGGTTGCTGTCAGTGTCAGATTATCACATGCCTTGAAGCCGTTATTGACAAGCATCAGAGTGCCATCGATAGGATTGCACATGGCATGAAGCATTTCACTTCCGTTTCTAAGACCGAACAAACAAGCATTAGGATCAAGGTAGTAATCGTACATCTGACCACGCATGGCTGTCCATGGATTCTGAGTCTTCCAGATTATTACACCGGTGTACCAGTTCCACATGTGAGAACTGAAGCCTTCCATCAGTCCGCGGTATTGATCATAGTTAACCAGCTGCGCCTTCATGCAGAAATCTTTGATATCCGATGGGGTTCCGTAAGGTTCCAGGAAGCCTTCATAGCCTACACCGGTATAATTATGGTAAGTCCATACAGAATCGGCTGTTTCGTTTGGTTTCTCATTCGGATGATAAACAGGAAGTACCATGTTCTTTTCCGGAATGAAGCGTTTCAGTGATTCATAGTCGCCTACTCCCACTGAACCGACTTCCGAGTTGAAAGGCCAGGTCTTGTAGTTCCAGAACACACTAAGGGGTTGGATGGAGTATGGACCATCTCCGTTTCCACCAATGGTATTTAATGACATTCTTTCGGTATTGGAGAAATCAAAGAACATACGGGTACCATCCAGTTTGGCGATAATTGAATCGCGCAAAACAGTCAGGATATCATCTGGGGGAGCAATTTCATTTCCGCCACACCAGATTGCCAGTGAAGGGTGGTTACGTACCATCTTAACCATATCGGCTGCACATTCCAGGAACAGGCTGTGGTTATCCGGATAGTTTCTACGTGTCCACTGATCTTCCTTTTTCATTGGATCAAGCCATCGTCCGTTGCAGTCGCCAGACATCCAGAAATCCTGGAACACAAGCATACCATAGCGGTCGCAGGCTTCATAGAACTCAGGACGTTCTACCAGAGCACCACCCCAGATACGAATCAGGTTCAGATTCATATCACGGTGATAACGGATTTCGGTATCGTAGCGTTCGGGAGTAAAACGAAGCATTGCATCCGAGATAATCCAGTTACCGCCTTTGATAAAGATTTTCTGACCATTGACATGTATTTCACGGCTACTGGTTATAGGGTTCCACTGAGTCTGGATTTCTCTTACACCAAACTGAAGGTTTTCACTGTCTGAAATCTCTTTGTTCTTTTCTTCAAAAGAGATTTCAGATTTATAAAGATTCTGTTCACCGTAACCGGAAGGCCACCAAAGACGAGGATTCTGCATCTTATAAATAGGTAAGGAAACAGTCTGTTTTGAATTAGGCTCAAGGGTTACTTCTTTGGAGATTACGTTTCCTTCAACAGAAAACTTAACCACACCCGACACTACGTTATCCGAAGCATTTTCTACTTCCGTCGAAACTTTAATCAGGGCTTCGCTCTGTTTGCCTTCGGGGGTGCGTTTGCCGGGAACCTGAGTAATGATATGCGGATCACTTAAATTCACACTACCTGTCTTTTCAATATATACCTTATCCCAGATTCCGGTATTACGGTCACGGATGGGGCGAATCCAGTCCCAGCCGGCTACATACTGGTGAGAGACTCCGCGTGCGATTGTTCCGTCACCTCCCTGGCCTCCGTTGGGATTACCAACAGGATCGGGAGGAAAGACTATCACTGCAAGGCGGTTATCTCCTGTCTTTGATAAAAGTTTGGTAATATTGTATGATTTGCGAAGATACATGCCTTCGTACGGTTCCTTGTTTACAAGTTCACCATTGAGGTATATCCTGCAGCTATAGTTGATGCCTCGGAATTTAAGCCATACCTGGTTTCCGTTTTCAGGTTGTTCTTCTTTGAAGTTCTTCACAAACCAGTAGGTATAGTAATCCCTGCCGGTTTTATAGATATCTGGTATCTGCTCGTTGTTCATGCCATAGAAAGGATCAGGTATCTCTTTGTTGGCAAGCATCGTGGTTAGAACAGTGCCCGGAACTACGGCATTCTTCCATCCCGATAAAGTATAGGATGGTGCGGAGATATCCTCTCCCGAGGCTTTTTCTTCTTTTATTGATCTGCACTTCCAGCCGCTATTGAGTTCATAGCGGTTCTGAGCAAAAAGACCTGTCGCACAGATCAGAGAAAGCAAAGCGACTATCAGACTGTTTTTTTTCATCATATTTATGGTTCGGTTTTGTTCTGTTGCTGTTTTTTAATATCTGTCCGGTTCTTACATTTCGGAATGGGGACGGGCATCCTGAGCTGTACCCCAGGAAGATGGTTTGCTACCCATCTCGATAACAAGGGTGCCACTCTTCATTATATCCTTGTACTGGATATAGGATTTAGGATAGTTCTTTCCGTTCAGGGTAATTTTCTGAATGTATTTATTCGCAGTACTGTTATTCAATACATTCATGGTAAATGTTTTATTATTGCCCACATTGATGGTGGCATTGTTCACTACCGGACTACCAAATACAAAACATCCGTTGGAAGGATTAGCCGGATAGAATCCCAAGGCTGAGAAAACATACCACGCTGACATCTGACCAACATCTTCATTTCCGCAAAGGCCATCATACTTATCGGTATAGAGTGTATTCATTATCTCACGAACCTTATCGGCTGTTTTCCACGGTTGTCCCACATAGGCATACATATAGGTTATGTGGTGGCTGGGTTCGTTTCCATGTGCATACTGTCCAATCAGGCCGCTGATATCGGGTGAAGCTTCAGATCCGAGGTCGCCTTTGGCAACAAACAGGGAATCCAGTTTCTTTGAAAAGGCCTTTTCGCTGCCATAGAGTTTTATCAAGCCTTCCACATCCTGAGGTACCAGCCAGGTATATTGCCAGGCATTACCTTCAGTATAATCGTTCTGGCGGTGAATAGAGGTAAACGGATTGAACGGAGTTCTCCAGGTGTTATCGTTTACACGGCCTCTGACAAAGCCTGTCTGGGCATCGAAATAGTTTTTATAGTATTTTCCGCGCTTATCGAAATAGTTGTAATCTTCTGTAAAGCCTTCTTTATGGGCTACCTGACCAAGGCTCCAGTCGGCAATGGCATATTCCATGCCCATGGCTACTGATTCAACGGTACTGTCGGCAGGGATATAGCCGTATTTCTTTACGTATTTAAGTCCTCTGCCGTCCTGCATCATGGTATTCTTCATTGCTTCATAGGCCAGTTTCTTATCGATATTCAAGCCTTTGAGGTAAGCGTCTGCAACAACGGTTACGGCCGGGCAGCCAACCATACAGTAGGTTTCATTACCCATCAGGTGCCACACAGGAAGTTCGCCCTGTTGCTGGTAGATGGCAAGCATGGTATTGACAAAGTCACCGGCTCTCTCGGGTTGAAGGAGGGTGAACAGTGGGTGTGCTGCACGATAGGTATCCCACAATGAGAAAGTGGTATAATTGGTGAAAGATGCATTGGCATGGATCTTCTTATCTGCACCTCGGTAGTCCTTATTGACATCACAGAAGGTAGAAGGGGCAATCATGGTGTGATAAAGGGCTGTATAGAAAGTACGCATACGGGCGGCATTATCGGCTTTTATCACTACTTTGCTCAGTTCTTTGTTCCAGGCGGCATCGGCTTTGGCCACTGTTTGCTTAAAGTTCCAGCCGGGTAGCTCGGATTGCATGTTTAATTTCGCATTAGCTATACTTACCGGAGAGATGGCAACCTTGACAAAGATTGCTTCGTTAGCTTTAGTGCTGAAATTAGCTCTGGCAAAAACTCTGCGTCCTTTCAAAGAACGACCAGGCTGCACAGTAGTAGTATCAGATACTATGAAACTTTTAAATGGTTTTGAAAAGCGAGCATAAAAATAAATGCGCTGATCATTTGCCCATCCTTTAGAGAACCGATATCCGGAAACAGTACTATCATTCTCGGCCGTAATATATGTTTCCATCGGGTTATCCCATCCAATACCACTTTCAAGGTTGATGATAATACCAGCTTCTTCTGCTTTTGGATAAACATATTTATGAAAACCTACACGATTTGTAGTAGTTAATTCTACACCAATATTATATCTATTCAACAAAACAGAGTAGTATCCCGGACGAGCAACTTCTTGCTTGTGAGAGAAAAGAGATAAATAACCACTTTCAGGCACTCCCGGTTTTCCTTTTGCCATTTTAACCTTTCCGGTTACAGGCATAAATAAGATATCACCGAGATCTCCAATTCCGGTTCCACTCAAATGAGTATGTGAGAATCCTATAATAGTTGAATCTGAATAATGATATCCGGAACACCAGTCCCATCCTTGAGTCAGATTTGAAGGGCCTAACTGTACAGCTCCAAACGGCACATTAGCTCCCATAAACACATGACCATGAAATCCGGTTCCTATATAAGGATCCACATACTGCGTAAGATTCGGCAAACGGGTACTCTTCTTTGCTTGTTTTCCAATACAAGGCTGTATTAACGATGTAGCGAAAAAACAAACAAGCAGTCCTTTCATTGAGCCTCTTAGTAAACTTCTATTTCTCATATTATTTATATTTATTATTTCTTATGTTTCGAAAAACCCTTCAATATATCTAACACACTGTCTGATATATCTCCAAAGAGTGAGACACCTTCAGCTCCATTATCCAATGCATGTCTTATACCTTCTCTCAGTTCTTCATCATTTTTAAAATCTGGAAGGTACAAACCTGCATACAAAGGGAACTTACAGTTCAAACCGGTAACTCCTTCTTTTACAGCATCACCAATCCAAGAAACATGTTCTTTATAAAAACCATGGTAAACCATAGGAAAAACGCCTGTCAGATTCCAGTTAACCCAATCCTGAAGCACATTTCTTCTTGCCACTTCAGGAGTTGGAAAAACAGCAGCCGTTACTTTTTTACCATGCTTTTTAGCTATTTCAGCTACGCTATTAACAATGTTTGTAATTGAATTATATCTGAACTTCCTCCAGGAAAGACTTGCCTCGGGATAATCTATCGAATCAAGTTCCTGGCCAGACTGCTCTTTAAACTTACTTTTGCATGTTTCGCAATAACAATAGTCATAGTCAGGTAACTCTTTGGTTTGCTCTATTTTATAGTTATTCCATAAGTTGACTGGAAGAATAATGTCGCAAAACCGGATATAATCCATATGTATTCCATCAACATAGTCCTTCTCAAGAATACTATTTACCTGATCAAGAATATGTTGTTGTACTTCTTCTTTTGAAGGACAAAGCCAACGATAATAACCAACATACGGAGGTTTATCTGCACACGACTCCCCTTTTCTATTTATAGCATACCACTCCGGATGCTGATCAAGAAGAGCCTTATCCCCTTGGTTCATAGTCCACAACCAACGATGTGTTTCCAGTTTCTGAGATTTAGCCGCGCGGAAATGAATTTCGCTATCCTTTTCAAAAAGGATACCCCGGATTCCTGCTTCGTAATATTTTCTATATCTTTTTACTAGCTCTGCCTCATCTTCTCCTTCTTTTGGATTTATCCACACCCAGTGTTTCCATCCATGTTTTATCTTTCTATTCGAAAGTTCTGCTGCTTTCAGTACATCTGGAAGCACGGACATTGACAATCCGGCGAAGATGCTGGTTTTAATAAAATTTCGTCGACTTGTCATTTTCTGATTTGAATTAATCCTTCATCATTAATATTCCATGCGCTGCTACCCGATGAACGAATAGTTGCATTAAACTGGTGTGCAGTTGCTTCCATTTCCAGAGAATTCTCAATATTATCCAATTTAAAACTAACAGGAGTAACATTTAGTTCATCCAATGTAGATGCATATCTTTTATTTTTTTCCAGATATTCTTTCTGACGATAGTAAACCAACCAAAGATACTGTTTTTGCTTCTCAGCATAAGGCAACATAAAAGCCGGAAATTCATTTTCAATCTGCTTTTTAGTAAATTGTAAATATCCCCACCGTTCAGGGCAATGCATATTAATCACACCCTGTGGTGACCATACCCAGTTATTTTCAGGCAAAACCTTTCCATCAGCATTTGTTTTCTTCACATATTTTCCTTTCTCAATCATGGTATCCCATTCTACTCTTGAAAAGTTGATGCGCCATAAAGTGCCTTCTTTAGGAATATTCTTCCCGGAGCCAAGAGACAATGCACTGAAAGGAATAGCAAATTCAACACTCCATCCCTTATCTTTATCCATTGAATTATTTATTGTTCCATGAACTTTCACAGCCGAATGCATACCTGCAGCATCCCAGCCAATAAGTTCGCGTGAATCATTGCGATAAGGTTTTGAAAGGAACAAATCAAAGATTGTATTCAGTGCATTTACTTCAATTTCAAAATATTGGTGTGTATTATTATCTGGATCAATAAAAATCTCGAAATCATTATCATAATAAACAATTTCATCGTGATTGCGAAGATTAGCCCAAACATGTTCATCTTCAAGATATGCAGCGATATATAAATAATTATCATCCCAAAGCATTTTAACCCTTGTCTGATAATAAGGATTAGGTTTGGCATCACCTTCAATATCTCTAAAGAATTTACTCCATGGAGCATTTTGCCATGCAGCATCTGTTATATTTCCATCTATCACTGGTTTTACAGGAGTATAACCTATTACATAACTTTCCGGAGAATTAAACAATTTTTCAAGTCCATGGAACGATGGTTGTGCCGAACATATTACTGATCCTATAAACAGAGATAAGCAAAGTAATCCTTTTGCTGAAGAATAAAAAGTTGGTATCTTCATTATATATTATAAAAATTAAGTTTTAACACTCAATCACTAACTAAGTGAGGACAAATATAATAAATCCAGCTAAATTTTCGGTTCAAACAAAAAAACTTTTTTTAAATACAGCACCATTCATTAGTAAATGCTTTTATTTACTATAAAGTATTTCTTATAGTTATTAGACTTCCTCATGTAAAAACAGAGAATTTGCTATATATGCATTCCATTTTAAATAATAAAAGAATAGTGAAGCAATTTTATCCATACCTCAATAAATAAAAATTATAGACCAGCTATTGTTCAATTATTCACCAATAATTTTCAAAAAGATAATTATATATCAATCACACCTCTAAGCTATGCTCTAAATTGAGCTAAGTCCATAAATCTGTAGGGGAATGTTTCACTAAGGAATGCTGGATTTGAAATAATGGAAGCGCATTAGATAACGGGGCATTGATCAATGAATGAAAATTATTCCAGAATGGCTGAAAATCTCACGCCGGAGATTGGATAAACTCCGACCGGACATTGCACAAACTCCGGTCGGACATTGCACAAACTCCGACCGGACATTGCACAAACTCCGACCGGACATTGCACAAACTCCGGTCGGACTTCAACTGAACTCCGACCGGAGTTTACCGATCTTCTTTTTTGCAGTTCTACAGAAAAACAAAAAGCTACCATCACTCCCTCACTTTTTTAAAGTAATAATTTGATTTTCTGACACATAAACAGGTGATGGTAGCGTTTTTATCCCTAACCGCACTCTCACTTTTGGAGGCTACCCTCACTATTTCGAGTTGTTTTAAGCTATCTTTTTGCAGTTTTAGTGCAGTGTTATGCTTTACCATGAAACAGCAGCAATAAACTAGGCATATCTTGGCTTATTATATTACCCCGAATGCTCAAAAAGGTCTTAAAAAAGTGAGAGCAAGCACTTCTTATGAGGATAAAGTGAGGTTTGGGATGCTACATACACTAATAAAAGACTAATCTTTATAAATGAAATATTTCATCCATCAATTTCCATTTTTCAGAGGAAGAAGCATCAGGAGAAGCAATCTGAAACATTGACATGTACTCTTCCCATTCAGCTTGTCGGGGAAGAGTGGCAAGCTTAGCCATTGCACTATTCCAATCAAAATCCAAAGGAGTTTCTACAATCATAAATAGTCTTGTACCTAAAAGGAATATCTGCATTTCAAGAATCCCTACTTCACTAATTCCAGCTTTAATTTCAGGCCAGATATTTGCATGACGTTTCACATATTCAGCAATCAATGCCGGATCATTTTTTAGATCTAATGTCTGGCAATACCGCTTAACTGGGTGATGGTACTCCTTTACTTTGTATCCGTTTTCTTTTGTTTCCATTTTGTATCAGATTTAAATTAACTTTATGAAGAGCTCTAAAAACTAGTCTTAAGTTTTACTTTTTTTGCCAACATCAAGTTTAAGACCTGGACAAATCCTAAGCAAAAGACAATATCAATAACAAACATGATATTAATATTCAGTAAATGTAATAGCAATAAATTAATCAACACTAATAAACCTGCACAAACTACAAGACTTACCATCACTTTGCGATGAGAAAACCCTAAATCAAGCAATTTATGGTAAATATGTCTTCTATCAGGTAAAAACATCGATTTTCCTACCGAAGCACGTTCCAGCATAACTCTTAAAGCATCGAAAACAGGAATAAATAGCGCAGATAAAGCTATTAACACTGGAGAATCAAACAAAGAATAATTATGCCCAGAATCAGCCATGGCAAAGCTTACTCCCAGATATGCTAATAAAAATCCTAAAGTTAGTGATCCCGTATCACCCATAAAGACCTTTCTTGATGTATTGAATACGTTATAATAGAAAAACGGAATCAGAATTCCAACTAAGATTATGCATATCAACGAATAAAAGAACATCCCTCTTAAGAAAAATAATATTCCAAATGAAATGAGTGCAACCCCTGATATACCAGATGCTAAACCATCCGCTCCATCGATAAGGTTGATTGCATTCGTAATAAACACAATAAGAAATATTGTAAATAGCATCCCTATCCAATCAGAAATTTCCCAAAAGCCAAACAAACCATTGAAATTATTAATATAAAGTCCTCCTGATACCAAAAGAGTGGCCGCTAAAAATTGGACAATCATTTTATGGCGATAACGAGATCCTACAAGATCGTCTTTGAAGCCAACTCCTAAAAGCAATATATTACCAGCTATTAACCCAAACATCTTTCTCAAAGCCGGTTCTAAAGAAGCTAAAGATTCATCCGCTTGAAATTTTATAAGAATTAATATGCTCACCGAAAAAACGAATAACAATATAGGAAAAAAAGAAACACCAGCAAGTCGTGGAATTGGTTGTACATGAGATTTTCTTGAATTGGGTAAATCATAAAGACTTTTCTTTTTAGCAATGTAAATGATTCGAGGCAAAACCATCATTTCCAATACAACAGAAGAAAATAAAGAAAAAATTAACAATCCAATTAAGAAAGAGAGGTTATATATTATCATAATATGATCAAAATTATATCTATCAGGCTAAACTAAATTTTTCACAAAGATATAAAAAATTAGAACAAACTAACCACTTTTAAAGATATAAGCAGAACTTATTGCTATAACAAATCAAACAATATTGTTAACTATTTTATTTACAGGCTTTAAACTTAAGAATAAAAGTCCAAAAGACGTAAAAGATTATTCTAATTTATAAACAGTAAAATTCTGGAGTTACTTATGATTACAAATAAAAACATCTGCATTAGGAGATAAGAATTAAAGTCTGTCACCTATTTTTTTAGAAAGGAGCTGAATTACAAAATAATTATCCTTACCATGTATAGCCCTACATTGTCCGCCAAAAGCTCTGCCAGAAATCAAAATCTCCACATTTTGTTTTTTAAATACAATTCCAGCTTTCTCCCACAATCGAAAAACTCCAAGAGCTCGTTGGTATGACAAATGATAAGCCTGATCAGAGTTCCGTGGGATATTATTATCACACCAGCTTCCCAAATGTCCTTCAACGATTAATAAAAAAGAAACCCTCCAATCGACCTTATTTACTCTGTTAATATAAGCTTCAAGAGAATGACCTGCAACAATCATTTCCTTTAAATAGGCTTCTTTTATTTCTGCACTGTTACAGACATAAATTTCTTTTCCTTTTAGGGCTCTTACTACAAATTTATTGCAGGATGGCAAATACTCAAACACTGTATCCGAGGCTAATGATTCAATTTCATTATTCACTCTTCTAGTATGTAGATATTCTTTTTCCAACCCTTTTAAGCGTTTATTTTGCTCTGTTATCTCTATCGTATTTTGGGTAAACACCTTAAAACTTAAGCCAAACAACACAAGCATGATAACAAACATAATTGTTAACAAGCCTACAAAAGCCGGCCAAAAAAGATCTTTCCTCTTCATATTATACTTTATCCTTCCGTATCATTATCAACATCATCGGAAAAAATTGTCTCTGATCTAATTGATTTCACATCATTACTAATGTTAGAAACTACGTTTATCAGATCTTCTTCTTTCTTTGTATAAGAGGCTAATGTTTCATTCAGTCTCTTAATCTCCTCGGAGATTATATCTAGCTTGGTTAATTTCTGGAACGGACTTTCATTATTGGTTATATCAAAGGCATTTTTTATAGCTGTTTCAAAGTTATCAACGAGAGAGCGTACATTTTTCACATTTGCTTTAAGATAATCTTCAACCATTTCATTGCTCTGATTGGTGTAGTTTTCAATCAGAGATTGTTTTTTATCCAGATCATCCAGATGTCTTTGTACCAGATTCAACTGTTTGGATCCCAGCAACTGACTTTCATTAATCGATTCCCCTAGCACGTTTACGCTGTTTTCAAATGTAGAAACACGATCCAACAGTTTGTGCATACTTGTTACAAACTGCGTACTATTCGCCATTAATTCATTTAAGTCTTTTTGTTTTTTAATAAAGTCGTCCACTTCAGGTAGAATCTTCTCAACACGGTTGAATGTTTCTGTATTTACCTTGATCAGGTCCTGGAATTTACTGCTATACAGCTCACTCAGAATCTGCTTCTGAGTTCCCATCCCTTCAGCAATTGTCTGCATGTTTGCAGCAAGACTGACAACAATGTTATTTATGTTTCCAATATTATCGGAAAAAACTGTATTAAAATTATCGAGCGTACCTTTCAATCGTCCCAAAGCATCTACAATGTTACTTCCCATTCCGGGTAACAACTTTGTTTGAATAAAAGTATAATAGTGATTCTTTTTTCTATCTTTGTGCCTTACTGCACTGGTTAGTCTGTAGTTGGCAACGGTAGATAAAAGCAACCCTATAAAACTGGACACCATAGCAATAAGTACTCCCCATAAAAAACTATGTATTCCGTCTTCACTGAAAATACCAAGAAAGTTCATAGAGAATAACCCCACGCCCACACCAACAAACGTTCCCATTAGTCCTACATACAAAGGAATAGGAATTTCGGATGTAACCTCCGATTCCTTTGAGACAGAAATTCTCTCCGAAAGATTCTGAATAACATAGAAATCCACTGTACCCTGATTTTCTTTCAAATAAGTGTTGGTTGCATGAATAATAGCCCCGAATTCTTTGGAAATTTTACTGTGTACACTAATTACCTGAGTCCCATATTCATTCGATATCCCCAATGAACCAATTGAAGGATATATATTTTTAAGGGTTCTTATGCCAACAGCTGTCTTCAGAAAAAAGACCAACTGAATCCATACTACAACAGATATGATAATTATTGTTACACTTATATCCATAATTACAGTTTAAGAAGACCGCAAAACAAGCGTTGCGGCCTTTGAATATTTTATTCGTACTATTTAAAAATAACCTTTCCCTTTTTCTGAACTTCCCATTTATTATCATTCAAATGCAATTGGGCAGGTTCAATCTCCTTCACTACCTTGCAATCGGATGTAGGATATTCATCAAATTCATGAAATGGTTTAATCCAGTTTTCCACATTCGGAATCATCTTTGACGACGTACTATCACTCGAAATAAGCGAAAGAGAAGCTACTGTCGGTTTTTCCGTCTCTACCATAATTCTATAAATAGAATCCAGGCGCTGCTCTTTCGACAGATTTTTATGATAGAAAAATCCATAACCATCCATATTCTTGGCATAATAGATCTCTTTATTGATAAATAAATCGAGATCTTCTTTAGTGAAACCAGTCATAAAATCTATTAGTCCTACTATAGGATAGAAGAACAAAGTCTCCGAAAGTTCGGCATCATCCGCCTGACTCTTTGTATATTTGGAAAAACCGTTATTATAATATCCCTCCACTTTGCTTATCAACAGGCCTTCAAACGCTTTAAGATTTATATTCTCATTAAATTCTCTTCCCAAATGCAACTCAACAAACATCTTACAGAACAACCCGATAAACGATTTCACATTTTCAATAATACTGCTTTTCAGTTCGTCTCTTTTCTCTCCGCGAACTTCTTTATAGGTATGGAAGTTATGCTTCTCTTCATAACCAAGCTCACACCCCAAAAAAAGTAAATTGGAAAGCACTACGGGATTATCCTTATACAAACCACCATAGCAAGTAGATTCCTTTCTGTCGGTAGCAGGTAGAACAATCTGAATTTTACGTCCCTTCACACCAAAGACCTCTTCAAATATAAAGCTGCAATATTCGCCGATAATCTTTTGATTTCTACTTAAGAGGTCGATATACTTACTGCCATTACCACTGAATATAATGCACGAAGGATAATCCTCACCGGAATCTTTCATAAACTGAGCCGCATGATACATCAAAGCTGAAAGGTGGAAAAGAAATATCTTTTTATATACCCCGTTAGATAACTGATCACTGATCTTAGAAGCATTTTCGTTGGCAAACCAGAAATTGATAATCTCGGCCGAACTATATTTCTCATTCGTCAGATATTGTTTGTTTAGCCCATTCAGATTAGTCGATTTAAAGTTTTCAGTAATCTTTTTCTGAATACTCTTATATACCCCATTCTCCTTCACATTCGAGAAGGCGTTATACCCATTCCTCCACAAATCATTGCAGGCAAAGTTTACAGACGTTCCTTTAACCGGCACTTCGTTCTTAAAGATCATAAAGTCGGTAGATCCACCACCAATATCAACAGTGAGCACGGAATTATTATCTTCCAGTATGCCACAATTTCTGTAATAGTAGTAAGGAGCCTCAGATTCGGTTACGTTGTAAAGTTCAGCCCTTCTTCCAAACAGTTCCTTATAATTTCTCTCCCACATCCGCTTATAGTTCTCTTTGGTTGTTTGCGAGAAACTCAGCGGGTTAAACCATGTCATCTTTGTCAATTCAGGATTCCCACCGTTCAACAGTATTTTATACTTCACCATTCGCAGAATTTCATTGATAAAGATGGATACCCGCTCTTTATCCTTTTCCACTTCACTCCATTTTATATTGCTGACAATATGCTGCTCTTTCCTTATTTCCCGCTTCTCGTAAGTAAACGATATATTGCTGTTATCAAGTAATTTCAGTTCACCGGTTTCGTTAACTTTCTCACACAGGGCTGTACGAATAGGAAAGCTGTATTTCTCATTTTCCTTACTCATGATAACTGAAGGAATAAATTCGGAAGCCTGAATATCGAGTGCCGATTCATCAAACCCAAAGAACTCCTCGTACAAAGAGGTTATTTTCTTTTCGTTTCCTTCGTTATTAGCCGGAGAATGCAACATCACCACTTGACGGTCATCGGGCGAGATAATAAATGGTTTAGGTTTAAAACCATTATCCCCTGTAAATGCAATAAACGTATTTGTTGTACCAAAATCAACTGCTACGTGAAACTCCCTCGGACCAATTTTCTTCTTATTCCACTTCGGAATAATCAAGCTCTCAGCCTTATGCGTAAAATCAATCGGGAACGATAAGCGCATTAAAGAAAAAGTGGTATTGTTTACCTGATAATATACCGAACCCAAATCACTATTTTCATCAATTGCCCTTCGTTCATAACGGGTACAGTAAATGTTCATCGAGTCATTTTTATCAACCTCCTGAATAGGCTGATAATAATCGTTCACTTTCCGGAAGAAAGTGAGGTTATATAAAGAAACAGGCATCCTTTTTTCGGCATCTGCAATAGCGAGCATTACCTTGTAATAATCATTATCAGGAGTTGGTTTGTCATTTGCATCTACCACCTGTAAAAATGGGAATATACCCAGATTGACATTGGCAACATATTCTTCGAGTGCTATAATGGTATACTTCTCTTCTGCATTTTCAGTGCTTATTTGTGTTCTGTACACCTGAGTCTTCTGTTTATTATCGCCAGGCAAAGTCAGTATCACCTTCACTTCTTTAGCCGACTCCTGATATTCTATTTTGAGTTTATGGTAATCAATATTATTCAGAGCCTCAACACGTAGAGGCAGTAAATAATCATAATTCCGTTCTTCTTTATCATTGATGTAAGTACCACAAACAAAACTTTCTGTGTTAATCTTAAAACGGACCTTTATCAGATGGTCGGTAAAGAAGTTCATTGAATTGATCCCTGTACTTTTACCAATCTCTACTCCATTAATAGAAACTGTACTATTGTCTTCACTCACTACCGATTTTGTCTCTACCGGATCAATAGTGCTCAAATCAATTCTTGAGGCCCAGTATTTTATATAATTTCTAAAATTAACAATATGATCGGAAGTACATTTCTCTACAATATTGAGCACATACTTCTGAAACAGCACATCTCTGTCTTCGAACAAGCGAATACCTGTAAAGTACTTCTTTTTATTATTGGGATTTATCAAATCAAAACTCTCCTGATAGCCGGGATTCATAAATGTCTTATCCTCGTATTTATCAAGATTTGGAGTAGTAAAAAAGAATGTAAACGGTGAAGAACCTGCCAAAATCTGATTTTTATATTTTATGAGAACAAACTCATTCACTTCACCAAAGGAGTTGTCTGTCAGATAGCTCTCCAAGGAATTAGCGAAATGATTTGATTCCACACTCCGAAGCTCGTGAAGTCCTTTCTGCTTATTCCATACCCTGACTCTGACCTCCTCTTTTTTATCTTCGTGATATTTCAGATTAAAGAGAATTTCGAATGCATCCAGACAGTCAGACACTATAAATTTATAGCATTCTCCGCAATTATTTGTTTTATTCAGCAAGTCATACGTAAGCATGGAGAACGCATCATTCACCACATAAAGTCGGGCCAACGGAGAAGGAACAGCATTCAGTGCTTTGCCGTTCTTAGTACTCTTATCCTTCACCTTTCCGGCAATCATCCCCTGATTAATAGGTCCACATGGGCTCCATTCACTTTTGGACGCACCGGTTGCGCATATATTCAGTTCTTTCATAGCCGTATCACTTTATAAACTTATTTATATTATCAATCGCCTCATACATCATCTCCGTATATTTCTGGTACAAATTATCCATATTGCGCTTCTTATATTTCTTTTCAAGGAGAATCATTTCGTGCAGATAGTAAGAAAGTCCATACGGAATTTTAGACCACAAACATCTCTTTGTATTTGTAAACTCATGTCCCTGAAGTGGAAAACTCTTCAAAACATTGTTTCCTTCCAGAAGGAATGGAGCAAACGCTCTGTCGTTATCACTCAGTTCATGAAGCCACTTATAGAATTCTCCATTAAACTCATCAAGTAATAAAAAGAATCCACTGTTGTAGAAAGTATCATCAAAACCGGAAGTCTTTCTTAGCGGGAAATCTCTCTCCCCTTTTGCCAATTGGTTCACCATTGAAAAGGTGTAATAATTCAGCAATGAATAGATATATTCCTGATGAGCCATACCAATATTATCCCAGTTCATCACCTCTGAATTATTATCTATGCAGATGCTGTAATATTCAGTCTTCCTGTCGTCCGGCATTTTGTTCTGCTCTGCCGGAGTGCTTTTTATGTAATGAAATACTGAAGTAGCCGCCATAAACTCAATAAAGTGAGTACCATTTTTTTGCAGTTCCTCATCATTGGTATAGGGTTTCTGCTGTTTATCATCGGCAATATAATAAAGGCTGTCCACTTTCAGTTCCTTATCATAATAACTTAACGCAGCCTTTGTTTTAGTGATAAAGCAACTGGAATTAATATCATTATTCGGATCTTCTTTTTTGGGAGGAGTCAGTTCAAAATAGGGCATTACAGCAATGGCGCCAATGCTTGCATTCTGCAGATAAGCATTGCCACACGAACGTATTTTCTTTACCAGTAAAGGGAAACCACTTGCACCTGTACCTCCAAAAACAGATGCAACAATAAATATCTTGTCTCCCTGACCGAATTTGGAAGTTAAGTCCTGAAACCAGTTCTGGTCCTCGAAATTATTCAGTACCACACACCCCACGTTGGGACTTCCCTTAAAGCCAACAGCAAGAGATCTGTTTATATTCGATTCTGAGTAAAGCAGATTAATAAGATCCTGACTCACAGAGTCGGTAGGCAACTTGCTCTTCTTTATAAATTCACCGAAACTGCAATCCAGCCGGAGATCGTAATCAAAATTAGAGTTTTCATCATTGTTTGCCCCCAAGTTTCCTAAAGAAACAATCCGGGTATGAAAGAAATTATCCTGCATCAGAGCACCTCTTGCAATCATGCTTCTAATCTCGCAATATCTATCAAGCGACTTCTTGCAATTGGTAAATTCGTCCAGCGATTTATGCGGATCAATCAGTACAGGGATAATATCCTCGCTCTCGCCTTTCTCGTTACAGGCTTTATAACCCGATGCCAAAAGCATTGTCAGAGATTTCATCACCCTGAGCCCGGTTCCACCGATACAAAACAGAAATGTACTCATAATCAGAATAGTTTAAATGGAGTAGTTTTTGCGTTTGTAAAGCCATTGAAAAAAACAGAAAGCAGAAAAAATACAATTATGCTATACAGACAATTAATCGTCACAATTCCAGCGGTATACTCTCCAAACGGGAAATTAATAGTCACCTTCGATTTTATAATAAAGTAAGTTGCAATACCCGTCAGCACTGAACAACTTGCCCCTGTCAGTACCCAATATTTGCTTTTGTAAAACAAGCCGGGCAAACTGTTGAGCCAAAGATAATAAATTGCCCATGCCGCAATAGCCAGTAAAAACATTACAGCACCAAGCGTAAAATATTGATTTTCGAACAGGGTCTGTACTTTTTTTGCAGCTTCCATATCTACTTCATCGGGGGAAAAGCTGTTTATAAACTCAGACCATTTCCCTATTAATTGTTCCAATAAGAAGTCGTACATAATCTAAATTTTTAGCGTTATCTTTTCCCTTCAGTAATTAAAACAGCGAAGGGAGCATTATAATAATATTTACTTTGTTTTTCCGTATTATACGCACCATTCAAGCCTGATATCAGTTGTTCAAAGCTGATTGTCTTATCGTATTCAGCCTCGTACTTTGCACCGCAAACATCAGAAACCCAACCAGCTTCCTTCCTCTTTACAGATACACTTACCTGAGTAGCTCCATCTAAAATATCCGAGACTTTAATCTTTATAAAATGAGTGGCATGCACTTTATTGGCAGCTTCGCGGCTTCCATTCCCAAAATCAAATGAGGCACTATCAGTCAATTCTTCTATTGTGGCCCTGGCACCATCAGCTTTTACTTCCAGCTGCTGCATTAATTGCTTATTATCAGAAAACAAATAGTATGGCAATTTAGTAAAATCTGCTGCCAGATAGAAAGTTACATCCGATTTTTTATTTATATCGCCAATGGTATAATACAGCTTATTATCCGATTCGTACGTTACGCCATTCACTATCCCTCTGTTAGCAAGTAAAGTGTACATTGGTGTTGGAAACTCCTTTCTGTAAAACGAAATCTCGCCTAGCAGATTCTCTTTCCGGATGCTCTGCATAATTCTCTGCTTCATTTTATTAACCGGAAGATCATTACCAATCAGAATAATGTAATAAGGACTATTTTCAACTGTTTTGCCTCTTCCGGTGATGTAAGAAGAGGTTAGTCCAATGATAGAAAAAGCATACGGTGTATTCTTGATAACGTTTTTCACATCTGTGCCATACTGTGTAAGAAGTACGTCCGCCTGACTTCCCATGGGAGAATATTTCATATCGGAGATAAACATTCCTACATCGTTTTTACCGAGAGAAAGAACCACATCTTTTAGCATCTGAGGAATCTGGGTAGAGCCCGCAAAACGGAAATTACCGGCATTCATGTCTCTTCTGAAATCTGCTAAAACCATCTTTTCAATCGGCTCACTGGCGTCACGAAACAACCGTACAGAGTCAATCTTGTCGTAGAATTCATTCAGCACCGACCAAACGTCCGATTTGAACCCAGTAATTTTATTGGCCTGAAAGAATCCAGCCATACTACCTGAGCTCTCAATAAAGCATTTTATTTTGCCTGTTTTATAAATCGGATCAGGCGCAGGACAATTCTTCAGCCCACCATTATCGTCAAATAATGCGTAATTATCAGGGTTGATATTTTTGCTATTTCCGCAGCTTAATAAAAAGATTGAAAACAGACATAAAAGGGATATATTTTTCGCACCAATCATACTATTAATGAATTAGTTCCCGTATTGATTCAAGGTCGATAGCTTGCTAAACACAAAGTTAAGAAAAGAAAAGACATTTTACTATATTTATATTCCTACAACTTAAATAATATTAAAAAACTTTTCGCTTTATTCCTGAAACTTCAAAAAGCATTCCTATTTCTATTATAATTATAAAATTTCTGTATTCAGTTCAACAATATCAAAAGAACAATTAACAAAAACAAAAGGTTCCGGATTCATATAAAATTGCATGAAATAAGGAGGAAAATCAGAATATCACTCACAGTATTAACGAAGGTTTTGAAAAGATGTGCCAGGAAATAGTAAAGCTCGAGCTCATTTATAAAAAACAACTAGAATAGTTTATTTTCCCTTGTACAAAACAATTCATTCTTCTGTACAAAAGAATGGTAAGCGTCCAATTTCCACGTTAGTTATTTGAAAACCCTTTATTCACCGCACGTTTACACGTACGAGACAAATAAAGGTCATTAAAATTTAGATTTTTTTAATTGATTTTGCCCAGTATGGCAGGGGTCAGATTCTCAAAATCCGTACGTCCTTCCATAAAAGCAGTTAAATATTGCTTCAAGAATTGGTAGAATGACAGTGCACCCATTTTACAAGTACCAATAAAGGTATGATAAATCGTCGAGGTTTCAGCACCTTTATGACTACCAAAAGCCATTTTGTTCTTGCGCTCAATCGTCAACGTACGAATCGAACGTTCCGCTATAGAATTATCAATGCAATACCTACCGTTATTGCGATAAGCCATAATGGGAGTCCATGCATTCTTCAAATAATGGAGAGCCTTAGTTATCAGATCACCTTTGGGTAAAGGGTCGTCGAGCAGACGGGTTAACTCCATCCAAATGGAACCTACTATTTCGGTGGTTTCTGATCCGTTCCTTCGCCTCTTTATTTCATCGGGCGGAAGGTCATCATTACTGTAACAGCGTTCAAAATCATACAACCGACCAATCCACTTCATAAAAGGTCTTGCCAGTTCATCCTTACCTTGCAATAAGGCTTTTTGGAATCGGGCCCTTACATGAGCCATGCAGCAAATATGCTCTACCTCACTTAATTCGCCATCTAAATATTTATAGACGTTATAAGCATCAGATTGTAAAGCAGCTATATCAGAATCTTCAATGAAGTCAGTCAGCACTTTACGGCTACGGCTGCCTTCATCGTAAAAGAAGATCACAATGCCGGCAGACTTATTAACCAGACACCAGATATAAGCCTTCTTATACTTATCTTGCATTTTTACACGGCACCAGGTTTCATCGCAATTGATAATGGAATCTTTCTCCAAAGCCTGTGATTTCAATACAGGAAGCAGTTTCTTTAAGGCAGCGGATCCTTTTGACAACCAATTCAAAATGGTCTGACGGGAAACTTTGAACTTTAATTCAAACAAGCGGATCATATCACGATAAACAGGAGTTTCCAGCATATAGGCGTTAAAGACCAATTCTACAAGCATATCTACAGTAGCATGAGTACCGGGAAAGTTCTTCAGTATCTGCCCTTCTTCATCGTATGCCCCCGTATTATCCGTATGGACATCTTCCGAAAGGGTTTCTGATACCGAACCTTGAGCCGGTTTCTTCATGGGGTAAAAGGATGTTACCAGGCGACCGTCTTTGGTGCGGTAGGTCACATATTCCTGTTGATGCTCTTCAATACGGCTTATAAAATGAAAAGAGCTTCTGATCTCAGTCTTGACAATCGTAGCATCCGCAGGGATACGAGTAAGATCGCATTTATGCAGAATCGTGGCTTCAGCCTTCATTGTGTTATACTTCAAACCCTGACGATAAGGACGCTCTTTCTTTTTAGGTTCTACAACTGAATCAGTATTGGCGCTCTCTGAACAGGAGTGTTCTAAGTTCTCTTTGCCTGCTTCGGGTTCCGTAACAGATACTGTATCAGAGTTAGATTCATCATCACCTGCATTGCCTGTGCCAGTCCATTCGTCTTTGTCGTCATCACGTCCGACTGCCGGACGCGACTTTCCGGACTTCTGGCTAGTGCCTACAAACTTCTCATCTCGAAGCACTTCATAGAGACTCCGGTATTTGGCTGCCTCACGAAGAGCTTTATTCAATGCTTGAGAATTAGCAGCTGAATCAGACTGCAACTTTTTCAGATTTTTACTCTGCAGTAGCAATTGAGCATTCAGTTTGATGTTTTCATCACGAGTGGCATGCTGAGCACTTTCTATTTTCTCCAAAGTGAGTTGCATGGCGTTCAGCCTTTCACCTTGATCATCTATCGTTTTTTGAAGACGACTGTTCTGCTGATCCTTCCTATGAGACTCAGCTGCCAAAAACTGAATAAAAGAATTTTTCTCGGTATCGCTCATATCATTACATGAAATTGGAAGACAGACAGGAGTTTCGTCATCAGACTGTTCCAGCTGTTCTCTATAGAATTTCCTACGTAGTACTTCCTCTAAATTCATGTTCTTTTCTTTGCTTCAAAGATAGTAAAATTACTACAAAAAACCAAAGAATAAAACACTTATTTATCTGATTATCAAATAATTGAACCAATATTAACTATTCTTATCTTTCACTCTAATCTCCTTTACAACAGGACTTTCAAGGATAGAAATGATATCTTTCCAATCCACTTGATAAATGCTTTTTTCTTCCTCAAACCTTATCTTCATAAAGCGATATCCTTTGGCGAATGTACAGGTATGAACATTGAACGCGTGCTTATCGTACATTACCATACGAACACTGCGTTCATTCTTGGACATAAAGAAAAAAACATCACCTTTATAAGGGTTTCGATGATAACTCATTCGGATAACTTCCATGATACGGGCATAACCACAACGCATATCGTGAAAATGCGGTAAGTAGTAGAAATTCTTCAAACCGGAGACTGTCAGCATAAAACCTCCAATTTCTCTACCAATCGGAGCAACTCCTGATAGCTTAGATTCTTCTTGGATAGTTGAACGCCATTCTCCAAGGAAATTACTACCGTTTGTATGGCACACTTACAGATGATTTCCTGACAAGGTGAATCTTCTTTTTGCTGTTCTTCTTCCGATAACTGCTCTGTCGGCATACCAACAATCTCCACCGGAACGATGGCTTTCTTGCGTTTAGAGAACCAATTGTAAAATGCTTGATAAGAAACACCCTGCTGAGTGCAGAACGATTCTATCGATAGATTTTTCGGTTGACCCTCCAACTTGTAGAGGAACCAGAGCTTTTCTAAATCTTCACGACTATACATAATCTCATTTTTTTGATGACTATGCAAAAGTAGCTAGACTAGTAACTAATGGCAAGACGTGAAAATTGGACGCTTACAAAAGAATGCATTGTTTTGTACAGAAGAATATAATCTTTTGTACAAGAATTTATAGAGGTAATTCCAAAGAAAATAAAAGAATAAGCAGGGGATAAAAAAAGCCCCTCTATATCTTTAAAATTAAAGTCAGAGGGACATATTAATGAACAAAAAAGTCAGATTAATTGCCGGAAGGGCAAAGAAGAAGTGCTTAATCGCAAGCTATATTACAAAAGAAAAAATCAGAACTTACGAAACGACAAACGGGCAAAAGAAGAATTAAGCACCATCTTCTCCGAAGAAAGTTTCTCTATAAAATAGTTCTGAATCGTATCATTCATCCCATAGACGGCTACATCGGCCGCTTTATGATTACGGATTACAACCCGAAGCGAATCTCCGGAACGGGAAAAAGTACCATGACACATTGCAGCGCCCTGCAACTGAACCATGTGTAACTGAACGCAATAATACAGCTGATCGGGAGATTTGGAAGTCTGGTCCTTGTATTCAATCTTCATCAATTGCCACATACCATCCAGATCACCGTTTATGGAGGCTTTCTGACAGGAAGTGATACTTGTTAGAAGCATTATCAAAAGTATATATATTTTTTTCATCATCTTTCTTTATTTAGTCAGCAAACCCGTTTTACGAATAGTAATCATACCTCCGGTGTTGTCACCCAATAGCGAACCACGGTCCATTGCACCTGTAGCTGTAAAGCTCCAACCTTTCATTTTTGCAGGAGCATAGGTAAGTTCAACCAAAGTAGAAGTATTCTGTTTAACCTCCTTGAATGGCTCACCATACGTTCCCCAGTTATCACTGTGAGACAGAAGCACTCTATACTGAATCTCATCAGTAGGTTTACCGGAAATACCCAGATGATGTGCTGTAATGCGGTTATTAGTGAATGCAATCTGTCCGTCACTGTTGTAAATTGGCGAAGTAAACAGCGGATTACCTATTGCCTGCCCCCAATGCTGCCAGCCGGTATAGAAGCTATGATTATAGTAACTATCACGTGCACTGATCTGCTCGTTGATTACATTGTTATGATCCCAGTATACCGGACCGCTCTGATCCTTACTGCCAATATATTCATATACCACACCACTCACCACAGGGTTCTTTGGCGGAGTAATCTCAAAACCAAGCATTCCATCTTTCCACGGATACTCCATCACCAACATAGAGTGATCCTCAAAGTAATGTTCATAGTAAGCACGCAGGTTCCATCCCTGAAGTTTGTAATTCAGAGAAAAATGCCAGCTACCCAACTGATTACCCTCAATATTTGCCTGATCTCCAACAGGTGTATCTTCTCCTCCCGACATAGGGACAAAAGCTTTAAAGTAATCTTTCAATTTGGAAGGCATTTTAAATGTTTTGCCGTTACTATATTGAGTACCACCAAATTCTGCTTCCATCTGCAATCCAAATTCAAACTTCCAGGGAGAAACATGTTCTTTACCTACCTTTACATAAATAGCTTTGGAATGGTAAAGCACATCCGTGGTACGCTTCCCCATAGGAGTAGTAAAATCTTTCTGCCAATTATCATCCGTAAAACGACCGTAAGCAACATGTCCACGGAAGGAGAGCCATTCTCCGGTACCGGGAATAGCAAGATAGTCGGACAATCCCACACGCACCTGAGGAACAGGGCGTGCATTTCCGGCAACAGTAAGCCCGCCACTGGATAGCTCAGGATTTGTAAATTCTCCGTATCTCTCCTTACTACCGATAGTAACTCCAATTTTATTATATTTAAAATCAAGATAAGCCTGCTGCACAATAAAACTGGAAGTAAAGTTATAGGCTCCGGCCAACTCTAGTCCATAGCCATAAGCCACTTTCTCATCATCCTCAAGCGGACGAAAGATTCCTGCAGCCAAGTATCCATTTTCTTTAGAAATAGAAGAAAGTCCTTGTTTATTGGCATTGATCCACAGCGGTGAATGTTCTCCCGAAGCAGCAGTTACTCCACTTTCAATAGTGTAAGTCAAGCCTTTATCTATCTGACCTTTAACAGAGAAAGAGAACAATAACAAAGTAAAATGTATTGCTAAACATTTTTTATTCATGCCAGCAAAGGTAAAGAAAAACGTCCTAAGACAAAAGTCAAATTAAAAAAAGTTCACTAAAATGTTTTTCTAGAACAAAATAGAAACATTAATAACACATTTACTTATATCGTAATAGTTAACACACTTTCGAAAGAAGGTTAAGCTCCATTAAAGAATAGATTTACACTCTTTTCTGTAGCATTTCCACCTGCTTCAAGAAAGTTTTTTTTCACTTTAACAGTTTTCTCACATTCGGTTCTATAATCCATATTTTTTATATAGTTAACAACCTCTTCCTGAGTATGAAGAACACCACTTGGCATCACAATATTCATATCCAAATAGAATCCACGATTTGCAGCATATTCTTTATAATCATATCCAAAACAGATAATAGGTCTTTCCAGAATAGAAAAATCAGCCAATGTTGCAGAATAGTCAGACACTAGTATATCCGATACAATCATCAAATCATTAATCGTTGAATAATTAGAGACATCACGAACAAAATCATTAAACTTAACGCCAAGAAGTTTTGTAACAAAATGATGTACCCGGTAAAGAAGAACATACTCATCGCCCAATTTTTCTTCCCAATATTTCAGGTCCATCGGAGACTTAAACACGTATGATTTTCCAGAATCAGTACTGTCGCGCCAGGTGGGTGCATACAAAATAACCTTCTTTTCATGTGGTATATTAAGTTTATTCTTTAAAGAAGCAACTTTTGAATCAGTCACATGATACAGTTCATCATTACGAGGTAATCCTGTTAATGCAAGTTTTTCTTCCAAAGCATTAAAGTCACGAATAAATATATCTTTTTCATATTGGCATTGATATAAAAACAGATCAACATTAGAGCAATCAAAATCTTTACGCCCATTAACTGCATTTCCACACTTATTAAAGGAAATGCCATGCCATGTATTTAAAAATTTAGTGCTCTTCTTTTTAAAGTGTAAGCCACGTTCTATATTTACATTCGTAATCCAGTATTTAGCCTTCAAAGCAGTAAGAAAATAGCTGAGAGAATCAATTTTCACCTTTTTACATCCAGGAATTTCAATCTCATCTGGTTTCTCTAATGCCCATATAATATCCAGATGCTGATATTCATTATGACTAGTCAGATATTCAGAAATAACCTTTGGGCTATCATTATAACGAAGTCCGGCAAACGAGCTTATCAGTACCAGATTTTCATCAGTTTTCACAAACAAACCGACTAATCTGAATAAATTACTCATTATCAACCTATAAACCTGCTGAATAATCAGATTGTGTTTCAAAATATATTCTAATCTCTTTCTCATATCTGACACTCCTATATTTATATTGCCAATTACATATTTAATTCTTTCACATCAAGAGTCAAGGATATCTTCATATACTTTGCATAGTTTAGGAAGATTACTTCTACGAGAGAAATGAGTCATGGCAAAATTGAATCCATTCTCCCCCATTTCTTGCAATATTTTTTTTTCTGTTGTTGCTGCTTTTTGCATACATTCTTTTAATTTATTGATATTTTCTGGTTCTTCTACCCAGCCACACCGACTGTCAATCACTGCTAGTGCTGTATCACTATTATCATCCACACAAGCAATAACAGGCTTAGCCGAAAACATGTAAGCAGGTAGTTTACTGGGAATGGAAGATAAAGAAAATCCTTTCTTTACAGGAAGTATCATAACATCTGCTCTATCTTGAATATTGGGTACTTTGCCATTTGGTACATCCCAAAACTGTATATCAATACCAGCGAATTGCATAGCTTGTCTTCGCAAGTTTTCTTTTTCTGTACCCGCTCCTGCAATCACCAAGCGTGTACCTGATATATCAGCCTTTGCAAATGCATCAATGACAACATCTATCCCTGCCAAAGAACCTATATTTCCCAAATACATAAAGGTAAAAGGGTCGTCTTCATTATGTTCTGATTGATGTATATTCAGATAGTTCACAAATTGCTCTTCATTATGCCAATTAAGAATAACAGCAAAACGATTATTGTCAATTCCACGCGTTTTGGCTAAATAAGTTCTCATTTTATCAGAGATTGTGTGTACTATCTGTGCATTACAAAGCGTAACTTTATCAATCGGTAATAAAATAGAAACAACTATCTTTTGAATCCATTTCCACGCAGGAATTTTTGCCAGTAAAGACTCGGGATACAAGTCCTGAACAGGGGTAATATAAGGTATTTTATATTTCATTGCGGCTTTGCTAATCATATAACGTCCAAATAGTTGCCAAGGTGCATTATAAATTATATCTATCTCATCGTGATGTTTTTCTATATAATGCACGGCATGTTTTCCCAAACTAATACTCTCCTTAAAACGACCCAGAAGTTTTGATTCAGGAAAGACATAAGAATTCACTACCACACGTTTGTAGGACATATTTAAAATGTGTTCTTCATTATTAAATTTAAAGCCCAAAGGACGCGTTGGCCTGGGACAAAGAACTGTAACCACATACTTTTTGGATAGCTCAATTGCAACATCATTTGTTATAGTGGCAGAAACTACCGGTTCAGGCGGAAACACTCCTGTTATGATTAATACATTCTTTTTTTTCATCTATTCAGGAATTTGATGATCTATTTCATTCAAATACTTAACAATCTTGGCTGGATTACCGGCTATAACAACATTATCAGGAAACACGCCTATAACGACACTTCCAGCTCCAACAATCACATTATTTCCCAATGTGGTTCCCTTCAAAATAATACTATTCATACCTATAAAACAATCATTACCAATATTTATAGGTTTTCTACGAGCATATTCTTTATTTAATGCTTTTCGCCTGTAATCCAATTCCATCGGATGAAAATCATTATCAATTATTTTACAATTAGCACCTACCCTGGTATAATTCCCAATATTTATTTTAGATGTGGAATAGATAGTAGAACCTGAAATTCCACATCTTTCTCCTATACTAATTTTACCTCCGTAGCGGGCCACAATAATTGTTTTCTGATAAAGTCCTAATAAGTTACTCATTGGTGCGCTGGAAATATCTGTTCCTTTACCTATTGAAACCTCACAATTTTTGAAGGCAAAACAAACTGTAAAGCCATGATATTGCACCTTACCTAAATCCTTGATTTTTCTTATCAGATAAATAATATATAAAAGGATATAACGTATCATATAATCTTTTTTAATCTAATTTCCTGATAAAGATCTATATCTCTCTTCACTCATTTTATATACAACATCCAGACTGTATGATTCCTTAGCTTTCTGAAAAGCTTTCTCGCACATTTTGTTTCCCTCGTCCGGATGATCAATGCAATATTCAATCGCATTTTTAATTGCATCAACACTTTTTTCTTCAACCAATATACCACACATTGAACCGTCCAAAGCAGTAAGCATATTGGGAATTGCTGCTCTGTTTGTTGCTATCACCAGTTTTCCACGACTCATAGCCTCCAATATAGATATAGGAAAAGCTTCAAATTTATAATAGGTAGGAAGTGCCAAGATATCAATATTATTCATAAAATTCACAGCATCCTTATTAGCCATTTTTCCTAAAAGCTGTACCTTTGTACCTAATTGTTCCTTACACATCAACTTTATCACTTCATTCGTTTCTTTATCCCCTGCTCCAATAATATAGAGAATAACATCATCTCTTTTTATTTTCAGCACCGCTTCAATTAATTCAAAAATGCCTTTGGACGGAATCAGACTTCCTACAAATGCAATCTTTTTAAAACTTTTCAATCTATTATCGAAAGAATCGGCCACATCAATACCATTGGGCATAATATAAACTTTATCCTTAAGCTTATCATATATTTTTAGTGCACCTGCTGTTTTTGAATCAAGAATCCACAGCTCATCATACATTCCCATCGTATATAAAAGGAAATATTTGAATAATCCTTTTGAATTTAACACTTCTGGAATATTTCCATAATGGCAATGCATAATTGTTTTCAATCCATTCTTCTTGCATATTTTACCTAGTACATAGTCCCGAAAAGTACCCAAAGAACCGCTTGTAGTAGTATGCATAATATCTATTCGTCTATTTTTAATAACAGCCTTTACCTCTTTTCTCAAACCTTTTAAGTCAAGTAGACCTCCACGTATTCGCTTCAGTTGAGACTTTTCACTCTCTTCCCCACGGTGTTTCGCCGTGCTATCAATAGAAACTAGCCGAAAATCGGTTGAAGCAAAACATTTTAGATATTTATTTGCCCAGGTCGAGATACCTCCTCTTTCTACTGTTGGTGCAATTAGCAGTGTGTTTTTCATAATAATAACTTTAGATCAAAGGCTTATCTATATATTTAATAAATTTTGCAGGTATTCCTGCTACAAGACAATTATCCTGAACATCTTTTGTCACAACCGAGTGAGCTGCTATAATTACATTGTTTCCAATGCGTACAGGTCCTAATATTGTTACCCCTGTTGAGATATAACAGTTGTCTCCAATCACCACTTCCGTGTTTTCCAAATCTGGTCGTCGCTTTCCTATTAACACGTTAGGAAGTACCGTACAGTTTTTGCCTATTTGAATAGGAGGGCCAGCCATTCGCAAAAAACCTGGATGGACAAATAAAAATCCAGGGCCTGCCACATTAGGAGCTACTGTCATGCCGAATTTTACAGAAAAATGACGATGTATAAGCAGATGCCAATAGTAAAACAGTATATGATACCACGGGGTCGTCACATTCATGTAGTATTCCAAATATCTCAAATTATGAAAATACCGGAAAACGCGATAAGTTTCACTACCTGATAATAAGTTCAGAAGTCCCACTTTACGTCCTATTCGTTTGGCATCTTCTTTCAAATAATAGTTCAAATCAGCTCTACTAGCAATCATAAAACATCATTTTATTAATCAAATAATAGAAAGATAATTATGCAATTTTTCGCATACAGTAAGGTAATTAAATGATTCTTTCCCTGTTTTATATCCGTTGGCACCCACCTCATCTGCAAGAGATAAATGAGCAGCAACAAAGAGCATAGCTTCACATAAGGAATTATCAGTTAATTCATTCAGTACAAAAGCATTTCTTTTATCTTCGAAATAATAAGGAATTTCTCCTACATTCACTGTTATAATAGGTCTAGATGAAGAGAGATATTCTGCAATTTTCTGGCTAAATCTAGCCTTATCTTGCAACGAACTAGGAGATAGGGGAATTAGCAGTGCTAATGAATTACTATATAATTGCAGTAGCTCTAAATAAGTAACATTTTGCATGATAGTAACTCTTTCAGATAAATTACAAGCATTAATATCATTTTCAATTAATCTTTTATCGCCCGATAGTATCAATATCAAATTCTGTCGTCCTCCTTTTTGAACAAAGTGTGCAAAACTCTTTATAATAGTTGATATAACCCTGTAATATCCACAAACTCCACAGTAGAGAAAATAGTCTGATTGCGGTTGCTGTATATTAGGAACAAAGTCATAATCTGCCAGTATCGGCAACAGGAAAAAGGGTTTGTGGAAATGACTGATTTTATCCATCAAAAAATGAGAAATAGGAAGTATTCCATCCACGAAATAGCCAAAAGTCCGATCATTCAGATAATGGGAAATTTTTACCGTATTTGCAAAAGAGCCTGTAATTTCTAATGCGGTATGACATTCATCTATAATAGAAACTACTTTATATCTGTAAATCCTTGCCAACAATATATAAAGCAAAAACAACAGATAAAAAGGGCAAGTTAAAACGATTATATTCTTAGCTTCAGGGGTATATTCCTTTTTCATCAGTTTAGCCAGCCTGATAAAGTTCTTAGCCATACACCAAAATAAAAAGCCCTTTCTTGGAAACAACTGAAACCTTAGTCCATTCCGAATATTAGAAAGTGGTTTTGTCAATTCTATCTCTCCGATAATTGAGTCAATAATAAAAATATCATCACCTTGCAGTTGCAAACCTTTAGCCAACAGCTCCGTTTTCGTATTAAATGCAGAAAACCTATAACTATAGTGTCTGGTGCATTCCAAAAAGATAATTTTATTTTTCATGGTCAACCAATTATCTTAATCACTTTACAGGGATTACCCGCCGCCACTACATTGGCCGGAACATCCTTAGTCACGATACTACCTGCTCCAATCAGCGAATTTTCACCAATATGCACACCTTTCAGTACTTTCACTCCATAACCCAGCCACACATTATCATCAATCACCACTCCGGCATTCACACCTGCTCGGTAATCATCACAATGCCAGTCCGAATCGGTAATCAATGTATTTGCACCACATCTAACATTATTTCCCAGCTTAACATGAACAGCCCCAGCCACTACAGTACCTGAAAAGCCACAATTACGTCCCACTTCAATAACCCCCTCCGTTGAAAGTGTAGAAAACATGCATGGAGTATAAACCCCAATCCTATTCGATGCATGAGACGAGTTGAAAATACATTTATCTCCTATTATAATTTTCGAACCAGGAAGTTTACGCCAAATCGTCCTACCATCAAACTTACAATGCTTTCCAACTTTCACGAAATGAACTTTAGCTAAAAAAAAGTTCACTATCTTATAGTAGGCGATTCTTATTTTCATAAAAGCCCTGTAAATATCGTATATTAGTACTTCCATTTTCATTCAGATTAACAAATAGCCTTATAAATAGCTATCATTGTGTTCCTATTCACTTCTCCCGAATGCCTTCCTGCAGCAACAGCCTGTTCGTTGAATGAAAGTAATTCCGCAAGATTATCATTCCCAAAAATCTCACAAATCGCTTTTGACAGCATTTCAGTTTCTTCAAACCTATACAATAAGCCAGTCTTCCCGCTTTCTATCATATCTGGAATACCCCCAACATAAGATGCGATACACGGCACACCTAACAACTGAGATTCACCCACTGAATTAGGACTATTTTCTATGGAAGAAGGACAAACGAAAAGATGAGATTTAAGATATCTGTTGCACATCTCCTTCTCACCTAGAATTCCTGTATATATCACCTTATCTCTGATTTTTAACTTTTTCATCAACCTCAGAATATACTTGTCATACCCAGTTTGCAGAAGCTTCTCTTTCAAATTATGCGGAATACAATCACTTCCTCCTATATATAATTTCGTATCCGGATATTTCTTCAACACACTAGGCAAAGCTTTCAACACCTGATGCAGTCCTTTTATAGGATAAGCTGCTTGACTTACAAAAACAGAATGCTTTTCGCAACTCTTCAAAGACCATGTATGCTGATAAAACTCTCCTCTTAGTGTTTCGTTGCAAAAAAGGTAGTTCACCTTAGGATTAATAGTCAAAACATGTGCCATATCCCAGCTGGTCCTTCCAATCACATAATCTACAGATTGAATGTATTCATGCTCCAGCATACCCCGTTTTCGCATCTTCACCCTTTGCTGAAAAATTGTATCCATTTTCAGTATATCCCTAAGCGATATATTTTTAAATATTTCAGCGTTTGTAATTCCTGTATAGTAATACCGTTCATACACACTCAATAATCCCTGAATGGAAATTGTCACATTTTTTGGGGAACAAGCCCTTATATAAGCCAATCCATGAGCAAACTCAGTGCCATGTATATGAACAGCATCTGGTTGAAATTCATCCTGCACCTCTAACCAGTATTTCTCCATATTCTTGCTATATCTTTTATTATCTCTTTGTAAAGGCAACAAGAAGTAGGAAATGCCATTTATCTCCTTGCTCATTAAAATTTTGCCAGAGTAAACAGTAGCTACTGCCAACTTCACAGAAGATTCGCATATTAGTAATTTTGCCAAGGAATACATCCATCCTCCGGTAACAAGTTCTTTCATTCCCAATTCTTTACACAGATCAGGAAATAATATATTAGTAATCCAAAGTATTTTCATTTAAGGTATTATTTTTATGAAGTCAGTCTTTTTTTTATCAGAAAAATTTTAACTCTGATTTTAAGACATAATCGTCCTGTTCTAAATCTAGACAGTAACATTCTCAGTTTTAATTCTTTAGTCAAGTCATCTCTTCCCAGAAGCATTTTACGAGCCGTTATAACCTGTTCCATATCCCCTGCCGCCGCAGCATACAAATAAGAATCTTTACAATATTTCAAATTAATCGTTTCAACGAGTTTTTCACTTACATTATACTTCAAGGCATAATCTATTTTTATTCGATAAATACCCTTCATAAAAGCATAAAATTTATCCACATTACAGAAATGACTGGCACTTTTATCCAGCACCCTATATACTGCTGTGACATCATCCATTTTCTTCACTTTGTAACAAGCTAGTACATCAAGAATCAAAGGCAAATCTCCGGCAACATAAGACATGTGTTTAGCACAAATACATTTTTTTCTGAAGACCCAGGTACAAGGTGCCCTGAAAGGTGCATACAACAAGTAGTCATTAAAGCTGTTACAAAAATCAAATACATCTTTTTTAAAATAACCTTCCTGCAATTTCTGCGATTCCTGGTGCAAACAGTTCACATCAGTCCATACCAGTCCATAATCAGGATTTTCATCCAAAAAATCCACCTGCTTTTGCAATTTCAATGGGTCAATCCAGTAATCATCACCTTCACAAATAGCAATATACTCACCTTTTGCTCTTGGATATTGATAGGTCCTAGGAATATCTATTTTTTGTGAATATTTGTTTTCGGTCTGATAAATTGGTTTGATAAGATCCGGATATTTAACTTCATATTCACGAATAATGCTGGCTGTATTATCTGTCGATGCATCATCATGAACCAACACTTCAAAAGAAAAGTTTGCTTGCTGCATCACAAAGCCATCCATACATTTTCTGATAAAAGACTCGTGGTTATATGCCAGACATATAACACTTACTTTGGGAACAATCTCAGCATTCATGCTATTCAATTTTATATTAGTTTATACTTATCCAATAATGTATTTGCATCTTTTACCGAGTTGAACATTAAGACATCCAAAATAGAAAGATTCGAGATGAAAGTTTTGTTAAACTGTTTATATGATATATTGTCCGTTTGTAAAAAATACAGCTCAATATTGTACAATGAGAAATCTTCTTTTTTGTAAAGTTTCTGTCCACCAATTGCATTAATGTAAACATCAGTTTTAAGAAGCCTACATATTTCAAGACCTTTTGCCATTCCTTTTAAAGAACAATCCTTGGGCAAATCAGAGGAAATTAACAATGTTGTATCAATACCTAGATAATTACAAATTTCTTTTATACTATTAGCATTAAACCTCGATAAACATTTATCATCATATTGTACAATTCTTTCAAGTAATGGATATACATCTTTGAAATAAGGAGCCTTTCCATAATTTTGCTGAACCGTCTTCATGAAGTTTGTAAAATTATCCGCAATCTCTATTTGATTAATCAACCTATTTGAGCTAGATTTCTTCAAAGATATGGTCAGAAGAATTTTTTCTCCATTTACAAGAAAGTTATTCCTATTAATCCATCCACGCATAATATAATTCACGTCATCAAAAACAACGTATTTATCAACTGCCTTAATCAACTGAAAATATCCAATATAAGGCAGAAAATAAGGCTGCATTATTCCTAGCTTCATAATATTTATATTAAGTAATATTGATCCAGCATGCAGTTAATTTCATCAACAGAATTAAACATCATAATATCCAAGATGGAGAGAGAAGGTATAAATTCGTTTCTAAATTGTTTATAAGGAACTAATTCTGTTTTTATAAAATTCAGTTCTATTCCATGATCGGAAAAATATGCTTTATCATATAGATTCTGCCCACCTATTGCATTGATATAATTATTAGCTCTCAAAAGATGACAAAGTTCAATAATCTCATCTTTCCCCTTCACTAAATGATCTTTATTCAATTGGGACTCCTTCAAGATCGGAGTTTTTATATGTAAATAAAGAAGTATTTCTTTCAGACTATTAATAATAAATTCAGACAAACATCTATTTTCATAAGTAACAATCCTTTTCAACAAACACGACACATCTTTATAATAAGGTGCTTTAGAATAATTCAGACGGATTGTTTTAAACCAATCATTAAAGTCATCCAATATTTCTATCTCATTAATTAATTTATTAGAACTTGCTTTTTTTAGTTTAATAGTAAACATTTTCTTTTCATTGTTAACTAATATATAGTTTCTGTTAATCCATCCATGTTTAATATAATGTAAATCGTCAGAAACCACATATTTATCAACAGCCTTTATCAATTGAAAATAACCGATATATGGTAAAAAATAAGGTTGCATTATTCCTAATTTCATAATTTTTTTTATCAAGCTTCACCAATTCATTTTCACTTCATTAAATAAGTATATAGTTACCCAGCATTAGGTTTATTTCGTCAACAGAATTAAACATCATAATATCTAAAATAGACAGCATAGGTATAAACTCCTTGTCAAACTGTTTATAAGGAACTAGTTCTGTTTCCAAGAATTTCAATTCTATACCTTGGGCTGCAAATTCTGCTCTATTATATAATTTCTGTCCACCTATTGCATTGATATAAATCTCTGCTCCAAGTCCCTTACAAATATTAATTATCTTATCTTTTCCCTTCAATGAACAATCTTTATCCAATGTAGAAGAAATAATTATCGGAGTGCTTACTCCCAAATATTGAAGCACCTCCTTTATGCTATTAAGTACAAAATTTGATAAACATCTGTTCTTATAAGAGAACATTCTTTCCACTAATTGAATAACGTCCTTAAAGTAAGGAGCTTTAGCATAATTCACCTCGACTGTTTTCAATAATCTCGAAAAGTCATCCACTATTTCTATCTGGTTAATCAACTTATTCTGGCTTGCTTTTTTCAACGGAATAGTACATAGTCTTTTTTCCCCACCAATCAGAATATTGTTCCGGTTAATCCATCCATTATTTATATAATTAAGGTCATCGCAAACTATATACTGATCAACTGCCTTTATTAGCTGAAAATATCCAATATAAGGCAAAAAATATGGTTGCATTATTCCTATTTTCATTTGCTTCATATTAATTTATATCTATTCAGCATAAATTCAATCTGTCCTACAGAATTAAACATTAACACGTCTAGAATAGAGAGTCCTGACACAAAGTCGTTATTCAACTGTTTGTAAGGAGTTTCCTCCGTTTGCAGAAAGAATAGATCAATACCATGCAAAGCAAAATACTCTTTTTTATACATCTGTAATCCACCAATAGGGTTGATACAAGTATCTGCTTTAAGGCATTTACAAATATCAATCACCTTATCAACCCCTTTTAAAGAAATATCTTTAGGTAATTCTGACGAGATCAGTAAATTGGTATTTATATTCATATAGATGCAAATCTCTTTGATGCAATTTATAATAAACCGAGATAAACATTTATCTTCGTAGTCTACAATTCTTTCTATCAGTTGAAATACATCATTGAAAAAAGGAGCTTTTGCATAATTGCAATAAATCGTCTTCAAAAATTTCCGAAAATCATCATTGATTTCACTCTCGTAGATTAATTTATTGGGACTAGCACCTTTCAGACTAATTGTAACTATTTTCGCTTTACCATTAATTAAAAAATTATTCCGATTAATCCAACCACGCATGATATAATTTACATCATCATAAATAATATAATTATCAACGGCCTTTATCAGCTGAAAATATCCTAAATATGGAAGGAAATAAGGTTGCATTATTCCTATTTTCATCGTTCATTTTTTATAAGATTCAAGACACGTTCCACATCATCATCGCTCAGTTCATGATGCATCGGCAAACAAATCACAGTATTGGCTGCTTTCGTAGCAATAGGCAGATTAGAAGGTTTGGCAGATTCAAGTCCCTTGTAAGTGGGGAATGTACTGATTAGTGGATAGAAATATCTCCTTCCCAACACATTGTCATCTTTCATTTTCTGATAAAGGGCATCCCGACTCATACCATATATTTCTTCATCCACAAAAATAGGGAAATAAGAATAGTTGTGTTTTACTCCCTGCATATCATTCATAAATGATATACCAGGTATATCCTTTAACACCTCCCTGTATCGAATAGCCACTTTATGTCTATTTTCAATGGCCTGATCCACATACTTCAATCCCAACAATCCATAAGCTGCCCTCACCTCATCCATCTTAGCATTGATACCCGGAGCCACAACTGTTGTTTCATTGGCAAATCCAAAATTTTTCAAATAATCAATTCTCTTTTTCATTTTTTCGTCATGGCAAATAATAGCCCCTCCTTCAATGGTAGAATAAGTCTTGGTTGCATGAAAACTTAAAATACTCAAGTCACCATAATTCAGAATAGAATGACCATCCTGTTCCACAGCAAATGCATGAGCAGCATCATTAATTACTTTAAGTCCGTATATATCAGCAATTTCCTCAATTCTCTTTATATTAGCCGGATTTCCGTATACATGCACGGGGACAACAGCTGTTGTATTAGGGGTAATAGCTGCTTCAATCTTATCCGGATCCAGATTTAATGTCAGTGGATCCACATCCACAAATACAGGTTTTATACCATTCCACCAAATAGCATTGGTTGTTGCCACAAAACTAAATGGAGTTACTATTACCTCACCCGTAATCCTTAGTGTTTGTAAGGCTGTTATCAAAGCTAATGTTCCATTTGAAAACAGACTAATATAATCAACTCCCAAATACTCACACAATGCTTTTTCAAGTTGTTGATGATATACACCATTATTAGTGAGCCACTTCCTATTCCAGATATCCTCCAGGTAAGTAACAAACTCCTCTAGTGGAGGAATCAGTGGAGAGGTTACCGTAATTAGTTTCTTTTCCATGTTTTTCATCATCCCATCTAAAGGAGATAACATTGCAGAAACATTTGTTAATTGTTCATTTTCCATCTTTTTCATATTTAATTTATTATCAGTTAAAACTATGTTCTTCAGGAAATATCCGTTGTATCTTTGATGGTGGTTTGTAAGATTGCTTATAGATAGCATACATAACACCTGAAAAGAAAAAATAAACAGAAAGGAAAGCAAAATTTCCTTCTAAAATAGGTTCCACACCCGAAACTGACAAAAAAGCGATATTCAAGGAGAGAAGAACTGATCTCTTAAAAAGTGATACCGTTCGCATTCTTATTGTTTTTAACAATACATACAACATTCTAATACAGAATATCAACATAAAAATCATTGGAATAACACCAGCTACACGGCCTATGTCGAGCCAGAAATTATGTGAATAGGAAAGTTCTTTGAAATAAGGTGCAGCTCCCATCGGATATTTAATAAGATTCTCTACTCCTTTTGCCCACAACTGAGTTCTTCCCCCCACTGTACTATTTCCATATTCTTCTGATTCCACACGCCACTCATAAGAACTGAACATTTCAGAATTTCCCGCAAAGGAAACTTTCAATGCAAAAAATAATATTATCAGAAGCATAAACGAGCTAAGCAGCTTTTTCTTAACAGATATATATCGAATAAAAAAGAGATAATTCAACATAAATGATAAAATAAATATTCCTAAGCCGGTTCTACTTCCTAATCTAATAGTAAAAATCAATGATATTACTGAGAACACAAGAAAAATCCATTTATATTTTTTTTCAAAAAAACGTGCCGGGATTAAAAGAGTCCCACAAAATGCCAAAAAAAGAGAAACAGAAGAGCTGATTAGTGTAGCAGCCGTACTCTTCTTTGAATCATAATTAATCAAAGGAATATTCCTGTTGCCATTAAATCCTGAATGATAAATATCAATGGCAATAGATATAAAAGCTATTAAAGAAAAGAAAAGCAAAATAGAAAAGATAATCTTATAAAAAGAGTACTCCTTTGCATATTTTTTTTGGAAATATTTACCTAGAGAATACATCATAATAGGAAATAGCAAGTACTCTACCATACTAGATAATCCAATAACATAGGAACCTTTATATTGATAAATAATAGATACATAGGAAAACGAAAAAGACAAAAGAAGTAAATAATTTATATCAAAATTAGTCTTTATAGCTTTATTGTTAAGCAAAACAGGAAATAATAAAAAACCGACATAATTCCCGTAGCCCAACGGATTTATAAAATAAATCATTAGAATAAGTAGAATAAGCTTCTCATGCCTAAAAAAGCCATCTTTAAAACTCTTTCTTTTCATCATGGATATGGATTATTTAAAAATCACACTTTAAAAGAGCTATTTACCTCAGCTTTACTGCAAGGACCTTCAGTAATCACTAAACTGATTCCTTTGATTAACGAATCTGAAAACAATAAAAAACGATGTGCTGCATTTATTGGCGACCACTCGTCCTTTAGTGTCTGATAAGCCTTTCGCGAAAAATCATTTCTTCGTATTGGATTATTAATCAAATCTTCAACCTTGCTGGTAAGATCCTTTACGTCGCCCGATTTAAATATATATCCATTTTCCCCCTGCTTTATTAGATAAGGTGCAGCTCCAATCATATTCGAAGCAACCACTGCACAACCATTGCTCATTGCTTCATTTAGAACAGCTCCCCATCCTTCATTCCTGTCACTTGTAAAGATAAAAATATGTGAATTTTGCATTAAAGCTAAGATTTCATCATTGGGCATATTTCCAATCAATGAAACACAATCTCCTACATTCAACTTTTCAATCAGGTTCTTTGTCTTTTGAAAAAACTCACCACTACCAGCCATTCTTATAATAAATTTATACCCTTTATCTTTAAGCCTTCTTGCTAGTTTAACAGGCATTTCGGGATGCTTCCAATTCAAAAAACGAGCCACCCACAACATCTGGATATCCTTATCGCTTTTAAGTTTTAACAAATACTCAATATCTAGTTCTTCTATCTTTGTAAAATAAGCCCATTTCAAACATTTATCCGGATAAGCCCCCACCAGAGATACATCAAAGGCTGTATAGGCACTGGAGCAGAGCATATATACATTTTTATTTCTGTATTTGATATGATGATTATATAGATTTAGCCACACTCTTGGAGATAACAAGTGATAATACCCATCTTTAAACAAACGTTCAGAGTAGATAAAAGTCAGTTTATTCTGTTTTAATCTTTTAACTATCAATTCAAGGGGGGAAATACCAAATACCACAACATCCGATTTTTCAGCTAACTCCATTGCCTTTTCATAATTTTCTCTACTCTCGTAGGCCTTCAACAAGTAGGGCTTATCAGAAAGATCAGGATATCCGTTTTTTATAAAAGAATCAGGCACAGCTTGCGTTGCCACGAAAGTATAATCCTTTCCAAGTAATTGATAGAACTCATCAGCTACAGGAACCTGATGATGAATTATTAGATTGGTTATGAATGTTAGAGTCATAATCTTATTTTCTTACTATTTTTGCATAAATCTGGCTTATTTTCTCCTTCACAAATATTTTTTCAGACGTATTCAACCCCAAAAAATAAATAATAGTAAACGATGAAGCTACACTAGAAAAACATACAACAAAGAAACGTATCACTTCATTTCTATATAGATCTTTGATCAGAAATGGAATCAGGGATGCTAAAAAGCCCACAAATATCGTTTTAAAGAAAACATCCATTACAAAACGTTTCATATCAATCTGAATCAGACCTCTCAAGATCATGAGACGTGCAAACTGCAAAGCTATCGAAATCAATATCCCCACATAAAATGTAGCCTGCGGTGCATACCCTAATTTATAAAGGGAATAGGACAAAGGCATTAATAACAAAATAATAGTTCCTTCAGTAAACTGATAAAGTTTAATTTTACCCGTAGCATTTGCAGCTGTTTGCAAAGGGCCAGAGAATACATCAAGCAATCCACTGATAATAATTAACCTACAGAATAAAGATGTATATTCAGGCACTATCTTCAGCCATATCTTCAAAATAAAATCGACTTCAATAAAAACCGGCAAGGCTATTATAAAAAGTAGATAGAAAGAAAATTTGGCACTCCGGAAAATCAGGTTCATCATGTATTCATTCTCACCTGCAGCGTACGATTTTATGATCTGAGGATTTACCGCCATCTGAAAATTGTTTGCAAAGCCATATATTGAACTGCTTATCTGATAAGCAATACCTCTGGCTGCATTTATCACTGGTCCAAAAAATATATTCAAAATGAGGTTTACCCCTTGGGCAGCCACTACACATGTCACATTTCCATATAAGTTCCATCCGGCAAAACTTAGCAATCTTTTAAATAGTAAATGATCATACACAAAATGGCTGGTACATTCACTAAATTTAATCTTGCAATAAGCTGCATATATAACAGCAGCAATAAGAGTTACTGAAAAATAAAGGAAACCATATAGTGTCAACTTGTCATAATCAATCTGAGTAAGTATAAATACAATTAACAATCTTAACATTACTTCAATTATACTTACATAAGCATACACATTCATCCGCTCATGTGCAATAATTAATGAATTATAAGGAACCTGAATCACCGAAATCATAAAAGAAAGAATAGAAAACTGATACACCCAATTAGCCGCCATCATTCTTTCCGCGGGAATATTTAGTTGAGTGTTCAGGAACCATAAACCCAACGTTTCAGCAAGAACAAAAATCACCAGCCCTATGAGTATATGAATGGAAAGTGTAATGCTGAACATTTTTCTTAATTGAGATATATCCCCTCTTCCCAGTTCGTACGAAAGAAATCGTTGAGTACCATTGGTCATTGCTGCATTCAGAAAAGAAAACATATAAACCACGCCACCTACCACATTGTATACACCGTAATCGGAAACGCCCAAAGTACTCAATACAATTCTGGATGTATATAATGAAACAAACATTATAAAAATCATTCTAAGATAGAGCATAGCAGTATTCTTTGCTATCCTTCTACTTCTCTCGTCTGGCATCTGTTTCTATAGTTTTTGAAACAAGTTATCAAGAATCTTAGCCGTAATCCTGGAGTTACACCTTTCTTCTGCATACCTTCTCGCATTCAGGCCATACTCTTTCACTATCTCCGGACTATTATAGAAAGTCATCACAGCTTTACGCAAAGCTTCTACATCTCCAATAGGAACAGTAAGCCCCATTCGTTCTTTTTCCACATCAATTGAATAATAGGGATTTTTAGTAACTATCACTGGCATACCTAGTCCCATCGCCTCACACAAAGCTGTAAATCCATTATTGGTCGGTCGTGTGGGTTTGCAAATCAGCAAGCTAACATCTGCATTCATAGTAGCTTTTAAGGCTATCTGAGGAGAATCTTTACCCGATTCCAAGTAGTGAACATGAATATTATCTGATTTCCCACTATATTTTTCTACTAAATTCTCATCTGCCAGATAAAATTCTAATGGAACTTCCAGACCTTTAAATGCCTCAACCATAAGTTCATAATCTCTACTATCCTTACCTGTCGAAATAAATGTTACCTTTCTATTAACTTCTCTTCCCCCTGCATTATCAATAATTCTTTTATACTGGGCAACATCTGGTCCCCAATTATCCACAAATACTTGTTTTTCAGAAATTATCCCAGTAGCCAAAGAATCTTTAGCCGATTTGGTATCAAAAAAAAGCAGTTTATCAATGCCTTTAAAATACATTTTCTGCTTGAAAGCATTCAATATACCTTTTTTTCTCTGTATAGTACATTGTTGTCTGATTACCATTTTTTTTGAATATAGTTTAAGAGCTCTGAGATAAATAATTAAATCAAGACCTTCCGGATACGAAGAATAGATCAAATCTACAGATTTATTCTTCAAAATCTCTTTGGTGTAATTAATAAGGAATTTCAATCTGGAAAAACGCCCGTTTATTTCTAAAAATCCCTTCGGTGAACTATAAATTACATTATACCCCATGTCACTCAATTCAGGTGCTCCGAAAAGAAGGTGTCCGGGGTACAGATCATTTTTATACAAGTTGAGTCTGTATTCAAAAGTTTCTCCCTTAAAAACAGGCATGGTAAATAATATAGTTTTCATTAAATCAGAATTAATTGTGTAAATTTTGCCGTTGTTAGTCATCAAATTTATAGGGAATTTCGTCCAGTGTCTTACTATCAGTTTCGCTCGGATCGTGAGGCATATTAATAATATCAAGCACTATCGATTCACCTTCACTTACACTTGTAAAAGCCATCCAAAGTCCAGGGTCTAGTGTAAACCGGCAGTAATCACCATCGGGAGATAATATCAACTCACAGAATTCACCCTTCGAAGAACTATCCTCTCTATCATCATATACTACAAATTTCACACATCCTAAAGCCACCACCAGGTTTAGAGTTATTTTATTATGTCTTTTCCATCCTTTTACTTCACCATGAACTATTCGGGTAAAATAGGCCTCACCAAATCCCCTGAATCCATCATCCGTAGCCTTCAAGGCATGATAGATATCTCCTTTGGGAACCATTATATGCCTTAATGGATATTTAATTACTCCTTCCATACTATGTTGTCCAGTTTAATGCCTGCTTTTGCGCCTCAGCAAGATAATAATTAATCTGATCTATTGTAAAAGCATACATATTTCTATTTTTCTTTTCGTAAAACGCTTTATACCATTCTACAATCAAACTTACTGTCTGTTCATACTGTAGCGTAGCATGCCAGTTCAAATAGGCCAATGCCTTGTCACAATTAAGTTTCAGTAATTTAGCCTCTTCAAACGGCACTTCTCCTGTTACCTTCACCACTTTGTTTACATCTAATCCCCACTGGTCAGCTAAATCCCTCACCAGTTGAAGAACTGTTTTGGTAAGCTCCGCATTCGGACCAAAGTTAAAAGCCTCTCCCCTTTGCACCTCACCTTCGTATAAATTTTGAGCCAAACAAAGATAGCCACTCAGAGGCTCCAGCACGTGCTGCCACGGACGAGTTGCTTTGGGGCTTCTTATTTCAACCGATTGGCCTGTAGTAAATGCTTTAATACAATCCACAATAATCCTGTCGGCACTCCAGTCACCACCTCCAATCACGTTACCAGCTCTTGCAACCCCCAGTTTTATATTCGGTTTTGCTTTCAGAAAAGAGTGCCAATACGATTTTATAACCAATTCTGCCGCTCCCTTAGAACCAGAGTATACATCCTTTCCTCCCAGCGCATCATTTTCCCTGTACCCCCATATCCACTCCACATTATCATAGGCTTTGTCACTAGTTATAAATACAGCAACACAATTACTCTCCATATTCTTCAAAGCCTCCAATACAGAAGCTGTACCTATTACGTTGGTTGTAATCGTATCAAATGGCTGGAAATAAGAAGTTGAAACAATAGCCTGTGCAGCCAAATGAAAGATAAAATCGGGCTTCACCTTTTGTATATATGCATTCAATTCTTCTCTATTTCGAGTATCGCCAAAGTGATGCTTAACCATTCCTGCCAGATCCAACGTCTCGAACATGGAAGGTTTGGAAGGTATGTCCAGCGAATAGCCATAAACATCCGCATCACATAACAATAGCCAGGATGAGAGCCACGCCCCTTTAAAACCGGTATTTCCGGTAATCAGGACCTTTTTACCAGAGAAAACATTTCCAAACATAATTACATAATTATCTAATTATTACCAAATCATCCAAGGCGCAGCTCCCGAGTCCCACATAGCATTCAATTCATTCTTATCTCTGAGTGTATCCATTGGTTTCCAAAAGCCATCATGTTTAAAAGCATGTAATTGTCTTTCCTCAACTATTTTTTCAATCGGTTTTCTTTCAAAAATCTCCGTATCATCACCACTCAAATAGTCAAATACCTTTGGCTCACAAACAAAAAATCCTGCATTAATCCATGCACCATCTCCAGCAGGTTTTTCTAGAAAAGAGTTTACTATCCCATCGGTAGCTATATCCAGTGCTCCAAAACGACCACTTGGCTGAAAAGCCATAACAGAAAGAATCTTACCCGCTTTCTCATGTTCTTTTATTGTCTTCGTAATATTCACATCTGAAACCCCATCGCCATAAGTAAGCAAAAAACGTTCATTTCCTATGTATTTTTGTATACGTTTTATACGCCCTCCAGTCATGGTAGTCAACCCTGTATCAATCATCGTCACTTTCCAGTGTTCCGCATTGTTTGTCAAAGTTTTCACTCTATTATTAGAGAGATCAACCATCATATCGCTATTGTGTCTGAAGTAGTTGGCAAAATATTCTTTTATCAAATACCCTTTATATCCGCAACAGATAATGAACTCATTAATTCCATAATAACTGTAGATTTTCATAATATGCCACAAAATAGGTTTCCCCCCTATCTCTACCATGGGCTTGGGAATCAAGGTTGTAGCCTCACTCAGGCGTGTACCAAATCCACCTGCCAAAATAACGGCTTTCATATACGATTATTTTTAGAGTTTACCAACATTTAAACACAAATAAAATCTCTTAACAACAATTCTTCAATATATGCAAAAGGTGGTCACTAACAAGTGTAGTAACATTAGAATAAAAGAATACAATTAACTCACTTTTAGCTTTTAAATAATAAATTATAGCTTTATAACATTCAAGTTCAAAGTATTGTTCTCACTTTACAGCATATTCGACAACAAAAAAACATTCTGCTAAACACATTTTCTTATTATTTCAAGAAATAGGAATAAATAGATATTAACGCTTTTCACTAATTATATGTTTATAAACAGAGCTTATCAGAATCTATTTATACTGAAACACAAATACTTTTTCCTGGTTCTTAAATCTCTTATTACTTTTAATTGTTTAGAAAAAATAAATTCTCATTTTTAACTCAATTTTAGTTATCTGATTTATAACGAGTTAGGTATATCTTATTTTAATAGAACTTGACTTTATTTCTTCAACCACCTAAATTTGTTTTTTGATCAACCAAAATCTGATATTTTTTTCACTAATCTTATGTGAAACTATGAAAAAAATAAAATGAAAAAGTTCAATTATTTTATTTGTTAGAATTACTAAAAAGATCATATTTATTGCCCCCCTTTTTTGTTTCTGGAATAATATCAATAGAGCCAGTTTTAAATTCGAGTAAACAAAAAAGAATATTTAAAATACTAAGAATCACTAATTTATGTATATTCAGAGAATTTATAACTCATTCAGCCTTATCTTTGCAGAGAAGTTATTTATCACTTATTATTAATCCAATTTTAAATTAATTACTCAATAAACTTTTTATGAAGATCAACCTGAAAACTTTATTGTTGATAGCATTTACGGTAGCTATCAACAGTGCATGTAGTGAAAATTCCGTAATAAATGAAGCCCCAGATGAGGTGCTTAGCACAAACACAGGAGAAAAGACAGACATCAGCACAAACGACAGCACAAAAGCTACTTCCAGTGGAACTGCTATTTTCCTTGATGATTTTAATGTAAATGGAATCCCCGATCAGACAAAATGGACATTATATCCAAGAATTCCAGGAAGTGACTGGAGTAATTATTTCTCGGAAAGTTATGACCAGGCGTATGTGAAAGATGGAAATCTTATACTTAAAGCAGAAAAAGTAGGAAGTACCTATAAAACAGGTGGAGTATGGACTAAAAATTTGTTCTCATACACCTATGGTAAACTGGAAATTCGTGCAAAGTTTAAAACATTTGAAGGAGGATCTCCTTCCTTGTGGATATTAAATACAACAAGCCAGCCAGTTAACGGAGAAGTAGATCTTGTGGAACAATATGATAATGAAGATATCGTTTTCCACACTGTATGGAATAACTACACATTGAATCTGAAAAAGTATGATCCTGTACGCCAATACAGAGCTAAGTTTATTCAGGATGAATACAACACATACACTTTAGACTGGACACCAGAGAAGTTGACATTCTATGTAAATGGGAAAGTGACAATGACCTATCCTAACTTACATTTATCAGACGAATCAACAAAAGGACAATGGCCCTTTAATAAAGCATTTAATGTTTTACTTACATTCCCTATCAGTTCTTCTGGAATCAATGATGCCCAATTACCTGGATATGTAATGATCGATTGGGTAAAAATTACTCAGGAAAACTAAAGATTTCAACTGCTTACTTAATTGGCAAAAACGGGAATTGCTCATTATTTCACAAATAATGAGCAATTCCCGTTTTGCATATGAATATAACCTGTTAATCTATCTTCTTTTTTTTTAAGAAACTAATTTCATACTAAGTTGTTCTTTAATAAGAGATTGTTTTAAAATCAAGATCTACACATTGAACTTAATTTCCAAAACCAACTTATTATGAAAACAACTACTCTTTGCAAATACACCTTATTCGTATTCAGCCTGTTTCTTAATTGGGGAATCAGGGCTCAGGAAGTTCAGCTTACTCTAAACACTACCGGTGGTGCTCTGAGTTATTATCTGGGAAATCAGAAAGATGTTGTAACAGATTTAACTCTGATAGGTTCATTTAATGGATGGGATATTAGCACATTACACGAAATGGCCAAATTAACAAAACTAAATATTGCACAAGCGAAACCGGTAGAAGGAGGATTCTTCTATTTCGGCAGAAACATCTATGTCGAAAACAATAAGATCCCTCCTTGTATGTTTTATAGTATGAGTGGCTTAACCTCTCTAGTGCTTCCTACAACTATTACTGCTATCGGAAACCAAGCCTTTCAGGACTGTCAGGGAATCAGCAATATCACCATTCCAAGTGGTGTTACACAGATTGACACCTTGGTATTCGCCTATTGCACTGGGCTAAAATCCATAAATATGGCTGGCAATATTACCGAAATCTGCAATTATGCATTTCTTGAATGCTCTTCTCTCTCTTCATTTACAATTCCAGCCAGTGTAAACACTTTAGGAAAGACTCCATTTTCAGGTTGTACCGGATTAAGAGAATTCATTGTCGACAGTGCAAATCCCATAGTCTGCGATATTGACGGAGTACTTTTCAGCAAAGATCAATCTACAATATTGGCTTATCCCAATGCTAAATCGGCTTCATACACCATGCCAGAGTCTACTACCAGAATAGAAGACTATGCTTTTGAATGGTGCGAAGATTTAGGATCTGTAGTTATTAATAATAATGTAAACTCACTAGGTGAAGGTGCATTTTATGGCTGTAAAGGGTTAGTCTCAGCTACACTTAGTAACAAGATACCTTCTATAGGAGCAAACACCTTTTATAATTGCAAAAATCTCACTACAATTTCAATTCCGGCAAGTGTCTCCTCTGTTGGCTCCGGAGCATTCGGTTTATGCTCAGGATTAACAAGCATACACAGTTACCGAACCACTGCGCCATCTGCCACAACAACCACTTTCACCTCTGTAAATACAAGTACATGCATTGTATATGTTCCAAAAGGAAGCTATTCCAGCTATAAATCGGCAACAGGATGGAGTGCTTTTAAATATATAAATGAAGAAGGAACTTCTGTACCACAGCTCGAAGCTAAATCTATAAAGGTTTACACAGTGCAGGGAGGTATAATTGTTGAAGGAACCAACATAGGTGATATCATCTCCGTTTATGATGTAACCGGAGCCCTTGTTCAAAGCATCAGGGTAACAGATGAAACGACCTTAATATATGTTCCTGCAAACCACATTTATCTAATCAGAATTACTGGAAAGGTGTTTAAAATAGCATTGTAAACAGTAATGTTACTATATAGAAAATGGCAGCAGGGTAATTAAATTCATTCTGCTGCCATTTTTATATTTTATCCTCCTTTGCTATATATTTAGTCTATTGTGTCACCTTCACCCAGTCAATCATCATATATCCGGGTAACTCAGAGTCTATTACTCCAGTAAGGCTTACAGGAAAAGTAATCAGAATATAGAAAGGTTTATTAAAAGGCCATTGTCCCATAGCTTTTTCATTGGCAAGATGCATATTCGGATAAGTCATGGTATTTATACCGTTAACGGAAAATACAATTTTCTCGCTAGTCCAGTTAATTGCATACGTATTAAACTCATTCTCATTATATTCAACCTTTGTCTTATTTACAGGATCATTCTGTTTAAGATTTAAGGTATAATTAGACCAAAGGGTTTGATAAACAAAATCATCATCATTATACTGTTCAGCTAAATCTATTTCTCCATTTACAGGCTGTCCTGTTGTATTTAATATCCACAAGGAAGGAGAGCCCCCTTCGAATGTTTTAAATTTTGCACGGATTTCTAGTTTTCCATAAGTAAACTTAAAAAGATCCTGCGTAGTTACACCTCCTGTTTTATAGATATCTCCAACCTTCTCTGCCTTCAATATTAACATTCCATCTTTCACATATGCCTGATCATAGCTTTCCGAAAACCAGTTACCCCATCCATCATCCTTCAGCCGATAATAAAATCGCCATTTGTTTTTATCGGGTATTCCATCCTTGTCAAAATTATCTTCAAAAATAATATTAGATGTAACACTCTTATCAGGAACCTCTTTTGTATAATCAATATTCATAGCATCATCCCTGCAATCATTATTGCTAAGACCCGCAAAAAGAATAAGTAGCAGCATTTTAAAATTTGTTTTCATAAAAATTCAGTTTAAGTAGAACACCCTATTTATTAAACAAATACAGATCTTATTTTGTTATTAATTTATTATTTATAATATAAAACTCTTAACCAAAAACAGATAACAAATGAAACAGCGGGTAGAATATATTGATCTGGCAAAAGGGTTTTGCATATTACTGGTAATCTTAGGTCACACCTTTGGTCCCTTGAATAATACCGAAACAAATACTATGTTAGGTTCCTTCAGAATGCCATTATACTTTTTTTTGTCTGGTCTGTTTTTCAAGAGATATGCCGGATTAGTTAATTTCATTCTAAGAAAAATCAACAAGTTAGTAATTCCGTTCTTCTTTTTCACCATAACAGCCTATATTCTCTATATAGCAGGTTGGCTAATCAAAGGACGTTTCGATCTTATTTCAGAACTTCTGAAAGATATAGCAATCAATTTCCGTGAAGAGTTTGTCTACCTTAATCCTCCGCTATGGTTCTTAATGACACTATTTAATACCTCTCTGATTTTCTACTTATTGATTATCATTTCCGATAAGCTGTATATAAAGAGTAAAGGGGCAAGAAATGTAGCAATGGCAGTAATCTGCTTCACAGTAGGGATCAGCGGTTTTGAGCTAGGGGTCTATCACATCAATCTGCCTTTATGGATTGATACCAGTATGACAGCGGTACCATTTTATTTTTTAGGCTATTTCTTTAAGGAAGAAACCGACTTTTTAATTCCAAACAAATCAGATCGTCTGATTCCTGTTTATCTTGTAGCATTAGCTGCAGTAGTTTATTTTCTGGCAAAAAAAATAGAGTTGGTTACTAACACTTATCAAGGAGATTTTATTTCGTTTTATGTTACTGCCATCTGTGGAACATTATTTGTTTTGCTCGTAGCCAAGCTTATCAATAAAAAGGTTCCTATAATCTCTTTTCTTGGCCGGTACAGCATTATTGTGCTTGGTACACATTGGTTTATATTACTAATTTTAAATAGTATTCTTTCTTTTATACCAAATGGTTGGCTGTTGACTTTCGTCTTGGTTGTTCTTGTTGCATTTATAGAGATACCTGTAGTTCATTTTCTGATTTGTTTTTTCCCAAAGTTTGTTTGTCAGAAAGATCTTATTAAGGTTGATTCGTTTAAACCGGCAAACGAATTTCTTACATTTCCTGAAAAACAATTGATTTCTCCCTATAATAAGCAGAAAAACAAATAAAAACCTTTCTATTGTCTAACACTACAATCTACTATTTTGTAAATATAAAGAAGCCAGTAAACAGATCAACAAAAGTACTGCAAAGAAGTTAAATTAAAGCGATCGCAAAGCTCGAAGCAACTTGTCATTATCTACAATATTTTTAACTGCAATCCGAATATAATTAGTACCTAAGAATGCAGACTTAGCACCACAATCTTTTATGAGAATATTAAATCTGTTTAGTAAAACATTGGCTAATTCCTTTGAAGTAAACATAGAAACGACCTCACACATAAAGAAATTAGCCTGAGAGGGAATCACTCTCAGAAAAGGAATTGTCTGCAGCTCATTAAAAAATCTTCTCCTTTCTATCAGGAACTTTTCACATCCCATTTTATAGTCATCTTCATATTTTGTAAAAATCTGAAGATAGAACTCAGCAAATGAGTTTATATTCCATATAGAAACATCTTTTTTCATCCAATCAATCAATGCCGTACAGGCAGTAACAAGAACGCCAAGACGTAAGCCGGGAACACCATAAGATTTAGAGATACTCTTCACTACAATCAAATTTGGATATGCCTCCAGAATACCATTTTCCAGCAAACTATTATTAGCATAATCATCACTAAAATCCACGAATGATTCATCCACTACCAGTGTTATATTCTCCTCGTTAGCCCAGTTAGCTAGTAACAACACATTCTCCATAGGAATATAATTACCCGACGGATTATCCGGGTTAATCAGCAAGAGTGACGATAGTTCTCTTCCTGAAAAAAATTCAATTAAATCATCTGCCGAGTAAGAAAAGTCTGCATTCTGAGGAATAAACTGCACCACTCTCCCTTTCTCAATCCGATTGGAATATTCTTCAAAAGTAGGACAAGTAATGCCAATATTACCTTCCAACCTCTCCATCAAGCTCTTTATAAGTTCAGCAGCCCCATTTCCCACGACCACGTATTCCTGTTTCACTCCAAAATATTTTCCTGCAACCAAAGCGTTAACAAACATGCCTGATGGATATTCTGTGAGCAGCGTATCAAAGTTAGCTCTCAACTCATCCTTCATTCGCTGAGAAGGAAAATAAGGATTCACCAGATAGCAGTAATCAACAAGTTTTGGGAAACGCCAATAACCGCCATATCTTTTCTGATACATCTGCAATTTAGACTCTTCTGAAAATATAGTTTCGGCAATATCCAGATCCTGCACATCATCAATTTCATACCATTTCTCATCTGTCAGCGGAAGTGCTTTTAACCCAGTTCTGTCCAGCAATGTTATTACCCGTAGCACCTGTTCGTAATATTCGTTATTACCCAGTGCTTTGCTGTATGCTTCCAGAAACGGGACATAATAACTTCTGGAAAATTCCTTGCTGAATTTGTATATATTCACCGTTTTGTAATAAGAATCTACTTCATTATAATTGAAAGCTTTCTTGGGTATAAAGTTCACAATATTATAATCGTTATCAATTTGCACCATTGTGCCATCCATCCAGGTCTCGTATTTGGCCACAAGAGCAAGGTTAGGATAAGGATTTTCAATAATCATTTGGAAAAGAGTATCATCAAAAATAAGGTCAGATTCAATCAACAGAGTATCATCCTCCTGCAATTGCTTTTTAGCCAATGCCAGCGAGTAGATATTATTTGTTTTCTCATAAACCGGATTGTGAACATACTCAATCTTCACTTCACTGCTATATCTGTCACCTATAAAATCAATCAGTTTCTGACCTTCATACCCTACCACAATCACCACTCTCTTCAAATGTTGTTTGGTCAGTTGTGAAAGTACCCTGTCTATTAAAGTAATTTCATTTACCTTAACCATACACTTCGTATTATTCTTGGTAAGTTCCCCCAAACGCTTACCCATTCCTGCTGCCAGAATTATTGCTTGCATATTGTTAGATTTAAGGTTCTGTATATAAGGCAAATTATTCCGTTAGGAAAATCACATCATCAATCGTACGTTTCTCAAGAAATTCATAATTCAGCGTACGTGCAAGTCCTTCGTTCAATGTATAAAGAGGCTTATATCCTGTTGCCATAGCTTTTGATGAGTCAAATAGTGTATTTGCACAAAATTTTTTCACACGAATACTGCTAATCGCTAGTTTCTTTCCTGTAATAGAAGCCAGAAAATCAAAACAACATCCCCCTAAAAAACCCATCCAATATGGAATATGTTTAGATGGGATATGCTTTCCCATCACTCGGCTCACATGAGCTACCAGGTCGTTCATCGTAGCTTCTGGTTTATCAATGTAATTATAAACGTCATAGCCAACAGGCTTATTGCGAATTAGATATCGAATAAAGTTAACAACATTACCCACATAAGCCATAGATTTTTTGTTATTGCCATCTCCAACCATCAGGAATCTGCCACTGGATATCTGTTTAAGTAAACAATAAACATTACCCCGGTTACGTTCACCAAATATCACCGTAGGGCGTAAAATATTCACATTACATTCAGGATGTTTGGCATACCACTCCTGCAATAATAGTTCAGCCATCCATTTTGATTTGCCATAATCATTGAATGGATCAATCGGATGTTCTTCGTTAGGGTTATCTTTATTTAATCCATATACTGCAACCGAGCTAGTGAACACAATGCGCTTTACGCCGTTCAGATCCATGGCAGCCAACACGTTCGCCATACCCTGTACATTTACGTCATAATATAAAGCTTTCGGAAAAACATCATCTCTGTGTTCGGCTGCTAGTAAAACAACCAAATCCGTACCTTTCAGCAAGTTATTAATAGCTTCCTGATCAAGTACATTTGCTATCGTTGTTGTTTCCGGGAAAAATGGGCTTTGTTGTTTATCAATATTCATCAATTGATGAATAGTATGATCTTTTAGTGTCTCAATAAGACGTGTTCCAACAAAACCAGATCCGCCTATTACTGCTATTTTCATAATTAATGTTTATTTTGTTAAGGACCGGCTCCATAACTTATAAACACAGAAAGCCGAAATAGGTTTTTCGATATTGAGATTTTAAGATTTCATTTTATTTATATATACTTTTATTCATTTTTTTGCATTTAACGTCGCTCATTTCTTTTTTAATCATTCCTCTAATAAACATCTAGCGATACTCTCTTCAAGCTCTCTTTGGGTTCTTTTGGAACCTGAATATTATTGATCGACGAATTTTCAAAAGTAACATTGCGTGTATTATACAGATAGTACCCATTTTTAGCCTGTTTCACATGAAAGTTACGCACTGAAATATCGTGTATTTCATTACCTTTTAAGCCATCAATGTAAACAGCATAATTGTCGGCCACGTTTGCCTCTACATCCTTAATTTCAAAATGTTCGTAAGTCGAAGGATAATTTCCGCCTCTGAAACCAAAGTAATTCGTTTCAAATCGCAGAATGGCACCCTTTACCCGTTCCACGGTTATATGATCCACAAACACATTGCGTATGTAACCGCCACGGTCTTTGTTCGACTTAAAATAGATGGCATTCTTTACTGTTCCTATCTTAATTCCGCTCATATACACATTCTCCACACCACCGGACATTTCACTTCCTATACAAAGGCCGTTGCATTCCGAGTTGAATATACAGTTACGTATCACAATATTTTTCGACGGACGTCCAATTTCTCTTCCATCCTTGTCCCGACCGGATTTTATGGCTACAGCATCATCGCCGGTCCTGAAAGTACAGTTTTCAATCAGCACGTTGGATGTCGATTCGGGGTCGCAACCATCATTGTTGGGATAATGACTGTCAATAGTCACCCCTCTTACAATCACATTATCACAATACACCGGATGAATGGTCCAGAAAGGGGAATTCTTAACGGTAACACCATCTATCAGAATTCTGGAACATCCCAGAAACTGAATGCAGGAAGGACGCAGCAAAGTTCCTTCACCAAATATCCGTTGCTGCACAGGAACAAGTTTACTACCCATCTCTCTCAACCGGTCGCGATCCTTCATCTCTTTCTCAGCCCAGGCAGCAAACTCCACTCCCCCTTGTGTGTCGATGATTCCTTTTCCTGTAATGGCAATATTATTGGCATGGCAGGCATAAATCATAGGCGAGTGACCATATAGTTCCGTACCTTCCCAGCGTGTAAGTACCACCGGCAGATAGTCGGATGCCTTTCCACTGAACAGCAGGCAAGCGCCCTCTTCCAGATGCAGGTCAACATCCGATTTCAGCACAATAGAACCATCAATTTTATAAGTACCTTTCCCCACCAGCAACCGTCCACCTCCGGTCAGCGAAAAAGAGTCAATAGCCTGTTGCAGCTGCCTGCGCACATTACTATCTTCACGACAGACAAATTTCATGCTTCGTTCCGGAAAAGATGTTTTCGCAATATTCTCAATGATTCGTTCCGGCTCTGTCAGTTGCTTCGGAGCTTTTGTACAAGCTGTCAGGCACACAACCAGCAGCAAGAAAGCATAATCTGATATTTTCATAAATTTTCTAAAGTAGTTTGTCAATCTATTATTATTTGTTGCACACCGCACCGTCATGCTTATAAGTGAACCGGCTAAAAGAAACTTTTCCTTTATCAGCCTTAGCATTATAGCAATACAGACCAACGCGTACCCCTTTCCAGTATCCGAATTTCATGCTGAAAGAGTTTCCACATAAATGGAATTGCTTATTATCCACGCTATAGGCAAACTGGTAAGCATTATCAATTGCATTCAATTGCAAGCGTAAATAAACTTTTTTACCAGCTGACAACTTTATAATACGGGTAAGCTGATTGTTGCGATCCATATAAATCCACTTCTCACCATCAATCATAGAAACGCCCAGTAACACATTCTCTTTTCCTATACAGGCCAGTCCGCAGTATTGCCCCTCTTCCATATTATTGTAATTGAGCTCCGTCATAACCATCCCCATATATCCCATACTCTTTTGAGTAAGCGTGTTTCTGGCAAGTTTAAAGTTCTCTGCTTTCAGTGCTTTCAGCGTGAGTGCACCTTTCTTGTCTGTGAGCGACCATGCATCATCAACGGGATTGTGGTTAAACTGCCACTGAAGCGATAAAACGGGTGAAGAGAAATCATCGCTCGTCCGCGGAACCGTTACAGCACTCTTTTTCCCCACATTCGGTTTTTTCCATGTCTTAACCGGTTCACCAACTCCATTTCCATCAATATCTACCCCCATAACCGGCCAGTTATCGTACCAGTGCATTGGTTGCAAATGCACCACTCTTCCTATTGGATTGCAATGCTGAAAATGGAAAAAGAACCATTCGCCCTGCGGAGTGTCTACCATAGCGCCCTGATGCGGACCGTTAACCGTCGTTGTACCTTGTTCCAGCACCACTTTCTTTTCATACGGACCATAGATATTCTTTGAGCGAAGCACAGTCTGCCATCCCTTCTCCACACCCCCTTCAGGGATGCTGATGTAATAATATCCGTTCAGTTTGTGAATCTTTGTACCTTCGGCTACCGGACCGGTATAAACCACCTTCCCCTCGTCGAGTAAACGCGTACCATCCTCACTCATCTTATGAATAATAATTGGTCCCGCACCATGCTGGCTGCGCCCCAGATACGCCTGTCCGTCTTCATCCCAGAAAGGGCACGGATCTTCCCATTTTTCAATATGCATCACATTAACAAGCGGGCTCCACGGGCCGGCTGCTTCTTTGGCTTTTGTCATAAACAACCCTCCTTCGGTGTACAGAAGAATATCCAGAAATATCCGTCGTGATACCTGATAGAAGGAGCCCATGAACCTCCGGCATACTGCGTATTATTGTCCCATCCCAGAAAATCAAAACGTTTATATACCTGAGAAACAAGCTTCCAGTTAACCATGTCTTCCGATTCCAGCACCTGCATGCCTATAAAATGAAAGTCAGATGCCACCATATAATACTTCTCCCCCACACGGATCACATCCGGATCGGAATAGTCAGCATTCAAAATCGGGTTGGCATATGTTCCGTTGCCCAGATCGCCCCATTGGTTGGGGCAATCCTGGGCAAACAAAACAACTACCTTAGTAATAACACATATAATTAATAAAAATCTTCTCATTAATTAGTATCCTGGATTTTGTTGAACTTTAGCCTGATTCAAATCAATAGCAGCCTGAGGTATCGGACGAAGAATCTTGTACTTACCGTCAGGACCCTTCATATTAGCTTCCTGAACACCATCCTCGTTATATTTGGTAACATATTCAACCAGTTTATGTGTACGTTTCAGGTCGGTCCAGCGCACATATTCACCGGCCAGTTCACGGGCACGTTCATCCAGAATAAAGTCGATGTTTACCTGTGCCTTATCAACAGTCATCTGAGTAGTATATCCTGTACGGATTGTTCCCGGACGCTGACGAAGTTTGTTAATCATCTGAGCAGCCTTTTCAGTATCTCCCATTTGCAGATAAGCCTCTGCAGCAATCAGATAAGCTTCACCTAAACGAGCCATCACCACATCGTGCATACTACATGCCGTACTGCGGTTGGCAATTGAAGCATCGGTATAGTCGTCAAACTTCTTGATACAAGCATTACCATAGTCCTGTGAACGACGGTCTTTATACGTAGCAGGTTTTCCGTTCGAAGGAGCAATACCACCATCAGCAATTGTTTTACTAATCAAAGTATTCTTCTTGATTCCATACGGATCATCAGCCTTCCAAGCTGCAATATCAGCATCTGTAGCCCATGCCGGAGCATAGTAATAAATAATAGGCGAAGTTGTAGGAGCCGAATAGAAATCAAAATAAGTCTGGTGGAACTCAAGCATAAAAGTCTGTTCCAAACGGGCATCACCTCGAGTATACATTTGCTGTAAGCGCAAAGATGGTGCAAAGTTTCCATCAATCGATTTATTTCTTGGTTTTTCAGATCCTCCCAGATAAGAGCCGAACTGAGACTGCTGGTAAGAACCGTTTGACGAAGGATTGGAAACAGATGCAGCGCTAAACTGAATACTCCAGAATATTTCACTATTCTCTTCATTCGCTATATTGAATGCACTTTCAATGGAAAGAGCAGGAACCTCGCTGTTTATAGCCTGCAAAGCATATTTGGCAGCATTTTCAAAATCGGTGCTCTGAGCCACCTTTTCTTCTTGTGCTTCATAGCCGTTACCATCCAGCCATCCGCGGGTAAGATAAGCTTTCGACAGATAGAAAGCAGCAGCACGTTTGTTACCACGTCCCACACCCGATTTAGAGCGATCCAGCAAATGAGAATCGGAAGAGATCAGATAGGTAAATTCGTCTATAATGAATTTATACATGTCAGAAAGACTTGCACGAGCGTGATTCATTTCAGCATAATCGAACATTTGTGTGTTCAAAGCAACAGGTCCGTACTGCTGAACGAGTTGAAAATAGTACCATGCACGTAAAAACCGCGCTTCATCTATGTATTGCAAACGCGCACCCGAATCGGCAGTTGTTTCGCCATAAGCAATCACACTATTGGCCAACTGAATACCTTTATAGCAATTCACATAGAAATTTTTAATATTCCCTTCATCAGCAGTAAAAGTGTACTGACTCAAAACTACTCCCTGAGATTTTCCATCAGCATATAAATCGGTACCGGCCACAAACAATAACGGTGATGTGTTGTATAAACTGCGTAAAGAAGAATACGCACTGTTGGTTAAGCTAGCAAAACCGGTTGTAGTAGCATAGAACTGAGCAGATGCCACGTTTGATCTGTTATCCTGATCAAGAAAATCAGAGCACCCGCTAAGAGTTGACAAGGCTAGTAAGCCTACGATAAAATATTTCTTTTTCATAATCGTTACTTTTTAGAATTTTAGATTTACACCAAACTGATAAGTTCTTGAGCTTACCCCATTAGAACCGTCACCAACATTTGCCCATGCCCATTCGGGATCAAATCCTTCATAATCGGTAAATATAAACGGATTCAATATATTTGCGTAAATTCTCAAATTAGATACATGTATCTTTGATATCCACTTCTTTGGGAAAGTATACCCAACTGTAATATTCTTAACCTTCACAAAAGAGTTATCAACCAGGTTTTGTGAACCACCCGACCAGTATGCACCGCCTCCTTTACCGTTTGTACCATTGGTTGGGAAAGGATATTTTCCGTAGTGAGTCTTTTCCTGATAAGCAATCTTGCCATCTTCGCCCAATATCGGAGCTCCTTCAGGAATGTAGAAATCCATGTTCATACGCATCATACCACGTTGTCCGTAATCCAAGAACTCATTCATGAACGAAGAGTACACTCTACCACCCTGACTTGCATAGATATTAACAGAAAAATCCAGATTCTTATAAGAAAGATTAGAAACAAAGCTACCTGTCCATGTTGGAGCGCAATGTCCTATAATCATCTTATCATCAGCGTTTATAGTACCATTCTTATCTTTATCGTAAATCTTCATTTCACCTTCAAAGAATTTAGTCTTCATATTGGCATCTTTAGCATAAGCCTGAGCCTCTTCACGGGTACATATTCCTGTATATTTGTATCCGTAAACAACATCAATAGGGTGATTAATAAACCAGTTGTTACCCACAAGGTCTTCTTTCGCATCATTCAGTTCTATAATCTTGTTAATGTTACGGGCAAAAGAGAAGTTAGTTTCCCATCTCCAGTCCTTAGTCTGTACATTAAGCGTGTTCAGCTGCACTTCAATACCTTTATTATTAACCTTACCCACATTGTTTACAATAGAACCGGTATTAGAACCCAATTCATAAGGAGTATCCATTTTCATCAGCAAGTCTTTGGAATCCTTGTTGTACATATCCACCGAACCATTGATTCTGTTGTTGAACAAACCAAAATCAAAACCAAAGTTAAACTCAGTTGTTTTTTCCCAGGTCAGGTTAGTGTTAGTCATTGTATAACCGTATCCGTTAGCTACGTTCGAACCAAAGTTATAGTAATTCTTCACGTTTGCCAAAGCCTGTGTATCATACGGCCCTACTCCGGCATTATTTCCGGTAATACCAAAGCTGGCACGAAGTTTCAGGTTGCTCAACCATTTGTTGGCAGGCTCCATGAACTTTTCATCAGAGATACGCCATGCCAAAGCTGCAGAAGGGAACATACCCCAACGGTTGTTTTTCTGGAATTTAGAACTACCGTCCCAACGTGAAGATACAGTCAACATATATCTTCCTTTGTAAGCATAATTAATACGACCTACATACGAAAGCATCGAAATTTTATTGTAATAGCTCCACTTATCCTGCACTGTACCCGAACCCAGGTTATACCAGTCTACATCAAATGGCATATCTACCACATTTATATAATCACCTTGACCTTTCTGTTCGTAAACGCTGAACAAGGCCAATGCATTGAAGCTGTGGTCACCAATGCTCTTCATATAGTTAGCCTGAGTATCCCAGGTATACGAAAATACATCATGGTTATACTTCTCGGCCATATTGGTTTTTCCCTGACGAAGCTGAGTCGATGTTCCGTAGAAAGTACCGCGTGTATTCTTTGAATACATAGGCGAGAAAGTTGTTTTAAAGATAATATCTTTCACCGGACTATATTGCAAATACAGATTTGCCATCATGTCATAATAGCGTGTATCGTCTTTTGAATTATCACGGTCAATCACCGGGTTGATATTTGAAGTCGGGCCACCGCCATTTGGATACACTACCGCATCTTTACCCGGCTGATAAATAGGCTGACCGGCTTTCTCGCCTTCCCAGTAATAACAAGGCATGTTCGGAGTCATACGAAATCCTGACAGCACAGAGTTCTGACTACCATTTCTCTTCATAGAAGTAGCCAGGTTGGTAGAAAAACCGGCCAATACCTTTTCAGATATTTTATGTTCCAATGCTCCTTTCAGGTTCCAGCGTTCGTAACCATCATATAAAATACCCTTTTCATTCTGGTATCCCAGTCCCACATGATAGGAAATATCCTTTGCGTTTCCTGAAATATTGAAGAAATGGTTTTGCTGTGAACCGTCGCGGGTTACAATATCAAACCAGTTGGTATATTTTTTATTCAGATACATATCCTTAACCACCTGGCTGTCTCCTCCCCAGAAATTAGCAAAGTTAGAAGCACTCATGTCCCACTTTGTCAGTCCGGTAGCATTATCCAGTGCTGAAGTCAGGTAACGTGAGAAACGGAATTTCATGAACTGGTCACCATCCATAAAATCAGGCATATTGGCTTTTGTCTTCACACCATAATAGCCGTCATAGCTCACAGTTGTTCTTGTAACATTGGAATCTCCTCTTTTGGTAGAGATCATTACCACACCATTCGTAGCGCGGGAACCATAAATGGCTGTAGAAGAAGCATCCTTCAATATGTCTACCTTTTCAATATCCATCGGGTTCAGGAAGTTCATATTATCGCATACCACACCGTCAATAACATACAGAGGTTCACCGCCATTCAGTGAGCTCTTACCACGTATCTGAATACCGAACCCTTCACCGGCACGGCTGGAGTTTTGAGTAATGTTCACACCGGCTACCTGCCCCTGCAAACTTTCCATCAGTGAAGTAGCACCTTTAGCCGATATATTCTCCGCCTTCACACTACCCACCGAACCGGTCAGGTCGGCTTTCTTCACAACTCCATAACCAACCACAACCACTTCATCCAGCAGTTTATTGTCCGATTCAAGTGTAATCGATAATTTCTGCTGATTGCCAACCTTTATTTCCTGTGATTTGTAACCCACATACGAAACTGTCAGCACAGCATTAGCAGGCACATTTAATGTAAAGTTACCATCCAGATCGGTGATCACACCGTTCGTAGTTCCTTTTTGTGCAACAGACACACCTATCAATGCTTCGCCATTCTGGTCAACAACATGTCCGTTGATTTTTTTGCTCTGATTAACCGATTGTTCAATAGAGACGCTTTGTATTTGTGTTGCAACTTCAGCTTTAGCCCCAAGTGGCAAAGCAATTAAACCAAGAGAAAGTCCATAGGTAAACCATGCTCTTTTAAGAAAATGGTCTGCAGGTAAAAAGGACTCTTTTTTTAAATCACTTTTTCTTTTCATGCTCTTCATATTAGATTTCATAGATTTTAAATAACAATCTGGTGCCAAATTAAGGCAATGCTGTTCTATTTCCGGTGTAAAATCTGACAACTTTGATGGAATTTCTAACAAATACGATAAAAAACACATCCATAAAGACTTTAAAACCATAATTATTTTTGATTACTGCTCATTTTCTTCTATTTTCGCAAGTAGATAATGATTATCATTTGTTATACCCTTTATGAAAAAACTGTCAAACGTCAAAACTATCCTTTTTATAATTCTGTCGTGTCTGTTCATGGTCAACCTGACGGCTGTTGCAACAAACATCCCCGATAAATATTCCGTGACCTATTTTTCTGCCAAGAACGGGGTGGAAGACGGACTTGTGAACCATATCATTCAGGATCATAAAGGACTGCTTTGGTTTGCTACATGGAATGGCCTTTATCGTTTCGACGGTTATGTTTTCAAAAATTACAAATCAAGTATAAAAGATAAGAAAGGGCTTACCAACGACAGGCTACTCCATATTAACGAAGACAAATATGGATATTTATGGGTGCTTTGTTACGACTCAACCGGCTATCGTTTTAATCCAGGGAAAGAGATTTTCGAACCCATAATACAAGGTGCGCGAAACAAATACCAGTCTATTCAGGTTCTACCCAACGGCACCACATGGCTTCTGCGAAAAGACGGAAGTGCCATCCGTGCCACAACCAATCCACCCAACTATAAACTAACACTTAAGTCGTACTCTGCTTCCCGGGGAACATTGCCCGGCGGAAGAATTCAATCTGTATTCATGGATTCAGAACAGTATGAATGGATACTTACTGATAACGGACTGTACAAACTGCATGGTTCCAGACTAACCACCATTATCAAGGGGAAAACGGTAACGGGAAAAACGATTGGTTTCTATTCTGCCACCGAACAAAATGGAGAACTACTGTTTGGTGCCAGTCGTGGACTCGTGTTTAAGTATTCCCTCAAAAGAAGAAAAATAACAAGTATGCAGCTGCAAACAGCAGCCCGCATTATTTCCATACTAAAATGCCAACAACAAACAGCTTATATTACAGATCGTGATGGCTTATTTATAACAAACACAGCAAACAGTCTGCCTCGCCATTTTTCTTTGAACGGTGTGAAAAATTTAAAGAGCGAAGTTATCGAATCGGCCCGGATTACACGCAACGGACTAATCTGGCTAACTCACCCAAAACCGGGAGTCACGTTGTTTGATTCACAAACCGGACAGTTCAGTTTCGTTGATATAACCGACGAGTTAGGCCGACCACTCGATACCGAAACCGGATTTTTCACTTTCGAAGACAAAAACGGCTTTTTGTGGGTACATCCCAAAGGGGGCGGATTTTCCTATTACGATTCCCGAAGCAAAAAGCTTGTTCCGTTCAATACTACCGACAAACAGGTTAAATGGAAATCAAACGACCGCTGTTTTGCTGCTTTTGCCGATAAACAAGGAAACCTGTGGATGAGCACACAGCTCGACCGACTGAAGCGTGTCACCTTTTTCCCCAATAAATTTCACATCTATACACCCAATTCCAGCGATATAGAGTTACCGGATAACGAAATCAGGGCTTTGTTCATTGACAGCAAGAAACGAATATGGACGGGAGCACGAGATAATAACATCTCCATTTACGATTCGCAGCTAAAGCTTATTCAACGGTTTAAGTCGGGCAGAGTCTACGCCGTCATGCAGGATCAACATCAGAACTTCTGGATCTCCACCAAAGGGCAGGGACTGACAAATGCAACTGAAATAACTCCCGGTAAATTTCAGCTCAGGCAATACACTTACAATGCCGATAACCGGTACAGCCTTAGCAGTAATTACATCTATTATACCTTTCAGGACAGCAAAAAAAGAATCTGGGTTGCTACCTATGGCGGCGGACTCAATTTAATGGAGAGCATGCCTGGTGGTTCCCTGCATTTTATAAACTACAGAAACCGGCTGAAAAAATACCCCATCGACCGTTTCTATAAAGTGAGACATATTACGGAGGATCAGAAAGGGCGTATCTGGGTTTCCACCACTGCCGGAATAATCTATTTCGACGGATCATTTGGGAAGCCGGAAGATATCTCTTTCCATACCATCTGCCGTGAGCAAAGCAATGTAAACAGTCTGAGCAACAACGATGTGCAGATGGTTAAATGCATGAGCAACGGAAAGATATTTGCCATTACCTACGGTGGCGGACTGAATGAGCTTATCCCAACGGGAAGCAACTCCTTTACATGCAAATCATTTACCCAGAAAAACGGACTCAGCTCTGATATCATCTATTCCATGCAGGAAGACAAAAGGGGAAATCTCTGGCTGGCAACTGGAGGTGGTCTGGTTAAATTCATAGCTACCCGGGAGCAGATTCAGTATCCAAACGAACACATTGCTTTCAATGTACATTTCAGTGAAGGCGTGGGTGCTACTGACGGGAAACAGATTTATTTCGGAACCAACAAGGGACTGTTGTATTTTACTCCGGAAAAAATTCATAAAACAAACTTCGTTCCCCGCATATTCTTCACTTCAATATGGGTCAACAATCAGGAGGTTACCTCAAAACAACACAATGCTACACTGAAAATCAACCGGGGCAGCATCTATCATCTCACACTGCCACCCAATAATCACTCGTTACGGATTAGCTTTTCGGCACTGGACATGACCGATACGGAATACATCCAGTACGCCTATATGCTCGAAGGGTTCGACAAGACATACCGCCTTACCGAAAACGGAAGGGAAGCCAGCTACACCAACCTGCCTCCCGGCAATTATACATTTCACCTCAAATCAACCAATAACGAAGGAGTGTGGGTTAATAACGAGCGACTCTTATCCATCGAGGTACAGCCCAGTTTCAACGAAACAACGTTAGCACATGTGCTTTATATCTTCCTTTCACTGGCTATCATTGTTGGCGGGGTTTATGTCTATACCGTGTTCTACAAAATGAAGCAACAGGTAAAGAACGAAGAGTACATAGCACAACAAAAGCTGAGCTTCTTTACCGATGTTTCTCACGAACTACGTACACCGCTCACTCTTATCACGGGGCCACTGGAACTTATTCTGAAAGATGAAGAGTTGCCTGCCAAAGTGAAAGATGCGCTGACTACCATGAAAAAGAACAGCGACCGCATGCAAAGGCTCGTAGGGCAGATTCTCGACCTGAGCAAACTGCAGGAGAACAAGATGAAACTCCGTATTCAGAATAAAGACATAGTAAGTTTCACCAAGGAGATCACTCAATGTTTTGAGGCACTTGCCACAGAGCGGCATATACATCTTTCGTTCTCATCGGAACCGGCTGTTTGTCATGTATGGTTTGATACAGACCACCTGGAAAAGGTTATCTTTAATCTGTTATCCAATGCATTCAAATATACCCCCAACGGCAAAGAGATAGAGGTTCGCCTTACTGAAAGCAACGATTCCGTTTCTATCCGTATTACCGACCAGGGCATTGGCATCCCTCGTGAAAAACAAAAAAGCATCTTTAACCGGTTCGAAAACCTGGTGCAAAACAATATTCACAGTAGTCTCAGCACAGGTATCGGACTGGCACTGGTCAAAGAGCTTATCTCCATGCATCACGGTGATATTTCTGTTCAGAGCGAGCCGGGCAAAGGTAGTTGCTTCACTATTCAATTACTGAAAGGAATGGCACACTACCCAACCAACACCGAGTATATTTTATCCGATCTTCAGGAAGATGCACAAGCTACACCGGTACCGGAAGAACACCCTCTGGAAGAGAACGATACGGACATGCAACAAATGCTTATCGTAGAAGACAATCACGAACTAAGAGCATTTATCAAGCAAGTATTCGAAGGAAAATTCAGACTACTCGAAGCGCAGAACGGAAGCGAAGGACTCCGAAAAGCTGTTACTTACCTGCCCGACATAATTATAACAGATATCATGATGCCGGTAATGGATGGGTTACAAATGCTGTCCGAACTAAGAAACGACGAGCGCACATCACACATCCCTGCTGTAGTATTAACAGCCAAAGCAGATATGAACAGCATGCTCACCGGCGTGCAGACCGGAGCCGACGATTATATCGTGAAACCTTTCAGTATCAATTATCTGCAGGTAAAAATAGAAAGCATCTTAAGTCAGCGGAAAAAGCTACAGGCTTTTTACAGTCATAATGTAATTTACAACGAGAACAAAACTGAATCAGATTCCACACCGAAAGAAATCACTGCCTTGCTATCCAACAAGGATAAGGCATTTCTGGATAAGCTATCCGTCATTATGGAAGATCAGATAAGCAATCCCGAGCTTAACGTAGATTACCTTGTGAACTGCTTCAACCTGAGCCGCACCAATTTCTTTCACAAGCTGAAATCACTGACAGGCCTTTCCCCCATTTTGTACATCAAGGAAGTACGTATGCAGAAAGCAGCTGCTCTGGTAAAAGAAAAAGAAAATTCAATCGCAGAAGTTGCCTATATGGTAGGCTTCAGCGATCCGCATTATTTCAGTAAATGCTTCAAATCCTTCTGGGGAGTGAATGCAACCGATTTTGCAAAAGAACAGGGAGATATTAATTCATCAAGCAATTAAAAAATAGTACTATGAAAAGATTAACAATTTTAGCTGCAGGACTACTGATGTGCGTAATGACTTTTGCGCAACAAGCCCTTTGGGGAGGAACACAGGTTGTCTCTCCCGAGATTCACGACAACAACACTGTTACCTTCCGTCTGAAGGCACCCAAAGCTGTAAAGGTACAGGTTACGGGAGATTTTCTTCCTACACAGAAATTCAAGACTCCCTTCGGAGAAATGGACGGTCCGGGAGTTGCCGATTTAACTGAAGGTAAAGATGGAATCTGGGAATACACAACTAATTCGTTGAAACCGGAACTTTACGGCTATTCGTTTATAGTTGACGGACTGAAAACTACTGATCCAGGTAATGTTTATCTTATCCGTGATGTGGCTACACTTACCAATGTATTCATTATCGGTGGTGATCGTGCCGATTTATATAAAGTAAACAAAGTTCCTCACGGAACTGTATCCCGCATCTGGTACAACAGTCCTACGCTGGGCATGGAGCGTCGCATGACCGTTTACACCCCTGCCGGATACGAAACCAGTGGAAAGCGTTATCCCGTCTTTTACCTGTTACATGGCATGGGCGGCGACGAAGAAGCCTGGATTTCTCTGGGACGCACCGCACAGATTCTTGATAATCTTATTGCACAAGGTAAGGCAAAACCTATGATTGTAGTCATGACCAACGGCAATGCCGCTCAGGAAGCAGCCCCGGGAGAATCTTCACCCGGCATGGTTACTCCTACCATGCAATTACCTAAAACCATGGAAGGTACTTTCGAAAGTGCATTCCCCGATGTGGTGAAATTCGTCGATAACAACTATCGCACTATTAAAAGTAAATCGGGTCGTGCCATTGCCGGACTTTCAATGGGAGGTTTCCACTCCATGCATATCTCCAAACAATACCCCGACCTGTTCAATTATGTAGGTCTGTTCTCCGCAGCCATCGTTCCAAACAAGGATGTAACTTCACCTGTTTACCAGGATCTCGAAGGCAAATTAAAAATTCAGTTCTCCAAAAAACCGGCTCTTTACTGGATCGCCATTGGTAAAACCGACTTCCTCTATAAGGCCAACGAAGATTATCGTAAGTTTTTGGACGAAAAAGGATACAAGTATACTTACTATGAAACAGGCGAAGGACATATCTGGAGAAACTGGCGCATTTATCTCACAGAATTCACTCCTATGTTATTCAAATAATCTGATAACTCTATAAATATCAATATCATGAAGAAAATTCTCTTTTCGTTGCTTGCTGCCGGGAGCATCCTCACCGCATCGGCACAAACTGTTAAACCCGCCATACCCCGGGATCCGAAGATTGAGCAGCAAATAGAAACGCTGCTTAAAAAGATGACTCTTGAGGAGAAAATTGGTCAGATGACCGAGCTTACTATCGATATCCTGGCAAAACGGACTAACCCGTTCGAAGGAATGAATCAGCAGAATCCCAAAGTGGACGATCTGAAAAAGATTCTGAAGAAATATAACCTGGAGAAGAAGTTCGACTTATCCAAAGGCTTGCCCGACAAAGAAAACATGATGAAAATCTATATGACCATCATGGAGATAGAGAATAAGAAAGGGTTCCAGATTGATGAAGCTTTGCTCGATTCTGTGATAAGCAAGTATAAGGTTGGCTCTATCCTGAATGTACCAAACAGCATTGCGCAGACAAAAGAGGGCTGGGAAGCTATTATCCGGAAGATACAGGATAAATCAATGAAAGTGATTGGTATTCCCTGCATTTATGGTGTAGACCAGATTCATGGCACTACTTATACTCAGGGAGGTACCTTCTTCCCGCAAGGCATCAATATGGCAGCTACTTTCAACCGCTCGCTGGTACGTGAAGGCTCACGCATATCTGCCTACGAAACCAAGGCCGGAAGTATTCCGTGGACCTACGCTCCTGTTCTCGATCTGGGACGTGATGCCCGCTGGCCCCGCATGTGGGAAAATTACGGAGAAGACTGCTATGTCAATGCCGAAATGGGACGCGAATCTATTCTGGGTTTCCAGGGTGAAGATCCAAACCACATCGATAACAACCACGTTGCTGCCTGCTTAAAGCACTATATGGGTTACGGTGTTCCTGTTTCCGGTAAGGACCGCACACCATCATCCATCACCCTGCAGGATATGCGCGAGAAGCACTTCGCCCCTTTCCTCGAAGGTATCAAGGCAGGTGCACTGTCTGTCATGGTCAATTCGGCCATGAACAACGGTCTGCCTTTCCATGCCAACTACGAACTGCTTACCAAATGGCTGAAGGAAGATCTTCAATGGGACGGGATGATTGTAACCGACTGGGCCGACATCAATAACCTTTATTCTCGTGACAAGATTGCATCCAGCAAAAAAGAGGCTATCAAACTGGCTATCAACGCCGGGATAGATATGTCCATGGTACCTTACGAATGGAGCTTCTGCACTTACCTCAAGGAACTGGTACAGGAAAACGAAGTGCCCATGACTCGCATTGACGATGCCGTACGCCGCGTTCTGCGCATGAAGTACCGCCTGGGATTGTTCGACAAACCTTTTTATAACAATAAAGATTTTCCTTTATTCGGATGCAAGGAGCATGCTGATGCTGCTTTGCAAGCTGCTCAGGAATCGCTTGTTTTGTTGAAAAACACCAATCAAATCTTACCTTTAAGCACCGGAAAGAAATTACTGGTAACCGGACCAAATGCCAACTCCATGCGCACGCTCAACGGAGGCTGGTCGTACTCCTGGCAGGGCGACAAAGCAGATATGTGTGCCACTCAGTACAACACCATCCTCGAATCTCTCAGCAACAAGTTCGGTAAAGATCAGGTAATTTATGAACCGGGAGTTACCTACAAACAGGGTGGTCTCTATTGGGAAGAAAATGCGCCCGAAATAGATAAGGCTGTTGCCAGTGCTGCCAATGCCGATTATATCATTGCGTGCATCGGCGAGAATTCGTACTGCGAAACTCCGGGCAATCTCACCAATCTCTCTCTTTCAAAGAATCAGCTCGACCTCATTAAGGCGCTTGCCAACACCGGCAAACCGGTTATCCTGATCCTGAACGAAGGTCGTCCACGCATCTTAAACGAAATTGAGCCTCTCACAAAAGCTGTGGTAAACATCATGTTGCCGGGTAACTATGGCGCCGATGCGCTGGCTAATCTCTTAACCGGTGATGTTAATTTCAGCGGAAAGATGCCTTATACTTATCCAAAGGAGATCAATTCATTGTTTACGTACGACTATAAGCCTTGTGAGGACCTCGATAAAATGGAAGGTGCTTACAATTACGATGCGGTAATGTCTGTTCAATGGCCTTTCGGATACGGATTGAGCTACACTACCTTTAGTTATAGTAACCTGAAGGCGGACAAGACTTCTTTTACTGCCGATGATGTGCTCACTTTCAGTGTAGATGTTACAAATACCGGCAAAATTGCGGGCAAGGAAAGTGTGCTGTTGTTCAGCAGTGACCTCGTTGCGTCTCTTACTCCTGATGTCCGCCGTTTGCGTGCATTCGATAAGGTTGATTTACAACCCGGTGAGACTAAAACGGTTACTTTCAAGGTAAAAGCTTCCGATCTGGCTTTTGTTGGTTATGATGGTAAGTGGATTCTGGAGAAAGGTGATTTCCGTATTCAAACGGGTAATCAAACGTTGACTGTTTCTTGTCGTGAGGGGCAGAAGTGGGGGACTTCTAATAAATAACTGGCCTTTTCTTTTCCCTTGACGGAAAAGAAACAAAAGGTCAAGGCTGCACGAATTTTACTAAAATAAGGGAATGTAGAGCTAAAGAAAAAGAACTCGCTGCGCTCAAACAGCTTTTTCTTTTTAACGCTCCACACTCCCTTATTTCTTAACGTAAAATTCATGAGGCCGGTCTTGCTGGTTCCTGAGCGAGCTGCGGTTGTGGACCAATTAGCTTTGCTTCGCTCGCTTGCCACTTTGTGGCGTTTCTTTTTCTGGCTCGGCTTCGCCATCGGCTCGGTTCTTTTTCAGCTTGGCTACACCTTCGCTTGAACCAATTTTTATGTCCACCAAAGTGTGTTGATAATTCTGATAAACAAATCTGTTTACCAATAAAATCTCTTTATTCTTTTCTGTATCCGGCAAAGGATAGTTTCAAGCCAAGCGAAGCAAAGTTAATTAGTCCAAAACCCCACCGAGCGATGGCGAAGCCGAGCGAAAAGAAGGACCGGCCTCATTTTTTTTGCGTGAAAAAATTGGGAGGATTGTAGCGAAAAGAAGGGGCTGCTGTTTGAGCGAAGCGAGTTTCAGCACCTTCCGATACAAGCCTCACGATTTTAGCAAAAAAAATGCAGCCTTGATTTTTTGTTTCTTTTGCATCAAGGCAAAAGAAAAGGTATTTGCAATCAAGAGAAAAGAAAAACCCCGTCAATAAGTCATTAAAAAATCCCGAATAAACACGTGCCTTATTCCTTCATAACTGTTTCCGCGAAAATCATCCTCACTAACTACTATTTTGGGATAGTTATCCTGAATTTTAAGCAAATTCCCAAATTCCCTTTCAATCGTTGTTTCGCTATCCAGTCTTAAAGTCACCTGTACATAAAGCTTCTCGGAACCTTTTTCACAAACAAAATCAATCTCCGAAGAAGCAGAAATACCTACTTTAATAGTATACCCCCGATACAAAAGATGGTTATAAACAATATTCTCAAGAATCTTCGCCCTGTCTTGTAAGCGATAACCGATAATCACATTTCTGATTCCCATATTCTCGAAATAATACTTCTCACCAATCTCAAAGAAACGTTTACCAACCAAATCATACCGCCCCACCCTGTGAATGAGAAATGCATTCGTGAGGTATTCCACATAATTCTGTATTTGGTTAACAGAAATCTGAGTATGCTGTGATTTAAGATAATCACTTATATTCTTTGCAGAAAACAACGAACCGATATTTTCCGAAATAAACTGAATAAGCTTTTCCAGAAATGCAGTGTTCCGAAGACTGTAACGGCTCACCACATCCCTGAACACGATGGTTGAATAGATACTCTTCAGATATTCATTGACCACATCATCATTCAGTTGCAGATTAATCAGATAAGGCAAGCCTCCATATCGGGCATACAAATCATAGCTGTCGGCATTATTTTCCAGTTCATGAAACTGTAGAAATTCAGTGTACGACAAACTGTATACTTTAAACTCTACATACCTGCCACTTAAGTAAGTAGCCAGTTCACTCGAGAGCAGTCTGGCGTTGCTTCCCGTAATATAGATATCATTGCTCTCGTCCAGTAACAAAGAACGAAGAGCCTTTTCAAACTCCGCTATATCCTGAATCTCATCAATAAAGATAAAATTGCGTACTCCCTCCTTCCGGTTAGCAAGAATATAATTATTCAAATCCAAAGCCGTTCGCATAAAGTCGAACTCCATGTCCTCCCGGTTAATATAGATAATATGGGCATCAGGTTCCTCGTTCTGCACTTGTTCCATCAGCTGAAACAACAGATAGCTTTTCCCCACACGCCGTTGCCCCGTCAATACTTTAATCAGCGGTTTTCTCATAAACGGCACAATACGCGCTATGTAGCCGTCTCTCTTTTTAATAACCTTAGGGATTTTCATCTTCAAAAAAGATCTTATGTATAATTGAAACAACAACAAATATAAGCAAAAGTTTTAAGTATAACTAAAACTTTTCAATTTTTATATAAAGGTTTTAATTATACTTTAAACTATATTTTCTTTTTGTTTTGAATGCAACTGTCCTTTTCTTTTGGGTTAAGCTAAAAGAAAATAACAAAGCCCCACCACAATAAGCAACAGAGGCAGAAATTGAAAAAGGGTTCTTAGAGTGGCTCGGATGTAATTTCCTGTATTTCTGGGTGATTGAGGTAGTGCGAGTGGTATTTGAGGTTTATCCTCGTCATCTGGATCTATTTCTACAATTTGTTCATTTTCAATGCGATAAACAAAGTGTTGAGATCTGAAGCTGGAATTTAATTGTTTTGTAAACCAGATGTATTCTTTTTCATTCTGTTCTTTCAGGCAGGCAATAAATCTTTCGAGGTAATCAAACTTTTCATACCACAAACAGGCGGGGTTTTCTATATACTCAATGGTAACGGTTTTGAAGCCCTTTGTAATATTTCCAAAGTCTTTTAAACGATTATTCAGAACTTTATACCACATATATCTCTCAAGACTATAAAACAATGCATAGTTTCTATCTCGCAAAAGTTCTATATTATTACATATTGCATTCACTAATTCGGGAGTTATTTTTTCCCGAAGGTAGATTCTACTAGATGTTACATAACCGTATCTTTCCGCAAAACTATTCATTTCATATTTTATATTTGTGTACACACTTTAGATTAAAGTTTTGACAAATATAATACTTTCGAACTTTACACTCACAAGATTAACAGTTTTTAAGTGAAAAAAAAATTCTAAGGTAAATCAATTGATATTATCACTTACAAAGTAAGTTATAGACTTTATCACTAAATATCAGCTATTTATTCATAACAATCTTATTTAGTTCATGTTACATTATTTAAACTATTCATAGCATTTTTACATAATACATAATAGTCATTTCATGCTACACCATTTCAGCCGGACAGAAGGCACATTCATCACAAGCTGCTCGATCTTGGTCTGTCACACCGTAAAACAATGGTATGGCAGGTAATCTGTGCCGAGATATTTGTTATATTAAATACCAATCTGGTTCAAATTCTCAATATCAATACAATGTTTGCCATAGACATGCTCCTCTGGCTGGCATTGATACAGATGCTCAATTTTCTGAAAAGAAAGAAAGAGACAAAGCATCTTGAGACAAAATAAACCAGATAACAAAGAAATAGCAAAATAAAAGCTTAACTAATTCAAAAACCACTCCTAAAACTTAAAAAAGGGTTAAAAAATCGTTCTTGATTTGGAAGGAATAGCTTCCTCTTATATTTTGGTCATACAACAAACTAAATTATTCGAGGAAGAGATGACTAAATTAAACAAGTGGCTCCACAAACGTAATGAAGATGGATTCATTAATAAAGAGCACGAAAAACTAGAAAAGTACTTCATGATTGGAACAGGATTTCTTATTACTGTAACCTTTTTGTCATTAGTAGCATGGGTACTGAAAGAAGCTTAAAACAAAAAATTAGCATCAGAGTTATTCTGGTGCTAATTTTTTTGTTTTCTTTTGCTTTGAGTGCAACTGTCCTTTTCTTTTGCCTTGATGCAAAAGAAACAAAAAATCAAGGCTGCACGAATTTTACTAAAATCAGGGAGCGTGGAGCTAAAGGGTCTGAAACTCGCTTCGCTCAGACAGCAGCCCCTTCTTAACGCTCCCCACACCCTGATTTCTTAACGTAAAATTCATGAGGCCGGTCTTTCTGGTTTCTGAGCGGGCTGCTGTTTTGGAACGGAGTAGCCTTTGCTTCGCTCGGCTTTTAGGTTATGCTCGGCTTGTCACTTCGTGACGGTTCTTCTTCAAGCCGACAGATAAGTAATGTATTATCCAGCTCCGCCACAATGTAGCCATTGTAGGATAAGGATGCAAATAAAATCTATCTGAATTTCTTTCCTTTTGTTTTATGATTCAACATTTTAATATTGTCAAGATATGCTTGTTCTACGGGAGAAAGCGTTCGCACTTCCCACTTGCGGTATTCCGTTTCGGCTTTATCCATGGCTTGTTCGTGACTCACTGTACCAGGTCCAGGTAGTAGAGCTTCTCCAATGGAAGACAGTATGGCATCCAAATGCTTGATGTAATCGTTCATATACATGGGACGATGCTTAATAGCCTGAACTTCTGCAAAATCGAAGTATCCAGAAACAAGGTTGTTCAATACTTTGAGTTCTTCTGCACTCAAATAGTTTTTGGCTATCTTGGCATCGCGCAATGTAGGGTGGTCGCCTTTAAATGAGGTTAATCCCATGATATGCTGATCTGCGTCAGCACGTACAAAAATCACTTCTGCAGCTGTATGTCCATGGGCGGCAAAGTGAAGTTTATTCTGTACGATCTTAAAAAACTCAATAGATTGCTCTGCGTGTGGATCGTAATCAACCGCAGTAGCGTATATATCGAGAACTTGGCGATACATCACCTTTTCTGATGAACGGATGTCGCGAATTCGGTCCAATAATTCTTTCCAATAATTGCCTCCTCCCATCTGCTTTAAGCGTTCATCATCCATAGTGAAGCCCTTTATGATATATTCTTTCAGACGAGCTGTTGCCCATTGACGAAAGTGGGTGGCTTGAATTGAATTTATTCGGTAACCCAAAGAAATAATCATATCAAGATTATAATGAGGAATCTCCCGCTCAACCATACGTGTTCCTTCTTGTCGAACCTGTCGGATTTTCCGACAGGTTGACTCTTCCATAAGTTCACCTTCCTCATAGATATGCTTAATGTGCTCTACCACATTTGTTCGAGACGTTTGATAAAGGTCGCTCATTTGTTGCTGTGTCAACCATACGGTTTCTCCTTCCATCCGCACCTCGATATGTGTCTGGCCATCTTCACTCTGATAGATAACGATATTGCTATTTTTTTCTTCTGCCATAATTTATGAATCAATTCTATGCTATACAGATATCTTTATCAAGAGATTTAATTTGTACAACACCGCTCATAGCATTTATATATAGTGCAAATATACATAATCATTTATCATAGAGTATAATCTTATATTTAAATTAAACTATAAACAGAAAAAGCCTCTCAGTGATGAAGGACTATTTACTAATATTAAAAGAATATCATATACTACTGTGCAAAGCAAAGGCGAAGCCGAGCCCCAAAAAAACTCGTCACGAAGTGACAAGCCGAGCAAAGCAAAGCTAATTGGTCCACAACCCTACCGAGCGATGGCGAAGCCGAACCCAAAAAAGAACCGTCACGAAGTGACAAGCGAGCGAAGCAAAGCTAATTGGTCCAAAACCGTAGCCCGCTCAGAAACCAGAAGAACCGGCCTCATTTTTTTTGCGTAAAGAAATTGGGAGGATTGTAGCGAGAAGAAGGGGGTGCTGTTTGAGCGAAGCGAGTTTCACCCCCTTCCGCTACAAGCCTCCCAATTTTAGCAAAAAAAATGCAGCCTTGACCTTTTGTTTCTTTTGGGTCAAGCCAAAAGAAAAAGCACATTATTGATCAATATAATGAAAGATAATTCTTATATTTGTATCAATAAGATGAATAATTATGGAAAAACGAGTAATAAAAAGTCTGATCCTTGAGAAACAGAACGAAATTCTGAATATCGAGCTGATAGAAAGACCACTTGAGCTGGAGGAAACAGCCAACTATGTGTTTGTGGGACTTCGTCGTGCAGGTAAATCCTATTTGTTATATCAGCATATACAAACGTTGATTAAAACCAAACAAGCATCCATTGAAGACATCCTGTATATCAATTTTGAGGACGAGCGAATTTCGTCAGTCAAAGTGGAAGAACTCAACCTGTTTATTGAAAGCTATAATGAAATGTTCGATGGTAAACCCATTATCTTTCTGGATGAGATTCAGAATGTAGATGGCTGGGAAAAGTTTGCCCGCCGTCTGGCCGATTCAAAATACAGAGTATTCATTACCGGCAGTAATGCAAAGATGCTCAGCAAAGAGATGCATACCACCCTTGGCGGCCGATTCATAGCAAAGGAAGTGTTCCCCTTTTCATTCAGTGAATACCTCACCTTTAATCAAATCACTTTAGATCGTAACTGGGAGTATGGCAACATTCGTCTGCAAGTAGTGAAGTCATTCCATGATTATTTCTATTTTGGCGGTTTTGCGGAATCATTTCCATTGAAAGATAAACGAAGCTGGCTGAACTCACTTTATCAGAAGATACTTCTTGGCGACGTTATTTCACGAAATGATATCAGAAACGAAAATGCTATCAAAGTTCTTGTCAAGAAGTTGGCAGAAAGCGTTATGCAACCCTCATCACTGGCCAGAATAAAAAACATCATTGACTCAACCGGAACAACCATTTCCCGCAATACCCTGGTAGATTATCTTCAGCTTCTGGAAGATGCCTACTTAGTGTTTGGCATATCCAATTACTCTGATAAGCTGAGTGACAAGGAAACATTCAAAAAGAGATATTTCTTTGATAACGGATTGCTAAACAACTTTCTTTTTGATCCCGAGACCAAACTGCTTGAAAATATAGTAGCCATCACACTGAAAAAGCACTATGGCGATGAACTGTTTTTCTACAACAAAAACATAGAAGTAGACTTTTTTATACCAACCGAAAGAAGAGCCATCCAGGTATCTTACAGTATTGCAGACGATGCCACAAAACAAAGAGAGATAAAAGCTCTGATTAAACTTTCTGAAGTATACGCTACAAAAAAAATGGAGATCATAACCTGGGATGAAGAATCAACCATTCAGGAAAATGATAAAACAATAGAAATTATTCCGGTTTGGAAATGGCTTTCTTCTTTTCTTTTGCCTTGATGCAAAAGAAACAAAAAATCAAGGCTGCACGAATTTTACTAAAATCAGGGAGCGTGGAGCTAAAGGGGGTGAAACTCGCTGCGCTCAAACAGCACCCCCTTCTTAACGCTCCCCACACCCTGATTTCTTAACGTAAAATTCATGAGGCCGGTCTTGCTGGTTCCTGAGCGGGCTACTGTTTTGGACCGATTAGCTTTGCTTCGCTCGCTTGTCACTTCGCTCTTTTACAAACATTATGTTCACATAGCACAATAGCAAGTATCACATCACCTTTTTATTCTACAGAACAGCAAAGCGAAAGTTACCCCTAGCGATGACACAGCCGAGCAAAGAAGAACCGTCACAAAGTGACAAACCGAGCGAAGCAAAGGCTCTTTCCCACAATGGCGAAGCCAGCCGAGCAAAGCAACGGCTACCCATTCCACAACCCCACCCGAGCGATGGCGCAGCCGAGCAACCAGAAAGACCGGCCTCATTTTTTTTGCGTGAAGAAATCGGGAGGATTGTAGCGAAAAGAAGGGGGTGCTGTTTGAGCGAAGCGAGTTTCACCCCCTTCCGATACAAGCCTCTCGATTTTAGCAAAAAAAATGCAGCCTTGATTTTTTGTTTCTTTTTGATCAAGCAAAAAGAAAAAGCATTTGTAATATTCAAAAAACCACAAATAAAACCGAATAAAATATTCAAGTGTATTTGAAAATTCTTATATTTACAGAAAAATATTCGGCTATGATTGAATTAATAAACTCCATCAGAAAGTATAATTTCTGGGATGCCAACTCTGTTGATACAGGTTACAGACGTACAACCTATACCGACAAAATCGGGCAATACATTGGCAATAAATTAATTAAAGTATTGGTTGGACAACGCCGTGCAGGCAAAAGTTATATTTTGCGCCAAATAGCATCTAAGCTAATCTCTCAAGGGGTTAAGAGCGAGAATATACTCTACATAAATAAAGAGTATATGGAGCTTATAACACTACGGAGTGTTATTGAGTTAGAGGAACTATACAAAACATATCTTCAGGAGTTAAAACCACAGGGTAAAGTCTACCTTTTCATTGATGAAATACAATATATTGAAGGGTGGGAACGATTTGTAAACTCCCATTCACAAGATTTCGCCGAACCTTGTGAACTATTCATTAGTGGTTCAAACTCCAATCTACTATCGGGTGAGTTGGCAACTCTTTTGTCTGGCCGTTATGTCAAGTTTGAGGTGTTTCCATTTAGCTATACAGAGTATTGTGGAATCACGGAGCAGGAAGTGGGTATTAACAGTTATAAAAAATATCTTCAAAGCGGAGCTTTGCCTGAACTCTTTAACTTGTCCGGCGATGAAATGAAACAGAACTATGTATCTTCAATTAAAGATACTGTTATGTTGCGAGATATTGTGGGAAGATACAAAGTTAAAGATATCAAACTGTTGGATGACCTGTTTGTCTATTTGGTAAATAGCGCTGCAAACATCGTGTCGGTTACAAACATCATAAATTTCTTTGCATCAAAAAAAAGAAAAACCAACTACGAAACATTATCAACATATATAACCTATCTTGAGAACTCTTTTTTAGTCCATCGTGCAGAGAGATATAATATCAAGGGCAAGGATACCATTTCAGGCAACTGTAAATTCTACCTCAATGATTTAAGCTATCGCAACTATCTTTATTCGGGGTATGGCTATGGTCTTGGTTATCTTCTGGAAAACGCTGTCTATTTAAGTTTAAGGCGTGCAGGATATCAGGTTTATGTGGGAACAATCAAAGATGCAGAGGTTGATTTCGTTGCTATTAAGGGTGATAGAAAACTATACTTACAAGTTACACTTCAATTAACAGAAGAACAGACTGTCGAAAGAGAATATCGTTCATTGAAACTCATAGATGATAATTTTGATAAATATGTGGTGAGTATGGACGACTATAAAATCCCCACAAACGAGGGAATTGAACATCTATCAGCATGGAATTTAGACAAAGTTCTGGCATCTTTGTAAAAGCAAAGGCGCAGCCAAGCCCAAAAAAGACTCGTCACGAAGTGACAAGCCGAGCGAAGCAACGGCTACCCATTCCACACCCCACCGAGCAAAGGCGAAGCCGAGCGAAAAAGAAACCGTCACGAAGTGACAAGCGAGCGAAGCAAAGCTAATTAGCCCACAACCACACCCGAGCGATGGCAAAGCCGAGCGAAAAAGAAGGACCGGCCTCATTTTTTTTGCGTGAAGAAATTGGGAGGAATGTAGCGAGAAGAAGGGGGTGCTGTTTGAGCGAAGCGAGTTTCACCCCCTTCCGCTACAAGCCTCCCAATTTTAGCAAAAAAAATGCAGCCTTGACCTTTTGTTTCTTTTGGGTCAAGCCAAAAGAAAAAGCCAGTTACAAAACAATAACCTTCGCTACAGCAATTTGCCCCGAAATTATAACCCGGCAAAAATAAAGTCCTTTAGAAAGTCGGCCTCCGCCATCCGAATCTGCATTCCAGACTAACAGATGATTGCCCGATGACTGCCGGGCACTTAAAAGCGATCTTACTTTTTGTCCGTTCAGGTTGTAAATGCCAACATCCACTTTTTCATCATCAGAAAGAGTATAGCTTATCGCAGTTGAGTTTTGCACAGGGTTAGGAAAAACTCTCAGAAGTAAATTATCCGACTGCATTTTCCTGATATCAGTAAAAACGGACGATTCATAAACTTGCGCACTATCAATATTGCTAATCTGAATATTATCAAACCACAGTGATTTACCCGCCATACTCATTTGTTCGGCCACAATTTCAAACCTATCCGTTGCGCTCCAGTCAAATGCCCCTATTGGATTAAACCATGCATTGTCCCACGAACCACCATCTACAAAACGGGTAAGTGGAATAAACACCTTATGCCATTTACCATCCCATTTCACGGTATTTTCGTCTATTGTGAAATTCATGCGCCACGGATGGTCCGAAGCATCCTTCTTAGTATCCATAAACCGAAGGTCAAATTTAGTACCCGGAGTATTTCCTCTGACAAGCATACTCAAAGCATAATTTTGCACTCTCAGCTTCGACAAATCCTTGTCGGGCACAAAATCCACCCCCACAGATCCATATCGATTGCTACCACTCCAGCTCAGGCAATACTTCCCGTTGTTCGGCTTGCTATCGGAATAAAAATCGGTTGCAGCCCCACTGCCACCACCCGATTCAAGCATATTTTCTCCCGTATAATCAGAGTAGATATTAAACCCCACCGAGTCGGGTTTCTGCGTAAAAACCTGCTGCGGAGGAACAGACAGACCAAGAGCATTGAGCAACGGCACATTCACATCATAATTGAATTGCTGATTGGAGCCCTTGTTAAACAATCCAAAACCTCCCTGATAATCCCATGTAGTCCAGACAATACCTTTAGACTGTAGATAACTGCTCACCTGTCCATACCAATACGCCCTGTCGGTATTATTGCTATTTGGAATATACACACCAAACTCACCACAATACAGATTTACATTACGTGCCGTTTTAAAAGCCACAGCAATATCAATCAGCGACTTAACTTTAGCAACCGTACCTTCATTCGAATAATTTTTGAGCGAACCGGCCACCCACGTACCGGCAAGATCGGCAGGAACAGTTGGCATAGCCGATGCATTATATGGAAAAGGCACATTGGCGAGGGAAGTCATAGACGGAGATGGCCAGCTGGCACCCTGATGCGTAAAGACAAACGGATCGTAAAAATGGAAAGTATACAATAAGTTCGTATCAGTATAGTATGGCAACTGATTCAACTCATTATAAGTATTCCAACCCGAGGGGCCAACCACAATAGTATGTTTGGTATCAACATTCCTGATGGCAGTAATTGCTTTTTGCTGAATAGCTCCCCAAGCAGCTGTCGACAATCCATGGGGCTCATTCAAAACCTCGTATAAAATATAAGAAGAGCGATCCTTGTAATGCAAAGCCATTTGAGTCCACACCTTTGTAAGCGCAGTCTCCAGATTAGGGTTCTTGCTGGCAATATCATCGGTGGAATGATTATCCAGAATCAGGTAAATATGTAACTCTTCAGCCCAGTTTACCGCCTGATCCAAAAAGTCATAAAACAAAGGATCCACTGTATAATCAGGATTTCCGTTGGTCATGTAAAACAGATTAATAGGAAGTCGGATTACGTCACATCCCAGACTTTTGATATTAACAAAATCCTTCTTTGTATATTTAGAGAACTGAATATTGTGAGCAGAAGATGTTTGAAACCATTCAGTAAGGTTTACACCTCTGGAAAACGGAGTTTGAGCCTTTACAACCGAGATTAATACAGTTAGCACAATGCCTGTAAATAACAATGTAATTTTCTTCATATAGATTTAGGTTTAACGTAACATTGGGAAAGCAATGACAAATATAAATATTCTTTTCTTTTCCCTTGACGGAAAAGAAACAAAAGGTCAAGGCTGCACGAATTTTACTAAAATCAGGGAGCGTGGAGCTAAAGGGGGTGAAACTCGCTGCGCTCAAACAGCACCCCCTTCTTAACGCTCCCCACACCCTGATTTCTTAACGTAAAATTCATGAGGCCGGTCTTGATGGTTCCTGAGCGGGCTGCTGTTTTGGAGCATATAGCCGTTGCTTCGCTCGGCTGGCTTCGCCATTCGTTGCTGCACTCTGCTTGCCACTTTGCTCGGCTGCGCCTTTGCTTCGCTCGCTTTGGAGATGTGCTTGGCTGCGCCATCACTCATTTGCCGTTATTCCACTCGGTTGGCAATTTATACGAAGTTCTGGCATCTTTGTAACATCAATATTATTTATCTATTTTTATAGCTTAATTTTAAAAAAATTATATCTTTGCCGAAAATTAAATAAACAAAAAAAAAAAAAAATGGATTACACAAAGTCAGTGAAAAAAGAAATAATATTAAGTTCGTTAAGTCATCTTGAACCGGAAATACAGCAATACCTCTCTCTCTCAGATAAAATTCAACATTTGATGAGCAATGCCGTTGACGAGAATGATGCATGTATACCAATTGAACTTATAGCAGAGTTTATTATGTTACAAGAAGAACTTTATCAAAAGGCTGCAAAAAAGAACAAAGAAGAAGCGAACTAATCCGCAAAATATCTTTCATTTATTTAAAAATCCTTTGATTTATTCAGAGGATTTTTTTTTAAACTTACCCTTTAACCATTCTAGCATTTTCCGTACATTTAAAAAGCTCATCTTCAGTCGATAACAATACAAACTCACCAAAAAAAGTCACGAAGTAACAGCCAAGCGAAGCAACAGCAGCAATGGCGCAGCCAAGCCAAAAAAAGAACCGTCACGAAGTGACAAGCGAGCGAAGCAAAGCTAATTGATCCAAAACCGTATCCCGCTCAGGAACCAGAAAGACCGGCCTCATTTTTTTTGCGTGAAGAAATCGGGAGGATTGTAGCGAAAAGAAGGGGGTGCTGTTTGAGCGAAGCGAGTTTCACCCCCTTCCGATACAAGCCTCCCGATTTTAGCAAAAAAAATGCAGCCTTGACCTTTTGTTTCTTTTCCGTCAAGGGAAAAGAAAAAGCTCCCCCCCCTACATATCATCCATAGAAAGACATATTGCTTCAATTTTATACCTGGGCATTACTTTTTCTCTGAGATGCTTTATTTTGCTTTCCAATAATTCCGGTTTAAATTCCTTGCGCTGTCGTTTAACTTCTGCTACAACGGCACTGTTTTTTTCTGTTTTCAGGGCCACAATGTCCAGCTCGTATTGATTACCTTTTGTTTCCCACCATGATCCTATTTCGCGAAACTCAAAGCTTTCTGCGAATTTTTGTTTGAAATAGGCTTCCAGCACTTTCCCCGTATAGGTGGGGTAATCATCTTCTATCAGTTTCCGTAGGGAGGCGAAGTTTTTAATCTCTATATACGAACGGTTTCTATCAATGTATTTAAACCAGAACCGCAGGAAATTGTCTTTTATAACAAAACGTACTGCCTGTGTACCCTCCTTTGAGAGGATGGGACGTATGCGGGTTATTACGTTGTAATCTTCTTCCAGCCTTTTCAGATAACCACCTATACTGATTCCTCCTAATGCGGTTTCAATTTCCGACTGGGTATTTCTGGAACTTGCCATTGCACCAAGAATAGAGAAATAGGTTGCATAATTTTTCCCAAACTCTTCTATAAGCAAATTTTTTCCTTCATCAGTAAAGGGAGAATTGTCGCGCACCATAAACTGTATCATCTCCCCCACCGTAAGAGCACGGTTATCACAGAATAGCTCTATATACTTGGGAACTCCTCCGGTAAAGGTGTACAGGGCCAGCAAATCGTCGTTGGTATACGTAGGGAGGTAATCGGTCATTATTTCCTTCAGAACACTCAACTTAAATGGATAGAGCTTCAGGATATTGTCTGCCCGCCCAAATAAAGGCTCTTTTTCATCCTGAAATATTTTGTGCATAAGGGAGTAGATGGAGCCGCTTACAATAAGATTCACCTTTGAGCGTTTACGGTATTGATCCCATATATTCTGCATATCGCTGAATACAGACTTATTGATATTGTAGAATTCCTGAAACTCATCAATTATAAGATTGAAAGATTGATGCGTACCCACCTCCATGATATATTGAAAGAGCGAACGGAATGTTTGTATTCCTTCCGGAACATAAGTGGCAAGAGACTGATTTATAATGGGTAAAAATTCATTAACAAGAGCTGTTTCATTCTTGCGGCCTACGAAGAGATATATGGTTGGCGTTCCTTCGGTTGCTTTGACTATCAGACTAGTCTTACCAATGCGGCGTCTGCCTGTAACAACTGTAAGACGGGAGTTCTCTTCAAATGCCAGTGACTGAATTCTTTTCAGCTCGCTCAGTTCTTCTTCTCGGTTGTAGAATTTCATACATTATAATTTAGTAACGGCGGTTACTGTAACCGTGGTTGCAAATATAATACTTCTTTTCTTTTTGCTTGATCAAAAAGAAACAAAAAAATCAAGGCTGCACGAATTTTACTAAAATCAGGGAGCGTGGAGCTAAAGGGGCTGAAACTCGCTGCGCTCAAACAGCACCCCCTTCTTAACGCTCCCCACACCCTGATTTCTTAACGTAAAATTCATGAGGCCGGTCTTGCTGGTTCCTGAGCGGACTGCTGTTTTGGAGCATATAGCCGTTGCTTCGCTCGGCTGGCTTCGCCATTCGTTGCTGCACTCTGCTTGCCACTTTGCTCGGCTGCGCCTTTGCTTCGCTCGCTTTGGAGATGTGCTTGGCTGCGCCATCACTCATTTGCCGTTATTCCACTCGGTTGGCAATTTATACGAAGTTCTGGCATCTTTGTAACATCAATATTATTTATCTATTTTTATAGCTTAATTTTAAAAAAATTATATCTTTGCCGAAAATTAAATAAACAAAAACAAAAAAAAATGGATTACACAAAGTCAGTGAAAAAAGAAATAATATTAAGTTCGTTAAGTCATCTTGAACCGGAAATACAGCAATACCTCTCTCTCTCAGATAAAATTCAACATTTGATGAGCAATGCCGTTGACGAGAATGATGCATGTATACCAATTGAACTTATAGCAGAGTTTATGATGTTACAAGAAGAACTTTATCAAAAGGCTGCAAAAAAGAACAAAGAAGAAGCGAACTAATCCGCAAAATATCTTTCATTTATTTAAAAATCCTTTGATTTATTCAGAGGATTTTTTTTTAAACTTACCCTTTAACCATTCTAGCATTTTCCGTACATTTAAAAAGCTCATCTTCAGTCGATAACAATACAAACTCACCAAAAAAAAATCACGAAGTAACAGCCGAGCGAAGCAACGGCTAATTGGTCCACAACCCCACCCGAGCGATGGCAAAGCCGAGCGAAGCAACGGCAGCAAAGGCGAAGCCGAGCGAAAAAAAACCGTCACGAAGTGACAAGCGAGCGAAGCAAAGCTAATTGGCCCAAAACCGCAGCCCGTCCCAAAACCAGAAAGACCGGCCTCATTTTTTTTGCGTGAAGAAATCGGGAGGATTGTAGCGAAAAGAAGGGGGTGCTGTCTGAGCGAAGCGAGTTTCACCCCCTTCCGATACAAGCCTCCCAATTTTAGCAAAAAAAATGCAGCCTTGATTTTTTGTTTCTTTTGCATCAAGGCAAAAGAAAAGGCCAGTTATATTTGATTCACAGCTTCTTCAATATCTTCTTTAATAAGTTCCCAATACTTTCCTTTTAAACATATAGGGTCAAAATCAGAATCGGCATATTCGAAATCGGTAAGTTTAACTTTCAGTTCTTCTTTAGTATAACCTGAAAGGTGAAAGCAACTCTATATCCATTAACTGTTTTAATACCCACCAAAGTGTATCGGATACAGTTTCTTTATGTAATTTTGTGTGATCCATAAGTGAAAGTTAAAGTAAGGCCTAAATATTTATCTGCATTCACAGAAAGAGCAGGCAAGAACTGAGAGATTAATTTTAATTCTCCGATAATTGTTTCCTTTCCATAAAATGCTATAATTTCCTTTATTTCAGAATCATTTCCCCTTTCAAATATCCTTTTGATTACTACCTTTTTATGTTTTTGCCAGTCAATTTTGTTTATGTCTGTGTCCCAAAAGAGAATCTTACGGATTTTAGTAAGGTTAGGCTTTGCTTGATTCTCAAGTAATATACTACGTTCTTTTTCGATATCATAATAAGCCTGTAGCAAAGTAAAATATTCATCATCAGTGTTCAAAGCATGACCTAATTTAATAGATAAAGCAGGGTTTATGCCTCTTCTGCATTTACTTATAGCATTGATTGTTTGAGGGTACTCTCCCAAAGAAAGAGCAAATTGTTTACTCTCTATCCCTCTTCTTTGCAATTCCCTTCTAAGTACTGCTCCCGGATGAACCCCTTTTATTTTTTCTATCTTAGGTAACATATTATTTCTATTAATAGACACAAATCTAATAATAAAATTCTGATAAACAAATCTGTTTACCAATAAAATCTCTTAATTCTTTCCTGTATCCGCCAAAGGATAGTTTCACCCCAAGCCAAGCCAAAAAAACTCGCCACAAAGTGACAGCCGAGCGAAGCAATGGCAGCAATGGCGCAGCCGAGCCAGAAAAGAACCGAAACGAAGTGTCAAGCGAGCGAAGCAAAGCTAATTGATCCACAACCCACCAGCGATGGCGAAGCCGGCGACCAGCAGGACCGGCCTCATTTTTTTTGCGTGAAGAAATCGGGAGGATTGTAGCGAAAAGAAGGGGGTGCTGTCTGAGCGAAGCGAGTTTCACCCCCTTCCGCTACAAGCCTCTCGATTTTAGCAAAAAAAATGCAGCCTTGATCTTTTGGTTCTTTTCTATCAAGAGAAAAGAACAAAGAAAAGGACAATTTTGCTTTCTTAATTCAATCTATTAACAATGAAAAAGAATAGTAAAAAGACAAAAAGGCTCAATGCAAAACAGTTTCACGAGAAGGTAACAAAAACAAGAAAAAGGCTTGGTAAAGACTTTGGATTTATAACCTGGAACGGTACAAGACGGCAGGGCGGAGAGCTCCTTGCCTTACTGATAGAGAGCGGGTTAATAACTCATGACAATGGAACAGACTCATACGACTTCGGACTCACACTAGCATGCATTTTCAACATGAAAAGGTCAAATGGAAAGGAGGAAATCCTTAAACACACATCAATTCATGAGTCAATAAAGATAGCAAAAGCTGATTTAAACTATGAAAAAAAACGAAATAGAAAATAATGAAAAATGCCGTTTTTTATCCGAAACAAAGAATGTTACTTTGCAAACGTTGACCGGCAACATATAATTAAACAAAACAGCTTTTAAAAAAGCTTAAATTAACAACCCATTTAACATGGAAAACATGAGCAAGATGAGTTACATCATCAACCACTCAAAAATTGTATCCCAGATCACCATGGAAGAAACCGTGGCAGAGATCAGAAGTGAAAAACACAAAGCAAAAACAGAGCAGATCAGGCAACTGAGCGATGCAGGCGAGACCGAGGGGGCCAACCGCCTGAAAGGTACGCTGCCGGGCTGCACTCCCGCCGGCACTTTCCTGGGAAGGAGAAAGGCGGAGTGTATCAGTGAGTACGCATCACGTATCGTGCTGGATGTTGACGGCGTGAAGCCGGAACAGTTCGATGAGATTTGCCGTAAAATTGAAGCGGACAGGCATACCCACGTGCGGTATGCCAGTCCCAAGCGGGGAGTAAAGATCATTGTGCGGGGCGAACCGCTGGTTATGGATGATGCCGCCGGACTCACGCAGCAAGAGAAGGCAGCGGTGATAAACGAGTATCACCTGCGCCTGTTCCGCTCACTGGTGCCCTATTACGAAGCACTGACAGGCGTGAAGATCGACACCTCGGGAAGTGATGTGCCGCGCATCACCTACCTGTGCTATGATCCGGAAGCTTATTACAACCCGGACTCCGTGCTCTTCCCCCTCTCTGCCTCTGCACCGGAGGCGGGGGCACACGGCGGAAAAAGAGGCGCAGGGACCCGCGGAACAAAAAAGGAGCGTACAGGAGATTTCCCCGCAGAGAGTAACAAGGGAAAGAGTGAGCTGACGAAGAAGTCGTGCAGTATGCTGTTTCGTGCACTCCAGATGCAGCTGCAACGGAGTAAGAAATATGAACCCGGCAATCGGAATAACTTCCTGTTCACCCTGGCATGCAAGTGCAACGAGGCAGGAATACCCGAGGATGCACTCTTCAACCTCATGGCAAACAGTTACGATGACATTGCCACACAGGAATTGGACACCATTATAGACAGCGCATACAGCAATACGGAGAATCACGGCATCCATCCGCTCTCCCGTCAGGCCATCCGTGTACTCTATGCACAGTGCCACCTCAAGCAGCGGTATGAATTCCGGTTCAACGAAATCAAGGGAGTACTGGAGTATCGGCCCAACAAGCCCGAAGCCGAATTTGAGGCGGTGGACGACCGCATCCGTAACTCCCTCTGGGTAGAGCTCTCCGAGCACGGATCGGAATGTTCTACAGATCAGCTCTACTCCATCCTCAATTCCGACTTCAGCCCGTCATTCAACCCGCTGAAGGAGTACTTCTGCAATCTGCCCGCCTGGAACGGCAAGGACAACATCCGGGAGTTTGCCTCGCGGGTAAAAACCACCCGGCAAGATCACTGGCTATACTGCTTCGAGAAATGGATTTGTGCCATGGTGGCAGCGGTGGTGAAGCCCAATGTGCAGAATCACACTGTGGTTATCCTCGAGGGCACACAGAGCCTGGGTAAAACCACTTTCGTGCGCAGCATACTGCCGCCTACTCTCCGTGAGTATTATTGCGAGGACAAAATAAACACCGAGAGCAAGGACGACATGATCAAGGTGTTTCAGAGTCTGCTTATCAACACGGAGGAGATTGAGGCGATGAGCGGGCGCGAGCTGAACCAGTATAAGGCCCTCATCACCCGTGCCACGATGAACATCCGCCTGCCGTATGACCGTATTATGAAGATACGTAAACGCATAGCCTCGTTTATTGCCACCACCAATCTGCTGGATATCCTGACGGACAGAACCGGGAACCGCCGTTACCTCTGCTTCGAGACACTGAGTTTCGACAATGACACAGCCGTGGATTACGAGCAGCTCTATGCCCACGTAATGCACAAGCTCATGGTAGAGGACTTTCGCTACTGGTTTACCAGGGAAGAGTCGGTAAAGGTGAACAAGCACAATCAAAACTTTATGCAGCAAACTTTAGAGGAGGAGTTTATCGCCACCAACATTCGTAAGCCACTTGCGGGAGACAAGATTTCCTATATCACAGCGAGCCAAATTGCCATACTAATTAAAACCCGGACTGGTCTGGTCCTCAATCATGGGGGAAAGGTAAACATCGGCCGGATATTGAGCGACCAGGAGTACGAGCGCATAGCGGCAAAGGGAGGCGTTTATAAATACGTGGTGCATGTTATTAGTTATGAAGAGGTTACACTAAACCAACACATCAAGGATGAGGTAGAAAAAGAGCCCGATGCCACACAGCAGGAGTTAGATTACAACACCCCTGTAATGTAAAAACAGGGTGGGTTGGGTGGGTTGGTTAGATATAATTCTATAACTTTCCTGAAAAAAAATAAAAATGAATCCTTATTATAGGAAATATAAAATAGAAAAAAGATAGAAAGTTATAAGAAACAACCAACCTAACCCACCTAACCCACCCTAATCGGTTGCATTATTAAGAAAAAGAGCAACATTCATTTCCTGCCTCAAGTCCCGGAATGAGGCTTCAGGAAGCTGTAAAGCCGCCTTACAAACACTGATAATCAACCGATTAGAGAGTCAAAAAAGTCCCGCCTGCTTTTCAAAAACACAGGCGGGACTTCATTCAAACTCCGGTCGGAGTTCGTGCAACATCCGGCGGGAGTTTTACGGCTCTCCCAGGTAGTGTGTGATTACTGCTACTTCTTTTGGTGTAAAAATCTTACAGGTCTTTTTATAGCCTATAATAAGCAGCTCTCTGTACAGCTGTTCGTTCCGTAACATCCATCTGGTTAGTGTACGCAGTGCTTCCCGCGTACACATTTGCGGATTATACAACATTGCCAGTTCGGCTTTTCCATAGGCTTTCACTCTAAATTCGGTTTTATTTTCCTCCATAAAGGTCTATTTTATTTTGAAGTAAATTTACAAAATAAAAGGTGGATTTCCTAGTGTTTTTGCCACTATTTTGCACTTTTAAACTGTCCTTTTCTTTTAGCTTGACCCAAATGCATTTTCTTTTGCCTTGAGTGCAACTGTCCTTTTCTTTTGCCTTGATGCAAAAGAAACAAAAAATCAAGGCTGCACGAATTTTACTAAAATCAGGGAGCGTGGAGCTAAAGGGGGTGAAACTCGCTGCGCTCAAACAGCACCCCCTTCTTAACGCTCCCCACTCCCTGATTTCTTAACGTAAAATTCATGAGGCCAGTCCTGCTGGTCACTCGGCTGCGCCATCGTTCGGTGGGGTTATAGAACGGAATAGCCGTTGCTTCGCTCGGCTGGCTGCACCATTGTTTTTTTTATTTCATCCATATTCGTAATCCTTTTACACCACCAGCATTCGCCAAGAGGAATGTTGCGAACCTTTCGTTTATTCATAAAGGGTATTTTTAACTTTTCATGTTGCCGTAAAGTGATTTAACAAGTTGTTATACTGGTAATTTCATAGTATCTTTGCAGAATAAACTAATAGTTGAACAACAAGATAAACTAATGATTAAACAGCAGTATAAACTAATAGTTGAACAACAAGATAAACTTAAGGGTGTACATCATGTTCTTAATGACCTTAAAAGCAATGGTGGGCTTTAAAAATATAACAAAAATATGGCAGCAATTCAGGAAAAACTAGCGGAATCTTTGAAGGTATTACAAAATTTGCAGAACGAGAGTGGTTTTGCAATCGTAAAGTCTTCAAAAATCTCAAGAACTCACATGAAGAGATTGGTTTCCAATGGCTTTCTTCAAGAGGTGATGAAAGGATGGTATATTTCTGCCCGTCCAGACAGCGCTCCCGGTGACACAACGAATTGGTACACTTCGTACTGGTATTTCATTACTGAGTATTGCAATTCACGTTTTGGCAAAAATTGGTGTTTAACACCGGATCATTCTTTATCCATATATAGTGGCAATTGGGTTGTTCCAGCTCAGGTTATTATCCGCTCACCCCAAGGAGCGAATAATGTAGTAAAACTTATGCATAAGACGTCACTACTGGATATTAAAGTATCTTTAGCCAATTCAATTTATACAGAACCACGATTTGGCTTAAATCTTTATTCTTTGCCGGAGGCGTTAATAGAATGCAGCCCTGATTTTTTCAAGTTAGATAGCATTACTGCACGTACTTGCTTGTTGTTAATTCCAGATGCCTCAGATTTATTGAATATTCTGTTAGAGAAAGGACAAAGCACAAAGGCAGGACGACTTGCCGGAGCTTTCCGCAATATAGGACATACGGTAGCGGCCGATGAAATTATTGACACAATGAAAAGTCTTGGATACGATATTCGTGAAGAAGATCCATTTAAAGATAAAACAACCATCTCCTATTCTCGTATAACATCACCTTATGTTGCCCGATTAAAACTTATGTGGAGTAATATGCGTGAAGCTGTGATAGCTAATTTCCTTGAGACAAATAATGTATATACTGATGTAAATGCTTGCATGAAGAATATTGAGGCTCAATACAAATTGGATGCATACCACTCACTTTCAATTGAAGGCTATCGGGTAACGGACTACCTTATCGAAAAAGTAAAAAGTGGAAATTGGCAACCGGATGCCAATTCCAATGATGCGGAACAGAAAAATGCAATGGCCGCCCGTGGTTACTATCAGGCTTTTGAATCGGTAAAAGGTAGTATAAAACGCATATTGGAAGGTGAAAATCCAGGAGAGGTCATAGATAACGATCATAGGACATGGTATCGAGAACTTTTTGCTCCAAGTGTTACTGCCGGAATCTTAAAGCCAACCGATTTAGCTGGATATCGTACTGGGCAAGTTTATATTCGTGGTTCACTGCATACACCTCTAAACCCTGAAGCAGTACGAGATGCAATGCCTGTCCTTTTCGAATTGCTTAAAAAGGAACAGGATGCACGTGTCCGTGCAGTATTAGGTCATTTTATATTTGTATATATTCACCCTTACATGGATGGCAATGGCAGGATGGGACGTTTTTTGATGAATGCCATGTTAATATCCGGCGGATACAATTGGACTATAGTCCCTGTTGAAAGACGCCAAGAATACATGAAAACCATAGAAAAAGGAAGTGTTGATGGGGATATTACTGACTTCACATTATTTATTGCCTCATTATTAAAGTGATATGATAAGCCGAGCCCACCCCAACAGCCGAGCGAAGCAAAGGAACGAAGGCGAAGCCGAGCGACCAGAACCGAAACGAAGTGTCAAGCGAGCGAAGCAAAGGAACGAAGGCGAAGCCGAGCGACCAGAACCGAAACGAAGTGTCAAGCGAGCGAAGCAAAGGAACGAAGGCGAAGCCGAGCGACCAGAACCGAAACGAAGTGTCAAGCGAGCGAAGCAAAGGAACGAAGGCGAAGCCGAGCGACCAGAACCGAAACGAAGTGTCAAGCGAGCGAAGCAAAGCTAATTGGTCCAAAACCGTAGCCCGCTCCAAAACCAGAAAGACCGGCCTCTTTTTTTTTGCGTGAAGAAATCGGGAGGATTGTAGCGAAAAGAAGGGGGTGCTGTTTGAGCGAAGCGAGTTTCACCACCTTCCGATACAAGCCTCTCGATTTTAGCAAAAAAAATGCAGCCTTGACCTTTTGGTTCTTTTGTGTCAAGACAAAAGAACAAAGAAAAACCTATAAAACACCACTAAAAACCCATTACTGCCCAATGCGTGTGCCCCCCGCACACGCATGCCATATCTTTGTATAGTAATCAAAAAACAATTATTAATCATTTAAAAAACAAACAATTATGGCAGTAAGATTTTCTGTAGTTCCAAAAAAGAATCCTTCAAAAATTTCAGAACCCGCAAAGTTCTATGCACAAGCACAAGGTCACGGCGATATGAACTTCGACGAAATCTGTAAAGACGTTGACAGTCGCTGTACCGCTACACCGGCCGACGTGGCAGCCGTACTGAAAGCTTTGCTCACCACCATGGAGACATCACTTGGTAAAAGTGAGATCATCCGCTTGGGAGACTTCGGTACCTTCCAGATCGCGGTTAGCAGCACGGGGGCGGTGACCAAGGAAGAGTTCAACAGCTCCCTGATCAAAAAGGCACGCATCAGCTTTCGTCCGGGTAAGCTACTTAACAAGATGCTGAAAACGCTGGAGTATACCCAGGTACCTAAGTTACCGGTGAAGGTAACCAACGGCGGTAACGAAGTAGGTTAATCGCAGCACAGTCATCAATTAGTTAAGCACAACAACCCATGAAAGTAATCGACCAATTACTGAATGTAATCACCCTGGTGCTCCCCATCTTCAAGAAGAAGAGCGCCAGGGAGATGCAAGAGTTCACCGAACTGGTAAAGGGCCAGTTCGACTACCTGATGGAGCAGGTAACCCGCTTTGAGACCGACTACTTCGAGCTGTCGGAGAAAGTACGGCAGATGTACCAGGAAATCATCACCCTCAACGCCCGCCTTAGCGAAGCCCTGAAGCAGCAATGCCTGGTGCCCGCCTGTAAGGAGCGTGCACTAAGCCCAATATAGCGTATGAGAGAGATTAACCTGATAGTGATACACTGCACCGCCACCCGCTCCAACCTACCCTTTACCCAGGCCGACCTTGAGCGAAGCCACAGGGAAAGAGGCTTCAACGGCATCGGTTACCATTACTACATCCGCCGGGATGGCAGTATAAAAAGTACCCGCCCGCTGGACAAAGTCGGAGCGCATGCCAGGGGATATAATGCCCACAGCATAGGCATCTGTTACGAGGGAGGCTTAAATGCACTGGGAAAACCGGCAGACACCCGCACCGAATGGCAACGCCACTCACTCCGTGTGCTGCTCCTCACCCTACTCAGGGACTACCCCGGTTGCAGAATAGTGGGTCATCGCGACCTCAGTCCGGACCTCGATGGCGATGGTGTTATTGAGAGCCATGAGTGGCTGAAGGCTTGTCCTTGCTTTGACGCTGGCAAGGAGTACAGCTCTCTTAAATAGCGAAATCCCCGTTACCATTGATTTGTTGGTAATGGGGATTTTTTTCTTTGGCATTGCTAACTATTCAATGAAACCTACTATATTTGGGGTATTTAGAGTGATTTATCAAATAAAATTTGCGGGGATTGGAATATTATTCGTAATCAAATTTGCGGGGATTAGAATACTTTGTATATTTGCAGCATAATCCAGATGTTATGGGAAAAAGAATCTTTAAACGTAAAATATATCAGGATATTCTTCGCTGGAAGAATGAAAACAATGGTAAGTCTGCCCTTCTTATAGAAGGCGCTCGACGCATTGGTAAATCTACCATTGTAGAAGAGTTTGCGCGTAATGAATATGATTCGTATATAATTATCGATTTCAATAAAGTCAGTAACGACATAAAATCAATGTTCGATGACCTGATGGATCTTGATTTTTTATTTCTTCGTCTTCAACAAGCGTTTCACAAAACACTGACTCAAAGAAAATCTGTTATCATATTCGATGAAGTGCAGAACTGTCCTCTTGCCAGACAAGCAATAAAATATTTAGTACAGGACGGCCGTTATGACTACATAGAAACAGGTTCGCTTATCAGTATAAAGAAACATACAAAAGACATAACCATTCCGAGTGAGGAAGACCGTCTGCAAATGCACCCTTTGGACTACGAAGAATTCAGATGGACGCTCGGTGATACTGCAACAATTCCTCTTCTTGAAAAATTCTGGGAGAAAAAAGCACCTTTGGGAGCTGCACATCGTAATGTTGCAAGAGATTTTCGTCTCTATATGCTTGTAGGAGGAATGCCACAGGCTGTAAATGAATATCTTGACACAAATAATATGCAGAAAGTGGATGAAGTCAAAAGAAAAATTATCAGACTATACGAAGATGACTTTCTTAAAATAGATCCGAGTGGACGTGCTTCTAAAATATTCATGTCCATTCCTTCTGCTCTTTCTAGAAATGCCAATAGATATGTACCATTTTCTGTACTAGGAAAGGTTGAAGAAGATAAGCTAACCGAAATACTTAAAAGCGTTGAAGATAGTAAAACTGTAAACTTCGCTTTTCATGCAGATGATCCCAATGTTGGTATGCCTCTGAATTCCAACTTCGATAAATTCAAACTATTTATAGCTGACATAGGATTATTTATAACATTGGCTTTTTGGGACAAGGACTATACCGAGAACATAATATACGAGAAGTTACTGAACAATAAACTGTCTGCTAATCTTGGATATGTATATGAAAACCTTATTGCACAAATGCTTATAGCAAAAGGTAACAGATTATTCTACCACACTTGGCAAAGAGATGAGAAGCACTATTATGAGATTGATTTCTTGTTATCTAAAAATAATAAGATATGCCCGATAGAAGTAAAATCATCTGGATACTCTACACACAAGTCGCTGGATGAGTTCTACAAAAAGTACTCAAATCGCATACTATGGAAATACCTGATTTACACAAAAGATTTGGCTAAGGATGCAGACACCATATTAGTACCAACCTATATGACAAGTCTGCTGTAATACTATTGACAAGGCGTAGAATTTAGTAAAATATTGATTTTAAATTCTGACATAAGGTGTTTACTATTTATTTATCAGGAAAAACAGTATTTGAGACGTTTACAAGCAAAGGCAACGATGGCGAAGCCGAGCCCATCCCTAAAGCCAAGCGAAGCAACAGCTACCCATTCCACAACCCCACCCGAGCGATGGCGCAGCCGAGCGACCAGAAAGACCGGCCTCTTTTTTTTCCGTCAAGGGAAAATAAAAGATATTTCAGCTATAACTCACAGATAAATAACGCTTTAGAAGAAAACTAAAAATGCCGTTTTTTATCAGGAACAATTCCTGTTTCTTTGCATTCGTAATTAAAACACATAAAAAATGAGAAACATTAGTTCACCAAAAGTTTATTTCAAGAATCTTCCTGAATGGGACGGTACGGATCACCTTACAGCCTTTATTAACCGCGTGCAAACCACCAATCAGGAATTGTGGACCGAAACCCTAACCAAGTGGTTGTGTGGTGTCGTAAGATCAGAACTTTACAGCAAACAGTGCAATACCCTCGTACCACTTATTTATGGCAAGCAATCCTCTGGAAAGACAACGTTTATACGTAGCATCCTCCCACCCGAGCTTAGGGAATATTACTCAGAGAAACCAATCGGCACGTACGGCGAAGAAATTAAACCACCTCTCTTGTATGTAATGGTTCACAACACCGACTTGGAATACCCCATTCATCATGAGGCTAAATGTTACAAAGAGATGTATGGAAACACAAAAAAAGGCAAACGTGTGCCCTCTGTAATTTACGCCACCAGCTTGCGCCAAGAGGAATGTTGCGAACCTTTCGTTTATTTCGAAGCAACAAAACAGATCGACAACGAAAGCCCGGTAAACTATGAACAGCTCTACGCACAGATTATGCAGAAGCTGAAAGAGGAATAAACAAAAAAAGCCTCTCAGTGATGAGGGGCCTTTTACTTATATTAAAAGAATAATATATACTACAATAAAACCGTCACGAAGTTACAAGCGAGCGAAGCAAAGCTAATTGGTCCAAAACCGCAGCACGCTCAGGAACCTCGTAGACTGGCCTCATTTTTTTTGCGTGAAGAAATCGAGAGGTTTGTAGCGAAAAGAAGGGGCTGTTGTCTGAGCGAAGCGAGTTTCAGCACCTTCCGATACAAGCCTCCCGATTTTAGCAAAAAAAATGCAGCCTTGACCTTTTGTTTCTTTTCCGTCAAGGGAAAAGAAAATATCTTAAGTTGTACTAAATTCCTTTATTCGTTGTTCCTCTTCAAGCCGACAGATAAGCAATGTATCATCCTGTTCCGCTACAATGTAGCCATCCAAGCCCTGAATCACCACTTTCTTTTCCTGAGCTACGTGCACCATACAGTTTGAGCTATCGTACAACTTAACCGTACCAATGGCAGCATTACCCGAAGCATCCTGAGGAAGCAAGCCACGTAAAGCACCCCATGTGCCCAAGTCCGACCATCCAAACTCGGCAGGAACCACGTAAATCTCCTCTGCATTCTCCATCACTGCATAGTCAATAGAGATATTCTCACAGTCGGGGAAGAAACGGTTGATAACCTCAGCTTCACGTTCCGTATAAAAGTCCGTATAAATCTTATCAAATATCTCAGCAATACCCGGAGCATATATCCGTAAAGCAGCAGAGATCGTCTTCACATTCCATACAAAGATACCCGCATTCCAAAGATAATTCCCTGCAGCTAAGTATTTCTCGGCAGTAGCCTTATCAGGCTTCTCCTTGAATGCCTCTACACGACAAATCTCCTTATCCAAAGCCACCGATTCACCTGCAGCAATATATCCATATCCCGTTTCCGGACGATTAGGCTTCATACCCAATGTAACAATCGCATCACCATTCTCTGTGAATGCCAGAGCCTTCTTTATGATCCTTTGAAACTCAGTAGTATTTATCACCAGCTGATCCGAAGGAGTAACCACAATATTCGCATTCGGGTGGCGCATCTTTATTTTCCAGGAAACATACGCAATACACGGTGCCGTGTTACGCATACACGGTTCTGCTAAGATGTTACATTCCGGTATTTGCGGTAACTGTTCCTTTACAATCTCCGTATACTTAGCAGAAGTAACCACCCAGATATTCTCCGGTGGGCATACCCCGATGAAGCGTTCAGCAGTAAGCTGAATCAATGTTTTTCCACATCCCATCACATCAATAAACTGCTTGGGACATTCAGGAGTACTCATTGGCCAGAAACGGCTTCCTATGCCACCGGCCATTATAACTACATGCGTATTTTTCATAAAAATATATTATCTTATAAATAACAAACCTTATCTTTAACTCTAATCTCCCTTACAACAGAACTTTCAAGGATAGAAATGATATTTTTCCAATCCACTTGATAAATGCTTTTTTCTTCTTCAAACCGGAGACTGTCAGTATAAAACCTCCAATTTCTCTACCAATCAGAGCAACTCCTGATTGTTTAGATTCTTCTTGGATAGTTGAACACCATTCTCCAAAGAACTGGCAACCGTTTGTATGGCATACTTGCTAATAATTTCCTGACAAGGTGAATATTCTCTTTGCTGCTCTTTATTCCGATAACTATTCTGTCGTCATACCAACAATCTCCCCCGGAAGGATGGGTTGAAACACCCTGCTACGTGCAAAACGATTCTATCGATAGATTTTTGGGTTGACCCTCCAACTTGTAGAGGAACCAGAGCTTTTCTAACTCTTCACTACTATACATAATCTCATTTTTTTTGATGACTAGCAAAAGTAGCTAGACTAGTGACTAATGGCAAGACGTGGAAATTGGACGCTTACCGAGGACACCTTGCTCTGTAGCAAACTCAATCACAGTAACCCAGTTCCCCCCAGCAAGGTATATAAACACCAGCTTTGGGGTCTATCTCTTTTTATACAAGCTTGTAATACTATTTTTGCCTTTTGAGTCATGCCGATTAATTGCTACCGTTAAACGGATCCATAGTAGTCCACTCGCCACCTTCCTGATTGATGTCGTTGCGAAACAGTACCTTTTTGATGGTGGTGAAAAACACACGAATATCCATCATCGGGCCGATGTGCTTTACGTAATACACATCCAGCTCAAATTTCTTTGTCCACGAGATATTGTTACGACCATTCACCTGTGCCCATCCGCTCATACCAGGGGTCACATCATGACGATGGTGTTGCTCCTCGCTATACAACGGCAGATACTGCACTAACAAAGGACGAGGACCTATAAATGCCATATCGCCCTTAAGGATGTTAATCAGCTGTGGCAACTCGTCAATCGATGTAGAGCGTACGAACTTACCCACTAGAGTCAAACGAACGGCATCAGGCAGCAAATTCCCCTCTGCATCCCTCTCGTCCGTCATAGTCTTAAATTTCAGTGCATTGAATATTTTTTCGTTTTTTCCCGGACGAGGCTGACAGAAGAACACGCCAGCACCCTTGTTGGCAAAATGCAGCAAAATGGTGGTTGCAATAAATATTGGCGACAGCAAAATCAACGCCACCAATGCGCCCAAGAAACCTATAGTCCTCTTCACGCATATCATATAAAACTTCTGGCCAATTGTCAATTCCATGTCAAATCAAATTTACTAATTCCGACAATGTATTAATCTTGAGCTTCGGCTGAAATGCATCTACGTAAGCTTCAAACTCCTGTTTATGGATATTTCTTCCGTCATCCAACAGGCAGACGGTATTCCACCCGAGCGCATTGGCACCCACAAAATCCTTCTTAGGGTTATCGCCTACGTATATAAACGAAGCCTCAGGGTACTTCTTTATGAAATACTCATAGTTGGCAGCCGATGGCTTCTCGCTACCGAATTCCTCCGAGATAACGATATCCTCAGCCTCGAAGAATCGCTCCAATCTCAAAGCATCAATTTTGTTCCTCTGCTGAACCGACCTGCCATCCGTTATCAACCCCAACCTACAGCCTTGAGCCTTCAATGCCGTCAGCACATTATCCGTTTCTTCCGACAAGGCAATCTCCGGCTTGTGGTTGCGATAGATGCTCAGATACTCGCTCATAGGATTCGATACGCCAAGAAACACATTCAGCACCTCAAAGGTATTCTCGTTCTTCTTATACGCCTCCAGCATGGTCTCATATGCTTTCTGTGCCAGCACTTCCTCGCGCATTGAACAGCCTTTACAGAGAGCAGCCGCATATCGCGCTATCTCCCTATAAGCCGAATTCAAGTAGTCAATCTCTTTCGAGATTGTATCGTCCAAGTCAAAGCAAACTACTTTACACATAGATAGCATCATCGTATCTGAGCATCAACATCCCATCCTTCCAATCGTCAAAGTACTCCACAGTCTCCCCCAGGAAGTACTCACGAATCAGCAATTCTGGAAAATTACCACCACAGTTATAGCTCAACGGATAACCGCCTCCGAAACGAGGATTGATCTCAATACCCACCATATCCTTTGTTTCTGGATGGAAGAACAGCTGCACGCAGATGCAACCCACACACCCCTCAATATAACCCAACTTCTCCTTCAGGAAGATTAGGATCTCGTTCTTCGCCGTACGACCCTTGTTGATCTCACCCGCACGAATCTCGATTCGCTCACGAGGCACGATACACTTGACCTTGTTGTCCTTGCCATAGTACATATCCACCGTGTACTCCTTGTACACCTTCTTGTCGATATACTCCATGAAGAGCAACTTAGGGTCGTTCAGAATCTCCTGAGTCAACTCCTTTGCCGTCTTGATGTAATGCAGATTCGTGCTCAAACTCCCGTCGTATGGCTTAGCAAACAACGGAAAGGTAGGGTTGCACTTATCCACCTCCTTAGGCACACGCACACCATGGTTCTCGAAGAACTCACCCGTATTGCGCTTGTCGCGACAAAGCGTGATGAAAGGCTTATTGCTCACCATCACTTTGATACCTTTCTTGTCAAACTCGGTCTTCAAGTCTGCAAGCAAAAGGAGCTCTGTGTCGATGGTAGCAATGATCATCCCGATTTCGTTCTCCTCGCAAATCTTCAGCAGCACCTCTGGGTACTCCGGAGCCGTCACACGAGGAACAGCAAATGCCCCATCGCACACATAGCTCACGGGAGCCATCTCGGGATTCATATCTGTAATATACACCTTCGCCTCTGGGAAGAAGCGGTTCAGCGTCTCCTTAAAATACTTCGTAAGCGCAACACGCTTACCTGCACTTGTAATAAGAATATTGTGATTCATTGTTGTATTCATTATTAAACTATTTCTTTGATGACTCAATGGTTTTTATGATAGTTGAACATAGCTTGTTTATGCAGAACGAAACTATTAATGTTATTGATAAAGATAACATGATATAACTTAATCCGTTATGATACCATGGTCTGAGTGCCAATAAGACAACAAAATGCACTAGATATAATTCATAACTAATATTGCCAAACCAAACTATTATCTTATTTGTCAACAATTTAATACTTGAATTATATGCTACTGCAACTAATATTGAAGCTCCCAAAGCCTGTAGCACGTACGAGATTCTCTCTGAAATAGCAAATTCATTATTAATATTAAGTAAAAATAACGCAACAATAGATAATAGGAGTTTAAGGTATCTAGTATTCAAAATAAGTGGCTTTTGTTTATTAAAATAACACATGATCATGTGGGAAAAATAGCCACACAAACATGCGCCAACGAATTTCATAACTCCGATACCCATACATCCAATAAAGACTATCATTATAAGTTTGTTTAATGAAGGGCATTTAGCATCCAACATTAACAAAAGCGGAATGATTAAGAAAAGTCTTACTTCGATGGCTAAATACCAAGATGGAGGGTTAATTAGATCCGCATTATGCGGCCATAAAACAGTACATTGCTTTAATAATTCTATAGCAGAGACGTCAGAACCCCAAAACGAATTTCCCCAATCTGTGAAATTTGAATGATTATACGATATTGACGAGCAATACTTTAGTAGAAGAAATGCAATAACCGTTATAAATAAATATGGTAAATATATGCGTAAAGCTTTTTTCTTAACTACGGTAATATAATCAGAAAATCTAGTAACCGATTTATTATAGTAAAAAAAACCACTTAATACAATAAATATAATTACTGATATTTGACCATCAAAAAAAAGATGTAGTGGAGATTGCTTTATCTCTTCCAGATGCAGTTCAGGGATCAAAAGGGCGTGCGAGAAGAATACTACTAGAGCTGCTATTCCACGCAAGCCTTGAATGGACAAGTTCCTCATTATGCTTTCTTTGACTTTCTGATTCCCACCATATCCAATACATACCAGCACCAATAGTAAGGTGTCAGTAGGCAAGTGTTATATTTGTACTTCAACTTCAAATCTGCAGAAGGTGGGAAGAGGACTGCCAAGAAGTCACCCAAAGAATCATAGAGAGCGGTTTGAAAACGTAAGAAGCCCAACTTAGAGAACTTGCGTCCGTGAGGATGCATAAGATTTGCTTTCAGAAGCATGTTCATGATGTTCTTTTCCTTGCTCTTAGAAGGACAAAGTGCATCCAGAACGTGTGCAGGAATCTTGGTTCCAAGTATTTCCTGAGCCAGATAGAGTGAGAAATATACTGCTACACGACTATGAACCTCATACACTTTCTTGATAAAGAGATCCCAATCAATATCATTGTTTGAAACAATACGATCCACATCCAAGTGAAGACGATAACCAGGAGCACGAACGTATGAGTGCTTTGCGGTATGACAACTTACCTGAAGGAGGTTATCCTCATTGGAGAGCACATGGTTCACACTTCTCTTTGCCTTGTGTGATGCCTCAACAAGTGCATCAGCCTTTGGCTCCTTATCTTTACGAATCCAACGACCAGCAACAGGTCTCCATGCCAATTCCACCCATGCAGTTTCTTCGCTATTCTGGATGCTGTATTCGGTACTACCGTCTGCAAATGCTTCGTCCAAGTTCTCAAACTCATAGATGCTACGGAATTTGAAGTTGAATCCATGTTTCAGAATAATATCATGTGCCTTATGGAAATCGCTCTTACGGCAAAGCATATCAATATCCCCCATAGGACACTCTGCCAAGTCGTCCATGATATCGATTGCTATACCACCATTCTTCAGCAGAATCAGAGGGATACCATTTGCCTTAAGGTCTGCTCCTAACTCCTCTACTTTTGCAAAAAGGAAACCAAGACGAGCGCGAGTTTCTTCCATCTCCATCTTCCAAGGGTCGCCTAACTCAAGGCCAATCTTCTTTACAAGCTTTGCACCAATAGTACTTACCAACTCGTGTTCAAGGGCGACCTCATAAAATTCGTTAGAGCGAATCTTATCTTCAGACTGCTTGATATATTCAAGCTCCTCTTGCGTATTCTTTTCGCGTATAATGAGAGACATCAGTTTGAAGTACTCATTTCCAAAAACTTGTTCTATCATATCTTAAGTGTTTTGAACTTTTCTATTATCTTGTTATATTGTTTGATTCCAATATCACCTGGGAAACTGATAAGCTCCTCTGTCTGATATGCCAACTCCTCCGCCATTACTATCTTAGCAACTGATTCAGGAGAGCACATTGGGATAAAAGAATGGATGTGTGATGATGCTTTGATACTATCTATCACCTGCTGTTCGGTTCCCTCTCTGCGGAGATTGTAATAAAGTGCCGCATGATCATAGGAGCGAGAACGAAGTTTAACAGTTTCCCAGTCGATGATAACAATTTGCTTCTTATCCTTATCCCACCAGATATTCCCGGGCTGAAAATCACCATGACTTACCACCAACGAAAGTTTCTCATCAGGCTTTACAGCAAGTAGGGTATCAAACAGGCAGGCAACTATAGCGGAATCAGCAAACGCTTTCTTTTGCTTCAGTTGTTCTAAGCAGGTATTCTTAAGCTCCTGCATATAGTCAACCGCCAAAACCTGATTATCGGAACGTGTTAAGGATATAACCAGATTATAAGCCTGTTCCTTGCATCTATTTACAAATGCCTGATCATTGATACGAGCCACAGGCATTCCGTTGATAATCTTCTCCGAATAGCAACCGGCACCTGATTCCGCAATCTCCGGAATAAAGGGTGCCTTATGCTCCAAGCGAAATTTAGTTTCGCGATCAATATAGAGTGGAGGAAAGTCTCGCTTAAGCATCGTATATACCATACCCTTACCGAAGTCGAAAAGACGAATTTTTTTGTTACAAGGGTAAATAAGGATATTGTCTTTATCTACACCTGTCTTGAAATTGATCTTAATACCTTTTTGCACGAATCGCTTTACAAATGTAGTGGCAGCAGTTAGATACCCCCTGACCATCAAACGACGAAGCAGACCACCGGATACGTTGTATTCCGTCTTAAGGTAATCTACTACATCCCTCGAAGGGTGAGCAGTCATGATAGAGTTGAGTTGTGCGTTCACAAACAAAGTGCAATCGTTGCTTGCATCCGTTACTGAAATAGGAGCTTCCATAGCGTGAATGGTCTCACGATTGTCTGACAAAGTTTGCTCGAGGATGGTATAGAAATCCTCACGCACAAGCATTTCAGATATTTTCATTTAGTTTCGCAATTATCTCGTTCTTGATTTCTTCTATGGGACGCATACAGTCAATTTCATACTGCCAGCATCCTGCCTTGATAGCCTCCAAATATTTGTTCATACGGATGGTACGCTTCTCCTCAGGCTCAGGGAATGGTTCAAACTTAAGGCTCGAACGTCTTACGGATTCCTCGGGTGTGACAGTAAGCACAAAAGAGCAATCTGGCTTGCGATAAACCTTCTTGAGCAACTTCCAGATAAACCATTTCTGGTAATCCACCTTGCTATATTTCAAGTCGAAGTCAATCTTGGTGTCCCCAAAATAGCGGTCACACAAGACCACATTCTTTCCTTTGCTCCAACGCTTGAAGCTGCAACCCCAATAGCGCACGAGATCAGCTATGGAGAGCCAGAGCAGAAGTTTACCACCTTGCGGCTCTCGCGCCATCTTGGCATTACGCTCTTCTACGGTCTGCTCTTCTGGCTTCTTGCTCTTACAACCACGTACAATATTCTTCAAGGTCTCAATGCCCGGAGTATATCCGCCACGGCTCCAGATGACCTGAGCCTTATATCCTTTTTCTTCAAGATAGGATTTTACCAGAGCTATCTGAGTAGATTTGCCCGCACAATCCAATCCACTAAATTCTATCAGCATATCTATTGTTTTGTTTATTTCATGAACTTATAAGCATTCGCACGAGTAAAGTCCTTCGATGCTTTGAGCGAATTATCGGACAAACGTTTCTGCATAGCAGAATCATTAGCTACCCGCTTGATGTATGCAACAATCTCCTTCACCTCCTTCGAGCGGAAGCACTTGCCATTGCCATACTCTTCAGTCAATGCAATCATCTCTGACTCCGGAGGGCAAATGCAAAGAAGAGGTGCACCCACAGAAAGCAGGTCGTAGGTCTTTCCGGGAACACTTACAGCACCTGACTCTTCATTGAGGGTAATCATTGCAAGATCTGTCGTAGCAAACGAATAAGGCACTACATCAAATGGTTGTAGATCAAGAATAGTAACATTTTTGAGTCCATTATTCTTTACGCGCTCTTCTAGCAAAGGCTTCTTCTTGCCTTGGCCAATCATCAGGTAGTGGATATGCTCATCCGTCAAGGTCTCCTCAGCTACATCTAACAATACATCTACACTATGGGTATAGCCCATATTACCGGAGTACATAACCACAAACTTATCCTCCATTTGATGCTCCTTTGCAAAAGGATTCTCACTCTTAGGGATTGGAGCAAACTTCTCGGTAAACGACCAGTTTGGCACAATACGTATCTTCTCCAAATCTACATACTTAGATAATACATTAGCCATACCAGTACTGAGAGTGTACATTACCTCAGCCTTGGCATAGAGCTTCTTATTGATTTTTGTCCAGCGGTTATAGATGAAGCTTCCATCCTTGATGCCTACATTGCGAAGAGCATCGGGATAGATGTCATATACAACCACAGAGAATGGATTCTTGATAAATAGTGAGGTGAAGTATGTCATAGGGGGATTGGTGAAATATATAATCTCATAATCCTTGTAGCCAAACAACAGTTTGAAGAAAATCTGCAGGAATGCTATACCCCAGGTCATGATGCGTTTCACGCCCGATGAGCGGTCGTAAGTCTTTATCTTGATAACCTTAACGCGCTTGTCCAAAGGGCGCTCATATTCCTCTACAACACCAGCCATCAGCACCACCTCGTCATACTTCTTTGCGTATGCGTTGGCGATATCTATCATAAGGTGGCGTGTGGACTGATTAACGAGGACAACTTTTTTCATTGAGTAGTTCATTATATAAGTTAATGTAATCTTGAAATCTATCGTCTTTGTTGAAGTGCTCAACTGCACGTTGGCGGCATGCTGCAGAATAGGAAGCTTTGCCTTTTGATGTAATATTGATAATTGCTTTGATTAATGCATCATAATCACCGGCTTCAACAACCGCTCCTGTATGGTTCGTTATTAGTTCAGGACTGGCTGTTTTGTTATACACAATACTCGGAGTACCACAAGCAAAACCTTCAACGGTCGTGAGCCCAAAGGTTTCTTCGTATGAAAGATTCAGTAAAATATCCGCCTCTGAATACCATTGAGCTAATTCCTGCTGATTATTAGTTCTACTGATCACGATAATACCGTCCGGTATAGCTTTAGCTTGCTTCTCGGTTGGGCCTACCAATACAACTTTGTAATCCTTTGGTAAAAGATGAGAAAGCTCTATGTAATCAGCAAGCGCCTTTCTTGTCGTCCATATAGAAGCTACACCTAGTAGGATTTTCTTTTCCCCAATACCGTACCTCTTTCTTAATTCCGAAGTTGTTGGTTTAAATATATTGACGTCAATACCATTATAAATATAGGAATGGTGCTTATTGCTTAAAAACGACTCACCGACAATACTGTCCAACCACTTTGATACAGATATAATATTCAAGTTCTCTAAAGCGCAAAACAGTTGTTTCTTTAGTTGATAATTCTTGGCTGATCTATCGACAATAAGAGATTTAGGATACTCCTTCCAACGAAGAGGACACTTGCCGCAACCGGTTCTCCACTTCTCACACCCTTCCAGACTGAAATAGCCACAATGTCCTGTAATAGGCCAACAGTCATGGAATGTCCAAATTACAGGTATATTAGCCTTCTGTAGGTATTCAATCAGAATTGGATAGTTCAAATAGTAACCATGAATATTGTGAAAATGGATAATATCAGGTTTAATACTATTAATCCACTCTACAAATCTGGCTGTAGCTTTTTTTGACGATAGGCCATGGCCATCTACCAATAGGCTTTTCATTAGATGTAACTTCTCACCTAGATTTGATTCTATCTCATAACTTTTAAGTGCACTTTCCTTCTTGAACCTGGGACCGTGTGCGACATAGCAATCCCAACCTTGTGATTTTGCCAATAATCCGATCTGTTCAGCAATCTTACCTGTGGAGTTGCAATTCAGAGATGTATTTATTTGAAGTAATGTTGGCATTATTGCTTTAATTCGCTAATATTCTTTCCAGTATATTTCTTAGTATAGTACCATGCCCGAGGATATGAATAGATTATTCGGCTCAGCTTTTGCAATAGAAGTATTAGTTTCTTAGGTTTACAATTATTTGCAGTTAGTACAACTGCTTTTTCTTTAAGAAACTTTTCGCTTGGTTTACCTTTTAGGCTAGATGATGTTTTAGAACCTTCATGATCTCGGAATGCCCAACCAAAATTATTTATTCTTTTAAGCGGAAAGTCAGCATAAATAAATTTAAGCCAAAGGTCAATGTCCATCATATAATGGTAGTCGACAACAAAAGGTCCGCACTTCTCATAGATTGAACGATGAAAGAAGGAAGAAGGTGCACCCATTTCTATATACCCATTCCTCATTACACGATTGGGATATGAAGGCGTTTTATAAGCCCTCCATATGCAATCGTCCTTATCAATATAGACAGTGTTCAGTGCGAACCATTTACAAGTTAGATTGTTAATAATTGTAAATTTCACTATTTCAAGAGTACGAGGGAGCATTAAATCATCAGAATTCAACCACACAAAGTAATCACCTTTGGCATGGGCAAATCCTTTATTAAATGCATCACTTTGTCCTTTATCTGGTTCCGACACCCACCAAGATAATCTATTGGCATACTTTTTTATAATATCTACACTATTATCTTTACTACCGCCATCGACCATTATTAGCTCATAATCAGAACAGGTCTGATTAAGAACGGACAATATAGCTTCTTCCAAAAAAGTATCTGCATTATAATTAACCATTACAATGGAAAATAAAGGTTTATTCATATGTGGTTAGTATTTTATCCAGTGCAAAATTCAACTCTATCGAAAATTGTTCATTAGTATATTTACTATTTGAGAACTCTTTCGCTAGATTACTTTTACTTTGAAGATCATTGTCATTTAATGATATGATTTCTCTTAATTTATTGACAACATAATCTACTTGATAATATTCTAAAATAAAAATAGATTCATGTTCATCATATCCACAATCTTTAGTAACAATAGGAATTAGTCCACTTCTCATACATGTGGCAACTCCTGTTTGAATACCCTCAGAGCAGGATGCTGATATTACAAAAGCATTCTTTTTAACCACTTCATCCACAAATCTTTCACTTGTTACATCAATATTTGGATGCAATTGGGTATTAGTACTTTTCAGCTTATTCCACAGACTCATTTCAGACTTAGGAACCCCATATACATTTAATGTACAATCAGGTAGTTCTTTGAATACATCCAGAAGTATGTCAAGTCCTTTATGTATAAAGCCAACAGATCCAAGCCAGACAAAATTTAATTTATTTTTTATAATATCTTCACTATTGACACTCGCATATTTGTTCTTAAGAGTATTTACTGTAATAGGATATACGTTTTTACAATACTTATTTAGACTTCGTGCAGAAAATGTACTATTAAATGCAATAATAGCATTAGATTTTTCCAATGATGTTTCATTAAAGACCCCCATCCTTGCAACTGCAATTCTGTAATCTACAGAAGGATGCCTCTGCTTGAAATACTCGATTCTTTCATTATAATTCCTTGTAACAATCTCAGGATTGTTCTCTGTCAGAAATAATATAGAATGTCTATACGAGTAAACATCCAATGCTCTGTTAAACGATGCACCTTGCCCAACAACAACATCGTAGGATATATTATTTTTTAGAATAGATTGTTCATCCACATAGTTGCATATATCAACTACATAACCATGTTTCAAAAAGTAGTTCAACAACTGTAGCATTTGAAAGTTTTTGGGATGCTCTACAGAATTAAATTCTGTGTCATATAGAGGCTCTGTCAAATAACATATTAATGCTTTAGGTTGAATAATATTTGGATTGCTGCCAATATTACGTAGCAGCATATTCCGTTGAAATAGCTTAGCAATATGAGGATAGTTGAGTAATTTAAGCAATAAACTATCTACGAGTTTTACGATATTTCTGTTATTCATAAATTCAATTATCAATTTTCATATCTAAAAATAAAAGCATCAATGGAATTATACAATATGCTGTTAATGAAAATGGTTGCTCACATCTTAGAGGGTTTATAAAAAGAAAAACAATAAGGGTCGCAAAAAATATTGTATGATAAGACTTTATTTGTTTCGTACGTAAAACTCCATGCTGAGTTTTAAACAATAATAACCAAATATAAAAGAACGGAATACTTAACAATCCATATTTTTCCGGATATTCAAGCAATTCAGAATGCATACTAAAATGACTTGATTTCTCTCCATCCATCTGACCAATCAATGGATGCTCTAAAAAATTCAATACGGCATTCATATATAATGAAGAGCGACCTCCAGTAAACTGATTAGCACCGTCAACAGCTCCACTATTCTTAATCTCTATTGCATGTGACACAAGAACAGAAGATCCTGTCTTTTCTCCCATATAAACAAGACCATCCATAATTGGATCTTTAGCAATCGTAAAAATAACAGCTGATATGATACACAAGACAACAGTTTTTTTTAGATTCCTAATATCCATAATGCCAAAAAATATCATCAAGAGAGTTATAATCAAACTAATGAAATAGGAACCATATAAGATAGTTACGACAGACAAAATTGTAATAGGGAAATATAGGTACTTGCGAATTACTTTGTGCTTAAAGAATAAGGTAATTGGTAAAATTAATAATGCTATCGAATAAAGAAATGGATAACTACCTATATGCATTGAATTTAAAATATAAGAAGCTTCTTGTGTATCAAATCCATCGCCTTGTTTTCTCGAAATTCCGGGGATCATCATATTGCCTTTTATTGTATCTACACAGTCTAAACACAGAATTATAATTAGAAAGATAAAAGGCCACTTAAGTAGGTCTATATGGTTACTATAAAATGCATATAATAGAATTCCAGTGTATGCTAATATAGACATAACCATGGTCGTATATAGATCGGTTCCAGTACAGTTGCAATATAAAACATTAATACCAATCATCATTATTAGTGTTGGTATATATGGTTTAAATCGCTTTATCCAATCTGAGTCAATTCGAAATGAAGAAATAATCCAAATGGCGAATGACACTACTACAAGCATAACATTGATCTGCTTATTATACAAGTACATTGGTGTATAAAGAAAAGCACATAATGCTATTACATTAATTTTTTTTATAAAACTATCCATTTTTAAATTGACTTTATTTTTTCAATTATATCAATATGTTGCTGAATAATAGACGAAGGGTTATAATTATGTGTATCTATCTTAAATGTGTGATCTAAAATATAATTTATACCATTTTTTAAATCATTCGAGTCTTTGTTTCTCGCAAGATAACCATTAACACCATGAATAATAATTTCTCCGATTGCAGTATTATCAAAGCCAACGACAGGTGTGCCACATAGAATATTTTCTAAGAATGTAAGTCCAAAGCTTTCTGCCAAGGATGGAGAAACAAACACATCTGTAGCATTACATATTGTTGCCAGTTTGCTTTCGTCATTGATATATCCAAGAAACGTTATTGGAGAATTAATCTGTTCTCGGGTTTCTTGATTACCATCAGAGCCATAAACTACTATCTGTATGTCTTCTCTGTCAATACTATTTATTGCACTTCGCAAATAATCCCATCCTTTGTATTTATTCTTTGTCCCAGCCTGGCATCCAAAGGTTATTATTTTTTTGCTCAAAGAAAATCCTAAACTCTGTTTTGCCTGCAATTTGTTCATTGGCTTAAATACATCAACGTCAACAATATTCGAAATATTGGTTACGATGTTTCCCGCTATTGCGTTAGAACTTTTTGCACAATCAGCCATCCATTTGCTCGGAGAAACAAATGCAACATCCTTTTTATTTAAGTATAAGTTTCTCAAACATTCTATCTGCTTCCTTGGATTGTTATTATCATTAAACATTTCGCAATGCTTACAACCTGTTTTGTATTGATTACAAGAGAAACTATGATGGCATCCACCTGTAAAATCCCACATGTCATGCATAAAGAAAATTACAGGCTTTTTCATACTGATTAAATCCTGAATATCTTCAGTGCTAAGAATACCAGCAATCCAATGAATATAAATGACATCAGCCTCTTTTATTAAACTATTTTTTGCAATATTTCTTCCTATTACGGGCAATGGCGAATAATAATATGATCCTTCTATTTTTCCTTTTAATTTGAAATTTCGGTTTATTTTGTTTACGATAGACGCCAAAAAACATTTCTTGGAAGGCATATTTATATAAACATTTTCCAAATTCGGGCCGGAACTAATATTTAGAACAGAAGAGTCAATTCCTTCATTTCGCATGACACAACTTAGTCTATACGCAGCATTCCCAGATATAGACATTGAGTTTTGTATATGTACAACCTTCATTGCAATTCTATTTACTTTTTCCAATAAGCTGAATCATCCACTTTTGCTGCAGCCTTTGGTTTAAATTCATCCCCAGGATAAACCCATGCATCATTAAAAAGTTTAGAATACATGCCTTCTTGTTTAAAGAAAGAAAAACCTTGTTTTGGATTATCCCATCGATTACCTCTAATTCCAAATAAGAGCTGTAGCGCCCCTCCCATATGAATTGCTTTTTTATGTTTACGTTTGGCATGAGCAGCCAGATTAAATCCATAAGCTCCGCACCCAATTAATGCTATATCATACTCGATTTTATCCATTTTTGATTTCATAGAATCAAGTGCGTCGAACCAATCTTTGAAGCCATTATCGTCTCCTCCAATACTTTGAACTGCTTTAATTGTTTTTAGTTCGAATAATGGCAAGACATTCTTGTTTTCAAAGAGGATTTCTCTTTTTTCCTTATATTGTTTTTCTATTAATTCTGCCAAAGGATGTATTACTAATACAGTTTTACCCTCAAGATTCTTGGTCCATGGAGTCTTAGAAAACCATGGTTCAAGCCATGCAAAAGCAATTTTTTTTACGTGTGTAAGTTTGTCACGCATAAGGTATTCCTCTGGCACCCAACTTCCTAATACGTCTATTTCATTAACATCAGACAAGACTAAACGACTGTATCTTTTGATATTATCTATACTCGGATTGAAGAAACCTCCACCTCTTTCAAAATGCATAAACAAGTCGTCAGCCCAAAATGGAGTTGGGACTTCAGACGTGATCAAGGATAACAATCTATATTTTTTTTCTACAACAATTCGATAATTACAAACAACTCGTAGCTCATTTGAACCAAATCGACAGATCATACATCCTTCATTGTTTTCTAACGCATCGTTAATTATCTTAACGACAGTTTCCTCATCATTAATTCTATCAAGAGTCGGAGAAGGGAGAAGAGGATGACGACTCCAAATTAATTTTCTCAGAATCCTTCGTTGCATCCATATAGTTTTTTGTAGTATATTCATAACTATTATATTTTGTGCTGTTATTCTATTTAAATCACATTTTTCCTTCTAAAGCGCTTTTTAGAAAAGCAATAGAATCAAACTTATATTTTTTTAAATAATCTCCTGTAGTATTCCAATCAATACTGAGTTGACATAATTCATCGTAACTTGTTTTGTCGGTCAGAATTCTGTTTTCAAGCCTCAACTCTTTAAGTAAGTCAATAATTCTATTATTTCCAGATGCAAATTTTCCTTTCAAAGGGACATAAATGAATGGACGCTCAAATATTATCGACAATACAATTCCATGAAATGATGATGTTACTGTAAGATCTGAATCTCGTATTAAAGCCAACCATTGTTCAACTGTAGCATATAAGTAATTCACATCACTTCCAAAAATTTCACCTCCTGTGAAATAACCATCTGCAGGTGTTACTATGAGTTCCTTGTTCGTTTTTCTTTTGTATTCTGATAATTCTTCCCATCTGATATCTTCAGGTGTTGATACATTGAGGCTATAAACAAACACATAGTTGTCCGTTCTCCTCTTAACATTAACACAAATATCTAAATAATGTTGTTTGTCTAACAGCAGAGTAGGATCTAGTACCTTAGTAGCAACAAATCCGAGATTACTACAAATCTTTATTCCGTCATATTCTCTGACCGATATATAGTCTAAATTCTGTAACATTTTAGATAATTTGCCGCATAGATGTTCTGGATATTCTTTCATTGAAAAACTTGGAGCATATGCTATTCTCTTTGTAGTTCTATCGCCGAAATTTAAGTAATAAGCCGTATTATCGTTATTATCAAGTAGCTGGGACCAAACTTGATCACTTCCTGTTATATAACAGTCTGCTTTTGGTGGAAGTGTTTGTAATTCATCAATAGACGAGTATTCATATTGGGAAAAACTTAATTCACCCTTTCGAAAATCATCAAATTTTCTTATCCTATTATTTTTTACAGTGCTAACAAATTTCTCATGATTACATTGACATTTTACTTTATCAAAAAATTGTAATAGCCCAAAATAGGACAAAATTTTTCTATAAAGCCTTTGATTATCCTTTTTTGCAAATCTTATGACATATGGTTCGTGACCAAGGTCTTTTAGGAATCGCTGCAATGCCCAACACTGCATCATCATTCCATAGTTACTATTTCCAAACCAGTAAGTAATTACACCTATTTTCATTGTTTCTTAAAATATTTAATTATCCTATTTAGAAAATTATTTTTAGGAATGAAACTTTCTAAAGTAGGAAAACCTTTCTTGGAATAAATACTCCAAAATTGATTATAATCTAATGGTTCCTTAGTGCTCTCTGTAATACAACTATTGTACGTAACACAGTCATTGTATGATATATCAAAGAATTTACCGTCTAATTGTTCTATATAACACAATCCTAAATGACTGTTACAAGCTACATAGCTGACACCTTTATCATCATCTATTTCAGGGAAGAATCTCTCAATTCCCCAACAATCACCTAAAGTAATGTCACTATTCGCCTTACCATCTTTTGATGGACAATTGAAACAAGATCTCCTAATTGATAAATTAAGCAAATAAGCTTGATGATACTGATTCGAAGAAGAGTTCTCATTGACTAGTGTTACATTATTAGCATCTAAAATAAGATAATTATAACGTCTCCAACTATTATTTTTATATTTGGTAGAGACTTTTGATATTACACGTGCCCCTTTCACTTTTTTTACATAATCTCTCCAAACAAGAGGGCTTGGGACTCCATGACAAACAATATCGACGGTCAGAAGGTTTGTATATTCTTTGCGCAAATACCTTTTCAGACCTGCTATCTGGCAAGAAGTTCCCGAGAATAGAACTTTACGACCTTCTTTTAGAAAATCTTTTGCTTTTACAAAAATGTTACCTATCTGGCTCTGTACATACTTAGATCCACGGAATGCTGCAAGACCTTCTTTTGTTTCTGTATAGTCGTGTATTACCTCCCAATTCTTGTCAAAACGTGCTCCAAAGACAACGCCTCCTTCATCAATGATTATTTCGGCAAGCATTGAAAAAATACCACCTGATGACGATGTCATTCGAATCTCATCATTCGGATTGATTGCCGCATAGACTTTTTTGGGGACTTTTGGCGTGTTCTGGTTTATACATGGGCAAACTTTCTCACAGAGACCACAGTCAATGCAGTATGTCTTATTAACAATAGGATATCGGAATCCTTGTTCATTCTCATTAAATGCAATGCATTGCTTAGGACAAACTTGTACACAAGCAGAACACCCACAACACTTATATTTATCTAAAATGTTTATCATATGCTATACGATATAACTAATTCAGAAGATATTCTCATAATTTTATGTCTATATAAACCTCTTTGTAACTAGAATAATCTTCTTCCGTAACATAAGTCTTTCATTATGGCTAAGCCCTATTAAGAAAATTGTAAACACTATAGATAAAACACAAACGAAGCACAATTCAAAGAAATGAAGAAATGTATTATTAGTAATAAAGAAATATTTTAAAACTAAGGGTATTACAGAGGCGGTAATTAAGACTAATAAAGTATTACAAATAACCTTTCGAAAATAATCTTTTATTGACAAATTTATCCATGGTCTTAGGATAATAACTCTTGCTATTTGGGCTATTATTACGATAAAAAAATGTATAAGATATGCAATCTCGGGGCTTGCTCCAAGCTTAAATGCAAGATATGATAAAGGCAGAATTGATAATAAAAGTCCCCCAACAATTACTTGGCATTTCTTTATGTGTCCAGTTGCATTAACAGAAACAATAATTGGACTGGTAAGGGTTTCAAATAGCATTATTATTAATATGAGTCTTACAAAATTCGCAGTATGATCCGGTACGATACCTAGCCAAAGACTTAATATGAAATCTGTATTTACAAATACTGGCAAACTAAGTAAAAGCATTAGATAGAACGAGAACCTACTACTTAAATAAATCAACGATTTCATTCTATCGTAATCTCTAGTAGCGTAGCTTTTATAAAGTTGCGGATTAACTGCTACTTGGAAATTTGTAATAAAGCCTTGTATTGCACCTTGAATTTGTATTGTTATTCCTCGAGCAGCGTTTACTGTGACTCCGAAGAATAAATTTAAAATAATACTTATGCCTTGAGTAAAACCGATACCAGAAATAATACCCATGAAGCTCCATGATGCAAACGAGAGCATCTCCTTTAATAACTTTCTATCATCTATAAATTTGAACCTGCACGCTATAAAATTCCGCGATACATAATTACCATAAATGACGCGAATTAATATTTGTACAGTAAAAAGTAGTATAGAATATAAAATCAGTTTGTCTACCGAAGAAATAACAAGAAGATAAACAATTATAAGTTTTAATGATACCTCAAGAACAGAAATGTAAGCAAAGGCAGACATCTTCTCATAAGCAATAATTGCAGCATTATAAGGTGCACTTAAAATAACAACCAAACAGCTTAATAAGGAGAACTGAAAAACCCAATTCGCTGCATTTAATCGACTTACTGGAATATTCATTTTGTTATTTAAGAACCATACACCAATAGTTTCTGCCAATATAAGAACAACTAAACTTATACCAATATGTATTTGGACTGCAGTACTAAAAGCCTTTGTTATTCTATCATATACATCCTTCCCTATTTCAATGTTCAAAAACCTCTGAGTAGCTGCCGTCATCATACCATTAAGAAATGTTGTTAAAGAAACAACACCTCCTACTACATTATATATACCATAGTCATCTACTCCTAGCGTATTCAATACAACACGGGAGGTATATAAAGAAACAGCCATTGTAAATAGCATTCTTATGTATAGAAATACAGTATTTTTAGCTATTCGCTTGTTGTTTGCTGAAGTATTATTAGATATTTGTTCTGACATTTTTTATATTTAATTTGGCACTATGCGCTGATAAAGCTACACATAGTTTATGCGATTACTTGCACGTCCGTAAGCGTCCAATTTTCACGTTAGTTATTTGAAAACCCCTTATTCATCGCACGTTTGCACGCACGAGACAAATAAAGGTCATTAAATTTTAGATTTTTTTAATTGATTTTGCCCAGTATGGCAGGGGTCAGATTCTAAAAATCCGTACGTCCTTCCATAAAAGCAGTTAAATACTGCTTCAAGAATTGGTAGAATGACAGTGCACGCATTTTACAAGTACCAATAAAGGTATGATAAACCGTCGAGGTTTCAGCACCTTATATGACTACCAAAAGCCATTTTGTTCTTGCGCTCAATCGTCAGGGTACAAATTGAACGTTCCGCTATAGATTTATCAATAGAATACCGACCGTTATTGCGATAAGCCATAACGGGAGTCCATGCATTCCTCAAATAACGGAGTGCCTTAGTGTAAGCGTTTAATATCCGGCATGCCACCATTAGAAAGCCGGAAAACGGCTTTCTAATCTAATACCTCTTAATTTATTTGTTATTATTTAACAGCCAGAATACTCGGAAGCAGAGCGCAGTAGTCATTCGTATCTTCCTTTTCATCTCCAATTAGAGTTAACACCTTCTTGATATATTCGTAAGCTGAGATTGTATTGAGTTTGCAAGTTTCTACAAACGTATAGGCACACGCACCCAGGCTTGCTCCTTGATGGGAGCCAAAACCTACAAAGTTTTTTCTGCCAACGGCTAAGGAACGCATGCTCCGTTCGCCCGTATTATTATCAATATTC